>NZ_JACBZF010000001.1 GCF_013408095.1 Novosphingobium marinum
GGCAAGGCGCCGCCTGTCGGCAACACCGTCGACATCGCCGATGCCAGCTACCGCAACTCGATCGGCGATCCCGAGCTCGCAACCTGGTGGACCGACCCCGACTTCGATCCCTCGCAGCCGGCATTCTACTACGTGCGCGTGCTCGAGATCCCGCGGCCGCGCTGGACGACCCACGACATGAAGTTCTTCGGCATCACGCTGCCCGACCGCGTCCCCCGCACCGTGCAGGATCGCGCCTACAGCTCGCCCATCTGGTACAGGCCGTGAACCTGCTTCGCCGGATCGATCCCCTGTTCCAGTTCCTGGGAGCGGGAGCCGTGCTGCTGCTCGCGCTGGGACTGACCGGGCCGTTCGGCGACGACGAACGCACGATCCGCGTCGACCGCGAAACGCTGGAGGCCTATCTCGCGGCCGGCGGCGGCGAGGCACTGTCGACTGTCGCGAAGGCAGGCGGCAAGGTCTCGCTCGACAGCCTGACCGCCGAGCAGCGGCAGTTGCTTGTCGATCGCTACGTCGAGGAGCAGGCGTTGTACCGCGAGGCTCGTGACTGGGGCCTGGACGAGAACGACATCGCGATCAGGCGGCGGCTCGGCCAGACCCTGCGATTTGCGCTGCGGCCAGAGGCAGCGCAGGATCCGGGCGACAAGGTACTTCATGCCTTCTATCGCGACAATCTCGACAATTATCGCGAAGTCCCCGCTGTCAGCTTCGAGCACGTCTTCTTCAGTTCGGAAAAACGTGGCCAGGAAGGCGCGCTTGCGGCGGCGCGAGCCGCTGGCGTGCGCGGCATCGGTGACTGGCGGGCAGCGGGCGACCGCTTCGCCTACCAGCGCACTTACGTGAATGCCGGCGCGGCGGAAGTGAGTTCGCAGCTCGGAGAAGACTTCGGACGCGCGCTCGGAAAGCTGCCTGTAATGCCGGACGGCTGGCAGGGTCCGATTGCGTCGAACGACGGATACCACCTCGTGCGCGTCATGCGCCGGTCAAAAGAGACGCTGCCGCCTTTCGACGAAATCCGCGCCGTCGTCCTCGACGACTGGCTGCGCGCCGATCGCGATGCAGCCCTCGAACAGGCGGTGGGCGAAATCGTGTCGAACTACGATGCCGAGATAGAAACCGGCATCCTCGAAGGAGGCCGATGACCTGCCGGCTCTGCCTTTTCCTCGCGGCGGTCGCGGCCATCTTTGGCGCGACGTTCGCCGTGCCGGCGACGGCGCACGAGAACCTTCCGATCGTCGTTTCCCTGCAGGAGAGGGCGCCGGGCCAGTTCACGCTCGGTCATAGGCTTCCGGGCAACATCGATCCCGGCAAAGGGCCCGAAACGACCCTGGCCGCGCCCTGTCGCAAGCAGGCGCAAAGCGCGACGAGCACGCTTTATGCCTGTCCACCGGAATACCGGCCCGAAGCCATCGAGTTCGCCTGGCCCGGCGGCATGCCGTCGTCCTCGCTGCTGGTGCGCACTGCTTACCTCAACGGACAGGAGCACAGCCAGGTGGGTCCCTTGCCAGAAGGCCCGCTGCCGCTGCCCGAGACCGAGTCCGCCGGAAAGGTGCTCTCGGACTATTTCGTCATCGGCCTCGAACATATCCTGTTCGGCCTCGATCACCTGCTGTTCCTTGCCTGCCTCGTCATCATCTCTGGTACCGCGCGCCGCACCGTGGTGACGGTGACCGGGTTTACGCTCGGCCATGCGCTCACCATCACGCTGGCATCGCTCGGCCTTGTCCACATGAACAGCGGCGCGACCGAGGTGTTGATCGCGCTCAGCATCGTCTTCCTTGCCGCCGAGATCGTGCGCGGCCGCCGCGACACGCTCGCCTGGCGCCATCCTGCTGTCGTCGCCACGATATTCGGGCTGCTGCACGGCATGGGCTTTGCGGGCGCGCTGGCCGAGATCGGGCTGGCGCAGACCGCCATCGCGCTTTCGCTCGTCGGGTTCAACCTGGGTGTCGAGGCGGGGCAGATGGTCTTCGTCTGCGCGATCTTCGCTGCCGTGGCGCTGTGGCGCAGGCGTGCGACCGATAGCACCGGCGGAGCGCCTGCGGGTCGACCGGTTCAGCTGGTCGCGGCCTACGGCGTCGGAATCCTGTCGGGCTACTGGGTGTGGGAACGGGGCCTGGGCCTGATGGCCTGAACATTCGCAAACCCTTTCACTTGGAGAATATCGCAATGAGCAAGCGCTTTGACGGCAAGGTGGTGATCGTCACGGGTGCCGCGTCGGGGCTCGGCCTCGCCACGGCGGAGCGCCTCTCTTACGAGGGCGCAAGCCTCGTTCTCGTCGACATGCAGGAAGCCGGGGTGAATGCTCTGGCCGAGAGGCTGGCGAATAACGCGCCGGCCATCGCGGTGGTCGCGAACGTCGCGCTCGAGGAGGGCGTCGCGAAATATGTGAAGGCCTGCATGGACGAATTCGGCCGGATCGACGGGTTCTTCAACAATGCCGGGGTCGAGGGACGCCAGAACCTGACCGAGGATTTCGGCAGCGAAGAATTTCATCGCGTTGTCTCGATCAACCTCGACGGCGTGTTCTTCGGCATGGCCGCCGTACTGAAAATCATGCGAGAGCAAGGCGGCGGCGCTATCCTGAATACCGCCTCGGTCGGCGGCATTCGCGGGGTCGGTAACCAGTCCGGATACGCGGCGAGCAAGCACGGCGTCGTCGGCCTGACCCGCAACAGCGCGGTCGAATACGGCCAGTACGGGGTGCAGATCAATGCCATTGCGCCCGGCGCGATCATGACGGCGATGGTCGAAGGCTCACTCAGGCAGATCGGCGGCGAAGACTGGGAGAAGGTCGGGCAGGACTTCGTGCAGCCAAACCCGATGAAGCGGTTCGGACGGCCCGAGGAAGTCGCCGCGCTCGCGGCATTCCTGCTGTCGGGAGAAGCACCGTTCATCAATGGGGCGACCATCCCCATCGATGGCGGGCAATCCTACAAGTACTGAACAAGGCGCAACCCGGCTCTCAGAGCGCCATTCCGGCGGCCCATCCACTCGCCCAGGCCCACTGGAAATTGTAGCCGCCGAGCCAGCCCGTTACGTCCACCGCTTCGCCGATGGCGTACAGGCCCGGCACCCGCCTTGCTTCCATCGTCTTCGAAGAAAGCTCGGCGGTGCTGATGCCGCCGACCGTGACTTCGGCCTTGGCAAAGCCCTCGGTTCCGTTCGGAGCGAACTGCCAGTTGCCGAGACGCTGCCCGGCCTCGCGCAAATGCCGGTCGGGAATGTCTGCAAGCGTCCCGGACAAGCCGATGCGATCGGCGAGCGCGGTAGCGAGGCGATCGGGGAGCCGTTCCCTGAGGAGGGCGTTGGGTGTCCGTTTCGGCGCGGATCGCTTCGCCTCGACGAGCCAGTCGGCATCCGATCCGGGCAGGAAATCGACCGCGACCCGCTGGCCGTGCCGCCAGTAGGACGAGACCTGTAGGATCGCGGGACCCGAAAGACCGCGATGCGTGAACAGCGCAGCTTCGCGGAAGGCCACCTTGCCGACACTGGCGACGACATCGGTCGCCACTCCCGAGAGATCGCGAAACAGCGCTTCCTCGCCGCCGAGAGTGAGCGGTACGAGGGCGGGGCGAGGCTCGACAACCTTCAGCCCGAATTGCCGCGCCAGGTCGTACGCCTGCCCGGTTGCGCCCATCCTGGGGATCGAGGGACCGCCTGTCGCGATAACGAGAGCGGGTGCCTCGACGACACGGTCCTGCGTGCTCACCCGGAAGCGGCCATCGGCGTGCGAAACTCCAGTAACGTCCTGGCCGGTGACGATGGAGCCTCCCGACCCGGCGACCACGTCGAGAAGCATGTCGACGATCTGCCGCGCAGACCCGTCGCAGAACAGCTGGCCCAGCGTCTTTTCGTGCCAGGCGATGCCGTATGCATCGACGAGAGCCATGAAATTCTCTGGCCGGTAGCGGTTCAGCGCCGACTTTGCGAAGTGAGGGTTTGCCGAGATGTAGTTTGCCGCGGTGGCATGGATATTGGTGAAATTGCAGCGCCCGCCGCCCGAAATCAGGATCTTCCTGCCCGGTTTCTCGGCCCGTTCGATGACGAGGACGCGCTGACCGCGCTTGCCGGCCACCGCCGCGCACATCAGGCCTGCGGCACCTCCACCGAGGACAACTGCATCAAGGCTCTCGATTCGTTCCCGCATGCAATATCTCGCAACCGCCGTTCGAGCGGCGGCGGGTAGCAGGTTTACCCGGCTCAGGCACGCGCTGCGGGCTGGCCCCGGGTGGGGTCCATCAGAAACGTTCGGGCCGCACGACGTCCACCGGCGAGCGCAGGACGATCAGTCCGTGGCTTTCCAGCAAAGGTTCGATGGCCTGGACGAATCGCGATGCGCTCTCGCTGTTGGCGATGGTCAGGAAGATGTACTTCGCGGTGGCGCCGCTGAGCAAGTCTTCGGACCATTCGCCGTCGCGACCCCTGCCGCTTTCGGTGCGGATGAGCGTGTGCCCGGTGATGCCCGATGCGAGCGCTATCTCCGCCAGTTTCGGTGCGAGTGGCGCATCGACCAGCACCTCGATCCGCTCGCGCCGGGTCATTTCGATCATGGTTGTGCTCCCAGCAGTTCGGCCAATGCCCGGAAGAGGGGTATGCCGACCACGATGTTGAAGGGAAATGTCACCCCGAGCGACATCGCAAGATACAGCCCGGCATCGGCCTGCGGTAACGATAGTCGCATGGCGGCCGGAACCGCGATGTAGGAGGCGCTCGCGGCGAGTATGCCCAATGCCGCGCTCGACGGCGTATCGAGACCGATCGCGGTTCCCGCCAGTACCCCTATCGTACCGTTCACGATCGGAAAAAGGACAGCGAGGGCGGCGAGGCGAAGCGTGAGCGACCTCGTCTTGAGTATTCGCCGCATCGCGATCAGGCCCATGTCGAGAAGGAAAAGGCAGAGCACGCCGGTGAACCCGGCCTTGAAAAGTGGCGATATGGGTTCGAACCCGTCTTCACCGATGACCATCCCTATCGCGAAGCTGCCCAGCAGCAGGACGACGGAGCCGTTGAACAGGACTTCCCGGAGCAGGTCTCGCGAGAACAGCGAGCCGCCCTCGCGTCGTGCGATGAGCAGCCCCGAAAGGATCGCGGGCGTCTCCATCATTGCCAGCACGGCTACCATGAAGCCTGCTATGATGAAGCCGGTGTCCGAATAGACCTGGCTGGCGGTCACGAACGTCACAACACTGACCGATCCGTAGTGCGCGGCGACGGCCCCGGTATTGGTGCGATCGAGCCCGCCGAACCGCGCCAGCGCGGGAGCGACGAGGAAAGGGATCGCAGCGCTGAGTACCAGTCCCGCCGCCAATGCGGAGAGAAGTTCGGGCCCGACCCCAGCCCTGGCCACCTCGACGCCGCCCTTCAGGCCTATGGCCGCCATCAAGTATAGCGACAGTCCCTTGGCAATTGTTTCCGGTACGGACAGATCCGAACGGGCCGCTGCGGCCAGCGCTCCAAGTACGAAGAACAGCACCGGCGCGGACAGGAGCGTGGTGGTAAGCTGGTCCATGCTCAGAACGCAGCCTCGATGATCAGAAGCGGAGCGTGGGCGATCTCGTCAGGCCCGCCGTCCTCGAAATCCTGCTGCCTAAGATATGCAAGACCCAACTGGAAGCGGTCCGAGATCGCATGCGACACCCCGATCTGCGTGCGCAACCCGGTGAGCCCGTCGCTGCCGCCCGGTCGCGTGCTCGCCAGGGTCAGAAACAGTTCCGCGTCGGCCTTGCCGGACCAACGACCGGCCTCGTCAAGCGGCACTCCGATCCCGAGGCGCGGCCTCAGGCGAAGACCCACGCGACCTGCATTGTCGACGAACCGTTGCTCCAGGCGAAGTCGGGTCCGTAATATGCCATGCCTGGTCGACATTTGCTGCATCGCGCGGGTTTCGTCGTTCCCGCCATCGTTCTCGCGCCGCTCGATGGCAACGGCGAGCGTTGCACTCGGCGTGACCGTCTGGCTCAGCCATAACCGGGCGAAATAGGTGTCCACCCGCCCGTCGGATGAGCTGCGGAACCGTTGCGCGGTTTCGATCTCGACTGCCGTATCATCGTCGATCCCGATGGCTGTGGAAGGGTTGAGCCAAAGCTCAAAGGCCTCGTTGGCGGCAGTGGCGGGACTGGCGACGAGCGCGCACGCGGTCGCCGCCGCCATTCCTGCAATCCGTCTCATTCCGCGGGCGCGACCAGAAGCCGTTTACCCAGGGGCTGCAACGATCGGGCGGTTGGGCCCAGCGCTTCGCGCAGCGTTGCGATTTGCTGCGCGCTCGCCTCGACCGGTTCGTCGGCGACGTGCCAGTTCACGCCTTCGCTGCAAGGCGGCGTGGTAAGCGAGCCCATGTAGCGGTAAACCGAGAGATCGTCGGGGATCATCGTATCGAGGTCGAAAGTGACGGGCGCGCCGTTGCCGTTGCCGTGAGCTGCGAGTATGCGCGCGAGACCTTCGTTGGCCTCTCCTTCCTCGAACATTACGCCAAGCACGCCGAGACGACCGCCGTCGGTGGCGTGGACGAAATGGGCGGTCAGCGGAAAGCGTCTTCCGTCGACGGCGTGTTCCGAGGGCGTGTGGAAATGGACCTGGAGCAGGTTGAAGGCGGTGCCGCCCGAATTCATGCCCTTGCCCTGCCCGGGCGCGAAATTAACCTGGACCAGCTCATCGGCGAGGGCAAGGCTGCCCGAAGCGACGCCGAAGTTCGTGGTCACTTCGATATCTCCGCGCGCATTCGCGCTTCCGAGGTCGATGGGCGACTGGGAAAGCCCGGCATCGCACAGCGCATAGTCGCTGTTCTTCAGCGCCCACCTTTCCGGCGTCTCACCGTCGCCGAAATTCCAGTCCTTTTCTGCTGCGAGGGCAGGTGCAGCCATCAAGACAGTCGCGATTCCCAGACACAAACCTTTATGGATCATCATCTTATTTACTATTCCCAAGATTTCGCATCACCTGATTGGAACTGTAACGCCCTCTTCGCCGCGAGAGGCGCTGTCGGGGGCTGGCGTCCGGCTCGCGCCTGCCAGGACGGTCAGTCCGACGAGGGCCGAAATGATCGATCCGGTCAGCACACCCATCTTGACCGCGTCGATCTGCGCCGGGTCGACGAAGGCGAGGCCGCCGATGAACAGGCTCATCGTGAAACCGATGCCGGCAAGGCATGACAGGCCGTAGACGTGGCGCCAGCCTACCTGCGGCGGCAGGCTGGCGATCCCGAACCGGACGGCGAGCCAGCAGGATCCGAAGATGCCTAGTTGCTTGCCCAGTACGAGACCCGCCGCGATCCCCAGAGACAGCGGAGCGAACAACGCTTCGGCCCCGGCTCCTGCGAACGAGACGCCGGCATTGGCGAAGGCGAAGATCGGCAGGACGAGGAATGCGACCCAGGGGTGCAGAGCGTGCTCGAGACGCTCGAGCGGGCGCTCGTCTCCGGCTGCGATCGGAACGAACAGCGCCGTCAGCACGCCTGCAAGGGTGGCGTGAACCCCGGACTTGAGCACCAGGACCCAGAGGATCGCGCCGAAGATGAAGTAGGGAATCGACCTCGCGACACCGAGCTTGTTGAGCGCAAGCATCGCGAGGGCGGGAACCAGTGCGAGGGCGAGCGCCATCAGGTTCATGTTTTCTGTGTAGAACAAGGCGATGATCGCGATTGCTCCGATGTCGTCGATGATGGCGATGGCCAGCAGGAGCGCCTTCAGGGCGACGGGGACCCGCGATCCGAGCAGAGCCAGCAGGCCGAGTGCAAAGGCGATGTCGGTTGCCGCAGGTATCGCACATCCGCGAATGTTCGCCGGTTCGCCGGCGTTGATCGCGACGAAGACCAGGGCAGGGACCGCCATTCCTCCGATCGCCGCGAAGACGGGCAGCGACGCCTGCTGCCAGCTGCGCAACTGGCCGGTCAGGATTTCGCGCTTCACTTCCAGACCGATGAGGAAGAAGAAAAGCGCCATCAGGCCATCGTTGATCCACAGCAGCAGCGGCTTGTCGATCGAGACGAGCGATCCAGCGGCAAAGGATACGGGCGTGTCGAGGAGACCGGAGTAGGCGCCGAAAAACCCGGAATTCGCCACTACCAGAGCGGCAGCGGCAGCGACCATCAGAACGATGCCGCCCGCGCTTTCGCTGGCGATGAAGTCGCGCAGGCTCTTGATGGCACTGGTTTCGGTCATGAAGACTCCGGTTTGATCGAAAGGCGGCGGCCACCAGGGGACCAGCGATGGGACCGCCGCAGGAATGCAGGCATCAGCCTGTCAGACCGCGCCCGTCGAATTGCCGCCGCAGCGCGACGATGCGGTCCTTGATGCGCAGGCGCATGCGCTTGAGAGCGCTCACGTGCTCAGCCTTCGAACGGCTCTTGCTGGTCCCGATAAGGCGATCGAGCCTGCGATGCTCTCGCTCCAGCCTTTGCAGATAACCCTTCAAGGTTCCTGAGTTGCGATCGTCTTGCATCGTGATCTCCATTTCTTGCCCACACGAAATGGGTCGGAGGAAACCGATAATCCAATACAAAGTATGATGACTTTCCGATAAGATATGCTAATGATATTGGGTGATAACGATCCGTCAGCTTCAGATCTTCACCAAGCTTGTCGAGACTGGCCACATGGGCGAGGCGGCCGACGCGCTAGGACTGACGCAACCGGCGCTCAGCCAGCAGCTGAAAATGCTCGAACAGCGAACCGGCGTGGTGCTGTTCGAACGTATCCCGCGCGGAATGCAGCTAACGCCTGCCGGTCGGGAATTGCTCGTTCCGATGCGCAGCACCCTGTCTGCCTACCGCGACTTGCTGGATGCAGCCGACAGGGCTGCGGACCGACCTGCCGGGGTCATTCGCTTCGGTGTGACGCCAACCATCGGCCCGTATCTCATGCCCGGCGCCATCAAGCGCCTTCACATGCGATTCCCCGAACTGAAGGTCTACATTCGCGAGGGCATCCCGTCGCTGCAACATAGCGAACTTGCTGCTGGCGAACTGGACATGATCCTGTCGCCGATGCCGATTGCGGGGACAGGGCTCGCCATCGAACCGATTTTTCGCGAGCCGCTTCGGATTGTCGCGCCGCCAGACGATCCCCTGTTGCGGCTGGAAAACCGAACCATCGCGGATTTTGGCGGACGAACGTTTCTCACGCTCGACCACAGGCATCATTACCATCGGCAACTGATGGCGATCTGCAAGAAGCTGAATGCTTCAATTATCGGCGATTATCAGGGTACGAGCCTGGATGCATTGCGGCAGATGTCGGGATCGGGCGTCGGTCTTGCGCTCCTGCCGGAACTCTACGTCCGTTCCGGCGCGGGCGGGCTCTCCGCCGTCGAAATCGCCGAGCCACGGGGGTGGAGCGAATTCCGGAGCGTCGCTGCGGCATGGCGCGAAAAGGCCGCGTATGCGGACACTTTCAGGGCGATTGCCGGAATCATCGCCGACGAGGCTGCGGAGAGGCTAGCGGCCTGAAGCAGCTCAATCCCTTCCGGGCAAGTCCGGTTCAACCCACGCCGTCGTCATCGGGGATGGCCCGGTCGCCGACGATGTTCAGTCCGTAACCGCTGATCGCCACGACGTGCTGCGGCGAATTGGTCAGCAGGATCATGTCGTGGACCCCCATGTCGGCAAGAATCTGCGCGCCGATCCCGTAATCTCGTAATTGGCCCGACCTCTCCTGGCTTCCGACTTCCCGGGCCAGCGTGTCGTAGTCTTCCGACATCAGCGCGACGATGATCCCGGCCCCTTCGTTGCCTATCGCCTCCATCGCCCGATTGAGCATGCGCCGGCGCGATCCGATCTTCCCGAAGACGTCGTTGAACAGGGAGATGCCGTGCATCCGGACGAGCGTCGGTTCGCCCGGAACGACGCGGCCCTTCTGGAGGACAGGGGTGACCGAGCCGTTGACCTTGTTGCGATAGGTCTTCACCGCCCATCTACCGCCGTGCTCGGATTCGAATTCGCCTTCCGAGACGCATTCGACCAGATGGTCGTTCTTCAGGCGGTATTCGATCAGATCGCGGATCGTGCCGATCTTGAGGCCATGTTTCCGGGCGAACGTTATCAGGTCGTCGAGCCGCGCCATTTCGCCGTCGTCGCGCATGATTTCGCAAATGACGCCCGACGCGTTCAATCCGGCCAACCGGGAAATGTCGACTGCCGCTTCGGTGTGGCCTGCGCGCACGAGCACTCCCCCCCGCCGCGCGCGCAGCGGGAATACGTGGCCGGGAGTGACGAGATCGTCCTTCCCCTTGGTCCCGTCGATGGCGACGCTGATCGTCCGCGCACGGTCGGCTGCGGAGATGCCGGTGGTCACGCCCTCGGCCGCTTCGATCGAGCAAGTGAACGCGGTTTCGAAGCCCGATCGGTTGGCGCGGCTCATCGGCGCAAGGCCGAGCTGGTCGCAACGTTCCGCCGTGAGGGTCAGGCAGACAAGCCCGCGACCGTGCGTGGCCATGAAATTGACTGCCGCAGGAGTCGCCATCTGCGCAGGAATGACAAGGTCGCCCTCGTTTTCGCGGTCCTCGTCGTCGACGAGCACGAACATTCGGCCGTTGCGCGCTTCCTCGATGATCTCCTCGATCGGGACGAGGACATTTTCCTCGCTGTTTTCGGACAGGAACCGCTCAAGCTTCGCGAGAGTCTCGGCGGTGGGGTTCCATGAATCCTGCGCGCAATCGCGCAGTGTGTTGGGGTGCAGGCCTGCTGCCCGGGCGAGGCCGCTCTTGGTCATCAACCCCTCGGTGACGAGCCTGCGAACCGATTCGATCGTGTTGTCCATGACTGCGCGCTACCACACTGTGATGTGGAAAGTGAAGAAGCCATTCACATCAAAAGTCACACTGCAACAGATTCGAACACGACTACCTTTCGATCGGTATCAAGCTTCCCAGTGTTCCATTTGCCCATCCCAGTATGTCGGTCGCCCCGGACGAGTACAGGTCGTAGACTTCGCCGACGAGGATGTCGTGCGTACCGAAGGACACGGTCTCTACCACGTCGCAGAAGATGTTCGCGGGCGCATCCCGGATGTACCAGACCGACCCGTTGCGCTCCCAGTCCTCGTGCGTGAACCGGTCGTCTTTCGCTTCGGGGTGCGCGAAGGGATTCAGATGGGAAACCTTGTCACTGGTTAGCAGATTTATGCAGAACCTTCTGCTCTCGACCATGGATCGATAGCTGGACGCCGATCGATTGACGGCCACCGCCATGGCACAAGGCTCGAGCGAAACCGGCATGATCGCCGACATCGCAAGTCCCACGGGATCGCCCGTTTGCGGATCGATAGACGTGACGATCGCGACCGGCGCAGGCAGGTAACGAAGGACGTTCTTTAGCCTGTCTTGGAACCCCTCTCCGTTTGCTGAGCAGTCGTCCATCGGGTTCCTCGCTGGCATCAGGTCTTTCCGGCCATTCTGGCCGCACTCGATGGCAGCCCTTAAACGAAAAGCCCGACCGAGGCCAACACCCCGAATTGGACAGCCTTGCCGGGCGACCGCTGGCCCACGGTCGGCGTCAGTCCCGCGAAACATTCCGGCCTCAGCGTCCAGAATAGTGCGGTTTGCGCTTCTCGGCGAATGCCTTGCACGCTTCGCGGAAGTCCTCCGTCACCAGCGCGAGGCACTGCACGTGGTTTTCGAGTTCGACCGCCGAGGCGAGGCTACCTGCATCGAGGTTGGCGCGCATTACCTGCTTGGTATGCTTGACGGCATACGGGCTGTTCCCGGTGATTTGCGACGCAACCCGCAGGGCTTCGCTCACGACGTCGTCCGCAGGTGCCAGCGAGGTCACGAGGCCCAGCGCCAGCGCCTCTTCGGCGTCCACCGCGCGCCCGGTCAGCATCAGTTCGAACGCCCGCCCGGCCCCGACAAGGCGCGGCAAATGATAGCTGATGCCGCACTCGCCCGCGCTCAGCGCAACCTTGACCGCCCCGACGAGGAATTTCGCTTTCGGGCCTGCGACCCGGATGTCCGCAGCGAGTGCGAGCGCCATTCCCGCGCCCACGGCGGCGCCTTCGACAGCCGCGATGACGGGAAAGCGCGCCTGTGCGACTGCGGTCATCAGCCCCGCATAGCGCTCCTGGAGCGACATGAATTCGATCGGACCGTCGGGAGCGTCATCCGAAAGAATGACTTCCTTCAAGTCGAGCCCGGCGCAGAATGTCTTTCCGGTCGCGGCAAGTACCAGCACCCTGACTGCCTCGTCGCTCTCGAGCCTGGCCAGGCTCTCCCGCAGCGCGTCGACCAGCGGGAAGTCGAGTGCGTTGGAAGCTTCCGGCCGGTCGAGCGTCAGAATTGCAATGCCGTCGTCGCGGACATCGAGATCGATCATCGCCGGCTCTCCAGCATCCTGAGTTTCGTTAGCCCGCCGGGGACACCCGGCACGTCCACGCGCATCCGCAGCACCGCGCCGAGATCGGGAGCATCCTGGTTGCCGCCGGTCGAGACATAGAGCCAGGAGGGATCGATAGCGCTGAAATCGAGGCTGACGACGTGCGGCTGCGGGAAAGTGAAACCCGTGGTGCATTGCGCGTCCGCATCGTAATGGAGAAGCCGACCGGTTTCCCAGCAGGCGACCCAGAATCCGCCCGCACTGTCCGCAACGAGGCCATCGCAATCGGGCAGGTCGACGATCATTTCGCCTTCGCCCGGCATGCCTGTGTCATCCAGGGGGTATCGCATGATGCCCCGGGAGGTCTCGGAGTGGAGCAGCCACTTCCCGCACGGGCTGCGGGCCATGCCGTTCGATGCGAAGACGTCGCTGCGCAGGACGGTGACCTCGCCTGCGGCAGACATGTGGAAGAACTTCCCGGGCCTGGGAGTTTCGCCCGTCTCGAAGATCGACACAAAGTCGATCGTGCCTGCGAAGAAACCTCCCCGGCCGTCGGCTTCCATGTCGTTGACTGCGATGACCGGTTCGCCGTCGATTTCGCGAAGGACATCGATAGTGGCCCTGGTCGCGGGATCGACCGCGATAATGCCGTCGCGGCCGCTGCACAGCACCATGCCGCTTTCGTCGAACACGATGCCCCCGACCCATTGCCGGGCAGGCACCATTTCCTCGGGGGCGCTGCCGCTGCGTTTGCGGAATACGCCGGTTCCCGACAGGTCGGCAAACCAAAGGTCCCCCTCGGGAGAGACGCGCGGCCCCTCGACGAAGGAAAAGCCTTCAGCGATCGTCTCGAAATCCCCGGCTTCCAGTTCCTGCATTGCCACCTCTCCCTCGTTGCGCGCCATCCGCTTTGTGTCCGGCTCGATGCGCCAGTGGGCTGATCTGGCCAATGATCGCTTCGCCGTCTAGGGGAATCGGGTGACAATCCATCGGACACTTGATGCTCCCTTCGGGGCAATCCCCTTCGAGAAGAATCCAGAACGCTGGATGGAAATGAGCGACGCATTCGCACAGCCGCAACAGGACCGGAGCCGGGATGCGATGCGCCGCATTGTCGTGGCTGCGGTGGACCTCTTCTCTGCGCAGGGCTTCGAGGCGACGCGCGTTTCGGACATCGCGAAGAGGGCGGGAGTGCCCGTCGGCACCGTGTACCAGCGCTTTCAGGACAAGGAGGCACTGCTCACCAGTATCGTGACTGCGTATCGGGCTTGCCGGATGCGCGAAATCGGCGAACTTTGCACGTCGCGCGAAGCGCACGCCGCTTCACCGCGCCAGCTCGTCGAATTGCATCTCGATATCGTGTTCAGTGCCTTTACCTGCGATGCCGGGTTACTCCGGATGCTGGAGCGCAGAAGGCTTGAGGATCCGACTGTCCACAAGGACCAGAGCGATGCGAACGAGGTCGTTGCATCACTGGTTGCCGACCGTCTTGCCGAGAAATTGCCGGGGCGGGACGAAGGCGAACTTCGCCGGCAGGTGCTGTACCTCCATTCCATTGTAAGAGGCGCGGTGGTCTGGTCGACCTTGCCGGTCGGGGGCGAGCTTGGCCGCGGGCTGAAAGTGACCGACGTTGATTTCGCGCGCGAGGCTCTTCTGATGGCGTTGCGATACCTGCGGATCGCCGAAGAAGCGTGAAATGTCTTGACGGGAAATCCTCATTACGAGATAATTCGTGAACGTGAATTCATGTTTATAAAAGTCGCGAGAACTTCTGCGGAGAGGTTAATATAATGAACGATATCCAGAAGGTCATGCGCGAGCGTTACCCCGGCAACACGTGGGCCGACGTCGCGCGACGGGATGGCGAGCTGCCCGACGTTCTGGCGCTGCAATCCAATCCCGAGCAGGACCTGCGCGACATTCCGTTCGACCGGTACACCGACCAGGCCTTCTTCGACCGGGAGATGGAGCAGGTCTGGAAGCGCGTCTGGCAATTCGCCTGTCGCGAGGAGTATGTCGCGGAGAAGGGCGACTTCTTCGTCTACGACATCGGCCGGCTATCCGTCCTGATCGTGCGACAGGATTCCGGCCTGAAGGCATTCTACAATTCGTGTCTGCATCGCGGGACCAAGCTGAAGGGCTCCGGCTCGTGCGGCTGGTCGGCCAGCATCGTCTGTCCCTTCCACAACTGGGAATGGAACCTCGACGGTTCGCTCAAGAACATCCCGTGCGATTTCGAGTTTCCGCAGCTCGAACGTGACAAGGCGCACCTCGTTGAGGTCAGGGTAGAGACGTGGAACGGCATGGTCTTCGTAAACTTCGACGGCGAGGCGGGACCGCTGATCGACTATCTCGAAGTATTGCCCGAACACTTTGCAAACTGGGATCTTACCGGCTGGTACGTCGCCTCGCATGTGCGGAAGCATGTCCCGGGCAACTGGAAGGTCGCGATCGAGGCGTTCATGGAGGCCTATCACACACCTTACGTCCATCCCGAGATGACGAACGTCGTGAGCGACCAGAACATGCAGCACGACATATTCTCGGATCATGTCAGCCGCGACCTGTGCGCCATGGCTTCTCCCAGCCCGACCTCGAAGAAGTCGCTGACCGAGCAGGAACTCCTGGACACCATGCTGGTGGGCGATGGCAAGATGGTGGGCGAACGCTCGAAAGTGCCCGAGGGCAAAACTGCGCGCTGGGTGATGGCTGAGCAGCTGCGCAAGCAGATGAGCGAAACCTACGGGCTCGACTACTCGCGCCATTCGGTGCCCGAGATGATCGACTCGCTGAAGTACCACGTGTTTCCCAACATACTTGTGTATCCCGCGCCCGGCCTTTGCCTCGTCCAGCAGTTCCGGCCGGACGGCTATGACCGCGACCGGGCGATCTTCGACCAGTACGTGCTTCACCCCAAGCCGAAGGACGGCGACTTCGAGGTGGCGGAAATGCACGAGATCGGAGAGGACGATAGTTTCACCAGCGTCGAGAGCATGGACCCCTTCCTCGCCAGCGTTCTCGATCAGGATACCGATATCATGCGATGGCAGCGCGAAGGCATGTACACGAGCGGGAAGGGCGCAGAAACGCTTTCGATCTACCAGGAAGCGCGAATACGCCACCTCCACGACACGCTCGACAAGTACATGGAGGGGCGTAAGTGAAACATCACATCCAGGGCGTGCACCATTTCGCCCTCTCCGTTCCGGACATCGACGTTGCTCGCAGGTTCTACCTCGAATTGCTCGGCGCCGAGGAAATCTCCACGGCCGACTGGGAGGCAGGCAATCCATGGATCGACGCGATCGTCGGACTGAAGGATTCTGCCGCGAAGAGCTTCATCGCCCGTCTCAAGAACGTTCAGGTGGAAGTCTTCGAATATACCTCGCCGGCTGCGCCGCCGCAGGACCCGGATCGCCCGGTGAACCTGCACGGCTACACCCATCTCGGGTTCCAGGTGGACGACATCCAGGCCTGCTACGAGCGGATGGTGGAGGCGGGTCTGACCTTCCACACGGCTCCGGACCTCAGCACGATCGAAACCGACGAGCAGGGAAACAAGAGCGGCTTCGCGGCTACGTACGGACGCGATTTCTTCGGCAATGTTTTCGAGATCCTCGAAATCCACCCGAACGATCACATCAAGCCGGTCTGATCCGGAACGCAGGGAGGGGAGTGAAATGGACCTTGAACTCAAGGGTAAGAAAGTCGTGGTCAGCGCCGCCACGCGCGGTGTCGGCAGGCGGATCGTCGAAGGCTTTCTGAAAGAGGGCGCGATCGTTTCGTTCTGCGGACGCCGCGCGCGTTCGGGCGAAGCGAACCCCAGCGACAAGAGCGTGTTCGCCAACCCGCTGCAGGGCGACGGGGTGGAAGACGCCGTCGAAGCGCTGAAGGATCGTGGAACGGTATACGGGTCGGTGGTCGATTGCGGCTATTTCGACCAGGTCACCGCCTGGGTGGAGAAGGCCGCGTCCGACATGGGCGGGATCGACATCGTGGTCTCCAATGCCAGCGCGCTGGGCGGCATACCGCGCAACCGCAAGGGGTGGGACATCAACTACAACGTCGACCTGATGTCGGCCGTCGCCATGTTCGACACCGCCTTGCCCTACATGAAGAAGGCGGGCGGGGGTGCATTCGTCCAGATGTCGACGATCACCGCCATCGAGAACCACGCATTCGGCGAATCCGGCCTCAGCTACGGCGCGATCAAGGCGGCGCTCATCAACTACACGCACCAGCTTTCCATCGACTACATGAAGGACGGCATCCGCAGCAACTGCGTGTGCCCGGGCCCTGCCTACATCGAAGACGGCAGCTGGGGTTTTCTCGAGAAGGAAATGCCCGACTACTTCAGGGAGAACCGCGACAGGCACCCTGCCGGGCGCTTCGGCAAGCCCGAGGAGATCGCCGACGCGGTCCTGTTCCTCGCCTCCGCCCGCGCGTCATGGATCAACGGCGTGAACCTGACGGTCGACGGAGGGTTCACCCGCAACGTCAAATATTGAGGCTTCATGAGGAATGTTCAGAAAAACAGTACAAATGGTGAGTAGCCAACCGCACAGGATTGGATCTATGCGGGACTGATAAATACGGGGTCCACATCAATGCGGGCCATCAGGAGGGGAATACGCATCATGAGGAAGAGCCATCACCTTATTGCCGGGCTGTCGCTCGTTGCAATCTGTCAGGCGCAGGCTTCGGCCCAGGACACTCAGGCAGAGCCGGCGCAATACGGCGTTCGCGATATCGTCGTTACCGCTCAGAAACAGTCGGAAAACCTGCAGGACGTGCCAATTTCCGTGTCTGCCGTAACCGGTGAGATACTGCAGGAGCAGCAGGTCACCAACATTGCCGACCTTTCGAACACGCTGCCCAACGTGCAGATCAACACGTTCTCGAACGCGCCCGATTCCGCGGTCTTCACCATTCGCGGCATCGGCGTGAACGATGCCGATCCTTACGTCGGAACGACGGTTTCGGTTGTCGTCGATGGCGTCGTGGTCGGGGTGAACACCGCAGCACTGCTGTCGCTGTTCGACATCGACCGGGTAGAGGTTCTGCGCGGGCCGCAGGGTACGCTGTTCGGCGCGAACACGACCGGCGGCGTGATCAACGTGGTTACCAAGCAGCCGACGGGCGAATTCGGTGTCGAAGGCGAAATCGTCTATGGCAATTACAACCAGCTCGAAGCCAATGCGTCGGTCAACTTCCCGATCACCGAAAATCTCGCGGGCAAGGTTAGCGTCCTCCACAATTCTATGGACGGATATTTCCGTAATTACGCCGACAACAGGCGGATCGGGGAACGGAACATCACCTCGCTTCGCGGATACCTGAAATACGACAGCGGGAATTACGACGCCACGCTTATTGGCGAATACGTGCGTAGCCGCAACGGGTCGCAGACGGGCGTCCTGATCGCGGGGCCAGGCGAACTGTTCTACACTCCCAACGAAACCGAGGATCCGTTCGATTTCAAGCGCGGGCTCAGCTACGACCAGCCAGACGCCAACGACCGCGATACCTACTCGATCACGCTTACCCAGAACCTCGAGACGGGGCTCGGCGACTTCACCTCGATCACCAACTATCGTGAATACAACAACGACCTCTTCTCGGACGACGATGCGACCACGCGCGTCCTCCTGCAAACGAATCGCCGTACCAAGCATCATCAGTTCTCGCAGGAACTGCGCGACCTCGTGACGCTGAGCGACTACACCCGCTTCATCGTCGGTCTGTTCTATTTCGAGCAAAGTTACTTCCTCGACCAGGACGGCAAGCTCGACGGTTTCCTTCCCGGCCTCGGGCAGCCGCAGTCGCAGGACCAGGACAACCGCTCGTTCTCGGTGTTTTTCCAGGGATACCAGGACCTCACTCCGGAACTGACCCTGCAAGCAGGAATTCGCTACAGCTACGAGAAGACCACGGCCACATCCACGACCGCCAATACGATCAACCCGGATGGACAGGCGACCTTCGACGATCCGCTCATCCCCGGATCGCTGATTACCGCCAG
This sequence comes from Novosphingobium marinum, assembly GCF_013408095.1. Classification (GTDB taxonomy): domain Bacteria; phylum Pseudomonadota; class Alphaproteobacteria; order Sphingomonadales; family Sphingomonadaceae; genus Novosphingobium; species Novosphingobium marinum. Next base: position 18,327 of record NZ_JACBZF010000001.1, read on the forward strand.
CGGTGAGGAAAGCTGGAACAACGTCGGCTACAAGATCGGCCTCGACTGGCAGCCCACCGAGCAGTTCATGATCTATGGCTACTACGCGCGTGGCTTCAAGTCGGGCGGCTTCACGGGTCGTATCGCGATCGCGCAGGATATCGGTCCGTTCGATCCCGAAAAACTCGATACTTTCGAGGTGGGCATCAAGTCTGACCTGTTCGACCGCCTTCTGCGCCTGAACGTTTCCGCGTTCCTGAACAAGTACAAGGACATGCAGGTCGTCCAGAACATCACCTATCCCTCGGGTGCGAACTCGGCATCGATTGCCAACGCCGGCAAGGCCGAGACGAAAGGCTTCGAGGTCGAGGCGACGGCGGCTCCGACGCAGGGCCTGACGCTCACCGGATCCGTCGCCTATCTCGACGCCAAATACGACGAGTACGACACACTGATCCTCGATCCCGCGACAGGTGGTCTCGTTCCAGTGTCCTACGCCGGGAACAGTCTGATGAACTCGCCAAAATGGAGCGCTTCGTTCGGCTTTAATTGGCAGGCCCCGGTCGGCGGCGGCACGCTGACCACGACCGGACAGTACAGCTACACGAGCGCCAAGTTCACCAGCTACACCAACCTGCCGATCGAGAGGGTCGGAGCGGTCGAGCTGGTCAATGCCAGCATGTCGTGGGGCCCCGATGACGATAGCTGGGAGATCGGAGCTTATGTACGCAACCTCTTCGATGAAGAGTACTTCAACCAGAAGCTGAGCCTTGCCGGGATCGGAACGCTCGCGTCGGTCGGCGCGCCCCGGCAGTACGGCGCGGTCTTCCGTTTCCGCTTCTAGGACAAACGAGAAAGCCGGCCATCGCTCCGAAATAGGCGATGGCCGGCTTCTCTTGGTACAAATTGCAAGCCGCGGCTCAGGCCGAAGGCTTGTCCGGGTGGCCGGGCTGCATGCCGTCGCATGTGTTGAGCATGCTCTCGTCGGCGACCGGCTGCTGCGATGCGTGCATCGCGTTCAGCATGAACTTCAGGCGCGTAAGCTTCCAGGCACCGTCGATGGGCTTTCCTTCGAAAATATAGCGCCCGAAGATGATCGAATCGTCGTTGTTCTCCGAGCCCTTGGTGCGCGTGAAGCTGATGTTCGTGCATTCCGCCCGGCCGCTCTGCGCCGTCACGTCGAGGCGTGGAAGGCCGAACATGTGCATGCGGCGGTCGTAGCCGGCTTCGAGCGCCGAGACGAACGGCGTGAACCCGGCGAGGTCTCCGGTGAACATCTGGCCGAAATCGATGTCGGCATCGGTGGCGAAGATGTCCGGGAGACGGTCCCAATCCATCCAGTCCACGATCGTGGAGTAGCGGCTGACGAGCCGGTTCATTTCCGACTCGGCCTTGAGCGTCTCGATATCGCTGCTCATCCGTTTTCCTCCGGAAGGTCGAGCTGGACGAGTGCCTTGCCGGTGGTCTTGCCGCTCATGAGCTCGCCATAGGCCTTTGGCGTGTTCGCGATGCCGTGGGTGATGTGTTCCATCACCTTGATCTTGCCTTCGGCGATCCACTTCTCGAGCTGGTCGAGCGCGGCGGGCACCTTTTCGCTATAGAAATGCAGGAGGAAGCCCTGCATCGTTAGCTGCCGCGCGACGACTTCCCAGAGGTTGGTGATGGGATTGGGATTATCGGTATCGTTGTAGTCGGCGATCATGCCGCAGCAAACGATGCGGCTCTGGACCTTCATGGTCAGCAGCATCTCGTTCAGGGTCGGTCCGCCGACATTGTCATAATAAATGTCGACGCCTTCGGGAGCGAGCTTCATGACCGCATCGGACAGCTTGTCGGTCGTCTTGTAGTTGATCCCGTGGTCGAAGCCGAGCTCCTCGGTGATCAGCTTGACCTTGTCGTCGCTGCCCACGATGCCGATTACGGTGCACCCGCGCTGCTTCGCGATCTGTCCGACCATGCTGCCCGTGGCGCCCGCTCCGGCGCTGACGACGACGGTCTGGCCTTCCTTGACGTGTCCGATGTCGTGAAGGCCCACATAGGCGGTCGTGCCCGAGCCTCCGAGAGGACCGATGTAGTAGGACAGCGGCGTGTCGCCCTTCGGATGAAGCTTCTGGAGAAGGATCGCCTCGCTGTCGAGGACCGAGTAGTCCTCCCAGTGGTTGAGCGCGAAGACGACCTCGCCCGGCTGATAGTCGGGATTGTTCGACTTGACGACGCGGCCCACGCTCGGTCCGCGCACGACGCCGCCCAGCGGGATCGGCGGGAAATAGTTCTCCTTCCCGTCGAGCCAACCGCGGATGGCGGGTTCGAGCGAGAAGTAGAGGTTGCGGATGACGAATTCGCCTTCTCCCGGTTCGGGGATCGGCGTTTCGATCATCTCGAAGTTCTCTTCCTTAGGAACGCCCGAAACGTGCGATTTCAGGGTAACTTGCCGGTTCAGCATCCTCGTGTCTCCTTGGGGAAATGTTCGTCTTGGAATCAGGCGGCCTTGTCGTAGCGCATCGACCATTCGGCAATGCGCCAGCGGCCTTCGTCCTTGCGCAGCCGGAAGTCGTACTGTCCGACCATCTTGAGCTGTGCGCCACCCTCTTCGGTGAATTCGGTATAAAGCATGTTCGCGCTGACGCCCGCCGTTTCGCCATCGTAAGAGGTGATCACAACGTTGGTGGTGTAGTGGCGTGGCTGCATGTTCTGGGAATGACAGGCCGCTCGCGCTTCGGTGAAGAAGGGCCGCAGGTTGTCTGCTCCTTCGACCGTGTCGGGCGCAACCCCCGGCCAGTTCGGCCTGAACAGCGCGTCCGGAGCGATGAGCGACATGAAGTCGTCTATCCGGTCGTCGTCATACATCCGGCCGTAACAGGCCACCGTGCCCATGATGAGCTGGTAGTCGTCGATCGGAAGCACGGGCAGGGCGAGCCCGGCCTCGTCGAAAACCGGTTCCGCTATGCGAGTCCCGCTCATGATGCCTCTCCACTCCTTTTGTTGTCTGATACTCTCGAAAAGACGTTGGATTAATCCATGAAGCCGCGCTCGTTCGATGCGTCGAACTTCTTGACGTCGATCTCGATTTTCTCCGCCCAGTCGCCGAGCACCGCGCCGATCGAGGGCTGCGCCAGATGCTTGTTGAGCGTTTCCTGCGAGGTCCAGCGCTCGTAGACGAGGATCGAACCGTTGCCGCCTTCCTGCAACGCAAACGCGTAGTCGAGGCAGCCTTCCTCCTTGAGCGTCGGTTCCACCAGCGAGTTCAGCGCCCCCAGCAGATCTTCCGCCAGTTCGGGCTTGGTGTGCATGTAGCCCGCCAGAATGATCATCTTGCTTCTTCTCCTTGCGATTACGGTCGAAGCCGGGGCTCCGGCCCTTTGCTGCCTGATAAGCAGTGCTCGATCCACTTGTGGAAATACTGGTTGCCAAGTTCGTTTCGGCCGAAAACCACGTGGTTGGTCGCGCCGGCTTCCAGGCCCTGCTGCACGCGAAGGCCCATCTGGTAGTCCTCCTTCTCTACCACGTCGAAAAAGAAGTCGCTCATCTTGTCGAGGTCCTCGCGCTCGGCATCGTCCTTCGGAGCGCGCGGATAGACGTAATTCATGATCGTCACGTTCTCGCCCGGCCTGTCGCCGGGAAACAGTTGCGCGATCTGGCACATCTCGGGCGCAAGGAAGAGGGCGAAGTTCGGGAAGACGAGCCGGATGAAATCGTAGTTCAGGTTCTCCCGCTCGCCCCATTCCTTGCGCGGGATATCCTTCAGGTCGACGATCCGGTGCTGCGGGTAGGACAGGCGGATATGCGGCCCGAAGGCTTCATAGAGCGCGCGGTTGGACGGTGTCCTCGGCAGCACGGTTTCGGGGTGCGCCGCCTGGAAGTGATAGCCTTCCAGATAGCCGTCATAAGCGACTTTCCAGTTAGCTCCCTCCATCTTGCGGGACTTCAGGTAGTACCAGGTATCGAGTCGCAGGGCGGCCAGATCGTCGAGCATCCCGCCCAGGAAGGCCGGAACATCTATCTCCAGGCCGGGGGTCAGGATCACGAAGATCATCCCCGCGACCTCCTGGCAGGGCAGCCCGGTCAACCCGAGTCCGGACTTGTCGACATCGCCGAACGTGCTTGCTTCGGTAATGCCGACAAGGCGACCGTCGTTCGCGTATGTCCAACCGTGGTAGGGGCATGCGATCCGGGTGCAGTTGCCGGTGCCTTCCTCCATGATCTTCATTGCGCGGTGCTTGCAGACGTTCAGAAAGGCCCGCGCCGCGCCGTCCTTTCCGCGCGTGATGAGGACAGGGATCCCCATCGGCTCCATCGCCTTGTAGTCGCCGTTTTCGGGAAGCTCGATGGACAGCGCCAGCATGAGCGGCAGGCGCTTGAAGATCAGCTCGACCTCGCGTTCCCAGCGCTTCGGGTCGAGGTAGTCCGCGACGGGGACCTTCAGCGTGCGGTCGGTCTGGTCGGTCGTCTTCGCTTCCACGAAATGCAGAAGCTGCTCGGCCACCTTGCCGTAGGCTTCGCTCATCCCGCTCATGCCATGTCCTTTCGCGGCCCCAGCGACGCCCCGCTTACCAGGCCGGGCCGTCGCCTTCCGGTGTCGCTGGGCCGGTCAGCCAGTTGCCGGTGATGCCGATTTTGACTTCGGCGCCCCTGTCGACCTCGGTGCCGACTTCGGGTTCGGTGAACATGATCCGGTTGGGAGCCCAGACCGAGCCCATGATCTCGTCCTCGTCGCTTGCCAGCTTCAGGCCGACCGCATCGAGCATTTCCTTGGCGCGCTCGCGCGTCTGGCCGCGGATTTCTGGAACCCAGGCCTTGGCGGGATCGTCATGAATGGGAAGGACGCGGCGCTTTTCCTTCTCGGCCTCTTCCTTCGCAGCTTCCTCGTCGAATTCGGGGCCGTAGTAGTCGATTTCCCAGTCGAAGGAGATCATGTTCTCCAGGATATCGGGAAGAAACGGCGTCATGCGCAGGTGCGCCCAGTGCGACATGTACCGTTCCATCGCCTCGTAGTTGTCGATGTCGCAGCAATTGGCGAAATCGAAGTCGCCCGAGTGATAGCGCGGCTCGCGCACGCACATGCCGTGACTGTAATCGCGAACTTCCTTGTTGAGGTGAGAGAGCTTCTTCACCTCGGTCAGGAACGTGTCGATCTTGTCCTGCGGGGCATCCTTCTTGAACTTGATCATCACGACGTGGCGGATCATTCTCACTCTCCCGATTTGTGGCGCACGCCAGATGGCGGCCGCCGTCCGACTCCGGATCTTGCGCGAGAATAGATGCCGGCGGGCACATGACGACTGTCATATTGGTCAGGTCGCGTCGTAGTCCCGCAGTTCGTCGGCGAGCAATTCCCGCAGGCGGTCCGGGGGCCATTCCTCCGGCGCAAAGCAAGCCTCGAGCGACAATCCCGCGATCAGGGAGATCAGCCTCCGAGCCGCCTTTTCCAGATTCTGCGCTCGTCCGCTGAGCGCATCGCCCGAACGCACGCCGAGCATCCGGCGATAGAGCGCCAGGCTGTCGTTAGCAGCCCTGCGACGCTCCTCCAGATAGAGCGGATCGACATGGGCACGTCCCCAGAATGCCAGCCAGACGCGCCAGTTCTTGCGCGATTCCTCGCTGATGGGGAGCAGGGTTTCGAAGCAGTCGACGAGCGGCAGTCCATCGTCGAACGCGCCGAGGAGCCTTTCGCGGGCCATCTCGTTGGCGATGCAGTAGATCGTGAAGAGCAGCTCGTTCTTGTTCTGGAAGTAGTGCGAGACAATGGCCGTGCTGAATCCCGTTTCCGCAGCGATCTGGCGAAACGTGACGGCTTCGATCCCCCTTTCCGCGATGAGATCGAATGCGACGCGCGCGACTTGCGTCCTTCTCGATCTGCGATCCGCCGCGTTGCTCATGTAACGTCCACGCAGTTGAAAGTGCCTCCGGAGCGTTTATGACATTTGTCATGCGAGAATGTCGAGTAGGGGCTGGCGGAAATCGCAAATTCGGGCCTATTAGGGCGGATGATAAAAGAGCCGCTTCTGCACGCCGCCAACTGGACGCACGCCGGAGACATCCGGCCGGATTTCGCCGACCTTGCCAGTCGCGTGGATATTCGCGAACGGATCGATGCGTGCTCAAAGGCGGGCTTTCGCGGAATGGGTTTCGTCTTCGTCGATATCGAGAACGCGCTGGCGAAATATGCAGCAAGTGACCTGAACGCGATGTTCGCGGACGGCGGCATCGAATACCTCGAACTGGAAGCCCTGATGGGCTGGTCGGCAGGTGACGACAAGGTGGTCGACGACGCCCTGCGCCTGGCCGAGACGATCGGTGCCCACCAGATCAAGGCTGTCGGCGAGGGCGATGTCGAGGCACCGGCAGAGCCGATGGCGCCGGCGTTCGGTCGCGTGTGCGATCGCTTCGCCGACCTCGGCGCCAAAGTGGTCATCGAACTCATGCAGATTTCGAACCTCGACACGCTGGCCAAGGGTCGAACTGTCGTGGAGGGGGCGGGACGGGCCAACGGCGGCCTGCTCTTCGATAGCTGGCATGTCACGCGCTGCGGCATCGACGTGGACGAGATTGCCGCATTGCCGGAAGGCGTCTTCCGCGCGACCGAACTATGCGGCGTTCCCAGAGAGATGGTCGTGCCTGACAGGTTCGACGAAATGGTGGACCACCGCATGCAGCCCGACACCGGCGACTTTGACAATGCCGCGTTCGTCCGCGGAGCCAGGAGCGCAGGCTTCGACGGGCCCTGGGGCATCGAGATCGTCGCTGCCGCGCATCGGGCCCTTCCCGTCCATGAGGCCGTGCAGCGCAGCGCAGATGCTATGCGCGCAGTCCTTGCTTCATCGGAAGCCGACTGAAGACGCGCTGCTGCCTGCCGCTACGCGATCTGCGTCGAGTACCAGTTCGCCGAGAAAGGCGATCAGCCGCATGACATTGTCCGCGCAGGCGTAGGAAATCTCGATGTCGTCGACCCGACCGATCTCGAGGTTGTGGCGGGCCTGCATGATCAGGCCGTAAAGCCGCACCGCGTTCCACACCGCATGGTAGTGAACGACGTCGGGAGCGATCAGCGATCCTCCAGCTTCGCGATACCAGGCGAGAAATTCGTCCCAGCCCACGACCTTGGTCACGAAATGCATGACGTAGCCGAGGTCGCTGGCGGGGTGGCCGATCTTGGCCAGCTCCCAGTCGAGCACGGCTGTCAGGCGGTCTCCCTGCGTCAGGACGTTGTGGAAACCGAAGTCGTTGTGGACGAGGGTTTCCTGATCGCCGGTCAGATGGGAATTGGCGCGCAACCAGGCTATCGCCGCATCCACGATCTTCGAGCGCAGCCCGATGGTCCGATGATTGTGTTCGAACGCGTCGACAGCCGCAGGGTCGCCTGCTGCCGATGCGGACTGCTCCGTAAACAATCTCTTCGCGCGTTCGAGCGGCACGGCATGGATCTTGCCGAGTTGCTCGGCAAGCTGCCGCATGAGGGCGGGCGAGGAGGGGGGCTCGTAGAGGCCGCCGTTCACTGCTCCCTCGATCCGTTCGACCAGGATGAATGGCAGGCCCAGCGCATCCGACCTCTCGAGAACGAGAGGACGCGGCACGCGCACGCCTTCTTCGTGGAGGAGTTCGAGCAAGGCGAACTCTCCGACGACCGACGTTTCCGTCGCGCCGCCTTCCCAGTCCTGCCGCAGGACGAGCGAGGAGGGCAGGTCGGCCGCTCCCTCCTGTTCGATCAGCGCGGTTACCTTGCAGCGCCCCCCTGCCAGCAATTTCGCGCCCGTCACTTCGGTGCCGGGGCCGCCGCGCGCATGGCCCTTGAGATAGGTTTCCACGTCAGCGGCATCGATATGCCGGGCACCCGGCGTTTCGGTGCGAGGTGCAAGCATCGCCCCGAACTCCCGCTCGGCCGCCACAAGCGCGCGGTATTCGGCTTCGGCCGAAGATTCCTGCTCGCTGTCCACGACTTGCTGCGCGACACGCGCGATTATAGCCGATGCCTCGGAAAGCCGGGACGCGTTTGCCTCTTCCAGCCCACCTCCGAGTTCCCCCTCGATCGTGCGGGCAGCGCTGCGCAGATAGGCCGCCAGCGTCTCGCGATTGGCAGCAGGCAGGCTCACGGCTGGTCCCCGTCCCATTTCAGCCAGGAATTGTCCTTCTCGATCCCGAGCCTCTCGCGGTGCCAGGGCGGCACGAACCGGATGGCGCTCCATTCGAGCATTCCCGGCCAGGTGCGTCCCCTGCAGTTCCAGACCATCGGCTTGTGCGCGCAGAAGTATCCCTGCCCGTAGGGCTGGATGCTGTATTCTCCCGCAGAGACACCGTTGATTTCTACGGTCCTGCCAAACTCGTCTGTGATGCGGGCGCGCGCTGCCCGGACGTCGAGGTGGTCGTCCCCGATCGACAGTTCCGAGCTAACGTCCGCGGTGAAGGATAATTCGCCGTCGAGCATCACGTATCCCAGCATCGCGCGCCCGCGCGGCCCGATCGTCGGGAAGGTGTTGATGTGGTTTCCGGCATCGAGCGCCGCCATCATCCAGCGGTGCGCGAGGATTCCGCCGGCATCGCGCGGGCCCCAGCTGTGATCGAGGAAACCGACGCCGTCGAACGCGAATTGCTCGCTACCGGCCGAGAATTTCCCGGTCACCCTCCCGATCGAATCGTAGTGCCCCTTGCCGACTGTCGCTCCACCCACGTCCATGTTCATCTGGACGGGGCCGGTGAAGGATTCAAACAGGACTTCGGCGTGGACCCCGTCCCTCTCCACCTCGATTTCGCAAGTGCGCAAGGGATCGGGCGTCCGGAAGGTCACTCCTTCGAGTGTCGTGCCCGTGACGGGGCCGGCCGGGATCGGCAGGTTGGTTCGCTTGGCCTGCGAGACCATCCTGCCGTCGATCTGAAGCCAGCTGTAGACGCTTGCCTCGCCGAGATTGGGGTGAATCCCGATGCGGTGAAATCCGGCAAGCCCGCGCGACGGATCGCAGTAGGCGACCAGCGAACTTTCCTGCCACTTGTCACCCTCGCCCGGCGCGTGGTTGCCGTCGTCGGATGCCGAAAGACCGGGCGCGTAGGGAAATTCCTGGTTCTCGGCGGACGTCATCTCGGCATTCTCCCGATTTGCTGTTCTTTGCCGGAAGACTGCACGCACCGAAAGAAGTTCGCAAGGCTACTTTAACGGTCCAACCGCACCGTGTGCCGAGCCGGCTGACGCCTTATCATTTGGCTCGGGCAGTGTTACCGACCGGCGCGACTCAAACATCGGGATGCACGAACATGAAGACACGGGCCGCAGTAGCCTTCGAGGCCAGGAAGCCACTTGAAATCGTCGAAGTCGATCTGGAGGGTCCGAAAGCGGGCGAGGTCCTCGTCGAGATAATGGCGACGGGCATCTGCCATACAGATGCCTACACGCTCGACGGTTTCGATTCAGAAGGCATCTTCCCCTCTATCCTGGGCCACGAGGGCGCAGGCATCGTGCGCGAGGTGGGCGAGGGCGTGACGAGCGTGAGGGCCGACGATCACGTCATCCCGCTTTATACGCCCGAGTGCCGCCAGTGCAAAATGTGCCTGTCGGGAAAGACCAACCTGTGCTCGGCGATCCGTGAGACGCAAGGCAAGGGGCTGATGCCCGACGGCACGTCGCGCTTCAGCTACAAGGGCGAGGCGATCTTCCACTACATGGGCTGCTCGACCTTTTCGAATTTCACGGTCCTGCCTGAAATCGCGGTGGCGAAGATCCGCGACGACGCGCCTTTCAAGACCAGTTGCTATGTCGGATGCGGGGTGACGACCGGCGTGGGAGCGGTGGTGAACACGGCCAAGGTCAAGCCCGGCGACAATGTCGTCGTATTCGGCCTCGGCGGGATCGGCCTCAACGTCATTCAGGGCGCGCGGATGGCGGGTGCGGACCGCATCGTCGGCGTCGACATCAATGCGGACAAGGAGGAGTGGGGCCGCAAGTTCGGAATGACCGACTTCGTGAATCCCCGCAGTGTCGGAAACGTGGTCGAGACGCTGGTCAACATGCTCGACGGCGGAGCGGACTATTCGTTCGACTGCACCGGCAACGTCGAAGTCATGCGACAGGCGCTCGAATGCTGCCACAAGGGGTGGGGGACCAGCATCATCATCGGCGTCGCCGAAGCGGGGAAGGAGATCGCGACGCGACCGTTCCAGCTCGTTACCGGCCGCAACTGGCGCGGCACCGCGTTCGGGGGCGCCAAGGGCCGGACCGACGTGCCGAAGATCGTGGACTGGTACATGAACGGAAAGATCGAGATCGATCCGATGATAACCCACGTCCTCTCGCTCGAGGACATCAACAAGGCTTTCGACCTGATGCACGCGGGGGAATCGATCCGCAGCGTCGTGGTGTACTGAGGAGGCAGAGGCTATGTTCACGCACGTCCATCTGGGCAGTAACGACACCGAACGTTCGAGGCGGTTCTACGACGCGATCTTCGCGGCAATCGGCGGGCCTGCGGGTGTGAAGGACCCCGAGCGCAATCGCTATTTCTACCAGCACGACGGCGCGATGCTGATCGTGGGCGAACCGATCGACGGCGAGGCGGCGACGCCGGGCAACGGCATGACCATCGGATTCAAGGTTGCAAGCCCCGAGCAGGGCGACGCCTGGTACAAGGCCGGTGTGGATAACGGCGGTACCGGAATCGAGGAAGCTCCGGGTATCCGCAAGAAGACGGTCGGCATGCTCTATCTCGCCTACATGCGCGATCCGGACGGCAACAAGCTGTGCGCCATGAAGCGGATGGAGGGATAGGCGAGGATGCCGATCGAGACAGTCTCGGAGAACAAGAGCCACGGTGGCACGCAGGGCGTCTACCGCCATCGAAGCCGGGAGACCGGGACGGACATGACCTTCTCCGTGTTCGTGCCCGAGCATGACGCAGGCGCGAGACTGCCGGTCCTGTGGTACCTTTCGGGACTGACCTGCACGCATGCCAATGTCACCGAAAAGGGCGAGTACCGCGCTGCCTGCGCCGAGCAAGGCATCGTGTTCATCGCTCCGGATACCAGCCCGCGCGGGGACGAGGTTCCCGATGACGAGGGCTACGACTTCGGCAAAGGTGCCGGGTTCTATGTCGACGCGACGCAGGAGCCGTGGTCGAAGCATTACCGCATGCGCTCCTACATCGAGAGCGAACTGCCCGACATCGTAGGGGCGCACTTTCCCGTCGACATGGCTCGCCAGGGCATCACCGGCCATTCGATGGGCGGTCACGGAGCACTCACCATCGGCCTGCGAAACCCGGAGCGGTTCCGCTCAGTCAGCGCCTTCTCGCCGATCGTAAGTCCGCTCGCCTGTCCGTGGGGAGAAAAGGCGCTCGGCGGCTACATCGGTCAGGACCGGGCGGCGTGGCGCGAGTACGACGCCGTTGCATTGATCGAAGACGGCGCGAAAGTTCCAGACCTGCTAGTTGATCAGGGCACCTGCGACGGCTTTCTGGAGGAGCAGCTGAAGACGCATCTGCTGCGCGAAGCTTGCGAACGGGCAGGGCAGTCCGCGACGATCCGCATGCAGGAAGGGTACGATCATTCGTACTATTTCATCTCGACCTTCATGGCCGGGCACGTCGCGTGGCATGCGAAAGCGCTGAAAGTCTGAAGCGCTTCGGGGCTTTACACGTGCCACTGGCCATGCTTGTGGCGCTCACCCTCGGGGCGCGAGCGGCCCCGACCTGACACAAGGGCGGATTGTGCAGGGCATCCTGCCTGTACATTGACCCACGACGTTCGGCACGCAGCCAGGGGATCGAAATGACCGACATCACCGAAGCCAACACCGGCACGACCGCCGTTCGGGAGGGCTACGGCTTCGACGAGGCGGCGCTGACGCGCTGGATGGAAAGCCATGTCGAGGGGTTCGCCGGTCCCCTGACGGTCGAGCAGTTCCGGGGCGGGCAGTCCAACCCCACCTACAAGCTTGTCACGCCGTCGAAAAAGTATGTCCTGCGCAGAAAGCCGCCAGGCCAGCTCCTCAAGGGCGCGCATGCCGTCGAGCGCGAGGCGCGCGTCATGCAGGCCCTGGGCACGACCGGCTTTCCGGTGCCGAGGGTCTACGGCATCTGCACCGACGAGGACGTGATAGGCACGTGGTTCTTCGTCATGGACATGGTCGAGGGCCGCATCTTCTGGGATGCCACTTTCCCCGATGTCGCGCGCGAGGATCGCCCCGCCTACTTCGATGCGATGAACGAAACGATGGCCGCGCTGCACAAGGTCGACCACGAGGCGGTGGGTCTTGGCGATTACGGCAAGCCGGGCAACTACTTCGCCCGCCAGATCGGCCGCTGGTCCAAGCAGTATCTTGCCGACGAGGAGGCAGGGCGCGATCCGAACATGGACCGGCTCGTCGAATGGCTGCCGGACAACATCCCGCCAGGCGACGAGACGAGCGTCGTCCACGGCGACTTCCGCTGCGACAACATGATCTTCCATCCCACCGAGCCGAGCGTGCTGGCGGTGCTCGACTGGGAGCTGTCCACGCTCGGCCATCCGCTGGCGGACTTCGCCTATCACGCGATGATGTACCGCATGCCGCCGGACATCGTGGCCGGGCTCGAGGGGGCAGACCTTGCCGCGCTCAACATCCCGTCGGAAGAGGCCTACGTCGCAGCCTATTGCGAGCGGATGGGGCGCAAGAGCATTGCCAACTGGGACTTCTACGTCGCGTTCCAGTTCTTCCGGCTCGCCGCGATCTTTCACGGAATCAAGGGCCGGGTGATCCGCGGCACTGCCGCCAATGCCCAGGCACAGGACCGGGCCAAGGCTTTCCCGCGCCTCGCCGAACTAGCCGTACAAGCCATGGAGAAATGCACGTGAGCGAAGATCCCATCCTGTTCGAGAAGTCGGACGGTATCGCCACCCTGACGCTCAACCGGCCCAAAGCAGGGAACGGCATCAACATGGCGATGGCGCGCGCCTACATGGACCTGGCGATCCGCTGCGACCACGATGACGAGATACGCTGCGTGGTCCTGACCGGCGCGGGCAAGCTGTTCTGCGGCGGCGGCGACATCGCTGCCTTCGCCGAAGCGGGCGAGGGCGTGTCCGCCTACCTGAGCGAACTTGCAGGAACGCTTCACATGGGCGTGACTCGCTTCATGCGCATGGCAAAGCCGCTGGTGACCCTGGTCAACGGTCCGGCTGCCGGCGCGGGCCTTGGCATGGCGATCGGCGGCGACATCGTGCTCGCCGGTCGCTCCGCGAGCTTCCTTGCGGCCTACGGCGGCGTCGGACTTACGCCCGATGGCGGCATGAGCTGGCTGCTGCCGCGCCTCGTCGGAATGCGCCGCGCGCAGGAGATGATCATCGCCAACCGCAAGGTCGGGGCAAAGGAGGCCGAGGAAATCGGTCTCGTATCGCGCGTCATCGATGACGAGGACCTGATGGAGGAGGGCATGCGGCAGGCCCGCCTGCTCGCGTCGTCCGCCACCAGCGCCATCGGCGGCGCTCGGGCGCTGCTCCTGGCAAGCTATGAGAACTCGCTCGAAGGCCAGCTCGAGCGCGAAGTACGCAGTATCGCCGCTGCCGGCGGGACGGCGGAATGCCGGGAAGGCGTGGGCGCCTTCCTCGAGAAGCGCAAGCCCGACTTCACGAAGGTTTGATCAACCGGGGCCTGAGCGGTCGGGGAGCGCCTTGGTCGGACGCTCCCCTCCCGGTTACCTGAACGGGTTCAGGTCGTCCGTGTTGATCGTGAACCCGGCATAGAAGAACCTGCCGAGGAAGCTCACCGGCGTGTTCGAGGATCCGATCGACGGCAACTCGTTCGTGAAGTTGTTCACGCCGAGGTAGAATGTCGCCTTGTCGTACTCGGTCGTCCATGCAAGGCGCGCGTCGTGCGTGATGACCGATCCGATGTACAGGTACTGCGGATCGACGAGGTCGGGATCGGCCGCGGTCTCGTCGAATTCGTACCGGCGCTGCTTGCCGATGAAGTTCAGCCCGTAGTTGAGCTCGAAGTTGTCGAGTTTCCAGGTGATGTCACCGGTGCCGACCCATTTGGGAGCCCCGGCTTCTCCGCGATCGATATCGACCGTGCCGCCGTTCGCCGGCAGGAACTTCAGCTTGTCGAGATAGCCGACCGTGCCTTGCAGCCGGAATTCGCCGGCGCTGCCCGCATCGAAGCTGTATCCGATCGTCATGTCCGCGCCCGCCGTTTCGAAAAACGCAACGTTCTGCGGTTGCAGCAGGTAGTTGGTGACGAACCCGGTATCGGTCGAGCGCGTTATGCTGTCGCAAAAGACGTTGTCGAGCGTCGGCGCATCGACGCAGAACTCGGTCGTTTCCTGTAGCGTCGCGGTGTTGATCGCGTTCTCGAGCCGGATGTCGTACCAGTCGAACGTGATGGCGAGGCGAGGGGCGAACAGCGGACGCAGGACGACGCCTGCGGTCCAGGTCTTGGCCTTCTCTTCCTGCAACGAGGTATTGCCGGCGGTGCGGCCAAGCAGGCTCGCGCTCGACGCGACGTCGGAATCGAAGTCGAAGCTGTCGAAGTCTACGCCGAGGCCCGAGATGAGTGCTTCGCAGTTAGCCGCGCGGAATTCCGTGCCGTTGTTGACGTTCACCGGGCTGCACGGGTCGGTCAGGAAGGCGAATGTCCCCGATCTCGGCGCGAACAGTTCGGTGATGTTCGGCGCGCGGACGGCTTCCGAATAGCTGCCCCGGAACGTTATATCGGGCACCGGGGACCATGTCCCGTCGACCTTCCACGTCGTGGTGCTGCCAATCGTCGAATAGTCGGAGAAGCGTATGGCCGCCCCGAACTCGAGCCGGTGCGCGAACGGCATGTCGCCAAGGATCGGCACCCGCAATTCGGCGAAGGCTTCCCAGACGTCGAAACTGCCCTGTTCTGGCGCGAGCAGCGCCAGGTCCTGAAGGACGCTGCCTTCCGGGTCGAAGTCGGTCGCCTGCGTCGAGATAGGGTCGGGCCGGTAGTCGCTCTGCTCCTTCCGGTATTCGCCACCCAGCGCGAAGCTGACCGGGCCGCCCGGCAGTTCGAAATACTGGCCGAAATCGCCCGATACAAACGCTGTCGCGACATGCTGCTTCAGCTTCACGCGGTTCCTCAGATCGACGTTAATGAAGTCGAGTGCTTCCTGGCTCGCGACCCCTTCACCGAAGATGTTTAGCGGAACGCAGCCGCTGTTTGCTCCGGGAGTGAACGTCTGCGCGGTATTGCCATAGTTCCAGAACGTCGGGTCGATGACGCCGCCGGTCAGGTCTACGCGGCAGCGGATGTTGCCATTGGGTGTGCCGGTCAGGAATTCGCCTTCGTCGACGGCGTCGAGCGCGGCGAAGAACCTGTCGGCAAGGCGGTAGTTCTCGCTGACGAAAGTGAAGCTGTTCTCGCCGTAGACGTAGCTGACATCGAACCGGGCGTTGCTCGAAATGTCACCCTCGACGCCGATCACGCCGCGATAGAGATCGCGGTTGATCCGTTCGTTGCGCGTTCCGAAATCGAAGTTGTCGCGACTGTATAGCACACCGTCGGGCAGGCCGAAGTCGCTAAGATTGCCCGGCTGGATCGCGCCGCGGATCGCTTGCGGGATGAACGGATTGTCCGCCGACACGAAATTGTAGAAGTCGAAGGAGGGCTGGGAAATCGTGAACGCCTTCGAAGCGACGTACTTTCCTTCGGCGTAGACGCGGATCGACGGCGTGATCTCGTAGCCGAGAAGCAGGTTCACGTTATGCGATGCCACCTCGGCCTGAAGGTCACCCTGGTAGTACGAGATCGGCGTATTGTCCCCGCCCTGTGCAAGGAAGCCGGATTCAGGGAGGAATCTGCCGCCGTCGTAAGGCTGGCCGCCGCCGCGGAACGTCGGGACAAAGCTCGAATCGACGATCACCGCGCCGTCGCGCGAACTGTCCGAATAGCCAAGGTTGGTTAGCAGGATCTCGTCGAACACCGCCGGGTCGTCGGGAATGTCGTCCGGGTTGCGCACGAAGAACGGCGCATCGGGCCGCCCGAAGGGACGGTCGGCAAAATTCACGCGGCCATCGCGGCGATATTCGTAGGACAGGGCGATGTTGCCGCGCCCGTCGCTGAAGTTCTTGCCGGCAGTCGCGCTCAGGTATGTGCTTGGAGCATCGCCAAAGTCCGAAAGGCCGTATTGCGCACGCGCATCGATCCCCTCGAAATCGCGCTTCATGACGAAATTCACCACGCCCGAAACGCCGTCGGCGCCGTAGATGGCCGAGACGCCGCCGGTCAGGACCTCCACGCGCTCGACAAGGGCGAGCGGGATGGTGTTCACATCGACGGCCGCTTCGCCGGGCACGCCGGCCACGTGGCGGCGGCTGTTGACGAGCACGAGCGTTCGCTGAGGGCCGAGATTGCGCAGGTCGAGAAGATTCACGCCCGCGCCGCCGAAACGCGCCTGCGATCCCGCAGCGTCGTAATTGGTTTCTGAGTTGAACAGCGCCGGGGTCTGCGCGAGCAGCGAGGCGACGTTGGTCAGGCCCGACTGTTCGATCGCTTCCTCAGAGATACTGACAACCGGGTTCGGCGTATCGAGGTCCGGCGTGACGATGCGCGATCCGGTCACGATGATCGGCGCGGTCTCGGTCGGGGGAGGGGGCGCATCCTGCACACCGGGTGCCTGGGCGTACGCGCTGCCACCCGATGCCGTCGCGACGGCGAGGGCACCATACGAAATGCCGCGAGCGGCGGCTTTCGAAAATTCAATCTTCACAGTCTTCTACCCTTGTCGGTTCGAAGACCCGGAATTCATTGTTGTCTGCGGGCCGGATCGCATGTCCGGCCTCGGTCATGCGATAATAGCAGCGCGGTGAAGGTTTCGTTCCATGCAAAGAGCCACCCGTGACCTTTTGAGATCACGGGTGGCAAATATGTCACAACAGGATGAGGCGCGACGTGCGCCAGTAGTCAGCCGACCTTTCGGAGCGGATCGGTCCCATCCCAATCGAGCGCTTCGGCCTTGATCATCGCGAACCATTCCGGTCCGCCCTTGTCGAGCTGCACGAACTCGACCACGCCGCCGGGCCCGTAGCCCGGATCCGCATAGATGACCGCGCCGGCCTTGCCGACCTTGCCCTCGACGAGAATCTCGGCGCCTGCGGCTTCGCATGCCTTGTAGGCGTCGGCGATATCGTCGACGGTGATGCAGACGTGCTGCACCCGGTCATGCACCGCGTGTTCGCCCGAGTAGTGGGCGAGGGCATCGTTCTCCGGGCGGACGAGTTCGATCTGGATGTCGTTCCAGTAGGCGATTGCCACCGAGAATACGGCCTCGGTCGGCTCACCCTTGTACTTCATGTCGCCGAGCCGGATGTTCTCGAGGAGGTAGAACGGGCCGACCCCCATCGTCTCGGTCCAGTACTTCACGGCGGCATCGAAATCCTTCGGAAGGAACGCGAGCTGCATGATTTCGCCGACATCGGCGAGCGAGCCTGCCTTGGGCATGTCTTGTCTCCTCTCGTGCTCGCCCGGTCAGGCGAAAAGCTGTTCCGGGTCCTCGATCAACGCCTTGAAGGTCTGCAGGAACTGCGCGCCCGCAGCGCCGTCGATGGCGCGGTGATCGACCGAAAGCGTGAACGAGATCATCGAGGCGAACGCGATGTCGCCGTCGTCGGTCTCGATGGCGCGTTTCTCCGATGCGCCCACCGCAAGGATCGCTGCCTGCGGCGGGTTTATGATCGCATCGAAGTTCTCGATCCCGAACATGCCGAGGTTGGAGACAGTGAAGGTGCCGCCATCCATTTCCTCGTAGCCCAGCTTGCCATCGTTCGCCTTGCCGATGAGCCCCTTGGTAGCTCCGGCCAGCTGGTCGATGCGCATGCGATCGGCCTGGCGCACGATCGGCGTGACGAGGCCCTTCGGACTGGCCACCGCGATCGAAACGTCGGCATGCCTGAAGCGGTGGATCTCCTCGCCGTGCACCTGGACATTGACGTCCGGATGCTGGGCAAGCGCCTTGGCGGCGGCCATGACGACGAAATCGTTGACCGATGCCTTGCATCCGAGAACGAGGTTCACCGTCTTGCGCAGCGCGAGAAGCGCATCGACCCGCGCCGACGTGCGCAGATAGAAATGCGGAAGTTGCTGCTTCGCTTCGGTAAGGCGACGCGCGACGACCTTGCGGATACGATCGAACTTGATCGTCTCGGGCTCGTTGCCAACCAGCTCGAAGGGCTCGCCGAACGAGGGAGCGGGAGCAGGAGCCGCCTTCGGGGCAGCCTTGCCCGCATCGGCGCCCTTGTCCGGAACCTTGGCCAGCACGTCCTTCTTGGAGATGCGTCCGCGAGGTCCGGAGCCCTTGAGACCCGACAGATCGACGCCGTGCAGCGCAGCGATGCGGCGAGCGAGCGGCGAGGCGAAGATGTTGTCTTCCTCCTGCAACTCCGCCTTCCCCTTCAGCGAAGGACTGGCCGGACCTTTCAGGGCCTGGTCGATGTCCTGGTACGTGATCCGCCCGTTGCGACCCGAACCCTTGATGTCGGAAATGTCGACGCCCTCGGCCTCGGCCAGCTTCAGGGCTTCGGGACTGATCGGGCGGTTCGTCTCGATCTTGCGGGGCGCGGGCTTGTCGTCCTCGCCCTCGATCCCCTTTTCGGCCGGCTTGGCTTCCTTCTTCTTCTGCTTGCCCTCGGCGACACCGCCCTCGGCAGGCTTGAAGTTCGAAACGAAGCTCTCGATCTCGTCGTCGCTCGCACTGCCGTCGTCAAAGACCGCAAGGAGTGCGCCGACGGGTTCGGGTTCCCCGCTACCGGGAATGACGATCTTGCGAACCTTGGCCTCGTACTCGGCCTCGACCTCGTTGGTGATCTTGTCGGTTTCGATCAGGCACAGAAGATCGCCGCGGGAGAAGCTGTCGCCCTCCTTGATCTTCCATTCCGCGATGGTGCCCTCGGTCATTTCGATGCCCCACTTCGGCATCGTGAAGGCGCGTATCTTACCCATGTGTCTGCGCCTCCTCAGCTGTTGTAGGCCAGAACCTTGCGAACGGCGGCCTCGATCTTGTCCGGGTTGGGGAGGTAGGCCCCTTCCAGCTCGCGCGCGAACGGCACCGGCGTGTGCGGCGGCGTCACCGCCACCGGCGGAGCCTTGAGGCTGGCGAATGCCTTCTCGGCGACGAGCGCGCAAAGATCGGTCGCCAGCGAGCAGCGCGGCGGCGCTTCGTCCACGACGACGACGCGTCCGGTGACCTCGACCGAATCGAGGATCGCTTCCTCGTCGAGCGGGCTGGTTGTGCGAAGGTCGATGACGTCGGCTCCGACACCGTCTTCGGCGAGCTTGTCGGCGGCCTTTTCCGCCATGCCGACCATCATGCCCGACGCCAGGATCGTCACGTCCTCGCCGGCACGGCACAGGCGCGCATGGCCGAACGGGATCGTGTAATCGTCATCGTCGGGCACTTCGCCCTTCAGGCCGTAAAGCGCCTTGTGCTCCATGAAGATGACCGGATCGTCGTCGCGGATCGCCTGGCGCAGCAGGCCGGCGACGTCGGCGGGCGTCGAGGGAACGACGACCTTGAGGCCCGGCATGCTGGTCAGGATGCCCGTGGGTGCCTGGCTGTGCTGCGCGGCGGCGTTGTAGCCGGCGCCGTAGATGCAGCGGATGATCGCCGGGCACTTGGTCTTGCCGCCGAACATGTAGCGGAACTTGGCGATCTGGTTCCAGATCTGGTCGAGGCAGACGCCGATGAAGTCGGCGAACATCAGCTCGGCGATCGGACGCTTGCCCGAAAGCGCAAGGCCGCCCGCCGCGCCGACGATGGCGCTCTCGGAGATCGGCGTGTCGA
This sequence comes from Novosphingobium marinum, assembly GCF_013408095.1. Taxonomy (GTDB): domain Bacteria; phylum Pseudomonadota; class Alphaproteobacteria; order Sphingomonadales; family Sphingomonadaceae; genus Novosphingobium; species Novosphingobium marinum. Next base: position 38,060 of record NZ_JACBZF010000001.1, read on the forward strand.
TCACGCGGTCGGGTCCGAAAGCCTCGTAGAAACCGCCGCTCGTCGACCAGATGCCGCCGATGGCTTCGGGACCGCCTGCGGTCCCCATGCCGCCGACGACGTCTTCGCCGAGGACCACGACGTTCTCGTCGCGCTGCATTTCCTTGAAAATCGTGTCGCGAACGGCGTCGCGGTACATTACTCGTGCCATTGTTGCTTCCCCGCCCCTCAGTAGCTGATGTAGACGTCTTCGAGGACGTCTTCGGCAGTCGGACGCGCGGCGCTTCGCGCATCCTGGACGGCCTGTTCGATCTGGGCGAGGACTTCCTCGTCGACCTTGTCGAGGTCGGCGCCTTCGAGCAGCTTCGCACCCGTGACGGATTCGCGGAACTTCTTCAGGCAGTCGCGCTCTTCGCGGATGCGGTCGAGCTCACCCTTGCCGCGGTAGCGCTGCGGATCGCCCTCGAAGTGGCCGAAGAACCGCTCGGTGTCGAATTCGATGGCGGCGGGGCCGTTGCCCGCGCGCACGTACTCCAGAATTTCGCGCATCGTATCGTGCACCGCGAAAAAGTCCGTGCCGTCCGCACGCGCGACCTTCATGCCGAATGCTTCCGCGCGGCTCGCGATGTCCTTCTCGGTGCCGACTGCATATTCGACGCCGGTGTGTTCCGAGTAGTGGTTGTTCTCGAACACGAAGATCGCGGGCGCTTTCGTCACGACCGCCATGTTCATCGCCTCGAACGTCGTGCCCTGGTTGCACGCACCGTCGCCGGAGAAGCTTACGGCGACGTTGCCCTTGCCGTTGAGCTTGGCAGCGAGTGCAGCGCCGACCATGATCGGAGCGCCGGCGCCGACGATGCCGTTCGCGCCAAGCATGCCCTTGTCGACATCTGCGATGTGCATCGAGCCGCCCTTGCCCTTGCACAGACCTTCGCGGCTGCCCCAGATTTCCTTCATCATTCCGGAAACGTCGCACCCCTTGGCAAGGCAATGGCCGTGACCGCGGTGAGTCGAGACCAGCTTGTCATCGTCGGTGAGATTCTCGCAGACGCCGACGGCGACGGCCTCCTGACCGCAATAGAGGTGGGTGAAGCCGGCGATCTCACCGGTCTGGATTTCCTCGTGCAGGCGCTCTTCGAATTCGCGGATGATCTTCATCCGGCGATAGGCCTGCAGGAGGTCGTCGCGGCTAAGCTGCATCTGTCTCTCCTGGTATTATCTGTTCAGAGACCAAGGACGGTCTTGGCGATGATAGTAGACTGAACCTCGTTCGTGCCACCGAAAATGGTCCATGCACGGCTGTTGAGGTACCGTGCTGAGGCGACTTGCGCACCCGGCGAATGAAGCGGTGCCGGCGCGTTCTCTCCATAGAGCGGCCGCGCCGTGGGCAGTTGCAGGCCACCCGTACCGTACAGGTCAACGGCAAGCAGGTCCACGTCCTGCCTGATGTTTGAGGCCAGGAGCTTGACCAGCGAGGTCTGCGGCCCCGGCGGGCGACCCTTGGCGATGTTCGAGAGGATCTTCAGTTCGATCATCTCGAGCGATTCGACTTCGAGGCGCAGCCTGGCGACCCGACGCTTCCACTCGATACCGTCGGCAAGCGCGCCGCCGTACCCGTCGCTTTCCTGCCGAGCCGCCTTCTCGATCTGGTCGAGATCGTACGCGAGCTTCGGCGCAAGGCAGGAGCCGCCGCGCTCGTTCTCGAGAAGGAACTTCGCGATGGCCCAGCCCTGGCCCTCCTCGCCCACGAGACCGTCCGCATCCGCCACGGCATCTTCGAGGAAAACCTGGTTGACCTCGTGGTCGCCGGCCATTGTCAGGATCGGCCGGACAGAAATGCCCGGCTGATCCATGTCGAGCAGGAAAAAGCTGATGCCCGCCTGCTTCTTGCCGGTTGCGTCGGTGCGGGCGAGGACGAACATCTTGTTCGCCCAGTGCGCGTGCGTAGTCCAGATCTTGGAGCCGTTGAGGACGTACCTGTCGCCTTCCTTGACTGCGCGCGTCTGCAGCGAGGCAAGGTCCGAGCCCGCATTCGGCTCGGAAAAGCCCTGGCACCAGTAGTCCTCGCCCGAAAGGATACGGGGAAGGTACTCTGCCTTCTGGTCGGCATTGCCGAAGGTGTAGATGACCGGCGCAACGAGTTTGAGCCCCAGCACGGTCAGGTTCGGTGCCCCGGCGAGCGCGCATTCCTTCTCGAAGATATAGCGCTGCGTCGGGGTCCAGCCCGGTCCGCCCGCTTCCTTCGGCCACTGGTACGCGAGCCAACCCCGCTCGTTGAGAACGGCATTCCAGTCCTGCCCGATGTCCGGCTCGACGAACACAGTCGGCGAGCTGGCAGCACCATCTCGAATCCGATCTGTCAGGTTTTCGGCGAGAAACGCGCGCACCTCGCCGCGGAACGCAATCTCCTCATCCGAAAGGTCGATATCCATCTTCTCAGCGCTCCAGGATCGTGACGGCGGAGACGCCGGGTGCGCCGTAGACATGGCTGTAGGCGGTCCTGGGATTGTCGGGGACCTGGCGTTCGCCGCCTTCGCCACGCAACTGCACGACGTTTTCGTAGACCTGGCGCAGCCCGGACGCGCCGATCGGTTCGCCGCAGGCAAGGCATCCGCCATCGGTGTTGACCGGAAGCTTGCCGCCGATCTCGCTCCAGCCCTCGGCGAGCCATTCCTCCTGATCGCCGTCGGCGCAGAAACCGTTCTCGGCCATGTGCATCAGTTCGGCACCGGCCTCGGTGTCCTGAAGCTGGGCTACATCGATGTCTCCGGGACCGATCCCGGCAATTTCGAAGGCGTCGCGACTGGCGATGTTCGTGGCCGAACCGCCGCGCTCGACATCTACCGACGGTGCGAAGACCTCGAAGCTGCCCGGCGGGCGCGTGCGCATGGTGGCGGCCTTCAGGCGCACCATCGGCTTGCCCAGCTCCCGGGCCTTCTTTTCGGAAGCGAGGACGAGCGCGACACCGCCTTCGGCGGGCGAGCAGAACATGTACTTGGAGTAGGGATCGGAAACCATAGGGGCTTCCATGATCTCGTCGATCGGTACCGGCTGGCGGCGCCATGCATGCGGCGCCTTCGAGCCGTTGCGAAACGCCTTCTCCGCCACGCGCCCCAGCGTTTCGCGGCTGATATCGTGCATTTGCATGTACCGCATGATTTTGTTGGCGAAGAACTGGGTGGTGACCATGTAGCCGGCATCGCCATACCACTCGGGGAGGTTGTATTCCGAAGGCTTGGCGTTGAACGCGCCGCGCGGGTGCTTGTCGAAACCGACGGCAAGGCCGATGTCGCATTCGCCCGACTTGATCGCCGTCTGAGCGGAGAAAAGCGCCGAGCCGCCCGCAGCGCAGCCGTTGCGCACGTTGATGAACTGTACGCCCGTAAGGCCGAGGCGATCGACCATCGTATCGGGATTGCCTGCGGCGTCCGATGCGCCGTAGGCGAATTGCACGTCGGGCCACTCGATCCCGGCGTCGGAAAGGGCCTGGCGCACTGCGAAAACGCCTTGGTCGATGCCGGACACGCCATCGGTCCGACCGAAGGGATGGATTCCGATCCCGACAATATAGACGTCGCTCATGCCATTTTCTCCGTGGGCTGAAATCCGGGAATGACGATGCCGTTGGGCTCGTCGGGGTCGAGGGGGACGGGCACGAATTCGAGCGGCATTCCGATCTCGATCGAATCGAAATCGACGTTCGCGAGCCGCGCTTCGACGATCGTTTCGCCCGGAAGCTCGACATAGGCTACCGGGAAGGGCTTGAAAGCCTCGGGCCCGGCATAGGGAGGCGACTTCGGCCTGAACCGCTGGATCGTGTAGCTCCACAGAGTGCCGTCTCGCTTGAGCGGGACGGGCTCGAACCTGTCGTTTTCGGGGCATGGAAAGACAATCCGGCCGGTTTCGCGATCGCGTCCGCCGATAAGCCGGGGCGGGTTTTCCTGCGTGAAAAGTCCTTCAGCGATCGGGCGCATTGTTCTCCTCTCCCCGGGCTGTGCCGGTGCTAATTCCGCGTCGCTTTAAGCCTAAAGGGCGAGCAGATGCAGGCTGCCCAAAACGATAGGGGTTAGAGTCGGCGGGGCATGCCAAGGTGATCGTGGAGGGAATTGGGCATGTCGCAGGATTGGGACTATATAGTCGTCGGGGCAGGATCCTCTGGATGCGTGCTCGCCGAACGGCTCAGCGCCGATGGTCGCTCGCGCGTGCTGCTGCTGGAAGCCGGCGGCGAGAACGGGTTCTGGAACCAGTTGCCCAAGGGGGTCGCGAAACTCGTCGGCAATCCCGAGAAGGTGTGGCTCTACAAGGTTACGCAGCCGCGCGAAGAGGGCGCAGAGGCCAACGAATTCTGGATCAGGGGCAAGGGACTAGGCGGTTCGTCGTCGGTCAACGGCATGATCTGGAGCCGCGGGGAGCCTGAGGATTACGACGCGTGGGAGCGCGACAAGGGCGCGACCGGCTGGAACGGCGCGACGATGACCGAGGCGTTCAAACAGCTCGAGGATCATGCAGCCGGTGCGTCGGACATGCGCGGGAGCGGGGGGCCGGTCTACGTCGACCCGGCAATCTACAGCTACCCGCTCGCCGAACGGATCATCGATGCCGGCGAGACCATGGGTCTCAGGCGCGTCGACGATCTCAACGGCACGACCGGGCCGCGCGTCGGCTTGTACAGCCACAACGTCAAGCGCGGCAAACGCCAGAGCGCGGCAGTGACTTTCCTCGAACCGGCGCGTTCGCGAGAGAATCTGGATGTCGTGACCCATGCGCTGGCGGAACGCATCGTGTTCGATGGCAAGCGGGCCATCGGCGTCGAGGCGCGCGTTCGCGGCCAGAAAAGGACCTTCGAATGTCGGGGCGAAGTCATCGTCTGCGCCGGCGCGATGGAAAGTCCGTTGCTTCTCCAGCGTTCCGGCATCGGGTCGGGCGAGCGGCTCAAGGCCGCAGGGGTCGAACTGGTGGCCGAATCCCCCGACGTCGGCGAGCGGATGATCGAGCACCTTGCCGTGTCGTTTCCCTATCGTCTCGAAAAGGGGAAGGGCACGCACAGGAACTTCTACGGACTGGGACTGGCGCGCGCGATGGCCCGCTACCTCGTCACCGGCGGCGGGATCATGGCGACGGGACCTTTCGAGGTCGGAGCGTTCCTGAATGTCTTCAACCCGGACGGCCGGACGGACGCCCAATTCTACCTCGGAGCGTACACCTTCGAGATCGGCGACGACAACGATCCGGTTCCGCTCGACAAGATCGACCGGCGTCCCGGCGTCACGATATATGGCCAGCTCCTGCGCCTGACGAGCGAGGGCAGCCTGCAGATTGCCGGGCCTTCGCTCGACGATGCTCCCGTCATCACGCCGAACTTCCTCACCACCGAGCATGATCGCAGGAGCGCGATCGCCCTGGTGCGCAGGATGCGGGAATTCATGGATTCCGAACCGCTCGGCTCGATGCTCGGCGAGGAAGTCCTGCCCGGACGGGATGTGGATTCCGACGAGGAGATTCTTGCCAGCTTCCGCCGGCTGGCGACGTGCGGTCTGCATGCCATCGGTACCTGCCGGATGGGCAGCGACAACCGCGCCGTCACCGATCCGAAGCTGAAGGTGAACGGCGTCGAGGGCGTGCGTGTGGTCGACTGCTCGGTCATGCCGGGCCACGTGACGGGCAATACCAACGCGCCCGCCATGGCGCTGGGACTGGTGGCGTCCAAACTGATACTGGAGGACAGGCCATGAAAGGAACATTCATGGATGCAACAGCGTTTGAGCCGGATACAGGAGTGCGGATGACTTCCAGTACCGACATCGTCCGGCCGTTTCTCGGCTGGACAATTCTCGAACCGGCACGGCTGGCATTCGAGATGAGCGCCCTTGCCGCCCTCTATCCGATGCTGGGCACCGTTCCGCGCGGCGACGGTCATCCGGTGCTCGTCCTTCCGGGCTTTGCCACCAACGACCAGATGACTGTCCTGCTGAGGACGTACCTGACCCATCTCGGCTACTCGGTTCACGGCTGGGACCTAGGCTGGAACCTCGACCAGCACACGATCGGCGAGAACGGGGAGCATCTCGCCGACCGTATCGCCCAGATTCGGGCGGACCGGGGGCGCAAGGTCAGCCTGGTCGGCTGGAGCCTCGGCGGCGTCATCGCGCGTGCGGCAGCCCGGCAGGATCCCAACGATGTCCGCCAGGTCATTGCGCTGGGCAGCCCGTTCACCGGCAATCCCGAGGCGACCAACCTCAACAACCTTTACGAGCTGCTGACGGGCAACGTCGTGTCGGAGATGAAGGGGCACACGCGTTATGCCAAGGGCCACCACCCGCTGAAGGTTCCCTCGACCGCGATCTACAGCAAGACAGACGGCATCACCGCCTGGGAAAACTGCATCAGCGAGACAGACGACATCACCGAGAACATCGAGGTCTGGTCGAGCCATTTCGGCTTCGTCGCCAACCCGGCGGTCTTCTATGCCGTTGCAGACCGGCTCGCCCTTCCGCGTGGGGAGTGGTCGCCGTTCGAATACGGCGGGCCCTTCCGGTCCTTCTACTTCACCGGGAACTAGTCCGCAGGCGAGAGGTTCTCGGCCAGCCCGTAGAGCCGCTGCTGCGCCGCCTGTTTGCCCAGGTCCAGCGCCAGGATCAGGATGTCGCGGCTTTGCCCGTCGGCGTCCTTCACGTGTTCGCGAAGCAGAGCTTCGGGTACGAAGCCCATGTCCTCGAAAAGCTTGAGGGCCGCGTCCTGATCGGGCGTCATGCGGACGGTGAGCTTGGCGAGGTCCATTTCCGCCGCACCGAGCAGGCAGTCCTGGGCAAGGGCTCGACCAAGTCCCTCCCCACGCGCGCCCGGCGCGGAAATGATCCTGATATCGGCCACGTGGGGAGACCAGCTCAGATCGTCTCGCACCAGCGCATTGCAGCCGATGATCCCGTCATCCCCGATGGCAATGGTGCTGCGGATATAGCCGCGCTCGATCTGTTCCAGCCACGCGTCGACGACCTTGGCGCTGCGAATGTCGCGCTGCAGGAACAGCAGATCGTGGGAGGGTACGGTCTCGGCGAACCTGCGGATTGCGTCTTCGTCCCCCCGTCGCATGGAGCGGAATTCGACCGGGGAACCGGCAATCGTCAGGCGACGGTCCGAACCAGTGCTGTCGTTCATCAGGTCGATCTCCTTTCGAGCCATTCATCGATGAGCGGCCACAGTCGTTTGAGTGCCGCCGGTCCGGCGACGAGGCTGACGTGGCCGCCTTTCGCCACGATTTCCTCGCGATCCGTCGACGCGGTGAGGGTCATCAGCGGCTGAGTGGCGGCATGCGCCACAACGTGATCGTGCTGGGCGACGACGTTCAGGATCGGCACGTCGATCTTGGTGAGGTCGACCGGACGTCCGCCGATTTCGAGCGTGTTCCGGGCCAGCCTGTTTTCCCAGAGCAGGTCCTTGATCAGCTGCCGGAAATATTCTCCGGGGACCGAGAGGGTTTCGGCGGCCCAGCGTTCGAACATGCGATAGGACTTCACGAATTCGTCGTTCCACATGTTCGTCCACAGGTGGACACGGCCCGCCGGCCGGTTGGCAGGGCGTGCAAGGTCGAACGCGCCGAGCATGATTTCGGGAGGGACGATCCCGACGGCGTCGACGAGATAATCAACGTCGAAGTGCTCGCGGTCTCCCCACGCCTTGAACAGCGGCATGTGATCGAAATCCAGCGGCGCAGCGAACGTAAGGATGTTCTTGACCGGCCCGCCGGCATAGAGGGCCGAGTGTATCACGGCGAGCGTGCCGCCGGCGCAATAGCCCGCCAGCGAAACGTCCTGCTCGCCGGAAATCTTGCTTATTCGCTCTATGCTGTCCGGAATGAACCTGTCGACGTAGTCTTCGATCGCAAGTTTCGCTTCGTCGCGGCGTGGCGGATTCCAGTCGAGATTGTAGACGTCGTACCCGCGCTTCAGCAGGTATTCCACGAAACTTTGATCGGGTGCCAGATCGAAAATGTAACCGCGGTTGCTGGGCGGAGAGACTATCAGGAGCGGGACCCGGAAAATCTCATCTTCGACCGGCTTGTACCTGTAGAGGATCGCCGTCCCGTCGCGATGGATGATTTCCTTCTCCATCGTGCCGACGTGCTGCCGGCCCGCAAGCAGAAAATCGAGGCCCTTGATGTTGCGTTGAAGGGCGCGATCGACTTCGCGACGCACCTGTTCACCGATGTCGGGGCCATCGTTCTGCGGTGCGTCCGCCATCAGGACGGGTTTTTCGGTTTGCGCGTACGGCGCGGCTCAGGCGCGGACTTTGCTTCCGGGCCGTCCGCCATCGACAGGCGCAGTCGCTCGAGCGCCTCCTCGATCGCGCTCAGGCGTTCACTCATTTCCTCCATCTGCGTCTTCGTAGGGACGTTGAGCGAAGTCAGGACCTTTTCCATGTGCTCAGCAAAGGCCTGTTGCGCGACGAGGCTGTACTTCGTCGCCTGACCCATCATCGCGCTGAACTGTTCCGTCTCGGTTATCTTTCCCGACCAGGCGTTGATCTCTTGCTCCCATTGCTGGACGAGGCCCTGCCAGGCGGCGACAGGATCCGTTACGGGTTTCTTGCTCTTGTCAGCCATCCGGACCTCGTCAGTTCAGGGAAATGTATCCAAGCTGCGCAGCCTTGAAAACGGTCTGGCTGCGATTCACGGCGTTCAGCTTGGTCGAAGCGTTGTGAATATGGAAGCGTACGGTTGCCCGGCTGCGCGACATGATCATGCTGATCTCCATGTCGGTCTTGCCGATGGCGGCCCAGCGCAGGCACTCGACTTCACGCTTCGAAAGTCGCGAACCGGGGGGAAGCGCCTGCGTCGCGCCCATCACCTTCACGTAGCTGGTGATAAAGGTGCGGGCATAGATGCCCAGCAAGTCTCCATGGCGCGCGAAGTCCTCGGAAAGGTCGGTCTTCTTTCCGTCGAGCGGATTGAAGCTGACTGCGCCGATCTGCCCGAAAGCCATGTGCACCGGGACGACGATGGCCGACCGCGTCATTGCGCGGGATTCGAAATTGTTAATGTCGATCGAATCGAGATAGGAATTGGGCGTAATGGTGCGGAAACCGTCCGCGTTAACCCAGAATGGTTCGGCCTCGAAGCGGCAGGCAGAGGTAATCGGCGACTCCAGCGCGATCCGCGAATTGCGCCACCAGACCTTCTCGTCGTCGCCCCAACCGAACACCTCGCGCGCGAGCACTTCGCCATCGATGTCGACGGGCGTTCGCTTGTCCGCGATATCGTGCGCAGGGGCTGCCCTCATCTCGCGATCGAGTGCAATTGCACTCAGCGCGCTGGCCGCCGCACGAATTTTGTCAGGCCCGGAAACTCGAACCTTTTCAAGATCGTCGACGACGATTTTCGACATTGGTGTCCTCCCGTCGAACGGCATACCCGAGCGGCAGCATCTGCACAACGGCCTAACATTTTGCGCAGCCTTTCAGGCGCGAAAAGAGTGCTAGGCCGCCTCGGGGAGTGGCAACATGAATTTTGATCTTACCGAAGACCAGGAAATGCTGAAGGCGGTGGCGGAGCGCTTCGTATCGGACCGCTACGATATCGAGCGTCGCCGGGAGTACCTGAAGGAACCCGGCGGGTTCAGCGAGGAAAACTGGAAGCTTCTGGGCGAGCTGGGCGTGATCGCCGCGCCGTTCGACGAGCAAGATGGCGGTCTGGGCCTTGGCGGCACCGGCATCGCCGTGATCTACGAGGCACTCGGCAAGGGTCTGGTCGTCGAACCGCTGGCTGAGAATGCCCTGCTAGCGGCGCGCCTTCTGAACGAACTGGCGTCTGGCGAGATCGCAGAGGAATGGATGCCCCCGATCCTTGCTGGCGAGCGGCGCGTCGCGCTCGCTCACGGAGAGCAAGGGGTGCGCAACGGTTCGACCTGGATCGAGACGAGGGCGCGCCGAGAGGGTGACGACTATGTCCTTTCGGGCAGGAAACCCTACGCGATCGCGGGCGCGTCTGCCGATGCCTACATCGTGAGCGCGCGACTGGACGGCGAACCGGGAGACGAGCAGGGCTGGGGCTTTGCGCTTGTCGAAGCGGGTGCATCGGGCCTTGACGTCACGCCCTGGCGCCTGGCCGATGGCTCGGTATGCGGGGCGCTGTTGCTGGACGACGTGAAGGTAAGCGTCGGCTCCTGGCTGGGCGGCGGCACTGCCGAACTGACGAAGGCGGCCCAGCTTGCCACTCTTGCCCGTTGTGCGGAAGCGGTCGGCATCATGGACCGGCTCTTCGCCGACACCATCGAATACCTCAACACGCGCGAGCAGTTCGGCAGTCCGCTCGGTAAATTCCAGGCGATCCAGCACCGCATGGCGGCGCAGTTCGCCCGGCTGGAACAGTCGCGCGCCCTGCTCGAACTCGCCATCGTTCGCGAGGGAGACGAAAGCTTCGCCCGCACCGTCGAGGGCGCGCGCGCGTTCATTTCGGAAGCATCGATGGAACTCGGCCACGAGATGATCCAGTTCCACGGCGGGATGGGCGTCACCGACGAATTGTCGATCGGGCATGGCCACAAGCGCCTGCTCGTGCTGTCGCGCTATCCCGACGATGCGGCGACTTCGCTTGACCGGTATGCCGGGATCGACCCGGCGCCAAGGCATGCAGCCAAGGCCAACGGCACTCGATGACACGAAAAAGGGGCGGGTTTTCCCGCCCCTTCCTGTTGCATTACCTGGCCGTGCTCAGGCTTTCGGTTCGCGATCCTTGATCCAGGAAATGCCGCGCCGCAGCAGGTCGTAGAAGACAGGCAGGTCCCATGCGCAGCGATCGAGCTGGGGCCACCAGTCGAGCATCGGCTGCAGGTCGTAGTGCCCGCGACAGTGCCCGAGGGTGTTGTAGAGGACGGCGCCCTTGCCGTGTTGCTTGATGTAGAACACCGGATGCTTGCCGGGTGCATCTGCCGCCTCGGCGAAGCCTGTCCCTTCCTCGGTGCACTCGGTCTCGAGCAGGACGTGCAGATCGCCATGAAGCTCGAGGTGATAGAGCTCGTCCGTCGTCTCGAATGCTTCCACCCCGCGCGTAAGCTCATGCTCCTTGTCCGCGACCGTGACGGTGTAGGGTGCAATCGGCGGGTGCGAGATGAACTGGCTGCCGAGCAGGTCCATCATCAGGGGCGCGTGGCGCGGTGCGTGCCACAGGCCGTCGTCGAGCATGCGCAGGATCGAATTCGTCCCGTGCAGCGCATACCAGCGACCGCCCTTCTCGAGCCACTTCTTCAACGTTTCCTGCGCGTTGAGCGAAGGTGTTACGTCGCAGGTATAGGTGATCAGGATGTCGGCAGACTTGATGGCCTCGAGGTTTTCATAGTCCTCGAACACGCGCGTACGCACCGAATGATCCTCGCCGAGAAGCTTCAGCAGTTCGAGGCGTGCGAAGTCGATGTCGTGCCACACGCCGCCCGCAATCAATACGCAGTCGATCCGGGGCGGGTGATTTTCGGCGGTAGCTTCGGCGAGCGGGTCGGGCCCGTGATCGGTTTCGCTCATTTGTCCTTCCAGCCCCCGAGTTCACCGTCGATGTACTTCATCATGGTGTCCTGGAACTGGCGAATGCGGATTTCCTGATAATTCCCGTAATTCACAAGGCCGTTCTTCGAGCAATGGAGACCTTCCTGGACGAAGGGCAGGTTGTCCATGTCCTGCTCGAACACGTCCGCGAGCACGCCGAGTTCGGGTGCCTCGGTCCACTTCTGGTCGATGGTGAGGAACTTCAGCGGCGCGCCGTGCGGCATCGGATCGCCCTTCTTCACGCGGGCGAGAATGCGCACTTCCATCACGCAGGTATCGGGCGTCTCGCCGGGGAACCAGCGATAGACGATGTTGGGCATGAAGCCGCCCCACGGGCCGAAGTTCGGGAACACGTTGTAGACGAGCGCGTCGAGCACTTCGGAATCGGTGGCGTCCGAGTGATCGTAACCGGTCTGCTCGGTGTAGGTCGCGCGCATCTTGTCGGCGAGCGCCTCGCGCGCGGTGCGGTCCTCGGGAACCGTGATCGCCATCGGGTCGGCACCGGCCTCGTAGTTGTCCGAGGAGCGTCCGTTGTACTTGATGAATTCGTCGACGATCCACTGCTCGCCCTTGCCCTCGGTGATGTGCGGGGACATCACGCCGAACGGAGTGAAGTTGGCGTTCACGTTGTCGCCCCAGTTCCGGTAGGCGGCGTTGCAGTCCCCGGTGAAGGGGAGGAGCTGCGGGTGAGTGACGACCGTGTGCCAGGCCTCCATGAAGGCCTCCATCGTCACCTTCCAGTTGGCCGGAACTTCCTTGGCGACGCGTAGCACCGTCGCGCATTCCTCGTGCCGCCAGCGCTTGAAGTGCTCGGGAAGCGGAGCGAGGAATTCCTCGAGGCTCGGCCCGCCGCCGATTTCACGAATGAATACATAACCCGCCCAGCGACCGACTTCGGCCTTGGGAAGGTCCATCTTATCTTCTTCCAGATGCGGAAAGTCCCAGCGACAGGGCATCGAATTGAAGCTCGCATCCTTGTTCCACGCAAAGCCGTGGAAGGGGCAGATGAACTTGTCGGCATTGCCGTCTTCGGTGCGAAGCTTGCGGCCGCGGTGAAGGCAGACGTTGTGAAATGCCCGGATCGATCCGTCTTCCTGGCGGCTGATGATGAAGCTGCGTCCGGCATTCTCGTAAACGATGTAGTCGCCGGCCTCGGGAAGGTCTTCCTCACGCGCGGCGAACTGCCACACATAGGGCCACATCCGCTCGCGCTCGAGCTTGGCGAATTCTTCGCTGGTATAGCGTTCCGCCGGTACCGGATCGGAACCGCGATAGTTGTAGGCATCTTCGGTGAGGATATCGGGAACGGTCTTGGAGTCCTTCTCCATCAGCTCGTTCCAGCTGATTCCCTCGCTGCGATCCTCGCCAAGTTTGATTTCGGGATCCCTGTCGGCCATGTCGATGCATCCTCACGCAATTACGGTGTTTGCAGGTAAACTGGAGTATACCATCATACCTGTCACCTTGTCGAAATCATAGGTTGCCCAATCGGCCCGATAGGTCGATCCCTCCTGCAACCATAACCATGGGAGCAGATGGTGGCAGGCAAGCTTGATGGCAAGGTCGCGCTCGTAACCGGCGGGACGAGTGGAATTGGTGCAGGGGCGGTCCGCAGGCTGACCGAGGATGGCGCGAAAGTGATCTTCACCGGGTCCAAGAAGGAACCCGCCGAGGCACTTTGCGCCGAAACCGGCGCTGCGTTCGAATCGCACCGTGTCCAGGACGTGGAAGGCTGGCAGAAACTGTCCGACCGCATCCGCAGCGAATACGGCCGGCTCGACATCGCCTTCGCCAACGCAGGCATGGAAGCAGGCGACGGATCGGTCGAGGACGTGGACGTCGACAACTGGAACCGGATCATTTCGGTAAACCAGACGGGCGTCATGCTGACCATCCAGAACGCCATCAGGATCATGAAGGACAATGCCGAGGGAGCGACCGGCTCGATCATCGTCAACAGCTCGATGAACGCCAAGCTCGCGATGGGCAATTTCGTCGCCTACTCGGTGACCAAGGCGGCGGTGCTGGCGCTCGCGAAGTCCTCCGCCATGCATTGCGGACTTTCAGGCTACAAGATCAGGGTGAATTCGATCCTTCCCGGCGTCGTCGCAACAGACATGATCCTCAACATCATGAACGCCCAGCCCGATCCCGAGGCCGCGCGCGGCATGTACGAAGGCATGCATCCCATGAAGCGCATGGCGAAGGTCGAGGAAGTCGCCGCGCTCGTCGCGTTCCTCGCCTCGGATGAGGCAGCATTCATTTCCGGCGCCGACTATTCGATCGACGGCGCCGCAACGGCGGGGACGATGGGCGTATGAGCAGGCTTGAAGGACGTGTCGCTCTTGTAACGGGCGGCCTGAGGGGCATCGGTCTCGCGACTGCGGAGCGCCTGGCCCAGGACGGTGCGAAGGTCGTTGTCAGTGACTTGTCACCGGAAAGCGACCCGACCGTCGCCGAAGTCCTCGGCAGGCTCGGCGAGAATGCCAGCTACATCTCGTTCAACGTCGCCGAGGAGCAGGGCTGGAAGGACGCGGTCGCCACGATATCCGAACGCTACGGCCGCCTCGACGTGCTGGTGAACAACGCGGGCATCGACGGCACGGGCAAGATTCACGAGATGGATTTTGCCGTCTGGCGCAAGGTGCAGGCCGTAAATTGCGATGCCGCCTTCCTGTCGGCGAAATACGCCTACGCGCTGCTGAAAAGCGCAGGCGAGCAGACCGCTGGCGGTGCCTCGATCATCAACGTGAGCTCGGTCATGGGCTTCGTCTCGTTCCCGGAAAGCTCCGCCTACAGCACGTCCAAGGGCGGAGTGCGGCTCTTCACCAAGGCGGCGGCGCTCGAATTCGCGACCGAAAACGTTCCGATCAGGGTGAATTCGGTCCATCCGGGCTTCGTCGAAACGCCGCTTCTCACCGAAGGATTCGATCGCATGGTCGAGCGCGGAGTGGCGGAGAAGGCCGAGGATCTCGTTGGCCTGGTTGCGACTTCGACGCCGATGAACCGGCTCGCCCGTCCCGAAGAGGTCGCCGCCGTCATCGCCTTTCTTGCTTGCGACGATGCAAGCTATGTCACAGGGTCCGAGTACGTCGTCGACGGCGGCTACCTGACGCGTTGAGGTTGGACGATGACGGTTGCACTGCCTGATTGCGTCGCCCTGGTCACTGGTGCGCACGGAAGTATCGGGCGCGAGGTCGTCAGGGCGATGAAGGCGGCAGGCGCGACCGTGATTGCCAGCGATCTAGGCCCGGAAGCCGATCACGGCGGAGCCGACCGTTACTATCGCCACAATGTCTGCAGGGCTTCCGACTGGGAAGAGATTGCCGGCGATATCATGGAAGACCACGGCAGGCTCGATGCCCTCGTGAACGTCGCCGCCGTTTCTATCGTCGGCAAGATCGAGGACACTCCGCTGGAGGAATTCCAGCGGGTGAGCGCCGTGAATGTGGATTCCATCGTGATAGGCGTTCAGGAACTGCTTCCGCTCCTTCGCGAAGGCGGGAAGCGCCGCAAGGGCGGGGCTTCGATCGTCAACTTCTCGAGCGTGGGCGGCTTGCGCGGCGCGGCCTTCAATGCCGCCTACTGCACGTCGAAGGCTGCCGCCACGATGCTGAGCAAATGCATGGGAGCCGAATTCGCCGCTCTCGGCTACAACATCCGCTGCAACAGCGTTCACCCGGGCGGGATAGACACGCCGATGCTCGGCTCGATCATGGATCGCTATGTCGATCTGGGGGCTGTGGAATCGCGCGAGGCAGCGACGCAGGCGATGGCGGCGCGCCATCCGATCGGGCGGCTCGGCAAGCCGGAGGAAATGGCCGGCGGCGTCGTCTATTTGTGCTCAGAGGCGGCAAGCTTCGTGACATGCAGCGAGTTCCTGATGGACGGGGGCTTCTCGCAAGTCTGACTTTGCGAGCAAAGCCGCAGTTTCCGCTTCGACGATGCGTCAGGCGTCGTCGACCCGCACCAGCTTGCGCCCTTTCACGCCGCCGCTGAATCCGGCGAGCGCCGCATCGGGTACGCGATCGAACCCTTCCTCGATATCGAGCCACTCGCTGATCCGGCCTTCTCGCAGCCAGTGCGCCAGTCGCTCGCGGGCCGGTTCGAACAGGTCAACATGGTCGAAGTAGAAGAAACCGCGCATCGTCAGCGAACTCATCGCCAGGTAGATGTGATTGTAGATCGGTTCGGGCGTGGCCCCGTAGTGGGCCGTGCCGCCGCAGATCAGGATGTGACCGCCGCGGCGCATGTTCGGCAGCGCCGCGCTCAGCAGGTTTCCGCCGACGTTGTCGAAGAACAGGTCGACGCCTTCGGGGCATGCCTTGGCGATCTCGGCAATAAGGTCGTCCGACTTGTAGTCGACCGCAGTATCGAAGCCGTTGTCCAGCAGCGCCGCGCACTTTTCGGGTCCTCCGGCCAATCCGACACCGCGTGCGCCGAATAGCGGCAGGAGTTGTCCGACGATCGATCCGATTCCGCCTGACGCCCCGGATACGAGCACGGTGTCGCCCGGATTGACGCGGCTGAACTCGGTAAGGCCGAGCCAGGCGCAAACGCCGCTCATCCCGATGGTCACCAAGCCAGAGGCCGTATCGACGCCTTCGGGAACTTGCTGGAGTGCCAGCCCCATGTGATCGGTACCGTCGCAGACCGTGTAGTCGGCCCAGTCCAGGAAGCCCGTGACCCGGTCGCCTTCCTTGAACGCCGCGTTCCGGCTTTCGGCAACGATGCCGGCCACGCCGCCGCGCATCGCCGCACCATGTGGCAGCGCGTCGAACTTCCCCGGCATTCCCCGCACCCAGGCGTGGTTCATGAAGTCGGGCGAAAAGTATTCGGCGCGAACCAGGACTTCCCCTTCGCCGGGCACGGGCATCTGCGTTTCACCGCGTTCAAAGTGCCCGCGCACGAGCGCCATGCCGCCCGCAGTATCGTCGTTCGGACGTCCGACCTGCCATACGCGATTCTTGGTGCCGCTCATGTTCCGCTCCTCAGGGCAGTGTGTGCATGCCGCCTTCGAGCATGAAGGTGCCCCCGGTCATGTAGCCGGATCCCTCGCTCGCCAGGAATACGGCGATCGGACCGGCGTCCACTTCGGGATCTCCAAGACGCCGGACCGGAATCTTTTCCTTCAGCGCTTCCACGAATTCGGGGCGCGCGGTCTTCCACTTGTCGAACGCCCGTGTCTCGAGTGCCGGATTGATGCAATTCACCGTAATCCCGTACTGCCCCCATTCGCGCGCCGCCGTGCGGGTCAGCGCGCGAATGGCTTCCTTGGTGGCATTGTAGCAGGTGTTGCCCTCGAAGCCGACCTGGCCGGAACTGGAAGCGAAGTTCACGATCCGTCCGAACCCGGCCTTCTTCAGGTGCGGAAAGGCCGCCTTCATGAACCACAGGCTCGCGGTCGCGCCTGTCCTGAACGTGTACTCCCACTCGTCCTCGTCGGTGTCCTCGCAGGCGACGAACACCGTCGATGGCTGCGGGTCGGCTTCGGTTCCGAAGCCCTGGGCGTTGTTGACCACGATGTGGAGGGCGCCGAATTCCTCGACCGCCTTTTCGACGCAGGCGAACACCTGGTCCCTGTGACCGACGTCGCAGGCAAAGCCGATTGCGGTCCCTCCCGCATCGGTGATTTCCTTGGCGACCCGCTCGACGGTCGAGGGCGTACGCGAGGCGACCACGACCATCGCGCCTTCCTTTGCATAGGCATGGGCGATCGCGCGGCCGATGCCACGGCCCGCCCCGGTGACGATTGCGACCTTGTCCTTCAGAACCTGGTTTTCCATGAGCATCCTCCGCGTTGTCGACAAGGCCTGCGCCTTTTATCCGAATGCAATTGTGCTAGTCTCTCGGGGCGCAGCCCTGATACTAGCCCTTGTTATAGTTTGGGCTGCCGCTGTACCAGGGTGGACAACCGCGCCGTCATCGGCGCGAGGTATGAAGGGTTTGAGAACGACAGCCAATGCCCCAGTCCGCACTCGCACGAAAGATCGGAGAATTCGCGACCGACCGGCTTGGGCGCAAGCTTAGCGAAAACAGGCTGATCCGCCGCGCAAAGATCATGCAGGCCACGCTGAACCTCATCGCGTCGCGGGGATACGATGCGGTTACCGTGGAAGAGCTGGCTGCTGCGAGCGAGGTCAGCAAGAAGACGCTCTACGACATCTATGGCAGCAAGCAGGCCGTCGTCGCGCAGGCGGTGGCCTTGCGGCTCGATACGGTTACCGACCAGATCGAGCGCGATCTCCCGCAGGACGGACTCGAAAGGCTCCGGTCGATCGTTCGCCAGACATGCGCGGCCGTGCTCGACACGCCGCAGCTGTCCCGGGCGCTTGCCCCGATGCTCGTCGGCTCCGCGCAGGAATTCCACCTGACCGCCTTTTTCGAACGGCTGCACCGTAATGCTCTCGAGACGATGAAGCGGGAGCGGCTGCTGCATTCGTGGGTCGATATCGAATTTACCGCCCGCTCGATGATGTTCGATCAGGTGTCGGTCCAGAACCTGTGGGCCGGAATGAACATCGCGGACGGCGAGTATGAGGACTTCGCCATGCTCGATACCTATCGCGTTCTGACGCCGCTTGCGAAGGTATCCTTGCGCAAGGACCTCGTTGAGGAGGTGAGACTGCTCCAGAACAGGCTTCGAGATCGACGTTCGTAAATGCGTACCAGTTGAAAATGACTTTCGATTTCAACGGGTGTCGGGCGCATTTCGTCTCGGTTTTGCGTAGAATCGGTGGAACACGGTTTAATTTTGTGTCACGTAGGCGCAGGAGATCGAGTGCCCTTTCCGTATGACGGAATCTCTCGTTTTGGCGAGTGGACCAACCGGTGGGGCAGGGCATACGTTTGAAGCAAGCCTGGACGAAGGTTGCGACCTTGAAGGGCACGTATCGCTAATTGCGGCAGCGGCACGAACCGCGCCCGCGGGACAGGAGAATGCCAGATGACCGGCAACGTTTACGACCAGGTGGAAAGCGTAATCGAATTCGAAGCCAAGCGCGAAGGACCGCGCCAGGGCTTCCCGCCGCTTCCGGAGATTCCCGGCGGACGTTACACCGACCCGGCGTTCTTCGAACTCGAGCGTGAGCATGTTCTCGGCAAGAGCTGGGTCTGCGCCGGTCGTGACGAGGACCTGCGCAAGCCGGGCGATTATCGCCTCTGGGACCGGCTCGGCGTGCCTCTGTTGCTGATCCGTGGCCAGGACGACAAGCTGCGCGCTTTCTACAACACCTGCCGTCACCGGGGCGCCCCCGTCGTCCGCGATGAAAAGGGCAACACCAGGCTGCTGCGCTGCCAGTACCACAGCTGGTCGTACGGTCTCGACGGCAAGCTAAAGGGCGTGCCCGACGAGCGCGACTTTCCGTGTCTCGACAAATCCAATCGAGGTCTGATCGAAGCGTCGTGCGATACGTGGGCGGGCTGGGTGTTCGTCAATCTCGACAAGGATGCCGAGCCGCTGCAGGAATACCTCGCGCCGCTTCCGACCGAACTCGATTGCGTCAAGATGGAAGGCCTGCGGACCGTTCATGTTCAGGACTACCCGATCGATTGCAACTGGAAGGTGGCGATGGATGCCTTCCTCGAAGTCTACCATATCAACACGATCCATCCGACGAATGCGGGCATTATGCTCGACCACAAGGCCGCCGCGATGGGGCTGTTCGAAGGCGGCCATTCGCGCATGGCGACGCGAAAGAAGATGAACGAGGGGCTGAACTTCGTCGAGTTCGAGGGCGCGCCGGATATCACCACGATGCCGGATTTCTACAGGCTCAACAACGTCGCCTACATGGCGTTCCCGAACCTCATCTCGCCGGTCGAGCCGACGGGTTTCCCGGTGCTGCTGTTCTGGCCGGACGGCGTCAATTCGTGCGTCATGCAGGCGATCTACGTTGCGCCCGACTGGGGCGAGGGTGATCGTCCCGCGTTCTGGGACCGCTTCCTGCCGATATTCCACCAAGTACTTGAAGAAGACATGATGAACCTGGGGCCGATCCAGCGCTCGCTGGAATCGGGCGGCTTCACCGGGATGATGGTGAATTACCAGGAGCGGCGGATCTACTGGTTCCACGAGGAGGTCGACCGGCTCATCGGAGAAGGGCTCATTCCGGAAGGCCTGGCGGTCGAAAAGTTGCTTGAGCCCTATATCGAACGGCCCTTCGCGGAAGCCGCGGAGTAGGCCGGAGGATGGATCGCAAGTTTTTCCAGCAGGCCTTTTTCGTTTCCAGCATCGACGAAGCCGCGAAGAAGTGGTCCGACGTTTTCGGCGCCGGACCGTTCTTCATGGTTCGCCACCATCATTGCGACGAGTTCACATATCGCGGGACGGCGGAGGAGGCGGATGTCTCCTACGCCTTCGGCTATCTCGGCGATCTGATGATCCAGTTCATCGAGCAGCACGACGAAAGGGAATCGATCTACCGCGACATGTTTTCACCGGGCGAGGAAGGCTTTCACCACGTGGCGTACCTCGTCTCCGATTTCGCATCGGAGCGGCAGCGCTGGCTCGACATGGGGTACGAGCTCGCTACCGAACTTTACGCCGACGAGGTTAATGCCGCCTATTTCGACACGCGCGAACTGAATGGCGGCTTCACGGAAATCCACGGCGACCCGCCGCATATCATGGGCCTGTTCGCGCACTGGAAACGCACGCACGAGGCGTGGAAGCCGGGCGAGCCCGCGACGATCGAACTGGACAACCTGAAGTTCTACGAAAGAGCGCCGCTCCTGCCGAAAGGCTGAGCGGCGCTCTTTCCGTTCGCAATGCAGGCGTGAGGCGTTACGGCTTCGCGCCCTGTGCGATCCAGGTCCTGACCTTGGCGATCTGGTCCTTCGAAAGCGGCCCGACGCCGAACGGCATCTGCAGCCCGGATCCCCCGTTCTGGAGATGCGTGCCTTCCAGCTTCATTATGAGGTAGCTTGCATCGGGTTTGCCCGGCACGACGCGCTTCAGGTTAGGTGCCTCGGTCGACGCGACGTTGACGAGGTTGGCGACGGCCTTCCTGGGGACGAGCGAGATATTGCCCGCTTCGGTCCCGGTGAGGTGACAGGTCGCACATGCGCTCGCAAAGATCGGAGCGACGTTCTCCTCGTAGTAGGACTTGCCCGAAGACGTCGTGGCCGAGGCCTGCATCATCTTTGCCTCGGGTTCGGCAGGCGCGGACTTGCCTGCCGCCGAGGCGGCCTTTTCCGCGACCTCGGCCTTTTCCGCCACCGTCGGCGCACTGGACGAAGGCGTTTCGGACGGTGCCTCGGCAGCCTCGCTGGCAGGAGCGCTCGCAGTCGCGCCGGGCTCCTGTTCGACGGATGCCACGTCCGAGGTAGACGCCAGCGCGTCCTCCCCGATCTCGCTCTCCGACTGGCCGCAGGAAACGAGCGCGAGGGCCAAGCCTGCTGTAACCAAAATTCTCATGATTCTTATGACCTTGCTGCGTGGAGGCCCGCGATATAGCCGTAAGTCACCGCCGGGCCAATAGTCCCGCCCGCTCCGAGATAGGCATCTCCCGTTGGCGCCATGACGCAGTTGCCCGCGCCGTAGAGCCCGGGGATGGGCTTGTTGTCGGGATCGAGGACCTGGGCGTTGTGATCGATCTGCGGACCGCCTGCGGTATCGAGCGTGCCCGGACCCAGGACGATCGCGTAGTAGGGGCCCGTCTCCGAAAACGGATGCATCGTATTGTTGGGGTAGCCACTGTCAGCAAAGCTGGTGTCCGGGTTCTTGGCGGAAAACAGCTTGTGCCACTGGGTGTCGTAAAGCTGGGCGCCGCGCTGGAACTCGGGGTCCTTGCCGGCCTTCGCATAGCCGTTGAACTTCCCGATCGCCTCCTTGGCATTCGCGGCGAATTCAGGCTGCAGGCGCCAGTTTCCGGTATGCCCGGCCCATCCTGCGAGCTGTGCGTCGACCTTGGCGAAAACCTCGTCCCAGGTCGCGCCTTCGACGAGGTGAGGCTGCTCGGCCTTGTTCTTCGGAAGCGGGAATGCACCGCCGTAATAATCGCGCGATCGTTCGTCGAAAAGCATGACCATCAGGTGGTTGGGATAATCCTCGTGCACCGGGTCGAAATGGAAGTGGGCCTTGGTCCGGTCGTTGTAGTCGCGCTTTTCGTTGACGCAGCGCTGCCCGTACTTGTTGACGAGTATCATGGAATCGCCAGGCAGCACGAACGCGCCCAACCCGATGGCACGGTTGGCGAGAGCTTCTCCGAGCACGACCTGCGTGCGCCAGCCATAGCCGAGATTGCCCATTTTCGCGCCCGCTTCCTGCGCGAGCGGAATGAAGTCCCCCGTCGATCCGGGAAGCGCGCAGCTGCCATAGACCCACGGCTGATGCAGCCTGCACAGCTCGACGTTGTGCGAATAGCCGCCGGTGCCGAACACGACGCCCTTGCGTGCCTTGATGCGAAGCAGCTTGCCTTCCTGATCTGCCTCGACGCCGATGACCCGGCCTTCCGCATTGCGCACGATCCTGGTGACGCGTGTGTCGAGCAAGATCGGCATCTCGATGCGCTCGAGATAGGCGGCAAGCTGCTTGGCCAGCGAGGCTCCCCCTTCGGACGAGCCCGAGCCGACGGCCGGCTCCAGCGCGCGTCCCGTCGGGACCTTGTTCTCGGGCAGGTGATCGGCGTAGTCGGGCGCGGGTTCGTCGACGAAGAAGAGGCGGAACTGCTTGAATTTCACCGCACCCAGTTTGTCGAGCTGATTGATCGCCTCGGTTCCCTTGTCGTAGAACGCCTCGAGGGTCTTGTACCGCGTTTCATCGAGCCCCAGCGTCGCGCTCGAAGCATCGTATTCGCGCGGATATCCGTAACGCACGGCATAGCGCATGGCGTCGGCCTTGCTGTCGACGATCCCTTGTGCCTGATGGATGGGGTGGTTGAAGAACCACGCAACGCCGCCCGACTTTGCCGTAGTGCCGCCGATTATCGGCATCTTTTCCAGCACGATGACTTCGGCGCCCTCCGACGCTGCGGCCACGGCTGCGGTTCCTGCTGCCGCGCCGGAACCGACGCAGACGACATCCGCCTCGCGGTCCCACGGTCCTTCGCCGGCCTGCGCAGATGCCGAGGCTGCATAGCCGAGCGTTCCTGCGGCGACCGCTGCCGCTCCCGAACCTGCCAGCACCTGCCGGCGGCTGATGCCACTACGATTCCCGGTCAAAGTCTCTCTCCCACATTCATGCGTTCGGCTTCCCGATTCCGCGACCCTAGCAAGATTGCAGAACGCTCAAGAAATGACAATCGTCATTTCAAAAATCCTAGCATTTGCGCTAGGGGTCGAACAGCATGGGATCAGCGCTTGCCGATCTCGCTTTCCAGGACGTCTCGCATTCGGTCTACCGGCCATGTCTCGGGTGACAGGCAGGCTTCCAGGGAAATGCCGGCAACGAGGGTAAGCAGCTTGCGAGCCTGCAGGTCCGGGTCGGAAAGTCCTGCCTCGGCCCGTCCTTCGACCATCCTGCGATAGAGCTTCAGGCTGTCGTCGCCATTCCGGGCCGTCTCGAGGACATACGCCGGATCGGCGTGTGCGCGGCCCCAGAACGCCAGCCATACGCGCCAGTTGCGGCGTCCCTCGTCATGTGCCGGCATCGCTTCCAGGACGCAGTCTACAAGAGGCTGGCCGGCCTGGAAGGCAGCGGCGACGCGGGACATCGCCTCGTGGTTGGCACGCTTGTAGACTTCGAAGAGAAGTTCTTCCTTGTTGCGAAAATAATTCGTGACGATCGCCGTCGAGTTCCCGGTCTCGCTGGCAATCTGGCGGAAAGTGACGGCATCGATGCCGTCGCGCGCGACAAGGTCGTACGCCACCGAGGCGACCATTTCGCGCCGTTCCTGCTTGTCGACAACGATCGGCATTTATCGCCCCGGTTCCCACAATCCGTGGCCTATTGGCCCGACATGGGCGGGTGAGGCAAGTCCGGCAGCGAAGCCATCGCCGCCGGAATCGTTGCCGGCCGTCAGCGACGACCTTCGATGTAATCGTTGATCACCTCGTGGAAGCGGCGCACGCGGGTTTCCTGCCGGGAAAGCCATGCGTCTTCCCAGGCCATCGACTTGAGGCCGTTCTGCTGTGTGACCGCGATCGACAGGTCCTGGATCAGGAAATCGCCCTGCGCGATGCTCGCCTCGTACTCGGCGTAGTCGTCGTCCTCGTACGGCGCTTCCTCGTAGGGGCGCATCCCATAGAGCGTCGCGACCTCGTCTGCACCCTCGACCTTCGGCACCATGTACCAGTAATCGAAGGTGGACCAGTTCGGGTCCTCGGCGTCGGGCTGGGTGCGGAAGAAGTGCAGACCTTCGGGCGTACCGGTGATCGTCACATTCGGAAACATCGTATGGTGGAACTGGTCGGTCAGTTCCCAGTCGCTGAAGTTGTCGAAATAGGTGTAGCCGCGCCCGGGTCCGAGGCGACGGCGCGCTTCCTGCAGCGCCAGGCGGCCTTCCTGTGCGCGCCCCTCGTAGTCGGCGGGATCGATATCCCATTCTTTGAGGACCTCGGCCCAGAGCGGCTTGACCTGCTGCGCATCCTCGTACCGCGACGAGGGCTGCAGCTTCTCGATCATGCGGTTGTGACCGCTGGGATACATCTCGAAGACGGTGGTCGAGTAGTGATCGTCGATCATTGGCTCGAACTGCGGATGCACAGCGGGAATGTGGTAGCTTTCGTTGAAGTTGTCCGAGGCGAACTTCCAGTTCGTGTTCACCCGAAGACGGCGGTTGACCACGCGAACCCAGTTGTCGAGATCCCGGTTCTTCAGAAGGTCCGGAATCGGATGGAGATATTCCATCAGCGGCTTCGCATCAGGATCGAAGCTGAACCAGATGAACCCGCCCCAGGTTCCGCAGGGCAGTTCCTTGAGCTTCAGCTTGCCGCAGGGATTGACGTCGAAGTCCTCGGGATCCTGGACCTCGTCCAGTTCGCCGTCGAGGCCCCACTTCCAGTTGTGATAGGGGCAGGTGAAGTGGCTCATCACGCCGCCTTCGCGGGTGTTGACGAGCTGGTTGCCGCGGTGAAGGCAGACGTTGAAGAACGCCTTGATCGAGCCGTCGTGCTGCTTGACCATCATCACCGATTCGTCCTTGAACTGGTGCGTGATGAAGTCGCCCGGCTCCTCGAGCTGGGCAGTGCGCCCGCCGACGTGCCAGATGCGTTTCCACATGTGCTGCCATTCGCGTTCGGCGAATTCTTTCGAGTAATAGCGATCGCCGGTGATCGCGTCGCCGCGCGCGCGCGGAAGTTCGGCGTCGGGGTGGGACGGATAGTCCTGCTTGTCCTCGGGGCGATCGAGAATGGTTGCCATCGTTGCTTTCCTTTCCTCAGCCGTCGCGCTCGGCGCGCCGCAGTCCCCCTCTTCGGGATGACCATACCAGATTATCGATCCCGGCCATACTCCGGTACGAGCGGAAGTAGTTGCGCAAGATCAAACCGGACTGCCAAACCCCCGGTGCCTGTCCAAAAGGCTAGGCCCGATCAACGCTCGCCGTGTATCTCGCCCAGCGATCCCGGGAGGGGCATGCCGGGAGAGATCGTGTAGCGACGGATCTTCCAACGTCCGCCTTCCTCGACACACTCCATGCGATAGCGAACCTTGACGTCTACCGTGTTCCCGTCGCTCGACCGGCCGAGCCCCATCACGTAGGCCGTCATCACGGCAACCGTGCCGTCCCAGCTTTCGGGCCGATGGTTCGCGATCATGTGGAAATGGTGCGTCATGTCCTCGAAGACGCTGTCGTAGAAACCCTTGATCGCCTCGCGCGTCGTCATCTCGGGCAGGCCGATCGGCGAGAAGTCGCAGACCGCGTCCGAGGTGAAAAGCGCGAGAAGCTCGGCGTTTCCATCCTCGAGCCTGTCGACCCGGTAACAGTATTCGGTCATCAGGTCGGCGACGGCCTGGCGCACGTCCGGCGGCATGATACTCATTTGGTCTCCCCCTTGAAAGTCGGTCAGCGATCCGCCGGCGGCGGAGCGCCCTTGATCACGTCGTTGAGCAATTCGTGGAAGCGCTGGATGCGCTTTTCCTGATGGGTCAGCATGCAGCCCTTGAAGCCCCTCGAATTGAGGCCCTGCTGCTGGCTGGTGCCGATCGAGAGGTCCTGGTCGGCCACGAAGCCGAGCGACACGCCGTCGCCATAGGTCGAATGGCGCACGACCGCATCGTGCTCGAGCGGGATGTCGCCAAGCGGCGTGCCTTTGATTTCCGTCATGCCCTCGACCGGCGGATAGAGGCACCAGTGCTGGAACACGCATTTGGCCGGGTCGCTCGGGTGCGGTTCGGTGCGCAGGATCTGGCATTGCTCGGGCGACATGGTGATCGTCAGGTTCGGGAACAGCGTGCAGTGGAAGTAATCCACGAGCTGCTGGTCCGTCATGCTGTCGTAGTTCCGGTAGCCGCGTCCCGGGCCGAGCTTGCGCTTTTGCCGGACGATAGCTTCACGAAGGTCACCCGTGCGACCCTTGTAATCGGCGGGGTCGAGTTCCCAGGCGCGCGCGACGTCGTCGAGCGGGGCGGGGACGTCGCCGGAATGGTGGTCCTCGCGAGTCGTCGCCTGGTGGCCGACCATCCACATCGAGTTGTGTCCGTTGTCGTACATCTCGAAGACGGTGGTGGGCAGCCCGTCGTTGATGAAGGTCGAAAGCTCCGGGTGGATCGTCGGCAGGTGGTAGCTTTCGTTGAAATTGTCCCGGATGATCTTCCAGTTGAATTCGCAGTCGGCGGACACGGCGAAGGCGCGGATCCAGTTCTCCAGCCCGTAGTTCGCGAGCCGCTCGGGGAAGGGCTTCAGCCATTCGAGGAGAGGCTTTGCGTCCTTGTCCATGTTCCAGAAGACGAACGGCCCCCAGGTTTCGCAGCGCAGTTCCTCGAGGTGGACCTTGCCGCAGGGATTGCCGCCGGGGAAATCGTCGGGGTCCTGGACGTTGACCAGCGTGCCGTCGGGGTCGAACTGCCAGCCGTGGTAGCCACAGGTGATGCGCGGCGTCGAACCCACTTCACCCAGGATCAGGCGATTGCCGCGATGGGGGCAGGTGTTGAAGAACGCCCGCACCGTGCCATCGGCCTGCTTGACCATGATGACGGATTCGCGCCCGAAGTTGTGGCGGATGAAATCGCCTTCCTCCTCGAGGTCGGCGATGACGCCGCCAAGGTGCCAGATGTGCGGCCAGAGCTTCTCGTACTCGGCCTCCATCCATTCGGCGGACGTGTAACGGTCCGCTGTGATGACGTCGCCCCGCACGGGCTGGTCGAACTCGGGCGAATAGCGCGCTGCGCCGCTCTGTACGTTCATGGGATAGATCCTCTTCCCTCAGGAATTATGCGGGCCAGTCGCGCGTGTCGCTGAAATCCTCGCCACGCCGTCCGAGCCTGTGCGGATTTCCCTGATCGAAGAAACCGCGCGAGGCCGGGTGGTCCGTCGTCCAGTCCGATATAAGGCGCCTGCGGACGATCCGCCACTCGCCATTCCGACAGGCATATTCGTCGATGTATCGACCCGAGATGAACAGGTCGCGATCTTCGCCCGCTTCGTTCTTCACGTCGTGCCACGCCTGGAAATAGCATTCCCCGCTGGCGTTCCCGGCATCGTGCATCTCGATCCTGATCTGTCCGAGCATGTGATGCGTGCCGGCCATCTGTTCGAGAAAGCCGAGCGCGAAATCGGCGAAGGTTTCGCGTGCTCCTGCATGCATCCCGACATCGACATGCGCATCCTCGTGGAACGCGCTCAGCAGAAGGTCCCTGTCCAGCCGGTCGAGGCCGCGCATGTATCGGTGTGCCGCGTCCATGATGTCCCGCCGTGCCGCGAGGTCGCGGATTTCCGCTTCCAGATCGAATTCCTTGCCCATTGCGATCAGGTCTCCGTTGCGAGATATTTGTCGATCACCATCTGGAAGTGCCTGATCCGCGCCTCCTGGTAATTGCCGAGATGCTGCGTCCCTCGCTTGCTCGCGCGGAATCCTTGTTGCTGCGCGCGCAGGTTGTCCGTGTCCTGATCGTAGACATGACCCATGCCGGCATCGAAACCGGGGGCGGAAGCATAGCTCTCGTCCTCGCTGATACGATAAGGTTCGGGCGGCTCGGGAGCCTCGCCTTCGTCGGGAACGGGGCGAAGAAACAGCACTTCGAAAAGCGTGCGGTTGGGATCGGTCCCGATCGGCCTGAAGCGATAGGCCATCGGAAGCGACAGCCCCGGAAAGAGCACCATGTTCGGGAAGACGTGATACTCGATGGTATCGATCATCTCGCTGTCCGAATATTGCGACAGATCGGTCCTGTATTTCTCGCCCATGACCTTGCGCAGGAAACGGGCCATGACGGTGCGCGCGCTTTCGCCTTCGCCGACCTGCATGTCGTCGAGGACCGAGCGGTCGCCGACCATCATCGTGTTGACGAGTTCCTGTTCGGAAAGCGGCTCGGCAAGGTGCGGCGAATTGACGCCGCCGGCAGCGTAGAAGCGGGTCACGTGGTCGCTGTGAATGTCGTACTGGACGTTCGCGTCGCCAACGCCCGTCAGGAGCTGCGGATGCGTCTCGAGGACGTGATAGGATTCAAGGAAGGCTTCCTGCGCGGTCTTCCAGTTGCACGGCAGTTCCTTCGCCACGTGCAGTTCGACGTAGCGCTTGTCGATGTGCCAGTCCCTGAAATGCTCCGGCAGCGGCGCCAGGAATTCATCGAGCGAAGGACCCTCGCTCGACGGGTTCAGGAAGATGAAGCCGCCCCAGTGCGCGATGCGGACTTCGGGCAGCGCGGTTTCGGCGGGGTCGACCTGATCGAAGTCCCAGGCGCAGGGCACCGCCTTCAGCGATCCGTCGTTGTTCCAGGTCCAGCCGTGATAGGGACACCGAATGTTGTCGGCGCTGCCGATACCCTCGCCGCGCTTGAACTTGGTGCAGCGATGCATGCACGAGTTCACGAAGCCCTTGACGCTGCCATCACCCTGCCGGACGACGAGGTAGGACAGGTGCGCGACCTCGTAGGTGTAGAAATCGCCCGGCTCCGGAATGTGATCCTCGCGGCACACCCACTGCCAGGTCTTCTTCCAGATCGTCTCGATTTCGCGGTCGAAGATATCCTGGTCGAAATACCGGTCGACCGAGACCGGCGCCTTGTCGAGATCGACAGGCTCGACGAGCCGAAGCACCTGCGGCGGCGGTACCGCGTCGCGTGCTACGATGTCCTGCACTGTTTCGCCGGGGCAGCGGGCAGGGGTTTCGGACTTCGCCTTCGTCGGAAGGCCGTGTTCCTTGATAACGGTTGCCATTCAACGTCTCCGAAAGGTCACGCCATCGTCTCGCCGTTGTCGATGGTGATGGTCGTGCCGGTGATATGCCGCCCCTCGTCGCTGGCGAGGTACAGCACCATGTTGGCCACGTCCTCCGGCTCCCCCATTCCGTGGTCGGTCGACTGTTCCAGTCCGGCGCTGTCGGCCGGCAGTTCCGAGACCGCCTGCTGCGTCATCGGGGTGGCAATCGCGCCCGGCACGATGGCGTTGCACCGGATGCGGTAACCCTGTTCGCGGCAGTGGACCGCGATCGAGCGGGTCATGGCGACGATCCCCGCTTTCGCAGCGCTGTAGGCAGGGATCACCGAAATGCCCTTCATGGCCGCGACCGAGGCCATGTTGACGATCGAGCCGGAGCCGTCCCTGGACATGTGCGGGATCGCGGCCTTGCAGCCAAGGAACGCTCCGTTGAGCATGACCTCGGTCTGCAGGCGAAAGTCCTCGTAGCCAAGCTCCTCGATGGTGCCGAAGCGCACGAGGCCGGCGTTGTTGACGAGCGTATCCAGCCTTCCGAACCGGTCGATCGTCTCGTTCACGACAGCGGTCCAGCGATCTTCGTCCCGGACGTCCTGATGAAGGTAGACGCACTTTTCCCCGATCGACGAAGCAACCTTCGAACCCAGGTCATCCTGAACGTCGGTGATGACGACCGCCGCGCCCTCACGCGTGAGAACGCGCGCGTCGGCCGCTCCCAACCCGGAAGCGCCGCCTGTGACGAGCGCGACGCGGCCGTCCATGCGGCCCATCAGAAGTCCTCTTGCTGGATCATCGTCGGAGCGCCTTCGGGGTAGACCATCCACTTCTGGCCCTCGCCCGTCCAGCAATGCGCCGAAGGCTCGAGATCGCGGGTCTCGTCGAGCGTGCCGGCCTTGATGAAGATGATCTCGTTCGCGCGGGCGGTGGGCGTGTCGGTGATGACGGCGGAGCCGCAATTCGGGCAGAACTCGCGGTAGACATCGCCCCCGGTATGGCCCTTGTCGGTATAGCTCCTGAGGTCGCCCCTGAGGTCCAGATCCTCGCGCTTCGAAACCGCGATCACGGATACCGCGCCGCCCGAATGCCGCTGGCAGTTGGCGCATGCGCAGGTCACGATCGTCAGGGGAGGCCAGGCAACGCTGTAGCGAACCTTTCCGCAGAGGCAGCCGCCTTCCTTGTGCTCGGTAGTCATCGGGTCTCCCATTCGAGGCAAAGCTTGCGAACGCTGGCGACGATGCCGCCGTCGTTGGTCAGGTCGCTGTCCGGCGCGACGCGGAATTCGGGGATGCGCTTGAGCCACTCCTCGATGGTGATGGCCACTTCGTTTCGCGCGAGTTCCTGGCCGGGGCACATGTGCGGCCCGCTGCCGAAGGTGGAATGCGGCGAGCGCTTGCGCATCGGATCGATCTTCATCGGATCCTCGTTCTGCGCCGGGTCGATGCCATGCACCACGGTCGGGATGCAGACCATCTCGCCGGCCTTCAGCTGAACGCCGTGGAATTCGATGTCGTTGCGCACCTCGCGCGCGATCGTGACGAGGCCGAAACGCCGGAAAAGCTCGTGGACGGTTGCGATGGTGCCTTGCGGATGTTCGACGAGCGCCCTGCGCAGGTCGCTGTCCTGCGCGATGGCGAGCATCGCGTAGCCGAGGAAATTGACCACCGTGTCGACCCCCGCGATCAGCACCTGCGTGACCAGCGAAAGCGATTCCTCGAAACCGAGCTTGCGACCGCCCATGTCGGCATCGAGCATCTTGCTGATCATGTCGTCGCCGGGATTGGCGCTGCGTTCGCGCACCACCGGGGCTACGTACTCGTAGAATGCCGCCTTCGCATCCTCGAACGACATGTCCATGTCGGGCCGCGTCATGCACAGCGCCCAGTGCCGGATCATCGGCGCATCGCTTTCAGGCATGTCGACGAGCGCGAGGAATATGCGGATCGGGAAGATCTGCGCGTATTCCGTCGTGAAATTGCAGTGCCCGTCCGCCTGGAAACCCTCGATCAGGTCCGCAGCGGTGTCGCGGATCGATTCGCGCAGGCCCCTGATCGCCGAGGGAAGCAGGTTGTCGTTCAGGAGCTTGCGGTAGGGGCGATGATCGGGAGGATCGATCGTCGTGGGGATAAGGTGGTGATGTTCGCCGACCGACTTGGGGATCACGATTATCCGGTTCGAAAACCGTTCGTAATCGGACTGGACTTCGGCAAGCACCTCTCCGCCGAGCGCGATCCAGTGACCCTCGTTGCGCGGGGTCCAGACAAGGCTGGGCAGCTTCGCCTGGAGGTCGGCCCAGGCCGCGTGATAATCCTCCGCCTGTCCCGGGGGCGCGTAAACGTCGATGTCGGCCACCCTGTCGGGCGACACGTGGGCGGGTACGGGTTCGGCCAACGTTGCCATATTCAGCCTCCGGCGCTTCTCCATAAATCGTACACGGGGTCGCTCATGTCGTTGCGGCCCCAGCTCAGGGCTTCGTAGATGCCGTCCTTCTGCATCGTCGAAGGCTGGGTCGAGGTCCAGTCGGTCACGAACACCCGCTCGACGATCAGCCACCGGCCGTCGCGTTTCTCGTAGCTGTCGAGGTAGCGGCCGCCGGTCAGCGTTTCCTGCCCCTGGCTGACCATGTTCGCGATGGCGTAGTGCTCGCCCACCGCGCTGTCGCCGCGAACCTCAATCCACTGGTTCGCGACGGAGTGAAACACGACTTCGACGACATCGCTGGTGACAAAGGCCACGATGTCCTGTGCGAACTGGCTCGCCGTCCCGTTCGTGATGCCGAGCGAGACGGTGGCGTCGTCGGCGAAGATAGAGCGCAGGAGGTCCCCGTCGCCACGATCGACCCCGCGGCAGTAGCTCATGACGAGATCCTGGATTTCCGCGCGCGCGAGGGCAGCGTCGAGACCGGTCGACGCGGGCGATGCTGATGCCATGGATTTTCCCTTAGCTCGAAAGTGGGAGAGAAATGCCGAGCCGGGATCGGCCCCGCGCTTTCCGCCTTGCGGCACGTAGTTCGGATCGTCGCCGGGTGCTGCCGGGCGCGCGTTGCTGTTGGGCCGGTTCGAATTGCCTTCGAGCAGGTATTGCCGGTGGGTCAGGCGCCAGACGCCGTCGCGGCCCTCGTGCCGGTCGAGGTAGCGGCCGAACACGATGCGCTGCGCATCGGCTTCCTCGACATAGGCGATAACGTAGCTTTCGGAGACCGCGGTATCGCCGCTCACGCGGATGAACGGCGCGGCGGTGCGATGCAGCGTCGGCGGCGTGCCGGCCTGCGCATCGGCGAGGATTGCGACGAGGTCCTTTGCCGGTCCGGCGAAGAACCCGTAATCGACCGTCGCATCGTCGTGGTAGGCGGAGCCGAGGAGCGTCGCGTCGGCACGATCGACTCCCCGGCTGTGAACCGCAAGTGCATTCAGGATCTGGTGCCGGGCAGCCAGGTCGTCCGGCGAAACGGCGGGCCTGGCTGACGCGGCATCCTGCATCAGAATTCGACCGACGCCTTTACGCCGTACATCCTCGGCGGAGCGTAGTTGGTGAGGCCGAGGGTGCCCGGGGAATCGAACACCGAGTTGATGTACCGCTCGTCGAACAGGTTCGTGGCGAACACGCCGATCGAATACATCTCGTTGAAGATGAGATCAGCGTTCGCGTTCACGATGTGGGTCGGCTGAATGCTGGCCCGCGCCGTGTCGATGATCGAGGTGAGCAGCTTCTCCGAGCTGTACTGGTAGTTCGCGCCGAACCGGATGCCGATCGCGTCCGAAATGTCGTTCTCGTACATGAAGCCGATGCTGGCAGTCCATTTCGGTGCGTTCTGCAGGCGTTCTCCGCTCAGGTCGATCATCTCGCCGGTGGGCAGGATGTAGTCGAAGTCAGCGTACTCGGCGCTCAGGTAGGCTAGCGAAGCGTTAATCGTCAGCCCTTCGGTGGGAGCGAGGATCGTTTCCAGCTCCACGCCCCAGATGTCTGACGAAGCCGCGTTCAGGATCGTGTTGCCCTGCACGAGATCGGCGCCCGATCCGATGAAATAGATCTGGGCCAGCTGCATGTCGCGGTAGTTGGTGTAGAACGCCGCCATGTTGAAACGCAGGAGGCGATCGAAGAAGTCGCCCTTCAGGCCGACTTCGAAGGTGTCGACCTTCTCGGGATCGTAGGGACCAAGGTCCTGCGGGATGCCGATACGACCGGTAAAACCTCCGGACTTGAAGCCCCGCGCCCAGTACCCGTAGACGAGGACATCGGGGTTGACCTCGTAATCCAGGCCAAGCTTCCAGCCGACGTTGTTCCAGCTTTCCGTGCCGAGCGGCGGTGCCGCCGTTCCGAGGTCGGTGTTGGGCGTACCATCGGGAGCCACGCCCTCGAAGGTCGTCACGCCGCCGGGCGCAAAGCTGGTAGCGGTTGACGCGAGCATCTCGGTCTTTTCGTACGTGTAGCGGATGCCGGCCTGCGCCTTGAGGCGATCGGTAATGTCGATGTAGCTTTGCGCAAAGAAACTGATCGACTGGTTGTCCTGGTCCTGCAGGTTCAACTGGTAGAGTCCCGGGAAGCCCTTGGTCACGTCACCCGTGGCAAAGTCGTAGGTTACGCCGCCCGAAAAATCGATGCGCAGCTTCTGGTAGTGGTCGTAGTGCGTCTTCATGTAGAAGCCGCCCAGCAGCAGGTCGATGCTGTCGCCCAGTTCGACCGAGGTGCGAAGCTCCTGGCTGAACTGCCAGCCCTGTGTCAGGCGTTCGGTGTCGATCAGGAAAATGGGCGTGCCGTCCTGGTCGGTGTATTCGAAGAGGTCGAACTCGCGGTAAGCGGTGATCGAGGTGATGTCGCCGATCGCCGTATCGCTCAGCGTCATGTCGAGGATGACACGGTAGTTGTTCATGTCCGACTGATCGGGCGTGTCGTTGAGCGGACCACCGTCGCGCGCCGAGAAATAGCGGTCGGGCGCCTCGCATCGCGTGCCGGCCGGAAGACAGGGCGAGGCGTACATGTTCATGAAGCCTTCGGGTACGTACTCGACATCGGCGGGGACGTTGCCGGCGACGACGATCGGCGAGCCGTTGCGCGCACGATCGTACTCACCGGTGAGCAGGGCTTCAAAGTTGCCGCTGTCGTACTTCAGCGATGCGCGGAACAGCGTCACGTTGCGGTGGCCCATGTCCTCGCCATTGACGACGTTGGTGACGTAGCCGTCGCGCTCGTTGTGGTTGACCGCGAAGCGCGCGGCGAGCGTGTCGCCGAGCGGCACGTTGAGCACGCCGCCGATCTGGAACTGGTCGTAGTTGCCGTAGAGCGCATCGACGCGGCCCTCGAACTCGTTGACCGGCTCGTTGTTGATGACGTTGACGACGCCGCCTGTCGTGTTCGCCCCGAACAGGGTTCCCTGCGGACCGCGCAGCACCTCGATGCGGTTCACGTCGTAAAGGTCGAGCAGCGCGCCCATCGAGAAGAACTGCGGCTGGCCGTCGACGACGATGCCCACGGTGTTACCCGCATAGGGATCGGGTTCGATGACGCCGATGCCGCGGATGGTGAAGACGGCGGTGTTCGGCGTGTTGGAGAAGGTACCGATCTCGACGTTGGGGACCGCGCCTTCAAGGCCTTGCAGCGTGCCGGCGTTAAGGTCGCGCACCGCGTCTCCGCCGACTGCCGCGACCGAAATGGGAACGTCCTGGAGGTTCTGTTCGCGCTTCTGCGCGGTGACGACGATATCGCGGACGCCGGCGGTTGGCTGCGGCTCGTCGATATCCTGCGCAAAAGCCTGAGACTGGCACATCGCCGCCAGCGAAAGACCGGCAAGCAGGCGCACTGCATTCCTCTTCATGACATTCCCCCTCCTTGGCGCCGAACCGTATTGATGCGGTCCGATCAGCTTATCCTTCCGCCGAAAAAAACCGGCGCTTGTGACTGTTTCTGCTGCGCGGGGCAAACGTTCAACCTAAGGTTTTTGCTAGGTAGGTTGGCGCTGCGCTTCGCCCGGCAAAACAGGTAGCGCTGCCGGTTTTGCCACGGTGGCCGGCTGGCAAGCTACTATGAGTTTGATTAGTGGCGTCGAACGAAACGGCGGGAATAGGCTTTGCCCATGAAGCCGTTCGATCATTCGAGCGCGGTGCTGGCCAAGGAATTCCCGCTCTTCGTATCGAAGGAAGGCCTGCCCTGGCAGCAGCGCAAGAGCTCCCTGACCCGCGAGGCGATCCTCGAATCGGCGATAGATGTCCTGTTCGACGGCGGCTATGCCGCGCTTTCGACCAATGAAGTGGCACGGCGCGCCCGGTTGTCGCGCGGCGCGATGCATCATCATTTCGCGAGCCGAACCGAACTCGTGCTGTCGCTGACCGAGTACGTTTTCTACAAGAGGATGCGCTATTTCCTCGACGACTACCTGAGCCAGGTTCGCGAAAGCGACGAAGGCGACTGGCTGGCAATTGCCGAGGAGTTGCACTGGCAATCGGTAAAGGGCCGCGAATACACGGCGTACCTGCACCTGGCTGTGGCCGCTCGTTCGGACAGCGAACTGGCCGCCGTTTTCGACCCGGCGCAGCGGCACTTCCAGGAAATCTGGCACCGCGAGATGCGCAAGGCCTTCTCCAACTGGGGAGAACGGGCGGACAAGCTGCGAATTGCGAGCGAATTCGCCGAGGCTGTCCACATCGGTACGCTGCTGAAACTGCCGGCGACCGAGAGTCACGAGCGGAGCGCGGCCTTGCGGGCCATGTTGCTCAAAACCCTTAGAGACCTCTACGGCAGCGGCTGACAAAACCGTCAGGGTTGCCTGTTTTGACAGGCGGCGTACAATTTGCCGAAGTTCGAAAAGGACGGGGATTCGTAAACTCTGGAGAGAGGACCAGCGAGATGAACAAGCAGATGACCGTTCCGCCGCCGATGGATGGCCGTGATCCGTCCAACCTGCGCGGCGACAAGCTTACCGGCGACCGTTATTTTTCGAAGGAATTCGCCCAGAAGGAGTGGGACAAGCTCTGGACGCGCATATGGCATGTCGCCGGGCGGACCGCCGACATTCCCGAAGCGGGCGATTTCCTCGTCCACAACTTCCTGAAGGAATCGGTCATCTGCATGCGGCAGGACGATGGTTCCATAAAGGCGTACTACAATTCCTGCGCCCACCGCGGCATGCGCATGGTCGATGAATCGAGCTCGGTCGACGGCATCACCTGTCCGTATCACGGGTGGCATTATGCCAAGGACGGAACGCTCGATCACGCACAGGACGCCGACGTCGACTTCTCTGCCGGGAACCCTTGTGGCAAGCTGAAGCTCAAGCCCGTTCGCTGCGATACCTGGGGCGGTTTCGTCTGGTACACGATGGACGACAACGCGCCCGACCTTTACGATTTCCTCGACCCGATGCCGCAGCTTTTCCAGCGCTACCCGATGGAAACCGCCGTGCGCGTGGTCTGGTATCGTATCGCCATCAACGCCAACTGGAAGTTCGTCACCGACAACTTCTCGGAAAGCTACCATACCCGAACCGCGCATCCCCAGGTGCCGCCCTGGATCGACCAGGACGTCGATTCCGCGCGTCACGAAATGTGGCCCAAGGGACATGGCCGCACCGTCCAGCCGATGCGCCCGTCGCTGACCGACAGGCCTGCAGGCGGCTACGACCACATGTTTGCCGGCATCCTCAAGTTCTGGGGAATCGATCCCGACAAGTACGAAAGCTACGAGGAATTCGCGCTCCAGGGCTGGAAGGACCTCAAGGCGGCGAAGCAGGCGCAGTGGAAGGAAAAGGGCTACGTCCACTACGAGAACATGAACGACGAGGAAATCACCGACAGCCCGCACACGGTGATGTTCCCGAACGTCACGATCAGCTTCCTGCCGGACAACCTCATCTTCTTCCGGTCCGAGCCGCATCCGGACGATCCGGAGAAGTGCTATTTCGACCTGTGGTGCATGGCCTTCCCCGTCGAGGGGCAGGACGAGGTCGAATCCATCATGGCGGGCAAGAAGCCCCTCAAGGAAGTTGAAACCTGCGAACACCGCGATTTCGACGGCGGGCGCGGCGTCCCCGAACTGGCCGGCCAGATCGTCTACCAGGACATGGAACTGGCCGAGAACATGCAGGCCGGGATGCATTCGCGCGGATACCAGGACGCGTATCTTTCCGACCAGGAAACGCGCGTGCGCTTTTTTCACGAAGTACTGAACGACTGGCTCGAGGAGAGGAACTAGTATGGCAAACGTAATCGTCGCGGGTGCATCCCGCGGTATCGGTCTGGAACTGGCCAGGCAGCACGTGGAAGCCGGCGACCGGGTCTTTGCCCTAGTCCGCGATCCCGACAATGCCGGGGAACTGCCGGGCCTTGCCTCCTCGTCGGGCGGCAAGCTGACCGTCCATGCCGCCGATGTCACAAGCGACAGTTCGGTTGCCGATGCCGCGAAGTCGGTCGATGCCGACGGTATCGACTACGTCTACATCGTCGCCGGTATCGTCGGAAAAATGGAGCCGATGCTCGAACCGGGCGACTGGGACACCTTCGACGAAGCGATCGAGATCATGCTCAAGGGGCCGCTGCGGGTCCTGCGCGCGTTCCTCCCGAAGCTGTCGGAAGGCTCGAAGGTCATCGCGTTCTCCAGCCAGCTGGCGGCATCGACGTGGCCCTATGGCGGGTTCTATCCCTACGTCGCGGCCAAGAACGGGCTCAACCGCATGTTCCGTTCGGTCGCCATCGATCTCAAGGATCGCGGCATCGTGGTCGGCACCATCCATCCCGGTTACGTGCAGACCGACATGGGCGGCCCCGACGCGGACATCACCCCCCAGGAAAGCGCGAGCGAAATCCGCAAGCTGGCCGAGTGGTGGCCGCTCGACAAGACGGGCGATTTCTACAAGTGGAACGGCGAGCCGCACGCCTGGTAAGGTCCTGAGCACGGTCGCTTCCGGAAGGGGGGCGACCGTGCCGTGACTTCGCTGGAGAACGGCAGGCCGGATGAACCTCGAGTACACGGAAGACCAGGTCCTGTTCCGCGATGGCGCGGAGCGTTTCCTGTCCGCCGAATATGGAGCCGGCGCCCGCGCGCGCTCGACCGGCGCAGAGGACGGGGTGGACCCGGCAAACCGGTCGGCCTTCGCCGAACTGGGCCTTTTTGCGCTGACCGTGCCCGAGCGCCTGGGCGGCCTTGGGTTCGGTCCGCTCGAACTGGCGATGGTTCTCGAATGTTGCGGACGCCACCGCGTCGTCGAGCCGATCGCCGAAACCGCCATTGCCGCGCGAGCCCTTGCGACGGCATTCGACGCGCCTGCAGCACAAAGGTGGCTTCCCCCGATACTGAGCGGGGAGATCCACGCCACGGTGGCGCTCCTGTCGAACGCGGACATTGCCGAGGCCGGCGACGCGGACATCGTATCCGGAGCGGTGCCTCTCACGCGCGGAGCGCCGGGAGCGGGCCTTGTCGTCCTGCTGGCAGACACCGGCGAGGGCGAGCGGCGCGCGTTCGCCGTGACTCCGGGGACCGAAGGTGTGTCGGTTTCGGCGAAGCGACTGCTCGACGAGAGTCGCGGCGCGATGCTGACGCTGGAGCGCGCAAGGATTCCCTCCGAAAACGGGTCTCTCGCGGCTGACAGTGTCGACCAGCTGCTCGACGAGCTGACGCTCGCGTCGTGCTGGAAAGCGCTCGGCGCGATGAGGGCGGCGTCCGGACAGACGGCGCGCTACGTTCAGGAAAGGGAGCAATTCGGCAGGCCGCTGGCGCGGTTCCAGGCAGTCGAGCACATGATCGCTGCCCAGTCGGTCGCCTGCGAGGAAGCCGAAGCGGCGGCGCTGCTCGCCGCGCTTTCCATGGACCTCGGCCCGTCCAGTCGCATCCGCGCCGTATCGGCGGCGAAGAACAAGATCGGCCGGGCCAGCGACGTGGTAGCGAAGAACGCGGTCCAGGCGCACGGCGGCATGGGCGTTTGCGACGAATTGCCGATAGCGGGCTATTTCCGGGACCTGGCCGCCTTCCGCGCGATGGACGGTTCCGCCCGGCATCTCGACCGGTACGAGCGCGACGTCCTCGGGAGCGGGTGTTTCCGAGAGAGCGCAATTCTCGGGACCGATGCACCATGAACCTTCGACTTGACGAGAGCCAGCGGGCTTTCCGCGCCGAGGTTCGCGACTTCATCGCGGAAAATCTGCCTGAGGAGTCGAGGCGCGGCCAGTCGTTGCTGACCGGCGTGTATCCCGAGCCCGCGATTTCGGTGCCCTGGCATCGCAAGCTTGCGGGAAAGGGCTGGCTCGCGCCGATGTGGCCGAAGGAATTCGGGGGCACCGGCTGGACGGGTTTCGAGCGCTTCATCTTCGAGAACGAGTGCGCGCTGGCGGGCGCTCCTTACGTGTTCCCGCTCGGACTGAGGCTGGTCGGGCCGGTCATCTTCACCTTCGGCACACAGGCGCAGAAGGACCGGTTCCTTCCTCGGATACTGACCGACGAGGATTACTGGTGCCAGGGCTTCTCAGAACCCGGCGCCGGTTCGGACCTGGCGTCGCTGACGACGCGCGCCGTGCCCGATGGCGACGACTACGTCGTGAACGGCAGCAAGATCTGGCAGACCCATGCCCACCACGCCAACATGATGTTCACGCTCGTGCGCACCGGTTCGGGCGACGGGCCGAAGCAGGCGGGGATCAGTTTCCTGCTCATCCCGCTCGACACGCCCGGCGTGGAAGTGCGTCCCATCGTTTCCATCGGGGGCGATCACGACGTCAACCAGGTTTTCCTGTCGGATGTGCGCGTGCCGAAGTCCAACCTCGTCGGCGAAGTGGGGAAGGGCTGGGACTATGCCAAGTTCCTGCTGCGCTTCGAGCGCGCGGGCGGTTTCGCCGCGGCCCGGTTGCGGGCATCGCTCAAGCGCATCGGTCGCGTGCTCGAAAGCCGGATGGCTGCGGGCATCGAGATTCACCCGGACGCGCGTCGCCGCATCGCCGAAGTCGCCATCGACGTCGACGTCTTCGAGATGCTCGAGTTGAAGATTCTCGGCCCGCTTGCCGCGGGAGAGGATCCGGGTCCGATTTCCTCGATCCTCAAGCTGCGAACGAGCCAGCTGAAACAGGACGTCGCGGAGGCCGGCCACCTGGCGCTGGGTGAAGACGGGGCCATCTGGCCAACCGAAGTCGAGAGCGAGAGCGACGCTCTGCCGGGCGATTACCTCAATAGCCGCGCCGCGACGATCTTCGGCGGGGCGAGGGAAGTGCAGCTTGGCCTGATCGCGCGCGAGGCATTCCGACGCTAGCTGGCCTCTGGCACTTCGATCCGGCCTTCGCGGATCATCGTCAGGATGCGGCTGAGCAGTTCGACGACGACGCGCTCGTTTGCCGGATCGTCCCAGATGTCGCGGTTGAGCATCAGCCCTTCGAGCGTGGCGCGCGTCAGCTCGCACGCCCGCGGAAACGCTTCGCCCAGCTCTGTCCACTCGGGAAAGGCCTTCGCGATCTCGTCCCGCCAGACCGCATCGTAGCGCTTGGCGCGCGGAAAGAAGACATCCCTCAATTCAGGGTCGGTGCGTGCTGCGACGTGCAGCTCGAGATAAGCCTGGTATTCCTCGGACTGGAGGCTCCTGAGTTCGAGGAAGATGCCCTTGTTCCGCTCGATCCGGTCGCTTTCGCTCAACGATCGTATCGTGGCGATGAAGGTCTTCATGCGCTTGTAGAACGCGTATTCGATCGTCGCGGCAATCAGGGCCTGCCGCGTCGGGTAGTGGTGCAGCATCGCGCCGCGCGAAGCGCGCGCCTCGCTTGCCACCAGCGTCGTCGTCGTCTTCGAATATCCATGCCGCGCCAGGCACCGGATCGTCGCTTCGAGGATTACCTGTCTTGTTTCGGCGCTGCGCCGTTCCTGCAGACCTGCGTCCTTGCGCGGCAATCCTTGCGGCGCGAGGGTGGAAAGGGCGGCGGCTGATCTTGGCAAGGCGATATCTCGACAGCGGTTCGATGAAGCCGGGCAACGAAACGGCCCGGAGAGCCACCTGCATAGTCCGCGACAGATGTTTTAGACAAGCCAGACTGTTTTTCGCGTTGAGTTTCTCCGCCTGACCGCAGACACTGACGCGGAAGAGAGAGACGATGCCCGATACCCAGTTCGAAGTCCGCCTGCCGCTTACCGAAAGGGTGACGCTTGGCAAACCGGCAGCATCCGCCGTGCTCGAAGAGGCGGAAAGGATGGATGCCCGGCGGGTTTTCATCCTCGCGTCCGCGACGCTCGAACGGGAAACGGACGAGATCGACCGTATCGCCCGAAAGCTCGGCACGCGGCATGCAGCGACGGTGCCGGGACCGGGCGCACATGCTCCCGTGTCGCGGATTGCCCGCGCGGCGCGCGCTGCCGAAGATGCGAAGGCGGACCTGATCGTCGCGATCGGTGGCGGCTCGGTGATCGACTGTGCCAAGGTTCTCCCTCTGGCGCTGGCCCATGGTGCGACCGATCCGGGAGCCATTGCCGGCCTGCGAATTGCCTTCGACGAGGGCGGCGGGATCGTCGAGCGCCCGGGCAAGGCTCCCGAAGTGCCCGTGGTCTGCGTCCCGACGACGCTATCGGGCGCGGAATTCAACAGCCTTGCCGGAGCCCTCGATGAGGAGCAGGGCAGGAAACTCGGCTTCCAGCACGAGCGCATGGCGCCGGTCGCGATCGTCCTCGATCCCGCGATCACGGTGCACACGCCCGACTGGCTATGGCTTTCGACGGGAATCCGGGCGGTGGATCATGCCGTGGAAACGCTCTGCGGCGAGCATTCGAACCCGTATCACGATGGCCTCGCAGAAAGCGGCCTGAAGCTGCTTTGTGAGTCGCTGCGGCAGACGAAGGCCGATCCGGCGAACCTCGATGCGCGGCTTCGCTCGCAGGTCGGGGCATGGCAGGCAAGCATCCCGCTCGCCGGGGGCGTGCCGATGGGCGCGAGCCACGCGATCGGGCATGCGCTTGGCAGCGTGCGGGGCGTGCCGCACGGATACACGTCATGCGTGATGGGGCCGCCGGTCCAGCGCTGGAACGGCGAGGCCGCGCGCAACCGGGAGCGGCTGAGCGCGGCTTTCGGCGAACCGGGAAAGCCGGTCCACGAACAGTTTTCCGGGCTGGTCGGCGAACTCGGCTTGCCGACGTCGCTGGGCGACGTCGGAGTTTCGCAATCCGATTTCGACAGGCTGGCGGAAATCACGCTGCACGACATCTGGGGCGGCACCAACGTCAGGCCATTGCGCGGACCGGAAGACGTTCGCCAGATACTTGCTCTGGCAACCTGAGGCAAAAAGGAATACGGTGCGCTTGAAGCAAGCAAGGCTGCTTGCTTTTTGACAGCTGGATTGCGAGGATGGCGAGGGTCTCGCCGCGCGATAAAGCCGGGCCGAAAAGAGCCCGAATGCGCGGAACCTTGGGAGAGGTCGAAGGAAATGGGCAAGATCGAACGAGAAATCCGTCCGGGAGAGGCGCGTTCGCCCGCGATGACATATCAGCACCTGCTGGAGCGCGACGGGGAGAGGCCCCCCGGCACCCTGGCCGACGAATCCTATCGCTTCCTGGGCGACGAGGACATTCCGTTCGCGCGCTACACCGACCGGGCGTTCTACGACCTCGAGATGGAGCGCATGTGGACCCGCACCTGGCAGTGGGTCTGCCGCGAGGAGCATATCGCGGACGTCGGGGACTACTACGTTTACGACATCGGCAAGCACTCGATCGTGGTTGTCCGGACGAAGGAGGGCATCAAGGGCTATCCCAACAGCTGCCTGCACCGCGGCACCAAGCTGAAGCCCAGCCATTCCGAAGGCTGGTGCGAGCAGCTTCGCTGCCCCTTCCACGGCTGGACCTGGACACTGGAAGGCGAGCTTGCACAGGTGCCCAGCCGCTGGGATCTGCCACACGTGGTCGACGAGGCTTTCCGCCTTCCCGAAGTCCGCATCGCGACCTGGGGCGGATTCGTTTTCATGAACATGGATCCCAAGGCGCCCGACCTCCTCGACTATCTCGATGTCTTGCCAGATCACGCTGAACGGTCCCGGCTCGAGGATCGGGAAGTGGCGCTGCACCTCCAGAAGGAACTGGACTGCAACTGGAAGGTGGCGTCCGAAGCCTTCCTCGAGGCGTACCACGTCCGCGAGACCCATCCGCAGCTGCTGATCGCAAACGGCGGCGAGG
This sequence comes from Novosphingobium marinum, assembly GCF_013408095.1. Lineage (GTDB taxonomy): Bacteria > Pseudomonadota > Alphaproteobacteria > Sphingomonadales > Sphingomonadaceae > Novosphingobium > Novosphingobium marinum. The sequence goes on from NZ_JACBZF010000001.1 coordinate 80,938, forward strand.
TAGGACAGTACGACGTCTACGGACCGCATCTCAACCGGGTGATCTCGCCGAACGGCATTACCAGTCCCGACCTGCCGAGGTCCGTTACCGAGCAGGAGAGGGCCGAAGCGATGCTATCCGGCAACTCCGGACCGGGTGAGCCGGTCCATGTTCCCGAGGGAATGACGGCCCGGCAGGTGATGGCGGACATCTACCGCAAGGGACTTTCCGCCGAGGATGCCGCGGCGACGACCGCGGGCGAACTGCTCGATACCAATGGCTACCTCGTGTTTCCGGCAAGCCACTTCTTCCTCGGGCTCGTCCTGCCGATCGCCTACCGGATCCGTCCGCTCGACGACCGCGTCGATCGCGCGCTGTTCGAAGTGATCGTGCTGCGCAAGGTGAAGCCGGGCGAAGCCAAGGCGCCGCCGCCCGAACCGGTCCGGCTGAAGGTAGAGGATTCCTACGCGGAGGTTCCGGGCATGAGCCCGAGTTTCGCGCAGGTCATGGATCAGGATACCAGTATCATGGCGTGGCAGCAGGAGGGTTTCTCGGCGTCCAGGAAGGGCGAGGCGACCCTGTCCAACTATCAGGAAGTGCGCATCCGGCATGCGCACATGACGCTCGATCGGTACCTGGCGGCGCAGCCCGGCGAGCCGGTCGACTTTTCCGGCCTGTGACCGGACCCGGCAGCGGAAGACTATAGGGAGAAGGCGATGAATCTCGTGACGGGCAGGCTCGATCGCGAAGGCGTCCTCGACGGTGGATCGAGCGAGGGATTGCGCGGCGACCCGATCACGGGCGGCCGCTACACGTCGAAGGCGTTCATGGAACGGGAGTGGGACCACATGTGGACCCGCGTCTGGCACCTGGGTGCGAAACTGAGCGAGCTTCCCGAGACCGGCGACTTCACGGTTCACAATTTCCGGCACGAATCCGTGCTTCTCGTCCGGCAGGCGGACGGTTCGGTGAAGGCGTTCTACAACGTGTGCCAGCATCGCGGCAATCGCCTGGTCTATGTCGATGAAGGGTCCTTGCCGCGCTTCACCTGCGCCTACCACGGCTGGCAATATGCCCTGGACGGCGAACTTGTCGGCGTGCAGGACCCGGACGATTTTCGCGGCAATTCGCCATGCGGGAAGGCCAACCTGAAAGAGCTTCCGTGCGAAACCTGGGGCGGTTTCGCATGGTACTCGATGGACCCCGATGCCAGGCCGCTGCTCGACTATCTCGACCCGATTCCGCTCCTGCTCGCCAATCGCGGGATCGAGGACATGGTCAGGGTGATCTGGCGCAAGGTAGAGGTCGACACGAACTGGAAGTTCGCGTCGGACAACTTCAACGAAAGCTATCACCTGCCTACCGTCCATCCCCAGATGCGGCAGAACATCGACGAGGATTACCGGGCGACGGAGTTCGAGATGTTCCCGAACGGTCACAACCGGATGATCGAGCGCGGGCGGCCTTCGATGCGGGCGGACAGCCCCAACGAGGTCGAGCCGATCTGGCAGTTCATGCTCGAGGAGTGGGGCCTGAAGGCCGAGGACTTTGCCGGACGTTCGCGGGAAGGGCGGGAAGCGCTGCAGAAAGTGAAACGCGAGCGTGGTCCCGCCATCGGCCACCGGTACATCGACAAGCTGGAGGACGACGAACTCACCGACTACTTCCACCACACGGTCTTTCCCAACCTCACGATTACCGGCACGCCGGTCGCGGGACAGGTCCACTTCTTCCGGACCGAGCCGCACATCGACGATCCCAACAAGTGCACGTTCGAATACTGGGCGCTCTCGCCGCGGATCCAAGGCCTCGACAAGGTCCTGACCGTCGCCGGCGAAAAGCCCCTGGAAGAGGCCGAACTCGAGCATCTGGTCTACGGCGAGGACGATGTCGGCGACTTCGTAGATCAGGACCTCTCGGTGGCGGTCTGGCAGCAGAAGGGCCTTCGCTCGCGCGGGTACAGCGATGCCTGGCTCAGCGAGCAGGAGGCGCGCGTGCGCCGTTTCCACGAAGTCCTCAACGATTATCTGGAGGGTCGCCGGTAATGGCTACGGCGATCCACGGTCGGCGGCCTGTCGCGGACGAGGGGGAAAAGCGCGATGCCCCGGCCAGGTGTCCCGGCACGAGCTGGGAAGACTATGCCGACACCGACACTCACGAGGTTCCGCAGTTCCTTCGCGACGTGAGCGAACCCGAACTCGGCGACGAGCCGCTCGATGCAAGCCGCTACACCGATCCCGAATTTTTCGAACGCGAAAAGGCGAAGATGTGGCCGCGCGTCTGGCAATTCGCCGCGCGCGACGAGGAATTGCCCGATCCCGGCGACTTCATCGTGTACGAGAATGTCGGCCGGTCCTACCTGATCGTCCGGCAGGACGACGGTACTGTGAAGGCGTTCTACAACGTCTGCCTTCACCGTGGCCGAAAATTGCGCACCGAAGAAGGTTCGACCGAGGACTTCGTCTGCCCGTTCCACGGGTTCGCATGGAACAGGAACGGCTCTCTGAAGAATATTCCGTGCCAGTGGGACTTCGGGCACCTGTCAGAGGACGACCTGGCGCTTCCGCAGGTCGAGGTGGCACGGTGGCAGGGTTATATCTTCCTGCGCGAGGAAGCCGGTGGTCCGTCGATCGAGGAATACCTTGCTCCGTTGCCCGAGCATTTCGAGCACTGGCGTCACGACGAATGCGTGACCACGATCTGGGTCGGCAAGGTCGTGAATGCCAACTGGAAAGCCGCTGCCGAGGCTTTCATGGAGGCCTTCCATTCGATCCAGACGCACCCGCAGCTTCTGCCCTTCGCCGGCGACGCCAACACGAAGTACTCGCTCTGGGGCGATCACGCCAATCTTGCGCTGACTCCGTTTGCCGTCACTTCTCCGCATCTTGCCGACAAGGGCCTCACCCAGGACTGGGTGCTGGAGCAGATGCTCCAGAACAACAGCCGGTCGGCGCAGCTGGGTCTGGAGGTGACGATACCCGAGGGCGGGACGGCGCGGGCGGCTCTCGCCGAAGTCAACCGGAAGCGGCTGGGCGTGGAGGCACAGCGCGATTTCGGCAGCGTCAGCGACTGCGAGATGGTCGATGCCTTCACTTACAACGTCTTTCCGAATTTCGCGCCGTGGGGGGGATTCCCGCCGAACGTCATCTACAGGTGGCGGCCCTGGCCGGACCAGGACCATACGCTGATGGAAATTCGCAGGATCACGCGGCTACCCGAAGGAGCCGAGCGTCCGCGGTCGGTCCCGATGCGCTTCCTCTCTGACGACGAGAAATGGTCGGACGTCGAGGAACTGGGAGCGTTGGGTGCGATCTTCGACCAGGACTGGGACAATCTTCCGCACGTCCACGCGGGCCTGAAGGCCTCGAAGAACGGAAGGGTACATCTCGCGCATTACCAGGAAAGCCGTATCCGGCATTTCGCGCGGACCCTCGACAAGTACCTTTCGCAGTAGGGCAAGCCTCAGAACAGATCGCGCCCGGCGACGAGACGCAAGGCACGCCCTTCCTGCCAAGCGGCAAGGTTTTCGAGGAACACCGCGTCGGTTCGGCCTGCAAGGCCATCGCCCATGCCGGAGTTGTGCGGACTGACATCGACCTGCGGGTGCGTCCACAGGGGACTGTCGGCGGGCAGGGGCTCCGTTCCGAAGACATCCAGGATCGCGAAGTCCGGCCTCCCCGCCTCGAGCGCCTCGAGCAGGTCCTTCTCGACCACCAGCCCGCCGCGACCGAAATTGCAGAGCGTGCTGCCTTGCTTCATCCGCCCGAAGAATGCGGCATCGGCGAAGCCCTCGGTATCGTCCTTGAGCGGAAGGAGCAGGACCACGACATCGGCTGAACGCAGGGCGCCTTCCAGTTTCCCGGGCGGCAGGATTTCGTCCGCGTGGTTCTTCGGGCCGCCGGGCGATCTCCTGATCCCGGTGACGTGGCCGCCGAATGCCCTGACGCGCTGTGCAAGCTCCCCGCCGATCGCCCCATGCCCGACGATGACCCAGCGACTGCCCTTGATTTCGGAAAAGGACCTTTGCATCCAGTTCCTTTCCCAGTTCGCATGGCGTCGGGCGGCTCCGTTCTGGAAGCGATCGAGAACGCGCCCGACGATGACCTCGGCTATCGAGGATGCCTGCGCGTCGTTGCGGGTGATCGTCGCTCCGTTGCGGGCGATCTCGGCAAATCGCGGATCGTCGAGGCCCGCCGATCCGCTCTGCAGCCAGACAAGGTTCGGCAGGGACGCACATCGATCGAGGAACTCGCCCGCATGACCGCCGAGGTACCCGTCCGTGTGAAGCAATCCGATGACGGGAGGACCCTGCGGATCGAGCAGGGCCGGTGCAGTCACGCCCGAAGGGTCGAAAAGGGCAGGCCGGAGATCTTCCCGCAACTGCGGCTTGTGTTCGGCCAGCCGCCGCCAGGTTTCCTCGAACGTGAAGAGGATCGGGCGTTCTTGGTCCATTGACTTGTCCTGCCTGCGCGCACGGAAAGCCGGCGCGCGCTGCGATCAGACCTGCTTGCTGTCGCCTGTGATAGTTGCCCGCATGCTAGCAGGACTGTTAGTCCGTTCAACGAAGCTCGACCCGGCAGAGGGCGGGCACAAACTGGAGAGCATGAATGCCATTCACCGGCCCGCTGGAAGACCGCATCGCCATTCGCGAAACCATGGAAACCTACGCATACGGCGTGATGACCATCGACGAGGACCTGTGGGCCAGCACCTGGGCGGAGGATTCCTACTGGGCGCTTCCGGAATATCCGGACCTCGGCGGTTTCGAGGGCAAGAAGGCGATCGTGGAAGCCTGGGCCGGATCGATGAAGGTCTACGGGCTCGACGGGTGCAAGAAGCCGATGGTCTACCTGGCACATCCCGGCCGGATCGAAATCGATGGCGACAAGGCCAGGGCGACCACGTTCACCATCGAAATCTACGAGCACCCCGAGACTAAGGAAACCGTCCACACCAACGGCCACTACGAGGACGAACTGGCGAAGATCGACGGCAAGTGGGTCTTCACCCGACGCGAATACCGCATCTTCGACGAGCGGCGGGACTGATCCGTCAGCGCTCGGGAGCGGGCATCGGCGATGTCCGCTCATCGAGCAGGTACATGCGCATCGAGGTCCGGTCGAAAAGCTTTTCCTCGTCCTCCTCGATCATGGCCCTGGTATCCGGATCGCCCTCGATCGAGGCGAAGAAATCGTTCATCGTGGCTTCGTCGGGGAAGTCGATTTCCATGACCACGTCGGGGTCCGCTGCGTCCGCTTCCATACCGAAGGGCGTCGTGAACCTGCGCCGGTAGCCCGAAGCATAGCCTGCCAGCACCTTCTCCCCAATCAGGCGATGCGCGTTCTCGTAATAGTCGACGAATTCGTCGTGGGTCATTCCCTCGCGGCGGCGAAAGATCGACAGCAGGGTAATCGACATCAGGCGCTCTCCAGCCATTTTCGGGTAGCGTCGGCAACCGCTTTCGCGCGGGGGCCGGCCTCGGGATATGTGTCGCGAAGGGCCTTGGACCGCAGTTCGATGGATAGCGGCACGTCCTCGGGAAGCGCCCTCAGAAGCGCATTGAGATCGACGGCTCCGTCGCCGCATTGCTGGCGCAGGTCCACTGCGTCCTCGATAATCGCGTCGAAGTCGCCCGGATCGGGCCGCTTTGCCAGCGCATCGCAGAACTGCGCGTAGGGAAGCAGATTCCGGTCGAGCGCCGCGATATCGGCTATCGGCGTTTGCGACCGATCGACATGGATGGGATCGATCAGGATCGCCGCGGCCGGATGATCGGCGCGGGAGATCACTTCCTTCGCCATCGCGAGGTTCTTGACCTCGGTGAAGATGCCGAACTCGAGTGCGACGCGCAGCCCGTTCGCGCCGCCATGGCGGCACAGTTCGGCAAACCAGTCGGCAGTCCGCCCCAGATCGGGTTCGGACGAGACGCACAGCGCGTTCGCCGCGCCAAGCTCCGCGCCGATATCGAGGACGCGCTTGTGATCGTCGATCGAACTGCCGGGCTGCAGCCACAGGACTTCGACGTCGATCACCGGGAGGCCGGTTTCGCGCAACGCCGATCTGGTCGCGCGAGTCGTCTCGGCCGTCCAGTCCGCCGGTTCCACCCACAGACCGACAAGGTCGAACCCGCCGAACCGCGCGGCCTCGACCGTTTCGACAGGACCGAATTCGGGCACCACGCCCGAGGCAAGCCCGATCGGGTTCACCTTACATCACCGGTTCGGGAGCGTCGGGATCCTCGGCGAGGTACCAGTTGACCCATTCGTGGAAGAACTGGTTGCCGCGCTCGTTCTTGCCGAAAATGATGTTCTCGTGCGCGCCGCTCGCAAGGCCCTTCTGGATTTCGAGGCCGATGACGTAGTCTTCCTCGTAGGTGACGTCGCGGAAGAAGTTCATCATGCCTTCCGCCTTCTCGCGCTCCTCGTCGTTCTTCGGAGCTTCGCGCGTCAGGTAATTGAGCACCGTGCGGTTCTGGTCGGGCGTGGGTCCGGGGAAAAGCTGGGCGACCTGCGTGATCTCGGGCGCAACGAAGACGGACACGTTGGGGAAGAGGATACGCACGAAATCGTAGCCGAAGTTCTCACGCTTTCCCCATTCCTCGCGGGGGACCTCGTTCAGCAGGCTGGCGATTTCGTGTTGCGGAAAGCCGATCCGCATCGACGGGCCGAAGCCTTCGTAGTGCATCGTGTTCGATGGCGTACGCGGGAAGATCGTTTCGGGGTGGAGCGACTGGAAGTGATAGCCTTCCAGGTAGCCGTCGTACGCGATCTTCCAGTTGGCGCCATGGATCGTGCGGCTGCCGAGGTAATGCCAGTCCTTGATGCCGAGATCCTCGAAATCTCCGAGATAGCCGCGGAAATAACCGTCGAGGTCGATCTTCGCTTCGGGATCGAGGCTGACGAAGATCATCCCCGACCGCTCCTCGCACGGAAGCTGCTTCAGGCCGCGTTCCGACTTGTCGACATCGCCGAAGCTCCTGCCTTCCGCGATGCCGATAAGCCGGCCGTCCTGGCCGAAGGACCAGGCGTGGTACTTGCAGATGAAGCGCGGGCAGTTCCCGTGTCCCTGCTCGGCGACCGGAGCGCCGCGATGCGAGCAGACGTTGAGGAAGGCGCGAACCTGACCGTCCTTTCCGCGCACGATGAGGACCGGCTTGCCGACCGCGTCCATCGCCTTGTAGTCTCCCGGATCGGGCAGCTCGCAGGTAAACGCCAGCATCAGGGGAAGCTTGTTGAAGATCAGCTCCAGTTCGCGATTGAACTGAACGGGATCCACGTACGAGGAGGCAGGGACCTCGAGCGTCTTGTCGGTCTGGTGCGTGGACTTCGTCTCGACATAGCCGCGCATGATCTCCGCGACCTCGCCGAGTTTTTCTACGCGTTCCTGATATCCCATCGTAAAGCCTCTCCGGTGCAGAATTCTCGATGCTCGCTTAACCATCTGGCTATGCGGGGATAGAAAGACAACCTGCGCAAGTTGAGAGGTGTTTCCTTGCCGCCGAGGTGGGAACGGGGAAGCAAGCGCACGAGCGTTCAATGGGAAAGGAGGCCGCGATGTCCGACCAAGCGAAGCCCTGGGACTGGTTGCAGATCCCGCCGCCGCATCTTGCCGAATATGCGGACGGCGTCTGGCGCGACGTCACGATCGCCGATCTCGCCGAGCAGCGCGCGGCCGAAGATCCCGATTTCGTCGCGGTAATCGACAACCGGCGGTCGATGACGCGCAAGCAACTGCTCGACGATGCGCGCGCGCTCGCCGCCGCGCTCATGGCGCGCGGGCTGGTGCCGGGCGATGTCGTGTCCTTCCAGTTGCCGAACTGGCACGAAGCGGCTGTGTTCAACCTGGCTGCGGCGATGGCCGGGTTCGTGGTCAACCCGATCGTCCCCATCTACAGGGACGCCGAAGTCCGCCAGATGCTGGGCGACTGCCGCGCGCGGGCGATCCTGACCTGCACCGAGTTCCGCCGCTTCGACTTTTCGCAGATGGCGCTGCGGCTCAGGGACGAACTGCCCGATCTGGAATTCGCCTTCACGGCGCGCGGAAGCGGGCCGGACGACTACGAGACCCTCGTCGAGGAGGGCAGGTCGCTTCCGTTCGACCGTCCGCAGGTCGATCCGCACGGCGTCAAGATGGTGCTCTATACTTCTGGGACGACCGGTCGTCCCAAGGGCGTGCTGCATTCGCATGCCACTATCGAGCGGATCAAGCGGCTGTCTTCCGAATACTGGGGCATCGGCGAGGGCGAGGCGACGATCATGCCGTCTCCGGTGACCCACATTTCCGGGTATGCGAACGGCCTCGAGGCGCCGTTCGTCACCGGCGACAAGTGCATCTTCATGGAAAGCTGGAACGCCGAGGATGCGCTCCGGCTCATCGAGGAGCACGAGGTCGTGGCGACGGTCGCCGCGACGCCGTTCCTTGTCGAGCTGGCCAACGCCGCGCGAGCGGCCGGGACGCGGCTTCCTTCCATGCGCGTGTTCGCCTGCGGCGGCGCGGCCGTGCCGCCCGACCTCATCCCGGCTGCCAATTCGGCCTTCGACAACCTTCAGGCCTTCCGGGTCTTCGGCGCCAGCGAAGTGCCCCTGGTGACGTTCGGCTGGATGGACAACGAGGAACTGGCCGCGACCACCGACGGGGAGGTCGTCGACTACCAGGTCATGATCGTCGATGACGACGGCGCGGAGTTGCCGTTCGGACAGGAAGGCGAAATCCTCGCCCGCGGTCCCGCCATGATGCTGGGCTATGCCGACAAGAGCCAGGCCGAGGCGGCGATAACCCCGGACGGCTACTTCCGCACCGGGGATCTGGGGACGCTCTCGGAAAACGGCGCGATCACCGTCACCGGGCGAAAGAAGGACCTGATCATCCGGGGCGGCGAGAATATCTCGGCGGTCGAGATCGAGGATGTCCTTCGCACCCACCCGCAGGTCCGCGATGCCAGCGTCGTGGCCATGCCGCACGAGCGGCTCGGCGAGGGCGTTTGCGCCTACATCATTTCCGAAGGCGATCCCGCATCGGTAGAAATGCTGTGCAAGCACGTGCAGGCCACCGGCCTGGCGAAGCAGAAGACGCCGGAGCGTTTCGAGTTCGTGGACGACTATCCCCGCACCGCGTCGGGCAAGATCCGCAAGGACATGCTTCGCGCCGACATCAAATCGAAGATCGAATCCGAGGCAGGAGCAGACGCATGAAGACATGGTTCATCACCGGCGTATCGCGTGGTTTCGGAAAGGCGCTGGCCGAGGCGGCGCTGGCGCGCGGTGACAAGGTCATCGGCACCATCCGTTCGGACAATCCGGGCATCGCCGATCCGGAAGGCGGCCTCACGCTGGTGAAGCTCGACGTCACCGATCGCGACGCGGTCAGGAGAGCGGTCGAAAGCGCGTTCGCCGACGCCGGCCGGATCGACGTTATCGTCAACAACGCGGGTTACGGAATGCTCGGGGCGACCGAGGCGATTACCGACGAGCAACTCGACCACGTGTTCGCGGTGAACTTCTTCGGCACCTACGCTGTGTGCCGCGCGGCGGCTCCCTTCCTTCGCAAGCAGCGCAGCGGCCACATCATCAACATAACGTCGATGGGCGGGCGCCGGGCCGCTCCGGGAGCCGGGGCCTACGCGGCAACAAAGTTCGCTGTCGAAGGCATGGGCCATGCCCTCCATGCGGAAATGGAGCCGTTCGGCGTGCGCGTCACTTCGGTAGAGCCCGGAGCGTTCCGCACCGATTTCCTAAGCGATCATTCGATCCGCATGGCCGACCGCATCGAGGAATACGATGATACGGTCGGCGTGTTCTACGACAGGCTTGCAAGCGCCAGCGGCCTGCAACCGGGCGATCCGGTGCGGGCAGCCGAGGCGATGATCAAGCTGGTGGAGATGCCCGATCCACCCTTCCAGTTGCTGCTGGGACGCGATGCCTACGAGTCCGTCGGCGACGAAGTAGAGCGTCAGCGGCGCGAGCTTGCAGCCCACAAGGAGCTGAGCCTATCCACCGACTTTCCGCAAGGCACCTGACGCGCTTCAGCCGGTCCAGTTCGCGCCCGCCGCGTGACGACCGGCGCGGCGACCGAAATAGCTTCCCGGCCCAAGGCTCATGCCGCTGGCATAGGCCTTCCCGTTGCGCGGAATATGCGCGGCGCTGGCGCCGACCGCGTACAGTCCCGGAATGGGTTCGGACCGGGGCGTCAGGCACTCGCCATCCGGGCCGGTGCGCAGTCCGCCAAGCGTGATGAACAGGTAGGTCGAGCGGTCAAACGAGATGTCGAACGCCGCCCACGGACCCTTGTCGAGCGGTTTCAGCCAGTCCTTCGCCTTGTGCAGGTACGGGTCCTCGCCCTTTTCGGCATTGGCGTTGTATTCGTTCATCGTCCGGACGAGCGATCCCGCCGGCAATTCGAGCCGCGCTTCCATTTCCTCGACGGTTTCGAACCCGTCGACGAGCTGGTGGTTGGCGAACTTGTTTTCCGGGTAGGCGAAGATCTCGCTGTCGACGATCAGCCAGGCCTTCTGGTCGGGCTGCTCCATCGTGAAGTTGCCGGTGCGCCCGTGGTAGCTGTCCTCTGCCACGAAGCGCTCGCCGCGTTTGTTGACGATGATGCCCTTGATGAGCTGTCCCGGCGGATAGATCGATCCGGTCGGGATAACCCCGTCCATGGCGCTCGTTCCCGCGCCCGCGGACAGGCCGAGCAGGACGCCCGCTCCGTCGTTGGCCGGCGTGCCGAGCGGTTCGGACGTTTCGCCGAGCAGCGGCAGGTTCTCGGCAATCATCTCGTGGTTGAGATTGAAGCTGCCCGCCGCGATGACCACGCCCCTGCGCGCCTCGACATGGATGATGCCGTCCGACTGCTTGACCCGCACGCCGACGACGCGGCCCTGCGCGTTCTGGACTAGCGCGACGACATTGCTGTCGTAGATCGCGGGAATGCCTTCGTCCTCGCACTTCCTGAGAAGGGGGGCCATGCCGGCGGCACCGGCATTCTCGCCTTCCCCGGCGACCTTGTGCCCGCGCGGCGAGGGCTTCGCGATCTTGCTGTAGGGCCAGAGCTTCTCGTTGCCCGTGGACATCAGGCAGGTCGTGTCGGTGAGGTAGACGGCCTTGCCCTTGAACTCGGTGCGCTCGAAGGGGACGCCCTGATCCTCGAGCCAGTCGAAATGATCGGCGCTGTCGTTGCAGAACCTGCGGACCGCCAGCGGGTCGAGGGGATCGCAGCTCGCCATCATGAACGCCGCCATCTCGTCGGCATTGTCCTCGTAGCCGAAATGCCTTTGCACGGCGGTGCCGCCGCCGAGGTAGAAGATGCCTGAGGACAGGGCGCTCGCTCCGCCTCCGCCCGATGCCCGTTCGACGATAAGAACGTCCGCTCCGGCGCGATGCGCTTCGAGCGCCGCGCACGTGCCTGCCACGCCCTGGCCGATGACGACCACGTCGGCGCTGCGATCCCAGCCTCCGACCTCGTCGGGAGAAAGGACCTTCGGGATATCGACCATCCGTGCTTACCCTTCGCTACCGCTTGCTGCCGCGATGCTGGCATTCATCTCGTCGGGAGAGGGATTTCCACGCAGCTTGAGGCCGCCGTTTACCTGGAAATTCTCCCCGGTCATGAAACACTCGTCGCTGGCCACGAAGACCGCCGCTGCCGCGATGTCTTCCGAGGTTCCCCAGCGACCGAGCGGATAGCCCTTGCGGAAGCTTTCGTAGAGCCCCGGCACCTTGCCCGCTTCGGCCGTCATCGGCGTTTCCGTGAGGCCCGGCGAGATCGAGTTGGCGCGAATGCCTTCCTCGCCGAACTCATTGGCGACGCACCGGATCACATGATCGGCGCCGGCCTTTGTGCCCATGTAGGCGGAGTGGTTCCACAGCATGATGTCGGCGGTTGCCGAACTGATCTGGATGATCGATCCGCCGGTCCCGCCCATGGACTTGGCCATCTTGCGGACCATTGCCTGGTAGAACTGGAACGGACCGATGAACTGCAGCGCGGTCATCTGCTCAAGCTGCTCGCGCGTGTTGTCGAGGAAGGGGATCAGCAGCCCCCAGCCGGTGGCGTTGATCGCGATGTCGATGCCGCCCAGCTTTTCCGCGGCGGTTTCCGCGAGCTGGTTGACGCTGTCCTCGCTGGTGATGTCGCAGGTCGCCCACTCGCAGCCGGTTTCGTTCGCGAACTCCTCGAGGACTTCGGCTTTCCTGCCGGAGACGAGGACCTTCGCGCCTTCGTCCATGAAACGCCGCGCCATGACCTGGCCCATGTTGTCCTTGCTGCTGGCGCCGAGAATGATCGCGCGCTTGCCTTGCAGTCGGCCCATCCGAATTCTCCCTTGTGTTCGCTATCGGATACGACGCTAACATTCCGGTGGCAGGCCATAGACTGCACAAAAAGCGAGTTTGGAGAGAACTCGCCCTACTCGGCGACGGCGATTTCGTCCGGCACGACCTGTGCGCCGACCGCGGCGTAGAAGGACACGACCGACGAGGCGAGGGCGGCCTCGCTGTCGATCAGCGCTTCCCTGCTGCCGATAAGCTGCCGTTGCGCGTCGAGAACGTCGAACAGCGAGGCGAGCCCTTCGCGATAGAGCGCGTTCGACTGTTCGAAGGCGGTCTGGCTTTCGGATATGGCTCGCCGCAGTGCCTCGTTCCTGTCGCGGTAGGATTCGATCGCGACCAGCGAATCCTCCACCTCGCCGAGCGCGACGAGGAACGTCCTGCGGTATTCGGCAAAGCGCGCGTCGGCTTCGGCCTCGGCGGCGCCGATCTCGGCCCGGCGCCGTCCGCCGTCGAACAGCGGGAGATCGATGACGGCGCCGATCGTGGCGAAGACATCGTCGAAAAGGCCGCCGATGGTTCCGCTGCCGGCGGTGATGTCCCCCGGGATCGTCAGCGTAGGCAGCAGGTCGGCGCGTTCGGCACCTGTCAGGGCCGCTGCCTCGACGAGTTCGGCCTCGGCGACCAGGAGATCGGCCCTGCGGCGCAGCAGGTCTGCCGGAGTGCCCCGGGGCGGGCCGCCCTCGTACTCCGGGATGCCTGCCTCGACCGCGAGCGGGGGGATTTCGCTCGGCGGATCGCCGGTCAGCACCGCGAGCGAATGCGAGGAACGTGCGCGTGCCAGGTCGAGAAGGCCCTTCTGCGCGCGAGTCCGCGCCAGGTCGGCGGCGGCGCGGCGAACATCGAGATTGGCCGAGAGCCCGGCCTCGAAGCGCAGGGTGACGATCCTGAGCGTCTGCTGCTGCAGTTCGGTCGATTGTTCGAGCAGCGCGAGGCGGGCGCCCGTCCTGCGCAATTCGATGTACTGGTTCGCCACCGCCGCTGCGACGAGCCGGCGCTGTTCGGCCACGAAGTAGTCGCTTGCCGACGCCCGCGCGAGCGCGGCACGCACCTCCGCCGAGAGCCGCCCGGAGATGTCGGGCTGGAAAAAGCCCAGCAACCCGGCGTTTGCCCGTGTTCCGGTATCGCCCGACGAGTCGATGGTGGCATCGACGCTTCCGGTGGCATCGAGCGAGGGCAGAAGGTCGGAGCGCTCTGCGCGGACAAGCGCCTGTGCGCGCCGGAGACGGGCCAGCGCCGCCTCTATCTCGAGGTTGTCGGCCAGCGCCTGCTCGACGAGCGTGTCGAGTTCCGGATCGCGAAACCCTTTCCACCAGGTCTCTGCCGTGCCGGGCGGCGGGCGATAGTCGGCGGCAAAATCGGGCGGCACGTCGAGGTCGGCCGGGCCACGCGGCTCGGGCATCGTCGCGCCGCAGCCTGCCAGCATCAGGGCGGCGACAAGCGCAACTGTCCGCCTCACGCCGCCCCCTGCGCGAGACTGGCTTCGTCGACCTGTTCGATTTCCTGCCTGAGCCGCTTGAGGTCGAGGCTGCGGGGCTTTCCGAACCGGGCGATGCCGAGATAGATGACCGGCGTCAGGAACAGCGTGAACAGGCCGGCTATGCCGAGCCCGCCGAAGATGACCCAGCCGATCGACTGGCGCGCCTCGGCTCCCGCGCCGCTTGCGAGGATCAGCGGGAGCGCGCCGATCACGGTCGAGATCAGCGTCATGGCGATGGGACGCAGGCGTATGGCCGCAGCCTCTTCGATCGCTTCGCGCACCGATCTATCCTGATGACGAAGCTGGTCGGCGAATTCCACGATCAGGATCCCGTTCTTCGCCATCAGCCCGATCAGCATGACAAGCCCGATCTGCGAGTAGATGTTGAGCGAGATGCCGGAGAGGAAAAGCGCGAAGATTGCCGCGGCCAGCGCGAAGGGAACGCTGAGCATGACGACCGATGCACTCGTGAGGCTTTCGAACTGCGCCACAAGGACGAGGAAGACGATGACCAGCGCGAAGGCGTAGGTCGCGAGCAGGTCGCTCGACGTCTCTTCGAGCGATTCCGCCTCTCCCTGGAGGAGCATGTCGATATCGTCGGCCACCGTATCCTCGGCGAGCCGCTCGATCTCGTCCACCGCATCGCGCAACGGCGTTCCGGCGGCGATGTTGGCGTCGACCTCGATGGCGCGGCGCTGCTCGGTCCGGTCGAGCTCGGCCGCGATCCCTTGCTCCGCGATCGAGGTGACGCTCGACAGCGGGACGAGCGAGTTGCCTGTCCCGCGTATGTAGAGATTTCGCAGGTCGTTGGGATTGGTGATCGTGACGGCCTGCGAGGTGAGGAAGATCGGCACGGCCTGGTCGCCGACGTTGAGATCGACAACCTCGGTTCCGCCCACCATCGCCCGCAGGGTGAGCGCCAGGTCGCCGAGATCGACGCCGAGGTCCGAGGCGCGCTGGCGATCGATCTGGACCGAAAGCTGCGGCTGCGTCGGCTGGTAGGAGATGTCGGGGTTCGAAAGGATGTCGGACTGCGTGTCGATCGCCTCGGAAAGGGCGAGCGCGGACCGGTAGATCTCGTCGTATTCGGAGCCGGTCAGCGCGACTTCGATTCCGTTGCCGCCGCCACCGAAGCTGAGCGTGCCGCGCCCCCGTACGTTGACGCGCGAACCGGGAATCTCGCCCATTGGCTCCTGCAGCGCCTCGACTATTTCCGTCTGCGTCCGGTCCCGGTTTGCCCAGTCGGCAAGTTCCGCCGTGACAAGGACGCGGTTGGGATCGTAGCGCCCGACGATCGAGAAGGTCGAGACGATCTCGCCGCACTCGACGAACGGCTGCAGTACCGCTTCGATCTCGTCGAGCTCGCCGTCCATGAAATCGATGCCGACGCCGTCCGGTCCGGTGGCGAAGACGATGACGGTGCCGCGATCCTCGTCGGGCACCAGTTCGTTGTCGAGCGTTCCGTAGAGCAGTGCCGCAGCGCCCGCGGCAGCCAGTGAGATGCCGACTACCGCCCTGGGATGGTCGAGGCACCTGCGCAGCAGCCGGTGGTAGAAATCGTTCGCCTTCGCGCCGAGGCGGGTAAGCCTCGTGCTCTCCTGCCGGCCGGTGGTGAGATCGATCCGCGCGGCGAGCGCCGGAACCAGCGAAAGCGCCACGAATGACGAAAGGATGACCGCGACCGCAAGCACGAATCCGAATTCCCGGAACAACCGTCCGGCTTCGGATGGCAGGAACGAGATTGGCACGAACACCGAGACGAGGACCGCGGTGGTGGCGATGACCGCGAAGAATACCTGCCGCGTCCCCAGAACTGCCGCCGCCCGCTTTCCGAGGCCCTCGTTCTGCAGGCGCTGCGCATTCTCGAGCACGACGATGGCGTCGTCGACGATCAGGCCGGTGGCTAGCACCAGCGCGAGCAGGGTCAGCAGGTTGATCGAGAACCCCATCAGCCAGATTCCGGCGACGACGCCGACCAGCGCTACCGGGATCGTCGTGCTGGGAATGATCGTCGGCCGGACCGCGCGGAAGAACAGCAGCATGGTCGCGATCACGACCATGACGGTGAAGCCGAGGGTGATCAGCACTTCGCGGACCGATATCTTGATGAACTCGGCATCGTCCGACGTGACCTCGATTGAGATGTCGGAAAACCGGCCGTTGAGCCGCTCCACCGCCCCGCGAATGGCTTCGGAAATCTGGATCGTGTTCGAACTAGCCTGGCGAACGACGCCCAGCCCGATCACGGGTCTGCCATCGAGGCGCACGAAATTCGTCGCGTTGGCCGGGGCGTAGATCGCCTGCGCGACATCGCCGATCCTCGTCGTGCCGTCGATTATGACCGCCTCGATGCGCTCCGGGTCGCTCGCGCTCGCCTCGGCTCGCACGACGAGTTCCTGCGCGTCGGAACGGAAGCTGCCGACCGGAACGTCGAACGGCGCGCGCTCCAGCGCTTCGGCCACGTCGCTGATCGTAAGGCCGAAGCGATTGAGCCGCAGCGGATCGACCGCGATGCGAAGCTGACGAGGCCGGGAGCCGAACTCGGCGATGCTGGCGACACCCTCGGCAGTGAGCAGTTCCGGGATGATGTCGTTCTCGACGATTCGGGTAAGCTCGGCCTCGTCGTGGGCCGGGCTCGACACCGCGAGCCGCATGATCGGCGATGCATCCTGGTCCGCCTTGACGACGGTGAGCTGCTCGATCCGTTCGGGAAGGTCGCGGTTGACCCGGCTGACCGCTTCGCGAACGTCGGTCGCGGCGGTATCGAGATCGACGCCGGGATTGAATTCGACGCGGATGCGCGAGTTGTTTTCCTCGCTCGCCGCGCTGATCTGGCGCACCCCGGATACGCGGGCCACGGCGTCTTCAAGGATGCTCGTGACCTCCGCATCCATCGTTTCGGGCGCGGCACCGGGCAGGCTGGCCGAAACCGACACGATCGGCCGGTCGACGTTGGGAAGTTCGCGAACCTCGATGCCGAGAAGCGCCGCGATGCCTGCCAGCACGATCAGCAGGTTGAGCACACCGATCAGCAGCGGACGCTTGACCGCCAGCATCGGCAGGTCGGACTTATTCTCCATCGGCGTTCCCGGCCTTGCCGGGGGCCTTCGCGGCGGCCTTGCCGGGCGGCTTGGCGATGCGCACGTCCTGTCCCTCGCGCAGCTTCTGGACACCTTCGACGACGATCGTATCGCGCGGGTTGAGCGGCGCATCGACGAACGCGAGGCCTTCGCGGCGCGAGGTTATCGTTATCGGCACGCGGGCGGCCTTTCCATCGCGCACTGCCCAGAGGTACGATCCGTCGCCGCCCCACACGATGGCTTCCTCGGGCACTGCGGGCCGTGCCTGACCGGCTCCCGAGAAAACCACGCGAAAGCTCATTCCGGGTCTCAGGGTGTCGCCGCTGTTCTCGATCGCGGCGCGAACCGTGAACGTTCGCTCTTCCTCCGAAATGGCCGAATCCACGGCGATGATCCGCGCGTCTATTTCGCGCGACGGATCGGAGAACGGCGTGACGGCCACGACTTGTCCGGGCTGGAGCCGCTCGAACGCGGACTCGGGCGCGGGGAAGTCGACATACAGCGTCGAACGCCTGTCGATCTGCGCGATGGGCGTCGCTGTATCGACGCGGTCGCCGGGGTCTATCTCGGTAAGGCCGATGTGTCCCGAGAACGGCGCGCGGATCGTCCGGTCGGCCAGAGCGGTCTGCGCCTGCTGCAATTCGACGCGGGCGGAGGCGAGCGCCGTTTCTCCTGCCTCGATCTGGCTTTCGGAGATTGCTCCGGTATCCTCGATCCGGCGATAGCGCGAAAGCAGTTGCGATGCCTCCTGCACCTGGACCCTGGCTGCTTCGACGGCGAGGCGCTCGCGCCGGGAATCGAGCCGGACGAGCGGCGTTCCCTGCCGTACGAAGTTGCCTGCCGAGAACATCACCTGTTCGACGCGGCCTGCGCTTTCCGGGTAGATTTCCGCCGACGTGGCCGCACGGGCCGTGCCGACTGCCTCGACCCGCTCCCGTTCCGGCAGGACGCGCAGTTGTTGCGCGACGATCGGCACCGCCTCGTCCTCGCGAGACCGTTCCTCCGACGAGCAGCCACCGGCAAGGAGCAGGGACAGCGCCGCAGCGGGCGCAAGACGTTTCAGCATGGGGCGCCCTTGTAGCGACCGGTTCGCAATAACCCAATAGCCGTGCGCATGATCTTGTCCCGCTTACTCCTGGCGCATCCGGTCGCATGCCTCGACAGGAGTGTCATCGTCCCGGCGACCACCGCCGCAAGCAGGCGACAGCCATTGCAAAAGTCCCGAAAAGATGAACCATCGGCGCCTCCGGAAGTTGCGATAACAGGCACGGTTCGATGGAGGCGATATGAGCGAGGGCGATCCTACCCCCAAAAGATATCGGGGCGCAGCAGGCGGCTGGGGTTCCGTCCGGGGCATGACGCGGATCCAGATCAAGGAACGGGCAGGGCCCGGAGCGCTCGATACCCTGTTCCACCAGAACAAGCCGAAGGGGCACATGTGCACGTCGTGCGCCTGGGCGAAGCCGCCGAACCCGCATCTCTTCGAGTTCTGCG
The DNA here is from genome assembly GCF_013408095.1 of Novosphingobium marinum. Taxonomy (GTDB): domain Bacteria; phylum Pseudomonadota; class Alphaproteobacteria; order Sphingomonadales; family Sphingomonadaceae; genus Novosphingobium; species Novosphingobium marinum. Next base: position 99,291 of record NZ_JACBZF010000001.1, read on the forward strand.
AAAACGGTGCGAAAGCCACTCTCTGGGACCTCACCAGCGAACGTTGCACTCCGGAATATCTTGCCCGACATACTGTCACCGAACTGGCTGCGCGCAGCGACTACGATCTCGAAATGCGCGGCAGGCTGACCGAGCCGCTGCGCTATGATGCCGAAAGCGACCGCTACCTCCGGGTCGGCTGGGCCGAGGCCTTCCGCGAGATCGGCGAGAAGCTTCGCGAGCTCGAACCGAAATCGGTCACGTTCTACGCATCGGGCAAGGCGGCCCTCGAACCGTCCTATCTCTATGCCCTGTTCGCCCGAATATACGGTCACCAGAACCTGCCGGACAGCTCGAACATGTGTCACGAAACCACTTCTGTCGGACTGAAGAAGGTAACGGGATCGCCGGTCGGGACCTGCACGCTGGAAGACCTCGAGCATTGCGACGCCATCTTCTACCTCGGGCAAAACCCGGGCACGAACAGTCCGCGCCTGCTCCGCCCGTTGCAGCAGGCGGTGGAGCGAGGGTGCAAGATCGTGGTCTTCAACCCGTTGCGGGAGAAAGGGCTCCTCGAATTCACCGATCCGCAGAACCCGATGCAAATGACCGTCTCGCCCGCCACGAAGCTTGCGCACCAGTACCTGCAGGTAAAGCCGGGAGGCGATATCGCCGCGCTGATGGGCGTGATGAAGCGCGTGCTCGAGCGTGACGCGGCATCGCGCGATGCCGGCGGGCCGGGCGTGCTCGACCGGACCTTCATCGATCAGCACACCGCCGGTTTCGACGAATTTCTCGCCAGGCTGGACTCCGCCGGCTGGGACGAGATCGAGAGCAATTCGGGGCTGGCGCGATCCGAACTCGAAGCTGCCGGAGATGTCTACGCCGACGCCGAAAGGGTCATCGGCATCTACGGCATGGGGCTTACCCAGCATGTCCACGGCAGCCAGTCGATCGGCATGCTGGTCAACCTGCTGCTGCTTTCGGGCAACATCGGCCGCAAGGGCGCCGGCTGTTCGCCGATACGCGGGCACTCCAACGTCCAGGGCCAGCGCACGGTCGGCATCACCGAGAAAACCAGCCTCGCTCCCAACGACAAGTATCGCGAGCTGTTCGATTTCGATCCGCCGACCGAGGACGGGCATACCACGGTCGAGTTTCTGGAAGCGATTCTCGCTGGAACCGCGAGGGGTTTCATCGGTCTTGGCGGCAACCTTGCAAAGGCTGTGCCCGACCACGAGCGCGTCCATGCGGCGTGGCGCGACATGGAACTGACCGTCCACGTGGCGACCAAGCTCAACAAGACGCACCTCATGCCGGGCAAGTCGTCCTTCATCCTGCCCTGCCTCGTCCGCGCCGAGGACGATGTGCAGAAGACCGGCCGGCAGACCGTGACGATGGAGGACAGCTTCAGCCACATATACGGCTCGATCGGAAAGCGTTCGCCGGCAAGCCCCTACCTCAAGAGCGAGACCGCAATCGTCTGCGAACTGGCGAAGGCGACGCTGCCCGGGCATCCGAAGTGGCTCTGGGACGACTGGATGGGCGATTACGGCCTGATCCGCGATCTGATCGCCATGACATACCCCGAAGAATTCCACGACATGAACGATCGCATGCACCAGCCCGGAGGCTTCTATCGCGGGAACGGCGCGCATGAACGGATATGGAAGACCGAGAGCGGGAAGGCCGAATTCACCACGCCGACGGTGATGAACGCGTGTGGCATCGGTGACGCGGCGGGCAGGTACCATCTGGTCACGGTTCGCTCGAACGATCAGTTCAACACGACGATCTACGGCCATTCCGACCGGCTTCGCGGAATCTCCGGATCGCGGATGATCGTGATGATGAGCACCGCCGACATGAAGCGGGACGGCTTGCGGGAAGGCGACACGGTTTCGCTTCTCGGAGATGCCGGGGACGACATCGTGCGCAAGGTGGAGGGATTGCGAATCGTGCCCTACGAATTGCCCGATGGATGTCTCGGGGGGTATTTTCCGGAACTCAATCCACTCGTTCCGCTCTGGTATCACGACAAGCTGTCGAAGACGCCCGCCTCCAAGGGCGTCCCGGTGCGCATCGTGAAGGAAGCAGTCTAGGCGTGCTGACCGGCGCGGGGCGAGAAGGGCGGTACCCGGCGCCTGCCGGGAACTTCCGGACCGCACCGCGATTTCCGAACCATGGCAGGATACACCCTCTTGCGTAGTCGCGATTGCCGGCAGAGCTGATGGAAGCGCGAGTTCCCTATTGCGGATTGCCGCCGTTACCGGGCGAGCTCCTGTCGCGCTTCAATCTCGATCCCGTCGCGATCGTCGTTCTTCTGGGGATCGCCATTTTCCACGTAGCGAGGATCGCTCCGCAGGGGCGGTCGAGGACAATGGCAGGAACAGGCTGGACCATTGCGGCTGCCGCGTTCTTCTCGCCGCTGTGCGCGTTATCGGTCGCGTTGTTTTCCGCCCGCATCGGCCAGCACATGATCCTCGTGCTGCTCGCCGCGCCGCTGATCGCGTGGGGATGGCCTCATCGCGGAAAATGGTCGGGCAGGCTGCTGGCCGCCAACACCGCCTGCTTCGCCCTCGCGCTCTGGTTCTGGCACATGCCGGGACCCTACGCTGCAACCTTCCGCAGCGACGCGGTGTACTGGGCCATGCACCTCACCCTGTTCGGCAGTGCGATATTCCTTTGGCGCGATCTTCTTCACCACCCGGCCGAGCAGGCTTTCGCGCCGCTTGCGGCGGGGTTGATGACCACGGTCCAGATGGGCCTTCTCGGGGCGATCCTCACCTTCGCCGCGATACCGCTGTTCGGGCCGCATCTTGCCACTTCGGGCGCGTGGGGCCTTGCACCGCTGGCCGACCAGCAGTTCGGCGGGTTGCTCATGTGGGTGCCCGGCATGGTGCTTTTCATTTGGGCCGCGAAGGTCTCGCTGGACCATGCTCTCGATGCGCCGGGCAAAGGCTCCGTTCGCTGAGGCAAGGCGCGGGAGGCTCGGTCCGGGACGGGTTTGCCGGTCATTCATCCCCTCGAAGATATACAGTTTCCGAAGTCGAGATGCGACCAGTTGCCGGAACCATTGCACGCACCTGACGTTTAACCAGGTACAAAAGCAATGGAGTTTGAATTATGACACTGGTTCTGGTTCTAGTCATAGGCGGAATCATTGGCTGGCTGGCAAGTATTCTTATGCGAACCGATGCTCAGCAAGGCATTCTGCTTAATATCGTCGTCGGTATCGTCGGCGCACTTCTGGCCGGTTTCATCGTAACGCCGCTCATCGGCGGTGCGCCGATTACGAGCGGTTCTTTCGACCTGCTTTCGCTCGTCGCCTCGTTCCTCGGTGCCGTGATCCTTCTCGCCATCGTGAACCTCTTCCGTCGCGGATCCGTGCGGTAAGCGAAAACAGGGAACATCGGAATGAAACGTATCAAGACGACCGGTGCGGCCATGCTTCTGGCGGCCACCGCGACCCTGGGCCTTGCGGCGTGCAACGACCCGGCCGACGACGCCATGGAACAGCAGGCCGACGCACTCGAAGACCAGGCCGACATGGTTGAGGACAACACCGAACAGGAGGCCGAGGCGATGGAGCAGCAGGCCGACGAAATGGACGGCGCTGCCCAGGACGCCATGAACGAAAAGGCGGAAGCCATTCGTGAGGCCGGTGAAAACAAGGCCGATGCTATCGAGGAGCAGGCCGACCAGATGGACTGACGGTCCTCGAAGGTGCGGTGAGCTCTCGCACCACTAACAAACACGGATGGGCGGCGGACACGATGTTCGCCGCCCATTTGTCTTTCCTGGCGGGAACGAAGGCGGCCTCGTGCGTTGTTTGAGAGAGGCCGGAAATGGATTTTGCCTTGAAACTTTCACTCTCAGGGCCTTTTGCTAAGCAGCCTTTTGAACACAACGACTGACGACAGGAGACGCCGATGACTATCTCGCTGATGCCGCTACCCTATTCCCACGACGCGCTTGCCCCGCACATCTCGGCCGAGACGCTCGAGACCCACCACGGCAAGCACCACAAGGGGTACGTCGACAAGGTCAATGCCGGGATCGAGGGAACCGACATGGCCGGTGCCGACCTCGAGACGATCGTGAAGAAATCCTCTGGCGGGCTCTTCAATTCTGCCGCGCAAACCTGGAACCACGGTTTCTACTGGCACTCCATGTCGCCTGACGGATCGCAGCCCAGCGACGCGCTGGCCAAGGCGATCGACGCATCGTTCGGCTCCGTCGACGCGCTGAAGGAAAAGCTTTCCGAAGAGGCAGTCGGTCACTTCGCATCGGGCTGGGCATGGCTCGTCGCCGATGGAGACAGCCTAAAGGTCATTTCGACGCACGATGCCGAAACGGCTATCACCGAAGGCGTCAACCCGCTCCTGACGATCGATGTCTGGGAGCACGCCTACTATATAGATGTGAAGAACAAGCGTCCCGAGTACGTGAATGCAGTTCTGGGCAACATCGTGAACTGGAAGTTCGCTTCGGAGAATTTCGAACGCGGGACTGCCTGGGTCTACCCCTCGTAGTTCACGGCATCGCCATTGACCGGCGTTTCGGACCCGGTAGCGGACGATCCCGCTGCCGGGTCCTCTTGCATCGGGAATAGCGCTTCGCCGAAAACGAAGCCCACGAAGTTGGGACTGCCGACGTGCTGGAACAGCGCAACGCCCACAAGCAGGATCGGAACCGACAGGAAGATGCCGGCAACGCCCCAGACCCACGAGAAGAAGCTCATCGAAACGAGGATGGCGATGGGGCTGAGCGTCAGCCGCTTTCCGAGTATGACCGGCGTCACGAAGTTCGCCTCCACGGTGTGCATCGCCAGGTACATCGCGGCAGGAGCCAGCCCCGCCAGCACGGATGCCTCCGTTCCCAGCCCGAACGCGGCCAGCAGGAACGTCATTACCAGCGGCCCGAAATAGGGCAGCAGATTGAGAAGCGCGGCGAGCCCGCCCCACATCACCGGCGCTTCCAGTCCAAGCGCCCATGCACCGAGCGCAACGATCACGCCGACGCACGCCGCGATGATCGACGCTGTCAGGATGTAGGTGCCGACCTGGCCCTGTACATCGCGCAGGATGCGTGCGGCGCGTACCGATGCACCGAAATCTTCCCGTTCGAGCAACAGCTTGCGGCGCATCCTGAACCTCGCTTCCAGCATGAAGAAGGTGAACAGGACGATCAGCACGGTTTCGAACACCACTGCGGGCGTGGCCGTGGCGATCTGCTCGACAGCGGAAGGCGCGGCCACCACGACCTCGGTCTGGCCGGCCGATCCGGTCAGCGACGCGAGCTCGTTGGCGATGTTGGTGAAGGCGGAAAACCCACCCCGTACATTCTCGATATGCTCGACGATTTGCCGGGTCAGCTGCGGCAGTTGTGCGAGCAGCGCGACCGAGGGCTGCAGGATGAGCAGCGCGACCAGCGAGAAGGCAACGGGCACCAGCAGGACGGATACAAGGCAGGCGATTGCGTTGGGCAGTCCGACACGGCGGAGGAAATTCGCGACCGGGGACAGGATGATGCTCAGGATAAGGGAGATCGTGACGGGCAGGAAGAATTCGGATCCGGCGGACAGGACGAAGGGCAAGGCGAGGATCACGGCCACGCCCGTGAGCAATACGAGCGTGGAGACCAGCCGCCGTTCGCGACGCGGCCAGGCTGAGGGCTCATGGGGTTCGCGCTGACGGTCCATCGTCGGGGGTCTAGCAGGTCCGGCGCGCGGGCGAACGTCGGCGATCCATCGGCGGATCAGTCCGTCTTGCCCTTTACGGGCTTCCTCGGCTGGCCCTTTCTAGATCGATTCTCGTCGTTCAGGATCGTCGCGAGTTCGCTCCGCGCGCGTGCGACCCGGCTCTTCATCGTGCCGATCGCGCAGTCGCTGATCTGCGCCGCCTCCTCGTAAGTGAACCCGCCGGCTCCGACCAACAGGACAGCCTCGCGCCGTTCGGGCGACAATTCCTGCAGAGCGACCTGCATGTCGTCGAGATGCAGTCGCTCTTCCTGGTCGGCATCCTTGACCAGCAGGCGTTCGGCAGCTTCCTGATCGTAGTCGACCTGGCGGCGGTTGCGCCGGAGCTCGCTCAGGTAGTGGTTGCGAAGGATTGCGAAGGTCCACGCCCGCATGCTCGTGCCCGGGGTGAACCTGTCGCGCGCCGTCCACGCCTTGATGGCGGTCTCCTGCACCAGGTCGTCCGCCACGTCAGGCCTCCCGGAGAGGCCGCGCGCAAAGGCGCGCAGGTGCGGAAGCGTCTCGAGCAATTCGTGCTTGAACGCTTCGGTGTCCGCGCAGACAGCCGTGTCTTCAGTCATCTTTGCCTTTGTCCAGCTTCTTCAGAAGATCATCGAAGCTATCGGGCAAAGGCTCTTGCAGGACGGAGTTGTAAAGCTGCCTGAGACCATCCGCCCACCCCGGTTCCCCACCCTTTCCGTCAGGGTTGAAGTCGGGTTTTTTCTTCGGGATTTTCGGGCCCGTTGGCTGGCTCAACGCATACTCCATTCGTCTGCGCTCATTTCCTGTGCTTGTCCTGATCCGTCAAGGGGTTCGCCCCGTTGGCGACAAGACTTGGAACATTTCGGCACGTGTAAGGTTCCCCTGCGGACGAAAGCTTGCCAAATGCATGTGTCTTCGAGGCAACGCTGGTACGGATGCGACTCGGCGGGGAATACAGGGAGATCATGGACAGGGCTCTCCTCTCTAGGGTCGAGAAGCAGGCATGGTTCCATCGCTATCCGCGTGGCTGGCCTTTCCTGCTTTTCGCCATTGCAGCGATCATCACCGCCGTAAGCGTCGTTTCCATCGAACGCGCCGATCGCCGTACCCGGCTCGTCGAACTGGACCGCAACCTAACCGAAATCGCATCCGGCCTGCAGAGACGGGCATCGGAAAACGTCGCTGCCCTGCGGGCCGCCGCCGCGCTTTTCTCCACTCGCGAAACCGTGACGAGCGAGGAATTCGAAGTTCTCGTAAACGATCTTCGGGCGTCGGGCGGCTCGCAAAGTTCGATGGGAATCGGATGGGCGAGGCGGCTGGGCGTGCTGGAAGTGCCGACTTTCGAGGTAGAACGGCGCGAGCGCGAGCAGGCCGACTTCATCGTCTTTCCCCGCCCGCAGCTCGATCAGGGTGTCGCCACTCCGATCGTCTTTCTTTCTCCCATGGACGAATGGAACCGCCGGGCGATCGGTTACGACATGTATTCCGAGCCGGTGCGGCGCGAGGCGATGGATGCGGCGGTAAGGCTTGGACAGCCGGTCGCTTCGGGACGGGTGCATCTTGTCCAGGACAAGGATTCTCCCGGCTCGGCAGGTTTCCTCATCTACATGCCGGTCTTCACCAACGTGGACGGGCAGCGCACGGTCAAGGGATTCGTCTACAGCCCGTTCCGCGCCGAGGAATTCGTCAACGCCGCTGCCGAGCTTTACCGTGTTCGCGACGTGGAGGTCGCCTTGTACGACCGTAACAAGTCGCCCGAGAATCTCCTGGCCGTGCGGCGCGTCCCCGGAAGGAACGGAGCCACGCTCGACCGGCGCATCGTCATCGGGCAGCGCGAGTGGATCATCTCCGCGACATCGAAGAGCACGGGCGCGCTGACGCCGCTTTCGCGCATCACCCTGATATTCGGGCTGATCGCGTCGGTCCTCGCGATGGCCCTGGGGTGGCTCATAACCAGCCGCGCCGCGGCGGACCGGCAGGTTCTGGAATGGCTTTCAAGGCAGTCTGCAATCCGCAACTCGCTGACCCGCGAGCTGAACCACCGTGTCAAGAACACGCTTGCCAACGTGTTGTCGATCATCGCGCTCACCCGCCGCCGCGCCGACGGTCTCGACGATTTTGCCGAAAGCCTTTCGGCCAGGATCAGGGCCCTTTCGGCAACGCACGACTTGCTGTCCGAGAGCGACTGGAAGAATGCTCCCATCGATCAGATCGTCCATAGCGAACTGGCGCCCTACATGGAGGGGAGCGACAATCACGTCGAGATGAGCGGACCGGAGATCAGCCTCGCTCCGAACGACGCGCTTTCGCTCGGCCTTGCCATCCACGAGCTTGCGACCAACGCCGCCAAGTACGGCGCCCTGTCCGCACCTTACGGCAGGATCCACGTTCGCTGGAACCGGCTGTCGCCCGAAGTGGCGGAACTGCACTGGCGCGAGGAAGGCGGGCCGCCCGTGTGCCAGCCGGAAAAACGGGGTTTCGGTCGTGACTTGATCGAGAAGATCGTGGCGCACGAACTCCGTTCCGAAGTCGATCTGCAATTCAAGCCGGGGGGTGTTGAATGCACGCTGCAGATACCGATCCGGCACGCGACCGAATTCAGTCTCAGGAGCAATCGGCGAATGGGCGGCGAAGTGCCCTGACGGCGCGACAGGAACCCTGAGGCGAATTGCGCAGATCGGGCATGCTGGCATATCCTGCCGCGCGGGGAATTCGTCCCCCGCTTCCCTTGCCGTCGTGCCAGCCCGGAAAGATCATGTCGCGAACCCTTCCTGTCCTAGTCAATCGCCAGAGCAGCGCGATCGAGGGAGAGGATGACGAGGCTATCGTCCGAAGGATAGAGGATGCGATGGCCGGCGCCGGATGCGAGCCGAACGTGAGCATCGTCGACGGATGGGATTTCGATGCGGCCATCCGGGAACTGGGCCATGAACCTGTGGTCGTCGTCGCGGGGGGCGACGGCACGGTCGCGATGGCTGCGGGAGCTTTCGTGCACAGCCGTACGGCCGTCGCCATACTTCCGCTGGGCATGCGTAACCAGCTTGCCCGGCAACTGGAAATTCCCCTCGATCTAGAAGCGGCGGCACGTATCGCCTGCGAAGGGCAGAGGCGTCGCATAGACCTCGGCCTCGCGGGCACGCGCGTATTCGTTAACAGCGCCTCGTTCGGCATCTACGCCCGCTACGTCCGTCATCGCGACGACGGCAAGAAGCGTTCGTGGTTCGCATCGCTGGGAGCGATCCGGCATGCCCTGTCGAACATGCGCGAGCAGCGGTTCGCGCTGCGCATCGACGGGCGGTCCCAAACGCTTCGCACGCCCCTGCTTTTCATCGGCAACAACCAGTATTCCTTCGAACCCTGGCGCCTTGGCAAGCGGGAGGACATGATCGACGGCGCGCTTTCGCTTTACGCGATCGCGGCGCAGCGCCCGGCCAGCCTGCTGGCATTCGTCGCGAAGGCCGTGATCGGGATCGCTACGCCCTCGCACGACTTCAAGGCCTTCATGATGGCCGAGCAGGTCGTGATCGAAGGCGATGGCTCCATCGAGGGGGTTTTCGACGGCGAGATCGAAAGGATGGCATTGCCGCTTACCCTGCGCACGATGCCCGCCGGCCTCGGTGTCGTGACGGCGCGCGAAGCCGTGCCCACCGAAAAGGCGCTCTCGCGGATTCACTGAACGCGCCTTCGCGCTTGTCGCGCGCGCCCCGCTGGCTTATCGGCGCGTCCATGAGTTCAACGAACGACATCCGCCGATCCTTCATCGACTATTTTGCGGCCAACGGGCACGAAGCGGTACCTTCGGCGCCGCTCGTTCCGTACAACGATCCCACGCTGATGTTCGTGAACGCCGGCATGGTGCCTTTCAAGAACGTCTTCACCGGGCTGGAGACGCGCAAGGCTTCGCGCGCGGCGTCCTCGCAGAAGTGCGTTCGTGCAGGCGGCAAGCACAACGATCTCGACAACGTGGGGTATACCGCCAGGCATCACACGTTCTTCGAGATGCTCGGAAATTTCTCCTTCGGGGACTACTTCAAGGAAGAAGCGATCCATCACGCATGGACGCTCCTGACCGGCGAATGGGGGCTGGCCCCCGAGAAGCTCACCGCGACGGTCTACCACACGGACGACGAGGCTTTCGACCTCTGGAAGAAGATCGCCGGCCTGCCGGAAGAGCGGATCATCCGCATCGCGACGAGCGACAACTTCTGGTCCATGGGCGACACCGGACCGTGCGGGCCGTGTTCGGAGGTCTTCTACGATCACGGCGATCACATCCCGGGCGGCCCGCCGGGAAGTCCGGACGAGGACGGCGACCGCTTCATCGAGATCTGGAACCTCGTCTTCATGCAGTACGAGAGCCATGCCGACGGATCGCGCACCGATCTTCCCAGGCCTTCGATCGATACCGGCATGGGCCTTGAACGCATCGCCGCGGTCCTCCAGGGCGAGCACGACAATTACGACACCGACACGTTCCGCTCCCTGATCGCCGCCTCGGAGGCCCTTACCGGCGTCGCGGCCGAGGGGCAAAACGGGGCCAGCCACCGTGTCATCGCCGATCACCTGCGCTCGACGAGCTTTCTGCTTGCCGACGGCGTGCTGCCGTCGAACGAGGGGCGCGGATATGTCCTGCGACGCATCATGCGACGCGCCATGCGCCACGCTCACCTGCTGGGTGCCGAAGAGCCGTTGATGCATCGCCTCGTTCCGGCACTCGTCGGGGAAATGGGGCAGGCCTACCCCGAACTGGCGCGCGCGCAGGCGCTGGTCGAGGAAGTGCTCGAACGTGAAGAGACGCGTTTCCGCCAGACGCTCGAAAAGGGGCTGAAACTTCTCGACGAGGCGGTTTCGGACTTGTCCGGTGGCGAAAAGCTCTCCGGCGAAACCGCGTTCCGTCTCTATGACACCTACGGTTTCCCCTACGACCTTACCGAGGATGCCCTGCGCATGCGCGGTATCGGGGTCGACCGCGAGGGGTTCGACGAGGCGATGGCGCGGCAGAAGGCCGCGGCGCGCGCGGCCTGGAAGGGTTCCGGCGAGGCCGCTTCGGGCGAGATATGGTTCGACATCGCCGAGCGCGAAGGCGCCAGCGAATTCACCGGCTACACCGCGACGACCGGCGAGGGGCGGGTGGTCGCGCTCGTCGTCGACGGAAAGGAAGTCGAAAGCGCGGAAACAGGCCAGGACGTGCTGCTGCTGACCAACCAGACGCCGTTCTATGGGGAAAGCGGCGGGCAGGTCGGAGATTCGGGCACCGTCACGGGACCGAACGGTCTGCGCATCGCCGTCTCGGACACCTCGAAGCCGCTCGGCAGGCTGCACGTGCATCACGGGCGCATCGACAGCGGCACGGTGGCGGTCGGGGAGACGGTGCACCTCGATGTCGACGCCGACCGTCGCGATGCAATCCGATCGAATCACTCGGCCACGCATCTCCTGCATGCGGCGCTGCGCAATCGCCTGGGCGGGCACGTGACGCAGAAGGGATCGCTGGTCGCAGCCGAACGCCTGCGCTTCGATTTCTCGCATCCTGCTGCCCTCAGCGACGAGGACATCGCCGCGATCGAGGCCGAGGTGAACGCAGAAATCCGCCACAACGAGCCTGTGCAGACCCGCCTCATGAGCCCGGACGATGCGATAGAAGCCGGGGCGATGGCCTTGTTCGGCGAAAAATACGGCGAGGAAGTGCGCGTCCTGTCGATGGGACGCACCAACTGGAACGAGAGCGGACGAAATTACTCGGTCGAACTGTGCGGGGGCACGCACGTCAACGCGACGGGCGACATCGGTGTTTTCCGCATCGTGTCGGAAAGCGCGGTCAGCTCGGGCGTCAGGCGGATCGAAGCGCTCACCGGCGAGGGTGCGCGCCGGTGGCTGGTCGGTCGCGAGGATGCGCTGAAAGGCGCCGCGGCCACACTCAAGACCACACCCGAGGATGTCGGAGCGAGGGTCGCGGCATTGCTTGAGGAACGCAAGAAACTGGAACGCGAACTCGCCGAGGCGAAAAAGGCGCTGGCCCTTGGCGGCGGCGGCGCTGCAAGCGGTCCGGCGGACGAGGACGTGGGCGGTCTCACTTTCTCGGGACAGGTTATCGACGGGCTCGAAGCGAGGGAACTGCGCGGCCTGCTCGATCAGGCGAAGCAGCGCATGGGGTCCGGCGTGGCGGCGATCTGCGCCGTGAACGACGGAAAGGCGGCGTTCGCGGTTGCGGTTACGGACGATCTGACGGGACGCTTCAGCGCCGTCGATCTGGTTCGGGCCGGGGTGGCGGAACTCGGCGGGAAGGGCGGCGGCGGTCGCCCCGACATGGCACAGGGCGGAGGCCCCGACGGATCGAAGGGCGAGGCCGCACTCGATGCCGTCAGGGCAGCATTGAAAGCCGGATAGCTACGGTCAGCGCCGCGCCGACTTGCGGCGGATATCGCCTTGCGATCCGCGCGGCAGGTCCTTCATGTTGTGGTCGCTACGCTGGGGACTTTCGACCGAGCCGTGCTTCTCGCCAGTCTGGTCTTCGGGCGACTTGTTCGATCCGTCGCTCCGGTCTGCGGGGTTCCACTTTTCCATGGCATTATCTCCTTTCGTATCAGGAATATAACGCCCGAAGAGCGGAACAGGCTCCCGTCCGTCAGCCGGTCCGTTCCGCGAGTGCGGCGGATTTGAGCTTGGGCTTGGCCTTCAGTTCGCCCTCCTTCATGATCTGGTCGCGCAATTCGTCTCGCATTTCGTGGATCGAGGCGATGACCGGACCCATCGCGACGCCAAGATCGACGAGGACGGCTTCGGAAAGCTGGAGCGAGCTTTCCAGTGTCTCCGGCACTGCATGGCTTGCCCCGACGCGATAGAGTTCGGCGGCGTGTGTCGCGTCGCGGGCGCGTGCGATGATCGGCAGGTCGGGATGCTGGGCGCGCAGCTTCTTGACGACGCGCTGAGCCGCGATCGGCTCGTCCATCGTCAGGATGACGGCGGTGGCGTTGTCGATCCCCAGCCGGTCGAGCGCATTGCCATGCGCCGCGTCACCGAAGGCGACCGTGTACCCGCGCCGCAATCCGTCGGTAACGAGATCGGCGTCGCTGTCGATGGCGACGTAGGGCTGGTTGTGGCGGACCATCATGTCGGCAACGAGCTGCCCGACGCGGCCGCAACCAATGATGATTGCCCGGCGCTTGCCGGCCTCTTCCTCGGGATCGGGCAGGTTCTCGACATTGTCCACGCGCCGGGCGAGCCGTCGTCCGACCAGCGACAGGATCGGCGTGATGGTCAGGCCGATGGCCGTGACGATCTGCCAGAACTGCGCGGTTCCGGGCTGGATGAGCTGGGCCGATGCCGCCGCGGTCAGCACGATGAGCGTCGTCTCGGAGGGACTGGACATCAGGATGCCGGTCTCGGTCGCGGTACCGCGCCTTGCGCCCATCAGTCGCAGGAGTAGCCCGGTGACGGCCGCCTTGAGCAGCAGCACGCCCACGACCGCCGTGAGGATCGGCGTCAGGTTCTGCCAGACGACCTGAAGGTCGATGCTCATGCCGATTGTGATCAGGAATACCCCGAGCGCGAGGCCCTTGAACGGCTCGGTGATGTTCTCGACCTCGCCGTGGTATTCGGTCTCCGCGATCAGTAGCCCCGCGATCAGCGCGCCGACGATCGGCGACAGCCCGACCGCCGCGGTTGCCAGCGCGGCGACGATCACGACCAGCAGGCTGGCAGCCAGGAAGAGTTCCGGGCTCTTGGTCCGGGCGGCCTGCGCGAACAGGCGGGGCAGGGCGAAGCGTCCGAACACGAGCAGCGCCAGCACGACCGCAAGACCATAAAGCAAGGTCTGCAGGAAGCTCCCCACACCCTCCTCGGCCGCATGGGGGGCAAGGGCGCCCAGCAGGAAGATGATCGGGACGATGGCGATGTCCTCGAACAGGAGCATCGCCAGCGCCGCCTTCCCGACAGGCGTGTTCGTGTTCGTGATCTTGAGCACGAGCGCGGTCGAGGAGAGCGCCAGCGCCAGTCCCAGCGCCATCGCACCTACCAGCGGCTGCCCGATCGCTGCGAGAATGAAGGTGAGCGATGCGCCGAGCACGACCAGTTCGAGCGAGCCGAGCCCGAAGACGAGGCGCCGCATCTGCCACAGGCGGTCGAAGGAGAGCTCGAGCCCGATCGAGAACAGCAGCAATATGATCCCGAACTCGGCAAAGACGTCGAGCCCGTCCGGATCGGTGATCGTTATATGGGCCAGCCACGGGTAGTCGAATACCAGCCTGCCGAGACCGTACGGCCCTACCAGCAGGCCCACCAGGATGAAGCCGATGACCGGCGTGATGCGGAACCGGTTGAAGATCGGGATCACGAGACCCGCGGAGCCGAGGATGACGAGCGCGTCGGAAAGGACGGGGGAGTAGAGTTCGGTGGACGCCATGCACCGCCAACTATGGCATCCGGGGGGCGAATGTCACGGGCCTTCGGGCCCCGAACGAAAAAGGGCCGCCCGTTGGAGGGGCGGCCCTTCGATAACGGCGGTTTGCCGGCTTACTGCCAGTTGCCCATTTCCTTCTCGAGGTTCTGCACGATCGCCTCGAAGAACTGTTCGGTGGTCATCCAGTTCTGGTCGGGGCCGATGAGCAGGGCGAGGTCCTTGGTCATGTTGCCGTCCTCGACAGTCTCGATGCAGACGCGCTCGAGCGTTTCGGCGAAGCGCGTCACGTCGGGCGTCTCGTCGAACTTGCCGCGATAGGACAGGCCGCGCGTCCATGCGAAGATCGAGGCGATCGGGTTGGTCGAGGTCGCCTTGCCCTGCTGGTGCTGGCGGTAGTGGCGCGTCACCGTGCCGTGCGCCGCTTCGGCCTCCACCGTCTTGCCGTCGGGCGTCATCAGCACGGAGGTCATCAGGCCGAGCGAGCCGAACCCTTGCGCGACCGTATCGGACTGAACGTCGCCGTCGTAATTCTTGCAGGCCCAGACGAACTTGCCCGACCACTTGAGCGCCGAGGCGACCATGTCGTCGATCAGGCGGTGTTCGTAGCTGATGCCGGCCTTCTCGAACCTGTCCTTGAACTCCGCGTCGTAGACTTCCTGGAACAGGTCCTTGAAGCGCCCGTCGTAGGCTTTCATGATCGTGTTCTTGGTCGACAGATAGACCGGCCAGCCGAGATTGAGGCCGTAGTTCATCGACGCGCGCGCGAAGTCGCGGATCGAATCGTCGAGGTTGTACATCGCCATCGCGACGCCCGAGGAGGGGAACTTGAAGACCTCGAGGTCCATCGATTCGCCGTTGTCGCCATCGAAGACGAGGCGCAGGGTGCCCGGGCCGGGGATCAGCGTGTCGGTGGCGCGGTACTGGTCTCCGAAAGCGTGACGGCCGACCACGATCGGGTCGGTCCAGCCGGGGACCAGGCGCGGAACGTTCTGGATCACGATCGGCTCGCGGAAGACGACGCCTCCCAGGATGTTGCGGATCGTCCCGTTGGGCGAGCGCCACATCTTCTTGAGATCGAATTCCTCCACACGCGCTTCGTCGGGCGTGATCGTCGCGCATTTAACGCCGACGCCATGCTCCTTGATCGCGTTGGCGGCATCGATGGTGATCTGGTCGTCGGTTTCGTCGCGCTTCTCGACCGAAAGGTCGTAATACTTCAGGTCGACGTCGAGGTAGGGGAGGATCAGCCGCTCGCGAATCCATTCCCAGATAATCCGCGTCATTTCGTCGCCATCGAGTTCGACGACGGGGTTTTTCACGTTTATCTTCGCCATGTGCCTGGATTCTCCGCGCGGAAATTGGAAAGTCGCGCGCCTCTTAGCAAAGGCATTACGCTTGGCAAGGCAAGCAGGCTTCGAACCGGAATCGAGCCTGGCCTGCCGCCCGCGACCCGGCAAAAGAAAAACCCGCCGGCTAGCGGCGGGTCCTGCTTTCCGATGGTGGGCGTAGGAAGAGTTGAACTTCCGACCCCTGCGATGTCAACACAGTGCTCTACCACTGAGCTATACGCCCGATCCAATCGGCAACGCCGGTGGCTGTGCCGCCGGCGGGAAGGCCATTTAGCGACGGCCCGCGTCCGATGCAAGCGGCTTCGTCGCGCTTCTCTCGTTAAACGTTGGCTTGCGCCGACTGGCCGAATACGCGCTGCACCTCGAGCACCAGATCGCGCAGGTGGAAGGGCTTGGAAAGCACCCTTGCCTGCGGTGCCTCGCGGCTCGCCTTGAGAGTGACAGCGGCGAATCCGGTGATGAACATGACCTTCGTTCGCGGAGAGATTTCCGAGCAGCGCTGCGCCAGTTCGATGCCGTCCATTTCGGGCATGACGATGTCGGACAGGAGCAGATCGAAATGCTCCCGCTCGAGATGCGGCAGCGCCTCGGTCCCGCGATCGACGGCGACCACCGAGTAACCGGCGTTTTCCAGCGCGCGCGCAAGATAGGTGCGCATGGCTTCTTCGTCTTCTGCAAGGAGGATTCGAATCATGACAGTCGTCCGGCTGCGTTGTGGTTCAGGCCGGCGGGCGGCGCTGGGCTCTGGCGACCCTATAGCGCCCAACCCGTTAAATTTGTGCGGACGCTGACCGCATGACCGGCTTTGACACAGTTGCGACAACGCGCCAGCAAGGTGCTCATGCGGGCGACCGGCGACAAGAGCGATTCGAATCGCAGGACGGGAGGACGGTTGCCCGGGGCAAGCGGTCGCCATGCATTCGTGCTTTCCGGGCCCGAGCCGTCTCCGATCCCCGTGGTGCTCGCCGTACCGCATGCCGGGCGTGCCTACCCGCAGGACCTGATAGCCCGCATGCGCCATCCCGACACGTCGGGCGTCCGTCTCGAGGACAGGCTCGTCGACAAGGTTGCCGAACTCGTCGCCCATGAAACGGGCGCGATGCTGCTTGTCGCCGAAGCTCCGCGGGCGATGATCGATCTCAACCGCGCGCCCGACGATATCGACTGGGACATGCTCGGCAGGAAAACCCCGTCCGACGAACCGTGCTACACGCCGAGCAGGCGGGCGCGCAGCGGGCTCGGCCTCGTGCCACGGCGCTTGCCCGGCCTCGGCGAGATCTGGAAGCGTCGCCTGAGCGAGGACGAACTGCGCGCGCGCATTTCCGGCGTCCACGAAACCTATCACCAGTGCCTTTCGGACGTGCTGCATAGGTTGCGTGCGCGCTGGGGAGCGGCGTTGCTGGTGGACGTGCATTCGATGCCGCCGCTGGCGCTTCACGGCTCGTCGGCCGCGTGCGAATTCGTGCTCGGCGACAGGTTCGGTGCTTCGTGTGCAGGCAGCCTCGTCGCGAACGCCTTCGGCTATCTGGGAGAGCGGGGACGGCTTGCCGCGCACAATCGACCCTATGCTGGCGGATACGTGCTCGAACGGCACGCGAGCCCTGCCGACGGCATTCACGCCATGCAGCTTGAGATCGATCGGGCCAGCTACCTGGATGAGACACTGGTCGGTCCGGGTCCGGGGCTACCCGGTCTGGCGCGCCTCGTGAGCGGTCTGGTCCGGCGACTGGCAAGCGAAACGGCGGAGCTGGGACGGGCGCAGGATACTTCGCGCTGGCCCGAAGCCGCCGAATAGCAGCACTAAAAAAACCACCCCGCGTAATACGCGAGGTGGCCAAGGTTCAGGGAGGAGGTGCACGAAGTGCACCAATTCCGATGGACCATGAGGGTAGTCACACCGGAACCTTGGCAAGATAAGCCACGGTTGGACATGTTGCAACCCCGCAACATGCAAATAGAATTCATCCCGCGCAGGACAATGCCCGCGCGGGACGAGGAATGAAGAGAATAATCGTCCTCAGACGGCCGTTTCTTCGGTCTTCGCGTCGTGCATGGGGCCCTTGCCGATCTTCACCTGCTTGGCGAAGATCTCGCGGACGAGGTCGAGCGAGAACAGGTGCGCGTAGATGAGGGGCAGGAGGCCGCTCTGGCTCCAGCCACGCAGCACGTCGCCGCGCAGGTCGCGCATCTTCTTCTCGTCAATGATCTTGAAGCCGCGATAGACGAAAGGCTCTTCGCGGCCTTCCATCTGCATCTTCAGCTCGCCATCGATGAGCAGTTCCTGCTTCTGGATTTCCTGCAGGAAGTTTGCCGTCTTCTTGCCGGCAAGCTCGAAGTTTTCGCAGAACTTCAGCGTGTTCTGGCAGGTCTCGCTCGGTTCGCCGTCGGTGAACAGCGGCTGGCCGTCGTCGTACTCGCCGACAAGGTCGCTCGTCGGATCGAAGCACAGCGACAGTTCCTGCGCATCGGGCTTGAGCTTGGCGAGCATGAACGGATAGCGGCGGACATAGGCCGGCATGTAGATCGGCGAATTGACCGTCCCGTCCTGGTCAACGAACACGTTCACGCCTTCGTTCATGCCCATGAGGGCGAGGGGAACCGGCTCGTTCCCGGCCGAGAACACGATCGGGAAGTGGCGCTGCGCGATCGGGAATTCCTCGACCGTCAGCGGAATGGCATGGGTGTCCACCAGCCAGTTCGCCTTCTTGGTCGTGCGCGTGCGGTAATTGCCGTGGTCACCGCGGTTGAGGGGAACCAGGTCTTTGTAAAACAGGGGCATTGCAACGGGCTGTGCGGCGCTCGCCATTCGATCTTCTCCGCTTCGGAAATTTTGAAAGGCCGGCCCATAGGCGCTGCGTGCCTGCGGCGCAAGCTTTGCAGCGGGCGTTTTCGCCCGCCCGTTGGTCAGACGAGCTTGCCGGGGTTGAGGATCCCTTCCGGATCGAGCGCCTGCTTCACCCTGCGCATGAGGGCAAGCGCGACGGGATCGCCAAGCCGCTCGAGCTCCGCCCGCTTGTTCTGGCCGATACCGTGTTCCGCGGAGATCGAACCGCCCCATTCGCAGACCATTTCGTAGATCTGTGCGCTGATTTTCCTGCCGTCCGAATCCTCCCACACTCCCGGGGTCGAGCCGGAAGGCGCGATGACATGGAAATGCACGTTGCCGTCGCCAAGGTGTCCGAATGCGACCGCAGTGGTTCCCGGCCAGTCCGCCTCGATCCGGTCGACGGCGGCATCGACAAAGGCGGGCATGCGCTCCACGGAGACCGAGATGTCGTGCTGCATCGCGGGGCCGCGCTCGCGCTCGGCAGGAGCAATAGAGTCGCGCATGAGCCAGAACGTTTCCGCCTGCGTTTCGTTTGCGGCGAGCACCGCATCGTCGAGCAACTCGTCCTCGAAGGCCTCGGCCATCATCGTCTCGGCCCGCTCGCGCAAATCGTCGTCTTCGGCGCGGTCGCCCACCACCTCGATCAGGGCGTGCCATTCGTGATCGCCCGCCAACGGCGCACGCGCGTCGGGCAGGTGATCCAGCACCGCTTCAAGGCACTGGCGCGGCATGACCTCGAACCCCTCGAGAGCGTCGCCTGCCGAGGTCTCGCAGTGCAACAGCAGCTCGCGGGCACTGGCGATCGATCCCAGACCAGCCCATATCACGATCCGGTCCGTGATTTCGGGCACGATGCGCAAGGTCGCCGCAGTCACGATCCCCAGCGTGCCTTCCGATCCGATCATCAATTGCTTGAGGTCGAATCCGCGATTGTCCTTCTTCAGCGGCGTGAGCGCCGAAAAGATGCTGCCATCGGCCAGCACGGCTTCCAGCCCCAGAACCTGCGCTCGCATCGAACCGTGCCGGAGAACCTGGGTGCCGCCGGCATTGGTCGAGATCAGACCACCGATCGTGGCGGATCCCTTTCCGCCCAGTGTCAGCGGGAATCGCATTCGTTCCTCGGCCACCGCATCGTGAAAGGTCTGCAGTATCACGCCGGCCTCGCAGGTAGCGGTGCGCGCGTTCGCGTCGATTTTCCGGATCGCGTTCATCCGGCGAAGCGAAAGGAGCAACGCGGTGCCGCTTTCGTCCGGGGTGGCGCCGCCCACCATGCCGCTGTTGCCGCCCTGCGGTACGATCGGCACGCCGTGCCGGGCGCAGATTTTGACGAGTTCGGCCACTTCTTCCGTCGTTCCCGGCGAGGCCATCGCGCACGCGCGACCGCTGTAGCGACCGCGCCAGTCGGTAAGCCACGGCTCCATCAATTCATGGTCTCGGGTCAGGCCGCGCGGGCCGAGACACTGCTCGGCGTCGGCCAGAAAGCTTTCGGAACTATCCATGGCCGCCTTTATGACACATGCGGTCCCGGCTTGCATACCGGGCGGGTTTCGGGGTTAAGCGATGGTTCAAACACAGCCGTTAGGATACCGTAACGAAAAAGCTGCCCCGGGACGTTGTTTTGAGCCTGTTCGACTTATGAGTATCAGCGCATTCGTTCTGGCGCCGCTAATGGTGCTTATGCCGATGGCGGGTGCCGGCGAAAAGCCGGAACAGCATGCGGGGGTGCTTGCCAAAGCGAACAGCGCACCGGCCGACATTGCGCGCGTCGCTCCCGAGTCCTGGTCGAGGTTCGATCTCTTTTACGGGGTAAGGCCGCGTGCCGCGAACCAGGTCCGCATGGAGCGGCGCGTCACCATCAGGATTTCGCCGCGTCCGTCGCCGGTTCGCCCGAGCATGCTGATGGCCCTGCCCAACCGCGA
The DNA here is from genome assembly GCF_013408095.1 of Novosphingobium marinum. Taxonomy (GTDB): domain Bacteria; phylum Pseudomonadota; class Alphaproteobacteria; order Sphingomonadales; family Sphingomonadaceae; genus Novosphingobium; species Novosphingobium marinum. The sequence goes on from NZ_JACBZF010000001.1 coordinate 119,485, forward strand.
GATCGGCCCCCGGTTCGTCGAGCGCAAGATCGGAAAATGCCTGTCGGTATCGAGCATCGCAGGCGTTCAGCCGCGCGGCCAGAGCCGTCTCCTGCTCTTCATGGAAGACCAGCGCATGATCAGCGCCGAACTCGACAAGACCTGTACATCCCGCGACTTCTATTCGGGTTTCTATCTGTCCCGCAGCGACGACGGAATGCTTTGCGCCGGCCGCGATACGCTCCTTTCGCGCAGCGGGGCGAATTGCAAGCTTACCCGTATCCGCCAGTTGATCGAGGCCGACAGCTGATCGGCTTGCGGCTTTCCGCGCCCGTCCTGCCGCGCGTTTCCTTGACTTTTACTTGCCATTCAGCATAGGGGCCGGCCCACTCCCCTGCTGATGCATTCGGCATTGGAATGGCGGGGCGGCGCGGCCGCTCTCGTGTGAATTTATTTTCCGGAAACGCACAACGCTTATGAAATTTGCCGACCTCGGCCTGTCTGACGAATTGCTGCAAGCCGTGGAAGCGGCCGGCTATGACGAGCCGACGCCGATCCAGGCGCAGGCCATCCCGTCCGTGCTGATGATGCGCGACATCATCGGGATCGCACAGACCGGCACCGGCAAGACCGCGGGCTTCGTGCTTCCGATGATCGATATCCTTGCGCATGGACGCCGCCGCGCGCTCATGCCGCGCTCGCTCATCCTTGAGCCGACGCGCGAACTGGCCGCGCAGGTTGCGGAGAACTTCGAGAAGTACGGCAAGAACAGCGATCTCAAGATGGCGCTGCTGATCGGCGGCGTTCAGATGGGCGAGCAGATCAAGGCGCTTTCGGAAGGTGTCGACGTCCTGATCGCGACCCCGGGCAGGCTCATGGACCTGTTCGAACGCGGGAAGATCCTTCTTACAGGCTGCAACCTTCTGGTCATCGACGAGGCCGACCGAATGCTCGATATGGGTTTCATCCCGGATATCGAGAACATTTGCACCAAGTTGCCCGCGCAGCGACAGACCCTGCTGTTTTCGGCGACGATGCCGCCGCCGATCGAGAAGCTGGCCGACAAGTTCCTGTCGAATCCCAAGAAGGTCGAAGTCGCGAGACCGGCCACCGCGAACGTCAACATCGCCCAGCACAAGGTGGCGGTCAGCCCGCGCCAGAAGCGCGCGAAGCTGCGCCACCTGCTCGAGACCGACGACGTTCGCACCGCCATCGTCTTCTGCAACCGCAAGACGACCGTGCGCGAACTCAACAAGAGCCTGAAACAGAGCGGCTTCGCAACCGGCGAGATTCATGGCGACATGGAACAGCCGGCGCGCATTGCCGAGCTCGACCGGTTCAAGAACGGCGAGATCAACATCCTTGTCGCCAGCGACGTCGCTGCGCGCGGCCTCGACATCAAGGGTGTCAGCCACGTCTTCAACTACGACACGCCGTGGCATCCGGACGATTACGTCCACCGTATCGGCCGTACCGGACGGGCCGGGGCTTCGGGCCGCGCATTCACGTTCGTCACAGAAGCCGATGCAGAGGCGATCGCGAACGTCGAGAAGCTGACGGGCATGGCGATCCCCGCCTTCGTGGAGGGCAAGGCTGCCGAACCGGACGATACGCCCGAAGAAGCCGAAGCCACCCCGCGCCCGGCGAAGAGCCGCACGTCGAGGGCGAGCGCCGGCAAATCCGCGTCGCGTTCCCGCAAGCCCGCACCGGCTCCTGAAAAGGAAGACAAGCCCGCCTCGCCCAAAGCAAGGCCGCAGCCGGGCAGCCAGGCACCTGCCGACGACGAGTGGAACGGCCCGGTCCCCGGGTTCCTCCACGTCTCGGCACTTTGAGGGGCGCCGGCGGCCGGCTCAGGCCAGCTTGACGAACGTGTCGATGAGCCGCTTGCGGCTGCCGCTCTCGAAATCGATCTCGAGCTTGTTGCCCTCCTGCGCGGCCACGGTGCCGTAGCCGAACTTGTCGTGGAAGACGCGCGCGCCGATCCCGATGTCGGCGCGCGGTTTCGCCGCGAAACTCGCCGCGCTCCGCTTGTTCTCGGAAATCCGCCGGGGAGTGGCATCGAAATCCTGCGAGGCCGCGCGCTGCCAGCCCGGTCCGCGCGTCTTCACCCTGGAAGGCTGGGCGCGGGCGACGTCCGCGAAGGGATCGGCCTGTTCCGACCATTGTGCACGCCATAGCGACGCTCCGCCGGTCAGCGTCGTTTCCTGCTCGACATGCTCTTCGGGCAGTTCGCCTACGAAGCGGGAGGGTATCGAGCTTGTCCACTGACCGTAGATGCGCCGGTTGGCGGCGTGGAGGATCGTGCATCGCCGCCGCGCCCGTGTGATCGCAACGTACGCCAGGCGGCGTTCTTCCTCGAGACTGGCGAGGCCGCCTTCGTCGATCGCGCGTTGCGAAGGGAAGACGCCTTCTTCCCATCCGGGAAGGAACACGTGATCGAATTCCAGTCCCTTCGCAGCATGCATGGTCATGATCGTGACCTTCTCTGAATCGCCCGCAGCCTCGTTCTCCATGACGAGGCTGACGTGCTCGAGGAAGTCTCCGAGCGTTTCGTAGTCCTCCATCGCGCGCGCCAGTTCGGAAAGGTTTTCCAGCCTGCCTGCAGCCTCCGCCGTCTTCTGGGCCTGAAGCGCATCGGTGTAGCCCGATTCGTTGAGCACGGTGCGCGCGAGTTCAGCCGGGCTGAGCGTCTTTTCCATGTCGCGCCAGCGCGCGAAGTCGCGCATCAGGGCGACGATGGTGTTGCGCGCCCGCGCCGGAAGCTCGTCGGTATCGGCGATGTCGAGAGCGGCGGCGGCCAGCGGCATGTCGCGGCTGCGCGCATGCCGGTGCAGCTTTTCCAGAGTCTTGTCGCCGAGCCCGCGCTTGGGCGTGTTGTAGATCCGCTCGAAGGCAAGGTCGTCCGCAGGCTGTGCGATCACCCGAAGGTAGGCGAGCGCATCTCGGATCTCGGCACGTTCATAAAATCGAAAACCGCCGATAATCCGATAGTTGAGGCCGATGGTTATGAAGCGGTCTTCGAATTCGCGGGTCTGGAATTGCGCCCGCACGAGGATCGCCACCTGCTCCAGCGGAGCGCCTTCGCGCTCCAGCCGCTCGATTTCCTCGCCCACCCGGCGGGCTTCTTCCGGTCCGTCCCAGACGCCGATCACGCGCAACCGGTCGCCCGGGTGGCGTTCGGTCCAGAGCGTCTTGCCGAGGCGCTGGCTGTTCGATTTTATGAGGCCGGACGCGGCGGCGAGGATCTGCGGCGTCGAACGATAGTTCTGTTCGAGCTTGATGACCTTGCTACCCGGAAAATCCTTGTCGAACCGGAGGATATTGGCGACTTCTGCACCGCGCCATGAATAGATCGACTGGTCGTCGTCACCCACCACGCAGATGTTCTTGCGCACCTGCGCGATCAGCCGCAGCCAGAGATACTGGACCTGGTTGGTGTCCTGGTACTCGTCGACGAGCACGTACTTGAAGCGCTGCTGATATTGCTCGAGCACGTCCCGGTGGCTGCGGAAGATGTTGAGCATGTGCAGCAGCAGGTCGCCGAAGTCGCAGGCGTTGAGCGTTTTCAGGCGATCCTGATAGAGCTGGTAGAACTGCTGCCCGCGACCGTTGGCATAAGCCTCGTTCTCGGCGGCATCGAGATCGTCCGGGTTCAGCCCGCGGTTCTTCCAGCGATCGATCAGGCCCGCAAGCTGGCGCGCCGGCCAGCGCTTCTCGTCCAGGTCGTTCGCCTGGATCAGTTGCTTGAGCAGCCGGAGCTGATCGTCGGTGTCGATGATTGTGTAGTTCGCCTGCAATCCGACCAGTTCGGCATGTCGGCGCAGCATTCGCGCGGCGATGGAATGGAACGTGCCGAGCCAGGGCATGCCCTCGACGGCCGGACCGATGAGCTGTCCCACCCGCTCCCGCATCTCGCGCGCGGCCTTGTTGGTGAAGGTCACGCACAGGATCTCGGACGGCCAGGCAAGTCGCGATCGCACCAGGTGGGCAAGGCGCGCGGTAAGCGCTGCGGTCTTTCCCGTACCTGCTCCTGCCAGCATCAGGACGGGACCCTCCGTCGTCATGACGGCTTCGCGCTGGGGTTCGTTCAATCCGCCCAGCAGGGGATCGTCGATATCCGGGGAGAGCGGGGCGGGGGGCTGGACCACATGCGAACAGCTAGGGAACGCGGCATCGCTGCGCAAGGGCGCTTCGTCGCAGTCTCGGAACCAAATGGCCTTCTAATGCGTGAATCAAGTAACAGCAAGCAATGGAGACCGTTATGAAGAATATCCTGTGTGCAAGTGCCGTCGCTCTCAGTATGAGCATGGTCCCGGCAATCGCGAGTGCCCAGTCCACCGTCCCGGGATCTGTCAATTCTGTCGATGACAAGCGCGGCGACTTTGAAATGGATGCCACCCAGAAGGCCGATTACGACAGCTGGCCCGATGAACGTCGTATGGATTACGATACGTGGCCTAGCGAATATCAGGTCTATTACTGGGATCTCGATCCAAACTATCGGACCGGCTACTGGGCTCTTACGCCCGAGCAGCGAACCCAGATCTACAACATGACCGAAGCCCAGCAGCAGCAGGCGTGGAATTCGGTGATGACCCAGATGGGTGCCCAGAGCGCGAATGCGCAGGCCATGAACTCCGGCACGATGAATTCGACGCAGACCGCGACGCGAACAGCCGCGCCGTCGAACGTCAACTATGCGAACAACGAAATGGTACAGGGCAACATGTCGGCAACCGCCAAGCAGCCATCGGAATATCCGATCTGCAAGAGCGACAGTGACGACAGCTGCATCAACGCATGGGCTGCCGGCAAGCGCGGCCCGGGCGTCGACAAGCCGCTGAGCTACTGGCCGGGCAAGCCCGCGAGTTCGGGCGGCCAGTAACTGACCGAAAACAACGATGATGGAGAGGGCGCGAATTTCGCGCCCTTTTCGCGTTCGGGCTTGACGCGGAAGCCTGGCTCGGGAAACGCCGGGGCATGGGGGAACCAAATCACATAAGACGTCATTCGCGCGTCCTGACCGCCGCCATGGTGGGTACCTCCGTCGAATTCTACGACTTCTACATCTACGCCACGGCGGCGGCGCTGGTTTTCGGGCCGTTGTTCTTCCCTTCCGAATCCGCCACGGCGCAGACGCTGTTCGCGCTGATGAGCTTTGGCATCGCTTTCGTCGCGAGGCCGGTGGGCGCCATCGCGTTCGGTCATTTCGGCGACCGGATCGGTCGCAAGTCGACGCTTGTCGCATCGCTCATGCTGATGGGCGCCTCGACGCTGCTGATCGCGTTCCTGCCGACTTACGCGATGGTCGGATGGATCGCGCCGCTGCTGCTTTGCATCCTGCGCTTCGGGCAGGGTTTCGGGCTTGGCGGCGAATGGGGCGGCGCGGCCTTGCTCGCCGTCGAGAACGCACCGCCAGGGTGGGAAGCGCGGTTCGGTGCGGCGCCGCAGATCGGAGCGCCGGTCGGTTTCCTCGCCGCCAACGGCCTGTTTCTCCTCCTCGGCCTTGGCCTCAGCGACGAGCAGTTCATGAGCTGGGGATGGCGTGTGCCGTTCCTGGCAAGCGCCATCCTTGTCGGACTGGGCCTGTGGGTGCGGCTTCGCATCGGAGAAACGCCGGCCTTCCGCGAGGCGATGGAAAGGGAAGCGCCGCCCACGGTCCCGCTGGCTCGACTGCTGAAGCACCACTGGGCTGCGGTCCTGGCCGGTAGCGCCGGTGTGATCGCTTGCTTTGCGATCTTCTATCTCTCGACGGCTTACGCGCTCGCCTACGGCACGACGGCGCAGGGCTTTGCCCGAGAGACGTTCCTGGCGGTGCAGCTTGCCGCCAATTGTTTCCTGGCCGCCGGGATCGTTGTGGCGGCAGTCCGTTCGGATGCAACCAGTTCGCGCCGCGTACTCATGTGGGGCGCCGTCGCCACGATCCTGCTCGGCGTGGCATTCGGGCCGGGAGTCGCCTCCGGCTCGCTCGTGATCGTTTTCCTGACCCTGGCGTCGGCCCTTTTCGTGATGGGTTTCGTCTACGGTCCGCTGGGTGGGTGGCTGCCGACGCTCTTTCCCGTGCAGGTTCGCTACAGCGGCATATCGGTGGCCTTCAACGCCGGCGGCATTGTCGGCGGTGCGCTCGCGCCGGTCGCCGCGCAGCTGCTGAGCGCTGGGGGCGGGGCGTCGCTCGTGGGCCTTTTCCTGAGCCTCGCCGGATTGGCCACCCTTGCAGGCGTAGGCTTCGCGCGCTCCTGTCGGGCGGGGGAACCGGAACGCGACATGGCGGTTTCGGTCTCGTCCTCCGTTTGATCGAAAGGGGCATCAGATGAAAAAGACACTGTTGTTCGCCGCGGTCGCTTCGCTGAGCGCGGCTGGATTCACGTCTCCGGCACTAGCCGACAATCACGGCAACAACGCCAAGTCGCCCGAGATCGTCGAGCGCAATTCGCGCGGTCAGGCGACGAAAGTGCGCATCGAAGGCAAGGTCTACGATGTGTGCATGGGCGACGACAAGGATGGCTGCATCAATCCGCGCGCTGCCGGTCTGAAGTGGGGCAATCGCCCGCTCGATCACTGGCCGGGCAAGCCCTCCAGCGAGATGTGAGACGGCTCAATCGCGGTCGGCGGGGCGCAGGATCGAAAGCCTCGCCTTGCCGACATCGCGTTGCGCTTCCCTTTCGAAGCCCCTGACAGAGACATCCTCGTCGCGTCCGGTTTCGATGCTTACCCAGGTTGCAGGCCCTATCCAGCCAAGGCGGTTGAGCTTGTCGAGAGCGACCTGTCCCGCGCCCGTGCCGTAGGGCGGGTCCATTACGACGAGGTCGAGCGGTGATTTCGACGAGCCGAGCGCCATGACCGATGTCGCTCGTACGTCGCTGCGCGATTGCGCGTGCAGGTTGGCAATATTGCGCCGGAGCGCGCGGATCGCCGCCGCGTCCTGCTCGGCGAACAGGCAGTGCGCGGCGCCGCGAGACAAGGCCTCGAGCCCGAGCGCTCCCGAACCGGCGAACAGGTCCGCTACCCTGAGGTCCTCGAACGAGCCGAGCCTGCTTGCCAGCATCGAGAACAGGGTTTCTCGGGTACGATCGGCGGTCGGGCGAGTTTGCCCGCCTTCCGGTGCGAACAGCTTGCGCCCGCGCCATTCGCCGGAAATGACTCTCACTTGCGGGACTTCCGCGCCGCCTCGTTGGCCAGCGACTTGCGAAACCGTTCAACGTCCGCCTGCCTGATTTCGCCCGCGCTCCCCCTCGGCAAGTCCCCAAGGACGAACGGTCCGTACGCAACGCGAAGCAGCCTGCTGACCGTAAGGCCGAGATGTTCGAGCACGCGCCGGACCTCGCGATTCTTGCCTTCGGTAAGCGTCATCTCGATCCACTGGTTGCGACCGGTCCGACGCTCGAGGTTGGCGTCGATCCTACCGTAGCGGATGCCGTCGATCTCGATCCCCTCGATCAGGTCCTCGAGGCGGTCCTGCGAGATATCTCCGAATGCCCGCGCCCGGTAAGTGCGCGGAATGCCGGAGGAGGGCAATTCCATCGCCCGCTTCAACCCGCCGTCGTTGGTAAGGAGCAGCAGGCCCTCGGTATTGAGGTCGAGCCTGCCGACAGGCATGAGCCGGGGCGTTCCCTTCGGCAGCGCCTGCGCGAGCGCATCGTAGATCGTGCGCCGTCCGCGGGGGTCGCGCTCCGCCGTGATCAGCCCCGTCGGCTTGTGGAAGGCGAACAGGCGAGGAGCCTCTGGCGCCTTCACCGGTTTGCCGTCGACCGTCACGCCGGTGAGGTCCTTCAGGATCGTCGCCGGCGTCTCGACCACGGCGTCGCCGATCCTGACGCGGCCGTCCGCGATCATCCGTTCCGCTTCCCTGCGGCTGGCGACCCCGGCCCGCGAAAGCAGTTTCGCGATACGGTCGCCGTCGGGCCTGTCATCTTTCGCCATGCGTTGCGCCCTTAGCTGTTGAGCGCGGGTTCATCCAGCCTTCCCATAGTCCATCGCGCTGCGTATTCCCTCGGGCGACGCCGAGCGAAGGAGAACGATCGAAATGGCCGATGCCGATACCGGTAAGGCGAAAAAGCGCGACTGGCGCAAGCTGGCCGTGGCGCTCGGCAACCGCAAGACCGCATTCATGCTGCTTTTCGGCTTCGCGGCGGGCCTGCCGTACGCATTGCTGCTCGGGACGCTCTACGCCTGGCTGTCCGATGCCGAAGTAGACCTCGAAACGATGGGCGTGTTCTCGCTCATCGGCCTTGCCTATGCGTTCAAGTTCCTGTGGTCGCCGCTGCTCGACCGGATCGATCTTCCGGCGCTGAAACGACTTGGAAAGCGCAAGCAGTGGATCGTGACGGCCCAGTTGCTGCTCGGCGTGATCCTGCTGGTGCTTTCGACGCTCGATCCACTGACCTCGCTTGGATGGTTCTCGCTCCTTGCGGGAATCGGCGCATTCGCCTCCGCGACGCAGGACGTGGTGGTCGATGCCTGGCGCGTCGATGTCGCGGACGAGAAGGCGACGATCGACATTCTCTCCACCGTCTACCAGATGGGCTACCGCATCGCGGCGCTCGTCGGCGGGGCGCTGGCGCTTTTCCTGGCCGAACGGACGAGCTGGCCGACCGTCTACGCGACGATGGGCGCGATCATGGCGGTTGTCGGCATTGCCGGGCTTTTCGCGCCCGATGCGGAGCAGACGACCGCGAAGCTCGGCGCCGACGCGGAAGACCTGGCGGCGCTGCGGCGTCCCGGAGAGATCGTGCCGGGCGTGCGCAAGTGGGCGCTTCTGATCATCGGAGCGTTGTGGGCCTGGGCGCTCGTCAGCGTCGGCGTGTTCATGGTCCGGTCGCTGGGCAGCGATCCCGACACGCGCCCCGATTCGGTCGAGTTCATCTCGACTCAGGGACCGCTCGTCGTCATCGCCACCGTCGTCCTCCCGGCGATCATCGCGGCCTGGCTCGTGTTCCAGAAGCGGCAGGGCAACCATCTGCTGACCAGCGACGAACCCGCCAGCGGCGCGTTCGACCGGGCGATCGACCACGGCTACCGGGCGCTGATCCTGCCGTTGACGGACTTCGTCGGCCGTCTGGGCTGGGCTGTCGTCATCGTCATCGGGCTGGTGCTGACCTACCGCATTACCGATGCCATCTGGGGCAGCTTCGCCTACCCGTTCTACCTCGGCGAGCTCGAGTACACGAAGGACGAGGTAGCGGTCGCGTCGAAGTTCTTCGGCGTCGGTGCCCTCATGGTCGGACTGGCCGTGGGTGGCACCTTGCTCACCGTCATCGGGCGCATGGCGACGCTGACCTTCGGCGCGCTCATCGCGGCGCTCACCAACCTGCTCTACGCCGACCTGGCAGTCGGCGGGGTGCGCATGGCGGCGGTCAGCGATGCGATCGGTTTCTCCTGGCTGGTCTCTCATCTGGGTGGCGACGCCCGGCTTGCAAAGCTGATGCTGACCATCGCTGGCGAGAACATCGCGGTCGGGATCGCCGGGGCGGCCTTCGTCGCCTATCTCTCGTCCATCGTCGCGAAGGGCTACAGCGCGGTCCAGTATGCGCTGCTGTCGTCGCTGACCTTGCTTGTCGGCACGCTCGGGCGCGGGGCGCTGGGCCAGATGATCGAGGAGCGCGGCTACTACGACGTATTCATCCTGACGACGCTGATCGGCCTGTTCGCCGTGGGTCTGTGCCTTGTCGAGTGGTGGCGGATTTCGCGGCAGGGCAGGCGCAGCGGAATGGACGAGACTGCGCTCGCCAACGCCTAGTTCGGAATTTCGTCGTTGGCCTCGAGGACCTCTCCGGCGAGGTAGAGCGACCCTGCTATCAGCACGGGAATGCCGTCATCGGGCAGGGCGGAGAGTGCTCTTGCGACGTCCGCCCGTGCCCGCGCTTCGGGTCCGAAGGCTTCGGCCGGATGGCTGTCGTGGCTGGGTACGGGGACTGCCTGGACGGAGCGTGCGGCGTCGCGCAAGGGCTCGACGATGGCACCGGGCGCCTTGTTCGCCAGCATGCCGACGACGAGATGCATCCGCCGACCCGCGAAGTGCCGCGCGATGGCCTGCCCCGCGTCGGGATTGTGGCCGCCGTCGAGCCAGACGTCGCGCTTTCCGGCGAGGTCCGCGAGTGGACCGGAACGCAGCCTTTGCAGCCGCGCGGGCCAGCAGGCTTCCCTGATTCCCCGTGCCATGGCTTGCGGCGATACCGCGACGAAATCCTGATGCCTCAGCATGGCGACGGCGAGCGCGGCGTTGTCTGCCTGATGCGCGCCGGGAAGGTTCGGCAGCGGCAGGGTGAGCGAGCCGTGCCTGTCCCGGTATTCGAGCGCGTCCCCGGCAGTCGCATGCCAGTCCTTGCCGCGCATGTGCAACGGCGCGCCCGCTACCAGAGCGGCCCGCTCGATTTCGAGTTCTGCCGCGAGCGGATATCCTTGCGTGACCAGCGGCGAGCCGGGGTGGACGATCCCCGCCTTCTCGAACGCGATGCGTGCGATCGGGTCGGACGGCGTCCCTTCCTCGGGGCGCAGCAGGAACGCCTCATGGTCCATGCCGAGCGAGGCGATCCCACATGCGGCGGGCCTTTCGAGCACGTTCGTCGCATCGAACCTGCCGCCGAGGCCGACCTCGATCACGCAAACATCGGCAGTGACACGGGCGAACGCGAGAAACGTCGCCGCGGTGGTCACTTCGAAAAAGCTCGGCCCCAGGTCCTCTCCGACGTCAAGGACCTCGGCAAGCAGGTCGGCGAGCATGTCGTCGGACACCAGCTTGCCGGCCAGCCTGATCCGTTCGTTGTAGCGGACGAGGTGCGGCTTCGCGGCGACATGCACCGCAAGCCCCCCGGCTTCGAGCATGGCGCGAAGAAAGGCGCAGACCGAGCCCTTCCCGTTGGTCCCGGCAACGTGGAACGCGGGTGGCAGGCGCGTCTGCGGGTCGCCGAGGCGGGCAAGCAGTTCCCGGATGGTCTCAAGACCGAACCGCCCTTGGGGCAGCGAAAGCGCACCGAGCCTGTCGAGTTGCGCCTGGACGCGCGGGTCGTCGGAGACCGCGAAGTCGCGCACCGGCTAGCGCGCCGCGTGAACGGCTTCCGCCAGCATGCCGGTGAGGTCGCGAACCGGTCCGGCGGCGTCGGCCCCGTGCCTTGCGACGAGTTCGACAAGGGCCGAACCCACGACGACGCCGTCGGCGACTTTCGCGATGTCGCTCGCCTGCTCGGGCGTCCGCACGCCGAAGCCGACCGCCACCGGTATGTCGGTAGCGCTCTTCAGGCGCCCGACCGCATCTTCGATCGTATCGAGCGCCGCCTGCTGCGTGCCGGTAATGCCCGCAACGGAAACGTAGTAGAGAAACCCGGACGAGCCGTTCAGGACCGTCGGAAGGCGCATGGCATCGGTCGTCGGGGTGGCGAGGCGGATGAGCGAGATGCCGCAGTCGCGCAGGGCCGGGCCGATCTCGCCGTCCTCCTCGGGCGGGATGTCCACGCAGATCACGCCGTCGACACCGGCCTGCGCGCATTCGGACGCGAACCAGTCGGCGCCGCGAATGGTCATCGGATTGGCGTAGCCCATCAGAACGAGCGGCACGTCGGGATGGCGCGACCGGAAGTCTCCGGCGATCCGGAGGATGTCGGCGGTGCGCGTTCCCGCGCCCAGCGAGCGCAGGTTTGCCGCCTGGATCGCGGGGCCATCTGCCATCGGGTCGGTAAAGGGCATGCCCAGCTCGATCACGTCTGCGCCCCCCTCGACCAGTGCGTCGAGGATCGCGGGCGTTGCGTCGGGCGTCGGATCGCCTGCCGTGACGAACGTGACGAGCGCGGGGCGATCCTTTGCGAACGCAGCCGCAAGCCTGCTCAAAGCTTCACTCCCAGCGCATCGGCGACGGTGAAGATGTCCTTGTCGCCCCGGCCGCAGAGGTTGGCGAGGATGATCTCGTCCTTGCCCATGCGCGGTGCGACCCTGGCCACGGCGGCGATGGCGTGGCTCGGCTCGAGCGCGGGGATGATGCCCTCGGTCCGGCACAGGAGCTGGAAGGCCTCGAGCGCCTCGTCGTCGGTCACGCTGTCGTATTCGACGCGTCCGATGTCCTTCAGCCACGAATGTTCGGGGCCGATTCCGGGATAGTCGAGGCCGGCGCTGATCGAGTGCGCTTCGGCGATCTGGCCGTCCTCGTCCTGGAGGAGGTAGGTCTTGTTGCCGTGGAGGATGCCCGGCCGCCCGCCCGCGAGCGAGGCGGCATGCTCCTTGTCGAGCCCGTGGCCGGCTGCCTCGATACCCAGCATCTTTACGTCCGGATCGTCGAGGAACGGGTGGAACAGGCCGATGGCGTTCGACCCGCCGCCGATCGCCGCGACGAGCAGGTCGGGCAGCTTGCCCGTGCGGTCGAGCATCTGCTGGCGCGCCTCGCGGCCGATGACGCTCTGGAAATCGCGGACAAGCTCCGGATAGGGATGCGGACCGGCCGCCGTGCCGATAATGTAGAAGGTGTCGTGGACGTTCGCGACCCAGTCGCGCAGCGCATCGTTCATCGCGTCCTTGAGCGTGCGCGCTCCGCTTTCGACCGGCACGACCTCGGCACCCAGCAACCGCATCCGGAACACGTTGGGCTGCTGCCGCTCGACGTCCTTTGCGCCCATGTAGATGACACAGGGCAACCCGAAGCGCGCGGCGACAGTCGCGGTGGCGACGCCGTGCTGGCCGGCGCCGGTCTCGGCGATGATCCGGGTCTTGCCCATGCGGATTGCGAGCAGGATTTGACCGATGCAATTGTTGATCTTGTGCGCGCCGGTGTGGTTGAGCTCGTCGCGCTTGAACCAGACCTGTGCACCGCCCAGTTCCTCGGTCAGTCGCGGCGCGAAATAGAGCGGGCTCGGCCTGCCGACGTAGTGCTCGAGCAGGCTTTCGAACTCGTCCCTGAACGTCGGGTCGGTCTTCGCCTTTTCGTATTCGCGCTGCAGTTCGAGGATCAGCGGCATCAGGGTTTCGGCGACGTAGCGACCGCCGAACTGGCCGAAATGGCCGAATTCGTCGGGCTGGTTGCGGAAGCTGTTGGGCTGGTTTGCGTTCATCGGTCTGTCCCGGAGTTTCGCGCCGCGTAGGCGAAGGCCGCGATCTTGTCCACGTCCTTGACGCCGGGTGCGCTCTCGACGCCGGACGAGGTATCGACCAGCGGCGCGCCCGTTGTGCGTATCGCTTCGGCCACGTTCTGGGCGGAGAGGCCGCCGGCGAGACCCCATGCGACCGGGCCTTTCCAATCGGCGAGCAGCGACCAGTCGAAGGCGAGGCCCATTCCGCCCGGCAGCGCGCCCTTCGGCGTTTTGGCGTCGAACAGGATCAGGTCTGCCGCTCCGGCATAGGCTTCCGCCCACGCAATGTCGTCCCGAGACGCGACGGGGAGAGCTTTCCAGACCGGCTTGCCGAAGCGGGCGCGTACCTGGGCCGCTCGCTCGGGCGTCTCGCTCCCGTGAAGCTGGATCGCGTCGAGCCTGCCTGCCGACATCGCTTCGGCAAGCAGCGTGTCGTCGGGATCGACGAACAGGCCGACGCGCCCGATGCGTCCCTCCGCCCTCGATCCCAGAGCGGCAGCCTCCTGCATCGAGACGTTGCGCGGAGAGCGCGGGAAGAAGACGAAGCCTGCATGGTCGGCGCGCGCGCCGATGGCGGCGTCGAGCGCCTGCGCAGTCGAGATGCCGCAGATCTTGATGGCGGGTCCGGTCATCCAGCGGCGGGTAAGCTTCCCCGCGCGCCGGTCAAGGAGCAAGTTCGTACTGGATCGTCACGTTCGTGGTCATCCGCATCTCGCCGGGCTGCATCGGTGCGGGGGGCGGGGCGGGCATCGCCTCGTCGGATGCCATGCGCGCGTACATCACCGGCGGCGGTCCGTAGTTGAAACCGCTTTCGCTGATCGAAAGGATGCGCGAGACCCTGAGGCCCGCGGCGCGAGCATAGAGTTCGGCCCGTTCACGAGCCTTGCGCACCGCACGGACGCGCGCCTCGTCGAGCGCCGTGTCCGGATCGTCGAGCTGGAAGTCCGGTCCGTTCACGTTGTTCGCGCCCGCCTCGATCAGGGTGTCGATCACGCGACCGTACTCATCGAGATTGCGGTGGCGGACGCTGACGCTGTTGTTGGCGCGATAGCCGATGATCGGCGGAACCTGCTGTTCCAGCGAGTCGCCGGGCTGGCGGGGCCGGTTCGCGTAGACCGGCGTGACCGAGAGGTTGCTCGTCTGGATGTCGCGGTCGGCGATACCGCTGCGCTTGAGCGCCGCGATCACCCGCGTCATCGCAGTCGAATTGGCTGACAATGCCTCGCGCGCTGTCTTGCCGGTGGTGACGACGCCTGCGGAAAACACGGCGATGTCCGGCTCGCGCATGACTTCGCCCTCGGCGCTCACGGTCAGCAGGGTGTTGCCGGGCGAAACGACCACAGGGGGTGACTGTTGCGCCATTGCCGACAGGGGAAGGGCTGCAGAGCCGGCGAGCGCAGCGGCGGTAAGGATCGAGCGCAGCATGGAAGGCATTCTCCTCTTGTCCGTATCCGGGCCTGAGTGTGGCGATACCCGGCTTGCGGCTCGCTTAACGCACGATAGGGCTAGAGCGTTGCCTCGATCGAGCGCGCGGCCGCGAGAGGATTCTCGGCACGGCTGATGGGACGCCCGATGACAAGGACGCTTGCACCGGCGTCGCGGGCTTCGCGCGGGGTGACGGTGCGTTTCTGGTCGCCGGCCTTGCCCTTGGCGGGGCGGAGACCCGGAACGACGAAGAAACCGTCCTTCCACTGCTTGTGGATCGCGCCGACCTCGTGACCCGAGCAGACGATTCCGTCGAGGCCGGAGGCTTTCGAGAGTTCGGCAAGGCGCATCGCCTGTTCGTAGGGGCTGTGATCGATTCCAACGCCCGAAAGGTCCTTGTCGTCGAAACTGGTGAGCACCGTGACCCCGACGACCTTCGTGTTTTCGCCCGCCGCGGCCTTGGCGTCCTCCATCATCGCCCGACCGCCCGACGCGTGGACCGTCACGATTGCTGGTTCGAGGACGTGGATCGATTGCATCGCGGCCGCGACCGTGTTCGGGATGTCGTGCAGCTTCAGGTCGAGGAAGATCGGAAGGCCGATCTTCGCCATCTCGTGCACCCCGTGATGGCCGTGTGCGCAGAAGAATTCGAGCCCGAGCTTCAGGCCTCCGATGTGCCCGGAAACCTTCTGTACCAGGTCGATGGCAGTCTCGAGGCGCGGAACGTCGACGGCGAGAAAAACGGGGTTGTGGGTCATGTCAGATACCTTGCTCCCGTTCCTCGGTGGCAACATCCTCGGTTGTGGCCATCGGAGCCGCCGATGGTGTCGATGCGGCCCGGACGCTGTTTTCGAGCGAATGCACCCGTCGTTGCATGCGCCACATCGAGGCGCGATGGAGCAGCCACAGGGGCACGAAACCAAGCAGGAAGAACACCAGCGCGATCACGCCCACCGGCCATTCGAAATGCAGGTAACCGTCCTCGAGCGGCCAGATGTTTACCGGCGCCTTGACCCAGTTCATGGCGATGAATGCGACGAGGATGGCGGTTATTGCGATCCACAGGACAGTGCGAACGATTTGCACGGGTTTGCCTCCTCTTCTTTCCCCTGACGGGGATGCTAGGCGCGAATTCCGGTCAAGGAAAGGCCACTGCGGGCAAGCTTCGCGCCCGCTGCCCGTCAGGCCTTGCCGAACACGCGATCGAAGATGCGGTCGACCGACTTGAAGTGGTAATCGAGGTCGAAGCGTTCCTCGATCTCCTTGTCGGACAGCGCCGCCGAAACTTCCGGGTCGGACTTGAGCAGTTCGAGCAGCGACAGGGTGCCGTCAGATTCCCAAACCTTCATCGCATTGCGCTGCACGAGCCGGTAGGCGTCCTCGCGACTCACGCCGGCTTGCGTTAGCGCAAGGAGGACGCGCTGCGAATGGACGAGCCCGCCCATCCGGTCGAGGTTCTTCTGCATGCGTTCGGGATAGACCAGCAGCTTGTCGACCACACCCGTCAGGCGAGCGAGCGAGAAGTCGAGCGTGATCGTCGCGTCGGGCCCGATGAACCGCTCGACCGACGAGTGCGAGATGTCGCGCTCGTGCCAGAGCGCCACGTTCTCGAGCGCGGGCAGGGCGTAGGCGCGGATCATGCGCGCCTGCCCGGTCAGGTTCTCGGTCAGGACCGGGTTGCGCTTGTGCGGCATCGCGCTCGATCCCTTCTGGCCGGGCGAGAAATACTCCTCGGCCTCGAGGACTTCGGTGCGCTGCAGGTGTCGGACCTCGACAGCCAGCCGCTCGATCGAGCTCGCGATGACCGCCAGCGTGGCGAAGTACATCGCGTGACGGTCGCGCGGGATCACCTGCGTCGAAACCGGCTCGGGCGTCAGGCCCAGCTTTTCGGCGACGTATTCCTCGACCGAGGGGTCGATGTTCGCGAATGTGCCGACGGCCCCCGAGACCGCGCAGGTCGCGATCTCGGCACGGGCGGAGACGAGGCGCTCGCGGCAACGGGCGAATTCCGCATAGGCCTGCGCCATCTTGAGGCCGAAGGTCGTCGGCTCGGCGTGGATGCCGTGGCTGCGACCGATGGTGGGGGTGTACTTGTGTTCCATCGCCCGGCGCTCGATGGCGGCGAGCAGCGCGTCGAGATCGTCGAGCAGGATGTCGGTCGCGCGGGCGAGCTGGACCGCCAGCGTCGTGTCGAGAACGTCCGAGCTGGTCATGCCCTGGTGCATGAACCGCGCCTCGTCGCCGACTTGCTCGGCGACCCAGGTCAGAAAGGCGATGACATCGTGCTTGGTCACAGCCTCGATCGCGTCGATGGCGGCGACGTCGATCACGGGTTCGGTCTTCCACCAGTCCCACAGCGCCTTCGCCGCGCTTTCCGGCACGACACCCAGCTGGCCCAGTCGTTCGGTCGCGTGGGCCTCGATCTCGAACCAGATGCGATAGCGCGCTTCCGGTTCCCAGATCGCGGTCATCGCGGGGCGGGCGTAGCGGGGGACCATGTCTCGACTCCGTCAGTTGCAGGATGCGGAGCCGCTAGGGGGCGGGGCGTGTCATGGCAAGGGCGCCGAAGCCGGAGGCAGCCCTCAGCCGCGCTCGCGGGCGCGCAGCTTGCGGTCGATATCGGCCCACAGGTTGCCGATTGCGCGACCGCCGGGCGAACTGCGCGCATAGGCGACGACCGGTGCGCGCTCGACGGCCATACGCTCGACGGCGCTTGCCTGGGGGATGACCGGCCAGTCGGGATGACTTTCCAGCAAGTCGCGGTGCAGGCTCTTGCGCCGGTCGACCATCGACAGGACGGGCATCAGCCTGATCTTCTTCTTCGCCTTTTCGGCAAGATGCTCTTCCACGATCTCGAGCGTGCGGACCGCGAGCGGCGTCGGTTCGACGGGCGCGACGATGTATTTCACCGCCCGGATGATCTGCTCGGAAATCTCGCCGAGCCCGGGCGGGCAATCGAGGACGATGCGGTCATAGTCGGCGCCGAGATCCTTGAGTAGCTTGCGAAGCAGTTTCGGCTTCTCCGCTTCCGCAAGGTCCCGGTCGAGATGTCGCAGCGAGAGATCGGCTGAAAGAACGTCGAGCCCTTTCCATTTCGTTTTCTGGACAAGCTTGCCGGGCTTCACGTCTTGCGAAAACAGCAGCGACGCGTCCTTCTTGTGCGGATCGACGCCGAGCAGGTAGCCCGCGCCGCCCTGCGCATCGAGATCCCACAGGAGCGTCCGATGGCCGGAATAGACAGCAGCGCAGTAAGCGAGGTTGACCGCCAGCGTGGTCTTACCGACGCCGCCCTTCATGCTGTATACCGCGATGTATTCCGCCATTCGCCATGCCTCCCCGAAATTGCAGGGGGCGTGTTTGTTACAGTTTGATGTCGTTATGCAAGCGAACGGGGCCGATTGTCATAGTTGCCACGAAAACGACAGGACTGTCTCTCCCGAAACGGTCGCCGTGGCATCGAAGCGCCGTTCGCGTATCGTGCCTTTGCCCCGGCTGTCGACGGTCACGACCGTGCTGCACCGCGTGCCGTATTCCGGCGAGCGGATGAACGGCGGCGTGTCGCGCGGTTCCGGCACGTCGGATGGCTTGTCCGCCGGAAGGCCGACTTCGGGGAGAGCCTCGCTCGCAAGCGCCTCCATGAGCGGCGCGGTGTCGTTGTCCGGAGACTGCAGCCAGCCGAGCAGCCGCGCCTTAAGGAAAAGCGCCTTGGGCCAGGGTTCGTCGAACGGGCCGTTGGAAAGGCCGTAGATGCCGGGAGCGAGGTGCGCGCGGACTGCTTCGGGCCGATTGCTGACATAATCGGCACGGTCGGTATCGACGACAAAAAGATTGAACGGATTGTAGGCATCCAGATCGGCAGGTTCCCGCGCAAGCAACGTGTCGGTGACGAGCGCGCCGCGCGAAACCTTGTCATGCTTGGGCAGCCCGAAGCCGCGCAGGTTCGTGACAAGTGCGAAACGCCCTTGTCCGGTAACGCCGAGCCATGTTCCGCCCGAGCGCAGATCGCGACCCGCGATGATTCCGCTATCGTCCGGCCAGCGCTCGATGGCTGCGGCGGGTCGGTCGTGAAACTCGTCGCGGTTGCCGATCGCGACGAGGTGCCAGTCGGGATGCGCGCGCCAGGCGATCGCCGCCACGCACATCAGATCAGCCCCTTTGCCCGCAGGCTGACATGCCCTTCGCGCCCGACGATGACGTGATCGTGCACCGTGATACCGAGCAGCCTGCCGGCTTCGGCGATGCGGTTGGTGATCTGGATGTCGGCCCGGCTCGGTTCGGGCGAACCGGACGGGTGGTTGTGCACCAGGATCAGCGCGCTCGCGCCAAGGTCGAGCGCCTTCCTGACGACTTCCCGGGGGTGAATCGCCGCCTCGTCGATCGACCCGTCCCCGACGTGATGGTCGAGCATCAGCCTGTTTTTCACATCGAGATAGAGCACGCGCACGCGTTCGACCGTCAGGTGCGCCATGTCGATGGTCAGGTAATCGATCAGCGCCTGCCAGCTGCCGAGCACGGGCTTTTCCTGCACCTCGGACCGCGCCATCCGCCGGGCCGCCAGAGCGACGATCTTCAGCGCGGCGGCGCTCGTCTCTCCCATTCCCGGCAGCTTGGCGAGCGCGCCCGGGTCTGCGTTCAGGACCCCCGCAAGCGAACCGAACCGCTGGAGAAGCATGCGGGCGAGAGGTTTGACGTCCCTGCGCGGGATCGCGGTCATCAGGAGGTATTCGACAACCTCGTGGTCGCCCAGCGCTTCGCTTCCCCCTGCGAGGAGCCGCTTGCGCAGCCGCGCGCGGTGGCCCGATGCATCGTGCCCCGCCCTTGCGGCTTCGTCGCCGGCGAAAAGGCCGTGTTCATCTGCCATGTTCTCTAGTCAGCATTGCCTTTCCCGGGGCACCGGCGCAAGTGAGGGTGAATGTCGCAGGCCGATGACGAATTGCTGGCAGATCAGGAGGATGCCCACGCGCCTGCCGATACCGCGCGTTCGCGGCGGTTCCGGTGGCGCTACCTTTTCATCGCCTTCGTCGTCCTTCTGTCCGGGGCGGTCGTCTTCGCCTGGTTCTCGCGCGAGCGCATAGCGAACGACATCATTTCCGGCGAACTCGAAAAGCTGGATGTCCCGGCGCAATACGAGATCGTCTCGATAGGCGCCGGACGGCAAGTCCTGGAAAATGTCATCTTCGGCGACCCGGACCGTCCAGACCTGACCATCGATCGAGTGGAAGTTGCCGTGTCGGCCGGATTTTCCGGGCCGCGCATCGGTCGCATCAGGCTTGTCCGGCCCCGGCTCTACGGATCGATGGCCGACAGCAGGCTGAGCTTCGGCAGCGTCGATCCGCTGATCTACACCGGCAGCGACGAACCTTTCCGCCTGCCGGACCTCGACATCGCCATAGAGGACGGGCGGGCGCTTCTGGAAACCGAATTCGGGCGCCTCGGCGTCAAGGCGGAAGGGCAGGGCGAACTTCGCGACGGCTTTGCAGGTATCGTCGCCGTCTTCGCGCCCGATCTGGCCGTCGCCGGATGCGAGGCGGGCCGGGCGACGCTTTACGGCAGGGTGCACGTGTCGGGCGAAAGGCCGCGCTTCGCAGGTCCGGTGCGCCTTGCGGACATGACCTGTCCCGACGAGGCACTCAGCCTTGCGCAGGTCGCGATCCAGGTCGACACGACCTTCGACCGCGCGCTCGACGGAGCGGAGGGCCAGGCCGGGCTCGACGCGACTAAGGCCGGCTACGGCAGCAACCGGTTGGCACGGATCAAAGGAGAAACACGCTTCACGTATCGCGACGACGCCCTGACCGCGAACTTCGATGTCGAGGCTTCGGGAGTGCGCGCTGCGCAGATCGGCGCCCGCGCACTATCCGCCGACGGGGTCGTGCGTGCAGCAAGAGATTTCGCGCGTGTCGAAAGCGAGGGCACTGTCACGGGAGAAGGGCTGGCGCTGGGCGATACGATCGACGGGGCGCTTTCCGGGTTGCAGGAAAGCGTCGGCGAAACGCTTCTCGACCCGTTGCTGTCGCGGATGCGGACAGCATTGCAGCGCGAACAGCCCGACAGCTCGCTTTCGGGCAGCTATCTCGTTCGCAGGACCGGACAGGTAACCAATGTCGTGGTGCCGCGTGCCACCTTGCGGGGCGGGAGCGGAGAGACGCTGTTCGCGCTGTCACGGTTCCAGATGACACAGGGCGGCTCGGGCGTGCCGCGCCTTTCCGGCAATTTCTCGACGGGCGGGCGAGGCTTGCCCGATATCGCCGGGCGCATGGAGCGGCGCACGGGCAACGGCATCGCCATGCGCATCCGTATGGCCCCGTACGAGAGCGAGGGAGCGAGCCTTTCGATACCGAGCCTGCTGATCGTCCAGTCCGACGGTGGCGGGATCGGGTTCGCCGGCCGGCTGACGGCCAGCGGGGCTATCCCCGGCGGAACGGCGCAGGGGCTTTCGCTGCCCGTCGACGGCAACTGGTCCGGGCGAAGCGGCCTTTCGCTGTGGCGGCGCTGCGTTGACGTGCAGTTCGACCGGCTTGCCCTGGGCGACGTGTCGTTCGGCAGGCGCAGTGTCGAATTGTGCCCCGCACGGGGTCGGGCAATCGTCCGGTCGGGGCCGGAAGGCCTGAGAATTGCTGCCGGCGCGCCCTCGCTGGAACTGGCGGGAATGCTCGGCGAGACGCCGATCCGGATCGCCAGCGGACCGCTCGGCGTTGCCTATCCGGGCCTGGTGTCCGCGCGTTCGCTGAGGGTAGCGATCGGGCCGGAGGGAACGGCGACACGCTTCGATATCGAAAACCTGCAGGCCGACCTCGGCAGCTCGATCTCGGGAACGTTCGAGGACGCGGACATTCTCATTGATGCCGTCCCGCTCGACATCCTGGAGGCACGGGGGGCCTGGACGTACGAAGGCGATGTCCTGCGTATCGCCGACGCGGCCTTCACGTTGAAGGACCGCGAAAGCGATGCGCGTTTCCAGCCGTTGATCTCGCAGGATGCGACCCTCGTGCTGGCGGACAACGAGATCGCTGCCGATGCTGTCCTGCGCGAGCCGACCTCGATGCGGGAGATCGTCCGGACGAAAATCTTGCACGATCTCGCGACCGGCCGCGGCAATGCCGACCTCATCGTCGACGGCATTCTTTTCGACGAGGATCTCCAGCCCGACACGATCACGCGCCTTGCGCTCGGGGTCGTCGCCAACGTCGACGGGGTCGTCACGGGGAGGGGCGGCATTCGCTGGGACGAGGACGGCGTGGAGAGCCTTGGGCGTTTCTCCACCCAGTCGCTCGATCTCGCCGCCGCCTTCGGGCCTGTCGAGGGGCTTTCGGGGACGGTGCGCTTCACCGATCTGCTTGGCCTCGTGACCGCACCCGACCAGGTCCTGCATGTCGCGGCGATCAACCCGGGCATCGAGGTCAACGACGGCATCTTCCGGTTCGAGTTGCAACCGGACTACGTTCTCCAGGTCGTCGAAGGAGCGTGGCCCTTTCTGGACGGCAAGCTGACGCTCCAGCCGGTCACCATGAAGCTGGGTGTTGCCGAAACGCGCCGCTACACCCTTGTCATAGAAGGGCTGAACGCCGCGAAGTTCGTCGATCGGATGGAGCTTGCGAATCTCTCGGCAACCGGCACTTTCGACGGTGTCATGCCGCTGGTTTTCGACGAGGACGGCGGACGGATCGACAACGGCCAGCTTCGCTCGCGGCCGCCGGGCGGCAACGTCTCCTACGTCGGCGAGCTGAGCTACGAGGATCTGTCGACGATGGCAAATTTCGCCTTCGACGCTCTCAAGTCGCTCGACTACCGCGAGATGACCATCGGGATGGACGGATCTCTCGAAGGCGAGATCGTGACGCGCGTGCGTTTCTACGGCGTGTCGCAGGGCGAGGGCGCGCGGCGCAACTTCATCACCCGGCGGGTCGCCAACCTGCCGTTGCAGTTCAACGTCAACGTCCGCGCGCCGTTCTTCAACCTGATCAGCTCGTTCAAGTCGCTTTACGATCCCGCCTACGTCCGCGACCCGCGCGAGCTTGGGTTGCTGGACACCGACGGCAACCGCGTCGCGCCGTCGGAGCGCGAGCCAACCGATCCCTTCATTCAGCCTCCCGAAAGCGAGGAAATGCCATGATCATGCCGAGATTGACCGGACTTCGTCCGCTTGCCACAAGCGCCTGCATGACAGGGAGCAAGCGGAACGATGGCCGGTCGGGCCACGGCGCATGGTGCGCCATGGCGGTGGTGTTGGCAGGAGCGTCGATGCTGGCGGGCTGTATTTCGGTGAATGCGCCGGACGAGCCCATCGTCATCGAGCTCAACATCAACATCAAGCAGGAAGTGATCTACCGGCTCGCAGCCGATGCCGAGAATACGATCGAGGAAAACGAGGATATTTTCTGATGACCGTTTCGACCAAGTCCACACTCGCTTTCCGCGCCCTTGCGGCGGTCGGGGCGGCATCGCTCGTCCTTGGCGCTCTTGCCGCGCCCGCAGCGGCCCGCGACCCTGCCTATGCCGCC
Source organism: Novosphingobium marinum (assembly GCF_013408095.1). GTDB lineage: Bacteria > Pseudomonadota > Alphaproteobacteria > Sphingomonadales > Sphingomonadaceae > Novosphingobium > Novosphingobium marinum. The sequence continues at coordinate 142,439 of NZ_JACBZF010000001.1, forward strand.
GCGAAGTCGAGCGGGCAGGTGGGCGAGAAGATGGACGGCTACATCGGAATAGTAGGCTCCGGCTCGCCCGAGCTGCGCCGCCTCGTCGACGACATCAACATCAAGCGCAAGGCCGTCTACGCCGAAAAGGCCAAGGCCCAGCACGCCACGGTCGAGGAATATGCCTTCACTTCGGGCTGTCTCCTGATCGCCCAGACCTCCCCCGGCGAAAAGTACCAGGCACCCGACGGAAGCTGGAAGACCCGCGGTTCGGGAGCGCCCGAACGCGATCCGCGCTGCCCTTGACGGGGCCCGCCTAGTGCCCGTTTAGTGGCGGGATGACGTTTGAACGGCCTGCGGTTGTGGACGGATCGTAGGGCAGGTACCGCTTCAGGCCATTGACCGGCTTTTCAAGCAGCACCCACGATATGCCCGCCGCAGCGATGCTGGCCACGCTGCCGACAAGAAAATAGAGCGGACCGCGTTCCATTGCGACATCGAATTCTGCGAGAATACGCGTCACGATCAGTCCGGCGATGAGGTGCAGGACGTAAATCCCGTAGCTGATTCTCCCCACGAACCGCAAAGGTGCCCATTCAAGGGCCTTGCCGGCTCTGCCTCCTACCCCAATGGTTCCGGCTGCGACGATGGCCACCATGGGCAGTACGGTGATCGTTTCCAGGACCGCGCGTCCCCCACCGACCATCGCCGTCAGCCAGTAGGCAGGGATCGCCAGGGCTCCCGCAGCATACAGGGCTTGGGGAAAACGGCCAGTCTGCCGGAACCAGATCGCCATCATCGCGCCTGCTCCAAGCGCATCGAACTGCGTTGGAGGCAAAAGGTACATGTAGGGAATATCACCCGTCGCGCTGGCCGCCGCGAACTGGAAAGTGGTTCCAGTCGCTATTGCCACGGCCGTGACTGCCGGAAGCACGCGCGCTGGCAACAGAAGGACGAACAACGGCCATACTAGGTAGAATTGCTCCTCGACGGCAAGCGTCCAGAAAGCAGCCGTGAACGGTGGAATCCAGGCATCCTCGATGACGAAGAGGAAGTTCGAGGCAAACAGGTAGTGCCAGATCGCTACGTCCCGGACCCCGCGAAGGTCGACGATCACGGCAAGTGTCAGAACGATGAAGTAGAGCGACCAGAGCCGCAAGGCCCGGCGCGCGTAGAAGATGGCGAAGGCTCGTCCGAACGAGGATCCGGAGGCGCTGTATTGGTCGCGCTGGCCGAGCAGTATGCCGGTGATCAGGAAGCCGCTGAGAACGAAGAACAGACGAACGCCCCACGTCCCGAGTCTGGTATCCATGGTCCAGTAATGGCTGTGGAGAACGCAGAGGATCGCGATTGCCCGCACGGTTTCCAGTTGCGGCCGAAAATCGAGTTTGATGTCAGGCAGCCGTCCCTCCCTTTCGGCACGCCCGTTTCGCTAGCCCGACCGGGAGGCGGCGTCGAGCGCGCTATGCACGCTTTGCAAGCGGGTGTGGCAAGGTGGGCTTTATCCCGCAGTGCAGCGAAGGCGCGGTTGACTCGCCACCACCCCCCGCCTAAGGGGGCGGCGCCCTCGGCGGGAGGCCGTTGCGCGTGTCGAAAGTTCCCCTAAAGGAACTGGCATGGACGACGAGCAACCTGCACGAGAACCTGTCGGTGAAGATGCGCGGATCGACGCGCTCGAAAGGCGCCTCAAGGAGGCGCGCGAGCGGGAAGAGGTGCGCAACAGGCCGAGTATCAAGGGGGCCGACGCGAACGAGCGTCTCGGCCATCAGGTGCTCGGTCATCTTATCGGCGGGCCTCTCGGAGGCGCGCTTGTCGGCTGGGTCTTCGATCTTGCCGCCGGGACGTCGCCCTGGGGTCTGTTGGTGATGCTGTTCCTCGGAATAATCGTCGCCTTCAGGAACATAATCCGGATTTCGAACCGGCGTCCCGATTGATCCCCGCCGCGCGGGGCGATAGGGGCGCTGTCGTTCATCAAGGTAGCGAAAGAGGCGCAAGAGACGTGGCAGCCGAAGAGGGCAAGGTCGATCCGATGCACCAGTTCGCCATCGAGCCCCTGCTGGGGACCGAGGGCTGGGAAATCGCGGGCTACAACATCGCCTTCACGAATTCCGCGCTGTGGATGCTGATTTCCGCCGCGGTGCTGCTGCTGTTCGTCGCAGGCGGCATGAAGCGCCAGCTGGTGCCCGGTCGCTGGCAGATGGCAGTGGAAAGCTTCACCGGCTTCATCGACGGGATGCTTGCGGCCAACATCGGCCCCGCGGGCAAGAAGTACGTGCCGTACATCTTCTCGCTGTTCATGTTCATCCTGTTCGCGAACCTCCTCGGCCTCCTGCCGCTAGCGCTCATCGGCCTGCATCCGTTCACGTTCACCAGCCATTTCACCGCGACCGGCGTGCTGGCGATCATCTCGTTCGCTATCGTGCTCGTTGTCGGGTTCGCGAAGCACGGTTTCCACTTCTTTTCGCTGTTCGTGCCGCACGGAACGCCGCTCCCGATGATCCCGCTGATCTTCCTGATCGAGCTGGTGAGCTTCCTGGTGCGCCCGTTCAGCCTCGGCCTGCGACTGTTCGTCGCGATGATGGCGGGGCACGTCCTTCTCGAGGTGCTGTCCAGCTTCGTCATCAACGGGATCAATGCGGGCGTTGCGATCGGCCCCGTGGTCAGCATCCTCAGCTTTGTGCTGATGATCGCGATCTGCGCGCTCGAGCTGCTCGTCGCCGCGATCCAGGCCTACGTCTTCGCGCTGTTGAGCTCGCTGTATCTCAACGACGCCGAGAACCTTCACTGATTTTTCGAACCACTCACTGGAATTGCAAGGGTAAAGGAGTTTTCAAATGGACCAGGAAGCAGCAAAGCTCATCGGTGCCGGTCTCGCCGCCATCGGCGCGGGCATGGCCGCGATCGGCGTCGGTAACGTCTTCGGCTCGTTCCTCGAGAGCGCGCTTCGCAACCCGGGTGCCGCCGACGGCCAGCAGGGCCGCCTGTTCATCGGCTTCGCCGCCGCCGAACTTCTCGGCCTGCTCTCGTTCGTCGTCGCGATGATCCTGATCTTCGTCGCCTGACGACCACAACTCCTGACCTTACCGGCCGGGCGGCCTTCGCTTTGCGGGGCCAACCGGCCGGAAACGCTTCGTAACCTCACGGGCTCGGGAACGATCGAATGCCTCAAATCGCGCAACTCGCCGAAACCTATGCGAGCCAGATCTTCTGGATCCTGCTCATCTTCGGGTTTGTCTTCTTCGTCATCGGCCGCGGCATGGTGCCCAAGGTGATGGCGACCGTGGAGGCGCGCGACAAGCAGATCGCCACCGACCTTGCCGCCGCCGAGGCGGCGCGCAAGCAGGCCGACGAGGAAGAAGAAGCCTGGCGGGTCCAGGAAAACCGCCGGCGCGAGGAAGCGCAGGCGATCATCGCCGAGGCGAAGGCCAAGGCCGGCAAGGAAACCGAGGCCCGCCTCGCCGCTGCCAACGCAAAGGTCGATGATCGCGTGACCGCCGCCGAGGCGAAGATCGCCGAAGCGCGTGCGAACGCGATGACCGAGATCGAAACGGTGGCGACCGAGGCGGCGAACGACATAGTCATGCGCGTCGCCGGGGTAAACGTCGACGAGCCGACTGCGCGCGCCGCGGTCAAGGAGGCGCTCCATGGCTGAGGCAGCAGTCACTGCAGAAACCGGCGCTCATACCGAGGTCGTCGAACGCGGCGGCGAGCATGTCGAGCCCGCGGCCTTCGGCATCCTGACGCCGGGCGTCTGGGTCGCTCTCGCGATGCTCGTCCTGATCCTCGTGATGCTCTGGAAGAAGGTTCCGGCGATGATCGCGGGTTCGCTCGACAAGAGCATCGCGGAAATCCGCAAGCAGCTAGACGAGGCCAAGGAGCTTCGCGCCGAGGCAGAGGCGCTGCGCAAGGAATATTCGGACAAGATCGCGAATGCGGAGAAGGACGCCGCCGCGATGCTCGACCATGCCCGCCACGAGGCGGACGCGATCGTTGCAAAGGCCGAAGCGGACACGACGCAGATGATCGCCCGCCGCGAAAAGATGGCCGACGACAAGATCGGCGCCGCCGAGCGTGCCGCCGTGGCCGACCTTCGCGCCAAGGCTGCATCCGCCGCGACGGCGGCATCGCGCGACATCATTCGCCAGCGACACTCGGCAGCAGCCGATGACGCGCTCGTCAACGAGGCGATTTCCAACCTCTGATGAAAATCCCGCGCGCTATCCGCGTCGTTTGACACGGGCGCGCCGCAAGCCCAGAAGTTTCCCGACAGGGGGTCGGCCCATCGGGGAAGGGTCGCGCGATTCCCGGCAACGAGAACCGGTGACGGTCACCGGTCGTTGTGGGAGACTGCATCATGAAAAGCATAGCAATACCGTTTGCGCTCGCTCTGGGTTTTGCCTTCCAGCCAGCTTCCGCGCAGGAATGGTCGCCCGCGCAGGGCGAAGTCTGGACGCAGGTGTCGGCGGCGTGGGAAAAGCACGTAGACGCGGGTACCTGGGCGGAGATGCTCGATCCGGCGGGGTATGGTTGGAACACCAACTATCCCGTCCCCACCTCGCGTAGCCAGATGGCATCGCGCGCCTCGGTTTTCGGACCGGAGGGGAAGGTGCTCTATTACCAGCTCGACCCTGTGAAGATCGCGGTGAACGGCGATACCGCCATCGCCTACTACTACGCCAACGTGGTCGAGACGAACTACAAGGGCGAGCGCGAGACCATGTTCGAAAGGTGTGCCGATACCATGATCAAGCGAGGCGGCAGCTGGCGTTTCCTGGGCTGGCTGTGCGAGACCAAGACCTCGGGCGACGACGACTGACCTGAAAGCGGCGTCCGGGCCTCCGGACGAGGGACCGGGCGTCGCTTCACCTGGATCAGAAGTTGTCCTTGCCGCTCCGCAGCGCCGCGAAGGTCTCTGGCGGGGAGTTCCCGCCCCAGCGTTCCCGGATCGCCGGAACGTCGGCGCGCAGGAACGGGTTGGTTTCCAGCTCGCGCTGGAGCTTCATGGGCACGGTAGGCTGACCTTGTGCCCGCCGTTCGTCCACTTCCGCCGCGTAGGCGCGGAGCGCCTCGTTATCCGGATCTGCGTGCAGGGCAAACCGCGCATTCGCCTGGGTGTACTCGTGTGCGCAATAGAGCATCGTCTCGGACGGCAGCGCCCTGATGCGCAGGAGGCTGTCCCAGAACTGCTCCGGGGTTCCCTCGAACATCCGTCCGCACCCGAGCGCGAAGACCGCATCGCCGACGAACGCGACGTGTCGCCCGGGCAGGTGGTAGGCGATGTGGCCGCTGGTGTGGCCGCCGACGTCGATGACGTGGGCCTCCCAGTCGCCGATCGATACGATGTCGCCCTGACCTACGGCTTCGTCGATGTCCGGGATCTTGCCTGTTTCCTCGCGCGGCGCCACGATCCTGCAGCCGGTCACGGCCTGGATCGCCGCGTTGCCCCCTGCGTGGTCGGGATGCCAGTGCGTGTTCCAGATCTGCGTGATCTGCCAGCCCTTGCGCCCGGCCTGCCTGAGGTATTCGTCCGCATCGGGTGTGTCGATGCAGACGGTTTCCTGGCTTTCGGGATCGTGGAGCAGATAGCCGTAATTGTCCGACAGGCAGGGAAACTGGTGGATTTCGAGCATCGATCTCTCCTCGCTTTCAATCTAGGCGCGATGGAGGGCATAGAAAAGGCCCGTCCGGAGCGATCCGGACGGGCCTGTTCCGATCGGCGCCCGCGCGTCGGCGGGTGCGCGAAGGTTCCGCTTTACGACTTGCCCTTCAGCGCCTCGCCGAGGATGTCGCCGAGCGATGCGCCCGAATCGGACGAACCGTACTGCGCCACGGCTTCCTTCTCTTCGGCCAGCTGGCGGGCCTTGATCGAGAAGTTGGGCTTCTTCGAACGGTCGAAGCCGGTGACCATCGCATCGACCTTCTGGCCGGTCTGGAATCGGTCGGGACGCTGCTCGTCGCGGTCGCGACCGAGGTCCGAGCGCTTGACGAAGCCGGTTGCGCCGTCTTCGCCGACCTGGACCTCGAGGCCGCCATCGCGGACTTCGAGGACGGTGACGGTGACGACTTCGCCACGACGCAGGCCCGAAGTCGTCGCGCCGCCGACGGCGGGCGCACCCTTCTCGAGCTGCTTCATGCCGAGGCTGATGCGCTCCTTGTCGACATCGACATCGAGAACGACGGCTTCGACCTGCTCACCCTTGCGGTGCAGCGCCAGCGCGTCCTCGCCCGAGATGCCCCACGCGATGTCGGACATGTGGACCATGCCGTCGACGTCGCCGTCGAGGCCGACGAACAGGCCGAACTCGGTCGCGTTCTTGACTTCGCCGGTGACGGTCGAGCCGACCGGATGCTTGTCGGCGAACTCTTCCCACGGGTTGCGCTGCGCCTGCTTGAGGCCGAGCGAGATGCGACGCTTCTCGGAATCGACCTCGAGCACCATCACTTCGACTTCCTGCGAGGTCGAGACGATCTTGCCCGGGTGGACGTTCTTCTTGGTCCAGCTCATCTCGGAGACGTGGACGAGGCCTTCGATGCCCGGCTCGAGCTCGACGAACGCACCGTACTCGGTGATGTTCGTCACCGTGCCGGACATCTTGATGCCGACCGGATACTTGGCGCCGGCGCCTTCCCACGGATCGCTTTCAAGCTGCTTCATGCCCAGCGAGATGCGCTGCGTATCGGCATTGATGCGGATGATCTGGACCGTCGCGGTATCGCCGATGTTGACGATCTCGCTCGGGTGGTTGACCCGCTTGTAGCTCATGTCGGTGACGTGGAGCAGGCCGTCGATGCCGCCGAGGTCCACGAACGCGCCGTAGTCGGTGATGTTCTTGACCACGCCGTCGATCACCTGGCCTTCGGTCAGCTTGTCGATCAGTTCGCTGCGCTGTTCGGCGCGCGTTTCCTCGAGCACGGCGCGGCGCGAGACGACGATGTTGCCGCGGCGGCGATCCATCTTGAGGATCTGGAAGGGCTGGGGGACGTCCATCAGCGGGGTGACGTCGCGCACGGGGCGGATGTCGACCTGGCTGCCGGGAAGGAAGGCGACGGCACCGTCGAGGTCGACCGTGAAGCCGCCTTTCACGCGGCCGAAGATCACGCCTTCGACGCGCTTGCCTTCGCCGAATTCGGATTCGAGCTTGTCCCACGCGGCTTCGCGGCGGGCACGGTCGCGGCTGAGCATCGCTTCGCCATCGGCGTTCTCGACGCGGTCGACGTAGACCTCGACCTCGTCGCCGACCTTGACGGTGCTGGCGTCATCGCCGCGAGCGAATTCGCGCAGCGAGACGCGGCCTTCGCTCTTGAGGCCGACGTCGATGACGGCCTTGTCGTTCTCGATTGCGGTAACGGTGCCCTTGACGACGCGGCCTTCGAAGCCGCCCTCGGCCTCCGTGCCAAGCTGTTCGTCGAGGAGCGCGGCGAAATCGTCGCGCGTGGGATTGGCGGAAGTTGCCATGTTGAAGAAGTTTCCTGACTAACGATTTTTCCGGCCAGGCGGTTGGATCCGCCGGTCTTTCTCCGCCTGCCGCACGATTGCGACGACGGGACAAAGGGCCGAACTGCCGTGGGGGCCGAATGCCGTCCACGGCGCCTTGCGAACCTTGCGGAACGGGAAGACGGGCGCGCGCTTATGCGAGAATCGCCGGAAACGCAAGGAGAATGCGGGAGTATGCGTTGGTGCCGGGCGCGGAAGGAAAACGCTGCCGGCTTCTCGCCAGCCTCGCGCGATGTCGGGTCAGCTGGTCAGCGGACTGCCGGAGCGGATATGGAAATACTCGGACTCGAACCCTGCGGCTTCCTCTAGTCCGTCGAGGTCACGCACCGTCAGGCGACCGCCCCGGAAATCGATCAGACCGGCCGCGCGCAATTTCTGAAGCACCCTGTTGATGTGCACCGGTGTGTGCCCCGTGGCCGCGCCGAGTTCCTCCTGGGTCAGCGGGAGGTCGAACGTATCGCCATCGACGATGCCGACCATCTGCGAGCGAAAATGCATCTCGCAGATGAGATGCGCGACCGCCTCATAGGCCGATCGCAGGCCGGTGTTGACGATCCACTCGCGAAGCACCGCCTCGTCGACGAGCGTGCTCCACCACAGCGCGCGGGTGAGTTTCGCATTGCCGAGCGTCAGCCTCTCGAGTTCCGGACTGGGGATGTAGGCGACTTTGCAATTCGTTACTGCGGTGATCGCGTGGTCCATACGCGCGAGTATGGTCACGTGCAGGTCGCAGAAATCGCCGCGAATCAGGAAGGCGGTGAACTGGCGCTTTCCGCTTTCGAGAACCTTGCTGCGCGCCGCCCAGCCTTCGAGAACGAGGTGGACGTAATCGGGCCGGTCCCCTTCCGAGATGATGTCGGTTTTCGCCGGGACCACCTCGATCCTTTCGCAGAGGTCCGAAATCGATTGCGATTCCTCATCGGTGAGCGAAGCGATGTTCGAGAGCTTCCGGGATAGCGGATTGGACATTGCCTCGGCAGCCTCCTCTGTGTGAAAAAGCACACTAGCAGCCAGCAGGTACAACCTTGCTAACATAGTTTAGTGCCATAACAATTTTCAGCCGGGAGATGCTGCCGACCCGGCCAGCAACCCCCCATCGACGTTTATTTCGGTGCCGGTGACATAGGTCGCCTCGTCCCCCGCCAGCATGAGCGCAATGGCCGCGACTTCTTCGGGTGTTCCGAAACGCCTCAGAGGAGTGTCGGAAACGAGCGCCTGCATCTTCTCTTCGCGATCCGGCCCGTCGCCCAGCATCGGCTCCCAGATCGGCGTCAGGATCGCGGCGGGATGGATCAAATTGCAGCGGATCTTCCATCCCTGCTGCGCGCAGTAGAGCGCCACGGTCTTGGTGTGGTTGCGGATCGCGGCCTTCGACGATGCGTAGGCTGCCGCGCCCGGAATGCCGACGAGACCCGAACGGGACGAGATGTTGACGATCGAGCCTGTTCCGCGCGCCTTCATCGCACCGATCGCGTAGCGGCAGCCGAGGAACGTGCCGTCCAGGTTCACCCTGTGCACCTTGTGCCACTCGGCGAGGGATGCGTACTCGGGATCGTGCCGGGCAGGGCCGTCCTCGAAGCCGGTAATCCCGGCATTGTTGACGACGACATCGGCTTGCGGGACCTTTTCGGCGAAGGCCGACCAGTCGTCCTCGCTCCCCACGTCGAGCCGCTCGAAGCGGCAGCCTATCGCGTCGGCGGTGGCTCTGCCTTCGGTCTCGTCGATATCGGTCGCGATGACGGTTGCGCCTTCCGCGGCGAACCGTTCCGCGATGGCGCGCCCGATGCCGCGCGCGGCCCCGGTTATGACGCACCTCTTCGCGGCTAGCTGCCCCGTCAATTTAGTCTCACCTGCCATGACGCGCGGTTTCCACGATACGGATGGCCTCTGCAATCGCCTCTTCGCGACCGAGTACGGATGTGTCGAGCACGATGGCATCGCGCGCGGGCTTGAGCGGGGCCTCGGTCCGGTTGCGGTCACGCTCGTCGCGGCGTTCGAGATCGGCCGATATGTCGGCGAGAGTCGTGTCGCGCCCGCTTTGCCGCATCTCCTCGAAGCGACGTCTTGCGCGGGCATCGACACTGGCGGTCACGAAGAGTTTCACCTCGGCATCCGGTGCGATCACCGTGCCGATGTCGCGCCCGTCCAGCACCGCGCCGCCCGGCTGCGTTGCGAAGCTGCGCTGACGTTCGAGCAGGGCCTGCCTCACGGCATGATGCACCGACACCCGGCTTGCGAGGCCGCCCGTCGCCTCGGACCGCAGTTCGGGGTCGGACAGCATCGCGTCGGGGAAATCGCAGGCTGACAGGGCATCGCGTTCGTCGTCCGGATCGAGGCCGCGTAATGCAACCTGATGGCCGACCGCGCGATAGAGCAGGCCGGTATCGAGGTGCGGCAGCCCGAAACGAGCGGCAATCGCCTTTGCTATCGTGCCCTTGCCCGATGCGGTGGGCCCGTCGACCGCGACGATCATGCCCCGCGTTCCCGCCGCCGCGCGACGATGGCCTTGGCAAGTCCCCAGATCGCGATGGCTGCCCAGAATGCTTCGAGCACCAGCGAGGCCAGGTTGATGTGGACGGTCAGCGAGATCGCGAGCAGCGCGGCGCCCGCAAGGTTGACGCCATGCTGGATGAAGCGGTTGGGCTGCTCGACGGCGGTGATGTACCAGTACGCGAAGATGATGCAGGCCGTGCCGATAAAACCGATGTAGTTGGCAACGTCGTCGCTCATTGCGCCAGGCCGTCGAGCAACGCTTCGAAGTTCGGGAAACTCGTGGCGATGGGGCGGGTGTCGTCGATCTCGACGCCGCGCTCGCTGGCAAGGCCCGCGACCGCCATCGACATCGCGATGCGGTGGTCGAGATGCGTGGCGATCGCCACCCCGTCGGTCCCGTGCAGCGCTTCGCCGCCGGTCCCGCGAATGATCAGCCCGTCCTCGCGCTCGTCGACCTCGGCGCCGGCATCGGTAAGCGCCTCGGCCATGACACGCAGGCGATCCGATTCCTTCACGCGCAGTTCGTCGAGGCCGGTCGTCGTCGTCGTCCCGCCCGCCATCGCGGCAGCCACGAACAGGGCGGGGAACTCGTCGATCATGCTCGGAGCAAGGGCGGGGTCTATTTCGATGCCGCGCAAGGGGGAGTGGCGCACGACCAGGTCCGCGACCGGCTCGCCGCCGACTTCGCGCACCCCATCCTCCTCGATGTCGCCGCCCATCATGCGCAGCACCTCTACCAGCCCGGCCCGCGTGGGGTTCATGCCCACGTTCTCGACGCGGACCTCGCTGTCGGGAACGAGCAGCGCGGCCACGATGAAGAACGCGGCGGAAGAGGGATCGCCGGGAACCACGATATCCTGCGGTCGCAGGTCGGCCTCCCCGGCGATCGAGATGACCCGCTCGCCAGCGGGGCCTGCTTCGACCTTCAGGTCCGCACCGAAGCCTGCGAGCATGCGCTCGGAATGATCGCGCGTCGGCACCGGCTCGACGACCGTGGTGATCCCCGGCGTGTTCAGGCCCGCAAGCAGGATGGCGCTCTTGACCTGCGCCGAGGCGACCGGGAGGCGATACTCGACGGGAACGGGTGGCGACGCGCCGCGCATCATAAGCGGCAGCGTGCCGCCGGGGCTGGCGGTGAAGTCGGCCCCCACCAGCGACAGCGGCTCGATCACCCGGCCCATCGGACGCTTCGAAAGACTGGCATCCCCGGTGAACGCGACGGTCAGCGGATGGCTCGCGAGCAAGCCCATCAGAAGGCGCGTCGAAGTGCCCGAGTTGCCCATGTCGAGCGCGCCTTCGGGTTGCAGCAGCGAGCCGACGCCGACGCCGCTGACTTGCCACTCGCCCGGCGAGGTGCGTTCGAGCCTGGCTCCCAGCGCACGCATCGCCGCGGCCGTGGCCAGCACGTCTTCCCCCTCGAGCAGGCCGGAGATCCGGCTCCGGCCAACGGCGAGCGCGGACAGCATCAATGCACGGTGGCTGATCGACTTGTCGCCGGGCACGCGGACCGTGCCGCGAAGCGGACCTGCCGGGGCGAAACGGCGCGGGCGTGGCAGGCTGTTCTCGGCAGATGTCACGTCGGCGCTTTCGTCTGGCGGGCTTTCAGGGGCGCGCGGCTTTTGACAGCGCGAAGGCTCTATGGCAAGGCGCGCGCCCTGATGCGTGCCGTGGCTTGATTTGCAAGGCCGGCATTCCCATCAAGTACGGAATTTTCGAACTGCCCTGCGACGGGTGGCGACATCGTGAGGATTGTTGATGGTTAAGCCAGAATGGGGCGCCAAGCATGGTTGCCCGAAATGCGGCACCCGTTTCTACGACCTGGGCAAGGACGATCCCGTGACCTGCATCGAGTGCGGGCACGAGTGGACGCCCGAGCCGGTGCTGAAGTCCAAGCAGCCGATTCCTTTCGAGGAGGCTCAGAAGGACGAGAAGAAAAAGAAGGAAGAAGACTCCGATCTCGCCGATGACGATCTCGACATCGACGAGGACGACGATTCGCCCGACAACGACGTCGATCTGGGCGGCGACGACGATCTCGGCGTCAGCAAGGGCAGCGACGACGACGACGAAGAAACCTGATCGCCCTGCTGCAAAATACCCTTGCCAAGGCCGGGGCGCGTCACTAGAGGGCGGCGTCCCGGGCCACAGGCGCGGGAAATGCGGTTTCGCCACCCAGGACGGGCCGCAGCGAAATGGATCGGGGCCGTAGCTCAGCTGGGAGAGCGCTACAATGGCATTGTAGAGGTCAGGGGTTCGATCCCCCTCGGCTCCACCATTCGCAGGGATTACGCCACGGTTCGGAACGTGGTATGGGAATACGGGTTACACGCTGGCTGACGAGGTTTCGTCCGCCGGCGTTTTTGGCGTGATCGGCCTCGTGCGGATCGCCGGTTAGGAGTGCGCGGATATGTTCGACAGCCTGTCAGATCGCCTCGGCGGCGTCTTCGATAAGCTGCGCGGGCGCGGCGCGCTCAAGGAACAGGACGTTCGCGACGCCATGCGCGAGGTGCGCATCGCGCTTCTCGAAGCCGATGTCGCGCTTCCCGTTGTTCGCCGGTTCGTGGATCAGGTGACCGAAAAGGCGGTCGGGCAGTCGGTTCTGAAATCGGTGACTCCCGGCCAGCAGGTCGTGAAGATCGTCAACGACGCACTGGTCGAGATGCTGGGCGGCGAGGAAACCGTCGGCCTTACCCTCGATGCCAGGCCGCCCGTCGTCATCATGATGGTCGGTCTTCAGGGCTCGGGCAAGACGACCACCACCGGCAAGCTCGCCAGGCTAATTCGCGAGAAGCACGGCAAGAAGCCGATGATGGCCTCGCTAGACGTCAATCGTCCGGCCGCGCAGGAGCAGCTTGCGGTGCTCGGCGAGCAGACCGGCGTCGCGACGCTGCCGATCATCCAGGGACAGCAGCCCGTCGACATCGCCAGGCGCGCCTTGCAGGCCGCGAAGCTGCAGGCGATCGACGTTCTGCTGCTCGACACCGCCGGCCGCCTCCATGTCGACCAGCAGCTCATGGACGAGATGAAGGCGGTTTCGGAAATTTCCGAGCCGACCGAAACGCTGCTAGTGGTCGACTCGCTGACCGGACAGGACGCGGTCAACGTGGCCCAGAGCTTCTCGGGCGAGATCGACCTGACCGGCGTCGTGCTGACCCGCATGGACGGCGATGCGCGCGGCGGCGCGGCGCTCTCGATGCGCGCGGTCACCGGCAAGCCGATCAAGTTTGCCGGTACCGGCGAGAAGATCGACGCGATCGAGCCGTTCCATCCCAAGCGCGTCGCGGGACGCATCCTCGGCATGGGCGATATCGTCTCGATCGTCGAGAAGGCGGCGGAGACGGTCGAGGCCGAGGAAGCCGAACGCATGGCCGAGCGAATGGCCAAGGGGCAGTTCGACATGAACGACCTGCGCAGCCAGCTTCGCCAGATGCAGAAGATGGGCGGCCTTGGCGTGCTGGCCGGAATGATGCCCGGGATGAAGAAGGCCAAGCAGGCGATGCAGTCGTCGGGCATGGATGACCGGGTGCTGCTGCGCATGGACGCGATCATCGGATCGATGACGCCGAAGGAGCGCGGCAATCCGGCGCTGCTCAATGCCAAGCGCAAGCGGCGCATCGCCTCTGGTTCGGGCACGCAGGTGCAGGACGTGAACAAGCTCCTGAAGATGCACCAGGAAATGACCAAGGCGATGAAGCAGATCAAGAAGATGGGCGGCCTGAAGGGGCTCGGCCAGCTTTTCGGCAAGGGCGGCATGGATGCCGCCATGCCGGGCCTGGGCGGACCGGGGCAGGGCGGCTCGATGCCTGGCCTTGGCGGCCCCGGTGGACCTCCCGATCTTTCGAATTTCTTGAAGAAATAGATTTCAACCGTTTGATTTTGAAAGGTAAGAACTAATGGCAATTGCAATGCGTTTGTCGCGCGGCGGCGCGAAGAAGCGGCCCTACTACAAGATCGTCGTTGCCGACGAGCGCGCTCCGCGCGACGGCAAGTACCTTGAGCAGATCGGCACCTACAATCCGCTGCTCGGCAAGGACGATCCCGACCGCGTGAAGCTCAACGAAGATCGCGCGCGCTACTGGGTCGGTGTCGGCGCGCAGCCGTCCGACCGCGTTGCCCGCTTCCTCGATGCCGCCGGCATCCAGGAGCGTGCGGCCCGCAACAACCCGCAGAAGGCCGAGCCGGGCGAGAAGGCCAAGGAACGCGCCGAAGAACGCGCCTCCAAGGCAGCCGAGGCCGAGGAAGCCGCCAAGGCAGCAGCCGAAGCGCCCGCCGAGGAAGCTCCGACCGAGGAAGCAGCCGCTGACGAAGCGCCCTCCGAAGATGCAGCCGCCGAGGATGCGCCCGCGGAAGGTGAAGGCGCCGCCGCCGAGGCCGCCGAGACTGCGGACGGAGCCGAAGAGGCCGCCGGCGAAGAGAAGGCAGAGGGCTAACCTGCCTTGCCGGGCGACCGCACCGTCACGCTCGCCGTCGTAACCGGCGCGCACGGCGTGACGGGCGAGGTTCGCATCAAGCTGTTCGGAGAAGGCGTGGCGGCGCTCAAGCGCTTCCGCGCCTTCAACGATTCCAGCCTGACGCTTGCGAAAGTCCGGGAGGACAACAAGGGCGGGGCCATCGCCCGTTTCGCGGAAGTGACCGACCGCAATGCCGCCGAGGCGCTGCGCGGTGTGGAACTGACCGTGCCCCGCTCGGCCTTGCCGGACCTCGAAGCCGGTGAATACTACCATGCGGACCTGGTCGGCCTTCCAGCCGTGTCCGACACGGGCGAGGCGCTGGGCACGGTCGTCGCAGTCGAGAATTTCGGCGCAGGCGACATCCTCGAGATCCTAAGGCCGTCGGGAAAACGCTTCATGGTCCCGATGATCGAGCCTGCGGTGCCCGAATGGGACGACCGCCGGCTCGTCGTGACAGCGGCCTTCGCCGAGGACTGACCTTCCAGGAGGCATCGGACAGGAACCATTGGGTCGCGTCGCGCCTTCATTTCACATGAGGAACAGAGCATCGACCATCGCTGCGGCGGTCGCGCTCTCGCTCGCCGCCGCATCCTGTAACGGAGAACCGGAGGCCCCCGAGCTACCGCCGAGCGACCGTGCTTCGGCAGCTGTATCCGCGTTCGATGTGCCCGACGAAATGTCCCGGGAAGGGCGTATAGCCGATGGCGTCGAATGTCCGGTCCTGCGAACGCCCGATGGAGAAATCTGGGCGCTCGAGCTGGGCGAAGCCGACTTCGGTCCGGGCGATTACGTCCGGGTTACCGGGTCCCAAGCCGATGTAAGCACATGCATGCAGGGCGAGGGAACGATCCGCGTAGCGCGCCTTGAGGCCATCGATCCGCCCGCACACGACCGCGATCCCGCCCGTGCCGGAGGCATCGCCCTCTCCATCGAATACGTCCGCGGAAGCTGGGTCGCGAAAGGGATCGGCGCCGATTGTGAAAAGCCCGACTTCGATGTCACCGTCAATTCGCGCGGAATGGCGATCATCGAGACACGAATCAACGGCTTTCCGGAGACCGGCGTCGTCGATGTCGGACCGACACCGGGCCTGCAATGGGATGAGCCGCTCCCGACGCTCCCGATCGAGACTCGCGGCCCCGATGGCCTTGCGGTGAAGCCACCCGGCGACGGGCAGACCGTTATGCTGGCGGGCCACAGGATTGAGGGCGACGGAATTGTCTTCGTCAAGTGCGCAGCCTGAGTCCGACCTGCCGGCGTTTCCGGTCGTGGCTACGCTAAGCTTATAGTTTAAAAAGGGTAATTGATCGCGCGTACTGACCTTGAAAAATCTCTACTTGCGTTTCTCCGAAAACAGGAGAACTAAAACCGGGTTGGCCAACAACAAAACTGATTCCTTTCTTGAAGGAGCGAAGTATATGGCCGATTTCATGAAGTCCACCAACCCGCAGGTCCCCGTCATTTTCAACGTCGGCAAGGCCGTCGGGCAAGGCGGCGTCAACGATGCCGAGGATGTCGCGCTGGCATCCTACCTGATGAGGCTATCCGCGAAGGCGGCCAAGTCTCCCGAAGCGAGGAAGGTCTGCGCCGCAACGAAGGTCACCTCGACGTGCACGCCGGAATTCGTCGCTAGCATCAAGGCTCTCCAGAACTCCCTGAAGCTCTCTCCCGACGGTAGGATCAGTCGCTCATCGCAATCAGGCCAGTACGGGAACGGCGTTTACCTCATAGCTTCGTTCAACAAGCTGGTTCGCGACGGATACCCGGACCTTTGGCCGCGGATCGACCGCATTCCCGACGTCCCCTCGCCGGGTCAGATCACGTCGCTGGTGAAGCGCGGCATCATCGGCATCTGAAACGGGACAATCATCAGGGATCGAAGGCCCCCAAATCGAGGAGGACGGCTTGGCGAAATTCCAGATCACGCAGTCGACGATGCTTCCGGTATTCTTCAACACGGACGCAAACGTAGGGTACAACAGTCCGAACCGGCAGGAAGACGTGTTCCTCGTCACTTTCCTGATGCGTTGCGCAGCAAGTTGCAGCGTGATCGAGAGGGAGATCAAGCCGGACTTCGAGAGGATCACGGTCGGTACGGTGAACGAGCATTTCATCGCCACGGTTCGCAAGTGGGAGAGGCTGCGCGGAACCATGCAGGACGGGTGGATCAGCACCGCAAGGGGCTCGGTCAACTACCAGGGACGGAACGGGCCGGCGGCCTTTCTCGTTGCCGTGCTGAACTGGGATACGGGCAAGGCTTTTCCGAACGCATTTCCGAGGATCGACCTCATCCCGCAGTGTCCGGCCCCCGTGACGGCGCTGGTCAGGCGCTCGCTATGCATCAGCGGATAGCCCCGTGCGGATAAGTTGACATGGCGGGCGGGCGCGTGGATCAGCCCGCTCCATGACGTTTGCTGCCACTGTCCTCACGCTCTATCCGGAAATGTTTCCCGGGCCGCTCGGCGTGTCGCTGGCGGGCAGGGCGCTTAATCAGGGCACGTGGTCGCTCGACACCGTGCAGATCCGGGACTTCGCGACCGACCGCCATCGCACCGTCGACGATACGCCAGCTGGCGGAGGGGCAGGGATGGTGCTCAAGGCCGATGTGCTGGCAGCCGCGATCGACCATGCGCGCGCCCTTCGCCCCGGTTGCCCGGTGCTCGCCATGACGCCGCGCGGAAAGCCACTTTCGCAGGCAAGGGTCCGCGAGCTCGCCGCAGGTCCGGGGATCACGGTCGTGTGCGGGCGCTTCGAGGGGTTCGACGAGCGCATCTTCGCCGCGCGCGACGTCGAGGAAGTGTCGGTCGGCGACATCGTGCTGTCGGGCGGCGAGCCGGCGGCGATCATGGCTCTCGACGCTTGCATTCGGCTGCTTCCCGGCGTAATGGGCGCGGCTTCAAGCGGAACCGAGGAATCGTTCGAGAACGGCCTCCTCGAATATCCGCATTATACCCGACCTGTCGAATGGGAAGGGCGCACGATCCCTGAAGTGCTGCGATCGGGGGATCATGCGAAGATCGCCGCCTGGCGGAAGCAAAGGGCGGAAGAAGACACTCGGTCACGCAGGCCGGACCTTTGGGAGCGCCACGTCGGCGCTCGGGCCCAGTCTGCCTCTGGCGCGCGGCAAAAGAACGAAGGACCAGGCTCATGAACCTGATTCAGCAGATCGAGGCCGAGGAAATCGCCAAGGCCGCCAAGGATATTCCCGAATTCCGTCCGGGCGACACCGTCCGCGTCGGCGTGAAGGTCATCGAAGGCACGCGCGAGCGTGTGCAGAACTTCGAAGGCGTGTGCATCGCGCGGTCGAACCGCGGCATGGGTTCGAACTTCACCGTCCGCAAGATCAGCTTCGGCGAAGGCGTCGAGCGCGTTTTCCCGCTCTATTCGCCCAACATCGACAGCATCACCGTCGTCCGTCGCGGCGTCGTGCGTCGTGCCAAGCTCTACTACCTGCGCGGCCGCACCGGCAAGCGCGCCCGGATCGCGGAACGCCGCGACAACCGGGCGTCCGCCGAAGGCTGACCCCGGACCGCAAGGTTTGTTTCAGCGAAAGGCGGCTCGGCTTCGGGCCGCCTTTTTGCTGTTTCCGGGTGACGTCACACGCCCCGAAGCTGGCCTATCTGACAGGGGGCGTGTGACCTTGCCATGATCCGGCGGCACGTTTAACGCGCCGATTTCATTTGCGCCGCAACCCGGCGCTGCCAGAGGACGAATACGATGGGATACAGGGTCGCCGTGGTCGGCGCGACGGGCAATGTCGGTCGCGAGATGCTGAACATTCTCGCCGAGCGGGAATTCCCCTGCGACGAGCTAACCGCCGTTGCCAGCTCGCGTTCGACGGGCAGCGAGATCGAGTTCGGCGAGACCGGCAGGATGCTCAAGGTCAAGAACATCGAGCATTTCGACTTCACCGGCTACGACATCGCCCTGTTCGCAGCCGGATCCGGCCCGACCAAGACCTATGCCCCGAAGGCGGCGAGCCAGGGCTGCGTGGTGATCGACAACTCGTCGCTCTATCGCATGGACCCGGACGTGCCGCTGATCGTGCCCGAAGTGAACCCGGACGCGATCGACGGCTATACCAAGAAGAACATCATCGCCAACCCGAACTGCTCGACCGCGCAGATGGTCGTCGCGCTCAAGCCGCTGCACGATGCCGCGAAGCTCAGGCGCGTCGTCGTCTCGACCTACCAGTCGACGAGCGGCGCGGGGAAGGCCGGCATGGACGAGCTGTTCAACCAGTCGCGCGCGATCTTCGTCGGCGACCAGGTCGAGCCGGAAAAGTTCACCAAGCAGATCGCCTTCAACGTGATTCCGCACATCGACGTCTTCATGGACGACGGCTCCACCAAGGAAGAGTGGAAGATGATCGTCGAGACCAAAAAGATCCTAGACCCCAAGGTGAAGGTCGTGGCGACCTGCGTGCGCGTGCCCGTGTTCGTGGGCCACTCGGAATCGCTCAACCTAGAGTTCGAGGAAGAGATTTCCGCCGAGCAGGCGCAGGAAATCCTGCGCGAGGCACCGGGCTGCATGCTCGTCGACAAGCGCGAGGACGGCGGGTACGTGACGCCGGTCGAGTGCGTCGGCGAATACGCCACCTACATCAGCCGCGTGCGCGAGGATCCCACGGTCGAAAACGGCCTGGCGCTGTGGTGCGTCTCGGACAACCTGCGCAAGGGCGCCGCGCTCAATGCCGTGCAGATCGCCGAACTGCTGGGACGAAAGCACCTCAAGAAGGGCTGATTTGATCCTCGTCATGGTCTCCTTGCACCGGCCCGGCGAAAGCGGGGCCGACAGGAGGTGACGATATGGCGAAAAGCAGCTTCAAGGACTGGCCGGCGATGGCCAGGGCGATGAACCCGGCAGTCGGCGAACTCGGCAAGAGCGCGCCGGGCGCGATGAAGGCATTCCGCGAGATGGGTGCGGCAGCGCTGGAGGAGGGCGCGCTCGACACGCGGAGCAAGGAGCTCATGGCCGTGGCGATCTCGGTCGCGATGCGCTGCGATCCGTGCATTACCTATCACGTCGCCGCAGCGCGAAAGGCGGGTGCCAGCCGCGACGAGATCGCCGAAACCGTGGGACTTGCAATCTACATGGGCGCCGGCCCTTCGGCGATGTACGCCGCGCAGGCACTGGAAGCCTTCGATCAGTGGAGCGACAAGGCGGGAGAGGGCTGATCGCCCCTGCCGCCTAGCCCCCCGGCCGCTTGATGCGAACGAGGAACGCGAGCGGCAGCGAAAGCAGGCACGCCCAGCCCATCAGGTAGAAATCGTTCAGGTAGCCGATCATGGCTGCCTGCCGGTTGATCTCCATGTCGATCATCCGGAAGGCGGCCTCGCCCACCGGGCCGGCGATGCGTGCCTGGTCGATGTCGATCATGGGAAGCGTCGTCGCGGTGATATTCGCACCCAGCTCGGCGTGGTTGATCTGGATGCTGCGCGCGAGGATCGAGACAACGACCGAAATGCCGACGGACGCGCCGACAGACCGCGTCAGGTTGAGGATGGCGGACGCCTCGGTGCGCAGCCGTGGCGCCAGCGTGGCGAACGCGGCCACGTTCAGCGGAATGAAGATCAGACCGAGTCCCAGCCCCTGAACGACGCCGGTCCAGATAATGTGAAACGAATCCACTTCGAGGGACCACGCGGACATTTCGAACATCGAATAGGCGGTCAGGCCGAAACCAGCGGCGATGACGATGCGCGGGTCCGCTCCCCTGCGGATCAGGAAGCCGGCGAGCTGCATCGATATGAGGACTCCGACGCCGCGCGGGGCAAGCACGAAGCCGGTATCGAGCACATCGAAGCCCAGCAGGTTCTGCAGCATGGGCGGCAGCAGCGCGAGCGTGGCGAACACCGCGATCCCGACCACGACCATCACGAGCAGAGCGATGACGAAATTGCGGTCCTTGAACAGTGCGCGGTCGAAAAGCGGATTTCGGGACATTGCAAGGTGGACCACCGCCCCCCAACCGCACGATGCAGCCAGGGCGGCATAGACCCATGCCTCTGCCGAGTCGAACCAGTCGATATGCTCCCCGCGATCGAGCAGGAGCTGCAGGGAGCCCAGGAACAGCGCAAGAAGCGCGAAGCCGAGGAAATCGAGCCGAACCTTGGCCTTGGTCCAGCGCGGGAGCTGCGTGATCATCAGGAACAGCGAAATCGCACCCAGGGGGACGTTGACGAAAAAAACCCAGCGCCATTCGAAATTCTCGGTCAGCCAGCCCCCGAGGATCGGGCCGGCGATGGGGCCGATGATGACGCCCATGCCCCACAGGGCCATCGCCTGCGGGTGACGCGAGGGCCGCGTGACGTCGAGCAGCACGGCCTGACTCAGCGGCATGAGGAAGGCCCCCGCCACGCCCTGGCCGACGCGGAACGCCACCATCTGCGTCAGGTTCGTGGCCAGCCCGCACAATGCCGAGAAGATCACGAAGGCGGCGGTCGACAGGATGAACAACTCGCGCATGCCCATCCGCCCGGCGAGCCATCCGGTGATCGGGAGAGCAATGGCCGAAGCGACGATGTAACTGGTGAGAACCCACGTCACGGTCTCGGTCGTCGCTCCAAGCGCGGCCTGCATATGGGGGAGGGCAACGTTCGCGATGGTCGTGTCGAGAACCTGCAGAAGCGCGGCAAGCATGACGCCGATGTAGACGAGCGGAACGTTGTCGCAGGGAACCTCGGCTACGTCCCCTGGTGCCGAGCCGGATCCCGCAGCGGCGGCTCCGGGTGCACCGGACTTCGCGTGCGAGGCCAAGTCAGTCCTCCGTCCGGACGGTTACCTCGACCGATTGACCTGCAATCAGCTTGCGCGGCGAATCCTCGTCGATCGCGATGCGCACCGGTACGCGCTGGGTCACCTTCACCCAGTTGCCTGACGCGTTCTGCGCGGGGAGCACGGAGAATTCGGAACCCGTTCCCGCTCCGATCGATACGACGTGTCCTTTGAGCTCGAGGCCGGGGTAGGCATCGAACCCGATCCTGACGGGCTGGCCGGGTTGCAGTTCGTCGAGCTGCGTTTCCTTGAAATTCGCCTCGACGTAAGTGCTTTCCTGGCCGACGATTTCCAGCATCGGCAGGCCGGTCAGCGCCATCTGCCCAACTTGCAGCCGCGCCGCTTGCGCCACCTGTCCCGAGAGCGGAGCGGTTATGCTCGTCCGCCGCAGGTCGAGTTCGGCCTTCGCCTTCCGGGCCTCGGCTGCGGCGATGCGGGGGTTCCTGCCGGGCGCCGCAGCGCCCTGCGCGAGCCTGGCCCTGGCTTCGGACTGGCGGGCCTGCGCGGCTTTCAGCGACTCCCGTGCCTGCTGCACCGAATGGCGCGCCGCATCGTAGTCGGCCTTGGTGGTGAACCCGCGTTCCCAAAGCGCCTGCTGACGCTCGAACCT
The DNA here is from genome assembly GCF_013408095.1 of Novosphingobium marinum. Taxonomy (GTDB): domain Bacteria; phylum Pseudomonadota; class Alphaproteobacteria; order Sphingomonadales; family Sphingomonadaceae; genus Novosphingobium; species Novosphingobium marinum. The sequence continues at coordinate 164,244 of NZ_JACBZF010000001.1, forward strand.
GGACTGGGCAAACGCGATGTCCTCACGCGCGGCGGAGATGTCGGTACCGCTCAGGTCGGCATCGCTGGCGAGCGCGGTGACGTTGGCCTGCGCTTCGGCAAGCGCTGCGTTGGCGTCCTCCAGGGCAATCCGATAGGGTTCGGGATCGATGCGGAACAGGGGGTCGCCGGCCTTCACCTGGTCGCCCTCCTTGACGAAAACCTCGGCAATCGGGCCGGTTATCTCGGCGGTGATCGAAACCGAATCCTGCTTCACGTAAGCGTTGTCGGTCGAAACCTTGCCCTGGAGCGAAAGCCAGTACCATCCGATCCCTGCAAGGATCAGCAGCGGCATCAGGATCATCAGGACGAGCTTCTTGCGCTTGCGCCGTTTTTCCTGCTTCGTGTCGCTGCCTTCAGGTGTCCCTTTTTCCGTGGCGGCAGTCGTTTCGCTTTCGTCTATCCGGGGATCGGCTTCAGCCATTGGCGGCCAGCCTTTCCTCGCGCAGCGAACCGAGCCGCCCGCGCAGCTTGTCGAGGCCGGATGCCATCGCGGACCGCTCGTTCTCGTCGAGCGCGCCCGCAATGTCCTCTATCACCGCATCGATGACGGGACGCAGCGAGTTGATGGCTTCCTTGCCCTGTGATGTGAGCATAAGTCGCCGGGCACGCCGGTCCTTGGGATCGGGTTCGCGCGCGAGGAGGCCGGCTTCCTCCATCCGGTCGACCATCCGGCACAGCGTGATCGGTTCGACCTCGAGCAAGTCGGCGTAGGCGTTCTGGTTCAGCCCCTCCGACCGCTGGACGGTGAAGAGCATGCGGGCCTGCGGGCCGGTAAGGCCGAAGGGCCGGATCAGGTCGTCGAAATGCCTGCGCAAAAGGCGCGAGCAATCGACAAGCTGGTAACCGAGATTGTCCATGAAGCGCGCATATATTAAGCAGACTTATCATATCAAGCTCTACATTAGGTCAGGGTCGCCTTGGCATCCGGGACCGCCGCCCCTATCGACGCGGGGCTCAGACGGAAGGAACGCGCATGGCTGACATCGGGACCGACATGGTTGAAGGCTGGGGCGACGCGCGCCTGGCGGTCCACCGGACGGGGCAGGGCCGCCCGGTGCTGATGCTGCATGGACTGTTCTCGAGCGCGGAGGTCAACTGGATCAAGTTCGGCCATGCCGCGCGGATCGCCGATGCCGGGTTCGAGGCGATCATGCCGGACTTGCGCGCGCACGGCGCCAGCGACGCGCCGCACGATCCCGATGCCTATCCCGAGGACGTTCTGGTCCGCGATGTCGAAACCCTCGTCGAAGCGCTCGGGCTGACCGACTACGACCTCGTTGGTTTCTCGCTTGGAGCCCGCACCGCGGTGAGGTCCGTGCTGGCCGGACTGAAACCGCGCAAGCTCGTCCTGGGCGGCATGGGGCTCGAGGGTCTTGCCGGATGGGCGCGGCGCAGCGCCTTCTTCGTCGATGCCATCGATCGTTTCGACGAGATCAGGCGCGGCGATCCGGCCTATTTCGCGCGCTCCTTCATGAAAACGATGAACGTCGATCGCATCGCTGCGCGCCAACTCCTGCAATCGGTGGACGACACGCCGCCCGATGCACTGGACGCGGTGACCATGCCGACTCTCGTCGTGTGCGGCGCGGAAGATCGCGACAACGGGTCGCCCACCGCGCTCGCGGACGCTCTGCCGCACGGCAGTTATACGGAAGTTCCCGGAACGCACATGTCTTCGGTAACGGAGCGCAAGTTCGGAGAGGCCATCGCGCAATTTCTCTCTGGTTGATTCGGGCACTCTCGCAGTGCAAAAATACGCGGTATCGACAATTAAAATACCCGAGGACGCACCCATGAAATTTGCATCGACCGCACTTGCCGCGCTTGCGATCGGCCTTGCGGTTCCTGCCGCCGCGCAGGCGCCTGCCGATGAGGCGACCGCCAGCGAACCGGCATATCCGCTAACTCCGGCAGGCGCGGCGCAGTTCGTCGCGGCAGCCGAAAAGGACCTGTTCGACTATTCGGTCGAAGCGAGCCGCGTGAACTGGGTGAACTTCACCTACATCACCGAGGACACGGACAGGCTTGCCGCGCAGATCAATGCGGTCGGCACCGAGAAGAGCGTCAAGTACGCGGTGCAGGCCGCCCGCTACGCCGCGATCCCCGGCCTGTCGCCCGACGTCAAGCGCAAGCTGGACATCCTGCGCAACGGGATCGTGCTGCCCGCTCCGACTACGGCGGGCGCGGCGACCGAGCTCAACGAGATCGCGACCAAGCTTTCCTCCGATTACGGCAAGGGCAAGGGCACGCTCAACGGTGAGCCGATTTCCGGTTCCGACATCGAGGCGGAGATGGGCAACATCGAACGCACGCCCGCCGAACTTTCGGAAATGTGGGCGAGCTGGCACGACAACGTCGGCGCGCCGATGAAGGGCGACTATGCCCGCATGGTCGAAATCGTCAACGAAGGCGCGCGCGAGCTAGGCTTCGACAACGTGGGCGCGATGTGGCGATCGGGCTACGACATGACGCCCGAGGAATTCTCCGCCGAAACCGAACGGCTGTGGCAGGAAGTGAAGCCGCTTTATATGTCGCTGCACACCTACGTGCGCGGCAAGCTGAACGAGAAGTACGGAGACGAGGTGCAGCCCGCCAACGGGCCGATCCGTGCCGACCTGCTGGGCAACATGTGGGCGCAGGAATGGGGCAACATCTACCCGCTCGTAGCGCCGGAAGGTGCCGGCGACCTCGGCTACGATCTTACAGACCTGATCGCGCAGAAGGGTCATGGCCCGCTCGACATGGTGAAAGTGGGCGAGGATTTCTTCTCCTCGCTCGGCTTCGAGCCGCTGCCCGAGACCTTCTACCAGCGCAGCCTCTTCACCAAGCCTGCCGATCGCGAAGTCGTCTGCCATGCCAGCGCATGGAACATCGACAACGTCGACGACATCCGCATCAAGATGTGCATCAAGCCCAATGCCGATGACTTCATCACGATCCATCACGAGCTTGGGCACAACTATTACCAGCGCGCCTACAACGACAAGTCGTACCTCTACCTGAATGGCGCGAACGACGGTTTCCACGAGGCGATAGGCGACATGATCGCGCTGTCGATCACGCCCGAATACCTCGTGCAGATCGACATGCTCGATCGCTCGCAGGTACCCAGCGCCGACAAGGACATCGGCCTGCTGCTGCGGCAGGCGATGGACAAGGTTGCCTTCCTGCCCTTCGGCCTGCTGATCGACCGCTGGCGCTGGGGCGTCATGGACGGCTCGATCGGCACGTCGGACTACAACAAGGCGTGGACCGACATGCGCACCGAATACCAGGGTATCGTGCCGCCGGTCGAGCGGCCCGAGAACGCCTTCGATCCGGGCGCGAAGTACCACATCCCGGGCAACACGCCGTACACGCGCTACTTCCTCGCCCGCATCCTCCAGTTCCAGTTCTACAAGGCTGCGTGCGATCAGGCCGGGTGGAAAGGCCCGCTTCACCGCTGTTCGTTCTATGGCAACGAGACGGTCGGCAAGAACCTGAACGCGATGCTCGAGATGGGCGCTTCGAAGCCGTGGCCCGATGCTCTGGAAGCGTTCACCGGCACCCGCCGGATGAGCGCGAAGCCGATGCTCGAATACTTCGCGCCGCTCAAGAAGTGGCTCGACAGGCAGAACCGCGGCAAGACGGCGGGCTGGTGACAAGGGGCGCCGCGCTTGCAGTCGCGGCGCTAATCGCCGCATGCGCCCCGGTCTCGGGAGAGGCCGGGGTCGCGGGCACCGACGGCCCGGCGCTGTTCGTTGCCAACAAGCGTGGCGACAGCCTGTCCAGGATCGACCTGTCGAGCGGAACGGAAGTGCGGCGCGTCGAAAGCTGCGCCAATCCCCACGAGCTGGCATCCTCTCCCGACGGCAGGCATGTCGCGCTCGCATGCTATGGCGGCACCTCGCTCGACATCTTCGCGACCGACAGCCTCGAACGGATCGGGCGAATCGAACTCGGAAGCGGCGCAAGGCCGCACGGGATCGTGTGGCATGACAGCGGCACGCTCTACGCCACCGCCGAGGGCCGCAACTCGATCTTCGTCGTCGCCGATCCACTCGGCAAGGCGGGGCTTTCGGAAATCTCCACCGGACAGCGTGGAAGCCACATGCTCGCCGTCGCGCCGGACGAGAGCCGGGCCTGGACGATGGACATGGGCGACGGCACCGTGACGCTGATCGACCTCGCGGCGAGGCGGAAAATCAAGTCCGTCGCGGTCGGCGAGGAACCGGAGGGCATCGCGCTATCGCCGGACGGGCGGGCGCTCTGGGTTTCGGCGCGCGGTTCCGACAAGGCGATCGAACTCGACCCGCGCACTCTCGAGGTGCGGCGCGAGACGTCCACGGGCGCCTTCCCGCTGCGGCTTGCGATCAGGCCGCAGGGCGATTTCGGTGTCACCTCGAACCTCGAGGACGGCAGCCTGAGTGTCATCGACCTTGCTGCCGGAAAGGTCGTGAGGACGATCGCCGTCTCCGGTCGCGCCGGGGCGGAGAGTGCCCAGCAGGTGACCATCCTCTTCTCGGACGGCGGTGAACGGATCTATGTCGCAGAAACCGGAACGGACACTGTCGCGGAAGTTGATTTCGCCACCGGCAACGTCCTGCGCCGGCTGAATGCGGGCAAGGGCGGAGACGGGCTCGCGATCCTCGATCGCTGACCAGTCCCCATTCGTGGCAAGGCAGCTTCAAAACCTGCGCAAGGACGCTTAAGAAGCGTCGGGACGCAGGGGTGGCGGCGCGGCAATGACTTACACCGATGCACTGGCTTCGCAGGGGCATGTCGCGCTCGACCTGCTCGCTGCCCTGGGTGCCGGACTGCTTGCGGGCATCGAGCGCGGATGGCAGCTGCGTGAAGAGGCGGACGGCGCACGCGTCGCCGGAGTGCGTACCTTTGCGCTACTGGGAGGCCTCGGCGGACTTGTCGCCATAGCGGCCCGGCTCGTTTCCCCGGCAATCTCGGCGATCCTTTTCAGCTCGATCGTCGTTCTTCTGGTCGTTGTCTTCCTGCGCTCGGCGCGGCAGCGAAATTCAAACGATGCGACGACGATGGTCGCCGCTTTCGTGACCCTGGGTCTTGGCCTTCTGGCCGGCGCGGGATACCCGGCGATCGCCTTGGCGGGGGCAGCAGTGACCGCGCTGGTCCTTGCCTCGCGCACGCAGGCGCACGGCCTGCTCCGTTCGATGAGCCAGGACGAGGTGAGGGCGATTGCACGCTATGCCGTGATAGCCGGTGCCGTGCTGCCGTTTCTTCCCGACGCATCCTATGGCCCCTACGAAGCGTGGAATCCCTTCAAATTGTGGCTGGTCGTCGTGCTCGTCACCGGCTTCTCGGTGCTCGGCTACATTGCCAATCGGGTCGTCGGGCAGGAGAGGGGCACCATCGCGACTGCCCTGATCGGCGGCGCCTATTCTTCGACGGCGGTAACGGCAGCCTTCTCGACGCGCCTCAAGAACGGCGATCCCGGACCTTTCGCCACCGGCATCGCGCTTGCGAGCGCGGTGATGTACCTCCGGGTGGCACTGCTCGCGCTGGTCCTCGCTCCCCGAATAGCGCCATCGATAGCGCTGCTTTTGGGTCCGGCGGCGATCGCGGCCTTCGTCGCGGCCGGCCTTGCATGGCGGCGCGAGGCAGATACCCCGAGCGAGCGGACGGAACTGAAATCCCGGCCATTCGAACTTCTGCCGGCACTTGGATTCCTGCTGGCCGTCGCGGCGGCGTCGCTGCTCGTCAGGTGGGCGCAGGTCGAGTTCGGGCAAGCGGGCGGCGCGATCTCGCTTTTCATCGCGGGCAGCTTCGATGTCGACGCGGCGATGGTTGCCTACTCGACGCTACCGGCGGATTCGGTCCCGCTCGCGGTTGCCGCGCTGGCACTGTCCGGCACCGTTGCGGTCAACATGGCCTTCAAGGCGGGGATCGTGTTTGCCTATGCCGGTGCGTTCAGGGGCCGCACGGCCCTTGTCGCCCTGCTCGCCAGCCTGGCAGTGCTGTGCGCTGCGCTTGTCTACCGGGCAGTCGTCCTGTTCGGCTGAAGCCCTACCTGAACGGAGGTTCGTTGAAGGCGCGAAGCTTGCGGCTGTGCAGCCTGTCGCCTTCCTCGCGTAGCAGGTCGACCGCAGTCACGCCGATGGAAAGGTGCGCGGCGATGGCCTCCTCGTAGAACCGGTTCGCCTGTCCCGGCAGCTTGAGTTCGCCGTGGAGCGGCTTGTCGGACACGCACAGCAGCGTGCCGTAGGGTACCCGGAAGCGATAGCCTTGCGCAGCGATCGTCGCGCTTTCCATGTCGATGCCGATGGCGCGGGACTGGCTGAAGCGCCGGGCCGACTGCGTGAAGCGCAGTTCCCAGTTGCGGTCGTCGGTCGTCACCACGGTCCCGGTGCGCATGCGCCGCTTGAGGTTGGGTCCTGCGGTGCCGCTCACCGTCTCGGCCGCGGTGGCGAGCGCCTGTTGCACTTCGGCGATGGCCGGCAGCGGGATTTCGGGCGGCAGAACCCTGTCGAGCACGTGGTCGTCGCGAAGGTAGGCATGCGCCAGCACGTAGTCGCCGATCCGCTGCGTGTCGCGCAGGCCGCCGCAATGCCCGATCATGAGCCATGCCTCGGGCCGCAGCACCGCGAGGTGGTCGCAGATCGTCTTCGCATTCGAGGGACCGACGCCGATATTGACCAGCGTGATGCCCATCCGGTCGGGCGCGATCAGGTGATAGGCGGGCATCTGGTGCCGGCGCCATGCCGTATCGTTGAGGTGAACGTTCTCTCCGTCGGCGGGGTTCTCCAGGTAAAGCCCACCCGCTCCCGCAAGCGCCGAGGCGCCGTTGCCGAGCTGCCCGGCCGCCCAGCCGACGAACTCGTCGACGTAGCGGTGGTAGTTCGTGAACAGGATGTAGCGCTGGAAATGCTCCGGCCGGGTGCCGGTGTAGTGCGCGAGGCGTGCGAGGCTGAAATCGGTGCGCAATGCGTCGAAAAGCGACAGCGGGATCGGATCGTCCGGATTGTCGAGCTCGATCCCGTCGGCAAGCTCGTCGCCGATCTTCGCAAGCTCGGTCGTCGGGAAATGACGCGCCAGCTCCTGCGGACGCACGCCCCCGACATCCGCGCCGTCGAGCACGTAAGGGAACGGGATTTCCTGATCCGAGCGAACGACTTCGGCAGTTATCCGGTAATCCGCGGACAGCAGCGCCAGCTGCTCCTCGAGGTAGTCGGCGAACAGTACGGGCCGGGTGATCGTCGTGCTGTAGGTACCCGCATGTCCCAGGCGCCCGAAGGCCCGGGAGTGCTCGGGGTTGGTCTCGTCGCCATCGTAGTGGATGCGCAGTTCGGGATAGCACCACGCGCGATCCGCGGTGCGGTGCGAGGGCGGAAGCGTGCCCTCGGCGACATAGGCTTCGATGTCGGACCTGAGCGTGGAAACCGCGTCGTCGTAGACGCTCTTCAGTTCGAGGACGATGGCCTTGGGAGAGTGCATGTCCCGCCCCTAGTCCAGCACCATGACAAGCGGAAGGACGTTGTGATCCTCGATCCAGGCAGCAACGCGATGCGTTGCAAAGGAAAAGCCCCGGACCAGCAGGCCGGGGCTTTTCCGAATTCGATGAGGAAGAGCGAGGCTCAGGCCTGTTCCTCGTCGTCCGAAGTGGCTTCCTCGCCGTCCTCGGCAGGGGCATCTTCGCTTTCCTGCGTCGCGATCTCGCCAGGCTCGGCGTTCGGGTCGAACTCCTCGACGAAGCCGGTCGGAGCGGCTTCTTCCTCGAACATCGCGGCCATCACGTCGACGCCCTGCGCCTGCAGGTCGGCTTCGTCGGGCGAGCGGGCCACGTTGACCTGCACGGTGACCGAAACCTCGGGGTGCAGGTTGACGCGCACGTCGTACATGCCGATCGACTTGATCGGGCGTTCGAGCACGATCATCTGCTTGGTGACGTCGGCGTTCTTCTCGTTGAGCGCCTCGACGATGTCGCGAACCGCGACCGAACCGTAGAGCTGGCCAGAGTTCGAAGACGCACGGATCAGGACGACCTGCGTGCCGTCGACGTTCTTGGCATGCTTCTCGGCCTCGCCGCGGCGGGCTGCGTTCTCTTCTTCGATACGCGCGCGATTGGCTTCGAAGACCTTCCTGTTCGCCTCGTTGGCGCGCAGGGCCTTCTTGTTCGGAAGCAAATAGTTGCGGGCGTAGCCGTCCTTGACGGAGACGACATCGCCGATACCGCCGAGCTTCTCGACGCGTTCCAGGAGGATGATGTCCATGGTCGTTTCCTCCTTACTTCACGATGTAGGGCAGCAGGCCCAGGTGGCGGGCGCGCTTGATCGCCTGCGAGAGCTCACGCTGCTTCTTGGCGGAAACGGCAGTGATGCGGCTCGGCACGATCTTGCCACGCTCGGACATGAAGCCCTGCAGCAGGCGCACGTCCTTGTAATCGATCTTCGGCGCGTTCTTGCCCGAGAAGGGGCAGGACTTGCGGCGGCGGAAAAAGGCGCGGGCCATGGATCAGTTCTCCCGGTCGCGGCGACGGCGGTTGTCGCGGTCGCTCTTGCGCATCATCACCGACGGGCCATTCTCGTGCTCGTCGACGCGGATCGTGAGCCAGCGGATCACGTCTTCGTTGATCGCGGTCTGGCGCTCGAGTTCCTCGACGACGTCGCCGGGGGCCTCGATGTTGAGCATCACGAAATGCGCCTTGCGGTTGCGCTTGATCTTGTATGCGAGATTCTTGAGGCCCCAGGTCTCGGTCTTGACGACCTTGCCGTTGTTCGACTCGACGATCTCGGTTGCGGTGGTGGCCAGCGCATCGACCTGCGACTGGCTGAGGTCCTGGCGAGCCAGGAACACGTGCTCGTAAAGCGGCACGGCGGTTTCCTTTCATTCTATGCCGATCGCTGGCTTGTCCCGCGCGGATCGCAGGGGCCCCTCCGGCCTTCTTGGCAAACTTCCCGGGTCCGGTTCGGTGGCTCGGACCCGGGAAGCAGCGGCCCTTAGCGCATTCGCGAACGAATGCAAGGGCCTTGGCGAAGAGCTTGCCAACTGCCTGACAGGATTGCACTGTCCGACCTGGGATCGTCGAGCAGGCGACTCCACTGTCGCGACGATACACCAAACGCCACGTCATTTCAGCAAGGATTAACCGTCATGCCCTCCGGTCTCGTCGCCCTCCTAGACGACGTCTCCGTCATCGCGCGCATGGCGGCGACGTCCATCGACGATATCGGTGCAGGCGTGGCCAAGGCAGGCAGCAAGGCAGCCGGCGTCGTGATCGACGATGCAGCGGTAACGCCTTCTTACGTAACGAATTTCGAGCCCAATCGCGAATTGCCGATCATCTGGCAGATCACCAAGGGATCGCTGCGCAACAAGCTGCTGGTCCTGCTGCCTATCGCACTCATCCTCAGCGAATTCCTGCCCGGTGCGATCGTGCCGCTGCTCATGCTGGGCGGGGGCTACCTCTGCTTCGAAGGGGCGGAAAAGGTCATCGAGAAATTCGGCGGGGCCAAACACGGCGAGACGCTTGAAGATCCTATCGAGGACGTCGCCGAGTTCGAGAAGCAGCGCGTGGCGGGGGCCATCCGCACCGACTTCATCCTGTCGGCCGAGATCATGGCGATTGCCCTCAATGAAGTCACCGCAATGGCGGACGGGACCCCGACCACGCTGCTGATGCGCGGGGTGATTCTGGCGGTGGTGGCGGTGGCAATCACCGTTGTGGTCTACGGTGCGGTCGCCCTGATCGTGAAGATGGACGACATCGGGCTTCATCTGGCGAAGCGAGCCAGCGAAACGGCGCAAAAGGTGGGCCGGTTCCTGCTGCGGGCAATGCCGAAGCTGCTCGCGCTGCTCTCGACAGTGGGGACGCTCGCCATGCTGTGGGTCGGTGGCGGCATCATCCTGCACGGCACGCACGAGTTGGGCTTCGACCTGTTCTACGACATTGCGCACGGGATCGAGCATGCGGTGCACGATGCGACGGGCGCGCTCGGCGGCGTGCTGGGCTGGCTCAGCCTTGCAGTGGTGTCGGCGGTGTTCGGCCTGATACTTGGGGCGGCGATTGCCTGGGCAGTGCACACGGTCCAGTCGCTGCGCGGCAAGGGCGCGCACTGAGCGCGAGGCGCTAGGGCAGGCTGTCGAGTATATCCGCCGCAAATTTCGAAAGCGTATCGTCGCGCGCACCCATCACCACGATGCGGTCGCCGGAGCGGGACTGTTGGACGATGCGGTCGGCACAGTCGGATCGTTCGGGGATATGCTCGGCTTTGCCGCCCGCGTCGCCGATCATCGCGACGATCCGCTCGCTTCCCATGCTGCGATCGACGGTGCCGCCGTAGTACACCGGGTCGCACAGGATCGTGATGTCTTCGCCGTCGAGCTCGCGGGCGAAAGTACTGGCCAGCTCGACGCCCATCTTGCGCAGCGGGCCGTACCCGTGGGGCTGGAAGAACGCGATGACGCGACCCGGATGTGCCTTGAGCGTACGCAGGGTCGCCGCGCATTTCTCCGGATTGTGCCCGAAATCGTCGATCACCGTGATCCCGGACGGGCTGGTGCCGACGACGTCGAAACGGCGCGCCAGCCCCTCGAAGCTGGCGAGCGCTTCGACGGCCTGTCTGAAGTCCACGCCGGCGGCCGTCGCGGCAGCGATCGCGGCAAGCGCGTTCGACAGGTTGTGGCGTCCCGGCATGCGCAGTAGCAGGTCCGCCTGGGTATCCGCTCGCCGGTCGACGACAGTGGCCGACTGGCGCATGCCCTCGTCGCGGATCGAGCCGTCCTTCACCACGATCGTGGCGCAACCGTTGTCGATGCCGAACGTCGTCACGTTGCGGGCATGGCTCGCCAGCCGGAAAGCCTCCCTGTCGTCGGCGTTGATCGCTGCCGCGTCGGCGGCGGCGAGGAAATTCGCGAACAGCGGCCGCAATTCTTCCATCGGCTTGTGATCGAGACTGACGTTGAGGAGTACGGCCACGCTCGGCCTGTAGAGCGCGATCGAGCCGTCGCTTTCGTCGACTTCGGAAACGAACAGGTCGCCGTCGCCGATCCTCGCACTGGCGAACGGGGCGTCGGGCGAGGCGAAGTTCTTCATCACCGCGCCGTTCATGATAGTCGGCCGGCGCCCGGCCTCCTCCATGATCCAGCCGGTCATTCCCGTAACGGTGGACTTGCCGCTCGTCCCGCCGATGGCGATGCCCTGCGCGGACGCGTTGAAGAGCGTTGCGAGGAGTTCGGCGCGGCTCATCCGGGCGCAGCCAAGCTCCCTGGCGCGCACGACTTCGGGCACGGTGTCCTCGACCGCGGCGGAAGCGACGAGCACCTGCTCGCTGCGGGTGATGCCGCTGCCGTCCTGCGGATGGAGGGTGAAACCCTGCGCTTCGAGCCAGGCGAACTTCTCCGGCATCCGGCCCTGGTCGCGGCTGCGATCGGAGCCGGCGACCCGTGCGCCAAGGCCCTTGAGGATCATCGCGAGGGGCAGCATGCCGGACCCGCCGATGCCGCAGAAGAACCAGGGGCGGGTCGTGATTTCGTCCGGAGTCATGGCGCTGCCGTATTCGCCCCCTCGCAACAACACAACAAGGCGGTTAGAGGAGGGGCATGACCCGCGTCGCCATCTGCGCCCCGTCGAGACCGATCGACGCCGAAGATATCGAGCAGGTGCTGGAACTGGCGAGCCGCCACGCGCCCGGCTTCGAACTGCATTTCCACCCGCAGGTCCGTGCCGAGCATGGCCACTTCGCCGGCGAAGACGAGGTGCGCCTTGCCGCCCTGCTCGAATGCGCCAACGATCCCTCCTTCGACGCGGTCTGGTTCGCGCGCGGCGGCTATGGCGCCTGCCGCATCGCCGATGCCGCGCTGGCGGGGATGGGGCCGGGGGCGGACGGCAAGACCTGGCTCGGCTATTCCGACGCCGGCTATCTGCTCGGCGGGCTTTATCGTGAGCGCATCGGGAGGCCCGTGCACGGCCCGATGCCCGTCGATATCCGGCGCGAGGGTGGCGAGGATGCCATCTTGCGCGCGCTTTCCTTTCTGAAAGGCGACGAAAGCGGACTGGAACCCGGCCTCGACGACAGGCCGACCGTCGCGTTCAACCTGATCACGCTGGCGATGCTGTGCGGTACCTCGCTGATGCCCGGCCTTGCGGGTCACGTCGTGATCGTGGAGGAAGTGGCGGAGCATTTCTACGCGATCGACCGGCTGTTTTTTCACGTGACCGCGCATCTCGGTGGGATCGCCGGGCTGCGGCTCGGACGGATCAGCGACGTGCCGGAGAACGACAGGCCGTTCGGTGCCGATGCCGGGGAAATCGCGCGCTACTGGTGCGCGCGCCATGCGATACCCTTTCTCGGCAGCGCCGAAATCGGCCACGATGCCGACAACAGGATCGTTCCGTTCGGAAGCCGGGGCGACAGTACATAGGAGACTTCGAGGATGCCCGACTTGCCCGTTCGCCAGATCGCCTATTTCGTACCCGACGTCCGCGCTGCGGCGGAGCGGCATTCGGCCCTCTTCGGGTCGGGGCCGTATTTCGTTGCCGAGAACATCCCGCTGGTGAAGGCGGTTCATCGCGGCACACCGCGCGAACTCGACCACACGAGCGCCTACGGCCAGTGGGGCGAAGTGATGATCGAATTCGTCCAGCAGAACAATCCCGGCCCCTCGGCCTTTCACGATGTCTATCCCGAAGGATCGGGGAGGACCGGCATCCACCACGTCGCGCTGTTCGTCGATTCGGTCGCCGAGGATTCCGCCCGGTTCGAGAAGGAGGGCTTCGAACTCGCGCTCGACGCCGAAATGCCAGACGGGTTCCGCTACACCTTCGTCGATACCGTCGCCGCCTACGGACACATGCTCGAGCTGTACGAGCCGGCGGATTCGCTTACCGGGTTCTATGGCTACGTGAAGAAGAAGGCCGGCGATTTCTCGAAGGGCGTGACTGTCGACATTTCGCTCGGCTAGGCTTGTGCCCCGGTGGCGCTGCCAATAAGCGCTGCCGCTTCAAGCCGTTTCGACGGGCAGCGAGAGGACAGTCATGCGCGCATTCGTATTTCCGGGGCAGGGCAGCCAGAAGGTCGGCATGGGCGCCGAGCTGGCGGCCGCGAGCGCGACGGCGCGCGAAGTGTTCGAGGAAGTGGACGAGGCGCTGGGCCAGAACCTCTCGCGGATCATGCGCGAGGGGCCCGAGGACGAGCTGATGCTCACCGAGAACGCCCAGCCTGCGATCATGGCAAATGCCATTGCCGTGTTGCGCATTCTCGAGCGTGACGCAGGGATACCGATCGCCGACAAGGCCGACTACGTCGCCGGCCACAGCCTTGGCGAATATACCGCGCTGTGCGCCGTCGGCGCGTTCGGCCTTTCCGACACGGCGCGCCTTCTGAAGCTGCGCGGTCAGTCGATGCAGGCTGCTGTTCCCGTCGGCGTGGGTGCAATGGCGGCGCTGCTCGGCGCGGACCTCGAAAAGGCGCAGGCGCTCGCCGATGCCGCTGCGGAGGGCGAGGTGTGTACCGTCGCCAACGACAACGATCCTTCGCAGGTCGTCCTGTCGGGACACAAGGCCGCGATCGAGCGCGCGGTGGCGCTGGTGAAGGAACACGGCATCAAGCGCGGTGTGCTCCTGCCCGTGTCCGCGCCCTTCCACTGCCCGCTGATGCAGCCCGCCGCCGACGCGATGGCAGAAGCTCTCGACAAGACGCCGCCGGAGTTGCTGCGCCTCCCGGTTTTCGCCAACGTCACCGCATCACCGGTCAGCGATCCCGCCGAGGTGAAGCGCTTGCTGGTCGAGCAGGTCACTGGCCGCGTCCGCTGGCGCGAAAGCGCGATCGCGATGCAGGAAGCGGGGGTCGACACGGTCGTGGAACTGGGCGGCAAGGTCGTCGGACCGATGATCAAGCGCAGCGCCAGCGACGTGACCGTCCACAACGCGGCGACGATGGACGAGATCGAAGCGCTCGCGAAGGAGCTTTGAGAAAAATGGATACGATGTTCGACCTTCATGGAATGAAAGCCCTCGTTACCGGCGCATCGGGCGGGATCGGCTCGTCGATCGCGCGGGCGCTCGCCCGGCAGGGCGCAAGGCTGGCGGTGTCGGGCTCGAACTACGACAAGCTGCGCGTGTTCCGCGACGAACTCGACGAGCATACGCCGCAGCACCTGCAGGAAGAGGATCACATCGCGATCAGGTGCGATCTCTCCAATGCCGACGATGTCGAGAAGCTCGTGCCGGCCGCGGTCGATTCGCTGGGCGGGATCGATATTCTCGTCAACAACGCCGGGATCACTCGCGACAACGTGACGATGCGGATGAAGGACGAGGAATGGGATGCGGTGATGCGCATCAACCTCGAGGCCGCGTTCCGACTGATGCGCGCCTCGATGAAGCCGATGATGAAGGCACGCTTCGGCCGCATGATCACGATCACCAGCGTCGTCGGGGCGACCGGCAACCCCGGCCAGGCGAACTACGCGGCGGCCAAGGGCGGCCTCGTCGCCATGTCGAAGAGCATGGCGCAGGAACTGGCGAGCCGGAACGTGACGGTGAACTGCGTGGCGCCGGGGTTCATCCGCACCGCGATGACCGACGACCTGCCCGACGCCCAGAAGGAGGCGCTCAATTCGCGCATTCCGATGGGCCGCATGGGCGCAGGCGACGACGTGGCGGCAGCCGTGGTGTTCCTGGCAAGCCGCGAGGCTGGCTACGTCACCGGGCAGACCATCCACGTCAACGGCGGGATGGCCATGATCTCCTGACCGGACCGCGCGGGTCGCGCCCTGCGAATCCGCCATTTATCCCCAGAATCACGCCTTTGCGCGCGGTTGCGGCTTGCCCGCCGTGGTCTCCGCGTTAAGGAAGGTGGTCCTGACTTGCGAGGGAGGAGGCGAATCTCCCGTGCCGCCGAAGGGGGACAATAGAGCGTCATGAAGGCCACCATCGAACGTGCAACGCTGCTGCGGTGCCTTTCCCACGTGCAGTCGGTCGTTGAGCGGCGCAATACCATCCCGATTCTGTCGAACGTCCTGATCGAGGCTGCCGAAGGCGGCGCGCTCAAGGTCATGGCCACCGACCTCGACCTGCAGGTGGTCGAGACGATGAGCGCGGTTTCGGTCGAGAGCCCGGGTGCGATCACGGTTTCTGCGCATCTCCTCTTCGACATCGCGCGCAAGCTGCCCGATGGTTCGCAGGTCAGCCTGGAAACCGCCGACAACCGGATGGCGGTAAAGGCCGGGCGCAGCCGATTCTCGCTGCCTACGCTGCCGCGCGACGACTTCCCGGTGATCGTCGAAGGCGAATTGCCGACGAGCTTCGAGGTGCCGGCTGCAACGCTGGCGCAGCTGATCGATCGCACGCGCTTCGCGATCTCGACCGAGGAGACGCGGTACTACCTGAACGGCATCTTCCTGCACGTTTCCGACGACGAACTTAAGGCGGCGGCGACCGATGGGCACAGGCTGGCGCGCTTCACGCTCGCCCGCCCGGAGGGCGCGGACGGCATGCCCGACGTGATCATCCCGCGCAAAGGCGTGGCCGAGCTTCGCAAGCTGCTCGAGGAATCGCTCGACACCCATGTCGAGATCGACCTTTCGGCATCCAAGATACGCTTCACGCTTGGCGGAGAGAACGGCGTCGTCCTGACCAGCAAGCTGATCGACGGCACGTTTCCCGATTACACGCGTGTCATCCCGACGGGGAACGACAAGCTGCTCAAGGTCGATCCGCGGTCCTTCTTCGAAGGCGTCGACCGCGTCGCGACGATCGCCACCGAAAAGACCCGTGCGGTCAAGATGGCCCTGGAAACCGACAAGGTCGTGCTGTCGGTAACGTCTCCGGACAACGGCACTGCCGCCGAGGAAGTGCCCGCGGCCTATCAGTCCGACGGCTTCGAAATCGGCTTCAATGCCAACTACCTCAAGGACATCCTTGCCCAGGTGGAAGGCGATTCGGTGGAGATGCACCTCGCCGACGCAGGCGCGCCGACGCTCATCCGCCAGGACGAAAAGAGTCCCGCGCTCTACGTGCTGATGCCGATGCGCGTCTGATCGGACGGGCGAAGGGGCCTCAGCCCTTCTTCGCCGCCGCGATCATGTGATCGACATGGACGAACTTCTCACGCGGGGAATCCTCGCGCGCGCGGCCCGTTTCGGCTTCCTCGATCCTCTTCCAGTCATGGAATTCGACGACTGAAAGGTCGCGCTCGCTTGCCAGGGCGTCGAACCCGTCGGCCCCGCGCTTGCCGCCGCCTTCGCCGATGTCGCCGGCGATCATCTCGATTACCGAGAACCCGTCGGGCCGGTTGGTGCCGATCGTACCCGATGGGCCGCGCCGCGCCCACCCGACGCAGTAGAGCCCGCCGCCGATGCGGCCTTCCTCGTTGGCGAAGCGTCCGCCGGCTTCGTCGTAGGGCACCCCCTCGATGGGCGAGGTCTGGTATCCGATACACGCGACGAGCAGGCCCGCCGGGATCGTGTAGGTCTCGCCGGTGCCGACCGCGCGCCCGTTCTCCAGCCTCGTGCGCTCGACGACCACGCCCGATATGCGGTCGTCGCCCTCGATCGCCCGGGGCGATGCGAAGAAGTCGAATTCGATCCTGAGCGGCTTTCCGGCGCGTTCATCGTCCGGCAGCCCGGCGTAGGTGCGAAGGTGGTTCACCGACTTTCGCTGTCCGGGATCGAGGGCGTCGTCCTCCGCTTCGGGCGGCAGGTCGGCGGCCTCCACCACGGGAGTGGCGCGGTCGAGTTTGCCGAGTTCACCCAGTTCCTTGGGTGTCATGGCGATCTGGTGGGGGCCGCGCCGGCCGAGGATCACGATGCGCTCCAGCTTCGAGGTGTCGAGCACCTCAAGTGCATGCGTCACGATGTCGGACCCGGCGAACTCCTCGCGGGTCTTGGCAAGGATACGCGCCACGTCGAGCGCGACGTTGCCGTTGCCGACGATCACCGCGGTGTCGTGCGAGAGGTCCGGATCGAGCGTCGCGAAATTCGGGTGGCCGTTGTACCAGCCGACGAACGCCGCGCTGCCGTACACGTTTGCAAGGTCCTCACCCTCGAGGCCCAGCTTGCGGTCGTGCGGCGCGCCGGTGGCAAGGACGACCGCGTCGTAAAGGCCGGTCAGTTCGGCGACGGAGACATGTTCGCCGACCAGCACGTTGCCGAGGAACCGCACGTTGTCGGAAAGCGCGGTCGCCTCGTAACGGCGCGACACGTTCTTGATCGACTGGTGATCGGGCGCCACGCCGGTGCGGATCAGGCCATAGGGGACGGGCAGGCAATCGAAGATATCGACATGAACGTCCTCACCCCACTGCTTGAGCGCCGCCTCTGCGGTGTAGTAGCCGGCGGGACCCGAACCGATGATTGCGATTTGCCTCACGCGCTTCCTCTCTCGATTGCCATTGCGGACGCCGATCAAGCGTTCCGGAGCGTAGGGTTAAGCCTAGACGACGCGCGGCGGCAAGCAACCGGTTGGCATTGCACGTGGATCGATCTCGTTCGGGAGCCTCGTAAATCGGCATGCTTAACCGTTTCGCAAGCGCCGCTGTTGCATCTGGAGCGCATGACGCGCAGCGAAAACCGGGACGCGGGCACGGTGCCCGCACGCCGTGATGATCACGTGCGACCTCCGAATGCGTCCGCTGCAATGAGAAAAGCGCGGCCCGGCAAGGGCGGCGTCCAGGCGGAAAAGCACTACCTGCTCGACCCGCTCTGGTCATGGGTTGCGGTCGCAATGGCGGCCTTGCTGGTGCTGGCGGGGAGCATCTCGTGGAGCCTTCCCAGCATCCTTTCGCTCTGCATCGCGGCACTGGCGATCGGCATCGTGTCGTCGGCAAGATGGTTCGTCGCACTCGAGAAGCGCTTCGACAGCGACTCGTGGGAACGCTTTCCCGTCCTTGCGGGAGCCGTGGGGCTCCCGATGGCGCTTTACGGGTTTGCGGTCGCGCGCTGGACGTACCGATTGCCATCGCTGGAATGGGACCTGTCGGTAGCCATCCTCGTCCTGGTCGGACTTTGCGTAACCGCGGCACTGAACGGCAGGCTTCCCTCGATCCTGTCCGCCCAGTTGTCGCTGTGGCTGGGAGCATCGTTCTTCGGCGGGAACATCGTTACCTCGCTGCTGCTCCTGTCTGGCTTTGCTGCCACCATGTGGTTCTCCGTCATCCAGACCCGCAATGCGATCGCCGATGCTGCGCGGCAGTCCGAACTCTTGCATGCCCAGCGCCGCGCCGAGGAACTGCTTCGCGAGTACGAGACCACGGGGCAGGGCTGGTTCTGGGAGACAGACCGCCGGGGCTCGATAACCTATGTGTCCCCGACCGTATGCCGCACCCTCGGCCGCAAGGCGTCGTCGCTGCTGGGTCGGCCGCTGACCGACCTGTTCATCCTCGAGGCCAATGAGAACGAGAGCGAACGGACCCTGACGTTCCACTTGTCGACGCGTTCGTCGTTCCAGGACCTGGCCGTACGGGCTGCCACCGACACGGAAGAGCGCTGGTGGTCGATCACCGGACGCCCGGTGCACGACGAATACAAGAACTTTCTCGGCTTCCGCGGTTCGGGTTCGGACCTGACCGAAAAGCGGCGCTCGCAGGAACATGCATCGCGCCTTGCGCACTACGATTCGCTTACCGGCCTTGCGAACCGGTTCCAGATGTCCGAAATGCTCGCCAAGATCCTCAATGCACCAAGGCTGGAGCAGCGTTCCTGCGCGATATTCCTGCTCGACCTAGATCGCTTCAAGCAAGTCAACGATACGCTGGGTCACCCCGCAGGCGACGCTCTGCTCAAGCAGGTTTCCCAGCGCCTCCAGACCACGGTCGGCGAAGAGGGAAGGGTCGGCAGGCTCGGAGGTGACGAGTTCAAGGTCATCTTGCCGGGCAAGATCGCGCACGACCATCTGTCGCACATTGCCACGCGCATCATCGAGAGCCTTTCGCATCCCTATTCGATCGAGGGGCACCGGGTAAGCATCGGAGCGTCGCTCGGCATCGCTTTGTGCCCTGAAAACGGAACGACCTCCGAAGACCTCATCCGCAATGCCGACCTGGCGCTCTACGCAGCCAAGGACGGGGGAAGGGGGCGTCACCACTTCTATGCCGAGGACTTGCACAGCGAGGCGGAGGAACGACGCCAGCTCGAACAGGACCTTCAGGATGCGCTCGCAACCGGTGGCCTCGAATTGCACTACCAGCCGGTGGTCAAGACCAGGACCGAAGTGATTACCGGTTTCGAGGCGCTGCTCAGGTGGAACCACCCCCGCCTCGGACCGCTATCTCCGGCCAAGTTCGTCCCGATTGCGGAAGACGCGGGACTGATAACGCAGATCGGCGAATGGGCCTTACGGACTGCCTGCAGCGATCTTGCCCGCTGGCCCGAGAGTGTCCGGGTCGCGGTGAACGTATCGCCGCTGCAATTCGCCAATCCGGCCCTGCCGTCGGTAGTGACGAACGCGCTTGCCGCCTCGCAGGTGAACCCCGACCGGCTCGAACTTGAGATCACCGAAAGCGTCTTCCTCGACGACAACCATTCGACTGAGGCGATGTTCGCGGCGCTGAAGCGCGTCGGCGTCAGGCTCGCGCTCGACGATTTCGGCACCGGCTATTCGTCGCTCGGCTATCTCAAGAAGGCGCCATTCGACAAGATCAAGATCGATCAGGGCTTCGTGCGCGGGGCAACGATCAAGGGGAGCCGGAACGGGGCGATCATCGCATCCATAGTCAGCCTCGCCGAGTCTCTCGACATGGAGACCACTGCCGAAGGCGTGGAAACCTTCGACGAGCTGGAACTGGTTCGTGCGCTCGGTTGCAGCCATGTCCAGGGCTATATCTACGAGCGCCCGATGAGCGGCGAAAAGGCGACCGAGCGCCTTTCCGAAGGGCTCGTTGCCGAAGCTCGCGGTCCGAAGTCGGCGCGAGCACCGCGTCAGACGATGCTTCGCAAGGTCCTGCTCGAGCATCGCGGTCAGCGCTACAACGGCACGATCCGCAACATTTCCGAAAGCGGGGCAATGGTCGAGGGCCTGTGGAACGTGCCCGTCGGGACCGTTTTCAACGTTCATCTGTCCAAGGGATACCAGGCCGAGGCCGTGACGCGCTGGTGCAAGGACGACCGGCTCGGGCTCGAATTCAGGACTCCGCTGGAACTCGACACGACCGGTGCCGTCTCGTTCGCTTCCCGGACGCGGGTGGTGGGCAGGGAAGAGGCACCTGTCATGCGCAAGGCCGGCTGATCGCACCGAAAACCGAAATTCCGGCTAACCCTTAGTTAACCGTAAACCTCATTCGGTTACTGCGTTCACATTGTAACACATGGCGATGGGTAGAAGCGTTGATTCCGGGCGGCAACAAGGGAATGGCGAGGGTGCGCGGCCTTTGGGGCAAAGGTCACGCAACGCCGCCTGCGTCCCGCGCGTCCGTTTCGGAGGACGAAGCGGGTCTCGCCACCTTGCTGCTGCGCGATTTCGAGAAGGCTGGCCTGTCCTGGTTCTGGGCAACCGACAGGGACGGCAAGCTCGAATACATCTCCGAATGCGTCGTCGAAGCGCTGGACACCGATCGCAAACGCTTGCTCGGTCGGCCACTGACCGAGCTCTTCGAACTGGACAACAAGGAAAGCGAACGCACGCTTCCCCTCATCCTGAATGGTCACAAGACTTTCAGCGACGTTCTCGTGCAACCGAGCGACTGCGAGGGAACGCATTACTGGACAATATCGGGTCGCCCGCAATTCGATGAGGATGGCAATTTCGCCGGCTACCTCGGGAACGGTGCCGATATCACCGAACGTTGCAAGTCCGAGCGGGAAACCTCGCGCCTCGCCATGAGCGACCCGCTGACCGGCCTGCCCAATCGCAGGACCCTCGAGGAAACGCTTGCGCGGGCCATCGGGCCCGTTTCGCAGGCGATGCGGTCTTGCGCGGTGATCATGATGGACCTCGATCGCTTCAAGCAGGTCAACGACACGCTGGGGCACCCGGCAGGCGACGAATTGCTTCGGCAGGTCGCCGACCGCCTGCGCCCGCTCTTCGAGGATTGCGGCCAGCTCGGTCGTCTTGGCGGAGACGAATTCCAGGCCGTCCTTCCGAGCCTGGAAGATCGCGGGGAACTTGCGGAGCTTGCGCGGAAAATGATCGCGATCGTCTCGCAACCGTTTTCCATAGGCGGGGGGCGGTGCCTGATCGGCGCGTCGGTCGGGATCACGGTTGCGCCGCATGACGGATCGACTGTCGAGGAAATAACGGAGAACGCCGATATCGCGCTTTACGCCGCCAAGGCGGGAGGGCGTGGCCGCTACCGCTTCTACACGAGCGACCTGAAAGAGGAAAACCAGCGAAGGAGGCAACTCGAAGTCGACCTTCGGCGCGCACTTGACGACGATGAGATGGAATTGGTTTACGAACCGGTCATCGAAGTGGCGTCCAACCGCGTGATCGCTCTCGAAACGGACCTCGTCTGGAAGCACCGGGAATTCGGGATCGTTCCGCGCGAGCTCTTCCGATCACTGGCCGCGAAGACCGGCCTCGAGAAGAACCTGACAGCCTGGTCGCTACGACAGGCGTGCGCGGATGCCGTACTTTGGCCGGGGCTGGTAAAGGTCACCGTGCGGGTCTGTTCCAACATGTTCGCCGAAAAGGAATTTCCTTCCGTTGTCGCGCAGGCGCTCACCAATGCCGAACTCGCCCCTGAAAGATTGCAGCTGAAGCTCGCAGAAGCTGCCGTCGTCGACGCCGGTGCCCTTGCGAAGGACCACTTCAATGCCCTGAAGCTGCTGGGCGTTCGCCTGATCCTCGAGGATTTCGGGACCGGCTTTTCCTCGTTCCGGAATCTGTGCGAACTACCCTTCGACGAACTGAAAATCGACGACAGCTTCATTCGCAGTTGCTGCGAGGAAGAGAGCCGGACGGTTCCGGTCATCAAGGCGATGACCGACCTCGCCAGGGCGTTGGGGCTGACCACGATCGCCGAGGGGGTGGCGGCGCATGATGAACTCGACCTCCTGAAGGAGCGCAATGTCGATAGCATTCAGGGGCCGATCTATTCGGATCCCATGCCGTCGGCCGATGTCCTCGATGCCCTTGCGAGCGGCGTGTGGACGATCGAGCCGTCCGGGCCGGCGCGCTACCGCGAAGAGCGCCGGACCGTGTTGCGCAAGGCGGGCGTCATCCACGAGGACTATCGCTACGTCGTCACCATGCGCAACCTGTCGCGCACCGGGTGTCTGATCGAGGGGTTGCTCGACGTGCCCGTCGGCACCGAATTCGTCGTCGACTTCGGAGAGGGCGAGGTGGCTGTTGCAAGCGTCCGCCGCTCGGCGGGATCGATGCAGGGGCTCGAGTTCGAGCTTCCCCTCGTTGATGACGGCGCCGGGGGCCTCGTCACCCGCAACCGCCTGTCGAAGGAAGCGCTGGCATCCGCGGGCCTTTCCGGCGAGGGCCAGCGCGGCCTCGGCTCTCCGAAGTTCGCGGAAGTCGGCTCCACCCTGCACAAGCCGGCGAAGCGAGGTGATGGCTGACAGGCTTGCAATGTGTAGCTAAAGGGCAGGGGACAGCGCCCGGTGCGCTCCTTTCCTTCCGACAAGCTGCAGTAGATGACCGACCTCAAGAACATACGCAATTTCAGCATCATCGCCCATATCGACCACGGCAAGTCGACGCTTGCGGACCGGCTGATCCAGCTCACCGGCGGCCTGACCGAGCGCGAGATGAGCGAGCAAGTCCTTGATAACATGGACATTGAGCGCGAACGCGGCATCACCATCAAGGCCCAGACGGTGCGCCTTTCCTACAGCGCCTCCGATGGCGAGACCTACGAGCTAAACCTCATGGACACGCCCGGCCACGTCGATTTCGCGTACGAGGTCAGCCGCAGCCTCGCCGCGTGCGAGGGGGCGCTGCTCGTCGTCGATGCCGCGCAGGGGGTGGAGGCGCAGACGCTTGCCAACGTCTACCAGTCGATCGAGCACGACCACGAGATCGTGCCCGTCATCAACAAGATCGACCTCCCCGCCGCCGAGCCCGACAAGGTCCGGGCCGAGATCGAGGACATCATCGGCATCGACGCGTCGCAGGCCGTCCTCACCAGCGCCAAGTCCGGCATCGGCATAGAGGACGTGCTCGAGGCGGTCGTCGCCCGCATCCCGCCCCCCTCGGGCGAGCGCGACGCTCCGCTCAAGGCGATGCTCGTCGATTCCTGGTACGACCCCTACCTCGGCGTCGTCATCCTCGTGCGCGTGATGGACGGCGTCATCAAAAAGGGCCTGCAGGTCCGCTTCATGCAGGGCGGAACCGAGCACCTGATCGACCGCGTCGGCTGCTTCGCGCCCAAGCGCACCGACCTTTCCGAACTCGGTCCGGGCGAGATCGGCTTCATCACCGCGCAGATCAAGGAGGTCGAGCAGGCCAAGGTCGGCGACACGATCACCACGGTAAAGGGCGGCGCGGACAAGGCGCTGCCGGGCTACAAGGAAGTGCAGCCCGTGGTCTTCTGCGGCCTGTTCCCGGTCGATGCCTCGGATTTCGAGAAGCTGCGCGATTCGATCGGCAAGCTGCGCCTCAACGATGCCAGTTTCAGCTACGAGATGGAGACGAGCGCGGCGCTGGGCTTCGGCTTTCGCTGCGGGTTCCTCGGCCTCCTCCACCTCGAGATCATCCAGGAACGCCTCAGCCGCGAATACGATCTCGACCTCATCACCACCGCGCCGTCTGTCGTCTACCGCATCCAGCTCGGCCACACGAAGAACGAGGAAGCGAAGACGATCGAGCTGCACAACCCGGCCGACTATCCCGATCCCAACCGGATCGAGTGGATCGAGGAGCCGTGGATCAAGGCGACGATCTACACGCCCGACGAATACCTCGGCGCGATCCTGAAGCTCTGCCAGGACCGGCGCGGCATCCAGCGCGAGCTGACCTACGTCGGCGGCCGCGCGCAGGTGACCTACGAGCTGCCGCTGAACGAGGTCGTCTTCGATTTCTACGACCGGCTGAAATCGATCAGCCGCGGCTACGCCAGCTTCGATTATGAGCAGATCGGCCTGCGTGAGGGCGATCTCGTCAAGATGAACATCCTCGTCAACGCAGAACCGGTCGACGCGCTCAGCCTCATCGTCCACCGCTCGGTTGCCGAAGAGCGCGGCCGCGGCATGTGCGAGCGCCTCAAGGACCTCATCCCCCGCCACCTGTTCAAGATCCCGGTGCAGGCCGCGATCGGCGGCAAGGTCATCGCCCGCGAAACCATCGCCGCCCTGCGCAAGGACGTCACCGCCAAGTGCTATGGCGGCGACATCACCCGCAAGAAGAAACTTCTGGAAAAGCAGAAGAAGGGCAAGGCCCGGATGAGGGAGTATGGCAACGTCAGCATTCCGCAGGAGGCGTTCATTGCGGCGTTGAGGATGGGGGAGGAGTGAGGCTTCTTCAGTTTCTGCTCTTTGCAAACTGGAGATCCAAACAACTTTTTCGCTCTGGAAGTAGGTAATTGAGCAAGGTTCGTTATACAGAACCAGTCTATGTCTGAGCAGCTACCCGTTAATCCCGCCTTGCTGGCTTGGGCGCGCGAACGTGCGGGCCAAAGCGTTGAGGAAGCTGCGCAGAAGTTTCGGCGGTGGGTCGACTGGGAGGCGGGCACTGCTTCGCCAACCTATCCCCAGCTCGAACAGCTATCCGACGCGTTCAAGGTACCAATCGCGGTGTTCTTCTTCCCGGAGCCACCCGAAGTTCCGTCTATCAATGAGACTTTCCGAACGTTGCCCGAGGAGGCCCTCAACGAACTACCCAGCCGTCTTCGTATGCTCCTCCGCAAAGCGAAGGCAATGCAGCTCAATCTTGCAGACCTGACAGACGGTCGAAACCCTGCAGAACGGCTGATTACGAACGACTTAACGTTCCCAGCGAACGTCGACATCGCTGAGATGGCGGCGGTCGTGCGCGACTACCTTGGCGTAACGTTAGACGACCAAATGAGTTGGCGCACCACTGATGATGCTCTCAAGGCTTGGCGCACTGCACTACTCGAAGCGGGCGTATTTGTTTTTAAAGACGCTTTCCGCCTAGAGAACTTCTCTGGGTTCTGTCTTTTCGACGAGGAATTCCCCATCATATATGTGAACAACAGCGTCACTAAGACGCGACAGATATTCACGTATTTCCACGAGCTTGCACACCTAATATTTCACACCAGCGGCATCGACACTGCGCGAGATGGTTACATCGCGCGCTTGGTCGGCGACGCCCGCCAGATTGAGAT
Organism: Novosphingobium marinum; assembly: GCF_013408095.1. Lineage (GTDB taxonomy): Bacteria > Pseudomonadota > Alphaproteobacteria > Sphingomonadales > Sphingomonadaceae > Novosphingobium > Novosphingobium marinum. The sequence goes on from NZ_JACBZF010000001.1 coordinate 189,466, forward strand.
CGCGTGCAATAGCTTCGCCGGTCAGTTTTTAGTCCCTGAGAACGCCTTTAACCAAGCGATGACAGGGCGTGACGCCAGCGAAGCTACGGCGGAAGCGCTCGCGGCCCGCTTCAATGTCAGCCGCGAAGTGATCTTTCGTCGCCTACTCGATCAAGGCAGCGTGACCGAGCGAGATTACGACGCAGCAGTCCAGCGATGGAACGACCAGCGCAATGTCTCGCGTACTCCGGGTGGTAACCAGTATTGGAACACGCTTGCTTACCTCGGGCGTGAGTATGTTGCCCTTGCGTTGAGCCAGTATCATCGCAACCGTATCGACGAGACGCAACTAGCCGAATTTCTCAACACCAAGCCGCGGTATGTCGGCACATTAGAAGAATACTACAGCAGGGGGACCGCCTGATGTATGTGTTCGACACCTCGCCGTTGATCAAACTTTTTGAGAACTATTATCGGAGCAGATTTCCAAGTCTGTGGGACCGTTTTGATGGCCTGGTTGCGGACAAGAGAATCGTTTCAACGCGTGAGTGTAAGCATGAATGCAATGATGGTCCGGCCGACGCGTTACGGGATTGGGTGAATGATCAGGATGGCTTTTTCCATACGCCGGGTGCCGCCGAGGGCACTTATGTCGGCCTCATTTACTCCGTCCCGCATTTTCAGCAAAACATTGAGCAGAGGAAATTGCTCAATGGTGGGAGGAACGCCGACCCCTTTATTATCGCCAAAGCCGGGACTGACAACCGCGCAGTCGTCACAATGGAGCGATTTAAGCCCAATGGCGCGAAGATACCAAATATCTGCGCTCACTTCGGCGTAGAGTGTCTGTCAGTGGAGCAATTCATGGAGCGGGAAGGCTAGGAGTTTTAAAGTTCCTAATGACTAGTAATCACTTCTGTAAAGCAGGATCACAGTCGTGACCTTCGGCGTTTTCATGCACAAGGATGGCTCGATCTACGACGATATCCCCGAAGTGCATTATCAATTCAAAGAATATCATCTTCCACGTGTTCGTCCCTTGGTTAACCAGTGGATCGTTTATCTGGAGCCAGCGAAAGAGCGAAATTCCAAAGGGTTCTTCGCAGTGGCCAAAGTCGCGAAAATTGTTCCTGATCCAGATGTTAGTGGTCGCTTTCGAGCGTTAATTGAAGTCGGAACATTTCTACCGTTTTTGCCGACGGTACCGCGAGTACTCAACGGTCAGCCAGTTGAGCGAGATTGCTACAACTCACAGTGGTCGATCCGTCCGCTCTCCAATTCCGATTTCGCACGCATTATCGCGCTGGGGCTCCCCGAAGACAATACACTGCCGCGCGTCGGCGAGATTGAACCGGTCGAGCGGGTTCATGAGCGTCAGGTTCCTTTCGAAGTGGAGCGTCCTATCGTACAGTCGCTCGTCAACCGCCCATTTCGTGACCGCGCGTTCCGTCGTGCCGTTCTGAGTGCTTATGACGGACGCTGTGCGGTTACAGGTTGGAAATTGATCAACGGCGGGGGACGCCTTGAAGCAGAAGCCGCGCATATTCGCCCGGTCGAACACGGCGGACCGGATTCAATCCGCAACGGCCTTGCGCTGTCTGGAACCGCCCACTGGATGTTCGACCGGGGTCTGATTGGCGTAAGCGAAAGCAGGGACATCCTTATCCACCGAAAAGTCAACGATCGCGGGGGCGTGGAAGCGATCATCAACCCCACGAGAAAACTGATCGCGCCTCAGAGAGAGTCCGATCAACCGCACTGCTCATTTCTGGCGTGGCACCGCGATCACCACGGATTCTGATTTTTTGGCTTCTGCATCCTACGATTTTCCAATCCTCCCCGCCGCTACATGGCGGAGCCAGTCCCGGACGATGGCGCGGTCGGCGCTGGGCTGGTCGAGGCTGTCGAGCGCCGGGGGCGGCTCCTGCTCGATGGCGGTTCCGATGATATGGGCAAGGCCCTTGCGGCGGGGCATGCCGAGGTCGCGGTCGCCCGCTTTCAGGAAGTCGGGCAGGGGGCGGATGGTCATTCTCGGTCTCCTCGATGTTCGGGTCTTGCCGGTCCCCCTTGTCATTCCCGCGAAGGCGGGAATCCACTTCCGGGGTGTGCCGGGTTGCCGTGGATCCCCGCCTTCGCGGGGATGACGGTTGTGGCGGTGCGGGCGGTTGCTTTTTGATTTGACCCTCAGGCGCCGGGCGCGGTCCATCCGGCCCGCTTGGCTCCCTTCCCCCGGATCAGGTCCGGGGTCCGGGCGGGCGTTCGCCCTTGCGGTCGGTTTTTTTGTTTTGGGCCCTCAGGCGCCGGGCGCGAGCCATCCGGCTCGCTTGGCTTTCCTCCGCGTGCGCTTCGGGCGGGCGGTCGCCCTTGCGGTCGGCTGGGCGCCGACCGGGGTGCCTCATGGTTGATCCTGCTCGGGATTGTCGTCATCCTGTTCTCGCTCGGCGGCCTGGGCTTCGAGGTGGCGCTGGCGCATCCGGTCTAGCTTGGCGTCGATCGAGGCGAAGACTTCCTCGTACTCGGCCTCGTCGCGGGCGGCCTGTTCCTCCTCCCACTCGCGCCGCCATTCGCGTTTCAGCCGGGCAAGGTGGCTGCGCGTGGCGGCGTCGGCGTTGTGGAGCGAGTCGGCGGCGAAGCGCCTGGGCGCGCGGTTGCGCAGCATGAACATCAGCAGCCTGTCGTTGTAGACGCGGCGCGTGCCGACGACCGCGCCGAAATGGTAGACCGGCACTTCCACGCCGTTGAGCGCGCGCTCCATCGCCACGTCCTCGAGCCGCTGGACGCCGATGGCGAGCGCGGCCTCCCACGCCTTGCGGAAGCCCCGGCCCTGAGGGTGGCGGCGCAGGAGGTACGCGCCCTCCGCCGCCTTGCCCACCGCGTGCGCCGCGGCCTTGACGCTGCCGGTGTCGGCCAGCGCCGCGATGAAGGCGCGCTGGCGCTCGGCCGTCCAGCCGTCGTGGCGAGAGGTCTGGCGCGGGACGGGATCGAAATCGGGCAGCGTGCCGCGCCGCCGCTTTTCCGGCGGGTCGGCCTCGGAGGGGATGGCCTCGGCGGAGATGGCGTCGGCGGGGACGGGGACGGGCAGGCGGGACTGGTCGGTCATCGGTGCGGCTCCTCGGGGGAAGGGACCCAGCGATTATGCCCCGGACGAGCGCCTGTAGGACAGCCCTAGGCCGCGCGCGCCCCCGGCCTCGCCTCGTTCGTCCGGTTCTTGCGCAGCAGCCTTCCCGGCAGCGCGCCGGTCCCCGCGTCGTCCTCCCGCGTCACCGTGCCGCCGACGATCGTGGCGCGGTAGCCGGTCACCTGCTGCAGGAGGCGGCTGGCGTTGTCGGGCAGGTCGTCCACCACCTCGGGGCTGGAGAGGCGCAGGTTGTCGAAGTCGATGAGGTTGACGTCGGCGCGCAGGCCGGGGCGAAGCACGCCGCGGTCGTGGATACCGGCGGCAAACGCGGTGCGCTGCGTCATCATGTTGACCACCCGCTCCACCGGCAGCGTCTCGCCCCGCGTGCGGTCCCGCGCCCAGTGGGTGAGCATGAAGGTGTTGAGCGAGCCGTCGCAGATCGTCATGACGTGCGCGCCCGCGTCCGATGCGCCGAGGATCGAGCCGGGGCGCAGCATCAGCTCCTTGAAGTTCTCAAGCCCGGTGTGGTCGTAGTTGTTGATCGCCAGCAGCAGCGTCGGGTGGCGGCTGTTCTCCAGCATCACGTCGTAGGTCGCCGATTGCGGCGTGGTGCCGAGCCTGCCGGCGAGCGTGACCATGTTGCGGCTCTCGTCCGGCTCGTAGTCGCCCTCCTCGCCGATGTCGTAGCAGCGGCCCCAGTGCTGGTTGAGGAAATGCCCGAAGGTGCCCTCCGGATCGCTCTCGGCCAGGATCGTCGCCTTGACCTCGGGCCGGGCGAGTTCGGCGAGCAGCGCCTCGCGCTCCAACGCCGCCTTCAGCCGCCTGAAGGTGGGCCGCTCCATGAACGGATGGGTCCCGAAGAACGAGAGCAGCGAGCCGATCGAGCGGCCCGAGACCTGCGCGAAGGCGCGGCTCCTGCCGCCCTCGTTGATCCCCTCGATCCAGGCCAGCTGCTCGCGCCAGTACTCGGGGTTGAGGCCGGGGCGCAGCACCAGCATCTGCACGTCGACGCCGGTTTCGCGCACCAGCCGGTCGTAGAGCTTCATCTCGCTCTTGATCGCCTCGACGTCCTCTCCGACCACGCCGTCGGGCGCGAATTCCATGTAGCCGCCGTGCGCCGCCACCACGCGGGAGAGTGCGAGCAGCTCGTCGGCATCGGCGCCGTAGTCGGGCGTCATCCCGCCGCTCGCCGTGCGATGGACGGGTGTGCGCGTGCTCGACAGGCCGAACGCGCCGGCCCGCATCGCCTCGTCCACATAGCGTGCCATTTCGGCGATCTGCCCGGGCGTGGGCGGGACGTCGCCGTCGACCGCGTCGCCGAGCACGTAGACGCGCAACGGGCCGTGCGGCAGCAGCGCGGCAACGTCGAACGTGCGCGGCATCGAATCGATGACGTCGAGGTATTCGGGGAAGGACTGCCAGTTCCACGCCAGCCCTTCGTGCAGGGCCGATCCGGGGATTTCCTCGACGCCGTCCATCAGCTCGATCAGGCGATCGTGCGAACCGGGCCTGACGGGTGCGAAGCCCACGCCGCAGTTGCCCATCATCGCGGTGGTCACGCCCGACGACCACGAGGGATCGAGGAACGCGTCCCAGGTCGCCTGTCCGTCGTAATGGGTGTGGATATCGACCCAGCCGGGCGTGACGAGAAGTCCGTCGGCGTCGATCTCGCGCCTGCCGGGTGCGGAAACCCTGCCGACTTCGACGATCGTGTCGCCCGCGATGGCGATATCGGCGGTGCGCCCGGCCTCGCCAGTTCCGTCCACTACCGTCCCGCCGCGAATGACGATGTCGTGCATGCTTCTCTCCGGATGTTCTGTCGATTTGAACACGCGTTCTACATTCTGGCGGTCAGGACGCAATGCGGCTTGCGGTGGTCCTGTCCGGGCACGCGACGGTCGGTCAGAAGGCGTCGCCGAACATGGCCGAGGACAGGATTGCCGGAACGCCGGACACGATGTCGTTTCCGATCACCGGTGCGGCGGGATCGGCTTCGTAGCGCAGCGAGCGCTCGTCCCCGTCGAAAGCGAGCACGGTCTGGCCGGGGCCGAAGGGTATGGTCAGGAGCAGTTTGCCGCCCGACAAGATGACCGACGATCCTTCGCGCCAGGCCTCGTGCTCCGGAGCTGCATCGGGCAGCCCGATGCGGTCGCCGCCCGCGTTGAACGAGGGATCGAGGACGATTTCGCCATGCGTCACGAACAGATTCTCGGCCAGTCGCGAACCGGCCACCCGGAAGTCGCCGCCGATCGCCGCGCTTCCGCCCTCGGCAAGCCAGAGGCGCCCGGCGGACCCGTCGGCGGGCGGGGGCGGGGGCTGTCCCTCGCTCGCCGCGAAGACCGGCACCGCTTCGAAGACCAGCGCCTGCGTTCCGATCATCGCCTTGCCCGATTGCGCATCGAAGAACAGCGTACGCGTCCCGTCGTCGAAGGCCAGCGCGATGCCGGCAGGACCGATGGGCACCGCAAGCGCGGTGTCGCCATCGCTCAGGTACGCGGAGGAACCGGCGCGTTCTATCGTCCAGTCGGAAGCATCGCCCGACAGGCGAACGATATCCCCCCCGGCGTTGAACGAAGGGTCCAGTTCGATGAAGCCCGCCACGTCGAGGAGAGTCACGTCCTGAACCCCCCGCGTGCCGGTGACGGTGCCCGTTCCGCCGATCTCGAAGGCAAGACTGTCCGGGGCGAACAGCCGAAAGCCGTGGCCGTTCGTCCCGGTGCCGGGCAGGGCGGAGACCTCGAACCGAACCTCGCCTGCGAGTATCGTGCCGTCCGATCCGGTGCCGGTGATTGTCAGGACGTGCTCGCCCGCATCGGGCTCTGCCCGGCCCGGAGCGAGGGCGAGCAGCGGAAAGGCATCGCCGCCATCGACGATTTCGTAGCGGGTGGTGGGAACGCCATCTTCGAGGACGTCCCAGGACCATTGCTGCGCCGGATCGTATCCTTCGGCGAAAAGCGTTCCCACGGCATCGCCGGGCCGGTGCTGCTCGACGGGATCGGGGAGGGCGAAGATCTGCTCCAGTTCGGCGGTGAGCCATTCGGCGATTTGCCACTGGCCCGCCGCGTCGGGATGCGTGCCGTCGAAGGTGGTGAATGCGACGCGCGAGGCATCGAGTACGACGACGCCGTCGAACAGTTCCGCCGCCGCGCGGATCTCGGCATCGACTTCGGGCCGGATGCCGGGGTTGGGAGCGCCGGGATTCCACGATGTGAGGACGAGGATCCGGGCTGCGGGACGCGCTTCGCCGAGCGCCGAAAGGACGGCGACCGCTTCGTCGAACACGCCGGGCTGGTCGTTCAGGCCCATGGCGATGACGTAGATATCCCCTTCGGCGGCAACGCCGTCCGCCGCGATGCGGTCGGCAAGATCGGGGCGCGGGCCCTGTTCGCGGTCGTATCCCGTACCGCCCAGGCCCGACTGCCAGACGTCGCGCAGGCCAAGCTGGCGCGCGACCAGCGACACCCAGTCCTCGCCCGGCGATCGTGCGCCGCCGCCTTCGGTGATGCTGTCGCCCAGGAAGACGATGCGCGGTCCCGGATCGGGCGTCGGCGCGAGCGAGGCGCCCTGTTCGAGTACCATTCCGCCGAAATTCGCGCCGCCGCGAAATTCCAGTTCTATCGTTTTCCAGTCGCCTGCGACGGCAGTTTCCGACAAGTCGACACGAACCCAGCGAAGCGAGCCGTCGGCAGGGACGTCGGGCGACATCCGGGAAACCAGCAGGCCATCGACGAAGAGGCTGAAATCGGCATTCGAACCGTTGGCATAGATCGACAGGTCGAACCTGTCGGCATCGGTGCGGAATTCGACGCGGCCGCCAAGCCCGGCGCGCACGTCGGCACCGGCTGCGACGTTGTAAGTCGTCAGCGCGAGGTTCTGCGGAAAGCTGTTTGCGAAAGCCCCCACGGTTCCGCCGAGCAGGCGCACCGCCGGATCGTCTTTCGGGACGATCGGTCCTGTCTGGAGCGGATCGCCGTTCTTCGGGCCGAGTTCGATCGTCGCGCCGGCAAGCAGCTGGTCGGGCGCGAACCCGAACCCGTTGCCGCCAAGTAGCGAAATCGTACCCGTCACGGTTTCCTCCGTTGCACCGGAGGCCCGGCGGGGCGCGACGTCAGCCGAAGGAGCCGAACGCCGCCGCGCCGTCGAGGCCCGGATCGCTGTCGATCAGATCAGCCGAGAATGACGTGTCGACGACAGTGGCGGATTGCGGTGCCATCATCGACGCGGCGGAGGGAAAGACCTGGATCAGCAGCGGTTGCGAGAACGCGCTGATATTTCCGGCCTCGTCGCTTGCCCGGACGGTGATCGTGTGGTCGCCCACGTCGAGGTCGATGTCGATGCTGTAGGCCCCGTTCAGTCCGGCCACGCCGTTGCCGACCGCGGTCCCATTGTCGAACACCTGCACGAAGGCGCCGGGTTCGACCGTGCCCTGGATGGTCAGGTCCTCGGTCTGCAGCGTGATGTTGTCGGTGTTGCTGCTGCCGGTATCGTCCTCCGCGGCGAGGTCGGGCAGGGGGGGAACGGCGGGAGCGGTCGTATCGACCGTGATCGTGAGCGGCGCGGATGCCTCGCCCTCGTTGCCGGCGACATCGGTGACGACGGCGGTCACCTGGTGGACGCCCGGCGCGAGGCTGACGTCGAGCGTGAAACGCCCGTCCGCCCCGGCCGTGACCGTGCCGAGGCTGGTCTCGCCGTCGAACAGCTCGACAGAGGCATTGGCGCCGGCGCTTCCGGAAATGGTGAGGCCGGTGGTGCGCGACGTGATGTTGTCGGTCTGGCTCGCGCCGGTGTCGTCTGCGGAGGCCAGGTCGAGATTCGTCGCCGCGGCGGGCGGCGTCAGGTCGACGAACATCGCGAACACCGCCGACGGGGCGCTGACGTTGCCCGCGGCATCGGTGGCGACGGCGGTGAACCGGTGCACACCCTCGTCGAGATCGAGGTCGAAGGAGAAGTTGCCGGTCTCATCCGCCGTGGTGGTGCCGAGGCTTTCCTCGCCCTCGAACAGTTCGACGCGCGCGCCAGCCTCGGCGGTGCCGGTGATCGTCAGGTCCTCGGTCTGCGTGGTGATGCTGTCGTCGTCCTCGGCGCCGGTGTCGTCCTCGGCCGCGAGCGCAAGGCCCGACGGCGCGACCGGCGGTACCGTGTCGCTGGGGCCGTCGCTGTCGGTCAGGAGCAGCGCGCCCGCGCCGATCGCGCCGCCGACGAGACCGCCGATAAGCAGCGTGTTGCCGTCGAAACCCATGACCGAGGTGCCCTCGTCGTCGTAGGGCGAATCGTAATAGCGCGTCGAGCGCGCGGGCTCGGCCTCGACGTCCTGCCCGACGGTTTCCAGCCATGCCTCGGCCATGCCCCAGTCGGGCACCGACTCGATGGTGACTTCGGGCGGACCGACGGGGCCATCGGTATCGTCGGCCTTTTCCTCGTAGGCCTCGTCCGACATCTCGTTGATGTAGCGGGGCAGCGACTTCACCACGCCGCTGTCCTTGTCCTCGACCTCGACCCTGGCGCCGACCGGCAGCTTGATGTTCGCCGGAAGCGCGGGCAGCGTCTTTTCGATCACGCGCCTGCCGTCTGCCGAAATGATACGAAGAATAATCGCCACGTCGTTCCCCTGAACCGCGAGTGCGCCTGTCAGTGGCCGCCTCGCCCTTGGTTTGTTGTTGACCGGGCGGAAAAGCCGGTCGGAAACCGGCGCTTACGCTCCAGCGCGCTTTCGCGCCGTCATTCTGTCGCTTCGCTGAACGCGGAGCCAATGCGCGCGAACTAGATGAAGGGGGCGGGGGGCTGCAAGCGGCATCTGGCGTTTTTGACTTGCCGCGCTCCGCAAAATCGACGAGCCGATGAAGCGAGCCGCCTTTCACGCAAGGTGAGTCGTTCACGGGGCGGTTGGCAGGCGCGGGCGAGGGGCGTACTCCTGTGGCTACAACTCCATTGCCTGCGGTCCGCCCTCGTTCGCGAAGGCGGGCCGCTTGCATTTCCGGAGCATGGGCCGCGCGTCGAAGCCAGCATTTGGATCAGGTTGCCGCGTCCCTCCCGACCATGCATACCCCCGCGTGAAGAACGGCCGGAACACCGGTGCGGCAGGCCCGAGGAGAGGTAGATGCAATATTATCCGGTTTCGGAAGCGCGCTCGATGCCGGGGCTGCGCCTCGTGCTGAGCGCGGGCGTTCCCGGTCCCTGGGGCGAGGCGGCCAAGGCGGTGTTCGGCTTCAGGAACGTCGACTATGTCCCCGTCGAGCAGGCACCGATGCAGCCCAACAAGGAGCTGCTCGAATGGACCGGCCACCGCAACGCGCCCATCGCCGTTCTCGACGACGAACCGCCGGTGACCGGCTGGCTCGACATGATCGACCTTGCCGAACGCCTCGGCTCCGGACCGTCGCTGCTTCCTGCGGACGAGCGCAGGCGCGTCGAGTGCCTGGGCTTCCTTACCGAGATCGCGGGTCGCGACGGGCTTGGCTGGCATCGCCGCATCCTGATGTGCGCCCCGATGCTCGATGCGCCTGCCGATCCCGACAATCCGGGCCTTGCCGACGTGTTGTGCGGCTACGGCGTCACCGAAGAGGCGCTGGCGCAGTCGAACGCGCGGATCGTGGCGATCCTGCGCGAGCTTGCGGCCCAGCTCGAGCGGCAGAAGCAGGCAGGCTCGCAGTGGCTGGTCGGGAATGCGCCATCGGCGCTGGACCTGTTCTGGGCATGCTTCTCGATGATGCTGGACCCCCTTTCGCAGGACAGGAACCCGATGCCCGACTGGCTGCGGGGAATGTATGCCTCGCTCCCCGACGACATTGCGGCCGCGCTCGATCCGGCGCTGATCGCCCACCGCGACCGCGTGTACGAGGAGGTCATCGGCCTCCCTCTCGAATACTGACCGAAAGGCTTTACCAGACATGGCAACGATCGCCGGGATTCCCGCCCACGTCCCCTCCGACCGCGTCGTCGATTTCGACATCTTCGCTCCGCCGGGCGTCGAGGAGGACTACTGGGCCGCGTGGAAGTCGCTGCGCGGGCCGCACGGCATCGTCTGGACGACGGCGAACGGCGGCCACTGGATCGCCACCGACGGCGCGATCACGCGCGACCTGTGGGCCGATGCCGAGCGGCTTTCGAGCGAGTCGCTCGCGGTCACTCCGGGCCTTGGCGAGGTGATGGACTTCATCCCGCTCCAGCAGGACCCGCCCGAGCACAAGCCGTTCCGCATGGCGGTGATGAAGGGCTTCGCCAACCAATACGTCACCGCGATGGAGCCCCTGGTCCGCGAGGTCTCGAGCGAGCTTGCCGAGGGCCTCGCGCCGAAGGGCGGCTGCGAGTTCATGAGCGAGTTCGCCGAAATCCTGCCGATCCACGTCTTCCTGACGCTGATCGGCGTGCCGACCGAGGACCGCACGAAACTGCGCCCGCTCGGCCAGCAGCTCACCCGCCCGGACGGATCGATGACCGTGGTCGAACTGCGTGACGCCGCCGACGCCTACCTCGAGCCCTACGTGCGCGCCCGCCTCGAGAATCCCGGCACGGACCTGTTCAGCCGCATCCTGTCGGTGCCGATCGAGGGACGTGCGTGGACCTTCGGGGAAGCGCAGCGCATGTGCCGCAACCTGCTGTTCGGCGGCCTCGACACGGTGGTCGCGATGCTCGGCAACTTCGCGATGCACCTTGCGCAGAACCCGGCGGACCAGGCGCTGCTGCGCGAGGACCGGACGCTCATCCCGCAGGCCGCCGACGAACTGATGCGCCGCTATCCGACCGTTTCGGTCACGCGCAACCTTGTCGCCGATGTCGAAGTCGACGGGATCACGATGAAGGACGGCGACCTCGTCTACCTCAGCAGCGCGCTGCACAACCTCGATCCGGACTGCTTCGACGACCCGGAAAGGGTCGATTTCGCGCGGAACCTCCAGCCGGTGCGGCACACGACGATGGGCGTCGGCGCGCACCGCTGTGTCGGGGCGGGGCTCGCCCGCATGGAGGCGATCACGTTCCTGGAGGAATGGCTCGACCGCATTCCCGAATTCCGCATCGCCGAGGGGACGAAGCCGCGCTTTCGCGGGGGCAACGTCGCGGCGCTGACCGACCTTCGCCTGTCCTGGTAGATCCCGCGCGGTAGCACCGCGCCGGTTGCGGTTGCGCCCGCGAACCTGCATGCTGGCCGTCATGCAGGGCGGAAACACTGGCTTCGACGGCGCGGCGCGCGCGCTCCTTTCCATTCTCCTCGCCGTGGCGATTGCCGCCGGAGCGGCCTTCGCGCCGCCGGTACTGGCGCAGGAAGCGCCGCCGCCCGAGCCGTCCGGTCCCGAAATGACCATCGCCACGCGCGAGGCACCGCCTTTCGTCATCAAGGGGGCCGAAGGGGCGTGGAAGGGGATCGCGATCAACCTCTGGGCGCAGGTCGCCGAGGATCGCGGCTATCGCTATCGCTTCGAGGAAGCGGACCTTGCAGGGATGGTCGAAGGCGTCGCATCGGGCCAGTACGATGCCAGCGTCGGCGCGCTCACCATCACGCCGTTGCGCGAGCAGCGCGTCGATTTCTCGCATCCCTACTACGCCACCGGCTTCGGCATCGCGACCCGGCAGGCCGCGCCCGGCTGGCTCTCGCTGATCGGCAGCTTCTTCACCTGGGATTTCCTGCAGGCGGTCGCCCTGCTGTCGCTGCTGCTGTTCATTGTCGGCGTGCTGTTCTGGCTGTTCGAGCGCAAGGCCAACAGCGAGGAGTTTCCCGAGGACGCCAAGGGCATCGGTTCGGGCTTCTGGTTCTCCGCCGTGACGATGACCACGGTCGGCTACGGGGACAAGGCGCCGCGCACGGTCGGCGGCAAGATCGTGGCGCTGATCTGGATGTTCGCCGCGATCATCATCATCTCGACGTTCACGGGCATGATCGCATCTTCGCTCACCGCGGGCCAGTTGCAGGGCGCCATCGGCGGGATGGACGACCTGCCCGGAAAGACCGTCGGCTCCATTCGCGATTCCGCCGCCGACGAATGGCTGGCGATGGAAGGCATAGCCTTCACGCCCTATCCCGACGTCGAGTCGGGACTGGAAGCGCTCGCCGACGAGAAGATCGATGCCTTCATCTACGATGCGCCGCTGCTGCAGTACCATGTCGCCACCGGCTTCGGCGACGATCTTCGCGTGCTGCCCGATTCGGTCGGCAGGCAAGACTACGGGATCGCCCTGCCGGCGGGCAGCGAAATGCGCGAGGAAATCAACGTTTCCATGCTCCGCATCATGGAAAGCGAGGAATGGCAGAACATGCTCAAGCGCGAACTGGATGGCGGCGACAATAAGTCGGGCGAATAGGACCGTTCCTATTCAAGTAATGCTGTGGCATGGTCGCGCCGCGCAATTTGGCGGGGAGCGGCAATGTTCGAGATTTCCGACCAGACGTTTTCGACGTTCGAGCGGGCCGAGGAGGAGAAGTTCGTCGGCAGGATGGCCGCGTTCCTGCGCGAGAAGCTGCCCTATATGGCCGACGAACCCGAGGAGGAACTGCGCGGCGAGATTCGCAAGCTCAAGAAGCAGGCGAACAGCTACGGGCTGACGACCGAGCGCACCGTCGCGACCTACGTCCTCACCGCCGCGCACCTGGGTCTCGATTTCGTCGACAAGTTCGACGGCGCGCGCAAGATCCTGTTCCGCGCTGCCGGCGAACAGCGCAAGGCCGACCTGCTGGAGGCTTACACGCTCGACATCCTCGAAAAGCTGGCGACGCCGCTGTGAGCTGGGGAGCCGCCTTCGCAAACGCGTGGGACAGCGCGACCGAGACGGCGAGGGAAGTCGCGAAGGCCGCTGCCCGAGGCGTAAGGAATGCGGTCAACCGGGCAAGGGACATTGCCGAGGCCGTGGTCGATACCGCGCTTTCCGCCGCGCAGAGGGCAGCCGCGCTTGCCGCGACAGTCGGAAGGAGGCTCGTCGGCATAGGCGGCAAGATCGTCAACCTTGCGATAGGCGCGTTCTCGTCATTGCTCGCCTTCGGCCGGAACGTGATCGGCAGGGTGATCGAGGCATGCCCGTTTGCCGGAGGCGGCGGCGGAGCCGGTGGGGGCTCCGGCGGCGGATCGGGCGGCGGCGCGAGCGGCGGCGGCGACGACGAGGATGACACCGACGATGACGAGGACGATGACATCAACATCGTCTCGGTCGACTGGCTGAACGGCGGCGTCGAAATCGTCATCGGCGACTGCGAGCAGTTCGTGAACCTGCCGCAGGACGCGAAATGGCTGGCCGACAGCGGTATCCCCAACATCGACCGGCTGGGCATCCAGCCGCGCTTCCTCGTCAAGTTCGACAAGCCGAAAAGCGCCGGATTCCAGTGGCGGCTCATCAAGGTCGCGGGCGGATCGCCCGACTACACCGGCGCAGAAGAAGGGCGCAATTCGGACTTCAAGGCGACGCCGACAGACTGGACGAGCGGGTCCGTGTCCGAAGGCAAGATGATCATGAAGGACAAGGCCAAGCTGGTCGCGGGCGGCGGATACAAGTTCAAGATCGAGGCCAAGGACGTCAAGGGCAAGGTCGTGAAGTCAGGCGTCATCACCACCAAGCGCCTGTTCTGGTACGTCGAGCTGCCGATGACGGGGCTGACGACGGTCCTGTCCAGCACTGCGACGATGGACGCCGAATTCGCCAAGTATCACATGGTCCTCAAACAGATGCCGGACCTCGGCATTCCGCATCAGGAGAACATCGGAAACAACGCCGACAAGGCTACGCTGGAGGGAAATATCGCCTCGGCGCTCAACGGCAGCGCGGCCACGAAGGCCAAGGCTCCGTACCTTGTGAAGATCGCGTACACCGATCACCTGGCGGTCAAGAACCCGAACGTCCGGCAACGCAAGCAGAACGTCGACGTCGGGCCGGGCAAGGGCACGGTCACCATGGATATCGTGGCAGCGAGCCTCCTTCCCCCCAACAACGTCGAGCGAAAGAACCTCTGGCATTCGATCGTCACCGGCGAAAGCTGGTTCGTCGACGCAGTGTATACGCCTGACGACGGCAGCGGAGCCGTGTCGATCGACACCGGGGACATCACTCCGACAAGCAATTATGCAGTCGACATCGATCTTGAGAACCTGCCGGCAGGTCGGGGGACGGTGGACCTTTTCGTCAACGTCGTCGATCGCATGCGGGCCGGCCTTGCGCTGAGCGGCAATGCCAACATCTGCATCTGCACCAGGGCATGGTGGCGAACCGAAAGCGATGCGGACCAGATCGGTGTCGCCATTCACGAAATGGGGCATATCGTCGACCAGTGCACAACCGGAACCGGCGACGAACCCGATGCCTCGGCCACGCAGTACACCGGCAGCGGGCACGCGGGCTCGCATTGTCACAAGGGGTGCGCGTCGGGGCAGGCGGACTACGGAACGAGTGCCAACGTCAGCGCTTCGCAATGCGTCATGTTCGGAACGAGCAATGGCAAGACCGCGTTTTGCGGCAATTGCGCTCCGGGAATGTACAAGGTCGATATCGGCGGCGGGTTCTAGGGCGCGGGAGAACGAACGATGAGCGACTATATTCCTCCCGATTTCGGTTCGGTGCCCTTCGGGTCGATCGAACAGGCGGAGTGCGCGCCACAGGTGACGCCGAACTTCAACGGTGTCGTCATACGGGTCCCCGAACAGATCCATATCGAGGATGGCGAAGCCGTGATCCTGCCGATCTGCGGTTACTACCAGTTGCCGACAGCGGTCGTCCTGGACGGAGAGCGGATGGCAGTTCATGTGAGGAGTATTTCAAGGCCGGACGTGCCACCCATGTCGGGACCTGTCGTCCTGCAGGACGGCGACAACGAACCGCTCGCACCGCCTCCCGAACCGCCGCCCATGAAGCGCTCCAACCTCGCGGGGCGCGTATCCGACGCCTACTTCTACGTCGATGCCCAGAAGATGGTGAGTCGCCAGCTCCCGCCCGGAATTTATGATGTGTGCGTCACCTATGCCGGCCAGCAATCCAACGTGGCGAGGGTCGAGGTGACGGGCCCTGGCTGACGGCATGCATTTCCGACCGTGAATAAGGCTGCGGGGCTGCCAATACTTCACTTGGCGTTCAGGCGGGCGCTGGCTATAGGACCGGCCATGTCCGACCGTTCTCCGCTCAAGATCGCTGTCCTTGCCGCCGCTTCGGGCGCGCTTCTCCTTACCGCCGGTTGCGCAGGGCGGAGCGGCGATGCCAGCGATACGTCCTATGTCGCGCGCGACGTGAACACGCTCTACGCCGCCGCGAAAGACAGGCTCGACCGCGGATCGGCAAAGCAGGCCGCCGTGCTGTTCGACGAGGTCGAGCGCCAGCACCCCTATTCGCCCTGGGCCCGCCGCGCCCAGCTGATGAGCGCGTTCAGCTATTACGCCGCGCGCGATTACAACAAGGCGATCCAGTCGGCGCAGCGCTTCCTGTCGATCCACCCCGGCAACAAGGACGCGCCCTATGCCTACTACCTGATCGCGATCAGCTACTACGAGCAGATCAGCGACGTCACCCGCGACCAGAAGGTGACCGACCAGGCGCTGCAGGCGCTGACCGAGACGGTGCGCCGCTATCCCGGCACGCGCTACGCTGCCGATGCCCGGCTCAAGATCGACCTTGTGAACGACCACCTCGCGGGCAAGGAGATGACCGTCGGCCGCTATTACCAGCGCAGCGGAAAGTGGCTGGCCGCGACCATCCGGTTCCGCAACGTGATCGACGACTACCAGACGACGAGCCACACGCCCGAGGCGCTGTACCGGCTCGTCGAATCGTACCTGTCGCTCGGCATCCCGGAAGAGGCGATGAAGGCGGCCGCCGTGCTCGGCAGCAACTACCCGGACAGCCGCTGGTACCGCGATGCGTTCAGGCTGATGAACCGCCACGCGCCGGGCGCCAGCGCGAGCTGAAACGCCGGGCGCTCGCCCACTAAAAAGCTGTTTTCTTTCAGTCGCTTGTCGCTTCGCGGCAAGTCATGCGCGATCCTGCCTGTGGCGACGTTAACCGTTTCTATGGAAAACGTGTGACAGTCTGTGGACAGGCAAGTTAGACGATGTAAGTTAAGCCATGCAACACGCCGGCACCCGGCAAAAAGCGGGGCCGGAACGGAGGGGTCGCTTTATGGAAATGGGGCCGGTCGAACCCGTCGCCGAAATCGTCGTACCGCTGTGGGAGCGGCCGCAGCAACGGCCTTCGCTCACCGTCGAGACGGTCTCCATCATGTCGATCTTCGCGCTGAGCTGGCTCAATCTGGCGCACGCGATCACCTGACTTCGGCGCATCGCTAATCCGGGTGACGGCCCGCGCGCGATGGGCTAGAACGGCGTGCGAACATGCTCGTCCGGCTTTCCATCCGAAACATCGTCCTGATCGAGGCGCTGGACCTCGATTTCGCCGCCGGGCTCGGCGTGCTCACCGGTGAGACCGGGGCGGGCAAGTCGATCCTGCTCGACGCGCTCGGCCTCGTGCTTGGCAATCGCGCGGACAGCGGACTCGTGCGTGCCGGCGAAGAGCGCGCAGGCGTCACCGCCAGCTTCGAATTCGGCGCACTGCCCGATGGCGTCGTCGCCGCGCTCGACGATGCCGGGGTCGAGATCGAGCCGGGCGAGCCGCTCATCGTGCGCCGCCAGCTTCGCGCCGACGGCGGCAGCAAGGCCTTCGTCAACGACCAGCCCGTCGGGGTGGCGCTGCTGCGCGAGATCGCCGGCCACCTCGTCGAGCTGCACGGGCAGCACGACGATCGCGGCCTCGTCAATCCGCGCGGGCACCGCATGCTGCTCGATCGCTTTGCCAGAGCCGACGTCGCCTCGGTCGGGGCGGCATGGTCCGGCTGGCGCGATGCCGCCACCGCGCTCGAGACCGCGCGCGAACATGTAGCGAAGGCCGCTGCCGAACAGGACCTGCTGCTCGCCTACCTCGAGGAACTCAACGCGCTGGCTCCGGTGGCGGGCGAGGAGGAGGAACTCGCCGGAGCGCGCTCGGACATGCAGAAGGGCGAGCGGCTTTCGGGCGATCTCGAGGACCTGCGCCATCTCTGGGCGGGTTCGGATTCCGCGCTCGCCACGATGCGCGGCGCGGCGCGGCGGCTCGACCGGATCGCGGGTGAGCATCCGCTGCTTGCCGAAGCGCTCGCTGCGCTCGACCGCGCGGTGATCGAGGCGGGCGAGGCCGAGGACAGGCTCGAGCGCGCAGCCGAAGCCCTGACGCACGATCCCGCCGCGCTCGACCGCATCGAAACACGGCTGTTCGACCTTCGCGCAGCGGCGCGCAAGCACGACTGCACGGTCGATGACCTGCCGGGAAAGATGACCGAAATGCGCGCCGCGCTCGACGCCATCGAAGGCGGCACGGCCGAGATCGGTGCCCTCGAACAGGCGGAGCGCAAGGCCGCGGAGGCCTATCGCACGCGGGCGCAGGCGCTGCACGAGGTGCGCGCCGCCGCCGCGCTCAGGCTCGACGATGCGGTTGCCGCCGAGCTTGCGCCGCTGAAACTCGACGCCGCGCAGTTCCGCACCTCGGTGAGCGACCTGCCCGAAGATCGCTGGGGCCCGCACGGGATCGACGCGGTCGAGTTCCTCATCAGCACCAACCCCGGTGCCGATTTCGCGCCGCTCGCCAAGATCGCCAGCGGCGGCGAGCTTTCGCGCTTCATCCTCGCGCTGAAGGTTGCGCTGGCCGAGGAGGGCGGCGCTGCCACGATCATCTTCGACGAGATCGACCGGGGAGTCGGCGGCGCGGTCGCCAGCGCCATCGGCGAACGGCTCGCGCGGCTTGCCTCGCAGGGCCAGCTCCTCGCCGTGACGCACAGCCCGCAAGTCGCCGCGCGCGGCGCGCAGCATTACATGATCGCGAAATCGAGCGAGGGGGTGGTCACCCGCACCTCGGTCGAACTGCTCGACGAGGCGGGCCGCCAGGAAGAGATCGCCCGCATGCTCTCGGGCGCCGAAATAACCGACGAAGCCCGCGCGCAGGCCGACAGGTTGCTGGAAAAGGCATGAAGGACGCGGACCGGATGGACGAGGCCGATGCGGCCAACGAGCTGATGCGGCTGGCGCGCGAGATCGCGCGGCATGACCGCCTGTACCATGCCGATGACGACCCCGAGATTCCGGATGCCGAATACGATGCTCTAGTGCGCCGCAATGCCGAGATCGAGGCGGCTTTCCCGCATCTCGTCCGCGAAGACAGCCCGAGCCGCAAGGTCGGGCATGCGGTGGCGGGCTCGCCGCTTTCGAAAGTCACGCACGAGGTTCGGATGATGAGCCTCGACAACGCCTTTTCCCGGGAGGAAGTGGCCGACTTCATCGCGCGCGTCCGCCGCTTCCTCGCCTTGCCCGAAGACGAGCCCGTGGTGATGACGGCGGAGGACAAGATCGACGGCCTGTCTTGCTCGCTCCGCTACGAGGAGGGCCGGCTGGTGCGCGCCGCGACGCGGGGCGACGGGCAGGTCGGCGAGGACGTGACCGCGAACGTCGCCTTCATCGGCGACATCCCGCAAATGCTGCGCGGAAAAGTGCCCGGGGTATTCGAGGTGCGCGGCGAGGTTTACATGGCGAAACAGGACTTTACCGCACTCAATGCTGCGCAGCATGAAGCCGGTGCCAAGACCTTCGCCAACCCGCGCAATGCTGCGGCCGGTTCGCTGCGGCAAAAGGATGCGAACGTCACCGCAGAGCGCCCGTTGCGCTTCTGGGCGCACGGCTGGGGCGCGGCGAGCGAGGTACCGTGCGCGACGCAGTTCGGCATGATGCAGCAGATCATGGAGTGGGGCGTGCGCGTATCGCCCGGCCTAGTCCGCTGCGGCACGCTCGAGGAAATGCTGCAGCATTATGCCGCGATCCAGAATGCGCGGCCCGACCTTTCGTACGATATCGACGGCGTCGTCTACAAGGTCGACCGGCTCGACTGGCAGCAGCGGCTGGGCTTCGTCGCCAAGGCGCCGCGCTGGGCGCTGGCGCACAAGTTTCCCGCCGAGAAGGCCGAAACGACGATCGAGGCGATCGACATCCAGGTCGGTCGCACCGGCAAGCTGACGCCGGTCGGGCGGCTGAAGCCGGTGCTGGTCGGCGGCGTCACCGTCACCAACGTCACGCTGCACAACCGCGACGAGATCGAGCGCCTCGGCGTGCGGCCCGGCGACCGCATCGTGCTCCAGCGCGCGGGCGACGTCATCCCGCAGGTGGTCGAGAACCTTACGCGCGACGAGGAACGGGAAGCCTACCACTTTCCCGACCATTGCCCCGAATGCGGCAGCGAGGCCGTCGCCGAGGAAGGCGAGGTCGACGTGCGCTGCACCGGCGGGCTGATCTGCCCGGCGCAGCGGACCGAGCGGCTCGAGCACTTCGTCAGCCGCGGCGCGCTCGACATCGACGGGCTGGGCGAGCGCACGATCGCCGATTTTTTCGCGCGTGGCTGGCTCGAAAGTCCCGCCGACATCTTCCGGCTGAAGTCGCGCCGCAACGAGATCGTCGCGCTCGAGGGATGGAAGGACAAGTCTGTGGACAACCTGTTGGCGGCGATCGAGGCGCGGCGGCAGCCCGATGCCGCACGGCTTCTGTTCGGCCTCGGCATCCGGCACGTCGGCAGCGTGACCGCGCGCGACCTCATGAAGCGGTTCGAGACCCTGCCCGCGCTGCGCGACGCCGCCGAAAGGGCGCGCGCGGGCGACGAGGACGCGGCAAGCGAGCTGACCTCGATCGACGGCGTCGGCCCGGTGGTGGTCGGGGCTCTGGGCGACTTCTTCCACGAAGAGCACAACCGGCAGGTCTGGGACGACATCCTCGACGAGGTGTCGCCGCCGCCCTACGTGGTCGAAACGAAGGAAAGCGAAGTCGCGGGCAAGACCGTCGTCTTTACCGGCAAGCTCGAGACGATGAGCCGCGACGAGGCCAAGGCGCAGGCCGAACGGCTGGGCGCGCGGGCGGCGGGATCGGTCTCGGCAAGGACCGACCTCGTCGTGGCGGGACCGGGGGCGGGATCGAAGCTCAAGCAGGCCGAAAAGCACGGCATCCGGGTGATCGACGAAGCGGCCTGGGCGGATATCGTCAAGGCGGCGGGATAGGGCGGCGTACGGTCGCCGCGTTGCTCAATGCTTGCGCGACTGGTGCGCCCCTTCGTGGGCCAGTTCGCCCTTGAGCCGCTTTGCCACGGCTTCGAGGGCCTTGAGCGTCACCTCGGACTTGCCGATCATCTGGTATGCCTCGTAGGCGGTGTCGGACCAGATGAAGCTTGTTTCGTGCGCGGCGGCAAAGCGGATTTCTTCCTCGGACGCGCCGGGCATGCGCCCCCTTGCGTGCCGCTTGGCGAGCTTTGCGGTGGCAACGGCGATATCGTAGTACTCGACGTTGCTGCGCACGACCAGCAAGCGCGCGAGCGGGTAGGACATGCGCCTGGCAGCGTCGATCCCGGTCCACAGGGTGCGCCGGTACTGTTCCTGCGCAATCTCCAGTCCGCGCTTGACCACGGTGGTCGCCTCGCCGGTGCCGGCCTTGGTCGCAGCCATCTGCAGGGCGCTGCCCGCAGCCATGCGAATGCCCGCGCTCGACAGGAACGCGACGACCGAACTGCCCGCCGCGCGGGTCCAGGTGGCGGTGATGAAGTTGGTGACGAGCGTGCCCGTTCCCATGCTCAGCACCGTCGATACCGCGAACGCGGTGCCCAAGATGATGTCGCGCTTCAGCTGCTTCTGGTAGGCCAGCACCTTCTCATTGAAGAGCATCCCGCTGCGCAGCGGGATTTCGGCGATCTGCTGGCGGCGCAGGGCGATGCGCCGGACCTCGGTAAGCCTTTCGACCAGCGTCCGGTGAGCGGCCATTTCACCCGCGAGGCGCTGAAGGCGCCGTTCGAGCTTGTCCTTCTTGGAAATGCCGATTTCCCACTCGGTCCCCTTCGTGTGGATGAGACCGGCAGGGCGGGGCGGATCCTCGCAGTAATCGCACATCGCGCCATGCCATCCTCCGGACATGGTCTCGCGACATTCGCGCAGGGTATTGGGCATCGATACCTCCTCCGGCAGCGGACAAGCGGTACAATGCGACCCTGTTTGGCACGCAGGCTAACGGCAGATTTCCCGTTGCAAAAGGCGCAAGCGAGGCCATTTGCGCCAACCGGTTCAGATCGAAGCGTTATATTTTTTCAGGTCGCGGTCCAGCCGCCGTCGACCGGGATGCACGCGCCCGTCGTGGTGCGCGCGGGCTCGCTGGCGAGGAACAGCACCGCCGCCGCCGTCTGCGAGGGCGTGATCCGCTCCTTGATGTGATGGACCGCGAGGAAGGCGTCGTAGGCCTCGTCCTCGCTGATGCCCATCTGCCCGGCCAGCTGGCCCGCCGAGTGCTCGACCATGCGCGTGTCGACGAGGCCGGGGCAGATCGCGTTGACCGTGATCGAGTACGGCGCAAGCTCCGCCGCCATCGTCTTGGTCAGTCCGACCACGCCGTGCTTGGCCGCGCAGTAGTGCCCGAAACCGGGTGCGCCGACGAGGCCCGCCGCCGACGAGACGTTGACGATGCGCCCGCCTCCCCGCGCGATGAGGTGCGGCACGGCGGCGCGGCTGACGCGCCAGACACTCGTCAGGTTGATGTCGATCATCGTGGTGAACTGCTCGTCCGACATTTCGTGCACCGGCCTGTTGCCGCTTAGGATGCCTGCGTTGTTCACGACGATGTCGAGCCCGCCGAACTCGGCAACTGCTGTTTCGACGAGCGCATCGACGGCCTGCTGGTCGCGCACGTCGCAGGTGCGGGCGATCACCTTGCCGCCGTGAGCGCGCAGGGCCTCGGCAGCCTCGTCGAGCAGGCTTGAACCCGACATCTCGTAATCGACCGTGGGCACGCGGTCCCTGCCGAGATCGCATATCGCGACATTTGCGCCGGCGGCGGCGAACTGCAGCGCCATCTCGCGCCCCTGGCCGCGCGCGGCGCCGGTGACGATGACGGACTTTCCTTCGAAATCACGGGACATGTCAGGCTCCTTCGCGGCGATAGGACAGGTCGGAAGTATCGCGCTTGCCGAACGCGAATTCCCAGCCGGGCACGTCGCCGAAGGGCGGGCCGGGCTCGTCGATGCGGGTCATGTCGATCACGACGGTGCGGTCGGCGATCTTCCATTCGCCGCCGCGCCTTTCGAACCTGTCGACGTAGCGGTTGTAGACGGTGGCGTTGCGGCCCTCGTGATCCTCGCTGAACGAGATGCAGTAGGTTTCCGTCCAGGCGACGTCGCCCTGCAGGTCGCAGCGGAAGTTGCCGATGAGGTGCTGGCCCATCCGCAGGTTCTCGAGCTCCCAGGCGACGATCCATTCGGCGAAGTCGTGCCCCAGGCCCTTGAACATGCCGTGATCGTCGGTCGCATCGTCGTGGTAGACCGATTTCAGCAGCTCGGCATCGCAGCGGTCGACGCCGCGGCAATAGCGCGTCAGGACTTCGTAGATTTCCTCGCGGTCGACCAGCGCGCGCAGCGCCGGCGGCAAGTCTTCCCTCTCCCGGTCCGTCATTCGCGGAACCTCCTTCTGGTTATTCGCGCGAAGGCTATCGGAGGCACGCGGGGCTTTCGCCTGTTCGTTGTGCGAGGGGGGTCAGGGCCGCTCCACCCACTTGGTCACGCCGCCCGCGAGCGGCGTCCACCAGCCGATGCGCATGCCGGCATGGGCCAGCGTGTCGCTGGTCCACTGGTTGCAGGTGTTGGTGAAGGTATACGTGCCCCCCGTTTCGTAGAAGACGTCCCAGTCGCCGTAGCCGGGGTGTGAGCGGCGGGCTTCTCTTGGCGGCAGGTAGCCCTCGATCCTGCGGACGAGACGGGCGTACTGCGCGGCAGTGAGGCGAACGGGCCGGATGTCCCCGGCCGGGGCGGGGCGGACGTAGTGCGACACGTGGAGCAGTCCTTCGCCGCCGATCCCTGCGATGCGCAGCACCGTGAGCGGCGAGAGGTCTCCCCACGTGGGCGTGTTGAGGAAGACCTCGCGCTCGCCCCAGCTTACTGACACGTGGGTATAGGGGCGGCGCGATGCCGCGATGTCGGAGACCGGCAGGTCGTCGCGCCAGTCCTTCACCGGCGTGACCTTGGGCATCACGATCGACGTATGGACGCCGTTCGTCTCGACCATGATCTCTACGCCGTCGGCAGGTTCGGTCCACGCCGGATTGCGCGGGATCGAGGAGCCGATCCAGATCGAGAGCATCCACGCGCCCGCGGCCAGCGCCAGCCAGCCCAAAACGGCGCGCGCGATCCTTACCAGCCGCGCGACCATTCGGGCAGCCGTCCGGGCCGGGTCGTGCGCACGCGGGCGAAGGCGCGCTTGCGCAGCCACAGGATCGACCAGTCTCCCGCCACCATGCGCGCGGCAAGCCGGAGCCCGGCGTGGCGGCAGGCGCGGCGCACCTGTCGCTCCTGCGTATCGAGAAGCCCGGCCAGCAGCAGGTGCCCGCCCGGCACAAGCGACCGGGCGAAATCGGGCGCGAGTTCGACGAGCGGCCCTGCCAGGATGTTCGCGATGACGAGGTCGTAGGGCGCCCGCGCCGCGATCAGCGGGTGGTTCATGCCATCGGCCACGGTCATCGCGACTTGCCCCGCGTGTCCGCCAAGTTCGAAGCCGTTGGCCGCCGCATTGTCCTCGACCACTTCTACGCAGACCTCGTCGATGTCGCTGGCGGTGGCGAGCGCGCGCGGCCACAGGCGGAGCGCGGCGAAGGCCAGGAGGCCGGTACCCGTGCCGATATCGGCAAGGTTGCGCACCACCACGCCCTGCCGCTTCATCGCATCGAGCATGGCGAGGCAACCGGCGGTCGTGGCGTGCTGGCCGGTGCCGAAGGCCTGGCTGGCCGGGATGACGAAATCGATGGCACCGCTTGTGGGCGGATGATCGGGCGTGCGGACGTGAAAACGGCCCGCGCGGATCGGCTCGAGAACACCCTGGCTTTGCGTGACCCAGTCGGTGTCGGGCAGCTTCTCCACCGCGAACGGGGGGGCATCGCCTGCGAACAGCGCGGCGAGTGCCGCCTTGTCGCGCCCGTTCGGGCGGCGCGGGAGCCACGCCTCGATCTGCCAGTCGTCGGGGCGATCCTCTGCGATTTCGCTTCCCGAAATGACGATGTCGGCATCCCAGTCGAGCGCGTCCTCGTGCGCCAGCAGCGCGGCTTCGACCGCGGCGCGCGGGGCCCGTGCGGAGACTTTCCAGCTACCGGACATACCAGTTACCGGACATAGCTCGCTCCGTTCGCGTCGATGGTCGCTCCGGTCATGCTGGGAGGCGCATCGAGTGCGCAGAATGCGGCGATGGCGGCGATTTCCTCCGGTTCGGCGACGCGGCCAAGCGGGATGTCGGCCAGCAGGCCGGGGCCGCCCCTGCCGGCGAGGTAGTCGCCCGCCATCGCGGTGTCGGTGAACCCCGGCGTGATCGCGAAGCTGAGGATGCCGTGCGCGGCGTACTGGCGCGCGATGGTCTTGTGCATCGCGAGCATGCCGCCCTTGGCCGCCGCGTAGTGCCAGTGCGCGGGCGAATCGCCCCGGTGCCCTGCCCGGCTGGCGACATGGACGAGCCGGCCCCCGTTGCCGGTCTCCTGCCAGTGCCGGACGGCGAGGCGCGAAAGCTGCGCGGCGGCGGTCAGGTTGATCGCCAGCGTGCGCTCCCACGCGGCGAGCCATTCGTCGTCGCCGGTATCGAGCGGGACCCCCTCGAACAGCCCTGCATTGTTGACGAGCACATCGATTCGGCCGGCCGCGCGGCCCAGCGCCCCGGCCCAGAGCGCCGGGGCGGCGGCGGGATCGGCGAAGTCCGCGGCGACTGTCTCCTCGTCGGCGAGGGAAGTGGCATGGCCGATGACGCGCACGCCGCGCTCGCGCAGCGCCGCGGCGATGGCCGCGCCGATGCCCCGGCTCGATCCGGTGACGAGCGCGGTCATGGTCAGGTCGTGCGTCATGCGGTTTGCGCTATCTTTTCTGCGGGGTGCGGCAAAGGGCTAATCGCCGCATCACTTGCACCGCCCGACGATTTGGCTAAGTGGGGCACCAATTGCGGCGGTGCCACCATCCGCCGCCCGACAAAGGGGATTCGCACCACATGGCACAAGCCGGTACCCGCAACCGACCGCTTTCGCCGCACCTCCAGATCTGGCGCTGGGGTCCGCACATGTTCGTGTCGATCCTGCACCGGGTCACCGGCAACGCGAACGCCGTCGTCGGCCTCGCCATCCTGCTGTGGTGGCTGGGCGCGCTGGTCAGCGGGCCGGGCGCCTACGCCACGTTCGCCGGTCATGCGTCGTCATGGTACGGCATCGTCGTGCTCGCGGGCGTCAGCGCATCGCTGTTCACGCACATGGCCTCCGGCGTCCGGCACTTCGTGCTCGACATCGGCGCGGGCTACGAACTCGAAGCCAACAAGATGTGGTCGATCCTCAGCCCGGTGATCGGCGTCGCGCTCGCTGCGATCTTCTGGGCGCTGCTGCTTCTCGCATAGGAAACGCACAATGGGTAACGGAACCTCGATCGGCCGCGTCCGCGGCCTCGGCGCCGCGAAGGAAGGCACGCACCACTGGCTGGTGCAGCGCTTCACCGCTGTCGGCAACCTGCTGCTCCTCGTCTGGCTGGCGGTATCGCTGATCATGCTGCCGGACCTGTCCTACGCGACCGTGCGCGAATGGCTGTCGAGCCCGCTTCCCGCCGTCGCTATGGGCCTGCTCATCATCAGTTTCTTCTGGCACGCGCGCCTCGGCATGCAGGTCATGCTTGAGGATTACGTGCACGAGGGCGGGAACAAGTTCGCCGCGATCCTCATCCTCAATCTCGTTGCTTTCGCAGGGGCCGCATTCGGCCTGTTCTGCGTGATCCGCCTCGCGCTGGGAGGCGCATAAGATGGCCACCGATTCCTCGACCCAGCCTGCCTACAAGATCATCGACCACACCTACGACACCGTCGTCGTCGGCGCGGGCGGGTCGGGCCTGCGCGCCACGATGGGCAGCGCCGAAGCGGGGCTGAAGACCGCCTGCATCACCAAGGTGTTTCCCACCCGCTCGCACACCGTCGCGGCGCAGGGTGGCATCGCGGCCTCGCTGTGCAACAACACGCCCGACCACTGGTCCTGGCACATGTACGACACCGTCAAGGGGTCTGACTGGCTGGGCGACCAGGACGCGATCGAATACCTCGCGCGCGAAGCTCCCGCCGCCGTCTACGAGCTGGAGCACGCCGGCGTACCCTTCAGCCGCAACGAGGACGGCACGATCTACCAGCGCCCCTTCGGCGGGCACATGCAGAACATGGGCGAAGGCCCGCCGGTGCAGCGCACCTGTGCCGCGGCGGACCGTACCGGCCACGCCATGCTGCACGCGCTCTACCAGCAGAGCCTGAAGTACTCGGCGGACTTCTTCATCGAATATTTCGCCATCGACCTGATCATGGAGAACGGCGAGTGCCGGGGCGTGATCGCGCTGTGCCTCGACGACGGGTCGATCCACCGCTTCCGCTCGAAGGCGGTCGTGCTGGCGACGGGCGGCTACGGCCGCTGCTACTTCACCGCGACGTCGGCCCACACCTGCACCGGCGACGGTGGCGGCATGGTGCTGCGCGCCGGCTTGCCGCTGCAGGACATGGAGTTCGTGCAGTTCCACCCCACCGGCATCTACGGCGCGGGCGTGCTCATTACCGAGGGCGCGCGGGGCGAGGGCGGGTACCTGACCAACAGCGAGGGCGAGCGGTTCATGGAACGCTACGCACCCTCGGCCAAGGACCTTGCCAGCCGCGATGTCGTGTCGCGCTCGATGGCGCTCGAAATCCGCGAAGGACGCGGCGTCGGGCCGGAGAGCGACCACATCTACCTGCACCTCGACCACGTCGATCCAAAGGTGCTGGCAGAGCGCCTGCCGGGCATTACCGAGACCGGCAAGATCTTCGCCAATGTCGACCTCACGCGCCAGCCGCTGCCGGTTGTCCCGACCGTGCACTACAACATGGGCGGCATCCCGTGTAACTACCACGGCGAAGTCGTCACCGTGGGGCCGGACGGCAACCCCGACACGGTCGTCCCCGGCCTGTTCGCGGTGGGCGAGGCGGCGTGCGTTTCGGTCCACGGCGCCAACCGTCTCGGTTCGAACTCGCTGATCGACCTCGTGGTCTTCGGCCGCGCGACCGGCTTCCGCCTCAAGGAACTCATCAAGCCGGGCGAGGCGCACGACGAGCTGCCCAAGGATTCGGCGGACCTGGCGCTCACCCGCCTCGATCACTTCCGCAACGCCAAGGGCGGATCGCCGACCGCGAGGATCCGCGAGCAGATGCAGCGCGGCATGTCGCAGTACGCCGCGGTGTTCCGCACCGACGAGACGATGAAGGAAGGCGTCGACAAGCTGGGCGAGACCTATCGCCGGATGGAAGACATCGACGTATCGGACAGGTCGCTTGTCTGGAACACCGACCTTGTCGAGACGCTCGAGCTCGACAACCTCATCGCGCAGGCGAACGTCACCATGGCCTCGGCCTACAACCGCAAGGAAAGCCGCGGCGCCCACGCGCACGAGGATTTCCCCGATCGCGACGACGCCAACTGGATGAAGCACACCGCCGCCTGGTTCGAAGGCTGGGGCGGCAAGGGCGGCGCGGTGAAGATCGATTACCGCCCGGTCCACGAATACACGCTCACCGACGACGTCGAATACATCAAGCCCAAGAAGCGCGTTTACTGACGCGACTTCCATAAAAGACGCGAAGGGCCGGGATTTCCCGGCCCTTTTGCCCTGTATCGCGTTAGCTGCTCCGGACCCGGTCGCCACGCTCCTGCATTTTCGCCTTGATCTGTAACAATGTGCACATAGTCTTGCGGCCTGTTACTTTCGTGAAGTTCTGTTCAATCGAGGGGAAATGTCATGAAGACGTCGATCATCGCGAAGATGGTTGCGACCACCGTGTGCGGCGCGCTCGTCGCGACGCCGGTGCTGGCCGAAAAGGCGAACCGGCTGCAATCGATTACCGGGATGGACGCCTGGGGTGCGGAGCGCGCGCTCAAGGATCGCGGCTTCAAACACATTTCGAGCCACAAGAACTCGCGCGGCTATACCTACAGCTACTGGTGGGACGATGCCGACGACAACTGCGTACGCGCCGAAGTCTACAACGACACGGTCGAGACGCTGATGGATGCGACGGACAAGGACTGCAATCACTCGGGCGGCAGCACCGGCGCGGCGGTCGGCGCGGTGGCGGGCCTTGCCATCCTCGGTGCGCTGCTCGCCAGCAAGTCGCACCACCGCGAGGGCAAGGACTACAACGAGGAGCAGACCGGCGCGTTTGATCGCGGATACAAGGACGGGCTCCACAACGCGGCTTATCACAACTACGATCGCTCCGACGCGTACTCGCACGGCTACGAAAAGGGCGTGGACGAGCGGCAGGCGAACCTCAGCCACCACCACAATCGCGGCGGATACTACCAGACCGTGCGATACAACGACCTGCAGGGCGCGCGTGCCGCCGGGGCCACGGAGGAACTCGGCCGCCGGGGCTTCACCCAGGTCGACAACTTCACCTCGGGCAACACCCGCTACGGCATCTATTCCCGTCGCGAATCGAACCAGTGCCTGCAGGTGACCTTCGCCGACGGCAGGATCTACGACATCCGCGACATCGGCCAGCACCCGCGCTGCTGACGAGGCCCTGACCGGGCCTGCGACCGATGCGTTGCAGGCCCGGCCTTTCGCTGCCAACATCCCTGCCGGTTCGATAGCCGCAGGATGGAGGCAGGCATTGTACGCGATCGCAGGACATAAGCTCACCACCGGAGCCGCATTGCTGGCGCTCGCTGCCTGCACCACGCCTGCGCCTCCCGCGCCCGAACCCGCTCCGGTACCAGGGCCGCCTGCCGGTCCGACCTCCGGTTGCCCGGTAATCGAAAGCCGCAACTGGCATGCCTGGATCGACCGGATGCCGGGGCCGGACGCAACGCCGACGCTCAACATCAGCGGCGAGGTGGACCTGCCCACGCCCGGCTACACGACGATCCTGCGCGCCGGGCCTGCCGACCGCATGATGCCGCCGGGCCTGCGCTTCCGCCTCGAGACGGGCGCGCCGCAGGGCATTGTCACGCAAGTCGTCACGCCGACCGAGGTCAGCTATCGCCAGCCCACGCCGCACGACCGCATCCGCGAGATCATGATCCGCTGCGGCGACAGGACGCTCGCGACGATCCCCGACGTGATGATCACGGAGTAGGGCCGCCGCCGCCAGCGAGGTAGCATTTCGAGAAGCCGCGATAGCCGATCTCGTCCTCAGCAGCAGGCGGCACCACGATCATCTCGGTCCTGCGAAGCGCATCGTCGTCCGATGCCGGCTCCAGCGGGCGCAGCGTGACGACGAGGCCGCCGCTTTCGTAGCGGTTCTCGCCCGCCGCCTGCAGCGGGATAAGCTTTGCGTTGAGTTTGATCGCCGCCGACCGGCCCGGCTCGTACAACAGCGAGGGGAAGGCTATCTCCGTCAGGCGGATCGTGCACTTCCCGTCAAGGCCGCCCAGCGCGTTGACGTCCGCAGCGCTCATCGTCTCGGGCTTGACGATTGCGGTGGCGACGTTCCGCAGCGCACTTTCGGCGGGCATTTGCGGTGCGGGCTTCGGTGCCGGATCGAGTTGCGCCTCGCGGTCGTTGCCGATGGCGGTGTTTCGGTTGCAGCCGGCGAGCGCAGTCGCCAGCGCGGCAAGGATCAGGACGGTTCTCATTTCGCGACTCCTTGCGGCAGCTGCTTTTCGGTCCGCACGCCGTTCGCCTCGATGTCCTCGATCAGGTACTTCATCTGGGCGATCTCGCGCCGCTGGGCGAGGATGATGTCGTGAGCGAGCTTGCGCACGCGCGGGTCGCGAAGATGCGCGCGCTCGCTGGTCATGATCGCGATCGAGTGGTGCGGGATCATCGCACTCATGTACTCGGTGTCGGTCACCGTGGTCTGGCTTCGCACCAGCCACAGCGCGAGCGCGAAGACGATCGCCGCGACGCCGAGGATGATCCAGTTCTTCGTGCGGTTGCGATACATGCCCCACATGAAGAGCAGCATGACGACCATCATCGCCGCGCCCATCACGAAGGCCATCCAGAACCGCGTCTCGCTCCACAGGACGTGCTCGACCGAGAAGGTGTTGAGGTACATCAGCACGAACATCACCACCGTGCTCGTCCCGATCATCGCCATGAATTTCCAGTAGGGGCCTTCGCCCCGGCCATGCTGCATGTCTGCCATGCCGGTTCTCCCGTCTACGTCTCAATGATTCAATGCGATGTCCGGAAAAGGGTTTCCGTCGGTGCGAAATCGAGGGCGTTGACATTCACCCGGCGTTCATGTTTACAGACGTAGTCGACTACGTGTGTAAACGAAGGAGAGAGCGATGGCCGGCGAGTCGGCGCAGCCCGAACGGATCAGCGAGGCCGAGCATGCAGTGATGGAGGCCCTGTGGGCCGCAGCGCCGCTTTCCGCCGCCGAAGTGTGCGAACAGGTCTGCGACAAGCGCGACTGGAGCCTCGCCACCGTCAAGACGCTGCTGTCGCGCCTTGTCGCCAAGAACGCCGTCGCCACCGAGCCGGACGGCAAGCGCTTCCTCTATTCACCCCGCATCGAGCGCGCCGATTACGTCGGCGTCGAATCGCGCCGCCTCGTCGAACGCCTGTTCGGCGGGCGTGCGGCACCGCTTTTCGCCCATCTCGCCGAAGCAGAAGCCCTCAGCGAAGAGGACATCGCCGAGATCGAGGCGCTCCTCAAGGAGATGAAGCAATGACCGACTGGCTTCTCGACACGCTCGTAACGACCGGCGCGCTGATCGCGCTGGTCCTCGTCATCCGCAAGCCGGTCGCAAGGCATTTCGGCCCCGGCGTGGCCTACGCGCTCTGGGCGCTGCCGCTCATCCGCCTGTTCCTGCCGCCGCTCGAATTGCCCGGAGAACTGGCGCCGCAGCCCGATTTCGTGCTGATGCCCGCCGCTGCCGGCGATGCCCCCGCGGGCGAGTTCCTGCTCGCCTCGGCGACGACCGGGACGGTCCAGGCGGAACCGGCGCTCGCGCTCGGCACGATCCTGCTGGTTCTTTGGCTCGGCGGGGCGATCGCCTACCTCGCGATGCGCGCCAACGGCTACGTCGCCATGCGGCGCAAGCTGCTCGAGGACGCACGCCACGTCGCGTCGTCGGGCAAGGTGCGCATCGTCGAAAGTCCGGAAGCCTATGCTCCGGTCGCTTTCGGCGTGTTCGACAAGGTCGTCGCGCTGCCCGTCGGTTTCCTTGCCGAGGCGGACACCGACGAGTCCGATCTCGCCATCGCGCACGAGCTCGAACACCATCGCGGCAACGATCTTGCCGCCAACATCGCGATGCAGCCGCTGCTGGCGCTGCACTGGTTCAACCCGCTGGCATGGGCGGCCTGGCGCGCGATGCGCTCGGACCAGGAAGCCGCCTGCGACGCCCGCGTCGTCGCCCAGTTCGATGGCGAGGAAGTGCGCGAGACCTACGGGCGGCTGATCGCCTCGTTCGCCGGAGCGCCGAGGCACTCGCTCGCCGCGCCGATGGCAGGCCCGCTGCTGGGCGACAAGCCGATCATCACTCGCCTGAAGAGCCTCGCGACCGGCGATGTCTCGCCGCGCCGCCGCGCTTTCGGCCGGACGCTGCTCGCCGGATCGGCGCTCGCACTGCCGCTGACCGCGACGGTGACCTATGCTGCGATCGAGTCGCCTGTCGCGCCCGAAGCGCCGGTCGCGCCGGTTGCACCGGCCGCGCCGGGAGTCGCTCCCGTGGCTCCGCTTGCACCCGATGCGCCGCGCGTGGAGAAAATCCGTCACGAGGTCGTCGAGCGGGTCGTGGACGTGCGGCAGTCCGAAGAGAACAGTCCCTGGGACTTCTTCGACCGCTTCGCCGAACCGCGCGCCGAGCGCATCGCCCACCTCGACCGCGCGGAGGAAGCGCGCATCGAACGCGATGTCGAGCGTCGGGCCGAGCGTGCGGAGCGCGAAGCCGAGCGGGCCGAACGCGCCGTCGAACGCCGGGTCGAGCGCGAACTGGCGCGCGCCGAGCGGGAAGCCGGGCAGGCCGAACGCGAAGCCGAACGCGCGGAACGCGAGGCCGAGAGGGCCGGGCGCGAGGCCGAGCAGGCCGCCCGCCGAGCCGTCGCCGCGGCTCCGCACGTCCAGCGCTGGACCTCGCGCGACGGCAAGGTGCAGAAGATCAGGATCGAGCACCGCGATCGCAACGGAAATGCCACCTTCTCGCAGGCGATGGTCATCGACGCATCGTGCGAGGCGGGCAGCGCCAACGACCACCGGCAGGTTTCGGGCGATGCGTCCTACGTGAAGATCTGCACCGGCATCCCGCGCAAGCTCGTCGCCAACGCGCTGGCGCAGGCGCGCGCCGCGATCGAGGCCGACACCTCGATGTGCGAGGAAACCAAGGCCGAAATCCTGCGCGACATGGACGCCGAGATTTCCGCCGCGAAGGCCGAGCTCGACATCACCTGACCGGCCGAAACCCCTGATCGGGCAATGGTCCCGCCCGATTAACTCCCCGTTCATCGCGCGCACGGCACGTTTCGTCGCTCGATCAACGGGGAGTCTTGTATGTCCGAAGCCGACGACCAGACCGGCAGGCGCGAACGTTCGCCCGGGATCAAGCTCCTTTTCGCAGCACTCGTCGCGGCGGCGCTGATCGTCCCGCTCATCCTCGTCTACGCGCTCGTCTACGACCGGCAGGAGCAGTCGCGCACCGCGCAGGCCGCGATCAACGCGGGCTGGGGTGGCGAGCAGGTGATTGCCGGCCCGGTCGTCGTCGTGCCCTTCACCACCACCGAAGTGCAGAACGAGACGGTCAACGGCCGGACCACTTCGCGCACCGTCGAGGTCGAGCGCAACCTCTACATCTCGCCGGTCGAGAACCGCATAACCTCGCGCCTCGATCCCGAGGAGCGCCGCAAGTCGATCTATTCGAGCGTGCTGTTCGAGGCCGACGTCAAGGGCACCGCCCGCTTCGCCTTGCCCGCCGACCTCGAACGCTTCGGCGTGGCGCGCGGCGCGTTGCGCTGGGACCGGGCCGAAGTTCGCATCGGAGCGTCCGATCCGCGCGGATTGACCGGCGGCGGGCGCATCGTCGCGGACGGGGAAACGCTCGGCGTGGAGCCGGGGCGCGGACCGGGTGCGACCGGCGGACAGGGCTTCTTCGCGTTCCTGCCGTGGGACGGCGAGGGCGAGCTGGGCGTCGCATACGGCTTCGGCCTGCGCGGCAGCGGTTCCTTCGCCATCGTCCCGCGCGGCGGGCGCACCGTCTGGCAAATCGCGTCGGGCTGGGACAGCCCCAGCTTCGGCGGCGCGTTCCTGCCCGACGAGCGCAGCATCGGCGAGGACGGCTTCACCGCGCGTTATACGATAGACAAGCTGGCGCTCGGCCAGGCGGCAGTGACCACCGACGAGCAGCGGCCCGCGATCTCCGGCGGCGACTACCGCGCGCCGCCTCCTGTCGTAGTTCCCGCCGCGATGGGCGAGGGGCAGGCGCTCGCCGTCACCGTCGGCCTCGTCGAGCCGGTGGACCTCTATTCGAAGGTCGACCGCGCGGTGAAGTACGGCTTCCTCTTCATCGGCTTCACCTTCCTTGCCTTCCTGCTGTTCGACATCGTCGGCGGCGCGCGCGTCGCGGCGGCGGAGTACCTGATGACCGGAGCGGGGCTGGTGCTGTTCTTCGTGCTCCTGCTCGCCTTCGCCGAAGTCGTCGGCTTCACCGCCGCCTACCTGGTCGCGAGCGCCGCGATCATCGGCCTGCTGACCGCCTACAGCGCGGCGGTGCTGGGCACATGGCGGCGCGCGGGCTTCATCGGCGCCATGCTGACCGGGCTCTACGCGCTGCTCTTCGTGCTGCTCAACCTCGAGGCGTGGTCGTTGCTGATCGGCGCGCTGCTGCTCTTCGTGGCGCTGGCGGGCGTTATGTACGCCACCCGCCGCGTCGACTGGGGCGGCGTGGGACGGCGTGAGGCGGTCCCCGCCTAGCCGCCGGGACAGCGCACGAAGACGGCGGGCGGCTCGGTCCGGCCGGGCCGGTAGCGGGCGGTGCCGTCGCCGTTGAGCGCGAAGTAGACGGCGCGCGTGGTTTCGCCCTCGCCGATGCGCTCGCGCAGGGTGATCGCGATCTGGTCGCCCTCGACGTTGACGTCGGTGACCGGGCCGCCGGTCTCGAAGAATCTGACCTCTCGCGGCCCGACGCGGACGTTGCGGAAGGCGGGCGCGTACTCGTAATCCTCGGCACAGGCCGTGCGGTCGGGAGCGTAGAGGCCGACGAAGCGCGCGGGCACGACCGCCGGGGCCGGTGCGCCCGAAGCACCTTCGCCCGGTTGCTCCCCGACTTGAGCTTCGCTGCGGATGGCAGAAGCCGGGCAGCGCCCGTAGAGCAGGCTTTCGCCGCCGCCCTGCCGCACCCGCATCCGCTTGCCGTTGTCGAGCGCGAGATAGACCGCGCCGCCGTTCTCCAGCGTCACCGCGAGCGCGTTGCCGTCGCGCGAGATCGACGCGGCCTCGCCGCCGCCCTCGAACATGTCGACCGACTTCGCGCCCACGGTCAGGCGGCCGTGATTGCGAACCGCGCATGCCTGGCTCGCCCGCGCCCAAGTCCCGCGAAACTCGGCGGGAATGCGGACGAGCTTCGGGTGGCGGTCGGTTTCGAGGGGCGTTTTGGTGCGCGAGTCCGGCTGGGCGGCAGGGGAGGTCGTGTCGCCCGCTGCTGCTTCGCCCGCGCTTTGCTCGCCGTCACCGCCGGAGCAGGCGGCGAGGAGCAGAGCGGAAGCGATGGCGACGCGGCGATGTCTCATGGATCGGTTTTACGCCCCTTCGCCAACCCGCGTCCAGCGCTGCGATGCCTGAGCGGGTGGACTGACCTACCGCCTCCGCAATCTCTCGCGCGTAAGCTGGTCCACGCGGGTCACGCCCATCAGTTTCATGCCGCGCTCGATTTCTTCCTTGAGGAGCAGGATCGCGCGTTCGACGCCTTCCTGGCCTGCGGCGGCGAGGGCGTAGAGGTAGAGCCGGCCGCCGCTGGCGCAGTCGGCCCCGGTGGCGAGCGCCTTGAGCACGTGGGTGCCGCGTCGCACGCCGCCGTCGCAGATCACTTCCATGCGTCCGCCGACCGCATCGACGATCTCGGGCAGCTGGTCGAAGGGCGAGCGGCTGCCGTCGAGCTGGCGACCGCCGTGGTTCGATACCATGATCGCGTCGATCCCCATGTCGGCGGCGCGGCGCGCGTCGGCGGCGCTCATCACGCCCTTGAGGCAGAAGGTGCCGCCCCAGTCGTCGCGGATCTGCTCGACCATCTTCCAGTCCATCGACTGGTCGAGCATCTCGGAGAAGTACTTCTGGATCGACACCGACTCCGCGGTGCCCTCCTTCACGTGCGTGTCGAGGTTGGGCAGCGCGAACTTCTCGCGGAACAGGTAGTCAAGCGCCCAGCGCGGCTTGATCGCGTAGGACAGCGCCGAACTCATCGTGAAGGTCGGCGGGGAGGAGAACCCGCTGCGCAGGCAGCGCTCGCGCTTGCCGCCGACGATGGTATCGACGGTCAGCGCGATGGCATCGAACTTCGCGGCCTTGCACCGCTCGATCATCGAGGCGTTGAGGCCCTTGTCCTTGTGGACGTAGAGCTGGAACATCTTGGGGTTGTCGCCCATCGCCCCGATTTCCTCGATCGAGACGGTGGCGAGGCTCGATATGCCGAACCAGAGGCCGAACTTCTGCGCGGCGCGGGCAACCGCGCGCTCGCCCTGCCAGTGGAACACGCGCTGCAGCGCGGTGGGCGAAAGGATCAGCGGCAGGGCGCTTTGCCGTCCCATGATCGTGATCGAGGTGTCGATCTCCTCCACCCCGGCGAGCACGTCGGGCACGAGGTCTGTGTCGGCATAGGCATCGGTGTTGCGCGCCTTGGTGATCTCGTCGTCGGCGGCGCCGTCGATGTAGTCGAACACGGGCCAGGGCAGCCGCTGTTTCGCGAGCAGGCGGAAATCGTCGATGTTGTGACAGTCGGTAAGGCGCATGGGCAGCGCTTAGCCGGGGAATTGTCCTTTCGGCAATCGTCTAAGCGACCGGGGGGAGGCGAAGGCGCGCGACGAACTCAGTCGTCGTCCTTGTCCTTCTTTTTCTTCTTGTCGTCGTCGTCGTTGTTCTCGGCAGCGATTTCCTTGCGGCGCTGTTCGATCACGTCATCGGGGGCAGGGCGCCCGGGATAGCCGCAGCCCTTGCCCTGGCCGACGCCCTTGAGGAAACCGCGACGCGCGAGGCCTGCCTGCACGGCGGCCTCGACCTTGCGCTTCTGGTCGTTGGCGCCCGAAATCTCGCGGATGATGCCGCGGAAGGGGATGAACGAGCCGACGACCGACTGCGCGACGCGGGTGGCGGAGATGTTGCGGCGCGCGTCCTGCGGCAGGTCGATGTCGTCGCCGAGCATCGTGTCGAGCTCGCGCACTTCGGCGATGATCTGGCGGCAGGTGCGCAGGCCCTGCAAGTCGTAGGGCTTGTCCTGCGCGTCGATCAGCATCTGCGGGATCTCGTCCTTGCGCAGGTTGAGGTCGGTCACGGGCGTCGCCGCGACGTCGACCGCGCTGGGATCGCGCTCGGTAATCGGGTCGCGCTCCTTGTCGTCCTCGTCGTCGCGCGCCATAGCGGGAGACGTCGCGAGCATGGCGACCGCCGTTGCCGTCAGGATGAATCCGCGCATGATGGTTCCTCTTCGCTAGCGCGGAAACAAATGCTATCTCCGCATGTCTGCAAACGTGTCGCAGGCCTCGTCGTTCCCGGTACGCAGGCCGCGCTCCAGCCATTCCATACGCTGCTGACTTGAACCGTGGGTGAAGCTTTCGGGATTGACCGCCCGCCCGGAGCCGCTTTGCAGCGCATCGTCGCCGATGGCGCTGGCGGCGCGCAGGCCTTCCTCCATGTCGCCCTGCTCGATCAGGTTGCGGTTCCGGCCCGCCCAGACGCCGGCGTAGCAATCGGCCTGCAGTTCCATGCGAACCTGCAGCTGGTTCGCGCCGCGCGGGTTCTGCTGCTGGGCGCTGCGCACCTGGCCGGCAAGGCCGGTCACGTGCTGGACGTGGTGCCCGTACTCGTGCGCCATCACGTAGTAGCGCGCGAAGTCGCCGCGCGCGCCGAGCTGGTTGGCGAGCTGGTCGTAGAAGCTGGTGTCGATGTAGATGCCTTCGTCGGCGGGGCAGTAGAACGGCCCCATCGATGCCGCCGCCGCGCCGCAGCCCGAGCGGGTGCCGCCCTGGTAGAAGTTGAGCGTCGGCTGCCGGAACGCGATGTTGGCCTGCGCGAACAGCGGCTCCCACGTCTCGTTCAGCGAGCTGAGCGCGTTGCACGATTCGAGCGAATACTGGTTCTGCTCGCAGATCTCGGTCGTGGACTGGCCCTGCACCTCGCGCTGCTGGGCGGGCGCGCCCTGCTGCATGCCTTCCATCGTGCCGAGCATCTGGCCGGGATCGATGCCGAAGACGAGCGCGGCGATCAGCGCGATCACGATCGTGCCGCAGCCCAGCTTGCCGCCGCCGCCACCCGGAAACCCGCCGCCCCCGCCGCGATTGCGCACGCTGATGTTCGCCGGGTTGAACCTGTCTAGCCGCACCGCCATTCCCCTCTTATGTTGCGCATGCGAAACCCCGCGATCCTTGCGGGGCCGGGCGATGCGACTGGATCGTCCGGAAGGTGGCACAGGTAATCAGCAGGAGTCGAGAATGTTCCTTTCGGGCAAGCGCGCGGTCGTCACGGGGTCGACATCGGGGATCGGGCTTGCCGTCGCCCGTGCGCTGAGGGCCGAGGGCGCGCAGGTCGTCCTCTCGGGCTTCGGCGACGAGGGCGAGATCGCGGCGCTGTGCGAGGAACTCGAAGCCTCGCACGTCGGCAGCGACCTTTCGACCCGCGCAGGAGTGGAGGAGCTGATGGCGAGGGCGGGCGACACCGACATCCTCGTCAATAACGCGGGCATGCAGCACGTCGCGCCGATCGAGGACTTCCCCGTCGACAAGTGGGACAGGATCATCGCGCTCAACCTCACCGCCGCGTTCGATGCCTGCCGCCTCGCCGTACCGCACATGAAGCGCGCGGGGTGGGGGCGTATCATCAACATCGCCAGTGCGCATTCGCTTACCGCATCGCCGTTCAAGGCCGCCTACGTTTCCGCCAAGCACGGGCTTGCCGGGCTGACCAAGACGCTGGCGCTCGAACTGGCGCAGGAGAACATCACCGCCAACTGCATCAGCCCCGGCTACGTCTGGACGCCGCTCGTCCAGGACCAGATCCCCGACACGATGAAGGCGCGCGGGATGACGCGCGAGGAAGTGATCAACGACGTCATGCTGGTGCGCCAGCCCACCAAGAAGTTCGTCCAGCCGGAGGACATCGGCGAAATGGCGGTGTTCCTGTGCCGCGACGCCGCCGCCAACGTCACCGGCGCCAATCTCAACGTCGACGGCGGCTGGACCGCCGAGTAGGCAACCGCCGCAATTCCCGCGCGCTTCACCCTGCGGACAGAATTGGCGTTTATAGCAAGGAACCGATGAACAGGGGCAGGCTCGCATCGACCGGGACGTGGGCGCTGGCAGCGATGCTGGCGCTCTGCCTCGGCATGCCTGCCGAAGCCGCGCGCCGCGACAGCGAGCTCGAGGCGCAACTGCGCCGCCATATCGAGGTCCTCGCCAGCGACGAGTTCGAGGGACGCCAGCCCGGCACCGAGGGCGAGGCGAAGACGCTGCGCTACCTTGGCAAGCAGTGGTTCGACATCGGTCTCGCTTCGGGCACCAACGACCCCGCCAACGAGTGGTTCGCCCCCGTCACGCTCGTCGCGCGCGAGCCCGCCGCATCGCAGGCGGTGTTCTCGCGCAAGGGCACGGCGATCGGCCTGCCCGCGGGTTCGGTCCTGATGCTCACCTCGGGACGCCGGGCGCTCATCCGCCGCGCGCCTGTCCTGTTCGTCGGCAAGCAGGACATCGAAAGCCCCGCGCGCGGAGAGCTTGCCGGCAGGGTCGCGCTGCTGCTCGATGCCGACCGGACCGATGGCGAGCGGCAGAACGCGCTGCTTGCCGCGGGCGCGGCGGCGGTGCTGACGGTGCTCGACGGGGACAGGACGCTGGAAGGCATCGCCGCGCGCAGGCAGCGCTCGGGTTATGCGCTGGCCGACGAGAACCTCGGCGGTGACCTCGAGGGGTTCGTTACCCGCGAAGGCATGGAAGCGCTGCTCAGGGGCAGCGGGGCGACGCTCTCCGGTCTGGAGGCGCGCGCGTCCGAACCGGGCTTCGTGCCCGAGATGCTCGATTTCGTCGCCTCGCTCGAAGCGACCACGCAGGAAACCACGATCCGCACCCACAACCTCATCGGCAAGATCGAGGGGCGCAAGCCGGATGCGGGTGCGGTGCTGCTCGTCGCGCACTGGGATCACTTCGGGGTCTGCGCCGAGGAACCGGCCGAGGACCTCGTCTGCAACGGCGCGGTCGACAACGCGAGCGGAGTCGCCGCGCTGACCGAGATCGCGCGCCGCCTGATGCGCGGGCCGCGCCCCGACCGCGACATCTATTTCCTCGCCACCACCGCCGAGGAACTGGGCCTGCTGGGCGCGCACGCCTTTGCCGAGAACCCGCCGGTGCCGCTCGACCGGATCGTCGCGGCGATCAACATCGATTCGATCGCGCTTGCGCCGCGCGGCACGCCGCTCGGTATTGTCGGCAGGGGCATGACCGCGCTCGACCCTGAGATCGAGAAGGCTGCCCGCTCGATGCGCCGCAAGATCGTCTCGGGGGACGAGGCCAACGAGTACGTCAAGCGGCAGGACGGGTGGGCGCTGCTCCAGCACGACATCCCCGCCGTGATGGTCACCAGCGCCTATGGCGACATCAAGCGGGTGGAGCGCTTCTTCGAAGGCGATTACCACCGCCCCAGCGACGACCTCTCGCGCCGGATAGAGCTTGGCGGAGCGGCGGAGGACGTGCAGTTCCTGACGGGCCTTGCTCGCTGGTTCGCCGATGCCGACAGGGTTTCGCTTCCGCCGCGATAAGCCCCTAGCGGCGCAGCCCCCTCTTGGTTACATGGGCCGCCACGAATCCCCCGCACAAAGGCAGCAAGTGGCGCACATGGACATTCCCCTCGGACTTACCTTCGACGACGTCCTGCTGCGCCCGGCGGAATCGAACATCATTCCCAACCAGGCCGACATGCGCACGCGCCTGACGCGTGAGATCGGGCTGAACATTCCCGTCGTCTCTGCCGCGATGGATACCGTGACCGAAGCCGACATGGCGATCATGCTGGCGCAGATGGGCGGCATCGGCGTGCTTCACCGCAACCTCTCGGTAGACGAGCAGTGCGCGGCGGTACGCGCGGTCAAGCGCTTCGAAAGCGGCATGGTGGTCAACCCCATCACCATCGCGCCCGACGCGACCCTGGGCGAGGCGCAGGCGCTGATGGAAACGCATCGCATCAGCGGCATTCCCGTGGTGGAGGCGAGTGGTCGGCTGTGCGGCATCCTCACCAACCGCGACGTGCGCTTTGCCGACAATGCCAGGCAGCCGGTGCGCGAACTGATGACCAGGGACGACCTCGCCACGGTCTCCCCCGGCGTGACGCAGGAAGAGGCGCGCAAGCTTCTCCACCAGCGCCGCATCGAGAAGCTGCTGGTCGTCGACGACGACTTCCATTGTATCGGCCTCATCACCGTCAAGGACATCGAGAAGGCGGTGAACTATCCCGACGCCACCAAGGACGCCGCGGGCCGCCTGCGCGTGGCGGCGGCGACGACCGTCGGCGACAGCGGCTTCGAGCGGACCGAGGCGCTGATCGATGCCGAGTGCGACGTGGTCATCATCGACACCGCGCACGGCCACAACCGCAATGTCTCGCTGGCCGTGGAGCGGGTCAAGAAGCGGTCGAACTCGGTGCAGGTCATCGCCGGCAACGTCGCGACCGCCGAGGCGACGCGCGCGCTGATCGATGCCGGAGCGGACGCGGTCAAGATCGGCATCGGGCCGGGATCGATCTGCACGACGCGGATCGTCGCGGGCGTGGGCGTGCCGCAGCTTACCGCCGTGATGGAAGCGACCGAGGAAGCCGACAAGGCGGGCGTGCCGTGCATCGCCGACGGCGGGCTCCGCACGTCGGGCGACGCGGCCAAGGCGCTGGCCGCCGGGGCCTCGACGATCATGGTCGGATCGATGCTGGCGGGCACCGAGGAAGCTCCGGGCGAGACGTTCCTCTACCAGGGCCGCGCGTACAAGTCGTATCGCGGCATGGGATCGGTCGGCGCGATGGGGCGTGGCTCGGCCGACCGTTATTTCCAGGGCGACATCAAGGACCAGATGAAGCTCGTTCCCGAGGGGATCGAGGGGCAGGTGCCCTACAAGGGGCCGGCTAAGGACGTGATCCACCAGCTCGTCGGCGG
Source organism: Novosphingobium marinum (assembly GCF_013408095.1). Classification (GTDB taxonomy): domain Bacteria; phylum Pseudomonadota; class Alphaproteobacteria; order Sphingomonadales; family Sphingomonadaceae; genus Novosphingobium; species Novosphingobium marinum. The sequence goes on from NZ_JACBZF010000001.1 coordinate 230,908, forward strand.
CATCAAGGCGGCGATGGGCTACACCGGGTCGGCGACGATAGACGACCTGCGCACCAAGGCGCAGTTCATCCGCATCACCAACGCCGGGCTTCGCGAGAGCCATGTTCACGACGTCACCATCACGCGCGAGGCGCCGAACTATCCCTCGCGCTGAGGCTCTGCGATGACGCCCGCCGCGCGGGTGCAGGCGGCGATCGAGATACTCGACCGCGTGGTGGCCGCCGCGCGCGACAACGGCCCGCCCGCCGACCGCATCGTCACCGAGTATTTCCGCACCCGCCGCTTTGCCGGAAGCAAGGACCGCCGCGCGGTGCGCGAGCTTGCCTACCGCGCGATCCGCGCCTGCGGCCCGGTGCCCGAAACGGGCAGGGCGGCGATGCTGCGGCTGGCACGGGACGATGCGGCACTGCTATCGCTGTTCGACGGATCGCGGCACGCGCCCGGGCCGCCTGCCGATGGCGAGCCGGTCGCCGACGCGGGCATCGCGCCGCGCTGGCTCGCGGCAAGGCTCGCCAAAAGCGGGATCGGGGGCGCGGAGGCGGCCGCCCTGCTGGAACGCGCGCCGCTCGACGTCCGCGTCAACACCTTGCGCGAGGCCGTCGCCGACCTGCCGGAGGGCGCGGAGAAGACCGTCGCTCCGCACGGCTGGCGCTATCCGCCCGAGACGAGGATCGAGCAGTCGGAGGCTTTCGCGGCAGGCGCGATCGAGGTGCAGGACACCGGCTCGCAGCTCGCCTGCCTTGCAGTGGGGGCGCAGCCGGGCGAGGCGGTGATCGACCTGTGCGCCGGCGCGGGCGGCAAGACCCTTGCGCTAGCGGCGGCGATGGCGGGAACAGGCACGCTGCTGGCCTGCGATACCGACCGCGCGCGGCTTTCGCGGCTTGCCCCGCGCGCCGCGCGCGCCGGCGCGACGATGATCGAGACGTTGCTGCTCGATCCGGGGCGCGAGCGCGTGGCGCTGGCAGGCTGGCGCGAGCGGGCCGATGCGGTCCTGATCGACGCCCCGTGCTCGGGTACCGGCACCTGGCGTCGCAATCCCGAGGCGCGCTGGCGGCTCGACGACAGTCGCCTCGGCCGCTTCGCCGACGTGCAGGCGCGGCTGCTGGAGATCGGGGCGGAGCTGGTGCGTCCCGGCGGGCGGCTGGTCTACGTCACCTGCTCGCTGCTCGACGAGGAGGGGCCGGACAGGATCGCGGCGTTCCTGGCAGCCAGCGAGGGCTGGCGCGCCGAACCGCCGGCGCTCCCCGCCGGACGCGATCGCGGAGACGGAATCCGCCTGACGCCCGCGCACGACGGGACCGACGGGTTTTTCATCGCGCGTTTAACTCGCGTATGATAGCCTGACGACAATGACCCAGACCAAGCTCTCGGCCAAGGATGTCCTGATGCGCTATACCCCCGTTGCCGCTGCCCTATCCCTTTTCGTCGCCGTGACGTCCAGCGTCGGCTGGTCCGAACCGCGCGAGGAGCTTGACCCGCGGGCAGCAGCACTCCTGGCCGATGGCCGCGCCGACTTCGCCAAGGGCGACTACGACGGCGCGATCGATGCATACGAAGCCGCGCTCGTGCTCCAGCCGGGAAGCGTTCCGGTGCTCGTCAACCTTGCCGAAGTGCGCCGCAAGCAGGGCATGCAGGGCAAGGCGCTGCATTACTATCGCGACGCGCTGGCAAGGGAGCCCAAGAACCTCGCCGCCATCGCGGGCGAGGGTGCGGCGCTCGCCGAAAAGGGCGCTACCGAAAAGGCGCAGCGCAACCTTGCGCGGCTCAAGGGACTGTGCGGTGACGATTGCACGGCGACGCGGCAGCTTGCCACCGCGCTTTCTCGTGGCGTGGCGCCGCGCGTGCTGACCGCCGAGGCGGTGACCCCGGAGCCTGTCGTTTCGGATAACTGAGGCGAACCGGTCACCGGTCCCCGTGCAGGCAGGGACCTTGCGCCAACCCTAGATCAGCTCGCGGAATTCCTCGAAGACCGAGCGATAGACGCGCTTCTTGAACGGCACGATCAGGTCCGGAAGCAGTTCGGGCGCGACCCATTTCCATTCGCAGAATTCGGGCGGATCGTGGGCTTCCAGGTTCACGTCCTCGTCGCTGCCGTTGAAGCGGCCCAGGAACCAGTGCTGGCGCTGGCCGCGGTACTTTCCGCCCCACAGCTTGCCCATCAGCTCGTCGGGAAGGTCGTAGAACACTTCCTCGCGGGTTTGCCGGATTATCGTGACGAGGTCGGGGGTGACGCCCGTTTCCTCGTGCAGTTCGCGCAACGCCGCGTCCTTGATTTCCTCGCCCTTGTCGACGCCGCCCTGCGGCATCTGCCACCAGTCGCCATCCTTGTTGTCTATGCGGCGTCCGACGAAGGCCTTGCCCTCGTGGTTGACGAGCATGACGCCCACGCAGGGCCGGTAGGCAAGGTTGGAAAGGTCGGTCATCAGGCGATTCGCTCCGGTCGGGGCAAGCGCTTATCGCCCGTGGCGGTGCGGTGATCAATCGGATCGATACCCGGAAAACCGCAGCATCGGGACTTGACTAGCGGCCTATCAAGGTTTTTTGCGGATCGTTACGGTTTGGCGCGAAAGAGTTTTTCTAAATTGCGCCGGAGCGGGGAAGAGCTAGGTGCATTGAACAGCTATGGCGGCACCAGCCAGCAGAGGATCAAAATGGCGACGATTTCAGCCGAAAAGAGACCAGCGAGCATCTCCGGTCAAAGCCCATCCCCCGAAGCGGTCGTGGTCCGTTTCGCGGGCGACTCGGGTGATGGCATGCAGCTTACCGGCGGGCAGTTCACGCTCTCCACGGCGCTCGCGGGCAACGACCTTGCGACTTTCCCCGACTTTCCTGCCGAGATCCGCGCGCCCCAGGGCACGCTGTTCGGCGTGTCGGCGTTCCAGATCAATTTCGGGTCGAGCGAGGTCACGACCGCGGGCGACGCGCCCGACGTGCTCGTCGCGATGAACCCGGCGGCGCTCAAGGTGAACGTCCAGTCGCTCAAGCCCGGCGGCCTGATCATCGCCGACACTGGCGAGTTCACGAAGCGCAACCTCGACAAGGCGAAGTACGACACCAACCCGCTCGAGGACGACAGCCTCGCCAAGTGGGATGTCCTCGCCTTCGACATCAGCGCGATGACGCTCGAATCGGTCAAGGAATTCGGCCTTGGCAACAAGGAGGCCCTGCGCTGCAAGAACATGTGGACGCTGGGGCTGGCGCTGTGGATGTTCGACCGCAGGCGCGCGCCCATCCATGAATGGCTGAAGGCCAAGTTCGCCAAGAAGAACCCGGTTCTCGCCGATGCCAACATCGCAGCGCTCGACGCGGGCCACGCTTATGGCGAAACGGCTGAGCTTTCGGGTCCGCTGCGCAAGCTCCATGTCGAAAGCTTCGTGCAGGAACCGGGCGTCTACCGGACCGTGACGGGTGCCGAGGCAGTGAGCCTTGGCCTGGTCGCCGGCGCGAAGCTGGCGGGCGTCGACATGTTCTTCGGCGGTTATCCGATCACCCCGGCCTCGGCGATCCTTCACAACCTCGTGAAGATGAAGGAATTCGGGGTCACCACCTTCCAGGCAGAGGACGAGATCGCCGCCATCTGTGCCGCGATCGGTGCATCCTACGCCGGCAAGCTGGGCGTGACGTCGTCGTCCGGCCCCGGCATCGCGCTCAAGGGCGAGGCGATGGGGCTGGCGGTCATGACCGAGCTGCCGCTCGTCATCGTCAACTCGCAGCGCGGCGGCCCGTCCACCGGCCTGCCGACGAAGACCGAGCAGTCCGACCTCTACCAGGCGATCTACGGTCGAAACGGCGATGCGCCGCTGCCGGTCATCGCCGCGCGGTCTCCGTCCGACGCCTTCGAATGCGCGATCGAGGCATGCCGCATCGCGACGCAGTTCATGACCCCGGTCATGCTGCTGACCGATGGCTACATCGGCAATGCCGCCGAACCGTGGAAGGTGCCCGATCCCGAGGCTTTCGAGCCGTTCCCGGTCAAGCACCTCGATGCGCCCAACGGGGCCGACGGCAAGGTCGAGCCGTTCAGGCGCGACGAGCGCGGCGTGCGTCCCTGGATCAAGCCCGGAACGCCCGGCCTGATGCACCGTATCGGCGGGATCGAGAAGGCGATCGACACCGGAAACATCGATTACTCGCCGGCGGTGCACCAGTCCCAGACCGATGCCCGGCGCGAGAAGGTGGAGAATGTCGCGAACGCCATTCCCGACCAGGACGTCAGCCTCGGCGACAAGAGCGGCGGACTCGTGGTTGTCGGCTGGGGTTCGACTTACGGCCCGATCCACCAGGCGGTGCGGCGCGCACGGCGCAAGGGGCTGGCGGTCAGCCACGTTCACGTTCGCCACGTCTGGCCGCTGCCGAAGAACCTCGGCGAGCTGCTGCGCGGTTACGATTGCGTGCTGGTGCCGGAGATGAACTCGGGCCAGTTCAAGACGGTGCTGCGCGACCAGTATCTCGTCGATGCACGGCCGCTCAACAAGGTGTCGGGCCAGCCCTTCGCCATCGCCGAGATCGAGCGCGCCATCGAAGCCTTCTTCGACGACGTTCCCGGCAACGAGGGCGGCGACGTCGATCCGAACAAGAAGCAGCTTCCCAGCGTCAAAGCGGTGAACCCGTAAGGGGAATTACGATGAACGAGATGACCACCATCACCACCACGCTCAAGGACTGGGAAACCGACCAGGAAGTGCGCTGGTGCCCAGGTTGCGGCGACTACGCGATCCTGAAGGCGGTGCAGCGCACGCTGCCGCAGCTCGGCGCGGATCCGGCGAAGACCGTCTTCGTATCGGGCATCGGCTGTTCGAGCCGCTTCCCGTATTACGTAGAAAGCTACGGGTTCCACACGATCCACGGGCGCGCACCCGCTTTCGCGACCGGCATGAAGCTGGCCAACCCCGAACTCGACATCTGGCTCGTCACCGGCGACGGGGACGGCCTGTCGATCGGCGGCAACCACCTCCTCCATGCCCTGCGCCGCAACGTGAACATGCAGATCATGCTGTTCAACAACGAGATCTACGGCCTGACCAAGGGGCAGTATTCGCCCACCAGCCGCCTCGGCACCAGCTCGCCCTCGACGCCGGGCGGATCGGTCGACCGGCCGGTGCAGCCCTGCGCCTTCGCGCTGGGCGTCGGCGCGCGGTTCGTGGCGCGCGGCTTCGACGTCTCGAAGAACCTTCCCGACGTGCTCAAGGCCGCGCATGCCCACAAGGGCGCAGCCTTCGTGGAAATCTTCCAGAACTGCATCGTCTACAACAAGGACGTCTTCCATGATTTCGCCGCGCCGAAGGGTGCCGAGGACCAGCAGCTCTGGCTCCAGCACGGCGAGCCGATGCTGTTCGCCAACGGCACCAAGGGCCTTGCCCGCGACGTCCAGAACATGACGCTCAAGGTCGTGGACGTCGTGGACGGAGACTGGGAAGCGGCGGGCGTGAAGCGTCACGACGTGACGAACCGGGCGCTGGCGCACATGCTCGTCGAACTGCCGTTCGGGCCGTTCCCGATGGCGCTGGGCGTGATCTACGACGATCCGCGCCCGACCTACGAGGACGCGGTTCTCGATCAGGACGTGAAGTCGCGCGAGGGCAAGGTGGCCGATCTCGGCAAGCTGCTTTCCAAGGGCCAGACCTGGACCGTAAGCGGGACCGCCGCCGACCCGGTCTGACGTTCGCTCCGGCGGGGGCGACCGATGGACAACCTGACGCACAGCCTCGTCGGAGCGCTGATCGGGCAGGCCGGGCCAAAGCGCCTGACCGGGCTGTCGATGCCCGCGCTGGTGATCGGCGCGAACCTGCCCGACATCGACGCGACCTGCACGATCTACGGCACGCAAAGCCTCGCCATGCGGCGCGGCCTGACGCACGGCCCGATCGCGCTCGTCCTGCTGCCTCTCGCGCTGGCGGCGATCCTCTACGGGTTCGACCGCTGGCAGGCACGGCGCGGCAAGCGGCCCGCGGCAAGGCCGCCGGTCCGCTTCGGATGGCTGTTCGTGCTGGCCTTCGTCGCGTGCCTGACGCACCCGACGCTCGACTGGATGAACAGCTACGGCATCCGCCTGCTCGAGCCGTTTTCGAGCCGCTTGTTCTATGGCGATACTCTGTTTATCATCGACGTCTGGCTCTGGGCGCTGCTCGGCCTGACGACGTGGTGGTCGCTGCGCAAGGAGAAGAAGACCGGCGGCGACTGGCGTGCGCCTGCGAAGATAACGCTGTGCATCGCGGTCGCCTACATGGGCGCGAACTGGCTGCTCAGCAGCGTTGCGCGCGACACGGCGATGATCAGCCCGCCTTACCCGGTGCGGGCCATCGTCAATCCCGTGCCACTGACTTCGTGGCAGCGCGACCTGCTCGTGCAGACGGCGGACGGCACATGGTACGGCAGCCGCTGGGGCCTTGGCACTATACCCGGCGAATTCGCGCCGCTGGCTCCCGGGGGGCAGTGCCCGGCGCGCGGCTCCATTGCCGAAGCCGGAGGTCCGGACGCGGCGGCTTTCCTGTTCTGGGCGCGCGCGCCGTTCCTCGAACCGATGGCGGAGGGCAGGGGCGCGATGCTGCGCGATGCGCGCTTCGCAGGCTTCGGCGGCGATCGCTTCAGCGTCGCGTTGCCGGGTTATGCGTGCCCTGCGAGGCGATAGTGCGTCGCCAGTTCGACAAAAAATCCTGAACCATTTCGGCCTTCATCCGTTGGACGAGGTGAGACATACCGAACCAGCGGACAGGATATAAACCTATGTTAAACAAACGAATTCTCACTGCCTCCGCGACCGCGATGGCGCTTGCGCTTTCCGCCTGCGGGCAGGAAACCGCCGAGGCGCCCGTGCCCGAAGACGTGATGACCGTCGACGACCTGATGCTCTCGACCGAGCAGCAGGCGCGCTACGACGCGATGGACCGCGACGCGATGCAGCAGGAATACGGCGAGTATCGCGACAACATGGCGATCACCGCCGTCGCCACGCCCTCGCCGGGAATGACCGGCGCGGCGTCCGGCGATGCCGACAGCATGGATGGGTCGGACATGGACGGAAGCGGAAGCGACGCGTCGGGCAGCGACATGGCCGGATCGCAAGACGCGGCGTCCGGCGGATCGTCCGGGGACGGCATGTCCGGTTCCGGCGGCGGGATGGCGACGGGCGCCAGCGGCATGATCCCGCGCGCGCAGATGGATTTCGCTTACCTCGATCGCAACGACGACAGCCAACTTTCGGTCGCCGAATACGCGATCTGGGCAGTGCCGGTCGATCCGGACGAGCCCAAGCGAAACGATGCGCTGAAGCCCTACCTGAGCGACGACCAGATCAACAGCGCGGGCAAGTCGTTCTTCTATTACGACCAGGACGGCGACACGTACCTTTCGCAGAGTGAGTTCCAGACCGCGAAAAGCCAGCTCGGCTAGTCGTCGCGCAGGCCGGCGGGCGTGTCCGCAGGGGCAAGGCCTGCCGCCTTTCGCGCGGGGCTGTGGAACAGAACCGCCGCGCTGAATGCCCAGGCCGCGCCGCCCAGCCAGCCGGCCAGCACATCGCTGGGAAAATGCACGCCCAGCCACACCCGGCTCCACGCAATCGCGAGGCTGGCGGCAAGCGCGACGCCGATGATCGTGGCGCGAACCGCCCTGCGGCCGCTCATCGCCGCGAAGGCGAGGGCCATCGCGATGTAGACGACAGCCGCGTTGAAGCTGTGCCCGCTCGGAAAACTTGCGCCGCCTGCGTGTGTCAGGTGCGGCACGATCTCGGGCCGTTCGCGCCCTACGAGCAGCTTGAGCCCGTAGCCCACAGCCCAGCCGCTCGCGACGGTGAGCGCGAACAGCATCGCTTCGCGCCGCAGCCGCAGGAACAGCAGCGCCGCCACCGCGCCCAGCGCGAAGAGGTTGCGCAGGAGCACGCCGCCCAGCGCTGTGATGTCGCGCACGGCTTCGAGCAGGTAGGCAGGGCCGGCGGGGCGAAGCTCCGGCCCGCGCCAGAACAGCAGTCCCGTCCTGTCGAGCGTCGAGGTATGACCCGTCTCCACCGCCCAGGCGACGGCAGCGAAAGCGAACCAGCATAGCACCGCAGCGAGTCCCGCATGGCGCGGATCAATGCGAAAGCCGCGCGCCGGCAGGGTGACTTGTTCCTCGGACAGGGGCATGGGGAACCGCCTACCACGCGCCGCGTTGCGTGACGAATACCGGGAGCAAACATGTCCTCACCCCAGATCGTCTGGCTGCGCCGCGACTTGCGGCTAACCGACCAGCCTGCCTTCCATGCCGCCGCTGCGTGCGGACCCGTCGTTCCGGTCTACGTCCTCGACGACGAGCGGACGAACGACCGCGCGCTGGGCGGCGCGTCGCGCTGGTGGTTGCACGGCAGCCTCGAATCACTCGACGCGAGCCTCGGTCGGCACCGGTCCAAGCTGATCCTTCGGCGCGGCGACGCAGTGAAGGAACTGTGCAGGCTGGCGGACGAGCTTGGTACCGATCAGGTTCATGCCATCCGGCACTACGAACCATGGTGGCGAAAAGCCGAGGAGGCGCTGGCCGACAAGCTCGACCTGCACCTGTACGACGGCAATTACCTGCTGCCGCCGGGGACGGTGAAAGCCGGATCGGGCGAGCCCTACAAGATATACACCCCGTTTGCGCGCGCGCTGGCCAGGGAATTGCCCGGCCGCGATCCGCTCGACGAGCCGAGCTTTTCGAATCCCGAAAGCTGGCCTGCCTCCGACACGCTTGCCGACTGGGAGCTCGAGCCGTCGAAGCCGGACTGGGCGGGCGGCATGCGCGATTTCTGGAAACGGGGGGAGAAGGCCGCGCACGAACGGCTCGACGATTTCCTCGATCGCATCGCGGACTACGAAAAGGATCGCAACAATCCCTCGACAGACGGTTCCTCCCGCCTGTCCCCGCACCTCCACTGGGGCGAGATTTCGCCGACGCAGGTGTGGAAGGCGGTCGGCAGCCGCAGGGGCAAGGGCGCCGAAAGCTTTCGCGGCGAAATCATCTGGCGAGATTACGCGCAGAACGTGATCTACCAGTTCCCCGACTATCCCGAGAAGAACTACCGAGACCGGTTCGACGAGTTTTCATGGCGCAATCCGAACCGTGGCCACGTTATCGAAAGCGAGCTGGAAGCCTGGCAACGGGGCCGCACCGGCTACCCGATCGTCGATGCCGGGATGCGCCAGCTCTGGGCGATCGGCTGGATGCACAACCGCGTGCGAATGATCGCGGCGAGCTTTCTCATCAAGCACCTGCTGATCGACTGGCGCCACGGCGAGCGGTGGTTCTGGGACACGCTGGTCGATGCCGACTACGCCAACAACGGCGTCAACTGGCAGTGGAATTCGGGGACCGGCGTCGATTCGAACATGTTCCCGCGGATCATGGCCCCGCTGACCCAGTCGCCCAAGTTCCATGCGGAGGACTACATCCGCGAATGGGTGCCCGAACTTGCCGGTCTTTCGGACGAGGACATCCACGATCCTCCTGCGGAAAAGCGCGGCGACTACCCGGAAAAGATCATCGCCCACAAGGAAGCGCGCCAGCGCGCGCTGGCCGCCTATCGCGACATGAAGGACTGATTGCCCCGGCAGCGGTTTGAAGCCATAGGCTGCCCGCATGGACGCGCGGGTGTCTCAGAGGGGAAGCAGGCTGGTGGCAGCCGGGCGCAGGCTCGGCATCGGGCCGCAATGGCTGGCGAGCGCATGGTCGGGCGGTGCGCGCAGGATCCTCGACCGCGTCGACCGAGGCCTCGAAACCGGCTCGATCGAGGCGATCCTGCCGGACGGATCGCGGCGGCTCCTCGGCGGCAGGGCGCCCGGCTTCGACTGCACCGTCAGGCTCAACAGCTACCGCGCCATGCTGCGGCTGGCGACGGGCGGATCAGTCGGCTGGTACCAGGCGTGGGAAGCGGGCGAGTGGGAAAGCCCCGATCCGGTGCCGCTGTTCGCGCTGTTCATGGCCAACGGAGTCTCGCTCGGCAACGCTGCGCGGGCGCGCGGTCCCTGGCGGATCGCGGCGCGGGCACTGCACTGGCTGCGGCGCAACACGAAGTCGAATGCGCAGAGGAACATCCATGCGCACTACGATCTCGGCAACGATTTCTACGCTGCGTGGCTCGACCCGGCGATGGTCTATTCGAGCGCGCGTTTCGAAGGCGATGCCACGTCGCTCGAGGCGGCGCAGGCGCGCAAGCTCGAAACGATCCGCGAGCGGGTCGCCGGCGCGCCGACGCTTCTGGAGATCGGATGCGGTTGGGGTGCGCTTTCGGCGCATCTCGCGAAGGCCGGGTCAAAAGTCACCGCAATCAGCATCTCGGACGGCCAGCTCGACTGGGCGCGCGAGCGTCATTCCCGGCTCGCCATCGATTTCCGCAAGCAGGACTACCGCGACGTTCGCGACACCTTCGACGCGATCGCCAGCGTCGAGATGGTCGAGGCAGTGGGGCAGGAATACTGGCCGGACTTCATGGACTGCATCGCGTGCTGCCTGAAGCCGGGCGGCCGCGCGGCTATCCAGTACATCTCGATCCGCGACGAGCTTTTCGAGCGCTATGCGCGCAGCGCCGACTTCATCCAGACTTACATCTTCCCCGGCGGCATGCTGATCCGCGAGAGCGAATTGCGCCGCCTTGCCGAAGAGCGCGGGCTGGCATGGCGCGACCGGGAAAGCTTCGGGCAGGACTATGCGCGCACGCTGCGGCTATGGCGCGAGGCCTTCGATACCGCGGAGCGCGACGGCAGGCTGCCCGCCGGTTTCGACGCGCGGTTCTGCCGCCTGTGGCGCTATTACCTGATGTATTGCGAAGGCGGCTTCCTGGGCGGCGGGATCGACGTCGCGCAGGTCACGCTGGTCAGGGGAGCGTAACTCAGGCCCCCGGGTAGGTGCCGTCGCCGCGCCAGCGCGCAAGGACGTTGTCGTGGATGATCGGCGAAAGCAGCTCGTTGAAGGCGCAGCCGACAAGGCCGTTTTCCCACCACACCACCTGCGCCTGCATCGATTGCAGGCCGGGCAGGGTCAGCCAGCACAGCGTGCCGGGATGCAGGCGGTTGATCGCCATCGCCGAGAACCCCGACAGCGACAGGTCCTTGACCACGGTCTGGTAGCCCTTCGAACCCGAAGGACGAAGCTGCGCCGGGATCGTGATCTTTGTGCGCGGGGCACTGCGATCTTCCTGCGCCGCAATCGCGTAACGGTCTTGCGAACCCTGGGTGGTCATCATGGCCGTGCCTCGGAAAAGCTTTGCCGACTCCATCGCGAGTCTGCTTGGCAAAGAATCGCCAATCCGGGTTTATCGGTCCCTAAGCGGTATGGTTAACCGATTCGCGGTATCCCGAGGCGAACTGTTCACCAAGCAAGGCAACCAGTCGCTCCGCCACGACTTCCGGCGGCTTGACCGTCGCGGGATCTTCGCCGGGGTAGGCGCGCGCGCGCATCGTGGTTCGCGTCGCTCCCGGATTGACGATGGCGACGCGCAGTTTCGCGACTTTCGCGGTTTCCTGCGCATAGCAATCGAGCAGCACCTCGAACGCGGCCTTGGTCGAAGCGTAGGCCCCCCAGAACGCGCGCGGGGACTGCGCGACCGTGCTGGTCAGTCCGACGACGCGCGCATCCTCGCTCTTGCGCAGCAGCGGGTCGAACGCGCCGATGATCGCCTGGGTCGCCAGCACGTTCGTGGTCAGCGCCTTGCCGAAGGCCTTCTGGTCGATGTCGGGCACCGATGTCAGTTCGGGCAGCACCGCCGCGTTGATGACGAGGATGTCGAGCTTGCCCCAGCGTTCCGCGATCGCGGCGGCAAGACGCGATACCGCATCGCTCTCGGTAACGTCGGCGGGCGCAATGGTGGCGGTGCCGCCGGCTTCGTGGATCTGCTCCTCGACCCCTTCAAGCGCCTTCGCGGTGCGCGCGGTCAGCACGACGTGTGCGCCGGCCCCGGCGAGCGCGATTGCGGTCGCCGCGCCGATGCCCCGGCTCGCTCCCGTCACGAGAGCGATCTGGCCGCTGAACGGCTTGTCCGTCACGCGACCTTGTTGACCGGCAGGGTCAGGAGGTCGGGCGTATCGCGCTCGGAAAGGTCGGTCAGCCGCGTGGGATAGTCGCCGGTGAAGCACGCATCGCAGAACTGCGGACACTTCGCCGAGCGGCCCGCTTCGCCGACCGCGCGGTAAAGGCCGTCGATCGACACGAAAGAGAGGCTGTCGGCATGGATGAACTCGGCCATCGCCTTGACGTCCATCTTGGCGGCAAGGAGCTTGGAGCGCTCGGGCGTGTCGACGCCGTAGAAGCAGCTGTTCGAGGTCGGCGGGCTGGCGATGCGCATGTGCACTTCGGCAGCGCCTGCATCGCGCATCATCTGCACGATCTTGAGCGAGGTGGTGCCGCGCACGATCGAATCGTCGATGAGCACGATGCGCTTGCCTTCGACGAGCGGGCGGTTGGCGTTGTGCTTTCGCTTGACGTCGGCGTTGCGCGCGCCGTCCGAGGGCTGGATGAAGGTGCGCCCGACATAGTGCGAACGGATGATGCCCAGTTCGAAAGGTACGCCCGATTCCTGCGCGTAGCCGATGGCGGCGGGAACGCCGCTGTCGGGGACCGGGATCACGAGGTCGGCGTCGGCGGGCGATTCCTTGGCAAGCTCGGCGCCGATCTGCTTGCGCACCATGTAGACCGACTTGCCGTCGAGCGTGGAGTCGGGCCGGCTGAAATAGACGTGCTCGAAGATGCAGGGGCGCTGGTTATGGTTGCCGAACGGGCGGTGGCTGGAAATCGTGCCCTTGTGGTCTACCTGGACGAGCTCGCCCGGCTCGATCGAGCGGACCAGTTCGGCACCGATGACGTCGAGAGCCACCGACTCGCTGGCGAAAACGATGGCATCGCCGATGCGGCCCATGACCAGCGGCCGGATGCCGAGCGGATCGCGGCAGGCGATCATGCCCTCGTCGGTCATGCAGATCAGCGAATAGGCGCCTTCCACCATGCGCAACGCATCGACGAAGCGGTCGAGCAGCGTCGGATAGCGGCTCGTCGCGACGAGGTGGATGATGACTTCGGTGTCCGAGGTCGACTGGAAGATGGCGCCGCGCCGCACGAGCTCGCGCTTCAGGCTCATCGCGTTGGAGATGTTGCCGTTATGCGCGATCGAGAAGCCGCCCGAAGCGAGGTCGGCGAACAGCGGCTGCACGTTCCTGAGGCCCGATCCGCCGGTGGTCGAATAGCGCACGTGGCCCGAGGCCATGTGGCCGGGAAGCTCGGCTATCGATTCGGCATTGCCGAAAACCTGCGCGACATGGCCGAGACCGCGCCGCGCGAAGAAATCCTTGCCGTCGAAGCTGGTCATGCCGCAGGCTTCCTGCCCGCGATGCTGCAGCGCATGAAGCCCGAGAGCGGCCATCGAGGCCGCGTCCTTCGCACCGATGACGCCGAAAACGCCGCATTCCTCGCGCAGCTTGTCGCCGTCGCGATCAAGGAAAGGGTGTGTGAGATTCATCCAGTCAATCCGACCGCCGGGCGCCTCATCGCGCACTCGTGGTGAGCGTTACGCGCGCATTTGGGACGAGTGCGCGGCGAAAGCAAGGGGGCTGTAACATTTGTGCCCAAATGGCGCGCCGGCCCGCACGCTTGCCAGCCCCCGGCGCACGCCCTACATCGACGCGCCGACACGAATGACCGACAAGGCCAGCTGCTTGATCCTCTCCCCCTTCGAATGGACCATCGCCAAGCGCTACATGCTTCCCGGCAGGGGAGAGGCGTTCATCGCGCTGGTGGCGGGGATCAGCCTGGTCGCGGTCATGCTGGGTGTCGCCGCGCTCGTCATCGTCATGAGCGTGATGAACGGCTTTCGCGCCGAGCTCTTCGACAAGATCGTCGGCCTCAACGGGCACGCGCTGGTGCAGGCCTACGGCGGGCGGCTCGACAACTGGGAGCGTGTGCTGGAGGACGTGCGCAAGACGCCGGGCGTCACCAGCGCCTCTCCGCTGATCGAGCAGCCGCTGCTGGCAAGCTACAACGGCCGGGTCGAGGCGATCCTCGTGCGCGGAAACACGGACGAAGACATCGCGGCGATCCAGCCCAACCTCAAGGCCGGAAGGCTCTCCGAACTGGAGGCCGGCACCAGCACCGTCGCCATCGGCGCGCGGCTGGCCGAAAACCTCGGCGTGCGGCTGGGCGACACGATCACGATCATCAATCCGCAGGGCCGCTCGACCCCGTTCGGCACGGTGCCGCGGCAGATCGGCTACACTGTCGCCGCGATCTTCGAGATCGGCGTCTACGACTACGACCAGGCCTTCGTTGTCATGCCCATCGAGAATGCGCAGCAGCTGCTGCTCATCGGCGACAGCATCGGAATGATCGAGGTGACGACAGAGGATCCGGACAGGGTCGGGGAAATCCTCGCACCGCTGGCGCAAAGGCTTGCCGGGCAGGCCATCGTCACCGACTGGAAGACGATCAACGCCACGCTGTTCGAGGCGCTGGCGGTCGAGCGGGTGGCGATGTTCGTCGTGCTCTCGATCATCGTCCTGGTCGCGGTGTTCAACATCCTGTCCTCGCTCATCATGCTGGTCCGCGCCAAGACGCGCGACATCGCGATCCTGCGCACGATGGGCGCGACGCGAACCTCGCTGCTCAAGATATTCGTGACGACGGGCTTCCTGATCGGGGCGCTCGGCACCATCGCGGGGCTGATCCTGGGCTTCGTGTTCCTCTATTTCCGCCAGCCGATCGTGCGGTTCATCGAGGTGGTTTCGGGCCAGAACCTGTGGGACCCCTCGATCCGCTTCCTCACCGAACTGCCGAGCCGGACCGACCCTGTGGAAGTCACGGTGATCAGCGTGATGGCGCTGATCTTCAGTTTCCTCGCGACGCTTTACCCCGCCTTCAAGGCATCGGGCACCGATCCGGTACAGGTGCTGCGCTATGAGTGAGGCACCGGTGCGCGAGGCGGTCGTGCGGATCGAGGGGCTGACGCGCAGCTTCGAGCAGGGCGGCGTCACCATCGACGTGCTGCGCGGGGTGGACCTGACCATCGGCCCCGGCGAGATCGTTGCGCTGCTCGGGCCGTCGGGTTCGGGCAAGTCGACGATGCTGCAGGCAATCGGCCTGCTCGAGGGCGGCTTCGGCGGCCGGATCGAGATCGCGGGTACCCACGCAAGCAAGCTGGGCAGCAACGCGCGCACCGCGCTGCGCCGCGACCACCTCGGCTTCGTCTACCAGTTTCATCACCTGCTGCCCGATTTCAATGCGCGCGAGAACGTCGTCCTGCCGCAACTCGTCGCCGGCAAGTCGCGCGAGGAGGCCGAGGAACGCGCCGACGAGCTGCTCGGCGCGCTCGGCCTGGCGGAACGGCTTTCGCACCGGCCCAGCCAGCTTTCGGGCGGGGAGCAGCAGCGGGTTGCCGTCGCCCGGGCGCTGGCCAACCGGCCCCGCCTCGTGCTTGCCGACGAGCCTACCGGCAACCTCGACGAAGCGACGTCCGACCGCGTGCTCGCGCAGTTTCTCGCACTCGTGCGCGGGGAGGGCAGCGCCGGGCTTGTCGCGACCCACAACGAGCGGTTAGCATCGTCGATGGACCGCGTCCTGCGCCTTTCGGAAGGCAGGCTGGCGTAGCGGAACCGGCGGGCAAACCGCGGGTTTCTTGACAGAGACGGATTTCCACGGAGACCAAATCGCATGAGTTCGAACCCCACCACATTCCACGGCGAGCCCGGCGACCGCAAGCCGGTCGACTGGGACGACAGCTCCGAACTGCACCTGCACGAGGACAACGGCGGTGTCCTTCACCGCTTCAAGACGATCCGGCGCGGCACCCTGGCCGAGCTGATCGACGTGGTGATGGACCTGCCCGAGGATGAACAGCCGCGCTACTCGATCCAGAAGGCGGGAGACCACCGGCTCGAGATCGGCGAAATCCGCGCTCTGTTCTCGCGGCCCGACTTTCCCGGCAACAAGGGCTGACCGGGCAGGCGTCCGTCAACGCACGTGGCCGGGACCCTCTCCGACTTCACCGCGACAAAGCCCGACGGGAGCGCGTATGCCCTCTCGGAGCTGGCCGGCAAGGTCGTGCTGGTGGTCAACACTGCCAGCAAGTGCGGGTTCACGCCGCAGTACGAGGGTCTTCAGGAGCTCTACCGGACCTATCGCGATCGCGGTTTCGAGATCGTCGCTTTCCCGTGCAACCAGTTCGGCAGGCAGGAGCCGGGCAGCGCCGACGAGATCGCCGAGTTCTGCAGCGTGAACTACGGCGTCGAATTTCCGGTCATGGCCAGGATCGACGTGAACGGCAGCGACGCGCCGCCGCTCTATGACTGGCTGAAGTCCGAAGCGCGCGGCCTGTTCGGCACGCAGGCGATCAAGTGGAACTTCACCAAGTTCCTTCTCGACCGGGAGGGCAAGGTGGTGCGCCGGTACGCCCCCACCGACAAGCCGCAGGGCCTCGAAAAGGATATCGAGGCCCTGCTGTAAGTTACACCCATGCGTTCCCGATCATTCGGCCCGATCATTCGGCCCGATCATTCGGCCATGTCCTCCAGGTCGCCCTGGTCGATCTGCGCGACCGCCTGCTTGAGAACGTCGATGGACGGTACGTTGCCGTTGGCCAGCACCTGGAAGCGGTTGGCGACCATGACTGCGTATTCGCCGCGTTCGCGCTGGCTGTTCCATTCCTCTGACCGCCACTGGCCGTCGACCGTGCCCATCCGCTTGTAGCCGTTCTCGTCCTCCTCGCTGCTCTCGATGCCCATCGCTGCGCCCATCCCGGCGATGCCGGACAGCGCCAGCATGTCGTTGACGCGCAGGTCGAAGCGGTAGTCGCCGGCCTTGTAGGTGCCCTCGACCCCCGATCCGGCGCCGCCCATCTTCCGGCTGGAAAGCCCGGTACGCTGGAATTGCCCGATCTGTTCGGGCAGCATGGCTTGCAGGACCTGCGTCTCCACAGGCCTGATCTCGCCGCGCTGGACCTTTTCCATGCGTTCGGCGGCCTTGTTCATTTCGCCCGTGTCGATCGAGCCGACGCCGGGAATGCTGATCGTCACATCGTCGTCGCTGGAACCGGAGGTGTAGGACGATGCCGCGCCGCCGGTCAGCGCGGAAACGCCGATCACTGCCCCGACGATGATACCGACGATCAGGTTGAGAACGAATGCGATCAGGAACAGCACGATGGCGAAGCCCGCCTGCTTCTGCTCCGGCACCTTCATCAGCGGACCGCTGCCCAGGTAGACGAGGTAGATCGAGTAGATGGCCCCGATTATCGAGAACAGGCCGAGCGAAGGGATAAGACCCAGGATGCCCGCCAGCCACGCCGCCGTCATGCCGTAGGCGATCAGCTTGAAGGCGTTGAGCTTGTTGCTCTGGCCCTCGAACTTGGGCGCCAGCCAGTCGGCGATAAGGGCAAGCACGAAGACCGCCACGATCGACAGGACGTAGGTCGCTATCGCCGTGCCGAGCGCGCTCGTGAAGCTGGGCCGGATGGTCACGAAGATCCCGCCAAGGCCGAACAGCATCGTCCCGACAAGCGTGGCGACCGGGCCGATCGCGGCAAGCGGCATGACCCATTTGGTGAGAATGCCGCCCTGCGTCGCAGGTTCGGCTTCTATCACCGGCCATTCTTCTTTGGGTTTGAGTATGATGGCCTTGATACGGTCCACCATCGACTTGTGCGGCGAAGCGCCAGACGTTTCCATGAGTCCCTCCTAACTACCGGTTCCCGTCCCGGTAATTGGAACAGATCGAAGAAATATTGCAAGTAAACACGGGACTTGACTTTGCGCATGTTTCAACAGCTTCCGGGATGGCATTGCTTGATCGCGCGGTTGTCCGCGGGCTAGTCGGGGAGGCCATGGCGCACGCTCCCTTCGTTCCCTTGCGAGTCTTTTCGAGCTACACGATGCTCGAAGGCGCGATTGAGCCGAAGGCGATTGCCAGGCTCGCGAAAGAACGCGGTTTTCCGGCCATCGCCATCGCCGACCGCAACGGCCTTTACGGCTCGGTCGCGTTTGCAGCGGCCTGCCGGGCGGAAGGTATCCAGCCCATCGTCGGCACGATGCTCGCGGTGGCGCGGGGCGGGGAGCCGGTCGTGGGACAGGATGCGCCCATCGACTGGCTGGCGCTCTATGCGCAGGACGAGACCGGCTGGGACAACCTGTGCCACCTCGTCAGCCGCGCGCACCTCGACCGCCCGCTCGAATTCGATCCGCACGTCCTGCTCGGGGATATGGAGGGCCGCACCGACGGCCTGATCGCGCTGACGGGCGCTGCGGAGGGCGCGCTGGCGCGGCTATTCGCCGACGGGCGCCACGATGCGGCGGAGGCCTGTTGCGACACGCTCCAGCAGCTGTTCGCCGACCGCCTCTATATCGAGATCGCGCGCACCGGCGATCCGGTGGAGACTGCGTCGGAGAACGCGCTGATAGAGCTTGCCTACGCGCGCGACATCCCGCTCGTCGCGAGCAACCCGGCGCGCTTTGCCGAACCGCATTTCCATGCCGCGCACGATGCCATGCTGTGCATCGCGCATTCCACTCACATCGATGCGGCCGAGCGCGTGCGCTCCCCCCGGCAAAGCTGGGTCAAGTCCGCGCCGATGATGGAGGAAATCTTCTCCGACCTGCCCGAGGCGACCGCCAACACGCTGGTCGTCGCGCAACGCTGCGCCTTCGCACCGCCAGAGCGCAAGCCGATCCTGCCCAGCCTCGCCGGCGACCGCGAGGGCGAGGAGCGGATGCTGGCAGCGGACGCGAAGGCGGGCCTCGAGGCGCGGCTCTCCCTTTATGGCGAGATGTCGGCGGAGGAACGCAAGGTCTACGAGGACCGCCTCCAGTTCGAGATCGACATCATCAAGGGGATGGGCTTTCCCGGCTATTTCCTGATCGTTGCCGACTTCATCAAGTGGGCCAAGGACAACGGCATCCCGGTGGGGCCGGGGCGCGGATCGGGCGCGGGGTCGCTCGTCGCGTGGTCGCTGACCATCACCGATCTCGACCCGATCAGGCTCGGCCTGCTGTTCGAGCGCTTCCTGAACCCGGAACGCGTTTCGATGCCCGACTTCGACATCGACTTCTGCGAAACCCGGCGCGGCGAGGTGATCCGCTACGTGCAGCGCAAGTACGGGCACGACACGGTCGCGCAGATCATCACCTTCGGCAAGATGAAGGCCCGCGCGGTGCTGCGCGATTGCGGGCGCATCCTGCAGATGAGCTACAGCCAGGTCGACCGACTGTGCAAGATGGTGCCCAACCATCCGACCGACCCGTGGACGCTGGATCGCGCGCTCAACGGCGCAGCCGACTTCCGCCGCGAGTACGACAACGACGACGAGGTCAAGCGCCTCGTCGACCTGGCGATGCAGCTCGAAGGCTTGCCGCGCAATTCCTCGACCCACGCGGCGGGCGTCGTCATCGGCGACCGGCCGCTGGCGCAGCTCGTCCCGCTCTACCGCGACCCGCGGTCGGACATGCCGGTAACGCAGTTCGACATGAAGCACGTCGAGGACGCAGGCCTCGTCAAGTTCGACTTCCTCGGCCTCAAGACGCTGTCCGTGCTCAGGAAGGCGGTCGACCTCCTGAAGCGGCGCGGAATCGAGGTCGACCTCGACGGCCTCGCATGGGACGACGGGCAAGTCTACGAACTGTTGAAGCGCGGCGACACGGTCGGCGTGTTCCAGCTCGAATCCGAAGGCATGCGCCGCACGCTTGCGGCAGTGAAACCCACCAATTTCGGCGACATCATCGCGCTCGTATCGCTTTACCGGCCGGGCCCGATGGACAACATCCCGCTCTTCGGACGCCGCAAGAACGGGCTGGAGTCCATCGAGTACCCGCATCGGAAGCTCGAAGGCATCGTGGCCGAAACCTACGGGATCTTCGTCTACCAGGAACAGGTCATGCAGGCCGCGCAGGTACTGGCGGGCTACTCGCTCGGCGAAGCGGACCTGCTGCGCCGCGCGATGGGCAAGAAGAAGCAGTCCGAGATGGACAAGCAGCGCGCCATCTTCGTCGAAGGCTGCAAGAAGGTGTCGGACATTGACGCGCCCAAGGCCAACGAGCTGTTCGACCTCATCGACAAGTTCGCCGGCTACGGCTTCAACAAGTCGCATGCCGCCGCCTACGCGCTGCTCGCCTACCAGACGGCCTGGCTGAAGACGCACTACCCGCACGAATTCTACGCCGCGTCGATGTGCTTCGACATGCACCAGTCGGAGAAGCTCTCGGTCTTCGTCGACGACATGCGCAAGAACGGCATCGCCCTCGCCGCGCCCGACATGAATGCCTCGGAGGCCGAATTCATGGTCGAGCAGACCGAGGAGGGGCATGCGGTCCGCTACGCGCTCGCAGGCCTGCGCAACGTCGGCGAAAAGGCGATGGAGACGATCGTCGCCGAACGCCAGGCCAGCGGCCGGTTCGAAAGCCTGCACGACCTCTTCCGCCGCGTGCCCGCCGGATCGATGAACCGCCGCCAGCTCGAAAGCCTGGCAGGCGCGGGAGCATTCGATTCGCTCGAACCGAACCGAGCTAGAGTGCTGGCCAATGCCGACATGCTGCTTGCCGTCGCCGACGAGGCGGAACGCTCGCGCAGCAGCGGGCAGGTGGGCCTGTTCGGCGGCGAGGACCATGCCGAACCCTCGCTGCGGCTGGAGGATGCGGAGCCGTGGAACCGCGCCGACCAGATGGCGAAGGAGCGCGAGACATTCGGCTTCTACTTCGCCGCGCACCCGGTCGAACAGTTCCGTGCGATTGCATCGGCCAACGGCGCGCGGACGCATGCGTCGATCGTGACCGTGGACGGCGCGGGGCAGGAAGGCGGCGGCGGGGGAGGCGGCGGTCGGCAGGGGGCGGTGATGGCCGCGCTCGTCGAGAACGTGCAGAAGCGCAAGACCCGCAAGGGCAAGGACTTCGTCATGGCCGACTTCTCCGACCAGTCTGGCCAGTTCTCCGCTTCATGCTTCGACAAATCGCTGGTCGAGAACTTTCAGAAATGGGCAGCGGACGGAACCTGCGTGCTCCTTCAGGTTGAGCTCGACCGGCCCAACCCCGACGAGCCGCCGCGCGTGACCGTGCGCGGGGCGCGGCCCATCGCCGAGGTTTCGAGCTCGCTGCGCCTCAGGCTCTCGCTAGACGTCGACCGGGTCGAGGCGGTGCAGGAACTGGCGCTGCTGCTTCCCCGGGGCGAGAAGCGGCGGGGCGAAGTCGTCGCCAACCTGCTGCTCGGCGACGGCACGCGCCAGCCCGTGAGGCTCGGCTGGGACTTCGCGCTCGACGGCGATCTTGTCGAACGGCTTGCGGCAATCGACGGGATCGGCAATCTTTCGCTCAAGCCGCAGCGGCCGGGAGGTCACCTGAAAGTCGCGGCCTGATCACCTCTGGGGAGAGGGCAGGATGCTTGGAGGAATGCAGGACTGGGAACTTCGCGTCTCCGGTCTTATCGACCACGCGGCGCGCGAGCACGGCCAGCGCGAGATCGTCACACGCTGGGCAAACGGCAGCGAGACCCGCAGCAACTGGGCCGAAACGCGCCACCGTGCGATGCAGATGGCGCAGGCGCTCTGGCGGATCGGGCTGAAGCCGCACGACCGCGTCGGAACGCTCGCGATGAACCATGCGCACCACCTCGTCGCGTGGTACGGCGCGACCGGAGCGGGCGGGGTGGTCCACACGATCAACCCGCGCCTGTTCGACGACCAGATCGAATACATCGTCAACCATGCCGAGGACCGCGTCCTTGTCTACGACGCGATGTTCAGGCCCATCGTCGAGCGGCTGAAGCCCCGCCTCACCACGGTCGAGAAATTCATCTGCTTCGACGACGGCGAGTTCCTCGACTGGATCGGGTCCGAGGACGGCGCCGCCGAGTGGGCGCGCGGGGTCGAGCGCGATCCCTGCATGCTGTGCTATACCAGCGGGACCACGGGCAATCCCAAGGGTGTGCTGATGGAGCATCGCTCCAACATCCTGCACACGCTAATGGGGGTCGCGCCGCAGGCGTTGGCGCTCGAATCGCGGTCGGTCGTCCTGCCGGTCGTGCCGATGTTCCATGCCAACAACTGGGGCCTGCCCTGGGCCTGCGCGGCCGTAGGCGCGAAGCTGCTCTATTCGCAGGTGAACGAGCCGCAGGTATTGTTCGATCTGCTCCGGACCGAGAATTCGACGCATCTGGCGGGCGTGCCGACCGTCTATTTCGCGATGCTGCAATACCTCGACGCGACGGGCGGGGAGATGCCGCCGATCCGGCATGCCATATCGGGCGGCTCTGCGCTGCCCCCCGCGATCATCGAGCGACTGATGCGTGCGGGAATCCGGGTCGGCCATGCATGGGGCATGACCGAGACGTCGCCTGTCGCCAGCATCGCGTACGAAACGGCGGACTGGGACGATCTGTCGTTCGACGAACAGGTGCGCATCAAGTCGCTGCAGGGCCGCGTCCCCTACGGCACCGAAGTACGCGCGGTGGATCTCGACGATCGCAACAAGGTCCTGCCGCGCGACGGCAGGACTGCGGGCGCGCTGCAGGTGCGCGGACAGTGGGTCATCAAGCGCTATTTCAAGGCGGCCGAGGACGCGGTCTGCGACGGCCAGTGGTTCGACACCGGCGATGTCGCGCTCATCCACCCGGATGGATCGGTCCAGCTGACCGACCGGACCAAGGACGTCATCAAGTCGGGCGGCGAGTGGATCAGCTCGGTCGAGCTGGAAAACGCAGCCGTCGCGCATCCCGGCGTGGCCGAGGCCGCCGCAATCGGCATCGCGCACCCGAAGTGGGACGAACGGCCGATCCTGATCGTGGTGAGAAAGCCGGACGCGGAACTCGACGCGGAGGAAATGCGCACGTTTCTTTCGGACAAGGTTGCGAAATGGTGGCTGCCCGACGCGGTCGAGTTCGTCGAGGGCATTCCGCACACCGGAACCGGCAAGATCAGCAAGAAGGACTTGCGGGAACAGTTCGCCGACTACCGTCTGCCGTCCTGACCGGCGCGGCAGAAAGGGCCCCGCCAGCCGGCGGGACCCTCGATTGTGCGGATCGAATTATTCCGAGACGTTGTCCGCCGCGTCCTTGGCGGCCTGGCCGACATCGCCAGCGGCCTCGCCGATCTGACCGGCGGCATCGCCGACATCGCTGGCCGCGTCCGCGATCGCGTTGTCCTTCGCAGCTTCGGCTCCGCCCATCTGCGAGAAGATGAATATGCCGGCGACGACGGCGATGAGCAGCACTATGCCGATCAGCCATCCCGATCCGCTGCGGTTGTCGGGCGCGCGTTCCTGGATAACGGTCGTGTGCGTGGTGTCGGGACTTCGCCCGCCGGTTTCGGTGGTGGTAATGCGTTCTTCGGCCACGTACGGCCTCCTTCCATTGCCATTGCGATGAAAGGAAAACGCTTTTTCAAGCACGCGGTTGCCGAAAATGATGGTGTCCGGGGCGGTAACCATCGAAGCCCGCTACAGCAGGCGCATCTGGCCATCGGGCGGCGGCGGCCGGAAGCGGGAGCAGTCGAGGTCGACCGCGACGCGGTTGATCCCGAGCCGCTTCGTCGCCACCCGGAAGCGCTTGCGAAACAGGTCCGCCCAGACGCCCTTCGGGTTCATCCGTGTAAAGAATTCGGGATCGTTGTCGCGCCCGCCGCGCACCGACCGGACGATGCCCATGACCTTTTCGGCGCGGTCCGGATAGTGCGTGGCGAGCCATTCGCGGAACAGCGGCGCGACCTCGTGCGGAAGTCGCATCATGATCCAAGTCGCGGATTCGATCCCGCGCGCGGCGCATTTTTCGAGGATCGCCTCCATGAACTCGTCGGTGATCGCGGGAATGACGGGCGCGACCGAGACGTGCGATGGGACTCCGGCGGCGGCGAGCCGTTCCAGCGCCGCGATCCGCTTTGCGGGGGAGGCGGCGCGCGGTTCGAGAAGGCGCGACAGGTGCGGATCGAGGCTCGTCACCGAGATGCCGACGGCGATCAGGCGGTGCCGCGCCATTTCCGCCAGCACCTCGATATCGCGCAGGATACGGTCGGACTTGGTGGTGATCGTCACAGGGTGCCGCGCTTCGAGGCAAATATCGAGAATGCGGCGCGTTATCTCGTAGCGGCGCTCGATCGGCTGGTACGGGTCGGTATTGGTGCCCATCGCGATGGGCGCAGGCCGATAGCCGCGCCTGGCCAGCGTCTCGCGCAGGAGGCGCGGCGCATCTGGCTTGGCGAACAGCTTCGTCTCGAAGTCGAGGCCCGGCGACAGGTCGTGGTAGGCGTGGGTGGGGCGCGCGAAGCAGTATATGCAGCCGTGCTCGCACCCGCGATAGGCGTTGATCGAACGGTCGAAGGGTATGTCGGGCGAGCGGTTGAAGCTGAGGATCGTGCGCGGATGCTCTTCGGTCACCGTCGTGCGCAGCGGGGGCGCTTCACCGTCGAGCGAATCGCGCTCGTCGAGCCAGTCGCCGTCGGCTTCGCGCGTGGCGAGACCGAAACGTTGCGGCACGGCGCCCGACTGCGCGCCGCGCCCCTTTACCGGGCTGCGATTCGACATGTCCACGGGTTAGAACATAAAAAGAACAAAGGGCAAGCGCATTGCGTCGGGCCGCCCGGTGCGCCAGAACCGCCCGCATGACGGACGACCGCCTGAAAGCCTATCTCGCCCGCATCGGGATGAGCAGTCCGCCGCGCCCGGATGCCGAGGGACTTGCGCAGATCCAGGCGGCCCAGCGCCGCGCGATCGCGTTCGAGAACCTCGACATCATGCTGGGGCGGGGCATCGCGGTCGGCAGCGATGCCGTCTTCGAGAAGATCGTGGCCAGCCGTCGCGGCGGCTACTGCTTCGAACAGAACCGCCTTTTCGCCGACATGCTCGAAGCGACGGGCTTTGCCGTGCGGCCGCTGCTGGCGCGGGTGCGGATGGGCCTTGCCGCCGGTTTCACCCCGCCGCGCACGCATACCTTGCTGCTCGTCGACCTTGGCGGCGTGCGCTGGATCGCCGACGCCGGCTTCGGCGGCAGCTACCTCCCGCCCCTGCCGCTGAGGGACGGAGCGCATGCCGAGACCGGGGACGGGGCGCGGCACCGGCTGCGCGCGGTCGGCATGCCGGGTACGCTCGAGGGCGAATGGATGCTCGAACGATCGGGCAATCCCCAGGCGACGGACGGGCGCGCGGCGGACACCGGCGACTGGCAGCAGCAGTACAGCTTCGACCTGTCGCTGGTCGCCCCCGACGACCTTGAACAGTGCAACCACTGGACCTCTACGCGCGCCGAAACGCGCTTCACGACGCTCCACATCGCCAGCATCGCCTTGCCGGACGGCTTTGCATCGATGGTCGACCGCGAACTGACCGTCCATCGCGGGGGCGAGACCACGAAGCGCTCGATTGCGGACCCGTCCGACTATGCGGAGACTTTGGACGAGGTCTTCAACATCGCTCTGGACGACGAGGACATCGCGGCGCTTCCGCTGTTTACCGGCTAGATCAGCCGAGCGAGATCTGCAGCGCCGCACCGCCGAGCCACAGGCCGAGCAGCAGCACCGATTCCCAGCCGATCCCGACCGGCCCCTGCCGCTCGCGGCGCAGCAGCCCGAGCAGCAGGATCGACGTCATCAGCAGGACGAGCGCCATCCAGAAGACCGAGCGCTCGGACATCGCATGGAATATGCTGCCTTCGCGATAGGCGAAGTCGCTCGCCGAGACGAACAGCGCGTCGAACATGTTGCCGCCGATGATCCCGCCGACCGCGAGCTGCAATGCCCCGGCGCGAACAGCGGCGAGCGTCGTGACGAGTTCGGGCAGAGAGGTGACGACGGCGGTGCCCAGCGCTCCGACGACGCCCTGCGAGATGCCCAGCCGTGCCGAAAGCTCCAGCCCGGTCTCGCCCACGACCCAGCCCGAAAGGCCGACCACGCCGACGAGCATGGCGAAAAGGCAGGCAAGCCACCCGGTCGAGCGGCTGTCCTGCTCCTCGTCCTCGTCCTCCAGCCGCGTCGCGTCGGTGCGGCGCGGTTGCCACATCGGCTCGAGGTGGATGCGGTGCGCGTTGTGCAGGCCGATAAGGTACGCGACGATCATCAGCACGCTCGCCGGGTGTACCGACCAGAGCGTGAAGGAGGGTGCCGACGCGGCCAGCACGGGGATCGAGATGAGCACGATGAGGATCGTCGACTGCCCGAGGTTCACCGCGCTGGCGGCGGCATGCTCAAGGTTGACGCGGCGATAGTAGATGTCGGCAAGAGCGAGGAACATCGTCTGCGCGGCGATCCCTCCCATCGCGTTCGAGACGCTCAGGTCGGGCGCGCCGCTGGCGGCGGTGCTGATCGAGGTTACGATGCCCGAAATACTGGTCCCCGCGCCGAGAAGGACCGAGCCGATCAGCGCCTCGCCAAGGCCGGTGCGGTCGGCGATGATGTCGGCGATGCCCGCCATCTTGCTGCCGAAGTACGCGATGACGATCGCCGCCGCGATGAATGCGGCGAAGAGGACCGTGATCGATAGCTGGCTTGCGTCCGGCATCCTGCCCCCTTCCGCGTGTCGAAGGAGGCAATCCGGGGGAGGGGTTTAGGTTCCCCGCAAGGGTGGCCGGACGTCAGCTTTCGCGCAGGCGCGGCATCAGCTCGACGAAATTGCAGGGGCGGTTGCGGCTGTCGAGCTGCTCGGCAAGGATGCCGTCCCAGCCGTCCTTCACCGCTCCGTTCGAGCCGGGAAGCGCGAAGATGTAGGTCCCGCGCGAGACGACCGCGCAGGCGCGCGACTGGACGGTCGACGTGCCGATGGTTCTGTAGCTGATCCAGCGGAACAGCTCTCCGAAGCCGGGAATGTCCTTTTCCTTCACGCGGTCGAGCGCTTCGGGGGTCACGTCGCGGCCGGTCAGGCCGGTACCGCCGGTGGTGACGATGCAGTCGATCCCGCGATCGTCGATCCAGTTGTTGAGACGGCTGGCGATGCGCGAGGCATCGTCCTTCTCGATCGCGCGGGCGGCAAGGCGGTGTCCGGCGGCCTTGATCCGCTCGGCAAGGATGTCGCCCGAAGTGTCGTCCTCGGGCCCGCGCGTGTCGGATACGGTGAGGAGCGCGATGGCGACCGGCTTGAACTGCCGCTCGGGATCAACGGCCACGAAGCAGCGTCCCGTTGGGCGCCATGCGGATGGCAGTCGCGCCCGCAAGGCCGGGGAAGGACGGCCAGGCGTTCTGGGCGAGCGCGGCGCGCGTTTCGGACGGACCGCCCGCCTGCCGCTCGTACATCCAGTAATTGCGCATGACGATATTCACGTAGCCGCGCGTCTCCCAGTACGGGAGCGATTCCATCCAGAGCAGCGGATCGCCCTGGTCGTTCACTTCGCTGTTCCAGCGCGTGATCGGCGTGAGCCCGGCATTGTAGGCGGCCATGACCTTGGGTAGCAGGCCTTGCGTGCCGCTCGAATCGCGCAGCATCTCGAGGTGGCGCTGACCGAAGGCGAGGTTGATCTCGGGCTTGTTGAGGTCGCTTGCATTGCCGCTCACTCCCAGAGCGCCGGCATGGTCGCGGGCGGCGGCGGGCATGATCTGCATCAGGCCGCGCGCGCCGGCGGGGCTGACGACGGTCGCCCGGAACAGCGATTCCTGCAGGGCATGCGCGTAGATCAGCGCCGGGTCGACGCGCCAGCCGCCGGCGGGCGTCCACTTCGGCGTGGGAAAGCGCGTGGCCGGATGCGGCTTGCCGCCATAGGGCGCGTTGTACGCCATCCAGAGCTGGGTCGAGGGCATGCCGAGGTCGCGCGCCAGCCTGGTCAGCGGCTGGTACTGGGCGGGATCGCCGATCCGCGCCTGGTGCCTCAGGACCTCGTCGGCAAGGCCGTCCTCGCCGACTTCGGCGAGCGCGACGGCGGCCCTGACATTGGGCACGTTGCGCAGCGACTGCCAGTCCTGCTGGTCGAAGTCGGCCTCGGCGTGCTGTTCGGGCAGGCCGGTGCCGAGCTGTTCGGCGGCAAGCATGCCATAGAGCGTTTCGTCGCGCATCGCGGCAAGCCGCAGCGGCTCGGCGGCGTCCTCGGGCTTGCGGCAGCGCACGAGCGACCGGCTCTGCCAGTAGAGCGCGGCGGCGACGAGTTCGGAGTTCTCTCCGGTGCCGGCAGCCCGCTTGAACGCGTCGGTCGCGCCGTCGCAGTCGCCAAGGCGCCACGCAGCGAGGCCGGCGGTCCACCACGCCTCGCCGACCCAGCCGCCCGACCCCTGCGTCGCCAGCTGGGCAAGTCGGTAGGCAGGCGCGTCCTGGTTCTCGATGTAGTAGCTCCACGCCACGCGCTGGCGCCATTCCGCGCGCGCCTCGCTCGACAGCATCGAATCGATCCCGTCGAGCAGCTGGTGCGCGCCCATCGGATCGTCGTTCTTGATCCGGTCGAGTATGCCCGCCGAGACACTGCCCGGCATGGTCCCGTCACCAACGGTGCGCGGGCGCACGCGTTTTGGGATCGTCGGCAGGCGCATGAAGCTTTGCTCGGACGGAAGGCCCGGCACGACCTGCGCCCCGCGCTTCACCGCAAGCCGGCCGATCTGTTCCGAATGGGGAAGGTCGGTGCCCTTGGCCAGCCAGCTTTCGAGCGTCTCGCGCTCGATCCGGGGCGACGAGGCGTCGAGGTAGTATTCGGCCAGCGCCGCCTGGTGCAGCGGACCGTCGGGGCGCTGCGCGAAGAGTTCCTGCACCCGCGACCAGTCGTTGCGGTCAATGGCGGCGAAGATTTCGCGGTAATAGGCCCGGTCGTCCTGGCTGAGGAGCGAGGGGACGGCGGTGCGATCGGCGCGATTGCGGAAATAGTCGGCGGCCGCGCTGTTCGCCTTTGCCGGAGCGACCTGTACGGCGAGCATCGATACCGCCGCGCATGCAATGGCGGCGATACCCCGGGAAATCTTGGATTTGGCAGGCTTTCTAATCGTCACGTAGTCGTATCCTTCGGTCCCCCGGCGCGCCGGTCCCCCGCGGACCAGTCGAGCCACGCCCGCCACAATTCCGCTTTCCAGGCCGGTCGGCTCATCAGGGCCGGAAGGCTGCGCGCGGCAAGCAGGGGAATGTTCGTAGATTCATGGTTAAAATTGAGTGAAACGGCAGGCCGTTGCGCCGTATCGTTGCCGATGAGCGGCAGGATGTTGTTCCCCAGCACCAGAAGCCTGCGCGGAGCGGCAAGGGCGATGTGATGGCGAAGCACCTCGCCGAGCCCCTGCGCCGCCACCGCGTCCCAGTCTGCCATCGGCGTGTGCCGGGGAAGGGCGCTCGCTACGCAGGCCGCTTCCGCCGGAATGCCCATCGCCGCCAGGATCGCGTCGAGCAGCCGCCCCTGAGCGCCCGACAGCAATCTTTCGCCGTCTTCGGCCTCTGGCTCGGGCACGACGACCATCAGTTCGGCGTGCGCCTTGCCGCGCGGAGGCACGCGCCCCCCGGTCCGTCCGCCGTCGAGCCAGCTTTCCGCGAGCCACCAGGCGCGGAACGTATCGAGGTCGCCCGGCCAGCCTGCCTTGTCGGGAACGACCGGCCCCGGCTTCGGTTCGGGTACCGCCTTCCGGGCAGCGACGGGCCTGTCGCGTTGCTCCGGCTGCTTCTCCGAAGCCTTTTCCGCGACGGGTGCGGGCTCTGCCAGCCACTCCTGCGGTTCGTCCGCGAAATCGCAATCGACGCCCGCCAGCCGCCACCAGTCCAGCGCAGCTGCGACGGCCTCTTCGGGCGGAAGATCGGGGCGGCTCTCCATTGTGCGGTCTTGACCTGCCGCGTCGCAGCAATCAAGGCGGTTCGAACAGAGCCGATACGTAAAAAAGACAGAAGAACAGGACTGCAAGATGAGCGAACGCGAATCGATGCCTTACGACGTCGTAATCGTCGGTGGCGGCCCGGCCGGCCTTGCCACCGCGATCCGGCTGAAACAGATCAATTCCGAATTGTCCGTCTGCGTCCTCGAAAAGGGATCGGAAATCGGCGCGCACATCCTGTCGGGCGCGGTGGTCGATCCCAAGGCCCTCGACGAGTTGCTGCCCGAGTGGCGCGACGACGATTGCCCGCTCGCCGAAACGTCGGTTACCGACAACTGGCACTGGTACATGTCGCGCGGCAAGAAGTACTCGATGCCGCACGCCCTGATGCCGCCGTTCATGTCGAACGAGGGCAACTACACCGGCTCGCTAGGCAACCTGTGCCGCTGGCTTGCGGGCAAGGCCGAGGAGCTGAAAGTCGAGGTTTTCCCCGGCTTCCCGGCCTCCGAAGTGCTCTATGACGAAAACGGCGCGGTCTACGGCGTGGCAACGGGCGACATGGGCGTGGCTAGGGACGGCAGCCACAAGGCCGATTACCAGCCGGGCATGGAACTGCACGGCAAGTACACCGTGTTCTGCGAAGGCGCGCGCGGCCACCTTACCAAGCTGCTCAAGTCGCGCTTCGACCTCGAACGCGATTGCCAGCCGCAGGTCTATGGCCTCGGCATCAAGGAGCTGTGGGACATCGATCCCGACAAGCACGTGCCCGGTCGCGTCATCCACACGCAGGGCTGGCCGTTGTCCGAAAGCGACAGCTGGGGCGGCGGGTTTCTCTACCACCAGGCGAACAACCAGGTTGCGATCGGCTTCGTCACCGCGCTCGATTACAAGAACCCCTACGTCTACCCGTTCGAGGAATTCCAGCGCTGGAAGCAGCATCCAGAAATCCGCGCGATCCTCGAAGGCGGCAAGCGCGTTGCCTATGGCGCGCGCGCGATCAACGAGGGCGGCTGGCAGTCGGTCCCGCAACTCGCCTTCCCCGGCGGGGTACTGGCCGGCTGTTCGGCGGGCTTCGTCAACGTTCCCCGCATCAAGGGCACGCACACCGCGATGAAAAGCGGCATGCTCGCCGCCGACGCCATCGCCGCCGCGATCGAGGCCGGGCGCGAGAAGGACGAGCTTGCCGAGTACGATGCATCGGTGCGCGACAGCTGGATCGCCAAGGAACTCAAGCTCGTCCAGAACGCCGAGCCGCTCGTCGCGAAGTGGGGCGGCGAACTCGGCACGATCCTGGCGGGCGCGGACATGTGGCTGCGCACGCTGTTCGGTTTCGGCGTCGCCAAACCGATGGAGCACCATCCCGACTACAAGGCAACGGGGCGCGCCGATCTCTACCAGCCGATCGACTATCCCAAGCCCGACGGCGAGATAACCTTCGACCGTCTCACCTCGGTCTCATTCTCGTTCACCAACCACGAGGAGGACCAGCCCAGCCACCTCAAGCTGAAGGACCCGGACTACCCGGAGAAGGTCGAACTGCCGGTCTACGGCGGTCCTTCGACGCGATACTGCCCGGCGGGCGTCTACGAGTACGTGGAGAACGAGGACACGGGCGAAAAGCGCTTCCAGATCAACGCGCAGAACTGCGTCCACTGCAAGACCTGCGACATCAAGGATCCGGGCCAGCAGATCGTCTGGACCGCGCCCGAAGGCGGCGGCGGGCCGAACTACCCGAACATGTGAATTATAATGTGATCTTTAAAAAGTTGGGATGATCCAACCGCAAACTGAAGTACCGAACGTGATGATCTAGTTTTCATCAGCTATAAGCGTATTAAAATTTTTTGTCCCGATAGCCATTTCTACGCCTGCGCTTGCGACATGTGTGTTTCCGTCGAACTTCGTCTTTGCCAAAATGCGTTGTCCCGCGTGGCACGTAAACTGAGTCATACCAGATGCAGGCGACTTCGACTTAGTTCCAAAATTATGTGGATCATGATGTGTTATTTCAGATATGATCCGAAAAGAACCATCTGTCCTATGGAAATGTGCAGTCGCAGTGTATGCTAAATTGAGTAATGTCTGGTTCTGAAGATTTAAAACAATTGAGGCTTCCGGATTTCCACTGGCAAAAATCTCTAAATCTTCGATTGTAAATGTTTCTGCTGTAATACGAACAAAATCTGAGTGACCGCCAGCACTCCCGAGCTGTGATACAGCCCCCGAAAAAAAGTATTCGTAATTTGAATTCCCTGTAAAGCAGTACGAAGTTTGGACACTGTGAAATCCGATCCAAGGCGCGGTGGGATGGCATTCAGATTTGGAAATTTCTGAAGAACCATCATTTAAAGTGCATTTTAGCCAAGCACTCTGCCAATACAGTCTGGTCTTGGCGAATACAGATATAACTATTAAGCTTGGCGCGTCCAACTCGAAGCGGATTTCTGCAGGAGAAATTCCATTGGAAGTTTCCTCAGCAATAATATGGCCCATAGCAAAGCCTCGCGCTATATCGAGTGTGGATAATATAGATAACGCAATAAGAGATTTGATATCAATTAGTTATTATTCAGTGTTTTTAATAAGTTAAATTCCGATGGAAACAGCCTACGCCAAGATCAACCTCGCGCTGCACGTAAGGGCGCGGCGCGAGGACGGGTATCACGAACTCGAGTCGCTGTTCGCCTTCGTCGACGATGGCGACAGGCTGACCGCGACGCCCGCGCACCGCGACGCGCTCGATACCTTCGGCGAGTTCGCGGACCGGGTCGACGATCCCTTCGGCAACATCGTCGCCAAGGCGCTGACCGCGCTGCCGCGACCGCGGGGCTGGGCGATGACGCTGGAAAAGCGCCTGCCCGTCGCGGCGGGTCTGGGCGGCGGATCGGCCGATGCCGGGGCGGTCTTCCGCATGGTCGAGCGTGAGCACGGACTGCCCGCAGACTGGCGCAGGCGCGCCGCGAAGCTGGGCGCCGACGTGCCCGCCTGCGTCGCAAGCCGAACCTGCATCGGCAGGGGCACCGGCACCGAGATCGAGCCGCTCGGCGGCGATATCGCCGGGACGCCCGTGCTGCTCGTCAATCCCCGCGTGGCGATGCCGACCGGGCCGGTCTTCCGGGGCTGGGACGGTTGCGACCGTGGCGCTCTTACCGATGGGAAGCCGCTCGATATCGCGCTTGCCGGCAGGAACGACCTCGAGGCGCCGGCGATCGCCTTGCAGCCCGTGATCGGCGACGTCCTGGCGAGCCTGGATGCCACGCGGCCCTTGCTGGCGCGCATGTCCGGTTCGGGCGCGACGTGCTTTGCCCTGTTCGAGGAGCCGGACGCACTCGCCGCCGCGCAGCTTCAGATCGTGCGCCGCCATCCCGGCTGGTGGACGATGGCAGGCAGGCTGCGGTGACCGCCAGATCCTCCGGCTGATGCGGATCGGGCCGGGGTTGCGCGGAGCCGTTTCCGCCTACGACGTAATGCCGAGCCGCTCACGGCACGCGCGGTACTCGCTTTCGAGGCGCGCGATCAGCTTTCCGGCCGGCACGACCGACTCCACCACTGCGATGCCCTGTCCCGATCCCCAGATGTCGCGCCAGGCCTTCGCGCCGCCGTCCTCGACGCTCATCGTCTTCCCGCTTTTCGCATCGAGCGTTGCGGGATCGATGCCGGCACGTTCGATCGAGGGTTTGAGGTAATTGGCGGCCACTCCGATGAATGCATCGGTGTAGACGATATCGCTCGCCTGGCCGGAGACGATCATCTGCTTGTAGGCATCGTCGGCATTGGCCTCCTCGGTCGCGATGAAGGCAGACCCGACATAGGCGAAGTCGGCGCCGATCGCTTCGGCAGCCAGCACCGCTCCGCCGGTGGCGATGCAGCCCGAAAGCGCAATGGGGCCGTCGAACCACCGCCTCAGTTCGGCGATGAGCGCGAAGGGCGATGTCGTTCCAGCATGGCCGCCCGCGCCGGCTGCGACCGCGATGAGGCCGTCCGCGCCCTTGTCGATCGCCTTTCGCCCGAACATGTCGGAGATCACGTCGTGGAATACGAATCCGCCGTATTTCCTCGCCCGTTCGTACACGTCTTCCCGCGCCCCGAGCGAGGTGATCAGGATGGGCACCCGGTGCTTCTCGCAAAGCGCGAGGTCTTCCTCCAGCCGCTGGTTCGTGCGGTGGACGATAAGGTTCACCGCAAAGGGCGCGGCCGGCCGGTCGGGGTTGCGGCGGTCGTGGTCCGCCAGCGCCTCTCCGATTTCGGTGAGCCATGTATCGAGCTGCTGGGGCGTGCGGGCATTGAGCGACGGTATCGAGCCGACGATCCCCGCAGTGCATTGCGCGATCACGAGTTGCGGCGTCGACACGATGAACATCGGCGCGGCGATCACGGGCATGCGAAGCCCGTTCAGGAAATCAGGGCGTGACAGGTGCGGACTCCAGTTTGTAATCGAGGACCGAGCGCCTAGCATCGCTCCGTTCGATTGGAAACATCGCCCGGGAGCATGGTCTCCCTGACAAGGGCGGAGCGCGCGGGGCAGGAGCGGAAACCATGGCAGACGAGACGATCGAAGGCGGCGAACTGGCCGGGAAGGTGGCGATGGTCACCGGCGCGGCCAGCGGCATCGGCCGCGCCGTGGCCCTCCTCTTCGTCAATGAAGGAGCGACAATCGGTATCGGCGATCTCGACACCGCAGGCCTTGCCGAGACCGAACGGCTCCTCGGCGATGCGGCGGTTCTCTCGCGACGCCTCGACGTGACCGACGACGGCGACGTCGAACGCTTCGTGGCGGAACTCGTCGGCAAGGCGGGGAGGCTCGACTGCGCGGTAAATGCCGCCGGCCTCGCTGTTCGCGATACGCGTCCCACCGCGATGGCGGACGTGCAGGATTTCCAGCGCGTCATGCACGTGAACGTGACCGGCGTATTCCTGTGCATGCGCCACCAGTTGCAGGCGATGCTCGCTGCGGGGAACGGCGGCGCCATCGTCAACGTCGCATCGGGAGCCGCCTACGTGGCGGTGCCGGGCAATGCCGCCTACGTGGCGTCGAAGCACGCGGTCATGGGCCTGACCAAGTGCGCCGCCGCCGATCATGCCGCCGAAGGTATCCGCGTCGACGCCCTTTGCCCCGGATTTACCCGCACGCCGATGGCGATGACCTCGCTCGCGGTCATGGGTGTCGCGGAAAGCGATGCGGCGGCATCGGCCCCTGCCAACCGCATCGCCGAACCGACCGAACAGGCCGAGGCCGCGCTGTTCCTCTGTTCGGGGAAGGCAGCGTTCATGGTGGGGCACGGGCTCGTCGTCGACGGCGGGCACTCCATCGTCTGATATGCATTGTTGCCGGACAAGCGGCACGGAGGATTGATGCGCATGAATGGCAAGACGATCGTGACAGGGGCTGCCGGAGCTCTTGGCGGAACGGTATGCGAAGTGCTGCGCGAACGCGGTGCCGATGTGGTCGGCATCGACCTTGCCGAAGGCGGTCCCGCAGGCATCTCATTCATCGGCGGGGTCGACCTTGCCGATCAGGCCGCCGTCTCCGATGCGTTCGCCAGCGCGGCGGCCGGCTCCGGTATCGCCGGGCTTGCCAACATCGCCGGCGGTTTTGCGTGGGAGACGGTCATGGACGGGAGCGTGGTCAGCTGGGAGCGCATGTTCCGGATGAACGTCCTCACCACGCTCAATGCCTGCCGCGCGGCGGTGCCGCTGCTCACGGAGCAGGGAGCGATCGTCAATGTCGGAGCGGCGGCCACGGCGCGGGCTGGAGCCGGGATGGGCGCCTACACGGCAAGCAAGTCCGGCGTGGCGCGGCTGACCGAGGCGCTGGCAGAGGAACTCAAGGAGCGCAGGCTGCGCGTCAACGCCGTGCTCCCCTCGATCATCGACACGGCTGCCAACCGCGAGGCGATGGGCGCGGACGATGCCGCCAGCTGGGTGACGACAGGGGAAGTGGCGCAGGTCGTCGCGTTCCTGCTTTCCGATGCGGCGAGCGGCGTGACCGGCGCGAGCGTCCCTGTCACGGGGCGCGTCTGACCGTTGGAGACATCGCGGTGACGAACCCGGACGAGGGCACCTTCGATCCCGACCAGGCGGCCTTGCGCTGTGCGGCGCAGAGCGATGCCGCGCTGTGCACGATCGTGCGCCTCGACGGCAGCTTTTCCCGGCGGGTTGGAGCGCAGATCGCCATCCTTACGGACAGGACCTGCGTCGGCAGCCTTGCTGACGGATGCCTGGAAAGCGAGCTGGCGAGTCAGGCGGACGAGGCGCGCGCCAGGGCCGAGCCGCGCATCGTGCGCTACGGAGCCGGCTCCTCCATCGTCGATTTCCGGCTCCCTTGCGGCTCCGGCGTCGATATCCTGATCGATCCCGAACCCGACCGCGACATGCTCGGAGATGCAGTGGCAAGGCTCGATGCGCGCGAGGCGGCGACGGTACCGTTGGCCGCTACGGGCGAGGGGCTGCTGGCCGAAAGGTCCTATGAGCCCTCGCTGCGGCTGGTGGTCCTCGGAGAAAGCCTGGAGGCGCGCGAACTCGACCGGCTGGCGAGGGCATACGGCATCGAGACCGTTTGCCCCGAGCCGGGAAAGGACCTCGCGCTCGGTCGCAAGCCGGCGCTCTCTGCCGATGCGTGGACAGCCATCGTCCTGCTGTTCCACGACCACGAGTGGGAACGCGCGCTCCTCGACTGGGCGCTCGACACCACGGCGTTCTTCATCGGCGCGATCGGCGGCAAGGCATCGCGCGAGGCGCGGATCGCCATGCTGAGAGGGCAGGGGCGCGGGTCGGAAGAGATCGCGCGCGTCCGCGGCCCCGTCGGCCTTATCGGCCATACCCGCGACGCGCGCACGCTGGCGCTGTCGATCCTCTCGGAAGTCGTCGGGGCCTACGAAGGAATGCGCGGCAGGGCTGCCGACCGGCCTCAATAGGACTTCGGCAGGCCGAGCACCTTCTCCGCGATGAAGTTCATGATCATCTCGGGGCTTACCGGCGTTATCACCGGCAGGATCGAATCGCGGAACAGCCGTTCCACCTGGTACTCCTTTGCGTACCCCATGCCGCCGTGCGTCATGACCGCGCGGGTGCAGGCATTGAAGCAGGCCTTGCCGCCAAGGAACTTCGCCGTGTTGGCCTCCGCGCCGCAGGGCATTCCGGCATCGTAGAGGTAGGCCGCGCGCATCGCCATCCAGAAGGCCGATTCAAGCTCCATCCAGTTTTCGGCAAGCGGGTGCGCGATGCCCTGGTTCTGGCCGATGGGTCGCCCGAACACCACGCGCTCGCGAGCGTATTTCGCCGCGCGCTGAAGGGCGCCCTGGCCGAAGCCTATGGCCTCTACCGCGACGAGGATGCGCTCGGGGTTGAGGCTGTGCAGGATGCACTTGAAGCCTTCGCCCTCCGCGCCGATCCGGTCCTCCTCGGGAATGAAATAGTCGTCGATGAAGGTCAGGTTCGAATCGACGGCGTTGCGGCCCATCTTCGGAATCTTGGTGACCTGGATTTGCGTCTTGTCGAGGTCTGTGTAGAACAGCGTCATGCCGTCGGTCGGCTTCTTGCAGTCGGCCTTGGGCGTTGTGCGCGTGAGCAGGAGTATCTTGTTCGCCACCTGCCCCGTGGAGGTCCAGATCTTGCGCCCGCTGACCCGGTACCCGCCTTCCACCTTCTTGGCGAAGGTGCTGATGCTGGTGGTGTCGAGGCCAGCGTCGGGTTCGGTGACACCGAAGCAGGCCTTGTCGGTGCCGGCAATGAGCGGCGGCAGCATCCGGCGCTTCTGCTCGTCGTTGCCGTAGACGACGACCGCGTGCGGGCCGAACAGGTTGAGGTGCAGCGTGCTCGCCGCGTTGTAGCCGCCCGCACCCGAAGTGACCGTGTGCATCATGATCGCCGCTTCGGTGACGCCGAGCCCCGCGCCGCCAAGTTCTTCCGGCATGGTGATGCCCAGCCATCCGGCATCCGCCATCGCTCGGTGGAATTCCTCCGGGAAGCGCTCGTTTTCGCTCGCGTTCGACCAGTACTCGTCGTCGAACTTGTCGACGATCTTGCGAACCTCGTCCCTGATGGTCTCGTGATCGGACGAAAGCTTGATTTCCATTGTCTGCTCCGGCGTCGAAAATGGAGGAACCGGCGGCGTTCGACCGCCGCCGGTTCCCCTGATGTCGCTTGCGATTGTCGCGATCAATAGCGGAACGTGGCCCGCAGCATGATCTCCCGTCCGCGGTTGATCGACGATACCGAGTCGCCGAGGACGCCCGGCACCGCTCCCGGCGCGGTACCGGTGAACGGCGCATCCGATGTACGCGTCCAGTAGTACTCCTCGGTCAGGTTCCGGCCGATCAGCGAGAGCGTGTAGCGGTCGTCGGCGGTTCCGACCGAGATCGATCCGTTGACGAGCGTGTAGCTCGGCGAGCGCCCGCCCGGCGACGAAGTCGCGTCGGTGACGTAGCTGTCCGAGTACTGGACATCGCCGGTCAGCCCGATCTTGAGCGCACTCGACACTTCCTGCTCAAAGATGAAGCCCGCGCTTGCCGCCCATTCGGGGGTGCGGATCAGCTCGGTTCCCGACAGGTCCTGCGCAAGGATCGTCGCCCCGGTCTGGCGGCTCACCTGCGGTACGCACGGTACCGGCGAATTGGCGTTCTGGCCGCGATAGCAGTTGCCCTGGTAGTCGGTGTACTTGCCGTCGCTATAGGCGAGTGCGCCGAACAGTGTCAGCCCGTCGAGGCCGCGCGGCGAGAAGTCGAAGTCGAACTCGATGCCCTTGCTGCGTACGCTGCCCGCATTGGTCAGTCGCTGGATGACACCCTCGACCGTCACCTGAACCTGCAGGTCGGTGATCTCGTAGGTGTAGGCGGCAAGGCCGAGGCGAAGCTGGTTGTCGAAGGTAATCGCCTTCACGCCCGCTTCGAAACCGCGGACGATCTGGGGTTCGTAGGTCAGGTTCGTGGCGAAGTTTGTCGCGCCCGAGTTGAAGCCGCCCGACAGGAAGCCCTCCTTGTACGATCCGTACACCGTCAGGTTCGCGTTGGGGCGCCAGCTTAGCGTCGCTTCGGGCGACAGGTTCGAGAAGGTCCTGCTGTCGACGACAGGAGTGACGTCCACCATCCCGGTCGTGCGGCTCACGGGCGTCGCGCCGTTCGGGTCGCTGAGCAGGAAGTCGAGCTTCTTCTTCTCGTGTGAATAGCGCATGCCGCCGGAAAGCTCGACGGTCTCGGTCAGGTTGATCGAGGTCGACAGGAAGATCGACCAGGCGAAGCCGTCCTGCTGGAGAAGGTACTGGTTGACCTCCAGCGGGAAAACCGGCCCCGATCCCGGCGCGCCCAGGAACGTGTGCGAGCCGTTGGTGACTTCGCTGTCCTGGAGAAAGCCGCCGAAGACGAATTCGACCGGGCCGCCGAAGTTGGTGGTCAGCCGCAATTCCTGCGACAGTTCGGTGATGTCCATCCGGTTGAGGCTGGGAAGCAGTCCCGAAGGGACGTAGCTGGCGGTGAAGTTCCCGAGGTTTCGCAGGTAGACGTCGTAGTAGCCGGTCACCGAAGTCAGCGTCAGGCTGTCGTTGAGGTCGAGGTTCATCACCAGCGAGCCGAGCAACTGTTCCTGGTTGAGGAACGTCGTGCCGTCCCCGAACTCGGGCGCGTATTCGTCGTAGCCCGGCCCGAGATCGGCGACCGAGACCCGGTCGTCGGCGGTGCAATCGTCGATCGCGCCGTTCTGCGGCGAGCCCAGCGGACAATTGACGAACTGGACGTTGGCGGTCGAGGCATCGCCTGATCGCTCGCCGTAGGTGACCTTCAGGGTGGCGTCGAACGGCCCGCCGTTATCGAACTGGAGCGTGCCGCGAACGCCCCAGTCTTCCTGCTGCGGCATGCGGCGCGTGTTCGGCTGGAGCTGCGCGGAATCGGGGATGGTGTTGGTCACCCAGCCCTTCATGTCGGAATAGTAGCCGGCGACCCTGACGCCGAGGGAATCGGTTAGCGGTGCGGAGATGAACCCGTCGACCACCCATTCGCGCGCCTCGAACTCGTATCCCGCCGAAATCTTGGCCGCGAGGACGTCGGTCGGATCGGCGGTCCTGAGCGTGATAACGCCGCCCGGGCTGTTCTTGCCGTAGAAGAGCGCCTGCGGACCCTTGAGGACTTCGACCTGCTGCAGGTCAAACTCGCCCATGCGCCGGACCGAGGCACGCGCGACAGGAACGCCGTCGATGTTGAAGGAGACCGCCTGGTCGCCGAACGGGTTGGAGTCCGAAGCGCTGATGCCGCGCAGGGCGATCGAACCGCCCTGAACGGTGCCGCCGCCTTCGCCGACGACGAGCGCGGGCGTATTCGCTGCCAGTCCGTCGACATTGTCGATGCCGCGCTTCTCGAGGTTTTCGCCGGTGAATGCGGTAACGGCCACAGGCACGGAGATCAGCGTCTCGTTGCGCTTGCGGGCCGTGACGACGATTTCGGCTCCGGCCGCGGTTCGTTCGACGAGGTCGCCCTGGGTGTTGTCCTGAGCCGCCGCCGGCACCGCAGCCGCCGCTGCGGCTATGGCAAGAAGCGAGCTCGAAAACCTGGCTGAATCCTTCATTGTCTCTCTCCCTCTCTGAAGCCCACCGCCTGTCTTGATCTCAAAGTTGCAGACGGGTCGCTTTCGATGACGTATTGTTGCCGCAAGACGGGGATTGCGGAAATCGCAGTTCGTCCAGCAAATGAGACCGAAACGCCGAAGCAAGGGTTCGGCCTTCCAATGGCGCCCTGCCATTGGGATACTTGCCCCAGTCCGACGAAGAGGCGGGCAGACAAGAAAGCAAACGGGAGAGCGACATTGCGCGACGCGATCGACAGGCCCACGGGGCGCTGGTGCGTATGGTGAGTGCGCCGGGAGCGATGCCGGTGAATGCCGGTCGGTTCGCGCACCCTGCGTGGAGAATGCTGATTATCGCGTTCCTTGCGCAGAACTGCGCGATCGGGATGAATTTCGGTATCTACGGCACGATCGTCGCCGCGCTTGAGGCAAATTACCAGACGTCGAGGGCGCTGGCCGCGTCGGGGCTGGCCGTCATGACCATGGTCATGGGGCTGCTGAGCCCGGTCGCGGGCGAACTGGTGCGACGATACTCGATCCGTACGCTGATGATCGCGGGCACGCTCGTTAACGCGGTCGGTTACGTGCTGCTCGCATTCGCGCCATCCATCGAGGTGGTGCTGCTGATCTACGGGGCGGTGATCGGTCCCGGCGTCTGCCTGCTCGGCGTCATTCCCTCGTCCAGCCTGGTGTCCAACTGGTTCCTGGCCGGCAAGGGGCGGGCGCTCGGCTTCGTCAACATGCCCGTCTTCGTCGCGATCTTCCCGCTGCTGACGGCTCTCGTGCTCGAGCGCTTCGGGCTCGTCGGCGTGTTCCTGATGGCTGCGGCCATTTCGCTCCTCCTTGTCCTTGCCCTCGTGATGGTTGTCTCCTCACCGGGCGAGCGCGGGCTGAAACGCTATGGCGAGAGCGAAGGCGAGGCAGAGGCACAGAACGCGGGCGCGGACGCCGAAGGCCCGGTGCTGACGGGCCGGCAGATCAACGCCAGTCGCTCGTTCCAGGTGATCTGGCTGGGCATCGGACTGCTGACGGCGGGCGGCGTGATGATGACGACGCACATCGTTCCGCTCGCACTCGACAAGGGGCTGGAACTGCCGGCGGCCTCGCTGCTCCTGTCCTCGTTCGGGGTATGCGCGGCGGCAGGTGCGCTGCTGTTCGGCTGGCTCGCGGACCGGATCGGCGGGCAGAAGGCGATCGTGGTGCAGGCATTCACCTGGACGCTCCCCTGGGCGGCGCTCCTGCTGCTGGGCGCGAGCGCCGCGCCGCTCATCATCGTGGCCGGCCTGCTCGGCCTCATATCGGGAGCCATCGTCGGACTGTGCGGCGTCGTCGTCTCGGCCTGGCTGGGATCGCAGAACTTTGCGGCGGCCATGGGCTACGTCTATTTCTACAAGGTACCTTTCCTGTTCGGCGCGGCGCCGCTGGCCGGGTACCTCTACGACCGGACGGGTGGGTACGACCTGCCCGTCATCATCCACATCGCGACGTTCGTATTCGTCGGTCTCATGTTCGCGTTCTTCCGGCCGCGGAAGATCGGCGATGCGGTGTCTTCTTGAAGACGATCGGTGCGATAGTGCCTGTGGCAATCGCCCGGCACGCCGGTACCTTGAGCTTACAGATCAGAACAAGTCGAAATTCAACGGGATAGAAGAAGATGGCTGCCGAATTCAATCAGGAACACCTCGTCGAACTGGCGAAGGCGCGCATGCAGTGGATGATGGAGAACGATCCCGAAATAAGGGCGCGCACCCCCAGGCCGGAAGTGACCGAAGCGATCAAGTCGCCCGGCCTGTCCTATCGCCAGATCATCGAGACCGTCCTTCAGGGATACGCCGAACGGCCCGCGCTCGGTTCGCGGCGCTACGAGATCGAGACCGACAGGTCCGGCCGCGCAGTTCGCCGCTATACCTCCGAATTCGACACGATAACCTATGCCGAACTCGAGCGCCGGATCCTCGGCATCGCCAGCCTGTGGCAGCACGACGGGAACCACGGCGCGAAGCCCGGCGACATGATCGCCTTCATCGCGTTTACCGGAGCGCAGATGGCGACGGTCGATCTCGCCTGCAACTGGGCGCAGACGGTGTCGGTCCCGCTCCAGGCGAACCTTCCCGCGCCGGACATGCGCGACATCCTTTCGGACATCGAGCCGCGCGTGCTTGCCGCCTCGATCGACAACCTCGAGCTTTCGGCGAACTACGCGCTCGACCAGGAGACGATTCACAGCCTTATCGTCCTCGATGCCGATGAACGGATCGACGAGGATCGCGAGGCGATCGCGGCGGCGAAGAAGAAGCTTGCCGACGCAGGCGGCAGGGTCTCGCTCATCCTGTTCGAGGACGCGGTGGAGCTGGGCCACCGGCAGGCCTTCGAACCGCTTCCCGAGACCGGTTCCGACCACGTGTCGATGATCATGTACACGTCGGGCAGTACCGGTAAGCCCAAGGGAGCCATCATCCACGACCGGATCAGCTCGCAGTTCTGGAACGAGACCATCCCCGCCTACGTGCCGTGCGTCCAGGTCGCCTACGCGCCGATGAACCATTTCATGGGCCGCAACATGGTGCACTCCACGCTGGCGCAGGGTGGTACGGCCTATTTCACGCTGCGAAGCGACATGTCGACGCTGTTCGAGGATTTCCGCATCGCGCGTCCGACATCGATCCTGTTCATCCCGCGCGTGTGCGAACTCGTCTACCAGCACTACCAGTCCGAAGTGCAGCGGCGCATCGCGCGGGGCGAGGACGAGGCCGAAGCGGACGCGGCGGTCCGGGCCGAGATGAAGAAGAACCACCTGGGCGACCGGCTTTGCGGCGGCGGCGTCGGATCCTCGCCCACCGCGCCCGAGGTGCGGCGCTTCATCGCAGAATGCTTCGAGATGCCCTTCATCGAGGGGTATGGCCAGACCGAGGCCGGCGCGGCGGCGATCACTTTCGCCAACCGCCTGACCGACTACATGGACACCGAGTATCGCCTCGTCGATGTTCCGGAGCTGGGTTACTTCACGACCGACAAACCCTATCCGCGCGGCGAGCTCTACGTGAAGACCTGCAAGCTGTTCAAAGGCTATTACAAGCGGCCCGACATCACCGCGAAGGTCTTCAGCGAGGACGGTTTCCTGAAGACCGGCGACATCATGGAGCAGCGCGGTCCCGACCACCTCGTCTGGGTCGACCGCCGCGGGAACGTGATCAAGCTGAGCCAGGCCGAGTTCGTCGCGGTGGGGCCCCTCGAGACGACCTATCTCGGCAACAGCTCGCTGATCGAGCAGGCGTTCGTCTATGGCAGCGCCTACCGCTCCTACCTGCTCTCCGTGGTCGTGCCCGACCTCGACGTGGCCCGCGCCATGCTCGGCATCGACGAGCCGACCGACGAACAGCTTCGCGAGATCGTGCTCAGCGAGTTCAA
This sequence comes from Novosphingobium marinum, assembly GCF_013408095.1. Taxonomy (GTDB): domain Bacteria; phylum Pseudomonadota; class Alphaproteobacteria; order Sphingomonadales; family Sphingomonadaceae; genus Novosphingobium; species Novosphingobium marinum. Next base: position 274,505 of record NZ_JACBZF010000001.1, read on the forward strand.
GAAGGTGGCGCGCAAGGCGGAGCTCAAGAATTTCGAGATTCCGCGCGACGTCCTCATCGAGCGCGAGCCGTTCAGTTACGAGAACGGGCTGCTGTCCAGCGCGCGCAAGCCGCTGCGCCCGAACATCCAGCGCAAGTACGTCGACAGGCTCGAGGCGATGTACGAGGAGATGGATCGCCAGCAGCAGGCCGAACTCGCGCGCCTGCGCGAGGGCGCCGAGGGGACGATCGCCCAGCGCGTCGCCGGTGCGTTCAAGGCCAACCTCGGCCTGGCCGCGATCGCCGAGGACAATCCGCGCAGCTACGGCGACCTTGGCGGGGATTCGCTCGGTGCCGTGGGGCTTTCGCTGCTGCTCGAAGAGATGTTCGAGGTGTCGGTCCCGGTCAGCGCGATCCTGCACCCGGCGGCGAGCGTCCAGTGGCTGTCCGACCTCGTCGAGAGAATGCAGTCGGGCGATGCCATCCAGATGCGCGATGTCCATCCCACGGAGGGCATACTCGAGGCCTCGGATCTAAAGCTGCACATGTTCCTCGACGAGGACGAGCTGACCGCCGCGTCGGAGGCAAAGCCGCCCGCCTCGCAGGTGAAGAACGTCCTGCTTACCGGTGCGAACGGTTTCCTCGGCCGGTTCCTGTGCCTCGAATGGCTCGAGCACGCGGCGAAGCATGACGGGACCGTCTTCTGCCTTGCCCGCGGCAAGTCGCAGCCCGAGGCACGCCGGCGCCTTGAAGCCGCGTTCGACAAGGGCGATCCCGACCTGCTGGCGCGCTTCCGCGAACTGGCCGCAGATCACCTCGACGTGCTGTGCGGCGACCTTGCCGAGCCGAACCTCGGCCTCGACGCGGATACATACGCGATGCTTGCGCGCGAGGCAGATCAGATCGTCCATCCCGCGGCACTCGTGAACCACAGGCTTTCGTACGAGAACCTGTTCGCGCCCAACGTCGTCGGCACGGCAAGGCTCATCGCGCTGGCGCTCAAGACGCGGCAGAAGCGGTTTGATTATGTCTCGACGGTCGGTGTGCCGGCACTGTTGCCATCGCTTACCAGCGCGCCCGAGGGAACCGACGTGCGCGATGTTCCGGAGCCGGTCGGGCTGAGCGACAACTACGCGAACGGCTACGCCGCCAGCAAATGGGCGGGCGAAGTCCTGCTGCGCGAAGCCAATGCGGTCTTCGGATTGCCGGTCAACGTGTTCAGGCCGAACATGATCATGCCGCATCGCCGGTACGCGGGCCAGTACAACGAAACCGACATGATAACCCGCCTGTTGTTCAGTCTCGTCAAGACGGGACTGGCGCCCCGCTCGTTCTACGAACTGGACGCCGATGGCCGCAGGCAGCGCACGCACTACGATGGCCAGCCGGTCGATTTCCTGGCTGCGGTCATGCGCGAAGTGAGCGAGAAGCCCTACGAGGGCTTCCACACCTACAACATGGTTAACGACCACGACGACGGCTACTCGCTCGACAGCTTCGCCGACTGGGTCGAGAGCGCCGGCTATCCGGTCGACCGGGTCGAGGACCATGGCGACTGGCACTCGCGCTTCGAGGCCAAGCTGCGCAACCTCGCCGAAGAGGAAAGGCAGCATAGCTCGATCAACATCCTCGGCCACTTCGCGCAGCCGCACGCGGCGAGCGAAAGCGCGCTGAACAGCAGCGTCTACGCGCAGACGGTGAAATCGCTCGAGGTCGGGCCCGACATCCCGCAACTCGACGAGGCCTATATCCACAAGTACCTGGCCGACATGCAGGTGCGCGGCTTCATCGAAGCGCCCGAACCCGCGATGACCTGAATCGGAAAAGGCCCGCGACCTAACGACGGCCGCGGGCCTTTCGGTCTCTCCTCGCTCGCCCGCGCTAGTGCTGCCTGGCGAAGGAGCGGGGCGCGACGCCCCAGTGTCGCTTGAAAGCCCGCGCGAACGAGCTTTCGATCTCGTAGCCCACGCGCCGTCCGACATCGTGCATGCTGAGAGTCTCGACCTGCAGCAGGCGCGCCGCGCGCTCCATGCGTTCGCGGGTCAGGAAGCTCATCGGCGCCTCGCCCATGATCTCCTGGAAGGCCGCGGCGAAAGCCGAGCGCGAGAGACCGACGTGCGCCGCCATGCTCTCGACCGTCCAGTTCCTCTCCGGGTGTCCACGCATCTCGCGAAGGATCGTCCCGATCCGTCGCTGGTTCGGATTGCGCATGTCGCGATATTCATTCTGCCTGAGGGCCATCGAATACTGCTTCAGGACGTGGCAGAGATGAAGGTTCACGAAGGCAAAGGCGAATGCCTTCCCGCCAGGTCCCTTGAACTCCTCCAGGATCGTTCCGTGATCGAAGGGGAAGGGCTTCATCGTGTACGCGCGCTCTTCGCGCTCCTCCTTGATGAGCGCGAACAGATCGGGCGCAGCCCGGTTCGAAAGCGCGCTGGAGCCGAAATACCCGAGATCGAGCACGCATTGCAGGACGCACGCTTCCGGCCCCTTGTCATCCAGGCGCACGGTTTCGAAATCGTCCCTTGCGGGCCGCTCGGACGCAGGCGTGGACAGCCTGACCATCCTGGGGCCGATGCCGACCAGGTGGGCATCGCCGTAGAACACGATCGCGATCTCGCCGGGCTTGATCAGCGTCGAGAAACCCTTGTCGGTGGTGATCGCGGTCTCGCCGGAACAGGCGAGGTACATGGTCGGCTTGCGCGACGCCGGTACCTTGGCGGTCGCGTCGCCAAGGTGGAGGAACCGCATGCTGCCGCCTTCGACACGCAGGTCCTGCATGAACAGTTCCGAAAGCGACGATTCCTTGACGGAGCGGGCCGGAGCATCGGCGTTGCATGCGCCGGCCTCGCAATCCGGGTCGCCGCCGGGCCGCCATGCCGGAGCGTCTTTCTCAGGCCGGACGAGGTAGGGGTTGTAGGCGCCCATCGCCTCAGGCCTTCGTGCTGATCGGCGGCCGTATGAAGACTTCGTGCAGGTTGATGTCGACGGGCTGCTCGAGGATGTAGCGAACGACGTTCGCGACGTGCTGCGGGTCACCTACGATCCTGCTGATTTCGGGGCTCTCGCGGTCGATACCGAGTCGCTCGAGATTGTTGGCGAGGTTGACCATCGTGTCGGGCATGAAGTCGCGCGAAAGCTGGGTGGCGAAGCCTCCGAGGATGACGGTGGCGACGCGGATGTCGTCATGCTCCAGTTCCTTGCGAAGCGTATCGCCGATCATCTCGGCCGCCTTCTTGGAGATGCCGTAGACGCCCGGCTCCTCGAACCGGCCCTGGACCGAACCGATGTTGATGACGTGGCCGGGCTTGCCGTGCGCACGCATCGCCTTGACGGCGGCCTGGCTACCTTCGAGCATCGCCATCACGTTGATGTCGAGCATCGCCTGCCAGCGGTCGATGGTGCCGTCCATCAGGGGCTCGGGATACATGACGCCGGCATTGTTGACGACGGTGAACAGGTGCGGGTGATCCTTGCCGACCTTCGCGACGAGTTCCTGAAGCGGACCGCGTTGCTGGAGGTCCATCGATACCTTGGTCGCCGCCGGACCGCCTTCGCGGGCGATCGAGTCGGCGGTATCGGCCAGCCCTTCGTCGGAGCGTCCGATCAGCCAGACATCGGCGCCGCAACGCCCCAGCTCGATTGCGATGGCCTTGCCGATACCGCTGGATGCCCCGGTAACGATGGCGGCCTTGCCCTTGAAATCTGCGCTCACGATCACTCTCCTCTTTCACCGGAGCCCGGGGCGCCGGTTCGGTTTTCGTCTCTCTCGGACGATAGATAGTAATCTATATCACTACATAGTGGGAAATACCAAAACTCCTGCATAGGCAACAGATCGTCCAATCGCGCGCGGTCACGCGTAAGGGCCGGTCAGAACGCGTCGAGCGAGTTGTAGTCGTCCATCGCCGCTCCGAACCTGCGAAGGAATTCGACGGTGGTGCGTTCCGGCTGCATCGCGGGCATGTCGCCTGTCGGGCACATCGTGATCGTCCAGAACGCGAATGCGGTCATCAGCTGCTGGCGAATGTTCAGGAACGCGTCGTCGAAGGAAACCGGGGGCACGCCGTGTTCCTGCATCCTCTCGAGGTAGAGCCTGAGCAGGTCGAGCTGCCAGTCGCGCCGCTGCTCGATGGTCAGTGCGGTCGTTGTCGCGAACACGAAATCGCGCGACCAGTGCCCGATGGTGACCACCTGCCAGTCGTGCAGGCCCATGCGGTCGTCGGGAAGCAGGAACCAGTTCTTGAGATGGACGTCGCTGTGGATCAGCGTGTGCGGAAGTTCGTTGTGCCGGGCGACCGATTTCTCGGTGGCGAGCCATACCTCGGCGCGGCGGCGTCGCAATCCTTCCGGCAGCTGCGGCGCGATCGTCTCGAAGCCGCGGTCGCAGAAGTCGGGAAAGTCCGGAGCGCCGTGCATCATCTCGGCCCACCAGGCGGGCCAGCGCTTGAAAGGGATCGATTCCGTTCCAAGCTCGTCGCTCTCGTGGAAGCGGCTGTGCAGGCCTGCAAGCGTCTCGACCATCTGCTCCGCCTGCCTGCGCGTTAGAGTCGTCCGCTCGTCGGGGAAGGCGGCTTTGTCCGCCATGTCGTCCATCATGATCATGTAGGCGAAGGTTTCGGGATCGAACCGCGCGTATCGCGGTGTCGGCGTCGGGATCGAGAGGCGCGGCTGGACGAGATTATAGAAATCCGCCTCGGCCTTGGCGGTCTCCGATACCCCGAGAACCAGCCGGTTCTCCAGGGTCTCCGCCGCCTTGCAGAAAACGGTCCGGGGCAGGCCGGCCGCATCGCCGGCGGCATTGTAGCTCAGGAAAATCCGGCGGCGGTTCGAGGATCCGTCGTCGCGTTCGTCGAAGGAAAAGTCCGTGACGTGGGCGTCGGGGTTGTCGCTGCACAGGACATTGTCCAGCCATTGCCCTGTGATCGACGCATAGTTCGGCGGCACTTCCTCAGCGCGCGTTACCGAGCGTCCGTGATCCTCGGCCTCGAACGCTTCGCGCACTCGCTTCGCATCGACGAGCATAAGTCCTCTCCCGCATTTGTGATACGCTTGCGAACCTTGTCGGTGCGATCCTCCTTTCGGTCAATACCTCCCCGTAGAAATCTACCGGGCGAATCTCGAGAAGCTTCGTTTCGCATCCTCGCTTTCGCTTGCGTGTGCGAACAGGCGGTTCGCATGCCGGTCTGCCTCTTCGCCCGCTGGATCGGATGCGAAGTACTCCTTGACCGCGGCCACCTGTTCGGTCGGCAATTGCGCCAGCTTTTCCGCGGTCTCGGCGGCAATCCGACGGGGATCGTCGCACACGATGTCGGCCAGGCCTGACTCCTGAGCCTCGCGCCCGTCGAAGGTGTCGATGCCGAACGAGAGGCGTCTGGCGAAAGCGGGACCGGTCCGCAGCCGCACTGGGCCGAGGCCCCACGCGGGAAACAGTCCGATGGGGACCTCGGGCAGGCTCCACTTCGCATCGGGCGCGGTGACGACGATGTCGCATGCCGCCGCGAGCGTCAGGCCGCCGCCGATGGCGAAGCCCGATACCTCAGCCACGACCGGACGGGAATGCGCGACGATCGCCCGCGAAAGCCGGCCGCAATCCGCCTCGAACAGCGATCGTTCGCGAACGCTCATGCCGGCCAGTTCCTTGAGGTCGCTTCCGGCGCAGAACCCCTTGCCCTCGCCCGAGAGCAGTATCGCGCCCGCGTTTCTGCCCGCCTCGGATTCGAGCACGGCGAACAGCGATCGGACCATCGGCCAGGTCATCGCGTTTCGTTGCAGTGGCCGGTCGAGCACGACGCGCAGCACGCCGCGGGCGGTTTCGGGTGACAAAACGGTGATGTCGTCGAGGGTCAAGGCTGTCTCCTGTCGCGCCGCTGGTACGCTCGCTATCATTCTCCCGCTGCATGCTGCAATCGGATTGCCGTCTCGAACGCGGAAGGTGAGCGAATTGCAGCTTGCGGGAAAGGTGGCTGCGACATAGTGTCCTAGCATACCAAAGTGGCGGCGCTCGACGGTTGGACCGCCAGGGGAGAGAGAAATGGCATCGAACTGGGACTTTGAGACCGACGTCCTCGTCATCGGATCCGGATCCGCCGGACTTGCCGCGGCGCTGAGCGCGCGCGACCGGGGAGTCGACGTGACCATCCTCGAAAGGTCGGACAAGCTTGGCGGCACCAGCGCGGTATCGGGCGGTCTGCCATGGGTGCCCAACAACCACCACATGGCCGAGATCGGGGCAAGCGACAGCAGGGAAGAGGCGCTCGCCTACCTGAAGCGCCTGTCCGCCGGAAAGGCGGACGAAGAGCTGTGTGAAACCTACGTCGACACCGCGCCCGACGTGATCAAGTTCCTGGAGGACCGGACGGAGCTGGAATTCGTCGCGCTCGACATACCCGATTACCATTCGGAGCTGGAAGGCGGAAAGACGGGGCGCTCGCTCACCGCGCGGGTCTTCCCGGCGGGCGGCCTCGGCGATCTGCGACCGGCCCTGCGCATGAGCCCGCACTTCCCGTTCCCGGTTTCGCTGGCCGACGTGACGGACGGCAAGGTCAACCTGTTCGATCCGCAGGTCATCGCCGACAGGCTTGAGCGCGATCTCGTAGGAACCGGGCATGCGCTGATGGCAGGGCTGATCAAGGCGGCAAACGACAAGGGCATCGCGTTTCGCTTGGGGGTGCGGGCAAAGCGACCCGTCATGGAAGACGGTGTTGTCGTCGGCATCGAGGTCGAGGAGGGCGGGGCGACCCGCCGCTACGGTGCGCGGCGCGGCGTAATCATCGCCTCGGGCGGGTTCGAATGGAACGACGAACTTCTCAAGGACTTCGTCTACGGTCCAACACCGGCACCGATCAGCCCGCCGATAAACGAAGGCGACGGGCTGTGCATCGCGATCGATGCGGGCGCGGAACTCGGCAACATGAGCGAAACGCATTATCACGCCTCGATGCGGATACCGGGCGAGGAATACGAAGGTCGCCAGCTCAATCGCCTGACTTCGGCGGAGCGCCATTCGCCCGGCGCAATCATGGTCAACGGCAAGGGCCGTCGGTTCGTGAACGAGGCGCTGTCCTATCACGACGTCTGCCTGGCGATGCGCACACACGATCCGCAGACCTTCGAATTCCCCAACGCGCGCGCTTTCGTGATCGTGCACGGCGGCTATCTCGAAAAGTACACGTTCCTGACGCGGATGCCGGGCGACCCGGTGCCTTCCTGGCTGACGAGCGCCGAGACCCCGCGCGAGCTTGCCGCCAAGATCGGCGTGGACCCCGACGGGCTCGAGGAAACGATAGCGACCTTCAATGCCAATGCGGCCAAGGGCGTCGATCCCGAATTCCGGCGCGGGACCAACGAATACGACCGCTATTACGGCGATCCCGACAGGGAAGGGGCCTTCCGGACTCTCGGGCCGCTCGACACACCCCCGTACTACGCCTGCGAAATCCGCGTCGGGACCATCGGCACACGGGGAGGCCCGCGCGTCAACAGCCAGGCTCAGGTGCTGGCGAAGGGCGGGGGCATCGTGCCGGGCCTGTTCGCCGCGGGCAACGCCATGGCAGCGTTCTTCGGAATGTCCTATCCCGGCGCTGGCGGGACCATCGGTCCGGCGCTGACCTTCGGCTACATTGCCGGACAGACCGCCGCCGGCGGCAGCAATCGCTTCTGAAATGCCCGAGGTCAAAACGGCGCGGGAAGTGCGGGTCTCACCGTCGCAGGCATGGTCGTTCGTCTCCGCGATGGACAACTGGGCACCGCTGCTGACCGGGTACGTCGATCATCGGGTGATCGACGATGTTCACTCCGAATGGACGGTCCGCGGCGAGCTTGCGGGGCTGTCCCGGGTGGCGAAGTTCGCCGTCGCGATCACCGAGTGGAACGAGCCCGATGCAATCGCCTTCAGGCTCGAAGGACTGGACGAGCCGTTCACGGGGTCGGGCCGGTTCGCCATCGGGACGGGCGAGCTGCCGGATCAGGTCGCCGAAAGCGGGGAACCTGCAAGGCGCGGGCTTTTCGCGCGCCTTGTCGCCTGGATCACCCGGTTCCTGATCGGGAGCAGGAAGCCGGATCGGGGTGCGCCCCAAGCTCCCGGCGCGGCTGCTTCGCGGCTGTCATGCACGCTCGAGGTCCTGGCCCACGGCGGCTCGGGGCCGATGGTCAACCTGCTGCTGCCCGGCATTCTCGAGGCAGTGGCGAGCGATACGGCGGACCGGATCGTCTCGGCACTCGAAGCGAAGGCCTGACTCAGCTCCCCGCGTAGTCGGGGTAGTCGATGTAGCCCTTCTCGTCCCCGACGTAGGCATAATCGAAGTCGGCCTCGGCGAGCGGAAGCGACTGCCTGAAGCGCGTGACGAGGTCGGGATTGGCGATGTAGGGGCGGCCGAAAGATACCGCATCGGCCTGTCCGGCCGCGATGAACTCGTCCGCGGTTTGCGCATCGAAGCTGCCGTTCTGGATGACGGCTCCCGAGTAGGCAGCGCGCAGCTTGTCCATGACGGGCCTATCAGGCTTTTCCATGAAGCCCGAGGCGATCGGCTCGATCAGGTGGACATAGGCCATGCCGGCTTTCTGCGCGATCGAACCGATTGCGCCGGTAAGGGCGTCGGGGTTCTCGTCGCCCATGCCCTTGCGCTCGCTCGTCGGGCTGACACGCATGCCGACGCGGTCCGGCGCGATCTCGGAGCAGACGGCGCCGATGACCTCGGCGAGGAAGCGCGTCCTGCCGTTCACGTCGCCGCCGTAACCGTCCGTCCGATGGTTCGTCTTCGACTGCAGGAACTGGTCGATCAGATACCCGTTGGCCGCGTGAATCTCGACGCCGTCGAACCCGGCGCGCCTGGCGTTGGCGGCCCCTATCGCATAGCTTTCCAGCGCACGGGCGATGTCCGCCGCGTCCATTTCGCGCGGGACGACATAGGGCTTCATCGGCAGGAAGTGGCTGTCATCTCCGGCGGGGCGGGGCGCGAACGTCTCTCCTTCCCCGGCGATCGCGGATGGCGCGATGGGCAGTTCTCCGCCCAGATAGTCCGGAAGCACGAGGCGGCCCATGTGCCAGAGCTGGCAGACCATCCTGCCTCCAGCCTCATGCACCGCATCGGTGACGCGCCGCCAGGCATCGACCATTTCCTGCGTCCAGATGCCGGGCGCGCGGTACCAGCCCATTCCGAGGGGATCGACCGCGGTCGCTTCGGAGACGATGAGCCCGCAATCGGCGCGCATGGCGTAATAGTCCGCCATCATTTCGGTCGGCACGTGTTGTTCGGTCGCCCGGGCGCGTGTCAGGGGAGCCATGACGATGCGGTTGGGGCATTCGATTGCACCGAGTGAGACGGGCGAGAAAAGTGATTCGGCTGGCATTCGCGCTATCCTCCTGATCGTCGATCGCTCTGGTCCATCGCGATTTGGTGCGCATGCAAACGATGGCCGCCCCGGTGTCAAGGGCGAACGATCGTTCCAGTGCCTGGGGTCTTTTCAGCCGTCCGCGGGCAGCACCGCAATTGACAAATTCCGAAGGCAAGCAAACTATACAAGGTGCGAGGCGGCACGCAGTGCCGATAACGCTATCGCATTGCGGAGAAGGTCAAGGGTCTGAAAAGGGGCAACCGGCGTTGGGTAAAACAAAAAAGAAGGCTGAGAGCGGGCATCCGCTACCCAGCGCACCGCAGTTCAAGTTCGGATACCTGGTTCACGATGTGTCGCGCATGCGCCGCACGGCCATGGACTACGCAGTCGCTCCCCTCGGGCTGACCCGGTCGCAATGGTCGCTGCTCGCGACGCTTTCACGCTCGACAAACAACGGCATGATGCAGGCGGAGATCGCGCGCATCATGGGGCTGGGCAAGGTCACCACCGGGGGGCTTGTCAGCAGGCTCGAAACCGCTGGTCTGGTCGAACGCCGCGACGACGAGAGCGACAAGCGCGCCAAGCGCGTCTTCATCACCGAAAAGGGGTACGAGACCATCCGGCAGATGATAGACGTGGCCGATCCTCTCAACGAGGAAATCCTCGAAGGCATCAGCGCCAAGGAGCGCAAGCAGATCGAGGACATCCTGCACCGCGTGAAGGAAAACCTTCGCGAGATCATCGAGCGGCACCGGGCCGAGCGACGCACGCTTCCAAAGGACAGCTGATGCACTTCCTCGTCCTTGCCCGCGATGCCGATGGTGCTTCTGCCTTGCGCACCGGGCACCGCCAGCGGCACGTCGACTATTGGATCGGGCAGGGATCGAGGCTGAAGGTCGCCGGCGCCATGATGTCGGACGACGGCGAGGACGCGGTGCCCGTCGGCAGCAGCTTTCTGATCGAGGCGAGCGACGAGAGCGAAGTGCGGGAGCTGATCGCCGGCGACCCGTTCACGACCGAAGGAATCTTCGGAAGCGACGTCACTGTCCAGCGCATCCGGCCCGCGATCGGCGAATGGTTCGCCGCTTCGGCGAAGGACTGAATTTCAGGCCTTACCCACGAAGACCAGCTTCTTTCCCCGGTTCGCGCCCGAGAAGAGCGCCGGCAGGGCGTCGAGTACCGCGGGCATTCCCTCGTCGATGTCCTCCTCGAACTGAAGTTCGCCATCCAGGGACAATTCGGCAAGTCGCTCCACCGCTTCCTCGAAGCGGTCGGCATGGTCGAATATCACGAAGCCCGACCAGGTGAGCGCCCGCAACAGGATTTCGCGCTCGTTGCGCAGGCCCGTCGGCGGGGGCGACCAGCTGGGCGTCGCCGCTGTGCCGCACGCGATGATGCGGCCGTAGCGCTTCATGTGCCGGATCGCGGTATCGAGGATTGCGCCGCCGGTGTTGTCGTAGAAGGTGTCCAGTCCATCGGGCGCGGCAGAGGACAGCGCTTCGTCGAGGTCGACAGTCTTGTAGTTGAAGGCTTCGGCGTACCCGAACCGCTTCTTGCACATCGCGACCTTGTCGTCGCTGCCGGTCAGGCCGATCGGCCGCGCTCCGGCACGTGCCGCGATCTGGCCGACGATGCTGCCGACGGTGCCGGCGGCGGTCGATACGAGGACGGTCTGCCCCTCGGTCGGGGGTGCAAGACCGTTGAAGGCGAGCCAGGCGGTAACGCCCGGCATGCCGAGCGCGCCTGCGTAGGACGATACCGATACTCTCGGCTTGCCGATCCGCGTCAACACATCGGCGCGCCTGGCGATGGCATAGTCCTGCCAGCCGAAGAACCCGTAGACCAGGTCGCCGTCCGCAATGCCCTCGACCCGGCTTTTCACCGCCACTCCGACCGCGAGCGAGCGCATCGGATCGCCGATCTTCTGCACCGCGTCGTTTGCGGCCCACCCGCGTTGGACGGGGTCTGCGGAAAGGTAGAGGTTGCGCACCAGGAGCTGGCCGTCGCCCGGTTCGGATACGGGCGTCGAGACGATCTCGAAGTCGGAAGCCTTCGGCGTTCCGACGGGCCTCGCCACCAGGCGGACCTGGCGATTGGTCTCGGGCAAATCGTAGTCGGGAATCTGGGCTGTCACGTCGGGTCCTTGATCATGGTGGAAGGTGCGGAACACCTTGTTGAGTATGGCTTTACTGGGGTGGGCGGCACTTCAGCCAGCGGCTTGCGCCATGCGCGCGGCGAAGGGGACCATCAAATCCTCGGTCAGCTTCGTGCAGTAGTACTCGTTCATGTGAACGATCCTGCCGCCCTCGACCGTTGCCACGAACGCGTAGCAGTTGTTGTACTCGGTTCCGTCGGCAAGCCGGGAATGACCTTCCACTTCGGCGACTACCCGGTTTCCCTCGGAGATCAGGCTGACGATGTCGAACCGGATGCCTTCCGGAATGGCGTGTTTGAGCATGCCCGCAGCTTCGAGCACCTCGTCGTGGCCGCGCGTGATTGAGAACGTGCCCGTACCTTTGGCCACCGCCTTGATGTCCGGCGATATGACCTGATCTATGCCCTCGATGTCGCCCTTGCCGAGCGATTCGAGAAACCGCGATATGACATCCTTGTTGTCGATGGGCATTACGGCAATCCTTTCCTGTTCGTTTGTATCGAGGGGCGAGGTTCTCAGGCGTTTTCGAGCTTTTCGCCCGGCAGCAACTCTGTATCGATCTGCTCCTGGCTTCGCGCCGGATAGCGAGGTCCGCGGATGGCATCGCCGTCGAAGATCTCGTTCACCGCTTCGACCACCGATGGTTCGATCGTGTCGTGCGCGGCGGCGACATCTTCCTCGAGGTGGTCCAGCGAGCGGGTTCCGGGCAGCGCCACAACATGCTTGGCCTGTGCAAGCACCCATGCGATGGAAAGGCGCGCGGGGGTCAGACCGTGGCTGCGGGCAAGCGCATTGAACCGGTCCACAGCTTTCAGGTTGTGCGTAAGGAGGGGCTCGCAGAACCGGGGCATGATCGTGCGCAGGTCGCCCTTGACGTAATCGTCCGAGCGTATCGCATCGGCTAGAAGTCCGCGCGCGAGCGGCGAGAATGCGGCGAAGCCGATGCCCAGTTCGGCACAGGTATCGAGCACGGCGACTTCGGGATTGCGCACGGTGGGCGAATATTCGCTCTGCACCACGGCCACGGGTGACACGTCATGGGCGCGCCGGATCGTTTCCGCGCCCACTTCGGAAAGCCCGATGTGGCGGATCTTGCCCGCCGCCTTCGCATCTGCGAGCGCGCCCACGCTGTCCTCGATGGGCACGGACATGTCGAGGCGGTGCAGGTACAGCAAGTCGATGCAATCGCGGTTCAGGCGCTTCAGGGAGCCTTCGAGCACCCGCGCTATCGTCTCCGGCCTGCCGTCGAGCTGGCGCTTTCCGTCCTCCGCGAACAGGACGCACTTGCTGGCAAGGACGTATTCGTCAGCCCTGTGGCCCACTGCTTCGGCAACGAGTTCCTCGTTGGTGCCCATCCCGTAAAGGGCAGCCGTGTCGAGCATGTCGACACCGAGGTCGAGCGCGCGATTCAGCAACCGGATCGCATCTTCGCGCTTCGGCTTCTGTCCGTAGGCATGGCTCAGATTCATGCAGCCGAGGATGACCGACGAGACCGAAAACGGTCCGAGCTTGCGGTGCGGCAGCGACATTTCGATCCTCCTCGAGACAGGCGCGCGACATGGTCCCGCTCGCGCTCGCACATAGGCTAGGCGCTTGTATAGTGGTAATACAACATACCATTTCAAGCGGGTCTTTCCGGCTGGTGCCGTGCATCGCCCCGGACGGGTTGACTCGGCCATCCGATGGTATAGTACGCAAATGTACCACTTGCCGCCCGGGCGCTTCCGGGGCGCGCATGAATGGGCGAGGAGGGGACCTAACGGCCGGAAGCGACCATCGTGAAATCGTGATCGGCAAGGCACCGCGACGGCGAAGCTTCGACCGATACACCAAGGAGGCACCTGAGTGCTGATCGAGCTGTCAGAAGATCAACAGGCTATCGCGGAAAACGTCCGGCGTACATGCTCGCAATTCGGCGACGAGTACTGGAGCGATTGCGATACCGAAAAGCGGTTTCCCACCGAATTCCATCGCGCCATGGCAGACAACGGCTGGCTCGGCATCACCATGCCCGAGGAACTCGGCGGCGCGGGACTCGGCGTCACCGAAGCCGCGATCATGATGCACGAAGTTTCGGCCAGTGCCGGGGGCTATTCGGCGGCCAGCGCACTGCACCTGAACCTGTTCGGGCCGCATGCCGTCGTCGTGCACGGAACCGACGAGCAGAAGGAGCGCATGCTCAAGCCGCTGATCGAGGGTAGGGACCGTGCCTGCTTCGGTGTCACCGAGCCCGACGCGGGGCTCGACACGACGAGCATCAAGACATTCGCCACGAAGGTCGATGGCGGATACAGCGTCACGGGACGCAAGATCTGGACCTCCTCGGGACAGGTCGCGAACAAGATTCTGCTGCTGACGCGCACCACTCCCAAGGAGGAGTGCAGGAAGCCGACCGACGGCATGACGCTCTTCTATACCGACCTCGACAAGACGCAGGTCGAGGTGCGGCGCATTCCCAAGATGGGGCGCAACGCGGTCGACTCCAACGCGACTTTCATCGACGATTATTTCGTGCCGGAGGAAGACCGCATCGGTGAAGAGGGGCAGGGCTTCAAATACATCCTTCACAGCCTCAACCCCGAACGCATCCTTGTCGGGATCGAGGCGGTGGGCCTTGGCCGCGGCGCTCTCGAACGTGCGGCAAAGTACGCTGGGGAGCGCAAGGTCTTCGGCAGGCTGATCGGACAGAACCAGGGTATCCAGCATCCGCTTGCGGAGAACTGGACCTACCTCGAATCGGCGTACTGGATGATCATGCGCGCTGCCTACCTTTACGACGCCGGCAAGCCGTGCGGCGCTGAATCGAATGCCGGCAAGTTCCTTGGCGGACGGGCGGCGTTCGATGCCTGCACCCGCGCCGTGATGACGCATGGCGGCATGGGATATTCGACCGAGTACCAGGTCGAGAGGCTCTTCCGGGAATCGATCCTGCTGAGGATCGCGCCGATCACCGAACAGCTCATCCTGAGCCACATCGCCGAGCGCGTGCTCGACCTTCCGAAATCATATTGAGATCCCTGCAATGACCGACTTCGGCATAACATCCTTCGGCGCCTACATCCCCCGCATGCGGCTCGACCGGGCCGCCATCGCCGCTGCGCACAAGTGGATGGCGCCGGGCCTGCGCGGGCTGGCCAAGGGTAGCCGCTCGTTCTGCAACTGGGACGAGGACGCGATCACCATGGCCGTGGAGGCTGGCCGCGATGCCATTCTAGGCCGCGACGTTTCCGGACTGAAAGCGTTCGGTTTCGCCAGCACGCGTCCGCCCTATGCCGATCTCCAGCCGTCCGCGATCGTTTCGGGGCCGCTGGCCTTGCCGCTTCGGCTGCGATCGGTCGACAGCGGGCTGACCCAGCGCGCCGGTACGTCCGGGCTGCTTGCGGCGCTTGCCGCCGGCGAGCCTGCCCTGTTCATCGCCTCGGACAATCCCAGGGCGAAGCCCGCCAGCCAGCAGGAAATGACCTTCGGAGCGGGGGCGGCGGCTTTCGTGCTCGGGCACGAGAACGTCGCGGCGCGGCTCGTCGGATCTGGAAGCAGCATCTCGAACTTCGTCGACCACTTCCGCGATGCGGGAGAGGATTTCGACTATCACTGGGAAGAGCGGTGGATCCGCGACGAGGGATACGCGAAGCTGATCCCGGTCGCGGTGCGCGAGGCTCTCGAGGATGCGGGGCTGTCGATCGGCGATATCGATCACCTGGCGATGGCCTCGATGCTGCGCGGCGGTGCGGCGCAGGTCTCGAAGCTCCTCAAATTCGAAGGCAACCTCGTCGACGAGATCGCCGACGGCTGCGGCTATGCCGGCGCGGCGCAGGCGCCGCTGATGCTGGCGCTGGCGCTGGAAACGGCGAAGCCTGGCGACAAGATCATGGTGGTCAGCTTCGGGCAGGGCGCCGACGTCCTGGTGTTCGAGGTGACCGATGCGATCGAGCAGGCACGGCCGCGGCGCGGCGTGTCGGGTTCGCTCGCGGCGGGGATCGTGACCGACGCCTATCTCCGGATGCTTTCCTTCGCCGACGGGATCGACCTCGAATGGGGCATGCGGTCCGAGAAGCCCGCCAAGACCGCGCTTACCGAACAGTATCGCTCGCGCGGGCAGATGGAGGCGTTCATGGCGGGCAAGTGCGGCAGTTGCGGCACGATCCAGTTCCCGCAGCTGCAGTACTGCGCGCGCTGCCACGCGCCGTCGGACCAGTTCAGCGACGTTTCCTTGCGCGAGGAACCTGCCAAGGTCATGACGCAGACCGCCGACTGGCTGAGCTACTATCCGTCGCCACCGCTCTATGTCGGGTTCGTCCAGTTCGAAAACGGCGCGCGCCTGCAAATGGAGGTGGTAGACGTGGGGCCCGAAGGACTCGACATCGGGACGCCGCTCGAAATGGTGTACCGGGTGAAGGAACGCGATCGGCAGCGCGGCTACAACCGCTATTTCTGGAAAGCGGTGCCCGCCACGGGCGCCGGAAAGGCTTGAGTCATGGCAACGGGTATCAAGGACAAGGTCGCGATCCTGGGGGCCGGCTGTTCGAAGTTCGGTGAACGCTGGGACGTCGGCTCGCCGGAGATCATGGCAGAAGCGTTCGAGGAAGCGCTGGCCGATGCCGGTATCGAGCGCAAGGACATCGAGGCGGCCTGGTTCGGCTGCTGGGGCGACGGCATCAACGTCGGCAATTCATCGATCCCGGCAGCGGTCGCGCTTCGGCTCGACGGCATCCCCGTCACCCGGATCGAGAACATGTGCGGCACCGGGACCGAGGCGCTGCGCGGCGCAGCCTATGCCGTGGCTTCGGGCGCGGTCGACATCGCGCTCGCCATCGGCTCCGAGAAACTCAAGGACACCGGCTTCGGCGGACTGCCGCCGCCGTTCAAGGGCACCTTCAACGACCTGTGGATGCCGATGGGATCGGCCCCGGCAGGTTTCGCGCAGCTGGCCGACGGCTATCGCACGCGCTTCCAGATCTCGAAGGAAGACCTCAAGCGCGCGATCTCGCACGTCAGCTGGAAGAGCCACCAGAACGGGCAGTACAGTCCAAAGGCGCACTTCCAGAAGCCGGTGCCGATGGACAAGATCATGAACGCGCCGATGATCGCGGACCCGCTTGGGCTGTTCGATTGCTCGGGCGTTTCGGACGGTGCGGCCTGCGCCATCGTGACCACCCCGGAGATCGCGAAGGCGCTGGGCAAGAAGAACATCGTCACGATCAAGTCGCTCCAGATTTCGACGAGCTCCGGCCGCGAAACGCAGCTTTCCGACTGGGACGGGGCGTCGGTCCCGAACACGCGGACCGCGATCAAGGCTGCCTACGAAGAGGCGGGGATCACCAGGCCGCAGGAACAGGTCAGCCTGACCGAGGTGCACGACTGCTTCTCGATCACCGAACTGGTGACCATGGAAGACCTCGGCCTTTCGGAAGACGGCCACGCCGTGACGGACGTGCTCGACGGCAAGTTCGATCGCGACGGCAAAATACCGTGCCAGATCGATGGCGGCCTCAAGTGCTTCGGCCATCCGATCGGGGCGTCTGGCCTTCGCATGGCCTATGAAATCTATACGCAGCTGCAGGGCAGGGCCGGGGAGCGTCAGCTTCCCAATCCTTCGCTCGGCGTCACGCACAACCTCGGCGGCGTGCCCTACCAGGGCATCGCGGCCGTCTCCATTCTGGGGCTGATCTGATGGCGGGTGTCTGGTTCGACGAGTTAGAGGTGGGACAGGTGTTCCATCATGCGATACGGCGCACGGTGACGGAGACGGACAACGTCATGTTCACCTGCATGACCCACAATCCGGCCCGCCTGCACCTCGACGAGAAGTACATGCAGGAAGAAACCGAGTACGGTCAGCGACTGGTCAACAGCGGCTTCACGCTGTCGCTCATGGTCGGCATCTCTGTGAACGAAACGACGCTGGGCACAGCTGTCGCCAATCTCGGCTGGGACGAGGTTCGCTTTCCCAAGCCGTTGTTCCATGGCGACACGATCCGGGTCGAGACCGAAGTCCTCGAACTGCGCGAATCGAAGTCGCGGCCCAACCAGGGCATCGTCACCTTCCAGCACCGGGCCTTCAACCAGCACGAGGAGCTCGTCGCGACGTGCAAGCGCTCCGGCCTGCAGCTCAAGAAGCCGAAAGACTGAAGCCGTGACAGCAGCCCCGATCCGGTCGTTCCTGTTTATCCCTGCGGACAGCGAGAAGAAGCTCGGCAAGGCCGATGCGTCGGAGGCCGACGCGTTGATCTTCGACCTGGAGGATGCGGTGAGCCCGGCGAACAAGCCGATGGCGCGCGAGATGCTCTCGGCCTTCCTTGGCGAAAGACCGCGCGGAAAACGCAGTTCTCAGCTCTGGGTCCGGGTCAATCCGCTCGACACCGGGATGACGCTCGAGGACATGGCGGCGGTGATCCGGCACGGGCCGGACGGGATCATGCTGCCCAAGTGCAACGGGCCGCAGGACGTCCTCCAGGCATCCCACTATCTCGACGCGTTCGAGCAGGCGGGCGGCGTGAAGGCAGGCTCGATAAAGATTTTGCCCGTCGCGACCGAGACGGCCATTTCGCCGTTCGCGCTTGGCGAATACGCGAAAGCCGGTCTGGCAAGGCTTGGCGGACTGACCTGGGGTGCGGAGGACCTTTCCGCGGCAATCGGTGCCAGCACCAATCTCGATCCCAGCGGCGGTTGGGCACTGACCTACCGCATGGTCCGCGC
This sequence comes from Novosphingobium marinum, assembly GCF_013408095.1. Lineage (GTDB taxonomy): Bacteria > Pseudomonadota > Alphaproteobacteria > Sphingomonadales > Sphingomonadaceae > Novosphingobium > Novosphingobium marinum. The sequence goes on from NZ_JACBZF010000001.1 coordinate 292,670, forward strand.
GCAGTGCCTGCTGGCCGCGCATGCGGCGGGCGTGCAGGCGATTGACACGCTCTATGTCGACTATCGCGACGACGAGGGACTTCGCGCGTCCTGCCGCGCGGCCCGGGCCGAGGGCTTCACCGGTCGCATTGCAATCCACCCGGCTCAGGTCGTCCCGATCAACGAGAGCTTCACGCCCAGCGAGGAGGAGATCGAGCACGCGCGGCGCGTGGTGGAGGCATTCGCGGCCGAACCGGGCGCGGGCACCGTCGGCCTTGACGGCAAGATGATCGATATCCCGCACCTCAAGCAGGCGCAGGGCGTCCTTGCGCAGGCAGAGCGTTACAAGGCTGACGTTGCATGAAGCGCACCCTGTTTTCGAGCGAGCACGAAATCTTCCGGGATTCGGTTCGCAACTTCGTCGACACCGAGCTGGTGCCCCACCACGCACAGTGGGAACAGGACAAGGTCGTCCCGCGCGAAGTCTGGGAAAAGGCAGGGCAAGCGGGCCTGCTCTGCCCGGACGTTCCCGAGGAGTACGGCGGTTTCGGCGCCGACTGGCTCTACAATGTCGTCGTGATCGAGGAGCTTGCGAAGAAGGGCATGAGCGGCCCCGGCTTCATGGTCCATTCCGAGATGGTCGCGCCCTACATCCTCGCCTGGGGTTCCGAGGACCTGAAGCAGAAGTGGCTGCCGCAGATGGTCGCGGGCAAGGCGATCGGCGCGGTCGCCATGACCGAGCCCGGCGCGGGAAGCGACCTCAAGGAACTGCGCACCAGGGCCATTCGCGACGGCGACGACTATGTCGTGAACGGGCAGAAGACCTACATTTCCAACGGCCAGACCTGCGACTTCATCCTGCTGGCCTGCAAAACCGATCCGACAGCCGGTGCCCGCGGCGTTTCCATCGTGCTGACCGAATCGAACCGCAAGGGTTTCGAGCGCGGGCGCAATCTCGAGAAGATCGGCCTCAAGGCGCAGGACACCTCGGAGCTTTTCTTCTCCGACCTTCGCGTGCCCGTGGCCAACCGGCTGGGCGACGAGGGCGCCGGCTTCCGCATGCTGATGACCAAGCTTGCGCAGGAGCGGCTGGTGCAGGCGGTACGCAGCATCTGCGTGGCCGAAGCGGCCATCGAATGGACGGTGAAGTACACCTCCGAGCGCAAGGCTTTCGGACAGACCATCGCCGATTTCCAGAACACGCAGTTCGTGCTGGCGCAGCTTGCAGCCGAGACTACCGCGATGCGCGTCTTCACCGACGACTGCATGGCGAAGCACCTGAAGGGCGAGCTCGACGGCGTGACGGCGGCGAAGGTAAAGCTTTGCGTTACCGACCTGCACAACAAGGTCGTCAACGAGTGCCTGCAGTTCTTCGGCGGATACGGCTACATGCACGAATATCCCATCGCGCGCGCCTTCATCGATGCGCGGATCACGCGGATCGCGGGCGGTGCGGCCGAAGTCATGAAGCAGATCATCAGCCGCGACTTGTTCGCCAACACATAAAGAATTTCCAGTCGAGAGGTCCCCGATGTCCAACTATCCGAAGCCAGATAACGAAACGCTGCTCGAAATCTATCGGACGGCGAACCTGATCAAGCAGAACGACGAACGCATCATCAAGCTGATGATGGCGGGCAAGCTCGTCATGCCGTATTATTCGCCGCGCGGGCAGGAGATCATACCCTCGGCGGTTTCGGCCAGCCTCGAGGACGACGACTACATCTGCACGATCTATCGCGGCCTGCACGACATGCTCGCCAAGGGTTTCCCGCTCGACGAGATGTGGGCCGAACTCGCCGGGCGCGAGACCGGGACCTGCAAGGGTAAGGGCGGCCCGATGCACCTGACCTGTCCCGAACGCGGCATGATGGTGACCACCGGGATCGTGGGTTCCTCGATGCCGATCGCGACAGGCCTCGGCTGGGCGGCCAAGCTAGACGGCAAGAACCGCGTGTCGGTCGCCAACTTCGGCGACGGTGCGGCCAACATCGGCGCGTTCCACGAATCGCTGAACATGGCGGCACTCTACGAACTGCCGGTGATCTTCATCTGCCAGAACAACCGCTATGCCGAGCACACCTCGTTCGACGATTCCTCGAAGGTCGAGACGATCTCGATCCGTGCCGAGGGATACGGCATGCCGGGCGTCACCGTGAACGGCAACGATCCGGACGAGATGTACGGCGCCGCCAAGGTCGCTATTGACCGCGCCCGGGCCGGCGAGGGTCCGACACTGATCGAGGCGACTACCTTCCGTTTCAACGGCCACCTCCTTGGCGAGTCGGGCGCCTACATGGACAAGGACCTTTACGCCCAGGCGCAGGCCGACGATCCGATGCCGATCCTCCGCAAGCGCCTCGTCGACGAAGGCATCGCGAGCGAGGACGAGATCGCCGCGATCGAGGCCGACATCACCGCGCGGATCGATGCCGCCCAGAAGGCCGCGTTCGATGCTCCGTTCCCGGACGTCATCGAACTGAAGCGCGACGTCTATGCAGAAGAAATCGACTGAGGGTGCCGGACAATGACTGATACGAACAAAATGGACATGATCGGCGCCATCAACGCCGCGTTGCACGACGCCATGACCGAGGACGAAACCGTACTCGTGCTGGGCGAGGAAGTGGGAGACAAGCAGGAAGGCGGCGTCATGGGTGTCACCAAGGGTCTGTCCACCAAGTTCGGGACGGACCGCGTGAAGTCCACCCCGATTTCCGAGCAGGCAATCATCGGTGCCGCCATCGGTGCGGCAGTGGGCGGCTACAAGCCGGTTGCCGAGATCATGCTGATGAACTTCATCGCGGTGCCGATGGACATGATCTTCAACCACGCGGCGAAGCTGCGCTTCATGTCGGGCGGGCAGACCAACGTTCCCATCGTCATCCGCACAATGACCGGCTCGGGCTTTTCGACCGGGGGTCAGCACTCGGACTATCTCGAGGCCTGGTTCGCGCATACGCCGGGCATGAAGGTCGTCGCGCCGTCGAACCCTGACGACGCCTATGGCCTGATGCGATCGGCGATCGACGATCCCGACCCGGTGCTGTTCATCGAGCACCTGCCTTCGTACTGGACGCCGGGCGAAGTGACCAAGCAGCGCATCCCGATCGGCAAAGCACGCGTCGCGCGCGAGGGTACCGACATCACGCTTGTCGGCCATTCGCTCACCGTCGGACAGGGGCTGGCGGCTGCGGAGGAACTGGCGAAGGACGGCATCTCGATGGAAGTCATCGACCTGCGCAGCATCGCGCCCTGGGACAAGGAAGCCGTGCTCTCCTCGGCCCGCAAGACCGGCCGGGTGATCGTCGCGCACGAAGCGGTGAAGGAACACGGCATCGGCGCGGAAATCGCATCGGTGGTCAACGAGAACCTCTGGGGCGAACTCAAGGGGCCGGCGCGCCGCATCGGCTCGGCCTTCTGCCCGGTGCCGTTCTCCAAGCCGCTGGAAGAGGCCTTCGCCCCCAATGCCGCGAAGATCGGCGCGATGGCGAAGGACATGATGGGCTGACCTTGCCTTGCGACCGCCGGAAACCGGCGGCGCGGGTCCGGATCGGGAGAGTAAGATGGACTACGACTACGATGTGATCGTCGTCGGCGGTGGCGGGGCAGGGATGACCGCCGCGCTGGTCGCGCACGAAGCCGGCGCGAGCGTCATGATCCTCGAGGCCGACGGCAAGCTCGGCGGCGCGACCTGGCTGAGCGGCGGCGTGATCTACGCGGCCGGCACCTCGGTCCAGAAGAAGCTGGGGATCGAGGATACGCCCCAGGCGATGTACGACTACATCATGACGCTCAACGCCTGGCAGACGCGTCCGGACATTATCCGCACCTTCTCCGAACGAAGCGCGGAGGCGGTCGAGTGGATGGTCAGCCTCGGCGCCGAGTACGAATGGGTAGTGAAGTCGGGCGTCGATACCGTCCCGCGCGGTCATTGCACCAAGGGCGCCGGTTTCACCATCGGCGAACTGCTCAAGAACGAAGTCGGCGCGATGGGTATCGAGACCGCACTCAACACCCGGGTCGAGCGGCTGCTTTTCGAGAATGGCCGGGTCTGCGGCGTCCATGCCGACGGTGTCGATCTGCACGCCAAGGCCGTCGTGCTGACGACCGGCGGCCTTGGCAACAGCCCGACGATGCGCGCGAAGTACTTCCCGTCCGCCGCGCAGCATGGCGACATCGTCTACGCGGTCCATGACGACGCGCCCTTCATCCTCGGAGACGGGATCAAGCTGGGCGAGCAGGTCGGTGCCGAGATCACCGGCATCGACACCGGCCTCGTGCTGCCGTCGGCGGCGCTCGTGCCGAATTCGGTCGAGGCGTTCCTGCCGCCGTGGATGATGCTCGTGAACGTCGACGGGCATCGCTTCATGCCGGAAAACGCGCCCTACGCGGTTTCGGGCTACCTCATCAACGAGCAGCCGGGCGCGCGCGCCTACGGGATCTTCGACGAGAAAACGCTTGTCGAGGGGAGCGCCGACAAGCGGTTCTCCGATCCCTACCACACAGGCGAAGTGTCGCAGACATGGGACGAGGACCTCATTCGCAAGCACGTCGGGACAGGGCGCATCAAGACTGCCGATACGCTCGAGGAAATCGCCGACATGTGCGGCATCAATCGCCTTGCCCTGCGCGCGACGGCTGAGCGCTACAACGCGGACGCGCGCAACGACGTCGATACCGAGTGGGAAAAGAACGCGCCCAGGCACTTCCCGATCGACGAGGCCCCGTACTTCGCCGTCGAGGTCCGCGCCTCGGTCATCGGGCAGACCAGCGCAGGCGTCGACATCGATGCGACCACCCGCGTCCGCGACCGCAATGGCGCGACGATACCTGGCCTGTTCGCTGCGGGCGAGACGGTCGGCTGTATCCAGGGCAAGCGCTATTCGGGTGGCGGCATGGGCGTGGGCAATGCGCTCACCTTCGGGCGCATCGCCGGCGAGGAAGTGGCGAAGGAGGTCCTTGCGAACGATCCGCTGCCCGGCCTCGAGACCGCCTGATCCGTCCCTGCCTTCGGGCCGGGCGGCCATATACTTTCAAGGAACCACGCCATGCTGACCATCTACGACGAATTTCCGGTCCACCAGACCCCCTATCCTGTCAGCTACATTCCCTCGACCGACTATGCCTGGGACGAAGGGTACTGGTTCGCGGCGTTCAACGCAGACGAGAAGGTATTTCTCGGGACCTATCTGCGGATCAACCCCAATACCGACATGATCGGCGGCTGCGTGCTGCTGAACGTGGCCGGACACCAGACGACCTTGCGTTTCAACCGGTGCTGGCGACGCAATGTCGCGCTCGAGGTCGGCCCGTTCAGGGTCACGATCGTCGAACCGCTGCGTCGCATCCGCCTCGAACTGGCGGACAACGACAGCGGGATCGGCTTCGACCTGATGTGGGAAGGAACTTCGCCGGCCTTTCTCGAGGACCATCACATCGCGACCAATCGCGGTCGCCGCACGACCGACCAGAGCCGCTACTCGCAGCCGGGCAAGTGCTCTGGCTGGATCAAGTCGCGCGACCGGCGCTGGGAGGTCGAGCCGGAAAGCTGGTCTGGCGCACGCGATCACAGCTGGGGACTTTATACCTCGCGCCCGCCGCTTTCCCCGCTACCGACGCTGCTGCCGCCGCCCGAAGGTGACGGGCCGAAGCGCGCGATGCGCTTCTGGACCTGCTTCCGTACCGAAGAATACAGCGGCTTCTACCACGTGCACGAAACCGCCGAGGGCGTTCAGTGCAAGATGAACGACGTGTTCGGCACGCCTTTCGGCGGGCGCATCTTCAAGGGCTGGAACGAGGAGACGGTCGAGCTCGTCTCCGGTCGGCACGAGATGAAGTTCAGGGAGGGCTCACCCGTCCTCGAACAGGCGATCTTCCACCTGAAGGACAGCGAGGGACGCGACTGGAAGCAGGTCTTCGACATCGAGACCCCTCCCTGGGTCGTGCAGCCGATGGGTGCCTTCCCCGGAAGCTGGAAGGACGGCGGGACCTTCTTCACCTATCACGGCTCCGAGGAACTCGCGATCGAATGGGAGGAGGCCGACTACTCGGTCCAGCCCTTCGAATACACCCCGCATGCCGTCAGCGGCGCGGCGGCGTCGGAAGGGTTCAATACCGGCACTTCCAAGGGCAACCTGGTGCACGGACCCGAATACCTGGCGCGCGTGACCACCCATGCGCCCGACGGGACGGTGACGCGCGGCTCCTCTCAGGTCGAGCTGTTCATCAACGGGCGGTACGACCCCTACGGCTTCGAATGAGGCTCGGCCTCGAAGGCAAGGTCGCCCTCGTCTCGGGGGGAAGCGCGGGGATGGGGCGCGCGATCGCGCTCGAGCTTGCCGCCGAGGGCGCGAAGGTGATGATCGCCGCGCGGCGCGAAGGCCCGCTGCGAGACGTCGCCGCGGAAATCGGGAAGGCCGGCGGTGCCGCGGCCTGGGTGAGTGCCGACATGGCAAAGGAGGACGATGTTCGCCGCGCCGTGGCCGAAACCCGCAAGGCTTTCGGCGATCCCGACGTCGTTATCTTCAACGTCCGTTCGATCCTGCGCTACGGCTTCGAGGAAGCCGCTCCCGACGATTTCCGGCAAAGCAACGAGCAGGTCGTCCTCTCTATGGCCTTCCTTGCTAGAGAGACGTATCCGGCGATGAAGGCCAAGGGGTTCGGACGGTTCGTCAACATCGGTTCGGTATGCGCCAAGGAGCCGCACCGGTTCTTCAGCATCGTGCTGTCGAACACGTACCGCACCGCAGCGGTTGCGCTTGCTCGGTCGCTTTCGAACGAGCTCGCCCCCTTCGGCATCACGGTCAACACCATCGCGCCGGGCAGCATCGACACCGGCCTCAACGAGGAGGCGCAGTCGGGCGGCGGAAGCGAACGCTCCCGGCGCGAGGATCCGCCTGTCATCCAGATGGGACGCAACGGCCGTCCCGACGAGGTATCCGGCCTTGCCGCCTTCCTCTGCTCGGAGCGGGCAAGCTACATCACCGGCCAGACGATCGCCGTCGACGGCGGCTGGACGCGCGGCCTTTTCTGAAGCGGACGGCACGGCGAGGATCGCATGACCCACGATGAAATGCTTGCGCGAGAGGCGATCCGGTACACACTGGAGCTCTACAACCGCAACGCCGACACCGCCGACTACGAGCGGCACCACGATGTCTTTCATCCCGACGGCGTGTTCGAAGTGCAGGGCCTCGGCGAAGTGCGCGGACCCGACGCGATCATCGCCATGCTCAAGCCCGGCGCGCTGAAGCGGAAAGCTTTCGACGAAGGCAATTTCCAGCGCCACAATCTCACGACGACGATGATCGAATTTACCGGACCCGACACGGCAATTGTTTTGACCTACATCATAGTGGTGACCGAACTGGGGTTCGATCACACGGGCAGGTACGACGACGACTTCGTGAAGTCGGGCGACCGCTGGCTGATCATGCGGCGCCGCGCCACGATGGAATGGTCGCGTCCGGATTCGCGGTTCGCGAGCTGGCTCGGCAAGGGCACGCCTGTCAAGGAAGGGAAGGGTGCATGACCATCGAACAATTCAGGATCGCGATTCCCGACCAGCGTCTCGACGACATGCGAGCGCGGCTGAAATCGGCATCGTGGCCAGGCGACTTCGGCAACGAGCAATGGCGCTACGGCGTCGAGCAGGGCTGGCTGCAGGACATGGTCCGGTACTGGACCGAAGACTACGACTGGCGCGCGCAGGAAGCCGAAATCAACCGCTTCCCCCACTTCCGCACCACGATCGACGGAGTGCCGATCCACTTCATCCACCTGAAGAGCGGCAAGCCCGACGCTATCCCGCTGATCCTGACGCATGGCTGGCCCTGGACGTTCTGGGACTGGAACGCGCTGATCGAACCGCTCGTGGCGGGCGGGGACGGTGTGCCGTCCTTCGACATCGTGGTGCCGTCGTTGCCCGGAGTCGCCTTTTCGGCTCCCCTGCAAACGGCGGGCATCGGCCTGCGGCGGATCGCGGCGATGTGGGTCGAACTGATGGAGCGGCTCGGATACGAAACGTTCGCTGCGGCGGGAGGAGACTGGGGTGGCGGCGTGACCGCCGAACTGGGCCATGCGCATGCCGACCGGCTGATCGCGATCTACATGTCGCTGGTCCTCCTGCCGGGCCTCGACCCGTCGTCGATCTCGCCCGAGGACTTCGCGCCCGACGAGGCCTGGATGCTCGAGCGGACGATGGACCGCCTGCCGACCATCGTCAGCCACGTTTCGGTACAGAGCAGCGACCCGCAGACGCTTGCTTACGCGCTGGCGGATTCGCCTGTCGGTACCGCGGCATGGCTCTGGGAGCGGCGACGCAACTGGAGCGATTGCAACGACGACGTGCTGGCGGCCTACGATCGCGACTTCCTGTGCACAACGGCCTCGATCTACTGGCTGACCAACACGATCGGTTCGTCGCTGCGCATCTACAAGGAGATGTTCACCGGGATGGGATTCGCGATGGACTGGCCGCTTGCCCACGATGGCTCGCCGCCCATTCCCGTGCCCACCGGCGTCGGCGTTGCGCGCAAGGACGTGGCGTTCGTGCCTCGAGCGATAGTCGAGAGGCACACCAACCTGCAGCGCTGGCAGGTCATCGACGAAGGCGGGCATTTCCTGCCGGCGGAAAGGCCGCAAACCCTCGTCGATGAATACCGCACGTTCTTTGCCGGGGCGAGATGATCTGCGCGGGCGGGCGGGGCGAGCCACAATCGCCCTTTCGCAGCCTCGCGACAGACTGTATGCTATAGTACGATATGGGATTTCGCGCGGTCGTGAAGACCGCCAAGCCATGAGGATGATGTGATGCACGACGCTTTCTACGAAGCCGAAACCCTGAGCGATCCGTTCGAGTATTTCGCCAAGGCGCGCGAGGAAGAGCCCGTGCGCCGCACCGTCGATCCGGTGGGACGCGAAATCTACATCGTCACCAGCGCGAGCGCGGTTTCCGATGTCGCCAGGCGCATGGACGACTTTTCCAGCCAGTTCAGCCACCTGCTGATGGCCGGGAACGCGCACCCCGAGGTCGAGGAAATCCTCAAGCAGGAAGAACTCGGGACAGGGCTGCTGCTGAGCACCGACGATCCCGACCACAAGCGCTTCCGTGCCCAGGTCAACGCCGCCTTCGCCACCGGCCGCGTCGCCAACATGGCGCCCGACATCGAAGTTCTGGTCGACGAGCTGATCGACGGCTTCATCGAGAAGGGGCATTGCAACTTCACCGACGAGTTCGCGGTCCTGCTGCCCACCTACATCATCGCCGACATCCTCGGCCTCCCGCGCGAGGACTACGGGCGCGTCAAGGAATGGTCAGATGCGATCATCGGGCTTGTCGGTCGCATGGGCACGAAGGAAAGCGAGATCGCCGCGGCCGAGCTGATCGTGAAGACCCGCCGCTACATCAAGGACATGGTCGCCGCGCGGCGCAGGGAACCGCGCGACGATCTCGTCTCAAACCTCATCCACGTCGATGTCGAAGGTGTGACCCCACTGACCGATCTGGAAGTGGGCGCGCTCGCGTTCGAGACGTCTGTTGCCGGCAACGAAACCACGCGCAACACGCTGATGAGCGGGATGGTGCAGCTCATCCGCCATCCCGACCAGATGCAGGCGCTGATCGACGACCCTTCGCTGACGGGCAACGCGGTCGAGGAAATGCTGCGGTACGAGACGCCGGCGAGTTCGATGTGGCGGATCGCGCGGCACGACACCACGCTTGAAGGCGTGGACCTGCCGGCAGGCGCGGTACTGCTGCTGCGCTACGATGCTGCCAGCCGCGATCCCGCGATCTTCCAGAACCCGGAGGAGTTCAATATCTTCCGCAAGAACGCGAACCGGCACTTCGCGTTCGGCGCACCGAGCCCGCACCGGTGCCTTGGGCAGATGCTGGCCCGCAAGGAGCTCAACATCGCGCTGCCGAAGATTCTCTCCCGGATGAAGAACATCCGCATCGCGGAAGGCAGCCAGACCGACTACATGCCGGCGCTGCTGTTCCACGTGATCGGCCATCTCAACCTCGAATTCGATCCGGGCCCGAAAGTCGGGGCCAGGCTGGAAGGGCTCGTCAAGGCCCGCAAGTGAGCACGAAGATGCGCGACCCGGGCGGCCCCCCGGGTTAGCGATACGGTTCGAGGGAGAGACAATGCTGGATACACCGCGCCTGTTGAGCGCACTCAACGACGCCTCGCGCCGCGTCATAGGAGATTCGGTCGGCTATGCGAGCGACGAGGAGGCTATACGCGCCACGCTGAGCCTGCTCGAAACGCGATACGTCCACGGGCGCGAAGTGTTCGACAAGTGGACGCAGCGCCTCGACGCCTATCTGGTCGAAATAGAGGAACGCCTGCGGCTCGCCGAGATCGCTCCCGATCTGTCCACGGCCATCGACCGTCTCAGGGCGACGATCGCCGCTGCCGATCCTGAGGAAAAGGCGGAACTCGACAGCGCCGAACGGCGGTTGCTCAAGCAGTGGGGCCTGCTCAGCGAGAAGCTCAACGGCGACGAGCGCATCGCGCAGGCCGAGCGAGACAGGCTGGCCATCGAACTCACCCGCGCCGAGCTGCAGCGCACCGACGAACGGATGGGCAAGGGCGTCCTGTCGGATGAAAGCGCGTCGAGCGACATATCTCCGGAAAGGCTGAAGGCCTACCTTGCCGACCGCTTCGACGACGCGACGATCAAGGTTACCGAATTTCGCCGGCTGCCGGGCGGATACGGCAAGGAAACCACGCTGTTTTCCGTCATGGGCAACAAGTTCTCGGGCGACTACGTCATGCGGCGGGACCGCGACACGCCGACGATCGACAACGATTGCCACCGCATCGAGAACGAGACTCCGGTCATCGAAGCCGCATACGCGGCCGGCTTTCCGGCGCCCGAGGCGATCTGGTGCGACACCGAGCACGCATTGCTGCCCGGCGGCAATTTCCTGATCATGCGCCGCGCCGCGGGAACGACCGGTGGCGACGTTTTCGGAGCATCGGGGCAAGTCTCCGACGATCTGACCAGGCTTCTCGCGACAAGCGTCGGCGCGCTGCATTCGCTCCCGCAGATGCGCGAGCTCGGCACGATCAGCACGGGCATCCGGCCGGACCTGTGGGACATGTCGCTGAAGGAGGTGACGAGCAGCTACATTCGCTCGTTCCGCGATCTCTATCTCGAGGAAATGGACGAGCCCACGCCCGCCGTCCTCGGTCTCTACGGGTACCTGCTCAACAACGTTCCCGACCCCGAAGGACAGCCGGTGCTGCTGCACGGCGATGTCGGATTTCACAACTTCATCGTCGACGACGGGGAACTGACGGCGGTCGTCGACTGGGAATTCGCGCACATCGGCGATCCCGCCGACGACCTTGGCTACATCGCCAACACGGTCGGCGCCTCGCTCGACTGGTCGAAGTTCATGCAATACTACCGCGAAGCCGGCGGCCGCGATGTCGACCCCGAGCGGCTGCGGTTCTTCCGCATATGGGGGCACCTGCGCAACCTCAGCGCGAGCCAGCTGAGTTCAAATGCCTACGAGGTCGGAAGGCTGGACGACATCAAGGTCGCCCACGTCGGCCATTCGATGACGCCGATGTTCCTCACCGCCATCCAGTCGGTGTTCGACCGGCCCTGAGTGTCCCGCTCACTACTGCGGGGCGTCTCAGGGCAACTGCGGGTCCACCATGACCTTCGCGGCATGCGATCCCGTGCGCATCGCCTCGAACCGCTCGGGAAGTTCGGCAAGCCCGATGGTGTCGCCCACCATCGCGCGCGGTTCGAGGTGGCCTGCATCGAGCGTGTCGAGCGTGGTCCTGAAATCGGACGCGCCATAGGCGACGCTGAACCGGATCGTCGCTTCCTTGACCATGCCGAGCAGGGGCAGGATCGGGTCGGGCTTCATGCATCCGCCGAGCGACAGGATCGTGCCGTTCCATCCGATGCACTCGATGGCTTGCTGCAGGATGCCGGGCGCGCCCGCCCCGTCGACGACGATGTCGGGCGCTCCGCCAAGAGCCTCCGCAATCTCGCCGGCGAGATCCTCGCCGGTGGTCAGCAGCGCGTCGGCCCCCATCGTGTCGACAAGACCGGCCCCGCGCCGCGACCGGGCGATGGCGACGACCTTGCCAGCGCCGCGCTGCTTCAGCCAGAATATGGCGCCCGCCCCGATTGCGCCCGCTCCGAAGACGGCGACGCGGCTCTCCGGCCCGAGATCGAGCTTTGCAACCCCGCGGTGCGACGAAGCGAGCGGCTCGACCAGCGCGCCGTCCTCGAACGAAAGCGCTTCGGGCAGATGGAACGCAGCCCGCGCATCGACGAGCGTGTACTCGGAATATCCACCTGCCATCGAGCGGAACGTCTGGCATTGCAGCGGAGCGTCGGCGCGGCAGGCCGGGCACGTGCCGCACGATCCTATCGGGATCGCCGTAACCCGGTCCCCCACCTTGAGCGACACGTCCTCTCCTGTCTCGACGACTTCGCCGGCGTATTCGTGGCCCGGAGCGGTTCCGCACGGCATGTCGAAAGGCGAGCCGCTCGTCATCGAGAGGTCCGATGCGCAGATGCCGCACCGGCAAACCCGGATCACCGCCTGCCCGGCGGCCGGACGCGGCATCTGCACGTCCTCGATCGCCAGGGGTTTGCCCGGTTCGACGAAAATCGCACTACGCATTGCCAGCCTCTCCGTTGCGATGCATTGACCGCGACCATAGAGTACGCTTGCATACTATGCCAGACCGGCGAAACCGATTCCCCGAAAGGGCGCGAAGGAGAGGACGATGACGAACCCGCCACCGTTGCAACGCTATGCCGACGTCACGTCCGGATGGCTGAGCGCCGCCCTGGCGAACAGCTTTCCCGGCGTCGAGGTCTCCTCGGTCGAGCGCGGCCCGATCTTCGGGTTCAAGAAGAACAAGTTCCGCATCGACGTGACTTATGCCGACGGGGACCGGCAGCGGCCTTCGGCATTCATCGTGAAGGGCAATTTCCCCGGCGAGGACGATCCGCAGACTGGATCGGCCTGGGCGATGGCGAACGAACTGCGCTCGCTGCGGGACCTCGTGCCGATGGTCGATGCCCCGGCCATGCCGAAGTGGCACCACATCAACGTGACCGAAGAGGCTTCGGACATCGTGATGGAATACCTCGGCCCCGATGAGGCGACGTTCTTCGATGCCTACCGTCCGCTCGATCTCGGGCAGGCGATGGCCTTTATGGACGCTTTCGCACGGCTTCATGCAAGCCGGTGGAACAGCCCCGCATTCGAACCGGGAGGCGAGATGGGACCCGATACGCTCGCAGGCGAGAACCGCCGGCTGGTGAACGACGTCTACTTCCCCGGCTTCTTCAAGGAAGAGAACTGGCAGTCCTATGTCGATCTGCCGCGCGGCCGTGCCTTGCCGATGGCGTTCCAGGACATGGACCGCGCCAAGGCTGCATGGGACGCGATGTGGTCGCTGCTCGGGCAATCGGCGCTCGTGATGATCCACGGCGACGAGCATCTCGGCAACCTGTTCGTCACCGGTGACGGGACGCCCGGCGTCATCGACTGGGTCGCACGGCCCGAACATTGGCCGCTCGGCGTCTCCTATTTCCTGCTGTGCAGCCTCGACGTCATGGACCGGCGCAAGTGGGATCGCGCGCTTGTCTCGCACTACGTCACGCGGCTCTCGGCCTATGGGGTCGAGGATGCGCCTTCGCTCGATGACGCGTGGTTCATGTACCGCTGCGCCACCTTCTATCCGGTGGTGACATGGCTCAACAACAGCGGCATCTGGCAGCCCGAGGCGGTCAACACGGTCAACGCTGTACGTGCCGCGACCGCTGCGATGGACCACGACGCTTTCGGGCTTCTCGGAGCCTGACGACCTACAGCCGCATCGGCAATTCCAGCCAACGGTCGTAGATCCGGTCGCGATGCTCGAGGAGGATGGGGTCGGCGGCGGCGAGCACGTCGGCATCCTTCAGCCCGTAGCTGGCGTGAAGGGCCGGGTCGGTCGGGCAAAGCTCGAGCGGAAGCGGCTTGATCATCGCCATGAAGCAGGCGGAATAGATGTCCGCCGCGGTCAGGTCGTTGCCGAAATAGAAGCCGCTGCCCCGGTCGCGTTGCTGCACGAGATAATGCGTGAGCAGTCCGAGCACGTCGATCATTCTTCGCTTGCAGTGATCGACGTCGCCGCCGTGGCCGTACTTGCGTCGCAGGCGCGCCAGGCCCGGATCGTTCGTCACCTCCGGCGACCGGGGGAGCGAGGCGAAGTGGAACAGCCTGCGGTTCCAGGCGAACCCGTCTTCCCCGCACAGCTCGTGCAATAGCCCGAACATCTCCGCCCGCTCGTGCTCAAGCCCGGGAAGCAAGGAGGGCTCCGGCGCTATGCGTTCGGCCAGCATCAGGATGTCGGCCCAGCCATCGCGCGCCGGTTCCTCTTCCCATACCGCGATCGGGCCGCTGTTGAGACCTGTCCAGGCCACGATTTCGGGATTCTCCTCGCCCGCGAATTGGGCGACACGGAGGTGCTCGATCTGCTTGACGCGGAAGATGCCCTTCGCGGCCTCCCCCCACGGATTGGGAATCCCTGCTGTGACGATCAGCCGCATTCCCCCGGCCTTGCGAGCAACGTCAACGGGCGTGAAATCGGACATCTTCTCTTCCCGATGCGAGCCGCGCATCTTGCGGCGTTTCAAAAGCGTATGCTAGCGACCTATCCCGGCGCAATGCAATGGACGCCGCGATTGACGGGAGTTTGGAATGGCAGATAGCGAGGCCGCAGGCGCCTATTCGGAAGGGGCGCCGTTCGACGAAACCGGCTTCATCCTGATTTCCGATTACCCCGATCATTTCGCCGCGAAATGGCCCGAGCGGCTGGCGATGATCGACGATCGCCGGAGCTGGACCTACGCGCAACTCGACGAGGACTGCAACCGCTTCGCAGCCTTCCTTACAAGGCGCGGGGTGGGGCACGGCGACCGGTTCGCGTGGAAAGGCAAGAACAGCGGCCTGTTCATCGTTGCGACCATCGCCGCAGCCCGGTGCGGCGTTGTCATGGTCCCGGTCAACTGGCGCAACACCGCTCCGGAGACCCGCTTCGTCCTCGAAGATTCGGGTGCGAAACTGATAATTGCCGACCGCGAGTTCGAGGCGGTCGTCGCCGATGCCAATGTCAACGACGCGCCCTGCATCATCGTCGACGACGATGGTCCCGAAGGGCTTCCCGAACTGGTGTCGGCTTGCGAGCCTGCACCGCGTGACGAGATCGATCCGCATGCCGACTGGCTGCAGCTCTATACCAGCGGGACGACAGGCAAGCCCAAGGGCGTGATGACGTCGCAATACGCGATGGCGTTCATGCGCCATGTCGAGCGGTTCCTGTCGGGCTTTGCAGGCTGGCGCGACGACGAGATCCTGCTTTCTCCCTTGCCGGTCTTCCACATCGGCGGGCTGTCGTGGGTGCAGACCGCGCTCTGTCGCGGCTCTACAGTCTACATGACGGCCAACACCACGCCGGCCGGCCTGCTCGACATGTGCCTGGAGCACGGCGTGACCCGCACGTTCATGGTGCCCACGCTGGTGAGGGCGCTGATCGAGGAAATGGACAAGCGCAGTGTCCGCGTCGAGACGCTGAAGAGCATCCATTACGGCGCTGCGGCAATGGACCCGCAACTGCTCGAACGCTCGGTAGATCGCCTCGGGTGCCTGTTCCTTCAGTATTACGGGATGACCGAGATCGGCGGTACGGCCACCGTGCTCGAGCCCGAGGACCACGACACCTCGCGCCCGCAGCTTCTGCGTTCGGTCGGGCGGCCGTTGCCCGGGATCCGCATCGCGATCCACGATCCCGAAACCGGCAAGCGCCTGCCTGTCGACGTGCCGGGCGAAATCTGGATTGCCTCGCCCAGCCTTTTCCGCACCTACTGGAACCGTCCCGAGGCGACTGAGGCCGCGATGGAGGGCGAATGGTACAAGTCCGGCGACGGCGGGCGGATCGATGCCGATGGCTACCTTTTCCTCACCGACCGCATCAAGGACATGGTCGTCTCGGGGGGCGAGAACGTCTATCCCGCCGAAGTGGAGGCCGTTCTTCGCGACCATCCGGCGGTGCAGGACTGCGCGGTGTTCGGGCTGCCGCACCCCAAGTGGGGGGAGGGCGTGACGGCCGCTCTCGAGCTTCGGCCCGACGCCTCGACAACGCCCGACGAGGTGATCGCGTTCGCCCGCAAATCGCTCGCCGCCTACAAGGTGCCGCGCCGCATCGAGATCGGCGTCACATTGCCGCGAACCGCCTCGGGGAAGGTTCAGCGGGGCAAGATCCGCCAGCACTTCCTTGACGCGGACGAGGCGTCGTGAACCCTTCGGATCAGTCCGAGTAGCGCGCCGAACAGCGATCGAGGACCACGGTATCGCGCTCCTTCGCGATGGCCCGGAACCGCAGCGATCCGGCGCCTTCCTCGAAGAATTCGCAACGGATCGTCTCGCCGGGCATGACCGGACGGCTGAACCGCACGAACATCGAGGTAAGGTTGGCCGGCTCGTCGCCGCAATAGGTCTTCAGGATGGCGCGTGTCGCGATCCCGTTCGTGCACAGGCCGTGCAGGATCGGCATTTCGAACCCGGCCTTCCTGGCCACTGCCGGATCTGCGTGGAGCGGGTTGTAGTCCCCGCTCAGCCTGTAGATCAGCGCCTGGCGGGGCAGGGTCGGGATTTCGACGACCTTGTCGGGCTCCCGTTCGGGAAGCTTGTCGGCAGCGGGCATCGCGTCTCCGAAGCTGCCTTCGCCGCCGTTCCCGCGCAGGAACAGGGTCGAGCGCACGGTGGCGAGGTGCTCGTTGCTCTCGGCGTCGTACAGTTCCTTGAGCTGGTGGAGGAGAGCGCCGCGTTCGGGCCCCTTGTCCTCGATCCCCGCCACCTTGTACTCGCCGCGGATCGACCCTTGCGGCGGCAACGTCCCGTGCATGTGGAAATCCTGCTCGGCGTGGAGAATCTTGACCCAGTCAATCCCGAACTCGGGCTTCTGCGCCCAGAAACCTGGGTGGCAGAGCACGTTGGCGTAGGACGGCAGGCACTTCAGATCGCCTTCGTAGACGAAGGGCAGCTCCGAGGTATCGAGAGGATCGGCGCCGTATCCCAGCCCGAGCGCATAGAGGATCGTGTCGCGAAAGGTGTAGGTCTGCACGATCGGTTCGATCGACATTGTCCGGATGCGTTCGATGTCCACTGGGTCGCCTCCCTGCGAAATTCGGGACTGTTTTTGGTTTGCAAGCGCACCATATGGCCGGAAACCGCCATCGCAAGCGGAAACTGAGAACCGTGTCCTAGCATACGATGTTTGCGAAAGGCACGATGACAAGGTATGCAGGCACCCGATAAAAGACTCGCCGGCACGATCGGGAAAGGATGTTTTCGATGGAAATGCAGAAGATGAAGGGCGAGGGCGGCCCAGAGTATCGCGACAGCCCTTCTCCTCACTTCCAGCATATCGCGGCGCAGGACGACAAGCCCGCGCCCGCGTTGTTCTCCGAGTATTCCGAGAGCGAACTCGACAACGCCGAAGTGTCCCGGGAGCGGTACACCTCCGCCGAATTCCTCCGCCTCGAGCGCGAGCGTATGTGGCCGCGCGTCTGGCAGATGGCGTGCCGCGAGGAACAGATTCCCGAACCGGGCGACTGCATCGCATACGACGGTCCTGCCGCCTCGATCCTCGTCGTTCGCGGCGAGAACGGCGAGGTCCGGGCGTTCTACAACAGCTGCCCGCACCGCGGGATGAAGCTGTGCCTTGGTCAGATGTCGGTCGAGAAGGTGAAGTGCCCGTTCCACTCGATCAGGTGGACGCTCGACGGAAAAGTCGATCACGTCCCCGCGCGATGGGACTTTGCCGATACGAACATCGACGATCTCAAGCTGGCCGAAGTACGGGCCGACGTCTGGCAGGGCTTCGTATTCGTCAATCAGAACGCGGACGCTCCGCCTCTGGCCGAATACCTGGGCAAGCTGGTCCCTCATTTCGAGGGTTGGGACCATGGCGAACGCTACGTCGAATCGATCATCCGCCGGCCGATCCGGGCAAACTGGAAATCCTGCATCGAGGCTTTCCTCGAGGCTTATCACCTGTCCGGCGTTCATGCGCAGGCTCTGCCCTTCGGCGGCGAGTCCAGCACGCAGTACGATGTCTGGCCCGACCAGCCGCACGTCAGCCGCTTTCTCGAACCGGTCGGATTCTCGAGCGACCAGTATCCGCGTGACCTGAGCGAGCAGGAGATAGTCGAGCTTGCGACCAAGGTCGTCGCCGGGGGCGAAGTCGAAGTGGACGACCTGCCGGAAGGCGTAAGCGCGCGTCAGGCGATGGTCGCCGCGATGCGCGCGTCCTACAGCGAAATGCACGACAAGGACTATTCCGACCTTTCGGACGTCGAGGCCGGCGATGCGATCCAGTATCACCTCTTCCCGAACTTCATCATCTTCCGATCGCTGCCCTATCCCTTCATCTATCGCTTCCTGCCGGATCGCGAAGACCCAGGACTGACGATGTTCGAATTCTATATCTTCAGGCCAAAGGTGGAGGGCGAGGAGGTGCCCGAAGTACGGATCGCAGAACTCGAGGAAACCCAAAGCTATGCCGATGCGGATATGATGCCACCATGGCAGGCGTTGATCTACGATCAGGATGCAGAGGGGCTGAAGGCGTGCCAGGAAGGCATGCGCGACGGCGGCGACATGCCGATCCGCTACACCCGGTACCAGGAATCGCGTATCAGGCTGCTGCATCACACGCTCGGCCGCTATGTATCGGATGATCCTTCGGATGCGCCGGGGTTCTGATCCGGCCCGGATCCTGCCGGCCGCATCTTGACACCCCGCCGCGCAAGTCGTGATAAAGCGTACCGGATTTCCGGTGCAATGGTCCGCCGGATAGTCCGGCCGGAGGGGATTGCATGTACGAAACGCCCGAGGACGAGAGCTATCTCGTCGACCTGAACGACGGCGTCCTGCGCCTCTCGTTCAACCGGCCAAAGTTCGGCAATGCCGTACCGTCGCAGAACGTCCCCGCCTTCACCGAGCTCTTCCGCCGCGCGCAGGAAGACCCGGCCGTGCGGTGCATCCTGATCCGCGGGGAGGGTAAGGTTTTCTCGGCGGGCGGCGACGTCGCGGCGTTCGGCAAGTCGATCAAGCAGGACAAGGCCGAACGGCAGGAGGATTTCAGGGCGCGCCTCGGAAGGGCGCGCAAGCTC
This sequence comes from Novosphingobium marinum, assembly GCF_013408095.1. Lineage (GTDB taxonomy): Bacteria > Pseudomonadota > Alphaproteobacteria > Sphingomonadales > Sphingomonadaceae > Novosphingobium > Novosphingobium marinum. The sequence continues at coordinate 311,858 of NZ_JACBZF010000001.1, forward strand.
GTCGAGGCGATCTCGGGGTTCGAAGGCGCTATCGTGACGGCGGTACGTGGGGCCGCCGCCGGCGCGGGACTGTTCTATCCGCTGGTCGCGGACTACGCCATCGGCGACGAAACCGCGACTTTCGTCTTCGCTCACCAGCGCGTCGGCCTGACCCCGGACGGCGGCCTGACCACGGTGCTCCCGCAGATCGTCGGCGTCAGGATGGCGCGCACTCTCGTCATGACATCCGCCAAGGTCGACGCGGACGATGCCCTTCGGCTCGGCATGCTGAACGAGATCGTTCCGGCGGAACAACTCGACGAACAGGCGCTCAGGATCGCCAGGCGATTTGCGAAGGCCCCCCAGTTCGCGCTGCGAACGGCGAAGCGACTTATCAACGCAACGCCGGACCGCACCCTCGCCGAGCAACTCGATGCCGAAACCGATGCAATCGTTCGCTGTGTGGGCAATGACGATTTCGAGGAAGGCGTCAGGGCGTTCCTCGAAAAGCGCAAGCCGGACTACCCTTCGGCGCGCTGAGCTACTGGCCCGGCGGGGGCAGGACGTCGTCGACGAGGTAGATCGTGGTCTTCGCGCCCTTGCGCCGCGCTTCCCCATGAGGCCGGTACTCTTCAGAGGCCATGAATTGCTGCGCGGCTTCGATCGAGGGATACTCGACGATCGCGACCGTCTGCGGCACCGGGTGCTCGCCCTCGAGCTGGATCGGCGCACGCGACAGGGCGAGGTAACGCCCGCCCGCGCGCTCGATCATCTTCGGCACCTCGCGGCGATAGGCCTCGACCCAGACAGGGTCGGTGTAATCAATGGTGACGATCATGTAGGCTGGCATGTACGTGGCTCTCCTGCAGGTCCGTTCGCTCAGCCGCGCAGTCGGTCCTGATGCATCCGGTAGCTGTATTCGTTCCAGCTGACTTCCTGGCTTTCGCCGTACCCGGTCTTGCCGTTCCACGACCATTCGACGAGGCCGAGGTGACAGGTGGCGTTGGACCACCCGCCCCATTCCATCTGCGCGATCAGCTTGCCCTCGATATCGTAGGTGTCGCCCTTGTCGTCTTCGAAAGAGTAGTGGTGCGAGACCGGAGCGTTCCGGTCGCCGGTACGGCGCGTCAGCTTGCTCGATTTGGCGATGCGGCGCTGGTCCTTGCCGACGAGCACCCAGCCATCGTTGAAGATGCGCTGCGGCACGTCCATCACGCCCATCCATTCGGGATCGCGGGAAGGATCGTCATGCGATCCGACATTGAACGCAAAGTCGGCCCCGAACGCTCCGGTCACCCAGGTGTAGGGCGGCACCGGCGCATTGGTTTCCGGGCGCAGTTCGCCCCAGCTGCGATCGCGCACGGCGAAGCAGTCGACCCTGTGCTCCTCGCCGCGCAGGCGGAGCGAGCCGGTTACATGCATCAGCTGTTCGAAGTGGCGGTTGTTGGCGCGCATGATCGGCACATCCACCGCATCGCAGACCAGATCGAAGCTGCTGTCGCGCGACGGATCGTCGAACTGCATGCGCAACTTCTGCAGCGGCTCCTCGACGGTGACCGAGAAGCCGTTCGGATAGGCGATCCTGCTGCCGTCACCGACGACGTCCATTCCCATGTAGTCGCGGTAGTCGAAAACCTCGCAGGCCAGGTGGCCGGGCTTGATCCCCTTGTAGATCATGGCGCCGCCCGAAACGACGTCGAGGTTCGGATGAACCCAGCAATAGGCGAAGCAATTTATCCCCGCTTCCGGGACATGGAAGTTCCAGAACCACGTCTCAGTGAGGGTATCACCATTCGGCCCGGTGCCGTGGTAGAACTCGTCGCCGGGCTCGTGCCGGCCGAAGCCGCCACCAAGATTGCTGTTCCAGTCGGTGTCGGACATCAGGCACTACTCCCAAAAAATTTTTCGCGTCTGCCGGCGTGATCGTACGCTAGACTACGTCATCGGAGCGATCAATCGCGAATGCTCGTGGACGAGTGCCGGCCTGGCGTACGAAAATGCTAGACGTACGCGAGCTTACCATATATTGCTGGGGTTACCGGTGCAGCAACGCGCGAACCGGTAAAAGGCAATCCGGCCTCGAATGTCGAATTGAGGATCGACATCGGCGAATGGGCCAGGGTGTGCCGACGGGCATTTCGATGTCGATATGGGAGGGAATCAATGCGAATTTTGCGGGCGGTGAGCCTGGCTGCAGTTGCCGTTTCGATCGCCGGAGGTCAGGCCTCCGCGCAAACCACGTCCGAGGGTCTCGATATCCCGTCGACGGACAGCACCTCGACAGCTCCGGTCGATGACGATCGCCAGCGCGACGCTTCGTCCTATCCCAATTCCAATACGCAGACGGTGGTCGAGGACCGGCGCTCGGTGCGACTGGCGGCGGGCGACGAGATCATCGTTACCGCCCGTAAGCGCGACGAGACACTGATCTCGGTTCCCGTCGTGGTGACGGCAGTCGGCGGCGAGCAGCTTGCGGCGCAGGGCATCACCAACCTCGACGGCATCGCGCGGATCACGCCGCAGCTGCTGATCGGCAACCAGGGCGGCTCGGTCGAGGGCGGCAACATCGCGATCCGCGGCGTTTCCGGTCCCGACCAGAACCCGTTCGGCAGTTCGGCGGTCGCTTTCAACATCGACGGCGTCAACATCGCCAAGGCCATGGTACGTCGCATGAGCGACTTCGACATCGCGCAGGTCGAGGTGCTGAAGGGCCCGCAAGCCCTGTTCTTTGGAAAGAACAGCCCGGCGGGCATCATCAACATCCGTACCGCCGATCCGACCGACGTACTCGAAGCCAAGATTTCGGCGGGCTACGAATTCAACGCCGACCAGGTGCGCGTCGAAGGCTATGTATCCGGCCCTATTTCCGACGCGCTCGGCGTCCGGCTCGCCGGTGTCTTCTCGGACATGAAGGGCGATGTGAGGGACCTCACGCCCACGGACTCGCCGTATTACGACGGAAGCCGCAACCCCAACATGCGCGACTGGGCGCTTCGCGGTACGCTCCGCTACGACGATGGCGGCGATTTCGACGCACGGCTGAAGGTCAACTACGGCGAGCTGTCGGGCAATGGCCCGGCCGCGACGACCGCGTTCACGAGCTGCCCCTACGGTCAGCGCTTCTCGAACTTCCTCGGTGGAACGATCGACCAGTGTTCGGCGAGCGACGGCGCGAACTCTAACGCCGGCTACGGTACGTTCCTGAGCGGAATCGGTGGCGACATCAGCCTGTTCCGTGACGATGGATCGAACTTCCAGAACCAGACCCAGTTCCTGACCGGGCTGGAAATGAACTATCGGATCGGCGACGTGACCCTTACGTCGGTCACCGGCTACTACGACGTCTCGCTCGACCAGTGCCAGAACTACGAGAACGACGCGACTGTCATCCTGCCGAGCTGCAATGTGCTCGACTACGAGGAAATCAGCCAGGAACTGCGCTTCCTGACCGATTTCGATGGCCCGCTGAACATCTCTGGCGGCCTCTATTACGCAAGCACCGACGCTACGACCGGGTCGATCACATACCTGTTCGGCGGCAACTTCGATCTGATTGCACCGGGCTTCGGCGGGCCGACCTCGCCCGCGTTGGTGAACAACTACTTCTTCGAGCAGAAGGCCAAGGCTTACTCGGCTTACCTCCAGGTCAGCTTCGAGCCGGTCGAGACCGTCTCGATCGAGGTTGGCGGTCGCTACTCGAAGGAAAAGAAGCGGCTTCCGGTCGTGCTTTCCGGCGGCGGATTGTCCGATGGCATTATTCCGGGCACGCCGTTCTTCGATGAAGGGTACGTCATTCTCACCGCGGACGAGCTGGCGCAGATGGGCGACGGCTTCGATTACCCGCTCAGCACGCTGGTCCGCCGCAAGGACAGCTGGACCGACTTCTCGCCGGAAGTCACGATCAGCTACCGTCCGAGCGACGACCTGACCCTGTTTGCATCGTACAAGCACGGCTTCTTGTCGGGCGGCTTCAACTCGGCTTCGGTGACTTTCAACGAGCCCGACGGCGACCTCGACCTCAGCTACGATCCGCAGACGATCAAGGGCTTCGAAGCCGGCCTGAAGGCCAACCTGCTCGACCGCGCGCTGCGGGTGAACCTGGCGGCATACCGCTACGACATCGACGACCAGCAGGTGACGGTCGTGTTCAATGCGACCAACTCGATCCGGAATGCCGCGAAATCGCGGGTGCAGGGCATCGAGTTCGATTTCAACTACGATACTCCGCTCGAAGGCCTCTCGATCAACGGCGCTGCGGCCTACAACGACGGCAAGTACCTCTCCTACCCCGGCGCTCCGTGCTACGGCGGTCAGAACGAGGCCACCGGCTGCGTCGGCGGCATCCAGGACCTTTCGAACAGCGAGCTGGTGCGCGCGCCCGACTGGAACCTGTCAGGCGGCTTCGACTTCAACACTCCCGTTGGCGGCGCGATGGAATTCGGCCTCAACGGCAACGTCAATTACGTCAGCAGCTACCTGACCGACGGTTCGTCGGCGCCGAACGGTCGCCAGAGCGGCTATACGCTGCTCAACGCGACCGCGCGGATTTCCGACATCGACGATACGTGGGAGCTTGCGGTGATCGGGCGGAACCTCACCGACAAGTACTACATCGTCGCCAGCAGCCTCGTGCCGTTCGCATTCGATCCGACCGGCACCGGCACCCTGCTCGACCGCTTCGGGTCGATCAGCCGTGGCCGCGAGGTCATGCTGCGGCTGTCCTACCGCTTCGGCGGCAATTGATCGGGAAGACCGGACCGGCCGGTTCGGTCTCCTGCCGATTTCCGGGGGGGCGGGGAGCGAGAGCTTTCCGCCCCCTTTCGCTCGGCCACTGCCGTTCGGATTGCCCTGCTGGTCGTCGAACGCGGCGGGTCAGCGGTCGGCTTCGGCGTCCCACCACGGGAAGAAGTCCGGAAGGTTCGCAGGAACCGTCTCGGGAAAGTCCGGGTCGCGCCTCTCCATGAAACTGGCGACGCCTTCCTTCACGTCATCGGACTGCGAACGCGAGTGGATGCCCATGCTCTCGATCCGGTGCGCCTCATGCGGCGTCTCGCAGCCCGACATTTTCCAGAGCATCTGGCGAGAAAGCGCTACGGACACCGGGGCCGTGTTCTGAGCTATCGTCGTCGCGATGGCGCGTGCAGCGGGCAGGACATCGGCAGGCTCGTGCAACGAACGCACGAGGCCGCTCTCCAGAGCCTCTCGAGCCGAGACGCTTTGCCCTGTCAGGATCCATTCGAGCGCCTTCGATACACCAACGATTTTCGGCAGGAACCAGCTGCAGCACGATTCATTCGCGATGCCCCTGCGCACGAAGGGCAGCACGAACTTCGCGGTGGTCGAGGCGAGGCGGATGTCGGCGGCCAGCATCATCGTCACACCCATGCCGGCGGCAGGCCCGTTGTACGCGGCGATGACCGGCTTGAGGCAATCGAACAGGCGGAGCGCGATCACGCCGCCGAAATCGCGGAACTCGATCTCGTCCTGTCCGGTGCCGCCGGTGAAGGAGCTTTTGGACGCCGAAAGGTCTGCCCCCGCGCAGAACACGCGGCCATTGCCAGTGACGACGATGCAACGAACCTCCTCGTCGGCTTCGGCGCGGTCGATGAGCGAGATGAAGTCCTCGCCCATCCTGCGCGTGAAGGCGTTCATCTTGTCCGCGCGGTCGAACGTGATCGTGGCGATCCGCTCGGTCACCTCGTAGGCAAAGTGCTCGGGATTCGTCATCGGCAGTTCCTCAACCGGCGCGCTGTCCCAGGCCCTTCGGAAAGCGGCGTTTCACCAGGCGGCTCATGTAATCGGTATCGTTGTATTCGAAGACCCTGGTGATCTTGCCGGAATCGAGGTGGAAGAGGAAATGGTACGTGCTTTCGAAAGCCTCTCCGTCCTTGAACGTCGAGCGGCTCCGGGCGTGTACGGCAACGCGGTTGTCCTCGGCGGTGACCGAATGGATCGTGAAGACCGGCGGGTGCGTCAGGTCGCTCAGGACAAGGCCGAATACGTCGGCCAGTTCGTCCTTGCGATAAGTCCCGGCAAGTTCCCAGCTTCCCGGGACGAACCATTCGACCTCCTCTGACAGGAGCGGAAAGATATCCTCGCCCGCTTCCGCAAGGTCCAGGAACCGGAGAACCGTTGCCTTGTTCTTTTCGACTTCGCTCATCTGATCTTTTTCCTCATGCATCCGCTGACACATTGGGTAGCGGTAACGCGTTGCGGTATGCAAGCTTACGAATTACACAGCCAGACGAGATTTCGGGCCGAACGGGCCCGTCTGCGATACGGGTAACAGGAGAGATGCAGTGGCGGACAAGATCGGGGTGGGAATTATCGGCGTCGCGCCGGGACGAAGCTGGGCCGCGATCTCGCACATTCCGGCGCTGCGCGCGCTTCCCGACTACGACATCGTGGCGCTGAGCACGACGCGGATGGAAAGCGCGCAAGCCGCAGCCGAGGAGTTCGGCGTGGCTTCCGCGTATGACAACCACGACGACCTCGTGAACGATCCGGCGGTCGATCTCGTGGTGGTGACGGTGAAGGTGCCCCACCACCTCGAACTCGTGACTGCGGCGATCGAGGCCGGGAAGCACGTCTATTGCGAATGGCCACTCGGCAACGGGCTGGAGGAAGCGGAGCGCATGGCGGAGCTGGCGAGGAAAAAGGGCGTCACCGCGGCAGTTGGCATGCAGGCTCGCTCTGCGCCCATCTTTCGGTATCTCAAGGACCTCGTCGACGAAGGGTACGTCGGCGAGGTGCTCTCGGTCACGCTGATCGGCTCGGGGATGAACTGGGGGCCGGCAGTCGACCAGCCCAACGCCTACACGTTCGACAAGGCCAACGGCGCGACCATGCTGTCGATCCCGGTCGGCCACACGCTCGATGCCGTGTGCTATTGCCTGGGCGAGATTTCCGAAGTCGGAGCGCTGCTCGCGAATCGGCGGACCGACGCCGTGCTCGTGCCCGACAACACGCCGCTGAAACTGACTGCCGAGGATCAGGTCATCGTCAACGCGACTTTCGCGAGCGGCGCGGTAGGCGCGATCCATTATCGCGGTGGTGTTTCGCGGGGTACGAACATGCTGCTCGAAATCAACGGGACCGAGGGCGACATCGTGATCTCGGGCATCGCCGGTCACGCGCAGATGTTCCCGATGACGATCAGCGGGGGAAGGGGAGAAGATCAGGCGGTCGCCCCGCTCGAGGTTCCCGACAAGTATCGCTGGACGCCAAAACTCGAGGATTTCGCCCAGAACGTGGCGCAGGCCTATGCTCTGCTCGCTTCCGACATTCGCGAAGGCACGTCCGAATGTCCGACCTTCGACGATGCGGTGATCCGTCACAAGCTGCTTGACGCGATCGAGAAGTCCGCCGCTGCCGGAGAGCGACGGACGGTCTGACGCTCAGGCGGCTTCGCCCGCCTCCGCGAATTCGTCCGCCCGGATGCCCCAGCGTACCGCGCGCGAAAGAACTTCGCGGAACGCCGGGTTCGTCCATGGACCATGCTGGACCGGCATTTGGTCGATGAAGGGGCGCAGGTCGTACGGACCGCAGGCGTGGCCTGGGGCGAGGTAGACGACTTCGCCCTTGCCGACCCTGTGCAGCAGCATTTGCGGCCGTGGCAGGTCCTCGAGCCAGGGGCCTTCGACGTAGCCGGGTGCCTCGCCGGTGAACCGCGATTCCAACAGCACTTCGCACTCGCCGCGCATCTCGAGGATGTAGGGCTCGTCGACGACCGAGAAGGGTGAAAGCCCGGCAACGAGCGGGTGCTCGCTGACGGGCTTCAGTTCGATCTCCTGCTGCGCGAGGTGCGAGACGAACCGGCATCCCAGGAGGTCCATGTATTCGGGTTGTCGGTCGGGCGTATCGGTGAGGCCGGGAAGGCGAATGCCGCCAATGTCGACTTCGGGCGGCTTGAATTCGGTATGCGCGGCGCTGCCGTGGATCGCTAGCCAGCGCCCGCCGTTCCGAAGGAACCGTTCAAGATCGACCCGCTGGCGGTCGTTCGGGAAGACGTTGCTCGTATACGTGACGAGCATGCGCGCGTCGCCCAGTGCATCCGCATTGCCCCAGTCGCTGTCACATCGCACGCGAACCCGCGTGTCCTCGGCAAGAAGCGCAAGAAGCTCGCGGCGCACGAAGTCGGCGTCGTGATATTCGGCACGGACGATCAGGTGGACGTCTGCTCTTCCGGTCATGCGTACTCAACCTCCCGTTTGATCTGCGCGTCGTGGGCGATACAGTGCGGTAGCAAACGATATCCGGCAAGGGGTGAGATGCGATGGCAGAACTAATGGGCAAGGTGGCGGTGGTCGTGGGGTGCTCCGCCCCAGGCGGTACGGGATGGGCGATCGCGCAGCGCCTTGCGAAGGAAGGCGCAACGGTGGTCGCAGCCGCCCGTTCGCGCGAAAAGCTGGAAGTTCTGGCAGAAGAGATCGGCGGCACGGCGGTGACGTGCGACGTCGCCGCCGAGGACGATGTCGTCGCGCTGGCAAGCGCGGTGAGGGATCGCTACGGCGCGGTGGACATCGCGGTCAATGCCGCCGGGCTTCCCGTCCAGACCTCGATTGACGATGCGACGCTAGGGGACGTGCAGTCCGCGCTCGACGTCAATTACATCGGCAACGTCTTTTTCATCCGCGAGATGGGGCGGATCATGAACGATCACGGATCGATCGTCCTTATCTCGTCGTCCTCGGCCCAGCAGCCCGTCCACGATTTCTTTCCCTACGCGTGCGCCAAGGCGGCGATGGATTGCCTCGTCATGTACGCGGCGACGGAATACGGGAAGCGTGGAATCCGGGTGAACTCGGTGCTTCCGGGACCCATCCGCAGCGACATGGCGAGCGAACTCTGGGCCGTGCCCGGCATGGAAGAGGTATTCGCCCGCGAGGTCCCGCTCGGCCGGATCGGCGAGCCGGCGGACTACGCCGACGTGGTGCTCTGGCTTTCCGGCCCTGCCTTCGTGACCGGGCTCAATATCCCCGTGAGCGGCGGCAACCAGATGACGCGCGCGCCAAGGATCGACGAGATGCCGATGCCGGAATGAGAGCGGCTAGCCCCGTGCCCTGACGTCGGCCAGGATGGTCGCGATCCTGTGGAGCAGGCGCTGCGAGAAATGCGCGCCGGCGGTCGCGGGAAGGACGCCGTCGGCCAGTCCCTTCTCGAAGGCATCGCGGCCGCCGCGCATCACCAGGATCATCAGCCGCAGACCGGCACGCAGCGCGAAATAGTCGATCTGTCGCTGCGAGATGAAGGGGCCGCCCGCCGTGCGATAGGCGTCGAGGAACGTCGACCAGTCGCCGCAGCGGCTGATCTGCGGATAGGCATAGCCGAGATCCTCGCCCGGATGGCCGATGCTGGTCATTTCCCAGTCAAGCACGGCGGTGATTCGGCCGCCATCGGCCATGATGTTGTGAAAGAGAAAATCGTTGTGAACGAGGGTGCGTCGATCCTCGAGACAATCGACGTTGGCGCGCATCCAGGCGATGGCGGCGGACATCGTGACCGACGGCCAGTGCGCCATTTCATCCCACTGTCGGGCGAACGTTTCCAGTTCCTCTCGCCAGCCCTCCACGTCGTAGCGCTGGCGCGACTGGGGAAGGCGCGCTTCGATTGTCGCGATCGGCTGGCTGTGGAGCAGGGCCATCTCGCGGGCGAGGTCGCTGACCAGCGAGGGATCGTCGGGCACCAGCCAGAAATCGGGTTCGGCGCAGGAGCCGGACGCACGCGCGGTCAGCAGGAAAGGCGCGCCGAGGTGGCTCTCGTCGTTCTCGATCAGCACAGGTTCGGGCACGCGCACGCCGGCATCGTACAGCAGTTTCATCAGGTCGAACTGCACGTCTTCCTTGACGAAACCGCCGCCGCCTCCGCCACCGGGAAGGCCGCGCTGAACGACCATGTCCGCAGGCATGGTGGATGCCCCTTCAACCGAGAAAAGCGCGGTCTGCCGCGACCGGCCGCCATGGACCGGAGTGAACGAGGCGATCGTCAGGCCTGGATTGCCGCAGCGCTCGCGCAGGTAGTCCTGCAAGCGATCGCGATCGATTTCGGCGCCGGTCAGGCTGTCGGAAGGCAGGTCTCCGTACTCGATCGCATCCACGCGGGCGACGACCTGGTCGAGCGCCGCCTTCTCCCATTCGATCACGTCGGCATGCTGCTCCAGTGCGGTTGCGCTATCCGTTGCGGAAATGCTCTTCGCGGCCTCGGCGATGGCGGTGCCGCTCGTCCGCCAGGCGGCGGCGTTCTCGGCCGGGCCCGAAAGCCGGTCGGTATCCGCGACCATCTTACCGGGACCCGGCGGCACGCTACCGTCCGGAGCCGCTTCTTCCAGTGCGTTGGCGACCCAGGTGAGCAGACGGAGGCCGTTGTGCAGCTTTTCGCGGGCCGTACCGTCCTCGATCCTGGGCATCACGTTGGCGCGTAAATCGCGCGCGGTCGACCAGAGATACTGCGAAATGCCCATCTACCCGTTCCCTCCCGATTCCGGTTTGCCGGAGATAGTAACCTAGTATACAATCGATGATAGAGGACAATGGTCCTATGTGCGACAGCTTTGGGAGACGCTTCGATGCAGGATGGCAACGTAACGCAGGGCATGGCGCGCCCGCTCGGCGGCGAGCGCTATACCTCGCGCGAGTTCATGGAGGCGGAGTGGGAAAACGTCTGGACCAAGACGTGGCTGCTCACCATCCGCGCCGACGACATCCCCGAAGACGGCGACTTCATGGTCGAGGAGATCGGCCGCGAATCGATCCTGATTGTCCGCCAGAAGGACGGCTCGATCAAGGCGTTCTACAACGTCTGCCAGCATCGCGGCAACAAGCTGGTCCACGAGCCCGAAGGCTCCATGCCGTCCTTTACCTGCGCCTATCACTCATGGCGGTTCGAGATCGACGGGACGTGCAGCTATGCGCAGGACCCCGAGGATTTCGCCGGCGGCGACCCGTGCCCGCATGCTTCGCTGGTCGAGGTCGAATGCGATGTCTTCGCCGGGTTCGTATGGATCAACATGGACCCGGATTGCGCGCCGCTCAAGGATTCGCTCGGTCAGATCTGGGACGAGTGGCAGGCATACCCGCTGGAAAAGATGGTCCGCGTTCAGGCGATGTCGGTGAAGATGCCGTGCAACTGGAAGCTCCTGATGGACAACTTCCACGAGACCTACCATCTCCCCACCGCGCATCCCGAGGGCATTGAGTATGCAGAGGATCACTACAGCCAAACGCCGCTGACGCTGTTCGACAACGGGCACGCCCTCGGCCAGACGCATTGCTGCCTGCCGGCGGATCGCCTGCCCGAAAGCAAGCCGCGCATGACCAAGCCGATCGAGGCCGACCTCAAGGCATGGGACCTCGACCCGGCCGATTTCCTCGGTCGCGAAAAGGACGCGCGCAAGGCAGTGCAGGCGCAAAAGCGCAAACTCGCCCCCGAACGCGGCCTTTCACACTACGACAGGTTGAGCGACGACCAGCTGACCGACGTGTTCCACTACACGGTGTTTCCGAACTTCGCGACGTCGCTCAATGCCGACGGGATGTTGTTCCTGCGTTCCCTGCCGGACCGCACGGACCCGGAGAAATGCGTCTTCGATTGCTGGTACTACCTGTTCGGCGCCTCCAGTTCGCACATCAACCTCGTCACGGCGGGCGGTGAAGGCGCGATCACCGAGGCGAAGCGCGAGGTCATCGAGTTCGGCGAAAAAAGCCTCGGCGTCGTGCTCGACGGCGATGCCTGGGTCATGGCCGGGCAGCAGGAAGGCATGCGGTCGAGAGGCTATCGTGGTGCGATTCTTGCCAGGCAGGAACGCCGCGTGGCGCAGTACCACGACATGATCGACCGTTATATCGACGGGTATCGCCCGGCTCCCAGGGGCGCGCGCGAAGCTGCCTAAGGCGCGGGCCATCGCGCCTACATGGCAAGCGACATCGTCTTGGTCTTGCCGTCCCAGTTCGCGCCCGCTGCCTTCACGGCTTCGAACAGCCCCTGCGATTCGGGCGGAAGCTGCGCGAGTTCCAGGATGACCGATTCGTCGCCGGTCATGTCGAAGTAGGCGATTTCGGACCCCGGCCCGAAAGTAGCGCCCTGAATTCGCTTGCCGCCTCTGGCCTCCAGTTCGGCCTGGGCGCTTTCCATGTCGTCGACAAAACGGCAGGTGTGATGAACGCCCTTGCCGCCCGCCTTGAGGAAGTCGTCGAAGATCGAAGGGCCGCGCGGCTCGATCAGCTCGACGTTGAGATCGCCCGAATAGGCGATGGCCGCGCCGAACTTGTAGATCAGGTCCTGCCCGCGATAGTCGGCGCGCTCGGCATGGAGGTCGGGAAACACGAAGAACGGTCCGACGCCCATGGTCCCGGTCCAGAAGTCGATCGCTTCCTCGATGTTCGGCACCACGAAGGCCATCTGGTTCAGTACGCCTGTCTCGCTCATCTCTCGAATCCTCTTCCCGTGAATGCAGCAGGCCCTGTTCGGCCGGAGAAGATATGCTAGCAACCTTTTTCGGCGCGATAAACGTGCGCGTTTGTGGAGGGAGAGATTTCGATGCGGAGGACCAACAGCCCGGACCTTACCGGCAAGGTGGCGATCGTGACCGGGGCGGCGCGGGGTTTGGGGGCTGGCATTGCCTGGGCGCTCGCCGAAAACGGGGCGGCGGTGATGCTCACCGATGTCCTTGCGGACGAAGGCGAGGCCACTACCGCCGACCTCCGCGAGGAAGGCCATTCGGCCGGCTTTCGCAGGCACGATGTCAGCAATGCGACCGAATGGGACGATGCGGTGGCCGCCACGATCTCCGAGTTCGGGCGGATCGACTGCCTCGTCAACAACGCGGGCATCAACTTCGTCGAGACGATCGAGACCGCGACGGAGGACCAGTTCCGCCGCATTCTCGACGTCAATGTCGTCGGCACCTTCATCGGCATGCAAAAGGTCATCCCGCACATGCGCAGCGTGGGCGGCGGGTCGATCGTCAACATATCCTCGAACTCCACGCGAAAGGTCGTGCCCTCGACGACGATCTACTCGTCGACCAAGGCTGCGGTCGCAAACCTGACGAAGGTCGTCGCCGCCACGCTCGGGGGAGACGGGATCCGCGTGAATTCGGTGCATCCGGGCGCGCACGATACCGAGATGGTGCGTTCGGGCCTCGCCGAAGCGCCTCCGTCGGTTCGCGAAGCAGTGGTCAGGGCCATTCCGATGGGCCGCATGGGAAGGCCCGAGGAAACGGGCACGCTCGTCGCGTTCCTCGTTTCCGATGCGGCCTCCTACATTTCCGGCGGCGAGTACTTCGTCGACGGCGCGATCAGCAACGTCTGACCGCGCCGTCCGGAGGGCATCGCCTTCCTCAGACCACCGAGTTGGGCGCGCCGGGCAGGAATGGCGTGTAAGGGCCGAGCGTCTGGCCGCCATCGACGGCGATCTCGGCGCCCGCCAGGTACGATGCATCGTCGCTGCACAGGAACAGGCTCGTGCGGGCGACCTCCTCGGGCTCGCCGATGCGCTGGATCGTCTGCCCGACATAGTACTTGTTGAGCTCCTCGGCGGGCTCCTCGGTGATGTTGCCCATCGGCGTGTTGATGCCGCCCGGGAAGATGGCGTTGACGCGAACGCCCCGGTAGCCAAGCTCCATGGCGACGTTCTTGGTCAGCCCGCGCAGCGCCCACTTGCTCGAGGCATAGGCGGTCAGCCCGTTCATCCCGATCAGGGCCGACGACGAGCAGATATTGACGATCGCGCCCTTGCCCTTCTCGATCATGCCGGGGGCGAGAACCTTTATGCCCAGCCAGGAGCCGATCAGGTTGATGCCGAGCACCCGCTCGAAATCGGCTTTTTCCAGATTGAGGGCATCGACCGGATGAACGATGCCGGCGTTGTTGATCAGGATGTCCGGCGTGCCCCACTCGGTGCGCGTGGCTTCCAGCAGTGCGTTCCAGCTGCCCTCGTCGGAGACGTCGAGCTTGCGGAACATGGCGCCATCGCCGATCCGCCCGGCGGCTTTGCGGCCGTCCTCCTCGAGCACGTCGGCGAGCACGACGCGCGCGCCGGCCTCGGCGAATATGCGCGCGGTGGCTTCACCCTGACCGCGAGCGGCGCCGGTGACTACGGCGATGCGTCCTTCGAGCTTTCCTGTCATTTTGCTTCCTCGGTTGTTGTTTCGCTGGGAAAAGGGCGAATCGAAAAGTCGGGGAAGGCGCGGGCAAAGCGTTTGCGCCGAATTGCTCTATTTCCTATGCTGGAAGGCCTTCCCGAACGGGAAGCGCGGTCTGGCGTGACATCGGCCGCTAGCGAGTGAACGGGGCGATGAACGCAAGCCAGTTGATACAGTCCGCCGATGACCGGGAACAGGCAAGCCCGGGCACTTTCAAGGACTCGCTTCCCTACAAGATGCAGCTTCTCGCCCGGATATTGCAGGCCGACTACATGGCGCGCATCGCGGCTACCGGCATCGCGCCGGCACAGGCCTATGTCCTCGGCGAACTCTGGCTCGAGGAACCGCTTTCGCAAGTCGAACTCGCGCGCAGGCTGGAAATCGGCAAGGCGACCATGGGCAAGACGCTCGGCCGGCTGGAAGCGGCGGGTTTCATCGAGCGCAAGCGGGATCCTCGCGACCGCAGGGTCATCATGATCGCGCTGACCGAAAAGGGCAGGTCGCTTCGAGAGCCGCTGCTGGGGGCGAGCGCCGACATGGACCGCATTCTCGTATCGGAATTCGGGGAGGAAAGGCTGCGGGACATGAGCCATCTCGCGTCCGAACTGATCGATATGCTGCGCAGCGAAAGCCAGTGACACGGGCGGTCGCTCAGAAGCCGAATTTCCTGATGAGATCGCTGCCGTCCCATCCGATCGAGGCCGATCTGACCAGGTCGTAGACGCCAAGCAGCGCTTCGGTGGGCTCGTATAGTTCGATGAAGTGGCCCAGTTCCTTGACGAAATCCATCATCGCGAACCCTGCGCCCGGCTGGACCTCGGCGTAGAGCGCGGCGGGGTGCCCGGCTTCCTCGAAACCCCGCATCGACGCAGCCAGATCGTCCACGATCAGCGCGACGTGATGCATGCCCTGTTTGCCGTCGGGATAGAGATCGGTGAAGCACGATCGTTCGGTGCTGTTCTGCTGCACGAATTCGACCATGACCTCGCCCCACTGGCCGTAAGCGGAGGTATGGTCGAAGTGCGAGGGTTCACCGTAGTAGAGGCACGTCACCAGCGGGATATGCTCGGCCACATAGTACGGGCCGGAGCCGAACAGCGCAGAATGCCGCGTTGCGGCCTCGATCGCATCGGGCACGAAATAGGCGATCTGGCGGGCAGGTCCGCCGGGCAGGAACGACATGGCTCTCTCCTTGCTCCACCGCGATCGCATCGTCACCGGAAGAAGCGCCGCGCGGCTGTATTGCCAAGAGCCATATCCTGCAGATAGTACGATGGCAAACGATTGCCGGGAGCGATCGTGGCGGGGAGGGAGAGTTGCAATGACCGGACCTGAAATCGATCGGGACGCCGCCTTTCACGGCTGGCGGGCTGTCGCGATCTGCTTCGTGATCCTCAATGTCGCGCTCGGGGTCAATTTTGCGGGGTACGGAGCGCTCGTGGGGGCGATCGACCGAGAGTTCGACACGAGCCGCGCACTGGCATCGGCCGGCGTGAGCATGCTGACGCTGAGCATGGGGCTGATGTCGCCGCTCGTCGGTTCGCTGATGCGCAAGTATCCGCTGAAGGTCCTCATGGCCGTGGGCGTCGTGCTGAACGCGGCGGGACTCTTTGTGGTTTCACAGACGAATGAGATCTTCGTGCTCCTGGGAGCCTACCTGCTGCTCGTCGGACCCGGCTTCTGCCTTTACGCCGTCATTCCGTGCACTGCCGTGATCGGCAACTGGTTCGTCGCAGGGCGAGGGCGGGCGCTGGGGATCATCAGCATGCCCTTCGGAAACGCGACATTTCCGATCCTTGCCGCTTTCGCGCTGGCCAACTTCGGCCTCTCCTCGAGTTTTGCCGCAGGCGCATTCGTGTTGCTGGCGCTCCTGCCGCTGATCCTGGTTCTCGTCGACGATCCCGCCCGCATCGGGCAGAGCGCGCGTGGAGCGACAAGCGTCGTGGACGCAGCAGCATCAGAAGCGGCCGCGACCATGACCAGCGGCCAGATACTGCGCTCTATGCCGTTCCTCGTCCTGACGCTTGCTGTCGCGGTTCTGAGCGCGGCAGGGCTCGTGATGGTGACCCAGATCGTTTCGCTTGGCATGGAGCGCGGTCTGCCGCTCGAGGAAGCGTCGATACTGCTCGCGGGCTTCGGCCTGGCGGGTGTTGCGGGAGCACCGATATTCGGATGGCTTTCCGACAGGATCGGCGGCGGCCGAGCATTCGGCGTCCTGTCCTTCGCGCTCATCCCGGGCTGGCTGGGGCTGCTCTTTGCCGACACGCTGCCGCTTCTGCTCGGCCTGACGATACTCGTCGGGATATGTTCGAACGGCATCGTGCCCCTGTTCGGCGCCACGATGGGAGAATGGCTGGGGAGCCGCAACCTGGGGCTGGCGATGGGCCTGTGCTACCTTCTCCAGATACCGTTCCTGTTCGGTGGACCGCCGCTTGCCGGTGCGATGTTCGAGGCGACGGGCGGCTACGCGGCGACCATCATGCTGCACGTCGCCAGCTTCGTGCTCATCGGCCTCCTGATGTTGGTCTATCGCCCCGTAGCGGCGACCGTCACGTCATCTCCACCAGCATCCGCGTGATACGCAGGCTCGCGATGCGCCATGTCCCGTCGGCCTTGCTGTAAGTCTCGTGGTAGTGGCCATAGCCGCGAAACAGCACGAAGGGCTCGCCGCCGGGCGGGCGCAGGATATCGAGCAGCGACCAGATGCCGGTTGCCTCGGTGTCGGAGAGTATCTCGATTTCAGGCATGTGGCCAAAGTGGGCGGACTTGATGGGACTGATGCCGCTGCGGATGTGATCGACCGCAGCTTCCCGGCCGCGAATCGGTTCGAGGCCGGTTTTGTCAGGCTCTTCTTCGAGTGCGCCGTGCGGGTCGAACACGCAGTCCTGCGCGAAGACCTCGGCGAGACCGTCCCAGTCATGCAAGTCCATGAACCGGAAATACCGGGCCTTTAGCTTCTTGATTTCCTCGATCGCGAGTAGGGTTTCGGCGGTTGACGGCATCGGACCTCCAGACAATGGTTGCCATGCGAACTACCTCGTTCCTATGCATGGCGGAGCCGGTTGTCACGTCTGGACCGAACCCTGAGGAGAAGCGTGCGTGAATTTCGAAGATTACAAGAGCCTGGCATTTTCGCGCGAGGGGCGCGTCCTGACCATCACGATGAACCGTCCCGAGTTGCTGAATGCGGTGAGCCACGCAATGCATGTCGAACTCGGGCGCGTTTTCGACGAGGCAGCCGACGACCCCGACAGCGACGTGATTGTCCTGACCGGCGCGGGAAGGGCGTTTTCCGCCGGCGGCGACAGCGACTGGCTGGGCAAGCAGATGCGCGGCGAGCGCGAGCCCTTCGTCCGGGAAATCCGGGTGATTCGCCGCATCGTCCAGTCTGTGCTGGATTGCCCCAAGCCGATCATCGCCAAGGTCAATGGCGACGCCTTCGGCTTCGGAGCGTCTATCGCGCTGATCTGCGACGTGATCTTCGCAGCGGAGGACGCACGGTTTGCCGATCCGCACGTGAAGGTGGGGCTGGCGGCGGGCGATGGCGGGGCGTTCATCTGGCCGCAGCTGATCGGCTATGCGAAGGCAAAGCACTACCTGCTCACTGGCGAGGCGATCGCGGCCAGGGACGCCGAGGACATGAACCTCATCACTTTCGCCGTTCCCGCCGACGAACTCGACGAGAGCGTTTCGAAATATGCCGCCAGGCTCGCACGCGGGGCGCAATCGGCGATCCGCTATACCAAGATGGCCACCAACGCGCCGCTGCGACAGCTTTTCTCGACCGTTTTCGAGATCGGCGCGGCCTACGAGGGACTGTGCCTCGATACCGAGGACTTCCGCGAGGGAATCGGCGCAATGCTCGAAAGGCGCCGGCCTGAATTCAAGGGACGCTGACTTTTCGCAAGGGGCTTTCCGGAGATAGTTCGATAGGCTACTATCTTCCTAAAGGCCGGGAGCGCCGGCTGCTTGAAACGGGAAGGGATATCATGTCGCAATCGCTCGAGGCCCAGCTTCGTCTCGTTCTCGATCGCCAGGAAATCGAAAGGGTTCTCATGACCTATTGCCGGGCGATAGACCGGTGCGATCTGGAATTGCTGAAGACCGTCTATCACCCCGAGGCGACCGACGACCACGGCTCGTTCTCCGGCAACGCGCACGAGTTCGCCGAGTTCATCATTCCGACGCTGCGGCAGGTGATCCTCGACGGGATTCACACCGTGACACACTGTTTGATCGACGTCGACGGCGATTTCGCGACGTCCGAGGCCTACTACTGGGCCTATCAGCGTTGCCATGGCGGCGAAGAGGCGGTTGTTCCCTATTTCGGCGAGGATTATGCCGCGCGCGTCAAGGAGCAGGGGCTGATCGACAACTTCCACGACTACTATTGCGGCGGTCGCTACATCGACCTGTTCGAGCGGCGGAACGGCGAATGGAAAATCCTGCGCCGAAAGATCACCAACGAGTGGAACGATATTCGCCCCTGCATGCGGATAACCGACCAGGGAGGCGTTGCCGACTTCAACCTGCCCGGTCGACGCGACAGGCAGGATCCCGTCTATCTCAACACCATTCCCGCGCGGGAGGCCGCCGAATGAGCGCTTTCGACTACGACGTTATCGTCATCGGATCGGGCGCCGCAGGCCTGTCCGCCGCGATCGAGGCAGCCGAGACCGGCGCCTCGGTCATGGTCGTGGAGGCGGACGATCACCTTGGTGGCGCTACACGCAATTCGACCGGGGTGGTCTATGCTGCGGATACGAAGACACAGGCCGAAGCGGGCGTGGAGGACAGCGCCGACGCCCTTTACGACTACGTGCTCGTCCTCAACCAGTATGCGGTCAGGCCAGACCTGATCCGCATGTACGCCGACCGGTCGTCCGGCATGGTCGACTGGCTGACGTCTCTGGGCTGCGAGTTTCCGGCCAACATGCTCGTCCACTCCGACGTGAGCGGTGTCGAGCGCGGCCATACCTCGAAGACTTTCGGCCTCGGCATTTCCGATGTGCTGATCAACCGTGCAGGCGTTCTGGGTGTCGAGACCGCGCTGGGCACGCGGGTCGATGGCCTGCTCATGGAGGACGGTCGGACAGTCGGCATCCGCAGCGGCGAGACCGAGCTGCGCGCGCCGTGCGTCGTCATCGCGACGGGAGGGTTCGGCAACAGCCCCGAGATGCTCGCAAAGTGGTTTCCCTCTGCCGCCTATCACGGCGAGAGAACCTGGGCAGTCCACCGCGACGCCCCGTTCATCCTGGGCGACGGTATCACGCTTGGCGAAAGCGTCGACGCGCAGATCACCGGTTACGACCGAGGGCTGATCCAGCCCACTCCGTGCTTCGACAGCCGCTACGTCGAGGCGTTCCTGCCGCCGTGGATCGTCGCCGTGAACGAGAGCGGAAAGCGGTTCATGGCCGAGTGGGATTCGTATGCCGTATGCGGCTACCTGATCAACGAGCAGCCCGGTCGGCGGTGCTGGGCGATCTTCGATCGCAAGACCATGGTCGAGAATGGCGACGACCTCAGTTATGCCGATCCCTACAACAGCGGCCTTGCCACATCGAGCTGGGAAGAGATCACCATCGAGCGCGAGGTCGAAAAGGGCGTCGTGCACAAGGCGGACACGATCCGCGAGGTGGCCGCGATGGCAGGGCTGGACGCCGACGCGGTCGAGGAAACCATCCGCGTATACAACCGTGATATCGAGGAATTTGGCGAGGATCGCGTGTTCCGCAAGGACGGCAACGGCAGGCCGCTCAGCCCCGTGAAAGAGGCGCCTTTCTACGCCGTCGAGGTGCGCCCCGCGATCATCGGCTTTACGGCGGCAGGGCTCGATGTGAACGCGGACATGCAGGTGCTCGATACCCGAGGGAAAGTGATCGAGGGCCTCTACGCCGCCGGGGAAACGCTCGGCTGCTTTCATGGCAAGCGATATGCCGGCGGCGGTACGAGCATCGGCAGCGCAGTCATTTTCGGGCGTCATGCCGGGACCGTCGCGGGCGAGCAGGCCCTTGCGGCCCGGTCGAGCGAACCGGCGGCGTAGAAGCGCAAAGGGAGACGACCGTGTCCGAAGTCCGCAATGCCGACATCGACTATCTCATGGCGCGGATCGCGCTCGACGATCTGGCCGGGCGCTACTCGCGCGCAATCGACCGTCGCGACATGGACCTGCTCCGCTCGGTCTATCATCCCGGTGCGCATGACGAGCATGGTACGGCCTACGCCGGCGAGGTGGACGGATTTATCGAGGCGATGCCTGGACTGATGGCGAACTTCTCGGTCACGCAGCACCAGATTCACACCAGGTCCTTCCGCATCGACGGCAATCGCGCGGACGGCGAGCTCTATTTCACCGCCTATCACAAGACCATCGAGCCAATGACGCACCTCGTCGTCCACGGTCGCTACCTCGACAATTACGAGAAACGCGGCGGCGAATGGCGGATCGCGCGTCGCAAGCTGGTCTGGGACGCAATCGTCTCGCAACCGGTGCAGGAGAGCGAGGAGGAGCTGCTCGCCTCGCTCGGAGAAACCGGAAAGGCGGAGGACGACTATTCATATGATGCGCTTCCCCTGATGCAGCGCGGCACCTAAGGTCGCCGCCGCCGGTTTGCCAATCCCCGCCAACTGGTATACTTGCGCACCATATTTCGCGCGCGCCCGGCGCGTGCTACCGATCAGAGGAAGAGATGCAGCCCTGTTACAGCAAGGCCGATGAGGAATTCCGGGCCGAAGTTCGGTCCTTCATCCGCGAAAACCTGCCCGAGGATCTGCGCAAGCGGGCGCGCTGGGACTACCATCCCCGCCGCGACGACCAGGCGCAGTGGTGCCGCATCCTCGATGCCAAGGGGTGGTCGATGCCGCACTGGCCAAAGCAATACGGCGGGCCGGGCTGGACCGGCATCCAGAAGTTCATCTTCGAGGAAGAAGCGCGGCTTGCCTGCGCGCCGACTGTCGACCGGATCGGGCCAGAGCTCGTCGCTCCCGTGATCTACTCGTTCGGCAGCGACGAGATGAAGGATCGCTTCCTCCCCGGCATCCGCTCGGGCGAGACGTTCTGGGCTCAGGGTTTCTCCGAACCCGGCGCCGGGTCGGACCTCGCGTCGCTGCGGACCCGCGCGGTTCGCGAAGGCGACGAATACGTCGTCAACGGCCAGAAGACCTGGACCACCGAGGGTCACCACGCCGACTGGATATTCCTGCTGGTTCGCACCGATACCGAAGCAAAGCCGCAGCAAGGCATTTCCGCGCTGCTTGTCGACCTCAGGAGCCCCGGCATCCAGATGCGTCCGATCTGGACGATGGACGAAGGCGTCTCGGTGAACGAGGTGTTCTTCGAGGACGTGCGCGTCCCGGCAGAAAACCTCGTCGGGGACGAGGGGTCGGGCTGGACCTACGCGAAGTTCCTGCTGATGAACGAGCGCACGAACAGCGCCGAGGTACCGCACACCAAGCGCGACATTGCCGAACTGCGGGAGATCGCAGGACTCGAACGCAAGGACGGCAGGCCGCTGATCGAGGACCAGACGTTCCGCCGCAAGCTGGCGCGGATCGAGATCGATACGCTGGCGCTGGAATACGCGGTGCTGCGCGTCCTTTCGAACGAGGACGATCCCGCCAATGCCAACGTCGCCTCGCTCGTCAAGGTGCGCGGGTCCGAACTCCGCCAGCGTGTTGCCGACCTTGCGACCGAGGCGCTCGGCGATGCCGGGCTGGCCGTGCGCCCCAATACGGAGGGCGAACACAGGATGCTCGACGAGGACCTGGCGCCGCCGGTTCCCGATTACGGCGTCGGCATAAGCGCGAAAGCGATGTTCCGCAGGGCTACGACGATCTACGGCGGAGCGAACGAAATCCAGCGGACGCTGATCGCGAAGATGGCGCTGGGACTATGAGCGATCCGATGAATTTCGACTACTCGCCCGAGCAGCAGGCGCTGGCAGACAGCGTCGCCCGTTTCGTCGAGCGCGAGTACGACTGGGACAAGCGCACCGCCGCAATAAGGTCAAACGAGGGCGTCGATCCCGGTCACTGGGCCACTTTCGCCGAACTCGGCTGGCTCGGCGCGGGGCTGCCCGAAGAGGCGGGCGGCTTCGGTGGCGGTCCGGTCGAGAATGCGGTTATCGCCCAGGAGCTTGGCAAGGGCCTCGTCACCGAACCGTTCGCCGCGCACGTGGCGATCTCGCAACTGCTTGCCGCCTGCGAAACACCCGCCGCATTGGATCTGATCGAGCGCCTCGTCATGGGCGAGGCGCGGCTTGCGCTCGCGCTGGGAGAGGCGGAGGGACGTGGCGACTACACCGTCGTGCGAACGACTTACGAAGCGGTTGCAGACGGGTTCCGCATCGTCGGCCGCAAGTCGCTTGTCGAAGGGGCCTCGCTTGCCGGGCATTTGATCGTATCGGCAACCGGTCCCGAGGGTCCGGCGATTTTCCTCGTCGATGCTTCGCGAGAGGGCGTTGCGCTCAACCCCTACCGCCTGCTCGACAGCCACCGGGTCTGCGATGTCGATCTCGATCTTGTGGTTGCAGCCGAAGCAATGCTGGCCAGGGGCGATGCCGCTTCGGCCGCGTTGGCGCTGGCGGTCGATCACGGGCTTCTCGCACTCGGCGCGGAAGCGCTGGGAGTAATGCACTCGGCGCTGTGGGACACGCGCGACTACCTCAAGACAAGGACCCAGTTCGGCACCACGCTGTCGTCGTTCCAGGCGCTCCAGCACCGCATGGCCGACATGCTGATCGAAGTGGAGATGACGCGCTCGCTGCTCTTCCACGCCCTGTGCGCGGTCGAACGCTCCCCCGGCGAGCGCTCTGCAGCGGTTTCGGCGCTGAAGGTGCAGGTCGCCGAGGGCGGACTTTTCGTGGCAAGCCAGGCGATCCAGCTTCACGGCGGTATCGGCGTAACCGAAGAGCTTCCGATAAGCCATTACTACAGAAGACTTTTCGTGATTGCACGGCTGTTCGGCGGCACCGATATGCACGTCAATCGCTTCGCCGAAGCCACGGACCGGTGCGACCGGGACTGATCGAAGCGACGCCTTGATTTAATATGATATGCAGGCATATCATATCGACCGACATAAGAACGTGCGCGATGGAGTCGCATCGCGGCGCGGCGGGACACACGCACTAGAGAGGTTTTCATGGCCGAGGCAGATCCGCAGAAGTTTCTCAAGGGCTACGGCTCCGACGAACGACCGCTGGCGCAGGTCCTCTGGGCACGCGAGAAGTTCGATCCCGACCATCCCGTGCTCAAGGACGCCAGCGACTTCGAACCCGAAAAGCGCAAGGTCGATTTCAGTATCTATTACGACCCGAAGTTCGCCGCGGCCGAACAGCAGGCAATCTGGCGCAAGTCCTGGCTCTACGCCTGCCGGGAGGAAGATCTGCCCAACATCGGCGACCGCACGCCGTACCAGGTGGGCAAGGACTCCTATTTCATCGTCCGCACGGGCGAGGACGAGTTCAAGGCCTTCTTCAACAGCTGCCTCCACCGCGGCACGATGCTTTGCGCCAAGCAGGAGGCGGGCGATACGATCCGTTGCCCGTACCACGGCTGGGAGTGGAACATCGACGGACGGCTGAAGCGCATCCCTAGTCACTGGGACTTCGCCGACCTCAATCGCAACAACGCCTCACTCCCCGAGGTCAAGCTCGATCGCTGGGGGGGATTCATCTTCATCAATGCCGATCCGGACTGCGCACCTCTCGACGAGGCGCTTAGCGTCCTGAAGTCTCACTTCGAGAAATTCGAGTTCAAGCGGCGCTACACTGCGGGGCGCTTTCGCAAGCAAGTCAAGGCGAACTGGAAGGTCACTCAGGAGGCCTTCCAGGAAGCCTACCACCTCTACGCGACCCATCCGGAGGCAGTGCCCTTCACAGGTGATGCGCAGGCGCAATACGACGTCTGGCCCGGCGAGAACGGCCACGTAGGTCGCAACGTCACGCCTTCCGCCCAGCCGAGCATGCACGCTCCGGCTGATGCCTCTGCGGTTGAGGCGGCGCAGATGTTCGCTCAGGCCATGGTCGACTGGCACTATCCGGGGCACGAATATCCGGAGTTCGATCCCGACAAGGATCTTCGTCTCCAGGCAGCCGAGTGGCATCGCAAGACAATCAAGGAATTTTACGGGCGCGATTCGAAAATACCCGATGCCGCCATGCTGGACAGCTTTCTGTACTTCATGTTCCCGCATGCCGCGTTCTGGATGACGGAAGCGGTCCCTATGACCTACCAGTTCACTCCGCATCCGACTGATCCGGAACAAGCCTTTTTCGAGGTTCGCCTGATGCTGCCTTGCCCGGAAGGCCGCGAGACGCCGCCCCCGGCGGAGCTGGTCGAACTGGGACCGGACGACAGCGTTTTCGAGAACGTACCCCCCTTCGGTTTTCTCGGCTTCATCTTCGATCAGGACATGTCGAACATGCCGCTCATCCAGAAGGGCGCGCATGCCGCGAACCCCGAGGAATCGTTCACCAGGCTCGGCCGTTACCAGGAACAGCTCATCCAGCATTGGAACAACCTGATCGTCGACAGGGTGGCAGAGCTCGACGGATAAGGCCGGAGCATGCTGCGCCGAATTGTAACCGCGCAGGCGATGGGCCGGGGGGCCATCGCGGAGGATGCCGCGGTGCCGGCAACCGACATGGGCGGCGGCGCGCGGGTCTACGAAATCTGGCGCTCGCCCCAGCCAGCCGGACCCAAGCAATCTGGCGAGGACTGGGAACTGATGCCTCCTGCGGGCGGAAGCGTCTTTCGCGTGGCCGAATTTCCGCCGGCGACCGAGGGCGAGGCGGCCTACATGCACCTGACTGAGACCATCGACTTCGGCATCATCCTCGAAGGCGAGCTCACGCTCGTCATGGACGAGGGAGAGACCGTGCTGAAATCCGGCGATACCTTCGTGCAACGCGCTGCCAACCACGGGTGGCTCAATCGCGGGAAGGGCATCGTGCGCATGGCCGTGGTCCTGATCGACGGTGTTCAGTGAAGAACAGCCTGCATCTCGAGATGTATCGCCGCATGGTGCGCATCCGTCGTTTCGAAGCGGCAGCCGTGGACCTGCTCGCCAAGGGTGAACTGGCAGGCGGCCTGCACACCACGCCCGGGCAGGAAGGCGCGATCGTGGGCGCTTGCGTGGCCCTTCGCGAAGACGACTACATGGTCGGAACGCATCGTTCGCATGGCCACCCCATCGGCAAGGGCGCATCGCTGCGCGGCCTGATGGCGGAACTGATGGCGCGCTCCACCGGGGTGAACAGGGGCAAGGGCGGATCGATGCACCTTGCGGATTTTTCGGTCGGTAGCCTCGGTGAGACGAGCATCGTCGGATCGGGTTTGCCGATCGCCACGGGTGCGGCCCTTGGCGCGCAGATGAAAGGCACAGACCGCGTGTCGCTCTGCTTCTTCGGGGACGGCGCGTCGAGCGAGGGGACATTCCACGAATCGCTCAACATCGCAGCGATCTGGAAACTGCCGGTGGTCTATTTCTGCGAGAACAACCTCTACGCGATCTCGACCCCGGCGCGCGAAACCGTGTCGGTGGAGCACATCGCCGCGCGCGCCGCAGGTTACGACATGCCGGGACATGTCGTCGACGGGCAGGATGTGCTCGAGGTCTACGAGGTCGTGAAATCTGCGGTCGACCGGGCACGCTCGGGAGGCGGGCCTTCGCTTGTCGAGGCGAAGACCTACCGGTTCGAGGAACACGCCATAGGTCTGAACCACCTCTCTTACCGCGAACACGCGGAGGTCGAGCAATGGCGCAAGCGCGATCCGATAGCGCTGTTCCGCGACAGGCTGCTCGACGAAGGCGTCATTTCCAGGGGCGATCTCGACAAGGCCGAGGAAGACGTCGGAGCCGAGATCGGCGACGCCATCGAATTCGCGCGTTCCTCTCCCGATCCGGACCCGGCCGAGGCCTTCGACCATGTCTATGCAACCACGCTCGAAACCGGGGCCTGAGGTGGCGAAGCTCAATTTCCTGGCGGCGCTGCGCGATGCGATGGCCGAAGAGATGCGGCGGGACGCGGACGTCTTCGTCATGGGCGAAGACCTGCGCCAGAACCTCTACGGCTCTTCCGCCGGTCTCCTCGACGAATTCGGGCCGGTCCGGGTCCGCGACGTGCCCCTCGCCGAGGCGGGAGTCATCGGAACGGCAATCGGGGCGGCCATGGTCGGAATGCGACCGGTGGTGGACATAACCATTTCGCCTTTTCTCTATCCCGCGTGCGACCAGATCATCTCGATCGCGGCAAAGTCGCGATACATCTACGGCGGGCAGACCAGCGTCCCCATCGTGCTGCGCGCATCGTTGTTCTACAACGCAGGCAGCGCGGCACAGCATTCCGACCGGCCCTACCAGTTCTTCCTTGGCGTGCCTGGCCTGAAGATCGTCGTCCCTTCCGATGCGGCAAGCGCGAAGGGACTGCTCAAAACCGCGATCCGGGATGACGACCCGGTGCTTTTCTTCGAGGATTTCAACCTCTGGAGCACCTCGGTTCGATGCGATCATGACGATGAGGCCGACCGGACAGTCCCGCTGGGCCGCGCCGCAGTGAAGCGCGAGGGCGCCGACGTGACCGTGGTCGCCGTCGCGGCGAGCGTGGGGCTTTCGATGAAGGCCGCCGAGAAGCTCGGGCAGGAAGGCATATCGGTCGAAGTGATCGACCCGCAGACGATTCAGCCGCTCGACGAGGAAACCATTTTCCGGTCGGTTCGAAAGACCGGCCGTATCGTGGCTGTCGATCCCGCTCACAGGACCGGCAGCTTTGCCGGAGAAGTCCTCGCCCGCGTCACCGAAACCGCGTTCGCGAGCCTCAAGGCAGCCCCGCGCAGGGTATGCACGCCCGACACCCACATTCCGTTCGCTCCGGTCATGGAAAAGGGGCTCTACCCGTCGGTAGAGAGCATCGTGGACGCGATCAGGGAAACAGTGGCGTAGACGGTTGTGGCAAGGGCGACCTGGCATCCAAACTACCAGCCGCGCGACTGGGACCTGGTCGACTATCAGGAATTCCATGTGCGGGATTGTGACGTTCCGTTTCGCGGGCCGGGTTTCGATCCGTTCGAGGCGGAGCAAGGATCGTTCTTCTCGTGCATCGGCGCGGCGCAGACCTACGGCTGCTTCTTCCCGCGTCCGTTCCCCACGCTGTTGTCCGAAAGCCTCGGCATGCCAGCACTCAACCTTGCGGTCGGCGGGGCAGGGCCGGGCTTCTACACGCAGTTCGATTCGCTGATCGAGGCAATGAACCGCGGGCGCTTCGTCGTGCTTCAGGCGATGGCCGCGCGGTCGGAAAGCAATGCCCGCTACGAGGCGGACGGCTTTGTCGAATTCGTCCGCGATCGCCGGAGCGGAGAGCAGGTCACTTCGTCGGAAGCCTGGAAGACGCTGGTTGCCGAGGACATTGACGGCGCGATCGAGCGTATGCGGGAGTCACGGCAAAGCTGGATCGACAGTTCGCTCAGGCTGATCGAAAGGCTGAGCGTGCCGGTGATCTTCTTCTGGTATTCGCGGCGGGGACCCGATTACGAGATCGACCGCGGAGCGATCCGCGACCAGATCGCTGCCGAGGCTGCAGGAAAGAAAACGAGCTTTTTTGTCGATGGCCTTGTCGGCGAATTCCCGCAACTGATCGATCACGAGACGATGCAGGCCGTGGCGGACCGGTGCGATGCCTATGCCGAATGCCGCAGCGACCTTGGCATGGGCGGCCCGCTTGTGAACCGCTTCACCGGCAAGCCATTCGGCGATTCGGGGCGGCGCGACGGACCCGAATACGACATCGATTATTCGAAGAACTACTATTATCCCTCGCCCGAGATGCACGAGGACGCGGCAGCCGCGCTCGAACCGGTGGTGCGGCAGTTCGCCTGACGATCAGGCTTCGGGCGTTACGCGGTTCCGGTCCATGTAGTCGCCGAAGGCATCACGCACCGTGGCAGTGCTCAGGCCGAAATCGGCAAGGTCGTATTCGTGCCTGCCGACTTCCTTTCGCAATGTTTCGGCATCGGACAGTTCTCCGCGCATCGCCAACTCGACTTCGGGCGACAGATCGTCGCCCAGAAAGGCGTAGAGCCTGCGCACTTCGCCGACGGGATCGTCGATGAAGTCGCGGAAATGGAAATCGTGAAAGCTCGCCTCGCGCCCGGTACGCGCGCAATCGATGCGATCCATCTCGGTCGCAAGCAAGGCAAGTGTGCGCTGGCCGAGGGCGGCCTTGTCGATGCCCTCGTTGCACTGGTTCAGGAAAAAGAGCTCCGCATCGCACGATGAGCCGACGGACCTCACGGGGTCGCGATGGGTCACGACGATCCGGGCATCCGGATAGACCCTCAGGATCGCGTCTATCGCCTGTGCGTGATTGGGCAGTTTCAGGGTCCACTTGCCGGGCGTCCCGGACTGCATGACCTGCAGCGCGCGCCGGTGGTGACGATAGGCCGCGTCCATGTCCGCCTCGTGCAGCATCCATTCGAAGTACGATGGGACGAGCCCGCGGGCGAGCCAGAGGTAGGACTTGAAGTCCTGCGCCATCAGCATGATGCACTCGGCAGGCTGGTCGCCCATCTCGACGTGCTGGCGATGATCGAGCAGACCGGCTTCGAGCGCCGCTTCGATTTCCGCCTTCTTGCGGGCGATGCGCGGGTCGGTCGTCTTGTGCGCGGCGAGGGCCGGGGGAACTTCGCGGTTGTTTTCCCAGCTCCAGTAGAAGCGCCGCTGCGGATCGTGGCCGAGGAGATTGAACAGCGCGGTCGTGCCTGCGCGCGGCAGGCCGAGGATGAAGACGGGGCGCTTCACGGGCGCTTGCAAGACCTCGGGGCGGTTTGCGATCCAGTCCTCGATGGCGAAGCGGGCCTGCAGTACTTCGAGAATGAGTGCATCGGTCGTCCTGCGTCCGTCCGGCGTCGGCGTCGATTCGCGATCGTAGGCCTCGCAGAAGCGCGCGAGGCCGGGAAGTAGCGTATCGACACCGCGTGGCTCCAGCCCGCTTGCCTGCGCCGCGCACTCGATCAGGCCTTCGGCCCGTCCGGTGCCCGGCCCGTCAGACATGGCGCAGGTGCGAAACGTCGTTGAAGCTGCGCAGCTTCCAGCTCCCGTCGGCCTGAACGATGAGGCGCGAGACCGAGGAGTTCTCGGGCGCGATGAAGGCGAAGCCGCGGCTGCCGGTCGCCTGCCGGCAGATTTCCGCGATGGTGGCTCCGTGTGACACTGCCAGCGACGTCTCGCCCGGCTCGGTCATGGAGACGATCCGGGCAATCCCGCGCCTGACGCGCTGAGAGAATTCCGCCATCGGCTCGGCACCGGGGATGACGTCCCACGTTTCCTCGGCATGCATCCGGTCGATCAGCGGGTGTCTGGCGGCAGCATGCTTGTAGAACTCCTGCTCCCAGTCGCCGAGATGCACTTCGCGCAGGTCCTCGACAACGCGCGGCTCCATTCCGATGGCTTCGACCAGCGGTGCGATCGTCTGCTGCGTGCGGCGCAGCGGCGTGACGAACAGGTGATCGATTGCCTCGTGGCGGATCGCTTCGGCCAGAGCGCGCGCCTGCACCTGCCCGTCGTCGGAGAGGACCGGGTCGCTGATGGTCAGCGATCCGAGTTCGATCGTATCGACTGTCGGGCCGATGCTGGCGCCGTGCCGGACGAGCACGATCTGGCGCGCGCCGCTCCCAAGGCGAAAGCGTCGCTGCGACCGGTGCGCGATGTTTTCTTCGTCGGCGTTGTCGGTCATCGTCTGGTCAGGCGGCCTCTATGCGTACCGGCACGCCGTTGAGGATATTCGATGCCGAAGGAACGTCGATCATCGATTCGTCGATCAGCGAGTTTGCATTCACACCGGGATGTTCGCGCGCAACCTGCTGGCGCGCCCCGTCCATGTCATGCCCCCAGCCGTGCGGCAGGCTGACGACACCGGGCATCATCTCGTCGTCTACCTCGACCGGTGCGACGACTTCGGCAATATCGGTCGCGACCCTCGCACTCCCGCCGGTTGCAAGGCCGAGCCGCTCGGCATCGTCCGGATGAACCCTGAGAGTGCAGCGGTCCTTACCCTTCACCAGCAGGTGAATGTTGTGCATCCACGCATTCTTGGAGCGCATCGTGCGACGACCGATCATCAGCATGGTGTCGCGGTTTTCGAGCGATGCGAGCGAGGCTTCGAGCCGCGCGACATCTTCGACCAGCGGCCCGGGCGCGAGATCGACTTTCCTGTCGGGCGTCCTGAGGATGCCGGGCAGCATGCCCTCGTCGAGGGGGCCGAGATCGAGACCGTGCGGATGCTGCTTCACCTTCTCGAGAGTAAGGCCGTCCGGCACCGCTCCGAAAGCATCACCCATCGGTCCGCCGCGGATGAGGATGTCGAATATGCGGTCCGGACCGGGCTCGTCGCCCACTGCCGCGCGCGCCTGCTCGTACGGGACCTCGCGTGCTTCGGGGCGTCCGTTGTCCAGTGCAACCTGGATCGTCTCGCGCACGTAGGCTTCCTCGATTTCCTCGGGGGTCGTTTCCTTGAGCCGGGCAGCGATGCCGTTGAAGATCTCGAAGTCGTGCGGCATTCCCGGCTCGGGCGCGAAGACGGGTGGCGCCCATTTCACGAACTTCCGGATGGTTTCGTATGGCGTGACCGCTGCAAAGTCCGAGTGCTCCGCATATGAAGGGCCGGGTATGATGATGTCCGCATGGCGCGTCGTCTCGTTCACGTAGATGTCGAGCGAAAGCATGAACTCGAGACTTTCGAACGCACGCTCAAGCTTGGCGGCGTTCGGGTTGGAGAGCATCACGTTGCCGGCCTGGGTCACGAAGCCCCGCACCTGGCCTTCGCCCGGCACGAGCATCTCGTTCGCAAGCCCTGCGGTCGGCAGCATGCTGACGGTTTCGGGCAATCCGTCCACGCGCGAATGCCAGCGCCCGGACGGGAATACGCCGTCGACGCAATTGTCCTCGAACAGGACGCCGAGCGGGATGCCGCCGCCGGTGAAGAGATTTCCTCCGACCTTGTCGAGATTGCCGCTGATCGTGTTGAGCACGTCGATCAGCCAGGACGTGACGCTGCCGAAAGCCTGCGTGCAGGTTCCGGTGCGCCCATAGATCGCCGCGCCGTCCGCCCGCGCGAATTCGAGGGCGAGGTGCTCGATGGTGTTCGCCGCTATCCCGGTAGCTGCCGCGACGCGTTCGGGCGGGAAGCGGCTCGCGATGGCCAGGACATCGTCGAGGCCGCGCGTGATCCCCTCGACGTTGCCGAGGTCGACCAGTCCTTCGCGCTCGATCACGTGCGCCATCGCCAGCAGCAGCAGAGCATCGGTGCCCGGCCGGATCGCGACGTACTCGTCCGAGATTGCCGCCGTCTCGGTGCGCCTTGGGTCGATGACGACCAGTTTGCCGCCACGCGCGCGGATCGCTTCGAGGCGGCGACGGATGCCGGGCGCGACCATCATCGAGCCTTGCGAGACGACCGGATTGTTGCCGATGACAATCAGGTGCCGCACCCGGTCGAGATCGGCGAGAGGCTGGATCAGCGGCCCGCCGAACATGTAGACCGCACTGTAGAACTTCGGGATCTGGTCGAGCGTGCCGGGCGAGTAGACCTGCATCGATCCCAGCGCCTTCATCAGAACGGGGCCATACAGCAGCAACGGTGGCTTGTGGCCGGTAGGGTTGCCGAAATAGTAGGCGACCGAGTGCTGGCCGTGCTTCTGCTGGATGGCCCGCAACCTGTCGCCAGCCTCTGCGATGGCCTCCTCGAACGAGATCTCCTCGAAGTCCCGGCCCTTGCGGCGAAGCGGCTTGCGCAGCCTGTCGGGGTCCGAATGCAATTGCGTCAGCGCGTAGGCCTTGGGGCAGACGAAGCCCTTGCTGAACGGGTCTTCGTGGTCGCCTC
Source organism: Novosphingobium marinum (assembly GCF_013408095.1). Taxonomy (GTDB): domain Bacteria; phylum Pseudomonadota; class Alphaproteobacteria; order Sphingomonadales; family Sphingomonadaceae; genus Novosphingobium; species Novosphingobium marinum. Next base: position 343,853 of record NZ_JACBZF010000001.1, read on the forward strand.
TGACGTCCTCGATAGTTCTGAGGACGTGATTGGCGGTCACGCGCGTCCCGCATGCCGCTTCGCAGAAGGGGCACGAGCGGAAATGAAGCTGGGTGCCCGATGTCATGCGTAAGTCCTTCCTTGCCCCGCCATGATCAGATGGAGGCCAGTCGCTGTTCGAGTTGCTGCGTTGCGAGATAGCGATCGGCATAGGCCGCCCGCGCGCGCGTTTCCTCGGCGAGGGCGGCGGGCGAGGGGGAGAGAACGTCACGGGCCATCAGGCGCGGCGTGCGAGGCTCCCAGCAGCCGATTTCGTAGCGCGCAGTTCTGTAGCCGAGGTCGTTGGGATCGCCGGCCGCGTGGCGCTCGCTCCAGGCCGCGATCGCTTGCGCCGCGTCGGACAGGCCGTAGACAGCGACCAGCGGGAACTCGCTCGCGACCGGCAGCGACTGCTCCTCGTGCAGGCTGAAGAGCGAAGCGCTCCCGATTCCCGGCAGGGAGGTGGTGTGCGGGGCGTGCTCGCTGGCGAACCACTTCGCGAAATCGTCGGGATCGCCAGCCGGTTCGAGAAGCGCGGTCATCACCGCGCTCGCGCTGCCGCGAAAGCCGGCCTCGCGCTCCCAACCGTGCGAGAGGTGCTCAGGGCGGAAAAAGAAATCCCGAAGGCCTGTGAAACTGGCATCGCCCGTGATCTGCATGAGCTCCGTGCCCGCCCGTTCGGAATGCCCCTGCACCGAGGCGGCGGCGCTTTCCCATTCGTAAATGGTGTGCGCCCAGAATCTCGGCGTCACCCGTTGTCCTTCGATCGTCGGTTGCAGGGCATGGACCGCGAAACGCTGTGTCGCGATCGCACCGTCGAGGCGCATGGCGTCGCGAATGTGCACGTTCGTGTACCAGTCGTCGTAGGCCGAAAGACGCCCTTCCAACGGGTTCTGGTACACGACGAGGATGCTTTCCAGACCGGCGTCGCGCATCGGTTCTCCCAGTGTTCTTATGCTTCTGGACGAGATAGTATGTCATGTTACTATACTAGTCCAGACGGCTCGGGCGACATCGGGATCGATCATCGAGAGGCCGCAAGTGAACGGGAAGGGACGACACATGCCAGAGGCTTTCGATTATATCATCGTGGGTGCGGGGTCCGCAGGCTGCGTGCTGGCGAACCGCCTTTCCGCCGATCCGTCCACCCGCGTCCTCCTTCTCGAGGCCGGGGGCGAGAATCGCGACTTCCTGGTCGACATGCCCAAGGGCATCGGCAAGCTGGTAATGAGCCCGAAGCACTGCTGGAACTACGCCGTGGGTGGCGGCAAGTCCAAGGCCGAGACCTGGCAGCGAGGCAAGGGGCTGGGTGGATCCTCGGCGATTAACGGCATGATCTACGTTCGCGGCCAGCCGCAGGACTACGAGAACTGGCAAGCCGAAGCCGGCGACGAGTGGGGATGGGACGCCATGAAGCAGGCTTTCCGCTCCATCGAGGACCACGAACTCGGCGACGACGGCATTCGCGGCGAGGGCGGGCCGGTTCACATCTGCACGAACAAGTTTCGCTACCCTCTCTCCGAAGCCCTGATCGAGGCCGGGACCCAGATGGGCCTTCCCCGCCACTACGAGGACCTCAACCGCGAGGATCAGGAGGGGATCGGCTACTACTGCTACAACATCAAGGGCGGCAAGCGGCAGAGCTCCGCGGTCGCGTTTCTCGATCCGGTCCGTTCGCGCCCCAATCTAGAGGTGATGACCGGGGTCGAGGTGCGCCGCGTGCTGTTCGAGGACAGGCGGGCGGTTGCCGTGGACTGCACCGTGAACGGCGAGGCGAAGCGGATAAACTGCCGGGGCGAGATCATCCTGAGCGCGGGGACACTGATTTCGCCCAAGCTGCTCCAGCTTTCGGGCATCGGCCCGGCCGACCTTCTGAAGCGCAACGGCATCGACGTGATCCATGACAGTCCGGACGTCGGCAGGCGCATCCTCGAGCATCTCGGCATCATGATGACCTACCGGCTGCGCGACGAACGCGGGGTCAATCACCGGTTGCGCGGTGTCGGGCTTGCCCGGAGCCTGGCGCAGTACATGCTATTCCGCTCCGGGCCGCTGTCGAACGGCGCGATGGAGGTTGGCGCGTTCGTGAAATCGAGCCCGGAAAGGCCGCGCCCGAACCTGCAACTTTACGGGAGCGGGTGGACACTGCACATCGCGGAAGTCAACGACTCGATTGCGCCCATGCAGGAAGTCGAGCGCGATCCGGGCATGTCGATTACCGCGCAGCTTGTCGGCCTCGAAAGCGAAGCGCATCTCGAGATCACCTCATCCGATGCGGATGCGCCCCTGGCGATAAGCCCGAACTGGCTGGCGACCGAGGACGACAGGAAGACCGCTGTCGAGACTGTTCGCTACATCCGCGAACTGATGGGGCAGCCGGCGATCCGGAAATACATCGAGCGCGAGATTTCTTTCGGGCCCGATGTCCAGACCGACGAGGAAATCCTCGACGCATTCGGCAAGCATGCGCTGTGCGGCACGCACGCGGTACGCAGCTGCAGAATGGGCCGCGACGAGGCTTCGGTGGTCGACCAGCGCCTGCGCGTTCGCGGGGTGAGCGGGTTGCGCGTGGTCGACTGTTCGGTGATGCCGGGGCTGATTTCGGGCAATACCAACGGGCCGGCGATGGCGACCGGCTGGCGCGCGTCTGACCTAATTATCGAGGATGCCCGGCAGCGGAACATTCCCGCCGCAGCGTGAGCCGAAGGAGGTGCACCGCCGCCTCCGGGCGGTGCCTCCCCCTCGTGCCCGGCTACTTCTTGAGGGTGTTGGAATCGAAGCCCTTGCCCGATTCGCGGTCGGCGAGGGCACCGGCGCCTTCGTAGCTTTCGCCAGCTCCCGGCAGTTCCTCGAGGAAGGGGAAGCGATTGATCTGGTTTCCGCCGGCTATGTCGAGCATGCTGCCGGTGATGTAGTCGTTGCCTGCCAGCCAGAGCACGGTGTCGGCCATGTCTTCGGGCGTGCCGAGCCGGCCGGCCGGGATCTCGTGGATGAAACGCTCGCTGATACCCGGCGAGTCGTAGTGGCTCTTGGCCATTTCGGAATAGACGGTGGCGATGCGGATACCGTTCACGCGGACCTTCTGGTCGGCGAATTCGAGCGCGGCATACTTGATCATGCACTCCGTGCCCGCTTTGGCTGCGGCATAGGAGAAGTGCGGCGCGATCGGATGCGTGGCGCTCATCGAGGAGATGAGGACGATCGATCCGCCGTCGGGCATGTTGCGGGTCATGTGCTTCAGGAAATAGGCCATGCCGAACAGGTTCGAAGATGCGGCCTGCTGCATGAGCTCGGGAGTGATGTCGCGGATCATCGACAGGGTGGGAGTCGCGGCCGAGTTCACCGCGATGTCGATCTTGCCGTATTTCTCGGCGGCGGCGTCGCTAAGCGAGGCAATGTCCTCGTCCGAACTTCCGTCGCACCTGACCGCCAGACCGCCGATCTTGTCGGCCAGCTTCTGCAGCGGGCCCATGCTCCGCGCCGCGACCACGACATTCGCACCTGCCGCCGCCAGCGCCTCGGCAATGCCCCATCCGGTGCCGCCCTCAGCCGACGCGCCCAGTACCACAGCCGTCTTTCCGCTCAGATCACGCATGCGATTCTCCTCTCATTCTTTTGAATTTGGACTGGTGTCCCGAATACGTTTCACGTCGGGGCCGTATTGCCCGCGCATGATCGATTGGCCGCCGTCGACGACGAGGACCTGTCCCGTCACGTGGCGGGACTTGGCCGATGCCAGGAAGCAGATGCTCCCGGCGATGTCCTCGGGCTGTGCGATCCGCCCCAGGGGCGTAGACCGGGCCGTCAGTTCGGCGAAGCCCGGACGATCTGCGAGTTCGCGGATCATGTCGGTGTCCGTCGTTCCGGGGCAGACGGCGTTCACGCGCAGCCCTTCGGGACCCCATTCGACCGCGAGCTGGCGCACCATCTGTTCGACGGCGGCCTTCGAAATGCCGTACGCCCCGCTTCCCACGAAGCCGAAATGTGCGTTCACCGAGGAGACCAGCACGAAGGCCCCGCCAGGACGGCTCAGGTATGCATAAGCATGCCGGGCGAGCCGGAGAGGGCCTGAAACGTTCGTATCGAGGACCTTGGCCCAGCTGTCCTCAGCGACGTCGGCAAGCGGATCGAACACGGGATTGATCGCAACGTTGCCGACAACGATATCGAGCGAGCCGAATCGGTCGATTGTTGCGCCGACCAGCCTTGCGAGGTCCTCGTCGCGCGCGGCATGGGCGGGTATCGCAAGGGCGGACAAGCCTTCCTCGTTGAGCTTGTCCGCAACGCCTTGGCAGGCATCGGCCTTTCGTGAACTGATCGCAACGTGCGCGCCGCCAGCCGCCAGCATCCGTGCGGTCGCAAGCCCGATTCCCCGGGTCGAGCCGGTCACGATTGCGACTTTGCCGCGGAAATCCAAGCATTCCTCCCTGGTGCCGGCGGCCCTTCGAAAGCCGCCCGTCCCGCAAGTCCGTACCCCCGCACCGCGCTGCGCGGACGGGGGCTGGCCTCCGCCCCGAAAATAGTACACAAGCATATTGCTTGCGATTGGCCGGCTAGTAAAGGTCACAATCGCCTCGGGCGGGGAGAAGGCAAATTCTGGAGCAGTGGTTCACTGGCAAGACGGTGACGGTCACGGGTGCCGGAGACGGTATCGGTCGGGCCGCCAGCCTGCTTTTCGCGCTACGCGGCGCGAACGTGCTCGTAACCGATGCCGACGCCGATGCCGCCGAGGCGACATCCGAAACGATCAGGGAAAAGGGCGGAAAATCCCTGTCCATGTGCGTCGATGTCACGCAGGATGCAGAAATCGCCGCCATGATCGAACGCGCGGCAAGCCATTTCGGTTCGCTTGAATGCGCTTTCAACAATGCGGGGATTACCGCCGCCGACGATGGCGAATGGAGCGAGGAATCGAGCCGGAGGCTGCTCGACGTCAACCTTCACGGCGTGATGCGCTGTATCCGTCACCAGGTTCCCGTCATGATCGCGGGGGGCGGCGGCACCATCGTCAACACGGCATCGCTCGCGGGGTTCATCGGTTCTCGCACGGGGCCGCAGCCGGCGTACACGGCCAGCAAGCACGCCGTCATCGGCGCTACGAAGGTGGCGGCATTGCAATACGCGTCGCAAGGCATTCGCGTGAACGCGCTGTGCCCCGGAGTGACGCGGACCCGGATGGTCGAGGAAGTGGCATCGCAGTCGCCCGAAGTGCGCAGCATGCTCGAAAACCTGTCGCCGATGGGGCGCATGGCGGAACCCGGCGAAATGGCCGAGGCCGCGTTGTGGCTGGCCTCGGACAAATCAAGCTACGTCAACGGACATGCCCTCGTCGTCGATGGCGGCGTGCTGGCGGAATGAGAGGATCGAAGTGACCGACAATCAGGACAAGTTCCAGCGCATCAAGGAAATCTACGAGCGCGAGCAGATCGAGCAGCCCAAGGCGCGCGAATACGGCGACATTCCCGTCTCGTACGAAGCGATCACGCCGCAATGGATGACCGCAATCCTGTGCCGCGATACTCCGGGCGCCGAAGTCACCGAGGTTCGGCTGGGCGACGTCGACAGCGGCACATCGAACCGGCGGCGGATCTACGTCGAATACAACGAGGCGGGCAGGAAGGCGGGCCTGCCGCCGTCGGTCTTCTGCAAGGCGACGCACGACCTTGCCAACCGCATCCTGCTGTCCACCGCCGGCACGAAGAGCGAGACGCGGTTCTTCAACGAGATAAGGCCGACGCTCGACATCGACGCGCCGGAGGCTTTTTTCGCCGGCTACGATCCGGAAAGCTGGGCCTCGATCATCGTGCTCAAGGACCTCGCGACAGAGGTCGAGTTCTGTTCGCACAAGACAGTGATGACCGAGCATCTGGCGCACAGCCAGATGGATCTGCTCGGCAAGGTTCACGGAACCTACTACCAGAGCCCGCGGTTCGAAAACGAATTTGCCGACATGATCGTATTCCGCGACCGGTTTCACCTGCTTTGCGAGCGCAACGGGTTTCAGAAATGCTGCGAGGACGGCTTCGCGGCATCGAAGGAGTTCGTGCCCGAGCGGTTGTTCGCGCGCGAGGCCGAGGTTTGGCCTGCTACGATCCGAGCGGTCGACCGCCACAAGGGTCTGCCCGAAACGCTGACGCACAACGATGTACACCTGAAGAACTGGTATATTCGCGGGAACGGCATGGGACTGGGCGACTGGCAGGTGAGTTGCCGGGGTCACTGGTCGCGCGACCTTGCCTACACCATCGGCACCGCACTCACGCCCGAGCAGCGGCGCGAGATGGAGCGCGACCTGATCGTCTACTACCTGGACCGGCTGCATGCCGCCGGCGGGCCGAAGGTCTCGTTCGACGAGGCGTGGGACCACTATCGCGAGCAGATGCTGTCGGCGCTGGCGTGGTGGACGATGACGCTGACGCCGGCGGGCGACATGCCGGACATGCAGCCCTACGATACCACGGTGGAATTCATCCGCCGCCTCGTCATCGCGATAGACGACCTCGATTCGCTCGACGTTCCGGAATGATGCGTTCTGGTCACCCGGTCATGCGGGTGGCCCGAATCGTTGCAGCAGAGCGGCCTTGTCGATCTTGCCCATCGGCGTGAGCGGGAGCGCGTCGGCGAAACGGAAGGTCTTAGGGATCTTGTATCCCGCGAGCTTTCCGCGCAGCCATTCTCGCAGGTCGTCGCCGCCGGGCGGGTTGTCCGCCGCGACGACGACGATCGCGGTGACCGCCTCTCCCCAGTGTGGATCGGGTATGCCGACCACCGCCACTTCGGCGATACCCGGATGCTCGGCCAGCGCGTTTTCGACTTCCGCCGGGTAGACGTTCTCGGCCCCGGTGATGATCATTTCCTTCAGGCGTCCGCGCACGTAGAGGTACCCGTCGGGATCGAGGAAGCCGGCATCGCCCGTGTGCACCCAGCCTGCGGCGTCGAGCGCCTTGGCGGTCTCTTCCGGCCGGTTGAGATAGCCGCTCATGTTCGCGATCGACCGGATCCAGATTTCGCCGGTCTGCCCGGTCGGCAGGGATCGCCCGCGCTCGTCCACGATCTTCAGTTCGGTGGCGGGGAGGGGCCGACCGGCACCGGTCATCCGCTCGTTCCCCCGGACGTCGTGGTCGTCGGGAGGGAGGGCTACGGTGGGCCCGGCGGTCTCGCTCTGCCCGTACGACTGCGCGAAGCGGCACCCGAACGCTGCTATCGCCCGGCGCAGAAGATCGGGCGTGATCGGCGCGGAGCCGTACACGATCGTGTCGAGGCTGGCATAATCGATCTCCGCCGAACGCGGATGGTCGAGCAGCATCTTGATTGCGGTGGGCACGAGCGCAAGCTTGGTGATGCCATCCGCCGGGATGGCGTCCAGCGTTTCCTCGACGCCGAATTGCCGCTGGATCACCGACAGGCCGCCGAAAAGCAGCGTTCGCGCCATCATGCCGTAGGCGCCGATGTGGCCGAGAGGCGCAGAAACCAGCGTGACGTCGTCCTCGCTCCAGCGGTCCCAGTCGAGCGTGGGGCGCAGCACGTTGATGCCGAGAAGCGCACGATGCGAAAGGAGCACACCTTTGGGGTTTCCGGTGGTGCCCGAGGTGTAGACGATCAGCGCCGTGGCTTCGGCATCGTGTGCTTCTAAGTCATCTGCGGGTCCACCCTCGTGCCGGAACAGCGCTTGCGAAGGCAGCGAAGGGACGCCCAGTGCCGCTGCGATTTCGCGGGCGCAATCGCCGAACTCGTCGTCGTGAAGGATCAGCCTCGCCGCACAGTCCGTCGCAATCGCCGACATCTCATCGGAAGCGAGACGCCAGTTGAGCGGCACCGGGATCGCCCCGATCCGGTTACAGGCGAGTGCCATGACCGGCACCGCGTCGCTGTTCCTCCCCGCGTGGATTACCGTCTCGCCCTTTTCGATACCGCGCGCGGCGAGCATTGCGGCGGCCCGGTTCGCAAGGGTGTCGAGTTCGCCGTAGGTCAGCGCCCGGCCCTCGAACAGGGTGGCCGGGGCTCCGGATCGTTCGGCGGCATGTCGCGCCACGACGGAATGCAGCGTCGGCACCTCGATCCCGGCCCAGGGCAGCGTATGCGTCACGTGCCTTCCAGTTCTCTCGATTGCGGCGAGTCATCGAATTGACATTGGTAGTCGCCAAGATAGTGTGTAAGCGAACCATAACGCAAGGCGGCGAATGACCGCCGCACCAATCTGGGAGATCGGCTGAATGTCTGGCAATGTCACACTGGAATGGCCGGAAGACGGCGTGGCGCTCCTGACCGTCGGCGACGGCGGTGTGGCTGCCCATCTCACGACGTGCGCGACCACGTCGCACCTTGCCGACACTCTGGACGAAGCGATCGGGAAGGGGGCACGCGTGGTCGTGCTGGCCTCGTCGGTGGAGGGCCACTGGCTCCACCATTCGCATCTCGAAGACATCGTGAACCTGGTCGAGGGCAGGGAGGCCACGGGCGATCCGGCCGGATGGTTCCGTAGCCTCCAGACGCTGAACCGCGGGCCGGTCGTCACGATTGCCGCGATCGACGGGGATACCTCGGGCGGCGGCTGCGAGCTCGGCTGGGCCTGCGACCTCCGCGTGGCGGAGGATCATGTCCGTTTCAGCCAGCCAGAAGTCATCATCGGCGTCGGCACCGGCATCGGCGGCACCTCGCGCCTGATGCGCCTGATTGGTCGCACGGTGACGGCGGAGGTCGTCCTTACCGGCCAGCCGCTGACGGCGCAAAGAGTCTATGAACTCGGCGGCATCAACCGCGTCGTGCAGAAAGGAAAGGCGGTCGAAACCGCGCTGGAAATGGCGAAGCTCATCGCCTCGCATCCGCCGCAGGCGGTCGCCGGCATGAAGAAGATGCTCGGCGAGGACGAGGACCTCAATCAAAGCGAAGGCATCGACAACGACCAGACGATCAGCCAGTCGCTCTTCGCCAATCCGGACAGCGTCGAGCGCATGCGATCCTACCAGAAGCGCTTTACCGACGGGGAAACGATGGACCAGGCCTACTGGTCCTGACCGGAAGCGGAACGGGCAGGGCCGTCGGCACAGCGACGGCCCTCCGCGTCGTTATTCCTCGGGTATCACCCGGCCGTTGATGGTCCGTTCGAAGCATCCGTAGCCCGGGACCGAGCCGTTCAGCATGAGACGCACCGACTGCTCTGCCAGGACGAGTGTCGGTTCGCCATCGCTTTGGTACACGCCGACGTACTGGTCGTTGGGCGAAGTCAGCGAGCCGTACGAATCGGACATGTACTCGGTCGTTTCGATATCGAGCGTGCCGTTGGCGTAATGGAGCTTGAAGCGCACCGGATCATGGTCGCGCGCAGCATCCTCGCAGCGCCAGGGCAGTTCGAGTTCCGCCTCGTAGAGCTTGTCGCCTTCGTAGACCGCCGCTTCGGAGAAGACGACCCTGTCGCCCGTCCGCACCACCGCATCGAAGACGAGGAAGCTTATCCCGTTCTCGAAGTATCCCTGGTGCCACTGGTGATTTTTCAGTTCCTTGTTGTCGCGCGGGCCGAGCGAGTGATCACGGTTGGCGATCGTGTCGATCTCGAAAACCTCGCCGCCGACCGTGAACGTACCGGTTACCCGGCCGATTTGCTCGATGTGCCCGGCAGGCAGGAAGTCCTGCGATCCGCCCACCTTGTGCAGGTCCCAGACGTCCGCATTCGATTCGAAAGCCAGATCGAATTTCATCGGCGTGCGCGATCCTTCGGGGACGAGTTCGCGCTTCATCTGCTCGGACGGAATGCGCCGCACGCCGCCGTTGTAACGATAGGTCAGTTTGCTGCCAGGCTCGACGATCCTGATCGCGTAATGCGGTCCGCCCGGTCCCTCGGGCGAGGAGTTGGCGTTGCCGATCGCCCGCGACGCCGCGACCGTTCCGTCCGGCAAGCGGACAAGAACGGTCTCCCGGAACATCTCGAGGTCCTTGCGCCAGCGACCGCAATGAAGCCAGAAACCGACGCCGGCCTTCGGGTCCTGACCGGCGAGCAGAAAGTTTTCGCTCCAGTTGGGCGTGTCGGGAAATTCCCCCTGCCACGGATAGTCGTTCACCGGCACGTGCGGCATTGGTTGTCTCCCTTGAATCCTCGTCAGGTTGTGATGTCGACGGCAAGCCGCGTCAGGCGCAGCCTTGCGATCTTCCAGCCGTCTGCCGCGCGAACGTATTCCTCGTGGTAGTGGCCATAACCGCGCAGTTCCCTGAAGGGCGCGCCTTCGGGAGCGCGGATGATGTCGGCCATGGCCCAGACGCCCGATGCGCGACCTTCTTCCCCTATGCTGATTTCCGGCATGAAGCCCTGGTGGATCGAGACTACCGCATCGAGCGCGTTGCGCAGGAACGCCACGGCTTCATCGGCACCCTCGATTGCCGGTTCGTCGTAAGTGTCGTCCTTCTTGCTCGGACCCAGCCCGCCGCGCACGTCGAAATGGATGTCGTCAGCGAAAAGTCCGCGCAGTCCGGCCCAGTCCTTCTCGTCCATCAAGCGGAAGTACCGGGCCTTCAACCGGCGGATTGCCTCGATGTCGTCGTGCATTGCTCGCTTCCCCTCGCGGACGTGCGCCCTCGAAGATATGGGTCGCTTGCGAACTAAATATGACCTTCGGCGAAGCCGAGTCAAGCGCGCGTCGCGCCCTAGCTTTTTGGCATGTATCGGACGCGCCCAAGTTTGTTAGGTTGCACGCGCCGTGAACCGCATTTCCTGGCTGGTTGATCGCAAAAGGGTGAGACGAAAGGCTTGTCCTCAAAAAGATATGCGTGCATACCATTATGCAACCCGCCCGGGAAATGCGCGGAAGACTGAATTGGAGAGGAAACATGCAGCGGCCGAATGTATCCGCGCTGCCAGAATGGTCGCCGGCTAGCCCGCGACCCCTCGTCTTTCCTGAAGATTCCGATCCCCGCGTTAGCGGCAATCAACCTGCCTACATGAAATCAAGGAGCAATTAGATGGATCTCGGACTGAAGGGCAAGAAGGTCATCATCGGCGGCGCGACCCGGGGGCTGAGCCGCGAGTCGGTTAAGGTCTTCGCACAGGAAGGCGCCGACATCGGCATGTTCTCGCGCAGCGGCGACGGGCTGAAGGAACTCTCCTCCGAGCTGGGCTCGCACGGCGGCAAGTACGTCACGCGCGAATTCTCGCTCGAGGATCGCGACGACTACAAGTCGATGCTGTCCGGCCTCGCCGACGAACTCGGCGGCTGCGACGTCTTCGTCCACTCGATCAGCTCGTCGGGCGCGCAGGGTGCGCAGGACTGGGAGGAAAGCTTTCGCATCGACATACTCGGCGCTGTCGACGCGGTCGAGGCTCTCGAACCCTACCTCGAAAAGTCGAGCGACGGATCGATCATCATGATGTCGAGCACCGCGGCGGTCGAGACTTTCATCGTCCCGCAGGCATTCAACGCCATCAAGGCGGGCCTCCTCACCTATGCCTCGCAGCTTTCGCAGGCGCTTGCCCCCAAGGGCATCCGCGTCAACAGCGTCTCGCCCGGCCCGATCACCTACCCGGGCGGCAATTGGGACGGCATCAAGGCCGCGATGCCCGAGCTGTACGACAACATCGAGGGGCAGATTCCGCTCGGCCGCATGGGCAATCCGGACGACGTCGCACCCGCGCTCGTCTTCCTCGCCAGCCCGGCAGCGAAGTACATCACCGGCGCGAACCTGATCATCGACGGCGGGTTCACCAAGCGCATCCAGTTCTAAGCAGGGTTGGTTCGCCGGCGGCGCGGGGCGATCGCCTCCGTCGCCGGACGTTCCGCAAGCCCGGAACGAAACATGGGCCGGAATAAAGGCCGGGAGTAGAGGATGGCGACCAAGTCGAAACCCCGTTACGCGGCGATCCGGTTCAACGACCGGCCGATCAAGAACGTGCTGGCCGATCCGGAGAGCTTCGTTCTCGAACCCGGCGAAAACACCGCCGACTACGAGGAAAAGCCCGACCGGCGCCTCGACGAACTCTACCCCGATATCGCCGACTATCGCGTCGTTTCGACCGACCGGTTCATCGGCGAGGCCGACAAGGCGATCGAGGAGCAGCGGCTGTGGAGCCGGACCTGGCTGCTCGCCGGCTTTTCGAGCGACCTCAAGGAAAAGGGCGACTGGTTCAAGTTCGACATCGGGCCGCAGTCGCTCATCGTCGTGCGCTCGTCGCCGGGCGATGTTTCGGCGTTCTACAACGTGTGCAAGCATCGCGGCAACGAGCTGGTCCAGGACGATTTCGGCTCTGGCTTCGACTGCTTTACCTGCATCGTTCATTCCTGGCGCTACAGCCTGAAGGGCAAGAACGTGCGCGTCACCGATCGCGAGAGCTTCTCGCGCGAGGCGCTGGGCGAGAATCTCGACCTCACACCGGTCAGCGTGCGCGAATGGAACGGCATGGTCTTCGTGAACCTTTCCGAGGACCCGATGCCGTTCGAGGAATACTACGGCGATCTCCTTCCGATGCTCGCGTCCTACCGGATCGACGAGATGTTCGTGATCAAAGAACTCACCGTCGAGATCCCGGCGAACTGGAAGACGATGTACTCGGTCTTCAACGAGACCTACCATGCGCATGCCACGCATCCACAGGCGAAGCTGATGTTCGACGATCACTTCGTCCAGTACGATTTCTATCCGAACGGGCACAACCGCAACCTCTTCGCGCTCGGCGTCGTGAGCGAGCGCTGGCCCGACCAGCGCTTCATCAATGCCGCGCTGGCGTTCATGATGGACGAGGTCGGGCTGAAGGCTTCGCGCTTCAAGGGCGATGCCACGCAGGTCCGCCGCGCGATGCAGAAAGCCAAGCGCGAGAACGAGCCGTTCGGCATGTCCTACGAGGGCTTCACCGACAACCAGCTGACCGACGACTGGAATCCGTCGCTGTTCCCCAATGTCACGCTCAACATGCACCCCGAGGGCATCCTCGTGATGCGTTTCCGCCCGCATCCGACCGATCCCGAGAAGGGTTTCTGGGACAACATCGTGCTGGCGCGCAAGCTTGCCGATGGACGACGTCCGCCTGCCTACATGGGTGCCGATCCCGATGCCGACGTGACCGGCGAGACACGTCCGGCGCGCGAGCATGCAGACGTTGCGGATCCGCCCAGCAGCGAGCTCCTTATCCAGGACCTCGACAACATGGTCACCTTCCACAGGGGCCTTAAAAGCAAGGGCCTCAAGGGCAAGATCGTCTTCTCGGAACAGGAACGCCGCATCCAGCAGTTCCTCGCCGAGCTCGATCTTTACCTCAACAACGAAAAATAGGCCGGGAACGCAGCCCCGGAGCGAGAGAGCGCATATGGCAGAAGCAGACCCGACCACCCCGGAAGGCTACCAGTTCTTCGATCCGCAGAACCTGGCCTGCCCCCATGCCGGCTGGAAAATGCTGCGCGAGAAGGCACCGGTCTATCGCATTCCGGTGCCCGCGAAGGTGCCGGTCTACGTAGCCGCCGGGCGCGACGAGATCGAGTTCATCACGCGGAACAACGACCATTTCAGCACGCGGCCCGATGCGAGCGTCTGGCGCTGGGGGGACGGCTTTCCCGACGAAATCGCCGAGGCCTTTGCGGCGGCCGGCATGAATGTCGTCATGACGCTCCAGTCGACCGATCCGCCGGATTCGCTGCACTACCGAAACGTTCTCTCCGAGGTGATCGGCCCGGGAAGTGTGAAGAACTGGCGCCCTCGCATCGAAGAGATCATCGAAGGCCTCATCGCCGACATTCCCGACGGTGAGCCCTTCAATTTCGTCGAGGCATTCTCGGTCCCGCTGCCGCTCAAGGTGATCTGCCTTATCCTCGGCATACCGTATTCCGACTCGGCGTTCTTTCGCTATTATTCGGACGAGTTCACCCATCTGGTCGACCCGACTCACCCGATGGATCGAGCGCTCAAGGCCACCGACACCATCGTAAAGGGATACGCCTACCTCCGCGAGCGCATGCTCGAGTATCGCGAGAACCCGGCCGACAACCTGCTGAGCGCCTATGCGAATGCAGAGTTCGACGGCCGCTTGGCGACGATGGACGAGGCGTTGTCGATGGCGCACGTCACAATCATTGCGGGTAACGAAACGACCCGCAACGCGCTGTCCTCGGCGCTGTTCACCCTGGCGAAGGACCCGGACCTCTGGGCACGGCTCAAGGCCGACCGCAGCCTGGTGAAGGATTTCTACACCGAAGTCCTGCGCCGCGACGCACCGGCGACCACGACGCCGCGCACGGTCCTTAAGGATGTCGAACTCGGCGGCGTACAGCTCAGGAAGGGCGATGTCGTGTTCGTGCTATGGGGATCGGGAAGCCATGCCGAACAGCATTTCGACGATCCGCTGGCCTTCGACATCGACCGCTCCAACAAGTCCGCTCACACCACGTTCGGCATGGGCGTGCATCACTGTGCCGGCAGCGCCCTTGCGCGCGAGGAACTGGGTCAGGCCTTCAACGCCATCCTCGACAACTTCGACCGGATCGAGCTGGCGAGGCCCGCCGAAGATATTTCGTACGATCCCGTTTTCGGCTTCCGCGCGATCAGCGAGCTTCCCGTGATCTTTCACCGCTCGTCCCGGGCCTGAGCAGCGATGGAGCATGAAACCGACGTTCTCGTGATCGGCTACGGGATCGCCGGCGCCTGTGCCGCGCTGGCGGCGCGGGCCGGGGGCGCGCGGGTCACCATCGCCGAGCGGGCAGGCGGCGGTGGCGGCACCAGCGCCATGTCCTCCGGCATATTCTACATGGGCGGCGGCACGGCGCTGCAGCGCGACCTCGGCGTCGACGACGATCCCGAGCAGATGTTCCGCTTCATGGCAGCGTCGTGCGGAGTGAGCGATCCGACGATATTGCGCGTGTTCTGCGAGGGATGCCCCGAGCATTTCGACTGGCTGGAGGCACAAGGCATCCGCTTCCAGCGCAGCCTCTATCCCGACAAGCACCTGTGCCCGCCGACGCCGGAAGGGCTGCTGTCCACCGGCAACGAGAAAGTCTGGCCTTTCCGCGAGATTGCGCGGCCGGCGATGCGCGGACACCGCGTCGATCGCGAAGGCGACAATGCCGGACTCCCCGCGATGGAAGCGCTGATCGAGAGGTGCACCGAGGCCGGAGTCGACGTGCTGCCCGATACGCGCGCCACCGAACTGCTGAGCGATGAAGGCGGGCGCATCGTAGGCGCGCGCCTGCGCTCCGGAGGCGAGGAGTTCGAAGTACGGGCAAGGGGCGGGGTGATCCTGGCGACCGGCGGCTACCAGATGAATGCCGCGATGATGGAGAAATCGGCATCGTTCCTGGTCGAGGCCGCCGAACCCATTGGTACGCCGTACAGCGACGGTTCGGGGATCGAGCTTGGCACATCGGTCGGTGCGGCGCTCGAAGCACTCGATGCGGTGCACGCGACGGCCTCGTTCTATCCGCCGCCAAAGCTAATCCGCGGGATCGTCGTCAACGCGCTCGGCCAGCGTTTCGTGGCCGAGGACGGCTATCACGGGCGAACCGCAGCACACATTTTCGAGCAACCGGGGCGCAAGGCCTACCTGCTGCTCGACAGCGAGTGCTTCGGCTATCCCGAACTGGCGGAGTTCTTCAACTATTCGCTCATCGATGCGTGGGAGTCGCTGGCCGAGGCCGAAAGCGGACTAGGGATGCCGGCAGGCTCGCTCGAGGATACCGTTCGGCAATACAACGAGGATGCGCGGGACGGCTGCGACCGCTTGCTCGGCAAGTACGCCGACTGGCTCGCTCCGCTAGACAATCCACCTTACGCCGCCTTCGACCTCTCGGTCGGCGCCGCGAAGTATCATTACCACACGCTGGGCGGCCTCAAGGTCGATGCCGAAGCACGGGTTCTGGGAACCGACGGCAAGGTCATACCGGGACTTTATGCCGCAGGCAGCTGCGCGGTCTCGATCATCGCCAGCGCCAAGGGTTATGGCAGCGGGATGACGTTGTCGTCGGGGTCATTCTTCGGACGAGTGGCGGGACGTAACGCTTCTGGCGTGGCTGCCCGCTCACCGTCCGGAAAGCAGCACGCTATCAGCTGATCTCGGCGAGGACCGTGCCGACGGGGTAGGTTTCGCCGGTCTCCTTGATGATCTTGAGCGTGCCCGAGCAGGGCGCTTCGACTTCCTGGGTCGACTTGTCGCTTTCGAGGGCGAACAGCGGCTCGCCTTCCTTGACTTCCCCGCCGTCGGCGACGAGCCATTCAGCCAAGACGCCCTCGTTCATCGAAAATCCCAGTTTCGGTAGTACAACCTCGGTAGCCATCTGTCAGTCCTTCCCCGGCAAGGCGTTTCGCCAATCCGATACGCAAGCTTACTTCCTTCGTCAATGGCGACATCCGGTCGTGTGATGACGGACCGCGAAAGAAGGTGCGCCAGCGAACGTTTTTCCTTGATTCTGCAATCCTGCCTGATTAGCCAGCTTTTCTGGATCGTGCTTCGGGGCCCTGTTGCTGGGCGAAGCGAGAAATCGTGACATGGGAGATTGCAATGTCGTTGCTTGAAGGTCGTACCGTCATCGTTACCGGGGCAGGCCGTGGTCTCGGCCGCGCACATGCGCTGATGCTTGCCAAGCACGGCGCCAACGTGATCGTGAACGACCTTGGTTCTTCGGCCGCCGGCGAAGGGGCCGACCAGACTCCTGCGCAGGAAGTCGTTTCCGAAATCGAGAGGATCGGCGGCAAGGCTGCGATCAACACCGCCGACGTCTCGGACTGGAATGCCGCCAAGGAGATGATCGACCAGGCCGTCGACACCTTCGGCAGCCTTGACGGGCTGGTGAACAACGCCGGCATCATCCGCGACCGCATGCTCATCAACATGAGTGAGGAGGACTGGGACAACGTCACCAAGGTCCACCTCAAGGGCACTTTCGCACCGCTTCACCATGCGGCGAACTACTGGCGGGCCAAGAGCAAGGCAGGCGAGAAATTCGACGCGACCGTGGTCAACACCACCTCGCACAGCGCCATGTTCGCCAACATCGGCCAGACCAACTACGCGGCGGCCAAGGCCGGTATCGCCACGATGACGATCGTCGCGGCACGCGAACTGGGTCGCTACGGCGTGCGCCTCAACGCCATCGCACCGCGTGCCCAGACCCGCATGACCGAGGGCCTGCGCGAGTTGACCGAGGAACAGGAGCGCCTGCGCGCGCCCGACTGGATCGCGACGCTGGTCGCCTACCTGTCGAGCACGCAGTCGGCCCCGATCAGCGGCCGGGTGTTCGAAGCCTGGGGCTGGGGATACTCGGTGCTCGAAAGCTGGCAGCACGGCCCACGCACCGATGCCTCGATGGACCCGACAGAAATCGATGCAGAGATGAAGAAGATCGTCCGCTTCGCGCGTCCCAACGCCGGCATTGACAGGGACACCTGGCACGACGTCTGATCCGCCGGGAAGAGCGCATGGTTATCCCTGCCGACTTTTCCGCCGAGTGGTTCGCCGAATACATGGGCAATGCGCTCGGCGAGCCGGTTTCGGTTTCGCAATTCGAGCGATTTACGCGCGGCACCTCGCGACAGACGTGGTTCGCTCGCTACGAGACAGACGACGGTGCCGAGCAACGCGTGACGTTGCGCGCGGATCACCCGGCAGGGGCTGGCGATCCGACGCCGCTAGACCGTGAATATGCCTGCTATGCCGCGCTCGGGAAAACCGACGTGCCGCATGCCCGCGCGCTTATCTGGGAGGATGATCCGGCAAAAACGCCGCGCCCGTTCTACCTGCGGGAAACCGTAGAGGGCTCGTGGCAGGTCGCCGGCTTCACGGGTTCGGATGAGGACGGGGCGCGGGCCCGGCTATCTGCCTCGCAGGAACACATGCGCGCCCTTGCCGTCGTCCACGATGCCGACTGGCGCGCGGCAGGCTTCGGCGAATTCTTCGGCGCGCCCGAAGATGAATCGCGCGCTGCCCTGTTCTATCTCGACCTGCTGATGAAGCGGTTCGAGCGCTTCCGGGGCGAGCCGCAGCCACTCATGCTCGAGGCGCTGGCGGTGCTGCGCGAAAAGGCGCCGGTCGCGGGGCGGGTCAGCCTTTGCAAGGGCACGAACGGCCTCGGCGAAGAGGTTTTCCGCGACGGTCGCATCGTCGCAATGAGCGACTGGGAAGAAGCGATCGTCGGCGATCCGGCCAGCGATCTTGCGATGGTGCAGGGTTTCGTCGAGCCCATCGATATCGGCGGCGAGCGCGTCTGGGATCACGAGAAGGCCGTGGCCTATTACAACGAGTGCGCGCGTGTCCCGGTGTCGATGGACAATGTGCGCTATTACCAGCTCGCCCGGCTGTTCGGGCGGATGGTCATGTTCGCCTATACCACCACCGTCGTGCGCGCCAGCCGCGATGCCACGGTGCGGCAGAGCTGGACGACCACCGAACCGCAGCACACGGTGCGCCGCGTCATGGCGCACGCCATCGGTATCGGCCCGCCCGCAGACCCGGCGCTGTTCGAAGAGATGAACGAATCGATCGAGATGTTCGACAAGGATCGGGAGAAGAGCGGATGATCCATCCCACCTGCCTCGAAGTTCTTGCCACGGTGCAGACGACCTTCAGCCGCGACATTGTCCCGAAGCTCGACGACATCGAGGCGCGGAGCGCGGCAGCGACGATCGAGCATCTGCTCCGCCATGTCGCGCTACGGATCGAACACGAAGGCGAATTCCTCACGACCGACATTGCCCGGCTGTCAGCACTGCTTTCCCGCACCGCTGACTGGATGGAATCGCGAGGCGCAGGCAATCCCGGTTCCGTCCGCGACCTGCTTGCCGGGGAAGAACGGGCGGTCGGGTCCTATCGCAGTCTCGAGGCGCTGGGCTCGGCGGCGCTCGCGCTGCGGGGCGCACTCGTCGAGGTGCAGGAGCTCCTCCATGCTCGCGACGAAGGCGACAGCGAAGCGGCGGACATCCACGAGGCCGTGCGCGAATACATCGGATTGCAGCTTACCGACGAAGCGAAGCTGATCGAGCCGGCATTCTCGGGCCAGGGCCCGCGACGCTAGATCAAAACCATCACAGTTGGGAAAGGACCGAGCATGGCAACCTATATCGTAGTCGCAGGCGCGGGCGGCGTCGGGTCGAGCACCGTTGCGGCTCTTCGTGCCGGAGGGCACCGCGTGATCGCGACAGTGCTGAACGAGGCCGAAGATACTGCCGTTCGCAAGGCGGACGACAGCGTGGAGACCCTCCGCATCGACTTGTCCGATCCGCAGGCGGTCCGGACCGTCCTCGCCAGGCAGATCGATCAGCTGGATACGCTCGACGGTGTAGCCGTATGTGGAGCCATTGCGCCGCTGGGGCCACTCGAGTCGGCGGATCTCGAGACTGCGCGACGCGTGTTCGACGTGAACGTGCTTTCCGACCTCGCGATCTACCAGGCGGCGCTGCCCGCCTTGCGCAAGAGCAAGGGACGGCTCGTCATGGTATCCTCGATGTCGGGCAAGGCATCGATGGCGTTCGTTGGCGTCTACAGCTCGTCCAAGTTCGCGCTTGAAGGGCTGGGCGATGCGATGCGACGTGAGGCCACGCCGCAAGGCGTGTCGATTTCGCTCGTCCTGCCGGGGGGCGTGAAGACGCCCATGGTCGACGCGCAGCTGCGCGACAACGCCGCCGCCATCGAGTCGCTGAGTGCGGAGGAGGACGCTCGCTACGGTTCGCTCTACAGGGGCTTTCAGGCCGCAGCCAAGGCAAGTCACGAAGGAACCGCCTCGCCGCCCGAAGCCGTTGCCGAAGCCATCGTGGAAGCGCTTACGAGCGAAGACCCGCAGCCGCGCTACCTCGTCGGCGACGATGCCGGGCAGCTTGTCGGAGCGGCGGGCAGCTTGTCCGATCGCGACATGGACGCGATGTTCGCTCAGATGTTCGCAGGCTGACCGGAGCCGTCAGCGGTTCTTCCAGACGGGCTTTCGCTTCTCCGCGAAGGCGCGCTTCCCCTCCTGCGCATCCTCGCTGCGCATGACTTCGTCGGCGGCCGGCCAGCGGCCGGGATCGAGAGCTTCGGACAGTGGCATCGTGAACGATTCGCGCGACACCTCGCGATTGCAGCGGATCGCGATCGGCGCACATTCGACGATGCGATCGGCCCAGCAGAGGGCCGCCGCCATCAGGTCTTCGGGCGCGGTCACTTCGTTCACGAAGCCCCAGCGCTCGCCTTGCTTTGCCGTCACGTTCATCCCGGTAAGCAGCATCGCCGCCGCACGCTTGTCCCCGATGGCACGCGGCAGCCGCTGCGCACCGCCGCCCACAGGCGACCATCCGACCTTCGCTTCGGGCAATGCGAAAACGGCCTTTTCCGATGCGACGATCAGGTCGCAGGTCAGCGCAAGCTCGAAGCCGCCGCCCATGCAGATGCCGTTGACCGCGGCAATCAGCGGCAGGGGGTAGGAAGCCCTGAGCGTCAGTCCCGCAAATCCCGTCTCGGCGAGTTCCATTACCCCCGTCTCGAGGTTGTCGAGAAGGTCGTAGCCGGCGCAGAAGGCCTTGCCGGTGCCGGTCAGGATGATGCAGCGCAGGTCCCGGTCTCCCGCCAGGTCCTCGAATACCGCATGCAATTCGTGATGGGCCGCAGGGTGAAGCGCGTTCAGCCGTTCGGGGCGAAGGAGCGTGACGGTGGCGACGGCACCATCGCGCTCCACGCTGCAAAAACGGAGTTCACTCGCGGGCACTTTGTCGCTCATTGCCGAAAGCTATCTTTTGTGGCGGCCCTCTCGACAAGGAAGCTGCTCCGCAAGTGTTCCTTTTCCTCCGGCCCGATGCCGGCCATTTCTTGCAGGTATGCGTCGAAGCAGCCCCAGTCGCGGGCGATCCGGTCGAACGAGGCGTCGAGGTAGTGGCGATGCGCCATGAGCAGCACGTGCATCGCACCCGGCGACCGCTTTTCGAGTTCGGCAAGGTGGAGGCGGCCCGAAAAGCGGCGGCAGGCGGCATCGTAACTCTGGTTGGTCATCAGGTAGTCGGAAACGATATCCTCTTCGGCGATGCCCAGCGCCTGGAGTACCGCGGCCACGACAAACCCGGTGCGGTCCTTGCCGGCAGCGCAATGGATCATGACCGGTGCTCCCGGCTTTTCGATCATCTGCCGCAGCGACTCTCTGACGGCGCTCGCGAGGTCGACGGGGAAATCCCCGTAGAGGCCCTTCAATCTGGCTGCCAGTTCCTCGACGTCCGAGATGCCGAGACTGATGTAGCGCCTCAGGTCCGCAGCTGCCGCGCTCTCTGCCCGCGCCCAGACCGTCGCGCTGCTGTCCTCGGGCCAGCAGCTCGGCTCTCGTTCGCGCTCGTCCTGGCTGCGGAGGTCGACGATATGGGATATGCCCAGGCTGCGAACGACCGACAGGTCGTCGTCGGTCAGGTCCTGCAGTCCGGAGGATCGGTAAAGCAGGCCGGGAGCGATCCGCGCACCATCCGGGCTGCGCCAGCCCTCGATCCGACGGAAGTTGTGCGCTCCCGCGAGAGGAAGATGCCGGGGATCGCGCGTCGAATCGGTCATTTTGCTTGCCTCCGCGCCGGAATGGTATGCCGGCGTACATAATCGAAACGTCCTGCAGCACAACTGCTGTCACACGGTATTGCCAAGCCGTCGGGCGATCTTGCGGGAGATAATACGCTATGTTACGGCCTTGATCTCGGGAGCCAGAAAACAATCGGGCCGTGTGCGCTGCCTGGCATCGGCGACGGCACTGCGACCGCAGAACTTGGAGAGGTAAACCTGCCAGTGGACGCATCTGTCGTTTTCAGACCTTTTCGCTCGCCGAAGCTCGATCTGCCCAACCGCCTCGTCATGGCGCCGATGACCCGCGCACTTTCGCCCGGTGGCGTGCCGGGCGCCGATGTCGCCGAATACTACGCGCGGCGCGCTGCCGCCGGCATCGGGCTCATCATCACCGAGGGTACGTGGATCGACCACCCCAGTGCGTCGAACGAGGAAGCCGTTCCCCGCTTCTACGGGGAAGACGCCATCGCGGGCTGGCGCCGGGTCGTAGCCGCCGTACAAGAGGCCGGAGGCAAGATCGCGCCGCAACTCTGGCACGTGGGGCTGACGCAGAAGCACGATCTCGAAAACCTCTACGAAGCAGCGACTGACGTAAGCACGGTCAAACTGACCCCCTCAGGCTACATCGGGGTCGACGAGAAGATTTCCAACGGGTCTACCGAGCGTGAGATCGAGGACGCGATCGAAGCATACGGCAAGGGCGCCCGGCAAGCGATGGCTGCCGGGTTCGACGCTGTCGAGCTTCACGGTGCGCACGGTTACGCGATCGACCAGTTCTTCTGGGACGTTACCAATCGCCGGAGCGATGGATGGGGAGGGCGCACCCTTGCCGAGCGCGCCCGTTTCGGGATCGAGGCGGTTCGCGCCTGCCGGGCCGCGACAGGGCCGGATTTCCCGATCATTTTCCGCTTTTCGCAGTGGAAACAACAGGATTACGCAGCCAGGCTGGCTTCGACTCCGCAGGAGCTCGCCTCGCTGCTCGAACCCCTGGCAGATGCGGGCGTGGACATTTTCCACGCGTCGCAGCGGCGGTTCTGGGAGCCCGGATTCGACGGGTCGGACATCAATCTTGCCGGATGGGCGCAGAAGCTGACCGGGAAGCCCGCCATCGCGGTGGGTTCGGTCGGGCTGTCGAGCGAGATGCTCGAATCGCTCCTCGAGGGGAAGGGCGGCGACGTGACCGACGTCGACGAGCTTCTGCGCCGCATGGAACGCGACGAATTCGACCTGATAGCCATCGGTCGTGCGCTTCTGGCTGACCCCCAATGGCCCCTGAAACTGCGCGAAGGGCGGCTGGCGGAAGCCGCTCCCTATACGAAGGAAGTCCTCCTCGCGCTCAACTGACCCAGACAACGACGAACGGAAAAGAACGAGAAAGATGGCCCGTAACAAGACGATTATCAGCTGCGCGATCACCGGATCGATCCATACGCCCTCGATGTCGCCGCACCTGCCGGTGACTCCGCAGGAAATTGCCGAGAGCGCACTCGGAGCCGCGGAGGCCGGCGCAGCCATCGTCCACCTCCACGCCCGCGATCCGGAAACGGGCAAGCCGGTCCATACGCCCGAGGACTTCGATCCCTTCCTCAAGGTCATCAAGCAGGGGTCGAATGTCGTCGTGAACATCACGACCGGCGCCTCGCCCTACATGCCCGTGGAATTTCGCGTGAAGCCGGCCGAGACATGGCAGCCGGAAGTCGCATCGCTCAACATGGGCTCTATGAACTTCGGGCTTTTCCCGATGCTGAAGCGGCACACCGAGTTCAAGTTCGAATGGGAGCCGGAGATGCTCGAGGCCAGCCACGACCTCGTTTTCCGGAACTCGTTCAAGGACATCCGCTACGCCCTTGATACGCTGAACAAGACCGGCACCCGCTACGAGTTCGAATGTTACGACACCAGCCACCTCTATAACCTGCATTACTTCTGGACCGAGGGGCTGGTCCAGGCGCCGCTATTCATCCAGACCTGCCACGGCCTGCTGGGCGGCATCGGCGCGCATCAGGAGGACGTGATGCATATGAAGCGGACCGCGGATCGCCTTTTCGGCGAAAACTACCGCTGGTCGGTCCTCGGTGCCGGCGCCAACCAGATGAAGGTCGCGGCGATGGCGGCGAGCATGGGCGGCCACGTTCGCGTCGGGCTCGAGGACAGCCTGTGGATCGGCAAGGGCAAGCTTGCCGAAACCAACGCCGCGCAGGTGCACAAGGTCCGCCAGATCATCGAGGGGCTGGGCGGCGAAATCGCCACTCCCGACGAAGCGCGCGAAATCCTCTCTCTCAAGGGCGGCGACAAGGTGGCGTTCTGAAGGCGGGACGCTTGTCCCCGGAAGGCGATTTACGATGAAGAAGGTCATGGTTTTCGGTGCGAGCGGCTACGTGGGTGAGCACATCGCGAAGCACCTCGTTCGCAGCGGTTATGCGGTTTCGGGATTCGCGCGCTCCGAAAAGGCGGCGCAGGCCGCGCGGGCCATCGGTGCCGAGCCTGTGATGGGCGACTTGTCCGACGACGCCTCGATACCGGGCCTCGTCGAAGGCTACGATGCCGTCGTGTGGGCAGCGCAACTCATGCTCGAGGACGAGGACCGGGTTACCGGCGTCATGCTCGACACGATGGCCGGGACCGACGCCTGCTTCATCTTCACCAGCGGCACCAGCCTTATGTCGATCCCCACCGGCGGCGACTGGGACGAGCGCAGCTTCGCAGAGGACGAACCCTTCACGCCGCGCCGTCAGATCGCCCCGCGTCTGGAGATCGAAGGCAAGGTCCGCAGGGCCGCCGAGCGTGGGGTACGTGGAATCGTCGTGCGCCCGCCGCTGATCTGGGGCAACGGCGGGTGCAGGATGGTCGAGGACTTCTACCACTCTGCCCGCGCCACGGGCGCGGTTTGCCACATCGGGCGCGGCCTCAACGTCTATTCGAACGTCCATGTCGACGATCTGGCGGAGCTTTATCGGCTCGCCATCGAAAAGGGGCGGGCAGGGGCGCTCTACTTCGCCGTCAGCGGGGAAGTATCGTACGGCGTGATGGCCATGGTCATCGCGAACGAGCTCGATGTTCCGACGAGAAGCGTCAGCGTCGAAGAGGGCTGCGAGATCTGGGATCCCTTCATGGCCAAGATCGTGCTGCCCTCATGCAGCCGGCAGCGCAGCCCTCGTGCTCGCGAGGAACTGGGCTGGGCGCCGCGCGAGGATCGGCTCGACCTGCTCGAGGAATGCCGCAACCCGGTTTACCGCGAAGCCAAAGAGCGAGAGGTTCCGTCCTGGGTGCGCAAGCCGGAGAAAAGTGCATGAGCGACACCGCGACCTTGCCAGTACCCGGCCACGTCGATCCGCACCTCGTCCGTGATTTCAATTACCTGACCCACGTCGAGGGCGAAGAGCTCTGGCACTGGTGGGCGCGGCTCCACGATTATCCGGAAATATTCTATACGCCGCACAATGGCGGGCACTGGGTCGTGACCCGGCACGATACGCTGGCCGAGGTCCTTGCCGACTACGAGAGGTTTTCCTCTCGCCGCCAGACCGTTCCGGCAGCCGGCAAGCCCTTCTCGCTGCCGCCGATCGAGATCGACCCGCCGCTGCATGGCGAATTCCGGCGGCTCATCGCCCCATGGTTCACGCCCAAGGCGATGATGACGATGGAGAAGGATGCAAAATCGCTATGCATCGAACTGATCGAGGGTTTCATCGACAGGGGCGAGTGCGAGTTCGTGTCCGAATTCGCGCTCGTAATGCCCATCGGCATTTTTCTGAGCCTGGTCGATCTGCCTGCCGACGACCGGCTCGAACTGCTCGGCATCGCCGAGAAGATGGTGCGCGGAGACGAGATCGAGCAGGCGAAGGGTTTTGAAGAGGCTTTCGCCTACCTCGATGTAAAGCTCGAAGAGCGGCGCAGGAATCCCGGCAGCGACATGCTGAGCGCCATCGTGACGGGCACGATCGATGGCGGGCGGAAACTCACCGGGGAGGAAGCGCGGCTGATGGGTGCCCTGCTACTTGCCGGCGGGCTCGATACCGTGGCCGGGATGATGAGCTTCTTCGCGATGCACCTGGCCCGCCACGACGATCATCGCCGGCTCCTGGCCGAGCACCCCGATCGCATCCATTCCGCAACCGAGGAACTGATGCGCCGCCACCAGACCGCGAACATCGCCCGCGAGGTGGTAGCCGATACCGTGTACGAGGGAGTGACGATGAAGGCCGGGGACATGATCCTGACCCCGACCTCGATGGATTCCGTGGACGACCGCCAGTACGACGATCCCCTGACCGTCGATTTCGATCGCAAGAACAAGCGCAGCCTGGTTTTCGGCAACGGTCCTCACCAGTGCATCGGAGCATTCCTTGCGCGCACCGAATTGCGCGTGTTCCTCAGGGAGTGGCTGGCGCGGATCCCGGAATTCGAGATCAAGCCGGGGGAAGTGCCGAGGGTATTCTCCGGTCGTGCGAACACGGTGAATTACCTCCCGCTCCAGTGGCCCTCGTAGGCGGCGGCTCATGACCTATCCGACCGAAGTAACCTGCGATCACACGGGCACCGTCTTCCCGGTGAGTCTCGATGAACTCGAAGCGGGCGGCGCGGCTATGCTCACTCGCCTGTTCCATTCCATCGGCTCGCTTGCTCCAGACAATTCCGTCGCGGCGATCACCCGGTGGGAGGAGTTCTTCGGCGGGGGAATGGGCCGCAAGGTCGTCTTCGACGTTCGCTACGATAAGCCGACCGACCGACCCACCGAGCTCTTTGCCAAGTTCACCCGCGAGTTCGGAGATCCTCTGCGCGACCTCTTTTCGCCCGTCATGGATCCAGAGGTGCGCTTCGCACTGCTCTCGCGCCGTTCGGAGTTTCCCCTCAACGTTCCGGAATGCATGTTCGCCGGGTACAGCGCGGCGGACAAGACCGGTTTGCTCATCACGAGCCGCGTTCCTTACGGGCGCGGCGGCGTGCTTCACGCGATGGACAAGGCGGTCGACTACGAGCACGATGATCTGCTGCCGGTTTACGAGGCCCAGACCCGCGCGATTGCGGCGCTCGCAGCCTTTCACAAATCGGGTAGGTTCGAAGGCGAAGTCGAAGAGGCATTCCCCTTCGATCCTTCGAACGAGAAGTTGCTTCAGGTCATTCCCTTCGACCGGGCACAACTCGACGAGAAGCTTGCGATCCTGCGGGATTTTGCGGACCGTGCTCCGCAATTGCTTCCCGATGGTCTGGCCGACTCCGCCTTTCTGGACGCGTTCGCCGATGGAGCGCGACGCGTTCTTGGGAAGGAGCGGTCGATCTGGCAACGCATCTATTCGCATGACGATGCGATCGCTCTGATTCACTGGAACATGAATCCCGACAATGCCTGGTTCTGGCGCGGTGACGACGGGACGATGCAATCGGGACAACTCGACTGGGGCGGTGTTGGTCAGGGCAACATCGCGCAATCGTACTACGGCATGTATTGCGCGGCAGAGACCGGTTTCATCGCCAGGCACGACGCGCACCTCCAGTCGCTCCTGCTCGCCGAGTATGCGGCGAAGGGCGGGCCCGCGCTCGATGCATCCCGCTTCGACGAGGACGTTAGCCTGGCGATAGCGGTACTCGGATCAGCCTGGATGCTCGACGCGCCATCGCTCCTTGCCAATGAGATTCCGGATTTCGAGAAGCTGGAGGATCGGGCCGATGCGAGGCTGAGGCAGCTTTTCATTCCGCGAGCCCAGCTTCAGCTCATGCGGGTTTTCCTTTCCGAATGGCGACGCAAGGATATTGGGGCGCTGATCGAAAAGGTCGGCTGAGCGTCGATTGAGCTTCAGGCAGTCCGCTCGTCCCATGTCTGATTGAAGTGCCGGTGAATCGGCTCTTCGCCAGCGAAGTGGTCGAGCGCCGCTGCGATCTTTGGAGGCACCTCGAAGCTTGCCGGATCGAAGCCGGGCATCACCAGGTGACGCAGGCGCGGCAGAATGAACCGCATCTGCCTGCGCTTGAGCATTCGCTCACGCTGCACGGAGGCGCTGCGCTCTTCTTCCGAAAGTGTCTCGCGCCACTGCCTGAGCACGACTGCTGCGGCGCGGTCGAAATAGTGGCCGACGTGCCAGAACGAATAGGCGAGGGCGGATACGCGAACTAGCCAGTTCCCCGAGATGGCGTGGAATGCGTCGTGACAAACGCTGCGATGCTCGAACTCCTCGGCGACATGCCACAGGAAAAGGTTCGCCCCCCGCGCATCGGCGCCTTCGAACAGGTCGTCGCAATGCTGGAAAAGGTAGAGTGCAGAGAACGTCGCCGTGTTCTCGAATCCGGCACAGAATGCCATGTTGAAGGCGAGCGATCGGTTCTTGCGAAGCTTCCTCAGATCCTCGACCAGTTCCGCGACGATCGCTTCCAGCTCCGGATTGTCATCGCCCAGCAGCCGCCGGTTGAAATCCGTATGATAGCGCGCATGTGTCGCTTCCTGCCTGATGAACAGGTCCAGCGTTTCGCGGAGCTCCGGGCGCGAACCGCAATGCTCGTCACGCACTTCCTTCGCGACATTGTTCAGGAAGTGCTCGTAGTACGGAATGCAGATCGAGGAGCCGTTGTTGTAGAGCGCGAATTCCGGAACGCGCGACCACACCAGTGGCGTCGACCGCTGGTCCAGTTCCGGTTTGCGAACGGTAAGCATCGCTGGGTACCCCTTTCGGGTGTCAGGCGTCCTCGAATTTTTCCGGCTCGAATGCCCGGATGTCGAGGTAGTCGGAATAGCGCACGATCTTGCCGTCACGTGCCTGCAACGCGCCCATGATCTTCACGCTGTGCCGCTCAGGGCCCTCGCCCCAGAGGTGATCGATGCGCTCGGTCAGCACCGTATCGCCCTCGGACATGATGTTGATCATTTCCACCCGTCCGTAAGGCATGTTTGTGATATCGTTGTACTTGCGCAGATGCTCCATGATCGCCGGCTTGCCTGCCACGTCCGGCATGCCGGTGTTCTGCCACACCGCATCCTCGGCAATCCATTTTTCGAAAGAGCCGACGAACCCGGTCTCCCAGTCGGAGAAAAAGGCCTCGACGACCTGTCGTGCAGTCAATTGCGACATCATCCATCTCCTCTTCAAAACATGTATCGCACTCTTCGATGCATCGCATCCGGTTGTTGCAGGCCGCACGTCGGCTCAGCGCATCCTTGCGAAGCAGGTCCTCAATTCGTTGACGAACAACTCCGGCTGTTCGAATGCGGCGAAATGCCCTCCACGATCGGGCTCGTTCCAGTAGACGATGTTCGAGAACACGCTTTCTGCCCACTTGCGCGGTGCCTGGATAATCTCTTTCGGGAAAATGCTCAGGCCGACGGGCAGATCGACCGTGATGGGCCGGAAACTCCCCATGCTCTCGAAGTAGAGGCGGGCAGACGATGCGCCCGTGTTCGTCAGCCAGTACAGAGTTATGTTGTCCAGCATCCGGTCGCGCGAAAAGATGGTTTCGGGATCGCCGTTGCAATCGCTCCACCGCTGGAATTTCTCGTAGATCCACGCGGCCTGGCCAGCCGGTGCATCGGCCAGCAGGTAACCCAGGGTCTGGGGCCTCGTCGCCTGCAGTCGCGCATAAGCCGACTCGACATTCTGGAAGTGATCCAGCTTCTCGACCGCCTTTACCTCGTCGGGGTCGAGCTCCTCGTCGAGTGTCGCCGGTCTTGCCGATAGCATGTTTAGGTGGATGCCCAGAAGGCCATCGGGGGCCAGCCGGCCGAGCTGGATGGTGACAGCCGAACCCCAGTCCCCTCCCTGGGCGACGAAACGATCGTAGCCTAGTCGCGAAACGAGTTCAGCCCACGCCCGCGCGATACGTTCCACGCCCCAGCCCGCTTCTGCAGGCCTGCCGGAGAAACCGTAGCCAGGTAGCGAGGGGATGATGAGGTGGAAGGCCTCGTTCGCCGATCCCCCGTGACTTTCGGGATCAGTCAGGGGCTCGATGACATCGAGGAATTCGAGGATAGATCCCGGCCATCCGTGCGTCAGGACCAGAGGCAACGCGTTTTCGTGACGCGACCTGACGTGCATGAAATGAACATCGAGGCCGTCGATCGTCGTGCGGTACTGACCGTGGCGATTGAGCAGGTCCTCGCATGCTCGCCAGTCGTACCCGTCCCGCCAGTAGGCGACGAGGTCCTTCATCCGGGAAAGGGGGACGCCCTGCACCCAGCCATCCACCGTTTCGTCCTCGGGGAAGCGCGTGCGGTCCAGCCTTTCGCGCAGGTCGTCGAGGTCGGCCTGCGGCACCGCGATCTGATAGGGTTCTATTCTGGACAAGTGGAACTCCGACAGGGCCGGCGCGATCTTGCGCCGGCGCACTATCGGCCAACCAGGCCAGCAGGTCCAGTCGTATGCTAGCGAATTTTCGTTCGCGGATTCGGAGGCCGCAGGAAACGCGCTTGCGTGTCGGCGCGCGCGGTGAAACCGTTACGCGAGACGCTCCTCCAGTACCTGATGGAAGAAGCGGATGCGGCTTTCCTGATAGCGCCCCAGCGTCACACCGGGCACATCCTCGGGCCATTGCTTCATGCCTTGCTGCACCATCGGCATGTTGAAGTCGTCCTGATCGAAGATTTCGCCCATCGCGCCGATGTGCGGCTCGAAGGGATCGTCGGGTCCGAGTTCGATGATCGCCGGAGCGGCAGGGGTCGGGGCGCCATCGGGCAAGCGCACGAGCATCCACGCGTCCATGTAGCACGTATCGGCCGAGTCCTGATCGGGCCGGAACGTGTACGTCAGCGGCAGGCCCTCGCCAAGCCACGGGCAGAAGTTCGGGAACAGCCAGTACTGGATGGAATCGAGCACCATTGCATCGGACAGCGCCGAGTAATCCGCGCCGGTCATCTCGGCGAGTTTTTCGCGGCGCCACTCGGCAAGGCTCGCCCGGTCGGTGATGTTCTCGGGCAGGGGCGGGAGTTCGTCCATGCGCAGGCCGTTGAGCAAGGCCCACTGCACCTCGAGCGCTTCCTTCGTCGAGCCGTTCCGGGCGTGATGGCTCGGCACGGCGGTCGGCGTGATCGAGCGGCTGTAGGCCGCATCGCCCTCCTGCCATACGTCGTATTGCGTGCCGTGCTCGCTCACCGAGGGCAGCGCCTGCGGGTGGGTCATGGCGAGGTGGTAGGCTTCGAGGAAGGCCTCCATCGCGACTTTCCAGTTAGAGCGGATCGTCTTGCGGACGTGCCAGAGCGTGAAGCGCCGGTCGAGCGGCCAGTCGGCGAAATGCATGTCGATGCCGCCAAGGTGATCGGCCAGCGAACCGGCATCTCGGTCGGGGTTGATGAAAACGAAGCCGTTCCAGCGGCCAACCCTCGCTTCGCGCAGGTCGTGGCTGCCGTCCTGGACGGTAGGAAAGTCCCACTTGCCGGGAAATCCCTTCAGCGAACCGTCGATGCTCCACGTCCAGGCGTGATACGGACAGCGAAAGGATTCCGCTCCCTTGCCGCTGCAGTCGACCAGTTCGCGACCGCGGTGGAGGCAGACATTGCGGAAGGCCTTGATTTCCTCGGGCGCGGTCCGCACCACGACGAACGACAAGCCCGCGATCCGGTAGACGAGGTGGTCGCCGACATCGGGAATCTCCTCCTCGCGGCAGGCGACCTGCCAGGTCTTCTTCCAGACCTTTTCGACTTCGCGCCGGTGGTAGTCGTGCGAGGTGTAGCGCTGCGCGGGGATCGGCTCGTCGCCGAGAAACGGCGAGTTCTCCTTGCACAGCGATGGTTCGACGGTGTGACTGTCAGCCTCGGCGAGCGCGCGCCAGGTAGGGGAAAGGTCCGTACCGAAACCCTTGAGATAGTCTTGTTCGCGTTCGACCTTGGTTGCCATTTTCCGACTCCTCTTTCTCGAGCCAGATTACGGCGCGCCAAAACGCGGCTCTTTGACGCCGGTCAAATTGATGCGCATGCGTCCCTTTTTCTTGGGGACCTTCCGGTACTATCGAGCGTGTTCGGGTGGAGGAATGTCGTGGGCGAGCTCGCCGGGATCGAAGTACTCGCGCCATTCGCAGATCAGTCCGTCGCGCAGGCGGAAAATGCCCATCAGCTTTACGGACTTCCACACTCCGTTCATTCTCACGCGATCGGTACGCTCGTTGATGACCAGATCGCCTTCGCCGATCTGGTTGTGCGTGATCCAGTCCGATTCCTCGACGCCGAGAGACTTCAGGCTTTCCATGACCGCCTCGCGCCCGTGATACGGTTCCCACGGCATGTTCTGGTAAGCGATATCCTCGGCAAGCAGGCTTTCGATCGTCGTCCAGTCCAGTTCGTTCCATGCATCGATGAAGGCAGTGACCACGGCCTTGTTGTCCATCTTGCTCTCTCCCTCGCAACAGTTCGCCCGCAGTATAGCAGGGCAGCAGACACGGCCAGACAGGACCGCGTCAGGCCGCAATTTGAAGGCGCCGGCGGTCGCAGAGGAATCTTCTTGTAAGTTGACCTTGGTCAACAACCGCCGGTCGGACCGGTCCTATCGATACCGGGCATTATCTCACCGAGAGGAGACGTTCAGTGGCCGAAGACGATCCGCGCGGGAAGTTCACCGTGTCGCGCTGCCCCGGGCCGGGCTGGGAAGATATCCTGAAGGACGACGACATCGCGCCGCCGCCGTTCATGTCCGAGGATCGGTATCGCTACCTCGGCTCCGAGGCGATCGACGCCGCGCGCTACTACGATCCCGAATTCTTCAAGCTGGAATGCGAGAAGATGTGGCCGAACGTCTGGCAGTTCGTTGCGCGCGAAGAGGACATGCCCGAGCCGGGTGATTACGTTACGTATGACAATGCCGGGCGCTCGTTTCTCGTGGTGCGGCAGGACGACGGTTCGGTCCGCGCGTTCCACAACGTCTGCCTTCACCGGGGGCGCAAGCTCAAGACCGACAGCGGCAGCGCCGACCAGTTCGTCTGCCCGTTCCACGGCTTTGCCTGGAACAAGGACGGAGCGCTCAAGAACATTCCGTGCCGCTGGGACTTCGGGCACCTGACCGACGAGAAGATGCAGCTTCCCGAAGCCACCGTGGCGCAGTGGGGGGGCTACATCTTCCTGCGCGAGAACCCGGAAGGTCCCTCGATCGAGGAATGGCTCGATCCGCTGCCCGAATTCTTCACCGAATGGCGTCACGAGGACTGCGCGACCGTCGCGTGGGTCGGCAAGGTGGTGAACGCCAACTGGAAGATCGTGATGGAAGCTTTCATGGAAAGCTACCACGCCTACGTCACGCATCCGCAGCTCATGCCGTTCACCGGCGACGCGAACGCCGCATACCATGTGCTCGGCGACAATGTGAACGTGAACTACACGCCGTTCGGGACGATGTCCCCGCACGTACAGAACAGCCAGCTGCCGCAGCAATGGATCGTCGACGAATTCGTCAAGTACAATGGCCGCTCCGCCGACAATTACGATCCCGAAAAGGACGAGATGAACCTGCAGGTGCCCGACGGCCTCACTGCCCGGCAGGCACTTGGGCAGGCGATGCGCGATTCCTCGGCGCGGGCATTCGGCGGCGATTACAGCGGGGTCTCGGAATCCGAGCTGCTCGACGCGCTCGTCTACAACGTGTTCCCCAACTTCGCGCCTTGGGGCGGCTTCATGCCCAACATCGTCTATCGCTGGCGGCCGTGGCCCGACCAGGACCGCTGCCTGATGGAAGTGCGCGTCATCGCGCGCGTGCCCGAAGGCCAACCGCGCCCGACCGGTGTCGAAATGCATCTCCTGTCCGATGACGAATGCTGGTCCGACGCGCCCGAACTGGGCGTTCTCGGCGGCGTGGTCGATCAGGACATGGAGAACATGGAACTGACCCATCAGGGGCTGCAGGCCTCGAAGAACCAGCGCGTCGAACTCGGCGACTACCAGGAAGTGCGCATCCGCCACTTTCACCAGGCGCTCGACCGCTATGTGAAGGACTGAGACCATGACCGAACTTTTCAAGAAGTACGGCGACATCGCCGAACGCGTGATGCATTTCGTCGAGACCAGGACGACCGACCAGGCACCGGACATCATGCGCGTGCCGGTTTCGAACTACCTCGATCCGGATCGCTGGCAGCGCGAGAAGGACCGCGTCTTCAAGCGGCTTCCCCTGATGCTGGCGCTCAGTGTCGAACTGCCCGAGCCGAACGACTACAAGGCATCGCAGGTGATGGACATGCCCGTGCTCATCACGCGCGGAAAGGACGGCAAGGCGCGCGCATTCCTCAACGTGTGCAAGCATCGCGCCGCGCATCTCGCGCCCGACGGCAAGGGCAACTGTTCGCGCTTCGCATGCCCCTACCACGGCTGGACCTACGCCAACGACGGCAAGCTGATCGGTATCGCCGAAGGCAGCACGTTCGGTGAGGTCGATCGCTCGACCCTGCACATGACCGAGCTGCCCTGCGACGAGGCGGCGGGCATGATCTTCGTGATCCTGACGCCGGGCCTCGACATCGACGCCAGGGCGTGGATGGGCGGCATGTATGAGGATTTCGCGGCGCTGGGCCTCGAGAACTGGTACTATCACAAGTCGCGCGAGATGCGCGGTGCCAACTGGAAGGTCGCCTACGACGGATACCTCGAAGGCTATCACTTCCAGGCCGCGCACACGAATACGGTTGCCCCGCGCTCGCCTTCGAACCGGGCGCACTACGAAGGGTTCGGCCCTCATATCCGGCTCGCGTTCCCGCAGATTTCGATCACGCAACTGAAGGATTTGCCGCGCGAGGAGTGGGGCGGCCACGAGAACGACGGGTACGACTTCATCCGGATGCTGTTCCCGAACTTCGCGTTCTTCCTTGCGCCGGAGATGTGCCAGTTCGCGCAGCTCTTTCCGGGCGATGCTCCGGACAGGAACGTGACGGTCATGAACTACATCTTTCCCAGGAAGCCGGAGACCGACGAGGATCTCCAGCGCCTCGACGAAATGTGCGACTTCTTCTTCAATGTGGTGGAGGAGGAAGACTACATGCTCGGGCTGCAGGTGCAGAACGGCCTGGAGTCGGGAGCGATGACCCACCAGACCTTCGGTCGCAACGAACCGGGCAACCAGTTCTTCCACAAGTGGCTGGACTACTACCTCGACGAAACCGGCGAGACTCCGAAACCCGTCATGAAAGGGTAGGGTTTCAGCGAGAGCGGCGAAACTGGCGCGGCACCACGGGTTGCCGCGCCATCGCTCTTGTCTCCGGTCCGCCCAGGCGCGCGGCCGGCAAGGCCGCTTCGTTACCCGCGCACCTGAGGATGGTTGCCCTGCGGTCTACGCCACCTTCAGGACGAGCTTGCCGTCCTTGTCGCCGCTGAACAGGCGCATGAAGGTTTCGTATGCGTTTTCGATGCCCTCGTAGATGTCCTCGTCGATACGCATCCTGCCTTCGGCCATCCACTCGGCAATCTGCGCGCCGCCTTCGGGGAAGCGGTCGGCATAGTCCATGATCAGGAAACCGTGGATCGTTGCCCGTTGGGTGAGGATGCGCCAGAGGCCCTGCAGCCCGTGCTTCTCGACCGAGTTGTACTCGCTGATAAGGCCGCACAGGACGACGCGGGCGTAATGCGCCAGGTTCATCACCTCGGCTTCCATTACTTCGCCGCCCACGTTCTCGAACACGATGTCGAGCCCGTCGGGAGCAGCCTTCGCTATTTCCTTCGCGAGAGCATGACGGTCCTTGCCGCGATAATCGATCGCGAAATCGAAGCCGTAGTCGTCGATCAGGCGCTTGCACTTGTCAGGACCGCCCGCGATGCCGATGACCTTGCAACCGTGGATCTTGCCGATCTGGCCGACCACCGAGCCGACTGCTCCCGCGGCGCCCGACACGCACAGGACTTCGCCTTCCTTCGGCTTGGCCACCTCCATCATGGCGAAATAGGCGGTCAGCGAAACCGCACCCATCGCGGAAAGAAAGCGGGCCGGGCTGTCGACCATCGTCGGATCGATCTTGGCGGTGAAATGCTCGGGTACGACAGACGAGAATTCCTCGATGCCGTTGAGACCCATGACCCACTGCCCGACCTCGTAGTCCGGGTTGTCGCTCGCATGCACGACGCCGACGGAGGTCGCGCGCACCGGATCGCCAAGCGGAATGGGCGGCATGTAGCTGGGCGCATCGTCCATCCAGCCGCGCTGCGCCGGATCGAGCGAGATGTAGTGATTGCGCATTACGAAGCCCCCGGCAGGCGGGGAAGGCACGTCCTCGGTCACGAGGTCGAAATCCTCGGGAACGGGATCGCCCTTGGGTCGGCGCTTGAGAAGGAATCTACGGTTCTGCATTTTACACTCTCCCGACTGTTGCGCAGATGTGACCATGCTCTGCCAATCGCCGCGACCTGTCAAAAGTGGCAGCTAGAGCGGTTTTCCGCGTCCTGTAGGGCGGCGCGGGGCCGAAATTTCGGCAGGTTGTTGCTCAGGGAGGGGTTTATGCGAAAGAATTTCGCTCGTCGTCTGGTATCCGTTGCACTTGCAAGCAGTGCCATTTCCATCGCCGCGCCGGCGCTCGCGCAGGAAGTCG
Source organism: Novosphingobium marinum (assembly GCF_013408095.1). Taxonomy (GTDB): domain Bacteria; phylum Pseudomonadota; class Alphaproteobacteria; order Sphingomonadales; family Sphingomonadaceae; genus Novosphingobium; species Novosphingobium marinum. The sequence continues at coordinate 379,803 of NZ_JACBZF010000001.1, forward strand.
ACACCGATACGGTCACCGATCCGGAAGGGCCTACGAACGTTGGCGGTCCGATCGCCCAGTCCGCGAACGAGATCATCGTCACCGCGCGTCGTCGTAACGAGTCGCTCCAGGAAACGCCTGTCGCGGTCACCGCCATCAATGCCGCCATGCTCGAGAATAAGGGCACGCTGAACATTGGCGAGCTGCAGGGCCAGGCTCCGAACCTGCTCATCACGCAGCAGGCAGCGGGCGCATCGGCGGCCAACCTTTCCATCCGTGGCCTGACCTACGCCGACGTCGAGAAATCGCAGGAGCCGACAGTCGGCGTGGTCGTCGACGGCGTGTTCCTCGGCACCAGCACCGGCCAGTTTCTCGACTTCTTCGACGTCGAGCAGATCGAAGTCCTTCGCGGTCCGCAGGGAACGCTCTTCGGCCGCAACACCATCGGCGGCGTCATCAACATCCGCCGGACGCGTCCGACCATGGAACTGGGCGGCAAGTTCGAATACCAGCGTTCGAAGTTCAACACCGAAGCGATCCGCGCGGTCATGAACTTCGGGCTTGCGGACGGCATGATCGGCATCAAGCCTTTCTGGTTCCGCTCGGAATCGGACGGCTTCTACACCCAGGCCCAGACCGGTGAGCGTCGCGGCGGCTACAAGAACGACACGTATGGCGTCGCCATCGCCGTCCAGCCGTCCGACAACTTCGACATCCTGATCACCGGCGAGAAGCTGGAATCGACTTACGACCCGGTCACCGTCAGCATTGCGCGTACCGGCGAACTGTTCTGCGATTTCGTTCCCGCCGAGGAGTGCAACCGGAACACGACGACCGATCTGTACACGACCTTCCTCGGCGACCAGGGCGGCAAGTACTCCGCCCCTGCGCTGACGGTCGAGGCGAACCTAGAAGTCGCCGACATCAAGTTCACCTCGGTGACCGGCTATCGCAAGTCGAGCGAGAACCAGCTTCAGGACTTCGACACCTATTCGGTCGATCTCTATGTCGGTCGCCGTATCCAGAGCTACGAGCAGTTCAGCCAGGAGCTTCGCGCCTCGGGCGACTTCGGCTCGCGCTTCGACTACGTCGTCGGCCTGTACTACTTCAAGAGCGACTACAGCCTCACGCAGTACACCAAGGTCTTCGGATTTTCCGAGGGTGTCGATCCGCGTGACTTCGACTCCGATCCCCAGCTCGTCGACGGCGGCGTCAAGAGCTACGCCGTCTTCGGCGACTTCAACTGGGAGTTCATCGACCGCTTCCGCCTCTCGTTCGGCGGTCGCTACACGCACGACAAGAAGTACCTCAACAACGGCTTCCTGCTTTCGGGCCTGATCGGTGAAGGTCGCGACACCTTCAAGAAGTTCACCCCGAAGGTCGGCATCGACTTCCGTCCGAACGACGACCTGATGTTCTACGCGAGCTGGTCGCAGGGTTTCCGCTCGGGTGGTTTCAGCCCGCGCGCCCAGACGGCCGAGACCGCAGCTCTCTCGTTCAGCCCCGAGGTCGTCGACAGCTACGAAGTCGGTGCGAAGATGGAACTGTTCGACCGGCTTCTGGCATTCAACATCGCCGGCTTCGTCTCGAAGTACGACGGGCTCCAGCAGAACACCACGATCCCCGGCGGTCCGACCGGCAACCAGACGATCACCTCGAACGTCGGTTCGGCCACCATCAAGGGTATCGAGGCAGACTTCACGGTGACGCCGACCTACGGCCTGCGCATCAACGGTGCGATCGGCTGGCTCGACGCCGAGTTCGACGACTTCATCGCGGGCAACACGCTTGACGGTGCGACGCTGCTGCCGTTCGATTATTCGAACAACGAGCCGATCTACAGCCCGGACCTGACCGCTTCGTTCGGTGCCACCTACACGCAGCCGGTTGGTGCGGCAGAGCTCGTCGCTTCGGTGAACTACCGCTTCATCGACCGCTACGACCAGCAGATCTCGCTGGGCGGTGTGACGGGCGACCTCGTCAATGGGCCGGTCGTCGTGACCGGCAACGCGCCTCAGGTCCGCACCGATAAGCAGAACCTGCTCGATGCCAGCCTGACCGTGAACTTCGAACTTGGCGGTACGGTCGAGGCCTATGCGACGGCCTTTGCCCGCAACCTGCTCGACGATCGCGGCATGACTTCGGGCTTCACTGTTGCGGGTCTGTGGTCGTTCGCCACCGCTCGCGAGCCGCGCACCTACGGTTTCACCGTCGGCATGCGGTTCTAGGAAACGTCACCGAAGGGGGGACGGAAGGGGCGCTGCCGAAAGGTCGCGCCCCTTTTCCTTTAATTCTGACCGAAGGAGAAAATTCATGGGTAGGCTCGAAGGCAAGATCACGCTGGTGACCGGCGGCGCCTCGGTTCCCGGGCTGGGCAGTGCGACGGCGCGACGCTTCGCGGAAGAAGGCGCGGTCGTGTACGTCACCGACCTCGACGGGGAGGGCGTCGAGAAGGTTGCCGCCTCGATCCGCGATTCCGGCGGAAGTGCCACGGCCATGAGGCACGACGTCACCAGCGAAGCCGACTGGGATGCGGTCATGTCCGCAATCGTCGGCGAGCACGGACGTCTGGACGGCCTGGTGAACAATGCGGGGATCGCCGTGCTTCGCCCGATCGAGGCGTTCACCACGGCCGACTGGGAAAAGCAGATGCGGGTCAACATGGACAGCGTCTTTTTCGGAACGCAGCGCGCGGTGAAGGTCATGCGCGAAGTGGGCAAGGGCGGCTCGATCGTAAATCTTTCCTCCACCGCAGGGCTTGTCGGCGTGCCGATGTGCGGTGCCTACGCAGCCGCCAAGGGCGGGGTGCGCATGTTCTCGAAGACCATCGCGATGGAGTGCGCGCGCGACCAGATCCGGGTCAACTCTCTTCATCCGGGGATGATCGACACCAACATGCAGAACGTGGCGCGCACCGACAATCCTGACGGCTTCAAGGAGATCGTCGCAGCGATCCCGATGGGTCGAATGGGCCTTCCCGAGGACATTGCGAACATGGCGCTTTTCCTCGTTTCGGATGAAGGCAACTACATCACCGGCGCTGAACTCGTGGTCGACGGCGGCGCGACGGCGCAGTGAGCAGGGTGATAGCGGCGGACGATCAGGCGTCCGCCGCCCAGCGGATCGCGTTTTCCAGCAGCCTGCGGTAATTCGGATTGTCGTAGGCGCCCGGACCGTCGCCGGGCTGCAGGTACACGAGCCGGCTGTTCATGACCTGCTTCGTCCAGCCGACAAGGTTGGATCCCGGCGGATGGTCCCACCCGTTGCGCTCGTACATCCGGCCGCCCACTGCCAGTTCCGCCGAGTAGAAGCGGTCGCGCGTGAACGGCATGTCCGCGCGCAGCAGGGGGGTGACATCGTCTTCGAAGACCTGCGCGAGGTAGGGCTCGTCGGTCAGTTCGAACCGGGGCGGCAGCCCCGCCGTGATGGGATGATCGGCAACGACCTCGATCTCGTAGGAGACATCGTGCGCGTAGCCGCTGTCGAGTACCTGCTTCCCTTGCACGGTCCCCGGACGATAGAGGAACTGGCCTCCGAGCCAATCGTGATAGTCACCCCACGTCGGCCAGCCTGCAAGCGCGTGGTGCAGTGCGACGATGCCGGTTCCAGCCTCAAGCAGCGCCGGCAGCCCCTCGCGCAGCACATCCGGCGGGTCGACGAAACGCAACGTGTTCTCGCCTCCGGTGAAGTCGAGGCCGGGCATGTCGTAAAGCACGAGAACGTCGAAACCGCGCATGCCATGCGGGGTCATCAGCCTCGAAGCGGCCGGCTGATCGACCATCGTGGCCGAGATGCCGTCCATTGCCTGGAACATGGCATCGAACACGGTTCGGTCGAACGGATGGCCGCGCACTGCGACGAGCGCCTGGATCGGCGCGCCGTACTCGATGATGGGCATGTCCCGCCTCCCTAGAGCTTGACGATGACCTTGCCGATGTTCTTGCCGGTCATCATCCGGTTGTAGGCGACAAGCGTGTTGTCGAGCCCTTCGGTCTCGTCGAAAGGAAGGAAGATGCGGTCTTCCCTGAGCCAGCCAAGCAGCGTTTCATAAAGTGCGGGACCACGCTCGGGCACATCCGGAATGAAAATGCCCTCCACGCGCAGGCGGTTCATCAGGATCTTGTCGAAGTGCTTGGGGCCGGGCATCGGTTCGTCGAGGTCGTAGCCCGCCACAAGGCCGCAGATGCCGATCCGCCCGCGCAGGGCCATGTTAGGCAGGACGGCGTCGAGAATCTCGCCGCCCACGTTCTCGAAGTACGCCGTCGGTTTTTCGCCAAAGCCCCGGATGGCCTTTGCTACATCCTCGTTCTTGTAGTCGATCGCCATTTCGCAGCCGATCTTCTCGACCAGGAAGCTGCACTTTTCCGGGCCACCGGCGATCCCGATAACGCGCGCGCCAAGATTGCGCCCCGCCTGGCAGGCCAGCATTCCCGTAGCTCCTGCAGCTGCCGAGACGACGAGAATATCGCCTTCCCCGATCCCGATCACGTCCTGCAGGCCATGGAGCGCCGTCCACCCGTTGAGGCCGAGCGCGCCGAAATGGTCGCGAATGTCCTCCACGCTCTCGTCGAGCGCTACCGCCCATGCCTCGTCGGGAACTATGGTCGAATAGTCGGCCCACTGGCCGAACGCGCGCATCATCGTGCCTTCGGGATACCGGTCGTCCCGGCTCTCGGTAACACGACCGATGGCAAGGCCGGCCATCGGCTGGCCGAGCGGCAGCGGCGGCTGGTAGCCGTCTTCGCGCGGCCCCATCCACATTCGGGTCCCGGCATCCATCGAAAGGTACTCGTTCCGTATACGGACCTGACCGTCTTCCAGCGGCGGCAACTCCCCGTCGACGAGGCTCAGCGCTGAATCGAAGTCGTTGCCTTCGGGGTTGCGATCAAGCCGCCAGTACCGGTTTTTCGTCATTCAGGGTGTCCTCTCCATGCGTTGCACAAATGCTACGGTCCTGTGCAATTCGGGCCACCTGTCACAACCGATAGGACGACTGCGTTGTCAAATTCTGTATCGGGCGTCCCAAGGCATAGGGTTTATGTCGTTATGGGAGGGTTTGATATGGCGAAAGTTTCGCTGAAGCCGGCATTGCTTGTCGGCAGCATTCTTGCACCGATCGTTTTTTCCGCGCCGGTTCACGCGCAGGTCGCGGCGTCGCCGGCGCCTGGTCAGACGGAAGACCGCGCATCCGAGGTGCTGCAGGGTTCCGCGCCGCAGGGCGGCCTTCAGGACATCGTCGTTACCGCGCGTAAGCGCGAGGAAAGCGTGCAGGACACGCCGGTCGCGGTTACCGCGATTTCCGAGGAAGTCATCCTCAACCGCGACGTGACCAGCGTCGAGAAGATCGCCGCCATCGCGCCGCAGTTCAACGTCGGCCGCGCCTCGAACGGTTCGGGTGCGCAGCTCACGCTTCGCGGCATCGGCTCTTCCTCGACCTCGATCGGCATTGAACAGTCGGTCGCGGTGGTCGTCGACGGCGCCTACTACGGTCAGGGCCGCATCATCAACGAAGGCTTCTTCGACCTGCAGCGGGTCGAAGTCCTAAAGGGTCCGCAGGCCCTGTTCTTCGGCAAGAACGCCACCGCCGGCGTGATCTCGCTCACCACCAACGATCCGGGGCCGGACCCCGAGTTCATCGTGCGCGCGGGCTACGAGTTCAAGGCGCAGCAGTACCGCCTCGAAGCGATCGCCTCGACCCCTCTGACCGATCGCCTCGGCTTCAGGCTGGCCGGCCGCTATTCCAAGATGGAAGGCGGCTACTACGACAACGTGAGCGTAGATCGTAACTACGCCACGTTCGACATCGCCACAGGGGTCACGACTTCGCACATCGCCCAGCCTTCGACGAGCGATCAGCCCGGCGAGGAAGAAATTCTCGCCCGCGCCACGCTGAAGTGGGAAGCGGACGACAACCTCACCGTAAGCCTCAAGGGCAGCTACAACCGCAACGAAGTTGCCAGTTCTTCGTGGAACTACGCCGCGTACGAATGCGGTCTTCCCAGCGGCAATTCCCAGCTGACCGGCTATCCGTGCGGTGAGGATTTCGTGACGCACCAGAACCGGATGCCCGCCGACATCGCGGCTGTGTTCCCGCTCGCGAAGAACGGCGGCGAGCTTTACAACGACTACGAGTCGTACGGCGTCACGCTCAACATGAACTACGACTCCGAGTATCTGAACATCTCGTCGGTCACGAACTACCAGCGCAACGACAACGCCTGGACCTGCGCGTGCGACTTCCAGTCGAGCGATGCCGGCACCTGGGCGACCGAGGATTCGAGCTGGGAAGCGGTATCGACCGAGTTCCGCGTGCTTTCGCAGCTCGACGGTCCGTTCAACTTCCTGCTCGGCGCGCTCTACCAGAAGACGAAGCGCGATTTCGAACAGTGGATCATGTTCGCCAACATCGAGGACAGCTCGCAGCCCGATAACCTGCGCTACGTCGCGACGTCGAAGACCAGCTACACGAACGGCGAGACTTTCGCAGTGTTCGGACAGGCAACGATCGAACTGCTGCCGACCCTCGAACTGGCCGGCGGCGTCCGCTACACCGACGAAACGAAGGACAGCTTCTTCGCCCAGCCTTACAACAACGCCGCGCTGACCGCGATCTTCCGTCCGGCCGACGCGCCGCTCGGCACGGTCACGGCCAGCCAGCACTTCAAGGACTGGTCGCCCGAAGCGACGCTGACCTGGAAGCCGCTTCCCGACCTGCTCGTATACGGCGCGTACAAGACCGCGTACAAGTCGGGCGGCTTCTCGAACGGTGGCATCAACTCGGGCTTCTCGAACGACCCGGAAGGTGACCTCACGTTCAATCCGGAGACCGTCGAAGGCTTCGAGATCGGCGTGAAGTCGACGATCCTCGACAACCAGCTGCGTCTCAACGCGACGATCTTCACCTATGACTACAACGATCTGCAGGTGGACTTCTTCAACTCGCCGATCTTCGCGTTCCAGACGCTCACGGCCGATGCGCGCACCCGCGGCGTCGAGGTCGAGTTCGAGTTCGCGCCGCGCTCGGTCTACGGCCTCAACGTGTATGGCTCGATCAACTACACCGAAGCCGAGTACACCGACTTCGACGAAGGTCCGTGCTACGCCGGCCAGACGCCTGCCGAGGGCTGTACGCCACTTGGCCCGATCACCTCGCGTCAGAACCTCACCGGTACCGAGCTGTCGGTTGCGCCGGAATGGACCGGAAACCTTGGCGTGTCCTACGATATGGCGGTGGGTGCCGATTACATGATCGGCTTCAACGCCGATGCGCGCTACTCGGGTTCGTACCTTGCCTCGGGCTTCGGCAATCCGCTTTCGAAGCAGGACAGCTACGTCACGCTCGATGCCGGTGTGCGCTTCGGCGCCGAAGACGGCAACTGGCAGATCGCGGTCATCGGCAAGAACCTCACCAACGAGTTCTACGTGACCGGCGTGGTCGACGGTCCGTCGACCGGTGGCGGCACCGGTACGCCCGACGGCATCAAGGCCGACCAGCTCGGCTTCGGCAGCGTGCCCCGCACCGTCATGGTCGAACTGACCAAGCGGTTCTGAGCCGGATTGCTCGCAAAAAGAAAGGCGGGGCATTGCGCCCCGCCTTTTTTGTATCCGGAACCCGCTTGATCGAATGCGGGTCTCAAGTGCCGAAGATCAGAGGCCCTTGGGCGCGACCTGCTTGTGAATGTTCTTGAAGAAGCGCTTGGAAAAGTACCAGCGACCGTCGATCTTGACGCATTCGTCGTCGTACTCGCCCATGTCGCGTACGGTGTTGCCTTCCTGGTCATAGACTTCGGAGGTGTAACTGCGCATCTTTGCTCGATTACCTTCGATTTCAATCGTGCCGGGCCAAGCGACGAACTTCACTCCGGGAAACTGCTTCATGGCGGCGGTCCACAGGTTGACGATGTTTTCCCTGCCTTTCTGCGCAGGAAACTCCGGGTAGTCGGGCATCGCCCACTCGCTGTCTTCCGCCCAGGTCGATCCCCACGCATCCGCATCGCGCTGCATGACGGCGTCGGCGTAGGTTTCCAGCAATTCGCGGATGGCGAGGCGGTCTTCGAAGGGTCCTTTAAATGCCATTGGCTCTCTCTCCCGTATAATGAGGCGAGCGGAGCCTAGACCTGTCGACCCGCCCCGATACTGTGAATTTCAGCAGGTATCGCCGGTTCAGCCGACGGGCAGCTCTTCCATCCCTGGCGGTTCGTTGGGCACGGAGACTTCGATCGATCCGTTTTCGACGCGCACCGGAAACGAACGCAGGTCCTTGTAGGCGCCGCCGATGCACTTTCCGGTTGCGAGTTCGAAGCGGGCGCCGTGCAGGGGGCACATGATCGCGCCGCGCCTGATCCGGCCTCCGGAAAGCAGCGCTGCCTGGTGCGTGCACCGATCGTTCACAGCGTGATAGCCTGCGTCGGTCTTGCCGACCAGGACGTACCAGCCGTCCACCTTCGTGGCGAGCTTGCCGTCTTCGGGAAACTCGTCCTCGGAAATCAGGGTCTGCCAGTTCTCGCTCAAAACGTGCCTCTCTGTGATCTGTTGTGCCCTTTAGCTGGCCCGGTAGCTGCACGAACGCTATACATAACGCTAGCTATCGGATTTGTGCCCGAATGCAGACATTCGCGCCGCAACGCAACTCTGGGAGAGCATCGTGGACCAAGCAGAAATGAAAGTCGCCGTCGAACAACTCTATGCGCTGTCGCAGGCCGGCGATTGGGACAAGGTTGCCGAGATGGTCCATGACGACCTCTTCATCACCGAAGCTCCCGGACTTCCGATGGAGGGCGTGTACCGGGGCAAGCACGCACTGCGCGACCTTTTCACCAAGGTTTTCGGCATGCTCGAGATCACCAGCGTCGACTTCGTGGACACGACCTATGGTGAGGACTGGGCCGTGGCCATCCTGCAGATGAACTTTGCCGATGGCACGTCTGCTGATTTGTGCGAAGCCTTCCGCTTCCGCGATGGTAAGCTCGCCGAGATCAAGCCCTTCTATTTCGATCAGGCTCCGGTCCGCGCCGCAGCGGAAGCGAGCCAGAAGGCCTGATTACACCATCGTTTCCGGGCGGACGATGCGATCGTATTCGTCCGCCGATACGCGCCCACTGGCGATCGCGGCCTCGCGCAGGGTTTTGCCTTCCTTGTGCGCGGCCTTCGCGATCGCGGCTGCGTTGTCATATCCGATATGCGGCGCAAGAGCGGTCACCAGCATGAGCGACCGCTCGACCAAATCCGCGATGTTGTCGCGCCGCGGTTCGAGACCTTCGAGCAGGTTCGCGGTGAAGCTTGCAGCGGCATCGCCCATGAGCCTGGCCGACTGCAGGAAGGCGTAAGCCATCACCGGACGGTAGACGTTGAGTTCGAACTGCCCCTGGCTGTCCGCGAAAGTCAGCGTCGTGTGGTTTCCGAAGACCTGCGCGCAGACCTGTGTCATCGCCTCGCACTGCGTCGGGTTGACCTTGCCCGGCATGATCGACGACCCCGGTTCGTTTTCGGGCAGTGCAAGCTCGCCAAGGCCCGATCTCGGCCCCGATCCCAGGAAGCGGATGTCGTTCGCGATCTTGTAAAGGCTCGCGGCAGCCGTGTTGATCGCTCCGTGGCAGAACAGGAGGGCGTCCTGTGCCGCCAGCGCCTCGAACTTGTTCGGCGCGCTTGTAAAGTCGAGCGCGGTCGCGGTGCTGATTTCCCGTGCCATACCTTCGGCAAAGCCTTCGGGCGCGTTCAGCCCGGTCCCGACCGCCGTTCCGCCCTGAGCAAGTTGCAGGATGCCCGGCAAGGCCAGCTCTATACGTTCGATCGCATTGCCGACCTGGGCCGCGTAGCCGGAGAACTCCTGCCCGAGAGTCAGTGGCACCGCGTCCTGCGTGTGCGTCCGTCCGATCTTGACGATTTCGCCCCATGCCCGGGCTTTCCCGTCCAGTGCACCGTGCAAGCCCCGCAAGGCCGGCAGCAGCGAACGCGAAATCTCTGTCGCTGCGGCGATGTGGATCGCGGTCGGGAACGTGTCGTTGGAAGACTGGCTGCGATTGACGTGATCGTTCGGGTGGACGGGAATCTTCTCCCCCGCCCTGCCTCCGAGAATCTGGTTGGCCCGGTTGGCGATCACCTCGTTCGCATTCATGTTGCTCTGGGTGCCCGACCCGGTCTGCCAGACTACCAGCGGGAAGTGATCGTCGAGGTGTCCTTCGACGACCTCCGTGGCTGCCTGTCCAATCGCGTCGGCAAGGCGGCCCTCGAGGTTGCCGAGCCTCGCATTGGTCCGGGCCGCCGCTCGCTTTACGATCCCGAGTGCCCGGATGACCGGGACCGGCATCCGCTCGTCGCCGATCCGGAAGTTCCGGAGCGAGCGCTGGGTTTGCGCGCCCCACAGCCTGTCGGCGGGAACCTCGATGTCTCCCATGGTGTCGGTTTCGGTTCGCGTGTCTGCCATGCTCGATCCCCGTTCGGTCGTCGTGTCCTGTCGCTTGTCCAACACCCGGTGCCATCCCTCGTTCCGGTAAGCCTTCCGGGTAAATCGTGGAACATCTTCGCTCGCGCTTGGCAATCCGCTGCTCTACGCCCTATCTCGCGCTGCGGAGGTACTCATGACGACACACACAACGAAAATGCTGATTATCGGATCGGGTCCGGCCGGACTTTCCGCGGCGATCTATGGCGCGCGCGCAGGCATGGAACCGATCGTCGTGCAGGGGCTCCAGCCCGGTGGACAGCTTACCATTACCACCGATGTCGAGAACTATCCCGGCTTCCGCGATGTCATCCAGGGGCCGTGGCTGATGGAGGAAATGCAGGCGCAGGCCGAACATGTCGGAACGCGGATGATCTGGGATACTATTACCTCGGTAGACCTCGAGGGATCGAAGTTCCGCGCCGAAGGCGACTCCGGCGACGTCTATGAAGGCGACACGCTGGTGATCGCAACCGGCGCGCAGGCGAAATGGCTGGGCGTACCGGGCGAGCAGGAACTGTCGGGCAAGGGAGTCTCGGCTTGTGCGACATGCGACGGTTTCTTCTATCGCGGCAAGAAGGTGGTGGTGATCGGCGGCGGCAACACGGCGGTCGAGGAAGCGCTCTACCTCACCAATCACAGCCCCGATGTAACCCTGATCCATCGCCGCGATTCGCTTCGCGCCGAAAAGATCCTGCAGGATCGCTTGCTGGCTCATCCCAACATCAAGGTACTCTGGAACAAGGTGGTCGAGCGCTTCGTCGCCGGCGAGGACGGGATGCTGAACAAGGTCGAGCTCATGGACACCGAGACCGGCGAGAAAAGCGACTTCATGACCGAAGGCGGTTTCGTCGCGATCGGCCATGCCCCCTCGACCGAGTTGTTCAAGGGCAAGCTCGAGATGGACGATTCCGGGTACCTGATCGTCGAACCGGGCACGCCGAAAACCGCAGTTCCCGGCGTATTCGCATGTGGCGACGTGATGGACCATGTGTACCGGCAGGCCGTAACCGCCGCCGGTACCGGCTGCATGGCCGCGCTCGATGCCGAGCGCTACCTGGCCGAAAGGGAATTCGAGGCGGAGAAGCGGGCGCTCACCGACAGCTAGGTGGCCAGCGCCCCGAGCAGCCTTTGCACCAGCCATTCACGCGCGTGCGGTTCGACATAGCTGTGTGTGGCATCGGGGCAGCGCTCGATCTGCGGATCGGACCTGTCCCAGGTCGAGAGGAACGCCTGTGCCGTGCGATCGCGCTCGGCAACGAGGAAGCGCACGTTGCCTTGGTAGCGCGCAATGCCAGACTTCATCGCTTCCGCAAGCGATGTCGGGGGCGGGGGCGGGCGCAGAGCGCCGAGCAGCGATCCCGCCAGCCTTCTCGGTGAGACCTTGCCGGTAAAGAGGCGCTTCACCGCCGCCGGATCGGCGAGGCGGCGCTTGTAGTGGTCGCGCAGCGCTTCCGGCGAAGGGGCGGCGTCGTCCTGCTCGATCGTCCAGGGATTCGAAAGCGCCAACGCATCGCATCCGGCACCCTCAGCCAGCATCAGCGCGCTGGCGGCGTCGCAATTGCCGAAACCCACTACGCGGCGCACGTCCGGGCATTCACGGCGCAAGGTCGAAAGCGCCGCAGCGATGTCGGCTGCGCTGGACCGGAACTCGCCGTTCGCGCCCTCGCTGTCGCCTGTTCCGCGCCGGTCGAAGCGGAAGACGGGATAGCCTTCGCCCGACAGGCGCGCCGCCAGCCACGACTGTCCGCCCCAGGCTCCCGCGCGTACCTCGTTGCCACCCGTGACGATCAGCAGCGCCGATCGTGCGCCACCCTCGTCGAGCGTACCTGCAAGGCGCGAGCCTTCGCATTCGAAAGCGACGTGGCGCCGCGTCATTGGCGTATTCCGATGGCGATCGTGGCTGCAAGCGCATCGGCCTGATTCGCGCTCTCCGAAGGTTCCGCCCGCATCCACAGGCCGCTTCCGCCAACGGTTTCCTGTTCGATTGCCGTCAGATCGGACGATGCCGTGGGCTCGAGCGCATTCAGTCCGGCAAAGAGGTCCGCGCCGAGATCGTAACCCGCCAGTGTGATGCCGCCGGTTTCCGCCAGCGACACAAGTTCGCTCCGGCTTTCCTCCCTGCCGATTTCGCGAGAGACCAGGATCCGGGCCCGCATCATCTGCCGGAGGATATTCGCTCCCCTGACAGGCGCATAGAGCCAGCCCGGAAGCATGTCCGGGACGAGGAGGCAGCCGCCGCGGACACCAAGAACGTGCGTCGCTCCGAAATGGCTCACAGCGGAACGGACTGCTGTTTTCCAGCCATCGATCGTCTGGCCGAGGAGTGGTTGCAGGCTCTCGTTCGTTCCGGGCAGATCGGGCAGCATGCTGTCGATACCTGCCGCATCGAGCCGTCGCATGGTTTCTACTGTAAGCCTGCGCATCCGGTTCGCTTCATCGAAAAGCGCCGGCACGATAAGCAGTCGGCCGGTGCGTTCCTTGTCGAAGGCGAGCGCATATTCCTGCGCCGTTTCGCCTCCCGGAAGGGGGCATGGCCATGTCTGCGGGGTCACGCCTCGGCGCGCTTGGCCTCGGCGAATGCGAGGAGCGAGCCGTATGTCTCCAGCAATTCGCCGTCGATCTCGTCGTCTTCGATAAGGATGTCGAGCCGGTCCTCCATCTCGGTGAGGAGGCCTGCGACTGCCATCGAATCGAGCTCGGGCAAGTGTCCGAAAAGCCCGGTTTCAGCATCGAAAGTCTCGGCCTGCCCGGGCTTCAGGCCCAGTACGTCGGTCAGGATCCGACGCAACTGCAGGTCAATATCGCTGTGCATGGGCCCCCCTAAAGGCACATGGGATCGGAAAGGCCCGCGCTCTAGCCGCGCTTGCCGATGTCGGCAAGCCGTCGCAGACCGGACCGCGCGAAGACGAGCCAGTTCTGCGGAGCGAGCGGACGATACATGTCCAGCCGGTAGCGGGGCCGGACCTCTTCCATCCAGTCACGCTTGTAGCCATCGTCGCCGGTGCCGAAATCCACGAGGTCGACGCGGTCGACGTCGATCACGTGCCGGAACAGTGCCGCCGACAGGACGGTACCGGGCGAAAGCGCCCTTGCGGCCTCGAGATGGGCAAGCTTGTGGATGAATGCGGTGCCGCCTTCAACGGTCCACATCTGTGAGGCAATGGCCTCGCCGCCTGCCCGGGCGATCCCGAGCCTGAGCCGCCCGGCCTTGGCCTCGGCCATGGCGAAAGCCCGGAGAAATTCGGGCGAGCCTTCCTCGGGCTTCCACGACTGTCGGTAGATCGCTTCGTAGGCGTTCCAGACCTCGTGGTCGAAGTGGTTGAGCACGACGGCATCGACCTTGCCGGACTTGCGCTTCAGGGTGGTACGCAGACGGCCCGGCCTCGCGGCGAGATAGTCTGTGTAGCTGCGACCGGCAACGTTCAGGATGTGGTTCACATCGCACTGTTCGCGCCGGACGGTCCATCCCGCCGACCTGAAGGCTCGCTCGATCAGGTCGGCGCTCCGGTCCTCGTTCGGAACACCGCCGAGTACGATCCGGTGCGACCTGTCGGCAAGGTCGGCGGCGATCGCCGCCATCAGCGCCTCGCGGTCCGCGCCTGCGGACGCAACCGGACGCAACCGGAACGTGTACCAGTTCGCCATTCCCTCGAGATGGGAATTTGTATCTTCGAGCGGCAGCACCAGGTATCCCGCCTCGGACCGCGCAACGACGATCCTTGGCGACTTGCCGCAATGGGTCGCCAGCATCTGCCACCATTCGAGCCGGTCGAACGGAGCCGCGCCGGAACCTTCGCCCAGCACGCGGGCAAGTGCGGCATCGGATTGCACTTCCTTAAGATCGGCGTGATACTCGACTGCGACCATTCGCGTTTCCCTGACTTCGGAGCCATCCTTGCCCGTGCGCGGCGACACCGACACCACGATCCTGCCGCTCGACCACCTCGTCCTTCGCGGGAACGGCAGCGCGCCGGCGCTCGTGCTGCGCGGCCAAACCCTTACCTTCGAGGACTTAAGAACCCGTGTCTCCCGCCTTGCGGGCTGGCTCGCCGATATGGTGCGCGAACCCGGCGCCCGCGTCGCGAGCTGGGCGGCCAAGGGCGAGCTGACATGCCTCATGCCGCTCGCCGCGGCGCGCGCCGGGTTCGTCCACGTGCCGATCAACCCTCTCCTGAAGCGGGCGCAAGTCGCGCATATCCTGTCGGACAGCGGAGCGGGCATGCTCATCGGAACGCCCGCGCGGCTTGCCTCTCTGGACGAAGGTGATGTTCCCGATGGCTGCGTCGTCGTTGCAGAGGACGATGCGCTGGCGCTCGCTGAAGCAGCAGGGGCGATGCCGCCGTCGAGCGCGAATCCTGCCGATCTTGTCGCGATCCTTTATACCAGTGGCTCCACCGGAAAGCCCAAGGGCGTCATGCTCAGTCACGCCAATCTCTGGCTGGGTGCGGAAAGCGTCGCGACCTACCTCCGTCTGGACGAGTCCGATGTGACGCTCGCGGTCCTGCCATTCGCGTTCGATTATGGGCAGAACCAGCTCCTGTCGGCCTGGTATTCCGGCGGAAGTGTCGTTCCGCTCGATTACCTGACGCCGCGCGACGTCATGAAGGCGGTCGGCCGACACGACGTGACCACTCTTGCCGCCGTTCCGCCGCTGTGGATACAGCTTGCGGAGCTCGAATGGGCCGGGCCCGTTGCGGCAAAACTCAGGCGACTGACCAACAGCGGCGGCGCACTCACGGCGGGGCTGGTCCGCCGGTTGCGCGCCCTCTTTCCGGAGGCGCGAGTGTTTCCGATGTACGGGCTGACCGAGGCATTCCGCTCGACCTTTCTCGATCCCGACCTCGTCGACAACCATCCGACTTCGATCGGCAAGGCCATCCCGCATGCCGAAATCCTTGTTGTCGACGATCGGGGGCAAGTCGCCGCGCCTGACAAGGAGGGCGAACTCGTCCACTGCGGCCCGCTGGTCGCGCAAGGCTACTGGCAGGACCCGTCGCGGACGGCGGAGCGTTTTCGACCGGCACCGGAGGCATCGCGATATGGCGGCACCGCTGTCTGGTCGGGCGACAGGGTCCGGCGTGACGCGCTGGGCCTGCTACACTTCGTCGGCAGGCGCGATGCGATGATCAAGAGTGCCGGGAACAGAATCAGCCCGCAGGAGGTCGAGGAAGCGGCGCTTGCCACCGGACTCGTCGCCGAAGCGGTAGCGCTTGGGATTCCCGATGAGCGCCTCGGACAGGCGGTCCACCTTGTTGTCAGGGCAACGTCCGGTGGTTCGGAAGCGTCTTCAGAATTGTCGCGCAAGCTTATGCAGGAATTGCCGAATTTCATGCAACCCAAGGTCATCCACTGGCGCGATGCGTTGCCTGTCGGCCCCAACGGAAAGGTCGACCGCATGGCGCTCATGAAAGAGATCGCGCCGTGAAGAAGCTAGGGCCTGTCCCGAAGGATTTCACTTCAGTCGGCGGCGTGCTCGCAGTTGGCGGTGTGCCGGTGACCGAGCTCGTGGAGCAAGCCGGGGGGACGCCGGTGTTCATCTATTCGGCCGACATGATCCGCTCCCGGATAGCCGACCTGAGAGCGGCGATGCCGAATAGGATATCGTTACATTATGCAGTGAAAGCAAATCCTTACAGGCCATTACTTCAGGTAATGTCCGAACTCGTGGACGGCTTCGATATCGCATCGGGCGGAGAACTGGAGATCGTTCGCGAGGCAGGGATCGATCCTGCTATCGTGAGCTTCGCCGGGCCGGGAAAGCGCGATGCGGAACTCGAAGCGGCGATCCGGTCGGGCGTCACGCTCAACATCGAGTCCGAGGGCGAGGCGAACAGGGCGCTTGGCATTGCAAACCGGCTGGGCCTGACGCCGCGCCTTGCGATAAGGGTCAATCCCGATTTCGATCTCAAGGGTTCGGGCATGAAGATGGGCGGCGGCGCCAAGCCGTTCGGCATCGATGCAGAAAGGGTCCCAGCGCTGTCGCGAAGTGTCATCGAAAGCGGTGCGGAATGGCGCGGCTTTCACATCTTCGCCGGCAGCCAGGCGCTCGATGCCGAGGCCATTGCCGCTACGCAGGCGCAAACGCTGGAGCTGGCCGCGCGCCTCGCAAAGGAAACCGGGCATCCGCTTCCGCACTGCAACCTGGGCGGGGGCTTCGGCATTCCGTATTTCCCGGGGGACGATACTCTCGATATTTCATTTATTGGAAGGGCCTTGAGCGAGAAACTGCAGGCCTTGCCTGAGGTTCTGCGCGAGACGCGCTTTTGCCTCGAGCTGGGTCGCTACCTCGTCGGCGAAGCGGGTGTCTACGTCGCTCGCATCGTCGACCGCAAGGATAGCCACGGCGAGGTGTTCCTGATCACCGATGGCGGCCTTCATCACCAGCTGGCTGCCTCGGGCAATTTCGGCACCGTCGTTCGCCGCAACTATCCCTCGGCCATCGCGACCCGTTTCGATGCCGAACCCGAAGAGGAAGCCAGCATCGTCGGTTGCCTGTGCACGCCGCTCGACCGGCTTGCGGACAAGGGGGGCTTCCCAAGGGCCGACAGGGGCGATCTCGTCGCGGTCTTCTGTGCCGGTGCCTATGGCGCGACAGCCAGTCCCGCCAACTTCCTCGGCCAGGGACCTGCGCGCGAGATCCTCGTAGATGCTGCCGCGTAAGCTGACCGACAAACCCCGGTAACGATTGGGTTTTCGCCTGTCCCGTAACGGGACCCGCGCGAAATTGCCGTTTAAGGCTAACGCAATGTTCACCCTTTTTCCCGATAGCGAGGGCTGAATTCGTCGCACTTCGCACCGGGAAACCTCAACTGCCCGAGCGAAGCGCGACGCAGTTGAGGGACTGACAATGACAGACAACCGCCTGACCCGCATGCTCGCCGGAAGCGCGATGGCCGCGCTCGCCCTTGGCGGATGCGCCTCCACCGCATCCGGGCCCCAGCTGCCGCCCGCCTCGTTCGTGGCGCTGCAGGAAGGCCCCGGCGAGGAGTACGTGATCGGCCCGCTCGACGAGCTGACGGTTTTCGTCTGGCGCAATCCGGAACTCGGCGCCGAAGTTCAGGTCCGTCCCGACGGACGCATCACCACGCCCCTGATCACCGACATGCCGGCAGTGGGCAAGACCCCCTCGATGCTGGCCGAAGACATCAAGCTCCAGCTCTCGCAATACATCGAGGAGCCGATCGTTTCGGTGATCGTGAACAAGTTTGCCGGCACGTTCAGCCAGCAGGTTCGCGTCGTCGGCGCGACCGAGAAACCGGCCTCGTTGCCGTTCCGCGCCAACATGACGCTGCTCGATGCGATGATCGCGGTCGGCGGGCTCTCCGAATACGCATCGGGTAATCGCGCGCGGCTCATCCGCTTCGACAAGGAGCAGGGCCGCCAGCGAGAGTACGCGCTGCGCCTCGGCGACCTGCTCAAGAAGGGCGACAGCAAGGCGAACGTCATGCTGAACCCCGGCGACGTCATCATCATCCCCGAAAGCATGTTCTGAGCGAGATGGAGACCGGGACCGGCCTATGAATTCGCTCTACGACGAAGCGCTTTCAGCGCTGCACAGCGTCTGGCATCGCAGGTGGATAGCACTTGCGGTCGCCTGGGGTGTGTGCCTGCTGGGCTGGCTGGCCGTGGCGATGGTGCCCAACAGCTACGAATCGCGCTCCAGGATCTTCGTCCAGCTCGACGATGCCCTCGCCGAGCAGGTCGGTATCGGCGTTGCCGACAGAAAGCGCGACATCGAGCGTATTCGCCAGACGCTGACGAGCGCGGTCAACCTTGAAAAGGTGGTTCGCTCGACGCGTATCGGCGACACGATCAATTCGCCCAAGGACATGGAAGCGGCCGTTCTGGAGCTTGCCAAGGACATCAAGGTCGTCAGCCAGCAGGACAACCTGTTCGAGATTTCCGCCGTTTCGAATGACGGCTCTCTGTCCGATGCCGAGAATGCGGCCCTCGCGCAGGACGTCGTCCAGAAGATGATCGACATCTTCCGCGAGGAAAACCTCGCCGGAAATCGCGGCGAGATGACCGAGACCCTCGAATTCGTGAACCAGCAGCTCGCCCAGCGCGAGAAGGAACTGGAAGTCGCCGAGCAGCGCCGCCTGACCTTCGAGGCCGAGCATCCCGAGATGATCCAGGGCGGTGCGGCCAACCAGGCCCGGCTCGAAGCCTCGCGAAGCGAGTTGCGCAACGTCGACGCTGACCTTGCAGCGGCCCAGAGCGCGCTGGCGGCGATCGGCGGCCAGATCTCCGGTACGCCCAGGATGCTGCCCGGTGCGGCTCCGGTAGGTTCGCGGGCCTCGCTCGCCAAGGCGCAAGGCGAGCTGGCGGCAATGCGCTCGCGCGGCCTTACCGATAGCCATCCGGACATCATCGCGCTCAAGAACCAGATCGCGACCCTGCAATCGGCAGTGCAGAACGAGGCTTCCAGCGTCTCGGGCATGCCCAATCCCGCGTATTCGTCGCTCCAGTCGATCCAGGCCGAGCGCGAGGCCAACGTCCAGGCGTTGCAGGCGCGGCGAGCGGCGTTGCAGGCCGACATCGCCTCGCTCACCGCCACCGCGATCAACAATCCCGAAGTCGCTGCCGAGGCGCAGCGGATCGGCCGCGACTACGATGTCCTGCGGCAGCAATACGACAAGCTGCTTCGCGACCGTGAGGAACTGCGCCTGCGGGGCGAGATCAAGACCGAGAGGGAAGCGGTGAAATTCGAAGTCGTGGATCCCCCGACGACTCCGCGCAGCCCGGTCGCGCCGAACCGTCCCATCCTGTTGCTTGCGGTGCTCGTGGCCGGCCTCGGTGCAGGTGCCGGCGCAGCTTTCGCCATCGGTCAGCTCCGCTCGACATTCGCAACGACTGCCAAGCTCGAAAAGTCCACCGGCCTTCCCGTACTCGGCGCGATCTCGCGCACTCTGACCGAAGCCAAGCGCGAACTGCGCCGCAAGCGCCAGCGTTATTTTTACGCTGCGACTGCGGGCCTCGGCGTCGTTTTCGCGCTGCTGCTGGCGGTCGAATTCATCCAGCGCGGCACGGTGGCCTGAGGGGGTAAGCATGACCAAACAGAGCAAGATCCCCGTGCCACCTGAAGGCGAGAAGGCGGAAAGGGCGGCCGAGACGCTCATCGAGCGGGCCGTGGGCCGCTACGACCTCAACCGGCTGGCCCCGTCGCCCGTTCCTCAGGCATTGGCGCCGGCGCGTCCGAAGCCGGCCATGCGCCATCGCGCGCCTGAAACGCCCGAAGCGCCACTCGAAGAACCTGCGGTCGTGACGGAGCCTGTGAAGGCGACCCCGCCCGCACCGGTGGTGGAGCCGGTCCGCTTCACCGGCGAGGCGCACGCGATCGACCGCGAGCATCTTCGCGCGCAGGGCCTGATCGTTCCCGAAGGCATCGTCACCGGGCTGATGGAAGAGTTTCGCATCGTGAAGCGCCAGCTTCTCGCCCAGTCGGCGGACCTCCGCCGGCAGTCGAAAGGTGCTGCGGCCCAGCGCATCCTCGTCTGCTCGCCGCATCCCGGCGAAGGCAAGACCTACTGCTCGGTCAACCTTGCGCTGGCAATGGCGGCTGAGAAGGAAAGCGACGTCCTTCTGGTCGATGCCGACTTCGCCAAGCCCTCGATCCTGAGCGCGCTCGGCCTTCCGGGGGGGCCGGGGCTCATGGACGCACTTATCGATGGCGAAGCCGATGTGGCTGACTTCGTTCTGAACACCGACGTACCGGGATTGCACGTTCTCCCGGCAGGCAACGGTACCAATTCCGATAGCGAATACCTTTCCTCGTCGCGGACCGGCAAGGTTCTGGAACGGCTGACGCAAGGCGCGCCCAATCGGATGGTGATCTTCGATTCTCCGCCAGCGCTGGCCGCTTCACCGGCGGCGGAACTCGCGAAGTACGTGGGGCAGTCGGTTGTCGTCGTACGCGCCGACCGGACGGGGCAGGGCGCGCTCGAGGATGCGATCTCGCTGCTTTCGGCCTGCCCGAACATCGAGCTTCTGCTCAACGCAGTCAATTTCAGCCCGAGCGGTCGCCGCTTCGGGTCCTACTACGGGTACGGGGGATGACCATGAGGGCACGCCTTCCTTTCGGCCTTGCGGCTTTCTGCGCCGCTGCCGCCCTCGCGCTGCCGGGCGTGGCACACGGCCAGTCCATTCCATACGGCAGCGTTTCCGGAGGGGGAGACGCTCCGGCCGCATCCCCGGACGGCGGCGGCAAGGAGCGCGGTTCTCGCGGCAACGGGGGCAAGCGAACCTACGTCACGCCGTATATCGAAGCCGCGCAGGTCGTCACCGCGGAGCTTTCGCCTGGTAACGATGTCCTGACCTACACGCGTCTCGCCGCCGGGGTCGATGCCGGCATCTCGGGTCGCAATTCGGCGGCGTCGATTTCGGCACGCTACGAGCGGGTGATCGGCTGGGGCGACGAGGCCGAGGATGCCGACATCGTCAGCGGCGTCGCTCGCGGTTACGTGGCGGTCGCGCCGGGAGTCCAGCTCGATGCCGGCGCGCTTGCCACGCGTACCCGCGTCGACAGCGGATCGCCGGTCGCGGGTTTCGGCGACGACGACCAGGTGACCCAGATATACTCGCTCTATGCCGGACCTTCGGTTTCGACTTACGCGGGCGATGTCGCGCTCAGTGCCAATTACCATGTCGGCTACACCAAGGTCGAACAGCCCGACGCATTCGTCGCGGCGCCGGGCGGCGAGGCGGTCGACGTGTTCGACGACAGCATTTCGCATTCGGCCAGCGTGCGCGCAGGCGTGAAGCCCTACGAGGTCCTCCCCGTCGGTATCGCGGCAGGCGCGAGCTATTATCGCGAAGACATTTCCAATCTGGACCAGCGCGTCGAAGATCTCATGGCCCGCGTCGACCTCACGCTTCCCGTCAGCCAGACGGTCGCCTTGGTTGGCGGAGTTGGTTACGAGGACGTTGAGATTTCGAGCCGCGACGCCCTGCGCGATGCGGACGGCGTCCCCGTCATCGGAAATGACGGACGCTACGTCACCGACAAGAGCGAGCCGCGCTCCATCGCATACGACACGAGCGGCTTCATCTGGGATGCCGGCGTAATCTGGCGTCCGAGCCGCCGAACCGCGCTTGAGGCGCACGTCGGCCGCCGTTACGGCGCGACAAGCGTCTACGGCAGCTTCGCCTACGCGCCGAGCCCGCGATCCTCGCTCAATGTCTCGGTTTACGACAATGTCGCCGGTTTCGGTGGGCAGGTAACGCGGGCATTGTTCGACCTTACGCCCGAGTTCAGCGTCGTGCGCAATCCGCTCAGCGGCGATCTTCTCGGCTGCGTGGCGCCGGTGCAGGGTGAGGGCGGTGCAGAAGGCGTCGGCAGCAATTGCCTCAACAGCGGGCTCGGCTCGATCCGCTCGGCGACATTTCGCGCTCGCGGGGTGATGGCAAGCTATGCGATCGATCTTGGCCGGATCGGCGCCGGCATCGGTGCCGGATACGACCGGCGCAAGTTCCTCGCCGCGCCCGGGACGATCCTCGCATCCGCGAACGGGGTGATCGACGAGAACTACTGGTTGTCCGCTTATCTCAACGGTCGCATCGACCAGGAATCGGGCTATTCGGCGAACATCTACGCCAACTGGTTCGAAACCGGAGCGGGCTTCGGTGGCGATGCCACCTCGCTGGGGGCTACTGCAGCCTATTACCGGTATCTGACCGAACACCTCTCGGCGAATGCCGCGCTCGGTATCGACGGGGTGAACCGCGACGATCCTTACGAAGACTTCTGGACCGCGTCGGCGCTGGTGGGCGTCCGCTACAGCTTTTGAGCAGGGGTAGAACGATGTTCGACGACTTTTATGGACTGACCGGGCGGCCTTTCCAGCTTACGCCAGACCCGGCCTTCTATTTCGAGAGCCTGACGCACCGCAAGGCGCTGTCTTACCTGGGATACGGCCTCGCGCAGGGCGAGGGCTTCGTGGTCATTACCGGCGAGGTAGGGGCGGGCAAGTCCACGCTCGTCGCGCATCTCATGGCAACGATCGATCCCGCCCGCCTCACTGCGGCGCAGGTCGTGACGAGCAAGCTCGACGGCGAGGAACTCGTGCACGTCGTGGCGCAGTCGTTCGGCCTGATGGTCGAGGGGCACGACAAGGCTTCGGCCCTCGGCCAGATCGAAAGCTTCCTGCACGAGGAAGCACGCGCGGGACGCAGGTGCCTGCTGATCGTCGATGAATCGCAGAACCTCTCGATCGATGCGCTCGAGGAATTGCGGATGCTGTCGAACTTCCAGCTCGGTTCGCACCCGCTTCTCCAGACACTCCTGCTGGGCCAGCCGGAATTCCGCACGACGCTCCTCGAGCATCCCGATCTCGACCAGCTTCGCCAGCGCGTGATCGCCACGCACCACCTTGAGGCGATGCAGCCCAAGGAAGTCCAGCCCTATATCGAGCACCGCATGAAGTGCGTCGGGTGGGACGGCAATCCGGCTTTCGACCAGCGCGTCTTCGCCGAGATACATACCGTCACCGGCGGCGTGCCGCGCCGTATCAACCAGATTCTCAACCGCCTGCTCCTGCTTGGCGCGGTCGACGAGCGTACGCGGATCGACGGGGCGATGCTCAAGCAGGTTGTCGAGGAACTGGGCGAGGACGGCACGCCGACGCCGCTTCCGACCGGATCGAAAACGGCGGCGACCGCCTCGCTGGCCGAAACCGATACCCCGGAAACCGAAGCGGAAGCTGCCGAGCCGGCTCTCGCAACCATGGCCGCCGAGCAGATCGAGGCAGCGCTTGCCGAGCGTGACGCGCAGATCGCCGAACTCCAGCAGGCCGTGATCGAACTGGCCAACTCCATCGAGGAAGTGCCCGAACCGCAGGCTCCCGACACTTCGGCCGCGCAGGAGATCGCCGCGCTGTCCGAGAAGCTGTCGGCGATGGAGGCCCGCGTCATGGAGCAGGACCGCACCATTCGCCACACGCTGACCATGCTGATCGAGTGGATCGAGACCGACGACTATCATCGCGCCGCGGCCTGACCGGGGCCGGGAGGTATCGAAGTGCAGGCCTTCACGCCTACCAACGGCCTTTCGGTCGATGTGGAGGACTGGTTCCAGGTCGGCGCGTTCGAGGATGTGATCGAGCGCGGCAGCTGGGACCAGTTGACCGACCGCGTCGAGCGCAATTGCGATGCCATCCTGCAGATGTTCGCCGATGCCGACGTGCATGCCACCTTCTTCACGCTGGGCTGGGTGGCGCAGCGCCATCCAGACCTGATGCGCAGGATCGCCGGTGAGGGCCACGAACTCGCCAGCCACGGCTGGGATCACGCGCGCGTCTTCCGGCTGGGTCGCGAGGCATTCGAGCAGGATATCGAGCGCAGCAAGAAGACGCTGGAAGACATCGCGGGAGTGCGGGTAACCGGCTATCGCGCGCCGAGCTTCTCGATCGACCAGCGTACGCCGTGGGCCTACATGACGCTGGCCGAGCAGGGCTTCGAATACAGTTCGAGCGTCGCTCCGGTCGCACACGATCACTACGGGTGGCGCGATGCGCCGCGCTTCGCCTTCCGCCCACTTCCCTGGTCCGACCTCGTCGAGGTGCCGGTTACGACGGCCACGTTCGCCGGACGCAGGCTGGCTGCGGGTGGCGGTGGATTCTTTCGCGTCCTCCCCTACGGCTTCTCGCGCTGGGCGATCAGGCAGGTAATCCGCCGAGAGGGGCGCCCGGCCGTATTCTACTTCCATCCCTGGGAGATAGATCCCGAACAACCGCGCGTCGCCGGCGCCTCTGCCCGTTCGCGCTTTCGTCACTACACGAACCTCGATTGCATGGCCGACAAGCTTCGCCAGCTTATCGACGAATTCCAGTGGGGTCGGATGGACGTCCTCGCGGCACGGGAGGCGGCACGGGCCGTCACGCTTGCGGCATGAATGCCCCCTTCGTCCTCTCGCGCGACGGTATCCGGCTCGCCGACCTGCGCGATCCGCTCGAATGCGCGCGTATCGACGCGTTCCTGGCCGAGCGGGACGATTCGAGCCCGTTCCACGGTCCGAAATGGCTTTGCGCCGTGGCCGAAAGCACAGGCAACCGTGCAGGTGCCCTCGTTGACGAAGCGCGCGGCGCAATTCGCGCTTACCTTCCGTTCAACGAGATACATTCGCCGATCTTCGGGCGGGTCCTCGCCTCCAGCGGCTTCGCGGTCGGCGGGGGCCTGCTGACGGAGGCGCCCGACAAGGCCGAAAAACTGTTCGCTGCCGCGCGGGAACTGGCAGAGCGCCAGTCCTGCCCCAGTATCGAACTTCGCGGCGGCGCGCTTCCGCAAGGGCGCGACGGCTGGCATGTCCAGACCGCATCGCACTGCAATTTCGACCGCGAGCTTGCGACCGACGAAGAGGCCGAATTAAAGGCTATCCCGCGCAAGCAGCGTGCCGAGGTTCGCAAGGGCCTCAATGCCGACCTCGAAGTCCGCACCGGCACTACGCCTGCCGATCGGGAAGCGCATTACGGGGTTTATGCCGAGAGCGTGCGCAATCTCGGGACCCCGGTATTCCCGAAATCGCTGTTCGACGCAGTGCTCGACGCATTCGGTGATGCCGCCGACATCCTTACCGTGGCTCACGAAGGCAAGGCGGTTGCAAGCGTCCTGTCGCTCTATCATCGCGGAACCGTGATGCCGTACTGGGGCGGAGGTACCTGGGACGCCCGGCGGCTGCGCGCGAACGAGCGAATGTATTTCGAACTGATGCTCCATGCCCGGCGGCGCGGGTGTACCCGTTTCGATTTCGGACGCTCGAAGACGGATAGCGGGGCTTACTACTTCAAGAAGAACTGGGGTTTCGAACCTGCGCCCCTGGCTTACGCGGCCTGGACGGCGCCGGGATTCGATCCGCGAGATGCCAATCCATCGAGCGCTAGGCACCGCTTGCAGGTCGCCGCCTGGCAGAAGTTGCCGCTGAGAGTTGCGAACGGGCTGGGACCCTTCATCGCACGCGGCCTCGGCTAATGGGCGAAATCCTCTTCATCGCGCACCGGGTACCTTTCCCGCCGGACCGTGGCGACAAGATCCGTTCGCATCACATACTCAAAAAGCTTGCCGGCCTGGCACCGGTTCACGTCGCGACCTTCGGCGAGGACGAACGCGACATGGCCGCGCAGGCCGAGCTCGCTGTTATCGCGGCAAGCCATCGCCTGGTCCGGCGCTCCAAGCCGCTGGCGCTCGCGGGCGTCGAAGCGTTGATGCGCGGACGGCCCGTTTCGGTCGCGGCGTTCCACAGCCGTGCGCTTCAAGGCTACATCGACGAGCTGCTCGCCACGAGGCCCGTTACAGCCATCTACGTCTTCTCGGGCCAGATGGGGCAGTATGTCCCGGACGATTTCGGCGGACGCGTGATCGTGGATCTCGTCGATGTCGATTCCGCCAAGTTCGAAGCCTACGCCCAAAGCGGCTCGGGACCGATGCGTTTCGTCAACGCGCGCGAAGGACGATTACTCCGCAACGAAGAGGCACGGCTCAGCGGACGTGCCGACCGCGTGACGCTGATTAGCCGCGCCGAAGCCGAACTGTTCGCATCCCGCTTGCCAATGACCGTTTGCGAGCAATCGCGGATCAGTGTGCTCGGAAACGGCATAGACAGCGTGTTTTTCGATCCCGCAAAGGTACGCTGCGAACCGCGCCTCGCTGAACTGCCGGGTCCGCGGATCGTTTTCACGGGCCAGATGGACTATGCGCCGAACGTCGCAGCCGCTTTCCGCGCGATGGACGAAATTCTGCCCCGGATCCGGCAAAGCTTTCCAGACGCCAGCCTTCATATCGTCGGCCGCAATCCGCCCGCCCGCCTGAGCGCTCGTGACGGAGCAGGCGGGGTCCACGTGTGGGGCGCCGTCGAGGATATGCGGACGTGGCTGAAGGGCGCGGACCTTGCGCTCGTCCCGCTTTCGCTGGCGCGCGGCGTGCAGAACAAGGTGCTCGAGGCGATGGCCATGGAACTCCCGTTGGTGCTGACGCCGGAAGCGGCAACGGGCATCGATGCGGCCGACGGGCGGGATTTCGCAATTGCCGAAAGCGACACGGATATTGCGACGACGGCCATCGAATTGCTCGAGGACGAGCCAAGGGCCACCGCGATGGGCTCCTCGGCCCGTCGCTTCGTGGTAGAGCACGTCAGCTGGGACGCATCGCTCACCGCACTTGCGGAGATCGTCGGCCTTGCAGGAGGACCTGCCCGTCATGCGGCTTGAGACGTTGCCGGATCGACGGGATATCGCCGGAGCGCTTTCGCGCGTGCCGGATGCCTGGCGCGCGCCGTTGCTGCAACTCGGCGCATGCTGGCTGCTGCTGATCGCTCTATTCTGGTCCGACTGGTCCGACATGGCGGGCCAGTGGTGGAATTCGTCCACTTTCAACCACATCCTCCTCGTCCCGCCGATCCTTGGCTGGCTGGCGTGGCAGCGCGCCCCGCAACTGGCGCGGTTGCGGCCCGGTGGGTGGTGGCCGGGGCTTCTGCTCTGCGCCGGCGCTCTTGCGGTTTGGCTGCTCGGGGCCTTTTCAGGCCTTTCGATCGCGCGACAGTTCGGGGCGGTTACCTTGCTCATCGGGTCGGCGCTGACGCTGCTCGGGCCCAAGGTCGGGAAGGGGCTGGCGTTTCCGCTCGGTTACATGCTGCTGCTCGTGCCGTTCGGCGACGAACTCGTTCCCGCGCTGCAGATGCTGACCGCAGACATCACAATCGCGCTCGTAACGGCAAGCGGCATTCCGGCGGTGATAGAGGGCGTCTTCATCGATACGCCTGCGGGGCTTTTCGAAGTGGCCGAGGCATGTTCGGGCGTGAAGTTCCTCATCGCCATGATCGCCTTCGGACTGCTCGTTGCGAATGTCTGCTTCCTGTCGTGGACCCGGCGGGTCCTGTTCCTCGTCGCCTGCATGGTGGTGCCGATCCTTGCCAACGGAGTGCGGGCATGGGCGACGGTCTATGCGGCGCAGATATTCGGGATCGAGGCTGCGGCAGGCTTCGATCACATCGTCTATGGCTGGGTCTTCTTCGCCATCGTGCTGGCCATCGTCCTTGCAGCATCCTGGCGGTTTTTCGACCGGCCGATCGAGGACCCGATGATCGATGCGCAAGCCATTGCTCGTTCTCCTGTCTTCGACCGTCTGGCGGGTCTGCGGATTCGCCCGCTCCACGCGGTTGCAGTGCTTGTTGCGATGGTCGCTGCCATCCTTTTGTGGGCGCGGGCAGCGGACGCCCTGGCCGCCGACCTTCCGCAACGGATCGCGCTTCCGCAAGTCGAAGGCTGGACCCGTGTGGACTACGAACCGACCGTCTGGTGGGAGCCGAGAGCAACCGGAGCCGACCATCGGCTCCTGGGCCGCTATCGCGACGCAACCGGGCGGGAAGTGGACGTATTCGTGGCGCTCTATGCATCGCAGGGAGAGGGACGCGAGGCGGGCGGCTTCGGAGAAGGTGCGCTCATGCCCGAAAGCGACTGGGCCTGGCTGGCTGCCGGTCCGGGTGTCGAGCATGGCAAGAGCGAGCAGCTTCTCGCATTCGGTCGGACCGGTCGCCTCGCGCAGACGCACTACCGCACCGGAGACATGACGACCGGCAGCAATGTCCGGCTCAAACTGGACGTGATGGCCGACCGCTTGCTGCTGAAAGAGAAGCCGACGACGATGCTCATTCTCTCGACCGAGGAGAAATCCGGCTATCCCGCTGGTGAGGCATTACGGAGCTTCCGCAGCGCCATGGGTCCGCTCGACGAGTGGATGGACCGCGTGGCAGGCCTCCGCTAGGCACCTTCCGACCTATGTGTGGCATCGCCGGCATCTTCCATCTTTCCACGCCGAAGCCGGTCGATCCGGCGCGCGTGGAACGCATGTGCGACGCGATGGTCCATCGCGGGCCCGACGGCCACGGCGTCTGGACCGCTCGGGGGGTAGGGCTGGGGCATCGCCGACTGTCGATCATCGATGTCGCCGGCTCGCCGCAGCCAATGGTATCGGCAGACGGACGCGCGGTGCTGGTCTTCAACGGCGAGATCTACAATTTTCGCGAATTGCGCGAGGAGCTGCGCGCTACCGGTGCCGAGTTCCTTACCGATGGCGATAGCGAGGTTATTCTTGCCGCCTGGCAGCGCTGGGGTCCGGGATGCGTCGACCACCTGCATGGGATGTTCGCTTTCGCGATTTACGACTGTTCGGACCGATCGCTTTTCCTTGCGCGCGACCGTCTGGGCGTGAAACCCCTCTTCCTTGCCGAAGTGAGCGATGGCAGCGTGATCTTCGGTTCGGAACTGAAGGCGTTGCTGGCCCACCCGATGCTGCGGCGCGAAGTCGATCCGCTGGCGATCGAGGACTACCTTGCCTGGGGATACGTTCCCGATGCGCGCTCGATCCTGAAAGGCGTGACCAAGCTTCCGGCGGGCCATTCGCTCCTGCTGCAACACGGCAAGCCGACGCCGCGCCCGTCGCGATGGTGGGATGTGTCGTTCGCGGACCGGAGGAAGGAAAGTGCGGCAGATCTCGAGGCTGAACTGCTTCACTTGCTGCGTAGGGCCGTGCGGTCGCGAATGGTCTCCGACGTGCCACTGGGTGCATTTCTTTCCGGCGGGGTGGACAGCTCCTCCGTGGTCGGGCTGATGGCCGAAGCGAGCAGCGAACCGGTGCGGACCTGCTCCATAGGCTTCGATGTGGCGCGGCTGGATGAGACGAGCCACGCCCGCACGGTTGCGGAGCTTTTCGCCACGGATCACCGAAGCCGCATCGTATCGCGCGACGATTTCGAGCATGTGGATGCGCTCGTCGACATGTTCGACGAGCCGTTTGCCGACGCTTCGGCCCTGCCGACATGGCGGGTCTGCCAGCTTGCGCGCGAGAGCGTGACCGTCGCGCTTTCAGGCGACGGAGCGGATGAAGCCTTTGCAGGCTACCGTCGTCACGTTTTCCAGCAAGGCGAGGATCGGCTGCGCAGGCTGCTTCCGACCGGCCTTCGCGCGCCGTTGTTCGGGACCCTCGGCCGGATATATCCGAAAGCGGACTGGGCTCCGCGTGCATTCAGGGCCAAGTCGACCTTCCAGTCGCTCGCGGTCTCGAGCGAGGAGGGGTATGCCCGCTCGCTTTCGGTGACGTCCGCCGAGGCGCGCGATCGCCTCTTTTCGCCGGAATTCCAGCGTGTGCGCGGCGATTACCGGGCAGAGGCCGAAGTGGTCGCGTTGATGCGTTCGATACCGGCGCGTAGCGGTCTAGACCGCGCGCAGTACGCCGATCTCAAATTCTGGCTTCCCGGTGACATCCTCACCAAGGTCGACCGGGCGAGCATGGCGGTCAGCCTCGAAGCGCGCGAGCCGCTGCTCGATCACCGGCTGGTCGAATTCGCGGCATCGCTTCCGGAAGCGATGCGCGTCCGGTCAGGCACCGGCAAATGGCTGATGAAGCGAACGATGCGACGCTACTTGCCGGAGGAAATCCTCTATCGCCAGAAGCAGGGCTTCGTCACGCCCATCGCCGACTGGTTTCGCGGACCACTCGCAGGCGTAGCCCGACAGATCGGGGAGAGCACCTCGCTGGCGCGAACAGGCTGGTTCGAAAGGTCGGTAATCGACGGTCTTGCGCAGGCCCATATCGCCGGAAGTTCGGACCACGGACGGCTCCTTTGGCAGTTGCTCATGCTCGATCGATCGCTCGCCCGGCTCGGCATCGCGTGAGCCCCGCCGTAAAGCATCATGCGATGGTAAGCCGATCTTAAGCCTCCTGCACTATTAGCAGGATGTTAAGGTTCCAAACGGGCGGAAAATGCTGGCTTACCTCAAGAAGCCTCTTGTCGCGGCACTGATATTCGCCTGTCTTTGCGGGGTGCTTCGGCTCGTCGAGCCGCTCGATTTCCTCTATTGGAATAACCGTTTCCGCTGGTTCGGAAACGAAGCCGCGCCCCAGTCCGTGGTTCTCGTCGAAATCGGTGACGACGATGCGGCAGCGGGTGCCCCGCCGGTCGGAAAACTGTTCGAAAAGTTCAACGAGATGCACCCGCGTCGCGTCTATCTCGACCTTGGTAGCGACGCCGACACTGTTTCCGCGCTCGCGGCGGGAATTTCGGCGCTCAAGGCCCCGTTGACGATCGTCGCTCGCTTCGAATCGCCGGACAATTTCGGTGCGGACAACATAGATTTTCCCAATGCGACGGAACTGCAGGATGCCGACATCGCGATTTCGGGCTGGTACACCAATTTCCTCGGTTACGCGCTTGCTTCGCCTTACGAAGTTGATGTGGACGGACGAATCCTTCCGGCGCTGGCCCCGCAAATAGCAGGCCGCAGGGGCGATGCGGCCGAATATTTCATGCCCGACTTCTCGATGGATCCGAACAGCATTCCTGTCATATCGGCGCATGCACTGATCGCAGGGCAGGTGGCGCCGGTATCGCTCGCCGACAAGAATGTCGTCGTGGTTCACGCAGAAGCGGCACCGGGCCGCAGGCTTGGCTATTTCGGTCACGGCCGTATTTCCCCCGTGGCGCTCGACATCGCCGGATCGGTAGGCGTGCAGTCCGGGCGATCGACCAACGTGGGGTGGATTGGCCTTCTGTGTCTTTTCGCAGGCCTCGCCTGGGGGGCTTCCGGCATCGCTTCGACAAGGGTGCGTCGCATAGCCTACGGCGCAATCGTGGCTACCTGCCTCGTCGGGCCCGGTTTGCTTCAGGAAGTCGGGCTGTACAGCAACGTCGGCCCGGTTCTCGTGGCGCTATTCCTGTTCGGCATGCTGAAGCTCTGGAGCAAGTGGCGCCGCCGGGTGATCGAGACGAGCGCCTCGGGACTGCCCAACTTTGTCGCGCTTGCGGCGCGAAAGGTGCCGGAAGGACACGATGTCGTGGTCGCGACCATCAGCCGATACGAGGAATTCCTGGCAACCCTCCCATCCTCGCTCCATCAGGAATGCGCCAACCAGATCGCGCGACGCTTCACCGTCGGCAGCAACGCGACCGAGGTTTATCACGGCGACGGCGGGCACTTCGCCTGGATCGACGGCCCGGCAGATACGCGCGAACAGTTCGATCACTTCGAGGGACTTCGCGCCCTGTTTTCGGCTCCGTTGCTCATCGGCGACCGGATGTTCGACACGAACGTGCATTTCGGTCTCGACCGCAACTATGAGGCGGACACGCTGACCCGGCTAAACATGGCGCTTGCGAGTTCGACCGAGGCGCTGAAGACGGGCCAGACGGTCGAGCAGTTCGAATCGCGCCGGCTGGCCGACGCGCCGTGGGAGCTCTCGCTGCTGGCGCGTATCGACGAGGGCATGCGCAACGGAGATATCTGGCTGGCCTATCAGCCGCAGTGGAGCTTTGCCGAGCAGCAGGTCTGCGCCGCCGAGGCGCTTATACGCTGGAACGACCCGGCGCGTGGTCCGATCAGTCCCGCCGCTTTCATTGTGCAGGCGGAGAAGGCCGGCCGCATCGATGCGCTGACCTATTGGGTTTTCGAACAGGCGGTTTCCGCCGCGCGGGAGTTCGCGACCGTCCGGCCGGACTTCAAGATCAGCATCAATCTTTCGGCCCAGCTCGTCGACAAGGCTTCGCTGATCAGTTCGATATCCGAACTGTCGCGCAAGCACGCGATAGACTGTCGTAACTTCACGATCGAAGTGACCGAGACGGCCAGCGTCTACAACCGGCCGCGCGCCGTCGAGAACCTGCGCAAGCTTCAGGCGATGGGCTTTCGCCTGGCAATCGACGATTTCGGCACCGGCGAGGCAAGCTTGCGCTACCTTGCCGAATTGCCGAGCAACGAACTGAAGATCGACCGCAGTTTCATCTCGGCCATCACGAGCAATCCGAGGGCGAAACGCATCGTCGCCAGCACGATCAGCCTCGCGCACGATCTTGGCCAGACCGTCGTCGGGGAGGGGATCGAGAACGAAAGCGTCTTCTCGATGCTCGGCGAAATGGGCTGCGACGTAGGGCAGGGCTATTACATCGCCCACCCGCAACCTATCGACCAGTTGCGATCCCAGTTCGGGGCATGGCGGCAATTTCCTGTGGAATCTTTAGGACTTGTTAACCGCTTAAGATGATGTTAACCAGAGCCTCCAACCAACATGGAGGCAGCTATGCAAATCGGCTGGTCGATCTGGAAATATCTTTTCAGCTAAGTTAACCCGCTGATTTCCATCGGTTTGGTGGAATTGAAGGGGTTGAAAGACTTTTGACATCGGGGTTCCCGAGGTCGAGTCGCAAAATTTACTCTTGACCATTGTTGGTCAGGGTCGCGAAGCCCCCGGCGAAGTGTTCGCCGGGGTTTTGCGTTCTGCTCCTACCCAGGAAGTTTCATTGGAGCCGCCTTTCGGCGGACCCGGCTCAGTCTTCGCCGTGCCCCAAGGCAAGGTACTCCGCGCTGCGCATTTCCTGCAGCCGGCTGGCCGTCCTCTCGAACTCGAAACTGCCGTCGCCTGACGTATAGAGGTCTTCGGGCTCCGCATCTGCCGCGGCGATCAGTTTCACCTTGTTTTCGTACAGAGCATCGATGAGCGTCACGAAACGCGCGGCTTCGTTCCTGTTCTCGGGTCCCATCATCGGTATGCCGACCAGAATGACGGTGTGATAGGCGCGCGCGATCGCAAGGTAGTCGGCCGCGCCTCGCGGCTCGCCGCAAAGCCGCTTGAAACTGAAAACGCCGACGCCCTTGAGGCTTTTCGGAACGTGAAGCGCTCGATTGCCGCCCAGGTCCAGCTCGGCGGAAGGCACGTGCGCGGCATCTTCCGGCGCATAATCGGTCAGCCGGAAGAACGCTTCCCGCGCCTGGTCGGTAGCAGCGGGACCGAGTGGGTGATGCCATGTCTCCATATCGCCCAGCCGGTCCAGCCGGTAGTCAACCGGGCCGTTAAGCGTGACGACGTCCATCTCCTCCTCGACCAGCGCGATGAACGGCAGGAAGTGCTCCCGATTGAGGCCGTCCTTGTACAAGTCGCGGGGAGGGCGGTTCGACGTGGTAACGACGGTGACGCCTTCATCGCGGATCAGCTTCGTGAACAGCCGGCTCATGATCATGGCATCGGCGGAATTGTTCACGACCATTTCGTCGAACGCCAGGCAATGCGCCTTTTCGGCTATCCTGGCTGCGACCGGCGGTATCGGATCGCCGATTTCCTTCGCCCGCTCCTCGCGAAGCAGGGCGTGGACCTCGATCATGAAGGCGTGGAAATGTACCCGGCGCTTTTCGTCGATCTTCAGCGTCTGGTGAAACAGGTCCATCAGCATGGACTTGCCCCTGCCGACTCCGCCCCACATGTAGATGCCGCGCGTTGCCTCGCGCTTTTTCCCGCGCAGTTTGGCGAGCAGCCCCTTCGCACTGGCCTGAGAGCTTTCCAGTTCGCGCTGCAGTTTCTCGAGCATCTCTGCAGCCGCTGCCTGCTCGGCATCCGGTCGCAACTCTCCGGAAGCGAGCAGCGCCTCGTACCGGTGAATGAGGCCGGTCATCGCCGGGAAGGCTTGCGGATCGTGCCCGAGAAGCTGGCAATCGGGGTGCCGTCCTGGACAACGAGTCCCCGCAGGAAGCCGAAGCGTCCGGTTTCCCTGACCAGTTCCACCTCGGCATCGGTGGGCTTGCCGATGGTCCCGGCGCCTACGAATTGCGTCGTCAGGTCGAGCGTCACAGCGTTGCTGGGATCCTTGCCGGTAAGAGCGAAATATCCGGCAAACAGGGCAATATCGATGAGTGCGGCGATCACGCCCCCGTGGAGCCCGTCAACCAGGTTGGCATGGCGACGGTCCGGAAAGAAGCGAAGAATACCCTTCTCGCCATCACGCCGTACGAGGAGCGGAGCCATGACCACGCTGTTGAAAACGCTGGCGTCGGCAACGTCCCACGTCATCCAGCCGGGATGCTCCGCAGAGCGGATACATACGAACGGACTGTCTTCGGACGGCAATTTCACGCGAAAACCCGGCGCCGATCAGATCTGGCGTTCGGCCTGCATCTTCTTGATCTCGGCAATCGCCCGCGCCGGACTGAGACCCTTCGGGCAGACGTTCGCGCAATTCATGATCGTATGGCAGCGATAGAGCCGGAAGGGGTCCTCGAGCTCGTCCAGCCGCTCGCCGGTCATCTCATCGCGGCTGTCGGCAAGCCAGCGATAGGCCTGGAGCAGGATCGCCGGACCAAGGAACTTGTCGGAATTCCACCAGTAACTCGGGCACGAGGTCGAGCAGCAAGCGCACAGGATGCACTCGTAAAGGCCGTCGAGCTTTTCGCGCTGCTCCGGGCTCTGCAGACGTTCCTTGCCCGACGGCGTGTTCGACACGGTCTGCAGCCAGGGGCGGATCGAGGCGTACTGCGCGTAGAAATGCGTAAAGTCGGGAACGAGGTCCTTGATCACTTCCATGTGAGGCAGGGGGGTGATCCGCACTTCGCCCTTGAGGTCTTCGATCGCGGTCGTGCAGGCAAGACCGTTGCGTCCGTTCATGTTCATCGCGCACGAGCCGCAAATCCCTTCGCGGCAGGACCGGCGGAAAGTGAGCGTCGGATCCTGCTCGCTCTTCATCTTGATGAGCGCATCGAGGACCATCGGGCCGCAGGTGTCGAGGTCGATGTCGAAGGTGTCGTAGCGCGGATTTTCGCCGCTGTCCGGATCGTACCGATAGACCTTGAACTTCTTGATGCGGCCGCCGCCTTCCGCCTCGTGATGCCGGGACTTTCCGGTAATCTTGCTGTTCTTGGGAAGGGTAAAGGTAGCCATCTTGTCGTTCCTGGATTGCTGCGATGCGGCAGGCCGCGTCCCGTCGCTCCTCTCTAGCGATTCATCCGCATCGGGCAAGTGTACGCTTGGCGAGATAACCCCTGCGATTTTCGTCAGTAAGCCGACTTGCGAAAGGATGCTTGTCTCCCGGTCCATTTAGGAACAGGCTCGCATCTTGAAAGGGGTTTGTCCGATGGGCTTCGGATCGTGGTGGGACGACAAGGTCGTTCCACGCTGCATCAGGTTTGCGTGCGGCGCGAAACCGATCATGGAATTGCGCTCGCAACTCGTCCCCTCGGCAGCAGGCCGGGTGCTGGAGCTCGGCTGCGGCGGGGGGATCAACCTCGAACTCTACGATACGTCCCGCGTTACCGCGTTCGCCGGCATCGATCCTTCCGAAAAAGGCATCGAATATGCGCGGGAAGCGGCGGCGAAGCGCGGCATGAATTCGGATATCAGGCAGGGCTTCGGCGAGGAGCTTCCGTTCGCGGACGACACATTCGACACTGTCGTTTCCACCTTCACGCTCTGCTCGGTTTCCGACCATGCGCGAACGATCGGCGAGCTCAGGCGGGTGTTGAAGCCCGGCGGAACGTTCCTGTTCGCCGAGCATGGACGCTCGCCCGATCGAAACGTCGCCAGGTGGCAGGATCGTATAGAACCGGCCTGGAAGCGAGTGTTCGGAGGTTGCCACCTGTCGCGCCCGATTTCGCCGGCCATCGCGGATTCCGGCTTCGACAGTGAACCTGCGGGATCGGGTTACCTTCTGCCCGGTCCCCGGTTCGCGACTTGGGTGGAATGGGGCCGGGCCGTCAAACCGGCCTGAACGGACGTCCCGGAATCGTTTCCGGGACGTCCATCGTTCAATTCCCGAAGGTCCGTTGCCACCAGCCGCGGCGCGGCTGATCGCCCGTCTCGTCATCGCCCGCCGCACCGGCAGGCTCGGGTTCGGCCCGATCCTGTGCCTCTGTTTCAGGAGCAGGTTCGGAAGCTGCCGGTTGTTCGGCGACCGGTTCGGGATCGGCGGCAGCAGCAGTTTCGGTTTCCGCGGGAGCGTCCACCTTCTTGCGCCGCGTGCGCTTCGGCTTGGCAGGCGCATCTCCGGCCTGCTCGGCTTCTGCCGGAGCATCGGCCTTCTTGCGTCGCGTGCGCTTGGGTTTTTCCGGCGCTTCCTCCACGTCCTTGCCGCCTTCGGACGGAACGGCGGTTTCGGCTTCGGCAGGAACGTCCGCCTTCTTGCGGCGCGTACGCCGCTTCTTGGGTTCGGCCGGCGCTTCCTCGGCTGCCGCTTCGGCCTGTTCTTCGGTTACAGCTTCGGCTTCCTGATCCGCATCGGGCTGCGTATCCTGTGCCGTCGTCTCATTTTCGCCGCCATCGGTTTCGCCGTCGCTCGACGGTTCTTCATCGTCGTTCCAAGCTTCGCCCGACTGGCTTCCCCGACCGCGACCCCCGCGACGGCGACGGCCGCCGCGACGGCGACGCTTCTTGGGCATATCGTCGTCGTCCTCGTCGTCCTGATCCGAAGAGGGCGTGTCGGTTTCGTCTTTGCCGTCTTCTTCTTCTTCTTCGTCGTCGTTGTCGCCATCGGAAGCCTGGCGATCATCGTTCCGGCGATTGCGACCGCGACCGCCGCGGCGCCGTTTCCGGCGCTTGCGACGGGGTTCGCCGTCCTGCTCATCGCTTTCGGCCTCGTCGTTGTCGTCCTCGATGTCCTCGACGTCATTGTCGTCGTCGTCGATGATCGGCGCGAAGTCGGGCACCGAATCGGGACGCGGGCCGGACGATGACACGCGCATCTTGGCGCCTTCGTTCTCGCCCTCCGGGATGACTTCGACCGAAACGCCGTAACGTGCCTCGATCTCGGCAAGGTCGCCGCGCTTCGAATTGAGCAGGTAGACCGCTGCCTCGGTGCTCGCATAAAGCGTGATGACCGAGCCCTTGCCCTTGGCGGCTTCGTCCTCGATCAGGCGCAGCGCAGACAAGCCGGCGGAACTTGCCGTCCTGACAAGGCCGGTACCGTCGCAATGCGGACAACTGCGCGTCGTTGCCTCGAGCACGCCGGTGCGCAAGCGCTGGCGGCTCATTTCCATGAGGCCGAAGCTGGAAATGCGGCCCACCTGGATGCGGGCGCGGTCGGTCTTGAGCGCGTCCTTCATCGCCTTCTCGACCTTCCGGACGTTCGATCCGTACTCCATGTCGATGAAGTCGATGACGACGAGCCCGGCCATGTCGCGCAGGCGCAACTGGCGGGCGATCTCGCGCGCGGCCTCGAGGTTGGTGGCAAGCGCCGTCTGCTCGATGCCGTGCTCCTTGGTGGCGCGGCCAGAGTTGATGTCGATCGAGACGAGCGCCTCGGTCGGGTTGATCACGATGTAGCCACCCGATTTGAGCTGCACCACCGGATCGTACATCGCGGTGAGCTGGTCCTCCGCTCCATAGCGCTGGAACAGCGGGACGGGATCCGAATAGGCCTTCACCCGTCGCGCATGGCTTGGCATGAGCAGCTTCATGAAGGACTTGGCGGAGCGATATCCTTCCTCGCCCTCGACCACAACTTCCTCGATCTCGCGATTGTAGATGTCGCGTATGGCCCGCTTGATCAGGTCGCTGTCCGAATGGATCAGGGCGGGAGCAGCCGATTGCAGGGTATTCTCGCGGATTTCGTCCCAGAGCCGCGCAAGGTAGTCGAAGTCGCGCTTGATCTCGTTCTTGGTGCGCGAAAGCCCGGCGGTCCGCACGATGCATCCCATCGAGCGGGGCAGGTTCAGTTCCGAGATTATGCCCTTGAGGCGCTTGCGATCCGATGCCGAATTGATCTTGCGGCTGATACCGCCGCCGTGGCTCGAATTCGGCATGAGAACACAGTAGCGGCCGGCTAGGCTGAGGTAAGTGGTGAGCGCCGCACCCTTGTTCCCGCGCTCTTCCTTGACGACCTGGACGAGCAGAACCTGGCGCCGGTGGATGACGTCCTGGATCTTGTAGCGCCGGCGAAGCGCCATCCGCTTGGCGCGAACTTCCTCGACCTGCTTCGAGCGTCCGCCCGAACGACCCTGCCGCCGCCCCCGACCGCGTCGCCTGCCGCCGGAACCGGACCCGGCTTCGTCGTCCGGGCCGTCGGATTCGCCGTTGTCGTCGAACCCGTTTTCGACATGCCCGGCCTCGATCGTCGCGATCTGGTCCTTCTCGGACGTGTCGATCTCGGTCAGGCCGCCATCGTCCTCGTCGAGATCCTCGTCGTCGTCACCCTCGTCCTCGAAATCGGCATCGGGCGCGTCGTCGTCCTCGTTTTCGGCGGCACGCAGAGCCGCTTCTTCCTCGGCATGCGCAGCCTCTTCGGCGAGAAGGGCTTCGCGGTCCTCCTTGGGAATCTGGTAATAGTCGGGATGGATCTCGCTGAACGCCAGGAAGCCGTGACGGTTGCCGCCGAAATCGACGAAGGCTGCCTGAAGGGAAGGTTCGACCCGCGTTACTTTCGCGAGGTAGATGTTGCCTTTAATCTGCTTGTGTTCTGCGGATTCGAAATCGAATTCTTCAATACGGTTGCCCTTGAGCACCGCCACCCGCGTTTCTTCCGGGTGGCGCGCATCGATTAGCATGCGCATGGCCATTATGTAGTCTCCAGCCGCGCCGCGAAGCGGATATTGCCGACATGCCGGCGCGGATTTGTTCAGATGTCCCGCCGGAACGCGCGGCAGCCGGAGGCGCCGGGTTGCGGAAGGAAGCGTGGTAGGAACCGGAGTTTGCTCCGGAGGATAAATTCGTGTCCGCGAAATCAGGAGAGCGTGGCGATTCTGGGCACGCAGCGCCAAGCGCCGTTCGAGCCGGAACCCTTGCGGGTTGCGGCTTGCAGGGCGGCAAATGGCTTCTCATGGTTCGCGTCAACCTGGTTCGGGTCGGGAAAGAGTATTCCCGGATAACTCTTTCCGGAGCGGCGACGAATGGATTTGCCCCCATGTCTTCCTTCGACCGGTCCCTGTCCGGTTTCGAGGTAGAGCTTCGTCGGCTCCGGCGAAAAATGCCTAGCATCCATAAATTTGAACGGCAAGTTTCTTGCGCGCCGCCAAGGCATGACGCTAACGCTCGCTGCAAATGTCGCGAAAATTGCAGCTTCTGTTTCTGTTCCTGGTGCCGCTTGCGGTCCTCGCCGGCGCCATATGGCTCGATGCGACGTACGGCACGCCCGGACGCGGGCACGCATACGTGGTGCGACTTGACCTCCCGCCCGCCGGCATGGATGCCGCGCTTCCCGAAGTGCGCGGCCCGCGCGACGCCCGTCGGCCGCTGGTGGTGCTTGATGCCGGCCACGGCGGACACGACCCCGGATCGGGGAAGGGCAGCATAAGGGAAAAGACGGTTGCGCTCCAGATATCCTCGAAGGTGCGGGACATCCTGCTTGACGATGGCGGCATCCGCGTCGCGATGACGCGCGAAACCGACCAGTACTTCACGCTTGCGGAGCGTTTCACCATGGCGCGCAAGCTCGGCGCCGACCTCTTCGTCTCGATCCACGCCGACAGCGTCGACAGCAACGTCGCCCGGGGCGCAAGCGTCTACGTACTGTCAGAAAAGGGGTCGACCGAAGCTGCCGAGAAGATGGCGGCGCGCGAAAATGCGGCGGATACCCTGAACGGGGTATCGCTCACCCGGACCGACGACACGGTCGACGCGATCCTTCTGGACCTGTCGCAGCGTGAAACGCAGACCGGTTCGGCGCAGGCCGCCCGGCTGCTTCTTCGCGAGCTGCGCGGAACCGTGAGGCTGCATCGCGAGCAAGTGCAGTCGGCCGCCTTCGGCGTGCTGAAGGCACCCGACATGCCTTCGATCCTTTTCGAGACCGGGTTCATCAGCAATCCATCCGACGAAGCCTATCTGACGTCGGAGGAAGGGCAGGCGGAGATTGCCCGGGCCGCCGCGCAGGCGATCCGCGTCTACTTCGCCCGCCGATCGGACAGCTGAGGCTCCATACCGCTGGCCTATGACGAAAGCCCCGTGCTAGAGACCACGACGACATGAGCGAACCTTCAGAAGCCGAAGAAAACTTAAGCTACAAGGTACGCCGCGAAGCGAGCGGCCTGGCCTCGCGTCTGGCGAGGATGTGGCGCGAACGCAAATGGCTGCGGCGTCTGCTGATTGCTGCCGCCATCCTCGTGGTCGTGTTCCTAATCGCATGGACCATAATCGTGCGCAGCCTGCCCTCCGCCGACAAGCTGCTCGATTATCAGCCTCCTCTGCCGACGATGGTGCGGGGTATCGACGGCGAGATTGTCTACAGTTACGCCCGCGAACGGCGCGTCCAGCTGCGCTTCGTCGACTTCCCGGAGCCTCTTACCAACGCGTTCCTGTCAGCCGAGGACAAGACCTTCTGGAGCCATGGCGGCGTCGACCTGACCGGTCTGGCCGGGGCCGTGGTCGACTATGTATCGAAACTCGGATCGGGCCAGCGCGCCAAGGGCGGATCGACGATCACGCAGCAGGTCGCCAAGAACATCCTGATCGGCGACGAATACTCGGTCACGCGCAAGCTCAAGGAAATGGTGCTTGCGCGGCGGATCGAAAGCGTCCTCACCAAAGAGCAGATTCTTGAGCTCTATCTCAACGAAATCCCGCTCGGCCGCCAGAGCTTCGGCGTGCAGGCCGCGTCGCGAGCCTATTTCGGCAAGGACGTCGGGGAACTCGAACTTCACGAGGCGGCGTTCCTCGCGATCCTGCCGAAGGCGCCTGAACGCTACAGCCGTGCCAAACACGCCGATCTTGCGATAGCACGCCGCAATTACGTTCTCGAGCAGATGGTCGAGAATGGCTGGGCGACACGTGCCGAAGCGGATGCGGCCAAGGCCCAGCCGCTGGGCCTGATCCGTCGCCAGAGTGAATCGTACGATTCGGCGGGCGGCTACTTTGTCGAGGAAGTGCGCCGCCGCCTTATCGAACGTTACGGCGAGACCGCCGAGGATGGCGACAACAGTGTCTACGCCGGCGGACTCTGGGTGCGCACGTCGCTCGATACCGAAATGCAGCGCGCGGCCCGCAACGCGCTTCGGGCCGGGCTGTTGCGCTATCATGCCGGCAAGGGCTGGCGCGGTCCGATCGACCGAATCACGGATCTCGATCCCGACCGCTGGCAATCGCAGGTCATTCTGGCGAACAAGTCGGTCGATTACGAGGACTGGCGCGTGGGAGTGGTTCTTTCGCTCGACGGAAACCGTGGTCGGATCGGGTTCGCCGATGGAGAGAGTTACGACCTGACCAACATACCGGATCGCCTGCGGACGGGCGATCTCATAGCCGCGGCTCCGGCCGGAAGCGGGTCCTACGCGGTGCGCACGATCCCCGAAGTTGCCGGAGGCATGGTCGTCGAGGAAGTCGACACCGGTCGTGTCGTCGCGGTCCAGGGCGGGTTCGATTCCGGGCTAGGTTCGTTCAACCGCGCGACACAGGCGATGCGTCAGCCGGGATCGACGATCAAGCCGTTCGTCTACGCCACGGGTCTGGAAGCCGGCATGACGCCTGCCTCGATGGTCCTCGACGGGCAGTTCTGCGTCTATCAGGGCGCAGCGCTCGGCCAGAAGTGTTTCAGGAACTTCGGCGGGGGCGGAGGCGGCACGCACACGATGCGCTGGGGCCTCGAACAGTCACGCAACCTCATGACCGTCCGCATCGCCAACGATTCCGGCATGGATCGGGTGACCAAGACGTTCAGCAACGTCGGCATCGGCGATTACAAGCCCTACCTGTCGTTCGCGCTGGGCGCCGGCGAAACCACGGTGCTGCGGATGGTGAATGCCTATGCCGCGCTCGCCAACCAGGGCGTGCAGTACGATGCGACGCTGATCGACTACGTGCAGGACCGGAACGGGAAGGTCATCTGGCGCGCGGATTCGCGTCGCTGCGTCGGGTGCGACATGGATGAATGGGACGGCAAGCCGATGCCGCGCCTGGAACCGCGCGGCAAGCAGGTCATGGACCCGCGCACCGCATTCCAGACCGTGCACATGCTCACCGGCGTGGTGACGCGCGGCACCGCCGTCGTCCTTCGGGACCTTGGCCTGCCCCTGTTCGGCAAGACCGGTACGACCACGGGGCCGACCAACGTCTGGTTCGTCGGCGGTTCGCAGAAATACGTGTCAGGTGTCTATCTGGGCTTCGACCAGCCGCGCTCGATGGGCGGTTATGCTCAGGGCGGGCGGCTGGCCGCGCCCGTCTTCAAGCAGCTGGTCCAGGAAACGAAGGACCGCTGGCGAACACAGCCGTTCATCGCTCCCGAAGGGGTGCGCATGGTCAAGATCGATCGGCGCACCGGCAAGCGCGTCTTCGGCGCGGAACCCGGCTCGGACCCGAAGGCCTCGGTGATCTGGGAAGCTTTCCAGCCCGATACCGAGCCCAAGCGGTCGACCGCCGACGAATTCGCGCAGCAGCGCGATGCGCTGATCGCGGCGATCCGGCGCGGACGTCAGGCGCAGCAGTCCGCCACGCGGAGCAATGCGTCCGCGAGCGAGGAACCGAAGAATTTCGCGGAAGAGCAGGGCGGGGTTTACTGAGAACGTCAGTGTGCGGACGCTGCAGCTAGTCCGCCGTGCGGTTGTTCCGTGTCCCGAGGATGCACCGGATACTGCCCGGCGCACCCGACCCGTCGATTTCTCGCAAGAAGCCGCGCGACTGGCGATGGAACTTGCGACCTTCGAACGGCCCGCTCGTCATCACGACGCGGTCGCCGGTAAGTAGGTAGGTCCCGCGCGTTCCCCCGGCACGATAGCTCGATGCGCTGACGACCTTGAAGTCTGCTTCGGGCATGCGATCGCCTGCCGGTCCAAGGGCGTCGCCGGGCGCCTCGCACGCGTACCAGCCCTTTTCGAGGGTGCCCAGCGTGCCGCCGGGAACCGCCGCGGCAGGCGCGGCGACAAGCGATGTTGCCAGGGCGAGGACAAGGCTCTTCCCGTTCTTTATGGCGCGTCTGCTATCACCCGGGCCGCGCGATTGCCAGCAGCGCGGCAAGGGGCTATGGGCGCGGCTTTCCCGAATATCGCTCTTTCGCATCAAAGGTTCTCTCCATGAAAATCAGCGGCGTGGACATCCGTCCCGGCAACATTCTCGAATACGAAAACGGCATCTGGAAAGTCGCCAAGACGCAGCATACCCAGCCGGGCAAGGGTGGCGCCTACATGCAGGTCGAGATGAAGAATCTGATCGACGGTCGCAAGACCAACGTGCGTTTCCGCAGCGCCGACACGGTCGAGAAGGTTCACCTCGAAACCAAGGACTTCCAGTACCTTTACGCCGACGACGACCAGCTTGTCTTCATGGACACCGAGACCTTCGAGCAGATCCAGCTTCCGACCGACTTGCTGGGCGATGCCGCCGCGTTCCTGCAGGACGGTATGACCGTGCAGCTTGAAATGTACGATGAACGGCCGATCTCCGTTCAGCTTCCCGACCAGGTCGAGGCCGACATCGTCGAGGCCGATGCGGTGGTGAAGGGCCAGACGGCGTCATCCAGTTACAAGCCTGCCGTACTCGACAATGGCATACGGGTGATGGTCCCGCCGCACATCGAAAGCGGAACCCGCATCGTCGTTGACGTTTACGAACGTACCTACGTCCGCAAGGCGGACTGAACGCTAGTCGAACGGTACGTATCCAGATGGCACTTTCCGGACTTATCCGCGTGATGGAGCGAGCCGCGCGCAAGGCGGGGCAGCGGTTGCGGCGCGACTTCGGTGAAATCGAGCATCTTCAGGTTTCCCGCAAGGGACCTTCCGATTTTGTCTCGAAGGCCGATCGCGCGGCGGAACGCACTATCTATGACGAATTGCTCGCGGCACGCCCCGACTGGGGCTTCCTAATGGAGGAGGCCGGCGAGATTCTGGGCGACGAAACCAAGCCGCGCTGGGTCGTCGATCCGCTCGACGGCACCACGAACTTCCTGCACGGCATCCCGCACTTCGCGGTTTCGATTGCCGCGCAGGAGCCGCGGCTCGACGGCAAGGGATGGGGCGACGTGGTTGCCGCCATCGTCTACCAGCCGATCACCGACGAGAGCTTCTGGGCTGAGAAGAACCGGGGTGCATGGCTGCACGATGGTCGCCTGCGCGTGTCGGCGCGCCGCCATCTGGATGAATCCCTTATCGCGACGGGCATTCCCTTCGCCGATCACGGCAGCCTGCCGGAATGGATGAAGATATATCAGGCGCTCGGCCCGCAAGTCGCCGGTATCCGGCGCTACGGATCGGCAGCGCTCGACCTCGCCTGGCTCGCGGCGGGCCGGTACGACGGTTTCTGGGAGAGCGGGCTCAATCCCTGGGATACTGCCGCCGGCTGTCTCCTCGTTCGCGAGGCCGGCGGGTTCGTTTCGGACTGGCGCGGCCGCTCTCAGCCGATCTGCGATGCACAGGTGCTGGCGGGCAACGATGCTCTGCACACGCGGCTTCACAAGATCCTTGCCGGAGCGCTCAAGGCCTGAGCGGTTGCCGGCCGCCCGCGGCGGCTTGAACGCGCCGGTTGCTGCGGCTAGACGAACG
This sequence comes from Novosphingobium marinum, assembly GCF_013408095.1. Lineage (GTDB taxonomy): Bacteria > Pseudomonadota > Alphaproteobacteria > Sphingomonadales > Sphingomonadaceae > Novosphingobium > Novosphingobium marinum. The sequence goes on from NZ_JACBZF010000001.1 coordinate 424,419, forward strand.
CGCGCCCGGGAGCCCCTGTGGCGGAATCGGTAGACGCGAACGACTCAAAATCGTTTTTCTTCGGAAGTGCCCGTTCGAGTCGGGCCAGGGGCACCAAGGGCGACGGCCTCGCTTGTAATCGCTTTGCAATGCGCCGATGCTGAGTCAGGGCAAACGGAGGCAGGCATGGCGAAAGAGGAAGAAGTCTACGTTCTTTCCGAGGATTCGATGGTCAGGCTCTGGCTGACCGAGAAGCTCGCAAGCGGTCGGATGACGCAGGCCCAGGCAGACAAGTTCTGGTCGGACTACGGCAGGGGAGGTTCTCGCTTTCTCGCCAGCTACTTCGCCGCTGCCGGTGACATCGCGACCTTGACTAAACTTGCCAATGACCTCGGCACCCCGCTGGGCCGCGTCTATTTCAAGCGCTATGGCGGCAAGCTCCATGTGGTCTTCAAGGGCAGGCCGGGATTGCGCAAAGTCCTGACTGGAACGAAATACTCGGTGAAGAATGCCAAGGTCGTCAAGTTCGGCATCGGCAAGGCAGGAGTGAAAGCCGCTTCCAAGGGCGGAGCCTTTATTTCGATCTTCCTGCTGACTGCCTGGAACATCGCCGATTACGTGCTCAACGACCGCGCTACACTCGGCCAGCTCCTCGGAACGATTGCGACAGATATCACGAAGGTTGCCGTTTCTGCCGGCGTCGGTGCGATGGCGGGGGCGGCGGCGGTCGGCACTGTGATCGGAACATTCGCGCTTGGTCCTCTGATCGTCGCGGTAGCGGTCGGAATAGGCGTTGCCGTCGTTCTCGATGCGCTCGATGCGAAATACAAATGGACCGAATCCCTGTCCAAGGCGATCGACGAATACTCCGAAAAGGCGAGGCAGGCCGCCGAGCGGGCGAAGCAGGGCGCGATAGACCGTTTCGAGGACGGAGTGCGGAATCTCGCGAACGGACTGATCGACCTCGCGGTGGACTCGCTCTCGAGGTACGCTCGTCGCAAAGTGGACGAGCTCTGGCGACGAATGCCGCTACCCCGATTGTAGGCTCTGGCAAGCATGCATGAGGTTTCCAGAAGGTCCAGCATAGGACTTGCGGCGGTGCTGGTACTGCTTGCCGCAGCACTTTCGGCTATCTGGATCGAGTGGCTCACCGGGTTCTTTGCGGTATTGGGCGCAGCGGGACCGGTGGCGAAACTGGACACCGGCGCGGCACTGGCAATACCGTTTTCGCTTGTTTTACTGCTTCTTGCCTATTCCAGTCTTTCAGGAATTCGGAGCGAACCAAAGCCCAAGCTGCGTTCGCTCATGCGCATTTCCCTGTTCCTCATCGTTGCGGGGCCGCTTGCGGTGTTGGGCCTCTATAAGGTCGTTCCGCCTATGCTCGAGGCTCGTGGCTACATGCGATGTGCCGATAATTCGTCATCCCTTTTCCCTTCTCTTTTCTTCGCTCGGGAGCCCGCGGCGTGTCCCGAAAGTATGCTTGCCGGTGCCACATAGCCTGCTTAAGCTCCTTGCATGAAGCCACATGACATTGCAGCGGCGCTGGCCGCCTTTTCCCTGCCCCTCACGGCCAATGCCGAAACGGTCGCGGAGGCGATCCGCGACGACATGCCCGGCCTCATGGAGATCTACCGCGATCTTCATGCCAACCCTGAACTCAGCTTTCAGGAAGAGCGCAGCGCCGGTGTGATGGCTAGGGCGGCGCGCGATGCGGGGTTCGAAGTGACCGAGGGCGTCGGACGAACCGGCATCGTCGCGTTGATGCGGAACGGGCCCGGTCCGACCGTCCTCATCCGCGCGGACATGGACGGCTTGCCGGTTACGGAGCAGACCGGACTACCCTATGCCTCGACCCGCACGGGCGTTCCGGAATCCGGCGTCGAGAGCGGCATCATGCATGCCTGCGGACACGATACGCACATGACCGGCTGGATCGCCACGGCACGACAGATGGCGGAACGGCGCGGCGAGTGGTCGGGAACGCTGGTCATGATCGGCCAGCCTGCTGAGGAACTCGGCCTCGGGGCCCGCGAGATGCTCGCCGACGGCTTGTACGAGCGGTTTCCGAAGCCCGATTACACACTTGCCTTCCACGACACGCCGCAGCTTCCCGCCGGAACGATCGGTGCCGCGCCCGGATGGATGCTCGCCAACGTGGACAGCGTCGATGTGACCGTAAAGGGAGTGGGCGGGCACGGCGCCTATCCGCAAACCACCAGGGATCCGATCGTGCTCGCCAGTGCAATCGTCATGAAATTGCAGACGCTGGCCAGCCGCGAAATCGATCCGAGCGATCCCGTGGTGGTGACGGTCGGGAGTTTCCATGCCGGGACGAAGCACAACATCATTTCGGACGAGGCCAGACTGCAATTGACGGTTCGCAGCTACTCGGACGCGACGCGCAGGAAGCTTCTCGACGGCATCCGCCGGATTGCACGGGGCGAGGCGATGGCAGCGGGGATGCCGGACGATCTGATGCCCGAGGTGTCCGTGAAGGAACCCTACACTCGCGCGACCTGGAATTCCCCGGTATTCACCGAGCAGACCATGGCGCACCTTTCACAGAACATGGGCGAGGATCGCGTGCGTACCGTGCCGCCGGTCATGGGCGGCGAGGATTTCGGCGAGTTCAGGCGCGCGGACGAGGATTCGATCGAGTCGTTCATTTTCTGGGTGGGCGGAACTCCGGCCGAACGGTTGAGCGAAGCCGCGAACGGCGGGGACCCGATACCTTCGCTGCACAGCCCCTTCTGGGCTCCCGACGCAGAGGCTGTGATCGGGGCAGGGGCGGAAGCCCTGACGCTCACCGCGCTTCGGCTGATGCCGAAGTGACAGGCCCCGTGGCCATCTAGAACCAGCTTTCCTCGACCTCCGCTTCGCCCGTGCGCCGGCGCGACGCCTCGATCATCTGTTCCACTTCGCGGGGCGACATCTTGTCCGCACGCTGGGCTGCCTTCTTGCGCGCTTCCTCCAGCCGCTTGCGATACTCCTCGGCGGACATTCCCGGGGGCGGGGGAGGTATGCGCGGAGCATCGCCCGATGCGGCCGCGGGTGCGACAGGCAGCGCCATGTCGCTGGGCATCGGCGGGGCGCTCGCCTGGCTACCGCCCCCCACATAACTCGTGGGCGCGCCTATCATCTCGTCGGTGCCGAAGGATCCGGTCGGCGCCCGGTCGGTCCGGAATTCGAAGCCCTTGCGGCCGGTCTTTCCGCCTTGCCGTTCGTGATCGGCTCGCTGCAACTCCGTCTTTGCCTCGCGTTCGGCGACCCGGTCGGCAATCGCTTCCCGCTTCTCGCCGTCGGCGAAGAGCGCGAGGCTTGCCGTGATCACGAGCGTAACGATCGCGAAATGGCGATATACCTTCGCATTGAGCGCAGGAGCGGGAGCGACACGGGCCATGACGACCCGATACCGCGCAAGCGTTAAAGCGTGCGCATCGCAACAGGGTTAATTCCAGGTTGCCGGACTCCACGTACCGGAAAGCGACCGGGCGCGAGAGGTGTCAAATCTTCCGACAATCCTGCCGCGAAAGAATGGAAAAAGCGAAAAGTCTTCTGACAACGCTGTCAGATTTACCGACATTTTACGCCTTTTCCCTAAGGCCGGATTCCCGGGTCACCGGGCTGGAGGGCCAAAGCGCGAAATGATCCGCTTGTTCAAGCACTATATCCCGCACGCCGTCGTGCTGCTGTGGCTGGTGGACGTCCTCCTCCTGGTCGGGGCCGGCGAGGCGTCGTGGCAACTTCGCGCCAGCCAGATCGGCATGGTCGCGGGGCCTTTCGCAGACCGTCTCGCGCTTCACGGCGCGTTTGCCGCGATGATGGTCACCGCCATGGTCTCGGTCGGCGTCTACGGAGCAGATGCTCTGCGGTCGATGCGTTATGCCGGGGCGCGGCTTCTCGTCGCGATCTCGCTTGGCGTGATCGCGCTGGCATTCCTTGATTTCCTGCTCGGCGAACAGAATTTCTGGCGGTCGACCCTCGCCTACAGCATGGCTTTCGCGATCATCTTCCTGATGCTGAACCGTCTTGTCCTTGGCGGGCTGCTCGGAACGTCGGCCTTCCGTCGACGGGTCCTCGTGCTCGGTGCCGGAACCCGTGCCCAGCGGTTGCGAGAGCTGGGCGAAAGGCCCGAAAGCGGCTTTGCGATCGTCGGCTACATTGCCATGAACGAGAGCCACCTTGTCGTCGAGGAAGCCATTGCCCGCGGAGCGATCAGCAATCTCACGCGGTTCGTTGAGAACCTGGGAGTAAGCGAAGTGGTGCTCGCGATCGAGGAGCGACGCAATTCGCTTCCGCTGAAGGACCTGCTTCGCATCAAGACGACCGGCGTCCACGTGAACGACTTTTCCAGCTTCGTCGAACGCGAAACCGGTCGTGTCGATCTCGACACCGTGAACCCCAGCTGGCTGATATTCTCCGATGGCTTCTCGTCGGGTCGGGCGGTGTCGAGCGTTGCCAAGCGCCTGTTCGACGTGAGCGCAAGCGCGTTGCTGCTCGTCGCGACGGGACCGGTTATCGCGCTGTTCGCGTTGCTTGTGAAGCTCGACAGCAAGGGGCCGGCATTCTTCAAGCAGACCCGCGTCGGCCTGTTCGGCCAGGATTTCGAGCTTATCAAGCTGCGTTCGATGCGCACCGACGCCGAAGCGGCCGGGGCACAGTGGGCCACGAAGGACGATCCGCGCGTGACCCGCATCGGCAAGTTCATCCGCAAGGTCCGGATCGACGAGCTGCCCCAGGCATGGAGCGTCCTGAAGGGCGAGATGAGCTTCGTTGGACCGCGTCCGGAGCGGCCGGAGTTCGTGTCCGATCTCGAACAGCAACTGCCCTATTATGCCGAACGGCACATGGTCAAACCCGGCATCACCGGCTGGGCGCAGATCAATTACCCCTACGGCGCGTCGATGGAAGATTCGCGTCACAAGCTCGAGTACGATCTCTACTACGCCAAGAACTACACGCCCTTCCTCGATCTCCTGATCCTGCTGCAGACGCTGCGCGTGATCCTCTGGAACGACGGAGCGCGCTGATGCCCGAGATCTTCGACGGCCTCTGGTACCTTGTGGGCTTCGCGCTCTACGTGACGGGCGCGATCTGTGCCGCGACAGTGGCTGCCTGGCTCTATCCCCGACGCGAGAGGTTCGGAAAAGCCGGTTCGTCGATCGTGATCGCATTGCTGATCACCGCGATCTGGTGTCTTGCCGAAGCGGCGATCGGTCGCGGAACGATGGCTGCCGGATTGCTCGAATCGGTTCGCAACCTCGCGTGGCTGCTGGTCATCTACCGGCTTTTCGCAAGCGACGGCAGGCACACCAGTCTCGCGCCGATCCGGCCGGTTGTGGTATCGCTGGCCTTCGTCGAATTCCTGCACCTGGCCGTGTCCTATTTGCTCGACCGGGTCGTGCTCAACGTGCAGGCTGAAGCGATCGCGCTCCAGTTCGACGTGATGATCCGGCTGCTCGTGACAGTGGGTGCGCTGGTCCTCGTCCACAACCTGTATGCTGGCGCCTCGCGCCAGTCGCGCGCATCGCTGCGCTGGCCTGCATCTGGCCTTGCCGCAGTCTGCGCATTCGACCTCAACCTCTACACGATCGCGTACCTGAGCGGAAACTGGCCGGCCGAGATCGCTTCGCTGCGGGGGCTTTCGGTCCTCGCGCTCGTGCTGCTGCTTGGTATCGGCGTCAGCCGCGACCGCGAGGGGGTGAGGCTCCGGCCGTCGCGGGCGGTGACGTTCCAGACCTTCTCGCTGCTCGTCATCGGCATATATCTCGTCGCGATGGTCGCGGTGGCGCAATGGCTGGCATATGTCGGCGGCGACTTCGCAAAGCTGATGGAGCTGGCGTTCCTGACCATTGCCAGCGTGGCGGCCATGCTCGTACTGCCATCGAAGCGCGTGCGCGGCTGGCTGAAGGTCACGCTTGCGAAGCACCTCTTTCAGCACCGCTACGACTACCGGTCCGAGTGGCTTCGTTTCACCCGGACGCTGAGCAACCACGGGGACAGCGCCTCGCCGCTGGCAGAGCGCATCGTGCAGTCGGTTGCCGACATTGCGGAGGCCCCGGCAGGCCTGCTCCTCACTGTCGACGAACAGGGCGACCTTGCTCTGGCGGCACGCTGGCAATGGCCGGAAATCGAGGTCCCGGCGACGGCGCTCCCGCTTCGCGCGGTCTCGTTCTTCGAGCGCGAGGGCTACATCGCCGATCTCGACGAAGTGCGGACCGGAGAAGCGCACGCCGAGATCGAGGTGCCAGCCTGGCTTCGCGACCATCCGCGAGCCTGGGCACTCGTACCGCTCATCCACTACGACAGGCTTGTCGGCATGGTCGTGCTCGCCAGGCCGCCGATGAAACGCAAGTTCGACTGGGAGGACTTCGACCTCCTGCGCGTGGTCGGCCAGCAGCTGGCGACCTACTTAGCCGAGAATTCGAGCCAGGATGCGCTCGCCGAGGCCAGCCGGTTCGACGATTTCAACCGGCGCATCGCCTTCGTGATGCACGATATCAAGAACCTCGCCAGCCAGCTCAGCCTGCTTGCCCGCAATGCCGAGCTGCACGCGGACAAGAAGGAGTTTCGCGACGACATGCTCCTCACGCTCCGCAATTCGGCTGACAAGCTGAACAACCTCATCGCCCGCCTTTCGCGTTATCGCGGAGGCCAGATCGAGGCTCTCACCGAAGTGGAGGCGGCGGACCTCATACACGAGGTCGTCGGGCGGCTTGCGAGGAACCATCCCGTGATGGTCGCCGAATGCCAGCCGTGCACGGTGACGGCCCATGCGGAATCGCTGGAGCAGGTGCTGGTGCACCTCATCCAGAATTCGATCGACGCCAGCGAGCCGGACAGCCCGGTGTTCGTGGCGCTGACGGCAGACGGACTGCATGGCAGGATCGAGATCGTCGATTCCGGTTGCGGGATGTCCCCCGAATTCGTCCGTTCGCGCCTGTTCAAGCCGTTCGTTTCGACGAAGTCCGGTGGTTTCGGGATCGGGGCTTTCGAGGCTCGGGAACTCGTCAGGGCCATGCGGGGGCGTCTCGAGGTGGAATCGCGCGAAGGCCTCGGCTCGCGTTTCGCAATCCGTTTGCCGCTGGCGGCGGCGACGGGGCTTTACGAGAATTTTGCAAGTACAGACCAGAAGGTGGCCTAATGAGCGACAGCAAACCCAAGCTCCTCGTCGTGGAAGACGATCCGGGCCTGCAGGCTCAGCTCAAGTGGGCCTACGACGATTTCGACGTGACTATCGCGGGCGACCGCGCAGCAGCCCTTGCAGCCCTGCGACACGATGCCCCGCCGGTGGTCACGCTCGACCTCGGCCTGCCGCCCGATCCCGACGGCACCAGCGAGGGTTTCGCGATCCTCGACGAGATCATGGCGATCAAGCCGGACACCAAGGTCGTCGTCGCCACCGGGCACGGCGCGAAGGAAAGCGCGCTGCAGGCGATCGCCAGAGGCGCCTACGACTTTTACCAGAAGCCCGTCGACATCGAGGCGATCGGCCTCATCGTGCGGCGCGCCCTGCAGTTGCACCGGCTCGAGGACGAGAACCGCAAGCTGGCGGCCGAGGCCGGCAAGAACGACCGGGTACTCGGCCGGATGGTCACTGCGGCCCCGGAAATGGTGAAGGTCGCCCGCACTGTCGAGCGCGTGGCGAACACCAACGTCTCGGTCATGCTGCTGGGTGCAAGCGGCACCGGCAAGGAATTGCTCGCCCGCGGACTGCACGACGCGAGCGACCGGTCAGAAGGCGCCTTCGTGGCGATCAACTGCGCCGCAATCCCTGAAAACCTCCTCGAAAGCGAACTTTTCGGGCACGAGAAGGGAGCTTTCACCGGCGCGGTGAAGACCACCGAAGGCAAGATCGAGCAGGCCAACGGCGGCACGCTCTTCCTCGACGAAGTCGGCGACATCCCGCTGCAACTGCAGGTGAAGCTCCTGCGCTTCCTGCAGGAGCGCGTGATCGAACGCATCGGATCGCGGTCCTCGATCCCGGTCGATACGCGGGTCGTCTGCGCGACCCATCAGGACCTAGAAACGATGATCGCCGATGGCCGCTTCCGCGAGGACCTTTACTACCGGCTGGCCGAAATCGTCGTCAAGATACCGAGCCTTTCCGAACGTCCCGGCGATGCCACGCTGCTCGCCAAGGTCTTCCTTTCACGGTTCGCAAAGGAAATGAACCCGAAGGTCCGCGGTTTTTCCAGCGAGGCGCTGGCCGCGATCGATTCGTGGGAATGGCCGGGCAATGTCCGCGAACTGGAAAACCGGGTGAAGCGCGCGGTGATCATGGCCGACGAGAAACTCGTGTCCGCCGCCGATCTCGATCTCGACAATCCGGAAGAGGAAGTGCTCAATGCGCTGAACCTCAAGTCAGCCCGCGAAACCTCCGATAGGAAGGTGATCCGCCATGCCCTGGCGCGAAGCGAGGGCAATATTTCGAGCACGGCAAAGATGCTCGGCATCAGCAGGCCGACGCTTTACGACCTGCTCAAGCAGTATGACCTGCACGCCTGACCGTCGATCCGGATGGAGCCAGCGCCTCGGCGCCGCCCTGTCGGCCTTGTGCCTGGGGCTAGGACTGCTTGTCGCGACCGGAGCCATAGCAGAGCCGCCCCGCGAAGCAGCTTCGCTGATCGCGAGCGCAAGGGCAGACCTGCTGTCGGGCGATGCCATCGGGGCCGAGGTGCGCCTGCGGAAGGCGCTTGCCCAAGGGGCATCCCGCGAGGACGTCGCGGCGCTGATGGGCGATGCGCTGATCGATCAGGGCGAATTGCGCCGCGCTGGCGAGTGGCTCGAAGGAGAGCGGTTCTCCCCTGCAACCCGCGCGCTCGGCTATCGGGTGATCGCAAGGCTCGAGCGGATCGAGAATAATCTCGAAAAAGCCGGGGAAGCCTATGACAAGGCGGTCGCGATCGATCCCGCCAATGCAACCATGTGGGTAGAAATCGGCCGACTACGCTACGAAGGCGGCGAGCACATGCTGGCGCTGGAAGCGGCGGACACGGCCCTTGCCCTCGATCCGGACAATGTGCGAGCGCTCGAGTTTTCGGGCCAGATAGTGCGCGACCGGCACGGTCTGAAGGCCGCTTTGCCGTGGTTCGAAGCGGCTCTCGAACGCTCGCCGAACGACATTTCTGTCCTTGTCGAATATGCCGCCACTCTGGGCGATCTCGGACGTGCCCGCGAAATGCTGACGACGACCCGCAAGATCCTCGAGATCGATCCCGGCAATGCGCGCGCCTATTACCTGCAGGCGGTCATGGCCGCCCGCGCCGACCGGAACGAACTGGCCCGAAAACTGCTGCTCAAGACCGGCAATCGGCTCGAGGACCTTCCCGGAGCAATACTCCTGCAAGGCATCCTTGAGCTTCGCGCTGGCAATCACGTGCTGGCGCGCGAAGCTTTCGAGAAGCTGCTCCGAGAACAGCCGGCCAATGCGAACGCACAGGTCCTGCTGGCGCGGACGTTGTTCCGGGCCGGGGACTACCGGCAGCTGGTCCGGCGGTTCGGCGATTTTGCCGACCACGAGGCGGCCCGACCGTACCTGCTCACGCTGATGGGACGAGCGTTCGAGCAGCTTGGCGACCGCTCCCGCGCCGCCAGCTATCTCGACCGGGCTGCTTCTGTGCGATCCGGTCAGCTCCCGCTGACAGCCGCATCCTCCGAGATCGGCGAACTGGTCTCGCAAGGCAGACTGGTTGAGGCTTCGACGGCTGCGGAACGCTATCGCGCCATGGCGCCCGGCAATTACGACATTCAGGTCCGCGCAGGCGACGCACGGCTGGCGCTGGGGGACGGGAAAGGCGCGCTGGAACGCTACGACCTGGCGGCCCGGATCAGGTTGCCCGAGGCATTGATGCTGAAGATGGCGGCGGCGCATCTGTCGCTGCGCGAGACGTCCGATGCGGCGCGGCTCGCCGAGGATTACCTGCGCGCCAATCCGCAAAGCCGGGTGGCAGCGAGACTGTCTGCGGAGATGGCGATGGAACTCGGTCGATGGTACCGGGCGCGCCAGCTTTTCGAGTACCTTGCCGCGAACGGCGAAGAAGACGTCACCACGCTTGGAAACCTGTCGCTCGCGCGTTTGCGAACCGGCGATGCCGAAGGGGCGGAGCAGGCGGCACGGCAAGCCTATCGAATGCAGCCTGCAAACCCTGTCGCCGCGCAGAACTGGGGGCTGGCCCTGGCCGCAACCGGTGGCAGCGAGGCAAAGGCGGGCGCGTTGCTTGCGAAAGCGCGCGCAATGATGGGGGACAATTCTCTGATTGCAGAAGGACGGCTGCTGCTCGGCAAGCAGCGAGGCTGAAGCGCGCCCTCGACAATCGCCGTCCCGTGAGGCTAGCGGGATCAATCCTTTCGCTTGAACGGGCCGTCCGGTTCCTTGTCCATATTTCGCAGAATCGATCCGCTGATACGACTGATCCTCGGGATGATCCTGCTCGCGTCGGTGTTGCCTGTCACCGGCCGAGGCCTCGAATTAGCGCATGGCGTCGCGAATGTTGCCGTGTTCATGCTCTTCTTCCTCTACGGCCTCAGACTGCCCCGCCGGGACGTGATCGAAGGGCTCGGCGATCATGTCTTCCTGGTCCCGCTGGTTTTCTGGGTTTTCGGCGCGATGACGCTGGCGGGCTGGATCGTATGGAAGGGCATCGCCGGACTGGCGCCCGCCGACGTTGCGCTTGGCTTCCTGTTCCTCGGCGTGCTGCCTTCCACCGTGCAGTCCGCCACGGTCTACAGTTCCATCGCGGGAGGCAACGTGGCGAGTTCGGTGATCGCGGCGGCCCTGCTCAATATCGCAGGCGTCTTCGTTAGCGCTCCGCTCTTCTCGCTGCTCGCGGGGAATTCGGAAGCGGGCCTTGCCGGCGATGTCATCGTCAAGATTCTGGTGATCCTGCTTCTTCCGTTCCTGCTCGGTCAGGGATTGCAGGGCTTTACGCGAAGCTGGGTACAGGATCATCGCAAGCTGATCGGGCTGCTCGATCGCGGGGTGATCGGACTTGCCGTCTACGTCGCCTTTTCAGGCGCGGTCGAACAGGACGTGTGGACGAGTGTAAGCGCGAAGGCGTGGGCTGCCATTCTCGCGGGCGTCGCGGTCCTGCTGGCCTTTGCCCATGCCGGTGCGTGGACTGTCGGCGGACTGGTCGGCCTAGCGCGCGAGAAGCGGATTTCCTTCCTGTTCGGCGGTGCCCAGAAAAGCATCGCGATGGGAGCGCCGCTGGCCACGGTCCTGTTTCCCGCCGCGCTTGCCGGGATCGTGCTGTTGCCGCTGCTAGCCTATCATCTCATACAGATGATGGTCGCAGCCGTCATCGCATCCCGGCTCAATCCGCCTTCCGAAGTCGCAGACTAGCGTTTCGGCTGATAGGTCTGCTCCGGGCCCGGAAAGGTCCGTGCGCGGACTTCCTCGGCATACTTTGCAGCCGTATCGGACACGAGTTCGGCCATGTCGGCATAGCGTTTGACGAAGCGGGGAACGCGCTCGAACATTCCGAGCATGTCGTCGGTCACGAGGACCTGCCCGTCGCATTTCGCCGAGGCGCCGATGCCGATGACGACGCACGAAACCGTCTCGGTCACCTCGATCGCGATGGGTTCGACCACCCCTTCGACCACGACCACGAATGCGCCGGCCTGTTCGAGCGCTACGGCGTCCGCAACGATCTTTTCCGCCTCGGCGTCGCTGCGACCGCGCGCCCGGTAACCACCCAGCACGTTGACCGCCTGCGGTGTGAGGCCGACGTGGCCCATCACGGGAATGCCGCGATTGACCAGGAACGAAACGGTTTCCGCCATCGCCTCGCCGCCTTCGAGCTTCACCGCCGCCGCTCCGCTTTCCTTCAGAAGGCGCGCGGCGCTGTCGAACGCCTGCTCGGGCGACTGCTCGTACGAGCCGAACGGCATGTCGACGACGACGACCGAGTGATAGCTGCCGCGCACCACGGCGGCAGCGTGGTTCGCCATCATCTCGAGCGTCACGGGTATCGTCGACGGCAGGCCGTAGATCACCTGACCGAGCGAGTCCCCGACGAGAAGCACGTCGCAATGCGGGTCGAGCAGCTGTGCCTGCCGAGCCGTATAGGCGGTTAGCATGACGACCGGTTCTTCGGTCTTCCCATCCTGCTTGCGGTCGCGGATTGCCGGAACGGTAAGCCGCCGCATCGGGGCGGGGGTCGGGTTGGCGCGGCTGGTGGCGGAATCGAGCTGGAAGGTCGTGGACATGGCGCTCTTTTAGCCGGGGCGGGGGATTGCGCAAACCGTGGCACTCGCGCGCCCTGCACGAACTTGCTACCCACCCTTCTTCCGGAATTGGCAAGGAACGGGCAGGCATGGTTGCAGCAACGCAGGGTGGAGAGCAGGGCTGGTCGTCACGGACGGCGTTCGTGCTGGCAGCCATCGGCGCGGCTGTCGGCCTCGGCAACATCTGGCGGTTTCCGACGCTCGCGGGCGAGAACGGCGGCGGCGCGTTCGTCTTCGTCTACGTCGTCTGCGTGATACTGATCGGCCTGCCGATGGTCCTCGTCGAAATCATGCTCGGTCGCGCCGGCGGCGGGCATGCGAACGCGATCGGATCGGTCGCCGACGTTGCCGAACAGTCGAAGGTCAGCCGAAAGTGGTCGATATTCGGAGGATGCGAGGTCCTTGCCGCATTCCTGATCCTCTCGTTCTACTCGGTCGTTGCCGGATGGGTGCTGAACTTCGTCTTCATCTCCGGCGCGGATTTCTTCGGCAGCCTGTTCTCGGGCGCACCGCTTGCGGGAGCGCACGTCGGAGAGCCGCAGGAGGCCGTTACCGGCCTGATGGGGGAACTGTTCGCCAGCCCCTGGCGCATGCTGCTGCTCCACGCGCTGTTCATGGCGACGACGCTCGGTATCGTGGCCGTGGGCGTCCACGACGGCATCGAGAAGGCGGCAAGCTGGCTGATGCCTTCATTCTTCGTGCTGCTGGTGCTCATCACTATCTACGGTGCGTTTACCGGTGATTTTGCGCGCGCGCTCGCGTTCCTGTTCACCCCCGATTTCTCGCGCCTATCCCCGACGGCAATCAATGAAGCGCTGGGCCAGGCCTTCTTCTCGCTCAGCCTCGGGTCCGCGGCGCTGATCACCTACGGTTCCTATGTCGGCAGCGACGTCAAGCTTGCTCCGACCGCAGGGATGATCGCCGCAGCCGATACCGGGGTCGCGATCCTGGCCGGGCTGATGATCTTTCCGATAGTGTTCACCGCCGGGCTCGATCCGTCCGCGGGACCCGCACTGATTTTCCAGTCGCTTCCGATCGCGTTCCAGACGATGCCCGCGGGCGCGTTGATCGGGTTCGCCTTCTTCCTGCTCATCTTCTTCGCCGCGCTGACGAGTTCGATCTCGCTGCTCGAGGGGCCGGTCGCGTGGACCATCGATACGTTCGGCATTGCGCGAAGGCCCGCGGCTGTCATCGTCGCGCTGGCATCGTTCGTCGTCGGCGTCGCGTGCATCCTCGGCTACGGGGCCTGGTCCGACGTGCGCCTGCTCGGCTTCTGGGCCATTTTCGCCGAAACCGACATCCTCGACACGATCGACGGCTTCACCGGCAAGGTCATGCTGCCGCTGGCCGGCCTCGGCCTTTCGATCTTCGCCGGCTGGCGTGCGGATCGCCGGCTGATCGAGGCGCAGACGGGGCTGACCGGCGGTGCCTTCCTGTTGTGGCGGGGGCTGGTGGCCTGGCTTGCCCCCTTCGCGGTATTCCTCATCCTGATCTTCGGCCTGTTTCCCTGGCTCCTGGGCTGACGCGATTTTCCCGATTGCGCGGATTGCAAAAGCCGATAGATCGATGATCTGGCCTTCGGGGCGGGCAGTCCGCGTCCGGGCAGGGATTACCCGAAAATGAGCTTTGCCCGCATCAAGCCGCTCGATGCCATCCTCGCGACCGCAGAGAAGAAATCGCTGACCCGCACTCTGGGCGCGGTGCAGCTTACCCTGCTGGGCGTCGGAGCCATAATCGGCACCGGTATCTTCGTGCTGACCTCAGAAGCCGCCCAGAAAGCGGGACCGGGGATGATGTGGTCCTTCGTGATCGCCGCGCTGGTCTGCGCTGTGGCTGCGCTCTGCTATTCCGAGATCGCGTCGATGGTGCCCGTATCCGGCTCCGCATACACCTACACCTACGCGGTGATGGGCGAGCTTCTGGCGTGGATGGTCGGCTGGGCGCTGATCCTCGAATATGCCGTCGCGGCAAGCGCGGTTTCGGTGGGCTGGTCGGGCTATTTCGTCGGGCTGCTCGCCAATGCGGGGATAGAATTGCCCGTCGCGCTCACCGTCGGGACTTACGCGCCCGGAGGCTTCATCAACCTGCCTGCGCTCGTCATCGCCTTGCTGGTGACGATGCTGCTGATGATCGGCACGACCGAAAGCGCGCGGGTCAATGCCATCCTCGTCGCGATCAAGGTGACGGCACTCAGCGTCTTCGTGGTGCTGACCGTCCCGATGTTGCAGGGGCAGAACTTCGACCCGATGATGCCCAACGGCTGGTTCGGAAGCGAGCGCGGCTTCGGCGCGGTGGGTGCTGCCGCCTCGATCTTCTTCGCCTACGTCGGCTTCGACGCGGTCTCGACCGCTGCCGAGGAGACGAAGAACCCGCAGCGCAACGTGCCCATCGGCCTCATCGGCAGCCTCGGCATCTGCACCGTTTTCTACGTGCTGGTGGCGGCGGGAGCCATCGGTACGCTCGGCGCGCAGCCGATCACCGGTCCTGCCGGCGAACTGCTCGCGCCAGGCAGTACGCCTTTTGCCGAGCGGTGCCAGTCGCTCGCCGCGATGGGATCGGAGCCGCTGGTTTGTTCGAAGGAGGCTCTTGCCCACGTCCTGCGCGAGATCGGGCATCCGGCGATCGGCAACCTGATCGGCCTTGCCGCCTTCCTGGCGCTGCCGTCGGTGATCCTGATCATGCTGTTCGGCCAGACGCGCATCTTTTTCGTGATGGCGCGCGACGGCCTGTTGCCCGAGAAGCTTGCCTCGATCCATCCGAGGTGGAAAACGCCGCACATCGTCACGATGATCACCGGTGTCGCCGTCGCGTTCTTTGCCGCTTTCCTGCCGGTGGGCAAGCTGGCGGATATCTCGAACTCGGGCACGCTTTTCGCCTTCTTCATGGTCGCGCTGGCGGTGATGATCCTGCGGCGCACGCAGCCCGACAGGCCGCGTCCGTTCCGCACTCCGCTCGTCTGGGTGGTTGCGCCGCTCGCGATCCTCGGCACGCTCGGGCTGTTCTGGAACCTGCCGTTCGATGCCAAGCTGGTCCTGCCGGTCTGGGGCGCGATCGGCCTCGTGGTCTATTTCGCCTACGGTTTCCGGATGAGCCATGTTGCGCGCGGCCTGGTGGAGATCCACGAGGACGATGCGGACGCGCCGCCGATGCCGGTGCCGCCAATGCCCGGAGCCCACACGCCGGGCGGCAAGGACGCCTGATTTCGCCTTTTTGGAGGGGAGGGGAACAGGCACGATTGCGAATCGCTTCCGTTGAGAACATAATAGGAACAACGGAGACGATTCGATGAGTGCCGAACCTTGTTCAGCCGCTGCCTTTGCGCGTGCGCGCGCCGCCGAGTGGCGCCCCGGCTTTACTGCCGGGCGCGTCCGCCATGCCGAAGTGTTCGCCTGCGCGGGGGAAGCGACCGGCGCTGCGGCGGCGATCGCCTTCGCACTCGATGCGCTGGATGCCGCTACGCCCGATCCGGTGGCGGACGTCCCGGACGAGCGGGCATGGCTGTGGGTGCAGGACAGGGAAGCGCTGCGGCGCGGTGGACGGCCCTACCGCCCCGGCCTGCCGCGTCCGCTGCGGCACCGGCTCGTCCATGTCGCGGCGAAAAACGCGGAGGATGCGCTGTTCGCTCTCGAAGAGGGGCTGCGCTGCCGGGACCTTGCCTTCGTGGTCGGGGAGATCGCGGGCAATCCCCGTGCGCTCGACTTCACGGCCTCGCGTCGCCTCAGCCTTGCAGCGGAACGGCACGGAGTGCCGCTGTGGCTCGTCCGGCTCGATGCCGAGCGCGATCTTTCCTCGGCGCGGATGCGCTGGGATGTACGGGCCGCGCCATCGCCTGCGCCGCGCTGGAACCCGCAGGCGCCCGGCACGCCGTCGTGGCGCGCGGAGCTGTTCCGCTCCCGCAACCACCCGCCCGGACAATGGACCTTGCGCGATGACGGAAAGCTCGTTGCCGAGCGCCCCCGCTCGCCGGATTCTCGCGATCTGGTGTCGGCGGCTGGCGATCGATCGCTGGCGGCTGGCTGAAGGCATCGGGGAGGGCGAGGGAGCGGATGCCGCACCGCTCGCGCTGATCGCCGAAACCGCGCACGGACCCCGCATCACCGCTGCCAACGGCATGGGCGCGGCGGGGGGGGCGCGCCAAGGAATGATGCTCGCCGATGCGCGTACGCTGTGTCCCGAACTGGCGGTTGCGCCAGCCGATCCGGCATCGGACCTGGCATTCCTCGAGCGGCTGGCCCTGTGGGCGCAGCGCTGGGGGCCGTGGTCGGCGCTCGATCCGCCCGACGGCATCGTGGTCGACGTGACCGGCGTTTCGCACCTGTTCGGGGGCGAACGGTCGCTCGTCGCCGATACGAAGGCGGCCTTCGAGAAGCGCGGGATTGCGGTGAGGCTCGCCATCGCGCCGACTGCGGGCGCGGCTTGGGCGCTTTCGCATCACGGCCCGGACGGTGCGATCCTGAAACCGCGGGACGATGCAGCGGCGCGGCTGGCCGACCTGCCGGTGGCGGCGCTCCGCCTCGACGACGATACACTGACCGTCCTCAAGCGGCTGGGGCTGAAGCGGCTGTGCGATCTCCACGGCGTTGCGCGGGAGGCGCTGGTCCGCCGCTTTCGCAATCGCCGCGCGCCCGCCGCCAGCCCGCTTGTCCGCATGGACCAGTTGCTGGGGCGGGTGCCCGAACCGCTGCTGCCTGTGGTGAGCGTGGAGGTGCCCCTCGTCCAGCGGCGGCTGATGGAACCGATCCGCCATCGCGACCTGCTGGATCGCGTGGTGGCCGACCTTGCAGAGGACCTGGCGCGCCAGCTCGAAGGGCGGGGGGAAGGCGCCCGGCGGCTCGAACTCGGAATGTGGCGGGTCGACGGCGAAGTCGTGACGAGGAGGCTCGAACTGGCTGCCGCCAGCCGCGAGCCTGCGCATATCGCCGGCCTGTTCGGCCGCAAGCTCGACGATGTCGATGCGGGATTCGGAATCGAACTCGTCCGGCTGCGCAGCGCGTGGACCGAGCCGCTGGCTCTCGGGCAGGGGGATTTCGAGGAAGCCGCCGAGACGCACGGTACCAGCCTTGCCGCCTGCATCGACCGGCTGAGCGTGCGACTGGGGGCCGAAGCGGTGCGCCGCCCGGTCCCGCATGCCAGCCACCTGCCCGAGCGGGCGCAGCGCTGGCAGGGGCCGCTCGAAACCGAAAAGTCGTCGCAGGGCGAGTTCGAATTCCATGCCCGCCCGCTCAAGCTGTTCGACCGTGCCGAGCCGATCGCGGTGCTCTATGCCACGCCCGACGGCCTGCCGCGCCGCTTTCGCTGGCGCGGTTCCGTGCACGAGATCGCGCGGGCCGAGGGGCCGGAACGGATCGCCCCCGAATGGTGGCGCGAGCGGTCATGCGTGCGGCTGCGCGACTACTACCGGATCGAGGACGGGGAAGGGCGGCGCTACTGGATCTACCGCGACGGCATCGCGGGAGACGGACGGGGCGGAGCACCGCTGTGGTTCCTGCACGGGCTTTGCGCCTGAGTGCAGCCCAGGAAAAAGGCCCCGCCGGCAGGGCGGGGCCTCTCCTTCGTCACGGGCCGGGATCAGACGGGATCGGCCGAAATCGCGTCTGCGGTCACCGCATCCGTCACCGCCTGCGGCTGCGTGCGCACGGTCTTTTGCGCCCCCGGCCTGCCGAGGAAGTTGACGAGGTCCTGCGAGAGCCGGTCGCGTTGCGTGGCGAAGACGGCGTGCGGCTCGCCATGGTACTCGACCAGTTCGGCCTGCGGCACCTTCTTCACGACTTCGCGCGCGGTCGCATCGATCGGCACGGTCTTGTCGCCGGTGCCGTGGATTATCAGCGTCGGCACCCTGAAATTCGGAAGGTCGGGCCGGAAATCGGTGTAGGCGAATGCGGCCGCCGATTGCAGCGTGGCGTACTGGCCCGCGCGCATCGTGGTCATCCATGCCCAGTGCAGTTCCTCGTCGCTCACCGACTGGCTGACCCAGCCGACACCGTAGAAATCCTGGAAGAACTTCTTGAAGAAGTGGCGGAAGTCCTTTTTCATGCCCTGTGTCATCTGCTGGAAGACGTCGTCCGGCACTCCGTCGGGATTGTCGTCGGTCTGCAGCATGTAAGGCACGATGGAACTGACGAGTACGGCTTGCGTAACGCCCTTGCCGCCATGGCGCGACATGTACCGGGCAATTTCGCCGCCACCCATGGAAAAGCCGACAAGCGCTGCGTTTTCCATGGCCTCGCATGCTTCCATCACGTCGGCGAGATCGTCCGAGAACGTCTTGTAGTCGTATCCACCCGGCGGCTGGTCGGAGCGTCCGAACCCGCGCCTGTCGTAGGCGATGGCGCGAAATCCGGCGTCGGCCAGCGCCATCATCTGCGGGTCCCAGCTATCGGCCGAAAGCGGCCAGCCGTGGATCAGCACCACGGGCCGTCCCTGGCCCAGCGTCTTGACGTAGAGGCTGGTTCCGTCGCGGGTCTGGATCATCGGCATGGGGTAGTTCTCCTGCGTTGCGTTTGCATGCCCAACGCACATGGCGACGTCTCCGTTGCACACCTCTCGCCGCTCCGGTGGTCGCTCGGGACAAGACGAGACTCGCATCCCGATGCGCGAGAACATATAAAGAACACTCGCGCCCGATTCGCGACCTGAACCATGCCAGACGGATCGCTGACCCCTGACCGCCGCCGGATCGAAGTCGATCCGGACAGCATCGAGCCGCCGCCCCGCGCGCCGTTCGTGGAGCTTGGCCTCGTCAGCAACTTCTCGTTCCTGCGCGGCGCGTCGGATGCGGTGGACCTGGCGATGCGCGCCCGCGATCTGGGATACGACGCGATCGGCATCGCCGATGCGAATTCGATGGCGGGCGTGGTGCGCGTCCATACCGAGGCGAGGGCGCTCAAGCTCAGGCCGGTGATCGGCTGCCGGGTCGAGACGGTCGAGGGGCTGGCATTCCTTGCCTATCCGCTGGATCGCGCCGCTTATGGGCGGTTGTGCCGGCTGATCTCGGACGGACGGATGCAGACGCTGGACGGAGAGTGGCAGGAAAAGGGCGCCTGCGACATCTCGCTGGAGATGCTGGCCGGTCATGGCGAGGGCGTTCGGCTCGTCCTGCTGCCGCCGCGCGACCTGGCCGAGCCGTTCACGATCGCGACGCAAAGCAACGTCGTGCCTATAGGGGCCGAAGCGGCTTCATCGGAAGGCGCAGGAAAGCGGACCGTCCCGTTTGCCGGGGTCGTGCCGCACCTGGCGCGGCGGCTGCCCGGCTTGCGCCATATCGCTGCGTCGTACCTCTACACCGGCGACGACATCGCGCGGATCGAGGCGCTGGATGCATTGGCGAAGGCGCACGGGCTTTCGATCCTCGCCACCAACGACGTGCTCTACCACGAACCCGAACGCCGTCCCCTGCAGGACGTGATGACCGCGATCCGGCACAAGACCACGGTGGCGCGCGCCGGACTGGCGCTCGAGGCCAATGCCGAGCGGCACCTGAAATCGCCTGCCGAGATGGTCCGCCTGTTCGAGCGCTGGCCGCATGCGATCGAGGCCGCGCGCGACCTTGCCGATGCCTGCACCTTCGGCCTCGAGGAACTGCAGTACGAATATCCGGAGGAAATCTGCCCCGGCGGCCTCGACCCGCAAGGCTATCTCGACAAGCTGACATGGGAAGGCGCTCTCCGCCGCTATCCGGAGGGTCTGCCCGAAACCGTGCGCGATACCCTGGAGCGAGAGCTGGCGCTGATCGGCAAGCTGGGCCTTGCGCGCTATTTCCTCACTATCAAGGACATCGTCGATTTTGCGCGCGGGTGCGATCCGCCAATCTTGTGCCAGGGGAGGGGATCGGCGGCCAATTCGGCGGTCTGCTACTGCCTCGAGATCACCTCGGTCGACCCGGCGCGCCACGCCCTGCTGTTCGACCGCTTCATATCCGAGGAACGCAAGGAGCCGCCCGACATCGACGTCGATTTCGAGCACGAGCGGCGCGAGGAGGTCATCCAGTACATCTACGGCAAGTACGGTCGCCAGCGGGCGGGGCTCTGCGCCACGGTCATTCACTATCGCCCGCGCATGGCGATCCGCGAGGTGGGCAAGGCGATGGGCCTCTCCGAGGACGTGACCGGCGCGCTCGCCCGCACGGTATGGGGTGGCTGGGGCAGGGAGATCGGTGAGAAGCACGTTGCCGAAACCGGCATGGACGTGACCGATCCGCACTTGCGTCGCGTCCTTAAACTCACCGAGCAGATGATTGGAATGCCAAGACATCTTGGCCAGCATGTCGGCGGTTTCATCCTCACGCAGGGGCCGCTCGTCGAAACCGTGCCGATCGGCAACGGCGCCATGCCCGAGCGCAGCTTCATCGAGTGGGACAAGGACGACATCGACGAGCTCGGCATCCTCAAGGTCGACGTGCTGGCGCTGGGCATGCTGACCTGCATCCGCAAGTGCCTCGACCTCCTCGAAGCCCACCACGATCACCGCCTGACGCTCGCTACCGTCCCGCGCGAGGACCCGGAGACTTACGCGATGCTCCGCAAGGGCGATTCGCTCGGCGTCTTCCAAGTCGAAAGCCGCGCGCAGATGAACATGTTGCCGCGCCTGCGCCCGCGCGAGTTCTACGATCTCGTCATCCAGGTCGCCATCGTTCGGCCCGGCCCGATCCAGGGCGACATGGTTCATCCCTATCTCAAGCGACGGCGGGGAGAGGAGCAGGTGGTCATTCCCGCACCGGGGGCGGAGCACGGGCCGCCAGACGAGCTTTCCTCCATCCTCGAACGGACGCTCGGCGTCCCGATCTTCCAGGAACAGGCGATGAAGATCGCGCTCGACGCAGCGAAGTTCTCGTCGAAGGAAGCGAACCGGCTACGCAAGGCGATGGCGACGTTCCGCTCGCGCGGGATGGTGGACGAGTTGCAGGACATGATGGTCGAGCGGATGGTGGGGCGCGGGTACGACCGCGACTTCGCCGAGCGTTGCTTCAACCAGATTCGCGGTTTCGGCGAATACGGTTTTCCCGAAAGCCACGCGGCCAGTTTCGCCCATCTCGTCTACGTGTCGAGCTGGCTCAAGTGTCACTTTCCGGCAGCGTTCGCCTGTGCGTTGCTCAATTCGCAGCCCATGGGCTTCTACGCGCCTGCCCAGATCGTCCGCGATGCCGTCGAGCACGGCGTTCAGGTCCTGCCCGCCGACGTGAACCGGTCGGAGTGGGACTGCACACTGGAGAGCACGTCGCGAATCGCCCTTCGCCTCGGCCTTCGACAGATCGACGGGTTTCCGGAAGCGGCTGCGGCAAGGCTGGTCGCGGCGCGGGAGGACGCGGGCGACTATCCCGATGTCGCCTCGCTGAAGGAGCAGGCGGGGCTGTCCCCGGCGCTTATCGAGAAGCTGGCCTCCGCCGATGCGTTCTCCTCGCTTCGCTTGCCGCGGCGGCAGGCGCTGTGGGATGCGCGCAGCCTGATCGCGGGCAGCGACCTGCCGCTCTTCGCTGCGGCCGAGGCGCGCGACGAGGGTGCCGAGATCCGGGCAACGCAGCTTCCGGCGATGCCGCTCAGCGAGGAAGTCGTCGCCGACTACCAGACCCAGCGCCTCTCGCTGAAGGCACATCCCATGTCGTTCCTGCGGGCCGGCCTTGCCGAACGCGGCTTCGTGCGCGCCTGCGACCTGCGGGCGCGCAAGTACCGTTCGATGGTCAAGGTCGCGGGCGTCGTCCTCATCCGCCAGCGCCCCGGAAGCGCGAAGGGCGTGTGCTTCATCACGCTGGAGGACGAGACGGGTGTGGTGAACCTCGTCGTATGGCCGGACCTCAAGGAGAAGCAGCGCCGGGTGGTGATGGGGGCGCGCCTCATGGAAGTGCGCGGGCGCGTCGAGTACGACGACGAGGTGATCCACGTCATCGCCCGGCACATGACCGACGCGACCCATGACCTGCACAAGCTTTCGGAAGACCTCATCAACACGCCGATCGCGCGCGCCGATCACGTCAACAGTCCCTTGCCATCAAAGCTCAATCCGCGCGACAACCTGCGCGAGGGGAGCGAGGATCCCTACCGGCCGGTCGAACCGTGGCAGCCGCCCGGTCCGGGCAACCGCGAATGCGGCTTTCACCAGGCCCACCCGCGCGACGTGCGGATAATCCCGAAGTCGCGCGACTTTCACTGAACCGTAAGCTGCCGCTAACCATTCCTTATCCGGTTTGCACTATACCCCCTGCCGGTAATTCTCGAGAGAACGGGCAATGGCATTTCTCAAGGGACTCATACCCGGCTTCCTGCTGACCTTCGTGGTGGCGGGCATCATCGGATCGAACCGGTCGAACGGCGGCTGGCTTTCGATCGAGCACATCTATTACCAGGGTCACGACTTCTACTGGTCGTGGCCACTGTTCCTGATCGGCACCGGGATTTCCTGGGCGATCTTCGCGATGATGGAATGAATTCAGGGCAGATCGCCTAAATCCGGAGCCAGGCTGCGGGCGGGACGTTACCTGTCCATGCGGTTTCCCTTCGACAACTGGATCGTCGCGCTGCTCGTCCTCGCGGCCCTCGGCCTTGCCGCACGGGCATGGCTTCACGATCATCCCGAGCACAATCCCTGGGCACCGCTGAGCATCGACGATCCACCCGGCTGGGCAACGGCCCGCAAGGTCGCCGCGTTGCGCGACGACCCGCAGGAGTGCAGAAACTTCCTCGTTCGCAGCGATATCGCGTTCGAGGAACTGGACCCCATAGGTGAAGGACAGTGCCGACGCGACGACCGGCTTGCGCTCGATCCTGATCCCGGGGCCGGACTCGACCTGCGACCTGCGGGTGCCGCCGCGACATGCCCGGTCAATGCCGGGCTCGCCCTGTGGATGCGGCAGTCGGTCCAGCCCGCCGCACAGAGGCACCTGGGTTCGCGCGTCGAGCGGATCGGGCACCTCGGCACATATTCGTGCCGCCGGATCGGGGGTGGCGAGAGCGGCACCTGGAGCGAGCACGCGACCGGCAATTCCATCGATATCGCCGCATTCGTGCTCGAGGACGGACAGCGCATAGCCGTGCTGCAGGACTGGGACGGGGGCAACGAGGCGAGCCGGTTCCTGAGGCAGGTCCGCGACGATGCCTGCGGTATTTTCGGCACGGTGCTTTCGCCCGAATACAACGCCGCCCATGCCGACCACCTTCACCTCGACCAGGCAGGCAGAGGGCGTGGCTGGACGTTCTGCCGTTAGGGCTCGATGGTCCCGAGGAAATCGGGACGCAGCAGGTCGTTTCCGAAGCCGCTCAGGTGATCGGCATCCATGTAAAGCGGCTTGCCGTCCCGATACCCTTCGCAGGTCGCGTCCGAGCAGAGCAGGGGCGTCGGGTCCCAGACTTCGACGCCCTTGAGCCCGCGTGTCGCCTCGTCGATCGCCATGGAGACCGGCGCCATCCTCGCCTCCATATTCTCGCGCGAAACCGACGACCCGGGGGCGCAATAGGCCTGCGTCCGGTTGAACCAGTCTGCGCAGCGGTACTGGGCGACTGGCATCAGCGGCTTGGCATCCTCCACGATCACCCGCGCACCGCCGGTGGCAATGGCTTCGATACGGCGGCGATTGGCCGAGACGATGCGGGGGCCGAGATCGGCGTACTGGTAGGGAATCGCCTCACCGGTCCAGTTGTCGCGCATGCGCGGCGTGTGCAATGCCGAGAGGAACACCACGTCGCCGGCGGTGGCCGTCCGGGCGACTTCTTCCTGCGCAGCGCGTGCGAAGTCCTCGCAGCCGTTCGGCAACCGCTCGAAGCGGAAATTGAGGATGCCGCAGCCATTGCGGGTGAGAAGTCGCACGTCCCACCGCCCCGTCTCGGCGGCTCCCCAAAGCATGCGCTGGTAAGCTCCGGCGTGCGAATCGCCGATAACGATCAGCCTTGGAGCATCGTCAACGGTGCAGGGCGCGTCGAATGCGATGGACAAGCCGCCCGCGAACGCTTCCTGCGTCATGGTCGCCGCGCACGGTCGGTCTCCCGCAGGCGCGCTGTAGGGGTTCCAGGTTTCGAGAGCGCTCGCCGCGGCAAGGCTCAGTTGCGGCTTTAGCGACTTGCCCTGAATGCAGACCGCAACGGCCAGCGCCGCGAGGCCTGCCACGTGCACGAGCGAAGCGCCCTTGCGCGAGCCGCGCGTCCGGAATGCGATCTCGACGAAGCGATAGCTGGCCCAGCCCATCGCGAACGTCAGGGCGATTGCCAGCAGCTTCAGGCCCGGACTGTCGAGGCCGACCGTCCAGCGCATGAATACCGTCACTCCCCAGTGCCAGAGGTAGAGCGAATAGCTGATCGTTCCGATCCAGAGAGGCACCGGGCTCGCCAGCAGGCGCCAGACAAGGGTATCGCGCCATAGCCACACGCACGCGATCAGGGCGGCGCTAGCAAGGCAGGGAAGCAGCGCCCCGGGGTAGGGGAAGCCGCCTTGCGCGGTCGCCCAACAGGCCCACAGGACGAGCAGGAGCGCGATCCAGCTTCCCGTCTCGCGCACCGGTTCGCTGGCCGGCATTCCCGTCGCGCCGCGCTGTTCCAGCGCAACGCGAAGCAGGAGGCCGAGCGCCAGCTCCCAGAAACGCGTGGGCAACATGTAGAACGCGAAAGCCTGGGCTTCGGGCGTCCGGGCGGCGGCGTAGGCCAGCGAGGCTGTCGCGGTGACGGCGACCGCGATCAGGGTCCAGCGACGGATCGCGCTTTTCTCATGGACCAGTAGCGGAAACGCGAAGACCGAGAACAGCAGGTAATACTGCTCCTCGACCGCAAGGGACCATGTATGCGTGAAGGGGTTGAACCCGTTGGCGACGCCGAAATAGTCGCCGGAACTTTCCAGCAGCGCGAAGTTGCTAAGCCCGAATACCGCCCATAACGCCGTGTCCTCGAACGTGCGTGTCGGCGCGACGAAGGGGATCAACAGCACGCTGAATGTCGTCGCGACGATGATGTAGGCTAGGGCTGCCGGGAAAATCCGCGCGATGCGCCGCCGGTAGAAGTCGGCCACGAACTGGCGGTAGCTCCCGGCCTGCCGTTCCATCACCGAATGGGCGACGACGAAACCCGAAATGACAAAGAAGACGTCGACGCCGACGAAGCCGCCCGGCATCCAGCTTTCGTCGATGTGGAACAGCAAGACTGCAAGGACCGCGATGGCGCGCAAGCCCGTGATCGCGGCAACGTGCTCGGCGGCCTGTGCAGGCGCGGTCGCCCCGGCTGGAGCCTGGACGGTGGGCGCTGTCGCGAGAGCTTTGGAGGCCATCGGGTTTCCGGAAAGGACCAGTTCGAACCGGACCGCTCTACCCGCCGAGGCGTTAAATTCGCGTCAACCATGAACGATAGGCGCCGTGGACGATTTCCTGTCGCTCGCGGCGCAGTTCCTCGCTAGCCTGAGCGGAATGTTGACCAGACGTTCGGCCATCGGCGGGATCGGCGCCGCCGCAATCCTGTCCGCTCTGCCCTTTCAGGCAACGGGCCAGCCCAAGCGCAAGCCACCGAGGCTCGTGCCCGGCGATACGGTAGGCCTCATCGCACCCGCTGGTTTCGTGGCCGATCGCTTCGGCGTCGAAACCGTCGAGGAGACGGTGCGGGCAATGGGTCTCGCGCCGAAAACGGCACCGCACGTTCTGAAGCGCAACGGCTATCTCGCGGGCACCGATGCCGAGCGGGCAGCCGACATCAACGCCATGTACGCGGACGATGCGGTCAAGGCTGTCTTCGCGATCCGGGGCGGGTGGGGATGCGCGCGGATACTCCCCTATCTCGATTACGAGACGATCCGCGGCAATCCCAAGCTGCTCGTCGGGTCTAGCGACATCACCGCACTCCACCTCGCCTTCGCCGCACGAGCCGGGTTCGCCACGGTCCACGGACCCGGGGTTTCGGCATCGTGGCCCGACAGGACCTGGCAGGCGTTTCGCACCATCGCTTTCGAGGCGGCGACGCCAACCTACAGCCTGCCCGAAGCGCGGGAAGACCGGCTGGTCCAGCGCCTCAACAGGACGACGACTTTCCGACCCGGTACGGCGCGCGGGCGCTTGCTGGGCGGCAACCTTTCGGTGCTGTCGGCGCTGGTCGGCACTCCCTACCTCCCGGATTTTTCCGGCGCGATCCTGTTTCTCGAGGACGTGAACGAGGCCGAATACAGGATCGACCGCATGCTGACGCAGCTCGCGCTCGCCGGCGTCCTTGGGAAAGTATCCGGAGTCGTCTTCGGTGCCTGCACCAACTGTTCCAATCCCGGACCGTCCTATGGCAACTTCACGATCTACGAGGTGCTCGACCATCACCTGGGGGCGCTCGGCGTACCGGCGTTTCAGGCGGACCTGTTCGGCCATATCGCCGGAAATCTCAGCCTCCCGGTGGGAATGGAGGCCGAAATCGATGCCGAGGCCGGCTCGATTCGCATGCTCGAGCCGGCGGTAGGTTGACGTGTGTCAATCGAACTGACCCAATGTTCGAATACGGTGGCCGCGATGTTGCCGGTCGCAGGTGGAATGGAGGTTCAAGTATGTCACGGGGAAGAAACGCATTTGCGATGATTGTCGCTCCGCTGGGCCTCATGGCGGCGGGGTGCTCGGCCGATGAGGCGACGCAGGCCGACGTATCCGACGAACCGGCGGCCGAATCCTCTGCCGTGGCCTTCCCGGAAAGCCTCGCAGCTTTCGGCGATGGCTATCCGGCGACCGGGGACGAGTGCCGGAGACTCGGAGAAAGCGAAGCCACGTCGAAATGGCTCGACGACAGCGCCACCCTCGCAGGTTGCCCCACCGAAGCAGGCGCCCGCGCGCTCGGCGGAGAGATCGTCGGCACGGTGGAGGGCATAACCATCGTCTCGGTGCCGATGGGCGATGCCAATGCCGGTATGGGAGAGGGCGGTGCGGGTGGAGCGGCGTCCGCCGGTGACGCAGACGCGCTGGTTCCCGGAACGCAGTACAACGCGACCGCGCAAATCCGCTGCGGCTTCGAGGGCGCCGGCACGCCGCTAAGCTGCGCAGCAGGCGTGAAGCGCAAGTGGGGAGAGGACGGCACAACGCTTGTCGAAGTCACCAGGGCCGACGGCAGGAAGCGAGCGATCTTCTTCCGCGGGACCGAGGCCTATGGCGCCGACAGTGCGCAGGCCGATGGTTCGGCAGGCTGGGACTTTGTCGCGAACCGACAGGGCGACGAAACAACGATCGAATACGGCCCTGAGCGTTACGTCGTGCCCGACGCATTCGTCGAAGGCGGCTGACCTGGAAATCTGGTGACCCCTACGGGAATCGAACCCGTGTTTCAGCCGTGAGAGGGCCGCGTCCTGACCGCTAGACGAAGGGGCCACGGAGGGCTGTTCGGCGGACCTTCGCAGATGGAGCGAAGGATGGTGACCCCTACGGGAATCGAACCCGTGTTTCAGCCGTGAAAGGGCCGCGTCCTAACCGCTAGACGAAGGGGCCGTGCCGAGCTTGCACCCGAGGCAGGCCGCGCACTTAGGCAAGCGAGGCTGGAGGGTCAAGCCCTTCAACGACAAATCCGTCAGTCCGCCCAGGCGGCATCCTCCAGATGGAGCTCGGCCGCTGGACGCGAACCCCAGTCGTCGATCTTCGCGCGTCCTGCAAGCCATAACCGCCGGCCCGCCGATCCATGGAGAAGAGCTTGGCCCATCTCGCTTTCGGCCGCACGAAAGGCGATGGCCTTGAACCGCGATCCGTCCTCTCCGCCCGCAATCAGGCGCACGTGATCGGTGCCGACGAGGTCTGCCTTGACGAGCCGCACCGGGCCGATGGCGACACGCGGGCCGGGCCAGCCAATGCCGAACGGTCCTGCGCTTTCGAGCGTCGTCACGAGATCCGGGGTCAGGCCACCGGGCGCGAGGGCAAGGTCGAGGAGCATCGATTGCGATGTCATCGCGGACTGCACGGCGCTCCCGAGTTTCTCGTCCAGCCAGTCGCCAAGCGCGTCGAGCTTGTCGGCGTCCACGCTGAGCCCCGCAGCCATCGCATGTCCGCCGCCCGCAACCAGAAGTCCGGCCTCGCGCGCGGCAATGATCGCAGCGCCGAGGTCCACTCCCGCGATGGACCGCCCGGATCCCTTGCCGTGCCGGTCGTCGTCCAGCGCAACCACGAGGGTCGGTTTGCCGGTCTTTTCCTTGATCCGTCCGGCGACAATCCCGATCACCCCCGGATGCCATCCCGTGCCCGCAACGACGATTACCGCGCGGTTGTGCTGCCGCTCCAGCTGCAACTCGGCGGCTTCCTGGACGGCGGCCTCGATGGCGCGCCGTTCCTCGTTGAGCCGGGAAAGCTGCTCGGCGATGGCGCGCGCCTCGTCCGGATCGGCGGTTGACAGCAAGCGCACGCCGAGCGTCGATTCGCCGACGCGGCCGCCGGCGTTGATCCGGGGGCCGAGCGCGAAGCCAAGATCGCTGCAGGTCGGCGCGCGGTTGAGCCGGCTTGCATCGATCAACGCCGCCAGCCCGATGTTCTCCCGCCTCGCCATGACCTTGAGCCCTTGCGCGACGAGCGCTCGGTTGAGGCCATGCAGCGCCGCGACGTCTGCGACGGTGCCCAGTGCGACGAGATCGAGCAGCCCGAGCAGGTCGGGTTCGGGCCGCTCGGCGAAATAGCCGCGCTTACGCAAGGTGCGGACCGTCGCTACCGCAAGCAGGAATGCGACACCGACGGCAGCCAGATGGCCGTGCCCCGCGGCGACAGGCCCCTCGTCGAGCCGGTTGGGGTTCACCAGCGCAGCCGCGCGGGGAAGTTCGTGCGAGCACTTGTGATGGTCGACCACGATGACGTCGACACCGGCTTCTCCGGCCATCGCCAGCGCCTCGTGCGCCATCGCGCCGCAATCGACCGTGACGATGAGGCTGCTGCCTTCCTCGGCTATGCGTACCAGCGCCTCGCCCGAGGGGCCGTAGCCTTCCAGAAGCCGGTCGGGAATGTAGTGGCGGGCATCGTGGCCGAGCATGGCCAGCAGCCGGATCATCAGGGCCGAACTCGTGGCTCCGTCTACATCGTAATCGCCATAGACGGTGATGGTCTCCCGCGCGAGAACGGCTTGCGCAATCCGCTCGGCGGCTGCGTCCATGTCCCGGAATTCGGAAGGATCGGGCAGGAACGCCCGAAGCGAGGGGCTGCGATGGCGCTCGATGTCCTCCGCCGCCACGCCCCGCGACAGCAGAAGCTGGGTGACGATGTCGGTATCGAGCCCGGCCGGTCCGCTCGCCGCCAGGTCCATGTTCCCGCCGCGCCAGCGCCAGCCCTTGCCGGAGAGGGATCGTTCTATGCCGAAGACATGGGAAACAGGTAGGCTCATTGCCTCGGACTAGCTTATCGAAACGTCTCTTCAAAGGGTTGGCGCATCGCTTTCGACGGGCGTTCGGGGTGTTGCCTTTCGCATCGTGGAGGCCGATGTGGCGGACATGGCGGAAAATCTCCTTGTCGTCTGGCATTCGCGCACAGGAACGGCACGGGCACTTGCAGAGGCGGCGCATCGGGGCGCCGGCGAGGATGCGCGGCTCGTGCCTGCCGAGAAGGCGCAGCCCTCCGATCTGCTGGGCGCGGGCGGGTACCTGTTCTGCTGCCCGGAGAATCTGGCGACGATGAGCGGGATGATGAAGGAAATGTTCGACCGCTGCTACTACCCCGTCCTGGGGCGGATCGAGGGGCGACCGTATGCCACGCTGATTGCCGCCGGATCGGACGGAACGGGGGCGCAGGCGCAGATCGACCGGATCGCAACCGGATGGCGCCTGCGGCGCGTTGCCGATCCCGTGATCGTCAACATGGATGCGCAGACACCCGAGGCGATTCTCGCGGAGAAAACCGTTCCCGAAAACCGTATCGAGGAAGCGCGCGAACTCGGCGAAGCGATGGGCGAAGGCCTGCGATTAGGCATTTTCTAAGCCGATCCCGCCAAATGCGAAGCGATATTGTCTTTGCGGGACTCGACGCATGCGGGGA
Source organism: Novosphingobium marinum (assembly GCF_013408095.1). Taxonomy (GTDB): domain Bacteria; phylum Pseudomonadota; class Alphaproteobacteria; order Sphingomonadales; family Sphingomonadaceae; genus Novosphingobium; species Novosphingobium marinum. The sequence goes on from NZ_JACBZF010000001.1 coordinate 454,549, forward strand.
ATTAGTGCCAATGCCCGAACCGGTTACGGGTTAGGGACGGCGCAAGTGGCCAATGGTACGATTGCTGGAAGGGGGCGGGCCGGGCGCGGCATGTCGCTGCTCTTCGCCGCGGGCGAGCGTCCCGATGCGACCGCGGTCGAAGATGCGCTCGAAAGTGCAGCCGCGAATGGTGTCAAGAGCAGCATCTCGTACCGTCCCGACGTCTCCGAAGGATGGCTCGAGCTCCTGTCCAGCGGTCTGACATTCGATCTGGTCGCGCTTCAGCCTGCCGACGCTCTGGTGCCGGATCGTCCGGTCCAGCGGATCGGAATGGGCGAGGAAAGCGGCAGCGGATGGGAGGCCGTTTCGCTCATGCCCGGCGAGCATATCGCCAGCGGGGCCACGATGATGCCCGTCGTACGCACCATGGCCGGATTGGGAGCAGGTCTTGCCGTTTCGCTTTCGGCGCGGGCGGTCTGCTGGGAACCGGCGGGCTCCTGGGTCGAACCGCACTTTTTCGCAAAGACCGTCAATGCATGGCTCGGCGGAGGCGCGTTTCCGGCGCTGGGACTAACCTCACTGACCCATAAGGCCGATGGGACCCTGCGCACGACGGGGCTTTTCCACCTCATCGGACAGGAACTGGTGCTGGAAACTGAAGGGTCCGATGGCGCTACGGCGGCCAAGCTGGCCATGCGGCTTATCGACCATCTCGTTTCCGAGGGCGCCTTGCGAGGGCAACGCAGCATGACCTTGCCCGACGGCGTCACGCTGATCGCATCCGCCGAGGAAGATCCCGGCACGCTCTGGGTCCGTATCGCGAGTTGAACGATGACCGGGGGCTTCGATAGGACGCGGATACCGTTCCGCGCGGTAAACCGCCGCGGTGCTCCGGACTACGATCCCGGATTGCAGAGGCATCACCTGCTTCCGCGCCAACTGCTGTCGAAACGATGCTTTGGGCGCATGTTCGACCTGATCGGACGCAACCCCGTGGGCTTCGAGGATTTCCGGCGCAACGGGCTGCTCCTGCCCGCCAGCGACGCTGCTGCGATCCGCATGGGGCTGCCGCTTCACCGGGGGCCGCATCGCACCTACAACGAAATGGTCATCGCCCGCGTCGGCAGGATCGAACAGCTTTGGACCAGGAGGCGGGGAAGGGCTCCCGAAGCGGCACTGGAACAGGCCCTCATGCAGTTTGCGTTGCTGCAGAAGGCGCTCCGCAGAAGGCTGCTCGATACGGATGCGCGGCCGATCACACTCAATCGGCGAGATCCCTTCGGCCAGCCGCTAGACTTTTCCGATCTCGACGCGATGGCCGAATTGCTCTGGCAAGGGTCGGAGAGCGCGACGGCCGCGCTGTCCGCCGCTACCTGACCATCAGCCTTCCGCAGCCATGTTCGCAGCGCTAAGCACGGCGCGCACGCTCGCCGTGGCAACGTCCTCGTCGATGCCGACGCCCCATATCGTGCTGCCGGATGCGGTGACGCATTCGACGTAGGCCGCCGCGCGAGCATCCGATCCGTGCCCCATCGCATGTTCGGAATAGTCGCGCACCTCGAGCTTCACGCCGAACGCCTGGTCGAGGGTGGCGATGACCGAGGAGATGAGGCCGTTGCCGCGCCCCGACACCGTCTGGACCTTGCCATCGACGCCGATCTTGCCCGAGAATACGCGCGAGCCATCGGGCGCGCGGGTCTCGTCGTAGCCGACAAGCTGATAGTGCTGCGGGTCGTTCAGGCGGTAAACGCGCTGGAACACGTCCCAGATGTCCCCGGCCTGCAACTCACGGCCGAGCTTGTCGGCCAGCTCCTGCACATGGCGGGAGAAATGCGCCTGCAACCGCTTGGGCAGCTTGAGGCCCTGGTCCTGCTCTATCACCCAGGCGAACCCGCCCTTGCCGGATTGCGAGTTGACCCGGATCACCGCCTCATACGTGCGGCCGAGATCCGCCGGATCGATCGGCAGGTACGGAACCGCCCAGAATTCGTCGTTGCGCGTTTCCTGCGCGGCGAAACCCTTCTTGATGGCATCCTGGTGACTGCCGGAGAACGCGGTGAAGACCAGTTCGCCGCCATAGGGATGGCGTTCGGGGACCTTCAACTGGTTGCAGTACTCGACGGTGCGGATGACCTCGTCGATGTCCGAGAAATCCAGGCCCGGATCGATGCCTTGCGTGTACAGGTTGAGCGCCACGGTCACGAGGCAGCAGTTGCCCGTGCGCTCGCCGTTGCCGAAGAGGCATCCTTCCACCCGGTCCGCGCCTGCCATCAGGCCGAGCTCGGCCGCCGCAACGCCTGTCCCGCGATCGTTGTGCGTATGGAGCGAGACGACCGCGCTCTCGCGGTTGGGAAGGTTGCGGCAGAAATACTCGATCTGGTCGGCGTAGATGTTGGGCGTCGCCGCCTCGACCGTGGCCGGCAGGTTGAGGATGATCGGATGTTCGGGCGTGGGCTGGAGGACCGCCATCACCGCCTCGCAACATTCGATGGAGAAATCGACCTCGGCTGTCGAGAACGTCTCGGGCGAGTATTCGAAGTGCCAGTTGGTATCGGGATAGCGCGCGGCCTGGTCGCGCAGCACCTTCGCGCCGTTCTGCGCGATCTGGCGCACTTCGGACCGGTCCATGCCGAAGACGACCTGCCGCCACAGCGGCGACACGGCGTTGTAGAGGTGGACGATCGCCGCATGCGCGCCTTCCAGGCTCTCGAACGAACGCTCGATCAGGTCGGCGCGCGACTGGGTGAGGACCTGCACCAGCACGTCTTGCGGCACGCGTCCGGATTTCACCAGACCGCTGATGAAATCAAACTCCGTCTGCCCGGCGCTCGGGAAGCCGACCTCGATTTCCCTGACCCCGATCTTCACGAGGAGGTCGAAAAAGCGGTTCTTCTTCTCCGCCCCCATCGGATCGATCAGCGCCTGGTTGCCGTCGCGAAGATCGGTCGAGAGCCAGCGAGGCGGCTGCGTGATCGTGCGGCTCGGCCATTGCCGGTCGGGCAGGTCGATCTGGGGGAAGGGCCTGTACTTGGCCGCGGGGTCTTTCAGCATGGTCATGGCGATACTCGTTCGGCGGTTCTGCGAAGGTCTGTTTCCATCCCCTGGGCGCCGTGACGCGCCCGGCTCACCGACGCGTCAGCTCACGCCCAAGGGCGGGTAAGTCGCAGGGTTAGGCCAAGCCGAATGATCATGCCGCAGCCTATGCGGTGCGCGGTCCCAAAAGTAAAGTGCCGGGAACCCTCCAGGCGTATCAGCCGCAGCGCAGGTCGCGGATGACGCCGGTGGTGTCGATCATAACGTTCAGGCGGTCTGCCCGATTGTCCATCGTCACGACGTCGTTCGGTGTCACGAAGCGGATGCCAGCCGGAGCCTTCTCGCCAAGTGCAGCGGTGATCCGGTCGCGCACTTCGGGCGTGTCGGTCTGGCCGACGAACTCTGCGCCGTCGGGCGCTCCGCAGGTCGAGGCGGCGGGGTCCGTTACCGTGCCGGGTTCCACCGCCGGGGTCGGTGACGCGGTCGGCACTACGATCTCGAAGTCGTCCTCGGACTCGCCTGCCTGCTGGTTGCAGGCGGCAAGCGCCAGACACGATGCAAGAGCCAGAGCGAGGGGCTTAACGGCTATCGACATGGAACGCATTGCTATCGACCTTCCACCAATCATGACCTGTCCGGTCCGAAACCGACTCCGGAAATCCCGGAGCCGGCGCGGCAATTAGCCTCAGTTCTTTTCCTTGTCGACGAGCTTGTTGGCTCCGATCCAGGGCATCATGGCACGCAGGCGCGCGCCGGTTTCCTCGATCGGGTGGGCCGCCGCGGCCTTCCGGCTCGCCTTCAGTTCGGGCTGACCGGCGCGGTTGTCGAGGACGAAGTTCTTGACGAACCTGCCCGACTGGACGTCGGCGAGGACGCGCTTCATCTCGGCCTTGGTCTCGTCGGTGATGATGCGCGGACCGATGGTGATGTCGCCGTATTCGGCAGTATTCGAGATCGAATAGCGCATGTTGGCAATGCCGCCCTCGTACATCAGGTCGACGATCAGCTTCACTTCGTGCAGGCATTCGAAATAGGCCATTTCCGGTGCGTACCCGGCCTCGACCAGCGTTTCGAAACCGGCCTGGATCAGGTGGGTCAGGCCGCCGCAGAGGACCGCCTGCTCACCGAACAGGTCGGTTTCGCATTCCTCGCGGAAGTTGGTCTCGATAATGCCCGAACGGCCTCCGCCGACGCCGGAGGCATAGGCAAGAGCGATGTCGTGCGCGTTGCCGGTCGCGTCCTGTGCGATGGCGACAAGGCAGGGAACGCCGCCGCCGCGCTGGTATTCGGAGCGGACGGTGTGGCCCGGGCCCTTGGGCGCGATCATGATCACGTCGATGTCCGCGTTCGGCTCGATGAGGCCGAAGTGGATGTTGAGGCCATGCGCGAAGGCGAGCGCCGCGCCGGGGCGGATATTCGCCTGGAGGTCGTTCGCCCAGACGGCGGCCTGGTGCTCGTCGGGGGTGAGGATCATGATGATGTCGGCCCAGGCGGCCGCATCGGCATTTGTCATGACCTTGAAGCCGGCGCCTTCGGCCTTCTTGGCGGTCGCCGAACCCTCGCGCAGCGCGACGGCCACTTCCTTGACGCCCGAATCGCGCAGGTTCTGGGCATGGGCATGGCCCTGGCTGCCGTAACCGACGATCGCGATCTTCTTGTCCGTGATCAGGTTGATGTCGCAATCGGCGTCGTAATAGACCTTCATCGTTCTACCCCTTGGTCCGCCTCCGCTGGCGAAGGCTCTGGAAAGAATGCCGTCGATCCCGCTTCCCGTCAGGCGAGGGCGGCGACGGCGGTTTGCTGGAACTGGTCAGGGAGCCTCGGCTCCCCGCATCATGCCCACGATCCCGGTGCGCCCAACCTCGACGAGGCCGAGTTCGCGCATGAGCGCGATGAACCTGTCGACCTTTTCGGGTGAGCCGGTGATCTCGAATATGAAGCTGGTGATCGTCGAATCGACGACCTTGGCGCGGAACACGTCGGCAAGGCGCAGCGCCTCGACCCGGTCGTCGCCTTCGCCCGAGACCTTGATCAGTGCAAGCTCGCGCTCGACGTGCGGGCCGAGTTCGGTGAGGTCCGAAACCCGGTGGACGGGCACCAGCCGTTCGAGCTGCGCGTGGATCTGGTCGATTTGCGAGGGAGGGCCGTGAGTGACGATCGTGATCCGGCTGACGGCATGGTTCTCGGTGATGTCGGCGACGGTCAGGCTGTCGATGTTGTAGCCGCGGGCGGTGAAGAGCCCGGCGATCTTCGCAAGGATGCCCGCCTCGTTGTCGACAACGACCGTCAGGACGTGCCGTTCGGATTCCTCGTGGTGGATTTTCATCATGTCGGCTTTCAGACCAGCGCCTTGGCTTCGTCGTCCATCGTGCCGGCGACGGCGTCGCCGTGGAGAAGCATTTCGGTATGCGCTGCGCCCGACGGGATCATCGGGAAGCAGTTCGCCTCGTTGTGGACGCGGCAATCGACGATGACCGGGCCGGGATGGTCGACCATCGCCCTGATGCCGTCATCCAGCTGGGACTGGTCCTCGATCAGGATGCCCTTCCAGCCATATGCCTCTGCCAGGCGGACGAAATCGGGCAGGCTGTCCGAATAGGAACTGGAGTACCGGCTTTCATAGGTCAGTTCCTGCCACTGGCGGACCATGCCCATCCATTCGTTATTGAGGATGAAGACCTTGACCGGCAGGCGGTACTGGCTGGCAGTCCCCATCTCCTGGATATTCATCTGGATCGATGCGTCGCCCGCGATGTCGATGACGAGGTCGTCCGGATTGCCGAGCTGCGCGCCGATCGCGGCGGGCAGGCCATAGCCCATCGTCCCGAGCCCGCCCGACGTCAGCCAGCGGTTGGGACTGAAGAAGTGAAAGTGCTGCGCCGCCCACATCTGGTGCTGGCCGACCTCGGTCGAGATGATCGGGTCGCGATCCTTCGTCAGCTCGAAAAGCCGCTCTACCGCGAATTGCGGCATGATAATCGTATCGGGTTTCGGGTAAGCGAGGCTCCTGCGCTCGCGCCACTCGCCGACCTCGGCCTGCCACTTCGAGAGGTCGCCTGCCTTGCGCGATCCCCATGCATCCAGGATCTGGCCGAGCACCTTGGCGCAATCGCCCACGATGGGAAGATCGACGACAACCGTCTTGTTGATCGACGCACGATCGATATCGATGTGGATCTTCTGCGAATGCGGCGAGAAGGCGTCGAGCCTGCCGGTGACGCGATCGTCGAACCGGGCGCCGACCGCGATGACGAGGTCGGCCTTGTTCATCGCCATGTTCGCTTCGAACGTGCCGTGCATGCCGAGCATGCCCAGCCAGTCGGGATGGTCGGCGGGGAATGCTCCAAGGCCCATTAGCGTGGACGTGAGAGGCGCGCCGGTCTTCTTCTGAAGCTCGCGAAGCAGTTCGGTTGCGCGCGGCCCCGAGTTGACGACGCCGCCGCCGGTGTAGAGCACCGGGCGCTTCGCAGCCGCGATCATCTCGACGGCGCGCGCGATCTCGTCTTGGGTGCCTTCGACTTGCGGGGCATAGCGCGCGCTGCGGCGCGGTTCCTGGTCGGCCCATGTGGCCGAGGCGATCTGCACGTCCTTCGGAATGTCGATGAGGACGGGGCCGGGTCGACCCTCGGTCGCGATCTGGAACGCTTCCGCGATGGTGTCCGCGAGGAGCTCGGGGTCCTTAACGAGGTAATTGTGCTTGGTGCAGTGGCGCGAGATTCCGACGGTGTCGGCTTCCTGGAACGCGTCCGAACCGATGAGCGCGGTTGGCACCTGCCCGGTGATCACGACAAGCGGGATCGAGTCCATGTAGGCATCGGCGATGCCGGTGACCGCATTGGTAGCGCCCGGTCCCGAGGTGACGAGAACTACGCCCGGCTTGCCCGTCGACCGCGCGTAGCCTTCCGCCGCATGCGCGGCACCGGCTTCGTGCCGCACGAGGATGTGGCGGATTCGCTCGTCGTCGAAAAGGGCATCGTAGATCGGCAGCACCGCGCCGCCGGGGTAGCCGAAAACGAATTCGACGCCTTGCCGAACGAGGCTTTCGACCAGGATGTTTGCGCCGCTGCGCTCCTCAGTCACGTCAATGTCCTTCAAAAGCAATTCTTACCATGCCCCCGGAACAACATGACCCGGCACGACAACCGCCGTGCCGGGTCATCCTCTCCAACCCTTCGCCTTCCAGGGAGCAACTTTATTTGCGGCGCGGGTAGGGCACACAAAATAATATGTCAAGACCTAATTGCGAAACATTATGTCAATTAGGCAGTCACTCTCGAAATTTTCGGGCTTGGCTCGCTGCCAATGCGCGGGCGGCTGATGACGTAGCCAAGTATACTGCCTTTTCGCGTAGTTTCGCGTCGCCCGAGCGCCCCTCTCGCACGCTTCGCCGAGCGTCCACTCGCCACGCAGGTAGCCCGCGATTTCGGGCACCCCGATCGCGTGCATGACGGGCAGGGCAGGATCGAGGTTCCGGTCAAGCAGCGCTTCGACTTCGGCGATCGCTCCGTTTTCCAGCATCGCTTCGAACCGCGCATCGCAGCGCCGGTAAAGGGCTTCCCGGTCCGGAAGCAGAATAAGTGGCGCAACGTGAACGCTATCCGCAATGCCGCCGGCCTTCTCCTCGTGCCATTGCGCCAGAGTCCTGCCCGTCGACCGGACGACTTCGAGCGCACGGGCGATGCGCGAAGTATCGGCGGGGGCAAGCTGCGCGGCCCGGTCCGGGTCCTCCTGCAGCAGCGCTGCATAGGCGTCGACCACGGGAAGCCTGCGGACCGCATCGCGAACGGCCGGTTCGATTCCGGGGATGGGCGCGATCCCCTCGAGCAGGGTCCGGACGTACAGGCCGGTACCCCCGACGAGGATCGGCACGGCATCGAGGGAATGCACTTCCTCGATCTCGCGCCGGGCCGCTCGCGCCCAGTCGGCGGCGGAACAGGCGACCGCGCCGTCCCAGGCTCCGAAGAGACGATGCTCGATGCCCTGCATGTCCTCTTCCGCAGGCCGCGCGCTCAGCACGCAAAGGTCGGCATAGACCTGTGCGCTGTCGGCGTTCACGATCACGGCGCGCCTGCCCGCAGCCTGCAGTTCAAGAGAAAGGCGCACTGCAAGATCGCTCTTGCCGCTCGCCGTCGGCCCTGCAATGAGCGCCAGCGGCGGCCTGCCATCGGGCATGCAAGACAACAATTCGGCCCCTTCGCGCGTTGGGGGACCTGATGACGATCCAGGGGACTTAACCGTGCTCATTGCCCGGCTGATAGCAGAACCGGACGACCTGTCCGAAAAACTCGAACGCGCCCGCGCCGCGATGGAAGGGCGCGGCCTCAAACTTGCCTCGGCGGCAATGCTCGACTTCTGCAGCGAGACGATGCAGCTCGGCTTTCCCGGCGACGACGCCGACGGGCTTCGCGAAGTGGTCGACGAGGTCTTCGGGCGCTCCGACCTGCTAGTCGCCGACCATGAACCGCTAGTGCCGCGCGTGTTCGTCTCCGATATGGATTCGACCATGATCGCGGCGGAGTGCATCGACGAACTGGCCGACTTCGCGGGCATCAAGGATCGCATCGCAGACATCACCGAGCGTGCCATGCGCGGCGAGCTCGATTTCGAGGCGGCCCTGCGAGAGCGCGTCGGCCTGCTCGAAGGGTTGTCCGAGGCGGCCATCAACGAATGCCTCGAAACCCGGATCGCGATGATGCCGGGAGCGCGAACGCTGGTGCAGACGCTGAAGGACAAGGGTTGCCGCACGATCCTCGTCACCGGCGGCTTCCACCAGTTCGCCGATCCGGTCGCCGAGCAACTGGGCTTCGACGAAGTCGTAGCCAACCGGCTCGAGGTTGCGGGCGGCAAGCTGACGGGGGGGCTAGATGGTCCGATCACCGACAGTTCGGTGAAGAAGCGGTCATTGCTAGATGCCATGAACGTGCTAGGCGACGGCGCGATGAGCCTCGCCCTGGGCGATGGTGCAAACGACATCCCGATGATCGAGGCGGCGACTTATGGCATTGCCTATCGTGCGAAGCCGAAAGCGCGCGCAGCCGCCGACGGCTGGATCGACCGCGGCGACCTCACCGCGATCCTCCAGCTCCTCGGCATCAAGCGCGAGGAATGGACGTGGGATTGAAGCCGGACGGGGCTAGCGGGTCTGCACGTAGGTCTCGCCGCTCGCTTCGTCGTACGTGATGATCGCAGTTGCGAATCGGCAGAGGTTGAGGCCGCCCCAGTCGTAGACGTAGCCATCGGCATAGACGATGCGCATGTCCCAGATGCAGGTGTTGGCCGAACGGCTGAAATCGATGCGCCATTGACGCCCGTTGGCAAGTCCCGACCTGCCCAGCAGGTTTTCCTCCCAATCGTTTGTATCGGAGGGCGAAATATAGATCTGGGCCAACGGATAGCCGGTCCGATTGACGATCGTCAGAACTTCTTCGGCGCTGGCTGGCAGGGCAGCGAAAAGAGCGCTCAGCGCGGCGAGAAACGCAGCAATTCTCTTCATGAAAATTCCCCCGAAATAGCGTGCCCCGAAAAGAGACTAACGCAGGGGGCGGGTTCGGCAAGCCAATCGTGCAGCGCTACCGGTTTTCGCGGTGGGGTACCGGAATAGCCCGCCGGCATGGTCCTCAGTCTTCCATCCAGTCGCGGAAGAAGCTCTCATGGGCTTCGCGCAGCTCGGCGAGTTCGAGCGAGGCGTCCCCGCGGATCGATCGGAAGACGGCCCGCGCGCCGCCGGTCTGGCCGAGCGCGATTGCAGACAGTCCGGCCTTCTCGACCACTTCCTCGACCATCGCCGGGACACTGGTCGTGATGACGTAGCGCGCCTGATCCTCGCCGAACCAGAATGCCGCGGCGGACAAGCGATCCTCCGGCATGGCGACAGCGAACCCGATGTCTCCGGCAAGCGCCATTTCGGCCAGCGCCACTGCAAGGCCGCCGTCCGAGCAATCGTGCACGGCCGTGACGCTGCCCGCCGCGATCAGTTCCCGTACCGTCTCGCCGGCGCGCCGCTCGAGATCGAGGCCAACGGGCGGAGGCGGACCTTCCTCCCGGCCATGAAGTTCGCGCAGCCAGAGCGACTGGCCGAGGTGTCCCGTCTCGCCTCCGATGACGAGGATCGTCTCGCTTTCGGCCTTGAAGCGTAGGGTCGCCATGTGCTCGTGATCGTCGAGCAGGCCTACACCGCCGATCGCGGGCGTCGGCAGGATGGCCGAACCGCCGCCGGTTGCCTTCGATTCATTGTAGAGCGAGACGTTGCCGGAAACGATCGGGTAATCGAGCGCCCGGCATGCCTCTCCCATGCCTTCGAGGCAGCCGACGATCTGTCCCATGATCTCGGGGCGCTGGGGATTGGCGAAATTGAGGCAGTTGGTGATGGCGAGCGGCCTTGCGCCGACCGCACAGATGTTGCGCCAGGTTTCCGCGACCGCCTGCTTGCCGCCCTCGACCGGATCGGCAAAGCAGTAGCGCGGAGAGCAGTCGGTGCTGATGGCGATCGCCTTTCGCGTGCCGTGGACGCGAACGACAGCAGCATCGCCGCCCGGTTTCTGCAGTGTATCCGCGCCGACCTGGCTGTCGTACTGACGCCAGATCCACTCGCGCGAAGCGAGGTCCGGACAGCCCATGAGAGCTTTCAGGTCGCTCGCCACATCCTCGCATTCGGGCACGGCTGCGAGCGGGGCAGGGCTGTTCGTAGGCACGTGCGGCCGGTCGTATAAAGGCGCCTGCTCCGCCAGCGGGCCGAGCGGGATGTCGCACACGGTCTCGCCTTCGAAGTCCAGGACCATGCGCCCGGTATCGGTGACTTCGCCGATGACTGCGAAATCGAGCTCCCACTTGCGGAATATCGCTTCGGCCATCGCTTCCTTGCCGGGCTTCAGGACCATGAGCATCCGCTCCTGGCTCTCGCTCAGCATCATCTCGTAGGGCGTCATCCCCTCCTCGCGGCAGGGCACGCGGCTCATGTCGAGGCGGATGCCGGCCTTGCCGTTCGTCGCCATCTCGACGCTCGACGAGGTGAGGCCGGCCGCGCCCATGTCCTGGATCGCGACGATGGCGTCTGTCGCCATCAGCTCGAGGCACGCCTCGATCAGCAACTTCTCGGTAAAGGGATCGCCGACCTGCACGGTCGGGCGCTTTTCCTCGGTATCCTCGCTGAAGTCGGCGCTTGCCATGGTCGCGCCGTGGATGCCGTCGCGGCCGGTCTTCGATCCCACGTAGACGATGGGGTTACCGACGCCGGTCGCCGCCGAATAGAAGATGCGGTCGGCGTCCGCGATCCCGACGGTCATGGCGTTGACGAGGATGTTGCCGTCGTAAGCCTTGTGGAAATTCGTCTCGCCGCCGACTGTCGGCACCCCGACGCAGTTGCCGTAGCCGCCGATCCCCGCGACGACCCCTTTGACGAGGTGCTTCATCTTGGGGTGCCCGGGGCGACCGAAGCGCAGCGCGTTCATGTTGGCGATAGGCCGTGCGCCCATCGTGAACACGTCGCGCAGGATGCCGCCCACGCCCGTCGCGGCCCCCTGGTAGGGTTCGATGTACGACGGATGGTTGTGGCTCTCCATCTTGAAGATCGCGGCAAGCTTCGTCCCGTCGGGGCCGTCGCCGATGTCGATGACCCCGGCGTTCTCGCCCGGTCCGCAGATCACCCACGGCGCCTCTGTCGGCAGCTTCTTGAGATGGATGCGGCTCGACTTGTAGGAGCAGTGCTCCGACCACATGACCGAGAAAATCCCGAGTTCGACCAGGTTGGGTTCGCGACCGATCGCGCTCACGACGCGGTCGTATTCCTCGGGGCTGAGGCCATGCGCCTCGACGACTTCGGGGGTGATTCCGGACATGGCCCAGCGCCTTAGCGAGGTCCATCGCGGGACGCTAGAGACCGGCGCGCTTGACCGGCGTCCGGAGCGTCGTCATTGCTAGGCGGATGAAGGAAATCGACGGCGAAATCGGGAAAATGAGCTTCGAGGACGCTCTGCGCGCACTCGAGACGGTGGTACGCGATCTCGAGAGCGGCGATGTGCCGCTCGACGATTCGATCAGCCTGTACGAACGTGGCGAAAAGTTGCGCAAGCACTGCCAGGCGCGGCTCGATGCAGCGCAGGCGCGGATCGAGAAGATCGTGGCCGGGCCGGACGGTCAGCCCGCCGGAACCCAGTCGTTCGACGGGCCGGGGGCTTGATCGTGGGTCTTGCTCCGGTTTCAGACGACGTGCTCGCCGACGGCCTCAAACGCATTGCCGCCGAGATCGACGAGGCATTCGATGCCCTCCTGCCGGTTCCGCTCGATGCCCGCGCAAAGCTGGTCGAGGCGATGCGCTATGCCGTTATCGGCGGTGGCAAGCGGGTGCGGCCGCTCCTGCTGGCATCGACCGCCGAGATGTACGGCGTCGACCGCGAAGCCGCCATCCGTGCCGGGGCGGCGATCGAATCGATCCACGCCTATTCCCTGATCCATGACGACTTGCCGTGCATGGACGACGATGCCCTGCGGCACGGCAAGCCCACGGTACACAAGGCTTTCGACGAGGCCACGGCGGTCCTTGCCGGCGATGCCCTGCATGCCTTCGCGTTCGAGGTCCTGGCCGATCCCGCGATCAGCAGCGACCCGTTCGTGCGCATCGAACTGGTGCGTGCGCTCGGCCATGCCAGCGGCTTCCAGGGCATGGCAGGCGGTCAGATGATGGACCTTGTGGCAGAGGGCGAGGAATTCGATCTGCAGACGATCACCCGTCTCCAGCAGTTGAAGACCGGCGCGCTGCTCGGCGCCGCCGTGGAGATGGGCGCGATTCTGGGCCATGTGCCGGCGGAGGGCCGCACTCACCTGCGCGGCTATGCGCGCGACATCGGTCTGGCTTTCCAGATCGTCGACGACCTGCTCGATCACGAGGGCGACGAGGAAGCCGCGGGCAAGGCGCTTCGCAAGGACGCGGCTGCCGGCAAGGAAACGTTCGTGTCGCTGCTGGGTGCGGAGCGTGCCCGCGATCAGGCGCGCATGCTCGTCCATCAGGCGATCGAGCATCTTTCGCAGCACGGGCGCGAGGCCGACTTGCTTCGTTCGATCGCGCGCTACATCGTCGAAAGGGATCACTGATGGCGTCGCACGAGGGGGAGCGCGTCGGCGTCTATCCCGGAACATTCGATCCGATCACGCTGGGTCATGCCGACATCATCCGGCGCGGGTCCAAGCTCGTCGACAGGCTTATCATCGGGGTGACGACCAATCCTTCGAAGAACCCGATGTTCCAGCCCGAGGAACGGATCGCCATGGTCGAGCGCGAGGTCGCGAGCCTCGGCATCGACAACGTCAGCGTGGTCGGGTTCAACGCGCTGCTCATGAAATTCGCGCAGAAGCAGGGTGCGACCGTCATCGTCAGGGGCCTGCGCGCAGTCGCCGACTTCGAATACGAATACCAGATGGCGGGGATGAACCAGCAGCTCAATCCGAACATCGAGACCGTCTTCCTGATGGCCGACGTTAGCCTCCAGCCGATTGCGTCCAAGCTGGTGAAGGAAATCGCGATGTTCGGCGGAGACATCTCGCGCTTCGTCAGCGACGCAGTCTGCAACGACGTCGTTTCGCGGATCGAGACGATCGGCCGCAAGGGCGACTATTGACCGCCTCTTCCATGTGGCTCGCCGCATACCGTTCATTGCCACGACAGCGACGCGGCGCTATCCGGCGCGGCGAAAAGATTGCGGCGGGGTTTACCGTGCCGCGCAACAGGATCGAGATCTGCCGATGAAGATGCGCCCGCTTGTTTCGCTTGCCCTGGGGCTGGCAATGGTTTCCGGGTCCGCCGCCGCAGCGCAGGATGCGCCCCCGCCGCCGGCACCGGTTCCGCCGACTTTCGTCGATCCCGACGTCGCGCACGATCCGGACAATGTCGTCTATCTCGACCTGTCCAACGGGGGCCGCGTCGCTTTCCGGCTGATGCCGCTCTGGGCGCCGACGCACGTCGAGCGGGTGAAAACGCTGGTCCGTCAGGGCTTCTACGACGGTATCATCTTCCACCGCGTGATCGACGGTTTCATGGCGCAGACCGGCGACCCCACCGGGACCGGCGCGGGCGGGTCCGAACTTCCCGATCTGAAGGCCGAGTTCAACAAGCTGCCGCACCTTCGCGGCACGGTCTCGATGGCGCGGACGAACGATCCGGACAGCGCGAACAGCCAGTTCTTCATCGTGTTCTACCCGCGCTTCTCGCTAGACCGGAAATACACGGTGTTCGGTCGCGTGATCGACGGCATGGAATTCGTCGACTCCATCCAGCGGGGAGAGCCGCCTGCCAACCCCACACGCATCGTCCAGGCATCGCTGGCCAGCGACAACAAGCCCAGGCCGGGCCCGCGCGCGCCCGTCAACACTGCGGCGATCACGGCGGATCAGCTGAGCAACTCCAAGTCCGACTGAGCGTCCGGAGGACTTGCGGCGCCGCGCCGCTGCGCTAGAGGCGCGGCATGCGCGTAGACCTTTTCGATTTCGAACTGCCGGCCGAGCGGATCGCCCTGCGCCCGGCGCGTCCGCGCGATGCGGCGCGCATGCTGCTTGTGCGGGGAGGAGGCATCCTCGAGGATCGCGGCGTGCGCGACCTGCCGGCCATCCTTCGCGAGGGCGACGTGCTGGTCTTCAACGACACGCGCGTCATCCCCGCGCAACTCGAGGGTCGTCGGGGGGAGGCGCGTGTCGGCGCAACGCTCCACAAGCGGATCGACCTTCGCCGGTGGCAGGCCTTCGTGCGCAACGCCAGGCGGCTGCGAACGGGTGATATCGTCGAATTTCCGGCGGGCGTCACGGCGATTGCCGAAGATCAACTGCCCGACGGCAGCTGGACCTTCCGATTCGAAGGCGACGAGCCGGTCGAACTCCTGCTCGAAAGGGCGGGCCGCATGCCGTTGCCGCCATACATCGCGGGAAAGCGGGAGACCGACGAGGCGGACCGTTCCGACTACCAGACGATGTTCGCGCGCGAGAAAGGCGCGGTCGCCGCGCCGACGGCGGCGCTGCACTTCACGCCCGAGCTTGTCGAGGCGCTCGACAAGGCCGGAGTCGGGCACGAGACGCTGACGCTCCACGTCGGGGCGGGTACGTTCCTGCCGGTCAAGGCCGAAGAGACGCAGGACCACCGCATGCATGCCGAGTGGGGTCGGATCGATCCGGTGACCGCTGATCGCCTGAACGCGGCGCGTGCCGGCGGCGGGCGTATCGTCTCGGTCGGCACGACCAGCCTGCGCCTGCTCGAAAGCGCCGTGGACGACGACGGCATCATCCGGCCCTTCGAAGGAGACACCTCGATCTTCATCACGCCGGGTTATCGCTTCAGGGCGATCGACGGACTGATGACCAATTTCCACCTGCCGCGCTCGACGCTGTTCATGCTCGTCAGCGCCCTGATGGGCCTCGATACGATGCAAACGGCCTATTCGCATGCGGTGGTCGGGGAGTATCGCTTCTACTCGTATGGTGACGCTTCGCTGCTCCTGCCCGGCTCCTGACGGATCAGTCGGCGGTGAAGGGGGCCAGCAGCTGTTTCACCCGCAGGTCCTCGGGAATGCGGTCGATACCGATGCGACGGTCGAATTCCTCGTGCATCCAGTAAATTCGCCGCTCCTGGTAGCACAGCGTCATCCCGGTGAACGCGCCCGAATCGAGCGAGCGCTGGATGCCGGCGAGGAACTGGAAGTCCTCCTGCTGGATCTTGTCGTAGTTTTCCACGAACGTGCGCCAGTATTCTGAATTCTCGGCGTTTTCCTCCTCCGGCCCGGCGCCGACGAAGATCAGCTCGCATTCGCAGGTGCCCCGGCTCGTCGGCCAGAAGGTGACGAGCGGAAAGCCGCCCGAATCGAACGGCGCGACGAAGTTCGGGAAGATGCCGTAGGCGCAGTTGTTGGCGCGAAAGATCTCGGGGACAGTCTCGATATCGTATCGTTCGACGTCGTCGGTGCCCCAGGTTCCGCCCTGCGCGCTGTAGCGCTTGGGCAGCGCCATGCGAGTGTGACCGCCCTTGAACATGGCAATCGAGGTACCCTTGCCGTCGAGCAGCTTGTCGACGGTTTGCGGATGGATCGCCTTGACGTGATAGGCTTCGAGAAAAGCGTCGAGCGCGGCCTTCCAGTTGCAGGTGATCTCGTAGCGCAGGTATCCCTTGATGCGCAGGTTCGCCATGTCCAGCGGCGCCAGGTCCTCGACAAGCTGGCCGAGGTCGTCGAGCAGCGGGGCCGCCCCGCTGTCGAAGTTGAGGAAGATCCAGCCGTCCCAGGTTTCGCAACGTACTTCGAGCAGGCCGTGTTCGGCCTTGTCGAACTCGCCGAAGTCATGCTCCTCGGGCACGCGGATAAGGCGGCCCGTAAGGTCGTAGCACCACGAATGATAGCGACACACGAGCAGGTTGGACTTGCCGCACTTGTCGCCGACAATCGGCGCGCCGCGGTGGCGGCAAGTGTTGTGGAACGCGCGGATTTCGCCGTCGGTGCCGCGGCAGATGATGACCTGCTTGCCCAGCCTGTCGAACAGCTTGTACTGCCCGCTCTTCGCGATCTCCTCCTCGCGGCCCGCGACCAGCCAGCTGCGCATCCACAACTGCTCCATCTCGAGCGCGTAGAACTCGTCGCTGGTATACCGGCCGCCCGGGATTTCCGGCAGCGTGGGAAAGCCTTCAGGATGCGTGTTGCGCTGCAGTTCGTAGCGGATCTGCTCCTGAAGGGCGGAAGCGTGCGCGGCTTTCATCGAATGTCCTCTCGTCGTTTCGGTCGGGATATCGACTGAATTTGCGCAGGCCAACTGCCATTTTGGTGGACTGGTCCCCGATGGGGCTTGGATATGGGTGACTTCGCCCGCATCTAGGTCGCTCATGGAACCGATCCTCGACATTCGCGGACTGACCAAGACGTACCGGAACGGCGTGACCGCGCTCGACGGCGTGGACCTTCAGATACGCAAGGGCGAAATCTTCGCGCTGCTGGGGCCGAACGGGGCGGGCAAAACGACGCTGATCGGCGCGATATGCGGCCTCGTGCGACCGTCGGGAGGCACCATCTGCGCATTTGGCGAGGACCTGTCGAAAAGCTGGCGCACGGCGCGCAGGCGGATCGGCCTGGTGCCTCAGGAAATGGGCCTCGACATCTTCGACCTCGTCGAGCGCAACGTCGCCTATTCGCGCGGCATGTTCGGATGCGCGCCGGATGCCGGGCGGATCGAGGAAGTGCTGCGGTCGCTCTCGCTCTGGGACAAGCGCAAGGAGCGCATCAAGGACCTGTCGGGCGGCATGAAGCGCCGGGTGCTCATTGCCAAGGCGCTGGCGCACGATCCCGACCTGCTGTTCCTCGACGAGCCGACCGCCGGCGTCGACGTCGGCCTGCGCCGCGACATGTGGCGCCAGATCGAGGCGCTGCGCCAGCGCGGCACCACCATCATCCTGACGACGCATTATATCGAGGAGGCCGAGGAAATGGCCGACCGCGTCGGCGTCATCAGCAACGGGCGCATCCTTCTCGTCGACGACAAGGACACGATCATGGCGCGGCTCGGCCGGACCGAGGCGCGCTTCACGCTCGAGGAACCGGTCACCGAACTGCCCGAGCCGGTCTCCGGCTTTCCCGTCCATCTCGAGAACGAGGGCCTGACGCTCGTATATCGCGGCGGAGACGGAACGGGCAGGGGCAAGCGCGAGGTGGCGGACCTGACCCGCGCGCTGGTGCAGGCGGGAATTGTCTTCGAGGCGCTGGAAACCGCCGAATCGAGCCTCGAGGAAATCTTCGTCGACCTGGTCGAGGACGAGCGCAGGGAAGACGCCGCATGATCAACTGGCGCGGTACCATCGCGATCTTCAACTACGAGATCCTGCGCGCGTTTCGCACGTTCTGGGCTTCCATCGCATCCCCGGTGCTGACGACGGCACTTTATTTCATCGTGTTCGGCGCGGCGATCGGAGGACGGATCGAGGAAATCGACGGAGTCGCCTATGGCGCCTTCATCGTGCCCGGCCTCCTCATGCTCACGATGCTGAGCCAGAGCACGTCGAACGCCAGCTTCGGCATCTACTTGCCGCGCTTCACCGGCTCGATCTACGAACTGCTGTCGGCGCCTGTCGGCGTCACCGAGACACTTCTCGGCTTCGTCGGAGCGGCAGTCGCGAAGTCGCTGCTGCTGGCCGCGATCATCCTGGCCACGGCGACCTTGTTCGTCGACTATTCCATCGTCCATCCGGTCCTGGCGGTGGCCTACATCTTCCTCGTCGCGGCGGCGTTTTCGCTGTTCGGCTTCATCCTCGGCATCTGGGCAGACGGGTTCGAAAAACTGCAGATCGTCCCGCTGCTCGTGCTGACCCCGCTGACGTTCCTTGGGGGCACCTTCTACTCGATCGACATGCTCGAGGAGCCCTGGCGGACGGTCGCGCTGATCAATCCCATCGTGTACCTCGTGAACGGACTGCGCTGGACCTTCACCGGCACTTCGGAAATCTCCATCGGAGTGTCGCTGGGCATGACAGTGGCGTTCCTCGTCCTGTGCGTTGCCATCATCGCGTGGATTTTCCGCACGGGCTGGCGGCTTCGCGAATGAGGCGCTAGCACGCGCGGCATGAGACTGCCCGCAATTGCCGTACCGCTCGTCGCCAGCTTCGTCCTTGCCACGCCGGCCCAGGCTGCATTGCCCGAGGCCGTCCGCGCGATGCTCGAGAATGCGATGCGCACCGGCGACAAGGATAGCGTCGATGCCGTCGTGCGTGTCGCCAAGGACACGCTACCCGGCGAAAGCGCCGAGATCGACGACATGTACCAGCGCTTCGAGGAACGGCAGGCGCGCCTTGCCAAACGCGAAGCCGCGCAGGAAACCGAACGCGTTCGCGACGCCGGTATTCTCGAACTCTGGACCGGCGAGGGCGAGATCGGGGCTTTCCGCGCGACCGGTAATACGAGCAATCTCGGCTTCGCGGTCGGGCTCAAGCTGGAGCGGAAGGGGATCGACTGGGAGCATCAACTGCGGTTGCGCGCGGATTACCAGCGCGACCGGGGCCGCACCACGCGCGAGCAGTACCTGGCGGCCTACCGTCCGCGCTACACCGTCGACGACGGGTTCTTCCTCTTCGGGCTCGCCCAGTACGAACGCGACCGGTTCCAGGGGTACAGCGCCCGCTACACGCTGTCCGGCGGCGTCGGCTACAAGCTGGTGGACAGCGAGGACATGACCCTGGCGGTGGAAGCCGGCCCCGCATGGCGACGGACCGAGTTCGTCGGCGGCGCATCCGATGCCTCGTGGTCGGGCCTCGCCTCGCTCGATTTCGACTGGCAGATCGCCGAGGCCGTCAAGCTGACGCAGGACGCCAGCGCCTACCTCGAAGCCGACAATACGACGCTGATTTCGGCGACCGGCCTCGAAGCCGGGATGTCCGACGGGCTGAAAGCACGGCTCTCTTATACCGTCGAGCACGACACCGACCCGCCGGCCGGAGCCGTCAGCACCGATACGCTGTCACGCTTCACGCTGGTCTACGGTTTCTGAGAGCGGATGGCGCGTTTCGATTTCACGATCCGGGCGACCGACGGAGGGGCCCGTACCGGTACCATCGCGATGCCGCGCGGCGAGATTCGCACGCCCGCCTTCATGCCGGTCGGCACCGCCGCGACGGTAAAGGCGATGAAGCCCGAGGCGGTGCGGGAAAGCGGCGCCGACATCATCCTTGGCAATACGTATCACCTGATGCTGCGCCCCGGCGCGGAGCGGGTCGCGAAGCTTGGCGGACTCCACCGCTTCATGAACTGGCCCCGCCCGATCCTGACCGACAGCGGCGGGTACCAGGTGATGAGCCTGTCGGACCTGAGGAAGATCACCGAGGAAGGCGTCACCTTTGCAAGCCACCTCGACGGATCGCGGCACCTGCTGACGCCCGAACGCTCGATGGAAATCCAGCGCCTGCTCGGCTCCGACATCGTCATGGCGTTCGACGAGTGCCCGCGCGCCGACCAGCCGCGTGACGAGATCGCCCGTTCGATGGAAATGTCGATGCGATGGGCCAGGCGCAGCCGCGAGGGCTTCTATGCGGGCGGAGAGCACGCGGAAGGAGCGGCGCTGTTCGGCATCCAGCAAGGCGCGCTCGACGAGGAACTCCGCCGGCAGAGCGCGGATGCACTCGTCGATATCGGCTTCGACGGTTACGCGATCGGAGGCCTCGCAGTCGGCGAGGGGCAGGAAGCGATGTTCGCGACGCTGGACTTCGCGCCTGACCAGCTTCCCGCGGACCGTCCGCGCTACCTCATGGGTGTCGGCAAGCCCGACGACCTTGTGGGTGCAGTCGAGCGCGGGGTCGACATGTTCGATTGCGTGCTGCCGACGCGTTCGGGGCGCAACGGGCAGGCGTTCACCTGGAACGGTGCGATCAACCTTCGCAACGCGCGCTTTGCCGAGGATACCGGGCCGCTCGACGAGCGTTGTACGTGCCCGACCTGCGCGACCTATTCGCGCGCCTACCTGCATCACCTCGTCAAGGCGGGGGAGATGCTCGGCGCGATGCTGATGACCGAGCACAACCTGGGCTTCTACCAGCAACTGATGCAGGCGATGCGCGAAGCGATCGGAGAGGGCCGGTTCGCCGGCTTCGCCACGCAGTTCCGGCGCGAATATCTCAACGGTTGACAAGTCCTGCCGCCGGGCTGGACTTCGCAGTTGCAGCATAGGAATATGGGCGACCCGTCAATCAGGGAGTCTCGCCACATGCCCACCGTCGCCATCGTCAGCCAGAAGGGCGGTTCGGGAAAGACGACGCTAGCACTCCATCTCGCCACCTGCGCCGCCTACAGCGGGCGGCAGGCGTGCATCGTGGATACCGATCCGCAGGCGACGGCAGCCGCGTGGGGGGACTGGCGCGGCGATTTCCTTCCCGAGGTGGTGACCTGCCCGCCGGTCCGGATCGTCAGCACGATCCAGCGGGTGACCCGCGCCGGCGCCGAATTCGTCGTCATCGACACGCCCCCGCTCGGCGATTCCTCGGCCCGGGAAGCGGTGCGGGCGGCCGACCTCGTCCTGATCCCGGCGCGTCCGCGAGCTTTCGACCTGCACGCGACCGAGGCGACCGCCGAACTTGTGAATTTCGTCCGCAAGCCGGCGTTCGTGGTGCTCAATGCCGTACCCGCGCGGGCAACCAGGCTGATCGACGAGACGACCCGGTTCGTCGAGAAGCTCGGCCTCAAGGTCTGCCCTGTCCGCTTCGGCGAGCGCGCGGCCTTCCACAAGTCGTCGGCATCGGGCGAAGTCGCTTCGGAGGCCGAACCCGAAGGCAAGGCCGCCGGAGAGGTCGACGCTCTCTGGAAGTGGACGCGCAAGCAGCTCGGCATGCCCGCCAAGGGCTGATTGTCGCGCGCATACGAAAAGGGCGGCCCCCAAGGACCGCCCCTGTCGTTCGCCTGTGCGAGAGTATCAGCGCGAATAGAACTCGACGACGAGGTTCGGTTCCATCTTCACGGGATAGGGCACCTCGTCGAGCGTGGGCACGCGCACGAAAGTGATCTTGTCGTTGCCCTCGGGCGAGACGTAATCGGGAATCTCGCGCTCGGGCAGGGCCTGCGCCTCGATCACGAGGGCCATTTCCTTGGCCTTGTCGCCCAGCGACACGACGTCGCCGATCTTCACGCGGCGGCTGGCGATGTTGCACTTCACGCCGTTCACGCGGATGTGGCCGTGCGAGACGATCTGGCGCGCGGCGAAGATCGTCGGGGCGAACTTCGCGCGATAGACGACCATGTCCAGCCGCTGCTCGAGCAGACCGATCAGGTTCTGGCCGGTGTCGCCCTTCATCTTGGACGCTTCCTGGTAGGTGCGCTTGAACTGCTTCTCGGTAACGTCGCCGTAGTAGCCCTTGAGCTTCTGCTTGGCGCGAAGCTGGATACCGAAGTCAGAAAGCTTGCCCTTGCGGCGCTGGCCGTGCTGGCCGGGGCCGTAGCTGCGGCGGTTGACCGAACTCTTCGGGCGGCCCCAGATGTTCTCGCCCATGCGCCGGTCGAGTTTGTACTTGGCGCTCTTGCGCTTCGACATAAGTCGTCTCCAATCTGCTGTCGCCGCCGGCATGGCAGCGCTCTCAATGTCCCGGGGCGCACCGCTGCGCCTTGCTGCGCAGCGCGGCCACCGCTTCACCGGGGTGCGGGGCCGACAGGACGAGCCCGCCGGTTGGGCGGGGTCCAAGTGAAGGGGTGCCCTTACGATGGTTTGCGCGAAAGTCAAGCATGTGCAGGCCCCACTCGACGCGGGCGCGGAGCGCGGCTAGGGGCCTTCCATGCCGGACAAGACCCTGCCGCCCGACGAATGCGAGACCATGGCCGAAGTGCGTGCCGGGATCGACGCCCTAGATGCCGAGATCGTGCGCCTGCTCGCCACCCGCTTCGGATACATGCGCGCCGCCGCGCGGATCAAGCCCGAACGCGGCCAGGTCCGCGACGAGGCGCGCAAGGCCGAAGTCATCGCCAATGCGCGCGCGCATGCGGACGCGCACGCCATACCGGCCGAGGTCGTGGGCGAGATCTGGGAACGGCTCGTCGAGGGATCGATCGCCTACGAATTCGACCGCTGGGACGAGCGGCGCGAAGGCTAGTCGCGACTGCCGGGCTCGCGTTCGAGCGTGGAGAGCACGCCGCGCATGGTCCGCACTTCCAGCGAGTTCCAGCCCGGCTTGGTCAGCATGTTGCGCAAGGTTCGGCGCGACGCGGCAGCGCGGCTTTCGGGCCAGAAGTACTTTCGCGGCTCGAGCAGCGCTTCGAAATGGCCTACGAGGCCTTCGAGTTCCTCCTGTGGAGCAGGCGGCAACTGCTCCTCGGCGGTCGGCTGAACCAGCCCCTTTGCCTTCGACCATTCGTAGGCGCACAGGATCACCGCCTGCGCGAGGTTGAGCGAGGCGAAGTCGGGATTGATAGGAACCGTGAGGATCGAGCGGGCAAGGGCGACCTCGTCGGTTTCCAGGCCCGAACGCTCAGGGCCGAAGACAATCGCGGATCGCGCGGTGACGCCGTGGATTCCCGCGGCCGCCTGCTCGGGCGAGACCACCGGCTTGGTCACACCGCGCTTGCGCACGGTCGTGGCATAGACATGCGGGCAATCGCCGACTGCCTCGGCCAGGGTATCGAACACGCGTGCGCTCTCGAGCACCGTGTCGGCGCCCGCTGCTGCCGGGCCGGCGCTAGGGTTGGGCCATCCGTCGCGCGGAGCGACCAGCCGCAATTCGGTGAGCCCGAAATTGAGCATCGCGCGCGCCGCCTTGCCGATGTTCTCGCCCAGTTGCGGGCGGACGAGGACTATGGCGGGCGGGGGGCCGACAGTGTCGGTCATCTCAGGAACTTCCGGCATCGCGCACCGTGCTGGCAAATTCCTCGAAGTCGCGCGCCTCGGTGAAGTCGCGGTAGACACTGGCGAAGCGGATGTAGGCGACGGTATCGAGCTGGCGCAGCCCGTCCATCACCATCTCGCCGATCTCCTTGGAGGCGATCTCGCTTTCGCCGAGTGTTTCGACTTGTCTCTGGACGCCGGAAACGAGCTGGTCGATGCGTTCGCGCGATATGGCGCGCTTGCGGCAGGCAAGCGTTACCGATTGCTCCAGCTTCGACCGGTCGAACGCCTCGCGCTTTTCGTTCGACTTGACGACCGTGACTTCGCGAAGCTGGATGCGTTCGAAGGTCGTGAAGCGCGCACCGCAGCCGGAGCACTGGCGCCGCCGGCGGATCGCGGTGGAATCGTCGGTCGGGCGCGAGTCCTTTACCTGGCTGTCGTCATGCGCGCAGAACGGGCAGCGCATCTATGCCGCCATCAGTCGGGACGAATGCGCTTGTAGAACTTGTATCCCGCACCCGCCGCAAAGCCGAGCGGAACGCCCACGACCGGCAGGATCGCGGCCGCGACCGCGCCCATCGCGCCCCAGGCAAGCACCGGCTTGGTCGAAGGGTGGTCGAAGCCGTCCTGGAGCATTCCGGCAAGTTCCTCACGCGCATCGCGGCTGAAGCTGCTGCCGCCACGGGGATCACGATTGTCCTGTTCCATCACCTTATCCTTCGTAGATAGGGAAGCGGTCGCAAAGTGCCTCGACCCGCAAGCGGACTTCGGCTTCCAGCGCAGGGTCGCCTTCCTCGCCCTTGCGGGCAAGCCCGTCGAGAACGTCTGCGACCATATGACCTATCTCGCGGAATTCTGCGGGTCCGAAACCGCGCGTCGTGCCGGCGGGCGTGCCGACGCGGATGCCGCTTGTCTTGACGGGCGGCAGCGGATCGAACGGAATGCCGTTCTTGTTGCAGGTGATACCGGCGCGCTCCAGCGCCTCGTCGGCATCCTTGCCGGTGACACCGAGCGGAGTGAGGTCGATCAGCGCCACGTGCGTATCGGTGCCGCCCGCGACCACTTCGGCGCCGCGGTCCTTCAGGGTCGCAGCAAGGACCTTCGCGTTCTCGACCACCCTGGCCGAATAGTCCTTGAACTCGGGGCGGAGCGCCTCGCCGAATGCGACAGCCTTGGCGGCGATGACATGCATCAGCGGGCCGCCCTGCAGGCCGGGGAACACCGCCGAATTCAGCTTCTTTGCAAGCTTCTCGTCATTGGTCAGGATCATGCCGCCGCGCGGACCGCGCAGGGTCTTGTGCGTCGTTGTGGTCGCGATATGCGCATGCGGAAAGGGCGAGGGGTGCACGCCGGCCGCGACCAGCCCCGCGAAGTGCGCCATGTCGACATGGAAGATCGCGCCAACCTCGTTGGCGATCACGCGGAATCGGGCGAAGTCGATGATGCGCGGATAGGCGCTGCCGCCCGCGATGATCAGGCTGGGACGATGTTCCTTGGCCAGCCGCTCGACCTCGTCGTAGTCGATGAGGTGCGTGTCGCGGGTCACGCCGTACTGCACGGCGTTGAACCACTTGCCCGAAAGCGCGGCCTTGGCGCCATGGGTGAGGTGGCCGCCGGCATCGAGGCTCATGCCCAGGATCGTGTCGCCCGGCTTGACTGTGGCGAGCAGCACCGCGCCGTTGGCCTGCGCGCCCGAATGGGGCTGCACGTTGGCGAAATCGCAGCCGAAAAGCTTCTTTGCGCGGTCGATGGCCAGCGTCTCGACCTCGTCCGACGGCCCGCAACCCTGATAGTAGCGCTTGCCGGGGTAGCCTTCCGCGTACTTGTTCGTGAGGACCGAGCCCTGCGCTTCCAGCACGGCTTTCGAGACGATGTTCTCGCTCGCGATCAGCTCGATCTGCTTCCTCTCGCGCCTGAGCTCGCTGCCGATGGCGGCGGCGACGTCGGGATCGCTTGTCGCAAGGCTGTCGGTGAAGAAGCCGGGGGCGCGGACGAGGGTTTCGGTGGTCATGGCGCGAGCCTTTACTTCAGGAAGGGTTGGAGAGCTTTTCGACCCGGCCGGCATGACGACCGCCGCCGAAATCGGTGGAGAGAAAGGCGTCGAGACAGGCTTTCGCCATGTCGGGGCCGGTCAGGCGCGCGCCCATCGCGATGCAGTTCGCATCGTTGTGCTCGCGCGAGAGGGCGGCCGAAAGCGGCTCCGATACCAGCGCGCAACGGCACGCCGGATTGCGGTTGACCGCCATCGAGATACCGATGCCAGAACCACACAACGCGACGCCGCGTTCGGCCGTGCCATCGGCCACGACCGCGGCGAGTTTGTAGCCGAAATCGGGATAATCGACCCTGTCGGCGGTGTCCGGGCCGAGGTCCGCGACCTCGTGTCCCTGCTCGATCAGGTGCTCGCGCAGTTCGGCTTTCAGGTCGACGGCGGCATGGTCAGAAGCGATGGCGATGCGCATGAAGACGTTCTTTACAGGATGGTGACTCGTTTGTCGCACGCGAGATAGGGGCAAAGGCCTCGCTTGGCCACCTCTGGCCGGGGAAAATCGACGCTGGCACCACGGCGTTACTCCGGGCACCGGCGTTCCGCATCCTGCGTCGGCAGAAGCCCGGGTCCGGGAGCAAAATCCGGACTTCCGCGTTACTCGTTCCGACCCTCACAATTCACTTCAGGGCCCAGATGAGCAACGACAGCGCGAACGACGACACTCGTAAACCAAGAGACAGCCGCCAGGCGCACCAGGTCTTCGACGACAGCCCCTCACGATTCAGGAATTCGCACGTAAGCGAGGATTTCTCCAGCGCTTCGGGCGTCCTGTTCGAGCAGGCGATGGCGCAGACCCGCATGGCGATATGCCTGGTCGATCCCGATGGGCCGGACCAGCCCATCGTGTTTGCCAACCGCGCTTTCCGGCAACTCACCGGCTACGACGAGGAGGAGGTTATCGGCCGCAATTGCCGCTTCCTTCAGGGCCCCGGCACCGACCCGGAGCAGGTCGCCAAGATACGCCACGCCATCGAGAACGAGAACGTGGTCGTTGTCGAACTCCTCAATTATCGCAAGGACGGCAGCACCTTCTGGAACGCGCTCCACCTCGGTCCGATCTACGGCGATGACGGCAGGCTGATCTACTTCTTTGGAAGTCAGTGGGACGTATCGGACGTCATGATCGCCCGTGCCGACGAAAAGCACGCCAAGGCAATGGCTCGCGAACTGTCGCACCGGATGAAGAACATGTTCTCGGTCATCGGCGGTATCGTCAGCGTGACCGGGCGCCTGATGGACGGGAGGCCGATCGCCCGGCGTATCAACGAGCGCATCCACGCGCTTGCCAGGGCATACGAGCCGACGCTCGACGAAGCGTCGCACGGGACGATCGAGGTCGGACAGGCGATCAAGGCGGTCCTTGCCCCCTACGACGTCGCCGGGGATCGCATCGCTTTCAGGGGTAACGGCCTTCGGGTCGACCCGAACGTCGTCTCGACGCTCGGTCTCGCCCTGCACGAACTCGCGACGAACGCGCACAAGTACGGCGCGCTGTCCAACGACGACGGCCAGCTCGAGGTCGACTGGTTTGCCGAGAACGACGAGAAGGCATCGAAGCAGTTCCTCGTTGTCGAATGGGCCGAGAAGGGCGGACCTGCCATCGAGGAGCCGCCGGCCGCCGACGAGGGAACCGGCTTCAACATCATCGACACTCTGCTCGGCCCCACTTCGGGGGAACTCAGGCGCGAATGGGACCGCTCCGGCCTGCAGGCAAGGCTAAGGCTTCCGGTTCGCCATCCGAGCGAAATCCAGGTCAATACATGGACGACAGGAACGTGAAGGTCCTCATCCTCGAGGACGAACCGATGATCCTCATGGATCTGTCGTTCGCGCTTGAGGATGCCGGCTACGCCGCTGTCACCTCAAGCTCGTGCGAGGAAGCCATCGAGGCAATCGGGCGAGAGCGAATCGATGCGGCGATCCTCGACGTCAACCTTGGCGGGGGCGAGACGTGCGAACCGGCGGCGGAACTGCTGAAGGAGCGGGGAATCCCGTTCTTCCTGCACACGGGCGACCTCGATCGGCACGGGGAACTCGTCGAACGGATCGGTGCGCCCATCGTATCGAAGCCCGCGTCGAGCGAACGCATCGCCGAAATGGTATCGAAGCTGCTCGAACCCGCCTGACCTTGCATGGCAGGGGACGGCAATCGCCCCCGGATGCCTACTGGTCGAGGAACGAGCGCATCTTGCGGCTGCGGCTCGGGTGCTTGAGCTTGCGCAGCGCCTTCGCCTCGATCTGCCGGATACGCTCGCGCGTGACCGAGAACTGCTGGCCCACTTCCTCGAGCGTGTGATCGGTATTCATGCCGATGCCGAACCTCATGCGCAGCACGCGCTCCTCGCGCGGGGTGAGGCTGGCAAGGACACGCGTGACCGTTTCCTTGAGGTTCGACTGGATCGCGGCGTCGACCGGGATGATCGCGTTCTTGTCCTCGATGAAATCGCCGAGATGCGAATCCTCCTCGTCGCCGATCGGCGTTTCAAGGGAGATCGGCTCCTTGGCGATCTTCATCACCTTGCGAACCTTCTCGAGCGGCATCGACAGGCGCTCGGCCATTTCCTCGGGCGTGGGCTCGCGGCCCTGCTCGTGGAGGAACTGGCGGCTCGTCCGCACCAGCTTGTTGATCGTCTCGATCATGTGGACCGGGATCCGGATCGTGCGCGCCTGATCGGCGATCGAGCGGGTGATCGCCTGCCGGATCCACCAGGTGGCATAGGTCGAGAACTTGTAGCCGCGGCGGTACTCGAACTTGTCGACCGCCTTCATCAGGCCGATGTTGCCTTCCTGGATGAGGTCGAGGAATTGCAGCCCGCGGTTCGTGTACTTCTTGGCGATCGAGATGACGAGGCGCAGGTTGGCCTCGACCATTTCCTTCTTCGCGATACGCGCCTCGCGCTCGCCCTTCTGGACCATGTTGACGATGCGGCGGAATTCGGGGAGCGACATGCCGGTCGCAGCGGCAATGTCCGCAACCTCGGCACGGATTCGCTCGACCGTGTCACCCTCGGATTCGGCGAAAGCAGCCCACTTCTTGTCCTTCTTCGACATGTCCTGGAGCCAGACATCGTCGAGCTCGCGGCCCACGTACTGCTGAAGGAAATCCTTGCGCGGCACCTTGTGACGCTCGGCAAGGCGAAGCATCTGCCCGCCCAGCGCGGTCAGCCGGCGATTGAAAGCATAAAGGTTGTCGACGAGGTACTCGATCTTCGTCGCATGGAACTGCACCGATTCGACCTGCGCGGTCAGTTCCTCGCGCAGTTCCTGGTATTTCTTTTCCCGGGCGGCAGGGAAATCGTTGCCGACACCCAGCGCATCGAGCCGTTCGGTCTGGATTTTCTCGAACTTGCGGAAGAGCTCGGTGATCGTCGCGAATTTCTCGAGCGCCTCGGGCTTCAGCGCCGCTTCCATCTGCGCGAGGCTGAGGGTGTTGTCGTCCTCGTCGTCGTCGTTGCGGCGGTTCGAAGATCCTTCGCCGTCCTCGTCGTCGTCGCCCGAGGACTCTTCCTCGTCGTCCTCGTCGTCGTCTTCCTTGTAGGACGGGCCTGCAGTTGCCTCGTTGATTTCGCCGCTGTCGTCGTCCTCGTCGTCGGAAAGGCTCTCCGGCGCAGGCTCCTTCGTCAGCATCGCGTCGAGATCGAGAATCTCGCGAAGCTGCATCTCGCCGTTGTTGAGTGCCTCGGACCAGAGAATGATCGCATGGAAGGTGATTGGGCTCTCGCACAGCCCCAGGATCATCGTGTCGCGCCCGGCTTCGATGCGCTTGGCGATGGCGATCTCGCCCTCGCGGCTGAGCAGTTCGACCGCGCCCATCTCGCGCAGGTACATGCGCACCGGGTCGTCGGTGCGTTCGACGGTTTCCTTCTTCTTGGTCTCGGTCGGCGGCTTGGGCGAGCTCGAATCGCTGCTGTCGTCGATCTCGTCGGGGCCCTGGTCGTCCTCGCCCTGCGCATCCTCGTCGTTCTCGACGATCTGGACGCCCATCTCCGAAATCGCGGACTGGATGTCCTCGATCTGGTCGGAGGACATCTCGCCCTGCGGGAGCGCTTCGTTCAGCTCGTCATAGGTGATGTAGCCGCGGCGCTTGGCGCGCGCGATCAGCTTCTTGATCGAGGCTTCGTTGAGATCGATCAGCGGTGCGTCGTTGCCGTCCGCCTTGTCGCCCTGTGCTTCTTCGTTCTTGTCGAGCTTCATGTACTAAGCCGTATTCCTCGAGGGTATCGTTCAGGGAACCGCCGCGCGCGAACTGGCCATTTGCCTGAGCCTTGCGTCAAATTCCAGTTTTCTCTTCAGCAAGCGCTGCTGTTCCTCGTATGCCTCCTCCGAAAGCTCGCTTTCGAACCGTTCGGTCGCCTCGGCAAGGGCCGCTTCCAGCGCGGGCCGCTCGACCAGGAGATCGATCGCCTGCGCAAGCTCCGAAACCGCAAGATCGCGCGGCGTATCGGGACGCAGGAAACCGAAGGGACGGGCGGCGTACTCGGAAGGTGCCGGCACTTCCAGTCCTTTTGCGGACAATATGGGCGCAAGGCCTTCGCTTTCAAGCGAATCCACGGCGTCGCAGCTATCGAGCAGGATGCCGAATCGCCGATCGCTCGCAGCCAGGCGGGCGAGCGATTCGTCGTGACGGGCGATCTCCTCCGGAAAGCGGATGAGACCGGCGATCACCGCAGCCGAGAGCGCATCCCGGCCCCCGGTGCCGATGGCGGCACGCAGTTTCGCGACGTTCTCGGCGCTCGGAGGCCGGGAAACGGCGCCATCGGCAGGTTTGCCGCGCCACGTCCGCTGGCGCGGCGGAAAGGCATAGGCTGAGAAGCGTTCGAGCAGTTCGCGCTTGTAGAGAGCCTTGATATCGGGATGCGCGATGGCATCGACATGGTCGAGCAATCGCGCCTTCAGGCCGGCCTTGTCCTCCGGCGTTGAGAGCGGTGCCGCATCGCGCTCGTGCAGCCAGAGCGTGTCGAGCAGGCCGCGCGCGTCGGCCAGCAGGCGCTCCATCGCCGCAACGCCCTGTTTCTTCAAAAGGTCGTCGGGGTCGAGACCCGCCGGCAGCGTCACCAGCCGCAGGCTGTGCGCGGGCCGCAGGAGCGGCAGCGCCCGCGAGACGGCGCGCATCGCGGCGCGCTGGCCCGCCGCGTCGCCATCGAAGCAGAGCACGGGGGTCTCCACGTGCCGCCAGAGGAGTTCGATCTGCTGCTCGGTCAGCGCGGTGCCGAGCGGGGCCACGACCTCGTCGATCCCGGCGGCGGAAAGCGCGATGGCGTCCATGTACCCCTCGACGACGATCAGCCGCCCGGACTGGCGCGCGGCGGGCGCGGCGCGGTGCAGGTTGTATAGCGTGCGTCCCTTGTCGAACAGCGGCGTATCGGGCGAGTTGAGGTACTTGGGCGCGTCGGTCTTCTGCGCGTCGAGAATGCGGCCGCCGAACGCGATCACGCGCCCGCGCGTATCCTCGATGGGCAGCATCAGGCGCCCTCGGAAGCGGTCGTAGGGATCGCGCCCGTCGACCGCGATGCGCAGCCCCGCCTCGACCAGCATCTCGTCCGGAAACTGCAGGAGCGCTGCCTTCAGCGCCTGCCGGTCTTCGGGCGCATAGCCGAAACCGAACCGCGCGATCGTATGCGCATCGAAGCCGCGCCCCTCAAGGTAGCGCCGTGCCTTCTCGCCATCCGGACCCCGCAGGTTCGCGACGAACCACTCCTGCGCCGCCGCCATGACGTCGTGCAGCGAGGCGCGCTGTTCGGCACGGCGGGCCTCGCGCGGGTCGGGGGCGGGGACGTCCATCCCCGCCTCCGAGGCCAGTTCCTTCACCGCGTCCATGAACGAAAGGCCGCGCTGGTCGGTCATCCAGCGGATCACGTCCCCATGCGCGCCGCAGCCGAAGCAGTGGTAGAATCCCTTTTCGTCGGAAACGGTGAAGCTGGGCGTCTTCTCGTTATGGAAGGGGCAGCAGGCCTTGAATTCCCGCCCGGCCTTCGTAAGCCGCGTGCTCCGCCCGATCACGCTCGAAAGCGTCAGGCGAGAGCGCAGCTCGTCGAGCCATTGGGGGGAAAGCGCCATGCCGCCCGCCCGCCTCAGGCCAGCGAGGCTTTCACGAGGCCGCTGGCCTTGCTCATGTCGAGCTGGGCACCGTGCCGCGCCTTCAGCTCGGCCATGACCTTGCCCATGTCCTTCATGCCCTCGGCCCCGGTGTCGGCCTTGACCTGCTCGATCGCGGCTTTCGTTTCCTCCTCGCCCATCTGCTGCGGCAGGAATTCCTCGATCACGGCGAGTTCGGCGCGTTCCTCTGCCGCGCGCTCCTCGCGCCCGCCCTGCTCGAACAGGTCGATGGATTCGCGGCGCTGCTTCGCCATTTTCTGGAGAACCTCGACGATGAGCGCATCGTCCTCGGGCTTCTTTTCGGCGGTGCGCAGCTCGATGTCGCGGTCCTTGACCTTGGCGAGAATGAGCCGGATTGCCTGCAGGCGGGGCTTGTCGCCCGATTTCATCGCCGCGACCTGCGCGGACTTGAGGGAGTCGCGTAGCATAAGTCTCTCATTAGAAAGGATCGTCGCCGAAAGCACGGCGGAACATGGGAACCTAGGCGCTTCGTGCCGGTTTTGCCAGCTTGACGGGGGCACTGTCCACCTTTAGCCGGTGGGCCTTAGCACCCATTGTCCGGACCCAACGAACGGAGCGACCCGCATGGCCGACCCCGCATCTTCGCACGCGCCCAAACCCGAAGGAGCGACGGGGGTCCTCGTCCTCGCCGACGGCCAGGTCATCTGGGGCCGCGGATTCGGCGCCATCGGCGATGCCGTGGGCGAGGTCTGCTTCAACACCTCGATGACCGGATACCAGGAAGTGATTACCGACCCGTCCTATGCCGGGCAGATCGTCACCTTCACCTTCCCGCATATCGGCAACGTCGGGATCAACGAGGAAGACATCGAATCGCGCGTCGACAGCGCCGTCGGCTGCATCGTGCGCGAGGACGTGACGCAGGCATCGAACTTCCGCTCGCGCGGCGAGTTCGGCAACTGGCTGCGCGATCACGGCAAGATCGGCCTCGCCGGTGTCGACACCCGCGCGCTTACCCGCCGCATCCGCAAGTCGGGCGCGCCCAACGCGGTCATCGCGCACCACCCCGACGGCGCGTTCGACGTGCCCGCGCTGGTCCAGAAGGCGAAGGCCTGGCCGGGCCTCGAGGGCATGGACCTGGCAAAGATCGTCAGCCGCCAGATCGAGGAGGGCTGGGAAGGTTCAACCTGGACCTTGGAAAAAGGCTACGGGCGCTCCCCGCGCGACGAGCGGCCGCACGTCGTGGCGATCGACTACGGCGCGAAGGACAACATCTTCCGCAACCTGGTGAAGGCCGGGGCGCGCGTTACCGTCGTTCCCGCCGAAACGTCGCTCGAAAAGATCCTCGAACTGAAGCCCGACGGCGTGTTCCTGTCGAACGGGCCGGGCGATCCGGCGGCGACGGGGCAGTACGCGGTGCCGACGATCAAGGGCCTGCTCGATCGCGACATCCCTCTGTTCGGCATCTGCCTCGGCCACCAGATGCTCGCCATCGCGGCGGGCGCGAAGACCGCCAAGATGTTCCAGGGCCACCGCGGCGCCAACCACCCGGTGCAGCGCAAGTCCGACGGCGTGGTCGAGATCACGAGCATGAACCACGGCTTCGCTGTCGACGGCAAGACCTTGCCCGAAGGCGTCGAGGAGACCCACGTCTCGCTGTTCGACGGCACCAACTGCGGCATCGCGCTCACCGGCAGGAAGGCGTTCGGCGTGCAGTACCACCCCGAAGCCAGCCCCGGCCCGCAGGACAGCTTCTACCTGTTCGAGAAATTCGTGGGGATGTTGCGCTGATCGCGCCGCCCGCATCGCACTGACCACATTCTAGTTTCGGGACATTTCGCCGTATGCCCAAAAGAACCGACATCTCCTCGATCCTCGTCATCGGTGCGGGGCCCATCATCATCGGCCAGGCGTGCGAGTTCGACTATTCGGGCACGCAGGCGATCAAGGCGCTGAAGGAAGAAGGCTACCGGGTGATCCTGGTGAACTCCAACCCGGCCACGATCATGACCGATCCCGACATGGCCGACGCCACCTACATCGAGCCGATCACGCCCGAGGTCGTCGCCAAGGTCATCGAGAAGGAGCGGCCCGACGCGCTGCTCCCCACGATGGGCGGCCAGACCGCGCTCAACTGCGCGCTCGACCTGTTCGAGAACGGCACGCTCGAGAAGTTCGGCGTTACCATGATCGGTGCCAACGCGGACGCCATCGACAAGGCCGAGAACCGCCAGCGGTTTCGCGAGGCGATGGACAGCATCGGCCTCGAATCCGCGCGCTCGGGGGTCGCGCACACGATGGACGAGGCCTACAAGGTACTCGAAACGACCGGGTTGCCCGCGATCATCCGCCCCAGCTTCACGCTCGGCGGCACCGGCGGCGGGGTTGCCTACAACCGTTCCGAGTTCGAGCAGATTGTGCGTGACGGCCTCGACGCCAGCCCGCGCACCGAAGTCCTCATCGAGGAATCGCTACTCGGCTGGAAAGAGTACGAGATGGAGGTCGTTCGCGACAGGAACGACAACTGCATCATCATCTGCGCGATCGAGAACGTCGATCCGATGGGCGTGCATACCGGCGATTCGATCACCGTCGCCCCGGCGCTGACGCTGACCGACAAGGAATACCAGATCATGCGCACCGCCTCGCTCGAGGTTCTGCGCGAAATCGGCGTCGAAACAGGCGGTTCGAACGTACAGTTCGCAGTCGATCCCAAGACCGGGCGGCTGATCGTCATCGAGATGAACCCGCGCGTCTCGCGCTCGTCGGCGCTCGCTTCGAAGGCCACCGGCTTTCCCATCGCGCGCGTCGCGGCCAAGCTGGCGGTCGGCTACACCCTCGACGAGATCACCAACGAGATCACCGGCGCGACTCCCGCCAGCTTCGAGCCGACCATCGACTACGTCGTCACCAAGATCCCGCGTTTCGCCTTCGAGAAGTTCAAGGGCGCGAAGGCCGAGCTTTCGACCGCGATGAAGTCGGTCGGCGAGGTCATGGCGATCGGCCGCAACTTCAAGGAATCGGTGCAGAAGGCGCTGCGCGGCCTCGAAACCGGGCTGGACGGCTTCAACCGGGTCGAGGAACTGGAAGGCGCAAGCCGCGAAGAAATCGCCGCCGCGCTCGCCAGGGCGACGCCCGACCGGCTGCTCAAGGCTGCACAGGCGTTCCGCGAAGGCTTCACGGTCGAGGACATCCACGCGATCACGCACTACGACCGCTGGTTCCTGCGGCACATCGAGGACATCGTCCTCGAGGAGCAGAATATCATCAGCGAGGGACTGCCCAACGACGCGGCGGGCCTGCGCCGCCTGAAGGCGATGGGCTTTTCCGACGCTCGCCTCGCCAAGCTGGCGGTGCGCTCTGTCCACGTCGCCGGCGGCCTGGGAGAGACACAGGCGCTGCGCTCGGGCCTCCTGCACGATACGCTGCGCGCGATGGCGGGCGCGACGAGCGAGTCCGAAGTGCGCGCGCTGCGCTGGAAGCACGGCGTCTTCCCCGTCTTCAAGCGGATCGACAGTTGCGCCGCCGAATTCGAGGCGATCACGCCCTACATGTACTCGACCTACGAAACGCCGCTGTTCGGCGAAGCCGAGGACGAGGCGATGCCCTCCGACCGCAAGAAGGTAGTCATCCTCGGCGGCGGTCCGAACCGCATCGGGCAGGGCATCGAATTCGACTATTGCTGCGTCCACGCCTGCTTCGCGCTTGCCGATGCCGGGTACGAGACGATCATGATCAACTGCAACCCGGAGACGGTTTCCACCGACTACGACACGTCCGACCGCCTCTACTTCGAACCGCTGACCGGCGAGGACGTACTGGAGATCCTGCGCGTCGAGCAGGAGAAGGGCGAGCTTGCAGGCGTGATCGTGCAGTTCGGCGGACAGACGCCGCTGAAACTTGCGGCCGCGCTCGAATATGCGGGAATCCCGATCCTCGGCACGTCGCCCGACGCCATCGACCTGGCCGAGGACCGCGAGCGGTTCGCCGCGCTTGTCGAAAAGCTCAAGCTCAAGCAGCCTGCTAACGGCATCGCACGCAGCCGCGACGAGGCGGTCGCAGTGGCGAACCGCATCGGCTATCCCGTGCTGATCCGACCCAGCTACGTGCTGGGCGGGCGCGCCATGGAAATCGTCGACAGCCAGTCGCAGCTCGACGACTACATCGCCAGCGCCGTTACCGTGTCGGGCGACAGCCCGGTACTGATCGACCAGTACCTGCGCGACGCTATCGAGTGCGATGTCGACGCGCTTTGCGACGGCGACGAGGTCGTCGTGGCGGGCGTCATGCAGCACATCGAGGAGGCGGGCATCCACTCGGGCGACAGTGCCTGCACCCTGCCGACGCACAGCCTGTCCGAGGCGGTTGTCGACGAGATGATCCGGCAGGCCGGGGCGCTTGCCCGCGGCCTCAAGGTTCGCGGGCTGATGAACGTGCAGTTCGCGGTGAAGGACGAGGAAGTCTACCTCATCGAAGTGAACCCGCGCGCCAGCCGCACCGTTCCGTTCGTTGCCAAGGCCATCGGCCAGCCGGTCGCCAAGATCGCCTCACGCATCATGGCGGGCGAGAAACTGGCCGATTTCCCGCCGCTCGTACGCGACATCAGCTACATGGCGGTGAAGGAGGCGGTCTTCCCGTTCTCCAAGTTCCCCGGTGTCGATCCGGTGCTCAGTCCGGAAATGAAGTCCACCGGCGAAGTGATGGGAATCGACAAGAATTTCCCGCTGGCGTTCGCCAAGGCCCAGCTCGGTGCGGGCATGCACCTGCCCGAGGAAGGCACCGCCTTCGTGTCGGTCAAGAACAGCGACAAGGAGTACATCCTGCCTGCCGTAAAGGAGCTCGTCGAACAGGGCTTCCGCATCGTCGCGACGGGCGGCACGCAGAAGTACCTCGCCGATGCCGGCCTGCCGGTCGAGCGCGTCAACAAGGTGGCGGAGGGACGCCCTCATATCGTCGACAAGATGATCGACGGCGAGATCGCGCTGATCTTCAACACGACCGAAGGCTGGCAGTCGCTGAAGGACTCGCATTCGATCCGCGCGACGGCGCTGACCGAGAAGATTCCGTACTTCACGACCGCGGCGGCAAGCCGGGCCGCGAGCGAGGCCATCGCCGCCATGCGAGGCAGCCAGCTTGAAGTACGCTCGTTACAAGATTATTATAGCACCAATTGATCCTCCCCACATTGCGGACGTCCGGGACCGTTCCCCATCGGAACGGCCGGACTTCTAGTCCCGGTGGCGGAGGCAGCAGGAGGAATTTGTATGGCAAGTGTCGAAAAGGTCCCCATGCTCGCCGAGGGCTACGAGATGCTCACGACCGAGCTGAAGGCACTTCGGCAGGAACGCCCGAAGATCGTGGACGCCATCGAGGAAGCTCGTGCGCACGGCGACCTGTCGGAGAACGCCGAGTACCATGCCGCCAAGGAGCGACAGGGGCAGGTCGAGGCCACGATCGCCGACCTCGAGGACAAGATGAGCCGCGCCCAGATCATCGATCCGACGACGCTCTCGGGCGACAGGATCGTGTTCGGAGCCACCGTCACGCTGCTCGACGACGAGGACAAGCCGGTCAAGTACCAGATCGTCGGCCCCTACGAGGCCGATGCCAAAAAGGGGCGCATCACTTACAATTCGCCGCTGGGCAAGGCGCTGATCGGCCGCAAGGTGGGTGACGAGATCGAGGTCACCGTGCCCTCGGGCGACCGCTTCTATCTCGTCGAGAAAATAGAATTCGTCTGACCCCCGTGGCCGGCGCGTAACGGAAAAAGGGCCGCACCGGTCATGCCGGTACGGCCCTTTCCGCATTTATCGTTCGGACGGTGTATTTGTCAGGCGTCGGGCAACTTGGGTTCGAGCAGCTTGTGCAGGTGAACGATGACGTACTTCATTTCCGCATCGTCGACCGTACGCTGCGCCTGAGAACGCCAGGCATCCTCGGCGGACGAGTAGTCCGGATAGATGCCGACGAGATCCACCTCGTCGAGATCGACGAAATCGAAACCGCGCGGGTCGGTGACCCTTCCGCCCATCACGAGATGTAGTTTCTGCATCAGGAGTTATTCCCTTTAACGAGGGCAATTTCTGCCTGATAGCGTTGTGCAGTCGCGAACTGCAAGGCTCTTAACGACGGACGCGCTTGCGCATTTCCCGCGCGCGGCGCGCGATGCGATTGCCAGTCGTCTCGGCCTTCTTCTCAGCGGGGTAAAGGAAACGCTCGGCGGTGCCGATAGCAGCCTGTCCGAGGCGCTCCAGCTGGCCGATGGCGGCTTCGCCGTAGCGTTCGGCCTCGCCGGCGGTACGCTTCCCGAACCGCTCCGCGCGGCCTGCGGCGGCGTATCCGGCGCGCTCGGCCCTGCCGAGAGCGCGACCGCCGAGGTGTTCGGCGCGCCCTGCCAGGTCTTCGCCGGTTTCCTTCAGGCTATGACCTGCCGCCTCGGCGCGCTCGAGTGCCTGCTGGCCGAGCAGCAATGCGGAAGCGCTCACGGCCTCAGCCAGCGCGGCGGTCGATTTCGCGAGCTTCTGCGGTGCGCGGCGCGGCAGGAGCGCGCTTACCACCATGCCGATGGCAATACCGCCGGCAAGGGCGATGCCGGGATGGTCACGGACGAAATCGGTGAAGGCGGCCCTGGAATCGTCCTTCACCCGCGTGCGCATCGGCACAACATTATCGTCACGCTCGGCCTCGGGGTCGGGAACGGTCCTGATGGGAGGGTTGGTCCGGGTCTCGCTCATGTCGTTGCCTCTCAGTCGTCTTCATCGCCCAGAAGAGTGTCGATCCAGGCGATAATCGGGTGTCTCAAGAACCAAAGCGCCAGCGCGACGATGGTTCCTGCAATGACGCCGCGATGCTCGCTGGCGACATCCGATGCCTCGTCGGCGATTGCCATGGCATCGTTGGCCACCTTGTCGGCGATGCGACCGCCGATTCCGCGTGCCTCGAGATCGGTCTTCACCTGCGCGAGACGGGTGTCGAATTGCGAGCGGGCGGAATCGCGGACCGCCTTGTCATGCTCGAGCTGTCGCGCCAGTTGCCCCATCATTCAGCCTTCTTGTCGGATATCATTGCCATCATCCGCTTGTACTTGCCTGCCGCCGACAGACCGCAAATCGCGGTAAGGAGCAGCAGCGCGCCGGTGACAACGGCAGTCGAACCCCACGCCGTGAGGATGGGTGCAAGCGCGAGCACGAGGCCCACGACGAGCGCCATCGTGGCGAAGAACAGCAGGACGAGGGCCGAAGCCCCCAGGATCGCGATCCCTTTTGCCTCCTGTCCGGCGTAGGACGCGCGCGACTTCTGGTAGGCAAGCTCCGCCTCGGCCAAGACGCGGGCGTCCTGTGCGAGTTGCCGGACGTCTTCGTTGAGCGAGCGCTCCTTGGCCTCGTCGAGCGGGGGCGTGAAGTTCTGCGACTGGTCGTTCATCGTGACGCCGTTCTATACGCCGCCGCGATCAATCCGAGCCCTTGAACATACGCGCCAGCATGAACCCTCCGACCGCCGCAATGCCGACCGAAAGGCCGGGGTTGCGCCGCACGAAGTCCATCGCATCCTCGCCTAGCTGTTCGAGCTCGCGTTCGTTGAGATAGCCTGCGGTATCGTTCATCGAGCGCGCGGCGTTGCGGGCATAGTCGCCGTACTTGGGACCGACCTTCTCGTCGATCATCGCGGCGTTGTCCTCAATGGTCCGGGCAAGGCTCGAAAGCCCGGCGCTGGCGCGGGTCTTGCCTTCGTTCGCGTAGTAGGCGGCGCGCTCCTTGGCCTCGTCGCCGCGAACCTTGGCCTCGCCCTTCGTTTCCTCGTACTTGGCGCGATACTCGCCGCGCTTCTCGTCGTACTTGGCGCGATAGGTGTCGGCGCGGACCTGGGCTTCGTCGCGCAGGGCGCGGGCACCGGCCTTTGCCTCTTCCATCGCCTTTGCAAAGTGGCTCTTGGCTGCTTCACCGCCGGCTCCGGCGGTGGAAGTGGTCTCTGGAGTGGTGGTCGGATCGGCCATGTACTCGCTCCTGTCGGTATTCGTGTTGATGGAAGCCTGCATTCGATATCGATATGTTACCATGGTAACACAAGACTCGCATACTGCTGCAACGCAACTTGTCAGCGAAAGTTCCCCTGCTAAGAGCGCCGCAACGCAGCAATTGCAGACACTTGCCAGGAGGAATCACCGATGACCGCGATAATCGACATCCACGGCCGCGAAATTCTCGACAGCCGGGGAAATCCGACGGTCGAGGTGGACGTCCTGCTTGAGGACGGCAGCTTTGGACGCGCCGCGGTTCCCTCCGGCGCATCGACCGGCGCGCACGAGGCGGTCGAGCTTCGCGACGGCGACGAGGACCGGTACCTGGGCAAGGGCGTGACCCGGGCCGTGGATGCGGTGAACGGCGAGATTTCCGAGAGCCTGATCGGCGCCGATGCCGAGGACCAGCGCGATATCGACCTTGCGCTGATCGACCTCGACGGGACCGAGAACAAGGGCCGCCTGGGCGCCAACGCCATCCTCGGTGTCAGCCTCGCGGTCGCCAAGGCAGCGGCGAACGCCCGGGGGCTGCCGCTCTATGCCTATGTCGGCGGGGTCTCGGCCCACGTGATGCCGGTTCCGATGATGAACATCATCAACGGCGGAGAGCATGCCGACAACCCCATCGATTTTCAGGAATTCATGGTCATGCCCGTCGGCGCCCCGACGCTGGCCGAGGCGGTGCGCTGGGGTGCCGAGATCTTCCACACGCTCAAGAAGGGCCTTGCGCAGAAGGGCCTGTCGACCGCCGTGGGTGACGAAGGCGGCTTCGCGCCGAACCTTGCAGGCACACGCGATGCGCTTGATTTCATCATGGAGTCGGTCGAGAAGGCTGGCTTCAAGCCCGGCTCGGAAATCGCGCTTGCACTCGATTGCGCCAGTACCGAGTTCTTCTCGGACGGTCGCTACGACATTGCGGGGGAGGGGCTGTCGTTGAGCGGCGAGGAAATGGCCGACTACCTGGCGGAACTCTGCGACGCCTACCCGATCCGCTCGATCGAGGACGGGATGTCGGAGGACGATTTCGAAGGCTGGGCGGCGCTGACCCGCAAGGTCGGCGGCAAGGTCCAGCTGGTCGGCGACGACCTGTTCGTGACGAACCCCAAACGGCTTTCGCAGGGCATCGCCGACGGGCTCGCCAATTCGTTGCTGGTGAAGGTCAACCAGATCGGCTCGCTGACCGAAACGCTCGAGGCCGTGTCCATCGCGCAGCGCGCCGGGTACACGGCAGTGATGTCGCACCGTTCTGGCGAAACCGAGGATGCGACGATCGCCGACCTCGCGGTCGCGACGAACTGCGGACAGATCAAGACGGGAAGCCTTGCGCGTTCGGACAGGCTGGCAAAGTACAACCAGCTCATCCGCATCGAGGAAGAACTGGGCGATGCGGCGACTTACGCGGGCGAGGGGGCTTTCGGACGCCTGAGCGTCTGAGAGCCCGGCATCATCCGGCTCAACCGTCGAGCAATGCGCGCTGCTTCGCCGACAGTTCGAGCCGGGTCGCCTCGGCAAGCTGGGATACCTGCTCGACGCTGGTCGCGCTGGCGATCGGCGCCGCGACGCCTGCGCGCGAATTGAGCCAGGCGAATGCGACCTGCGCCGGTGTTGCATCGAGCTGGCTTGCAACCGTGCG
This sequence comes from Novosphingobium marinum, assembly GCF_013408095.1. Taxonomy (GTDB): domain Bacteria; phylum Pseudomonadota; class Alphaproteobacteria; order Sphingomonadales; family Sphingomonadaceae; genus Novosphingobium; species Novosphingobium marinum. The sequence goes on from NZ_JACBZF010000001.1 coordinate 495,616, forward strand.
CAGCCTTTCGAGCTTGGCCCACGACCGGTCGCTGGCGATCCCGTCGAGCACGAAGGCGCGCGGGTTTCCGGCCCAGTCGCCGGCGCTCCTGTATTTGCCCGTGAGGAAACCCGAGGCGAGACCGAAATAGGGCAGCGCCGCAATGTCGCGCCCGACACAGAGGTCCTGCATCGCGCCTTCGAAAGCCTCGCGCGTCACGAGATTGTACAACGGCTGGATCACCGTGAAGCCATGTCGCCCGGCGGACTTTGCGGCGTCGAGGAATTCAGTGAGCCGGGCCGTCTCGAAGTTCGAACATCCGAGTTCGCGGGCCTTTCCGGCCTTCACCAGCTCGTCGAATGTCGCGACGACCTCATCTGCCGGCGTTTCGGGGTCGTTCTGGTGAGCGTAGTAGAGATCGACGTAGTCGGTCCGCAGGCGCTCGAACGAACCTTCGAGCGCTTTCTTCACGCGATCGGCGGCAAGACCGCCCGCTTCGCCGTTCTGGTTGGTCTTCGTGCCGATGCGCATGTCCGCCCGCACGCCGCGGCTTTCGAGCCATTCGCCGATGATCGCCTCGGACTCGCCGCCCGAATTGCCCTCCACCCAAGAGGAGTACCCCTCGGCAGTATCGATCATGCGCCCGCCTGCCTCGTAAAAGGCATCGAGGATGCGAAAGCTTGCGTCGCGGTCGAGTGTCCAGCCGAAGACGTTGCCGCCGAAGACCCAGCGCAGGCCGGCGATGGAAGGGTGCCGCTCAACCATCGAACCTGCTCCTCAGGTTCAGCAGCGCGATGGCCGCTTTCGCCGCTTCGCCGCCCTTGTCCTTCTGCGCGGGATCGGCGCGGACGAGGGCCTGTTCCTCGTTCTCGACCGTCAGGATGCCGTTGCCGATGGCAATGCCGTCCATGGTCAGCGCCATGATGCCGCGCGCGCTTTCGCCTGCGACGATTTCGAAGTGATAGGTTTCCCCCCGGATCACGACGCCGATGGCGACGAACCCGTCGTAGAGGCCGGTCGGTTCGGCGAGTGCGATCGCGCCCGGTATCTCCAGCGCGCCAGGGACGGTGAGGATTTCCGCCTCGTGCCCGGCAGCCTGCAGAGCGGTGCGCGCGCCTTCGTTCAGCATGTCGTTGAGGTGGTCGTAGAAACGCGCCTCGACAATGAGGAATTTCGCCATGTGCTTCCTTCCCGGTTGGCGGACGGCCTCTCCGGCTGGCCGCGCGGAAGGTCCTCAGGCGAGGCCGCGCGGCGTCGGTACGGGCTCTGCCGCTGCGGCAGGCTGGTTGCGCGGCGACTTGCCACGCTTGGGGGCCTCATTGCGCCAAGCGATGTACAACGCAAGGGCGATCGTCGCCGCCATGGTCAGCACGGGTTCGACGTGCAGCCCGCGACCCCACTGCAGCATCGGCAGGTGAACGGCGTAGAGCGGGAAGGACAGGAGCCCCAGCCAGCGTGCGAGCCAGTGGCTGTGCTGCCACGCCAGTCCGGCGCCGACGAGCAGCGGGCAGACAAGCGCGACGAAGGCGACATCGAAAAGCCACGAGCTCTCGCCGACCCACAGCGACCAAGCGAACAGTGCCGGCATCGCGGCGAACGCCAGCAGCGGCGAAAGGCGGAAAGGCGGTTCGTCCCGCCACTTTCGGTAAAGCACGATCCCGATGGCATAGGCGAAAAGCGCGCGCAGTAACCCCGCCCAGACGTTGTCGACACCCGCGCCGAGGTCGAGCGTGCCGTGATACCAGGCTGTGGCCGCAAGGGCCGGGAGGCAGAACGCCGCCAGCGCGAAGACGGCGCGCGTGCGCCAGCGCCAGAGCACGACCGCGTGGACCGCGTTCGCGAAAAGCTCGGCAAGAATGGACCACGCGACGCTGTTGAGCGGAAAGGTGATCGTGCCGGTGAAGAAGACCGGGATGAAGAGCAGGTTGGCAACGAAAATCGCCGCGAAGGTCGCCGGGTCGCCAAGGTCCATCGCCAGCATCGGCGCGGTGATGACGCCTCCGATGGCCATGATCGGCCACAGGCGCCGGTATCGCGCCCCGAGGAAGCGCATCGCGCCGAAGCCCTTCGCCAGCCGCTGCTCGTACGTGCGCGCCATGACGTAGCCGCTGAGCATGAAGAAGAAATCGACTGCCAGGTAACCCGCGCCGCTCGCTTCGGGAGTAGCGCCGCCAAGGATGAACGAGGCGTGGAACTGGAACACGCACAGCGCCGCGATCCCGCGCAGGGCGTCGAGGCCTTCGAGGCGTCGTGCCGGCATCGCGGGCCGGTCTGCTGGCGGCAAGTCTGCCATGACCGGCCGACGATAGGGCGAACATGGCTTACGACCGGTTAATTCGCGTCAGAGCTTCTCGCCCTCGTCGGCCTTGTGACGCGCGCGTTCGGCCTGCCGGTGGCGCCGCTTTTCCAACGCCTCTTCCTTGGGCATCGACGCATCGATCATGTCGGCCAGTACGGCGCCGCGACGTCCTGCGGGGCGGTCGGGGCCGATCGTGGTGTCGCAGTAGATCTGTCGCTCGATCTCGGCATTGAGAAGCGCGCCGAGCAGCACGCCGTAGGCCGAAAGGAACAGCCACATCAGGAATACGACGATGGCCGACAACGAGCCGTAGGTCGCGTTGTAGTCGCTGATGTAGGCGACGTAGAGCGAGAAGCCGAAGCTGATCAGAATCCACAGCAGCGTCGACAGCACCGATCCCGGCGTGAGCCAGCGCCACTTGGCCGGTCGCCTGTCCGGTCCGTAGCGCATGATGAGCGCGAAGCCGGCGCTGCCGAGCGCGATGGCCGCAATCCAGGTCAGCGCCTTGAACAGGAACGCGGTACCACCGCCCAGCAGGAAGCTGGTCTGGGTCTGCAGCCACGCGAAGACGCCGCCGCTCGCCAGTCCGACGATGGCGATGAAGATCGCCGCGAGCGTCAGCGAGGCTGCGCGCAGGGTGAGGGAGACGATGCCGCGCGTCTCCCGCTCCTCGTTGATGATGTTCAGCGCCGCGATCATGCCGTTGGCCGCGCGCATACCGCCGAACAGCGCGAAGAACAGCGCGATGATGAGCGCAAGTCCGACGACGCCCTTGCTGGTCGTGACTGCGCCGATCAGCTGCTCCTCGATAAGCTGTGCGGCGTCGGAGGGCACGACCTCGACGATCCTCGCCATCTGGTCGGCCACGGTCGCCGGATCGCCGATCAGCCCGTAGATGAGCGTCGTCGCGGCGATGAGCGGGGTGATCGCGAGAAAGACGAAGAAGGCGACACCCGCCGAAAGCAGGCTGATCTGGTGGAAGCCGATCATGATCCAGACACGCTTGAGCACCTGTATCCAGGCTCGCCAGGGCAGATGCCACGGCGACTCGGCGGTTGCGCCGGGGGCGGTGGTGCGCGAAGATACCGCGTCTTCGGCGTCGTCCTGGTCGTAATGTTCCGGAATCGCGCGGGAACTTTTGGTCGTCATGTCCGCTTCTGGTCCGGATGGGGCGCTTAGCAAGGAATGCCTCGATGGTAGAAACGGGTGTCCCGGGGGTCTATGCCCAAGCTAATGATTAACGGCATATCCGGTTCCCGGCGCCGCGTTTCGCGGACCGTGCTGACTACAATTATAGTCGCTCTCGCAACCCAACCCGCACTCGCCCAGGAAGGCGAGGGCGATGCGCCGGAGTCCGACGCTTTGCGCGCAGGGTCCGTCCCGGTGCCCCCGCCGCCGCCCGAAGTCGCGCTTCCCGAAGTCGAGCCGATCATTCCCGACGAGGAGTTCAACGAGACGGTCCCCGATCTCGACGCCGGGGACGATCCCGAGCTCGACCGGCCGCTCGAATCCATCGAGGCTTTCGAACGCCGTCTTGCCGCCGAGCAATCCGACGCCGAACCCGCGGAGGGGTCCGAGGCGCCGCTTGGCGATCCCGCGCTGGCCGATGGCGACCCAGTAGAGGAAATCGGCGATGCGCCCATATCCGATACGGCGCTGACCGAACCTCTGCCCCCGCTCGGCGAATTCGAGGTCGAGCCCGTCGAGTTCGCCGAGGATGCCGAGGACCGCGAGACCGTCGAGATCGACTACCGCGTGGCCGTCAACGGCCTCGAGGATGCCGACGAGGAAACCGACGCGGCGATGCGGTCGATGTTCAATGACCTGTCGGCCCTGCGCGACGGCGACGGGGAAGCGGCCAACGTGGCCATGATCGCCGCGCGGCTGACCGAAGACAGCGAGTTGCTGAAGCGCATACTGGCCTCCGAAGGCTGGTACGAAGCCGATGTGCAGACGCGGATCGACCGCCCCACCGATGACGGCGGCGACCAGCGGATCGTCGCCGTGCTCGACGTGAACCCGGGCCAGCGGTTCGCGTTCTCCGAGATCAACATCGAAGCGCAGCCGACCGAACCTTCCGACCTCATTCGCGACAACCTCGCGCTCGAGGTGGGCGAGCCTATCGTCGCGCAGCGCGTGCAGGGTGCCGAGGCGCAGGTCGCCGTCGCGCTTCCCGAAAACGGATATCCCTTCGCCGAAGTCGGCCAGCGCGACATCCTGCTCGACCAGTATACGGGCGAGGGTGTCTACACGCTGCCCGTGGAAACCGGACCGCGCGCCCGTTTCGGCGGGATTACCACCGAAGGCGATCTTGCCTTCGATGCCGAGCATGTCGGCGTCCTGGCGCGCTTCAAGCCGGGCGAACTCTACGATGCCAGCAAGGTCGACGACCTGCGCAAGGCGATGGTCGCGACCGGCCTGTTCTCGACCGTCACCGTCGCTCCCGAACGGACCGGCGAAGCGGTGGGAGACGGCACGGAGTACGTGACGGTCAACGCCGAACAGAATGCCGGTCCGCCGCGAACCATCGCTGGCGCAGCCGGTTACGGAACGGGCGAGGGCTTGCGCCTCGAGGCGAGCTGGACCCATCGCAACATGTTCCCGCCCGAGGGCGCACTGATCGTCCATGGCGTGGCGGGTACGTCCGAGCAGGGTGCGGGCGTCACTTTTCGCCGGTCCAACGCGGGCAGGCGCGACCGGACCTTCGAACTGACTGCCGAGGCGCTGCGCAGCGACTACGACGCGTACGATGCCTACACGGGCAGGCTGGCAGGGCTGATCCGCTACGATTCCACGCCTATCTGGCAAAAGACGCTCACCTACTCGCTGGGTGTCGAGCTGCTCGCGACGGCCGAGAAGGACTACGACTTCGCGCTGGGAAGGCGCGACCGGCGAACATTCTACATCGCCGGCCTCAGCGGACAGGTGGGCCTCGACCTCACCGACGACCTGCTGAACCCGACCGAGGGCTTCCGCGTCACGGCGCTCGTCCAGCCGGAAGGCTCGCTGGAGGACGGCTTCAATCCCTATGTCCGCGCGAGGATCGATGCATCGGGCTATTTCCCGGCAAGCGAAAGCATCGTGCTTGCCGGGCGCATCAGGCTCGGCACGATCCAGGGCGTCGACAGGTTCGACATCGCGCCGTCGCGCCGCATGTACGCGGGCGGCGGCGGATCGGTTCGCGGCTTCGCGTACCAGAAGCTCGGACCGCTCGATCCCGATGGCGATCCCATCGGCGGGCGCAGCCTGAACGAGGCTGCGGCCGAGGTTCGCTATCGGTTCGGCAATTTCGGCATCGTCGGCTTCGTCGATGTCGGGCAGGCCTACGCATCGACGATGCCGCAGTTCGACGACCTGCGCTTCGGCGTCGGGCTTGGCGGGCGCTTCTACACGAATTTCGGCCCATTCCGCCTCGACGTGGCAACCCCGCTCGACCGGCGACCGGGTGAAAGCCGCATCAATGTCTATGTCTCGATCGGCCAGGCGTTCTGATGGCGGACGAGCTCGAACCCGAACCGGTGGCCGGCGCACCCGAAAGCGACGTACACGAGGAACCGGTGCGGCGTCGTCACAGCTGGCCGCGGCGTATCGCCAAGTGGGTCGGGCTGACGCTGCTCGGCATCGTCGCACTGGTGGCACTCGTCGTGTTCCTGATCGACACCGGACCCGGTCGCCGTTTCGTCGCCGACCAGATCCAGGGCCTCGAATTCGAGAACGGGATGCAGATCGGCATCGGGCGGATCGAGGGATCGCTTTACGGAGAGATGGTCGTTCACGACCTCTCGATCCGCGATCCGAAGGGCGAGTTCGTCTTCTCGCCCGAGGTCCATGTCGACTGGCGTCCGTTCAGGTTCATCAACAACCATGTCGACGTTCGCTCGCTCACCGCCGAGCGCATCGTCATGCGCAGGCTCCCGGAATTCAACGAGACCCCGCCGAGCGACGAGCCGCTGCTGCCCGATCTCGATATCGACATCGGCCGGTTGCAGGTCGACCGCTTCATCCTCGAGGAACCCGTGACGGGCGAGCGCCGCGTGGCATCGCTCGGAGGAGAGGTGCACATCGCCGATGGCCGCGCGCAGGTCGATTTCGACGGGCGCACGATAGCCGGGCCGGGCATGGCGGGCGGCGACCGGATCGACCTGACGCTCGATGCCGTGCCCGAGGCAAACCGCCTTGCCGTCGATCTCGTCCTCGATGCACCGGCCGACGGCGTCGTCGCTTCGCTAGCCGGTCTCGGCCAGTCGGCGACTGTTCGCCTGAAGGGAAGCGGCGACTGGCAGGCATGGGACGGCAGGCTCGCCGCAAACCTTGGCGGCGCGGAGTTCGCCCGCCTTGCGCTCCGCGCGCGCGACGGCACGTTTGCCGTCGAAGGCCCGACCCGGATTGCGCGCCTGTTCCAGTCGGGCCCGGTCGCGAACCTGCTCGGCCCGGTCACCAATCTCGACCTTACCGCCGCGCTGGACGAGCGCCGCGCCGACCTTGCCGGCAACGTCAACAGCGATGCCTTCCGCCTGAACGTGAACGGTCTCGTCGACCTGTCCGACAACAGCTTCGAGGACATGCGCCTCGGCTTCGTGTTGCTGCGTCCCTCCGCGCTGGCCGAAAATCTGGCAGGGAGCGGCCTGCGCGCCCAACTCGCTCTGGACGGCGAATTCGCGACGCCGACGGTGCAATACGCGATCGATGCCAACCGCATCGTTATGAACGACATGGGCCTTGTCGATTTCAACGCGACGGGCGCGGCGCAGGTGAACGCCGACCGGATACTGATCCCGGTCAGCGCCCGGGCAGCGCGGATTACCGGCCTCGATTCGGTCGCGGGCGGCACCCTTACGAACGTCCGCCTGGACGGCGATGTCGCGATCGACGGCACGCGGGTACTTTCGGACAACATGCGCGTGCGATCCGACCGCATCGACGCGACCGCGATCCTGCTCGCGGACACCTCGACCGGCCTTTATACCGGCGCGATTGACGGGCGGATCGACAATTACCGGGTAGAGAGCGTCGGGATTTTCAACATCGAGACCGATATCGACCTGCGCACCGAGCAGGGTGGGGGTTTCGCGATGGAGGGGCGGGTGCGCGCCCGCTCGACGCGGCTGCTCAACGACAGCCTGCAGAGTTATCTCGGCGGCAATTTCGTTGCGTCGACCGATGTCCGCTATGGCGGCGACGGCACCGTACGCTTCGCCAACCTGCGGCTCGAGGCGCCCGACCTGCGCGTGGTCGGCGGATCGGGCTATTACAATCCCGACGGACGCATCGCGCTGAATGCCGATGCGATTTCGGACCGGTACGGCAATATCGGGGTTCGCGTCGCCGGGACGATCAGCGACCCGCAGGCGCGTATCACCGCGGATCGCCCGGACCTCGGCATCGGTCTTGCCAATCTCGACGCAGAGATCACGGGGGCAAGGGGTGGCTACCGGCTCGACCTGACCGGCGACACCGACTACGGCCCGCTGCAGGCCGACGTAACGCTTGGCACCGGCGACAGGCTCTCGCTCCAGATCAACAGCGCGAACCTTGCGGGCATCGATTTCGCGGGATCGCTGCGCCAGACGGCGGCAGGACCCTTCGCGGGCGAACTGACGGCGAACGGCAACGGCCTCGGCGGCGTGGTAAGGCTCGGGGCCGAAGGCCGGTACCAGGAAGCCATCGTCAACCTGCGCGCGAACGACACCGTCTTTCAGGGACCGGCGCGGCTTTCCATCGGCTCGGCGATCATCGACGCGCGCGTCGTGCTTTACGAACAGCCCTACGTCGTGGGCGACGTGCAACTCGCGAACACGCGGTACGGGGCGTTCGACATCAACGCGGGCCGCGTGATCGTCGACTACCGCGACGGCCGCGGCCATGCGAAGGCCCTGCTAGAAGGGACGAGCGGCGCGCCGTTCCGGGTATCGGCCAATGCCGTGCTCGAACCCGAACTTTGGAAGGCCGCGATCCGGGGCAAGGTACGCGGGATCGAATTCCGCACGACCAGCCCCGCACGCATCGTGCCCGGCAACGGCAGCTACGAACTGCTCCCCACCCGCATCGCTTTCGGCGACGGCAACGTTCGGCTCGCGGGTACCTACGGCGACGGAATGAAGCTGCAGAGCCGGCTCGAGAACCTCGACATGTCGCTGGTAAACAGCTTCGTGCCGGGCCTCGGGCTCGGCGGCAGGGCCAGCGGCAGCCTCGATTTCGCTCAACCCACGGCGACCGCGTTCCCTCGCGCCGATGCCCGGCTGAAGATCGACGATTTCACGCGCACCACCGCTGCATCGGTCAGCAGCCCGGTAGACGTCAACTTCGTCGGCAAGCTGCTGGCGGACGGTGGCGAGGCGCGGGCGGTGATGCGCAGCCGCGGCACCGTCATCGGACGCATGGTCGCATCGTTGCGGCCCTTGCCGCCCGGTGCGGGACCGTGGACCGAGCGCCTGCTCGAAGCTCCGCTTGGCGGCGGTATCCGCTACAACGGGCCGGCCGCGACGTTGTTCTCGTTCGCGGGCCAGCCCGACCAGCGCCTGTCCGGCCCGATCGGCGTTGCGGCAGACTTCTCCTGCCAGGTGGCCGATCCGTGCCTGAACGGCATCGTCCGGGGCAACAACCTCGTCTACGAGAACCTGACCTACGGGACGCGGCTGTCGAACATGCAGCTTGCCGGCCGGTTCGATGGCAATCGCCTGCAGATCGAGACCCTGGAGGCGACGGCGGGCGACGGGACGGTGAGCGCCAGCGGTTACGTCAGCCTTGCCTCCGACGCGGGCTACCCGATGGATGTCTCGATGACGCTCGAAAATGCGCGGCTCGCGCGCAGCGACGCCATTTCGGCGCGCGCGACCGGGCAATTGCGCCTGTCGAAAAGCGCCGGTGAGACGGCGCTGCTCGCCGGTCAGATCAGGTTGCCGGAAACGCGCTACGAGATCGTGACCTCGGGTGCGGCAGAAGTGCCCGAACTGACGGGCGTGCGCTTCAAGCCGCCGCGCGGACGGCAACGGATCACCGGCGACGAGCCTGCCGAACCCTCCGGTGGCATCTTCGATCTCATCCGCCTCGACATCGACCTGCGCGCGCCCGAAAGGCTTTACGTTTCGGGCATGGGGCTCGAATCCGAATGGAGCGCCGACCTCAACGTTGGCGGTTCCAGCGCCGATCCCCGTCTCTCGGGAGAAGTCGAGCTGATCCGAGGCACGCTGGGTTTCGCCGGGCGATCCTTCGAACTGACCGAGGGTCGCGTCGCCTTCACCGGGGGTGCGGAAATCAACCCGGTCGTGCGCATGGTCGCGACCGAGGACATCGAGGACGTCACCGTCAACGTGAACGTGTCGGGTCGCGCGATGGACCCGCAGATCGCCTTCAGCAGCACGCCGGGCCTGCCGCAGGACGAGATCGTCTCGCGCATCCTGTTCGGAAGCTCGATCGAGAACCTGTCGGCGATCCAGGCGGTCCAGCTTGCAGCGTCGCTCAACTCGCTGCGCGGATCGGGCGGGGGCGGGCTCAATCCGCTCGGCAAGCTGCGTTCCGCCACCGGGATCGACCGCCTGCGCATCCTTGGCGAGGACGAGAGTACCGGGCGCGGGACCGCACTGGCGGCAGGGCAGTACCTGACCGACGATGTCTACATCGAACTCATCACCGATGCGCGCGGCTTCACCGCGACCCAGCTGGAAATCAGCCTGACGCGCTGGCTCTCGCTTCTCGCGCAGGCGGGCGGTTCGGGTGTCAGCAACCTCAACGTCCGTATCAAGAAGAGCTACTGATGCGCCTTGCGGCCATCATCCTTTTTTCCCTGGTCGCGGCCTGCAAGAGCGAGCCGACCTTCGACCAGCGGTACGAGGCGGCGGAGGAGAAAATTCGCTCTACCGCCAAGGAGATAGACCAAGAGATCGCGACCAGGGCGTCGCAACAGGCGACCGATGCTCCGGCTGACCAGGCCGAGAATGCGGAGAAACAGGCTGGAACCTGACCGCCCGAGCCTCGTTGACCGATGAAGAGCGCTGTCATCATATGGCAGCCAAGTGCGCGCAGGGGTATTTCATGAGTTCCAGACCCGCAATGCCGGTAAGCCGGCGCAGCTTCATCGGCGGCAGCGCCGCTGCCATCTCCGCCGCAGGATCGGTGGGAGCCGGCAAAGCGAAGGCCCAGTCTTCCGCTTCGGCAGACCGGGCGAAGAAACGGACCGTGTCCTTCACCGTCAACGGGGACCGGCGTGAGATGGAGGCCGATACGCGGCTCACGCTCCTCGATGCCCTGCGCGGCCCGCTCGGCCTGCCGGGCAGCAAGAAGGGCTGCGATCACGGCCAGTGCGGAGCCTGCACCGTGCATGTCGACGGTCAGCGCATGCTCTCCTGCTTCACGCTCGTGGCCGGGCTGGAGGGCAAGGAAGTCACGACGATCGAAGGCCTTGCGAACGGCGATGAGCTTCACCCCCTGCAGCAGGCGTTCATCGACAACGACGCGTTCCAATGCGGGTACTGTACCCCCGGCCAGATCATGTCCGGCGTCGCCTGCATCGCTGAAGGCCATGCGCGAACGCCCGCCGAAATTCGCGAATACATGAGCGGCAACATCTGCCGCTGCGCCGCCTATCCCAACATCGTCGCCGCCGTGGAGCAGGCGCGAGACGCAGAGGGCTGAGATGCGACCTTTCGATTACGAGACTCCGCAGGACGCGGCCCAGGCAGTGGCGCTTTCGGAAGCCGCAGCGCAGTCGCACGTCGGTTCCCCCGTCCAGTACATCGGCGGCGGCACGACGCTGCTCGACCTCATGAAGCTGGGCGTCATGCGTCCCGAGCGCGTCGTCGCCATCGACGGGATCGGGGGCGACAGCCTGAACGCGGTGAAGAAAACCGATCAGGGCCTTCACATCGGCGCCCTGGTGTCGATGGCCGAACTGGCCGACAACGGCATGATCGAGCGCGATTACCCGGTGCTGCGCGATGCCTTGTGGAAAGCCGCGTCTCCGCAGATTCGCAACATGGCGCGGCTTGGCGGCAACGTCCTTCAGCGCACGCGCTGCCCCTATTTCCGCGATACGACCTACGATCAGTGCAACAAGCGCGTTCCGGGGTCGGGATGCGCGGCGCTCGACGGGTTCAACCGGCTCCATGCCGTTCTCGGAACGAGCGGGTCCTGCATCGCGACCTATGCCGGCGACTGGGCGCAGGCCCTCGTCGCGCTGGATGCGTCGGTTTCGGTGCTGGGGCCCGACGGGCCGCGCGTGCTGCCGTTCTCGGGGCTGCACCGTTTGCCGTCGGATGCTCCGCATATCGAAACGACTCTCAAGCCGGGCGAGCTGATTACGGGCTTCACCATCCCCGACGGCCCCTGGCCGCGATCTACCTATGTGAAGGTCCGCGACCGCGAGTCGTACGCCTTTGCCAACGCCAGCGCGGCAGTCGCGCTCGAAATGGAAGGCGATATCGCCACCGACGTGCGCATCGCGCTCGGCGGTCTTGCAACGGTACCCTGGCGCGCGAGCAAGGCCGAGGCGCAGCTTCGCGGCCGCCCGTTGGGCGAGGCGGCGATGGAAGCTGCGGCGGAGGCGGAATTCGCCGATGCCGTCACGCACGAACACAACGCATTCAAGGTTCCGCTCGGCAAGGCGACGCTGGTCCGCGCGCTTACCGAAGCCAAGGCAATGGAAATCTGAGCATGGCCGATCCGACACCGCCCGTCCCCGAACCCGGCACCAACATGGGCAAGGCGCTGCCCCGCTACGAGGCGCGCGCCAAGGTCACCGGCGCGCCGCTCTACGCCGACGACATGCCGCTCCCCAATCCGGCGACGGCACTTTTCGTGACGAGCGGCATCGCGAAAGGATCGATCACGTCGATCGACACGTCGGAAGCAGCAGGCCTGCCGGGCGTCCTCAAGGTCTACACGCACGAGAATGCTCCGTCGCGGCAGGACCTGCGGCACTTCATGAAGGGCGGCTACGTCGCTGACAGCGTGATGCCGCTCGCCGGCCCGAATATCGTCAACGATGGCGAGATCGTCGCGGTCGTGGTGGCAGAGGATCTCGCGACCGCGCGCGACGCCGCCCACCGGCTGAAGATCTCCTATCAGGCAGAACAGCCCGCAACGACGTTCGGCAGCGCCGGGGCCGAGGAAAAGCAGATTACGGCGGGCAAGCACGATGTCGGCGACTTCGATGCCGCGTACGGTTCCGCTCCGGTCACGCTCGACGTCGAGTACGAGACGCCGACGATGCACCATAACCCGATGGAGCTGTTCTCCACCGCCGCGGCCTGGGACGGCGACAACCTGGTCATTCACGAGCCCAGCCAGTTCGTCTGGCAATTGAAAAACGGCGCGGCCGAAACGCTGGGCGTCGATGCCGCCAAGGTCGAGGTGAAGAACCCCTTCGTCGGCGGCGCGTTCGGATCGAAGGGCATCATGACGCAGCGCACCGGCCTGATCGCGGCGATCGCGCGCGACCTGCGCCGCCCTGTCAAGAACGTGGTGATGCGCGACCAGGGCTATACCCTTGCGACCTATCGCGCCGAAACCAGGCACCGCATCCGCATGGGCGCGGAAAGCAACGGCAAGCTGGTTGCGCTGTCTCACGAGGGCAGCGAAGTCACCTCGCGGCAGGACGACTATTTCGTCGCTGGCACGACCGCCACGGCGGAGATGTACGCCTGCCCCAACATCCGCACCGGCGTCAGCCTTGTGAAGGCCGACCGGAACACACCGGGCTTCATGCGCTCCCCGCCCGAGACGCCGTACATGTACGCGCTCGAATCGGCGATGGACGAGATGGCCGAGAAGCTGGGTATCGACCCGGTCGAGTTTCGCCGGATCAACGACACGCAAACCAGCCCGACAACCGGCGCGCCCTATACCAGCCGCTCGCTGATGGAATGCTACGACGAGGCGGCCAGCTCCTTCGGATGGAGCAAGCGCAACCCGCAGCCGATGTCGATGGCGCAGGACGACTGGCTGATCGGATACGGTTGCGCGACCGCATGTTATCCCACCAACATGATGCCCGCCACTGCGCGCATCGTGCTGACGCCGGAAGGCAGGGCCGAAGTGCTGATCGCGGCGCACGACGTCGGCACCGGTGCCTACACCGTCATGCAGCAGATCGCCGCCGACGAGCTTGGCATCGACCCTGCCGCGATTACAGTAAGGATGGGCGATACGACCCTCCCGCCCGGTCCCGTTTCGGGAGGTTCCATGACCACGGCGAGCGCGGGTTCCGCCGTGAAGGCCGCGTGCGAGAAGGTGCGCCAGCGTTTCGGCGGCACCGTTCCCGCGGTCGACGACATGTCTGCCGCCTTCCGCAAGCTCGGCAGCAACCGCATCGAGGAATACGCCGAATGGGCGCCGCCCGGCTCGGGCGAAGACGCGATCAAGGCGCTTTACAAGGGCAAGTTCGGCGGTGGCGGCGGCGACGAGCCAAAGCCGCTGATGTATGCTTTCGGAGCCGAGTTCGTCGAAGTCCGCGTCCACCGGCTCACGCGCGAAATCCGCGTGCCCCGGATGACCGGGGCCTTCGCGGCGGGCCGGATCGTCAATCCGCGCACCGCGCGCAGCCAGTATCTCGGCGGCATGATCTGGGGGTTGGGGCAGGCGCTCCTGGAAAAGACCGAACTCGACCTGCTCCGCGCCCGTTACATCAACGACAACATCGCGGAATACCTCGTTGCGGTGAATGCCGACGTCCCCGAAGTCGACATCATCATGGTCCCCGAAGTCGACAACCAGGTGAATTCGCTCGGCGTGAAGGGCATCGGCGAGGTCAGCAACGTGGGTACCGCCGCAGCGATCGCCAACGCCGTCTACCACGCCACCGGAAGGCGTATTCGCGAATTGCCGGTTACCATGGACAAGTTGCTCTGACGGACCCCAGGCAGGACCTCCTTACCCCCACTATTGATCAGGTCACTCGGGCGCGATAACGCCCTAGACGGGCTTCGCCCGGCAAGGAGACCGGGTGGGATGAGGAGAGACCGGGGTCGATGAAAAACCTGATTGCACGTCGCATGCCTTTCGGGCGCGCAGCATTGCTGGCGGCCCTTGGCCTGGCCGTGGGCACCAGCGCCCTTTCGATTTCCGGTGAACTCTCCGCCGCGCCCGCTTCGGGCGGCAAGGTGGCTGCGGCGGATACTTATCGCGATGTCGGAGACGAGCTCGACCCGGCGGTCGCGGCGACGGGGCAGCGCGTCTACGACGGGCTCTGCGTCGCATGCCATTCGGGCGGCGCGGACCGCGCTCCGGAGCGCTACATCCTTTCGCAGATGACGCCGGAATCGATATATCGCGCGCTGACGACCGGCGTCATGGCGCCGATGTCGACCGGTTTGTCCGACGACGAGAAGAAAGCGGTTTCGCAATACGTCGCCAACCGAACCTTCGGTCATGCCGATGCCGCCGCCGACCTGAAGATGTGCACCGGCGACAGGGCGGCATTCGATCTCGACCAGCCGCCGGCCTTCGCGGGGTGGGGCCTCGACAATGCCGGCACACACGCGATCCCGGATGACGTGGCCGGGATCGACCGCGAAAATGTCGGCAAGCTCAGCCTGAAATATGCCGTCGCCTTCCCCAGCACGATAAGGATGCGTTCGCAGCCGGCCATTGCGGGCGGCAGCATCATCACCGGCACGCATGACGGTTCCGTCTACGCGGTCGATGCCGAAACCGGCTGCATCAAGTGGGTCTTCCACGCCGGCAGCGAGGTGCGTACCGGCATTGTCGTTTCGTCGTGGGAAGCGGGCGATGCCGACGCGCGGCCGATGGCCTATTTCTCCGACATCGTGGGCAACGCCTACGGCATCGACGCGCGAACGGGTGAGGAGGTCTGGCGGCTTCGCGGCGACCCGCACCCGAGCACGACGCTCACGGCCTCGCCGACGCTGTACGACGGTATCCTATACATCCCGGTATCGTCGCTCGAGGAAGGCGCGGCGGGCGATCCGCTTTACGAATGCTGCACCTTTCGCGGTTCGATCCTCGCGGTCGATCCGCTGACCGGCAAGGAGCTTTGGCGAACCTACCTTGTCGACGAGCCGAAGCACACCGAGGTCAATTCCGCCGGCGCGCGCAATTACGGACCCTCCGGCGTCGCGGTGTGGAATACGCCCTCGGTCGACGAAAAGCGCGGACTTCTCGTCTTCGCGACCGGCGACAACTACACCACGCCCACGACCGACCTCAGCGACGCGATCGTTGCGCTCGACCTCAAGAGCGGCGAGATCAAATGGTCCTACCAGGCGCTCGAAGGCGATGCCTGGAACGCCTCGTGCAGCGAGGTCAACAAGGCAAATTGCCCCGAAGATGCCGGGCCGGACTTCGATTTCGGCGCCAACGTCGCGATCGCGAAGGGCAAGGACGGAAAGGAGTACGTCCTCGCCGGACAGAAATCGGGCATCGCCTACGGGATCGATGCCGACACCGGCGAACTGGCCTGGAAGACCCGCGTCGGTCGTGGCGGCGTGATGGGCGGCATCCACTTCGGTATCGCCGCTTCGGAAGGAAAGGTCTTCGTTCCGGTCAGCGACAGCGCCGATGGTGTGGAATACGACATGGCAGCCAAGCCGGGCGTCTACGCGCTGGACATCGCGACCGGAGAGCGTCTCTGGGAGGCTCCTTCGCCGCTCGACACCTGCGAGGGCAAGCCGCTTTGCAGCCCCGGTTACTCGGGCGCCGTGACGGCGACCTCGGAACTGGTGATGGCAGGCAGCATCGACGGGTATCTCAGGGTCTTCGATGCCGATACCGGCACGGTCCTCTGGGAAACCGACACCGCGACGACTTACGAGACCGTCAATGGTTCCACGGGCAACGGCGGCGCGATCGCCGGCGGCGTCGCACCGATCGCCTGGAACGGCATGCTGATCGTTCCATCGGGGTACGGGTTCACCGCCAAGATGACGGGCAACGTGCTGCTGGTCTACGGCGTCGACTGATCGCCGCTTCGCAGGCGATCAGTCGACGCGCGCAAGCAGTCTGCGCGGCCGGAGACACCGCCGGTTATGTCGTGACGCATAGCGGTTCCCGAAAGGGAGCCGCGCACGCGTCGTCCGTGTTCTGCGTCGTCCTGTCCGAAAGGGAATTCGCTGCCGCTCTCCTCTTTGAGCCTTGGTCCAGGGAGCCGGAAAACGGCAGCAACAAATCTACGCGCAGGAACGACGAAAGGTTCCCGAAAACCGGAAAAACTTCGGCGTCCGGCTTGCGAATACGTATTGGGGATGGATGGGAGAAAATGGTGGACGCACTAGGGCTCGAACCTAGGACCCGCTGATTAAGAGTCAGCTGCTCTACCAACTGAGCTATGCGTCCACTGTCCGGTTTCGGACGGTCCCGAATCGACAGGAGCGGCCCATATAGCGGCTGCGCGGCGAAGGTGAAGGGGGCGCGCGACAATTTTTCGAGAAACGCGGATTTTTCAGGTGAGGCCTGTCGGGCGCTTGCTCCAGCGGTCGACGGCCAGGATCGCTCCGAAACAGATCATCACCGTCAGCATCGAGGACCCGCCATGGCTCATGAAGGGCAGGGGAATGCCCACCACGGGCGCGAGGCCCATCACCATCATCAGGTTGATCGCGACGTAGAAGAAGATCGTCGCGGTCATGCCGGAGGCGAGCAGGCGCGAGAACCTGTCCGGCCCCCGGCGCGCGACGACGAGGCCCCAGCGGAACAGCGCGGCGAAGACCAGCAGCACGAACACGCCGCCGATCATGCCCCACTCCTCCGCCATAGTGGCGAACACGAAGTCGGTATGTGCCTCGGGCAGGTATTCGAGATGGCTTTGCGATCCGTTGCCGAAGCCCTTGCCGAAGATGCCGCCGGAACCGATGGCGATCTTCGACTGGGTGATGTGATAGCCAGCGCCCAGCGGATCGCTCTCGGGATCGAGAAACGTAGTCACGCGGCGGCGCTGGTAGTCGTGGAGAAAGGTGAAGAAGCCCACCGGCGCGGCGATCCCCGCAGCCACGCCCGCGCCCACGAACCAGCGCAGCGGCAGACCGGCAAGGAACATCACGACCACTCCGCCGAACACGATGGCCAGAGAGGTGCCGAGGTCGGGCTGCAGGATCACCAGCCCGACCGGCAGTCCGATCAGAGCGCCCGCCGGGATGAGGCCGCGCCAGCTTGCCGTCATCGGCGCAGGCAGCGTGTCGTAGAAGCGCGCCAGGACGAGGACGATCGTGGGCTTCATCAGTTCGGAAGGTTGCAGCGTCATGAAGCCGAGGTTCAGCCAGCGCTGGCTGCCGCCGTTTATCGCACCGATTGCCTCGACCAGCATGAGTAGCAGGAAGACCGCGCCGTAAACCGGGTAGGCTGCCATCTTGAACCAGTCTCGCGGCAGCCACGACATGACGAACGCCATCACGAGGAAAATCCCGAAACGCACCATGTGCGATGCCGCGTAGGGCTGCAGATGCCCGCCCGCCGCCGAATACAGCACCGCCGCGCCCAGCAGGACGAGCGCCAGCAGCGGCAGGATCACCCGCCAGGGTTGCCGCGCGACCGGATCGGGAATTATGCCGAGCGCCATCAGTCGGCCTCAGGCGCGGTGGAGGGAGCGCCCGAGGCTCCCGGCTCGGGTCGCGGCGACTGCGCGGTCCGGACGATGGGCTGCGACGGCTCGCCATCGGAAGCGGCGGCGGCTTCGGCCTGTTTCTTCTCGGCCGCATCGCCGACCTTGGGCGCGTTCGGCCCGTATTGCTCGACGTAGGCAGCGTACTTGCGGTCGAGCCGCTCGCGCGCTGTGCCGCCCCAGCCTTCCTCGAACTCGTAAAGCTTTTCCATCGCCTTGCCGGGGTCGTAGAGGAACGTCATCACATCGCGCGCGACCGGGTAGGCCGCGCCCGACCCGCCGCCGTGTTCGATGGTGACGGCGCATGCATAGCGCGGCTTGTCGAACGGGGCGTAGCAGATGAAGTGGCCGTGGTCGCGGTACTTCCAGGGGCCGGTCTTGCCGCTCGACACGCTGAGCGAGACGACCTGCGCCGTGCCGGTCTTGCCAGCGAGCTTCACGTCCTCGATCGGCAGTCTCGCGCGGCCGGCGGTTCCCGGGCCGTTGACGACGTCGGACATCGACTGATGGATATAGTCGAGGTGTTCCTGCGGAATGTCGAGCGATGCCGCGTCCTGCCCGCCCTGGCCATGGATGAGCCGGGGCATGAGATTTCTTCCGCTGGCTATGCGAGAGGCCATCACGCATTGCTGCAGCGGGTTCACGAGGAAATAGCCCTGGCCGATGGTGGCGTTGACGGTGTCGAACGTCTGCCACTCGCGGCCGTACTTCCTTTCCTTCCACTGCGGATCGGGAACCGTGCCGTACGACTGGCCGACCACGGGCAGCGGATACTCCGCGCCAAGGCCCAGCTTGCGCGCCATCGCGGCGATCGGGTTCATCCCGATCTTCTGCGCGAAGTAATAGAAGTATACGTCGCAGCTCTGGTAGATGCCCTTGGCCATGTTGACGGTGCCGTGGCCGCGCCGGTTCCAGCAGTGGAACACGCGATTGCCCACGCGCAGGCCGCCGCCGCAGAAAACCGTCTCCTCGGGATCGAGTCCCGCTTCGAGGAAGGCGAGACCGACCATCGGCTTGACCGTAGAGCCTGGCGGATAGAGCCCGCGCAGCACCTTGTTGCGCAACGGCACGTGGTCGTCGTCCGACAGCATCTTCCACTCGATGCGACCGATGCCGTCCGAAAAGCTGTTGGGATCGAAGCTGGGCATCGAGGACGCGCACAGGATGTCGCCGTTGTGGCAGTCCATGACGACGACCGAGCCCGATTCCGGGCCGAGCCTGCGCGCGGCGTAATCCTGCAGCGGCCCGTCGATGGTCAGCTTCACGGGCTTGCCGGGCACGTCCTCGCGGGTCTCGAGGTCGCGGATGATCCGCCCGCTGGCGGTCACCTCGACGCGGCGGGCACCGGGGTATCCGCGCAGGTCCTTCTCGAACTGCTTCTCGAGACCGTCCTTGCCGATCTTGTAGCCGGGCGTGATGAGAAGCGGGTTGCGATCCTCCTCGTAGTCCTCGGCAGACGCGGTACCGACATAGCCGATGAGATGTCCGACCGAGGGTCCGGTGGGGTAGAAGCGAGAGTATCCCCGCTGCGTGACCACGCCGGGCAGTTCGGGCAGGCGCACGCTCACCGCCGCGAAGCGTTCGAGGTCCAGCCCGGACGCGACCTCGACCGGGGCGAAGCCGCTCGACTTCTCGATCTTGTCGCGCAAGTCGCGAAGCTCGACCTCGTCGAGGTTCAGGAGCTCGCCCAGGGTGTCTATCGTCTTGCCGTTGTTCCCCATGCGATCGGGAATGATGTCGACGCGGAAGTCCGCCCGGTTCGAGGCGAGCGGTGCACCGTTGCGGTCGAGGATCCAGCCACGACGCGGAGGGATCAGCGACAGGTTCACGCGGTTGCTTTCGGCCTCGAGCTCCCATTTCTCGTTCTGCGCGACGGCAAGGTAGCCGAGCCGCGCGGCGAGCAGCACGCCGATGGTGCCCTGCAAGGTGCCGAGGACGGCACTGCGCCTGTCGAAGCTGTTGCGCAGCGTCGCCAGGCTGACATGGCGCAGCTTTCCGAACATTCAGCCGATTTCCAGGATGCGGCTGAGCCTGACCCTGTCAACGAAGGCGACGATGCGGCCCGCGAGGGGATAGAAAAAGATCGAGACGATAATCTGCGGCACCATGACGTGAAGCGGTGTCGACCCCCCCAGCATGTTCGCGATTCCGAGGCCCAGTACGATATAGGCGGCGATGAGGCCTGCGGCTACCAGCCAGTCTATGAAGAAATTGCGCCAGGGAAGGCGCGCCTCGATGACGTCGAGGGTGATCGCGGTGGCTGACCACAGGAGCACGGCGCTGCCGAGCGGCTGCCCGCTGTAGAGATCGTCGAACAGGCCGAGCGGAAGACCCGCCCAGACCGGCATGAGACCGGGGCGAAGCTGTCGCCACGCCACGAACATGAGGAAGCCGAGCGGCGGCAGCACCGGCGCCGAGGCGATGATGATCCAGCCCGGGACGAGAGAGCCGACCATGATGCTCAGCCACGGCAGCCCGACCGCCAGCGCCGGAGACGGGGCGCGGTTGATCTGTTTCGCGCGCCATCGCGAACGCTGACCGGGAAAGCGCAGGCCGTTCATTCGCCGTCTTGGTCCTCTTCCTCCGATGGCGGCGGGCCGGGCTGCGGCACCGGGCCCCAGACATCCTCGACGGCGACGAACTCGGTCGCCGCGGGATCGCTGAGCACGCGTGCTATTGCCCCGTCGCTCGTCACCTCGGTCGCCACGGCCATGACCGTGCCGGGCCGGTAGAGCCCGCCCGATCCCGAAGTGACGAAGACATCGCCCTTCTTCAGCGGGTTTATGCCGAGGTTGATGAGCCTGATCTGAATCGTTCCGTCGCCGCGTCCTTGCGCGAACGCCGGAACGCCGTCGCCGGAGCGGCGGACCGGGACGAGGCTCTCGGTGTCGGTGACGAGCAGCACGCGCGAAGTGGACGGACCGGCTTCGAGGACGCGGCCGATCAGGCCGAGCGGGGACGTGACCGGCATGCCCGCTTCCACGCCGTCAGCGCTTCCTGCTCCCAGCGTCGCGAAACGGCGCGAGCTCGACGCGCTCGAACTGGTCAGGCGGGTGAGGGCGACCGGTGCGGGATCGCGGCGGGCGAGGCCGAGCAGCGCCTTGAGGCGCTCGTTCTCCTCGTGCGCGGCTTCGGCTTCGACAAGGCGGGTGCGTGATTCGGCCAGTTCGCGCCGCAGCCGTGCGTTCTCGCTCCCTGCAAGGATGTACCCTTCGACGACGTCGATCACGCTCTTGCCGGCGGAGCGTCCCCTTGCCGATGCGCCGCCCGCCGGTTCGGCCGCCGTGGCCGCGGCGTTGCGCGCCCAGGAGAACGCTCCGGGCTCGAGGAAGGATACGAGGAGGAACGCCGCTCCAACAAGCACGCCCGCAACGCCGGCGATATAGCCGAAAAAGGTGCTGTACTGCGCCCTTCGCGAGTAGCCTGAGCGCCGTTTCGACGGGGGCGCCACTGCGGTCGTCTCCCTCCTGGGCGGCCCGCCTGAGCTGCCAGGACGGACCGCGGGTGTTGCTGGATCAGGCGGTCATCAGGACGCCGCGATAGATGGGATCCTCCATCGCACGCCCCGTACCGAGCGCGACGCACGATAGCGGATCTTCGGCGATGCTGACAGGCAGGCCGGTCTCTTCGCGCAGGTAGTCGTCGAGACCCTTGATCAGCGCGCCGCCGCCGGTGAGCACGATGCCCTGGTCGACGATGTCGGCGGCCAGTTCGGGAGCGGTGTTTTCCAGCGCGATGCGCACGCCCTCGATGATCGCGCCGATGGGTTCGGACAGCGCCTCTGCGATGTTCGCCTGCGTGATCGTGATTTCCTTGGGCACGCCGTTGACGAGGTCGCGGCCCTTGAGGGTGATCGTCTCGCCGGTGCCGTCGGCCGGGACGACCGCGGTCGCATAGTCCTTCTTGATCCGCTCGGCAGTCGCTTCGCCGATCAGCAGGTTGTGGTGACGGCGCACGTAGGAGACGATCGCCTCGTCCATCTTGTCGCCACCCACGCGGACGGAAGTGGTATAGGCAAGGCCGCGAAGCGAAAGCACCGCGACTTCGGTGGTGCCGCCGCCGATGTCGACGACCATCGATCCGACCGGTTCGGTCACCGGCATGTCCGCGCCGATCGCGGCGGCCATCGGCTCGAGGATCAGGTAGACCTGGCTCGCGCCTGCATTCGATGCGGCATCGCGGATCGCGCGGCGCTCGACCGAAGTGGAGCCGGAGGGAACGCAGATCACGATCTCGGGATAGCGGAACAGGCTCTTCTTGCCGTGCACCTTGCGGATGAAGTGCTTGATCATCTCCTCGGCGATCTCGATGTCGGCGATGACGCCGTCGCGCAAGGGTCGGATCGCCTCGATATTGTCGGGCGTCTTGCCCATCATCATCTTCGCGTCGTCGCCGACCGCCTTGACCTTCTTGATGCCGTGCAGCGTCTCGATCGCGACCACCGAAGGTTCGTTGAGCACGATCCCCCTGTCCTGCACGTAGACGAGCGTGTTGGCGGTACCGAGGTCGATCGCCATGTTCTGCGAACCGAATTTGAAGAATCGCGACATCATCGAAGCCATTGAAGAAACCATAGATTTGCCCGCCACTTACCGCACAGGAAGCGGCTGAATCCGACGGGCCGTGGAGCGTGGAAGGCGGCTCCTTAGCCGATGCTTTGGCGAAACGCCAAAATTTTGTGCCGGAATCGGCGGATAAGCTTGGGCTTCCGTCTCGAAAAGACTGCGGCTGGTCGTTAGGTTGCGGATATGCCCGAAATCCGGCGCCTTCCCGAGGAACTCGTCAACCGAATCGCCGCTGGCGAGGTGGTCGAACGCCCCGCGTCCGCGCTCAAGGAACTGACCGAGAATGCCATCGACGCCGGGGCGCGGTCGATCGCGGTGCGACTCGCATCGGGGGGCCTCGACCTGATCGAGGTGACCGACGACGGTTGCGGGATGTCTCCCGCCGAAATCGCGCTGGCGCTCGAAAGGCACGCGACTTCCAAATTGCCCGACGAGCGCATCGAACAGGTGGCGACGCTCGGCTTTCGGGGCGAGGCACTGCCATCGATCGCCAGCGTCGCGCGCCTGACCATCGAGAGCCGTCCGGGCGCGGGTGCCGAAGGGTGGCGCCGGGTCGTCGATCACGGCGCGGTCACGGAGGACGCTCCCGCCGCGCTCCCGCCCGGAACGCGCATCAGGGTCGAGCGCCTGTTCGGCAAGGTCCCCGCCCGTCGCAAGTTCCTGCGCACCCCGCGCAGCGAATACGCCGCCTGCCTCGACGTGGTGCGCCGGCTGGCGATGGCGCGGCCCGACATCGGCTTCGTGCTCGAACACGACGGGCGCAAAACGCTGGCAGTGCAGGCGGGTGAGGAACTGGCGGCGCGCGTCTCGCGGATCGTGGCGCGCGAACTGTCGGAGGACGGCGTCGTCATCGATGCGCAGCGCGAGAATGCGCGGCTGACCGGGCTTGCCGGCCTGCCGACCTTCAATCGCGGCGTCGCCGATCACCA
Organism: Novosphingobium marinum; assembly: GCF_013408095.1. Lineage (GTDB taxonomy): Bacteria > Pseudomonadota > Alphaproteobacteria > Sphingomonadales > Sphingomonadaceae > Novosphingobium > Novosphingobium marinum. The sequence continues at coordinate 518,935 of NZ_JACBZF010000001.1, forward strand.
GTACCTCTTTGTCAACGGCAGGCCGGTAAAGGACCGCCTGCTCGTCGGCGCGGTGCGCGGTGCCTATGCCGACATGCTCGCGCGCGACCGGCACGCTGTGCTGGCGCTGTTCCTTGACCTGCCGCCCGAAGATGTCGACGTGAACGTCCACCCGGCGAAGACCGAAGTCCGCTTTCGCGATCCCGCCTTCGTGCGCGGTTTCATCGTCGGCGCGCTGCGCCAAGCGCTGGAAGCGGCGGGCCAGCGCAGCGCGCAGACGCCGTCGGCTTCCGGCATGGCGAACTGGCAGGTGGAGCCCGCATCCGCCACTCCCAAGGCACCCTCGCTGCAGGCTCTCTTCGCGCGCGAGCACTCGATGCCGCAGGCCCGGGTCGGCGAAAGCGCCGCGCCATGGCGCGGGTTGGAGCGGGACCTGATCGAGCCTTCCGCAAGGGTCGAGGCGCGCGGGGAGACAACCGACGATGGGCCGACCGACTTTCCGCTCGGCGCTGCGCGGGCGCAGATCGCGCAGACCTACATCGTCGCCGAAGCCGACGACGGCCTCGTCATCGTGGACCAGCACGCGGCGCATGAACGGCTCGTCCTCGAACGGCTGCGTGCTGCAGGGGCCGGAGACGCGGTGGCGCGGTCGCAGGCGCTCCTCATGCCCGAAGTGGTCGAACTCGACGAACCGGCGTGCGACCGGCTCGAGGAGCGCGCGGAGGAACTGGCGAAGCTGGGCCTGGCGATCGAACGGTTCGGTCCTGCCGCGATGCTTGTCCGGGCGGTGCCTTCGGTTCTCGGCAGGAGCAACGCGGAAGCGCTGGTGCGCGATATCGCCGACGACCTTGCACGGCACGGCGATGCGCTCCTGCTCGGCGAGAAGCTCGACCTGGTGCTCGCGACGATGGCCTGCCACGGGTCGGTAAGGGCGGGGCGTTCGCTGTCGGTGGCGGAGATGAACGCGCTTCTGCGCGAAATGGAGCGAACGCCACGCTCGGGGCAGTGCAATCACGGGCGACCGACGTGGGTCAAGCTCGCGCACGAGGACATTGAAAAGCTGTTCGGCCGAAAATAGCGTTTCAATGTCAAGTGGATTGACAACCGTTCGGCAATGCATGATTTTTTCGCACGGTGGCAACGTGATCGGGGATTTCGGAAATGATCCGCTGGGCAAGCTGTCTGCTCGGACTTCCGGCCTTCATGCTGTCGGCGTGCGATGCACAGTCGCCGGACGAAGAGGGCATGGACACGCGTGCCATCGCACAGGTCGAGGCCGCGCAGGATCCCGTGCCGCCGGTGGAGATCGTCCGGCTCGTTCCCATCACGTTCGAGGATATCGAGCAGAGCGAGGCTTTCGGGGCGAGTTGCGCCTTCACGGCATCGTCGCAGGAACCGCCTGTCGTCATAGCAATGGCTGAAGCAGCCTGGCTCAAGCCCGACGGCCTGATGATCCAGTTCTCCGCCGATACCGGTAGCGAGGAATTGCCATACGGAGCGCGCGCCCATTACGACGGGCGCGAAATGTCGCTCGACTTGCAACTGTCGGGCGAGGGCGAGCGATCGGGAGACGAGACGACCGACTACTCCGGCCGCGTCACGCTTCGCGACGCCCACGGACGCCTCGTCTACACCGCCGCCGGCACGGTACAGTGCGGGGCCTAGACTTGCCGACTGTCCCGATCCCGTACGTGTGAGGACTTATACTGCCCGATAGGCTTTGACTTTGCTTCCGTTAGTATTCACGATTACTTTGGCTAACGGAGGGCATGATGAAAACCCTGACGATCTGGCAACCTGGCGGCGATTTCACGAATATCGATGCCGACGCTACCATCGGCATGAACGATTACCTCATAACGATGACAGAGCGGAAGGGGTGGCGGGTCATCAAGCCAATCCCCCATAGAAAGCTCGTTACGTCGCTGACAGGGCAGGTTTATTTCGTTCCTCCACCGCCGGGCTTCGTGCATTACGATCATTTTCTCCTGAACATCAATGCGCACAAGCATTGTCTCGCCCTCGGACGCAATCCGGCGATAAATATCCCCGCCAACACAGAGTGGGCCAACGCCTACCTGTTGGACCTGAAAACCGTGAAGAGCCTTGGCAATCAGGGCAGTTCCACCCGTGTCCTGAACTACGATGCGATGAAGCCGGTGGGCTTGTGGTCGTGCAAGACAACTCCCGAAGTCTCCAATTTCTGGATCGGCCCCTATTTCGGCTTCAGCGGGTCCGCCTGGGCGATGCGCGGCTCCTTCTTCCTCGGGCTGGTCTGGAAGCTCGGCAATTTCGAGAAGAAGTACCTCGTGGCGGGCTGGGGCGGCTATGCGGCGCTTGGCGCCGGTGCTTCGGGCGGCGGCGGTATCATGCTGCTTCCCGGCTACAAGAACATCGACGAAATGAAGAACCGGGTGTCCTTCGAGGTCGACTTCTCGCTCGATGCCGGCCCGAGCTGGAAGAACCTCGCCAAGTCGGCGACTAAATACGGGCCTGCGCTCAGCCGCCTCAATTTTTACGCGAATGCATACGAATCGGTGAACAAGACGCTGAAGCAGTTCGAACAGCAGAAAAAGATTTTCGACGAAGTCAAGAAACTGAAGGACCTGTCGAACAAGTGGACGGCGCTGCTGGAAAAGGGCAAGGAAATCTACTGGTCGCTCGGCAAGGACAAGGGCTTCGTCGACGCGCTCAAGAGGATGAACGATGTCGAGCTTGCCAAGACGCTCCTGACTTGCGCGGGTTTCGACGGTACCAAGCCGGGCCTGGATTTCATCGACATTGCCGCAGGCGGTGCGCAGCTTTCAGTCTTCGCCGGCTACAAGAAGCTGGAAAGCATCAGCAAGTTCGGCTGACTTCGTTCACCCCGCCGTGAACAGCATCCAGATCGCCATGCCGATCATGAACAGGTTCTCGGTAAGCGACACGAAGCCCAGCGGCACGTTGCTGCCCCCGCCGACGCAGGCGCACTTGAGTTCGCGCTTGTCGACGTAGACTGCCTTGAAGACCGAGACCGCGCCGATCGTGCCGATGAACAGTGCGATCGGGATGGACAGCCACGGCAGGAAATGCGCGGTCATCAGCGCGCCCGCCAGCCACTCGCCGAACGGATAGACGTATCCGTAGGGCACCCAGCGCTTCGCCAGCAGGTCGTAGTTGAGGAACATGGTCGAGAAACTCTCGACATCCTGCAGCTTGAGCATGGCAAGCAACATCATCGTGATCGACACGAACCATTCGGCGGCGCGGACGGTCAGCGGTGTTCCGAAAGCGAAATAGCTTACCGCCAGGGCGATGCCCGCAGCCGTCGCGAAGACGGCAAGGACGGGTTTGTAGCTCGTCGCGTCCGGGTCCTTGACCTTTTTGCCGAAATGCTTGCGAAGTGCGTCGTAACCGCCGATCCGCTCGCCTCCGATGAAGGTCTGCGGAGTCGTCGGTACGTCGTGCTTTTCCTTGAAGGCGTCGGTTTCCGCCCGCGTGGTCAGCCAGTGATCCTCGACCTCGAAGCCCTCGCTTTCGAGGAGGTGCTTCGATTTCAGGCCGTAGGGACAGACGTGCTTGTCCATCACCATCCGGTAGAGCGAGGCCCTGGTGCTTTCGTTCGCTTTCGCGTCGCTCGCCATGGCTCACCCGAGTCGATATGTCGGCGTGCGTCCGTCCGGGCCGAGATCGGGCACGATGCGATAGCGCGCCAGGAATAGGCTGAAGATGCCGAAGAGCAGCAGGCCGAGTGCGACCAGCGTGAAAATTATGCCGTCGTCCCGCAGCGACATGACCGCATCGCCCAGCGTCTTGACCTGCGAACTGCTCGATATCCAGGCCGATTGAACGAGCGACCAGCCGATGATCGCGAAGACGACTGCGCGCGCGGCGTAGCCTGCGTGGCCGAGCGGCTTCACGAAGCCCGGCGCGCGCGGGGAAACGCGGTTCATGAAATCGCCCGATACTGCCTTCTTTGCCTGGGCGAATGCCGCGATCAGGAAGCCGATGCCGACAATGCCGAGGATCACCGACCCGAACTCGACCGAAAGCACGGTTCCTGCCGCTTCCTGCGCGCCGCCACCGCCGCTGCCACTGCCCGACGACTGCTTGTCGCCGCTGGCGAACTGGAAGGCGGTATAGGCCAGGACAAGGTGGGCGACACCGCTCGCGGCATGGCCGATGCGGTGGCCGACGCCCTTCTTGTCGCTGCCGTAATTCTCGATGTCGAATGCAGGCGAGGCGAGGCGATAGAGCGCATAGCCGAACAGGCCGAGCGCGCAGAGATAGAGGATGACCGTGCCGCCGGGCACTTCCTGTATCCACGCGAAAGCACTCTGCGCGCCGCCGCTGCCGCTGTTTCCGCCACTTCCTCCCGTCAGGAACAGGTAGCCCACGAGTGTGTAGACCACGCCGCGCGCGGCAAAGCCGAGCCGTGCGAGCCAGCGGAATTTTTCAGACTTGTCGACCACGTTTGATCCTCCTGCTTTCAGGAAGGTCAACGCACGGACGGGTGGATGGTGCCCACCGGCCGGGTCAGCAACGAATCACACGTTGAACTTGAAATGCAGGACGTCGCCGTCCTTCACCACGTAGTCCTTGCCTTCCTGCCGCAGCTTGCCCGCATCCTTAGCCGCGCTTTCGCCACCGAGCGAAACGAAGTCGTCGTAGGCGATGGTTTCGGCGCGGATGAAGCCGCGTTGCATGTCCGAATGGATTTCGCCGGCCGCCTCGGGAGCCTTTGCGCCATGATGCACGGTCCACGCCCGCGCTTCCTTGGGGCCGACGGTGAAGAACGTGATCAGGTGCAGGAGGTCGTACCCAGAGCGGATGATGCGCGACAGGCCGGTTTCGGACAGCCCCATCTCGGCCAGGAAATCGAGGCGATCGGCGGATTCCATGCCGATCAGTTCGGCCTCGATCGCCGCCGACACGATAACCGCATTGGCGCCCTCCGCCTTCGCCTTTTCGAAGACGCGAGCCGAATGGGCATTACCCTCGGCGGCAGCGTCTTCCTCGACGTTGCAGACGTAAAGTACCGGCTTGGCGGTGAGTAGCTGCGCCTGGCCGAACAGGCGGGCTTCCTCGTCGTCCTTCGGTTCGGTGAGCCGCGCGGGCTTGCCGTTCTGCAGCAGTTCGAGCGCCTGGCCGAGCACGCTTGCCGCGATCTTCGCTTCCTTGTCGCCGCCGGTCGCGCGCTTTTGCGCCGCGGGAACGCGCTTCTCCAGGCTTTCGAGATCCGCAAGCAGCAGTTCGGTCTCGACCGTCTCGGCATCGGCGATGGGATCGACGCGGTTGTCTACGTGCTGGATGTCGTCGTCCTCGAAGCAGCGCAGCACGTGGACGATCGCGTCGACCTCGCGGATGTTGGCGAGGAACTGGTTGCCGAGGCCTTCGCCCTTCGATGCGCCGCGCACGAGGCCGGCGATGTCGACGAAGCTCAGCTGGGTCGGGATAATCTTCGCCGAACCCGCGATCTCGGCCAGCTTGTCCAGCCGGGGATCGGGCACGCCAACCTGGCCGACGTTCGGCTCGATGGTGCAGAAGGGATAGTTCGCCGCCTGCGCCGCCTGCGTCTCGGTAAGCGCATTGAACAAGGTCGACTTGCCGACATTGGGCAGGCCGACGATCCCGCAACGAAATCCCATTTCACACTCCTGCTGGCGGGCCTTCGGACCTGGCCGCCGCTCCAAGCGGGCGCCCATAGCGGTCGCAGCGCGACTTGGCCAGTTTCACCTAATCTTCACTCCGCCGCGCTACGCATCCGGACCATGCAAAACGCCATTCGCATGACCCTTCCGCTTGCCGCTGCCGTTCTCCTGACGGCTTGCGGTGTTACTCCCGAGGAACGTTTCGAAAGGGCGCAGGCAGCGTTCGAGGCTCATCGCTATTCCGAAGCGCGGCTCGACCTCGTAACCGCGATCAAGGACGATCCGGCGAACGTGCAGGCGCTGGAAATGCTGGCGCGCACGCACCTCGCCTTGCAGGACCCGGTTTCCGCCGCCGCCGTGCTCGACAGGCTGGCCGCTACCGGCAAGCTGCCTGCCGATGCGCACAATCTCTACGCGGAGACCGATCTCATGCGCGGCCAGTTCGACAAGGCGCTCGAGCGGGTAGCGGGAGACGAATCGGCAGAGGCGTTCCGGATTCGCGCGCTCGCCCACGTCGGCCGCGAAGACCTCGATGCCGCCGCGAAGGCGTTCGCCGAGGGCGCGCAGGCCAGGGGAGCGAAGGGCCGCCTTCTCGCCGACTACGCGCATTTCCGCATGGCGCAGGACGACCTCGAAGGCGCTGCGAAGCTTGCCTCGAAGGCGCTCGCCGAAAAGCCCGAGGCGCTTCAGGCGATCATCGTCAACGCCGATGTCGCGATGGCGCGCGGACGCACGGCTGATGCGCTCAGATTCTACGACCGCGCGCTCGCCGCCTATCCAGAGAGCCGTGCAGCAACGATCGGCCGGATCGGCGTGCTGGGCGAGACCGGACGGCTCGACGAAGTGCGAACGCTGGTTTCGGGTGCACTCGAACGCAACCCGCAGGACCCCGACTTCACGTATTTCGCCGCGCTTCTCGCCAGCGAGGACGGCGACTGGGGCAAGGTCCGCAAGATGCTGCAGCCTCTGGAGCAGACGTTGGAGGGCCGGCCCGCCGCGAACATGCTCTACGCCAAGGCGATGATGGAACTCGGGCATGCCGAGCAGGCGCGCATCCGGCTTTCCTCGCTGGCCCTGCGCGAACCCGGCGATCGCGACGTGACGCGGCTGCTTGGCGAAGCGAAGCTGAAGTCGGGCGACGCCTCCGGGGCACTGGAAACGCTCCGCCCGCTGGCCGCGCGTCCCGATGCGAAGCCCGAGGAACTCGCGCTCGTCGCGAAGGCAGCCAGGGAGGCAGGAGCGCCCGAGGCCAGCAACTACAGCGCGCGGGCCGCTTTCCCGACGCCCGAGCTGCTCGCCAGCGAACTGTCGCGCGGCGATGCCGCGATCCGGGCGGGCAACTGGCATGCCGCGATTGCCGCCTACGAGACGATCCTTGGCGCGACCGACGGGCGCAACGTGCTCGTCCTCAACAACCTCGCGTTCGCGCACAGCGAGGCGGGAGATCCGGCAAAGGCGCTGGGTTATGCCGAGAAGGCGCTGGCGCTGGCGCCCGACAATCCCTCGGTCATGGATACGGCGGGCTGGCTGCTTCACCGGACCGGCAAGGACAAGCCACGCGGTCTCGCGCTGCTCCGCCAGGCTGCGCGAAAGGCGCCCGGAAACCGGACCATCGCAAAGCATCTTGCCGCCGCCGAGCGGGGATAGAAAAGGGGCCTTCCCGCGATTGCGGAAAGGCCCCGAGTATTCCGTTGGGATATTAGCCGGTGCGACTTCAGGCCGCTGCCGGAACCATTTTGCGCCGTGCGCGGCCGCGCGCGAACGCGAGACCCGCAAGACCAAGGCCGAGAAGGCCGAGCATGCCCGGTTCGGGAACCGGCGTGCCGCCGGTGCTGCCGCCGGTCGAACTGATCGTGCCCGAGCCGCTCGCCGAGGTGACGTTGCCCGCGCCGGTGATCGACTGGTAGCGCACGAAGAAGTCGTCGAGCGTGATCGCATTGGGCGAGCCGCCCGCGAAATCGAGCGAGAGCGAGCCGGAACCGGTGTTGCCGGCAGTCACGCCGCCCGAATTGCCCGCGCAGCTGTTGCTCGACCCGCCCTTGAAGCAGACGTCGACGTTGCCGATGCCGTTCGGGTAATTGCTGTCGAGCACGGTGAACGGGAAGTCGCCGGTGCTGCTGGCGCCGGTGATCGAGGGATCGACGTCGAACGCGAAACTGGAGATGCGTGAGTCCACACCCATGCTACTGGTGTTCGAAACCGAGTAGTCGAACATGTAGCTCGATCCGCTGATCCCGGTCAGGGTGAAGGTCGCCGTGCCGGTAAGCCCGTCGATCGGGTTGCCATCGGCGAACCCATCGTAATTGACGGTGAAGCTGTCCCCGATGTTCGAGGAATCGAGCGTGATTGCGTCGGCAAGCGCGGGGCTCGACAGGGCGAGTCCGGCGATCGCCGTGGCGCATGCGAGAGTGGCGCGAAGGTTCATCGAAGTTTCCTTTCAGGCGTTGCGCGAGCGGCGACGTGCATAGCCGAGGCCGATGAGGCCGAGACCGAGCAGGCCGAGCATGCCGGGCTCGGGCACTTCGCTGCCGCCGCTGCTCGAGGAGCCCGGGGGCTGCGGGTTGCAGGTCTGGTGTCCGCAACCGCAATAGTGCGAGTGCTTGAACCAGTAGCGGGTCGCATGAGCGGGCGTCGTCGTCGCGACCATCGAAGCTGCGATGGCGGCGAGGACGAGTACCTTCTTCTTCATCGTTCTTCCCCTTTGGAAACCCTTAACAATTCTCGACGTCATCAGACGCAAGGGGTGTGCCAAACAAGGATTTGCAGGGCTTGCGGTGGTTAACGCGTCGCCGGGACCTCTCGACCTGTAATATCGACCGACAGTCCGGATGGCATGCCAGGTGCCTTTTCGGAACGCCGGTGCCTGCCGATCATTCTATCATCAAAGGAGAATTTTCGATGGACTGGCTATGGTTTGTAACCGTCGTGATTGGTCCGATCCTGCTGATCGGCGCGATCCTTTACGCGACTATCCGGTACTGGAAGCGCCCGAAAGGCCGCGATGCCTATACCGACGCGAAGACGCGCGAGCTTCGGCACGAACTGGAAGCGGAAGACGCGCGCCGCTGACGCGCGGGCTGCTCAGGCGCCCTGGCGCAGCGCAACGTCGCTCATGAAGCGGGGATCGTCGCCCTGCGCGAGCCATTCGGACTCGACGGCGACTGCGCCCAGCATTCCGGCAAGATCGTCCATCTCGGCCTTGGCGTAGTTGCCCAGCACGTAACCGGTCACCCGGTCCTTGTGTCCGGGGTGACCGATGCCGAGCCGGACGCGCCGGAAATCGGGGCCGACATGCTGCCCGATGGAGCGCAGGCCGTTATGCCCGGCCGCCCCGCCGCCCTGTTTTACCTTGACCTTGAAGGGCGCGAGATCGAGCTCGTCGTGGAAGACGGTGAGAGCGTCGGGTTCCAGCTTGTAGAAGCGCATCGCCTCGCCGACGGAGCGCCCGCTTTCGTTCATGAATGTCGCGGGCTTGAGCAGGATCACGCGCTCTGCGCCGACCCTGCCGTCCTGCATCCAGCCCTGGAACTTCTTCTGGACAGGGCCGAACGAGTGGACCTCGGCAATCGTGTCCACGGCCATGAAGCCGACGTTGTGCCGGTTCATGGCGTATTGCGGACCGGGATTGCCGAGGCCTACCCAAATTTGCATCTTGCGAAGAGTACCCCTCCCGCAAGGGGAGGGGCTCCCATGTCAGTGTCAGGCTTCGGGATCTTCGGCCTGTTCGGTGGCCTCGGTGCCCTCTTCGCCCTCGGCATCTTCACCCTCGGCACGCTCGGCGCCTTCGGCCTTCTTGAGCGCCGACGGAGCAACGATGGTCGCGATGGTGAAATCGCGGTCGGTGATCGCGCTTTCCGAACCCTCGGGAAGAGACACGCTGCTGATGTGTATCGAATCGCCGACCTCCAGCCCGGTCACGTCGATGGTGATTTCCTCGGGGATCTTGTCCGCTTCGCAGACCAGCTCGAGTTCGTGGCGAACGACGTTGAGCACGCCGCCGCGCTTCAGCCCCGGCGACTTCTCTTCGTTGGCGAAGTGTACCGGGATCGCAACCTCGACCTTCGCGTCCTTCGAAAGGCGCAGGAAGTCGACGTGCAGCGGGCGATCGTTCACGGGATGGAAGGCGACGTCCTTCGGCAGCGTCCGAACTTTCTTGCCGCCAACCTCGACCATCACGATCGAGTTCATGAAGTGACCGGTGCCGAGCTGGCGGCGCAGTTCCTTCTCCTCGACGTGAATCGTCAGCGGATCTTCGTTGTTGCCATATACAACGGCGGGGACGCGGCCATCACGACGCAGTGCACGGGAGGCTCCCTTGCCAGCCCGTTCGCGCGCCTCGGCCGGCAGGGTAAGCGTGTCGCTCATCTTCACTACCTTTCGAAAACGGTGAATACGTGTTTCTTCGCCGCCACGCCTCCAGGGATGACCATGACGGGAAGCGCGCGCCCTTAACGGACGGACGGCGCAAAAGCAACGCTCAATCGACGCGGCGGACGCGGTACCCGGCAGCTTCCAGAAGCGCAGGCAGCCCTTCCGGCCCGGCCATGTGCGCCGCTCCGACCGCGACGAAGGGTCGCGCTCCCGAGAGGAGCAGCGCGACGATGCGTCCCTTCCATGCCTCGTTGCGCTTGACGTAAAGCGCATCGCGCAGCTCCGGATCCGCGAGCAGGCCGCGATTGGTCTCGCGCTCTATCCGCTCCATGTCGCCCGCCAGCCAGGCGTCGGCAAGCCCGCCGCTTTCGGTTTCGAGCGCGCCGGCGTCGCTCACGATGGCGGCAAGGAGGTCGCGCTGTTCGGCCTCGGGCAGGGTGTCGAAGATGGCGAGCTGGCCTGCCACGCCTTCGAGTTCGACGATCCGGCGGCTTCCTGCGACCTCGATCACAGCGCGGTCGATCCCGTACTTCGCCTTCAGGTCGCCGCCCCCGGCCTGCGCAAGGGTGAGCGCCGCGCCCCAGGTCTCGGTATCGGGGAACCCGTCGTCCGACAGTCCGGTGTCGGCGAGCACCTGCGCAAGGCGCGGCCGCAGCTCGGGTCTCAGCCGGCGGCTCAGCGGCGGCTGTCCGGGGGTGCGCGAGAGGCGCGCGAACGTGTCTGCCATCCCGGAACCGTCGGCAAGGTCGGCGATCTCGACGACCACCGTATCGGCCCGCGACAGTGCGCGGTCGACTTCGGCGGTGCGCCAGCGGGCGGGTCGCTCGAGCGAATGGACAGTGCCGAACAGCCAGCCGCGCTCGCCGTCCGGCCCGGTCACTTCCCAGAGCGCGGGATCGGCGGGCACCGGCTCCGGCGCACAGGCGGCAGCGAGCGCGGCAAGCAGCGCCGCGAACAGGGCGCGCAAGGCGCTACTGAATGCGCTGTGCGGAAATGCCGAGAGTTTCGAGCTGCTGCTGGACACTGCCCGGCCCTGCCAGATGACCGGCGCCGACTGCAAGGAAGACCGTGCCCGGCTTCTGCATGCGTTCCGAGATCCAGCCCGCCCATGCCCTGTTGCGCCCGGTGAGCAGTGCCTCGACGAGCGCGGGCTCGTCCTCCTCGGCGTTGATCAGCTCGGCCAGCCTGGCCGCGTCGCCGATCTTCCAGGCCTCGACCATCGAGAGCAGGTCCTGCCGCAGTCCGGGAAGCTGCTCGACCACGTCGTCGAGATAGCGGACCTGCACATCGACGGGCAGCGAATCGAACATCGAAAGCTGTTGCTCTGCCGTCTCCAGCCCCGCGTGCGGCATTTCCGCCTCGGTCGCGTGGAGCGCCAGCGTTTCCTCGACGCCGTTCTTGGACTGGAAGCCATCGCGCAGCAGCGGAATCGTCGACAGGGTCACCGCCGCGTACCACGGCTCGAACCGGTCGAAGCTTTCGGGCGGCAGTTCGAGCGTGCCGAGCGCGGCCTCGAATTCGGCGCGGTCGGTATCGGCCATCAGCGAACGCAGCGTCGTCGCTTCGTCCATCACCGCCTTGTCGAGCACCAGCCGCTGCATCGTCGCCGGTTCCTCGGGCACGATCTCGGTGACGAGTTCGTCCGATGCCTCGAACGCTTCGGATACCGGCCCGCTGAACCATGCGATGCCGTCGGGCAGCGCGTGGATCGTGCCGAACAGCCAGATCGTGGTGTCCTTGTCGGCGATCTTCCAGAGGGCGGGGCGGGCCTGCGCTGCGCGGCCTTCCTCTGTCAGGCGCAGCACTTCGGCGGCGGCGGGAACCTGGAACAGCGCGGCAAGGCAGGCGAACAGCGCGACGATCTTGCGAAGGATACGGGTCATGAACCGGGATATAGGGTGCAATTCTCGCCAGTCGATGAACGGTGAGCACGGCCCGTCGCAGCGCGCTCGCTTATTGACCGTTCCGAGCCCATCGGCCAAAGCGCCGCACCATGTCGCACGCCGCCGAACCTCTCAGCTTTCAGGACATGATCCTCACGCTCCACGGCTTCTGGAGCGCGAAGGGCTGCCTGATCCTCCAGCCCTACGACATGCGCATGGGCGCGGGGACCTTCCATCCCGCGACCACGCTGCGCGCGCTGGGCCCTGAGCCGTGGAAGGCCGCCTACGTCCAGCCCTCGCGCCGGCCGACCGACGGGCGATATGGCGAGAACCCGAACCGCCTGCAGCATTACTACCAGTACCAGGTCATCCTGAAGCCCAGCCCCGACAACCTGCAGGAGCTCTACCTGCAAAGCCTCGCCGCGATCGGCATCGATCCGCTGAATCACGATATCCGCTTCGTCGAGGACGACTGGGAAAGCCCGACGCTGGGCGCGTGGGGTCTGGGCTGGGAAGTCTGGTGCGACGGCATGGAAGTCACCCAGTTCACCTATTTCCAGCAGGTCGGCGGGTTCGACTGCAAGCCGGTCGCGGGCGAGCTGACCTACGGGCTGGAACGCCTCGCGATGTATATCCAGGGCGTCGACCGGGTCTACGACCTCAGGTTCAACGCCGCGGGCGAGACCTACGGGCGCGTCTTCCTCGAGAACGAGCGCGAGCATTCGAAGTACAACTTCGAGGTTGCCGACACCGACCAGCTGTTCCGCGGGTTCCAGCATGCCGAGGCCGAGTGCGTGCGCTGTATCGAGGCAGGCGTTCCGCTCGCCGCATACGACCAGGCGATCGAGGCGAGCCACCTGTTCAACCTCCTGCAGGCGCGCGGCGTGATCTCGGTGCAGGAACGCGCCAGCTACATCGGCCGCGTCCGCGATCTCGCCAAGGGATCGTGCGAGGCGTGGATCAGCAAGAACGAGGCGCAATGGGCGGAGCAGAACGAGGGGTGGAGCGCATGAGCGATTTCCTTCTCGAACTGCGCTGCGAGGAAATCCCCGCCCGGATGCAGGCCGGCGCTCGCGCCGATCTCGAACGCCTGTTCCGCAAGCAGCTGGACGAGGCGGGCGTCGCCGTGGGCAAGGTCACCGTCTGGTCCACACCGCGCCGCCTTGCGCTGATCGCCAGGGACCTGCCTGCCGAGACGCAGGCCGTGCGCGAGGAAACCAAGGGCCCGGCGACGAGCGCGCCCGAACAGGCGCTCGACGGCTTCCTCCGCAAGGTCGGGCTCTCGAAGGACCGGCTCGAGAAGCGCGACGTGAAGGGCAAGGACACCTGGTTCGCGGTGGTCGAAAAGCCGGGCAGGGCGGTGCGCGACGTGCTGGCCGAGGCGATTCCGGCGATCGTGCGCGCCTTTCCCTGGCCCAAGTCGATGCGCTGGGGCGCGGCCTCGATCTCGACCGAGAGCCTGCGCTGGGTGCGCCCGCTATCGGGGATCGTCGCGATCTTCGGCGAGGAACTGGTACCCTGCACCGTGGGCGGCATCGAATCGGGTTATGCGACGCTCGGCCATCGCTTCCACCATCCCGACGAAATCACCATCGGCAGCGCCGAGGACTATGCCGACAAGCTGCGCGCCTGCCACGTTATCGTCGACCACGAGGAACGGCAGGACCTGATCCGCGAGAAGGCCGCCGGGGCCGCCCGCGCCGCCGGGCTTGCCATCGTCGAGGACGAGGGGCTGGTGATCGAGAACGCCGGGCTGACCGAATGGCCGGTGCCGCTGCTCGGGCGGTTCGACCCCGAATTCCTCGAAGTGCCGCCCGAAGTCATCCAGCTTACAGCGCGGGTGAACCAGAAGTACTTCGTGTGCGAGAAGGACGGCACGCTGGCCGACGCCTTCGTCTGCACTGCCAACATCGACGCGGCGGACGGCGGGGAGGCCATCGTCGCGGGCAACCGCAAGGTCCTCGCGGCGCGGCTTTCGGACGCGCGCTTCTTCTGGGAGCAGGACCGCAAGAAGACGCTGGCCGAGCACGCGAAAGGCCTCGAGCGGATCACTTTCCACGAGAAGCTCGGCACGGTCGCCGACAAGGTGGAGCGTGTCGCGAAGCTGGCGCGCTGGCTGGTCGAGGAGGGGATCGTCAGGGGCGCGGACCCGGACATGGCCGAACAGGCCGCGCGCCTTGCCAAGGCCGATCTCGTCACCGAGATGGTCGGCGAGTTTCCCGAGCTGCAGGGCCTGATGGGCGGCTACTACGCCCGCGCCGAAGGCCTGCCCGACGCCGTCGCCGACGCCATTCGGGACCACTACAAGCCCGTGGGGCAGGGCGACGAGGTGCCGACAGCACCGGTCACGGTTGCGGTTTCGCTGGCGGACAAGCTGGATACCGTCCTGCATATGTTTTCGATGTGGGAGGAGCCTACTGGGTCCAAAGATCCATTTGCGTTGAGAAGAGCGGCGATCGGAATAAATTCCACTTTAGTGAGGAATGATGTTCGGCTAGATTTTGGCCGAGCGCTCGAGATAAGTGGTGCGCATTACGCCGCACACATTGATCGTTGTCCGATGGATTTTACCAAGTTTTCTGATCGAGCGCTTGAAGACTTTCGGACGCGAGTTCCCCATCAAGGGGATATTCATCTAGATAAGATTTTCGCGCTTCACCTTCTTTTAGGTGCGAGGCTATGGGCTTTTTTCGGAAAGCGGATGATTGCCCAGCTTAAAGTCGAAGGGAAACGGCCAGATTTTATAGAAGCTGTACTATATTCGAAAGCAGGTTCGGTTCCAGCGATGGTTAGCCGAGCAAATGCGCTTCAAGATTTTATGGGAACCGCGGACGGCGCGAACCTGCTCGCGGGGTACAAGCGCGCGGCCAACATCCTCAGGAAGGAGGACTGGCAGGGTATCGAGGGCGAGATCGCGCAGACCGGCGAGGAGGACCCGCTGGCGCTCGTCGACGATCCCGACCTGAAGGCGGTGATCGACGCCAAGATGGAAATGCGCCACGCCGCCGACAAATCGCTGTCCTACACGCCCGAACCGGCCGAGAAGGACCTGATCGACGCGCTCGACGCTGCCGAGCCGCGCGCTGCCGCCGCCATCGAGGCGGAGGATTTCGCGGGCGCGATGGCGGCGCTGGCATCGCTGCGTGCGCCGATCGACGCGTTCTTTGACAATGTGACGGTCAACGATCCCGACGCGGAAAAGCGTCGCGCCCGACTTGCGCTGCTTGATCGCTTTCGTGCTGCAGTGCACAATGTGGCGGATTTCTCGAAGATCGAGGGATGATGCCCGACAAGGTGTCAACTTGACCTGCGGGAACAAAATCGCGTCGTCTCATTATCTTGGGAGGCGATGTTAAGGGCGACAGGGTGTCAACTTCGTCGCCTTTGCGAAAACGGAAAGCGGTGAGCACGATGGTGAAGCAGGTCTACACGTTCGGCGGCGATGCACGGCACGACGATCCCCGCGCAAGGGACAAGCTGCTGCTGGGCGGCAAGGGCGCGAACCTCGCGGAAATGGCCTCGATCGGGCTGCCGGTGCCGCCGGGCTTCACCATCACCACCGAGGAGTGCGTGAAGTACCTGAACGAGGGCGCCGACTTTTCCGACGCGCTGCGCGCCGAAGTCGCCGGGGCGCTCGGCCATATCGAGAAGACGGTGGGCAAGAAGCTGGGCGATGCCGCCGACCCGCTGCTCGTCTCGGTCCGTTCGGGCGCGCGCGTATCGATGCCGGGCATGATGGACACCGTGCTCAACCTCGGCCTCAACGACGAGACGGTCGTGGGGCTGGCAAGGACTTCGGGCGACGAGCGGTTTGCGTGGGATTCCTATCGCCGGTTCATCCAGATGTATTCGGACGTCGTCCTCGGCCTCGACCACGGCCTGTTCGAGGAGGCGCTGGAAATCGCAAAGGAAGACAACGGCTTCCTGAATGATGTGGAGATGGGTTCCAAGGAGTGGCACGCGCTCGTCGACGAGTACAAGGCGATCGTCGTGGCCGAGCAGGGCGAGCCGTTCCCGCAGGACGTGAACGACCAGCTGTGGGGCGCGATCAGGGCGGTTTTCGATTCGTGGGATTCGGAACGCGCCAAGATCTATCGCCGCCTCAACGGCATTCCCGCCGACTGGGGCACGGCGGTCAACGTGCAGGCGATGGTCTTCGGCAACATGGGCGAGACCTCGGCCACCGGCGTTGCCTTCACCCGCGATCCCTCGACCGGAGAGAAGGCCTACTACGGCGAATGGCTCGCGAACGCACAGGGAGAGGACGTCGTCGCGGGCATCCGCACGCCGCAGTACCTGACGAGGAAGGCGCGCGAGGACGCCAGCGCCAAGCCCCTGTCGATGCAGGAAGCGATGCCCGAAGCCTACGGAGAGCTGGAGCAGGTGTTCGGCACTCTCGAGTCGCACTACCGCGACATGCAGGACATCGAGTTCACCGTCGAGCGCGGCAAGCTGTGGATGCTCCAGACCCGCACCGGCAAGCGTACCGCCAAGGCGGCGCTCAAGATGGCGGTCGACATGGTCGGCGAAGGCCTGATCGACGAGGCGACCGCCGTCGCCCGCGTCGACCCGATGGCGCTCGACCAGCTGCTTCACCCGACGCTCGATCCCGATGCGCCGCGCGACATTCTCGGGCGCGGGCTGCCGGCATCGCCGGGAGCCGCCTCGGGCGCGATCGTGCTAGATGCCGATACCGCCGAAAAGCGCGCCGAACTGGGCGAGGCGGTGATCCTCGTGCGGATCGAGACAAGCCCCGAGGACATTCACGGCATGCACGCCGCGAAGGGCATTCTCACCGCGCGCGGCGGCATGACCAGCCATGCGGCGGTGGTGGCGCGCGGCATGGGTCGCCCCTGCGTTTCCGGCGCGTCGGGCCTCTCGATCGACCGCAACGCGCGGACGGTGCGCATCGGCCACCGCGAGCTCAGGGAAGGCGAGGTCATCACGCTCGACGGTGCCTCGGGCGACATCATGGCGGGCGAGGTCCCGACCATCGAGCCGGAGCTGGCCGGCGATTTCGGGACGCTGATGGAATGGGCCGACGGCAAGCGCCGGATGAGGGTGCGCACCAACGCCGAAACGCCCGCCGACTGCCGGATGGCCCGCCAGTTCGGGGCCGAGGGCATCGGCCTTTGCCGGACCGAGCACATGTTCTTCGACGAGGACCGGATCAGTGCGGTGCGCCAGATGATCCTTGCCGAGAACGAGAAGGGCAGGCGCGCCGCACTCGCCAAGCTGCTGCCCGAACAGCGCGGCGACTTCCACGCGATCTTCGAGGTGATGGCGGGCCTTCCGGTCACCATCCGCCTTCTCGATCCGCCGCTTCACGAATTTCTGCCGCAGGAGGACGAGGACTTCGAGGAGCTCGCCGACGCGATCGGCATCGGCGCCGACACGCTCAAGCGCCGGGCGGGGGAACTGCACGAATTCAACCCGATGCTCGGCCATCGCGGCTGTCGCCTCGGCATTACGTATCCCGAGATATACGAGATGCAGGCGCGCGCCATCTTCGAGGCGGCCTGCGACGTCGCGGCGCAAAGCGGCGAGGCTCCGATCCCCGAAGTGATGATCCCGCTCGTCGCGACGCGCCGCGAACTGGAACTGATGCGCACGCTGGTAGAGCGCGTCGCCAGCGCCGTGTTCGAGGAAAAGGGCCGCGAACTCGATTACCACGTCGGTACGATGATCGAATTGCCGCGCGCCTCGCTCATGGCGTCCGAAATCGCCAAGGAGGCGGCGTTCTTCTCGTTCGGGACCAACGACCTGACGCAGACGACGCTTGGCATCTCGCGCGACGATGCGGGCCGTTTTCTCGGCACCTATGTCGAGAAGGGCGTGTTCGCGCGCGATCCGTTCGTCAGCATAGACCGCGACGGTGTCGGCCAGCTCGTTCGCCTCGGCGTCGAGCGGGGGAGGGCGGAGCGGCCCGACCTCAAGCTGGGCATTTGTGGCGAGCACGGCGGCGATCCCGCCAGCATCGCGTTCTGCGAGGAAGTCGGGCTCGATTACGTCAGCGCCTCGCCCTACCGCGTGCCGATCGCAAGGCTCGCCGCTGCGCAGGCTGCGCTGGCCAGGGACTAGCCGGGACGCCAGCCCGAGAGGGTCAGGATCTCGAAAGTCTCTACGGTCCTGCCGTGCTCGCCCTCGGACAGGAACGCGGCGCGTGCCCTGTCGAGCGCCGCCTTGCCGAGGGGCGGTCCGGGGTTCGCCAGGACGTTGCCGAGACCCATCGCCCGCAAGTCGGCGACGAGCGCGTCGAGCGAGCGGAAACTGGCCCTGAGCGGCCGGCTGTCGATGACCGGGTCGGCAAAACCGGTCCGTTGCAGGAGCTGTCCGCCTGCGCGCACGTCGACTTGCGGATGGAGGCGCGGTGCGGGTCGCTCTCCGTCGGCGGCAAGCATGGCGGATCGCAGCACCGGCAGGCTGCCTGCGCCGACGAAGCTCGCGACCATCATGCCTCTGGGCGAGAGAGCGTTGCGGATGTGGATCAGCGCTCCCGGCAGGTCGTTCGCGGTATCGAGCACGCCGAGGCTGGCGACGAAATCGAAGCCGCCATGCGGATAGGGGCGCTCGATGTCGAACCCGTCCGCCGGCTCGGCCTCGGAAACCGAGGCTCCAAGGCTACGAAGCGATTTGGCGAGTTCGCCCGTCCAGTCGCCGACAACGAGCGCGGCCGGCGGCTCGATGCGCAGGAATGCGAGGCGTTCGATTACGTCCTCGACCATGTCGTCGATGATGTAGCGGGGGGCATCGCAGGCCGATCGCGGCGCCCGCATCCGCCGCCTCGCGGCAAGGCGGCGTTGCGGGTCGAAAATCCTGGGGGGCGCATTGGATGCCATCGGGCAAGAGTGGCGACGACGTCCAGCCATCGCAAGCACTTGTCCTTCGATGCGAAGTGCCTAGAACCGTGAAACATGGCAATCGCCCACACGCTGGCGCCCATCGTCGACCTCGTCTTCCCGCCCCGATGCCCGCTATGCGGCGATGCGATCGGGGCGCAGTCGGGGCTTTGCGGCAGTTGCTGGAGCGAGCTTGCCATCCCCGGCGAGCCGGCCTGCTCGCTCTGTCACCGGCCGTTCGCCGAGGATGCGGCAAGCGGCCTCACCTGCGCGCCCTGCATGGCCAATCCGCCGCGACACGACGGGATTGCCGCGGGCACTCTCTACAACGAGGCGTCGCGAAAGCTCGTGCTGGCCTTCAAGCACGGCAACCGGATCGCGCTGGCGCCGCTCATGGCGCGGCTGATGTCGGCGAAGTTGAAGGCGGTGGACGAGAACTGGATTGTGGCGCCCGTGCCGCTTCACCGCTGGCGCCTGTGGCGCAGGGGTTACAATCAGGCCGCTCTGCTGGCTCAAGAGGTTGCGAGGCTGCGATCCTCAAGGCTCTGCGTCGACCTGCTCCAGCGCAGGAAGGCCACACCGACGCTGGGCGGACTTGGCCAGAAGGCAAGAGCGCGGGCGCTCTCCGGAGCGATCGCATGCAATCCTCGCCATTCCGGCATCGTGCGAGACGCGAACGTGGTGGTCGTCGACGATGTCCTGACGAGCGGCGCGACGAGCGATGCCTGCGTTGCGGCACTGAAACGGGCCGGGGCACGCAAGGTCGTCATCGCCTGTTTCGCGCGGGTCCTCGACGAATCGCTGCCGCACGCCTGAAAGCCGGAAGGGACGCCCTGAATGCAAACAAAAACGCCCGGAACCGAAGCTCCGGGCGTCCTCGTGACGAAACTGTGAGGCGCTGCCTTTGCAGTTTAGCGATCCCCCCTGGTGACCGCTTCGCCCAATTTCCCTCATCACGGTTCGCAGCGAACAATCGCGCGTTCCGTGCCCCTGAACCATGGCGCTTCGTTAATGAGCACCGTCGGTCGGTGTTTGCAGCCCCCCAGCTGCGGAGCCTTCCATCGACCGAATTGCCCGAAATGGAAAGAGCGGATACGACGGCACGTGGATTTTGACCGCGCGTTGTTGTTATCATGCAACATCCTAACAGCACGCTTCGATGGGTGGATTTTCGATGGCCGACAGTGTCCGCGAGAGCGGAAGCGATTTCATGCCTCGCTTCGATGCGAACGGACTTCTCACGGCGATTGCGGTCGACAGCGCGACGAAAGACATCCTGATGGTTGCCTTCATGGACGAGGAAGCGCTCGTCAGGACTCGCAAGACCGGGCTGGCGCATTTCCATTCGCGCTCGCGCGGCGAGCTCTGGCTGAAGGGTGAGACTTCCGGTCATTTCCTGAAGGTCGAGGACATCCTCGTCGATTGCGATCAGGATGCGCTGCTGCTTGTCGTCGAGCCGCAGGGGCCTGCCTGCCATACCGGCGCGCGCAGCTGCTTTTATCGAAAACTGGGTGAGGAGGGGCTTATCCCGGTGGGCAATTGATCCCTATATAAGCCCCGAAACATCGAGGAGAGGTCAACAGGCATGCCGATCTACAAGGCACCCGTGCGCGACGCGCGCTTCATCGTCAACGAGGTTTTGGATCTTCCCGCACTGGCCGGAAAACCCGGCTTCGAATCCGCCAGCGCGGACCTTGTCGATGCGGTGATAGAGGAAGCGGGCAAGTTCGCATCCGAAGTGCTGGCGCCCCTCAATGCCTCGGGTGACGCGCAAGGGTGCCAGCGCAACGAGGATGGTTCGGTCAGCACGCCCGAGGGTTTCATCCAGGCCCACGCGCAGTTCCGCGAGGCTGGGTGGGCCACCCTGTCCGCGCCCGAGAAGTTCGGCGGTCAGGGCCTCCCCGAAGTGCTCGGCTTCGCGATCGAAGAATTCATGTCCTCGGCAAACCAGTCGTTCGCGATGTATCCCGGGCTGACCAAGGGCGCCGTCGCCGCGCTGCTGGCGAAGGGGTCGCCCGAACAGCAGGAGCGCTATGTCCCGAACATGGTGTCCGGCCAGTGGCTGGGCACGATGAACCTGACCGAACCGCAGTGCGGCACCGACCTCGGCCTCATCACCACGCGAGCGGAGCCGCAGTCCGACGGGTCGTTTGCGATCACGGGTACCAAGATTTTCATCTCGGCGGGCGAGCACGATCTTGCCGAGAACATCATCCACCTGGTGCTGGCCAAGACGCCCGACGCACCGGAGGGTACGAAAGGCATTTCGCTCTTCGTCGTGCCCAAGGTCCTGGTGAACGATGACGGATCGCTGGGCGAGCGAAACGGGGTCTCCTGCGGCTCGATCGAGCACAAGATGGGCATCCACGCGAATGCGACGTGCGTGATGAATTACGACGGCGCGAAGGGCTGGATGGTCGGCGAGGAAAACAAGGGCCTTGCCGCCATGTTCATCATGATGAACGCCGCGCGCCTCGGCGTCGGCATCCAGGGGATTTCGCAGGCCGAAGTCGCTTACCAGAATGGCGTATCCTACGCGATGGAGCGCCGGCAGGGCAGGGCGCTGACCGGGCCGAAGGAGCCGGAGGAAAAGGCCGATCCGCTGTTCGTGCACCCCGACGTGCGGCGCATGCTGATGGACGGCAAGGCACTTACCGAGGGACTGCGCGCGCTGGCGCTATGGTGCGGGCTGCTCGTTGACGTGTCCGAGAAGGCCGAGGACGAAAAGGAGCGCGAACACGCCGACGATCTGGTCGGACTGCTTACCCCCGTCATCAAGGGCTACGGGACCGACAAGGGTTATGCCGTGGCAACCGACATGCAGCAGGTCTGGGGCGGGCACGGATACATCGTCGAGAACGGCATGGAGCAGTTCGTACGAGACGCGCGGATCGCCCAGATCTACGAAGGGGCGAACGGCGTACAGGCGATGGACCTGGTCGGGCGCAAGCTCGCCAAAAACGGCGGTCGCGCGATCCAGGCGCTTTTCGCCGTGGTCGACAAGGAATGCGAGGCAGCAGGTCCGGACGAGAGGCTTGCGGACATCGCCACGCGTCTGGGCAAGGCCAACGGCGAGCTGAAGGCCGCGACGATGTGGTTCATGCAGAATGCGATGGCCAACCCCAACAACGCCGGGGCGGGTGCCTATCCTTACATGCACGTTGCCGGGATCGTCGCCGTCGGGCTGATGTGGCTGCGCATGGCGAAAGCGGCGACGGCTGCCATGGACGGCGGTGCGGACGACCCCTTCTACGAGGCCAAGCTCGTCACCGCGCGCTATTTCGCCGAGCGGCACATGCCGCAGGCCGGCGCGCTTCGCCGCGAGATCGAGACCGGCGCGGAAGCGATGATGGCGCTTGCGCCAGAGGCCTTTGCGACCGCCTGATCAGTCGGGAAAAAGCTCGTCGAACAGGCTCGTCATCGCCGCCCAGCTCTGGCGATCGGCGCTGGCGTCGTAGGCGACCGCGTCCATGTCGCGCTCGTCGCTCAGGGGATCGGTGAAGCCGTGGCGAACCTTGCCGTAGCTGTGGAAATGCCAGTCCGCCCCCGCGCGGTCCATCTCTTCCCAGAACGCCATGACGTCGCTGCGGGGAGCCAGCGGGTCGGCGTCTCCATGGCATACGAGGATGCGCCCCCTGATGGAGCCAGGACCGGCGGGCTTGTGCGTGCCGAGAAGTCCATGGAAGCTCACGGCGGCCGCAAGGTCAGCGCCGTCGCGAGCGATCTCCAGCGCGGCCTGACCCCCGAGGCAGTACCCGATCGCCGCCAGCGGCGTCTCGTCTCCGGCGATCTCGCGCATCCTGGCGACCGCCGGGCGCAAGCGCTTGCGGAACACCTCCGCATCGGCGCGCAGGGGCTCGGCAGCCTCGAACATTGCGTCGGGACCCGGGTTGAAGCCGTAGAAGTCGGCGACAAGGGCGAGAAAGCCCGCATCCGCGAGCATTTCGGCACGGCGCTCGACCGCGTCGTTCTGGTTGGCGATGGTCGGGAACAGGATCACGGCAGCGCGCGGCTTTGGCCATGGCCGTGCGAGCAGCCCGGTGAGCTCGACTTCTCCGTCGCGGTAGCCGACCCGCTCGAGCGGGATCATTCGGGCAGGAAGTCCGGCACCGAGAGATAGCGCTCTCCGGTATCGTAGTTGAAGCCGAGTACGCGCGTTCCCGCCGCGAGATCGGGCAGCTTCTTCGCGATCGCCGCCAGCGTCGCGCCGGAGCTGATCCCGACGAGCATCCCTTCCTCGCGAGCCGCGCGGCGGGCCATGTCCTTGGCCTGCTCGGCATCGACCTGAATGGCGCCGTCGATGGCCTGCGTGTGCAGGTTCGAGGGAATGAACCCTGCGCCGATGCCCTGAATCGGGTGAGGACCGGGCTGGCCGCCGGAAATGACCGGGGACAGCTCAGGCTCGACCGCGTAGGCCTTCATCGTCGCCCAGGTTGCCTTGAGCGCTTCGGCACAGCCTGTCAGGTGTCCGCCGGTGCCGACGCCGGTGATCATCACGTCGATCGGGCTGTCGGCGAAATCGTTCAGGATTTCCTGCGCGGTGGTGCGAACGTGGACGTCGACGTTGGCCGGGTTGTCGAATTGCTGTGGCATCCACGCGCCTTCGGTCTCCTCGACGAGTTCCCTGGCCCGCTCGATGGCGCCCTTCATGCCCTTTTCCTTGGGCGTGAGGTCGAAACTCGCGCCATAGGCCAGCATCAGGCGTCGCCGCTCGATCGACATCGATTCCGGCATGACGAGGACAAGGCGGTAGCCCTTGACCGCAGCCACCATGGCAAGGCCGATGCCGGTGTTGCCCGAAGTGGGCTCGACGATTGTTCCGCCGGGCTTGAGCTTGCCGTCCTTTTCCGCCGCCTCGACCATGGCGAGCGCGATGCGGTCCTTGATCGAGCCGCCGGGATTGGCGCGCTCGCTCTTCACCCAGACCTCGTGGTCGGGAAACAGCCGCGACAGGCGGATGTGCGGCGTGTTGCCGATCGTTGCGAGGATATTGTCGGCCTTCATCATCCTGGCTCCCTTTTCCGGTATTGCGGGGCGAAGGTCCTGGCGCGTCCCAGTTCGGGGAAGAGCCACGCCCACAGCACGGTCACGAATATGGCACCGGCCCCGCCAAAGACAACCGCGCCGGTCGCCCCGAGGATGGCGGCGGCGATGCCCGATTGCATCTCTCCCAGCTCGTTGGATGCCGATATGGCGAGGCCCGAGATCGCCGAGACCCTGCCGCGCACGTCGTCGGGCGTGTTGAGCTGGATCAGCGTGTTACGGATGAACACCGAAATCATGTCGGCTGCGCCGAGCAGGACGAGGAACCCCATCGAAACGAGAAATTCGCGCGACAGCCCGAAGGCCAGGGTAGCGGCCCCGTAGATGCCGACCGCCCAGAGCATCTTGTTGCCGACGTTCGTCGCCAGCGGCCTCCACGAAAGCCATAGCGCTACCAGCGCGGCCCCGACAGCCGGAGCCGCACGCATTTGCCCGAGGCCCTCCGGCCCGACCTCGAGAATATCGCGTGCGAAGACGGGGAGCAGGGCGGTCGCCCCGCCAAGCAGCACGGCAAACAGGTCGAGCGTGATGCATCCCAGCAGGAACCGCTCGTTCCACACGAAATGGAAGCCATCGACGATCTGGCGCACCGGATGGCGCTTCTGCGGGTGGACCGGCGGCGGCAGGCGCTTGACCGCCAGCGTGCAGATCACCGCCACGACAAGCAGCCCGGCGGACACCCAGTAGGGAAGCTCCCGCTCCGCCGCGAACATGAAGCCGGCGGCAGCCGGGCCGACGACCGTCCCGGCCTGCCAGGCAATCGAATTGAAGGCGATGGCGCGCGGGATCAGGCTTGCGGGAACGATGTTCGGAGCAATCGCTGCCAGCGAAGGGTTCACGAAGACGCGTGCGGTGCCATGAAGTGCCGCGAGGACATAGAGTGCCGGCAGGCTGCGCCACTCCGCCGCCGTCACCGCGCCGAGCCCGAGCGCGATCAGCAGATCGAGCGACATGGCCGCAGCGGCTATGCGCCGCCGGTCGAACCTGTCCGCGACAAGGCCTGCGACCGGCGTCAGGAAGAACAGTGGCACGAATTGCGCGAGTCCCAGAAGGCCGAGTTGGAATGCCGCTTCCGGGATGCTCATGCCGTAGTCGGCGCGGGCGACGTCGTAGAGCTGGTAGCCGATGATGACGACCATCCCGGTCGTCGCCACGACCGAGATGAAACGCGCCAGCCAGAAGAAGCGGTAATCCCGGATCTGGAGAGGGGAGGTGGCCTCGGTCACCTGCGCGCAATGGCAGCGCCACACGCCATTGCCAAGCGCTCCTGTGCTTGCAGCGTCAGAAGCTGACCTTGAGCGTCGCTCTCAGGTCGCGCCCGTGCAGCGGCACGAAATCGCGTGTGAACGATGCTGCGCGGCGTCCCGTGGTGTCGAAGATGTTGTTCGCCGCCACCAGCAGGGTGACGGGGCCGTCCTCTCCCATCGGGTGCCAGTCGCCGCTGAGATTCACGTGTGTGAAGGACGGTACCGCGTTGGCGAGCTGCGGGACGCGGTCCTGCCGGTCGTTCCATTCCACCTCGGCGCGGATGCGCAGTTTCTCGTGCCGGGCCTCGACGCCCCCTTGCAAGCGGAGGGGCGGGATACGCGGGACGGGGCCGATGCCGTCTAGCTTGGCATGGGTATAGTCGGCAGCCGCGTCGACTTGCAGCGAGCCGCCCGCCCATTCGAGCGGACGATAGCTTGCCGATGCCTCGAACCCCTTGAAGGTCGCGGGAAGCTGGCGGTAGCGGAAAACGGGAAAGTCCTCGATCTCCTCGCCCGTGGGGATCGCCGCGATGAAGTTGTCGAACTCGGTTACGTATCCCGTGATCGAAACCTGTCCGCGCTCGCCGTCCCATCGGACGTATGCTTCCAGCCCGTCGCTTTTCTCGACGCCGAAGCCGGGGTCGCCGAGTTCGTAGGCCTGCGTCGCGACATGGAGGCCGTCCGACAGCAGCTCCTCGGGCGAGGGTGCGCGGGCTCCACGCAGGTAGTTCGCCCCCAGCTTAAGGCCGTAGGCAGGCGTCCAGGACACACCGGCTCCTGCCGACCACTGGTCGAAACTGCGACGGAAATCGACGTCGTTCGAAGTGACCTTCGTGGTCTGGAAACGGCCTGCGGCCTCCAGCTCTATTCCGCTCCCGATTTCCAGCGCCTGCAACGTGAAGAAGCCGACGCTTTCGACGTCGTAGTCGGGCGTGAAAGCCTCCGCCCCCTCGATGTCCATGGAACGGCCCAGATAGTGGACACCGCTGCGTCCCCGCCAGCCGTCGCGATCGTTCTGGATCAGGTCGGCACGAAATTCGATCCCCTCTCCCGAAAAACGGGTTCCGACCTCGTCTCCTTCCAGTTCGACGTGCTCATAGTCGCCATAGGCACCGCGCAACTGAAGGCTTTCGAAGATGCCGCCCAGTTCGATCGCGCCGCGCAGATCGAAGCGGTCCTGGACGAGATCGATCGAGACGGTTTCCGCGCGATGCCCATCGCCTTCCTCCTCTTCGCCCAGGTGAATCTCGCCTTCGGAGTGCTCCTCGTCGCCGTGATGGCCGGCGCCCGGGCGCAGGGGGACGCCGTAGCGCGTGTCGAAGCGGTGGTACGAGATGCCGAGATTGCCGCCTGCGTCGATGAAGGCGAGGCCCGCGCCGACCGTCCATGTCCTTGCCGCGGTGTTCGGCACGACTCCCCGCAGCGAAGCGAGTTCCTCGAACTCTCCGGCTTCTCCGGCTTCGCCCTCGGCGCGCAGTTCCTCGGCCTCGGCGAGCAATTCGCGGCGAAGCGGGGCCGAGTTGACGAAGCCGCCGATCTCGAGGTCGTCGCTATCGCGCCAGCTTGCATCGAGGTGAGCGACGAAGCGTTCGCCAAGAGGCAACTCGATTGCACCGCCTACCGACCACTCGTCCGCCGCGCTGCCATAACCGCCGACGAAATCTGCCGATATCGCATCCGGAACGCGCCTTGGGATCCGCTTGTCGAGGGCATTGACCGCACCGCCGATCGCCTGACCGCCGAACACCAGGACTGCCGGTCCGTGAAGGATGTCGATGTGATCGACGGTCAGCGAATCGAGGACGACGGCGTGGTCTTCGGAGACGCTCGACGCGTCAATCGAACCGATGCCGTCGGTCAGCACCGTGACTCGCGCGCCGCTGAAACCCCGAAGGATCGGGCGAGACGCGCCCGGCGCGAACGATGTGGCAGAGACCCCGGGAAGCTTTGCCAGGGTTTCCCCGATCTGCCCGCGCGATTGCGCGATGAGACGGTCGCCCTCGATCGACTCGGTCCCGGCCATGAGCCCGAAGTCGATCGGGGGATGCGCGGTGACAACGATCTCGTTGCCGGCTGGCTCTTCCGAATGCGCTGCGCGATGGCCGGGGCCGGACGAGGCTTGCGGGGTTGAGGGGGCTTCCTGAGCGCTTGCCGGATACGAGGCAAGGGCGATGGCTGTCGCTGAGGTGAGGCACAAGGAGATTCTCGTCATGCCGGGCAATTTAACGAGATGTTATATTATAACAAGAGAGGGGTGCGCTTGTGATGTGGCCTGCCGCACTGCTGCGGCCAAAGGCTTCAGCGTCGCGGGCGAAGCCGCGGATTGGGCTGGAGCTTGTCGACGAGCTTCAGGAACTCGTCGGCGCGGATTATCCGTTCGAGCTGGAAGCCGGCACGCTCCTCGTGCGTCCAGATTATGTGCGCCTCTATCCTCCCGACGATGGGTAAGCGGATCGTCAAGCGCTCTCCGCGACCCAGACCATGATCGCCGCTCGCCATGAACCCGTGCGCAGACAGGTTGACGATGTGCAGGTGAACGTCCCCGAGCTGGCGATGTTCGGCAATGACCTTGTGGTCGACCGGATGCCTTACGGCTTGCCGCTGGTCCGTTACCGAGAGTTGTGCGCCCATGTTCCGTTCATCGCGATTGCTGTGGCCCTGAACGGCTTAGATGCACGGGAATGACGAATAATCGGTAAACCGGCAGCAATTTGCCGCAAATCCGCGGCTCCGCGCCATCTCAGGCGCAGCGCAGTATGCCGTGCTTTTTCTTGCCGACGCTCAGCTTTCGGGTCAAACCGTCGGGAACGGTTACCAGAAATCCCGGATCGCTTGCGGGTTCGTCGTCGAGTCGCACTGCGCCTTCCGCGATCTTGCGCTTCGCCTCTCCGTTGGACGCGGTGAAGCCGATCTCGGTGCAAGCGGCGGCAAGGCGGATGCCTTCGGCAGGCACTTCCAGCGTCGGCAGATCCTGGCCGAGCCCGCCGCCCGCGAAAGTTGCCTTCGCCGTATCCTCGGATGCGCGCGCTGCATCTTCGCCACGGCACAGTGCGGTCACCTCGTTGGCGAGCACGACCTTCGCGTCGTTGATTTCGGCACCCTCGAGCGCTTCGAGCCTGGCAATTTCGTTCAGAGGCAGGTCGGTGAACAGCCGAAGGAACCGGCCGACATCGCGGTCGTCGCAATTGCGCCAGTACTGCCAGAAATCATAGGCCGGAAGCTGCGCTTCGTTGAGCCAGACCGCGCCTGCCGCGGTCTTGCCCATCTTCGCACCATCGGCGGTCGTCAGCAGCGGGGTCGTAAGCCCGAAGAGTTCCTTGCCGTCCATGCGCCGCGTCAACTCGATGCCGTTGACGATGTTGCCCCACTGGTCCGATCCGCCGAGCTGCAGCCGGCAGTCGTGGCGCTGCGAAAGCTCGCGGAAGTCGTAGGCCTGCAAGATCATGTAATTGAATTCGAGGAAGGTGAGCGGCTGCTCACGGTCGAGCCGAAGCCGGACCGAGTCGAAGGCCAGCATGCGGTTGATCGTGAAATGCGGCCCGACATCGCGCAGCAGCTCGATATAGCCGAGCTCGCTCAGCCACTTGTCGTTGTCGATCATCACCGCATCGGTCGGTCCGTCCCCGAACGTCAGCAGGCGTTCGAAGATCGTGCGGATCGAGGCGATGTTGTCGGCAATCGTCTCCGACGTCAGCATCTTGCGGCTCTCGTCCTTGCCCGACGGATCGCCGACCTTGGTCGTGCCGCCGCCCATGACGGCGATCGGCTTGTGCCCTGCCTGCTGCAACCGGCGCAGCATCATGATCTGGACGAGGCTTCCCACATGCAGCGATGGCGCGGTCGCGTCGAAGCCGATATAGCCGGGCACGATCGTCCTTGCCGCCAGAGCATCGAGCCCCTGTGCATCGGTCATCTGGTGGATGTAGCCCCGCTCGTCGAGCAGGCGCAGCAATGTCGATTCGTATTGGGTCATGGCTC
Source organism: Novosphingobium marinum (assembly GCF_013408095.1). Classification (GTDB taxonomy): domain Bacteria; phylum Pseudomonadota; class Alphaproteobacteria; order Sphingomonadales; family Sphingomonadaceae; genus Novosphingobium; species Novosphingobium marinum. Next base: position 547,905 of record NZ_JACBZF010000001.1, read on the forward strand.
GCCGTCTTCTTCGGAGGCGCGCGACTAGCATGGAGTTGTCCGCTTGGGAACGCACAGGCTCGTCCCGCATCCGGAGACGCCGCCCTCCGGGGTCAGGTCGGTCCAGGTGCGCTGGACGGAATTCACCGATGGCAGGCTGATGCTGCGGTATCAGGTCGACGGAAAGGACGCGCTCCATGTGCCCGACTACGCCGGTCGCGGGCGCGCCGACGAACTCTGGCGCACCACCTGCTTCGAACTGTTCCTGCAGGACGTGCAGGGGCCGGGATACCGTGAGTACAACTTCTCCCCTTCCGGTCGCTGGGCGGCCTACGGCTTTGCGGCCCGGCGCGAGGGGATGGCACCCGTCGAAGTCGATCCGCAGCCCGAAATCTCGTCGGCATCGGGCGAATACCTCTTTGTCCAGACGGTCGTGCTCTTTTCGCCACCGCTTGAGGCAACGAGGGCGGCCGGCCTCAGCGCGGTGATCGCCGAGCGGGACGGGACGAAGAGCTACTGGGCGCTGGCGCACGCGACGGACGAGCCCGATTTCCATCACCCGGCTTGCTTCGCGCTGCCGCTTGGGGCACCCGCAACCCGATGAAATTCGGTATCGACCGGCTCCTGTCCGAACCCCCGCTCCGTGCCCCGCTTGCCGGAAAGCGGGTCGCGCTTGTCGCACACCCCGCATCGGTGACAGCGGACCTGACCCACTCGCTCGACGCGCTTGCAGCGTGCGAGGAGATCAACCTGACCGCCGCTTTCGGCCCGCAGCACGGGCTGAAGGGCGACAAGCAGGACAACATGGTCGAAACGAGGGACGAGACCGACCCGTTCTACGGCATTCCGGTTTTCAGTCTCTACGGGGAGGTGCGCCGTCCCACCGGGCAGATGATGTCGAGCGCCGATGTCTTCCTGTTCGACCTGCAGGACCTCGGCTGCCGCATCTACACCTTCGTCACGACGCTGCTCTACATGCTCGAGGAGGCTGCGCGCCACGGCAAGGAGGTCTGGGTGCTCGACCGTCCGAATCCCGCCGGACGCCCGGTGGAAGGGACCTTGCTGATCGAGGGGCAGGAGAGTTTCGTCGGGGCTGGGCCGATGCCGATGCGGCACGGACTGACCCTTGGGGAGATGGGGCACTGGTTCGTCCGGCATTTCGGGATCGACGTGCCTTACAGGGTCATCGAGATGGAAGGCTGGACGCCCCATGCCGGACCGGGGCACGGCTGGCCGCAGGACCGGATCTGGATCAATCCGAGCCCAAATGCCGCCAATCTCAACATGGCGAGGGCCTATGCCGGAACGGTAATGCTGGAGGGTACCACGCTTTCCGAGGGGCGTGGAACCACGCGCCCGCTCGAAGTGCTTTTCGGAGCACCCGATCTGGAAGGCAGGGACGTGCTCGCGGAGATGGAGCGTATCGCTCCGCACTGGCTGGCGGGATGCGCCCTGCGCGAGTGCTTCTTCGAGCCGACCTTCCACAAGCACAGCGGCAGGCTCTGCAGCGCGCTGATGGTCCACGCCGAGGGAAGATTCTACGATCACGATGCGTTCCGGCCCTGGCGATTGCAGGCGCTTGCCTTCAAGGCGATCCGTAACCTCCACCCCGGATACGAACTCTGGCGCGACTTTCCCTACGAGTACGAATTCGACCGACTGGCGATCGACGTCATCAATGGCGGACCTCTCCTGCGCGAATGGGTGGACGACAGCGAGGCCGGGGCCGGCGATCTCGATCAAGCGGCAGCGAGAAACGAGAAAGCCTGGCGAGAAGAAACCGAGAACCTGTTGCTATACGCATAGGTCGATCCGAGCACATCTCAAGATAATAACAAAGGTTATAGACGCGCATTCGAAAGTTAAATTCCGGTTTTCACTCAGTGGAGCCAGGGAACGATACGGTCCTCCATGGATTTCAAAAGCGGGTGCCCGCTGATCCAGAGCGCTGGCGACTTAACATCGACAGACTGCTTAGTATCCCGCACCCTCGATCTTCAATGAGGAGGCTGAACATGAAACTCACGAAAACGCTCACTGCCGTAATTGCCGGGGCTGCCGCCACGATAGCATTGCCCGCGTTTGCGCAGGATGTGGACGGCGATGCCAATAGCCCGCTCGTTCAATGGAGCCGGATGAATGCTCCCGCCGGCACATTCTGGCTGGACAGCAACGATGACACTGAGCTGATCCGCTATACGAGTCCGCGCGATGTCGAACTCTGCCTGCCCGAACCGGGCGGCGTGGGCGCAGCCGACGAGGGCTACCCGCTGCGCATCTCTTGGGATGGTCAGTACAGTGCGGTCCTGAGGCCGGGCAACTGCTTCTACTTCGATGCGAGCCGCGTGCAAGTGAAGCCCGCTGAACCGCTTCCTCAGGGCGTTACGCTGACAGGTCGAGTGCGCACCGAAAGCGCCTTGCGCGACTGATGAGCGCGAGCCTCACGGCTCAATGCTTCTTGCGCGTCAGTTCGCGCATCGCGTCCTCCAGTCCGTCGAGCGTGAGCGGATACATCGATCCGCCCATCAGATCGCGGACAACTCGCGTCGAATGCGTGTACTGCCACTGGCGTTCGGGCACGGGGTTGAGCCAGACGGTGGCCGGGTAGGTGTTCGTCACCCGCTCGAGCCACACGGCTCCTGCTTCCTCGTTGTAGTGTTCGACCGAGCCGCCGGGGTAGGTGACTTCGTAAGGGCTCATGGCAGCGTCCCCGACGAAGATCACCTTGTAGTCGTGCCCGAACTTGTGGAGCACGTCCCAGGTCGGCGTCCGCTCGGAAAACCGGCGCCGGTTGTCCTTCCAGACGCCCTCGTAAAGGCAGTTGTGGAAATAGAAGAACTCGAGGTTCTTGAATTCGCCGGTCGCCGCACTGAACAGCTCCTCGACGATCTTGACGTGCGGATCCATCGAGCCGCCGACGTCGAGGAACAGCAGCACCTTCACGGCATTGTGCCGTTCTGGCCTCATGCGGATGTCGAGCCAGCCCTGCTTGGCTGTCCCGCGGATCGTGGCGTCGAGATCGAGTTCCTCGGCAGCGCCTTCGCGCGCGAACCTGCGTAGCCGGCGTAACGCGACCTTGATGTTGCGGGTGCCCAGCTCGCGCGTGTTGTCGAGGTTCTGGAACTCGCGCTTTTCCCAGACCTTCACGGCGCGCTTGTGCCGGCTCTCGCCTCCGATGCGCACGCCCTCGGGATTGTAGCCCGAATTGCCGAAGGGCGACGTGCCGCCGGTGCCGATCCACTTGTTGCCGCCCTGGTGGCGGCCCTGCTGTTCCTCGAGCCGCTTCTTCAGCGTCTCCATGATCTCGTCCCACGAACCGAGCGACTTGATCTTCTCCATCTCCTCAGGGGAGAGGTACTTCTCGGCGATGGCCTTGAGCCATTCCTCGGGGATGTCGACGGGCTGCTGACCGTATTCGGTGAAGACGCCGCGAAAAACCTTCTGGAACACCTGGTCGAACCGGTCGAGCAGGCCCTCGTCCTTCACGAACGTGGTGCGCGACAGGTAGTAGAATGCCTCGGGCGTCTGCTCGATAACGTTCCTGTCCAGCGCCTCGAGCAGCACGAGGTGCTCCTTGAAGCTGGCCGGAATGCCCGCGGCGCGCAGTTCGTCGACGAAGTTGAAGAACATCGCTGCGGCTCAGCCGCCCTGCCTTCGCGACATGAACGCCAGCCGTTCGAACAGCATGATGTCCTGCTCGTTCTTGAGGAGTGCTCCGTGCAGCGGCGGGATGGCCGAGGAGGTGTCCCGGTCCTGCAGCACTTCGAGCGGCATGTCCTCGTTCAGCAGCAGTTTCAGCCAGTCGAGAAGCTCGCTGGTCGACGGCTTCTTCTTCAGGCCGGGCACCTCGCGCACCTCGTAGAAGATGTCCATCGCCCTGGAGACAAGCGTCTTCTGGATGTCCGGGAAATGGACGTCGATGATCGCCTGCATGGTCTCGCGGTCGGGAAACTTGATGTAGTGGAAGAAGCAGCGGCGTAGGAACGCGTCGGGCAGTTCCTTTTCGTTGTTCGAGGTGATGACCACGATGGGCCGCTCCTTCGCCTCGATGCGCTCCCCGGTTTCGTATACGTCGAAGCTCATGCGATCGAGTTCCTGCAGGAGGTCGTTCGGAAACTCGATGTCGGCCTTGTCGATCTCGTCGATCAGCAGGACGGGAAGCTGCTCGGAGGTGAAGGCATCCCACAGCTTGCCACGCTTGATGTAGTTGCCGATGTCGTGGACGCGCTCGTCGCCTAGCTGGCCGTCGCGAAGGCGGGCGACCGCGTCGTATTCGTAAAGGCCCTGATGCGCCTTCGTCGTCGACTTGACGTTCCACTCGATCAGGGGCGCGCCGGTCGCTTTTGCGATCTCGTGAGCCAGCACAGTCTTGCCGGTTCCCGGCTCGCCCTTCACCAGCAGCGGCCGGCGCAGCATGACTGCCGCATTGACCGCGACCTTGAGGTCGTCGGTCGCGACATAGTTCCGGGTGCCTTCGAAGCGCTGCATTTCGATCATCCTTGTCCGTAACGTTTCGCACCTGCGATAGGTATCGCAGCGCAGCATGACAAGGGACGGCTCAGCGTCGGAAAAGGCGGGGATGGCGCTCGACGAAGCGGCGAAGCCAGTGATCGGTGCGTTCGCGACGGGCGCGGCGCATGTATAGCCAGCCCGCGCAGGCCATGACGAAAGCGCCGGCGCCATCGACGATCAGGTCCCACATCGTGTCGGTCAGGCCCGAAGGATCGTCGAACATCGCCTTCTGCATGTTAAGTCCGAGAAGCTGATCCATCGCGAACTCGAAGATTTCCCAGACCGCGCCCATCCCCAGGCTGAAGAAGAAGGCGAAGAGCGCGACGAAGGACGGTCGCATCTGGACGTCGACCAGCTCGTTTTCGTTGAGGAGATAGACGAACAGGAAACCCAGCAATCCCAGGAGGACGCCCGACGTCGCATGGAGCAGGAGGTCCCACCACCAGAACCGGTGATAGAAATCCTGCACCTCGCCAAGAAACAGCGTCGCGAAGATGAACAGCGTCGCGAAAATCTGGATCTCGCTCGGGATCGGCACCGGCATCTTGTGCGGGAAGGCGACGGGCAGCGCGATCACCGCCATCAGAGCGGTGACTATGGCAACCTGCATCCAGCGTTCCGAAACGACCAGCGCCACAAGTTCTGCGGCCATGATCGCCTCCAGCACCAGCAGCAGGAACAGGTGCAGGCGCGAGGCGCTCCAGCCGGTCTGGTCGAGGGTGCTCGTGTCGGCATCGGTCGTCATGCGCGGACGATTAGCGGCGAAGGCCGGGAGCCGCTATGGCCTTTCGTGCGATATGGAGGTGCAGATGCTCAGGGAGGAACACCGCGAAATGAAATCGACGACGACCGAAGGCCGCAACATCGCCCTGCTGATCGATGCCGACAACGCCTCGCCGCGCGACCTCGAGACTGCGCTCACGATCCTTGGCGACCTCGGTACGGTCAATATCCGGCGGGTCTACGGCAACTGGAAGAAGACCGGGCTGTCGGGCTGGGCCAAGATCATCCATCGCTATGCCATCGAGCCGCAGCAGCAGTTCGACATCACCAAGGGCAAGAACGCTACCGACATGAAGATCACCATCGATGCGATGGACCTGCTCTATGGCGGGCGCGTCGATGGCTTCGGCTTCATGACCAGCGACAGCGATTTCATGCCCGTGGCAATGCGCATCCGGCAAGACGGCATTCCCGTCTACGGCTTCGGTTCGAGCAAGGCTCCCGAAGGATTCCGGCAGGCTTGCACCCGCTTCATCGACATGACCAAGATCCCCGATGACGAGGACAATGGCGTCGTCAGGGAAATGCCCGCGGTGGATGACGAACTGGTGAAGCTCCTGGGTGACGCCTGGAAGGCATCGAAGCGCGACGACGACGGCTTTGCCAGTCTTTCGGAAGTCGGCCAGCGCGTAGCCAACCGGTCGAGCTTCGATGCGCGCAGCTACGGCTTTTCGCGCCTTTCGGAACTTATCGAATCGCTGCCCAATTTCGAGACGTCCAAGCGCGACGGGGGGCTGTTCATAAAGCGCCTTCGCTAAGCAGATCCGGGGCGCCGCTAGTCGTGCGATCCCAGAATGCGTCGCTTGAACCAGCGAACCGCGATCCACAGTGCGACCATGAACAGCGGAACCGCCACGCCCTCGATCAGCATGGGCGGCGGCATGTCGATGTAGATGTCCAGCGCGCGCAGGACATATCCGAGCAGGCCGATCCCGTAATAGGCCAGCGCAAAGATCGAGAGCCCTTCGACCAGCTGCTGGAGCCGTAACTGCGCCTCTGTCCGTCGCTCCATCGATTCGAGCAGCCGGGCATTCTGGTTCTCGATCCGCGTGTTGATGCGCGCGCGCAGGAGCGCTGCCAGGTCGCTCGCCCGCGTGTTGAGCTGGGCGAGCCTTTCGCGGTGCGCCCCGCACGTCCGTACCGCGGGAGAAAAACGCCGGCGGATGAAATCGGCAAGCGAATGGTAGTGAGCGATCGGTATCGGTCCCAGGTCCGCAAGCCGTTCCTCCACGAGGGTCGCGTAGGCCTGCGTGGCATCGAGCCGGTATCCGATCCGGTTGCTGAGCGTCGCCAGCTCCCCCGCCAGTCCCGACACCTGTTCCAGCAGCAGGTCGTCGAGGATCGAGGGATCACCGACATCGAGCGCGAATTGGCGCAGCCGGGCTTCGATGGCATCGAGACCGGTCCACTGGGCGCGCACTTCGGGAAGGCCGAGCAGCGCCATGTTGCGGTAGTTTCCAAGCTCCTGCAGCTGCTGCACGATGCGCGAAAGCGTGATGGGGTCGGCCTCGCCTGCCGCCACCAGCAGTTGGCCGTATCCGGCATCGTGCAGCCTGAAATCGGACCACATCCGGATTCCGCCCCGGATGCGGCAAGAGACGAGCTCGTCGGGGTTGAACTTGAACGCCTCCAGCGGCCCTGCGGCCATTTGCTCGTCGCCGACGATCGCGATGCGCGTAGCCCTGATCACTCTTCCGGGAAAGTCCTCGATCCAGCGCCGCGCTTCGTCCGTCGTTTCGGCATCGACGTCGCCCGAGAGGAACAGCGTGATACTCGAACCCTCGGTGTGGCGCTCCCATGCGAAGGTGGCGTCGTTAGACAGCGATCCGGCGACATGGCGGGCCGAGCGGGCTACTTCGATCCCAAGCGGGGACAAGGACTCCTCGAGGTATCGCGTTTCGGCCTCGCGCTCCGGGACATCGACGATGCGCAGGATTTGCAGGATGGTGCTCGGCGCCGAAAGCCGCGGCCAGCGCCGCAGGTGCATTTCCTCGATGATCCTGCGTCGAAGTTCGTGCTCGCGCATGGCCGCCCCTGCCGTCGATGCATGGTCCTACCACGAAACGCGCCGCTTGCGCAGCAGGTCTTGCGCAGGAGGGCCGTGCCTCAGGCGTCGATCATTTCGGGATCGAGCTCGCCCGCGCGGTTCTGGATGAAGTTGAAGCGATGCTCGGCGTTGCGGCCCATTAGCTCGTCGACGAGACGCTTTACCCCGGCCCGCTGTTCGTATTCGGTCGGCAGCGTGATGCGGATCAGCGAGCGCGTCTCCGGGCTCATCGTCGTCTCGCGAAGCTGCTGCGGGTTCATTTCGCCAAGGCCCTTGAACCTGCCGACATCGACCTTCCTGCCCTTGAACACCGTCTCTTCCAGTTCCCGCCGGTGCGCGTCGTCCCGGGCGTACCGGCTCTCCTTGCCGGCGGTCAGGCGGTAGAGCGGCGGTTGCGCGAGGAACAGGTGCCCACCGCGAACGATCTCGGCCATCTCCTGGAAGAAGAATGTCATCAGCAGGGTGGCGATGTGTGCTCCGTCGACGTCCGCGTCGGTCATGATGATGATGCGGTCGTAGCGCAGCGCCTGCGTGTCGCAGTCCTTGCGAATGCCGCAACCGAGCGCGAGGACGAGATCGGCAATTTCCTGGTTGGCGCGGATCTTGTCGGCGCTGGCCGAAGCGACGTTGAGGATCTTGCCCCGGATCGGCAGGATTGCCTGGGTCTTGCGGTCGCGGGCCTGCTTGGCACTGCCGCCCGCCGAATCGCCCTCGACGATAAACAGTTCGGTTTCGCCGTCGCCCTCACCCGAACAGTCGGTCAGCTTGCCTGGCAGGCGCAGCTTCCGGGCATTGGTCGCGGTCTTGCGCTTTACCTCGCGCTCCGCCTTCCGGCGCAGGCGTTCGTCCATGCGTTCGAGGACGTGGCCGAGAAGCGCCTTTCCGCGATCCATGTTGTCGGCGAGGTAGTGGTCGAAGTGATCGCGCACCGCGTTCTCGATGAGCCGGGCGGCCTCGGGAGATGTCAGGCGATCCTTGGTCTGCGACTGGAACTGCGGATCGCGGATGAACAGCGAAAGCATGATCTCGCTGCCGGTCATCACGTCGTCGGCGGAGATGTCCTTGGCCTTCTTCTGCCCGACGAGATCGCCGAATGCGCGGATGCCCTTGGTAAGCGCCGCGCGCAGGCCCTGCTCGTGCGTGCCGCCGTCGGGTGTCGGGATCGTGTTGCAGTACCAGGAATAGGCGCCATCGGACCACAGGGGCCATGCGATCGCCCACTCGACGCTGCCCTGCTGCTCGCCGGGAAAGTCCTGCTTGCCCGAGAAGAACTCGCTGGTGACGCACTCGCGAGAGCCGACCTGTTCGGTCAGGTGGTCGGCAAGTCCGCCGGGAAACTGGAAGACCGCTTCGGCGGGGACATCGTCGCTTGCGAGCGATCCGGCGCATTTCCAGCGGATTTCAACTCCAGCGAAGAGATAGGCCTTCGAGCGGGCGAGCTTGAACAGACGTGCGGGCTTGAACTTCGCATTCGCCCCGAAGATCTCGGCGTCGGGGGTAAAGGTCACGCTCGTGCCGCGGCGGTTCGGCGTGCCTCCCAGGCTTTCGAGGGGGCCGAGAACCTGACCGCGCGCGAATTCCTGCGCGAACAATTCCCTGTTGCGCGCCACCTCGACCCGCGTGTGGCTCGACAATGCGTTTACCACCGAGACGCCAACGCCGTGCAGGCCCCCGCTGGTCGCATAGGCCTTGCCCGAGAACTTTCCGCCCGAGTGCAGCGTCGACAGGATCACCTCGAGTGCGGACTTTCCGGGAAACTTCGGATGCTCGTCCACCGGGATGCCGCGACCGTTGTCGGTGATCGTCAGGCGGTTGCCTTCCTCGAGCGTTACCTCGATCCGGTTGGCGTGCCCCGCGACGGCTTCGTCCATCGCGTTGTCGAGCACTTCGGCGGCGAGGTGATGGAGCGCCCGCTCGTCGGTGCCGCCGATATACATGCCGGGGCGCCGTCGAACCGGCTCCAGCCCTTCGAGCACTTCGATGGTAGAGCCGTCATAGGATTCGCCGCCCGAAGATGGCAGCTTCTCGAACAGATCGTCGGACATGCGAACGTCTATAGAACACGCGCGATTCCGCCCGCAAGCGGAGCGCGATGCGTTATCCTCAGTCCTCGAAGCGGGTCGGGGCCGGGCTGACTACCGTAAAGCCGCCGCTCGTCACCTGGCGCACTTCGAGCGCACGCTCTATCACGCCGCCGCGCGAAAACCGGAACGGGCCGTCGAGACCCAGGAACCCGCCCTTGTCGAGAAGCTGGTTGCGCGGGAAACCGCGTCCCGGCGTCCATTCGCGGGCGATGCGCAGCGAGAGCAGCACGGCATCGTAGCCGAGCGTCGCGATACGGTAGGGCTGGGAGCCGAAGCGCGACTTGTAGCTTTCGCTGAACTGGCGGAAGCGCGCGTCGGGCACGGCGGCGAACCATGCACCTTCGAGCGCGGGCGTGTTGGCGACAGCGCCTTCGCCGCTCCACAATTCGGTGCCCAGGATTCGCGGATTGGCCGCTCCGGCCTTCACGACCGGCGCGGCCCGTGCTGCCATCCGTCCGCTGTCGGCTATAAGCACGGCCCCGTAGCCGCCCTTCGCCTTCAGTCGCTCGGCCGCGCTGACGAGCGAGGTGTTGCCCCGGTCGTAGGCTTCCATGCCGATTACCGACGCGCCGGAAGCCCGAGCTGCGGACATGAGTGCCGAAGATGCTCGCTGGCCGTATTCGCCGCGCGGCACCAGCGCTCCAAAGCTGGCTATTCCCTGCGAGCGGGCATAGCGAACCGTCCGGTCGACCGACTGGCTGGGCAGCGTGCCCATGATGAACACGTCCGAAGAGGCCGCCGTCTCGTCGTTCGAGAACGAGATCACGGGCACGCCCGCGCGGCTCGCGACGCCTGAAACCGCAGGTATGTTGTCCGAAAGCAGCGGTCCGAGGATCAGCGCGTTGCCATCGTTGATCGCGCGCGATGCCGCCGAAGACGGATCGGACGACGTGTCGTAGGTAGTCACGCGCAGGTTATCGGCATTGGTATCGAGCAGCGCCATCGTGGCGGCATTAGCGATCGACTGGCCGACCTCAGCGTTTGACCCGCTCAGCGGAACGAGAAGCGCGACGCGATGGCGCTCTACATCCTCGTCCGGGAGGGCATCCGGGGTGGGTACGGTCACCGGCGGAGGCGCTTCGGGCGCGGGACCCTTCGGGATCACCTGACAACCGGCCAGGAAGGCCAGCGCCGCCGTCATTGCCAGCTTGCGCCGATCGACTAGCCAATTCAACATCTCTTGCCGCTCCCGGTAAGGCTGGTCCACAAGGTCCCGGATGGACCAGCTTCTTTCGCCGGGCTTGTATATAGTCGCCACGCCGATTGGCAATCTCGGCGATATCACCTTGCGCGCGATAGAGGTGCTGCGTGGCGCTGCCGCGATAGCGTGCGAGGATACGCGCGTTACCGGCAAGCTGCTCAACCATCTCGGCATCGATACGCGGATGGTGCGCTATGACGATCATGCAAGCGATACGGACCGCGAACGGCTGCTGACCCGAATCGCGCAAGAGCCCGTGGCACTCGTCAGCGATGCGGGGACGCCGCTGATTTCCGATCCGGGGTACAGACTGGTGCGCACCGCGCGCGAACGTGGCCTTCCGGTCACGAGCATTCCAGGAGCATCGGCCGCCACCGTCGCGCTCACGCTGTGCGGGCTGCCGTCGGACCGGTTCCTGTTCGCAGGATTCCTGCCCCCGAAATCAAAGGGCCGGAAGGATGTCCTGCGCGAACTGGGCAACGTGGCGGCGACGCTGATCTTCTACGAAACCGGCCCGCGCCTGTGCGATTCGCTTGCCGACCTTGCCGAAACCTTGCCGGGCCGGGACGTCGCGGTGGCGCGCGAGCTTACGAAGCGGTTCGAGGAATGCCGTACCGGAAGCGCGGAAGAACTTGCCAGCCATTACCGAACTCATCCTCCGAAAGGAGAGATTGTCCTGATGATCGGACCGCCGGGCGAGAAGGTAATCGGCGCGGCGGAGGCGGACGCCATGCTCCTGTCGGAACTGGCCGCCCACAAGGCCTCGCAGGCGGCGGCACGGGTCGCGAAGGCCACCGGCCTGGACCGCAAGGCACTCTACGCGCGGGCGCTCGAGCTGAAATGAGCGATCGCCGCAAGCGCGCCGAAGGCCGCGGTAGGCGCGGCGAGACGCTGGCCGCCTGGTATTTCCGGCTTCGGGGCTGGCGGGTGCTTGCCCAGCGTGTGAAGACTCCGAGAGGCGAAGTCGATCTCGTCGTGCGGAAAGGACGCAAGGTCGTTTTCGTCGAGGTGAAGTGGCGCTCCACCGTACGTGAACGCGACCGCGCGATCGACGATTACCGCCTGCGCCGTGTCGCCGCTGCGGTAGAGGCCGTGGCGCACCGCTTCGCTGGCGATGGCGACGAGATGCGCATCGATGTCCTTCTGCTTGCGCCCGGCAAGTGGCCGCGCCACATCGTCAACGCCTGGATGCCCTGAGGAGGAATCGAACCGTCATGAGCTTGCGCGTCGCCGTCCAGATGGACCCGATCGACCGGATAAATATCGCCGGCGATTCCTCGTTCGCGCTCATGCTGGCGGCACAGGCGAGGGGCCACGAACTCCTCCACTACGATGTCCGCACGCTGGCCTACGACGCGCACGAGGGGGCGGGCGGATTGCTGACCGCGCGTGCCGCGCCGGCAGAGGTCCGCGCCGTCGCGGGCGACCATTTCTCCATGGGCGAGCATCGCAGGATCGACCTTTCGCGCGACGTCGACGTCGTCCTGATGCGGCAGGATCCCCCTTTCGACCTCGGCTACATTACCGGCACGTATTTGCTCGAAAGGCTCGCCGGCCAGACGCTTGTCGTTAACGATCCGGCGTCTGTTCGCAACGCCCCGGAAAAGGTCTTCGTACTCGATTTTGCAAAGTTCATGCCGCCGACGTTCATCGCGCGCGGACTGGCGGACGTGCAGGAATTCCATGCAAGGCATCCCGGCGAACTCGTGGTCAAGCCGCTGCACGGCAATGGCGGCAAGGCGGTGTTCCGCATCCCGGCCGACGGCGACAACCTCGGGGCTCTCATTGAACTGTTTGGACAGGTCTGGCCCGAGCCGTTCATGGTGCAGCCTTTCCTTCCGGGCGTTGCCGATGGGGACAAGCGCATCGTCCTTGTCGACGGGGAATTCGCAGGCGCGATCAACCGCAAGCCGGGAGAGGGCGAATTCCGCTCGAACCTTGCCGTCGGGGGATCGGCGGAGGCCGCAGGGCTCACTCCACGCGAGGAAGAGATCTGTTCGGCGCTAGGGCCGGAACTTAAGCGCCGCGGCCTCGTTTTCGTGGGCATCGACGTGATTGGCGGTGAATGGCTGACGGAAATCAACGTGACGTCCCCGACCGGCATTGTGGCCATCGACCGGTTCAACGGTACGGACACCGCTGCGCTCATCTGGGAAGCGATCGAAAGGCGTCACGCCGCCATGTGATCCTGGCGCGAGGCGCCGATGGATAAGTGGATCCTCGCCGTCATCGAAGGCGGGGGATACTGGGGCATCGTGTTCCTGATGGCGCTCGAGAACATCATTCCTCCCATACCTTCGGAAGTGATCATGGGCTTCGGCGGCGTCGCTGTTTCGCGCGGCGCCATGGATTTCTGGCCGCTGTTGCTTGCCGGGACCGTCGGCACCGTAATCGGCAACTACGCATGGTACTGGGCCGGCCACATGTGGGGCTACGAGCGGACGGGACCGTTCATCGATCGCTGGGGACGGTGGCTCACCATCGAATGGGAGGACGTCGAGCGTGCCAGCCGGTTCTTCCGCAACCACGGGCACTGGGTCGTCTTCTTCATGCGGTTCTCGCCGTTCCTGCGGACGATCATCTCGCTTCCCGCGGGCCTCAGCCATATGGGCCGCACCAGGTTCCTGATATTCACCGCCGCGGGAGCGACGGTCTGGAACGTTATCCTGATCAAGGCCGGAGAGTGGCTGGGCGACAAGCTGGCCGAGGCTCAGCACTGGCTGGGATGGGGGACGGCGGCCTTCCTGGTCATCTCCGTCGCGCTCTACATCTGGCGCGTACTTAGCTGGAAGCCGCGCGATCAGCGGCGCTCGCGCGGGTGAGCCTCGCGATAGACGTCGAGCAGAGTGGCGGCATCGACTTTCGTGTAGATTTGCGTCGAGCCCAGGCTGGCGTGCCCGAGCAGTTCCTGAAGGCTGCGCAAGTCCGCACCAGCACCCAGCAGGTGCGTCGCGAAACTGTGGCGTAGCGCGTGGGGCGTTGCGCTAGCGGGAAGGCCGAGCACGGTTCGCGCCCGCGCCATCGCCTTTTGCACCATGCCTTGGGAAAGCGGGCCGCCCTTCGCGCCGATGAACAGAGGGCCGTCAGGTTCGATCGGCCAAGGGCATAGCTTGGCATAGTCCGCTATCGCATCGCGCACGACTGGCAGCAGCGGCACGACGCGCTGCTTGCTGCCCTTGCCGGTAACCGTCAGCGTCTCGCCCAGCGGCAGCGCGTGTCCGCGCAACGACAGCGCTTCGGCGATACGCATGCCCGCACCGTACATCAGCAGGAGGACGGCGCGGTCGCGCGATCCGATCCATGCCTCGCTGCCGTCGGCGGCGACTTCGAGGGCGAGGTTGAGCGCATCGTCGGGCGTTACCGGGCGTGGCAGGCCCTTCTTGATGCGCGGGCCACGCATCCGGGGCGGTGCTGCATCCTCGACGCCTGCTTGCCTGCGCGCGAAGGCGATGAACCCCTTGAGGGCGGAAAGTTCGCGGGCGGCAGACGCATTGGAGAGGCCCTCCGCCCTGCGCCGTGCAAGCTGGTCGCGCAATGTAGCAGTGTCGATGAAAGCCAGCGACGCCCAGGTCCTCCGGTCCGCTTCGGCATCGAGCAGTCTCGCTGCCGCCGCTACGTAGGCGCGGACCGTATGCGGGCTGCGGCGCCTGCCATCGGCAAGATGCGCGCGCCAGGCGTCAAGAATGTCTTCGCGAATCATGCTGCGACGAGCGCGCCGGGCACGAGTTCGCCAAGCAGGGCATCGAGCAGCGGCATTCCGGCCTCGGTAATTCCGATGAAATCGCCCTCTCTCCAGACGAGGTGCTTCCGCCGGTAGAAGTCGAGCTTCTGCGGGTCGCAAAGCAGGTCCTGCGGCATCGCGAAGCGCGCCGACAATGCCGCCAGATCGATCCCCTCGGTCAGTCGCAGGCCCATCAGCATCGCTTCCGAGGCCTGCTCTTTACGTTCGAGACGGCGCGCTTCGCGAATGCCGTGTCCGCTCGCGCTGATTTCGGACAGCCAGTTCTCGGGCTTGCGGTGGCGAACCGTCGCCTCACCCTTTCGCCTGCCGTGCGCGCCGGGACCGATGGCGCAGTGATCGAGGTAGCGCCAATAGGCAAGGTTGTGCCGGCTTTCTTCGCCGCTGCGGGCATGATTGCTGACCTCGTAGGCCGGGATGCCCGCTTCGGACGTCATCTGGCGCGTCGTCGCGAACATGTCGGCGCAGGCGTCCTCATCCAGCGGCGTGAACCTGCCTTGCCGGACGAGCGTCTCGAACCGTGTGCCCGGCTCTATGGTGAGCTGGTAGAGCGACAGGTGCGACGTGCCGAAGCTGATCGCCTTGCGCAGCTCCTGCTGCCACTGGCCGGGAGACTGGCCGGGGCGCGCGTAGATGAGGTCGAAGCTGACCCGCCCGAAGTGCCGCTGCGCGACCTCCAGCGCCGCGATCCCCTCGGCGGCGTCGTGCAGGCGACCGAGAAACTTCAGTGTTTCGTCGTCGAGCGCCTGCAGGCCAAGCGAAACGCGATTTATTCCGGCGCCCGCAAGCGCTGCAAACCGGGCCGCCTCGACCGAGGAGGGATTGGCTTCCAGCGTGATCTCGATTTCGTCGGAAAAGCCCCAGAGCTTTTCAGCTTCGCCAAGCAGGCGGCCGACGAGGGAAGGGGGCATCAGCGAAGGGGTGCCGCCCCCGAAGAAGATCGATTCGAGCTTTTCCCCGCCCGCGATGCGTGCCTCGTGACGCATGTCGGCCAGCAGGGCGGCTTCCCAGCGGTCATGATCGACTGTTTCGCGGACATGACTGTTGAAGTCGCAATAGGGGCATTTCGCAAGGCAGAAGGGCCAGTGAATGTAGAGCGCGCGGGCCATTGCCGCCTTTTACCCGCCGAACTGCTCCGCGACCAGCTTTGCAAAAGCATCGGCGCGATGGCTGATGCGATGCTTCTCTTCCGGATCGAGTTCGGCGAAAGTTGCGTCGCGCCCCTCGGGGACGAAGACGGGATCGTATCCGAAGCCCATGTTCCCTCTCGGCGGCCATGAATAAGTCCCGTCGACGCGCCCTTCGTAAACCGCGTTGTCGCCTTCCGGCCAAGCGATGGCAAGGACGCACGAGAACCAGCACGATCGATCGGCGCCGGGACCGGCTTCGCTAAGCATGCCCTCGACCTTGCCCATCGCCATGTACCAGTCGCGCCCCGGATCGCCTTCGAACCACTGCCGCTCTGCCCAGTCGGCGCTGTAGACGCCCGGACGTCCGTTCAGCGCCGCGACCGACAAGCCGCTGTCGTCGGCCAGCGCGGGCATTTGCGCGGCCTCGGCCGCCGCGCGCGCCTTGATGAGCGCGTTCTCGACGAAGGTCTTGCCCGTTTCGGCGGGCTCGGGCAGGCCGAGCGCTCCGGCCGAGATGCAATCGATCCCGTAAGGCTGGAGAAGCGCCGAGATTTCCTTCAGCTTCCCCGAATTGTGCGTCGCGATGACGAGCTTGCCGCCGCCGAGCCGCCGTGTCACCGGCCAACAGCCTTGTCCTGCGCCGCGAAAATCCGGTCGCAGCCGAGCCGGGCGAGGCGTAGCAGGCGAAGGAGTGCTTCCTCGTCGTAGGTCGCGCCTTCGGCGGTCGCCTGGACCTCGGCGATGTGACCGCCCTCGATCAGAACGAAATTCGCATCGGCATCGGCGCTGCTGTCCTCGGCATAGTCGAGGTCGAGAACGGGCGTGCCCTTGTGAATGCCGCAGCTTACCGCCGCCACTTTGCGCTCCAGCGGATCTTCGGCGATGGCGCCGGACGCCATGAGCTTGTCGACTGCGATGCGAAGCGCGACCCATGCTCCGGAAATGGCTGCGGTCCGGGTCCCGCCATCGGCCTGGATCACGTCGCAGTCGAGCACGATCTGGCGCTCGCCCAGCTTCGCCATGTCGGTGACCGCACGAAGCGAGCGCCCGATCAGGCGCTGGATTTCCTGCGTCCTGCCCGATTGCTTGCCTTTCGCCGCCTCACGGCTGCCCCTGGTGTGCGTCGCGCGCGGAAGCATCGAGTACTCGGCTGTCACCCAGCCAGTGGCCTTGCCGCGCAGGAACGGCGGCACCCGTTCCTCGACGCTCGCGGTCACGAGAACCCGCGTGTCCCCGAAGGAAACCAGCACCGACCCTTCGGCGTGCTTGGTGAATCCGGTCTCGAAGGAAAGCGCGCGCATTTCGTCTGCGGCGCGGCCTGAAGGTCGCATGGGTCTGGTCCTCTGGTGTCTGATGCCGCCGCCGTTTGGCCGAACAGGCTTGAGGCCGCAAGCCCGATGCCTAAATTGCAGGTCATGGACAGGGCTCCCGTAACCGAACTGAGCGACCGCGCGCGGGAAATCTTCCGGCTCGTCGTCGAAAGCTACCTCGCGTCGGGACAACCGGTGGGATCGAAGACGCTGGCGGGCGAGGGCGCGCTGAACCTGTCCCCCGCCTCGATCCGCTCGGTCCTTGCCGACCTCGAGCAGGCCGGGCTGCTCGCTGCGCCGCACACGAGCGCGGGGCGAATGCCGACCGAAATCGGCCTGAGGCTTTTCGTCGACGGCATGATGCAGGTTGCCGAGCCCACGCCCGAGGAGCGCGCGGCGATCGAACGCCGGCTTGCCGAACCGGGTCCTATCGAGGCGGCGCTCGAGGCAACGAGTGCGGTGCTCTCCGACCTTTCGGCCTGCGCGGGGGTCGTCATGGTCCCCCGCCGCGAACCGCGCCTGCAACAACTTTCGCTAGTGAACCTTTCGCCGGGCAGGGCGCTCGCGGTGCTCGTAGGCGAAGATGGCGGGGTCGAGAATCGGGTGCTCGAACTTTCAGAAGCGGTGCCTCCCGGCGTCCTCGAAACGGCATCGAACTATATCACCGCGCACCTGGCGGGGCGCACTCTCGCCGAGGCGGCAGCTGCGATGAAGCGCGACATCAGTTCCGGCAAGTCGGCGCTCGACCGGGCCGCCAGCGACCTCGTCGAACGCGGCCTCGCGATCTGGAGCGAGGACGTCATGGAACGCCCTGTCCTCGTCATTCGCGGACAGGCGAACCTTCTGGACGAAAGCGCGCTGTCGGATATCGAGCGAGTCCGGTCGCTGCTGGACGATCTCGAGAACAAGCAGTCGATCGCCCAGCTTCTCGAAACCGCGCGAAGCGCACGGTCGACCCGCATTTTCATCGGCGCAGAGAACCGGCTGTTCGCCCTGTCCGGATCGTCGGTGGTTGCATCGCCCTACCGCGACCGCGATGGGAAGGTCGTCGGCGTCGTCGGCGTCATCGGCCCGACGCGGTTGAATTATGCGCGCGTTGTCCCCATGGTTGATTTCACCGCCCAGAGCCTGGGCAAGCTCATCGGATAGCTGGACCTACATCGACAATGAACGACGACAAGACACAGCCGCACGGCGATCCGGCGGTCGAAGAGGAATTGAAGGGCGTGCCGAAGGAAATGCTCGAGGACCACGATGCGGAAACCGCGGCCAGCGGCGATGCACTCGGGGGCGAGCTGGTGCGCCTGCGCGATGACCTTGAGGCCGCGAAGCAGGAAGTGCTTTATGCGAAGGCAGAGGCACAGAACGTACGCCGACGCCTCGAAAAGGACATTGCCGACGCGCACGCCTACGCGGCGACCGGCTTTGCCCGCGACATCCTGTCGGTTTCCGACAACCTGGCGCGAGCGCTCGATGCCATTCCCGCCGACTTGCGCGAAGACGAGAAAATGAAGGGCCTCGTCGCGGGTATCGAGGCGACTTCGCGGGAGATCGAGAAGGTCTTCAACGCGCACGGCATCAAGCGCGTCGCGGCGATGGGCCTCCCGCTCGATCCCAACCACCATCAGGCGATGATCGAAATTCCGTCGCAGGAAGCCGAGCCCGGAACCATCGTGCAGGAACTGCAGGCGGGCTACACGATCAAGGATCGCCTGCTGCGCCCGGCCATGGTTGCCGTCGCCAAGAAGCCCGATTGACCCAGGTTAAGCGCCAATCGGCATCTGGCGCACGACAAGGCGAGGAACGATAAGGGGAACAGGAGCCGCCCAGCAACGTTTGCATAACCGTATGGTCGCAAATGGAGATTTTGGAATGCGTGCTTTGATCCTTCCCGTCGTCGCAGCCGGAGCCCTGTCGCTCGGCGCGTGTGAAAGCAACTATGCGGGCGAAGGCGCGCTGGCCGGCGGCGCGGCAGGGGCCGCGATCGGCGCCGTGACCGGCGGCGACATCGCCACGGGCGCCGCAATCGGCGCTGCTGCCGGTGCAGCGGGCGGCTACTTCATCGACAAGAACGACGGGTGCGACGGCTACGACCGCGACGGTCGTCTGGACGACGATTGCTACGGCACGCGGGGCTATCCGGTCGATCCGCGCTACTGAGGCGAGCGCCGGTCTTTCTAATACCCGGAAAGGGCGGAGCGGTGCTCCGCCCTTTTCCTATGCAAGCGTGACGCCCGGGAAATCGACGAGCATGTCGTAGGCAGCCGGATCCGGCGCTCCCGCCAGCTTCCATCCGTTTCGCAGCAGAAAAGCATGGCGGACGATCTCGGCCTGCTGCTCGATACCGTACCGCTCTAGCTTCCAGCCCGGCTTCAGGCTGTAATGGTAGCGGCAGAAGGGATGCCGCATCAGCGGCAGATACCATCGGCCCTTGCGTTGCGCCTGCCACACGTGCGTCATCTCGTGCAGGAAGAGCCCTTGCCGGGGCAGCGGCGCGTCGGCGAAATCGTCGCAGTAGAGATCCGTGCCGGGATGAAAATGGATGTGCCCGGTCGGAGCCATCAGTGTGTCGCGCGGTTGAAACGGGAACCAGCGGCGCCGCTTGATCCTTACCGGGCCGCAATCGATCGCCGTCCCGAAGACCGAGCGCACCAGTTCCGTCTCGCCGCGCGATAGCGGGCGTTCGCCGCCTGTCGGGCAGCTGGAAGTGAAATCGCCGAGTTCCGCCGTGCTCAGTTTTCCATTCCCCCCATGGGCATCGCTCCGCCTGCCGATTCTATCGTCGCGGGCATGGAAATCTTGTCGCCGTCCGCGAAAGTCAGTGTCATCTCGGTCACACCGCCCGCCTTCATTTCGTCGGAAATATCGAAAGCCATGACATGCTTTCCGCCGGGTTCGAAGACGGCGGAACCGTCGGGCGCGATCTCGAGCCGCTCGAGCTTGCGCATGCTGCCGCCGCTCGTTTCGTGAATCTCGGTCTTGCCCACTCCGTCGATATGGACCCCGGCCAGCGTCGCGCCATTCTCGCCACCGTTATTCACGACGAAATAGGCAGCGCCGGGATTGCCTGAAACTGCCGGAAGGACGAGGCGAACGTCGGTCAGTTCCATTCCCGGCTTGGCATCTGGAGAAGCTTCCACCGCAGGCTGCAGGCCGTCCTCCGGCTCGTTCGCCTGCTGGCATCCCGCCAGCGCCCCGATTATCGCCAGCGCCCCGATCCGTGTGGGGCCGAGAAGGGTTTTCATCAAAGCTTTCACGTTGCTTTTCCTTGATATGTCGTTTGCCGATACCGGGGTGGGGTAATGCCCTGCCGGTAGACTTGTGCCAAGAGAAACCGCACCTATATCGCGCCTGACGACGTGGAACGTCATCGAGCCGCCGAATGGTCTTGCCGCATGACGGGAGGCTGCCTGCGCGGCGTCAATCCAGACGTGAGGAATGGGGATAATGGCAAAAGTAATCGGTATCGACCTCGGAACCACCAACAGCTGCGTCGCCGTCATGGACGGCGGCAAGCCCAAGGTGGTCGAAAATTCGGAAGGCGCGCGCACGACGCCTTCGATCGTCGCCTTCACCAAGGACGGTGAACGGCTGATCGGCCAGCCGGCCAAGCGCCAGGCGGTCACCAATCCGGACAACACGGTTTTCGCGGTGAAGCGCCTGATCGGCCGCCGCTTCGACGATCCCATGACCAAGAAGGACATGGAACTCGTCCCCTACACGATCTCCAAGGGCAAGAACGGCGACGCGTGGGTGCAGGCGGGCGGCGAGGACTACAGTCCGTCGCAGATCTCCGCCTTCATCCTGCAGAAGATGCGCGAGACCGCCGAGAGCTACCTGGGCGAGAAGGTCGAGCAGGCGGTGATTACCGTGCCTGCCTACTTCAACGATGCCCAGCGGCAGGCGACCAAGGATGCCGGCCAGATCGCCGGCCTCGAAGTGCTGAGGATCATCAACGAGCCGACTGCGGCGGCACTCGCCTATGGCCTCGACAAGGAAGAAGGCAAGACCATTGCCGTTTACGACCTTGGCGGCGGGACCTTCGACATCTCGATCCTGGAGATCGGCGATGGCGTCTTCGAAGTGAAGTCGACCAACGGCGATACCTTCCTTGGCGGCGAGGATTTCGATTCCAAGATCGTCGAGTACCTGGCCGACAAGTTCAAGCAGAAGGAGAACATGGACCTGCGCAGCGACAAGCTCGCGCTCCAGCGTCTCAAGGAAGCGGCCGAGAAGGCGAAGATCGAGCTTTCTAGCGCGCAGACCACCGAGGTGAACCTGCCGTTCATCACCGCGCGCATGGAAGGCGGCTCGACCACGCCGCTCCACCTCGTCGAGACGATCAGCCGCTCGGACCTCGAGCGCCTGGTGTCCGACCTGATTCAGCGCACGCTCGAGCCTTGCAAGAAGGCGCTCGCCGATGCCGGCGTTTCGGCCAAGGACATCGACGACGTCGTGCTCGTCGGCGGCATGACCCGCATGCCCAAGGTCCGCGAGACGGTGAAGGACTTCTTCGGCAAGGAGCCGCATACGGGCGTGAACCCCGACGAGGTCGTCGCCATGGGCGCGGCGATCCAGGCAGGCGTCCTGCAGGGCGACGTCAAGGACGTCCTGCTGCTCGACGTGACCCCGCTTTCGCTCGGCATCGAGACGCTGGGCGGCGTGTTCACCCGCATGATCGACCGCAACACCACGATCCCCACCAAGAAGAGCCAGGTCTATTCCACCGCCGAGGACAATCAGCAGGCGGTGACGATCCGGGTCTTCCAGGGCGAGCGCGAGATGGCGGCCGACAACAAGCTGCTCGGCCAGTTCGACCTCGTCGGCATTCCGCCTGCGCGTCGTGGCGTGCCGCAGATCGAGGTCACTTTCGACATCGATGCGAACGGCATCGTGAACGTGTCCGCCAAGGACAAGGGCACGGGCAAGGAACAGCAGATCCGCATCCAGGCGTCGGGCGGCCTTTCGGACACCGACATCGACCAGATGGTCAAGGATGCCGAGAAGTTTGCCGAGGAAGACAAGAAGCGGCGCGCCGCGGCCGAGGCGAAGAACAACGCCGAAAGCCTCGTCCATGCCACCGAACAGCAGCTTTCCGAGCACGGCGACAAGATCGACGCGGGGCTGAAATCCGAGGTTGAAACCGCCGTTGCCGAGCTGAAGACCGCGATCGAGAGCGACGACGCCGAGCAGATGACCGAAAAGTCCCAGGCCCTCACGGAGAAGGCCATGAAGATGGGACAGGTGATCTACGAGAAGGAGCAGGCGGCTGCCGGTTCACCGGGCGATGCCGGGGCAGCGAGCGGTGCGGACGGTAACGACGACGAGGACGTCGTCGATGCCGAGTTCTCGGAAGTCGACGACAACAAGGGCTGATGGTCCTGATGAAAACCATGGCCGCCACGGGTGCAATCCGCATCCGTGGCGGCTAGGTTGCATGCGGGGAACGAATACGTGTCAGCCACTGAAATAGATTTCTACGAACTGCTCGAGGTCGAAAGGGGCGCGGACGACAAGACGATAAAGTCCGCCTATCGCCGGCTGGCGATGCGCTATCACCCGGACAAGAACCCCGGGTGCCAGGAATCCGAAGCAAAGTTCAAGGCAATCAGCCAGGCTTACGACTGCCTGAAGGATCCGCAAAAGCGCGCTGCCTACGACCGTTATGGCCATGCCGCCTTCGAGCAGGCCGGGATGGGCGGTGCCGGGGGCGCGGGCTTTTCCGACATCGGGGACATCTTCGAATCGATCTTCGGTTCGGGCTTCGCCGGCGGCGGACGCCAGCAGGCCCGTCGCGGCGCCGACTTGCGCTACGACATGGCGGTCAGCCTGGAAGAAGCCTTCCACGGCACCGAGACGTCCATCGAGATAGAGGTTTCGCAGACCTGCGAGCCGTGCGGCGGCTCGGGTGCCGAACCGGGAACCGGCACGCGGCGCTGCAACCTGTGCGGCGGTGTCGGCCGGGTCCGCGCCCAGCAGGGCTTCTTCATGGTCGAGCGAACATGTCCGACGTGCCACGGGCGCGGTGAGGTCATCGAGGCTCCGTGCCGTGCCTGCGGCGGCGAAGGGCGTGTGGACAAACCCGAGACACTCGAAGTGACGATCCCGCCGGGCGTCGATACCGGAACGCGTATCAGGCTTACCGGCAAGGGCGAGGCAGGGCCGTTCGGATCGCCTCCCGGCGACCTCTACATCTTCGTCCACCTCAAGCGCCACGACGTGTTCGAGCGCGAGGGCACCACGCTTGTCACGCGTGTTCCGATCACCTTCACGACCGCCGCCCTCGGCGGCGAGATCGAGATTCCCGGCGTCGACGGCGAGCGGCTCACGATCGGCATTCCTGCCGGCATCCAGTCGGGCAAGCAGCTTCGCCGTCGCGGTGCCGGAATGCCGGTCCTGCAGGGGCGCGGTCGCGGCGACATGGTCATCGAGATCACCGTCGAAACCCCGACGAAGCTCAGTTCGCGCCAGAAGGAAATCCTGCGCGAACTGCAATCGACCGAGACCGGCGAGGAATGCCCGCAGTCGCTCGGCTTCTTCGAGCGCATAAAGACGGCATGGAGCGACCTGACCGACTAGGTCGAGGAGGCTTCTGCCGCCGTCAGTACTTCCCCGCGTATCTGGTCGATCAGCGTCGGGTCGGTGGTCAGGCGATCCTGCTCCTCGTCGAGAACGGCCAGGAAGGCCTTGGTCTTGAGGCGCACCAGGCTTGCCTTCTCGATCGTTTGGGATCGCGGAAGCGTCGATGCGATGAGGTCGATCATGCGTTCGGCACCGTGGAGGCGGCCCCAGAGGTAGTCGTTTTCGCGGTAGGCCCGGCTGAAGAAGGCGCCGAAGTTGTAGAACTCGGTTCCGCGCAAGGTTTCCTGCGTGCCTCCGTCTCGGATCGAAGGCGCGTCGTCGGGCGAAATGCGATCGACTTTCACAGGGTCGAATTCGGTCAGTTCCTCGCCGCGAAGCAGGGGCAGCGTGGCCGTGTCGTAAAAGGGAAAGCCGAGATAGGCGAGAAGCAGTCGTCGCCGCAGTTGGTGCGGCATTTCAGCCATCGCTTCGGCAAGTACCTCGTCGGCATATGAATCGATAGAGACGAGCTGCCTCCGGTCGGCTATCGCTCCGATTACGTCGCCCGGATCCTCGAATACGCGCTCGGCCAGGTCGGGAAAGTCCTCTCCGAGCCAGGATGCCGGTTCGCGCTCAAGGTAGAGCGCGAGTAGCCCGTAGATCGTCTCGCGCGCGCCGTCGCGGTCGACCTCGGCGATGTCCTCTCCGCCTTCCCATTCCTGCGTGACGCGGCGCGCAAGCAGGCGGAGCCGACGAATCCTGTAGGTCAGGTCGTGCCAGCGGAAGAATTCGATCGCTTCGGGCGAAGCCCCGCCGCGCAGTGCTCCGATCCGATCGAGCCCCTTCGTCGCGAGGAAGGACGCGATGCGGCGCTGGATCGGCTCGGGCGAACTCAGTTTCAGTCCCGGAGCCGACATGTGGATCGTCCTGGCCAGCGACTGCACGATGCTGGCGAATTTGACCTGCATGTAACCGTGATAGGCGAATCCGGACTGCACGCTTGCCGCCGCCTGCGCCTTGGCCCGCCAGCTGGCGAGACGCCTTGCCGTGGGCCGGTCGAAGAACAGCGTCTTGCCGAACAGCTTTTCTACCGCCTGCTCCACCTCGGGACGCAGCGAACTCACGATCGAACGCAGCGTTTCGGTTTCCCGCGACTGTTTCTCGATCGTCTCGAGATTATCGCGAATCGGTTGTTCCCTGGGGATCGAGGACAGCGATCCGAAGATTACCGAGAAGAAACCGGGCGGTGTCGGATCGGAGCGTTCCTTCCCGCCGATGGCGTCTGGTCTCGGGTCGATATAGACGAACCGGCGATCCACTTCGCGGTAGGCAGGCCTGTCGTGCAGGGCGGCCATCGCATCGGCGAACGGCGCGTTCACAAGCACCGAGCCGTCGATCAGCGCCACGCCGCCGACATCGCCCTGCGTCGAATGTTCGGGCATGACCCGCTCTACGAAACGGTCCCTGCTGTCCCATGCGACGCCCTTGTCCTGTGCAAGGGTCTCGATCTCGCCGAGTCCGAGAGGCGGGAAGGCTCCCGGAAAACTTGCGGTCGCGCGGGCGGCAAAAACAAGCTCGAGAGGAGAGGCAAGGTCGTGGCCCGCGTCCTCCGGGGTGCGCGCCCGGAACCCGATCGGCAGCCTGTGTTCGCTTTCCAGGACCACAGGCGGCGAATGCAGGTGCAAAGTTTCCAGATGCCCCTTGAAGTCGGTGGCGGTCACAAAAAGGTCGAGCGGATGCCCTGCAGGCAGCAATGGCTTGCCGGTTCGCGTACGCTTCATCGCCTCCAGCGCCTCGAAAATGAGCCGCGAGAATCCAATGCCGCTGAAAGGCGGCTCGAACCAGCGCGAGCGGATCAGGCGGGACAGCTTGGTTCGCACTTCCTCGCGCGTTTCCGGAGCGACGCTTTCGGAAACAGCGTTGTCCTTACGCCGCAGCAGCCAGGAGACGATCGGTTTCGCCCAGAACTTGGCCGCGTTCGACCAGGGTCGCGCATCGGGATCGAGCAACACGTCGACGTCCGCCCGCTCGAGCCAGAGGTCGGTCAGCGGCTCGAGCGACTGCCCGGAGTGGATCGCCTGGGCAAGGAACACGGCATTGACGCCCCCGGCGCTCGCCCCGGCGACGATATCGGTCATTACTCGCAGGCGCAGTCCGTGCCGGGTTTCGAGCAGGGAAAGCAGTTCGGCGTAGACCGCTTCGGTCCCGCCGGACTCCGCTTCTTCCGACCAGAAGGAGCGGCTTGCCCGGATCGCCTTCCACAGTTCCTTGGTGACCCCGTGCATGTAGACGGCCAGGCTGATGCCGCCATAGCAGACGAGGGCAATCCGCAATTCCTTCTGCTGCATGCCAGCAAGCTTAGGCGAAACGTGACGACGAAGGCAATTGCGTTCTTATTTCGTTCCGACTAAGCGATTGCCATGGCCAAACCCAAGCGCCGATATATCTGCCAGGCCTGCGGCAGCGTCACGAACCGCTGGCAGGGACAGTGCCCGGACTGCAGCGAATGGAACTCGCTGATCGAGGAGCGACCGGAGACCGTCTTCTCCGCAAAACACGATCTTTCGTCCGGCGGAAGGCCCATATCGTTCGAACCGCTCGATGCGCCGTCAAAAAAGCTGTCGCGCCGCTCGACCGGACTCCCCGAATTCGACAGGGCTCTGGGCGGGGGTCTCGTACCTGGTTCGGCGATCCTCATGGGCGGCGATCCGGGGATCGGAAAGTCGACCCTGCTTTTGCAGGCCAGCGCCAAGATCGCGCTCTCGGGCGGAACTGCCGTCTACATCTCCGGAGAAGAGGCGGCGGGGCAGGTGCGGCTGCGCGCCGAGCGGCTTGGGCTCGCCAAGGCTCCGATCCAGCTTGCAGCGGCGACGTCGGTCAGGGACATTCTCACGACGCTCGGCACGATGGAGCCGCCGGCGCTGCTCGTCATCGATTCGATCCAGACGATGCATTCGGACCAGATCGAGGGCGCTCCTGGAACGGTCAGCCAGGTTCGCGGCTGCGCCTTCGAACTCATCCGATATGCCAAGGAGAACGGCGTGTCGCTGGTCCTTGTGGGGCATGTCACCAAGGACGGTGCGATCGCCGGTCCCCGCGTGCTGGAGCACATGGTCGACGTTGTCATGAGTTTCGAAGGCGAGCGGAGCCACCAGTACCGGATCCTGCGATCGCTAAAGAACCGGTTCGGTCCCGTCGACGAAATCGGTGTGTTCGCAATGGCGGGGCAGGGGCTCGAGGAAATCGGCAATCCCTCGATGTTGTTCCTTTCCGGAAGCGACGAGGCGGTGCCGGGCAGCGCCGTCTTTCCCGCGATGGAAGGCACTCGCCCGGTGCTCGTCGAAATCCAGGCGCTCGTAGTGCGCCTTTCGAGCGGAGCTACTCCGCGCCGCGCCGTCGTGGGCTGGGACGGCGGGCGGCTCGCCATGCTGCTTGCGGTGCTGGAGGCGCGCTGCGGCCTCAGTTTTTCGAATGCCGAAGTCTATCTCAACGTCGCTGGCGGCTACCGCCTTGCCGATCCGGCTGCCGATCTCGCTGTTGCTGCGGCCCTCGTTTCCGCGCTGAGCGAAAAGCCGCTGCCATCCCATGCGGTCTGGTTCGGGGAAGTCTCGCTCGCGGGAGAGGTGCGCCCCGTGGCTCACGCTCCGGTTCGGCGCAAGGAAGCTGCAAAGCTGGGATTTCGGCGCGCCTTCGGACCTCCGGACGAAAGCGGCGGCGGCAAGGACGCTCCCTACACCGCGATCACGCTTCTCCCAAATCTCGTTGACCGGGTTATGGGCGCGTCATAGGTACGCGGCGCAATGACAGGCTTCGATATCGCTGTTCTACTGGTCGTCGGCTTCGGCGCTATCACCGGCTTTGTCCGTGGATTCGTGCAGGAAATCCTGGCGCTGGCGGCATGGGTCTTATCGCTTTTCGCAATTCATTTCCTGCACACTCCGATGACGCAATTTCTCATTCCGCTGGTCGGCACGCTTTCTGGTGCGGCCGTGCTCGCCTTTGCGTTGCTTCTGCTCGTGCCTTACGCGGCGATAAAGCTCGTGGCGAACTGGGCGGGGGCCAAGAGCCGCAAGTCGATCCTCGGTCCCATCGACCGGGTGCTCGGATTCGGTTTCGGCGGCCTCAAGGGCATGATCATCGTGGTGCTTGCTTTTTCCGTGCTCGTACTGGGCTACGATACGGTCTGGGGCGTCGGGGGACGTCCCGACTGGATCACCCAGGCGCGAACATATCCTTTCGTCAACGCCAGCAGCGAGGCGCTCGTCCAGATGATCTCCGAAAGGCGTCGGGTAAGCCTCGAAGCGGAGGACGGAGAGGGCTGAGCATCCGATGTCTTCAGCGGTCCTGTATTCTCCCGAAGTGCTCGGCCTGGCGACGCGGCTATCCGAATGGCCGTGGGACGAGGCCGCGCCGCTGAAGGCGCAGGCCCGCTCGAAAAGCTGCGGGAGCGTGATCGACCTCGGCCTCTCGGTGGACCGCGAAGGACGGATCGAACGCGTCCATGTGCGTTCGCACGCATGCGCAATCGGGCAGTCTGCCGCAGCGATTTTCGCCTCGCATGCGCAGGGCCTGAACAGGGCAGACGTCGAAGCTGCGCTTTCGCAGATCGACACCTGGCTTTCAGGCGAGGGGAACACGCCGGACTGGCCCGGTCTCGATGCCATCGCAAGGGCACGGGACTATCCTGGCCGCCACGCCGCGATACTGCTTGCGTGGAGAGCAGCTGCGGACTGCCTTTCCTCTTGACCGTGTCGCCGCTAGAGGGTGCGTTTCGAAAAGGCGGGGGCGGGAATTGAGCGAGGCTACAGCGCGAGAAGAGGCAGAACCGACTTCGTCCGATATCCGGCTGGTTATCGGCGCATCTTCGGCGGGCACGATTTTCGAGTGGTACGATTTCTTCATCTACGGAACGCTGGCGACCGTGATCGGCGCGACTTTCGTGCCGTCGGACAACGAACTCGTGCGCCAGCTCGTCGTCTGGGCCGGGTTCGCCGTGGGCTTCGGCTTTCGTCCGCTCGGAGCGATCCTGTTCGGATTTCTCGGCGACAGGCTCGGTCGCAAATACACGTTCCTCGTCACGGTCACGCTGATGGGCATCGCGACGGCGGGCGTGGGACTCGTGCCATCGGTTCAGGATATCGGCCTCGTTGCTCCCGTCATCATCATCGTTCTCCGCATACTTCAGGGTCTCGCGCTTGGTGGCGAGTATGGCGGCGCGGCGATCTACGTGTCCGAGCATTCGCCGTCGGACAAGCGCGGGTTCTACACGAGTTTCATCCAGGCGAGCGTGGTCGGAGGCTTCGTGCTGAGCCTCGTCGTGGTCCTTGGAAGCCGGGCGGCGCTGGGACCGGAAATCTGGGCCGACTGGGGATGGCGCGTGCCGTTCCTGCTTTCGCTCGTGCTCCTCGCGATCTCGCTCTGGATGCGGGTCAAGCTATCGGAAAGCCCGGTGTTCAAGGCGATGAAGGCCGAGGGCAAGACATCTGCCAATCCGTTCAAGGAAAGCTTTACCTATCCCGGCAACAAACGCCGCATCGCTATCGCGCTGTTCGGCGTTGCGGCAGGCCTTACGGTGATCTGGTACACGGCGATGTTCTCGGGACTGACCTTCCTGCGTGGCCCGATGCGCGTAGAGGAAACCGCGGCGGAAATCATCGTCGGGACTGCCGCCTTCTTCGGCATGATCTTTTTCATCATGTTCGGGAAGCTTTCCGACCGTGTCGGGCGCAAGCTGCCGATCGTCGTCGGCTATGCGCTGACATTGCTCCTGTTGTTTCCCTGCTTCTGGGCGATGGGATGGGCGCTCGAGCCGCAGCTGGCCACAACCGAGGGACCGATCATGCCACGCCCCTTCGCCATCGCGGTGATCATCGGGGCGCTGCTGTTGCTGTCGGCGCTATCTGGGATGACCTACGGTCCTGTTGCTGCCCTCCTGTCCGAGATGTTCCCGCCGCGCGTGCGGTATAGCTCGATGTCGATTCCCTACCATATCGGCACTGGCTATTTCGGCGGATTCCTGCCGCTTATCGCTACCTATATCGTTTCCCGGACAGGCGATCCCTATTCCGGGCTGTGGTACACCTGGCTGGTCGTTCTTATGGCGCTGGTCGTTTCCGCTTGGGGCCTTTCGGGCGGTCCGCCGAAGGACTTCGTCGAAGACCATGCCTGACAAGCCTCCGGCAACGCTAAGGCTGAGAGTCGATACCGGGGCGCTGGCAGCGAACTGGCGCGCACTCGATGCGCTTTCCGGCAAGGCGGCTGCCGGCGCCGCGGTCAAGGCCGACGGGTACGGCCTGGGAGTCGACCTCGTCGTCCCCGCGCTTCGCGACGCAGGCTGCCGCGACTTTTTCGTGGCGCACTGGAGCGAGGTCGAACCCGTGGCGGATCACGTCGATCCGCAATCTATTTCGGTCTTGCACGGTCCGCTTGGCGAGGAAGACGTCAGGTACGCCCATGCATCGGGCGCGAAGCCGGTCGTCAACTCAGTGCCGCAGGCGAGACGCTGGCTCGATGCCGGCGGGGGGCCGTGCGACCTGATGGTGGACACCGGCATAAACCGTCTGGGGCTTCCGATGGCCGAAATCGGCGACGAAGCGATCGGCCGACTGGATATCGATCTGCTCATGTCGCACCTTGCCTCCGCAGACGAGGATATCGCGTTGAACGAGGCGCAATGCGCGCGGTGGAACGAGGCGAAAGCCGCGCTCGACTGGCGCCGGTCGAGCCTTGCGAACAGCGCCGGAATTGTCCTCGGCCAAGCTTTTCATGGGGAACTCACCAGGCCGGGACTGTCGCTTTACGGCGGCATCCCGCGTCGCGAGCTTGCCGATCGCGTCCGCCCGGTCGCGATGCTCGAATGCGCGATCATGCAGGTGCGCGACATCGCTCCGGGGGAGGGCGTTGGGTACAATTCCGTTTTCGTGGCCGAACGCCCCATGCGCGTTGCAACCGTTGCGCTGGGCTATGCCGACGGCTTCCTGCGCGCCTGGACGGGCAAGGGCAGCATGACCTCGAACGGGCGGAACCTTCCGATTTTGGGCCGGGTAAGCATGGACATGACGGTGGTCGATATCGGCAATGCAGCCGACTTGCGGGAGGGCGACTGGCTTCAGGTGGCATACGACCTCCCCGAGGCATCCGCAGCCACCGGGCTATCGCAGTACGAATTGCTCACGCTGCTCGGGGATCGCTTCGACCGCGCGAAGCGTTAGGCAAACGGTGACATGTTGCGGCCAATGCTGCGCAGCAGATTTGTTGCATTGCAGTTGTTGCAGGTGCTAACGTCTCGTCACGATAAACCTGCGGGGTTCAGAGATGGCTGAAAAGCACAAGAACAAGGACGACGATACGGTCGTCATTAAGAAGTACGCGAACCGCCGCCTCTACAACACCCGGTCGTCAAGCTACATCACGCTCGACCACCTGGCGAAGATGACGCGTGAGAATATCGACTACAAGGTGCTCGACGCGAAGAGCGGCAACGACATAACGCACCAAATCCTCACGCAGATCATCATGGAGGAAGAGGCCAGCGGCGAGCAGATGCTGCCCGTCAGTTTCCTTCGCCAGCTGATCTCGATGTACGGCAATTCGATGCAGTCGCTGATCCCGCACTATCTCGAAGCGTCGATGGCGAATTTCCAGGCCAACCAGACCAAGCTTGCAAAGGCGTTCGAGGACAGTCTGGGCAACAACCCCCTTGCCAAGCTTGCCGAGCAGAACATGGCGATGTTCAAGGCGGCCACGAAAGCGTTCATGCCCGAAAACGAGAAGGATCAGGGCGAGGGTGCATCGGCGAAGGGGGAGGACGACCTGTCCGCTCTGCGCGAGCAAATGGCCGAAATGCAAAAGAGGCTTGACGCACTGGGTAAATAGGCGGCAGCGCGCCACCTCTGAAGATTCATCCGGAGAGGCCGCGAACCGTGCCCGCAATACGTCATGCCCTGTCGACGAAACGCGAAGACGATTTCGCCCAGTGGTATCAGGAAGTCATTTCCGAGGCAGAACTCGCCGAGGAATCGGGCGTGCGCGGATGCATGGTCATCCGGCCATGGGGATACGGCATCTGGGAGCGCATCCAGAAGCTGATGGACGCCGACATCAAGGCCGCCGGTGTCGACAACTGCTATTTCCCGCTTTTCATTCCTCTTTCGTATTTTGCAAAGGAAGCCGAACACGTCGAGGGATTCGCCAAGGAAATGGCGGTCGTCACGCATCACCGGTTGATCTCCGATGGCGACAAGGGGCTGGTTCCCGATCCCGAAGCGAAGCTCGAAGAGCCGCTCGTCGTCCGGCCGACGTCCGAGACTGTGATCGGACAGGCGATGTCGCGCTGGATACAGTCCTGGCGCGACTTGCCCTTGCTCACCAACCAGTGGGCCAACGTCGTTCGCTGGGAGATGCGAACGCGCATGTTCCTGCGCACTTCCGAATTTCTTTGGCAGGAGGGCCATACTGCCCATGCCGACCGCGAAGGTGCGATGGAAGAAACGCTGCGAGCGCTCGAAATGTACCGAGCCTTCGCGGAAAGGGCGCTGGCGATGCCGGTCATCGCCGGCGAGAAGCCCGAGAACGAGCGCTTTCCCGGCGCCGTCGCGACCTACAGCATCGAGGCAATGATGCAGGACGGAAAGGCGCTGCAGGCCGGTACGTCGCACTACCTGGGAACGGGTTTTTCGAAGGCCGCCAACATTCGCTACCAGGATCGCGAGGGCGAGCAGCAGTATTGCCATACGACGAGCTGGGGTACTTCGACCCGCATGGTCGGCGGGGTCATCATGACCCACGGCGACGACGATGGTCTGCGCGTCCCGCCGACGCTCGCTCCGCACCAGATCGTGATCCTGCCGATGTTGCGCGAAGACGATGGCGATGCGGCCCTGCTTGCCTATTGCGAAGCGATCTACCGCGAACTGGCGAGCCAGTACGCACTCGGCGAACCGGTGCGTGTGCTGCTGGACAAACGCGCGGGCAAGGCAACGCAGAAGCGCTGGGGCTGGGTCAAGAAGGGAGTGCCGCTCATCCTCGAGATCGGGGGGAGGGATGCAAGTGGCGGCCAGGTTTCGGTTTTGCGCCGGGACAGGCTCTGGAACGAGAATGCCAAGGCGGATTTTCGTGCCATGACGCGCGACGATTTCGTCGCGACCGCCGCGGGCGAGCTCGAGGACATCCAGTCCTCGCTGTTTTCCGAAGCGGCCGAGCGCCGCGATGCCAATCTCGTTCGCGGCATCGAGACTCTGGACCAGCTCGCCGAATTCTATGGTGAGGACAACAGGTATCCGGGCTGGGTCGAGCTGGGCTGGTCGAAGCCGACCGGCGCCCAGCTCGAGCAGGTCGTGCAGACGCTCAAGGCGCTGAAGCTCACGATCCGCAACACGCCGATTGCAGCCGCCGCTCCTTCGGGCACCTGCCTGTTCACCGGGAAGCCGGCGGTCGAGACGATCTATGTCGCCCGCGCATATTGAGCGAGACCTGATGCATGCTTGAAGCGGTCCGCCATTGTCTTTCGAACCTGATTAGTTTTGATGGGCGGGACAGCCGCCAGACGTTCTGGTTCTACGTCCTAGCGCTCGTCATCCTCAATGTCGCGATATCCACGCTGGCCAGCGTGCCGATGATGGCGGGCATGATGGAGGGCGTGTTTCGCGGCATCGGCTCCGGCATTCCGGAGGAGGCCGTCACCGAACAGATGATGGCCGAGATGGGCGCCTGGATCGAAACGACGATCTGGATATCGGTCGCAACCGGCGTCCTCATGGCGGCGCTCGTCATAGCCGCGATGGTCAGGCGAATTCACGACTCCGGTCATAGCGGCTGGTGGGTTATCCTTCCGCTTGCAGCGCAACTCGCCTCGCTTGCGATCACTGTCAGCCTGATCGACGAGATGCGCGATTTCATGACTGTTGCCACCAATCCGGAGAACCTCGAAGCGATCGTAGCGCGCCAGAAGCGTTACGCACTTTACGGTCTCGTGGGCTGGATCCCGCTGTTGTTCATCCTCGTATTCGGATTGCTGAAGCCGACCGAAGGACCGAACCGGTATGGCGATCAGCCTGTCCGGACCTGACCGCTTGCTATTGCCGCCTCGAACCCCGACATGCGGGGCATGAGGAAACTAGCGTTGTTCGCGGGCCTGCTGGCCTCCCCCGTCGTGCTTGTCGCCCAGGAACCCGAGGTCTCGGAGGAGCGGCTGCGCTCCGATGTCGAGGACATGGTTTCCTTCGGCACGCGACATACCCTTTCGGCGCAGGACGATCCCCGGCGCGGCATCGGCGCCGCGCGCCGCTGGGCGGCGGACGAGTTCCGCGAAACCTCGGAACGGTGCGGCGGGTGCCTTGAAATCGCCTTGCCCGAGAGGATTATCGAAGGACGGCGGGTACCCGAACCGACG
The DNA here is from genome assembly GCF_013408095.1 of Novosphingobium marinum. Lineage (GTDB taxonomy): Bacteria > Pseudomonadota > Alphaproteobacteria > Sphingomonadales > Sphingomonadaceae > Novosphingobium > Novosphingobium marinum. Next base: position 581,641 of record NZ_JACBZF010000001.1, read on the forward strand.
CGGCTCGTTAACGTCGTCGCGATCCAGCGCGGGACCGAGCGGCCGGACGAAGTCGTCATCGTCCAGGGCCACATCGATAGCCGGGTGACCGACGTGATGGACGCAATCAGCGATGCGCCCGGAGCGAACGACGATGCATCGGGAGTCGCGCTGGTCCTCGAGGCGGCCCGTGTACTTTCCGCCCGGAGCTTCCCGTCGACCATCGTCTATGCCGCGCTCTCCGGAGAAGAGCAGGGCCTGTACGGCGGAAAGCTGATGGCCGACTATGCCGAGGAGCAGGGCTGGACGGTGAAGGCGGTGCTCAACAACGACATCGTCGGCGGCTCGCGCGGCTCCGACGGGCGTGTCGAGGACGGGCATGTGCGCGTGTTTTCCGAAGGCCCGCGTGCCGATGCGACGGACGAGATGCGCGCGAACTCGCGGCGCTATGGCGGCGAGAACGACAGCCCCGGCCGAAACCTGTCGCGCTACATCGCCGATTTTGCACAGACGCTGCCCGACGGGCTGACGGTGCGGCAGATCTGGCGAACCGACCGGATGGGTCGCGGCGGCGACCAGATTCCCTTCCTCGACAAGGGGATTCCGGCCGTGCGGTTTTCGGTCGCCATCGAGGACTACGAGCACCAGCATCAGGACCCGCGCACCGAAAACGGCATAAAGTACGGCGATACCGTGGACGAGATGGACTTCGCCTATCTTGCCGGGGTGACGCGGCTCAACGTGGCTACGATCGACCGGCTTGCTTCAGCACCGCTGCCGCCCGTCGCGAGCGCCGATGGAGCGGTGAAGACCTTTACTGATGTCTCCTGGCTGCCTGTCGACGGCGCTGCTGGCTATGCGGTGTGGCGTCGCAGGACCGATGCGCGCGACTGGGAGCGGATCGCCGAGGCGAAGGCCGGTCAGACCGCGGTCAGGCTCGATGGCGTCCGCGGGGACGACTGGCTGTTCGGCGTCAGTGCCATCGGTGCAGACGGAAGTGAAAGCCCCGTCGCTTCCGCAGTGCCCGGCGGTGCCTTCTACAAGAGCGACGCCGACTGATGGCCGGCAAGTCGAAGCGACCCGAAGGCCTGCCGACGCGGCAGCAGATCCTCGACTTCATCGCGGAATCGCCGACCTCGGCGGGAAAGCGCGAGATCGCCCGTGCCTTCGGCGTGAAGGGGCAGGAAAAAATCCAGCTCAAGGCGCTGCTCAGGGACATGGCGGACGAGGGGCTGATCGACGGTCGAAAGACGGCCTATCACAAGATGGGCGGCCTTCCGCGCGTGACCGTCCTGCGCGTGATCGACATCGAGGATGGCGAGGCCATCGCGATACCCGACAACTGGGACCCCGACGACGGTAAGCCCCCGATGCGCCTGCGTATCGTCGAAAAGGGCAGGGGTAGCGCGCTCAAGCGTGGCGACAGGGTCCTTGCCCGGACCGAGGAAGCCGGATCGGGCTGGCGCGCGCATCCGATGAAGAAACTGCCGACAAGGTCCGAACAGATGCTCGGAATCGTCGAGATCGACGGATCGGGAAAGGCCTGGCTCGCACCCGTGGACAAGCGCGAGCGCCATTCTTCCTCGATTGCCGACATCGGCGGCGCCGAGGAAGGCAACCTCGTCCTTGCCGAGCGGGTCGGGCGCTCGCCGAGAGCGGGCGTCAAGGTCACCGAAGTGCTCGGCGATCCGCTGGCGCCGCGCGCGTTCAGCCTCATCGCCATCCACAAGCACGGCATACCGCACGTCTTTCCCGACTCGACCGTCGAGGAAGCCGAAGTCGCCGCGAAGCTGCCCCTTTCGGAGGAAAGGCGCGAAGATCTGCGAGACCTGCCGATCGTTGCGATCGATCCGGCCGACGCCCGCGACCACGACGATGCGATCTGGGCCGAACCCGATGGGAACGGCGGCTTTCGCGCGCTCGTGGCGATTGCGGACGTATCCTTCTACGTTCGGCCCGGCGGAGATCTCGATCACGAAGCAAGGAAGCGCGGCAATTCGGTCTATTTCCCCGACCGCGTCGTACCGATGCTGCCGGAAGTGCTGTCAGCCGATGTATGCTCGTTGCGCGAAGGCGAGGATCGCGCCGCGATGGCCTGTCACCTCGAGATCGACAGGGATGGCAGGGTACGCAACTGGCGGTTTGCACGGGCCATCGTGCGGATTGCCGAGACGATCGCCTACGAGGATGCGCAGGCGCGGATCGACGACGGCAGCGCCGGGCAATCGCTTCGCAACCTGTGGGAATGCTGGCGGCTGCTTGCTGCCGCGCGCGAGGACCGCGATCCGCTCGACCTCGACTTGCCCGAGCGGCGGGTGGTGCTCGACGAGAAGGGGCGCATTGCCGAGATCGCGGTGCGTGAAAGGCTAGATGCCCACCGCGTCGTCGAGGATTTCATGATCTCGGCAAACGTGGCCGCGGCCAAGGCGCTTGAAAGCAAGGTCGCACCCGTCGTCTACCGTATCCACGAGACGCCGGGCCGCGAGAAGCTGGTCGCGCTCAAGGATTACCTCGCGACCTTCGGCAGGAAGTTTGCGCTTGGTCAGGTCGTCACGCCCGGCCTGTTCAACCGGATGCTGAAGGACGTTTCGGACGAGGCCGAGAAGGCGCTCATCATGGAGGCCGTTCTGCGCAGCCAGACGCAGGCTTATTACGGGCCGCGCAACGCAGGGCATTTCGGTCTGGCGCTCGGCTCCTACGCGCATTTCACTTCGCCGATCCGTCGCTATGCGGACCTGCTGGTGCACCGGGCGCTGGTCGATGCCTTCGCCCTCGAACAGCCGGCACCGAAAGCGGACGTTCCCAAGACTTCGGGTCTTTCGGACCGGGACCGCGAGGATCTGGGGAAGATCAGCGACGCGATAAGTTCCGCCGAACGCCGCGCGATGGAGGCCGAACGCGATACCATCGACAGGTATGTCGCCGCCTGGCTTGCCGGCCGGGTCGGCGAGATATTCGAAACGCGGATCACCGGCGTCCAGAAGTTTGGCTTCTTCGCGACCATTCTCGGTTTCGGGGGCGACGGCCTCGTCCCCGTATCGACCCTGGGTGCGGAGCGCTTTTACTACGACGATCGCAAGCAGACGCTCGAAGGAGACGAGAGTGGCACGACGTTCGCGATGGGCGATCGCCTGAAGCTGCGGCTTGCCGAAGCCAATCCGCTGACGGGTGCGCTGAAGTTCGAACTCCCGGACAGCGAGGGAGCGCCGGTGGAGAAGCGCGGCAAGCCTTCTCCGCTCAAGCGCAAGGGAAAGCATCTTGCCGGCAAGCGCGGACGTCCCGGCAATATCCGGCACCAGGGCAGGCGGAAGAAGTAGTCGGGCTTCAGCTCAGCTTGTCGAGATCGTCCGTCGAAAGCGAGCCCGGGATGATGAACACCGGGCAGGGGAGCTGCCCTGCCTGCGCGCCGGCGAAGTGGGTTACGAGCGGACCCGGGCTGCCTTCCTTCGCGGCCCCAAGCACCAGCGCCGATACTTCGGGGTGTTCGGCCAGGTATTCGCGGATAACCTTTTCGCCCTCCCCGGACATTACCGAGATGATCGGCATGCGGCCGCTTTCGGAAAGCAGGTTCCCCGCAGCGGCGGTGACCAGCGTTTCCGCGCGCGCGCGCGCTTCTTCCTCGATCGTCGCCTGGACGCCCGCAAAGGCGTTGAATTCCTGCGGCGGCACGATCGCGAGGAGATGGACGTTGCCACCGGTCTTGGCTGCACGACGCGCCGCAAAGCGCAGGGCTGAGCGAGCTTCCTCGCTTTCATCGACGATCACGAGATATACGCGCATGGCGATCTCCTCTCCATTTGCCTCCCTATCCTGATAAACCCGGCGCGGCGCAAGGAACTTGCTACGCGCCCCCGTTTTGGGCCAAGGACAGCTTTGCCCACGAACCTCCGACCTTTCGAGGACGCCCGCGCCGATGCCGATCGAAATCAAGATGCCAGCCCTCTCTCCGACGATGGAGGAGGGCAAGCTGGCCAAGTGGCTGGTGAAGGAGGGAGACAGCGTTTCGGCGGGCGACATCCTGGCCGAGGTCGAGACCGACAAGGCAACGATGGAATTCGAGGCTGTCGACGAAGGCACTGTCGCCCGGATCACTGTCGAAGAGGGAACCGAGCACGTTCTGGTCGGCACTACCATTGCCGTGATTGCCGGCGAGGACGAGGATCCGGAGGAAGCCAAGTCCCTCGAGATTTCGGAGCCTGCGCCTCAGTCTCCGGAACCACAGAAGGCAGAAGAGAAAGCGGCAGACGCTGCTGCTCCTGTCGAAGCGGAGCCGTCACCCGAGCCCGTCGCCCGATCCGAGAGCGAAGAACGCATCATTGCATCCCCGCTTGCGCGCCGGCTCGCGAAGGAAAAGGGCATCGATCTCGCCACGGTTTCCGGCAGCGGTCCGCATGGGCGGATCGTGAAGGCCGACATCGATTCCGCGAAGCACGGTCCTGAGAAGGCGGACGCTGCGAAGTCGGCCGGAAAGGCACCGGACGCCGCCGCACCGAAAATCGAAATTGCGCAGGATACCAAGGCGCTTCTCGACGAACGTGTCCCGCACACGGTCGAGAAGCTTTCGGGCATGCGCAAGACGATTGCCCGAAGGCTTGCGCAATCGATGCAGCAGGCGCCTCACATCTATCTCACCGTCGACATCCAGCTCGACAAGCTGCTGGCGCTGCGCAGCGAGATCAACGCCTCGCTGGAGCCGCAGGGCATCAAGGTCTCGGTCAACGACATGCTGATCAAAGCTCTCGCACGGGCGCTGATCGACGTGCCCGAATGCAACGTGACCTTCGCCGGCGACGAACTTATCCGCTATTCGCGCGCCGACATCTCGGTGGCGGTCAGCATCCCGAACGGTCTCATCACGCCCATCGTGTCCGACGCAAGCGGTCGCACCGTGTCTTCCATCGCCGCTGCGATGAAGGACCTCGGCCAGCGCGCGAAGGAAGGGAAGCTGCAGCCCGACGAATATCAGGGCGGCACCGCCAGCATTTCGAACATGGGCATGATGGGGATCAAGCAGTTCACCGCGGTGATCAATCCTCCGCAATCGACCATCCTCGCCATTGGGGCAGGTGAAAAGCGCCCATGGGTCATGCCAGACGGCGACCTGTCCGTCGCGACGGTCATGACGGCTACGGGAAGTTTCGATCACCGGGCTGTCGACGGTGCCGATGGTGCCCGGCTCATGGCCGCCTTCAGGAACTATGTCGAAGCTCCGCTCGGCATGGTCGTCTAATCAGAGTTCTTCGGGAGAAGCGAATGTCCGATCAGTACGACGTCATCGTCCTTGGTTCAGGCCCCGGCGGCTACGTCGCCGCGATCCGTTGCGCGCAGCTCGGGCTGAAGACGGCGATCGTCGAGCGCGAACGGCTTGGCGGCATCTGCCTCAACTGGGGTTGCATCCCGACCAAGGCGCTGCTGCGGTCTGCCGAAGTCTTTCACTACATGCAGCATGCCAAGGATTACGGGCTCGCGGCCAAGGAGATCGAGGCCGATCTCGACGCGGTCGTGAAACGCTCGCGCGGGGTTGCCGACAAGCTCAACCAGGGCGTCACGCACCTGATGAAGAAGAACAAGATCGCGGTGCACATGGGCGAAGGTACGCTGAAGTCCCCGACCTCTATCGAAGTGCAAGGCGAGAAGGGGGCGGAGACGATCTCCGCCAGGCACGTGATCGTGGCCACCGGTGCACGGGCGCGGGACCTGCCTTTTGCCAAGGCTGACGGCGAACGCGTGTGGACCTACCGCCATGCGATGGTGCCGAAAGAGATGCCGGAAAAGCTCCTCGTCATCGGCTCGGGCGCTATCGGCATCGAATTCGCCAGCTTCTACAACGATATGGGAGCGGACGTCACGGTCGTCGAAATGCTCGACCGGATCGTGCCGGTCGAGGATGCGGACGTCTCGGCATTCCTTGAGAAGTCGCTCAAAAAGCAGGGCATCTCGATCATGTCGGGCGCCGGGGTCGAAGCTCTCGATGTCGGCAAGAATCATGTGAAGGCGAAGATCAAGGGCAAGGACGGAAAGGTCGAGGAAACCGAATTCAGCCACGTCATCGTCGCCATCGGCATCCAGGCGAACACCGAAAACCTCGGGCTGGAGGAACTTGGCGTCGAACTCGAGAAGGGATTTATCCAGATCGACGACTACGGCCGCACCGGCGTCGACGGCTTGTGGGCTATCGGCGATTGCACACCGGGGCCCTGGCTGGCGCACAAGGCCAGCCACGAGGGCGTGACCGCAGCCGAGTCGATCGCGCGGGAACTCGGCAATTCCGAAGTCCACCCTCACGCCCTCGACCGCCGCAACATCCCGGGCTGCACTTACTGCCATCCGCAAGTGGCATCGGTCGGCCTGACCGAAGCCAGGGCGAAGGAAGAGGGGTACGAACTGAAGGTCGGAACGTTCCCGTTCATGGGCAACGGCAAGGCGATTGCACTGGGCGAGGCGGAAGGCTTCATCAAGACGGTGTTCGATGCCAGGACCGGCGAGCTGCTCGGCGCGCACATGATCGGCGCCGAAGTCACCGAGCTCATCCAGGGTTATGTCGTCGGCAAGACGCTGGAGACAACCGAAGCCGAATTGATGAACACGATCTTCCCGCACCCGACGTTGAGCGAGATGATGCACGAATCGGTGCTGTCGGCGTACGGCAAGGTCATCCACATGTGACGCGAGCGGGGGCTGCGCCGTTCAGCCCCCTCTGGCTATCCGGACGATGTGATCGAAGACCGCGACGTGCAGCGGTTGCGCGAATTCGCAGCCGATCGTGTCGCCTTCGATCCAGCGAATGTGCGCTGTGAGCGTCTGAAAACCCGGTATGCGTATGCGCAGCGGAACCTCTGGCAATGGCGAGGGGATGCCGGATATGCGGAAGCCGGAACGCGACATCTCTCCCAAGGTCGCGAGCGACCACGGCCGCGTTCCCTGACGCGCCTCGCAGCGGAGGGCAATGTCTGCCCTTTCACCGTCCTCGCGAGGGGAGGGCGGCGCCTTCGTCGTGCGCTGCTGCTTCAAGAATCGCTCCTTCTTGAGAACAGATTTGCAGCGCAAATCTTACCAAGGCGTTAGCGAAATCCTTTCACCAGCAATGACTTGTGGATAAGCGGTCGGTCATGGAAAAGCCCCGCGTGAGCACGGGCCGGCTCACGCGGGGCTGATCGGTCGGCTGAACCTGTGTCAGGTTCAGCCAAAGGTGATGAACGTGTCCCCGACGGCCGCTTCGGCGGTGCTCAGGTTGAACACGATATCGTTCGGGTTCACCGCATCGGTGATGGCGATCAGGTTCGCGGTTCCGGCATTGTTGTAGGAGATCAGGAGATCGTCCTTCACGCCGTCGCGGTCCGCATCGCCGGTTCCGAAGTTGTACTGCGAGCCCGTCGCGCCGCTGACCTCGATGATGTCGTCGCTGTCGAAGCCTTTGATGATGACATTGGTTTCGACGGAGGCATCGTCGGAAAGGACGTACTCGGTCGAACCGGCGAGCGAGACGGTTTCGACGCGCGCGCCATTGCCGATGTCGAGCGAGATATCGTCGCCGTCGCCACCGGTTTCCCCGCCGCCGGTGCCGAGCAGAACGACGTCGCCGAGCATCACCGACTTGGTCACGGCATCGTAGCGCAGGATCCGCGCATCACCGTCGAAATCGAGCAGGGTTCCGTTGCTGCCGAACGGGATCTCGATCTCGTCGCCATTACGCGAGATCGTGATCGACGAACCCGACACCGAGATCGAGTAGGCCGAATAGCCTTCCTCGAACACGATGGTGTCGCCGCCGCGGTTGAAGGACGGATCGAGCGTTACCTTGCCGCCAAGGTAAGTGACCGTTTCGCCCTGCGTGGTACCGAAGATGCGGAAATCGCCGCCAACGGTCACGTCTGCTCCATCGGAAAGATAGAGGCGCGAGATGATCTCGGTATCGCTGGCCGGCATCGAGGAGGATTCGCTCGGCGTCGAGAGGATTGTCGGCGCTGAACCGACCGACTGTCCGCCGATCTTCACCGAACCGCTCGCCATGTCGAAGATCAGGGTGCGGGTGCCGTCGGTGAACACCAGCGACGTCCCGACCGAACCGAGCGGAATGGCGTAGGCCGAATCGCCGTCGGAGAGAATGACCGAGGATCCGGCCACTTTCGCGGTGTAGGCGCTGGCATTGTGCGGGAGGCGAATGATGTCGCCGCCGCGGTTGAACGAGGCGTCGAAGGTGACGGCGCCGGGTTCGTCGTAAAGGGTGATGTCCTGGAAACCATTCGTTCCGGTAATTGCGACCGCTCCTCCGACGCCGCCGGAGAAACCATTGCTCGCATAAAGCTTGGCATCGGTTTCAAGCGGCTCGGACGTGTCGATACCCTCGGAAACCGTAACATTGACCGTCTGGTACTTCACGCCGCCCCAATCGTCGGCGATCGTGACCAGGAAGCTGTCCTGTCCGGTGTAGCCGTTGTTCGGAGTGTAGGTGAATTCGCCGTTTGCACCACCCGAGACCGAGCCGTGCTTCGCGATACCGGCACTGTAGTTAAGGGGGTCGCCATCCGGGTCGGTCGCTTCGATCTGGATGAGGCGCGAGGTATTCTCGGTTGCGACGAAGCTCACGCTATCCTCGGCAACGGGCGCATCGTTCACGGGGCCGACGCCGACGTTAACGGTCTGCTTCGCCGTACCACCGCGACCGTCGCTCACCGTGACGACGAACTTGTCGACACCCGTGTAATTCTCGAACGGCGTATAGACGAACTGGCCATTGGTACCGCCCGTGACGGTACCGTGTCCCGCCGGTCCGGCGGTGTAGGTCAGCGTGTCGCCATTGGCGTCGCTCGCGTTCACCTTGACCTGGAGGGCCTTGTCCTCGTCCGTCGTCACGTTGACGCTCGAAGTCACGACCGGCGCGACATTCTGGGGCGTGCCTTCGGTTACGGTGATGTTCACCGTCTGGAAGTTCATGCCCCCCTTGCCGTCGGTGACGGTGATAAGGACGCTGTCCTCGCCCGTGAACCCGGTGTGCGGCGTGAAGTTGAAGACGCCCTCGACGTCGGTTTCGCGCATCCAGCCATTGAACATCGGCGCGGCCGAGAAGGTCAGCGGGTCGCCGTCAGGATCGTAGGCCTCGATATTGATCTGCGTCGTGACTCCGCCGGGAACGGTGATGTCGATCACCGATGCGATGACGGGCTTGTCGTTCACGCCCGTGACGTTGACCGTCACCGTCTGGTTGGCGCTCCCGCCCTTGCCGTCGCTGACGGTGACCACGAAACTGTCGAAACCGAAGAAGTCCTCGTCCGGCGTATAGGTGAAGTTGCCGCTTCCGCCGCCGCCGTTGACCGACCCGTTGGCTGCCGTACCGGCGCTGAAGGTCAGCTTGTCGTTGTCCGCGTCGCTGGCCGCGACCGTGATCGCGACGGAGCTGTCCTCCGCGACCGTCACGGTCTGGCCCGAAGAGACGGTGGGAGCGCGGTTCGGCTGCGGTGCGGTGGCCGAAACCAGCTTGCCGCTCGCGCTGTCGTAGCGATAGTCGCCGTCGTCGAAGCGGAAGGTCTCGACGCCGCTGACGATGTCGGTGCCGGTCGAGGACCCGACGATCTTGGCCGCTTCGCCGCCTGCGGTCGAAACCGTGTAGGCCGTGTGGTTTCCGCTATAGATGATCAGGTCGGCACCGGCGCCGCCGTTGACGGTGTCGTTTCCGGCCTCGCCGCGGAACTGGTCGTTACCGCTGCCGCCGTCGAGAACATCGTTCCCGCCGCCGCCAAGCAGCAGGTCGTTACCGTCGCCGCCGTTGAGCGTATCGTTCGCGTCGGTTCCCTCGATGGTCTGGTTGCCACCGCCGGCGGTGATCGAAACCGCTTCGATGCCGAGCGCGCGGATGTGGTCGAGCGGGCCAGACACGACGATCGATCCCGAGGTCAGGAGCGTGTCGCCATCGACCACGTCAAGCTTCAGGTTCTCACCGGAGATCGTGGTGTTGACGGTGACGGCGCCAGACAGACCGCCTCCGGTGAGGACGACGGTGATCGGGCCGGTATCGACATTGAGCGAATATCCGCCCGCCGAACCGCTCGTCGCCGAGCTCGAACCCCAGGTGGCCTTCAGGCCGCCGACGCCCTCGCCGACCGAGTAGAAGTCGTCGTTGTCGCTATCGTTGTAGGCGACACCGGTGACGAAGAATTCGCCGCGCGAACCGAAGTCCTGCGTTACCACCATCGGGCCGACCTGGGTCGACGCGTTCGATTCCATGGTCACGTCGATGCCGATTTCGGTGAAGCGACCGTCCATGATGTTGATGCGGTGGCCGGCGGGGTCCTGCATGCCGTTGGGACCGTTCCCCCAGTCGACCATGAAGCCCGCGTGTCCGTACATCACGCTTTCGGAGAACGCATAGACGTTCTCTCCGAGGAGGCGATAGGAATAGCCGGCATCGGTGGCGCGCTGGCCAAGCCCTGCCTCGCCCGCGACCTGGTGCGACTGCTCGTCCGCCGAGATCATCGCGGCGGAGTGGTTATGCGCAGCCGTTGCGAGCGCATCGTTCCAGGCAACCGGGCCGACAGGCACGAGCGACTGGTACGCGGAAAGAAGCGCAGAACCCTTCACGCCGAAAAAGTTCAGAGCGTTCTGGATCGCAGGGTCGTTCGACGTCAGCGTCCCGTAGGAAGTGATGTAACGAGCCGCGTTGCCCAGCGGGTCTAGACGCGTGTCGTTGATGAGTTCCAGGAAGTATTGTTCCTGTGCGGTTGGCGCGGGCATATTACGATCCTGTTCCTGTGAATCCTGGTCAAGCGTCCTCGAGCCCGAAGGCCGGGCGCGGCGGGATATCCCCGCCTGCTGTCAATATCTGGTCGATGAAAGAAACGACCCCCGAACGTGTCGCCCCTTATGGCCTTCCATCCTTAATCGCCCGTTACATCGCACACTTAACCAAAGGTTTTCGACGGCTCGTGTTTTCGCTGCGTTCAGTCGCGACGACTCTAGGGAGAAATGCCTAAAGTCCGGAAAAACCGTGCATTTGTGAGCACGCTTCGTCCCAGATGAGGCGCTCCGGAGCGCATGTCCGACGCGGGCATATGGTGCCGAAATCGGCGATTCGATTGGCGTGCGATTGGAAAAACTGCCGACACCACTTCATGACCGGCTGCCGATCGTCGCTGTCGCACACCGCCAAACGAAAAGCGGCCGGCGGACCTGAGCCTGCCGACCGCTTAGAGATGTGCCTTGAGCGAGATCAGAACGCGAAATCGCTCGCGATGAAATCGATCCGGCCGAACGCAAGGATGACGTAGTCGGCGACCTGGTCTCCATCGGTGTCCGCCTGGATCTGGGTGAAAGGGCCGTCCTTTTCGTACCGAAGCTCGCCGGAGCTGCCGGTAAAGGCACCGTCGCCGAGGAACGTGAAGGCATCGTCTGAGCCGCCGTCGATCGCATCGATCAGCGAAAGGTCGATGATGTTCCCGATGGAGCCCTCGAGGCCATGGATGACGTCCGCGCTGCCGATATCGGCGCCCGTGTCGCCATCGTCGAAGACGTAGCGGTTCGATCCGAAACCGCCCTTCATGACGTCCCGGCCTTCGCCGCCGCGCAGCACGTTGCTGCCCATCAGGTCGACCAGCATGTCGTCGCCGGCACCGCCGAGCAGGATGTCGTCGCCGGAATTGCCGATCAGAAAGTCGTTGCCGCCGCGTCCATCGAGGAAGTCGTCGCCGCTTCCGCCTGCAAGCACATTGCGGCCCTCGTCGCCGATCCTGGCGTCGTCGAGCTGCGGTCCACGCCGAGAAATCTCGACCGTCACAGTCGCAGTGTCGAAGCCGCCATTGCCGTCGGAAACGGTATATTCGAACTCATCGGTACCCCGACGGGACCGGGCATCGGGAGTGTAGGTAAGCGATCCATCCGAATTGACGACAACCGATCCTTGGCCGGGATCGGCGATCGAGACGATCTCCAGCTGGTCGCCATCGCTGTCCGTGTCGTTCGCGAGAACGTCGATGCGCACCGAGCCGTTGAATTTCGTTTCCGCCCGGTCGTCGGTCGCCACGGGATCCGCGTTTGCCGGGATTGTGAAGCTGGCAAGAAGCGGATCGTGGTCCGAAGCGACGTCGCCTTCGTCGAACTCCGCATTGATGTGCACCGCATCGATGGCAGCAAGGCCGAGGAGCGACGAGGTTACGAAAATGTGGTCGAGCGCCTGCGCGTTGCCCTCGAACAGGTAGCTATAGCGCTCTTCGACCGGAAGCAGCCCTAGCAGGTCCGATAGCCCCTGATCCCGCAGAGGGTCGAGCGGGTCCTCGAAAGCGAACTCGTTGAGGTCGCCAAGGACGATTACGCCGTCGACGCTGCCCTCTTCCGTCGCGACGAAGTCGGCCACCGCTTGCGCCTGCGCAAAGCGTTCGTCCGCGCTTCCGTTTTCCGGCGGCTGCGTCGAGCCGTAAAGCGGATCGGAGCCGCCCTTTGAGGAGAAATGGTTGTTCACAAGTGTGATCGTGCTGCCGTTGAACTCGAACGACGCGACGAGCGGAAGGCGTGCATCATAGAAAGGGTTGTCGGTGTCGGTCTGCTGTCCCGCCACCTCGATCGAGCGGATCGAACCCGAAACGAGGTCGACGCGGTCCGGGTTGTAGAGGAAGGCCGTACGAATGTTGCCGCCCGGCTCACCGCCGTTGGTGCCGTCCGCGATGAAGGGATTGTCGATCCACTCGTACCGGATGCCGGATTCGGCGAAGATCGCGTCGGTCAGCATCTGGAGCGTGACGTCGGCGGAAACCGTGCCGTCGTTGGTCGCGCCGTTGTTGTCCTGCACTTCCTGCAGGGCGACGATATCGGGCGCATTGAGCGAATATGCGATGTCCTCGGCCAGCAATTCGAAGCGGGCCGCACCGTCTCCCGGATCGAGGTTGAGGACGTTGTAGGTAGCGACCGTCAGGTTGTCGGCGTCGCCAACGATCAGGCTGCCTTCCCGGGCAATCGGCGAAGCGGACCGGATGGCGACGCCTTCGGTGGCGAGCAGTTCGAAATTGCCGAAGCTGTAGCCGAGGACGCCGGTCAAGTTCTCGAGCTGAGTGCCGACAATTACGTCGGGGATGGCTCCAGGAGTGAAGTCTCCGGCGTCGATCTGCAACCGCTCGGGGTTGAAATCGCCGGTGTCGACATCGGTCACGCCGAGGATACCGCCCGTTCCGTCTATCGTCACGGTGCCGCGAGCCGAAACGTTCGTCGCACCCGACCCGTCATTGGCGACGACGTAAAACTCGCCGAAGCGGTTCGTGGACGATACCGAGACCGGATCGTTCACCGATACGCGCATGAACTCAAGGCTTTCGTAGAAGTCGATGCCATCGCTCACCGGGTCGAAGCTCGTCAGGCCGTCGTCATCGATGATCTCGGTGGGAGCGACGCGGTCGACGCCCAGCACGACCGCGTCGGGAAGCGCATTGCCCGTGCTGACCGTCACCACGGTCGGGCTGACGATTTCGGTGATCGACAGGTTGCCGCTCGACGCCCCGCCCGGAATGAATTCGCTGACGATGCCGGTGACGCGCACATCGTCTCCGGTCGCCACGGTCGGCGCTGTCCGGGTGTAGACGAAGATCGCATCCGACGTGGCGATATCGCCGTCGCCTGCCGCATCCTGGAGGTAGAAGCCGTCGTCCTGGACGGCGGTGACGATGCCGGTGGTCAGCACGGTCTGCCCCTCGTAAGTCGAAAGGTGACCGGCACCCTGGATCTCGTAGATCGGGATGGGCGGCGCATCGTCGTCGGCAATAGTCGCAGTGGCCGTGCCATCGGAGATGGTCGCGTTGACCGGGTTGGTGAGGATGATCTCGAAGGCCTCGTCGTCTTCGATATCGGTGTCGCCCGAGACGAGGATATCGATCGTCGCGGTGTCCTCTCCATCCGCGAAGCTGACCGTACCGGAGGTGGCGCCGGCAAAGTCCGCAGCGTCGGTGTCCCCGGGGGTCACGGTCCAATCGGCAGAAGCGGCGCCGGTCGTATCTCCCGAGCGTGTGACGGTAAACGAGACCGTCTTCGAACCGCTGTCGCCCTCCAGAACCGAGCCGGCATCGGCGATCGAGAGCACGCCGGTCGCAGGCGGAGCGACAGTTCCCGTGGTTACGACGATGTTGTCCAGGCCGAGTTCGTCCCGGCTGCCTCCGCCAACTAAATCGTCCGAGGCAAAGCGGATGTAGAACGTATCGCCGGTCGCAACATTCGAGCCAAGGGTGAAGCTGTCGGAGTACGCCACGGTCTGGACACCAGATCCGTCGCTGGCTTCCGGTGTCACGAAATCGAATGCACTCAAGTCGGTGTACGTCGTACCGTCCGTCGAGACTGCGACTTCAAGCGTGTTGCCGCGAGCCTGGTCGTTCAGAAACAGAAGGTCGTAGGCGAGGGTGAAGGTATCAGTCGGTCCGGCCGAGTTGGTGACGGCAATGATGAATTCGCCGGGCGTGAAGTCGCTGCCCGCCGGCTGGAACCAGATGCCGGTGTCGCCGCTGCGGTCGATGGCAAAGACACCGCCCGTGGTCACGCCGCCCGCCGTCGTTCCGCGCGCGAAGTCGCCGCTGTCGCCGGTACCGCCAAAGGCAATGTCACCGTCGCTCAGACCCGTGACCGAGTAAATGTCGCTGTCGAGTTGACCTGCCGATGGCGTGGGGGCGAATCCGGCGCCGGTGAAACCGGTAAAGTCCTCTTCGAAGATCGTCGTTGCGGCCACAGTCGCGTCGCTCGAAATGACGATGTCGTCCACCCCGATGAAGGCGTCGGAGCCGGCGGCGTTGGAAGTGATGGCCCGGATCTGTACCAGCGCCTGATCTTCCGCGTCTCCCGGCAGCGTGAAGGACACGGGCGTTGTGCCGCCGGTGTTGGCATCGGAAACGAAGGCAGAGGCGATGTTGGTGAAATCACCGGTTTCGCCGACACGGTACTGGAACGCGACAGGTTGCACGGCGGAGGTTCCGTCGTCGATGTCGCGCAAAGTCGCCGCGAAGGTCACGTTCGCGCGGCCGGTCGTGTCCATGTAGAATACGAGGTAGGGCGCATCGGCCGTTCCGGAGCCCTGGAAAGCCACGACCGGGTCTGCCAGCTCGAACTCGACGACGCCTCCGGTGGACAGCCCGGTGCTGGTCTGGTTGGCAATGACGTCGATCTCGGTCGTATTCTCTCCGAGAATGGTCTGAGGGTCGGTGCCGGTGCTGCCGGTCAGGCCGTCGCCGCGAAACCCGGTAATGTTGTCGACGCCAGACCAGTCGTCGTCGGTCGTGATCAGTCCGGTATCGCTCCAGTCCTGGCTGTAATTTCCGGAAGCAAGCGAGAAATAGAGCATACCCATATCGAGGACCTTTCCTGGTGCGTGTCCAGCTGGCCCTGCCATCGGCAAGGGCCCTGCACGAATCGCCCGAGGCCGGAAACCGGCCGAACGGCGTCAAGACCTAGTCGCGCGGAAAGACAGTTCGATTACGCTTCAATGACGAAAAATGTAACGTGCCTAAGGACTTGGATGAAAAAGCGGAACTTGGCGTCACCGCGACTTCAGCAGGATTGCGGTAAGCGGAGGCACGCTCACGACGGCACGACCGCCGCTAACGCGCAAAGGCTCCCGGCGACCAGGTGCAAAGGTCCCGTCGGTCCTGATCGACGAGCCGTTTAGCGTCTGCCCGGAAGTCGCCGCAAGCGACGGTCCTTCGAGGTAAAGCGGGTCCAGTTCGGCTGCCATAATTCCGAGATCCAGTTCGACGGGCACTGTCGAACGTGCGTCGGTATTAGTCAGGACAACGTTGCGGCCGCCGTCGCTTCTCGCAATTCCGTAGGCGCGGATCGGGGCTTCGGTGTTCAAGGTCTCCACCTCGGTCTGGACGACCCGACCTTCCATGGCGCGGGAGAGGAGGACCATCCCGTAGAATTCGGGCCTTACTTCGAGCACTTGTCCGCCGGTTGTTATTACCAGTGGCGCGTATCCTTGCCCGGTCCCGGTACAGTGAATGTTGATGCCGCGACAGCCCGCAAGCGCTGTCCTGAAGGTGAAATCGATCACCCAGAATGCAGATGCATAAGTGTTGCTGACGGCATCGCTTCCGTAGTTGTAGAAATTGTTGGCTTCGTTGAGCACGAGGCCACCACGGATTCCGTGACTGGCTGCCGTCTGGACCAGATCGGTCGTCATCCGTTCAAGGAACGGATCAGGCGCAAGCATCTTCTCGATCGTCGAGGTCGGTTTGGCACCGTCATCGATATAGTAGTGATGGGTCAGTTCGGCGATAAGCGAACCGGCATCGCCAGCAAATCGCTGCGCCCATTCGTAGTTGCCAACCGTGGACGGTCCGACGAAGCGCGCTCGGGGCACTGCCCTCGATACTGCCTCATACAGGGCATGCCATTCCCCGAGGAAGTCCGGGTACCGCCAGGTCGTGGGGCGATGGCCGCCGAACGGCACGTTCGAAGGGTATCCGTTGACCTCGTTTCCAAATTCGAGCGCGCGCAGGCGATCGCCATAGCGCTGCGAGACATACGCGGCTTCATCGGCGGCGTTCGCAGGCGAATTTCTCGCGAAATTGATGCCGTGTACGATCGTCCACCCGGTTTCAGCGACGAAGTTCGCCGTCCTGTCGATCATGGCCGGATCGAGCGTCCGCTTGACGGGCGAGAACCCCTTCCAGGTTATCTCTTCGACCGAACCTGCGCCCAGCCTGAGAATGCTCGGGCCCATAAGCTTGAAAAGCTGCACGAGGTCTCGATTGGCAGGACTGAAGTAGTCGGGAAAGGTCATCGCGACGCCCTCCATGCTGAGCCCCAGATAATTGCGGCTTAGCACGATGGACGAAGGCCTCGGCCCCGCCAGCGACACGAACGCCGACGGGCCGGTCGGCGTCGGGCTGGGGCTTGGCGTAGGGGTTGGCGTCGGTGACGGTGTGGGAGCCGGAACAGGTGCGGGAGAACCTGGAGCGGGCGTGCTGCCGTCTCCCCCGCAGCCGGCGGCGAAAAACGCTGCTCCCGCAACCGACGCACGAAGGGCCTCGTCGAGAACTTGCCTCCTCGTTCTCGTTCGCTGCGGCAATTCGTGGCAGCCGTTGTCCGAATTCGCCATTGCCACTCCGTTCTTCGAAAGAACCTTCGGGATACCGAAACCCTAGGCCCTTGTGAGCGGTCCGCCTCCGTTGCCGGGATCGACGCGGAATGTTGCGACGACATCCCGATCGAATGGCTTTTCCATGACTGTCGATACGGCAACGAAGTCCGCCCGGGCGGATTCGGCGGTCAGGGTCAGCAGCGTGTAGCCCTTGGCGTCCTGATCGCAGATGGCGACTTCGGAATTCGCAGCGGAGATCAGGTTCCCGAGGCCGGGGAACAGGGCACCGTAGGACGGACTGCTGATCGCGGTGCAGCCGAATTCGACTGCGGCTAGCGATCCCGAGGAGTCGCGCAGGTTGTTGGCCCAAGCCGCGTGGCTATCTCCAGACAGGACGATGGGTTTCGATCCGGCTCGCCTGAACGTCTCATAGAGCCGTTGGCGGGCATGCGGATAGCCATCCCAGCCCTCGAGGTTGAACGGGACACCAGCGCGATATCCGGCCTGCGCACGTTCGACCGGAACGCGATAGTCCTCCGGAATGCGCGCCAGCATCCCCGCGTATTTCTCGTCTCCGAGGCTGGCCTTCAAGTCGGGCCCCGCGACCCGGGCCATGACCACCTGGTTGCCAAGAAGCTGCCAGGGCTTCCCGGCACGGACAGATGCGGAAAGCACCTCTTCGAGCCATTGCCGCTGCGGCGCTCCCAGCAGTTCGCGGCTGGTTTCGTCGCGCTCCTCGAGCATCTTCGCGTAGACCTCTCCAGCAGGCATGCCGGCTTCCGGTCCCACCTGCCTGCTGCGTGCAAGCAGCCGCGTCTCGACCATCGCAAGTGTTGCGAGATCGCCGAATTCAAAGCTGCGGAAAATCGCCTCGTGCGCACGGAGCGGTTCGGGATCGCGGATCGGCATCCACTCGAAGTAGGCCTGCATCGCAACCGCCTTGCGGGCCGACCATGCGCCTTCGGTTTCGGGCTGGTGGTTCTCTGCTCCGCCTAGCCAGCCGTCGTTCGTGACCTCGTGATCGTCCCACACGCAGATGAACGCGGCGCGGGCGTGCGCAGCCTGCAGGTCGGGGTCGCGCTTTACCTGTGCATGGCGTCGCCGGTAGTCGGCAAGGGTCACGATCTCGTGCGGCGGATCGGAAAGGCGGTTCAGCTTGCGACCGGTGGCTGCGCCGTAACCGGTCTCGCCGTATTCGTAGATGTAGTCGCCGAGGTGGATGACTGCGTCGAGCCGGTCGAGCGCAGCCATGTCGGCATACGCGTTGAACAGACCGCCGGGGTAGAGCTGGCAGGATGCGACAGCGACGACGATGTCTTCGACGGCGCCTTCGGGGAGCGTGCGAAAGCGGTCCGCAGGTGACCGCTCACCATTCGGGCCATCGAACCGGTAGTGGTATTCCTCACCCGCACCGAGCCCATCGACCACGACCTTGGCGGTGTGATCCGCGGAGGCGCGGGCAACGACGCGACCGGATTTCAAAGGCGCACCGTCGGGCGAACGGGAGACCGACCAGGTAAGCGGTATGTCGCCTGCCTTTTCGGATTTCGCCGTCGCGCGGGTCCAGAGGACCGCGCCATCGGCGGATGGATCCCCGCTTGCCACGCCATGCGCAAACTCGACCGGCCCGGTCTCCTGACCGAGAGCAATGCGCGGAACGGCGAGGGCAGGGCCACCGCCGAGAAGGGCAAGGGCACCTCTTCGATTCATCTTCATGGCTTCATTCCCTGTGCTAGCTGGCCCAAATCAGAAAATGCGTGCGGTCAGTTCGACGCCGTAGAAGCGCGGTTCCGCCGGAATGAAGGTCGGTATTCCGAAGGCACCGCCGGTGTTGCCGGCGTCGAGCAAGTAGTCCTCGTCCGTGGCGTTGCGCATGAAGCCGGCGATCTCGAACCGCTCGTCGGCGAAGCTGAAGCCGCCGCGAAGGTTCACCAGCGTAACCGGACCCTGCGAGATCAACGGGTTGTTGGGCACCTCGAAAAAGATGCGGCTGCGATGCGTGAAGCTTGGCGTGAAGAAAACACGCGTGCTTTCGGTGATCGGGTAGTCGACCGTAAGGCCTGCCGAAGCTTGCCATTCCGGCTGGAGGCGGAAGCGCGCTCCCGAAACCTGCGGCGCGAAGGTGTTGTCGTCGTCGATGCCGCCATCGATGTAGCCGATGTTGAAGAACACGCTCAGCCAGTCGGTCGGCTGCACGCGCATTTCCGCCTCGACGCCGAGATTGCTGGCCGTACCGGCACTTTGCGTGATCGTCGTGCCGTCATCCTGGATCACGCTCACCTGGAAACCGTCGTACTTCTGATAGTAGACGCCAAGCGATCCGGAAAAGAAGCCCGAGCTGATCTTGACGCCACCCTCGTAGTTCCAAACGGTTTCCTGCGGAACGAGTTGCAGGTTGGGAACCGGATTGCCGGCCGGGTCGCGTCTCGCATTGAGTTGGACGACCGGAGAACGCCGTCCCTTCGCGACCGTGGCATAGAGGTTCACCGTATCCGACGCGCGCCAAAGGAGGTTGAAACGCGGCAGGACAGCCGAGTAGTCCTCGCTCGCCTCGAACGTCTGGCCGTTCGTATCGATCTGGCCGGGGATCAGAGAGGGGCCGCCGGTCAGCACCGAGGGCGCCACTTCGGCGTAGTAGCCCGACTTGCGCTTCTCCCATAGCGCACGAACACCCGCAGTCAGCTCGATCTCGGGGATCGGCGCCCACGTGGCATCGGCGAAGATGGAATAGCTGTCGTTCTGGCCCTGGTTCTCGAAGACCGAACGGTAGGGAATTTGCGAAACCGCACCGCCGGTCGCAAGCGCGGTTGTCTGGGCTGCAGTCACGACGCCGCCGGGGACCACGCAGCCAAGCCCGGGAATGATATTGGCAGCGCACTGGAGAAAGATGCCCTCTTCCGACGAGAACGGCACGTTCTGTCGCCCGTCCTCGGTAAAGTAGTTCCAGCCGAGCGAGGCACGGAGCGCGGGCGTGTTGTAGGCGAACCGCCCCTCATGGCTGAACTGCCATCCTTCGGCGATTTCGGCGAACTCCAGATACCAGGCGGCAGACCCGTCGGCATCGAACACTTCTGCGCTATCGAACTCTCGGTATCCGTTCACCGTCGTGAAGCTGATTGTGTCGGAAATCTCGTATGTGGCAGTCAGGTTGATGTCGTAGACGTCGCGCTCAAGGCCGAGCTGGGAATTTCCAAGCACCTGTTCCGAAAGCGGCGATCCGCCAAGGTTGGCGGAACCGAACGGGTCGGCCGGGCCGGCCTCCGTCGGATAGGTCCCGGAAATGAACGGCGTGCCGCCGTTGCGCTGGCGGTCGTATGTGCCGATCAGGTCCAGTGTGAAACGTTCGCCAGGCGTGAAACGAAGCGATGCCCGGATGCCCAGCTGGTCCTGCGCGTAGAGGTCGTCCGTTTGCGAGGATGCAAGGTTCTCTACATAACCGTCCCGCTTTCGCCATTCGAAGGCGACGCGGCCGGCGACGACATCGTTGCCCGCATTCGCGAAGCCTGAAAGCAGCGTGGCATCGTAATTGCCATAGCCACCCTTGATCTCGGCTGAAAAGCCGGGCTGCGGGCGGGCAGAGATGATGCTGATCGCGCCGACGGCGGAGGCAGTGCCGAACAAGGTCGCTTGCGGACCCTTCACGACTTCGATCCGGTCCACGTCGTAGATGGCCTGGTACGAACCTCGTGAGCGCGAGATGTCTACGCCGTTGTAGTACAGGGTGACGCGGGGCCCCTGCTGCGACGAGCCCGAATCCGAAGTAATGCCGCGGATGACGATGCCGGGATTGTTCGCGCTCTGCTCCTGGATATTGAGGCCGGGAACGTAGTTCGACAGCTCGTCGAGGTCAGTGATGCCCAGTTCCTCGATCCTCTGGCCGCCTACGGCAGAGATGGTGATGGGGACGTCCTGCGCCCGCTGTTCGAACTTTTGCGCGGTGACGATGATTTCGTTTCCGCCTAGCGCCATCGTGTCGCCGGGGCTGGGCTGGTCGGAAGCCTGCGCCGACGACTGCGCAAGCGCCGCGCCGGGAATCGAGAGGGCCGAGGTCAGTAGAACAGCTCGAATCAGATTGCGTTTCACGACGAATACTCCCCTGCATGCTGCGATGCGGCGAATATTCCCGGCCTGTGACGAGCCGGTGTCCCTTCCGTGACGGTTCAGTGAACCGGATTGTGAGAAATACTTTTCCTATCGCAATCACCCGATCGGCGTGCTGCAGTGCGAAATAGTTCAGGCAAACAGCGGTATCCAAGGGCGTCACAGGCACGCCTCGCCGCTGCGACCGGGTGGCACGCGCGGCTGGAGCAGTTGTCGGCTGACCACGGACGACAACACGCTCCCTGAAAATGCGACGAAGCCAGTGGAAGGTGGCGGACAGGGTGGGATTCGAACCCACGAACGGGTTGCCCCGTTGCTGGTTTTCAAGACCAGTGCCTTCAACCGCTCGGCCACCTGTCCCGCTGCTCTCGCCGCATAACCGAAAAGAGCGGGCGCGCAAGGCCGGGGCGCGGCGGTCGAAGCGATGAAGCGATGCTGGCAAGGGACGATAACGTCTCTAACCGCCGGGGTCGCCATTCACAGTTCAGGCAAACTGTGCAAGATCGCCTTCCATGAAGCTCCTCGCCAACTTTCGCAGTCTCGTCGCCCTGGGTGCGGTCGCGCTCGCGGTTACGCAGCCGATGCCCCGCTCGCAGGCCCAGATCCTCAGCCAGCAGGGGTTCGAATCCTACCTCCAGCTCGTGGCCGCGAAGGCCCGGAACGAGGGTGTCAGCGAAACCGCGATCTCACGGACGCTGAGCGGCCTTACGCCCAACCCGCGGGTCGTCGAGCTTGACGGTGGTCAGCCCGGTCGACGCAGCACGCCGCCGCCGCTCCAGCCGTATCTGAACCGCCATGTGGACTCTGCCAGGATCGCCGGCGGCAAACGGAGCTACGGTCGCGTAGCCAGGTTGTTGCCCGGGATCGAGCGCGAGTACGGCGTTCCCGGCAAGATGCTGCTCGCCATCTGGGGGCACGAGACGAATTACGGCAGCTACACCGGCAACTTCGATCTGCCGCGCTCGCTCGCTACCCTGGCTTACGAAGGCCGCCGTCGCGAACTTTTCGAGGGCGAGCTGATAGCGCTCATGAAGATGGTCGATCGCGGCGTTCCCATGTCCCGGCTGAAGGGAAGCTGGGCCGGAGCGTTCGGCAATCCGCAGTTCCTGCCGAGCGTCTATCTCACGACCGCAGTCGATGGCGACGGCGATGGCGATCGCGACATCTGGAACAGTGAGGCGGACACGCTCGCTTCGATCGCCAACTACTTCAGGATGGCCGGCTGGCGGAAGGGCGAGCCTTGGGGCGTGCGGGCGAGCGTGCCTTCCAATTTCAATTCGGGAGCATACGATGCCCAGCTCTTTGCCCCTTCGTGCGAGCGCGTGCATGAAAGGCATTCGCAGTGGAAGCCGGTATCCGAATGGATCGCGCTTGGCGTCCGTCCCCAGGCCTCGATCGCGAACGACACGATGGCATCGCTTTTCCAGCCCGACGGACCCGGCACTCCGGCTTGGCTATTAACCGGGAATTATAGGGTTATCCTGCAATACAACTGCTCGAACTACTACGCGATGTCCGTGGGGTTGCTTGCAGATGAGATTGTCCGCTGACCACGTCCTGCCGCTTGCGGCGCTGGTTTTCCTGAACGGTTGCATGCTCGGAGGGGGCAGCCGCGCGAGTGTCGCGCCGCCGCCGGATCCCACCGGTCCGGCAGCCGACTATCCGATGGTCATCGGAGAGCCGTTTACCATCGACGGAAAGACTTATCGTCCGGAAGACAAGTTGAATTACGACGCCGTGGGCTATGCCGAGGTGTCGCAGGATGCCGGGGACAAGGTGTCGGCGGCGCACAAGACCCTTCCGCTTCCCAGTTATGTGGAAGTTACTTCGCTTGAAAGCGGTCGCACGATCCTGGCCCGCGTCGAGGAACGGGGGCCGATGTCCAACGACACGCTTCTCGAGCTTTCGGGTGCTGCCGCGGATCAGCTCGGCATCAATGCCGCTATGCGCAACGCCGTCAGGGTCAGGCGTGTGAATCCTCCCGAGCTGGAGCGAGCGCTGCTTCGTCGGGGAGAGCGCGCTCCGGAGCGGATGGCGACGCCCAAGCCGCTTCGCGAAGTCCTGATGCGCAAGTTGCGCGAGCAGGAGCCGCAGGTGGCCGAACGGCTCGACACACCAAAATCGGTCGATCCGGATGCCGCGGCGACATTCGGCGAAGCGTTTCGGTCAGAAGTGGCGCCACTTGCCACGGCAAGTGTGGCGGCAAGCGAGGATTCTCCCGAAACAAAGGCAGAGGTACATGCCGTCGCAGAGGCTGCCGAGCCCGCACTAAAGCCAGATGAACCGATCGATGCCGGCACCGGAAATGTCGCCGAAGCATCGGAGCAGCAAGCGCCGGTCGATGGTCTCGTGGTCCAGGCAGCGGCATTCTCGACCGAAGAGCGAGCCATGAAGGCCGCAAGCGCACTGGGCGGTTTCGTTCGGCACTCCGGCCGGTTCTGGCACTTGCGGATAGGCCCCTTTGCCGACCCCAAAGAAGCCGACACCGCCTTGGCGAAGGCCCGATCCGCAGGCTATACCGACGCACGAATCCAGCGCGCGGACTGAGCCGTCAGGCCTTCGCGCGGAATTGTCCGTCGCGGAGCAGCCCTTTCTTGTCCAGAATTCTGATAGCATCGATTGCGGGCCTCTTGCTGGCCGGCGATGCGATTGCCGCACTGCCTGCTCCCCCTCCTGAAATCGAAGATGTCCCGGTCGTTCTGCTGGTCGATCTCGGATCCGGCCAGCAACTGATCGCCCGGCAGGAGAATCTGAGCTTCGTTCCCGCATCGATGACAAAGGTCATGACGGCTTACGTCGCGTTCGGGGCGCTCGCTTCCGGAAGGCTGGGTGCCGACAGGACATACACGGTCGGTGAGGGAACCTCACGGGAGTGGAGCGGGAAGGGCACCAGCCTGTACCTTCGCCCGGGGCAGGAAGTCAGCGTCGATACGCTCCTTCGCGGCATAATGACGGTTTCCGCCAACGATGCCTCTGTCGTGCTGGCAGAAGAATATGCGGGCAGCGTCCCGGTATGGACGGCCATGATGAACGGCGAGGCGCGCCGCCTCGGAATGACGAAAAGCAGCTTCAACACTCCGAACGGGTGGCCGGACGAAGGCAAAACGTTCGTCAGCGCGCGAGATCTTGTTCGGCTCGCGAGCGCGATGATCCGCCAGTATCCCGATCTGTATTCGCGATACGTCGGCAAGAAGCGCATGACCTTCGAAGGCGTTACTCGCCAGAGCCACGATCCGACAATCGAAGTCGTCGAGGGTGCTGATGGCATCAAGACCGGATACACGCGCGAGGCCGGTTACAACTTCCTCGGATCGGCCCAGCGCGGACAACGGCGCCTTGTGATGGTCGTTGCCGGCAACAAGACGGGAGCACAACGCGCCGAAGCTGCCCGCGCACTAATCGAATGGGGTTTCACGCAATGGCGGGCGCGCCCGCTGTTTGCCGCCGGCAAGACGGTCGCAACAGCCCGCGTGCAGGGCGGGGAAAGTCGCTCCGTGCCACTTGCCGCAACAGCGCCGGTCTACGCGGTCGTGCCCGTATCCGGCGGCGAGAAAATCAGGCTGCGCGTACGCTACGATGGCCCCCTCGAAGCTCCGGTCCGCAAAGGCCAGCGCGTCGGCAGTCTGGAAATCGTCGTAGACAATTTGCCTGACGGAAGGGTTCCGCTTGTGGCCGCAAAGCCCGTGGGCGAAGCAGGACCGCTCGACCGGATCATGAATGGCCTCTACGGGCTGTTCTCGTGAATCCGGGGCGCTTTATCACGTTCGAGGGAGGGGAGGGGGTCGGCAAGTCGACCCAGGCGCGCCTGCTGGCCCAGGCTCTGGAAGCGCACAGATACGAAGTAGTCATCACGCGCGAACCCGGAGGGACGAAGGGCGCAGAAGCGATCCGCGACCTGCTCCTCGCAGCTCCCGGGCCCGGCTGGAATCCTCGCGCGGAAGCGCTGCTTTTCGCGGCTGCAAGGTCGGACCATGTGGAACGGCTAATTCTGCCATCGCTGAACGCGGGCAAATGGGTAATTTCCGACCGCTTCATCGATTCCACACGTGCATATCAGGGCGGCGGGGGCGGGCTTTGGGACAAGGACATCCTTGCCCTTCACCAGCTGGGAAGTGGAGGATTGCTGCCCGATCTGACGATCCTGATCGAGGTATCTCCCGCACGCGCTGCCGAGCGGATCTCGCTCAGGGACCAGGGCCGTTCAGACAGCATCGCGGGGCGCGCCGCAGATTATCACGCGCGCGTCGCGGCCGAATTCGCCCGGCTCGCGCGGCAGGAGCCGGAGCGGTTCGTGAGGGTCGACGGCAATGCCGATGCCGACGAAACCCATGCGAAGGTCATGGCTGCGTTGACCCGGATCGGGGTCGGGCAGGCATGACCGAACTTCCGGCCCGGTATGTCGGTCATGACGAAGCCTGGCGCGAATGGCGCACTGCGCTCTCTTCGGAGCGCATGCATCATGCCTGGCTGCTGACCGGTCCGGAGGGCATCGGCAAGGGCGGGTTTGCGCGCAAGGCTGCGCTCGAACTGGTCGGCAAAGGGGAAGGCAGGCAGCCGGAACCGTCCGCGCATCCCGATATCCTCGTGCTCGACCATTTGCCGTCGAACGATGAAGAGGCGCGCAAGAAGGCGGATGGCAAGCCCTTTCAGGTGAAGCGGAACATCACGGTCGAGCAAATAAGGACGATGCAGCAGCGCCTCACCACGCGGGCTACGCTGGGTGCCAACCGCGCGGTCATCATCGACCCGGCGGACGATTTAGAAAAGGCCGGCGTCAACGCCTTGCTGAAAAGTCTGGAAGAACCTCCTGCCGGTACGCATTTCCTGCTGGTTTCGCACCGTCCGGGACGACTGTTGCCGACAGTTCGCTCGCGCTGCCGGATCTTGCGGTTCCCGGCACTCCCCGACGAGGCGATCGATGGCCTGCTGCGCGAGCAAGCTCCGGATGTCTCGTTCGACGCCCGCAAGGCTGCGATCGCTGCGGCGCAGGGCTCTCCCGGTGTGGCCCTTGCCTTCGCCCGACAAAGCCTCGGCAAGCTCCATGAGCTTATGGAGCGGATCGTGCGGCAAGGAGATCGGGACTTTACCTTGCGCGGCATGCTCGCGGATGAAATGGGGGCCCGGCCGTCACGCGAAAAGCTGCTTGGCGCTCTCGATCTCGCGCGCGCCGCGCTGACAGGCGCACTCGATGGCGCCGGGCGTCGCCAGCAGCTGCTCATCATCGAAGCGCACGGCGCAATGGCACGGCTTTCCGCCGAAGCGCCGACCTATAATTTCGACCCGGGCTTGCTCGTCATGGAAATTGGCGGGTTGCTGGCATCTGCGGCGGTGCCTACAGAGGCCGTCGAAGCCCGCTGACACGACCTTGAAAGATTGCCCGCCATCGATGGCCGAGCCCTACTACATCACAACCGCCATTCACTATCCGAACGGCAAGCCGCACATCGGGCATGCCTATGAAACGATCGCGGCGGATGTCATGGCCCGCTTCCAGCGCGCGCGTGGACGCGAAGTCCGTTTCCAGACCGGAACCGACGAGCACGGCCTCAAGATGGCCCAGAAGGCCCGTGACCTCGGCATGTCACCGCGCGAGCTTGCGGACGAAATGTCCCGCCATTTCAGGGATCTGTTCGACAAACTGGATATCCGATACGATCGCTTTATCCGGACTACGGAAGCTGAGCATCACGAGGCGAGCCAGGCCATCTGGCGCGCGATGGAGGCGAACGGCGACCTCTATCTCGATCGCTACGAGGGCTGGTATTCAGTCAGGGACGAGGCCTATTATGACGAGAGCGAGATCGCCGAAGGGGAGGGAGGCGAAAAGCTTTCGCCGCAGGGAACCCCGGTAGAATGGACTGTGGAAGAAAGCTGGTTCTTCCGCCTGTCGCGATACCAGGAGCCGCTGCTTGCGCTCTATCGCGAGAACCCCGGTTTTATACGACCCGAAACGCGCCGCAACGAGGTGATGCGTTTCGTCGAGGGTGGCTTGCGCGACTTGTCCGTTTCCCGGACGAGCTTCGACTGGGGCGTTCGCGTTCCGGGCGCGGAAAAGCACGTCATGTATGTCTGGGTCGATGCCCTGACCAATTACCTGACGGGTCTGGGATATCCGGACGATACCGAAGACTATCGCAAGTTCTGGCCTGCGAATCTCCACCTGATCGGCAAGGATATTGTCCGCTTCCATGCGGTGTACTGGCCCGCCTTCCTGATGAGCGCCGGGATCGAATTGCCGAAGCAGGTCTACGGTCACGGCTTCCTGCTGAACCGCGGGCAGAAGGAATCGAAATCTGTCGGCAACGTGACCGATCCTGTCGAACTCGCCGACCGGTTCGGCGTGGACACGCTGCGCTATTTCCTGCTGCGTGAAATCGCTTTCGGGCAGGATGGAAGCTATTCGCAGGAGGCAATCGTCACGCGCGCCAATGCCGAGCTGGCAAACAGCTTCGGGAATCTCGCGCAGCGCAGTTTGTCGATGATATTCAAGAATTTGGATGGAAGACTGACTACGGACTATCAGGCGTTGGAGGCGGATGATCGGCTGGAGGAAGCGGTCCTCGAAGCCTGCACGAGAGACTTGCCGTCCGCGTTCGAGACACTGGATTTTTCCGAGGGGCTCGGCGCCTGGATGAGGGCTGTCTTCGCCTGCAACCAATACGTGGACGAGATGGCGCCATGGGCTTTGCGCAAGACCGATCCCGAGAGAATGCAAGCCGTCCTGATGACGATGTTCAGGTGCGTCAGGGCGCTTTCAATAGCTGTGAGGCCGGTGGTTCCGTCCTCTTCGGATCGCCTGCTCGACCAGTTGGGTATCCCTGAGGGCGAGCGGGACTTCGCGGCCCTTTCCGATCGCGCCTGGTTCGAAAGGCTCTGCAATTCGCGTTTCGCGGTCGAGAAACCGGTCGGCGTCTTTCCAAGGCTCGAAATGCCCGGGGAGGATGCACCCTGATGCTGATCGATTCCCATTGTCATCTCGAATACGAAGGCCTCGTCGAGGATCAGGCCGCCGTACTTGCGCGCGCACGCGAAGCCGGAATCGGCGGATTTCTAAACATATCCACCCGGCGGCGCGAGTGGGATCGCGTGGTAGGAACGGCAGAGCGCGAGGACGATGTCTGGGCCAGCATCGGCATCCATCCGCATGAAGCCGATGCCCATGCCGACCTTGGCGAAGCCGCGCTTCTGGAAGCGGCAGAGCATCCAAAAGTCATCGGCATCGGTGAAACCGGTCTCGACTATTATTATGACAAGTCGGACCGCGAGACGCAGCAGGCATTGTTCAGGACGCATCTCTCCGTAGCGCGCCAAACTGGCCTACCGGTCATCATCCATACGCGCGACGCGGAAGAGGACACGATCCGCATCGTGAGCGAGGAAATGGAGAAGGGTGCGTTTCCGGCCCTGATCCACTGCTTCACGGCATCTTCCGAGTTTGCGAGCGCGATGCTCGATCTGGGATTGTCGATTTCGCTGTCGGGCATCGTCACGTTCAAGAATGCGCGCGACATTCAGGCAGTCGCCGGGGAGCTTCCCTCCGATCGGCTGCTGGTGGAAACGGATTCTCCGTTTCTTGCGCCGGTTCCGCATCGCGGGCGTACCTGCGAGCCGGCCTACACGGCCGATACGGCGCGGTTCGTTGCGGGGTTGCGCGACGTCTCGCCGGAGGAACTCGCTGAAGTCACGACGCGCAACTTCTACTCACTGTTCCGGAAAGCAGCGACGTGAAGCTCATCGTCCTCGGTTCTGGAACGTCGACGGGAGTTCCCCGGCTTGGCGGCGAAACCGGCATCGACTGGGGCGCCTGCGATCCCGACAATCCGAAGAACCGGCGCAGTCGCGTCTCGATCGTAGTCGAGAACGATGAAGGCAGCAGACTGCTCGTCGATACATCGCCGGACCTGCGCAGCCAGCTCCTCGCGACCGGGATCGCAAAGCTCGATGCCGTCTTCTGGACACACGACCATGCCGACCACTGCCACGGAATCGACGACCTGAGGCCGCTGCGATATGGGCGCGGTGGACCGATACCGGGATTCGCTGCCGATGAGACCGTTCGTCGGTTACGGCAGCGATTCGGCTATGTCTTTGCCGGCCAGCATGGCTATCCGACCATAGTCTCGATCGAAACTCTCGAGAATCTTCGCATGTTCGCCGGGTTCAGCGTCCAGTCGTGCCAGATGCCGCACGGACCGGCTCAGTCTACCGGCTTCCGGTTTGAATGTGACGGCAAATCAATCTGTTATGCGACGGACTTCAGTGAAATCACGCGCGATATGGTCGACTTGTTCTCAGGATGCGACATCCTTGTCGTCGACTGCCTGCGTCGTGAGCCGCATCCGACCCATGCAAATCTTGGCATGGCGATAGAGCTGGCAGACGCTTCGCGGGCGAGGCGGGCCGTGCTGACACATCTCGACAAGTCGATGGACTACGCAATCCTGAGCGACGAGACGCCAGACCATGTTCTCGTCGGACACGACGGGATGGAACTGGCGGCATGACCGGGAGCGTCGTTGCCTCGATCGTGTTCCTTCTGGGTGCGTTGATCCTGGCATGGCGCGGATTGCAATCGCACGGTGTTTCGACCGAGCGGAAGTTCTGGATGGCGGGCCTGTGGGCATTGATCATCGCGGGGCTGGCATTCATCCTCTCGCATATCGGCGTCTGAACATCCAACGGTATTTAACATAATATATATTATCAATCTATCAGTCGAGAGTCGTCCATGACCGAGATCGACCGCCTTCTCTCGATAATGGCTCGCCTCCGGGATCCGGTTTCGGGATGCGAGTGGGATCGTGAGCAGACCTATGGGACGATCGCGCCCTATACGATCGAGGAGGCATACGAGGTTGCGGACGCGATTGCGCGCAACGACCTTTCTTCGCTGCGCGACGAGCTTGGCGATCTGCTACTGCAGGTCGTGTTTCATTCCCGTATCGCGCAGGAAGACGGCGCGTTCGAATTCGAGGACGTCGCCCGTAGCGTGTCGGACAAGCTTGAAGCGCGGCATCCGCATATCTTCGGGTCCGAACAATCGAGCGAACGATCGCAGACGGCGCGATGGGAGAGTCTCAAGGAAGCCGAGCGCAAGGCGAAGGGCGCGACGAGCGCAATGGACGGCGTCGCTCTGGCCCTCCCGGCATTGATGCGCGCCGAGAAATTGCAGAAAAGAGCGGCGCGTGTCGGGTTCGACTGGCCGGATCCACGGGGACCCGCTGACAAGGTTCGCGAGGAATGCGAGGAACTCGCCGCGGCCGACGGCGAAGACTCGCGCTTCGAGGAAGCCGGGGACGTGCTGTTTGCCGCCGTCAACCTCGTGCGCAGTTACGGGATCGATCCGGAAAATGCGCTGCGGGCGGCCAATGCCAAGTTCGAACGCCGGTTCCGATCCATGGAAAATCTGGCAGATGACGGGTTGGATGGATTCGCAGCCCTGTCGCTTGGCGAGCAGGAAGAACTCTGGCAACGAGTTAAGCAGTCAGAGGGCGGAAAAGCGGCCTAGTTCGCGAGGCGCAAGGCGAACCGTAATCCGCGTGAGAGGGCCGTTGTCGCCCTCGCCTGCCATCTCCTCGGACAGGACTTCGCCGCGAGCATGAAGCCATGCGAGCTTCCTGCCTTCGGCGGCAGGAATCAGGAAGGTACAGGTCGTAGCATCTTCAGTCAGGGCTGCTCCGACCGTATCCAGCAGCTCGTCGCAACCTTCGCCCGTAAGTGCCGATAGGGGAACGATTATCTCCTCATCGCGTCGAGCCACGATCTTACGCAGTTCGACCTGCCTTGCTTGCGAGAGCAAGTCCCATTTGTTCCACACTTCGACAATCGGTACAGTCGGTAGATCCGGCTCTCCATCCTCCCCTGTCTGAATGACGCCGAGGTCGGAAAGCACGTCGAGGACCTGGGTTTTCTGAGCCTCACTGTCCGGATTCGCGATATCCCGGACATGCAGGATTATGTCGGCTGCGGTGACTTCCTCGAGGGTTGCGCGAAATGCCGCGACGAGCTGTGTCGGAAGGTCCGAAATGAAGCCGACGGTATCGGACAGAATTGCCTTCTCGACGGCCGGAAGTGAAATTGCTCGCATCGTCGGGTCGAGAGTCGCGAAAAGAAGGTCTTCCGCCATGACGTCCGCACCCGTCAGACGATTGAAAAGAGTGGATTTTCCCGCATTGGTGTAGCCCACAAGTGCCACTACCGGCCATGGTGCCTTTCCCCGTCGATCGCGGTGGAGGCCACGGGTCTTGCGAACCTGCTCGAGCTCGCGCCTGATCTTCGCCATGCGGTCGCGGATCATGCGGCGGTCGGCCTCGATCTGCGTCTCGCCGGGACCGCCGAGAAACCCGAAGCCGCCGCGCTGGCGCTCGAGGTGGGTCCAGCTTCGGACGAGCCTGCCCGCCTGATAATCGAGGTGTGCCAGTTCGACTTGCAAGCGGCCTTCGGCAGTGGCCGCCCTCTCCCCGAATATCTCGAGGATCAGCCCGGTCCTGTCGATGACCTTGCGTTTAAGTTTCTCTTCGAGGTTGCGCTGCTGGATAGCCGAAAGCGCGCCGTCGACTATCACCAGCTCGGCTTCTGACTGTTCGCAGGCGACGGCGATGTTCTGGACCTGCCCCTCACCGAAGAGCGTGCCCGGGCGCGGATCGCGTATTGGTATCACGAAGGCATCGGCCACCACGATCCCGATCGCCAGTGCCAGGCCCTTTGCTTCTTCCAGTCGGGCGTCAGGATCGAGGTCCGATCGCCCGCGCAGATGCGGATAAGCTACGACGGCACGTGCGCCGCGCGTCACCTCTCCCTTCAGTTCCTCTTCCAAATCGTCTCGCTTTTTCGTTCAACCGTCGTCGTCGCCGTCATCCTCGTGCGACTGCAAGTCGACCGGAGTGACGGGCTGTATCGTCGAAACGGCGTGCTTGTAGGCAAGTTGCACGTAACCTTCACGTTCGAGCAGCATGCAGAACAGGTCATAGGCCGCCACCCTGCCCTGGAGCATGACACCGTTGACCAGGAACATCGTGACTTGCACCTCGGCGCTGCGGATGCTGGACAGGAAGACGTCCTGAAGGAGGCGTGCCTTCTTGCTGCCATCCGTCACGCCGCCAAATTGCGCCGCATCGATGGGAGCGCTTGGCATGATGGTCGAGATTGCGTGCTTGTAGACGAGTTGCGACTGGCCATCGCGCCGAAGCAGGATCGAAAAGTTGTCGAACCAGGTGACGATGCCCTGAAGCTTGACGCCTTTTACCAGGAACATCGTTACGGGAGTCTTGTTCTTGCGCAGGAGGTTAAGGAACTGGTCCTGGAGGTTCTGGCCCTTGCCTCCGTTCGCCGGTGCCTCGACCTTCGCAGGAACGGGCGGTGCCGGCCGGGGCCGGGCTGAAAGAGTACGTCCTGCCATGTCTTGCTCCTTATTCTTGGCAGCCGCTTCTGCGGTCCGCATTCTGGCCCCTTCAAAGGCCGATGCCGGCGATCCTATCGTTTTGCTGCAGTGCAGTAAATCCGAAAAATCCCGGCCCGTTCAACTGCCCTCCTCTTCCTTCTCCGTTTCCCGCTTTTCCGACATTCCGAGAAGCTTGAGCTTGCGATGGAGTGCCGACCGCTCCATTCCGATGAACGCTGCCGTCCTCGAGATGTTGCCCGAGAATCGCCGGATCTGGACTTTCAGGTATTCGCGCTCGAAGCTTTCCCTGGCTTCCCTGAGCGGCGAACTCATCATGCTGGAAATGCGGGAATCGCCCTCGACGCGGTTGTCGAGGATTTCAGGCGGAAGCATGTCGACGACGATATTTCCGAGCTTCTCGCGCGGGGCCATGATTACCGTTCGCTCGATCACATTGCGCAACTGACGGACATTTCCCGGCCATTCGTACGCCTGCAGGGCAGTCATGGCTTCGGCGGCGATTTCCGGCGGTGGAACCCCCTGTTCGTTGGCGAACCGGGCGAAAAAGTGGTCGACGAGAGAGGGAATGTCCTCTCTCCGTTCGCGAAGCGCCGGGACCTGCACGGGGACGACATTGAGACGATAGAAGAGGTCCTCGCGGAAGCGCCTTTCGGCTATCTCTTTCTCCAGCTCGCGCGAGGTCGAGGAAACGACCCTGACATCGACGCGTATCTGCCGGTTGCCGCCCACCCTGACAAAAGCCTGATCGGTGAGGACCCGCAGGATTCTCGCTTGAGTCGACAGTGGCATGTCGGCAACTTCGTCGAAATAGAGCGTTCCGCCGTCGGCGCTTTCCAGCAGCCCGGGGCGGACGAGGCTTCCCTCCGCCTCCTCGCCGAACAGTTCCTGCTCGAACCTTTCGGGCGTGATCCTCGCGGAATTGACACACACGAACGGGTTCGAGGCGCGCGGACTCCATGAGTGGAGCAGGCGGGCCGCCACTTCCTTGCCTGCCCCGGCCGGGCCGCTGATCAGCAAGCGACTGCCGGTATTGGCAACGCGTTTCAGAGTGGCGCGCACCTGGTTGATCGCCGAACTATTGCCCGTGAACTCCTCGCCGATCGAGAAATCATGCCGCAGTTGCGCATTTTCCCGACGCAGCCGGTCGGTTTCGGTGGCCTTGGCCACGAGATGGAGCAGTTTTTCCGCTTCGAACGGCTTTTCGATGAAATCCACGGCGCCGCGGCTGACCGCGGCAACCGCTGTGTCGATATTGCCATGACCGGAAAAGATGATGACCGGCAGCTCGGGCTCCCTTGCCTTGATCGCGTCGAGCACCTCGAGCCCGTCCATCGCGCTGCCGTGCAGCCATACGTCGAGGAGCACGAGCGACGGGCGCCGTTCGTCGACCGCATCGAGCGCAGACCGGCTGTCGCCAGCCGTGCGACACTCGTAGCCTTCGTCGCTCAGGACACCTGCGACGAGTTCGCGGATATCGCGTTCATCGTCGACGATCAGAATATCGAGCGCCATTGGATCCTCATTCTGCTGCCTCGTTTTTATGTCTTCCCAGGAGAGGGTCGCGCGCGAAGGTCATCGAAACCGTCGTGCCGCCGCTATCCGAAGGGGCGAACTGCATGTCGCCGCCGTGTTCCTCGACGATCTTCTTGACGATGGCGAGACCGAGACCGGTGCCCTTCTCGCGCGTGGTCACGTAGGGCTCGACGATCCGCTCGCGATCCTGGGGCAGTCCGATGCCGTTGTCCGCGATCGACACGATGATGTCTTCTCCGTCGCGCCGGATCGAAACCGTGACTTTTCCGCGAAAGTTCTCTGCCTCGTCTTTAATCCTTGTTTCAACGGCTTCTACCGCATTCTTGAGAACGTTCGTCATGGCCTGACCGAACTGGTGGCGGTCGCATGCGATCATCCCGATCTCGCCCTCCTCGATGAACGAGAACGCAAGGTCGGGCCGTGCGACTTCCTGAAGGAAGAGCGCCTGCCGCGTCAGGGCGACGGGGTCCTCGGTCCGGAAAACGGGCTTCGGCAGCCGGGCGAAGGACGAGAACTCGTCGACCATCTTTCGCAGATCGCCCACCTGCCGGATGATCGTGCTGGTCAATTCCTCGAAGAGTTCGGGATTGTCCTCGATCTGCTTGCGGTAACGGCGGCTCAGGCGCTCGGTCGCAAGCTGGATAGGAGTGAGCGGATTCTTGATCTCGTGCGCGATACGCCGCGCAACGTCAGACCATGCGGCCTGTCGCTGGTCGAGGAGCTGGCGCGTGATGTCCTCGAACGTGATCACGTACCCCGTTCGATCCTCGCTGATCTTCACCGCTAGCGTCAGCAAGTCGCCCGCGTTGTTGTACTGGACGATGCCGTGGCGCCCGCCCGAGTCGATTAGCGAAGCCATCTGCGGGGCCAGTTCGGACAGTTCGAGGCCCACCGGAGCAGGACCGAGCCGGTCCAGAAGCAGCTTTTGAGCCGAACTGTTCATCAGCAGGATGCGCGCTCGCTCGTCGAGGGAAATCACGCCCGCGGTCACGGATTCGAGCACGGCCTCGATAAAAGCGCGGCGCTCCGTCAACTGCTGGTTCGCGCCTACCAGGGCCTTGGTCTGCTTCTCGATCTGAGCTGTCATGCGATTGAAGGCACGGTTGAGAAGCCCGATTTCGTCGGCCCCGGTACGGCCCTCCACTCTCAGGGAGAAATTGCCGCTGCCGACGCGTTTCGCCGCTTCGACCAGTTCGTACAGCGGTTTGACCTGCCGGTCCGCGAAGCGAAGCGCGAACCAAACGGACAGTCCGACAAGCGCCAGAGACGCCACGAACAATGCGACGTTGAAGCGCAATTGCAACACACGGGCCCTGCTCGTGAGTACTTCATAGGCCTGGACGATGTTTTCGGCCCTCTGCCCCTGGCTGAAGGCGAGCAGGTCCGAACTGCGCGCGGTGTACAGGTAGATGCCGGCGCTGCGATCTATCGGTATGACAGCCTCGATACGGTTCGCGTCGGCCGAGACTACCATCGGGTTGCCCTGGCTGAGTTGCGCCACGACGTCCGGAGTAACCCGCTTGTGTGTATTGTTGCCTTCGGGATCGACGATCGCCACTGTCCGCAGCTGACCTTGGTCCGACTCCTGGAGAATGGCCGATTCAGTAAGCTTCCTGTTGATGACCTGGAAGGAATAGAATTCTGCGAAATCCGGACCGGCGATCGACTCCTCGCTCAGAAAACTGCCGAGATCCTCGGCCATGGCGATCGATTCGTAGCCGACGTCGCGCTGAGCCTGCTCGTAGTATCCGCGCGCCAGTTTGTTTGCGTTCTCGAGCATGCCGCGCGAGCTGTCCGAAAACCAGAACTCCACGCCAGACTGGAACAACCACGATGCGAAGATCACCACCAGAAGCGTCGGTACCGCAGCGATCAGCGAAAATATGAAGACGAGCCGCACATGCATGCGACCGGTGCCGCCGATGCTTTCCTTCGCCCGCCTGAGCGCCATTCGACGACCCAGCAGGATCAGTATCGCCATGGCCGGAACCAGAGTGCCGACAAGCAGGGTCGCCGTGAGGTCGGAAGGAAGCAATTCCCTTTTCGCAGCCTGCGCGTCTAGAGCGATCCACGTCGCTGCGGTCATGATGAGGAAACCGATGACCGAGACGATTTCCATCACGGCGAAAAAATTGGCGCGCCGCGCGGCAACCTGCACGCGCCGCCACCAGCGCGGCCAGCGCCGCTTTTGGGTAGGCAACTCCCGATCCATCGTTGCCAGATTACAACAGTAGCTGTTGCGATTTTACAAGAGGTTTCTTCATGCGCCTCATCGGCGCGGCGCAAATTCCTCGGGGTCCAGCGCAAGATCGTTCAGCCGCTTGCGCAAGGTATTACGATTTATCCCCAGCGCCTCGGCGGCGCGAAGCTGGTTGCCACCGGTTTCCGAAAGGACCTGCGCGAACAATGGCCTCTCGAGCGCGGCCAGGGCGCTGGCGTAAATCGTGCCGCGCGGCGGAGCTTCGCTGGCGAGCCAGTTCAGCACGGCGCGCTCAAGATCCGCCGGAGCATCAGCCGGGTTCTGGTCGGCCTGGACCGGGGCCTCCTTGAGCAGGACAGAAACCGATGGGGCATCCACTGTCTCTTCGCGTGCAAGCAGCGCCACGCGGTAGACGAAGTTCTTCAATTCGCGCACGTTTCCGGGCCAGGAGTGATGACGGAGTACATCGATCGCTTCTGCCGAAAGTTGGCGCCTCGGCAGACCTTCTGCCGCTGCGAGCTGGAAGAAATGCTTCGTAAGCGCCTCGATGTCCTCCGCCCGATCGCGAAGCGGAGGCATCTCGATCGGCACAACATTCAATCGGTAAAACAGATCTTCTCGGAACTGTCCCGCCGCGATCATCGGCTTCAGGTCGCGGTTCGTAGCCGCGACTATCCGCGCGTCGATTGCGACATCCTCGGTTCCGCCTACCCTGCGGATGGTGCCGGACTGCAGCGCGCGGAGAAGCCTTGTCTGGGCCTCCATCGGCATGTCGCCGATTTCGTCGAGAAACAGCGTTCCGCCCCTCGCCTGCTCGAACTTGCCGATGTGGCGAGCGACCGCACCCGTAAAAGCGCCCTTCTCGTGTCCGAACAGCTCGCTTTCGATCAGTTCGGCAGGAATGGCTGCGGTATTGATCGCCACGAACGGCCCGCTCCGCCTGTCG
This sequence comes from Novosphingobium marinum, assembly GCF_013408095.1. Lineage (GTDB taxonomy): Bacteria > Pseudomonadota > Alphaproteobacteria > Sphingomonadales > Sphingomonadaceae > Novosphingobium > Novosphingobium marinum. Next base: position 618,839 of record NZ_JACBZF010000001.1, read on the forward strand.
CCCAGTTGATGGATCGCCTCGGCAACGACCTCCTTGCCGGTACCCGATTCGCCGGTCACAAGGACCGTCAGGTCATTGCGCAGTACCCGCGTGATCATGCGGAAGACCGCTTGCATGGCCGGGCTGCGGCCAACCAGCGGCAAGCCTCCGGCTTCGGGGTCTTCGCCCCCCTGCCCTGCGGCGTTCCGATCGCCCACGGCCTGGGTCACCGCCCGGGCAAGCTCGTCTATGTCGAAGGGCTTCGGAAAGTATTCGAATGCACCGGTGTCAGTCGCCCGTACCGCGGTATCGAGAGTGTTCTGAGCCGACAGGATGATGATCGGCAGGCCGGGACAGGCGGCTTGCACGGCGCCAATCGTGCCGATTCCGTCGCCGTCGGGCAGCATGACATCGGTCACGAATGCCGCGAATGTGCTTTCGGCCAGAAGTCGGTCCCGCTCGGCGATGGTTTCGCAATGCACCACCTCGAAACCTTCGGCCTCGAGCGCGGCAGTGATCACGACGGCGATGGAGCGATCGTCCTCGAGCAGCAGGATTTTCACGCTGCCGCTCCCTCGTCCTGAACAGAGTCGTCGCGTTCGGCGAGCGGCAGGTGGACGCGAAAGTGCGTCAGGCCGCGCGTATCGTCCCGTTCGTGACTGATGCGCCCATTCATGTCCCGGACCAGCTTCCTGACAAGAGGGAGGCCCAGCCCCTGGCCCGAATTCTTGCTCGTCACGAATGGCTCGAAAATGTGCTCGCGCATGGCGGGATCGACGCCTGGGCCATTGTCGCTTACCCGCAGTTCTATCGGCAGTCTGACAGGCCGTCCGCTGTCGGTCGTGTGGAGTTGCAGGCCGCTGGCAAAGCGTGTCCGCACTAGAACGAGCGGTCGCTTCTCGCCGCTGCACGCCTCGAACGCGTTGGAAAGCAGATTGATGAGGACCTGGACGAGTCCGTCCGGACTCCCCAGGACAGGCGGCAGCGACGGGTCGAATTCCTCGATGACCTCGACCCTGGGTGCCGATCTCCCGTCGGCGGCGCCCAGCACCGCGATCGCCCTGCGCGCCGCCACGTGCAGGTTGCACGGTTCCACCGGGGCAGCAGTCCTGCGACTGAGCGTCTGCATCTGGTCGATCAGCAGTGCGATGCGATCGACTTCGGCGGTGATCAGTTCGGTGAGCGGGCGGTCCCTTTTGCCGACCTTGCGCGCCAGCAACTGCGATGCGCCGCGTATGCCGGCGAGCGGGTTCTTGATTTCGTGCGCGAGTATTTCCGGACCGCGGAGCGCCGCGTTGTCGGCTCCGCCCGAATCCTCTCCGAGAGCCTCGGTGGCAGAGTGGTCGTGAAGCGTCAGCATCTGCCAGCCGGCCACGTCTGCGATGGGCGCCACGCTCATGTCTATTCGGCGGGCGAACGAGCCCGAAACAAGGACATCGATCTCGCGCGCGGAAACCGGTGTCTCGAAGTCGGCGATCCGCTCTTCGAAGCGTGAATCCCCGAATACCAGCACTTCTGTCAGCTTGCGCCCGGTGAGCCGGCGAACGCTCTGCCCGAAGAATTGCTCGGCTGCGGGGTTGGCCGAAGCGATCCTGAGGCGCGGCGCGAGCAGGAGGACGGCTAGCGGCAGGCTGGCAAGTTGCAGACCCGCGTCCGGCACGGCCAGACGGGATATCGTCGTCATGCCGCCTGACGCCGCAGGAACGGGCGGTAGAAGTCGGCAAGGGCGCGGATCACATCGTCCGCGTCATCCATGACGTTGACCTTGTTGCGGAAGTCTGCGGAACCGGGCAGTCCCTTCGTGTACCAGCCGAGGTGCTTGCGTGCCATCTTCGTGCCGACTTCGCGGCCGTAGTGCGAGAGCATCTCGCGATAGTGATCGGTCAGCACGGCGTACTGCTCGTCCATGTCCGGGTCGGCTTTGGCTGTTCCATTGCGCCACCAGTGCATGACCTGCGATAGCAGCCAGGGCTTGCCGTAGGCGCCACGCCCGATCATCAGGCCGTCCGCGCCGGATTGATCGAGCGCGGTAGCCGCATCTGAGATCGAGCAGATGTCACCGTTTACCACGACAGGCACCGAGACCGCATCCTTCACACGCCGCACGAAGCGCCAGTCGGCCTCGCCCTTGTACATCTGGTTGCGCGTCCGTCCGTGCACCGTGATCATCTTGGCGCCGAGATCCTGCGCGATCCGCGCCAGTTCCGGAGCGTTGAGCGAATCGTGGTCCCAGCCCATCCGCATCTTGACGGTGACGGGAACGCTTACCGCCTTCACGGTCGCATCGATCAGGCTGGCGGCGAGTCCAAGGTCGCGCATGAGCGCCGATCCGGCATCTCCGTTGGTCACTTTCCGAACCGGGCAGCCCATGTTGATGTCGACAATAGCCGCGCCACGATCCTCGCTGAGCCTGGCTGCCTCGCCCATCTGCACCGGATCGCACCCGACCAACTGCATGGACACCGGTTCCTCGATCGGATCCCAAGCTGCTTTCTGAACGGACTGCCGCGTCTCGCGGATGGCAGCGGGGCTGGCGATCATCTCGGTCACGTTCAGGCCCGAGCCGAACCTGCGGACCATCCGCCTGAACGGAAGGTCGGTCACGCCCGTCATCGGTGCCAGGATAACCGGGCAATCGATGCGGATCGGGCCGATGTCGATCGGACTGAGCGCGGGGGAATTCGGAAGCTGCGTCATAACAAATGATGTGCCTAAAAAACGGGCAGCCTTTAGGCGATTGCTCTTGCCACGGCAAGGGTTTACCGGGCAGGTCGATGAATTACCGGGCATCAATCGGTGGAACCGCAGCGGTGGTCGTCGCGGCCGGCAAAGGCCTGCGTTCGGGGCAGTCCGTTCCAAAGCAGTTTGCGATCTGGCGCGGGAAACCGCTGGTCAGGCACTCGGTGGAGGCACTTCTCGCTTCCGGGATTTCGCCTGTCGTGGTGGTGATACCGGACGACTTTCGCGACGTCGCGGCGGGAGCGCTTGCCGGGCTGGACGTGAAAACTCTCGCGGGCGGAGATACCAGGCAGTTGTCGGTCAGGAAGGGGCTTGAGGCGCTGGAAGGCACTATGCCAACCGCGGTATTGATCCACGACGCTGCGCGACCGGCCTTGTCTACCGATGTCATCGACAGGCTACTGGCAGCCTTGGAACACCAGCCCGGCGTCATACCCGTGCTGCCGGTGGTGGACAGCGTGGTCCACGCAAATGCCGACATTATGGGCAGCCCGGCTCGGCGCGAGGGGCTCCGACGGGTGCAGACGCCGCAAGCCTTCCGCTTTGCCGAAATCCTGGCCGCCCACCGCGCCTGGGATGGCCCGCCCGACGCCGGAGACGACGCGCAAGTGGCGCAGGCAGCGGGCCTCGAGATCGGGCTTGTTGAAGGGGACGAAGCCTTGTCGAAGCTTACTTTCTCATCGGACTTCGAGAAGTCCGGTCCGGCCTTCCGGATCGGTTCCGGCTACGATGTCCACCGCCTGGCGGAAGGCGAGGACCTGTGGTTGTGCGGTGTCATGATCGATCACGACATGGGCCTGGCCGGGCACAGCGACGCCGATGTCGCTATACATGCGCTGGTCGACGCGCTCCTGGGTGCGATAGGCGCGGGCGACATCGGTCAGCATTTTCCGCCGAGCGATCCGCAGTGGAGTGGAACTGCTTCGGACCGCTTCCTGGCGCAGGCCGTGAAGCTCGTCGGCGAAGCGGGTTACCGGATCGGGAACGTCGATTTGACGATCATCTGCGAAGCCCCGAAGATCGGACCGCACCGGGAAGCGATGCGGCAGCGCCTCTCGGAACTGCTCGCCGTTGACATCGGTGCGGTTAGCGTGAAGGCCACAACGACTGAAAAACTGGGCTATACCGGTCGCGGCGAAGGGATCGCAGCACAGGCCATGGCATGCCTCGTCCAGTACTGAAGGAATACTCGATGCGCAGAATTTCCGGACTTTTCGCTGCCTGCTCGCTTGCGATCGCTGGAACCGCCCACGCGGCCGAGCCTCCGTGCCTGACACCTGCCGAGTTTTCTTCGCTTGCGGGATATTCGATGCCGAGCGTGATCAAGGGCACATCGCAGCGTTGCGCAAGCGCGCTTTCGGCCGATGCCTATCTTCGCACCAACGGGGATGAGCTCGCCGCCCGCTACGCCAAGCGCAAACCCGTGTCGTGGCCTGGCGCCAAGAAAGCATTCCTCAAGCTCAGCGCGGACACCAACCAGGACGCGAACGACCTTCTGTCCCGCATGCCCGACGAGTCGATGAAGCAGATGCTCGATGCGGTGATCGAAGGCATGGTCAGTTCCGAGATTCCGCTCGAGCGATGCAAGACGATCGATCGTTTCGTACGCCTGCTGTCGCCCCTGCCCGCGGAAAATACCGCCGAACTGATCGCACTGGCGGTCGGCCTCGGATCCAAGAGCGAAAAGGCCAAGGTCGGCAAGATCGCGATCTGCCCAAGCTGAGCGATGGCCGACCGTATCCTGCCTCGCGACATTTACGCGCTTGCCGAAAGGGTAGTGCAGGCAAACGCGCAGGCCGGGCGCAAGGTCGCCCTGGCGGAAAGCTGCACCGGCGGACTGGTAAGCGCGGCGATCACCGAGGTGCCGGGCTCTTCGTCGGTCCTCGACCGCGCATTCATCACCTACTCAAATGAATCGAAATGCGCCCTGCTTGGCGTTGCAGAGGACATTCTGGAGACGTTCGGGGCGGTTTCGGCCGCTACTGCATGGGCCATGGCGCAGGGCGCCCTGGCCCGAAGCGATGCCGACGTGGCGGTGTCGATCAGCGGTATCGCCGGGCCCGGCGGCGGCAGCGAGCTAAAGCCCGTGGGACTGGTCGTATTCGCCAGGTGCGAGCGCGAGAGCGAAGAGATACAGGCGGAAGAGCGGCAATTCGACGGAACGAGCCGTTCGGGCGTGCGCCATCAGGCAGCGCTGTGCGCGCTGGAACTATTGCTGCCGTAAAGTTCGGCCGCGCGCGCCTCGAAGGCGGCCACCATCTTGCGAAAGGCGCGATCAAAGTACTGACCTGCAAGCGCCTCGAACATGCGGTTCTTGAAGGTGAACTGTACGTCGAACTCGATCTCGCATGCGTCTGGCCCCGCAGGGTGGAATTTCCAGACGTTGTCGAGGTCCCGCAACGGTCCGTCGACATAGTGCACGCGGATTTCTTCCGGGCGCCGCTTGGTGATGCGCGACGTGAACTTTTCCCGAAGTGCCTTGAACCCGACAAGCATGTCGGCGACCATTTCGGTCTCGGAGTCCGATTTTACGCGGGTGGCGATCACCCAAGGCAGAAACTGCGGGTAGCTGTCCACGTCCGCGACGAGGTCGTACATCTGCTCCGCGCTGTACGGCAGCCTGCGGAATTCGTGGATGCCGGGCATCAGGCCCTCTGCTTGGCGAGCCGGGCTTCGCGCGCGGCGCGCATTTCCTTGAAATCGTCGCCCGCATGGTAGCTCGAGCGGGTCAATGGCGTCGATGCAACTTGCAGGAAGCCCTTCGCCCGCGCGATGGCGCCATAGGCGTCGAAAGCCTGAGGCGTCACGAATTCCTTCACCTCGGCGTGCTTCGGCGTCGGTCGCAGGTACTGGCCGAGCGTTAGGAAATCGATGTCCGCGCATCGCATGTCATCCATTACCTGATGGACCTCGAGCCGTTGCTCTCCGAGGCCCAGCATCATTCCCGATTTCGTGAAAACATGCGGCGCATGTTGCTTGACGCGCTCGAGCAGCTTCAATGAGGCGTAATAGCGCGCGCCAGGCCGGATCGTCGGATAGAGCCGAGGCACGGTTTCCAGGTTGTGATTGTAGACGTCGGGTCCTGCCGCCACGATCGCTTCGACCGCGGCGTCCATGCGACCGCGGAAATCGGGAGTAAGGATTTCGATGGTCGTGCCCGGCGTGTTGCGGCGAAGCGCTTCGATGACCTTCACGAATTGGCTTGCGCCCCCGTCGGGCAAGTCGTCGCGATCGACAGAAGTTATCACGATATGCTCGAGCCCCATCTTCGCCGCCGCCTCTGCGACGTGTTCGGGCTCTTGCTCGTCGACCTTGCCCGGCATTCCGGTCTTGACGTTGCAGAATGCGCAGGCGCGTGTGCATGTATCGCCGAGGATCATCACCGTCGCATGCTTCTTGGTCCAGCACTCGCCGATGTTCGGGCAGGCCGCTTCCTCGCAAACGGTGTTGAGATTGAGGTCGCGCATGAGCTTGCGCGTCTCGCCATAGCCCTTCGAGACTGGCGCTTTTACGCGAATCCAGTCGGGCTTGCGCTGGCGTTCGGGACGGGGAGCGGAGGACAGATCGTTCATGTGATTGCAGATAATCACATGTGCCGGAGCTTGCCAGCCCCAATTCCCGACGCCAATAGACGCCAATGACCGAGAACGTTTCGCAAGAGCTATCGACACTACTCGATGGGTATCGCCGCTTCAGGCACACCGGATGGACCCCCCACCGCGAGCGGTGGAGCAAACTGCGCAAAGGCCAGCAGCCGGAAACGATGGTGATCGCCTGTTCCGACAGCCGGGTGGATCCTGCGCAAATCTTCGATGTCGATCCGGGTGAAATCTTCGTCGTGCGAAACGTCGCCGCATTGGTCCCTCCCTTCGAGACGACACCTGGCCTGCACGGGGTTTCCGCCGCCCTGGAATTCGCGGTTCAGGTGCTCAAGGTTAAGGAAATCGTGGTGATGGGACACGGTATGTGCGGAGGTTGCAAGGCTGCTCTGACGCAGGAAATGCACGGCACGAGGCCCGGCGAAGGGGGCTTCATCGCGGACTGGATCGGCTTGCTTGACGATGCCCGCGCACCCATCGCCGAACGACTCGGAACGGAAAGCCGCGAGGCCGAACGGGAGATGGAACATGCAGGCGTGCGGGTCAGCCTGCAGAACCTTCGCACCTTTCCCTGCATACAGCAGGGCGAGCGAGACGGTTCCCTGAAGTTGCGCGGGGCCTTTTTCGCCATTTCGGACGGTGTCCTTCACCTGATGGATGAAGGCACCGGCGAATTCTCGCCCTGCACTTGATTGCCAAGAAAAAGGCGACGGTTTCCCGCCGCCTTTCCCGATTTGGTTTGTCTGGCTATCAGGCCTGCGTTTCGGCGTAGGCCAGCCAGAGGTTGGCGACCGGAGCACGCGACCCGTTCACCTTGGTGAAGCTGTCCTTGGCCTCGGCAATCTTGCCCTGATCGAGCTGGGCGATACCCATACGCGTATAGATCAGGTCGCGATCGATCTGCCCGCCGGCGGAAAGGGCGGCTGCGTAAAGCTCTTCGGCCTGAGCCGCATCGCCATAGTTGAGAAACGCGTCGGCCAAAGCCTGCGCCGAGCGTCCGTTCGACTTGGCCGAAGCGACATCGCCGCTGAGCGACGCCTTGTCGGAAGCCACACGACCGCTGGCGGTCTGGCGCGATTCCTTGATCCACTGTTCGGACCCGTCGAGGGCTCCCTTCGAGACGCCCTTGTCGATGATCCGCACGACTTCGCCCGGGAAACGACGGGGATCGGCGGTTTCGATGTATTCCTTGTACTCGTTGCGGGTGTACTGAGCATCGGCATCGAGTGCGCCGCTGCGGTCCATCAGACGGAACAGGTCGAGCGAAATCTGACCGTCGAACTGGTTGAACGAACGAGTCATCTGCGCCGCATTGAGCCAGTTCAGAGGCGTCGGATCGGCCTGCGCCTGCATCGTCGCGAGCTCGGCGGCTTCCTTGCCCATGTTGGCCTTGTAGGCGATCAGGCTGCCACGCGAAGTCCAGTCCGCGGGGACCGGCTGCCCGGCCGCCTTTTGCGTCGCAATAAGCTCCTTGAGCGCCGCGATCGCCTGGGCGGGCTGGCCCGCGTCAGCGTAGGACTGAAGCATGAGCGGAACTAGGTTGGATTCGGAATATCCGCCCGCCTTCGCGGCCTTGAGGGCGCTGGCAGCAGTCGCGTATTCCTTGTTCGAGTAGGCGAAATTGCCGAGGTAGTACTGGAACTGCGGAACCTTCGCCGCCTCGAGCTGGCCGCTGTCGAGGATCATCTGCACACCGCGCTGACGCAGCATCATGTCCTCGCCGAGCGTGCCGAGGTTCAGGAGGAACTGTCCCGCCGTCATCATGTCCTTGGGGGTCGAGGCAGCGGCTGCCGCGGCTTCGACCTGCGGCTTCAACGCGGAGACGGCAGCCGAAACGTCGGCACCGCTGTTCTTCTGCGTTTCAATCTGTCCAAGCCCTTCCTGCACAGGCTGCGCGGCCGCGACGAACGGCTTGCTGAAGCCCTTCTGCGCATAGGCTGGCGTCGAAATCGTCGCACCACCGGCAACGACGCCGAATGCGAGCGCCGCTCCCAGTGCGGAGCGCGAAACAAGCTTGCCGAATTTGAGCTTGCCGTGACGGATCATATCGATACTCTCCTCAATCGTTCGGCTGCGCGGCTAAATCGTGCGGAACAGCCCCTTGAAACTTCCGGCCAAGCAGATGGCGATCAAACGCACGCTTGGCAACAGGCTCCTTGTATAGCGCAGGCGCACTGAACCCTGATTGAATGCGCTTCGTCCCGCACGTTCAGGAAGGGGCGGCACTTGTGGAAAAGACAAGCGCACAAAGGGCGTTCACCCGCGCCTCGCTGGTATTTGCCGCACCTTTGGCCTAGGGCCGGAAGACCGACACATTCCCGTCAACAGAAGAACGAAAAAGCGGCGTGAGCGACGACACCGATACTATCGATTCCCCAGGGCCGGCAGGCGAATTCAGCCGGATCGACATCGTCGATGAAATGAAGACGAGCTATCTCGATTACGCGATGAGCGTGATCGTGGCCCGGGCGCTGCCCGACGTTCGCGACGGCCTGAAGCCCGTCCATCGCCGTATCCTGTTTGCAAGCCAGGAAGGCGGCTTCGTCGCCGGCAGGCCCTATCGCAAGTCCGCAAAGATCGTGGGTGACGTGATGGGTAACTATCACCCCCACGGGGATTCGGCGATCTACGATGCACTTGCACGCATGACGCAGCCGTGGTCGATGAGGGTCCCCCTGATCGACGGTCAGGGAAATTTCGGGTCGATGGATCCCGATCCGCCAGCCTCGATGCGCTACACCGAAGCCCGTCTGGCGCGGGTCGCCAACACGCTGCTCGACGATCTCGACAAGGATACCGTCGACTTTCACGACAACTACGACGGTTCGCGGCGGGAGCCGGAAGTGCTGCCCGCGCGCTTCCCGAACCTTCTCGTCAACGGCGCAGGCGGCATCGCCGTGGGCATGGCTACCAACATCCCGCCGCACAATCTGGGCGAAGTGATCGATGGTTGCCTTGCCTACATCGAAAATCCTGCAATCACGTCGGAAGAACTTTTCGAGATCATTCCCGGTCCGGACTTTCCGACCGCACCCCTGATCCTCGGGAAGTCGGGCAGCCGAAGCGCCTACATGACCGGGCGCGGCTCGGTGCTCATGCGGTGCCGGCACGAGATCGAGGAAGGGCGCGGCGATCGCCGCTCGGTCATCCTGACGTCGATGCCCTATCAGGTCGGAAAGTCCAACCTGGTCGAGAAGATCGCCGAAGCCGCCAAGGAAAAGCGGATCGAGGGGGTCTCGGATATCCGCGATGAATCGAACCGCGAAGGCGTGCGCGTGGTGATCGATCTCAAACGCGACGCAACGCCGGAGGTCGTGCTCAATCAGCTTTGGCGGCACACCCCTGCACAGTCGAGTTTCCCTGCCAACATGCTCGCCATTCGCGGCGGAAGGCCCGAAGTCCTCGCCCTGCGCGACATCGTCCAGGCCTTCATCCATTTCCGCGAACAGGTCATTACCCGGCGGACCAAGTTCGAACTGAACAAGGCGCGCGACAGGGCGCATATCTTGCTTGGACTCGTCGTAGCGGTTTCGAATCTCGACGAGGTCGTGGCGATGATCCGCGGGTCGTCGAATCCGCAGGAGGCGCGCGCCAAGCTGCTCGGCAAGGAATGGCCGATCGGCGACATTGCACAGTACATCCGGCTCGTAGAGGCCATCGAGCCGACCGACGAACAGGAAGGCGGAACGTACAAGCTATCCGAGGCGCAAGTGAAGGCGATCCTCGAATTGCGCCTTCACCGGCTGACCGCCCTCGGTCGCGACGAGATCGGCGACGAGCTGAAGGAACTGGCCGAGGCGATCGCCGGCTACCTCGCCATCCTCGCGGACCGGGCGAAGCTCTACGCGGTCATGCGCGACGAACTCGTCGAGGTGAAGGACAGCTACGCAACACCCCGCGTGTCGGAGATCACCGGAGCCATCGAGGGGATCGAGGACGAGGACCTGATCGAGCGCGACGACATGGTCGTGACCGTGACGATGGACGGTTACATCAAGCGCACGCCGCTTTCGACGTTCCGCGCCCAGCATCGCGGCGGCAAGGGTCGAGCGGGCATGGCGACGAAGGACGAAGACGCCATCAGCGACATGTTCGTCACCAGCACGCACAACCCGGTGCTGTTTTTCTCCACCTCCGGCAAGGTCTATCGGCTCAAGGTCTGGAAGCTTCCGGAGGGAGGCCCCGCGACACGTGGGCGACCGATCGTGAACCTGCTGCCCGCGCTGGAACCGGGTGAAACGATAGCCACCGTGCTGCCGCTTCCCGAAGACGAAGGCACCTGGGGTGCGCTCCACGTCGTCTTCGCAACTGCGAAGGGCAGCGTGCGTCGCAACAGCATGGATGCCTTCACAAACGTTCCGTCGAACGGCAAGTTCGCAATGCGTTTCGAGGACCCGGAAGCCGATCGCCTGATCGGAGTACAGCTTCTCGATGCGAACGACGACGTCCTGCTGGCATCCCGGCAAGGCAAGGCGATCCGCTTCGCCGGCGACGACGTGCGCGAATTCCAGTCGCGAACCTCCACAGGCGTGCGCGGCATGATGCTCAGGGACGGGGACGAGGTCGTTTCGCTCTCGATCCTTCACCGGGTCGGCACGACGCCCGAAGAGCGTGAGAAGTACCTTCGTTTTGCTCCGTGGAAAGGCGAGAAGGAAGGCGAGTGCGAGCTTGCCGCAGATCGCTTCGCTGAGCTCGCCGAGGGTGAACAGTTCATCCTTACCGTTTGTGCAAACGGTTATGGCAAGATTTCATCTGCGTACGAGTACCGCCGCATCGGACGTGGCGGCCAGGGCATCGTCAACATCGACAATATCGATCGCAATGGCCCGGTCGTGGCCAGCTTCGCCGCGACGAAGGAAGACGAGCTCATGCTTGTCACCGATCAGGCCAAGTTGATCCGTATCAGTCTCGATTCGCTGCGCGTGATCGGGCGTAACAGTGCAGGCGTCCGGCTTTTCGATGTCTCGCCCGGTGAGCAGGTCGTGAGCGCCGTGCGCATTGACGACACCGCCTCTCCCGAAAACGACGCCGAGGAAGCGATCATCGAGGAGCGGGTCGGCAAGGATGCGCCCGAAGCGACCATCCCCACGACACAGGACAGGGACGACCCTCCACCGACCGACATCGTGGGCGATGAGGACTGACTTCAGTTGTGCGGGCGCCCGCTCCATTGGCGCAGCGTCTGGATCATGCCGGTGCATATGAGGAACATGCCGGCGTAGAAGAGCGGCCAGGCGATGCGGATGCCCGTCGCGCCGTAGGACAGCGGCCCTTCCCCGGCAAATGCCACAAGCTGGGACAGCACGACCAGTACCGCACCCGTTCCAACCCGGTATCGCGGGAATGCACTGGCCCACGCCGCCGCTCCCGTCCCTCCGATAACGATGCCGTAGCTTGCAAGCGTCCAGGCAAGGTCTCGATCCGCAGGGACGAACCAGAAGATTGCCGGCACCAGAAGCAGCAACGCGGTGGCGGCAGCCTTCTGGGTGGCCGTAAGTCGCTCTCGTGGATTCCTGAGGAAGAGGCCGATGAGTAACGCGAAGCCTACGACGTGCGCCAGAAGCCCGGGATAGAGCCAGAAATCCATGCTCATCGTTCCGATGCCGGAGAATATCATTCCGCCTGCGACAAGCCTTGCACCGCTGCCCGGAAAGCGCAGCAGGGCATAGATCGCGAGCATCGCGAAAGGCGCGCCTTTCAGCGCGATGAGATAAAGGCCTGGAAAGTCGCTTTCAGCAAGCAGCCAGTAGGCAAGCGCCGCCACGACACTGCCAAGCAGCCAGGGCCGCCGTTCGGCCAGAGCTCGTTTTGACATCGTCGATCCCCCCTTCCCGTCCTGCTAGGCCTTGTCCGACACCCCTTACAAGCATTAGGCGCATTGCAATGAGCCATGACGTTCACATTATCGGCGGCGGCCTCGCTGGGAGCGAGGCGGCCTGGCAACTCGCCCGGCGGGGTTTGCGCGTCAGGCTCTCAGAGATGCGGGGCACCGGGGAGCGCACGCCTGCCCATCAGGGTGATGGCCTCGCAGAGCTGGTTTGCTCGAACAGTTTCCGCTCGGACGATGCCGAGAAGAACGCGGTTGGGCTGCTCCACCAGGAAATGCGCGAATGCGGTTCGCTGATCATGGCGGCGGCCGAGGTGGCCCGCGTTCCGGCTGGTTCCGCGCTCGCCGTCGATCGGGACGTGTTTTCCGCCGAAGTGGAGAAGCGACTCAATGCCCTCCCGACCCTCGAAGTCGTTCGTGAAAGGGTGGACCACCTGCCCGATGCCGGCCTTACCATCGTCGCGACCGGACCGCTCACGGCACAAGCGCTCGCCGCGAGCATAGGCGTTGCTACGGGCAAGGACAGCCTCGCGTTCTTCGATGCCATCGCACCGATCGTTTACCGCGACACCATCGACATGGACATCTGCTGGATGGCTTCGCGCTGGGATAAGGGCGATACCAGGGATTACATCAATTGCCCGATGGACAAGGAGCAGTACCTCGCCTTTCGCGAAGGCCTGCTTGCCGGCGAAAAGACCACGTTCAAGGAGTGGGAAGCGAGCACGCCCTATTTCGAAGGGTGCATGCCGATCGAGGTGATGGCCGAACGTGGCGAGAACACGCTGCGCTATGGCCCCATGAAGCCTGTGGGGCTCGACAATCCGCGCACCGGACGCTGGCCTTACGCCGTCGTGCAGCTTCGTCAGGACAACAAGCTGGGTACGCTGTGGAACATGGTGGGGTTCCAGACCAAGCTGAAGCATGGCGAGCAGGTTCGGCTGTTCCGCACAATCCCAGGCCTCGAAATTGCAGAATTCGCGCGTCTGGGAGGTTTGCATCGCAACACGTTCCTCAACTCTCCGCAGTTGCTGGACCGCCAATTTCGACTGAAGTCCGCCTCGCATGTCCGCTTTGCCGGTCAGATCACGGGTTGCGAGGGATATGTCGAAAGCGCTGCCGTCGGGCTGATGGCTGGGCTCATGACGGCGGCGGAGCTTTCGGGCTCGTTCTGGCGCGCGCCGCCACCGACGACGGCAATGGGCGCCCTGCTCTCACACATAACCGGCGATGCAGAGGCAGACGACTATCAGCCCATGAACGTGAACTTCGGCCTGTTTCCACCCCTGCCCGACGTGAAGAAAAAACAGCGCAAGGAAGCCTATACCTCGCGCGCGAAGCAAGACCTGGGCGCCTGGCTCCCTACGATTTCTTCTCCCGCGCAGGTCTGACCTAGCAGCGGCAGGACGGCTTCCTGGTCCGCCGTTTCGGACGGGTAGTCGCGAACTCATCCGGTGTCAGCGAGAGGTCTCCGTCGGCGTCGGCCTCTGCGAACTTGCTGCCGGTCGCGATCGCCCATTCCTCGAACGTCAGCAGGTTGTTGCCGTCCGTATCCAGGCGCTTGAACGAGGACGTCCGGCGCGACATCATCTCGTTGCGGGTGATCCGTCCGTCGCTGTCACGGTCATAACTGGCAAAGCGCCGCTGCTCGCGGGTCAGCTCGGTAGCTTCCGGCGGCGCCGGTCCGACTAGATCCGCCACATCCGCGCTGGGCAGTGCATCGGGAGCATTGCGGCTTGCGGATGCGACGTCTTCGGGCGGCGGCGGTAGCCCGACCTCGGTCGCGGCGCGTCCCTGCCACCAGAACACACCGGCAGCGACAAGGAGGAGCGCGGAAAGCGCGCCCAGCAGTACACGGTTCATTGCTTGCCCCTTTTGCCCTTCCATTCAGGGGTCTAGCGTCCGACCAGTCCGATGCGCAATGCCTTGAGAAGCGCCGAGGGCGGCAGGTCGTCGAGACTACGCCCGCTGTCCATCGCCTTACGGGCAAGCCCGTGAAGCAGCGCGAGCGGACGCATCGCGCGCGGGAGGCGTATCGGACCGAAAGCAGCCTTTCCTGCCAGTTCGCGAAGGGCAACCGTCTCCTCTGGCGCGCTCACCCGCGAAAGCAGATCGGCAAGCGCCCATTCCCGCCCGGCCACTTTGCATTCTTCCCTGGCATCGTCGGCACCAAGGAGGATGGCGAGTGCGCCGAAAGCGTCGCCGCGAGCGGATGCAAGCGCCGAGAAATCGTTTGCCGGCAGCGGCCCTTCCCCGGCCAGATGCTCCCATCCGTCGACAAGGCCTCCGAGCGCTCGGGCCTGCTCCCGCCAGGCCTTCAGGGTCGCCAGGAGCGGCTCGCCTTCGGGCCAGTCGGAAATCGGTTTCGCGAATTGATCGCGCCACCATGCGAGCCTCAACTGCGCCAGCATCGGTTCGCTAGCTGAGCGGACGATCCCGGCCAGCCGCGCATCCAGCGCCAGCAGCCCAAGCGTTTTCTCCCGAGCTACTTTCGGTGCGTACGAGAGCGCGAGCCGGGAGAGAACGGGGAGCTCTTCGACAGAGGGATACACGTCGCTCATGCCGCGGCAACTTTCCGGAGAGCAAAATACTGTTCAGAAATGCGCATTTAGCACCTGTTAACCGTAATCGTTGGATTCGCGAAAACCAGACCTGCCTATTCCGTGGAAACTCGTAAGGGGCATTTTCGGGAATCGCATATGTTCGAAAGGCTACGCCGGATATTGCGCGAGGTACGCTCCGCCCGGAGCGGCAACGCGACGATGATGGTCGCTATCGGCGTTCCCGCGCTGATCGGCGGGTCCGGCCTCGCCGTCGACATGTCCCAGTGGTACATGTGGAAGCGCGAACTGCAATATGCCGTGGACCAGGCTGCCCTTGCAGGCGCATTCGCCCGCCTGAGCGAGGATACCGAAGACGATTATTCGGACCGGGCGATCCAGGAATTCAGTGCGAACATGGCCGTCGCGTCGGGCGCTGCCACTACGCCCAACGTGATCCTTGCGAACTACAACGGCGGTTCGAACAACAGCGTCATCGTCCGGGCACAGGTCAGCGACACGCTGCCGTTCTCGAGCTTTGTCACCGGTCGCGGTGTTGTGATCGATGCAACGGCGCAGGCTTCGTTCCGCCGCGGTGCTCCGTTCACCAGCTGCATCATCGCCGTCGATGACGACGAAGAGGGCGCGATCACCATCGGCGGCAGCGTCAAACTTGCCGCGCGCTGCGGAATCGCGGCGCTTTCGAACGCGGCAGAAGCCGTAACGATCAACGGCAACCCCGAAGTCGATCCGGGCTGGGTCGTCGCAAGGGGTGGCATCGACGACTGGCTGGGTGAAAACACCGATGCCGAGATCCACGAGTATGTCGACGACCTGACCGATCCCTTCGCGGACCTTACTCCCCCGAACGATCCCACCGAGAGGACCTACAGCAAGAACCAGGACTGCAAGGGCGGCACCAACACGACGACGACCGGTACCGAGACCACGACCACGACGGTCAACGTCTACACCGGCGACAAGAAGAACGAGATGACGCTTTACAGCAGCACCGTCGACGGGCCTGTCACGCGAAACGTCAACCGCCCGGCCTACAAGCACGAACAGAGCGGTCAGTACACGGTCACCGATACCGACGAGAACTGGGACGATCGCGGCAACAGCCAGTCGCCGCGCTACATCATGACCCAGACGACCACGACCATTGAGAAGAACGTCACGGTTTCCACGACCAGCCAGTCCGATATCGCCACGATCAATCCCGGAACTTACACCGATTTGACGCTTCAGTGCGACACGGTGCTCAACCCGGGCATCTACGTCATCGACGGTGGCAATTTCGAAACCAATGCGCAGTACAGCGTTCAGGGCAACGGCGTCATGTTCGTGCTCAAGAACGGCGCGGGCATGCGCATCAACGGCGGAGCGTCGATCAACCTTACTGCCATGACCACGAGCCAGCTCCTCAACATCTACGCCGATCCGCCGCTCGACGCGGCTACGGCCAACGGTCTCGAGGGCATGCTGTTCTTCGAGGATCGCTCGTCCAGCGGCAACAACGGCAACCTGATAGCCGGCAATGCCAACACCGTGCTCAACGGCACGATCTACATGCCGGTCAGCGCCATGGACTTCCGCGGGACCATCACCGTTACCAGCCAGTGCCTGATGATTGCCGCCAACACGATCAGCCTCCTGGGCAACGTAAACATGGAAACCTTCTGCCCGCCGGGTATGTTGGAGGATACCACGATCTCCAGCGGCGCCGGCCAGGTAAGGCTGGTCGCTTGACCGCCTTTCCTGCCTTGATCCGGCGGCTGCGCCAGGACGAGCGCGGCGCAATGGCGATCGAGACTGCGCTCGTCGCGCCCGTGCTGATCCTCATGGCGGTCGGGAGCTTTCAGATCAGCTCGCTCGTCGCGCGCCAGACCGAATTGCAAAGCGCCGCTGCCGAAGGAGCGGCTATCGGCCTTGCTGCCCCGCCCGAATCGCAAGCCGACCTCAACACCGTGCGCGATATCATGAAAGCATCTACCGGCCTCGGAAACGAGGATGTCACGGTGTCGATGGTCTATCGCTGCGGCAACGCGACCGCCCGCGTAACCGACCCGACGTCTTGCGGAAGCGGCGTGAAGGTGTGGACTTACATGAACATCCGGCTGCAGACGACGTACTCGCCGATCTGGAGCAAGTTCGGCATCGGCTCCGACATCAGCCTCGACGTCGACCGGGCGGTGCAGATCTCGTGATGCGCGTCCCTTCCCTGCTGCGCCGGCTCGCCCGTGACGAGGGCGGATCGACGGCCGTCGAGTTCGGCCTGCTCGGCACATTCATGATCGCGCTGCTGCTCGGTGTCCTGCAGATCGGGATCGCCATGCAGAACTACAACGCGCTGCGCGGTATCTCCGCCGACGTATCGCGCCATGCAGTCGTTCAGTACCAGAATGACAACGAGCTCACGAACACGGAGATCGAGACCTGGGCGCGCGCGCGCGCGACGAACCCGCCCTACGCGCTTCCGGCCACCGGCATGACCGTTACGGTCACCACTGCAGCCAACCAGCGGGTTACCGGCGCGCTGGAGCTGAACCTGTTCATCCGGACCAAGGTTACGAGCCTTCTGGAGCTGATCGGCATCGATGACTTCCACATCTCGTATTCGCGACCGATCTTCGTCGTGAACAGCTGACGCCCGTCCGGCCAAAAGTGTTTCCAAATTAACCATTGCCGTTGAGCAAGCCGTTACGCGCGCGACCTATTGCAGTGGATGATGAACGGGATTCTGCCCTCTTCGACTCGCAAGACGCTGCATTCCTGCAAGCGGTCGACAGTGCGCCTGCTCTCGCGTCTCGCGCGCGATCGCTCGGGCAACACGCTGATGATGGTCGCCGCATCGGCCGCGCCGCTGCTCGCGATGATCGGCGGCGGAATCGACATGGGGCGCAGCTACCTGTCCGAATCGCGCCTTCAGCAGGCATGCGATGCAGGCGTACTCGCCGCGCGCAAGAAGCTCGGCTCCGCGGTGGTCACCGACGGCAACGTCCCGAGCGAAGTCGGGGACGTCGGCTATCGCTTCTTCAACCTCAATTTCCGCGACGGTGCCTATGGCACCGAGAACCGGCAGTTCACGATGTCGCTGGAACAGGATTACTCGATCAGCGGCACTGCCACCGTCGATGTGCCGACCACGATCATGCAGATCTTCGGCAACACGAACGTGCCGGTCAGCGTGAACTGCGAGGCGCGACTGAATTTCTCGAACACCGACGTGATGATGGTGCTCGATACGACAGGGTCCATGGCTCAGACAAATCCCGGCGACCCCGATACGCGGATCGGCGTGCTGAGGACAGTCGTGAAATCGTTCTGGAATCAGCTCGAGGGCGCCAAGGCCCCGGGCATCCGCATCCGCTACGGCTTCGTACCCTATTCAACTAACGTAAACGTGGGTCACTTGCTCGCGGACGACTGGGTCGTTGACACCTGGACCTACCAGTCGCGCGAATTCGACCACGAGGTGACTGAGCCCGGCACAGGAACGCGCACCTACTGGGACAATTTCTCGTACGTTTCCGGAAGCCAGAACATCTTCGTCCAGGATTCCTATCCGGCAACCTATCATCACCCCTCGTTCGAGTATGGCTCCGGTTGGTACAGTTGCGACGAGCCCGCGCCGAACGCAACCGGGTACAGCGCAAACTACACGCTCATCTCCGAGACAACCGACGGCACCCGCACGATCCGCCACTATCGTCGCGTCATAAACGGCACGAACTACTGGGTCTCGCGCTCGGGCTCGACCTGCAACGTCGTGAAGGCCATCTACGACAACTATACCGACGAATTCGACGAAATTACCGAGCCCAAGCCGGGGAATACCGTAACGTACTGGCGCTATGCCCCGCTTTCGCGCGACGTGAGCAACTGGCGCTCCGAAACCGCAGGCTGCATCGAGGAACGCTCGACCTACCAGATCGACGATTACAGCAACGTCGACTTCACCCGCGCGCTCGATCTCGACCTCGACACGGTGCCGACTGCGGGAAATGCCGATACGCAGTGGCGCCCGATGTATCCGAACATAATCTACATCCGCAAACTCAACAGCGCGACCTCGAACGCCTTCTCGATCCCCGAGGACGTCGACAAGAAGAACTACTTTCAGCCGAAGCAGGCCCCCGGCCTGATCGCCTGCCCCACGCCGGCCCGCAACCTTGCCGAAATGAACGAGGCAGCGATCGACTCCTACCTCGCGAGCCTTAGCGTCAGCGGCCAGACCTATCACGATATCGGCATGATCTGGGGCGGACGTCTGATTTCGCCGACCGGACTATTCTCGACCGAAAATGCCGACGAGCCGGGGCGTCCGACCAGCCGTCACCTCATTTTTCTGACGGACGGCGTCACCCAGCCGCTGGACATCGCGTACAGTGCGTACGGCATCGAACCGCTCGACACGCGTCGCTGGGACAAGACAAGCTCGGACTCGCTGCCGGAAACGGTCGAGGCGCGCTTCTCGGTCGCCTGCAACGAAGTGAAGAAGCGCAACATCACCGTCTGGGTCGTCGGCTTCGGAACGGTGATGACCGATATGCTCAAGACGTGTGCAGGCGATGGGCACTGGTTCCAGGCGGACGATGCCGCGCAACTGAACGACGTCTTCAACAAGATCGCCAAGGCGATGGGCGACCTGAGGATTTCCAAGTGATCCGCCGTCGCGACATCGTGCGCGACCGCAGGGGCACGGCGGCGGTCGAGTTCGCGCTGATCGCGCCGGTCTTCTTCATGCTCCTGCTCGGCGTCTTCGACATGGGATACAACATGTACACCGCCTCGCTGTTGCACGGCGAAATCCAGAAGGCCGCGCGCGATTCCACGATCGAGGGCGCTGCGTCGAGCACGTCCGGCCTCGACAACGAAGTAACCAAGGCGGTCCGCAATCTCGTGCCGGGATCGACCATCAATTTCGCGCGCAAGTCCTATGCTGACTACACCGACGTGAGCAGGCCTGAGGACTTCATCGACGGCGATTCCGATGGGGTATGCAACAACGGCGAGACTTTCGAGGACGCCAATGGAAACGGCACATGGGACGCCGACAGAGGCTCGACCGGTTTGGGCGGTGCTCGGGACGCGGTCCTTTACGAGGTCACCGTAAGCTACCCGCGGCTTTTCCCGATCTGGAAGCTGATCGATCAGGATCGCAACTTCAGCATGACCGCGCGGACGGTCCTGCGCAACCAGCCCTACGATCTCCAGGGCGACCGTGCGGCCACCGGAACATGCTGATGCGTCGACTTCGTCGCCTGCTCGGCAGGCTCTCGGGCAATTCCTCGGGCGTTGCGATGACCGAGTTCGCGCTGTCGCTGCCCTTCATGATGACCGCAGGGCTGTGGGGCGTCGAACTTGCGAACTATGCGCTCATAAACATGCGGGTCAGCCAGATCGCTATGCAGCTTGCCGACAACGCCTCGCGCATCGGCGACACCTCCAACCTCGACAATCGCAAGATCTACGAGGCGGACATCAACGACCTGCTCCTCGGTGCAAGCCTCCAGGGAGGCAATCGCCTCGAGTTCTTCGAGCACGGTCGCGCCATCATCAGCAGCCTCGAGGTCCATCCCGACCACGATGACGACCGGCAGTACATCGCCTGGCAGCGCTGCATGGGGAAAAAGAACTACGATTCGAGCTACGGTGTCGAAGGCGACGGAGCGGACGGCTCGCTGGACGGAATGGGACCCGAAGACGAGGAAGTCATCGCGTTCGAGGGCGAAGCCGTGATGTTCGTCGAAGTCGCCTACGATTACCAGGCGCTTATTTCACCGACCTTCGTCGGAGAGCCCGAGATCAGATCCATATCGTCGTTCACGGTCCGCTCGGATCGCGATCTCAGCCAGATATACCAGCGTCCCAGCGCATCCGATCCGGTCGCGCGCTGCGACGTCTACGTAAACACGGTCTGACTTCGCCGCGCAATCAATCGCGGTAACAGACCTTCTTGGCCGCCGCGACCACCCGACCCGCATCGATCAGCGAGGCCTTTTCGAGATTGGCAGCATAAGGCAAGGGCACGTCTTCGTTGCAAACCCTGAGGACAGGGGCGTCGAGTTGGTCGAAGCCGTCCTCCATGCAGATCGCCACGACTTCGGAAGCGATCGAGCAGGTCGGCCAGCCTTCTTCGGCAATAACGAGTCGATGGGTTTTGGCGAGGCTGTCGAGAATGGCTTGCCGGTCGAGCGGGCGAAGCGTGCGCAAGTCGATGACTTCGGCTTCGATCCCCTCCCCGGCCAGCTTTTCGGCAGCTTCGAGCGAGACACCGACGCCGATTGAATAGCTGACGATGGTGACGTCCGAACCTTCGCGCACGATGCGCGCCTTGCCGATGGGAAGGACATGGTCGTCAAGCTCGGGAAGTTCGAAACTGCGCCCGTAGACCAGCTCGTTTTCGAGAAAGACCACCGGATCCTCCGAGCGGATCGCCGCCTTTAGCAGTCCCTTGGCATCCGACGAGTCATACGGTGCGATGACGACCAGCCCGGGTACGCTCGCATACCAGGGCGCGTAGTTCTGCGAATGCTGGGCCGCGACGCGCGCGGCCGCTCCGTTCGGGCCACGGAAAACCACGGGGCAACGCATCTGGCCACCCGACATGTAATTCGTCTTCGCCGCCGAATTGATGATGTGATCGATCGCCTGCATCGCGAAGTTGAAGGTCATGAACTCGACGACGGGACGCAGACCGCCCATCGCCGCGCCGGTACCGATACCGGCAAATCCGTATTCGGTGATCGGCGTATCGATGACACGCTTCGCTCCGAACTCGGCGAGAAGGCCCTGCGTGACCTTGTAGGCGCCCTGGTACTCGGCAACCTCCTCGCCCATGATGAATACGCGCTCGTCGCGGCGCATCTCTTCCGCCATTGCATCGCGCAGTGCTTCGCGCACGGTAATCGACTTCATGTTCGTGCCGTGCGGAACCCCGGAATCCGTTTTCGGCTTCTTGCCCGTTTCCAGCCCGTCAGTCGAACCGGCCGCATCCTTCGCCTTTGCGGTCCCGGAATGCTCCGCTTTCTGTGCCTGTTCGGGCGCCTCGATCTTCGGGGCCGGAGCCTCTACTTCCGCGGCGTCCTCGCCCTCGCCGGCAAGCACCGCGATGACGGTCCCTACCTTCACATTCTCGGTACCCTCGGGCACGACGAGCTTCCCGACGGTGCCCTCGTCGATGGACTCGACCTCCATCGTCGC
The DNA here is from genome assembly GCF_013408095.1 of Novosphingobium marinum. Classification (GTDB taxonomy): domain Bacteria; phylum Pseudomonadota; class Alphaproteobacteria; order Sphingomonadales; family Sphingomonadaceae; genus Novosphingobium; species Novosphingobium marinum. The sequence continues at coordinate 640,732 of NZ_JACBZF010000001.1, forward strand.
CTTGTCGGTCTCGATCTCGGCGAGGATGTCGCCCGCGGAAACCTCGTCGCCTTCCTTGACGAGCCACTTGGCGAGCTTGCCTTCCTCCATGGTCGGGGAAAGCGCCGGCATCTGGATCTCGATGGTCATTCGTAGGTGTCCACCAGCACATCGGTATAGAGTTCGGACATGTCGGGCTCGGGCGAACTCTCGGCAAAGTCGGCAGCCTCGGCGATGCGGGCGCGGACTTCCTTGTCGAGTTTCTTGAGATCGTCCTCGGGCACGCCCATTTCCACAAGTTCCTTCTTTGCGGCTTCGATAGGGTCGCGGGTTTCTCGCATCGCCTTCACTTCGTCGCGGGTACGGTACTTCGCCGGGTCGGACATCGAATGGCCCCGATAGCGATAAGTGTTCAGTTCCATGAGGATCGGGCCATTGCCCTTGCGAACGAAGTCGATCGCGACCTCGGCGGCCTGCCTGACCTTGAGGACATCCATGCCGTCCACGTCCATGCCCGGAATGCGGAATGCGGTGCCTCGTCTGTAGAATTCCGTCTCGGCGGACGACCGCTTGACCGCCGTACCCATGGCGTAGCCGTTGTTCTCGATGACGAAGACGATCGGCAGCTTCCACAGCGATGCCATGTTGAACGTTTCGTAGACCTGCCCCTGGTTGGCGGCACCGTCTCCGAAGTACGCCATGCAGATACCGCCATCGTCGCGATAGCGATGTGCAAAGGCCAGTCCCGCCCCCAGCGGTACCTGTGCCCCGACGATCCCGTGCCCGCCGTAGAAACGATGCTCGACGCTGAACATGTGCATCGAGCCGCCCTTGCCCTTGGAAATGCCCGATTGCCGGCCAGTGAGCTCGGCCATGATGACCTTCGGGTCGATGCCGTATGCCAGCATGTGGCCGTGATCGCGGTAGCCCGTGATCACGCTGTCCTTGTCACCGTCGAGTGCGGACTGAAGTCCGACTGCAACTGCCTCCTGGCCGATATAGAGATGACAGAACCCGCCGATCAGGCCGAGGCCGTAAAGCTGGCCGGCGCGTTCCTCGAACCGGCGGATGAGCAGCATCTGCTCGTAGAATTCGAGAAGCTGTTCCTTCCCTGCCTCGAACCGCGGATCCTTTTCGTAGGCCTCCTGCAAACTCCGCAGCGCGAAATCGTCCTCCTGCTCAGATGCCTCCGACGATTTTGCGCGGCTTCTAGCTGGCTTGGCCAATGCATGCTCCCTTGGTGCGTTGCTTCTAGGCGATATAGGACCGGCCCGGTGTCAACGAAAGCACGGTGTCGGATTTTTCGGAAAACCGCGTGCGGCAGGATCCGGTCAGTCGAGAAGCATGACCATTTCGTCGGGGTGCGCGACATTGAGATTGCTGCGCAGCAATTCCCCGGCAAGATCCGGGTCGGCGTCGCGCGGATCGAGCAGGTCGACACGGTTGCGAAGACGATCCCTCTCGGCCTCGAGATTGGCGATCTGATCGATGCGTTGATCGAGCATCCGCTGGTTTTCACTCCACGCCAGCAGGCCGCTCGGTCCGGCAAGTGCGAAGCCAGCCATCATCAGCAGACACATCAGAGCAGCGCCCTGGGCCAGGCCTTCCTTGATCAATCGGGGTTCGCTGCGGCGATGCTTCATCTTGACGATAGAATCACGTTTGGGAAACGCATTCAAGCGATTTCGCGGGCTTGGAAGCCGTATTTGCGACAAGCCACTAGGATGGCAAATGGTGCGCCCGACAGGATTCGAACCTGTGGCCCCCGGATTAGGAATCCGATGCTCTATCCTGCTGAGCTACGGGCGCACGCAGCACGCGTTTAGAGCGCGCACGAATCCAATGCAATCGCGCCTTGGCCGATCAGTTGGTTTCGTCGGGAGGAGCAACCGGAAACGGGAGCGGAGCAACCTCGATGCCCTCGTCGATCAAGGCGTGAGCCTCTTCCGCCGTTGCCTCTCCATGGATCGTCTCGCGTTCGCGCTCGCCATAGTGCATCGCGCGCGACTGTTCCGCGAAGTCGTCGCCGACCCAGCGCGAATTCTTCAGCGCCTCGCCTTGCATCCTGGCGAGCTTTTGCATCGCCTGTGCGACCTCCGGTGGAAGCGCCTCGCTCGCCACGGGGGTGCGTGCGGGGGATGTAGCATTGCGCGTGCCGGACTGATTGCCCTTGCGACCGACACGCGGAGCCATGACGGCCTTTTCCACATCGTGGGACCCGCATTGCGGACACGCGACAAGGCCCCGCTCCTTTTGGGCGGCAAAGTCTTCGGAAGAACCGAACCAGCCCTCGAACCGGTGCCCGGCAGGCTGGCATGCAAGATCGAAAACTATCATTTGATTGCCTAGATGGTGTCTCGCGGGTCAAAGGCAATGTCCCGGCGGTTCGCCAGACTCGGCAATTTTTCCCTGACTTCAGCTATTCGTTCGCGCTTTATTTCCGCGTAACCGAGTGCGGGCCCTTCCCCTCCAAGGTCCAGCAGCACCTCGCCCCACGGATCGACGAAGAGGCTGTGCCCATAGGTTTCCCTGCCGTCCTCGTGCTTGCCGACTTGTGCGGCAGCGACGACATAGGCGCTTGCCTCGATCGCCCGCGCGCGATGAAGGACATGCCAGTGCGGCTTGCCGGTCGGGACGGTAAATGCAGCCGGGATGGCGATCACGTCGCAACCATGCCGTCCGAGTGCATCGTACAGTCCCGGAAAGCGGATGTCGTAGCAGACCGAAAGACCAAGCCGGCCGGCAGGCGTCATGACGCTCACCACTTCGTTCCCCGGCTCGTACACGTTCGATTCCCGCCAGCTCTCGCCCTCGTCAAGGTCGACGTCGAACATGTGCATCTTGTCGTAGCGCGCCGCGATATTGCCCGAGCCATCGATCACGAAAGCCCGGTTGGCCCAACGCCCGCTATCGTCGACCGCCACGGCAAGCGAACCGATGGCAATCCAGAGCCCCTCGCGAGCCGCAACATCCCGCATGGCCGAAAGGACGCGGTCTTCGGTCTCGACCGTAACCGACTGGGCAGCTCTGGCGCGTTTGCGATCAAGAAGTCCCGACATCTCGGGCGTAAACATTATCTCGGCGCCATCGCTGCGCGCCCGACGGGCCGCCACGATCATTGTCCGCGCATTGGCGTCGGGATCAATCCCGCTGTTCATCTGCAGGATCGCGACACGCGTCACCGATCAGAGTCCCAATATGGCGTCGAGCTTGCCCTGCCTGTCCAGTGCGTTGATGTCGTCGAATCCGCCCAGAGCCTCGCCATCCACGATCACTTGCGGGACCGTACGCGCGCCCGGCACGCGTTGAGTCATTTCGGCGCGCTTGGCGCTGTCCATGGTCACGTCGTGCTCGGTGTAGGAAACGCCCTTCTTGTCGAGCAACGCCTTGGCCGCGACGCAGTATGGGCAGCCCCATTTCGAATACATTTCAACGTTGGGCGATCCCATTCTCGTCAGGTCCTTTCGGGCTCTTGAAAGCGCGGCGCGCTATCATATCTCGTGACTGGTGTCATGCGCCGCAAGGGCATGGGGCCGCAACCGGGAGGCGCCGGCACGCCGGGTCTCCCTCGAACCGAAAATTGCTCTGTTGGAGGATTTTTGAAATGAACCGATTCGATCTTTCCCCCTATCGCCGCTCGATGGTCGGCTTCGACCGCCTGTTCGACATGCTCGAAAACCAGGCTCGCGGCACTTCGGGTGACAACTACCCGCCCTTTAATATCGAGCGCCGCGGCGACGATGCCTATCGCATCACCATTGCTGTCGCCGGATTCAAGCCGGACGACCTCGATATCGTTGCCAAGCAGAACATGCTGGTGGTCCAGGGCAACAAGTCCGACGAGGCTGCCGATGGCGAGATGCTGCATGTCGGCATCGCGCAGCGCGGCTTCGAACGCCGTTTCGAACTGGCCGATTACGTTCGGGTCGACTCGGCGAACCTCGAGGATGGCTTGCTGATCATCGATCTCGTGCGCGAGGTGCCCGAGGCGATGAAGCCCAAGAAGATCGCCATCGGCGGTCGCAAACCCCTGTCCATCGTCGACGACAACGACGATGACAGCGCAGCGGCGTGATCGCCACAAGCACTTGATAAGCTAAAATAAAAAGGGGGTGGGCCCGGGATGGCCCACCCCCGCGATGCTCTCGCACCGCCTGCCCCCTCATGACCGCCCGGGTCGCATGTGACGATCAATTCGAGGCTAGCACGCTCGCGAACCGGCTTTCGCATTGACTATCCCGCAGACAAGCCAACCCTGTTTACGCGAATTTCCATATCACATTTGTTAAATCGGACTCAGGCTCTATTTGCAAGAGCTTCCGTCGCTCGTCAGACAAGTCTTGCTTGTCTTAGCGCAGCGCCGATGAAACCGGAGAACAGCGGGTGCGGGTCGAAAGGCTTGCTCTTGAGTTCGGGGTGGAACTGGACGCCGACGAACCACGGATGATCCGCACGTTCCACAATCTCCGGCAAGAGCCCGTCGGGAGACATTCCGGAAAAGACCAGCCCTCCCTTCTCGAGAGCTTCGCGATAGGCGACGTTGACCTCGTAGCGATGCCGGTGCCGTTCGGAAATCTTTCGGCTCCCGTAGATCGAGGCGACGCGACTGTTGCCCGATAGTTCGGCCTCGTAGGCTCCCAACCGCATCGTCCCGCCCAGGTCGCCGCCGGCAGAGCGCTGTTGCAGACCCTCGGCGCTCATCCATTCGGTGATGATTCCCACCACGGGTTCCTTCGTCGCACCGAACTCGGTGGACGAGGCACCCGCTATGCCTGCCGAGTTGCGAGCGGCTTCGACGCAGGCCATCTGCATCCCGAGGCAGATGCCGAGGAAGGGGACCTCGCGCTCGCGTGCAAAGCGAACCGAGGCGATCTTTCCCTCGGTACCGCGTTCTCCGAAACCGCCCGGCACAAGGATGCCATGCATCGGCTCAAGCTGGGCGGCAATGATCGAATCGTCTTCCTCGAAGAGCTCGGCATCGAGCCACCGGACGTTGACCTTGACGCGATTCGCCATGCCGCCGTGCGTCAGCGCCTCGTTCAGCGACTTGTAGGCGTCCGGAAGGCCGACGTACTTGCCGACCACACCGATCGTCACCTCGCCCTCGGGATTTTCGTAGCGATCGACGATATCCACCCAGCGCGAAAGATTCGGTCCGGGGGCTTCCATCCTGAAATGGCGCAGTACCTCGGCATCGAGGCCCTCACCGTGGTATTGCAAGGGGACCGCGTAGATCGACGAGGCATCGAGCGCAGGTATCACCGCTTCCTTGCGCACGTTGCAGAAAAGGGCGATTTTCGACCGCTCGCTTTCAGGAAGCGGCTTTTCGCAACGGCACAGGAGGATGTCGGGCTGGATCCCAAGTCCCGTCAACTCTCGCACCGAGTGCTGGGTGGGCTTTGTCTTGAGCTCGCCGGCTGCCGCGATGTAAGGAACGAGCGTAACGTGGACAAAGCAGGTCTCGTCGCGGCCCAGTTCGTTACGCAGCTGTCGCAGCGCCTCGATGAAGGGAAGCCCCTCGATGTCGCCGACCGTTCCGCCGATCTCGCACAGGACGAAATCTAGGTCCTCGGTGTCTGCCTGAGCGAACTCCTTGATGGCGTCCGTAACATGGGGAATGACCTGGACCGTAGCGCCGAGGTAATCCCCCCGACGTTCCTTGGCGATTATATCCCGATAGATCCGACCCGACGTGATGTTGTCGCCCTGGTGCGCAGAGACGCCTGTGAACCGCTCGTAGTGGCCAAGATCGAGATCGGTCTCGGCTCCGTCGTCGGTGACGTAGACTTCGCCATGCTGGTAGGGACTCATCGTCCCCGGATCGACGTTCAGATAGGGGTCGAACTTGCGGATACGGACCTTGTAGCCCCGCGCCTGCAGCAGCGCTGCGAGACTTGCCGCCATGAGGCCTTTGCCGAGCGAGGAGACCACGCCGCCGGTGATGAAAATGTACCGCGCCATGGGAGTCGGGCCTTAGAGTGTGAAGGTCGGTTTCGGCAAGCGCGCCGTCTCGCTTTTCACAATCTTCCTTGGCCGGAGTTGCACCCCGGTGACAAGTCGCATGCAGTCAGACGAATTTTACTGAGCGGCAGCGCCCGCAAGCGGATCTTCCGGACCCTGCTCGGCAGGGGCGGCGGGTGCCGGCGCCGGTTCGGCCGCCAGTCCACCATCTGCGGCGCCCGCGAGCGGGTCTATGGCCTGCGGCTGCGCGGCGGGGACCGAGCGATCGAGGGAAGTATCGATTTCGCGACCCGAAGACACATCTACGACCATTGCCGCAAGGACGATGCTCAACAGCACGAAAAGGGCGGCCAGGATCGCCGTTGACCGCGTAAGGAAGTCGGCCGCGCCGCGAGCCGAAAGCATTCCCGAAGGACTTCCGCCGACTCCCAGGCCGCCACCTTCGGAGCGCTGCATCAGGATCACTCCGACGAGCGCCGCAGCAACGATCGCCTGAACGACGGTCAGGAAGAGAAATAGCGACATTGGTTACAGGTCCGCGTGGCTTGCATTGATCGGGATTGCGCGCAGATAGGCGCTTGCGCGATGACGCGCAAGTTGCGCCTCTCGATGTTCAGCCCCGTTCCGGGCGTTCGGGTGCTGCCGCTCCGACAATCGACAGGAAACTTTCGGCCGAAAGGCTAGCCCCGCCGACAAGCGCGCCGCCGACTTCATCGATAGCCAGGATTTCCGGTGCGTTCTCGCCTTTCACCGAACCGCCGTACAGGATGCGGATTTCATCGCCGGCTTCGCCGTAGACATCCTTAAGCTTTCCGCGAATGATCGAATGCATCGCGCTGATATCGTCGGTCGATGCGACGCGCCCGGTGCCAATTGCCCATACAGGCTCGTACGCGACGGACAGCTTGTCCGCGCCGTTCTCGCCACGCGGAAGCGATCCGTCGAGTTGCGCCGACACGACGCTCTCGGCGTTGCCTGCATCGCGCTCGCCATCGGTCTCGCCGACGCAAACGATGACACCGAGACCTGCAGCCTGCGCAGCCTCGGCCTTGTCGCGGATCAATTCGTCGGTTTCGCCGTGGAGCGCGCGCCGTTCGGAATGTCCGAGGATCACGAAGTCGGCCCCCGCATCGCGCAGCATTGGTGCTGAAATATCGCCCGTAAATGCCCCGCTCGCCTCGACGTGGCAGTCCTGACCACCGACTCCGATCATCTGCGATGCCTCGCGCATCGCGTTGATCAGAGTGAACGGCGGAGCGATGGCGACCTGAACGCCCGGAAACCGTTGAGTAGAACGGTCGATCGCACGTGCTTCCGACAGCATCGAGCGCGTCCCGTTCATTTTCCAGTTGCCCACGATGTATGGCAGGTTCGACATCTTAGCCCTCTTGAAGACCGAATCCCCTTCGGCCCTGTTGCGCGGGCGCTGCTACGCCAGCAACGCGAGCATTGTCAAAATCATCGAGGGCAAATGTCGGTGCGAAGCATTGCGGGAAATGCCTTTGCCCCCTAAAGCGCCGCTGCATACGTACCGGTCCGGTGCAAATTCGCGAACAGCAGAGCCCATGCTTCAATTTTTCCGAAAACTCTTCAAGACACGCCTGGGAGCAATCATCGCGATTGCATTCCTCGTCCTCATTGCGCTGGCCTTTGCAAGTGGCGATGTCGCAAACACCGGCAACTTCGGCGGTATCGCGGGCGGCAATCGCGTCGCGACGGTGGGCGACGACCGGATCGACACGTCGACCCTCAGCCAGGCCGCGACTTCCGCGCTCGAGCGGGCCCGGCAGGACAATCCGCGCATGTCGATGGAGGGTTTCCTGGCTGCCGGCGGGCTCGAACAAGTGCTGGAGGACATGATCGACCGTATGGCGGTCGCCGTGTTCGGCAGGCAGAACGGCATCGTGGCGAGCGAGCGGCTGATCGACAGCGAAGTCGCGCAACTTCCCGTTTTCCAAGGGCCCGACGGCAACTTCAGTCAGGAAATCTTCGATCAGGCGATCCGTCAGCGCGGAATCAGCGAGAAGCTGGTGCGTGAGGATCTGAGACAAGGCCTTATTGCCCGGCAAATGATCGTTCCGGCCGCGTTTGGCGTCGTAATGCCGCGCGAGCTCGCGCTCCGCTACGCCTCGCTCTTGCGAGAGACGCGGCAGGGCGCGATCGCGGTCCTTCCGTCGGCCCTTTTCGTTCCCGAGCAGGAGCCGGACGAGAAAGCCCTCCAGGCCTTCTACAACGAGAATTCGGAGCGTTTCATCCGGCCCGAGCGCCGCGTCATCCGGTATGCCAGCTTCGGCCCGACGGCCTTGTCCGAGGTGCCCGAGCCTACCGATGCGGAAATCGCGTTCCGGTTCAACCAGAACAAGGAGCGTTTTGCTGCGAGCGAATCCCGTGCACTCACCCAACTCGTTGTCCCGACCGAAGCTGCGGCCCGCGCCGTCATCGCCGAGGTGACGGGCGGAACTTCGCTGGAGGCTGCGGCGCTTGAGAAGGGCCTGGCGACAGCCGAACTCGGGACATTGTCCAGGGACGATCTGGCTAGGCAGACATCGCAGGCCGTCGCCAATGCCGCATTCTCTGCTCGGAGCGGCGCGCTTGCGGCGCCGGCCCGAAGCGGTCTCGGCTGGCATGTCATTCGTGTGGATTCGATCGATGCGCGTCCTGCCCGCACGCTGGATGATGCAAGAGAAGTGCTGGCGGAAGAAATTTCGGCCGAAAAGCGCCGCGTCGCGGTGACCGAGCGCCTGTCCGAAATCGAGGACGGCTTCGACGAGGGTCAGAACCTGTCCGAGGTTGCGCAAGGTCTCGGGATTGAACTTCAGCGCACCAAGCCTCTGCTGGCGGACGGACAAGTCTATCTCGAGGCAGAGGAGCAGGCCCCCGAAGTCCTCGAGCGCGTCCTTGAAACCGCGTTCGCCATGGACGCCCAGGAACCGCAGATCGCAGAAGTCGTCCCGGGCGAGACATTCGTGATCTTCGAGGTGGTCGACATCGCCCAGTCCGCCGTAGCGCCTTTTGCCGAGATCAAGGATGACGTGACCTCGGCTTACATGCTCGACAGGGCATCGAGTGCGGCGCGCGACGCCGCAGTGAAGGTTCGCGATGCGGTTCGCGAGGGCAAGACCCTGCAGCAGGCGATGGCCGCGCTGGAGACGCGCCTTCCGCCAGTGCAGCCGGTCAGGATGAATCGCGAGGAACTTACGCGCATGCAGCAGCAGCGCCAGCAAGTCGCACCGCCGCTGGCCCTGCTTTTCAACATGGCGGAAGGAACGGTAAAGAGTATTCCCGCCCCGGACGATCGCGGATGGTTCGTGGTATCGCTCGACGATATCGAGCCGGGCAAGGTCGAGGATGGCGATCCGATCGTTGAGACAGCTCGACGCGAACTCGGCTCGGTCGCCGGTAACGAATACGGAGCGGCGCTTCGCCAGGCGATCAGGTCGCAAGTCGGGGTGGAAAAGAACGAGACCGGCATCGATGCCGTTCGCGAGCAGCTCAGCGGCGGTCGGTGAACCTGGCTGTATGGCGGGAGGTCAGCCAGAAAACCGTGACGAGGCTATAGCCACTCTCGCACGGGGCGAACCCGCATTCGTGTGGCGCAAACTCGTCGCCGACACCATCACGCCCGTAGGCGCTGCCGCCAACCTGTTCCAACCGGGACGCGGAGACTTCCTTCTCGAGTCCGTCGAAGGCGGAGAAGTCAGGGGACGCTACAGCATCATCGGTCTCGATCCCGACCTCGTGTTTAGGGCAAGCGGGAACGACTGCGAGATCAACCGCCAGTGGAGAGCCGGGAGCGACAGGTTCGAGGCACTCGCGGGAGGCAGCCTGGGCGAACTGAGGCGGCTTGTCGCCGAATGCCGGGTCGATGTTCCCGAGGCCTTGCCGAAGGCGCTCTCGTGCCTTGTCGGCTATTTCGGTTACGAGACCATCGGCCTCGTCGAAAAGCTGCCGAGAGCTCCCGAGAGTCCGCTTGGATTGCCGGACATGCTTTTCGTAAGACCCGGTTTGATCCTGGTCTTTGACCGGCTCGGCGAGGAACTTTTCTGCATCGCGCCGCTGTGGCCTTCGGATGTCGCTCCGGCCCGGGCGATCGAGCATGCGGCCGAAAGGATCGATGAAACGCTGCGCAGGATCGCTCGTCCTCTGGAACAACCGACAGCCCCCGCCGATTTGCCCGAACCGGTGCCGCAGCCCGTCCTCTCGTCCGGCACATACGCAAGGAACGTGCTGGCCGCGAAGGAATACATCGAGGCGGGCGACATATTCCAGGTAGTGCTGGCGCAGCGTTTCACATGTCCTTTCGAGTTGCCCCCGCTCTCGTTGTACCGGGCTCTGCGAAGAGTGAACCCCTCGCCCTTCCTCTATTTCCTCGATATGCCGGGCTTCTCGATCATCGGGTCCAGTCCTGAAATCCTGGTGCGCGTTCGTTCGGGCAAGGTCACGATTCGCCCGATTGCCGGGACGCGCCCGCGTGGTGCATCCTCACAGGAGGACAAGGCGAACGAGGCCAGCCTGCTGGCCGACGCCAAGGAACGCGCGGAGCATCTGATGCTGCTGGATCTCGGGCGGAACGATGTAGGCCGGGTGGCGGAGCGCGGCTCGGTCACGGTGACTGACAGCTACACGATCGAACGGTACAGTCACGTCATGCACATCGTATCGAATGTCGAGGGGCGCCTCGATTCCGCCCACCACGATGCCATCGACGCCGTTCTTGCAGGGTTTCCCGCAGGAACCGTCAGCGGAGCACCCAAGGTTCGCGCTTGCGAGATAATCGCCGAACTCGAACCCGAAACGCGCGGCGCCTATGCAGGGGGAGTGGGTTACTTCGGCCCGGATGGGGACCTCGACAGCTGCATTGTCCTGCGCACCGCCGTGCTCAAGGACGGCGTCATGCATGTCCAGGCTGGCGCCGGAATCGTGGCCGATTCGGATCCCGCCTACGAGCAGCGCGAGTGCGAAGCGAAAGCGGGAGCGCTCTTTGCGGCCGCTCGCGAAGCGGTCCGGGTTGCGAGCGAGCCGGGATTCGGTCAGTGAAACAATTCGTCGCCACGCTCCTCGCCTTTGCCATAACGGCATGCGGCAGCGAGGGACCGGGAGCGGACGAGGCCGCGCCTCGACCTTCAGAACTCCCGACGGAGCAGGCCTCGTCGGAGGCGGCGAATGCACATGTGGCTTCGGAGGAAGGGCGGGCCTGCCACAAGGACTCTTTCGAGGATGTCCTGCTGACCCACTGCATCGCCAATCCCCGAAGACATGTGATCCGGACGGTGCTGCGCCCCAGAGGCGGCGGCGATCCATACCGCGGGCTCGGAAAATACGCCGTCTCGCGCGGCGAGAACCCGCCGGCCGAGGAACTGGTCTTTGCGATGAATGCCGGGATGTTCGACGATGCCGGGCTGCCCATCGGATATTATGCCGAGAGCGGTAAGGTTCTGAAAACACTCAACACGAACGAAGGCATTGGAAACTTCCACCTCCTTCCGAACGGCGTGTTCTTCGGCAAGGATGGCGATTGGCATGTGGTGAGCGCGGACGCGTTCGAGAATTTCGTCGAAGAGCAGGAAGACCGCGAGAAGGACACCGCCTCCGACGGCTACGCCCCGGATTTCGCCACCCAGTCAGGGCCCATGCTTGTGATCGATGGAGAACTTCACCCCAAGCTCTCACGCGATGGCATCTCGCGCTACATCCGCAACGGGGTAGGAACCGATGCCGAGGGCCGCGCCCACTTCGTTATCAGCGAAGCGCCGCTTTCATTCGGCAAGCTTGCTCGCTTTTTTCGCGACGAGTTGGAAACGGACAATGCGCTCTATCTCGACGGCAACGTGTCCGCTCTCTGGGAGCCGCTCGGCGCGCGGATGGATGCCAGCCCGCCACTCGGTCCCTTGATCGTCGTCGAAAATCGCGCGAAGCCGGTTGCCGAGAAGAAGGCCGCGCCCGAATGATCCTGGTCATCGACAATTATGACAGTTTCACCTGGAACCTGGTCCATTACCTGATGGAGCTTGGCGCCGATGTCGAAGTCGTTCGCAACGACGCTATCTCGGCGTCGCAGGCGCTTGGCACGAAAGCCGACGGGTTCCTCATTTCGCCGGGGCCATGCACACCTAACGAAGCTGGCGTTAGCCTGGAACTCGTGGCCGCATGTGCGCGGGAAAAGAGACCGCTTCTCGGCGTGTGCCTGGGCCACCAGGCGATCGGCCAGCATTTTGGCGGTGAAGTGGTGCGCGGTGGTCTGATGCACGGCAAGACATCTCCCGTCACGCATGACGGCACAGGGGTCTTCGGGGGTCTGCCCTCCCCTTTCACGGCGACGCGCTACCACTCGCTGGTCGTGCGGGGCACGCCCCGGGATTTGCTGGTCAACGCAACATCGGATGATACCCACGTCATGGGCTTCCGGCACCGGGAGCTTCCCATTCACGGCGTGCAGTTCCATCCCGAGAGCATCGCCACCGAATACGGACACGACTTGCTCGCGAATTTCCTTCGCCTTTGCGGGACCGATGCCCGCATTCCGGCATGACCGGACAAGCAGACAAGGTTGCGCAGGCGGAGCAACTCGTCGCCGGGATGCTGGACGGAGAGCTTTCGGAAGAGGAGATATCCGAGGCGCTCGTCGGCATGGCCGACCGGGGAGAAACCGCAGAGGATATTGCCGGCGCTGTGCTTGCGATGCGGAAGCGCATGAAGCGTGTCGAAGCTCCGGCCAGCGCGATCGATGTTTGCGGAACGGGCGGCGACGGCCAGCATAGCCTCAACGTCTCGACCGCGGTCGCTATCGTTGTCGCGGCGTCGGGCGTGGCTGTCGCCAAGCACGGCAACCGGGCCGCATCCAGTAAAGCCGGCGCTGCCGACACTCTCGAGGCCCTCGGGCTCGACCTTACCGCCGCAGCCCTGCATGCCGAGCGGACGCTGGGGGAACTCGGCATATGCTTCTTTTTCGCGCAGTCCTATCACCCGGCGCTGGCCCGGGTGGCACCGATCCGCAAGGCGTTGGGACGCCGAACGATCTTCAACTTGACCGGACCCCTCGCAAACCCTGCCGGGGTGAGGCGGCAACTGGTTGGCGTTGCCAGCCCACAACTTGTCGAGACCTACAGGGACGCGATGGCAATGCTCGGCAGCGAATCCGGTCTTGTCGTTTCAGGCGAAGAGGGACTGGACGAGATTTCGGTCGCGGGGCCGACCAGGCTCGCCTCGATTGGCTTGTCCGGAGTCGGCAGTTCCGTCGATCCGGATATGGCCGGGGTCGGCAGTCACCCGATCGAGGCATTGCGCGGGGGCGATGCCGCATTCAATGCGGCGGCCCTTCGGCGACTGCTCTCCGGTGAGACCGGAGCATATCGCGATGCCGTATTGATAAATGCAGCGGGAGCCCTTCTCGTGGCGGGGGAAGCATCCGACTGGCGAGATGGGGTCGACGCAGCGGCAGTAGCCATCGACCGGGGGCTGGCAGCCGAACTGCTCGGAAAATGGATCGAAATGGCGCGATGAGCGACAAACTTGCCGAGATTTGCGCAACCAAGCGCCGCGAAGTCGCTCAGCGCAAGGCCTCCCGCGGGCTCGACGCCCTCGATCGGGACGCTGCACGGCAGAGCGCGCCTCGCGGCTTCAAAGCTGCGCTGGTACGCAAGGCTGCACACGGTTTCGGCCTCATCGCGGAAATAAAGAAGGCGTCTCCCTCGAAAGGATTGATCCGGGAGGACTTCCACCCCGCCAGGCACGCCGCAAGCTACGCAGCCGGCGGGGCCGCTTGTCTTTCTGTTCTCACCGACGCTCCTTACTTCCAGGGTCACGAGGATTTCCTCGTCGAGGCTCGCGAAGCCTGCTCACTTCCCGTTTTGCGCAAGGATTTCATGGTCGATCCCTGGCAAGTGGCCGAGGCGCGCAGCATCGGGGCGGATGCCATCCTGATAATCGTCGCCGCCCTCGATGATGTCGCCATGATCGAAATCGAGAGCGCAGCGCTGGAGCGCGGAATGGACGTGCTGGTCGAGGTGCACGATGAAGCAGAGATGGACCGTGCGAGCCGCCTGAAGTCGCGGCTCATCGGCATCAACAATCGCGACTTGAAACGCTTCGTGACCGATCTCGCGGTTTCCGAGAGACTTGCCGCCCTGGCTCCAAACGATGCGCTGATTGTCAGCGAGAGCGGAATTGTCGCTCATGACGATCTGCGTCGCCTCGAACCTGCGGGCATCAGTTGCTTCCTCGTGGGTGAGAGCCTGATGCGCCAGTCCGACGTGGAGTCCGCAACCAGAAAACTCCTTTATGGCTGAACTCACTCATCTGGATGATGAAGGCAACGCCCACATGGTCGATGTCGGAAACAAGCCTGAAATGCGGCGTAGCGCGATTGCCGGGGGGCGCATTCGCATGTCCCCGCAAGCGATGACCGCAATTCGCGAAGGTAACGCACCGAAAGGTGACGTACTCGGGACCGCAAGACTGGCCGGTATCATGGCGGCAAAAAAGACCGCTGAACTCATACCCCTCTGCCACCCGCTCGCGATCGAGGCTGTTGAAATCGATTTCACCTTTGGGGAAAGCTTTGTCGAAGCCCGCTGCACGGCCACCCTTACCGGCAAGACCGGCGTGGAAATGGAAGCAATGACAGGGACGTGCGTCGCACTCCTCACAATCTATGACATGGCCAAGGCGCTAGACAAGGGCATGGTCGTCGAAGAAGTCCGGCTACTCCAAAAGTTCGGGGGCAAATCCGGGACCTGGCGGTCTTCCCGTTGACCGCAGGGCCGATACCGCTCGAGGAAGCGCAGGCGCGCCTGCTGGCTGCCGCAGCCCCTGTCTCGATTGAAAACGTCGACCCCGAGGGTGCGATGGGTCGATACCTTGCCGAACCACTGCTGGCGCGCCGTACGCAACCGGCCGCGGACCTGTCGGCGATGGACGGCTATGCGGTCTCGTCCTACGACCTTCACGGCCCATGGAGACTCGTCGGCGAAAGCGCCGCAGGACATCCATATTCATCGCGGGTGCGCAAGGGCGAAGCGATCAGGATCGCCACCGGCGCACTCGTGCCCGATGGCACGGGCTGCGTGATCCTGCAGGAGGATGTCGCACGCAGCGACGATTTCATCAGCCTGGCTGGAGCGCTTCCGTCGCCACCCGGTAAACACATCCGCCGGAACGGGATGGATTTTCGCTCCGGCGACACCGTGCTGAAGCGCGGCGTACTCCTCGGTCCCGCGCAGATCGCCTTGGCGGTGACATCGGGCCATCGCCACATTCCGGTCCATCGCGTGGTTCGCGTCGCCGTGATCGACAGCGGAGACGAGCTTGCCACCGGTTTGGAGTGCCCTTCGCATCAGATCCCGGCAAGCAACGGCATCATGCTCGCGGCGATGATAGCCGGATTGCCATGTCGGGTCACACGCCTCGGACCGGTTCCGGACGACATGACCGCACTGAGCCATGTTCTTGCTGAGGCGCAGGAAGCAGACATCGTGGTGACAACCGGTGGCGCGTCCGTTGGTGATCACGATCTGATCCGGCCCGCGTTGGAGAATTGGGGGGCGACGCTCGATTTCTGGAGAGTGGCGATCAAGCCGGGAAAGCCGATCCTCGTGGCGAGGCGGCAATCCGGAAACCGGGAGCAGTTCGTTCTCGGATTGCCGGGGAACCCGGTTTCCGCATTTGTCACCGCGCATCTTTTCCTGCTGCCGCTGATCCGGGCGGCGAGCGGTGCCGAACGCCCTCTCCCCGTCGCAGTGAAGGCGCAGCTTGCGACACCTGTCCCGGCAACGGGCAAACGCCGCGAATTCCTCAGGGGACGGTGGGACGGGACGCAAGTCCGGGTGCAGCAGGTCCAGGACAGCGGCGCGCTGGCCGCCCTTGCCGAAAGCAACGTTCTCATTGATCGGCCGGCCGGCTCTCACGAAGCAGAGGCCGGAGCGACTGTTTCGATATACCCTTTCGCAAGTGCTGGAAATGCTTGACGTGTTCCGAATCGTTGCTTACTTGTTCCGCATTCGTTCACATCGACCCGAAGAGGGAGGTCGGCAGGGATGCTTACGCGAAAGCAGCACGAACTTCTGAGATTCATCCAGACGAAACTTGAGGAAACCGGGATTTCGCCTTCGTTCGAGGAAATGAAGGAGGCGCTGGATCTCAAGTCGAAATCGGGCGTCCACAGGCTCATATCGGCGCTTGAGGAGCGCGGGTTCATCCGGCGCTTGCCGAACCGTGCTCGCGCGCTCGAGGTTCTGAGACAGCCGGAAGATGTCCTGCGAACACCGCAGACAGGCCAACCGGCGAACAGTAATCGGCCCGACCGTCCGGTTCTGGCTGCCAAGGCCGTTCCCGAACCGGCGAACGACGTCCTCGAAATTCCGCTGCACGGACGCATTGCCGCCGGTGTTCCGATCGAGGCGCTCGAAGGGCAGTCCACGCTTTCGGTGCCCTCGGCGCTGCTGGGATCGGGCGAGCACTATGCGCTCGAGGTATCGGGTGATTCCATGATCGAGGCGGGAATTCTCGATGGGGATTACGCTCTTGTCCGACGCACGGATACCGCGCGTGACGGGGAGATCGTGGTAGCTCTTGTCCGTGGCGAGGAGGCGACACTCAAGTACTTGCGGCGGGAGGACGGGCGCGTTCGCCTCGACCCGGCGAACGCAGCTTACGAGCCTCAGGTTTACAGTCCCGGAGACGTCGTCGTTCAGGGTCGTCTGGCGGGAATTCTTCGCCGGTATCATTGATCGCGTAGAGCCGGGTTTTTCACTACTAGCGCCAGACCTCCGTCCCCCGGAGCCATGGCAGGATCATGAATCGATGATCGGCGAGTTCAGTCGTCTCGTCCGCGCCACCAGCCATGGTGACCTTCCCTTGCCGCGACGCTGTCCACGCTTCGCGTTGAAAGGTCGATTGCGATACCTCCCGTGCGTGAGAGCATGCGGCGATCCGCTTTCAGCCAGCGCGGCCTGCAGCTACGCGGCAACCAGCGATCCGCGATTACGATATCGCTTCGGTCGCAAGCGGCGGCCAGAGCACGCTCGGCCACCCGGTCCCTGCCCAGCGAGAGAAGCAGTGTCCATGACGTGCCGTCCCGTACGATCTCGGCAAAACAGAAGTCACGGTTGCAGCGCGCTCGATCCCATTCTCGCAACGGAACGAGGTTACCGTTGCTCCCCGAAAGCTCTGTGAGGTTGTCTCTTACGTAATCGCTTTGCGTTTCGCGCAGCACTATGACGCGTCCATCACCCTGCGGCAGGGCAACATGGCGCCCGTCACCCGAAACGAGAATATCGGGCGGTTGAAGTAGAACCAGCGACAAGGCTCCCGCAGCTGCCGGCACCAGTCCAAGGAGGCGCATCCTGCTGGTCCACAGTGCGAGCCACAGCCCTCCTGCAACGAACAGCGCAAAACTGCCGCGCCCCATGGCAGGCAGCACTGTGACCGCTCCGGGACGCGACGAGACCCAGTGTGCCATTTGCAGCATGAAATCGATCGACTTGCCGGCGGCCCACCATGCCGGGGCACCGAGACCGGCCGCATCGAGAAAAAGCGCGATGGCGATCAGCGGCATGGATACGATGGTCGTCAGGGGAATGGCGATGACGTTCGCGAACGCGCCGTAAGCTCCGGCCCTGTGGAAATGATAGAGGCCGATCGGCATCAGCGCGATCTCGATCGCCAGGCCTGTCGCGAAGAGGGCCACGACATAGCGTATGCCCCGCGAAAGCATGCCTTCTTCGCGTGGAGCGAGCAGACGCCGGGAAGCCTCGCTGCTTCCCAGTGCAATTATGGTCATGACTGCCGCGAAACTCATCTGGAAACTCGGGCCGACAATAGATTCGGGCCAGGCTAGCAAGACGAAGAACGCCGCGACGGCAAGGATACGCAGCGATAGCGCCTCGCGCCCTATAGCGATCGCGACGAGGACGAGAAGCGCGCCCAGGCAGCTTCGCACCGTTGGCACCTGCGCCCCGGTGAGCAGGGTATAGGCGATCCCCGCCAGCGCGCCGGCCCCCGCAGCCACCAGCGGCAAGCGCACGCGCAGGGCGAGCGCCGGCCACAGTGCAAGCAGCTTCAGTGCAAGGAAATACGCCGCTGCGATGACTGCACTGACATGGAGACCGCTGATGGAGAGCAGGTGTGCAAGGCCGGCGTCGCGCATCGCCTGCGCGTCGTCCTCGGCGATGCCTCCCCTGTCGCCGCTTGCAAGCGCAGCCGCGATCGCGCCGCTCGAACCCGGCAGTCGCTCCCTGACATGCTCCGAAAGCCTTGCCTGTATCCCGGCAAGCCAGCCGCCGCTTGTCGAGGGAGCGTTGATCGTCACCGGGCCGATCACGCTGCCGGTGGCTGCCAGCCCTTCGAACCATGCAGTGCGCGCGAAGTTGTAGCCTCCGGGCAGCATAGGCGGCGCAGGCGGCATCAACCGTGCCTTCAGGCTGATCACGGCTCCGGCCGCCAGTTCGGGCCGGTCATCTTCTTGCGGGAGGTTCACGCGAACCTTCGCGGTCGCTTCGCCCCCGATGTTGCGTGCTGCAAGAACCAGCCTGACCCGCTGTTCGGCAGGTCGTGCTTCCCGCTCGAGGATCACGGCATCGAACTGTGCCACCACGGGACGGTCGATCGGCGTGGCGCCGACAAGCGCCGACTTGCTCCAGACGACTATGCTTCCGGCCGCGACGAGCATCGGCAGCCAGATCAGGGATTGCCGCAGGTAAGGATACCTGCCGTCGGACCGCATCGACGCGAGAGTTCCCGCGACAAGCGCAATGCAACAGCAAAGCAGCCCCAGCCATTGCCACTTGTTGTCGAGGAAGAACCAGGCGGACACCCCGGAACCGAACGCCACCGCCAGCCAAGGCGCGCGATCGAAGCCCGAGGCGGCGAGAAATCGCTCTATTCGGTCCAACCCCCTCGACAAGCCGCGCCACGTGCGCCAATGCCCCTGTTGCAATGCAGCGTCGAGGCCGGATTCACCGGCTTCGGGGTAGTCTGGCAGGGAATCGGGAAGCTTGGCGTCGCTGGCCATGCTTCCATAGGAAAGGAAGGAAGCGGGAATGGCAAGCGGCAGCGGAGCGGAAACAGCCCCCGGCCCCGTCGTCACTCGCTTTGCGCCCTCTCCTACCGGCTTCCTGCATATCGGTGGCGCGCGCACCGCCCTGTTCAACTGGCTCTTCGCCCGCAGGCACGGCGGGAAGTACCTGCTGCGCATCGAGGATACCGACCGCGCCCGCTCCACCGACGAGGCCATCGCGGCGATCTTCGATGGTCTTTCCTGGCTCGGCCTCGAGGGTGACGAGGCCCCGGTCTTCCAGTTTTCCCGGTCCGACCGTCACGCCGAAATCGCGCGGAAGCTGCTTGAATCCGGCCATGCCTATCGATGCTATCTGTCGGCCGAAGAACTCGCCGAGCGGCGCAGGAAGGCCCAGGAAGAGCGCCGGACTTTCCGGATAGACAGCGAATGGCGCGATGCCGATCCCGCCAGCGCGCCTGCCGACGCGCCCGCGGTGGTGCGGCTCAAGTCGCCTCGCGAAGGCGAAACCGTGATCCATGACATGGTCCAGGGCGAGGTTCGCGTTCAGAATGCGGAACTCGACGACTTCGTGATCTTGCGCTCGGACGGCAGCCCCACGTACATGCTGGCGGTGGTCGTCGACGATCAGGACATGGGTATCACCCATGTCATTCGCGGCGACGACCATCTCAATAACGCTTTCCGGCAGATTTCGATCATCCGCGCGATGCAGGATGTCGAGGAGGGTTGGCGGATGCCCGAGTATGGACATGTACCGCTCATCCATGGCGCCGACGGTGCGAAGCTGTCGAAGAGGCACGGCGCGCTTGGCGTCGATACATACCGCGACGAACTCGGCATCCTTCCCGAAGCGTTGTTCAACTATCTTCTCCGGCTCGGTTGGGGGCATGGAGACGACGAGATCATCGCGCGCGAGCAGGCCGTCGCCTGGTTCGACATGGCGCATGTCGGCAAGTCTCCTTCGCGCTTCGATCTCGCCAGGTTGCAGAACCTCAATGGCCATTACCTGCGCGAGGGGGACGACGCCCGTCTGGCGAGCCTCGTCGCGGCGCGCATCGCGGGATCTCCCGATCTCGCCATGCTCGAGGCCGCGATGCCGCATCTCAAGGTGCGCGCGAAGGATTTGAACGATCTTGCTGCGGGCGCGGCTTTCCTTTTTGCCCAGCGCCCGCTCGAAATCGACGAGAAGGCGGAGAAGTTGCTGACCGACGAGGCGCGCGACCGGCTTGGCGAAATCCATGACCGTCTGGCGGCGGAAACGGACTGGACAACCGAGATGCTGGAAGTCAGTCTGAAGCAAATGGCCGGCGAGCTCGAATTGGGCCTCGGCAAGCTGGCGCAACCCTTGCGCGCAGCCCTGACGGGGCAGACAACCTCGCCGGGAATTTTCGATGTATTGGTCCTGCTTGGCCGAGACGAAAGTCTGGCGCGGATAAAGGCGCAGGCTAAGGCTCCGGCAGGGTCGTAGGTTTAGGAGATAGAACACGTGGGTGATGAAGCGAAGCTCTCAGTCGGAGGCAACGATTACGGCTACCCTGTCCTCAAGGGGAGCGTCGGCCCAGACGTGGTCGATATCCGCAAGCTTTACGGGCAAACCGGGATGTTCACGTTCGATCCCGGCTTCACTTCGACGGCGAGCTGCGAAAGCGCGCTGACCTATATCGACGGCGACGAGGGCGTTCTCCTTCACCGTGGCTATCCGATCGGGCAGCTCGCCGAAAATTCCAGTTTCATGGAAGTCAGCTACCTGCTCCTCAACGGCGAACTGCCGACCCGGAAGGAGTACGAGGAGTTCACCTGGACGATCAGCCGCCATACGATGCTGCACGACCAGCTGCGCAACTTCTACCAGGGCTTCCGGCGCGATGCCCACCCGATGGCGATCATGTGCGGCGTTGTGGGGGCGCTTTCGGCCTTCTATCACGACAGCACCGACATTTCGGATCCCGAGCATCGTAAGATCAGCTCGCACCGGCTGCTTGCCAAGATGCCGACGATCGCGGCGATGGCTTACAAGTACGCGATCGGCCAGCCTTTCCTCTACCCGGACAATTCGCTCAGCTACACCGGGAATTTCATGCGGATGACCTTCGGCGTACCGGCCGAGGAGTACGACCTGCACCCCGCCGTCGAACGTGCGATGGACCGGATTTTCATCCTGCACGCCGACCACGAACAGAACGCTTCGACCTCGACCGTAAGGCTTGCAGGTTCGTCCGGCGCCAATCCCTTCGCGTGCATCGCGGCGGGCATTGCCTGCCTCTGGGGGCCCGCGCATGGCGGTGCGAACGAGGCCGCCCTCAACATGCTTCGCGAAATCGGTACGCCGGACAAGATCCCGCATTATCTTGAGCGCGCCAAGAACAAGAACGATCCGTTCCGCCTGATGGGCTTCGGGCATCGCGTCTACAAAAACTACGATCCGCGCGCGACGGTCATGCAGAAGACCGTGCGCGAGGTGTTCGATGCGCTGAAGGTCTCCGATCCCGTTTTCGAGGTCGCCCTGCGCCTCGAGGAACTCGCTCTCAACGACGAGTATTTCATCGAGAAGAAGCTTTTCCCGAACGTCGACTTCTATTCCGGCGTCATTCTTTCGGCCATTGGTTTCCCGACCACCATGTTCACGGCGCTCTTCGCACTCGCCCGGACCGTGGGCTGGGTGGCGCAGTGGAACGAGATGATTTCCGATCCCGGCCAGAAGATCGGACGTCCGCGCCAGCTCTACACGGGTCCGACGCAGCGCGATTACGTGCCGATCGAGAAGCGCTGAACACAGTGAAGGCGCTTCGCGGCGTCCTCCTCGTTGCCGGCGCTCTCGCGCTGGGAATGGGGTTGTTGTGGATCGGACAGGGTCTGGGTCTGGTGATGTGGCCCGAATCCAGCTTCATGCTGGCAGACCGTCGCTGGGCGATAAATGGCGCGGTGCTCGCCGGTGTCGGGCTTGTGCTGATCTGGGCCGGTCGACGGCGCTAAGTCAGTCGGGGTCGGCAGGCAAGGTCAGCACGAAACGCGCCCCCTCGCCGGCCTCGCTCTCCACCTTTAGATCGCCGCCCATTGCTCGGGCCAGGCGACGCGAGATGTAGAGACCGAGGCCGGAACCGCCGTCCCCGCTACGACCGAGCCGCTCGAATTTCTCGAAGACCCTCTCGCGTTCTTCTTCGTCGAGCCCCCTGCCCTCGTCGGCGACAATGGCGGCAACGCGCTCGCCACGATTTTCCAGACTGATCCTGACAGCGGATTCGGGCGGGCCATACCTTATGGCGTTACTCACGACATTCAGCAGAACCTGAAGCACGCGCCGGAATTCGGCGATGGCCGGAACACTGTCCTCCAGACCCGGTGCGATGAGCGCAATTTCGCGCTCCTTCGCCCGTACTCCGAGGATCCCGGCGGCCTGGCGAGCTACTTCCGCGAGATCGATCCGGTCGGGTGCCGTCCGGAAATCGGCGGACTCGATGATCTCGAGATCCGAGAAGTCCTCCAGAAGTCCAAGGAGGTGCTGCCCGGCCGCGGCAATGTCCGCCGCGTACTCGGCGTATGCATCGTCCAGCGGACCGGCCAGTCGTGTCCTGATCGTCTCCGCATTAGCGACGATCCTTGCGATGGGCTGACGCAGCACCGGCGCCAGGTCGCTACCGATCAGTCGCATTCCGTTCGGGCGTTCAGGCTCTTGCACGGCGAGATCGCCCGCACGACGTTTCGGATGCTCGGGTGCGGGTTCGGGAGAGTTCAGCAGAAGCTCAAAGCCGGAAAGCGCTCCGTCATGCGCCTCGATAGGCACCAGCGTCGCGCGCCACGGTCGGGTCGAACCCGCAACGGAACAGTCCGCCCCGTCGAGGAGCCGCCAATGCAGTGGCTGTCGGTGCGTACTGCCTTGGATCGTCACGAAGTCGGTCCATGGCCTGCCCGATCCTGCCAGCATCGCTTCGGTGAGGGGCTGGAGGTCCGGGCTCTGGCTCTCGACGGCCAGAACAAGCTGATCGGGATCGAGCCTTGCCGATAGGTCCGCCAGGTCGCGGTCTACCTGGATGCGCCGTCGATAGGTCTCGCGTTCGTCCTCGCGCGGCAGCGCGACCGCCTGCCAGTTGTGTAGGACGATCTCGCAGCCTTCTTCCTCGCCGCCCCGTGGTTCGACCTCGGCCCATGCCGATATCGCCTTTTCGCCGTCGTTGGCGGTGATCGTCCGCGCGAGTTTCAGGCCGTACCGCCGTGCCTTGCGCACCGTCTCGAGCAGCGCCGGGACCGCGATGGTGCCACCGACTTCTCCACCGCAGCGCGCCTGCAAGACGGCAATCGGCTTGTCGGCGCTGATGAGCCGGTCGTCGGCATCGCTTCGGGCTCGGGCCGACCCTGACCCGTCGGAGGCCATTCCTACTCTCCCGGGTAGTAGTTGCCGAAAGACAGGATCGCCGCCGCCCGGTCGGGACCGAGCGAGCCGAAGCCTTCGGGAAGCGTGGCCTCGGGATGAAGCAGTACGAACTGCTCTTCGATCGCCGCAGGCTTCACGCCGGCGCAGCGGAGCGAAAGTGCGAGCCGGATACACTGGGATTCGTTGGTCGACAGAGCTACTGCATCGCGGTCCTGGCCAGCGCCCATGGCAAGTGCGGTCAGGAAGGTCGCGACCCCTGCGTGGCTTGCCGAAAGCGCCGCGATCGCTCCGCCTCCCATGCCGGATACGAGCCGCGATACGAGACCGAGGCGGGTCCGGCTTTCATCGAAACTGCCACGTATGCGTTGCTCGGCCGCTCGCGCTTTGGCCTCGCTATCGGAGGATGCCTCGGCGATGGTGCGCATCGCCACGATTGCTGCATGAAGCAGATCGCCTGGCAACTCGGACAACGGCAACCGCATTCGCCGCTGCGCCTGACAGAAACGGGCCTGCGCCGTCAGGAAGTTCATCGCGATCGTGGCGATACTTTCGTCGCGGGCCGCGATTAGGGCTTGCAAGAGCGGAGGCAGGACGGGATCGAGTCCGATCCGTGCCTGCAACCGCTCGGTGAGCTGCCATTCGAGCGCAAGACCGTGGACGTGCGTCAGGAACGCCGAATTCGCGATAATCGTATCACCGAGCGACGCGAGTTCTGCGGGATCGTGCTCGAACCGTTCCACCCCTTCGCCCTCGGACTTGAGGTTGTCGAGCAACTGGCTTGCCACGTCGGTCGTCATCCCGCGTACGCGCGCGATGATCTCGTCGCCGAAAAGAGAACTGTCGTCGTTGGCCAGCAGGTGACGCAGGATCGGCACCACCGTGCCGGCCATCGCGTCGCCCCGTGCGAGGTCGTGCCGGATCACGGCCTCGAGCGAATCCGCATCGTTTCTGGTGACAACTGCGTCGATCATGCCATCGCCATAACGCGCCATGGTTAAGCTGTCGTTAGCCGCGGCCTTGCCCCGATTGATGCCAGCGCGGCGATCAGAAACAGTACGGAGAGGATTTCAACGCACGGCAAAACGATGCCGAATGCGTGCGCTGCAACGAGGACAAGGCACAGCACTGCCCTGTCCTCCATCCAGCCTCGTCCGCCATGACCGATGATCTTGGGTACGATCCGCATCAGGAGCAGGAGTGCGATTGGCGGGAAGGCCGGTCCGAACAGCCCCGGCCACTCGGTCATTCCCGATGCGGTGATGACGATGAAGAGTATTTCGAGGTCCACGAGGCAACCGGCCATCAGGCTGGCGATCGGGGTCCAGTTGCGTCCCGGATGCGTTGCTTCCTCCGCACCGACGAGCATGAATGCCGCATGATGGAGAATCCATGCAAAAGCGGCGACGATCAGGGCAAGCCAGACCAGCCCGAACCAGATAGAGAACGCACCGATCAACAGCGCCGCCACGAATGCAGCGAGCGATATCCTGCTTCCCGAGCCAGCATGCAGCAGCGAAGGGCCGAAGGCCATCACCGCATTGCGCGCCAACCAGCGACTAGGTTCGCCGCCACTTGAATTGCCAAGCTGGAGGCGCAGCCATTCGGGTTCGAGAGCTTGCGCTTCGGTTTCCGAACTCACCAGCTTCCAGATTGTGCCGATCTGGTCCTCCACAGCGAGCTTCCGCCTGGCGATACCGCTCTGCAACGCGATCCGGGTCAGACCGGAGACGGCATCGTAGTCGGCCGGTAGCTCTCGCAATCGCGTGGCAAGCCTGCCCGGAACGTGCACGATCCCTGCCGCTGCGGCCTCCAGATCGAGACGTTCGAAACCTTTGCTCGCGGCATCGGCGTGCAGGACATACACCGCGAAGCCTTGTTCCCGGAGCGAAGTGGGAACGCCCGGTCCGACAAACAGGCCGTCTGCGAGCGCGATCATCTCGTCGTTGTCGGAAATGCCCGCCGCTGCTTCCTGAACATTCGCGACGACCTCCAAGCGCGCTCCGGATCCTTCCGCCATCTTCTGAAGCTCGGTGGTCCTGCCACCGATCCCGGCGCCCACGCAGATGATGCGCTGGCATTCCAGTTTCAGGGCAAGCGCTACCTGATGCCGCGCGATCGTCTGGCCACCGATGCGCAGGAAGGCGCGCCGTTCGCCGTCACCTGCACCGGCAGGCTCGATCATGGTCAAAAGCGCGATGCGCAAGCGGGCTCCTCTTGCAATCGGAGCGCCATGATAGGTTCAATCGCCGCGCTCGCCAAGCGAGCCTGTCTCAGGAGAAGCGGGCCAGATACTCGTTCAGTTTGCGCAGGACAGTCGGTTCGCCCGGAGCAGCCTCGACCGCCTCGTCGGCAAGAGTGATGAGCGGCTCGGCATGAAAGCTGCTGGCCAGCCCCTTGAGCCGCATGGCTGCGACCTGCCAGTTGCCATCGCATCGCGACCTCTCGAGCAGGTCGACTTGCCTGCCGGCGCTTTCGAGAAACGCCGCGCGCAATTCGGCGACGAGCACGGCATCGTCGCCGGCTGCCGCCGCCAGGGTCGCATCGAGGTCGCCGGATTCGTAGGCCATGTGACCCGCTTACGCGGCAACTGGTTAAATCGGGGTTTATTGCGTTTGCGGTCATGGTATTGTTGGCAAATGGTTGGGGGATCACGGATCATCGCTTTCGGTGCGGGTGGCGAAGAAGCCGGGCGCGACGAATTCCTGCTCACTGAAGAGGTTGCGGAGGCGGAAAGCCAACCCGACCCTGACGATGCATTGCAGGAGAGTTACGTCAGCTTCGATGACGATGGAGAGAGCGCAGAGGAGGTCGGGCGGCCTGACTGGCTATTCCCGTCGATCGCTGTCGGGCTGGCTCTCGCATGGACCGCTTTCTATTTCTGGGCTCGCTCCGCCGATATTGCTTCGATGGTACCGGGGGACTGGGCTTCCGTGATTTCCGAGTGGGCGGTTCCGGTTCTGTTGATCGGGGTCGTCTGGCTTATTGCGATGCGTAACAGTCGTCGGGAGGCAACGCGCTTCGGCGACGCCGCACGAGTGCTTTCCGACGAATCGATGCGCCTCGAAGAGCGGCTCGTCGCGGTGAACCGCGAACTGAGCCTCGCCCGGGAATTCATCGCGTCCCAATCGCGCGACCTGGAGATGCTGGGCCGTGTGGCGGTCGAACGCCTGTCCACGAACGCGGACCGGTTGCAAAGCCTCATCCGCGACAATGGCGACCGCGTGGAAACCATCGGCACGGTCAGCGAGGCCGCACTCGACAACATGGAGAAGTTGCGAGGCCAGTTGCCTGTCATCGCCAACTCGGCGAAGGACGTAACGAACAATATCGGAAATGCCGGTCGGACGGCGCACGGCCAGCTCGAGGAAATGCTCGAAGGCTTTCGCCGGCTCAACGAGTTCGGCGAGGCCAGCGAGCGGCAGGTCGAAAAGCTGCGCACCGTTTTCGGAGATGTGGTCGGCGAGTTCACAAGGCAATGCGACCAGATTGGCGATATGGCCGACTCCCGCTTCGCATCGCTGGCAGAACGCGGGCTAGACTTTCGGAACAGCCTCGACGCGCACGAGGCCGAAGCGCTTGCGGCAATCCGGGAACGTGCGACTGCGCTGGCCGAAGAACTCGATGCCACACGCGCCATGCTCGACGATCAGGAAGGCGAGAGCCTGAAGTCGCTCCGAGCCCGCCTTTCAACCCTGCGCGACGAGGGCGGCACGATCGCCCGCTCGATCCGCGAAAGCGAGGAACGAGCCGCTCAAAACTGGCGCGATGCCATCGCGATCATCGAGGAAAGCGCCGCTTCGGCCGCGGGCCTGATCGAAGCGAGAAGCGCGGCCGCGATAGAAGATGCGAAGGAGAGGTTCGCGGCACTCATCGATCAGTCCGAACGCGCCGGAGCCCGGATCGAGGAACGAAACCGGTTTTTCCGTGACCAGATCGAGGAAATCCGCGTCGAGATCGAGGAAGGGCACGGCCAAAGCGTGGATGCCATTGCCGAACGGATCGAGGGCCTGCGCGACAGGCTGGCCGAAGCAAGCCTCAGCTTTGTCGGAGATATCGAAACGCGCCGTTCTGAAGCGGAAGCGGCCGGCCGGGAGATGCTGTCGCGTCTCGACGATCGCCTGCGCATTTTCGACGAGGGCGTCGCGGCCCGAAGCCAGCGCTTTGGCGACGAACTCGGCACCCGGTTCGAAAGGCTCGAGACCGACGATGCCGAAGCCGCCTTGCGCCTCGAGGCCAAGCTTGCGGCCATCGATGAAGAGTTGGCCGAACGTCGCACTGCCCAGGAGCGGCATGTCACGGCCCTTACGGCCCATGCCGAGGCAATGGCGGCTCAGCTCGAAGCATACGAAGCGCGAATGGCCGAAATCGCTACGCAGGGCGGTCATATCGAGACGCGAATGGCGGCAAGCGTCGACACATTGTCGCAGAACCTTGCTGCCGCGCGCGATGCACTGAACGGTACCGAAGCTCAGGTCGGCGGCCTGAACGAGGCCAGTGTCCGGCTTCTGGAACTGATCGAGGCGAGCGCGGAACACGCAAACACTCGTATCCCGGCCGTCCTGTCCGAGAGCGAGGACACGCTCGCGTCGATGGAGGACCGCGTCACCAGGATACGCGAGACGGTGCAGGCGGCGCAAGCTGGCGGCGATGCCCTGTCGAGTGCACTCGGCACTGCGGATAACAATCTCGGTAAGATTGCAGGCGAGCTGGACAGAATGCAGGCCCTGCTCGGCTCGCAGGATGATGAGCAACAGGCGCGCCTCGCAGCGCTGCGCGAGCGCGTCTCGGAAATCGAAGCGATCTATGTGCGTCTCGCCGAACGGGCGGACGGCGAACTGGCCCAAGCGATCGAGCGGCTTGCCAGCTCGGCCCGCGATGCTGTCTCCGCCATCGGCGAAGAAGGACCTGCAAGGATTTCCGAACTCGCAGCCCGGCTCGGGGAGGAAAGCGGCGAAGCGCTGGAGAGGGTTGTCCGGACCAAGGCGGCGGAAGCGACGGGGCAACTCGAACAGGCTGCCTCCCATGCGTCCGGTGTCAGTCGCGAAGCGGCGATCCAGCTTCGCGACCAGCTCGCCAAAGTGGATGAACTCGTCGGCAACCTCGAGCGCCGGGTGGCGCATGCGCGGGAGCGCGCGGAGGAGCAGGTCGACAACGATTTCACACGGCGCGTTGCACTCATCACCGAATCGCTCAATTCGAATGCCATCGACATTGCCAAAGCCCTGTCCACCGACGTCTCCGATATGGCCTGGTCGGCTTACCTGAGAGGGGATCGCGGCATTTTCACCCGGCGTGCCGTTGCCCTCCTCGAGCCGAGCGAAACGAAGGCCATCGTGCAGATTTACGAGCGCGACGATGAATTCCGCGAGCATGTCAGCCGCTACATTCACGACTTCGAAGCTATATTGCGTCAGGTCCTGTCGACGAGGGACGGCCACGCGCTGGGCGTCACCTTGCTTTCGTCGGACATGGGAAAGCTCTACGTCGCACTTGCGCAGGCGATCGAGAGATTGCGGAATTGATCCGGTTAGTCGGCGGGGTCCTCGTAACCCGGCGGCTGACCGAACAAGTTGACGTCCTCGGGCATCAGCCAACCATTGACGTAGTTCGCGTAATAGAGCCCGAACAGAACCGCCGCGAGGATCGTCGCGCGTATGGCGATCCGTCGCGGACGGAAGTTCGTCGGCGCGCTGTCGGCCTGTCCCCGCACCTTTTCAGCACCGTCTTCGTCAGCAGTGCGAATGCCGAACGGCAGGACGAGGAAGGCGCTGAGCACCCAGAACAGACTGTAGATCGCGATGATAGAGGTCCAGTTCACGCGGTGCCGTCCAGCAACATGACCTGTACCTGGGGCTTCTTCCCCGACCAGCGTTGAGCCGCCCGGCGGGCCGCCAGTCGCGCCGCTTCGATGCGCGCCGCGGCATCGCGTGCATCCTTGCCCTTCAACTTGCCGAGCGCGTGAGCCACATCGTTTCGCGCTTCTTCGGCGAACTCTTGGAAGTCCTCGTCAAGCGGCAAGCCCATCGCAGCGATCTCGACGACCTCTCCCCGGCCGATGCCAACCATCACCACGCCGTTGTAGGCCAACCTCCTGCGCATCACGACGGCCTCGCCATCGGCAGGGGCGATGATATCGCCGTCGAGGACGAGACGGCCGGCGCGAACCTCCCCGAACTTGCCGGGCTTTCCCGGCGCAAGCCTGACCAGGTCACCGTTCTGCTGGATCACGGCCTTGGGAATACCCGACTGGCGACCGATCCTCGCCTGCTCGCGCATGTGTCGCATCTCGCCGTGGACCGGAACCAGGATATCGGGACGGAGCCACTGATACAGCGCCTGCAGTTCGGGCCTGCCGGGATGCCCGGAGACATGGATCATGCTTTGCCGGTCGGTGACGATCTCGATCCCGCGCTCGGCCAGCCGGTTCTGGATACGGCCTATCGGGATCTCGTTCCCGGGAATCTGCCTGCTAGAAAAGAGAACGACGTCTCCCGCTTCCAGGGCGATCGGGTGGTTTCCCTCGGTAATTCGAGACAGGGCCGCGCGGGGCTCGCCCTGCCCTCCGGTCGCAAGAATGAGGACTTCTCCGCGCGGCAGGCTCATCGCGGTGTCGAAGTCTACGATGTCGGGAAGATCGCGTAGGTAACCGCTTGCCTTGCCGGTCTCGATAATGCGGTCGAGCGAGCGCCCGGCCACGCAGAGGCTGCGGCCCGTCGATCTTGCGACCGCGCCGAGCGTCTGCAGCCGCGCAACGTTCGAGGCGAAGGTGGTGACGAGAACGCGGCATCCCTTGTGGAGCGCGACCTCGTCCAGCAATCCGCGCAGCACTTCGCCTTCCGAACCGGACGACTCCGGATTGAAGGCATTGGTCGAATCGCACACCAGTGCGAGGACGCCCTCGTCGCCGATTCGCGAGAGTTCGGCCTTTGTGGTCGGAGTGCCGATCTGAGGTTCCTCGTCGATCTTCCAGTCGCCGGTGTGGAACACACGCCCGTAGGGCGTTTCAATGAGAAGCGCATTTCCCTCGGCAATCGAGTGAGCGAGCGGGACGTACCGGATACCGAACGGACCGATGGCGAAGTCTTCGAGGTCGTCGACCACGATGAGTTCGACCCGGTCGGCGATACCCGCCTCCTCGAGCTTGGCGCGAACGAGACGCGCGGTGAAAGGTGTGGCGTAGAGCGGCGCGCCAAGCTCTTCCGCAAAATAGGGCACGGCGCCGATGTGGTCTTCGTGCGCGTGGGTGAGGACGATGCCGAGCAGGTCCTCGCGGCGCTCCTCGATGAACTCGGGGTCGGCAAAGACAAGGTCGATACCCGGATATTCCGTGCCGCCGAAGGTCATCCCCAGATCGACCATCAGCCACTTGCCGTCGCAGCCGTAGAGGTTGACGTTCATGCCGATCTCGCCCGATCCGCCGAGCGCGCAGAATATGAGTTCCTTGCCGGGCTTCACGTTGCGCCCGCCCGGCTCGCCAGGATGCCAAGCCCTTCGATCGTGAGGTCGGCATCGACCGCGTCGAAAAGGTCGGTCGCTTCGTCGAACAGGATCGCGAGACCACCCGTTGCGACCACTTTCGCCGGCCTTCCGATTTCGCTCCGCATTCTTGAAACGAGGCCTTCGATCATTGCAACGTAGCCCCAGAAGACGCCGATCAGCATCTGGTCCTCGGTGTTGCGACCGACGATGCTGTTGCTCTTCGGAACCTCGATGGCGATGCGCGGCAACATCGCGGTGTGACCGACAAGGGCATCGAGCGAGAGGTTGATGCCTGGCGCGATGATACCGCCCTTGTAGGCTCCGTTGAAATCGATCGCGTCGAATGTCGTGGCAGTGCCGAAGTCGATCACGATGAGATCGCCCGGATACTTGGCGTGAGCGGCGACGGCGTTGACCGC
This sequence comes from Novosphingobium marinum, assembly GCF_013408095.1. Classification (GTDB taxonomy): domain Bacteria; phylum Pseudomonadota; class Alphaproteobacteria; order Sphingomonadales; family Sphingomonadaceae; genus Novosphingobium; species Novosphingobium marinum. Next base: position 671,951 of record NZ_JACBZF010000001.1, read on the forward strand.
GCGGTCGGCGCCAAGAGAGCCCGGCTCGTCTACGTCGATATCAATGGCGTAGGCGACGTTGCCCTGCCCCGCGACCATCGCATCGACATCGAAATAGCGATTGGCGAGAACCTGCAGGTTGTGCAGCGCGCGCGGAACCACGGTCGAAACGATGATGTTGGTGATCGCCTCGCGCGGGATACCTTCTATCTCTAGCAGGCGAAGCAGCCACACCGCGTATTCGTCGGCCGTTCGGCGTGCCTCTGTGGCAATGCGCCAGCGAGCACGGATTTCCGACCCTTCGAGCACTGCGAACACGACATTCGTGTTTCCGGCATCGATGGCTAGCAACATCGCCAATCCTATCCTTTCGTGTCGGCGAGGAGGACTTCGCCGCTCAGTATCGTCTCGACCCTACCATCTCCAAGTCGCAGTTGCATGGCACCGGCATCGTCGAGTCCGACGAATGTCCCTTCCAGACCCTTGCCGTCGGCCCCGGTCACCACCAGTTTCGTTCCCGGCGGGTGAGCGGCCGCACTCCACCTGCGTATGACCTGTGCGGTTCCGGCATCGCGCCATCTGGCAAGCTCCGCATCGAACGTCGCAGAGAGAACCTGCGCAAAAGCATCTCGTTCCGGCGCTGTACCCAGCGCGGAGAGCGCAATCGTTTCGCGCCCGTCGATCACGGGCGCTACCTTGAGGTTGACGCCAACTCCGACGACGACGGAATCGGAACTCCGCTCCAGCAGTATTCCGCCGAGCTTGGCAATTCCGATTAGGAGGTCGTTCGGCCACTTGAGCACCGGCTCGGTCGATAGCGACATTGACTGGCAAATCGCGTCCCGTACGGCGAGACCTGCGACCAGGGCGAGCATGGCCGGTTCCGGATCGGTCCGGCGCAGATGCACGACCGTCGAGCCCATGAAATTCCCGGCACCGTCAAACCACGGACGGCCGAGCCGTCCCCGCCCATCCGCCTGCCGGTCCGCGACGAGCCAGGCCCCTTCGCCGGGCGTTTCACCCGCACGAAGACGTCGGGCCAGATCGGCATTCGTTGATCCGGTGCTTTCGACGGATTGTACGCGCGCCACGTTCCCGCGAGTGCCGGTCACACGGCGAGAAACAGGGCCGTTGCCGCGGCATCGGCGTGCGCGCCGAGCCAGGGCGTGAGCAGGAAGCCAAGCGGCGAGACGAACACCGTCGTGATAACGAGAATCGCCTGATGCGCCCAGTCGCTCTTCCCGGTAACGACTCCAGCCGGCTCGTCGAAGTACATGATCTTGACGACCTTTAGGTAGTAGTACGCGCCGATCACCGAGGCCGCGATGCCGATAGCCGCCAGCGCGATCATGTCTGCCTGGACCGCCGCCTGGAAGACCACGAACTTGCCCCAGAAGCCGAACAGCGGCGGGATGCCGGCGAGGCTGAACATGATGATCGCCAGCGCAGCCGCGAGGCCGGGCCGCGTCGCGGACAGGCCTGAGATGTCGGCGATGGCCTCGACCGGTTCGCCATCCTCGCCCTTCAGCATGAGGACCGCGACGAAGCCGCCCAGCGACATTGCCACGTATATCGCAAGGTAGACGAGCATTGCGGATGCGCCCTCCGGCGTCGCCGCGGCAAGGCCGATCAGCATGAAGCCGACGTTGTTGATCGACGAATAGGCAAGAAGCCGCTTGATGTTCGCCTGCCCGATCGCACCGAGCGCACCAACGACGATCGAAGCAAGGGCCGCGAAGATCACGATCTGCTGCCAGGCATCTGCCTGCGGCCCGAAGGCGTCGAGCGCGACGCGCATGGTGAGCGCCAGCGCGGCGACCTTGGGAGCGGTCGAGAAAAAGGTCGTGACGGGCGTGGGCGCACCTTCGTAGACGTCCGGCGTCCACATGTGGAAGGGCACGGCGCTGATCTTGAAGGCCAGGCCCGCCAGGACAAACACGACACCGAACAGCGCGCCTGTGGACATGTCGCCTGCAAGTGCAACGCGGATGCCTTCGAACGAGGTCGTCCCCGTAAAGCCGTAAGTCAGGCTCATTCCGAACAAGAGGATGCCGCTCGCCAGCGCGCCGAGCACGAAATACTTGAGGCCGGCTTCGGCCGACCGGGCATCTGTGCGGAGGAAAGATGCCAGAACATACGCTGCGAGCGAGTTGAGTTCGAGCCCGATGTAAAGCGTCAGGAGGTCGCTGGCCGAAACCATGATGCCCATTCCCAACGCGGCAAAGAGCACGAGGATCGGATACTCGGCGCGCATCGCACCGTACCGGTCGAAGAACGACGGCGCGATCATCAGGCAGGCGCCTGCAGAGAGGTAGATCAAAATCTTCGCGAAAGCGGCAAACGCATCCGCGCGGAACTGCCCCATGAAGGCAACCGTATCGGGCCCTACCGCGCCGTTCGCCAGCGCTGGCCCGACGAGGAAGGACGCGCCGACAAGCACCGCGACTGCGGCGATGCTGATGGCCTTGCTCGCCTTGTCGCCAACCCAGGCCGCCACGAGCAACAAGATCAGACCCGCAACAGACAGCAGCAATTCGGGGGCGACGAGGCCCAGAGAGTCTTTGAAGTCCATCAGTGAGCTCCCCCGTGCCCAGCAGCTTCGCCTTCTGCTGACGCGGCCATTTCCGGATTACCGGGCGTCACCTGCGCGTCGCCTTCGGGTGCGGATCGCGCGATCCTCGCTTCGAGAGCTGCGATGTCCTGCCGCATGGGCGCAAGAAAGCTTTCGGGATAGATTCCCATCCACAGGACCGCCGCGGCGACAGGCGCCAGCAATGCAAACTCGCGCCAGCTCAGATCGGGCATTGCGGCGGCATCGGCATTTCGCTGTTCGCCATAAGCGACGCGGCGGTAGAGGTAGAGCATGTAAGCGGCGCCGAGAATGATGCCGAGACCGCTGACCAGCGCCACGAGGCTCGAGACCTGGTAGATGCCCGCAAGGCTGAGGAACTCGCCGATGAAGCCGCTCGTTCCGGGCAGGCCGATCGACGCCATGGTGAACAGCAGGAAGAAGATCGCATACTGCGGCATGTTGATTGAGAGGCCGCCGTACCGACTGATCTCGCGGGTGTGCAGCCGGTCATAGATCACGCCAACACAAAGAAACAGCGCGCCCGATACCAGCCCGTGGCTGAGCATCATGATCATCGAGCCTTCGAGGCCCTGCACGTTGAATGCGAACAGGCCGACCGTGACGATGGCCATGTGCGCGACCGAAGAATAGGCGTTCAGCTTCTTCATGTCGTGCTGAACGAGCGCGACCAGCGACGTGTAGACCACCGCCACCATCGAAAGCACGAAGACAAGCCATGCGAACTGCGCGGATGCTTCGGGGAACATGGGCAGCGAAAAGCGGATGAACCCGTAGCCGCCCATCTTGAGAAGCACGCCAGCCAGGATGACCGAGCCCGCGGTCGGCGCTTGAACGTGCGCGTCGGGCAGCCAGGTGTGAACCGGCCACATCGGCATCTTGACCGCAAAGCTTGCGAAGAATGCCAGCCAGAGCCAGGTCTGCGCTTCGGGACTGAAGTCGTAGGCCATCAACGTAGGGATGTCGGTCGTGCCGGCCTCGTTCACCATCCAGAGCATGGCGATCAGCATCAGCACCGAGCCGAGCAGCGTGTAGAGAAAGAACTTGTAGCTGGCGTAAATGCGGTTGTCCCCACCCCAGATGCCGATGATGAGGTACATCGGGATCAGGCCGGCCTCGAAGAAGATGTAGAACAGAAACAGGTCCTGCGCCGCGAAGACGCCGATCATCAGCGTCTCCATCAGCAGAAACGCAGCCATGTACTCGCCGGCGCGCGACTTGACCGACGACCAGCTCGCCCCGATGCACACCGGCATCAGGAAGACCGAGAGCATGATCAGCATCAGCGCGATGCCATCGATACCCAGAGCCCAGGAAAAACCCGCGAACAGCTCGAAACGCTCGGTGAACTGCCATTGCGCTCCGCCGATGTCGAAGCTGGCCCACAGCACGATGCCAAGCGCCAGGTCGACGAGCGTCGCGACGAGCGCGGTGACCCGTGCGGCCCGGGCATCGAGGTAGAGACAGGCAACTGCCGCGGCGAGCGGCACGAGCAGCATCAGGGTGAGGATGGGAAAACTGTTCATCGTATCAGCCCGCCAGCACCCAGGTAACCGCGGCCACGAGGCCGAGCAGCATCACGAGCGCATAGGAATAGAGGAAGCCCGACTGCACCTTCTGCGCCAGCACCGAACCCCTGGAGACGACCCACGCCGCGCCATTGGGGCCGAAGCGATCGATCGTCCCGACGTCGCCGGCTTTCCAGAAGACCCGTCCAAGCCAGCCTGCAGGAACGACGAACGCATAGTGGTAAAGTTCGTCGAAGTACCACTTGTTGAGCAGGAACTGGTGAAGCGCTCCGAACTGCTCGACGAACTGGCCGGGCAGGCTCGTGTTGCGGATATAGGCGTACCAGGCGGCCACGAAGCCAAGCACCATCACTGCAAACGGCGACCACTTCACCCAGGTCGGGACTTCGTGGATCGCATGCATCAGGTGCTCGTCGAAGTAGATGCTTGCCCCCCAGAACAGCGCGCCCTCCTCCGCCTCGACAAAGGCATGGTGGAAGACGAAGCCAGCCAGCACGGCCCCAAGGCTCAGCACGCCAAGGGGCACCAGCATCGTCAGCGGAGATTCGTGCGGGTGATACCCGGCAGTGCCGTCTTCGTGTTCAGGCGCCGGAACGTGGTGGGCGACATCATCGCCGGCATCTTCCTGACTGGCCGGATTGTGGTTTTCCGGCTCGTCGTGACCATGGTGGACGGCATGCCGGATATGTTCAGAACCTGCCCAGCGCGGCTTGCCCCAGAAGGTAAGGAACATCAGACGCCAGGAATAGAAGCTCGTCAGCAGGGCCGCGATGATACCCATCGTGAAAGCGAAACCGCCAAGCTCGGTACCGCTCGCGAACGCTACCTCGATGATCGCGTCCTTCGAATAGAAGCCGGCAAATCCGAAAATGCCCACCAGGCCGACACCGGTGATCGCAAGCGTACCCGCCATCATGGCCCAGAACGTCAGTGGAATCTGCTTACGCAGCGCACCGTAATAGCGCATGTCCTGCTCATGGTGCATCGCGTGGATGACCGAGCCTGCGCCGAGGAAGAGCAGCGCCTTGAAGAAGGCATGCGTGAACAGGTGGAACATCGCCGCGCCATAGGCTCCGACACCGGCGGCGAAAAACATGTAACCCAGCTGCGAGCAGGTCGAATAGGCGATGACCCGCTTGATGTCCCACTGCGTGGTGCCGATCGTCGCGGCGAAGAAGCAGGTGGCAGCGCCGATAAAAGTCACGAAGCCGAGGGCGACGGGGCTCGCTTCGAACAGCGGTGAGAGGCGGCAGACCATGAAGACGCCCGCGGTGACCATGGTTGCGGCGTGGATCAGCGCGGAAACGGGCGTCGGGCCTTCCATAGCGTCCGGCAGCCAGGTGTGCAGCCCGAGCTGCGCCGACTTGCCCATCGCGCCGATGAACAGAAGGATGCAAAGGACGGTCAGAGTATCTAGGCGATAACCGAGAAAGCCGATGGTCGATCCGGCCATGCCCGGAGCTGCTTCGAGGATTGCAGGGATCGAGACCGTTCCGAAGACCAGAAAGACGCCGAAAATTCCAAGCATGAAGCCGAGGTCACCTACGCGATTGACCACGAAAGCCTTGATCGCGGCGGCGTTGGCGCTCGGCTTCTTGAACCAGAAGCCGATCAGCAGATAGGAAGCGAGGCCGACACCTTCCCATCCGAAGAACATCTGGACGAGGTTGTCCGCAGTAACCAGCATCAGCATCGCGAAGGTGAACAGCGAGAGGTAGGCAAAGAACCGGGGCTGGTCCGGATCTTCGTCCATGTAGCCCCACGAGTAGAGGTGCACGAGCGCGGAAACCGTGGTGATGACCACCAGCATGACGGCGGTGAGCGCATCGACACGCAATGCCCAGTCAAAGCTCATCGAGCCCGACTGCACCCATTTCAGCACCGGAACGACATAGGCCTCTCCGCCCGAAAGGAAGCCGAGGAATATCGGCCACGAGAGCACGCAGGCGATGAACAGCGCGCCCGTGGTGAGCGCCTTGGCGATCGTGTTGCCGAGCGCACGGTTGCCAAGCCCCGCCACGATCGCGGCGAGCAGGGGCAGGAAGACAATGACGAGGATCGGGCTCATGGTTTCAGCCCTTCATCCGGTTGACGTCGTCGACCGCGATCGTGCCGCGGCTACGGAAGTATATGACGAGGATCGCCAGCCCGATGGCCGCCTCCCCTGCAGCGACGGTCAAAACGAACATCGCGAATACCTGGCCAGTGAGGTCGCCGAGGAAGGCGCTGAAAGCGACGAGGTTGATGTTGACCGCCAGCAGGATCAGCTCGATCGCCATGAGGATGACGATCACGTTCTTGCGATTGAGGAAGATGCCGAGCACGCCGAGCACGAACAGGATCGAGCTGACGACGACGTAATGTTCGATACCGATCACCTGGCCGTCCCCTTACAGCTTGATGCCCGCGCCCACTTCGGGACGGGTGTTGATCGTGGCGTCCTCCGCGCGGCGGTAGACCTGGCGGGCGACGTTCTGCCCCCGCACTCCCGGACGATGGCGAAGCGTCAGGACGATCGCGCCGATCATCGCCACGAGCAGGATGATGCCCGCCGCCTCGAACAGGAAGAGGTAACGGCTGTAGAGCAGAGCGCCGAGCGCCTCGATGTTCGAAAGGCCGACCGCTGCGCTGGCCGTGCCATCGGGCGTGCCGAGCTGGAGCGCACCGGCGCGATAGGCTCCGACGCCCAAGATGATCTCGGCCAGCAGGACGACCGCGACGAGCATGCCGAGCGGGAAGTTCTTGACGAAACCGGCGCGAAGTTCGGCGAAATCGATGTCGAGCATCATCACGACGAACAGGAAGAGCACGGCGACCGCGCCGACGTAGACGATGACGAGAAGCATCGCGATGAATTCCGCGCCCACGAGGACCATGAGCCCGGCGGCGTTGAAGAACGCGAGGATCAGCCAGAGCACCGAGTGCACCGGGTTGCGAGCAAGGATCGTGATCGCTCCGGACCCGATCGTCAGCACCGCGAAGAGGTAAAAGGCTAAGGTCTGAATCATGTGCCCCGCGCGCCCCTAGCGGTAGGGCGCATCGGCTTCAAGGTTCGCGGCGATGGCCCGCTCCCACTTGTCCCCGTTCGCCAGCAGTTTGGCCTTGTCGTAGAGCAGTTCCTCGCGCGTCTCCGTGGAATACTCGAAGTTCGGCCCCTCGACGATGGCATCGACCGGGCAGGCTTCCTGGCAGAAGCCGCAGTAGATGCACTTGGTCATGTCGATGTCGTAACGCGTCGTCCGGCGCGAACCGTCGTTGCGCGGCTCCGACTCGATGGTAATTGCCTGCGCCGGGCACACGGCCTCGCACAGCTTGCAGGCAATGCAGCGTTCCTCGCCGTTCGGATAGCGGCGCAGCGCATGTTCGCCGCGAAAGCGCGGGCTGAGCGGGTTCTTCTCGAACGGGTAGTTGATCGTCACCTTGGGCTTGAAGAAGTACTTCAACGTGAGGGCATGGGCCTTCACGAACTCCCACAAGGTGAAGCTCTTGACGAGTTGGGCGACGGTCATGCGAAATGTCCAGTGGCCATCAGGTAGCCGGAAATGACGAAGATGAAGATCAGGCTCATCGGCAGGAAGACCTTCCAGCCGAGCCGCATCAGCTGGTCGTAGCGATAGCGCGGCACGGTGGCCATGACCCAGCTGAACATGAAGAAGAAGAAGAATATCTTGACCAGCAGCCAGACGATCCCGGGCACGGCATAGAGCGGCTCCCAGTCGACAGGAGGCAGCCAGCCGCCGAAGAACAGGATGGCGTTGAGCGTGCACATCAGAAGGATGTTGGCGTATTCGCCCAGCCAGAACAGCGCGAAGCTCATCGAGGAATATTCGGTCTGGTAACCGGCGACGAGTTCGGATTCCGCTTCGGTCAGGTCGAAGGGAACGCGCTGTGTCTCTGCAAGGCTCGAGATGAAGAACACGACCCACATCGGGAACAGCAGGATGTTGAAGAAGTACCCGTTTATGAAGCCGAGGCCATGACCCTTCTGCGCCAGCACGATCTCGTTCAGGTTGAACGTGCCGGCCCACAGGACGACGCACACGAGGATGAACCCGATCGAGACCTCGTAGGAGATCATCTGCGCCGATGCGCGCATTGCCGAGAAGAACGGGTACTTCGAGTTCGAAGCCCAGCCCGACATGACGACGCCGTAGACCGACAGCGAACTGATCGCGAGAATATAGAGCAGGCCGACGTTGATGTCGGCCAGCACCGCCTCGGGTCCGAAGGGCACCACAGCCCATGCCGCCAGCGCGACAGTGAACGTCACGATGGGCGCGAGCAGGAAGATACCCTTGTTCGCTGCCGACGGAATGATGGTTTCCTGCAGGAATACCTTCAGGCCGTCGGCAAAGCTTTGCAGGATGCCGAACGGACCGACCACGTTCGGGCCACGCCGCAGGTTGATCGCGGCCCAGACCTTGCGGTCGACGTAGATGATGAGCGCGACTGCCAGCATCAGCGGAAACGCGATCAGCAGGATGCCGCTGACGGTTGCCACGAACCATGCCCATTCGTAGGACATGCCCAGGCCCATGAAGAAGTCGGTCATTCGGCGGCCTCCGCCATATCCTCACCGTGAACCAGTTCGGCCGAGCAGCGCTGCATCGTCGCGCTCGCGCGGGCGATGGGATTGGTCATGTAGAAGTCCCCGATCGGGTAAGCGATCTCGCCGGAAGCCGCGCCCCCGCCCGCCGGCAGGTCATGCCCGTAGTCGGCAAGGCCTTCGATGCCAAGGGCCGGAACTTGCGCGATCATCTCCGCGCGCAGCTCCTCGAAACTGTCGAAGCCCACGGTCACGTCCAGCGCATCGGCGAGCGCGCGCATGATCTTCCAGTCCTCTCGCGCCTCTCCGGGAGCGAAGACGGCCTTGTCGGCGAATTGCACCCTGCCCTCGGTATTGACGTAAGTCCCGGGCTTCTCGCTGAACGCGGCTGCGGGAAGGACGATGTCCGCCGCATGCGCGCCCTTGTCGCCGTGATGGCCGACGTAGACGATGGTCGAATCCGCGAACTTCGCGAAATCGACTTCGTCGGCGCCGAGCGCGAAGATCAGCTTCGGTCTTGCCGCGACGATGTCCGCGATGCCGCCTTTCTGCGCGAAGCCGAGCATCAGCCCGCCCATGCGCGACGCCGCCATGTGAAGGACGTTGAAACCGTTCCAGCGCTCGCCGTCCTCGAGGTCGCGAACGAGGTTCCAGCCCTTCGCGAGCGCGAGCGAGGCTTCAAGGCCACCGCTTCCCAGTCCTGCTCCGCCGACGATAATCGCGGGCCGCGCTGCCTTCGACATCGCTTCGCCGACGTGTGACGGGAGCGATCCGAGCACAGAAAGGTCCGATCCGAGGAATTCGCCGCCGAACGTGGTGTCCCATTCGGGGCCGACTATGAAGACCTTGGCGCCCCGCTTCACCGCCTTGCGCAGCCGCACGTTCACGAGCGGCGCTTCCCAGCGCACATTGGATCCAACGACAAGGACCGCATCGGCGTGCTCGATGCCCCCGAGCGTGGTGTTGAAGTTGACCGCAGCGAGGTTCGAGACGTCGTAGTCCATGCCGGTCTGGCGACCTTCGAGCATCGTCGAGCCTAGCGCTCCGAGAAGCGATTTCGCCGCGAACATAGTCTCGCAATCGAGCATGTCGCCCGCGACCGCGGCAACGCCGGCGCCTGCATTGACCGAAGCGATCGCATCGAAAGCGTCCTGCCAGCTTGCCGCCTGCAACTTGCCGTCGCGGCGGATCCATACCTTGTCGAGCCGGCGGCGGGTGAGGCCGTCGACCTGGTAACGCGCCTTGTCCGAAATCCATTCCTCGTTGACGTCGTCGTTGACGCGCGGGAGCACGCGCATGACCTCGCGGCCGCGGCTGTCGAGCCGGATATTGGCGCCAACCGCATCCGAAACGTCGATCGAGAGCGTCTTCTTGAGCTCCCACGGACGCGCCTCAAACGAGTACGGCCGCGATGTCAGCGCGCCGACCGGACAAAGGTCGATGACGTTCGCCGACATCTCGTGCTTGGCTGCATGCTCGAGATAGGTCGTGATCTGCATGTTCTCGCCGCGATAAAGCGCGCCGATCTCGTCCACGCCCGCGATTTCCTCGGAAAAGCGTACGCAGCGGGTGCAGTGGATGCAGCGGGTCATGATCGTCTTGATCAGCGGACCCATGTACTTCTCGGTGACGGCGCGCTTGTTCTCGTCGTAGCGCGACGCGCCGCGGCCGTAGGCCATCGCCTGGTCCTGGAGGTCGCACTCACCGCCCTGATCGCAGATCGGGCAATCGAGCGGATGGTTGATGAGAAGGAATTCCATCACGCCTTCGCGCGCGGTCTTCACCATCTCGCTGTCAGTGCGGATTTCCTGCCCCTCGGTCGCGGGGAGTGCGCAGCTCGCCTGCGGCTTGGGCGGCCCCGGCTTCACCTCGACGAGGCACATGCGGCAGTTGCCTGCGATCGACAGGCGCTCGTGATAGCAGAAACGCGGGATTTCCTTGCCCGCCAGTTCGCAGGCCTGAAGCACGGTCGCGCCGGCCGGGACCTCGAGTTCCACGCCATCTACGGTGACTTTAGGCATCGTCGGGCTTTCCGATTGCGTAATAGACTACTTCGGCGATCTGGTTGCGCAGGGCAGGCGCGGTAACCGAGAGTTTCTGCCCTTCCATGATGCACTGGGAAAAGCTCGGTGCCATCTCCATAACCGCTTCGTTTTCCTGCTTTCCGCCCGGTTCGGTCGAAAGCAATTTGGCGATCCCGTCGGGATTGTGACCCATGACGCAACCTGCGAAACCTAGCGCGAAAGCACGTGCAGGTACGCTTGATCTGGCACCGTGAAACTTCTCGGCGACGTACATCCCGTCGTCGCCCAGTGCGATCTTTTCCGATCTGATCTCGATATCTTCCTTGCGCGTGAGCGCCTCTGCCAACGCACCTCGCAAATCGGCATGTTCGAACTTGAATCGCATCGTTCCGGTGGCCGATCGCATGTTGCCGACGCCATCGAAAGCCATGTCGGGCGTGCAGTCCCAAAAGTCCTTACCGATCGGTTCGTAACGAAGCTGCTCCTCGAAATTGCCCGGCACCGTGGCAAGATAGAGTTTCACCTCGTTCCTGTGCTTGGTCACCAGGCACCTGGCTGTCCAGAATAGCGCCAGGTTCGGCGGCGTATCCGCGCCGATGTCCCGCCAGTCGCGCTGCTCCTGACCGAAGCGAAAGCCCATCTTGCGCTGCGCATTGGCGGGGCTGACGACAACACCCCCCGCTGCAAGACAGGCAAGGAAAAGTCCCAGTCGCTTCATTCCGCTGCTTCCCGAACGCCGTGGCGTTCCGCAATGCGCCGCTCCAGTTCGGGGCGGAAGTGACGGATAAGGCCCTGGATCGGCCATGCGGCAGCGTCGCCAAGCGCACAGATCGTATGGCCTTCGACCTGCTTTGTGACCTGGTGCAGCATGTCGATCTCCTCGACATTCGCCTCGCCTTCGCGCAGCCGTTCCATCACGCGCCACATCCAGCCCGTGCCTTCCCGGCAAGGCGTGCACTGGCCGCAGCTTTCGTGCTTGTAGAAGTAGGAAAGGCGGCTGATTGCGCGGACGATGTCGGTCGATTTGTCCATCACGATGACCGCCGCGGTGCCGAGGCCCGACTTGAGGTCCTTCAGTCCGTCGAAGTCCATCGGCGCGTCCATGATCTCGGCCGCCGGAACGAGCGGGACCGAAGAACCACCCGGAATGACGGCGAGCAGGTTGTCCCACCCGCCCCTAATACCGCCGCAATGCTTCTCGATCAGTTCGCGGAAGGGAATGCTCATCGCTTCCTCGACAACGCAGGGTTTCTCGACGTGGCCGGAAATCTGGAACAGCTTGGTGCCGTGGTTCTTGTCGCGCCCGAAGGAGGCGAACCAGCTTGCGCCGCGCCGCATGATCGTCGGTGCGACGGCGATGGATTCGACGTTGTTGACCGTGGTTGGGCAACCGTAGAGCCCGGCACCCGCCGGAAACGGCGGCTTGAGACGGGGCTGGCCCTTCTTGCCCTCGAGGCTCTCGATCATCGCGGTTTCCTCACCGCAGATGTAGGCCCCGGCGCCGCGATGGACGAAGACGTCGAAGTCGTAGCCCGAGCCGCTCGCGTTCTTGCCGATCAGGCCCGCGTCGTAAGCTTCCTGAACGGCGGCGGCGAGGGTTTCGGCCTCACGGATGTATTCGCCGCGAATGTAGATGTAGGCGGCACGCGCGCGCATCGCGAAGCCCGCGACCAGCGCACCTTCGACAAGCTTGTGCGGATCGTGGCGGATGATCTCGCGATCCTTGCACGAACCGGGTTCGGATTCGTCGGCGTTGATGACGAGGAAGCTCGGACGCGGATTGCCGGCGCGATCCTTCGGCGGTTCCTTGGGCATGAACGACCATTTCATGCCGGTGGGGAAGCCCGCACCGCCACGGCCGCGCAGCCCGGAGGCCTTGATCTCCTCGATGATCGCGTCCTGCCCCTTGGCGAGGATTGCCTTGGTGTCGTCCCAGTCGCCACGCGCCTGCGCAGCTTTCAGGTTCCACGGCTGATAGCCGTAGAGATTGGTGAAGATGCGATCCCGATCTTCAAGCATGACACACTCCGGCGAACATCAGCCCAGAACTCCAAATACGAATATCGCCGCGACGACCAGGATCGCGACAAGCGCAAGCGTTTTCACCAGTCCCGCCAGCAACTTCCATGCGAGCGCGATGGCCGCGATCGCCAGGACGATGACGAGAATGGGCTCCATTACCACTCGCTCCGGTAATCGTGGTTCTCGTGAACCATTGCCTCGAGCGTGGTCGGCCCGCCGAGCGGTTCACTGGTGTGGCGGCCCGGCTCCTGCGTGCCCGTCTTGGGCTGGCGACCGGCGGCAAGCTCGTCGAGAACGTGATCGAAGCGCTCGGTGGTCAGGTCCTCGTAATTGTCGTCGTTGATCTGGACCATCGGGGCAGTGGCGCAGTTGCCCATGCACTCGACTTCGGTCAGGGTCCACATGCCGTCATCGGTCGTGTGGCCCTTCTTCATGCCGCGCGCCTTGCAGGCGGCAAGGATATCGTCGGAGCCACGCAGCATGCAGGGGGTCGTTCCGCAAACCTGGACGTGGAAGCGTCCCACCGGCACGAGATTGTACATCGTGTAGAAGGTCGCGACCTCGAGGACGCGGATAACCGGCATGTCGAGCTCTCTCGCGACGAATTCGATCACCGGGATCGGCAGCCAGCCCTGCGTGCTCGTTTCCTCCCCGACCTGGCGCTGGGCGAAATCGAGCAGCGCCATCACGGCGGAACGCTGGCGGCCTTCGGGATACTTCGCGATCTCGAATCGTGCACGTTCGGCCCACGCGGGTTTCCACGAGAAGCCGCCCCAGCGTTCGCGCAGTTCGGGAGTATCGGGCTCGATATAACGGTCAGCCATTACCCTTGGCCCTCCACTTGCGATGCGAGTAAACCGTCATGAGCGAGGTCGCGAGGATCACGAACATGACGCCCCCGCCCTCGAAGACCTGGCCGATCCCGAACGCAATCGCCGCGATGAGCAGCGCAGCTACACCGACAATCCAGAGAGGGGAACGCTCAGCCATGTCGGCCCTTTCGCTTCAGCCAGACGTCCTGGCCATAGAGGAACAGTTCGAAGCCGCCGATACCGGCTACCAGCATCGGTACAAGGTCGGCAGGCCGCACGCCCGACCAGACCTCGAAGAAATACCAGAGCGCAAGGGTGATGCCGGTAATCGCAGCCCACACGCGCATGAGATCGAATGTCTGCAACCTCATCGCTCCCCTTCCGTGACCGGGACGTTTGTTCACACTGCTCACGCTGCTGCTCCGGCTTGGTTCAGACGGCGCTCGATCCAGCGACCGGCGTAGAGGCCAGCGACCGCAGCAAAGGCATTCGAAAGCACGTCTTTCAGCGGGACCTCGCCATGAAAGACAAGAAGATAGGCCGCGATGGCGGATGCGAATGCAGCGAAGGCAGCCACGAGGATGAAGACTTCGCGCATCACCTGTCGCATTCCCCGAAGACGACGTCGATTGCGCCGAGAATCGCGGTGGCGTCGGGCAACATGTGCCCCTTACACATGAAATCCATTGCCTGGAGGTGGCTGAACGCGGTCGGCCTGATCTTGCAGCGGTACGGCTTGTTCGATCCGTCCGACACGAGGTACACGCCGAATTCCCCCTTGGGGCTCTCGGTTGCGACGTAAACTTCGCCCGCGGGCACATGGAAGCCCTCGGTATAGAGCTTGAAGTGGTGGATCAGGGCTTCCATCGACTGCTTCATCTCGCCGCGCTTGGGCGGAACGACCTTGCGGTCGTCGCTGGCGATGGGGCCGTCGGGCATCTCGGCCAGGCACTGCTTCATGATGCGCATCGACTGCCGCACTTCCTCGACGCGCACGAGCATGCGGTCGTAGCAATCGCTGTTCGTGCCAACGGGCACTTCGAAGTCCATGCGGCCGTATACGTCATAGGGCTGGGACTTGCGGATGTCCCACGGAATGCCCGCGGCACGGATCATCGGACCGGAAAAGCCCCAGGCAATCGCGTCCTCGCGGCTGACCTTGGCAATGTCGACGTTGCGCTGCTTGAAAATGCGGTTGTCGACAACGAGGCTCATAGCGTCGTCGAACAGTTCGGGCGCACGTCCGTCCAGCCAGTCGGCAAGATCGGTCAGCAGCTTGAGCGGAACGTCCTGGTGCACGCCGCCCGGCCGGAAGTACGCGGAGTGCATGCGCGCGCCCGAAGCCCGCTCGAAGAAGTTCATGCAATCTTCGCGGATCTCGAACATCCACAGGTTCGGCGTCATGGCGCCGACATCCATCACGTGGCTGCCAAGATTGAGCATGTGGTTCGAAATGCGGGTGAGTTCTGCAAACAGGACGCGCAGATATTGCGCGCGCAGCGGTACCTCGATGTTCAGCAGCTTCTCGATCGCCAGGACGTAGCTGTGCTCCATGCATAGTGGCGAGCAGTAGTCCAGCCGGTCGAAGTAGGGCAGCGCCTGGAGATAGGTTTTGTGCTCGATCAGCTTCTCGGTCCCGCGATGCAGCAGGCCGACGTGGGGGTCTATGCGCTCGATGATCTCGCCGTCGAGTTCCATGACCATGCGCAACACGCCATGCGCAGCGGGGTGCTGCGGACCGAAATTGATCGTGTAGTTGCTGATCGTGTCGTCGCCCGTTGTGGGGGACTGTTCGAGTTCGAGGCCGCTCATGCGCCGCACCTCCATGTTCCGGGTGAATAGATCGTGGTCGCACTGTCCGCGGCGATGACGGTAAGGTCGGCAGGCCATTCGCTGCTTTCCACCCCGACCGGACTGCCCTCGCCCTCGGCGCGATCCACCCGCAGGGTGTAGCCGCCGCCCACGAGCACGGGTCCCGCCTCAACATACTGTGCGGAGGCGGTCTGCGCTTCGAGTTCGACGACTTCGCCGCCAATCCGCGCGACGCCCAACGCCGGACCCGCCGAGCCAGCCGCCCGGTCGAACGTGTCGGGACGCCCTACCGAAAGCAGTTCGCGACCGCCCTCGTCGCGGAAGGCGCAGCCACCGATGTTTTGCATTCGGCCCGCAATCGCCGTGCCGTCGTTTTGTCCAAGCGGCTGGAGTGAAGGAGCATCGGCCCCTGCACCCGGCCTGCCGGTCGGCGGAAGCGCTTTTGCCATGATGTCGGGCTCAGCGCCGGGCTCAACCGTTGCCTCTCCGGAGCCATCGGACGGCACCGTCATGTCGCAGGCGGCGAGCATGCAAAGGGATAGGGTCATCGCGGCAACCCTCATTCTATGTCCTTGTCGGTCTCGGTCGCGCCCTTTGTGTCGCGGCTCTTTTCGGAGCGCGGCAATTCGTCGGGCCGATCCTCGGTCGGTTTCGGCGCACCGGGCTCCTTGGCAGCAGCTTCCTTTTCCGCCGGAGCGCCCTCGCTCACCGGCTTGGCCGCCTTGGCGTCGGCTTTCGCCCCCGCACCCGTTTTATTGGGACCATCGGTGGTCTTCGGATCGGCAACCGGCGGAACGTCGGCCTTCTCGTCGCCGGGAAGCACGTAGTCGGCGCCTTCCCAGGGGCTCATGAAGTCGAACTGGCGAAGGTCCTGCGCAAGCTGCACAGGCTCGTACACCACGCGCTTGTCCTCTTCGGAATAGCGCAGCTCGACGTAGCCGGTCAGCGGGAAATCCTTGCGGAAGGGATGGCCCTCGAACCCGTAGTCGGTGAGGATGCGGCGAAGGTCGGGATTGCCCGAGAAAAGCACGCCGTAAAGATCGAAGACTTCGCGCTCCAGCCAGCCGGCATTGGGCCATAATGTCGTGACGGTCGGCACCGGAGTCTTCTCGCCGGCCGTGACCTTGACGATTACCCGGTGGTTCCTGGTCAGCGAAAGCAGCATGTAGACGACTTCGAAACGCTCCGGCCTCGAAGGGTAGTCCACGCCCGCGATTTCCATGAGTTGCTGGTATTCGTGCTCGTCGCGCAGGAGGCGAAGCACATCCTCGATCCGGTCGCGCGCTACGGTCAGCAGGATTTCGCCGTGCTCTTCCTTGGTCGAAAGGAGCATGTCGCCAAGCGCCGCCGAAATCGCGGCGGAAACGCCCTCATTGGACGCGTAGCGCGGCGCTGGGTGAAGTACCGTCATAGCCACGTCCTCAGCGTTCGATCGTGCCCGAGCGGCGAATCTTGCGTTGCAACTGCATCACGCCGTAGAGCAACGCTTCGGCAGTCGGCGGACAGCCCGGGACGTAGATGTCGACCGGCACGATGCGGTCGCATCCGCGCACGACCGAGTAGCTGTAGTGATAGTACCCGCCGCCGTTTGCGCACGATCCCATCGAGATCACGTACTTGGGATCCGACATCTGGTCATAGACCTTGCGCAGCGCCGGAGCCATCTTGTTGCAGAGCGTTCCGGCAACGATCATCACGTCGGACTGACGCGGCGATGCGCGCGGGGCCACGCCAAAGCGCTCCATGTCGTAGCGCGGCATGTTGACGTGGATCATCTCGACGGCGCAGCACGCCAGCCCGAAGGTCATCCACCACAGCGACCCGGTGCGCGCCCACTGGAACAGTTCTTCCGTCGAGGTAACGAGAAAGCCCTTGTCCGAGACTTCCTGATTCACCGCATCGAAGTAGGCCCGATCGGGAGCGGTCGAAGCGGCTTCCGGGTGCAGCGCGGGATTGAGAGAGGGGTTCTGCGGCGTATTCATTCCCAGTCCAGAGCTCCCTTCTTCCATGCATAGGCAAGGCCGACCGCCAGCTCTCCCAGGAAGACCATCATCGTGATCCAGCCGGGCCAGCCCGTAAGATCGAGCGAGACGGCCCACGGAAACAGGAACGCCGCTTCGAGGTCGAACACGATGAAGAGGATCGCGACGAGGTAGAAACGCACGTCGAACTGGCTGCGCGGGTCCTCGAACGCCGGGAAGCCGCACTCGTACTCGCTGTTCTTCTCGGCATTCGGATTGTGCGCGCCGGTAAGGCGAGAGACCCCCATCGGCAGGAACACGAACGCTGCCGAAAGGACCATCGCGATCGCCAGGAAGAGCAGGATCGGCAGATATTGGGAAAGGTCGACCACTGGGTGCTGACTCATCGATTGCTTCTATGATGCGCGCCCTAGTCCCGGCAGCGCCGCTGCGCAAGGGCAGGCGCGGCCCGGATGGCAACTTGCGGGCCATTGGTTGCACTGCGCGCAACTGCGGTTCGCCAAAGCGCAATCGATTGCAGTGATACTCGCGCGACACTACCTTTGGGCCACCTTTCCCGACCGCGAATGGAGGACATCTCCCATGCCAGTTCCGACCGACCCGATCGTCATCCTTTCCTACGCTCGCACCCCCATGGGGTCGATGCAGGGTTCGCTTTCGGGAGCATCTGCGACCGAGCTTGGAGCAACCGCGGTCAGGGGCGCCGTGGAGCGCGCGGGCATCGCCGGCGATTCCATCGATCGCATCTACATGGGATGCGTCCTTCCCGCCGGCCTGGGGCAGGCTCCCGCCCGGCAAGCGGCAATCAAGGCGGGCCTTCCGAAGTCGGTACAGGCGACGACAGTCAACAAGGTTTGCGGTTCGGGCATGCAGACGATCATCATGGGGACAGAGGCGCTGGCGGTCGGCAATGCCGACGTGATCGTCGCCGGCGGCATGGAGAGCATGACCAACGCGCCTTACCTCCTGAAAAAGCATCGGTCTGGTGCGCGCATCGGGCACGATACGGCCTATGACCACATGTTCCTAGATGGCCTCGAAGACGCGTACGAGGAAGGACGCGCCATGGGCACCTTCGCCCAGTGCACCGCCGACGAATACCAGCTCACCCGCGAGGAGATGGACGACTATTCCATCGAGTCCTTGCGCCGTGCCAATGCGGCGATAGAGAACGGGGATTTCGCGGACGAAGTGGTGGCGGTCACCGTTTCGGGCCGCAAGGGCGACACCGTCGTGGAAACCGACGAACAGCCAGGCCGCGGACGGCCGGACAAGATTCGCGAATTGCGGGCCGCCTTCGCCAGGGAGGGTACGATCACGGCAGCGACCTCGTCCTCGATTTCGGACGGAGCGGCAGCAGTCGTGCTGACGCGCGAGGGCCTGGCGAAAGAAAAGGGTTTCACGCCCCTCGCCCGCATCGTGGCGACGGCTGCGCACGCTCAGGAGCCTTCCCAGTTCACCACCGCTCCTGTCGGCGCGATCGAGAAGCTTCTCGACAAGGCGGGCTGGTCGGTCGACGACGTGGATCTGTGGGAAGTCAACGAGGCATTCGCCTGCGTTGCCATGTTCGCGATGCGGGACATCGGGATCGCTCACGACAAGATCAACGTGAACGGCGGCGCGACCGCACTTGGACACCCGATAGGAGCATCCGGGACCCGGATCGTGGTCACGCTGCTCAATGCCCTCAGGCGTCAGGGAAAGAAGCGCGGTGTCGCCAGCCTCTGCATCGGCGGCGGAGAAGCAACGGCGATCGCAGTGGAGATGGTCTGAAAGCGATCAGGGCGCTTCGCTGGCACCCCACAACCTGTCTGCGGGCGCAAAGCCCCTGTTTCCGCCGACATCGAAGCTGCACCAGCCCGCCTCGCAATCGCCGAGCAGCCCGACCGCTCCCGGCTCGACCTTCCACAGGAGGCGCGCTGCCGCATCGGGTTCGGCGCGCATTTCGACGAGCTCTTCGCCGGTGACGATGGCGGTGCGCTCACGCTTAAGGAACCGGGCGACCATCCAGCCCTGCTCGCCGTCGGGATCCTCGATAAGGCGCCAGCCCTCCTTGATCCTGAGAACTTTCACGGGCAAGTCGCGGCGCTTGTAGACCCAGGCAATGCGATAGGTGCCGGCAGGGCCGACACGCATGTTCACTTCATCGGCGCGAATGGATGCCCAGTAAGGCACTTCCCGGTCCTGCGCGCTCGCCGGAGAAACGAGCGCACAGAGCGCGGCTGCAACGATTATGCTGAAAACCCGGACCATGGGTCGTCCATAGCCTTAGCACGATTACCCGTTCAAGCCGGCTTGACCTCATGGGCCGCCAGCGAATAGCGCGGTACCGTTATGACCGTCGTGACCGACAAATCAGATACCCGGCGCGTGTCCGGCAAGCCCAGGGTCATCGTGACGCGGCGACTCCTGCCCGATACCGAGGCGAGGATGGGCGACCTGTTCGATGTGACCCTGAACGAACAGGACAAGCCGATGAGCCGAGCCGAGCTCATCGATGCGGTACGCTCCTGCGACGTACTCGTTCCGACCGTTACGGACACTATCGATCGTGACCTGATCGATGCCGCCGGCGAACGGCTCGGACTGATCGCCAATTTCGGAGCGGGCGTGGATCACATCGATCTCGCCGCGGCGCGCCAGCGCAGGATCATGGTCACCAACACACCGGGCGTCTTTACCGAAGACACTGCCGACATGACGATGGCGCTGATCATTTCGACGACGCGTCGTTTTTCCGAGGGTTTCAGGGCCGTGCAGGAAGGACGCTGGTCAGGCTGGTCGCCCTCCGCCTACCTCGGACACAGGATCGGCGGCAAGCTGCTCGGCATCGTCGGCATGGGGCGCATCGGGCAGGCCGTCGCGCACAGGGCCCGCGCGTTTGGCTTGCGGATCGTCTATCACAACCGGCATCCGTTGCCGGAGGCAGTGGAAAACATGCTCGCCGCGCGCTTCGAGCCCGATCTCGACAAACTCGTCGCCGAGGCAGACATTCTTTCGTTGAACTGCCCGGCAACCCCGGAAACCCATCACATCCTCGATGCGCGTCGCATCGCCCTCATGAAGCAGGGCGCGTACCTGGTGAATGCCGGCAGAGGCGAACTGGTCGACGAGAAAGCGCTGATAGCGGCCTTGGCCGAGGGACGGCTCGGCGGGGCCGGTCTCGACGTTTACGAAAACGAACCGGACGTTCCGGCTGCGCTTCTGAAACTGCCGAACGTCATCGCGATGCCGCATCTCGGAAGTGCGACGGAGGAAGGTCGCGGTGCGGCAGGCGAGAAGATCATCGCCAATATCCGATTCTGGGCAGACGGGCACCGTCCTCCCGACCAGGTTCTCGACACCCTGATATGATGCTTGCGCAAAAGCGCTTGTTTGTTTTCTCAAAATTGTCCTAGAGCCTCAGCTGGGATAACGGGGAGGATTTTCATGCGTCAGGCGCGTGCGCTCTTTTTTGCGCTTCTTTCGATGGGCTGGCCGGCTGCGGCTTTCGCGCAGGCAGGTCAGATCGACGTCGCCGACAGTGGCGACACCGCATGGATCCTTGTTTCCGCTGCGCTCGTCCTGATGATGACGGCGCCGGGCCTCAGCCTCTTTTACGGCGGCCTTGTCCGTTCGAAAAATTTTCTGTCGGTCCTGGTTCAGTGCGGCGCGATCGCGGGTGTAGCCTCGCTGCTCTGGATCGTGGTCGGCTACACGCTCGCTTTCGGTCAGGTGTCGAACGGCTGGCTCGGAGCGGGCAACGCCTGGATGCTGATCGACCTCGGCAACGTGCGCGAAGGCCTCCTCGTGCCCGAGAGCGCATTCTCCCTGTTCCAGATGACTTTCGCCGCTATTACGCCCGCGCTCATGGTCGGTGCGTGGGTCGACCGGGCGAGGTTCGGCTGGGTCATAGGTTTCTGCGCCCTGTGGGGGCTTATCGTCTATGCGCCTGTCGCGCACTGGGTGTGGGGCGGCGGCTGGCTTTCGAGCGCGTTCGGTACGCTCGATTTCGCAGGCGGTATCGTCGTCCACACGACGGCGGGCGTGTCCGCACTGGTCGTGGCAATGCTGCTCGGGAAGCGGCAAGGCTTCCCCAAGACGCCGCTGCTGCCGCACAGCCCTTCGCTGACCATGGCTGGCGCGGCGATGCTGTGGGTCGGATGGTTCGGCTTCAACGGCGGTTCCGCCCTCGCCGCGAATGACGATGCCGCGGCGGCGATCATCAACACCCACGCTGCGGCGAGCGCGGCGGCCCTCACCTGGCTGCTGATCGAGCGCTTCGCGCTGGGCAAGCCGACGAGCGTAGGTTTCGCCACCGGCGCCATTGCCGGACTTGCCACCGTAACGCCTGCCGCAGGCTTCATCTCTCCGGGTGCGGCCATCCTCTTCGGAGTTGCCGGTGCCGCGATCTGTTACGGCGCGATCCAGGTCGTGAAGTTCAAGCTGACGATCGACGATTCCCTGGATGTCTTTGCCGTCCACGGAGTCGGCGGGATGACAGGATCGCTGTTGCTGGCCGTGTTCCTCGCCTCCTCGTTCGGCGGGATCGGTTTTGCTGACGGCATGACCATGGGCGGTCAGTTCGTCGCACAGCTTGTCGGTGTGGTTGTCGTCCTTGTCTGGTCGGCGATTGCCACTGTCATCGTGGCGCTGATGGTGTCTCTGCTTTTCCCGATGAGGGTCGGGGAAGATGCAGAACGCGACGGGCTCGACATCTCGAGCCATGGCGAGCGCGCCTGGGAATTCGATTGAGGTCGAGGCGGGAGCCGCGCCGTAAAGCGGCTCCCTGCCCTGTCAGTCGCCGGTCAGGATCCGCTCGACCAGCTGCTTCACCGTCGGCGTGAAGTTGTTCGAGTAGAACGGATCCTGCCTGAACCGGTACGCGGCATGGCCAGCGAACATCAGGTTCTCGTCGACCGGGCCGCCGTGGGCGATGTCCTGAAGCGTTTTCTGGATGCAGAAGCTGCGCGGATCGGCCAGCCTTCCCGTGCTGTAGTCGTCGTGGTCCTTCCACGCAGAGAAGCCGCAATGCGACAGGCAGCCCATGCAGTCGGCCTGGTCCTTGCGGATCGTGGCGCGTTCTTCGGTGGAAACGAAAACCACGGTATCGTCGGGGGTCTTGAGCGCTTCGGTATGTCCCTCGGCCACCCACGAGCGGGCACGATCGCGGTCCTTGGGCGTAACCCAGAAGTTCTTGCCCTTCACTCCGGCATCGAGCTGCACGGTGTGCTCGCCCGCCTCGACACGCGAATAGGGGATCTGACGGTCCGATCGAGCCTCGAGGTTGCGAAGGAATGAGTTCCTGACCGCCGATGAGTAAAATCCGGTCGGCGAGAACTTGTGCAGCAGCACGTCGCCGGGTTCTAGATTGCGCAGTTCGTCCTTCCATTCCTGTGGGATGGGACTTTCGTGCGTAAGCAGCGGACGCGTGCCGAACTGGAAGGCGATGGGACCAAGCTCGGGATTGTCGATCCAGTCGTCCCACTCGCGCAGGTACCAGACTCCGCCCGCCATCACGATCGGCACGTCGTCCGAAACGCCTTCCTTGCGCATCATGTCGCGCAGCTGCTTGACCCGCGGATAGGGATCCTCCGGCTTCGTCGGATCCTCCGCATTCGACAGGCCGTTGTGCCCTCCAGCCAGCCAGGGATCTTCGTAGACGACCGCGGCCATGAGGTCCGAGACCTTGT
The DNA here is from genome assembly GCF_013408095.1 of Novosphingobium marinum. Taxonomy (GTDB): domain Bacteria; phylum Pseudomonadota; class Alphaproteobacteria; order Sphingomonadales; family Sphingomonadaceae; genus Novosphingobium; species Novosphingobium marinum. Next base: position 694,919 of record NZ_JACBZF010000001.1, read on the forward strand.
GGTAAGCGCGTTTCCACAGCGCCCTAAAGGCCCTGCCCGAACTCACGATGGGCAGGTAGTTAACATTGAAGCGCGCGGCGATCTCGCTCAGCCGGTATGGCATGCCCGCGCCGCAGGTCACGCCTGCCACAAGCCCTCTCGTGCGTTCGAGAACGCCTTCAAGCACGGCTTGCGCACCCCCCATTTCCCACAATACGTTGATGTTGATGGCACCCTTGCCACCGGCAATGTCGTAGGCACGGCGAACCTGCTCGACGCCGCCGTCGATAGCGTAGCGGATCAATTGCTCGTGACGTTCCTTGCGGGTGAGCTGGTCGTAGACCTGGGGGATGATCTTCCCTTCGGCGTCGTAGCTGTCGGCATTGACCGCACTGACCGTGCCGATGCCCCCGGCGGCGGCCCATGCTCCAGACGACGCGTGGTTCGTCGCTGAAACACCCTTCCCGCCTTCAATGACCGGCCAGACCTCGCGGCCGCCATACATGATCGGCTGTAAACCCTTGAAACTCATTACAGTATCAGTCTTTCCCCTGACCGCCCGGCTCACTTGCCGTTCGCGTCGCCGTTACCTGGCTGCTGGCAGGGCTTTATCTCGGAAGGCGCCGGTTGTTCTTCCGCAGCCTCGAATTGAGCATAATAGCCTTGAAGGTCGGGCTTACGCACAAATTCGGTCAAGCGAAAGCCCGTGGCAGAAAATTCGCAGAAAAGCAGCGTCGGCGGGATACCGTGTCGGTCCGTCGGTCGGTCGACGTCGACCACGATGACTTTGCCTCCGGGATGGAGCGCAGGTCGCAGGCGCCAAAGGAAGGCATATGGTTCGGCGACTTCATGGTACATGTGGACAAGGAAGACCCGATCAAAGCTTGCCTCGGGCAAACGCGGATCGTCCTCGGCGCCGAGCTTGATCGAGACATTGTCCAGCCGCTCGCGTTCGACGCGGGCGCCCAGCCGGCGAAGGGCCTGGCGGTCGATATCCTGCGCCAGCACGCGCCCTTCGGCCCCGACCCGCTCTGCCAGCCGGACAGTGTAGTAACCCTCACCTGCACCGATATCGGCAACCGTCATTCCGGACTCGATCTGCGCCAGGTCCATCACCGTCTGGGCTTCGTTGACGCTGTCGCGCTCGGTCTCGGTCGAGAACTGGTTGGCGCCGAGCTCGGATACCGGCCTGTCGGGTTTTGGGAACGCGAGCGCGCTTTCGGGACGGTCGGGATCGGCGGTACGCCCCTGGCACCCTGAAAGCGGCAGCGCAGCGATCAGGAGAATGCAGGCAAGCGGACGCATCGCAAACTGCATGCGGTCCATCAGACCTCGGGTTGCCATCCTGCCAAGCATGCCGGGATCAATCGTCGTCCGTCACTTCGACCTTCTCGCCCGTGACCTTTTGCGACAGCGCTGCGGCCATGAAGCGATCGAGGTCTCCGTCGAGAACGTCGCCCGGCGAAGTCGAGACGACGCCGGTGCGGAGATCCTTGACCTGCTGATAGGGCTGGAGGACGTAGCTCCGAATCTGGTGCCCCCATCCGATTTCGGTCTTGGCCTGGTATTCGCCCGAAGCCGCAGCCTCGCGTTCGGCCAGTTCCTTTTCGAAAAGTCGCGCCTTCAGCATGTTCATAGCGGTCGCGCGGTTCTTGTGCTGGGAACGGTCGTTCTGGCTTGCGACCACGATGCCGGTCGGGATGTGCGTGATACGAACCGCAGAGTCCGTCGTATTGACGTGCTGGCCGCCCGCGCCGGAAGCGCGATAGGTGTCTATGCGCAGGTCTGAATCGACGACCTCGATCTCGATGTCGTCGTCGATGACCGGGTAGACCCAGACGCTCGAAAAGCTCGTGTGACGGCGCGCGGAGCTGTCGTAGGGGCTGATGCGGACGAGGCGGTGCACACCGCTTTCGGTCTTCGCATACCCGTATGCGTTTTCGCCCTTGATCAGGAGCGTGCAGCTCTTGATGCCGGCTTGCTCACCCGCGTGATAGTCTACCAGCTCGACCTTGAAGCCGCGCCGCTCAGCCCAGCGCGTGTACATGCGCTGCAGCATTTCCGCCCAGTCCTGGCTCTCGGTGCCGCCTGCGCCGGCATGGACCTCAAGGTAGGCGTCGTTGCTATCGGCCTCACCGGAAAGCAGCGCATCGACCTTGTCGGAATCGGCACGCTCGGCGAGCGTTTCGAGTGTCGAAAGTCCCTCGTTCACAGTGTCGTCGTCGCCTTCGGCCTCGCCAAGTTCGACAAACTCCACAGCATCGGTCATTTCCTGGCTGATCTCGTTGACCGTGCCGATCGCCGATTCCAGCCGGCGACGTTCCCGCATCACGGTTTCGGCTTCCCTGGGATCGTCCCAGAGCGTAGGATCCTCGACGCGCGCGTTGAGCTCGTCGAGGCGCCGCACCGCACGATCCCAGTCAAGCGACTGCCGGATAAGTCCGAGCGCCGCTTCTATCCTCTCGATATGAGCCTGCCCTTCGGCACGCATAGTACTCAAACTCCGAAAAATCCGCCGCTCCGCTTAGCGAAGCGTCGCAGAATGTAAACAATTCGGCGAGGTCGGAGGCCGCCAAAGGCCATCCGGTCGCGACCCGATCGGCTACTTTGCGGCCAGTCGCTTCACCGCCGCCAGAGTGAGCCGGACATGATCGCGATAGTCCATGTCGGAATGAACGAACGCGATCCGGCCGTCCTGCCCGATGACATAGCTTACCCGGTCGGCCATTCCCGAAGCCTTGCCTTCCAGTTCGAGCGCGACATCGTACGCATCGATAATGGCGGGGCTGGCCGTCGCTACTGCGAACTTGTCGCGACATGCCTCGGTCGAGAAGCGCTTGAGCAGGTCGAGATCGTCCGCCGACATGCCGATGACCGTCGCCCCGGCTGCGGCGAATTCGTCGTGCGCGTCGGCAAAGGCCTTGGTCTCGAGCGTGCAACCGTGCGTGAACGCTTTCGGGTAGAAGTAGAGCACGACCGGCCCCTTGCGCAGAGCTGCCTGCAAGTTGAATGCATAGCCCTTCCCCGCAAGTGCACCTTGCGTCGAGAACATCGGGGCCTTCGATCCTGCGGGTAATTCGCCAAACGCGGACGCCGGAAAGGCGAGCGTGGCAAGGGCGGCAAGCACTGCGGCAATCTTGGTCATGCATCCTATGTGGACGCCGCAATGCTTCTTGTCGAGGGGTCGCCAGCCCGCTTGCGAGGTTGCGTGCCGGACTGTAGAGCGGGCGCGATTTCCAGATAAGTCAATTTCCAGAGGACCCCGATGGCCGCTCAGTACGCCTTCGTCATGAAGGGCATGACCAAGACCTTTCCCGGTGCGCAGAAGCCTGTGCTTTCCGACATCAACCTGCAGTTCTACCAGGGTGCGAAGATCGGCATCGTCGGCCCCAATGGCGCCGGCAAGTCGACGCTGATGAAGATCATGGCCGGGATCGACACCGATTTCACCGGCGAAGCCTGGCCGGGGGAGAACATCACGGTCGGTTATCTCCCGCAGGAGCCCGAACTCGATCCGGACAAGACCGTTCTCGAAAACGTCAAGGACGGCGCGCGCGAAACCGCGGACATGGTCGACCGCTTCAACGAGATCTCCATGCTGATGGCCGATCCGCCCGAGGACGCGGACTTCGACAAGCTCATGGAGGAGATGGGCGAACTCCAGGAGAAGATCGACGCGGTCGATGGCTGGACCCTCGACAACCAGCTCGAAATCGCGATGGAAGCGCTGCGCTGCCCGCCGTCTGACTGGTCTGTCGAAAATCTGTCGGGCGGTGAAAAACGTCGCGTCGCCCTCACCCGGCTGCTCATCCAGAAGCCCTCGATCCTGTTGCTCGACGAGCCGACCAACCACCTCGACGCCGAAAGTGTCGAATGGCTTGAAAACCACCTCAAGGAGTACGCGGGTGCGGTGCTGATGATCACCCACGATCGCTACTTCCTCGACAACGTGGTGGGCTGGATTCTCGAACTCGATCGCGGAAAGTACTTCCCCTACGAGGGGAACTACTCGACCTACCTCGAAAAGAAGGCCAAGCGGCTTTCACAGGAAGAGCGAGAGGAAAGCGGCCGCCAGAAGGCGCTCAGCCGCGAGCTGGAGTGGATCAGGCAGACGCCGTCGGCACGCCAGACCAAGTCGAAGGCGCGTATCCGCAAGTTCGAGCAGCTTCAGGATGCCCAGGCGGACAGGCGCCCTGGCAAGGCGCAGATCGTCATCCAGGTTCCCGAACGCCTGGGCGGCAAGGTGATCGAGGCGCAGAACATCTCGAAGGCCTATGGCGACAAGCTGCTGTTCGAGGACCTGTCCTTCACGCTTCCGCCGGGCGGCATCGTCGGCGTCATAGGCCCCAACGGCGCCGGCAAGTCGACGTTGTTCAAGATCATCACCGGCCAGGAAGAGCCCGACGACGGCAAGATCGACGTCGGCGAAACGGTTCGTCTCGGCTACGTCGACCAGAGCCGCGACCATCTCGAAGGCAAGAACAATGTCTGGGAGGAAATCTCGGACGGGCTCGATTACATGCAGGTCAACGGCCATGACATGTCGACCCGCGCCTATGTCGGCGCATTCAACTTCAAGGGTCAGGACCAGCAGAAAAACGTCGGCAAGCTTTCCGGTGGCGAGCGCAATCGCGTACACCTTGCCAAGATGCTGAAAGAGGGCGGCAACGTCCTCCTGCTCGACGAGCCGACGAACGACCTCGACGTCGAGACGCTCGGGGCACTCGAGGACGCGATCGAGAATTTCGCCGGTTGCGCCGTGGTTATCTCGCACGATCGCTTCTTCCTCGACCGGCTCGCTACGCACATCCTCGCATTCGAAGGCAACAGCCACGTCGAATGGTTCGAAGGCAACTTCGCGGACTACGAGGAAGACAAGCGCCGCCGGCTTGGCGATGCGGCGGACAGACCCACACGCCTCGCCTACAAGAAACTGACGCGGTGACGGCGGCTTGGTCGCTCGGCTTCTAACGGTCCGGGGCCGGGTACAGGGCGTATTCTATCGCGACTGGACGGTCGGGACCGCACGCGATCTGGATGTTTCCGGGTGGGTCAGGAACGAGCCGGACGGCACGGTCTCAGCCCACCTCGAAGGCGATGCGGATAGGCTCGACCAGATGATCGCGCGAATGCATGACGGTCCGCCGGCGGCGCGTGTCGAACAGATCGATGTAGTCGAAGCGGTACCGGAGGAACTCGGGGATTTTCGCCGGCGCTAGGGCGATATCCAGCGTCCCTCACCCCGCACGAAGATCGCGCGCCTGTGACCGGTGTGGGCCAGGCTGAACCAGTCGATCTCGATCAGGTCGACGAGCAGCACGGCGAAATTCTGCCGAGCGGCTTCCAGTTGGCTGTCGCTCGGCTCGATCCCTTCCGCCCAATCCGGAAGACCCGACGTCGGCGCGTTCGACACGGCGCCGGGCGCTGCGCCGAGATAGCACCTCCTTGCGAAATTGGTGCTTTCCAGCCAGGCGCGGTCGGCCGACGGACCTTCGTTTTCGATCCGTGCGCGCCCGCGACAACGGATCTGGAGCTTTGCCTCGCGATCGTAGAACAGCAGGCCGATATCCGGGTCGCGCTTGATGACCGCAACTTTCGGCGCCCTCGCATCGGTGTGGAAGCGAGCGGTCTGTTCTGCGGTGTCAAGATGGCGAAGCACCATCACGCGGGCGTCGGCATCGGCGGTGGAGACTACCGGGGTGTGCATTGGCGAACGCCTGTCGATCGCGCCCCTTGCTAGCGCCGAAAGCACCCCGGTCCAGATCGCTTCGAGATTCTCGCTCATGGCACCCGGCCTTGCGTTTCCGCGGCACAAACATTACGTTCATAAAAGTGAGAGGAAACCTTAACGTAGGACTTCTGCACGGTTCACCTTCGGGTCAGTGCGACTGGTCTAGAAAGCAAGTGTACCGCCGCTGAGCCGAGAGCGCGGGAAAAACCGCAACTGGCGAGAGAGAACATGATGAAACCTAGTGCATTTCTGAAATCGAGCGCATGGGGCGCTATGGCCGCTGCGGTCGCAATGATGGCGATGCCGGTGGATGCCTATGCGCAGAACCGCGGCGGTGATCGCGGCTCGCAAGCCGAGCGCTCGCGCGGCAATGGCGGCGGACAGTATCGCTCGCAACGCCTACGTGTCACGCAGGAAGGCCGTGCTGCCCAGCGTGCGCAGCGGACAGAGCGCCGCTCGCAAAGGACCGAAAGCCGTCCGCAGCGTACCGAACGTCGTTCGCAGAATGTCGAGCGCCCCGCCATCAACCGCGCTCGCGAAGCGGCGCGAGACCAGCGCAACCGGACCTATCGGGACGCCCGCCGCGAGGCGCGCGATGATCGCCGCGGCTATCGCGACGGTCGCCGGACCGATGCGAGGCAGGATTACCGCGACCAGCGCCGGGCCTACAGGGACGGTGCTCGCGACCAGCGCCGCTATAGCGACCGCCGCGACTATCGCGACCAGCGCCGCTATGATGATCGTCGTAATTATCGCGATCAGCGTCGCTACGACGAACGTCGCAATTACCGCGAGGCGCGTCGCGACTACCGTCGCTGGAACCGCCAATGGCGCAGCAACAATCGGTACGACTGGCAGCGTTATCGCGCGAACAACCGTCGCCTCTACCGGGTGGGACGTTACTATTCGCCGTACAATTCGTGGTCCTATCGCCGGCTCTCCATCGGGTTCTCGCTGAATTCGCTGTTCTATTCGAGCCGCTACTGGATCGACGATCCCTGGCAGTACCGCCTGCCCGAAGTCTACGGCCCCTATCGCTGGGTGCGCTACTATGATGACGTGCTGCTGGTCGACATATACACCGGCGAAGTGGTCGACGTGATCTACGACTTCTTCTGGTAACAACCGTTTCCGGCATCGACCGGAAAGAGAGCCCCCGCTTCCCCTTGAGCGGGGGCTCGTTCGCATCGTCAATCCCTTCGCAGCGCCGGTATCATCCGCGCGAGACCGCCGTGGCGGTCGACGAAATGATGCTTGAGCGCCCCGGCAACATGCAGCGCAAGGAGCACGAGCATGATCGCTCCGAACGTTTCATGGACCTCATGCAGGATCTCGCCGCTAGCCTCGTTGACGCGATAGGGCAGCGCCGGGACATCAAACAGGCCGAAAAAGCTGACTGGCTTGCCCGAATAGGCCGAGACCATCGACCAGCCGGTGAACGGAATGGCGACCATCAGGAAATAGAACAGCGAGTGGACAACGCGCGCGAGAGCAACTTCCCAGGCCTTCATGTTCTCCGGGAACGGCGGCGGTCTGTGCGTCAGTCGCCAGAGAATCCGCAGAACCGTGAGGACAAGGATCGAGATTCCGACGGCCTTGTGGATACCCATCAATTGCGAGGCGTCTTCCTTCGGCATGTCCTCCGCGACCCACACGGCGATGAAGTTCAGGACGATCAGCGCGGCAATGATCCAATGGAATGCGATTGCGCCGGAATTGTAGCGCGTGGCTGCTGTCATGGTCTTGCTCCCCAAGGACTTGAAATACGAACGTGGCGCAAAGCTCGCGGGTCGACAAGACGGGGCATGACTCGCGTCCGGTCTTGCCATCGCAGAGCGAGGCGATAGGCAGGGCGCGTGAGCGACGAAGATGCTGCCCTTATCGCCCCCAATCCGGACAAGACCGCTCTGAAGCGCGTCGGCGAATTCGTGCGCGCAAGACTGGCCGCCGATCCGTCGATCTACAGGGTGCCCATCGATCAGGCCGAGATCTTCGCTTCTTCCGACTTCTTGAGCAGTGCCGAATGCGACCGGCTCATCGCCATGATCGACGAAGTCGCGCGACCGTCCGAAACGTTCGATGCCGAAGATCACTACGCCTATCGAACGAGCTATTCGGGCGACGTGAACCCGGATGACAGCTTCGTGCGGATGATCGAGCGGCGGCTGTCGGATCTGCTGGGCATCGACCTCGCCTGGAGCGAGACGATCCAGGGTCAGCGCTACTTTCCTGGTCAGGAGTTCAAGGAGCACAACGACTGGTTCGACACGCGTGCGCCCTACTGGAAGGAGGAGAAGCGACGCGGCGGGCAGAGAAGCTGGACCGCGATGGTGTTCCTCAACGACGTCGAGGAAGGGGGAACCACCCAGTTCGTCAAGGTCGGAGTGAAAGTCCCGCCCCAGCGCGGCGCGTTGCTGCTGTGGAACAACGCCCTGCCCGATGGGTCGCCCAACGAGTTTACGATGCACGCCGCCCTGCCCGTCGAACGCGGGGTCAAATACGTCATCACCAAGTGGTTCCGGACACGCCCCTGGTCCTGAACCCCTGATTTGATCAGGTACGGCGGGCCAATGCTTCCGCGATCAGCTTGCGCGTGTTCGAGACGCCGTAAAGGGCAATGAAGCTTCCCATCCGAGGGCCCTGGCTCGATCCAAGCAGGGTTTCGTAGAGCGCGCGAAACCAGTCACGCAGGTTCTCGAATGCGAATTCATCCTGCTTGCCGATCTCGTAGACGCTGGTCTGGAGGTCCTCGGCCGGAGTATCCTCGCCGGCGGCGGCAAGTTCGGCATCGAGAGCCTTCAGAGCCTCCGCCTCGTTCTCGGCCGGAGCGCGCTTGTTCAGCGTCGGCGCGACGAAATCCCGGTTGTAAGCCAGCGCCGCCTCGACATGGCGCGCGAGGTCGGGGTGCGCCTCTGGCGTCGCATCGGCGATATAGTTTCCAAGGTAGGACCAGACCTGATCCGCACTCGCTTCCGCGCCGAGCACGCCGACGAGATTGAGCAGCAGCCCGAATGTGACCGGCAGTGTGTCGCCCGCGCCCGAACCGTCGCCGGTCGCGCGCAACAGGTGCCAGACCGGGTTGCCCAGTTGCTTGTCGAGTGCCTGGTCGGGCAGGTTGCCCCGGAACTGCCAGTATTCGTCGACGGCGCGCGGTATCACGCCGATGTGAAGCTGCTTTGCGCTCTTCGGTTCGCGGAAAAGATAGAACCCGAGGCTCTCCTCGGTGCCGTAGGTCAGCCACTCATCGATGGTCAGGCCGTTACCCTTGGACTTCGATATCTTCTCTCCCTTCTCGTCGAGAAAGAGTTCGTAGATCATTCCTTCCGGACGGCGCCCGCCGAGGATTTTCGCGATCTTGCCGGATTGCACCACGGTGTCGGTATGGTCCTTGCCCGACATCTCGTAATCCACGCCGAGCGCGACCCAGCGCATCGCGAAATCGACCTTCCATTGCAGCTTGGACCAGCCGGACAGGATAGTGTGCTCGACGAGCTTACCCTCGTCCTCGAAGCGGACGATCCCGGCTTCGGCGTCGACCACCTCGACCGGTACCTGCAGCACCTGCCCCGACGACGGCGAGACGGGCAGCACCGGCGAATAGGTCTTGCGCCGTTCCTCGCGCAGGGTGGGAAGCATGACGTCCATGATCGCATCGAAATTGCGCAGCACATTGCGCAGCGCATCGTCGAGAGCACCGGAGTTGTATCGCTCCGAAGCCGAGACGAATTCGTAGTCGAATCCGAACCGGTCGAGGAAGGCGCACAGCATCGCATTGTTGTGATGCGCAAAGCTCTCGAACTTTCCGAACGGATCGGGGATGCGGCTCAGCGGCTTGCCCATGTGCGCGGCGAGCATTTGCGGATTGGGAATGTTGTCGGGGACCTTGCGCAGGCCATCCATGTCGTCCGAAAAGGCGACCAGCCGGGTCGGCGCTCCCCCCGTCAGGACATGGTAGGCATTGCGCACGAGCGTCGTGCGCAGCACTTCCTGGAAGGTTCCGATATGGGGCAGACCCGACGGTCCGTATCCGGTCTCGAACAGGATCGGAGCTCCGTCCTTCCCGTCGGGATACCTTTTCAGGAGCTTGCGAGCCTCCTCGAAGGGCCATGCCTTGGACGTGCGGGCGGCGGCTTGCAGTTCAGTGTCGGTCATTGCCAGCGCCTTTCGCCCGAATGTCGCCGTTTCGCAAGTGCGAAGCGATGCGCCTGTCGGAACCGAAGCCGGAGGGAACGGTTAATCAATGTGAATTCGTTGGAAGGACTTACAGTTGGATTACGTCGAAACGCTGCAGGAACAGGTCAACGCGATGGCGCGCGGGTTCGTGCAGGCTTTGCCGTCGCTTGCCATTGCACTCGTCATCCTATTCCTGACCTGGCTCGTCGCGAAGTTTGCGGTCCGTATCGCGGACAAGATTACCGACAGGGCTTCGATCCGCGACGACCTGAAGCAGCTCGTCGAAACGCTCGTGAAGCTGGCGATCTGGATCGTCGGCATCGTGATCGCACTTACCGTTGCCATCCCGAGCTTCACGCCGGCCGGGGCTTTCGCGGGCCTTGGCGTAGGTGCACTGGCCATTGGCTTTGCATTTCAGGACATCTTCGAGAACTTCCTCGCCGGCGTGCTCCTGATGCTGCGGGAGAAGATGCGGATCGGCGACGTGATCGAGTGCGAGGGTATTATCGGCAGGGTCGAGAAAACCACGCTGCGCGAGACTTACATCCGGCAGCTGTCCAACGAACTCACGGTCGTTCCGAATTCGCTGCTGTTCAAGAATCCCGTGAAAATCCTCACCGACGAGACGATCCGCCGAAACGAGATCGTCGTCGGCGTGGCCTACGATACCGACCTCGAAAAGGCGCAGCGCATCATCATCGATACTGTCGAGGCGCTCGATAGCGTTAAGAAGGACAAGCCCGTCCTCGTCTTTGCGCAGGAGTTCAACTCGAGCTCGATCGACTTCCTCGTCCAGTGGTGGGCCGATTCGGCTCCGCGCGACCTGCGGCTGACCAAGAGCGACATCGTGATGGCAGTCAAACGAGCGCTCGACGATGCGGGCGTCGAGATTCCGTTCCCCTACGTCACGCATACCTTCAAGGAGCGCGTCCCGCTGGCAGAGCCGTTGAACGACGCGGCCTGACGCTTGTCTATGGCGAGCGCCCGCTGCATGGTGCGGCAAGGCAGCGGGAGTGGACCGATGGCGACCGGCATTAGATCAGTTTGTCTTGCGATCCTTGCATCGTCGGCCTGTCTATTTCCCGGATCGACATCGGCACGCGATAATATCGGCCCTCTTCTCATCGAGAACGTGTCTGTCGTCGATCCTTCGAAAGGCACATCGCCAGCGCAGACCATTGCGATCCGCGGAGGCGAGATCGTTTACGCCGGGCCTGCCGGGACGGCTCCTCGCATGCCGCATGCAAGGCGTATCGATGGCAAGGCGCTTTTCGCCCTTCCCGGGCTTGCCGACATGCATGTCCACATCTGGGACGAAGCGGAGCTGGGAGCATACCTCGCCCACGGCGTAACGACGGTCCGCAACATGTCCGGAATGCCGTTCCACCTGCGGCTTGCGAAGCGGATCGAGGCCGACGAGGTTTCGGGACCTCGCCTTCTAACTACCGGCCCGATCCTCAACAGCCCCGGCCCCAATGAACAGATCAACCACCAGATGCTGATGGACGCGGCGTCCGCCCGTGCCGCCGTGAAGGCTCACCACGCCGCCGGATACGAACGCCTGAAGGTCTATTCGAATCTCCGCCGCGAGCCCTACGAGGCCCTGCTGGACGAGGCGAAAACGCTCGGGATCGCCATCACCGGACACACGCCGGAAGGCGAACGTCTCGAAGGCATTCCTACCGAACAGCCCTTCGTGATCGCGTTCGACGAGATACTCGACGACGGTTTCGAGACGATCGAGCACAGCGAATCGATTCTCTGGCACGGCCTTTCCGATAAACTCGACGAAACAGCCGCGCGTGTGGTCGCAAGCAGGATCGCAAATACCGGGGTTCCGGTCACGCCGACGCTGGTCGCCCATCACAACCTCGTTCGCATGGCCGCAGGCAAGGAGGTGTTCGCCACGCGGCAGGGCACCGACTGGCTCAATCCTGTAACACAGGCCACCGAACAGGGTGCGATCGCGTTCTGGCAGGGGCAGGATCCTGCGGACCACGAAGACAAGGATCGTTTTATCGGGCGTCTCACCCGCATAATGGCGGACGAGGGAGTTCTTCTCGTAAGCGGAAGCGATGCCGGTATATTCTCGAACGTGCCCGGACGATCGCTCCTCAAGGAACTCGATCTTTTGGAAAGAGCGGGCTTTTCCCCGCGCGAGGCGCTGCTCTCATCGACGGCCAATGTTGCGCAGGTACTTGGAGAGAAAGGCAAGAGCGGCTGTCTCGAGGCAGGATGCATCGCGGACATCGCACTCTACCGCTGCGATCCTTCGGAGGATCTCTCCTGTCTCGATCGCCCCGCAGTCGTCATCCGCAAGGGTCACTACTACAACAGGCCCGCACTCGACGTCCTCCTGCAACGAGCCTCGGAACACGATACAGCGAGGACCATCGACAACATCGTCGAGGGCATGGCGGCCCAGGGCACACCCATCGATCCGGCATTGCTGGCGCAATAGATCGGCCAGGCTCGAAGCAAGCGCGTTTCCATTTCGTTCCACTGCAGCTAGGCTGCCGCCGATGGAAAGCCTTTCACTTCCCGCGCTGCACGCCAGCCATGGCGGTTGCTGGCTTCGCGACGGCAGCGCGGCGACACGGGGAGCGGGAAAGGGCGAAGCGATCGTCGCTGCCGCCGACACTCCGCACCTCATCCTGAATGCGCCGCTGGTGGCGACGAGGCTCGGCTATCCGGACCTGTCGGGTCTCGACTTGCTGGAACTTTACGCCTTCGTGCATCCTGCCCGCTTCGTCGTGCCGACGCCCAAGGGGCTCGCCGACGCCCTCGGCATTGCCAACCCGCAAAGCGATGCGGACGTGCCCGAAACGCTCCAGGCCGCAGCCGGAGTCCTGCTCGCCACTTGCACCGCGGACGATTGGGCCGAACGTGAGGGCGCATGGAGCGCGCTGCAGTCGCTCACCCGCATGCGTTGGCCTTGGGCCGCGGCGTTGGCAGGCCTGATCGCAAAGCCGCAACGGGCAGAGCGCTGGCTGTTCGCCCGCCTCCCCGAGTGGGAGGAATCGCCGCCCCGCCCCCAGCCGTCGCCTGTCGAACTCGACGACGATGCGGTGCTCGGTCGACTGGGTGGACTGACCGGCAGCAGAGCGGAGCAGCGACAGGGCCAGCGCGGCTACTCCGTGGAAGCGGCCAAGGCGTTCAGCCCGCGCAAGCGTGAGGGGTCGCCGCACGTTCTGCTAGCGCAGGCAGGCACTGGCATCGGCAAGACACTCGGCTATCTCTCGCCCGCTTCGCTATGGTCCGAGCGGTCGGGCGGAACGGTCTGGATATCGACCTATACCAAGGCCCTGCAGCGCCAGCTACGGCACGAAAGCGCGCGCGCCTGGCCGGAAGTCCGTCCCGACGGGTCGCAACCCGTGGTCGTCAGGAAGGGGCGTGAGAATTACCTGTGCCTCCTGAACCTAGAGGACGCGCTTCAGGGCGGCTTCGGCGGCAGGGCCGCGATACTGGCGCAACTCGTCGCCCGATGGGCCGCGTACACGCGCGACGGGGACATGATCGGGGGCGACTTGCCGGGATGGCTGGGCACGCTGTTCCGCCAACGCGGCATCGCCTCGTTGACCGACCGGCGCGGGGAGTGCGTTTATGCCGGCTGCCCGCACTATCGCAAATGCTTCATCGAACGATCTGCGCGAGCTTCGGCCGGGGCCGACCTCGTTATCGCCAATCACGCGCTCGTCATGGTCAATGCGGCGCGTGGCCGGGATGTGGCACATGCCCCGACGCGCATCGTCTTCGACGAGGGGCACCACGTTTTCGAAGCGGCGGATTCGACGTTCGCGGCGGCGCTGACCGGTGCGGAGACGATCGAGTTGCGGCGCTGGGTGATCGGGCCCGAACGCGCTTCGAAGGGCCGCCGACGCGGCCTCTCCGCTCGCCTTGCCGACGTGGGCAGCTACGACGAGGCCGCCGGTCGCGCGATTGCGGCGGCGCGGTCCGCCGCTGAAGCTCTTCCGGGCGAAGGCTGGCTCCAGCGCCTCGTCGAAGGCACACCGTCAGGACCTCTCGAGGAGGTGTTCGCGGCGGTCCGCACGACGGTTTTCGCCCGTGACGAAAGTGGCGGGCAGGACGCTGGATACGGGCTCGAGACAGAAGCGGCGGGCCTTGAGGGGTCTTTCATCGAACTGGCGCAGGCTGCCCGCGCAGCCCTCGCCGAATTGAGGCAGCCCCTGATGCGTCTCGGTATCCGGCTCGAATCTATCACCGAAGACCCGCCGGACTGGCTCGATGCGCAAGGGCGCGCCCGGATCGAGGGTGCGCGCCTTTCCCTGACCTGGAGGATCGACCTGCTGGCGGCCTGGGAAGCGCTTCTGGACCGTCTCGGCGGACCGGCCGACCCCGATTTCGTCGACTGGCTGGCAGTCGAACGCGCCGATGCGCGCGAATTCGATGTCGGCATCCAACGGCGATGGCTCGACCCGATGAAACCTTTCGCGAAGGTCGTGCTCGAACCGGCGCACGGCGTCGTGATGACCTCGGCGACCTTGAAGGATGGCGAAGACTGGGAGACCGCGCTTGACAGGAGCGGCGCCCGGCATGTCGAAACCCTCCCCCGGCTGTCCGCATTCGAGAGTCCGTTCGATTACGCTAGCCAGGCCGAAGTCCTGATCGTCACCGACATCCCGCGCGGCGACATCGCGGCACTGGCGGCGGCCTATGCACGCCTGATCGAGGCATCGGGCGGCGGCGCACTCGGCCTGTTCACCGCCATTCGCAGATTGCGCGCGGTGCACGGCCGCATCGCCGACAGGCTGGCGCGCGCCGGGCTGCCGCTGTTTTCGCAGCATGTCGACCCCATCGACACCGGGACGCTCGTTGACATCTTCCGCGACGATCCGCGTGCATCGCTGCTCGGGACCGATGCCCTGCGCGACGGTGTCGACGTTCCAGGCCATTCGCTGCGGCTCGTTGTCATGGAGCAGGTGCCCTGGCCACGCCCTTCGATCCTGCACAAGGCGCGTCGCGCGGCGGGAGGGGGTTCGGCTTATGACGACCGGATCATTCGCGCGAGGCTGGCGCAGGCATTCGGCCGCCTGATCCGCAGTCGTGGTGATCGCGGTCAGTTCGTCGTCCTGTCTGCGGCTTTTCCCTCGCGCTTGCTGTCCGCCTTTCCCTCGGGAGCGCCGGTTTCGAGGATTTCTCTGGACGAGGCTTTACAACGTGTGTCCGAGAGTGCTTCAGGTGTGAAGACCCGCAGCGGCGCGCTTTCCTCACGGACCTGATGAAAACACTCGGCCTCTTTCGCCATGCCAAATCCGACTGGCACGACGCCGTCGCTCGCGATTTCGACCGCCCGCTCAACGGACGCGGCAGGAAGGGCGCGAAGCTGATGGGCCGCCACATACGGGAGGATGGGCGGACATGGCACCGCGTACTGGCCTCGCCCGCGGTGCGCGTGGCGCAGACGATCGAGATCGCAGGCGAAGGCAGCAAGTCGCGACTGCCGGTCGAATGGGACCGCCGCATTTACCTCGCCAGTTCCGCGACGCTCATGGACCTGCTGCGCGAGCAGGAGGGCGATCCCGGCGCGATCATAATGGTAGGGCACAACCCCGGTTTCGAGGATCTGATCTTCGATCTCGTGCCCGAAGACGGACAGGATGCCCTGCGCAATATCGTAGAGGAAAAGTTTCCCACCGCGACTTATGCCGTGCTCGAACTCGAAATCGATGACTGGGCTGATGTCGAGGGGGGTTGCGCCAGGCTGGTGCACCTGATGCGTCCGCGCGACCTCGATCCCGCATTAGGGCCGAAGGCGTCGCCGCGCGAAGACTAGCTCAGGCCGCCGCCAGCGCTCTTGCAAGGATGTCGCGGATAGCCCTGAGTTCTGCCGGATCGGTGGTGGGTGTGGCGGAGTCGTCAGCCTTTCTTCGCATTCCCTCGACCGCCTGCCTGGCACCGCGAAGCGTATAGCCCTCGCGATGGACAAGGCGATCTATCCTGCGGATGAGAGCGATGTCCTCGGGGCGGTAGTAACGCCGCCCTCCGCTGCGCTTGACCGGCTTCAGGCTCGGAAAGTGGTCTTCCCAGTATCTCAGCACGTGCTGTTTGATGCCTAGCGCCCGTGACACTTCGCCAATGGTTCGCAGCGCGTCAGGCGCCTTGCCGTCATCAAATAAAACTTCGGATTCGCTCATGATCCGTCGGCGATGCGGTTCTTCAGCATCTGGCTCGCGCGGAAGGTGAGAACCCGGCGCGGCGTGATAGGCACTTCCACGCCGGTCTTCGGGTTGCGACCGATCCGTTCACCCTTGTCGCGCAAGAGGAAGGTGCCGAAGCCGGAAATCTTGACGTTCTGCCCTTCGGCAAGTGCCTCGCACATGTGCGAAAGAATGGCTTCGACCATCGCGAGCGACTCCGCCCGGGAAATACCCAGCTTCGTGTGGATCGCCTCGGCGATCGCTGCGCGCGTAAGAGTCTCCGTGGAGCGCATCAAGCCCCCAATCAAGTTAGCGCGACCCCGACCTGCGATAGTAAGGGATTTCACAGCAATGGCAATGCCATGCGCCCCGATTGTTCACTTTTGCACTAAGCCGGATCAAATCCGGACGAGGCTCGCCCCCCACGTGAAGCCGCCGCCCATCGCCTCGAGCATGACTAGGTCGCCGGACTTGATCCTGCCGTCCCTGATACCGACGTCGAGCGCCAACGGAACCGAGGCGGCCGACGTGTTGGCATGATCGCCCACCGTCATGATCACCTTTTCGACGGGAAGACCCAGCTTGCGCGCGGTTGCATCGAGGATCCGGGCATTTGCCTGGTGCGGCACGAGCCAGTCGATATCCTCGGACGAATACCCAGCTTCGGCCAGCACTTCTCCCAGGACTTCGGCAAGATTGGTCACCGCATGTCGAAACACCTCGCGGCCCTTCATGCGCAGCTTGCCGACCGATCCGGTCGTCGACGGACCGCCGTCGACGTAAAGCAGCTGGTTGTGCGCCCCGTCCGCGTGGAGACGGGACGCAAGGATACCCCTGCTTCCTGCGACGTCGGCTTGCTGTGCATCGAGCACCACCGCGCCTGCCCCGTCGCCGAAAAGTACGCAGGTCGCGCGGTCCTCCCAGTCGAGAATGCGGCTGAACGTCTCAGCACCGATGACCAGTGCGCGGCTCGCCATGCCAGAGCGCAACATCGAATCGGCTACGCCGACAGCATAGAGAAAGCCCGAACAGACCGCGGCCACGTCGAATGCGATGCCCCCGTTGCAACCAAGGGCGTCCTGCACGAGGGTGGCGGTTGCAGGGAAGGTCTGGTCCGGTGTTGCCGTGGCAAGGATGATCAGATCGATCGACGATGCTTCCACACCTGCCGTAAGGATCGCCTTGCGGCTTGCCTCGATCGCCAGCGTGGACGTCGTCTCGTCAGCGTCGGCTATGTACCGGTTGTGGATACCGGTACGCTCGACGATCCATTCGTCGCTGGTGTCCACGCGTTCCGACAATTCCGCATTGGATACGGCGCGCCGCGGCAGCGCGGAGCCGGTGCCGAGCAGAACCGACCGGCGCGTCATGCCGCACCGCCGGCAGCTTCATTGCGGAAGCGCAGGCTGTCCTCGCCGATGCGGGCGAGATCCGCGGTGATGCGCTCTGTCACGTTTTCCTCGATCAGTCGCGCGGTCACGGCGACCGCATTGGCAACGCCCACGGCATTGGCGCTACCGTGGCTTTTGACCACGAGGCCATTGAGTCCCAGAAATGCTGCCCCGTTATGGTTGTTGGGATCGAGATGATGCTTGAGAAGCTCGGTAGCAGGGCGGCTGATCAGAAATCCAATCTTGGAACGGAGCGAACTCGAGAAGCTGCGACGCAGGAGGTCTCCGACGAAGCGGGCCGTCCCCTCCACCGCCTTGAGAGCTATGTTGCCGGAAAACCCATCGGTCACCACGACGTCGACGTCACCCTGGCAAACCTTGTCGGCCTCCGTGAACCCGTCGAAATCGATCGACAGCTCCTCCGCCGCAGATTTCAGGATCGTGGCCGCATCGCGGAGCAGGTCGGTGCCCTTGATCTCCTCGGTGCCGATGTTGAGCAACCTGACGCGTGGCGAAGTCCTGTTTGTCACCACTCTTGAGTAGGCCGCGCCCATGACCGCGAACTGAACCAGATTGCGCGTGTCGCAATCGGTGTTCGCGCCAAGATCGAGCATGACGACATCGTTGTCCCCCAGAGTTGGCAGCAGTGCCGCCAATGCCGGGCGATCAATGCCGGGCATCGTGCGCAAAGCAAGCTTGGAAATGGCCATCAGGGCGCCGGTATTGCCGGCACTCACCGCAGCCCCGGCATCCCCGGATTTTACCGCGTGGATCGCCATGCCCATCGACGTCGTCTTGGCGCGGCGAAGCGCCTGGCTCGGCTTGTCTTCGCCCGAGATCACATCGTCGGAATGGAGAATCTCGGATGCAGCGCGAAGGTTCGGGTGGCGCTGGAGCGCCTGCTCGATCGCGGGCTGGTCCCCGACAAGGAGGAACTTGAACCTCTCGTGACGACGTCGAGCAAGGGCTGCGCCCTCAATCATGACACGCACGCCTTCGTCACCGCCCATCGCGTCTACGGCGATACGCGGCAAGGTCATCACGTTACTCCGAAACTGCCGGGCTCAGAGCCCGACGGAAATGATTTCGCGTCCGTTGTAGTGGCCGCACGCCTGGCACAGGTTGTGCGGACGCTTGAGTTCGCCACAGTTCGGGCATTCGTGGAATGCCTCGGGCTTCAGCGCATCATGGCTGCGACGCATACCCCTACGCGACGGGGAGACTTTTCTCTTAGGGACAGCCATTTCGGCACCTGTTCCTGCAAATATTACACTGGCAAAAAAGCCGCCCTGAGCCGTTCCCGGCTGGCGGCAGCGAAGGCGCGCCTATAACGGATTTACCGGAGGTTGCAAGGTCTGAGCATTCGGATTGCAAGCCGAAGGCATCATCCGAACTTCGCATCGGCGACAAAGGGGTTGGTTTTGCGCTCATGACCGAAAGTGCTCGTCGGTCCGTGTCCGGGGATGAACGTGATCTCGTCGCCGAGCGGGAAGAGCTTGCCGGTAATCGAATCGATGAGATCCTGGTGGTTCCCCTTCGGAAAGTCGGTACGCCCGATCGACCCCTGGAACAGGACATCGCCCACGATCGCGAATCGCGATGGCGCATGGTGGAAAACCACGTGGCCGGGCGTATGGCCGGGGCAATGGATCACATCGAGCTCGAGATCGCCGACAGTCACCGTGTCGCCATCGCGAAGCCACCTGTCGGGCTCGAAGCTCTTGCCCTCAAGGCCCATCCGCATCGACGGATTGTCCAGCCCCTCGATCCAGAACCGGTCGTCCTCATGCGGACCTTCGAGCGGCACGCCCATGTCCTTTGCAAATTCGCCCGCGAGCCCGCAATGGTCCATGTGACCATGAGTCACGAGCACCTTCTCGAGCTCCACGCCCGACTTGACCAGCGCTTGCCGTAGCCGGTCGAGATCGCCGCCCGGATCGACGAAAGCGCCCTTGTTAGTGTTCGTGCACCAGATCAGTGAGCAATTCTGCTGGAAAGGCGTCACCGGAACGATGGCGGCGCGCATCGGAGGTTGGCTGGTTTCGGTCATGGACGGGAGATGGCCGCGCGCGTCCGGGATTGCAATGCAATGGTAGCGGGCGATCGCTTCGTCACAGGCGCCCGCCCTTCCACACGACGCGTCCGATCACCTCGAACTCACCGGGATCGAGTTCTATGCGACGATAGGCCTGGTTGTCGCTGAGCAGCGCAACCCGGCCCGGCCTGCCGACCTCTACGCGTTTGACGAGCAAGGTATCGTCGACCCGCACGACGTGAATTCCGTCGCGCAAGGGGCGCGGACTGCGGTCGACGAGAATCTCGTCCCCGTCCCGCAGGGTCGGCTCCATCGAATCGCCCGCGACCGCGATGGCCGAGAGCATGCCGGGATCGAGTCCGTGTTCGCGCAGCCAGCGCGTCGAGAACCTGATCGCGCCCAGCGCCTCGCCGCCCGCCGCCAGAGCGCCCGGCCCGGCAGACGCGTCTACGGCCAGTCGGGGCACATCGGCCCACTCGCGTTGCCTGGCAGGAGCCGTGCTGTCGGAAATTTCCTGCGGCGCGCCAAGCTCGGTTTCGTCGATCCCGAAAAACGCGGCAAGGGTCCTGCGATCGTTCTCCTCGAGCTTCCTGGGGCTTCCCTTGCGGACAAATTGCTGAAGGTACGTCGGGTTTCTGCCGATCAGGCGCGAAAGCTGCGACAGGCTCGCGCCGCGATGCTCCGATAGATCGAGCAGGCGGGTGCGGGGATCGGTTATTGCCATATCGGCTTCCTACATGATGTAAAACTCCTAGACAAGTAGGATTTCGACGACGAGGAATAGGCTCGTTCCAATGCGATTCGTCACGCAAAAACAAAGGAGAGCCCATGCTGATTCGCCGGATCGAGCGCTTTTTGAGGGATACCGGAATGCCCTGGACCAAATTCGGCCGCCTTGCCGCTCACGATCCCAGATTCGTCGGCGATCTGCGAAACGGCCGCACGCCTCGCCCCGACACGGCGAAGCGGATAGAACATTTCATGAACACTTATTCGGAGACAAGCCGTGCAGATTGACGTCGAGACCGATCGCCAGATGATTTCCGCAACGAGGCGCGGTCGCAGACCATGGATCCAGCTTCTCTCCGCCATCCTCAAACTCGCCGGGCCGAGAGCCGAACTCTTGCGCCATTCAGAAAAACCGTGGGCAAGCGTCACATTCTCTGGAACGCGGCATACGATAGAGCTTACATTCGCGGGCGCCGAAGCAGTCGAAGCGGGCGAAAGCTTCATCGCAGCCCTGCCCGACCACGAATTCGAAATCTCGGGCCAGCTGGTCGCCGATGCTACCGTCACGTCTGTCGATCACACCGGCGAGCCTGCCGCCGTCCTGACCGTCGCATGCGAGTTGCTGTTGCTCGAAGACGCCTGAACGGGCTTTCATCCGTTATTCGGCGAGCACCCAGTCCCAGCGAAGCTGGTCACCGTCCATGACTTCCACGCCCTTCGCAGCCAATTGCTCGCGAAGGGCGTCGGACTTCGCGAAATCCTTTGCCGCGCGCGCTGCGTCACGCCTGGTCAGGACGGCTTCGATCTCCTCCTCGGACATGATCGTTGAGACCGGACGCAGGCGAAGGTTTCGCCGGATTATCGACATGAGGTCGAGTCCAAGAACCGAATCGACCAGCTCGACCGCCGCGCGCTTCCCTTCGGGCGCGACCTTTTTCATCGCGAGAATTTCCTCGAGAACAGTGAGGGCGACCGGCGTATTCAGGTCATCGGAAATGGCTGCATCGAATTTCTCGATGAGAGGCAGAAGCTTCGAGGGTATTTCTTCGGTACTCTCTAGGTCGTGCAGGCGCTCTGCCGCAATGACGAGCCGCTTCAATCGCGTCAGTGCCGCGCCCAGACCCGACCACGAGAACTCCAGCTCGGACCGGTAATGCGCCTGCAGGCACATCATCCTGTAGGCCAGCGGATGGTAGCCCCGGTCTATGAGGAGTTGCAGACGCAGAAACTCTCCAGAGCTTTTCGACATCTTCCCGGTACGTTCGACGAGGAAGTTGTTGTGCATCCAGATGCGCGCGCCCGAATTCACGGGCTCGGCCAGCGATCCGCACCCGCAGAACGCCTGGTTCTGCGCAATCTCGTTCGGATGGTGGATTTCGCGATGGTCGATGCCGCCGGTATGGATATCGAAGGGGAAGCCGAGAAGCTTGCCCGACATCACCGAGCATTCGAGATGCCAGCCCGGCGCGCCCCTGCCCCATGGCGAATCCCATTCCATCTGGCGCATCTCACCGGGCGGCGTCTTGCGCCAGATTGCGAAATCGGCGGCGTGGCGCTTGCCCTCGACCTGCTCGATCCGCCCTTCGCCTTCCCCGGTCGCGGCGCGGGCAAGCCGACCGTAATCGGCCACGGTGGACACATCGAAATAGAGACCGCTGTCGATCTCGTAGCAGTGGCGTTCCGCGATTTCGTCGGCGAAGGCTATCATCTCTTCGATGTAATCGGTCGCGACCGACCAGTGCGCCGGCTGGCGAATGTTGAGCGACCGCACATCCTGCCAGTACGCTTCGGTGTAATGCCGCGCGATTTCCCAGATCGACTGCGCCTTTGCCGCCGCCGCCTTCTCGAGCTTGTCCTCGCCCGCGTCGGCGTCGTCGGTGAGATGCCCGACGTCGGTGATGTTGATGACGTGAGTGAGCCTGTATCCCTTGTAGCTCAGCGTCCTGCCCAGGATGTCTGCGAACACGTATGCGCGCATGTTGCCGATATGAGGGTAGTTGTAGACTGTCGGTCCGCACGAATAGACCCGCGCTTCGCCCGGGTGGACTGGTTCGAATGCCTCGTGTCGACGAGTCAGGCTGTTGAAAAGCGAAAGGGCGGGTTTCTGCATGCGCCGCTGATGCGACATGCCCAGCGCGGAATCAACTCGTGCGATTGCGATGCTTGGGCGCGGCGGTATCCGCCAGCCTTTCGGCACGGGTGACGCACGGCGCTGCTTCGCCTGCGAGCTGATAAAACTTCTATCGCCTTGAAAATGCAATTATTTCGGAGGATGCTCCTGTCGACAGTGAGTTCACAGGGGGTCGCAATGAAATTTTCCCGCGTTGCCTTGGCAGCAATCGCATTGTTCTCCGCAAGCTCGGCACGGGCCGAATGGATGGAAGCAACCAGCGACCATTTCGTTATTTACGCCGACGAAAGCGAGCGCAAGCTGAGGGCCTTCGCCGAAAAGCTGGAACGCTATAATTCGGCGATGGCGTTCGTTACCAAGACGAAATCGACCAAGCCGACGCCATCGAACCGGGTCACCATCTATGTCGTCGGAAGCGGGCAGGCCGTTCGCAAACTCCACGGCTCGGGCTCGAGCTTCGTCAACGGTTTCTATATCCCTCGGGCGGGAGGATCGATCGCGATCGTCCCTGAAGTAGAGGATTCGCGGCGCGAACTTACCTTCTCGATGGTGACGCTGCTTCACGAATACGCGCACCATTTCACCCGGTCGGTGACGAGTTTTCCGATGCCTCGGTGGATGGGAGAAGGCTCAGCCGAATTCTTCTCATCGGCCAAGTTCGAAAAGGACGACAGCGTCTGGCTCGGGCGACCCGCAACCCACCGCGCCGGAGAGCTGCTCTACGCGAAAGACGTGTCGGTTGAGGAACTTCTCGACCCCGCCGTCTACGCGAAGAACAAGCGCAACAGCCGGTTGTACGATGCCTTCTACGGGCGATCCTGGCTGCTCTATCACTACCTGGTCTTCGACGAATCCCGAAAGGGCCAGCTCGACACTTATTCGCGGCTGCTCGCCGGAGGCGCGGAGCCGCTGGCCGCGGCCGAACAGGCATTCGGCAATATCCAGCAGCTCGAGGACGATCTCGATTCCTATTACAAGCAGCGGCGCATGCCTGCCTTCAAGCTCTCGGCCGACCGCCTGCAACCGGGCCCTATCAACGTTCGCCCCCTCCGCGAGGGCGAGGCGGAAATGATGCCGGTCCGCATTCGCTCCAGACGTGGCGTGGACGAGGAAACGGCGAAAGACGTCCTGGCCGATGCACGCAAAGTCGCCAGCGCATACCCGAGCGATCCGATGGTCCTGACGGCGCTTGCAGAAGCGGAGCACGATGCAGGCAACGACGAGCTGGCGGTCGCGGCGGCGGACAAGGCGCTTGCGCTCGATCCGCGGCAAACCGACGCCTACGTCCAGAAAGGCTTCGCGCTGTTCCGCATCGCCGAGAATACCGAGGGCGACGAGCGCAAGGCCGCGTTCGAACGGGTCCGCAAGGTCTTCGTTGCCCTCAACCGGCTGGAGAACGACCATCCGCTACCGCTCATATACTACTACCGGTCATTCGCTGCCGAGGGCGTGAACGTACCGGACATTGCGAAGCAGGGTCTGGCACGAGCCTCTCAACTGGCCCCCTTCGACCTCGGGCTGCACATGCAGCTTGCGCAGATGTATGCGAACGAATTCAAGTTCGATTTCGCTCGTGCTCACCTGCGGCCGGTGGCCTTCAATCCGCACGGCGGATCGCTGGCCGAAGCGGCCGAAGCCATGCTCGAAGAAATCGAGGTGGCGGAGCCTGCCCCGAATTCTGCCGGAGCCAGCATAGGTGTCGCGAAGGAAGCGCAGGGAGGCTCCTGACATCGGCGAGGCTGTGACGCGTCGCGATCAGAACCCGTCGAAAACGATCTGCTCGCTCAAGGGAACGCGGTCGCGCTCGAAGTTGTTGATCGGCGCGTCAGGATCGCGGTGACCGATGGCGATACCGCAGAAAAGGATGTCGGTCTCGTCGTCGACGCCGATGTGTTCCTTGATGAGCCGCGCATAGAACGCCATCCATTCCTGCGCGCATGTATCCAGGCCTTCCTCGCGCGCCAGGAGCATGATGGTCTGCAACCACATGCCCACGTCCGACCATTGCGGCGGCCCCATGAAGCGCTCGAAATAGCAGAGCAGCAGCACCGGCGCGCCGTAACTGTAGATGTTCGCCTCGGAAAAGCGGCGCCGCGACTCCTCGTCCTGTCGCGTGATGCCCATCGCGCCGTACATGCTCGCCCCGGTCTGCTGCAGGCGCTTAAGGTGCTTGTCGGACTGCTCGGGATCGGACCAGCTGTATTCGATGGGATCCTGCGGCACGCTGGCAAGCATCTTCTGCTGGAGCGCGCGCAACGGCTTGCCGGTCAGCACGGTTGCTTTCCACGGCTGGAAATTGCAGCCCGACGGCGCCATGCGAGCCTTATCGAGGATACGCTCGAGAGTGGCGCGGTCCACCGGCGTATCCAGAAACGCACGGATCGACCTGCGAGTTGCGACTGCCTCGGATACGTTCATCGCCTCACTCCTCCTCGAATAGTCCGGCAAGCTGCTCGATCATCGTGCCGCCGAGTTGCTCGACGTCCATGATCGTGACTGCCCGGCGGTAGTAGCGGGTGACGTCGTGGCCGATCCCGATCGCCACGAGCTGTACAGGCGACTGGCGCTCCACCCATTCGATGACCTTGCGCAGGTGCGCCTCGAGGTAGCCGGCGCTGTTTACCGACAACGTCGAATCGTCCACCGGCGCGCCGTCCGATATGACCATGAGGATGCGGCGATCCTCGGGCCGGGCAAGGAGCCGGTTGTGCGCCCAGATCAGCGCCTCGCCGTCGATGTTTTCCTTGAGCAGGCCCTCGCGCATCATCAGCCCGAGGTTCTTGCGCGCCCGCCGCCAGGGCTCGTCGGCCTGCTTGTAGACGATGTGGCGCAAGTCGTTGAGGCGACCGGGATTGGCGGGCTTGCCGTTCGATAGCCACGCCTCGCGCGACTGCCCGCCTTTCCATGCGCGGGTCGTGAACCCGAGAATCTCGGTCTTCACCCCGCACCGTTCGAGCGTGCGCGCCAGAACGTCGGCGCTGATCGCCGCGATGGAAATGGGACGACCGCGCATCGAGCCCGAATTGTCGATGAGCAGGGTGACGACGGTATCCTTGAACTCGACGTCGCGCTCTACCTTGTAGCTGAGCGAATGGCCGGGCGAGACGACGACGCGGGCGAGCCGCGCGGCATCGAGGAGGCCTTCTTCCTGGTCGAAATCCCAGGACCTGTTCTGCTGCGCCATCAGGCGACGCTGCAGGCGATTGGCGAGCTTGGTGACGAAGCCCTGCAAGCCCTTCAGCTGTGCGTCGAGGTATGAACGCAGGCGCTGCAGTTCCTCGTCGTCGCACAGGTCCGAGGCCTCCACGATCTCGTCGAAATCGGAAGTGAAAACGTTGTAGTCGAAGCCCTCGGGCAAGTCGGTCCACGGGCGGTTCGGGCGAACGGGCAGCATTCCCTCCTCGCCCTCGTCGCCGGGCTGCGCCTCGTCGGCATCGTCGCCCATTTCGCGCTCGGCCTCGCCTTCGCCGTCGTCGTCCGACTCGACCGGTTCGGCGGCCATCTCGTTGGGCTGGTTATCCCCGTCGCTCTCGTCGGCGCCTTCCTCTTCGTCGTCCGAATCCTCCTCGCCCTCGTCCTCGTCGCCATCGTCCTCGGGATCGATGGTGTCTTCGGCCTGCGTCAGTTCGAGGTGCTGGAGCATGTCGAGCGAAAGCGCCTGGAATGCCTCCTGATCGTCGAGCGCTTCGGCAAGTGCGTCGAAATCGCCGCCGGTACGCTCCTCGATCCAGCTGCGCACCATGTCGACGCCCTCGCGTGCCGAATCTGGCACCGGCTGCCCGGTCAGCCTCTCACGCAGGAGGAGCGAGATCGCAGATTGCAGGGGGACGTCGTTCGAACCCTTGGCACGCGCAATCGGATCGGTCGCGATGCGCTGCTGCATGGCCGCGTCGAGATTGTCGCGAATGCCTGCATAGCCATTCGCCCCAATCGATTCGTAGCGGACGTTCTCGATGGCGTCGTAGCAGGCGCGCGCAATCGGTTCGGCAGGGGCATTCCTCGAATGCAGCGCTTCGTTGTGATGGCGAAGGCGAAGCGCGAAACTGTCGGCAACGCCGCGGGCCTGACGGGCGGCTTCCCTCGAAAGCGTTCGCCCGGGCATCGGCACGCGAAAGCCCTTGCCCGACTGGACCGGGGCGTCGGCGGTCCAGCTGACCTCCACCTCGGCATCGGCGGCAAGCGCGCGCGAGGCGCCGGTCAGGGCACCCTTGAAGCGGTCTGTCGGTGATTCGTCGCTCAATGTCTTGCCGCTTACCCGATCTTCTGGCCGGTCTTGTTCCAGTCGGCGAGGAAGGCATCGAGACCCTTGTCGGTCAGAATGTGCTTCACGAGGCCGCGAATGACCGCAGGGGGCATTGTCGCGACGTCGGCCCCGATTCGCGCGCTTTCGAGCACGTGCACGGCGTGGCGGATGCTCGCGGCAAGGATTTCGGTCTCGTAGGCATAGTTGTCGTAGATCAGCCGGATGTCGCGGATGAGGTCCATCCCGTCGAAGCCGTTGTCGTCGTGGCGTCCGATGAACGGGGACACGAACGTGGCGCCGGCCTTTGCGGCCAGCAATGCCTGGTTGGCCGAAAAACAGAGTGTCACATTGACCATCGTGCCGTCGCCGGTGAGCTTCTTGCAGGTCTTCAGCCCGTCGAACGTCAGCGGGACCTTGATGCAGACGTTGTCGGCGATCTTCCGCAGGACTTCGGCCTCGCGCATCATCTCCTCGTGCTCGAGAGCGACGACCTCTGCGCTGACAGGACCGTCCACCAGGTCGCAAATCTCCTTCGTCACCTCGAGGAAGTCGCGCCCCGCCTTGTGGATCAGCGAGGGATTGGTCGTGACACCGTCAAGCAGGCCGGTTTCGGCGAGTTCGGCGATTTCACTGGTGTCTGCGGTGTCGACGAAGAACTTCATGGCGGCTCCTTGAAGGGCGATTCCGCTCCCCTATAGGGACAGGTGCCCGGCTGTTCTAGGGCAAGGCGGCACGATCGCATCGTCGCTGCACTATCGGTCGGGCGACGCCGGCGACTATAGGATCGGTAATGGAACGCGTCCGAGTCCTTGTCTTCAATGCCGCGCTCGGCGCGCTCGATTATCGCGTTCCGGAGGGCATGGCGGTCGAGCCCGGGTCCGTCGTCGTCGCGCCGCTCGGTCCGCGCCAGATCGTCGGCATCGTCTGGGAGGCGGAGCGGCTGGCGGCAAAGGACGTGCCGGCCTCGAAATTGCGGGCGCTTCTCGAAGTCCTGCCCGTACCGCCTTTGCACACGTCGTTGCGACGGCTGATCGAATGGACGGCGGACTATTATTGCGCGCCGGTTTCGGCCGTCGCCCGCATGACGCTCGCCAGCGGGTCCGCCCTCAAGGGCGGCGGCACGACGACCGAGTATCGCCTGACCGGCGAGGAGCCGGCACGCCTCACCCCGCAGCGCGCGCAGGCGCTGGACCTCCTGCACGGCGAGCAGGCCACGATCCGCGAGCTATCGGAAATTGCCGGCGTTTCGGAAGGCGTCCTGCGAGGCATGGTCGGGGCAGGGCTGATCGAGCCGGTGACGGTCGATATCGACCGCCCCTACCCGCGCGCCGACGCTTCGTTTGCCGTGCCGGAACTCACTGCCGGGCAGGCCGAGGCAGCCGGCCTGTTCACCCAATCCCTCCGCAGTGGCGGCTTTGCGCCCTTCCTGCTCGACGGGGTTACAGGGTCGGGCAAGACCGAAGTCTATTTCGAAGCGATTGCCGAAGCCTTGCGGCAGGACCGCCAGATCCTCGTCCTCCTGCCCGAGATCGCACTTACCGAAAACTTCCTGCGCCGGTTCGAGCATCGCTTCGGCGTACCGCCCGTCCTGTGGCATTCCTCGCTCAAGTCGACCGAGCGCCGCCGCGCCTGGCGGGCCATCGCCGAAGGCACCGCCGAGGTAGTCGTCGGAGCGCGTTCGGCACTGTTCTTGCCCTATGCCCGGCTCGGCCTGATCGTCGTCGACGAAGCGCACGAAGTTTCGTTCAAGCAGGACGACGGCGTCCGCTACAATGCGCGCGATGTCGCGGTCATCCGCGCACGGTTCGAGGAAATACCGGTAGTGCTTGCCAGCGCCACGCCCGCGCTCGAATCGATGCAGCTTGCCGAAGCGGGAGTGTACCGGCGCGTCGAGCTTGCCGACAGGTTCGGAGGTGCCAGCCTGCCCGGAATCGACACCATCGATCTGCGAGCCGAACCGCCGGAGCGCGGCCGCTGGCTGGCTCCGCGACTGGTCGAGGAGATGCACAAGAGGCTGGCGCGCGGAGAACAGTCGCTCCTGTTTCTCAACCGACGCGGTTATGCCCCGCTGACCTTGTGCCGGAACTGCGGATACCGCTTCCAGTGCCCAAACTGCACGGCGTGGCTTGTGGAGCACCGCTTCTCGCAGCGGCTGGCATGCCACCATTGCGGCCACGAGACTTCCGTACCCGAAACCTGTCCCGAATGCGGTACGCCCGATTGCCTCGTCGCCTGCGGACCCGGCGTCGAGCGGATCGCGGACGAGGTAGCCGAAATCCTGCCCGAAGCGCGCACCGCGCTCGTCACCTCCGATACGCTGAACACGCCCGAGAGGATCGGCGAATTCGTCGCAGCTGCAGAGGAAGGCGCGATCGACGTGATCATCGGGACGCAGTTGGTGACGAAAGGATATCATTTCCCCGAGCTGACGCTGGTCGGCGTGGTCGATGCCGACCTCGGACTGGAAGGAGGGGACCTGCGTGCCGGCGAGCGAACGTACCAGCAGATCGCGCAAGTCGCGGGCCGGGCAGGTCGTGCATCGAAACCGGGCGAAGTCCTCATCCAGACACGCCATCCCGAAGCGCCGGTCATCGCGGCGCTGGCCGCAGGCGATCGCGACGCCTTCTACGATGCCGAGACCGAAGCGCGCAGACATGCAGGGGCCCCGCCCTTCGGGAGATGGGCAGCAATCATCGTATCGTCCGAGGACGAAGCCGAAGCGCGCGATACCGCCCGTGCGATCGGCGGCCGGCGGCCGAACCATCCCGATATTGCGATACTCGGCCCGGCCCCCGCCCCGATGGCGCTGCTGCGAAACCGCTACCGCTATCGCCTGCTGATCAACGCGCGCCGGTCTGCCGAACTGCAGGACGTCATCCGCGAATGGCTGGGCGCATTCGACTTCCCGCCGGGCGTTCGCGTCAACATCGATATCGATCCCTACAGCTTCGTCTGAGGGCACCTCCGGCCCGCTCGCGCGTTCGCAGGTCATGGCGGGGAAGACTCTCGTACCGATCCTGGGCGACCAGCTGACGCGCACCATCGCGAGCCTGCGTGGGCAGGCAAAGGCCGATACCGTCGTGCTGATGATGGAGGTTCGCGAGGAGACCACCTACGTCAAGCACCACAAGCAGAAGATCGCGCTGATCCTGTCGGCAATGCGGCACTTCGCGGCGGAACTAGAGAATGCCGGCTGGCAGGTCGATTACGTGCGGCTCACCGACGAAGCGAATACGGGACACTTCTCGGGTGAAGTCGAACGCGCAGTCGCGAGGCACTCTCCCGATCGCGTCCGCATCGTCGAGGCCGGGGAATGGCGCGTGCAGAAGGCGATAGAGGACTGGCGGGAGCAACTGGGCGTCGACGTGGAGATTCTGCCCGACGATCGCTTCCTCTGTTCTCTCGAGGAGTTCTACGCATGGGCACAGGGACGCGAGCGCCTGATCATGGAAAACTTCTATCGCGAGATGCGCCGCAAGACGGGCATCCTGATGGACGGCGGCAAACCGGAAGGCGGCCAGTGGAATTACGACAAGGACAATCGCGCGTCTCCCGACGACGGGATGTCACCCCCGGCAACGCCTCGTTTCGAACCCGACGAGATCACGGTTGAAGTCCTCGAACTCGTCGAAGCCCGATTTTCCGACCACTTCGGGGAACTCGAGAGGTTCGGCTGGCCGGTGACGTCCGATCAGGCCGGCAGGGCCCTCGACGCCTTCATCGATGAGAGGCTGGCCTGCTTCGGCAAGTACCAGGATGCGATGGTCTGCGGACAGGACGACTTGTTCCACTCGCTCTTGTCGACCTCGATCAATCTCGGGATCCTCGACTCGCTCGAATGCTGTGAAAGGGCCGAGAAGGCCTACCGCGCTGGCAAGGCACCGCTCAACGCGGTCGAAGGCTTCATCCGCCAGATCATCGGCTGGCGCGAGTATATTCGCGGCATGTACTGGCTGGAAATGCCGCAGTTGCGCAATGCCAACGCACTCAACGCGCAGCGGGGGCTTCCCGAATTCTACTGGACCGGCGAGACGGACATGCGCTGCCTTGCCGATTGCGTCCGCTCGACCCGTGAGAATGCGCATGCGCACCATATCCAGCGGCTCATGGTGCTCGGCAATTTCGCGCTGATCGCTGGCGTGAAGCCTCAGGAGCTCGAGGACTGGTTCCTCGTCGTCTATGCCGATGCCTACGAATGGGTCGAGCTGCCAAACGTGGCCGCGATGGCGCTATGGGCCGACAAGGGCCGGCTCGCCTCGAAACCCTATGCGGCGAGCGGGAACTACATCAACAAGATGTCCGACTATTGCGGCGATTGCCGCTACACCGTCTCCAAGAAGACGGGGCCAGACGCCTGCCCGTTCAATTCGCTCTACTGGCACTTCATGGACCGCCACCGGAAACTGTTCGAGAACAACCGCCGGATTGCGCGCGTCTACTCGACGTGGGACCGGATGGATGCCGACAAGCGAAGAGCCTATCTCGAAACGGCGGAAGAATTCCTCGACTCGCTCGAACCGGCGGACAAGTCCTGGGCGGGCGCCGACAACCGAACCTGAAGGGAAGGATAATCATGCTGACCGTACACCATCTTGGCATTTCACAGTCGGAGCGCATCGTCTGGCTCTGCGAGGAACTGGGCATCGACTACGAATTCAAGCGCTACCAGCGGCGGTCGGACAACGCGCTTGCGCCCGACGATTACAAGGCACTTCATCCGGCCGGCACGGCACCGATCATCACCGACGGAGACGTGACTCTGCCCGAAAGCGGCGCGATCATCGACTATATCACCGCGAAGTACGGTGACGGCGGTCTGGTCCCCTCTCCGTCCAGCCCGAATTTCGCCGACTACCTGTTCTGGTACCATTACTCAAATGCCTCGTTCATGGCGGTACTGCTGGCGAAGATGATGATCGGGGAAGGCAGCGCGGATCGCGGCGCGCTTCTCGACGACCGCATCGAACGCGGCTTTGCCATGCTGGAAGACCAGCTCGGAAAGTCCGACTATCTGGCCGGGAACGAGCTGACCGCCGCAGACATCATGATGGGCTTCGAACTGACAACGGTGCGAGCGTTCATGCCGTTCGATCTCGAGAGTCGCCCCAATATCCGAGCATACATCGACCGCATCCAGGCGCGGCCCGCCTACCAGCGGGCCATGGCAAAGGCGGAACCGGAGATGGCGGGCTAGTCTTTCGCGTCGGCTTCGCGGCGCAGCAATTCGCGCTTTATCTCCGGCCCGTAGGCATAGCCGCCGATCGAACCGTCCGACCGCACGACGCGGTGGCAGGGGATCAGCACGGCCACGTTGTTCGCGCCGTTTGCCGAACCGGCGGCGCGAACCGCCTTTGGCTTGCCCGCAGCGGCGGCGATCTGGGCGTAGGTGCGGGTTTCCCCCGGCGGGATGCGCCGCAACTCACGCCACACCGCTTCCTGGAATGCCGTGCCCTTCACGTCGAGCGGTATGTTACCTGACGGACCGGGCCGCTCGACCGCGCCGACCACTTGCTCGACCAGTCGCGCGAAATCGCTTCCACCTTCCTCGAGCATGGCGTTCGGAAAACGGCGCTCGAGCTCGTCACGGCCTTCCCCGAAGGAAAGACGGCAAACACCCTTGTCCGTCGCAGCGACGAGCATGTCGCCGAGTGTCGTAGCGACGACTGCCCACCGGATCGTCACGCCGCGTGCTCCGTCGGCCCATGTCGATGGTCGCATCCCGCTTCGCCCTTCCCAGTCATCGTAGAAGCGCGAGGCCGCGCCGTAGCCCGCTTCGTAGATGGCGCTCGTCACTGCCCCGCCCTCGCTCAGTGCATCGGTTGCACGCTCCATGCGCAACGCCCGCAGGTAGGCCGAAGGGCTCAGCCCGGTGGCGCGTTTGAAGACCCGCTGCAAGTGCGTGGGCGAATAGCCGGTTTCGACTGCGAGGTCATCGAGCGTCGGTGCATCCTCGCATTCGCGCAGGATTTTCAAGGTCAGTGCCACGGCGGCTTCGTCGCGCGAAACCTCGCCGGGGCGGCATCGCTTGCAGGGACGCAGTCCCGCGGCCTCTGCTTCCCCGGTCGTCGCGTAGAACCGGACGTTCCTGCGGCTGGGGTGCCGCGCCGCGCAGGACGGGCGACAGTAGATGCCGGTCGAATGCACCCCGGTCACGAAGCGACCGTCGAAGGACCGGTCACGCTCCATCACCGCACGCCATGCGCGGTCGTCCTCGACTCGATGTGCCGTTCCCATCAGGCGTCCCCGTCCCGGTCGATTCGCGCGGCAAAGCAGCCGTATGCCGCGAAGTGGGCGTGAATATAGGCGACTTCGCTCCGGTCGAACAACGTACGGATCGCTTCGTCGGCTTCGCCGGGAGCGACGAGCATGGCCGTCTCGAGCATGCCCTCCTCGTCGAAGGCGCGAAGAGACAGGTTCCGGTGCCCGAAGAATGGCGGCGGTTCGTCGCGGTACTCGGCAGGCGCCGTCGCGCCCTTGCGAACGTATATCGCGTAGCTTGATCGAAAAGGTGTCTCGACCGGATGGCTCGTGAAATTGACAAGCAGCACTTCTTCACCCTCGCCGGCATCGCGCAGGCTCACCCGGCATGGGAAGCCCGGCTCCGTATCGGCGAGGAGGCGGCGGGCGCGATGGTCCAGCAGCTCGTCGTCGCTCATCGTGAAGTACGGAGCGAATTCGGCGTGCCGTAGGCCGGTAACTCGATAGGTCATCTGATGGACTCCGGTGGTTGCCCGGCACGCATAGAGCCGGCTGTCGACCCACGCTTCCCGCGCCTTGCGCTCAAACTCGAAGCGCCATGCTCCGCGAGAGTTTTCCGCATTGCGGCAAGGCCTCCTTGCATAGTGTCACAATCGTCGCTATGCGCGCCCCGTCTGCGGGCCAACGGGCGGTTTCGTCCGGTTTTTCGTGCCTCAGCCCACCCGATGTAAGGATAGGACGCGCGTGGAGAATTCCGGCGGCATCACGGCCAGCTTGCAGGGGCGATACGCTTCCGCCCTGTTCGACCTCGCCAGCGAGAACGGCACCGTCACGGCGGTCGAGACCGATCTCGACAGGCTCGACCAGGCGCTTGACGAAAGCGACGATCTCTCATCGCTGATTCGCAATCCGGAGGTCAGCCGCGACGCGCTGGGTCGCGCCATGAACGGCGTCTCCGAAGTTCTGGGCCTGAGCCCGCTCACACGCAACTTCCTCGGCGTTCTCGCCGCCAACCGCCGCCTCGGCGTGCTTCCCGAGATCATCCGCGCCTTCGACGCGATCGCAGCCGCCTCGCGCGGTGAGGCGACCGCAGAAGTGACGAGCGCGCACCCGCTCCAGCCCGAGCAGGTCGAAGCGCTGCGCCAGAAGCTCGAGGCGCGCGAGGGCCGCAATGTAAAGGTCAGGACGAACGTCGATCCCGACCTGCTTGGTGGCCTCGTGGTCACCATCGGTTCCAAGCGCATCGACAGCTCGATCCGCACTCGTCTCAATTCCCTCGCCCAGGCTATGAAGGGCTGACGCCAGAAGGCTCCTAGAAAGGCTTACGTCATGGATATCCGCGCCGCAGAAATCTCGAAGGTCATCAAGGACCAGATCGCCAGCTTCGGCACCGAGGCCCAGGTATCGGAAGTCGGTACCGTGCTTTCGGTCGGAGACGGCATCGCCCGCATCCACGGCCTCGACAAGGTCCAGGCCGGCGAAATGGTCGAATTCACCGGCGGCATCCAGGGCATGGCGCTCAACCTCGAAGCCGACAACGTGGGCGTCGTGATCTTCGGCTCCGACGCGGGCATCAAGGAAGGCGACACCGTCAAGCGGACCGGCACTATCGTCGACGTGCCCGTCGGCAAGGGCCTTCTCGGCCGCGTGGTCGACGCTCTGGGCAACCCCATCGACGGCAAGGGCCCGATCGAGGCAGCCGAACGTCGCCGCGTCGAAGTGAAGGCACCGGGCATCATCCCGCGCAAGTCGGTCCACGAGCCGGTGCAGACGGGCCTCAAGGCGATCGACGCGCTCGTCCCCATCGGCCGCGGCCAGCGCGAGCTGATCATCGGCGACCGCCAGACCGGCAAGTCCGCCGTCGCGATCGACACCTTCATCAACCAGAAGGAAGCAAACGCCGGCGACGACGAGAGCAAGAAGCTCTACTGCATCTACGTCGCTGTCGGGCAAAAGCGCTCGACCGTCGCGCAGATCGTCCGCCAGCTCGAGGAAAACGGCGCGATGGAATACTCCATCGTAGTTGCCGCGACCGCTTCCGAGCCCGCGCCGCTCCAGTACCTTGCGCCCTACACCGGGTGCGCGATGGGCGAATTCTTCCGCGACAACGGCATGCATGCCGTGATCGTCTACGACGACCTTTCCAAGCAGGCCGTCGCATATCGCCAGATGTCGCTCCTCCTCCGCCGCCCGCCGGGCCGCGAAGCCTATCCGGGCGACGTCTTCTACCTGCACAGCCGCCTGCTCGAGCGTGCGGCGAAGATGAACGACGACATGGGCGCAGGCTCGCTGACCGCCCTGCCCGTCATCGAAACGCAGGCAGGCGACGTCTCGGCGTACATTCCGACGAACGTGATCTCGATCACCGACGGCCAGATCTTCCTCGAGACCGGCCTGTTCTACCAGGGTATCCGTCCGGCCATCAACGTCGGCCTGTCGGTCAGCCGCGTTGGCGGCGCCGCCCAGACCAAGGCGATGAAGAAGGTCGCCGGCTCGATCAAGCTGGAGCTCGCGCAGTACCGCGAGATGGCTGCCTTCGCGCAGTTCGGTTCGGACCTCGACCCGGCGACGCAGCGCCTGCTCAACCGCGGCGCGCGCCTGACCGAGCTGCTCAAGCAGCCGCAGTTCTCGCCGCTCCCGTTCGAGGAGCAGACCGTGTCGATCTTCTCGGGCACCAACGGCTACCTCGACAAGATCGCCGTCGACCGCGTCACCGAGTACGAAGGCGCCATGCTCAGCTTCATGCGCTCCGAACACGCCGACGTTCTCGAGGAAATCCGCACGACCGGAAAGTTCGAGGACAGCACGAAGGACAAGGTCGTCGCCGCGCTCGACACGTTCGCGAAGCAGTTCGCCTGATGCAGATTACCGCGATCGTCAGGCTTGAGGTTAAGCCCGAAAGCATGGACGCCATTAGCGCGACCATGCGCGAGGCTATCGATGTCGCGTCGGCCAAGCCCGATTGCGCGATGATCGACGTGACGCTCGCGGCCAATGACGATCCGGTGATGTATCTGTACGAGAAGTGGTCCTCGCAGGACGCGCTCGATGCTCATGTCGCCAGCGACTTCATGCAGGACCTGCTGGGCAAGCTGCCCGGCTGGCTGACCGCTCCGCCGCAGGTGACGATCGCCCGCACCCTGCAGAACGAGCCGGTGGAAGGCTGAGGAAATGGCAAGTCTCAAGGAACTCAAGGGCCGGATCAACTCGGTCAAGTCGACCCAGAAGATCACCAAGGCCAAGCAGATGGTCGCGGCGGCCAAGCTGCGCAAGGCGCAATCGGCGGCCGAGGCCGCGCGCCCCTATGCCGAGCGGCTTGCCGAGGTCATGGCCTCGCTCGCGGCGAAGGTCTCGGGCGACGACGCGCCCAAGCTGCTTGCCGGGAACGGCAACGACCAGAAGCATCTGCTCGTGGTGGTCAATACCGACAAGGGCCTGTGCGGCGGTCTCAACGCCAATCTCGTCAAGGCAGCGAAGGCCAAGGCGCGCGAACTTATGGCGGCCGGCAAGACTGTCGAATTCTATCTCGTCGGCAAGAAGGGCCGCGCGCCGATCAAGCGCGACTACGAAAAGCAGATCGCCGCGCAATTCGATACCAGCAACGTGCGCACGCCGGGTTTCGAGGAAGCCGAGGCCATTTCGGCCGAGCTGATCGAGATGTTCGAAAGTGCGAAATTCGACGTCGCGCATCTCGTCTATCCGATCTTCCAGTCGGCGCTCGCCCAGGACCCGACGGTCCAGCAGCTCATCCCCGTCCCCGCGCCCGCAAGCGCCGCCGATACCGGCGCCGTCGTCGAGTACGAGCCGGGTGAGGAGGAAATCCTGGCCGAGCTGCTCCCGCGCTACGTCAAGACGCAGCTTTTCGGCGCTCTGCTCGAGCGTGAGGCCTCCGAACAGGGCGCTTCGATGACCGCCATGGACAACGCCACGCGCAATGCCGGCGATCTCATCAGCAAACTGACCATCCAGTACAACCGCAGCCGCCAGGCCGCGATCACCACCGAACTCGTTGAAATCATCGCCGGCGCCGAAGCGCTTTAAGGCATCGAAGGCAAGGAAACGAACATGGCCACCGCACCCGTGCTCAACCAGACCACCACCGGCAAGATCAGCCAGGTCATCGGCGCCGTCGTCGACGTGACCTTCGAAGGCGAGCTGCCGGCCATTCTCACGGCACTTACCACCGACAACAACGGGCAGGAACTCGTCCTCGAGGTTGCGCAGCACCTCGGAGAGAACACTGTCCGCTGCATCGCGATGGACGGCACCGACGGTCTTACCCGCGGCCAGGACGTGATCAACACCGGCAGCCAGATCACGGTGCCTGTCGGTCCGGAAACGCTCGGCCGCATTCTCAATGTTGTCGGCGCCCCGATCGACGAAAGAGGCCCGGTCAACGCGCAGCTTTCCGCTCCGATCCACGCCGAGGCCCCTGCCTTCATCGACCAGTCCACCGAAGCCGAGATCCTCGTCACCGGCATCAAGGTCATCGACCTGCTCGCCCCTTACGCGAAGGGCGGCAAGATCGGCCTGTTCGGTGGTGCGGGCGTCGGCAAGACCGTGCTTATCCAGGAACTGATCAACAACATCGCGAAGGGCCACGGCGGCGTGTCGGTGTTCGCAGGCGTTGGTGAGCGTACCCGCGAGGGCAACGACCTTTACCACGAGTTCCTCGATGCCGGCGTCATCGCCAAGGACGCCGAGGGCAACGCGACTTCCGAAGGATCGAAGGTTGCGCTGGTCTTCGGCCAGATGAACGAGCCTCCGGGCGCGCGCGCGCGCGTCGCGCTCTCCGGCCTGACCATGGCCGAGTACTTCCGCGACCAGGAGGGCCAGGACGTGCTCTTCTTCGTCGACAACATCTTCCGCTTCACGCAGGCGGGCGCGGAGGTTTCGGCGCTGCTCGGTCGTATTCCTTCCGCCGTGGGCTATCAGCCGACCCTGTCGACCGACATGGGCCAGCTGCAGGAACGCATCACCTCGACGACCGAGGGCTCGATCACCTCGGTGCAGGCCATCTACGTGCCGGCCGACGACCTTACCGACCCGGCACCTGCCACCTCGTTCGCCCACCTCGATGCGACGACCACGCTGAGCCGCGCGATTTCCGAACTCGGCATCTATCCGGCGGTCGATCCGCTCGATTCCACGAGCCGCGTGCTCGAGCCGCGCGTCGTCGGCAACGAACACTACGAGACGGCTCGCGAAGTTCAGGAGACGCTGCAGAAATACAAGTCGCTGCAGGACATCATCGCCATTCTCGGCATGGACGAGCTCTCAGAAGAGGACAAGCTGACCGTCGCGCGCGCGCGCAAGATCCAGCGCTTCCTCTCGCAGCCGTTCCACGTGGCCGAGGTCTTCACCGGCATTCCGGGCAAGTTCGTCCAGCTCGAGGACACGATCAAGTCGTTCAAGGCGGTCGTCGATGGCGAGTACGACCACCTGCCCGAATCGGCGTTCTACATGGTCGGCGGCATCGACGAAGCGGTCGAAAAGGCCAAGAAGCTCGCCGACGAAGCCTGATTACCGGGGATAACGACACGATGGCATTGCATTTCGAACTCGTCACGCCGGCCAGGCTCGTTCGTTCGGAGGACGTCCACATGGTGGTTGTTCCCGGCGCCGAGGGCGAGTTCGGCGTGCTCGACGGCCACGCGCCCTTCATGTCCACGATCCGCGACGGCGCGCTCAAGGTCTACAAGACCGAGAACGGTGCGCCCGAGGAAATCCAGGTCCAGGGCGGCTTCGCAGAAGTCAGCGCCAGCGGGCTGACCGTTCTGGCAGAGCAGGTCGAAGGCTGACAGTCGTCAGATTGTGAATTCGGGAGGCGTCGTCCGGAAGCGGACGGCGCCTTTATTCGTTTCCGGTTTGGCAAGATTTGCCGCCTATTAACCATTCCCGGACGAGCCGATCCGGCTCCGGGGGGTTAAGGAATTTGGCAGGCACGGCCGCCATATCGAGCGACGGGCGCGGCGGTCTCCGGCATGCACGGCTCCCGTCCGATCGCGCGAGCGCCTGGCGCGCCTGGGCCGCTGTCTGGTTCCTTGCCTTCGCGATCCTCACCCGGCTGTGGACGTTGGGCGATCTTTCCTACCAGGAGGACGAGCTTCTGTTCTTCCTCGTCGGGCAGCGGATGCATGATGGCATGCTCCCCTACGTCGACCTGTGGGATCGGAAGCCACCCGGGCTTTTTGCGTTCTTCTACCTGCTGGCTGCGATATCGTCCTCGATCTCCGTCGTTCATGTCGCCGCGTCGCTGAGCGTTGCCGCGACCGGCTATGTGATTGCCCTGCTGGCGCGCGAGTTCGCTTCGGCGTTCGGCGCTGTTGCAGCAGGTACGGTCTATGCAGCCGCGATCCTGCAATTCGGCGGCGCCGGAGGCCAGGCGGCAGTCTTCTACAACCTCGCCATCGCGATCTCGGCGCTTCTGGTGCTTCGCAAGAGCGGCGAACTCCGCCGTGGTCGGATCGATCACGCATGCTATCTGGCGATGGTGCTCGCCGGGATCGCGATCTCCTTCAAGCAGACCGCGATATTCGAAGGCGGCTTTCTCGGCCTCTACATCCTGTGGCTACTGCGCTCCTCCGGCTTCTCGGCAGCAAGCCTCGTGAAGCGCGGAGCAAGGCTCGCGCTCGCCGGGGCGTTGCCGATGCTGGCCTTCACACTGTTCTTTGCGCTCCAAGGTCATTTCGCGGAGTTCTGGCACGCGATGGTGACGGCCAACCTTGCAAAGCAATACGACGCGGGCGGGAACTGGACCGGGAGGCTGGCGATCTTCGCGATCGAGCTTGCGCCCTTGCTGGTCGTTGCCGTCCTGAGCCTGCACAGGCTCGGACAACTAGCACACCCGCAATTTCCTTTCCTTTACGGCTGGCTGGCTGCGGCTGCGGCGGGTTTTCTCGCGGTACCCAACCTGATCGACCATTATGTCCTGCCGCTTCTGGTCCCGCTTTCCCTCGCCGGCGCCGCATTTTTCTCGCGCCGTATGGTCGGGCCGACGGTAGCTGCGGGGCTGATAGCTCTCTACCTATCCGCCGTTCCCGTCACCGATTTCGGTCGCGGATTCCGCTCCGCCAGTGAAATGACAGCGCTTGCGGCCCGCATCGAAGCAGCCGATCCCGCGCCCCGGTTGCTCGTTTTCGATGGTCCGGTCTACCTCTACCAGCTGACCGGCTCCCACCCCGTATCGCCGCTGATCTTCCCGCTGCACACCAATTACCTTCCCGAGCGAAACGTCAGCCATGTCGATACGGCGACCGCGTTTCAAAGTATGCTGGCCGCCCGTCCGACGACCGTTGTCTGGAGGAAGCGCGAGGGAGCCGACCTTTACAATCCCGAGACGATGGCCCTTGTGCGCGCATATATCTCGGCGCGGTGCCGGGTCTCTTTCGACCACCGCTTGCAGGACTTGCGGGGACCGTATGAAATCACGGTCCACACCGGGTGTGGACGCTCGGAAGGAAAGACCGGATGACCGCCGCTGCACAGGACATCGCTGTGGATCGTCAGTCCGGCTTCGACCTGGGCGCTGCCGTTTCGCGGGCGTTCGCGTCGCGCGCGGCGCAGTTCGCACTGTTCCTGCTCGCCTCTCTGGCGACGCGCGTCGCGATGTTCGGCGATACAAATTACCACAGCGACGAGCTGCTGTACTTCACGATCGGCCAGCGCATGCACGAAGGGCTGCTACCCTACGTCGACATGTGGGATCGCAAGGGGCCCGGCCTGTTCCTGACCTACGCGGGTATCGCCGCCTTCTCGTCCGCAGTCGTCGCGTACCAGTTCGCGGCGGCCCTGTTCGCGGCGACGACCGCATTCGTCGTCAACATGATCGCGGAGCGGTCCGCAGGCCGGGTCGGGGCCATACTCGCGGGCCTTCTATACCTCGCGATGCTGCCGCTGTTCGGTGGCGGGGGTGGACAGGCGCCGGTTTTTTACAATCTGTTCGTAGCCCTCTCCGCACTCGGCGTAATGAGCGGTATCGGAGACTTGCGAGAAGGCAGGATCCCGCCACGCGTCTGGCTTTCGATGGCGAGCGCAGGATTCGCGATCACCTTCAAGCTGACTGCCGCCGTCGAAGGCGTGTTTCTGGGCTGTTTTGTCCTTTGGCAGCTAAGCCGCGCCGTCTCACCTGCCGCGCTGTTCAGGTCCGGGTTTCGGCTTGCCGCGGCCGGCGCCGCACCGATGGTCCTGTTTGCGCTCTTTTATGCAGGTATCGGGCATTTCGCCGAGTTCTGGCACGCTCTGGTCACCTCGAACCTCGACAAGGCCTACGATGCCGACAATGACGCGGCGGCAAGATTACGCGCTCTCGCCATCATAGCCAGCCCGGCGCTGCTCCCGGCCATCGCCCGGCTTGCGCTGCTGCGCAACGCGCCGTACCGGCCGTTTCTCGCCGGGTGGCTGGCAGCCGCGTTCGTGGGCTTTGCCTTGGTGCCGAACTACATCGATCATTATGCGCTGCCCCTCATGCTGCCGCTGGCGGTCATGGCAGCGCCTGCGCTGGAATGGCGCAGGGCCGGACCGGTCTTTGCGATATTCGTCATCGTCTTTGCATGGATGGTCGGACCGACGCACGACTTTGCAAAGCATCGCGAATCCCGTGCCGCGATGGCGCGGATCGTGGACGAAATTCGCGCCCGCGACGCGGCCCCTCGGCTGTTCGTCTACCAGGGACCGAATTACCTCAATACGCTCGCCGGCTCCCATCCGCCGAGTCCGCTCACCTTTCCCGCGCACCTGTTTCACCGCCCCGAGAACGACGTCAGCCATCTCGACACGGGCGAGGAAACGGACCGCATCCTTGACTGGCGTCCGAGCGTCGTCATCAAGGCGGCCGAGTTTCCGGAGGGCGCGCTGAACCTTGAAACCTCGCGGAAAGTGAACGCCTACGTCGAAGGTTGCCGGCTATGGTTTACGCGAGAGGTAATCGACTACTACTCGCGCTACGACGTGCAAATCTATGGCGATTGCGCAAAAGGCAGGGACTAGCGCCTGGGCCTGGCGGTACGCGAATGAAAGTCCGGCGGTCGCTTCGCAATCCATTTCAGGAAGCGCTCGATAGCAGGCTGTCTGCGCACAAAGGCCGCATCGCCTCCGAATCTCGCCAGTTCCGCATTGCTGAAATTCGCATGGAGCCTCCGGTGACAGATCGGATGCACCGGCACCGTCTCGCGCCCCTTGCGGCTCTTGGGAACCGGATGGTGCCATTCGATCCTGAGGCCGAGCGGCCGCTCGCAGAGCCAGCAGGTGGCGGCATCGGGCTTTTCCGACATGGCTACTCCGTAGGCTTGCTGCGCCCGTCCCATTAGGGAGTTATCAAAGTTTCAACCTTATCAAAGCCCTTCGAACCAGGGCGTTGCATCGTGCATCGTTGCGAAGCGGCGCCGGTACCGACGAGAAGGCAGGTCTCAAGATGAGTGCATTCGGGCGACGCAACGGCGTGGGCGGCATGGGAGCGGGCGCGCGTCCGGCATTCGGCGTCGCCCGGCCCATGAA
Organism: Novosphingobium marinum; assembly: GCF_013408095.1. GTDB lineage: Bacteria > Pseudomonadota > Alphaproteobacteria > Sphingomonadales > Sphingomonadaceae > Novosphingobium > Novosphingobium marinum. The sequence continues at coordinate 737,182 of NZ_JACBZF010000001.1, forward strand.
GGGCGGCTCGCAACCGGAAGCACCCGCCGCCAAGCCTCCGGTCCCGGGCGACCAGTTCCCGCCGATTCCCGGTGCCGGAACCGATCAGGAAGAGGCGATGCCGCCGATCCTGTCGGATGCGATGACCCGACTGCACGACCGCGCCAATGCCGTGCACGAGGATCTGAGCGAGCAATCGGGATTCGAAGCCTCGGTCCACAAGATCAAGGAACAGGTCCTCCCGCGCCTGCTCGAACGCGTCGATCCCGAAGCGGCGGCGACCCTGACCAAGGAAGAGCTGTCCGAAGAATTCCGGCCGATCATCATGGAGGTGCTCGCCGAGCTCAAGATCACCTTCAACCGGCGCGAGCAGTTCGCTCTGGAAAAGGTGCTGATCGACGAACTGCTCGGCTTCGGGCCGCTGGAGGAGTTGCTCAACGACCCCGACGTGTCGGACATCATGGTCAACGGACCCGACCAGACCTACGTCGAAAAGAAGGGCAAGCTGCAGGTCTCGACCATCAAGTTCCGCGACGAACAGCACCTGTTCCAGATCGCGCAGCGGATCGTGAACCAGGTCGGCCGCCGCGTCGACCAGACCACGCCCCTCGCCGACGCTCGCCTCAAGGACGGCAGCCGCGTCAACGTGATCGTCCCCCCGCTCTCGCTGCGCGGCACGGCGATCTCCATTCGTAAGTTCTCCGAAAAGCCGATTACCCTCGACATGCTCAAGGACTTCGGCTCGATGAACGAGAAGATGTGCACGGCGCTCAAGATCGCGGGTGCGTGCCGGATGAATGTCGTCATCTCGGGCGGTACCGGTTCGGGTAAGACGACCATGCTCAACGCCCTGTCGAAGATGATCGATCCGGGCGAGCGCGTGCTGACCATCGAGGACGCGGCCGAACTCCGGCTGCAACAACCGCACTGGCTGCCGCTCGAAACGCGGCCTCCGAACCTCGAGGGCCAGGGCGCAATCACCATCGGCGACCTCGTCAAGAACGCCCTGCGTATGCGGCCCGACCGCATCATCCTCGGCGAGATTCGCGGCGCCGAATGCTTCGACCTCCTCGCCGCGATGAACACCGGCCACGATGGTTCGATGTGTACGCTTCACGCCAACAGCCCGCGCGAATGCCTCGGTCGTATGGAAAACATGATCCTGATGGGCGACATCAAGATCCCGAAGGAAGCCATCAGCCGCCAGATCGCCGAATCGGTCGACCTCATCGTCCAGGTGAAGCGCCTTCGCGACGGTTCGCGTCGCACGACCAACATCACCGAGGTGATCGGGATGGAAGGCGAAGTGATCGTGACGCAGGAACTGTTCAAGTTCGAATACCTGGACGAAACCGAAGACGGCAAGATCCTCGGCGAGTTCCGCGCATCGGGCCTGCGTCCCTACACGCTGGAAAAGGCCCGCCAGTTCGGCTTCGACCAGGCCTACCTGGAAGCCTGCCTCTGACGCATTAGCCGGCGAACCACGCCCGCGCCGCAAGTCCGAGGAACACGCTCGCGATCAGGAGCGCGAGCATGAAGATCCCCGTCCAGGGCATGAACCCCACCGCATCGGGATTGCGACGACGCGTGCGTCGGCGGTCGGCGCTCCATGCGATGACGGCCACGACCGCGGCGATAATGCCCGCCGTGACGAATCCTGTCGGCAACTCGTTCATGCGCGCCCCTTGCCCCCGGCGAGCGTCAAGTTAAAGCCGTCTAGTGTCAGAATCAGAGCATCCGCTGCTGGGCATTGTGCTCCGCCTCGTCGCAATGGTGCTGATCGCTTCGCTGATGACGCTCGTGAAGATGGCAGGCGACCGCGGGATTGCATTGCCCGAGGTCATGTTCTGGCGACAGGCAGTGACCGTTCCGCTATTGCTCGCCTGGCTTATGGCGACAGGCGGAATTGCCCGGTTGCGGACGCGCCGGATGTCGAGCCATGCCATCCGCGCGACGACCGGCATGACCGCCATGCTCTGCAGTTTCGGCGCGGTCACGTTGCTCCCCCTCGCGGAAGCCACGACCCTCGGCTTCACGACCCCGCTGTTCGCGGTCGTGCTGACCGCCCTCTTCGTTCGCGAGCATGTCGGGCCGTGGCGCTGGGCGGCAGTCATACTCGGCTTCGTCGGAGTGCTTGTCATCACGCAGCCGGGGAATGCCGAAGTGATCTCGCCGCTCGGCACAGCGGCGGGACTGGCTGCCGGTTTCCTGGTCGCGGTGGTGAGTTTCCAGATTCGCGATCTCGCCCAGAGCGACGATGCGCTCGCCTGCGTCTTCTGGTTCGCCGTGTTCGGAGCGCTTTTCACGGCCCTGGTCCTGCCGGTCTACGCCACCGCGCACGATCTGGAAGGCTGGCTCATCCTCATGGGTGTCGGCACTGTCGGCACGTTCGCCCAGTTCGTGATGACGCTTGCCCTGCGTTACGGCACGGTGGCGACCGTGATCGTCATGGACTACTCGCTGCTTATCTGGACCACGCTCTCGGGGTGGCTGGTCTGGGACCAGTTGCCGACGCCCTGGACGATCGTGGGCGCGCCGGTCATCATCGTGGCGGGAGGCATAATCGCATGGCGGCAGAACCTGTTGCGCAAGGCTGCAATCGTCGCGAATGCCCAGGAACTCGACTGAGTCGCAACGCGCGGAACCCGGCACCCAATGAAGCGTTTCCGGGAGCGCAGCCGCATGCGGCTGTGTTGCAAAGGAAGCAGTTGATGATCAAGAAAGTCCTATTGGCGCTCGCTGCGGGAAGCATCGTCCTGTCGGCATCGGCCTGCAACACCGTTCGCGGTGCCGGGCAGGACCTCGAATCCGCCGCCAACGAGGTGGACGAGGAAATCTGAACCGCCTTGCGGAAGGACGGGCCTCGCCGCGCCCGTCCGACCGGCCTACTGACCGCCCAACTCGCTCGGCGCGCCTTGCCCCGACGGACCGGGTTCGCCCTTCCAGACCAGAACAGGCTTGCGGGCCGCCTGCGTTTCGTCGAGCCGGCGGCGCGGCGCAAAGTGGGGCGCGCTCTTGAGGCTGTCGTCGCCATTCCGGGCACGCTCGGCTACCGAGCGCAGGCTTTCGATGAAGCGGTCGAGGCCGACGCGGCTTTCCGTTTCGGTGGGCTCCACCAGCATTGCGCCCTTCACCACAAGCGGGAAATAGACGGTCATGGGGTGAAAGCCCTCGTCGATCAGGCCCTTTGCAATATCGAGGGTCGAGAAACCCTCGGCCAGCCCCGCCTCGCCGAACAGGGCCTCATGCATGCACGGGCCGCTGCCGGCGTAGGGCGCCTGCAGAACGTCCTCGCAACGGCGCAGGACGTAGTTCGCGTTGAGCACAGCGTCCTCCGCGACCTGACGCAAGCCATCCGCACCGTGGCTCAGCATGTAGGCGAGCGCGCGCGTGAACATGCCCATCTGCCCGTTGAAAGCCGCCATGCGCCCGAAACTGTGCGGATGGTCTGTTGCGCCGTCCTCTTCCTCCACGAGGTACGGAGCGCCTCCGGCATCGCGCATTACGAAGGGTAGCGGCGCGAAGGGAGCAAGCGCTTCGGACAGGACGACCGGGCCGGAGCCCGGCCCGCCGCCGCCATGCGGGGTCGAGAACGTCTTGTGCAGGTTGATGTGCATCGCATCGATGCCAAGGTCCCCGGGGCGGACCTTGCCGACGATCGCGTTGAAATTTGCGCCATCGCAGTAGACGTACCCGCCAGCCGCATGCACCGCCTCGCAGATTGCTCTCATGTCGCGTTCGAACAGGCCGCAGGTGTTGGGATTGGTGATCATCACTCCCGCAATGTCCGGCCCCAGGCGTGCCTTCAGGGCCTCCAGATCGACGCGGCCTTCGGGCGTCGCGGCAATGTCCTCGACCTCGTATCCGGCGAAGGCGGCGGTGGCCGGGTTCGTACCGTGGGCGCTTTCGGGAACGAGCACGACCGAACGTTGCTCGCCGTTCGCATCGTGCGCTGCCCGGATACACAGGAGGCCGCAGAGTTCGCCGTGCGCGCCTGCCTTGGGCGACATCGCGACCGAGGCCATGCCCGTCAGCGTCATCAGCCAGTCGGCAAGCTGCGCGATCACCTCGTAGGCGCCGCGCACCGTCTGCTGGGGCTGGAGCGGATGCACGTCGGCAAAGCCGGGCAGGCGCGCGATCTTCTCGTTGAGCCGGGGATTGTGCTTCATGGTACACGATCCCAGCGGGAACGGGCCAAGGTCGATCGCGTAGTTCTGCCGCGAAAGCCGCGTGTAGTGCCGCACCGTCTCCGGCTCGGTCAGGCCGGGCAGGTCGGGCGCGCCTTCGCGCAGGAACCTGCCGAGCCCGGCGATCGGCTCGACATTGGCATCGTCAAGATCGACTCCGCATTTCTCCGGCGATCCGATCTCGAAGCTCAGCGCTTCCTCGAGCATCAGGGCCCGGTCTCCGCTCCGGGTCGGAACGCTGGCCGCTTCGCCGGGTTCGCCCATCGCCGGACGCCAGCCTGACGGGTTGTGCGCGGTCATGCCAGTACTCCTTCAAGCGCCGATGCGAAGGTTTCGATGTCCTCGTCCGATACCGTCTCTGTCGCCGTGACGAGGAGACCCCGATGGAGTTCGTTCGCATCGGGATAGAGCCGTCCCAGCGAAACCCCGGCGAGCACACCGCGGTCGGCAAGCACGCGGACTGTTTCGCGCGCGTCCTGCGGCAGAATGATCGTCACCTCGTTGAAATAGGCATGGTTGAGGCAGGAAACGCCCTCGATCCGTTCGAGCCGGTCCACCAGCTTGCGCGCTCTGGCATGGTTGAGACGGGCGAGCCGCGCCAGCCCCCCTCCGCCCAGAAGGGTCATGTGAATACTGAAGGCCAGCGCACAGAGGCCTGAATTCGTGCAGATATTGCTCGTCGCCTTCTCGCGCCGGATATGTTGCTCGCGCGTAGACAGGGTCAGGACGAACCCGCGCTTGCCATCGGCATCGACGGTTTCCCCGCAGACACGTCCCGGCATCTGGCGGACGAACTTCTCTCGGCAGCCGAACAACCCGAGGTAGGGGCCGCCGAAACTGAGGCCAACGCCAAGAGACTGCCCCTCGCCCACCACGATGTCCGCGCCCAGCTTGCCCGGCGCCTCGATCAGGCCGAGCGCGACGGGTTCTGTTACCACGACGATCAGCAGGGCGCCTTTCGCATGCGCGGCGTCGGAGATGGCGGCAAGGTCGGGTACACGCCCGAGGATATCGGGATATTGCACGACAACCGATCCCGTTTCGTCGGAAATCGCCTCGATCAGGGCGGCATCGTCGGGTTCCGCATCGAGCACCGGCACACGGCTGTCGATCTCGTCCCGGGTGAAGCGCGCCATTGTGCGGATCGTCGAAACGTAATGCGGATGCAGCCCGCCCGACAGCACAACCCGGTCGCGCCTGGTAATCCGATCGGCCATCTGCACGGCTTCCCAGCAGGCCGTCGAGCCATCGTACATCGAGGCATTCGCGATGTCCGTGCCGAACAGCCGGGCGACCTGCGTCTGGAACTCGAAAAGGACCTGAAGCGTGCCCTGAGCGATCTCCGGCTGGTAGGGCGTATAGGCGGTAAGGAACTCGCCGCGCTGGATCAGGTGGTCGACGGTTGCCGGAACGTGGTGGCGATACGCGCCCGCGCCAATGAAGAACGGGGCCTCGCCGGCAGAGAGGTTCTGTCCGGCAAGCCGCGACATGTGCCGCTCGACCGCCATTTCGCTGGCGTGCAGCGGCAGTCCCTCTATCGGTTCGCCGAGCAGCAGGTCCTTCGGCACATCGACGAACAGATCATCGATCGCACCGGCGCCCACCGCGGCAAGCATTTCGGCACGGTCGGTCTCGGTCAGGGGCAGGTAGCGCATTGATCAGAGCGTTCCGACGTAGTTGTCGTAGGCTTCGCGATCCATGAGCGCGTCGAGTTCGCCCGTTTCGGTGAGCTTCACCTTGAACAGCCAGCCTTCGGCCTCTGCGTCGGTATTGACCAGCTCCGGCTGGTCCTCGAGCGCGGCGTTACTCTCGCTAACTTCGCCGGTAACGGGCGTGTAGACATCGGACGCGGCCTTGACCGAATCGACGACCGAAACCGCATCGCCTTTCTTCACACCTTTCCCTGCTTCGGGAAGCTCGACAAACGTGATGTCGCCGAGCTGATGCTGGGCGTAGTCGGTAATGCCGACGGTCCCGGTATCCCCGTCGACGTCGATCCACTCGTGATCCTTGGTGAAATAGCGGCTCATCGATTGCTCCTCAGCGATGATAGCGATGGGGTACGAAAGGCATGGGTGTGACCGTCGCGCTAAGCTCGCGACCGCGCATCTCGACGCAGAGGGCTGTTCCCTCCTCCGCCAGCGCGGAATCGACGTAGGCCATCGCGATCGGCCGTTCGAGGCTGGGCGAATAGCCACCGGACGTGACGGTTCCGACGTTGTCTTGCCCCGAAAGAACCGGCGCGCCCTCGCGGGCCGCCATCTTTCCGTCGAGCAGCAGGCCGACGCGTTTGCGCGGCGTTCCCTTTTCCAGCAACGGCAGCACCGCGTCGGCACCTAGGAAGCCACCCTCCGCGCGCCGCCGCTTCGATATGGCGAATGCAAGGTCGGCACTGACCGGATCGTTCTGTTCGGTCAGGTCGTGCCCGTAGAGCGGAAGCCCCGCCTCGAGCCGGAGCGAGTCGCGCGCTCCCAGCCCGACCGGCTTTACCTCGGGCAATGCAACCAGCGCGTCTGCGAGCCGCTCCGCGTGGCTTGCCGGCACGCCGATCTCGAAACCGTCTTCGCCGGTATAACCCGACCGGCCGACACCGACCATGACACCTTCCCATTCGAACCCGGTGCCGCGCATGAACACGAGCTGGTCCGCCACGCCGGGGAAAACGCGATCCAGCGCGGAATGCGCCGCAGGCCCCTGCAACGCCAGCAGCGCCCTGTCTTCGAGGTGGTTGAGCGTGAATTCGTCGGGCAGATGCTCGCGCAGGTGCCCGATATCGTCCCACTTGGTCGCGCCATTGACGACGAGGTAGTACGAGGCCTCGTCGTCGCTCGAGACATTCGTCACCATCAGGTCGTCGATGATGCCGCCCTCTTCGTTGAGCAGCAGAGAATAGCGCACGCGCCCCGGTTTCAGGGCGGAGATGTCGCCGGGCAAGACCGCTTCGAGAGCCTGCGCCGCGCCATCGCCGCTGACGATGAGCTGTCCCATGTGGCTGACATCGAACAGGCCGGCGTGCTCGCGCGTCCAGAGGTGTTCGGCGATGATGCCCTCGTACTGGACCGGCATCATGTACCCGGCGAATTCGACCATCCGCCCGCCGCGCTGGCGATGCCACTCAGAAAGCGGCAGCATCAGCGGCGCCTGCGGTTCGATGTCTTCGTCGGAATTGTCGTTCAAGGCATGGCTCCGCGACAGGAATGGTACACCGTTTCTGGTGCCCCCTCTGTCACGGAAGCCTGAGAGCTTTCCCCGGTTCCCTGAGTGAGGCCGGGTTACCCCTTCGGCGGCAGATTCCCGAAGGGCTCCTGCACTTTCCAGAGTATCGCTATCGACAGGCGCGGTCCCTTTGCCTGAGAGATTCCGGGGCGGTTGCTCCTTCGGCGCCCTGCGATCCGTTTACGGCGAATCGAAGGGACTCTCCCGCGCTATCAGCGATGCTTCGAAGATGGCTGCCGCCCATGGACAAGTCAAGCGAGCCCATGCTGCGACTGCGAAATTACCCCCCGGCTCGTCTGGCCGCCCGGATCAGGGCGTCGTGCTCATGCACGAAGCGCCCGGAGGCACGCTCCTTCGACAGCCCGATCATCGCAAGCGCGACGGTCGTCGCAGGGATCGAACGATACCGTCTGGCATTGCCGCGAAGGAGCAGGTCGGTGAACGGGCTGGCGATCCGCGCCACTCGCTCGAGCGGGCGCGATTCCGCGCGAGGGCCGCGCAAGAGCCCGGGGCGCAGAATGTCGAGCCGGCGGAAACCCATCTTCGCGAGCGCATCGTCGGTATCGCCCTTCGTACGCAGGTAGAAATTTCGCGAGCCAGTGTCGGCACCGACCGAGGACACCGCGATCATCCGATCAACGCTCGCCTCCATAGCCGCGCGCGCAACATCGAGAACCAGCTCGTGATCGACCGCCCGAAATGCCTGCTCGTCGCCATCCACCTTTCGGCGGGTCGTTCCGAGCGCGCTCACCAGGACGTCGGCACCGGCTTGCGCGATGGCCGAGGACCACTGCTCGGGCGGAGCGACGCGCATCTCCATGCGTGCTCCCGGCGGGAGCGCCGCTTCGCGCCGGGAGACGGCCACGATGCGAACATCGTCGCGACCCACGGCAATGCGCAAAAGGCTCGAACCGACCAGCCCGGTCGCCCCGACAAGGCAGATGCGCAGCGGTTCTCCTGCGGAAGCCACGTCCTGCAAGCGCCTAGACGTTGCTGAGCGCGGCAGGGGTGGTGCCGAAGATTTCGGCGTGGCGGGACAAAGCGAACCGATCGGTCATCCCGGCGATGTAGTCGGCAATATGGCGCGACCGGTCCGGTTCGACGCGTGGCAGCCCGTCGATCCATTCCTCGTCCATCAGGACCGGCTCCTGCGAGTACGCGACATAGAGCTCGCCGACCACTTCGCGGGCGCGCCGGGCTGTCTCAACCTGCTCGGGATGGTAGTAGAGCTTGTCGTACATGAATTTCTTGAAGCGCCGTTCCTCGGCTTCGAGGGGCGGAGAGAACGCAGCCGTCGCCCGGTCGGCGCAGCGCACGTCATCGGCCGTTTCCATCCCGGCGCAGCGCTTTCGGGTTTCTCCGATGAGGTCGTTCACCATCATTCCGATCTGGCTGCGGATCAGTTCCCGCAGTTGCCGGTCGCGTGGCGCTCCCGGATAGCGACGCTCTACCTCGCGCCAGCGGTCGGCGACAAAGGCATGCGCGAGCAATTCGTCGAGATCGAGGAAACCGGCGCGCAAGCCGTCGTCGATGTCGTGATTGTCGTAGGCGATGTCGTCGGACAGCGCGGCGATCTGCGCTTCGAGCGATGGCCACGATTCCAACTCGAGCGGATAGCTCGCATCGAGAGCCTCGAGCGCCCAGTTGGGCCGGACCACCGGCCCGTTGTGCTTGGCAAGCCCCTCCAGCGTCTCCCAGGTCAGGTTGAGCCCGTCGTGCTCGCAGTACGGCGATTCGAGCCGCATGAGCACCCGCAGGCAGTGCGCATTGTGGTCGAAACCGCCGTGGCGGTGCATCGCATCGTTCAGCGCCGCTTCCCCGGCGTGCCCGAACGGGGCGTGGCCTATGTCGTGGGCGAGGGCCAGCGCCTCGGTCAGGTCCTCGTCGAGGCCCAGCGTGCGGGCGATGACGCGCGCGATCTGCGCGACTTCGAGGCTGTGGGTAAGGCGCACGCGATAATGATCGCCGTCGGGTGCGACGAAGACCTGGGTCTTGTAGCGAAGCCGGCGGAACGCGATCGAGTGGATGATCCGGTCGCGGTCTCGCTGGTAGTCGCTGCGCGGACCGCGCATGACGGCGTTCTCGAGCGGGAACTCGCGCCCGCGCGATCCGGCCGGATCCGAAGCGTATGCGGCGCGTGCCAAGTCAGGCCTGCTCCGTGATCCAGTCGACCGCCGCCTCGGCGTGAATCTTCGTGCCGTCGAATATCGGCAGCACGTTCGCATCGACGTCGACGATCATTTCAAGTTCGGTACAGCCGAGGACGACCGCATCGGCACCGTCCTGCGCGAGATTGGTCAGGATCGTCTTCAGCTCGCGCTCGGACTGGCGCGCCGCCTTTCCGAAGATCAGTTCCTCATAGATGATGCGGTCGAGCGTTTCGACGAAGTCCATCTGCGGCGGCAGCAGCTCGATGTCGTGGGCGATCAGCCGCTCGCGATAGAAGCTGTCGATCATCACGCTGCGTGTCCCGACGAGCGCCGCGCGGCGAGCCTTGGTCTGCGCCATTCTGCGCCCGACGCAGTCGGCGATGTGCAGCATCGGAACCGACACCGCCTCCGCCACGGTATCGAAGACCTTGTGCATGGAATTCGCGCCGATGATGATCGCCGTGGCACCCGCATCCTCGAGCCGCTTGGCCGACGCACTGAGTTCCTCGCCCGCCCGCTTCCAGTCCTCGGCGCTCGACAAGCGTACCAGACCCGAGAAATCGAGGCTCTCGATCAGCAGCGGCGCGCTGGTCCTGCGGTCGACGCGCCGTTGAACACCGCGGTTGATGTGTTCGTAGTAGGTACGGGTGGAATACCAGCTCAAGCCGCCGATCAGGCCGAGTTTGCGCAACGTGAACGTCCTTTCGCCTTGCCCCTGATTCCCCGCCTCTGGCGGCGCCGTATTGCAAAGGCGGCGCAGCCCGTCCAGCTTAGCGGGCCAATCCAGTCGTGCACAAGGCGCCGGAACTGGCGATTACCGAGAGCAACTCGGCATCGCCGACACGGCGCACCGCAGCGACGTAATCGGCGAGCGGGCGGCGTTCGCCGACAAACGTCTCGAGCGCCTCGAGCTTTCTCAGCTGCCCGATCGAAATCCTGTCCACCACTCGCCCGGCCATGCAGTCGGCATTGCGGTCGGACAGGCCGGCATCGACCAGCGCCGATCTCACCCTGCTTTCGGCGATCTTCTGGACGCAACCGGTCGCGGCGAGAGCGATCATCGCCGCGACCATGATCCGTTGCATCAGTCGGCCAGCGACTTGTTGATTTCCTCGACCATCTTCTTGGCGTCGGACAGCAGCATCATCGTCTGGTCCATGTAGAAGACGTCGTTGTCGACGCCCGCATAGCCCACGCCGCCCATCGAGCGCTTGATGAAGAAGATCGTCTTGGCCTTATCGACGTCGAACACCGGCATGCCGTAGATCGGCGAGGACTTGTCGGTGCGCGCTGCGGGATTGACCACGTCGTTCGCGCCGATGACGAAAGCCACGTCGGTCTGCGAGAACTCGCCGTTAATGTCTTCCAGCTCGAAAACCTCGTCGTAGGGGACGTTGGCTTCGGCAAGCAGCACGTTCATGTGGCCCGGCATTCGGCCAGCGACCGGGTGGATCGCGAACTTCACGGTCACGCCCTTTTCCTTGAGCAGGTCGGTCATCTCGCGAAGCACGTGCTGCGCCTGGGCGACAGCCATGCCGTAACCCGGGATGATGATGACCTGTTCGGCCTGGCTCATCATGAAGGCCGCGTCCTCGGCGGACCCGCGCTTCCACGGACGGTCGGTCTGCGCCGCCCCACCACCGCCGCCACCGCTGTCGGCTCCGAAGCCGCCGGCGATGACCGAGATGAAGCTGCGGTTCATCGCCCGACACATGATGTACGAAAGGATCGCGCCCGATGCACCGACGAGTGCGCCGGTGATGATCATCGCGGTGTTGTGCAGCGTGAAGCCCATCGCCGCCGCCGCCCAGCCCGAATAGCTGTTCAGCATCGAGACGACGACCGGCATGTCCGCGCCGCCGATCGGTATGATAAGCAGGAAGCCGATGACGAAGGCGAGGATCACGATGATCCAGAACATCGAGTTCTCGCCCGGACCCGCAGCATCGGATGCCGCGAACAGACCGGTCAGGACGATGATCGCCGCAAGCGTGCCGAGGTTGATGACATGGCGCGCGGGCAGCATGATCGGCGAGCCCGACATGTTGCCGTTGAGCTTGGCGAAGGCGATGACGGAACCGGAGAAGGTGATCGCGCCGATTGCTGCGCCCAGCGCCATCTCGATACGGCTGACCGCAAAGATGTTGCCGTCCGCGCCGAGGATGTCGAACGCTCCGGGATTGAAGAACGCGGCCATGGCCACGAGCACTGCTGCCAAACCGACAAGACTGTGGAATGCCGCGACGAGCTGCGGCATCGCCGTCATCGCGATACGGCGGGCGATCACGAAACCGATCCCGCCGCCGATGGCAACCGCGACCAGGATCTCGGGAAGGCTCGCGATCTCGTGCGTCACGAGCGTGGTCACAACGGCGATCAGCATGCCGATCATGCCGAAGCGGTTGCCCTGACGCGAGGTCGAGGGCGAGGACAGGCCCCGCAAGGCGAGAATGAACAGGACCCCGGAAACGAGGTAGGCCACGGCCACCCACGGGTTCACCGCGTGCACGGCCTCTGCGACGGCGCCGTAGTCGACGGCGCTCTCGACGGTAGCGGGCGCCATCACGACTTGCCCCCTTCCTTGGCCGGGCGTTCTTTCTTCTTGTACATCGCAAGCATGCGTTCGGTCACGGCAAAGCCGCCGAAGATGTTGACGCTGGCCAGCACCACACCGATCAGGCCCAGCCACTTGGCTGCGGGCACGCCCGCGGCCGCAGCGGCGATCAGCGCGCCGACGATGATGACCGAGGAGATGGCGTTGGTGACGGCCATAAGCGGCGTGTGCAGCGCCGGAGTGACCGACCAGACGACGTAGTAACCCACGAAGCAGGCGAGTACGAAGATCGACAGGATCGAAATGAAGTCCATTGGCTTTCCCCCCTCAGCCAAGCAGCCGTTCGTTGACGACCTTGCCGTCCTTCGTCAGGCGAATGGCATCGCCGATTTCCTCGTCGAGGATCGGCTTGCCGGCTTCCTTGTCCCAGAATGCGGACAGGAAATTGAACAGGTTGCGCGCGAAAAGCGCGGATGCGTCCGCCGCCAGGTGTGCCGGCGTGTTCGAAAAGCCGATGAGCTTTACGCCGTGCTTTTCGACCAGCTCGTCGGCCACGGAACCCTCGACATTGCCGCCCTGCGGAACGGCCAGGTCGAAGATCACGCTGCCCGGCTTCATCGACGCGATCTGCGCATCTGTGATGAGACGCGGCGCAGGCCGGCCCGGAATGAGCGCGGTGGTGATGACGATGTCCTGCTTGGCGATGTGCGAGGATACAAGTTCGGCCTGGGCCTTCTTGTATTCGTCGCTCATCTCGGTGGCGTAGCCTCCCGAACCCTCGCCCTCGATGCCCTCGACGTTCTCGACGAAGATCGGCTTGGCGCCGAGCGACTGGATCTGTTCCCTGGTTGCGGAGCGGACGTCGGTAGCCGAAACCTGCGCGCCGAGGCGCTTGGCGGTGGCGATGGCCTGCAGCCCGGCGACGCCGACGCCCATCACGAAGACTTTCGCGGCAGTCACGGTACCGGCAGCGGTCATCATCATCGGGAAGGCGCGGCCGTAGGTGTCGGCAGCGGCAAGCACCGCCTTGTAGCCCGAAAGGTTCGATTGCGAGGAGAGGATGTCCATCGACTGCGCGCGAGTGATGCGCGGCATGAATTCCATCGCCAGCGCCTCGTAGCCGCCCGACGCATAGGAATCGATGCGCTCGCGCCTGCCGAACGGATCGAGCCCGGCGACGATCCAGGCACCGGGCTTCGCTCCGGAAAGCTGGACCGGATCGGGACCCTGGACGCCCATCACGATGTCCGCGTCCTTCGCGACCGCGTCGGCGGACACGACATCCGCACCCGCCGCCGCGTACTCGGCATCGGACACCGAGGCGGTAAGCCCCGCGCCCTGCTCCACGGCCACGCTCGCGCCCAGGCCGATCAGCTTCTTAACCGTCTCCGGCGTTGCCGCGACCCTGGTTTCACCTGCCGTCCTCTCCTTGAGAACGGCAATCCTCTGTCCCCCCGCCATGCCGGATCAGGCGATCAGTGCGACGACGATAACGACGACGATCGCGCTGATGATCGTGCCCCACTTCACCATCACGGTGAAACCGCCATAGGTTTTCTCGGCAGCCTTCATGTCGTTTCCAGAAGCCATCTCAATCCTTCCCGTAAAGAGGGCCGAAGCCATCGTACCTGCCCTCTAGCTGCATCGCAGCAAGCGCTCAACCCTGCGACACTTAACAGGGTCTTTACCCGTTGCCGCTATTGCCGCTTGACCAAGTTTCGAGGGGAAGGGCTTGCCCGAACCGACCATGGCGGAAACGCACGAACGCCTACTGATGCTGATCGACGACGAGCCGGCCCAGTGCCGGCTGATCACGGCGCTCGCCTCGCGAGAGGGCTGGCGCACGCTCGTCGCCGGCGATCCCGAGACCGCGATCGCGATGCTCGGCACCCGCCAGGGGATGCAGCTCAACGCGATCATCCTCGACCAGTGGGTTCCCGGCGACGACGCCTGCAGCCTGATCGCCGAACTGAAGAGCCGCCGCCCCGCCCTTCCCATCCTGATGCTGACCACGAGCGCGTCGCCGCTTCTCGCGGTCGAGGCGATGCGCGCGGGCGCCACGGATTACCTCATCAAGCCGATCGCTCCCGACCGCCTGATGCAGGCCCTGCGCATGGCCACCACCCTCGAAGCGCCGCGCGACGAACTCGCACCGCTTACCGAGAAGATGCCGTCGAGCCCCGACTTCGAGGCGATGATCGGAGCGACCCCGACGTTTCGCGCTGCTCTCGCCGTCGCCGCGAAAGCCGCGCGTGGTCATTATCCGGTACTCGTCGAGGGCGAAAGCGGGACCGGCAAGGAAATGCTGGTGCGCGCGATGCATGCGGCAAGCCCGCGGGCCAAGGCTCCGCTGCGCATCGTCAACATCGGGTCGACGCCCGCGAATTCCGTCGAATCCGCGCTTTTCGGCCATGAAAAAGGCGCCTTTCCCGGTGCATTCGACCGCCAGATCGGGGCGTTGCAGAATTGCGACGGCGGCACGCTCGTAATCGACGAGATCGACCGACTTTCCATGGAAATGCAGGACCGGCTGCTCGAAGCGGTCCGCACCGGGCAGGTTCGACCGACCGGCGCGCGGCACAGCTTTCGCGTCGACGTACGCATCGTGGCGGCGAGCAACCTTCCGCTGAGCGACATGGTGGCGGGCGGGATCTTCCTGCCCGAACTGCACGAGGCGCTGGCCCACGTAACGGTTTCGCTTCCCGCGTTGCGCGAACGCACGGGCGACATCCCACCTCTCTCGCGACACTTCCTCGCCCGTATCGGAGAGCAGCCCGGCCTTCGCGAGCTCGGCATCACCGACGGAGCGCTTTCGCTGCTCTCGGCCTACGACTGGCCGGGCAATGTTCGCCAGTTGCAGGCGGTGCTGTTTCGCGCCGCGGTTTTCTGCGACGGCGATGCGCTGACCAGCCACGACTTTCCGCAGCTCATGGACATGATCGGAGCAGAACAGCCGCTTGCCGCGTCCGGCGGCCACGAGAGTTCGGGGGTGATGCTCTATACCGCGGACGGCAACCTGCGCCCCCTCGAGGAGATCGAGGCGGACGTGATCCGGCTGGCGATCGGCCTCTATCGCGGTCGCATGACCGAAGTCGCGCGCCGGCTCGGCATCGGTCGTTCGACGCTCTATCGCAAGCTCAGCGACCTCGGGATCGACAACGCGGCCTGATCAGCCTGTGATGTCGCCGGGCCCGACCTGCCAGAACTCTTCCCCGGAAACGCCGTGCAGGCGCTTGATCGTGCACAGCTTGTCGTCGCCTCGCCACAATTCGGCCGAGCGCCGCTTCGCTTCCTCGTGAGCGATTACCAGCGCCGAGCCCGCGTCCGTTGCGTCGAATTCCACTGTCTTCGGTCCGTCACCGTCATCAACGAATACAAGCCGGTATGTTTCTGTCATCGCGGTCCCTCTTACACGGCAAACAGCATGCAGCGACGCGAAGTCGCTGTCTTTAACCTTGGTGAACGCGGGGAGTTTTGCGCTGTTCCTTTCTGCAGCTAGTCGATGCGAGGGTGCTGGCGCGGGCCTTCGGGATGGAGATAGCGGTCGTCGAATTCGGCCAGTCTCGCCAGTCCTTCCCTGTCCTCTATCTCGACCATTCGCCCCTGGGTCCTGATCAGGCGCTCGCCGCGCATGTACTGGAGACTGCGGTTGACGTGGACGGCGCTCAACCCGGTCGCGTCGGCGATGTCCGCCTGGATCAGCTGGAGCGGAAAGCGCCTGCCGTCACCCTCCCCGATCTGGTTGTAGCGATGGGCCAGTTCCATCAGCAGGTGCGCGACCCGCTGGCGCGCCGACCGGCGCCCGACATTGAGAGTCCATTCGCGGAATATGGCTGCATCGACGAGAGTGTCGAACCAGAATGCCCGGGCGAGTTCCGGGTAGTCCGCTGCCAGGGCCAGTATGTCCGACGCAGCGACCGTCAGTATCGAGGTCGGGACGTGTGTTCGAACGCCGTGATCGGCGACCAGCAGCAGCGATGCGTGCAGATCGATCATGTCGCCGGGAAGGTGGAACGACAGGATCTGTCTGCCACCGTCGCGCATTGTCTTGTACCGGCTGACCAGTCCTTCCTCCACGAAGCTGCACCGGTCCACCGCATCGCCCTCGCGGATGAAATCCTGGTGCGAAGCCAGTTCGATGCGCTGCGCCCTGAGGCTGCAGAAAGCCACCTTCGTTTCCGGCGAAATCTCGCTTCGCTTCTCCAGTTTCGCGATGTAACCGTCGAGGGTGGGCTCATCGGAAAAGGCGGACATCGGTCGGTCTGCCATCAGCAGTTCCTCTCTCGCAGCTAAAAGCGGGAGCTAGAACAGGTCCCTCATCGCTTGGCTTCATGGGCCGCGAAGGGCGCAGGCTACACTATTCCACGATAAGAATTAACTTGGGTTAGTGTGATTTTTCACACAACCCGTTGAGCAGGCTGGAATTTGTGGCAATTCAGCCGGGCAGGTGTCCAAAATCGGTCAGCGCTGCGTCGCGCAGTCCACGCCACACATGGATTGCCTGCACGGTCTCGGCCACGTCGTGTACACGAAGGAGTTGCACGCCGGCCTCCATCGCGCTGACGGCGAGCGTTAGTGAGCCGCCGAGCCGCTTGTGCGCCGGCGCTTCGTTCGACAGCGCACCGATCATCCGCTTGCGGCTTGCCCCGATCAGGAGAGGCTGGCCGAGGGCATGGAACATCGCCAGCGCATTCACGAGCGCAAGGTTGTCGGCAAGCGACTTGCCGAACCCGATACCCGGATCGAGAATGATCTTGTCGCGCGCGATCCCCGCCGCGATTGCCGCATCGCGCCTGTCTCGCAGCCAGTCGAAAACGTCGAGCACCACGTCTTCGTAGTCCGCGCCGGCGTGGAGATCCTGCCCTTCGCCGGGCGCGTGCATCAGGACGACCGGCACATCGGCCCGTGCCGCGAGTTCGATGGAGCGCGGATCGTGGCGCAGCGCGGAAACGTCGTTGACGATGTGCGCCCCTGCCGCCAGCGCAGCTTCCATCACCGCCGGGCGCCGGGTGTCGACGCTGATCGCCGCGCCCATCGCCGACAGCCTCTCGATGGCGGGGATCACGCGCTTGAGCTCGTCCCCTTCCCAGACCGCTGCCGCGCCGGGCCGCGTGGACTCGCCGCCCACGTCGATGATCGCCGCGCCCGCTTCGAGCATCGAGGCCGCGTGCGCATTGGCGACATCGGGATCGTCGAGGAACTCGCCGCCATCGGAGAAACTGTCGGGCGTGACATTCAGGATGCCGAGAACCTGCGGCTGGTCGAGCCTGATCTTGCGCTCGCCACAGTCGAGAGGCGCATGAACCTGGCGAAAGGCCGCCCACTGCGCTTCGGCTTCGGCAGCCAGCAGATCGGGCAGCGCGCCAATCGCCTTGGCTATTTCGGCAACGCCCAGCCGCTTTCGGGACACCACCTTGCCGCCCTCGCGCACGATGAGTGCGAACCGGCTTGCCCAGACCATCGCGCCGCCGAGGCGGACCGCCTCGCCCTCCTCGCTTTGCGGGCTGTCGGCCAGCGCGATCGGCCGGATGTAGACGCGTGCGCTCAAGGTTCGGTAGCCAGGAGGTAGAGTTGCCTGATCGCATCGAGCGGCTTCGTCGCGCCCTCGTGCTCGAGGTGCCAGTATGTCCAGCCATTGCAGGATGGCGCGCCTTGCAGCTTGGCGCCGAGTCCGTGGATCGAACCGTCGGCACTGCCCGAAACGATCGAGCCGTCGGCGCGGACGGTTGCGACGTGACGTCGCTTCTTGTCGAACAGCGGCGTGCCCGCCCCGATCCACCCGGTCTCGACCAGCGTGCCGAATGCCACTCGCGGAGCGGCCTTGCGGCTCTGCATCGTCGTCAGCGCGCTCTCGTCGAGCGGGAGTGCCGCCTCGATCCGCTCCGTCGCGATGTCGCGGTATCTGGCTTCGCGCTCGCAACCGATCCACTCGCGCCCGAGCCGTTTTGCCACCGCTCCCGTCGTGCCTGTGCCGAAGAAGGGATCGAGTACGACGTCGCCCTTGTTGGTGGTCGCCAGCATCACGCGGTAGAGCAATGCCTCGGGCTTTTGCGTCGGGTGCGCCTTGACCCCCTCCTTGCGGAGCCGCTCCGGGCCTGCGCAGATCGGCAGCACCCAGTCGGAACGCATCTGAAGCTCGTCGTTCAGCGTCTTCATCGCGCGATAGTTGAAAGTATAGCGGGCCTTTTCGCCCATAGAGGCCCAGATGAGCGTCTCGTGCGCGTTGGTGAAACGCGTGCCCTTGAAGTTCGGCATCGGGTTCGACTTGCGCCAGACGACATCGTTGAGAATCCAGAAGCCCAGGTCCTGCAACTGCGCGCCGACGCGGAAGATGTTGTGATACGAGCCGATGACCCAGAGCGAACCGTTGGGTTTCAGGACGCGCCGCGCTTCGGTCAGCCAGTCCCGCGTGAAGGCATCGTATGACCCAAAGCTGTCGAACTTGTCCCAGGCGTCCGTGACCGCATCGACGTGGCTGCCGTCGGGCCGGTTGAGATCGCCGCCGAGCTGCAGGTTGTAGGGAGGATCGGCAAAGACCATGTCGACCGATGCCGACGGGAGCCCGCGCATCGCTTCAACGCAGTCTCCGCCCAGAATGGTGCCAAGCGGAAGCGGTGCACTCGCCTCCTTGCGCACCGCAGTCGCGCGCGCCCGTTCCCTCGCCAGTGTCTGACCCATGCCTGCCCGTTATCCCCTTGGTTATCCACAGGGTGATTCCTCGCGGACTCCGCGTCAAGCCGCGATGTCGCCGAATGCGTACGGGATCATGGTTAAGATCGTCTCAACCGCAGGAGAACGGAACGAGTCCCCTACTGCATCTGGTATTTTTGATCGCACCACCACCCCACATCCGGGGGTGTGACTCGAAGGACTCGCCCCCGGTCGAATATGGCGATCGCAAATTGCGGTGCGACATGTGCGGATCGCCCTGCTATCTCGCGCGGCAAATGCAGAAGGGGAAGCATAGTGGCACTCGAAGTCATCGGAGCGGGTCTCGGGAGGACGGCGACGTTTTCGCTCAAGTTCGCTCTCGAACATCTCGGGTTCGGCCCGTGCTACCATATGTCCGAAGTTTTCGCGCGGGCTCGTCGGGATGTTCCTCTCTGGATCGAGGCGTCGCAGGGCCGGGCGGACTGGGACGCCATTTTCGAGGGCTTTCGCTCGACGACCGACTATCCGGCATGCACGTACTGGCGCGAACTGTCCGGAAAGTACCCGGCTGCGAAATTCATTCTCACCACGCGAGATCCGGATAGCTGGTTCGATTCCGTGAGCGAGACCATTTTCGCCGAGCGCATGCTCGCCTCGATCGCGGGAACCCCGATCGAGACGATGCTGAACGGAACCATATTCGCGCATTTCGATGGCGATATCCGTGACCGGGCCTTCATGACCGACTGGTTCGTGCGCCGTAACCGCGAAGTCGTCGATATGCTTCCACCCGAGCGGCTGCTGCTTTTCCATCCCAAGGACGGATGGGAACCTTTGTGCGAGTTCCTGGGAGTGCCGGTTCCGCCGGAGCAGTTCCCTCGCGTCAACAGCCGGGACGAACTCGGGAGCGCCTCAGACAAGGAGGGCGGCATCCCCCAGGATCCCGAAGCGGCGGAACGGTTCGGCCGCGCCTATATCGACCAGTTGAAAACCAAGGCCTTCGCCTAGCTTTCACCAGCTACGTTCAAAGCGGCATCTGCAACTGCGCGACCGGCGCGAAGCTGCGGCGGTGGTGCGGCGTCGGACCGTGCCGGCGCAGCGCCTCCAGATGCTCGGGCGTGCCGTATCCGGCGTTGCGCTCCCAACCGAAATGCGGATGCGTAACCGCAAGCGCTCGCATGAGCCGGTCGCGATGCTCCTTGGCGATGATCGAGGCCGCCGAAATGCACGGTTCGATCGCATCGCCGCCGACGATCGCCCGCGCGCGCCACCGCCAGTCCGCACAACGACCTGCCGGGGTAAGGTTCCCGTCGACGAGGACTTCGAGCGGCTCGCATCCGGAGCTTGTGCAGATGGCGGCGACGGCCCGCGTCATGGCCAGCATCGTCGCACCGAAAATGTTGAGCCGGTCGATTTCGTCGACTTCGACGACACCGACCGCCCATCTGCAGCGACGCTTGATCCGCTCTTCCAGAACGGCGCGCTGCGAACGGTTGAGCTTCTTGGAATCGTCGAGCCCGACCGGGCGCGGCTTGCACAGGATGACCGCTGCGGCCACGACAGGGCCTGCCAGCGGCCCACGTCCCGCCTCGTCGACGCCGATCACCGGCACGTCGAAGCCTGCGGCACCAAGTCCGCTCCCGTGCATTAGATGCGTCATGCGAAAACCATCTCTTCTGACCGCCTTATCGCCCCTCGCCTTCGTCCTCGCAAGCTGCGGAGGCGCCGCCACAGGGGATAACGTTGCCAATGCGCAGCCCTCGAAAACGTCGGAAAACGAGGGCGATCCCTGGGTAAAGCAAGAGGTTGCCACGTTCGACGAGCCATGGGCCCTCGCCCTCGACGAAGGCTCCGGCGTTCTGTTCGTCACCGAGAAAAAGGGCAACATCCGGTTCGTGCGTCCCGATGGCCGCATCGGCACGGTCAGCGGGGTGCCGCGGGTCGATTACGGAGGCCAGGGAGGCCTCGGCGATTTCATCTTCGGGCCGGAACCGTCGGGCGCCACGCTCGACCGCCGCCGTGTCTACCTCAGCTGGGCCGAAGCCGGCGACGGCAACACGCGCGGCGCTGCGGTCGGGCGCGCCGACCTCGTTTGCAGCGAAGAGCTCTCCTGCGAGCTGGAAAATCTCGAGGTGATCTGGCGCCAGCAGCCGAAGGTTACCGGACGCGGGCACTACTCGCATCGCCTGGCGTTCTCGCCGGACGGCGAACATCTGTTCATAGCCTCGGGAGACCGCCAGAAGCAGCAACCGGCGCAGGACCTCTCGAACAACCTCGGCACCGTACTTCGGCTGCTTCCAGACGGAACGCCCGCGCCGGGCAACCCCTTCGCGGATCGGGGCGGCGTTTCGGCGGAAATCTGGTCCTACGGCCATCGCAATATTCTGGGACTGGAATTCGATACCCAGGGCCGCCTGTGGGCGCTCGAGCACGGGCCGAAGGGCGGCGACGAACTCAACCTCGTCGAGAAGGGAGCGAACTACGGCTGGCCCGTCGTCTCGAACGGTGTCCATTACGATGGTCGCAATATTCCCGATCACTCGGCGCGGCCAAAATTCGAGACGCCTGCGACAAGCTGGGACCCCGTGATCGCACCCGGCGACATGGTGTTCTACGATGGCAACCTGTTTCCCGAGTGGAAAGGACAGGCAATCATCGCAGCGATGAAGCCCGCAGGCATCGTGCGCGTCGCGATCGACGGCGAGGATGCCCGTGAGGCGGCGCGCTACCCGACCGAACATCGCATCCGCGCGGTGGCGCAGGACAGCGATGGCGCGATCTGGATCGTCGAGGACGGGAAGAACGTCAGTCCGGCCAGTCTCTACAAGCTGACACCGTCGCAAAGGTAAATCCTGTCGACAAGCGCGCGCGGCGGCCCTATCGGCGCGCGCCTATGGCCGAAGCCACGCTCATCCCGCTCGACAATGTCGATCCCGTCCTCGTCGAGGAACTGCTAGACCGCGCCTTCGGTCCCGACCGCCATGGGCGAACCGCCTATGCCGTGCGCGAAGGAATGGACTGGCTGCCGGCGCTCAGCTTCGCGGCACTCGACGAGAACGACATGCTCGTGGGCACGATCCAGTGCTGGCCGGTCGCGCTGACCGACACGACCGCGCGCGCACACCCGATGATCATGGTCGGCCCGGTCGCCGTGCTGCCGGAGGTGCAACGGATCGGCTATGGTCAGGCGCTAATGGCGGCAAGCATCGGCAGCATGTCGGAACAGGCCTCGCTGCCGCTGGTGATGATCGGGGACGCCTCGTACTACGGCCGGTTCTGGGGTTTCGGCAGCGCGCATACCGGAGGCTGGACGCTGCCCGGCCCGTGGGACCCGGCGCGCCTCCTTGTCCGGTGCGACAATCCGGCCGTGCTTCCGCGCGAGGGTTCGCTCGGCCCTTGGCGAGGCTGATGCGATCTGGCAACGCTGTCGCATGCCGTACGAGCCGCCGCCAGAATTGCAGGAACTGACACTGACCGAGGTCGCCGAACTCGTCGCGGCGCGCAAGCTGCCGCCGGTCGAGCAATGGCAACCCGAAAATACCGGTGACAGTCACATGCGCATCGCAGCCGACGGGCGCTGGTTTCACGACGGTTCGGAAGTGAAGCGCCCGGCAATGGTGCGTGCCTTCGCGTCGTTGCTGATGCGCGACAATACCGGGCAGCACTGGCTGGTGATGCCCTACCAGAAGCTTTCGATCGAGGTCGAGGATGCCGCCTTCATCGCCACCGACGTAAAGCGCGATGGCGACGGACTCGTCTTCCGCCTCAATACCGACGACCTGGTGATCGCCGGCCCCGACAATCCGGTTCGAGCCAAGGGCGATCCGGACACGCCGGCAATCTACGTCACCGTCCGCCACGGGTGCGAAGCCCGGCTCAACCGCAGCACCTACGCCCAGCTTGCCGAAATGGCGCTCGAAAGCGACGACTTGTCGGTGAGCAGCAAAGGCGCGGAATTCTCGCTCGTTCCGGCGGGATGAGCGCGCTTTTCCAACGCGTCGCGCACCTTTTCGAAGAGGGCCACCGGCGCGAGGTTTCCGACCTCGTGACCGATCCGCGCCGGCGCGAGGGCGAGCCCGTACGCGATGCCGCCGTTCTCATTGCCATCACGGAGCGTGAGGAGCCGGGCTTCCTGCTGCTCCACCGACCCTCGAACATGCGCTCGCATCCGGGACAGGTCGCCTTTCCCGGCGGCAAGATCGATCCGGGCGAGGATGCGCTGCAGGCCGCGCTGCGCGAGGCGAACGAGGAACTGGGCATCGAGGCGCGCGACGTCAGCATCGTGGGTATCAGCGACGAGCTTCTCACCGGATCCGGCTACCGCGTGACGCCGGTCATCGGGACGATCAGGCCCGACATCGAGATCAGGCCCAATCCCGCCGAAGTCGCGCAATGGTTCGAAGCACCCGTCGATTTCGCCCTCGACCCCGCAAACCACAAGGAATGCCGCGGACGTTTCGGCGGCCGGGAATACACCTATCTCGAGATGTACTGGGAAAACCACCGGATCTGGGGCGTGACCGCCGCGATCATCTCGAACCTTGCGAAGCGGTTGCGCTGGCATGGCTGAGCGGCTTCCCGATGCGCCATGGACCGCACGCGGCGACCTTGCCGCGCTCGTGGATGCGCTCGGCCCCGGAAACGCGCGGTACGTTGGCGGTGCGGTGCGCGACACGCTGCTCGGCCTGCCGGTCAAGGACATCGATGTCGCGACCCCTCTCCGGCCCGAAGAGGTCATAGCCCGCCTCGATACTGCCGATATCCGCAATGTACCGACCGGGATCGAGCACGGCACCGTCACCGCGGTGCTCGAAGGGGGGCCGGTCGAGATCACCACGCTCCGCCTTGACGTCAGCACCGATGGCAGGCGCGCGACGGTGGCCTTCGCGACCGACTGGCGCGAGGATGCCGCACGACGCGACTTCACGATCAACGCGCTTTACGCCGATCCCGTGACGCATGAGATCTTCGACTGGTTCGGCGGTCTTGCCGACCTCGATGCACGGCGGGTCCGGTTCATCGGCGACGCGCGGACGCGCATCCGCGAAGATCACCTGCGTATCCTGCGATACTTCAGGTTTCAGGCCAGGTTCGGCTCTCAACCTGCTGATGCCGAGTCGGAAAATGCCTGCGCCGAACTTGCCGCAACGCTCAAGGGCCTGTCGCGCGAGCGGATCGGGATGGAGACCATGAATCTCCTCGCCCTGCCCGACCCCGCCCCGACGGTGGAGCGCATGGCAGAACTCGGCGTGCTCGACGAATTCCTGCCCGAAGCCGATCCGATTTCGCTCCGCGCTCTCATCAGCCAGGAGGCTTGCCAGGACGTGCCGCCCGACCCGCTGCGCCGCCTCGCCCTCATGCTTCCCGCCGATACCGGCATCGCCGAGCAGGTCGCGGCAAGGTTTCGCCTGTCGGGCAAGCAGAAGAAACGCCTTGCCCTGGCCGCTGCCCGCAACGGCAAGCCCGGCGATGCGCGCGCCCTCGCCTATCGCCTGGGCCGCGAGGAAGCCATCGACCGGCTGCTTGCGAGCGGATCCGATATTTCTCCGATAACCGACTGGGAACTACCGGTTTTCCCGATCAAGGGCGGCGAAATCGTGGCGCGCGGCGTGAAAGCCGGCCCCGAAGTCGCTCGCATTCTCCGGCGAGTGGAGGACCGTTGGATCGCCGAAGGTTTTCCCGACGAAGACCGTGCGCACGAACTCCTCGAACGGACGCTCGCGGAATGATGCCGGTCAGCGCAGGGCAAGCTTGGCGATGCTAGAAGGGCCTTGATGGAATTTTCCGAAATCCTTGCTTTTCTTACCGAACAGCCCCTGCTCGCGCTGGCGATGGTGGCGATATTCGTGACCACGCTCGGCGGGATGATCCGCGGTTCGATGCCCTTCGCGGGCCGCTTCCTGCGCGGCGTCGGCAATCTCGGCTTGCTCGCCGCGCTGCTGCTGACCATCGCGCAGGTCACGCGCTTCACCACCGGCAGCGACCTTGCACTGCCGCAACTCGGGATGCCTGAGCAGACGGTCGAGGGCGCGGAGACGCGCGTCGACATGCATCGCGACGGGCACTTCTGGCTGCAGGCGAACGTCAACGGCGTGCCGCGCCGGTTCCTTGTCGATACCGGAGCGACCCTGACCGCGATTTCGCCGCAGACCGCGCAGGATGCGCGCGTTCCTGCGCGGGCGATGCGACAGACCGTCCTGATGCGTACGGCCAACGGACAGGTCAGGGCCGAGCTTGCCTCGATCGGTGAATTGCAGTTCGGCAACATCGTCGCGCGCGATCTCGATGCGGTCGTCGCGCCGGGCCTCGGCGAGACGAACGTGCTCGGCATGAACTTCCTCTCGCGGCTTGCAAGCTGGCGGGTCGAGGGTAGGACTCTAATTCTCGTGCCCAACAATCCGCAGCCGGTCGGGGACGAGATCTAGAACCGGTTGTCGCGCGGAAAGCCCTGCGGCGGCAGCCGGCCGGCGGCGCCGCGCGCGACTTTCCAGAGCATCATGTCCTTCTCGGTTCGTGTGCGGCCGCTGTCGCCGCCCATCGCCCAGCTGAGGCCTTCCTCGAGCTTCAAGGTGGTGGCATCAGCGAGGCCGCCATCGCGATAGCGCTGCAGTGTTACGCCCTGCCCCTTGGCCATGACGGGCAATTCCTCGAGGCTGAAGACGACCAGCTTGCGGTTTTCGCCGACCACGGCAACGTGATCGTGCTCGGGGGGAATCTCGCGCACCACGGCAAGCCTGACGCCCGGCCTGGTGGTGACGACCGCCCTGCCCTTGCGCGTTTCCGCAAGCAGTTCGTCCGACTGGGCGGCGAAGCCCTTGCCCGTGCTCGAAGCGAGAAGCAGTTGCAGCTTCGAACGATGCACCACGACCGCAACGATCTGCGCGGCGGGATCGATGTCGACCATCGTGCGGATCGGCTCTCCGAAACCGCGCGCGCCAGGCAGCTTGTCCGCTCCGAGAGTATAGAACCGCCCGTTGTCGCACGCGAACAGCAGCTTGTCCGTCGTCTGAGCGTGAAGCGCGAAGGCCGGGCCGTCGCCTTCCTTGAACTTGAATTCGCCGTCGAGCGGGACGTGGCCCCTGGCCGCCTTGATCCATCCGCGCTGCGACAGGATGACGGTGACCGGCTCCTTCTCGATCATCGCATCCATGCTGAATTCGACCGCCGGTTCGGCTTCCGCGATGGTCGTCCGGCGGCGGCCGAGCGCGGTATCCTCGGCGTAATCCTTGCGCAGCGACTTCAGGTCGCGCTTCAGCCGCGTGCGCTGGCGCGCCGGGCTTTCGAGCAGCTTCTGCAGCTCTTCCTGTTCGGCGAGGAGGTCGTCGCGCTCCTTGCGCAGTTCCATTTCCTCGAGCTTGCGCAGCGAGCGCAGCCGCATGTTGAGGATCGCCTCGGCCTGTCTGTCGGTCAGCCCGAATTCGGCCATCATCACGGGCTTGGGCTCATCCTCGGTCCGGATGATCTCGATGATCCGGTCGAGGTTGAGGAAGGCGATGATATAGCCTTCGAGCAGTTCGAGCCGCGCCGCGATCTTGTCGAGCCGGTGGCGGGTACGGCGAAGCAGGATGTCGATCTGGCTGTAGATCCACTCCTGCAAAAGCAGCTTGAGACCGAGGACGCCCGGCGTGCGATGCGCGTCGAGCACGTTGAGGTTGAGCGAGAAGCGGCTCTCGAGGTCGGTCAGCCGGTACAGGCTTTCCTTGAGCAATTCGGGATCGACGTTGCGGCTCTTGGGCAGGAGGACGATGCGGATGTCCTCCTCGCTCTCGTCGCGCACATCCTCGAGGATCGGCAGCTTGCGGTCGGCAATCAGGCCGGCGATCTGCTCGATCAGCTTGCCCTTGGGCAGCATGTAAGGGATTTCGGAAAGGACAAGCTGCCACTGGCCGCCGCCGAGTTTCTCGATGCCAGTTTCTTCCCACTCGCCCGCTTCGCCGCGGCCGGTCGAGAAGCGCCCGCGCATCCGGAAGGCGCCCTTGCCGGTTTCGTATGCGGCGGAAATCGCCTCCGGGCTGTCGACGATCAGGCCGCCGGTCGCGAAGTCGGGTCCCTTGAACACGTCCATGAGTTCGCGGTGCTCGGTCGCGGGATTGTCGATCAGCAGCAGGGTCGCGTCGATGACCTCGGCCACGTTGTGGCTCGGGATCGACGTAGCCATGCCCACGGCGATGCCGGTAGCCCCATTGGCAAGCAGGTTCGGGAACAGGCCGGGGAAGATCTCGGGCTCTTCCTCCTCGCCATTGTAGGTCGCGATGAAGTCGACCGTGCCTTCGTCCAGCCCGGCCATGAGCTGGATCGCCGTCTTCGTCAGCCGCGCTTCGGTATAGCGGTAGGCCGCGGCATTATCGCCGTCGATATTGCCGAAGTTGCCTTGCCCCTCGACCAGCGGATAGCGCAGCGAGAAGTCCTGTGCGAGGCGGACCATGGCATCGTAGACCGACGCATCGCCGTGCGGGTGGTACTTGCCGATCACGTCGCCGACGACCCGCGCGGATTTCTTGAAGGCGCTGGCCGGATCGAGCTTGAGCTGGCGCATCGCCCACAGCAGGCGGCGGTGTACGGGCTTCAAGCCATCGCGCAGGTCCGGGAGCGAGCGGGCAGTGATCGTCGAGAGCGCATAGACGAGGTAGCGCTCGGAAAGCGCAGCGTCGAAAGGTGCATCGACAATGGCGTCGAAGGGATCGGATTCGTCGTCTGTTGCGGTGACCATGGTTCGGTCGCCCTAGCAATGCGCCGGGCCGTGCGGAACTGCCGGAACCGAACTTTTCCGCCGTTTGTTATCTCCTTGAACCATCAATCGAAGGAGACAGGAACATGGCACGCAAGGTGCTTATCATCGCGACCGACGGCTTCGAACAGTCGGAACTCATCGAGCCGCGCAAGAACCTGCAGGAAGCAGGTTTCGAGACTCTCGTCGCCAGTCCGGAGAGCGGCGAGATCAAGGGGTGGGACAAGGCCGACTGGGGCAAAAGCGTCAAGGTGGACATGACGCTCGACAGCGTCAACGCGAGCGATTTCGATGCGCTCGTCCTCCCCAGCGGCCAGATCAATCCCGACAAGCTCAGGCTTGAGGAAAAGGCGGTCTCGCTCGTGCGTGAGTTCGCCAGTAGCGGCAAGCCGGTCGCCGCAATCTGCCACGGTCCGTGGCTGCTTGTCGAAGCCGATGTCGTAAAGGGCAGGACGGTCACGAGCTGGCCGTCGGTACGCACCGATTTGCGCAATGCGGGCGCCAACGTCGTGGACAAGGAAGTCTCGGTAGACGGCAACCTCATCACCAGTCGCAATCCGGACGACATTCCGGCGTTTTCGAAGGCGTTGATCGAGGCACTGCAGGACTCGACGGTCGCCGCCTGATCCGGCTATGCGTTCCCGGCTATCGCACCTGCATGTCGTGCGAGATGCCGGGAATGCGCACTTCCATCCCGTCCATCTCGGTGGTCAGCTCGATTTGGCAGGACAGGCGGCTCGTGCCCGTGACGCCGGCGGCGAGGTCGAGCATGTCCTCTTCCTCCTCGCGCGCCTCGGGCAGCCTTGCAAACCACGCCTGGTCGAGGATGACGTGACAGGTAGAGCAGGCCATCTGCCCCTCGCACGTTCCCTCGAGCGGCATCCCGGCGTTCTGGGCGACCTGCAACAGCACTTCGCCCGCGTTCGCCTCGGCAATGATGCGTTCGTTGTCACGCGTAATGAAAACGATCGAAACCAACAGTCTCAGACTCCCTGCGCCGCCGCTGCGGCATCAATTCGAGCGCAGGCATCCTCGATCTCCCGCAACATAGTATATCTACCAAATCCCAGACGGATAGAGCATTTCGCCTGCCGGTCGCCCAGGCCGAGTGCACGCAGGACGTGACTGGTCCTGCCCGAACCGCTGGCGCAGGCCGATCCGGCGGAGAAGGCGATGTCGCGAAGCTCGGACATCAGCCGCGCCACGTCGAGCCCGTGCAGGCGGAGATTGAGGTTCCCGCACCAACGCTCCACCGGTGAGCCGTTTAGCGTCCAGCGCGAGAGGATATCGCGTGCCTTCCCGGCCAGCATGGCGATATGGTCCGCGTCGTCCTGCATTCGTTCGCGGGCCAGTTGCGCCGCCGCTCCGAATCCTGCGCAAAGGGCCGGACTGAGCGTACCAGAGCGCAAGTCCTGCTCCTGTCCTCCCCCGTAGATCAGCGGGCGAAGCTCGACCCCGTCGCGTATCCACAGGCAGCCGATGCCCTTGGGCCCGTGCAGCTTGTGCGCCGACAGAGCGATCATGTCGGCCTGCGCAGGTGGCGCAAGCTTGCCTGCACCCTGTACCGCATCGCACAGGAAAAGCGCGCCGGCATCGCGGGCAGCGGCGGCCAGCGCATCGACGGGCTGGATCGTCCCGATCTCGTTGTTCACCTGCATCACCGCGACCAGTCCCGTGCCCGGTGCAATGGCCGCATCCGCATCGACCAGTCCTTGCGGGCTTACCGGGATGACATCGCAACGATCGACACAGGCTTTTGCAGTATCGAGCACCGCGGAATGTTCGATGGCCGAAACGGCCACACGTCGCACACCGCTTCCCCGGACCGCAAGGTTCAGCGCCTCGGTGGCGCAGCCGGTGAACACGACCGTGCCCCCCGGCGGAAGCAGCGACGCCACCTGTTCGCGCGCCGCTTCGACGGCGGCGGCGGCAGCGCGGCCGGGTCGGTGCGGGCTGTGCGGATTGGCGAAGCCCTGCGCCTCCGGTCCGGCTAACCAGGGCAGCATTGCATCGCGCGCCTCGGGCGCGAGCGGGGTTGTCGCCTGATAGTCGAGGTAGATCACGCCGCTGCCCGCCTGCCCGCTGCGATGTCTTTCCACGTTTCGAGGAAGCGGGCGATGTCGTCCTCCCCGGTTTCCCGGCCGATGCTGACGCGGATGGTCTCGGACGCCGAATTCCCGTCAATCCCCATCGCTGCGAGCACGTGGCTCGTCCTGAGCGAGCCGGAACTGCAGGCGCTGCCCGCCGAAACCGCGATGCCCGCAGCATCGAAGCGGATAAGCTGGACCGCCGCCGCCATTCCCGGCATGCGGATCGCGCCGATCGTGGGTATGCGCTCCGCATCGCTTGCCACGACCTCTCCGCCGAGCGGGACGACTTCACGTTCCAGCAGTTGCCGCAACCGCCCTGCCTCGTCCATCCACTCCGACCCGGCTTCGAGCGCGGCGGCCATCGCCATCGCTCCGGGCAGGTTCTCGGTCCCTGCGCGATAGCCGCGCTCCTGCCCGCCGGAGGGCTTCAGCATCGCCCCGTCGCGCACCAGCAGCGCGCCGATCCCGATCGGACCGCCGAACTTGTGCGCCGAAAGCGCGATCATGTCCGCATCGGGAAGCGCGGTCTTGCCTGCGGATTGCGAGCAGTCGGCAAGCAACAGTCCTCCGGTTGCCCGGACGGTATCGGCGATCCCGGCGACGGGCTGGAGCACGCCCGTTTCGCTGTTCGCGTGCTGGACGGCAACAAGGCCGCCCGTAGCCGCTGCCTCGGGATCGACCCGTCCGCACGCATCGACCGGCAAGCGCCTGACGCCTTCCGCATGGCGCAGCACCGCATCGTGCTCGACGGGGGAGACGGCGGACAGGTTGAGGCTGCAGCGCTCGACTGCGATGGCGATGGCCTCGCTCGCCCCGGACACGAAGACGACTTCGCCCGTCCAGCCAAGGCTCTCGGCCATCCGTCGGCGCGCATCCTCCAGCGCCGCACGCGCCTTGCGACCGGAGGCATGCGGGCTCGAGGGATTGGCCCAGATCGCGAAGCCTTCGGCCATCGCGGCGCGCGCTTCGGGGAGTATCGGCGTCGTCGCCGCGTGATCGAGATATGTGCTGATTTCATCCATTGTTCAAAATGTTGTTTTTAACGCGCGTGAATCTATATAGCGGTCGGTCCCCGTATCCTACCTGCAGCCGCGAAGATGCAACGTCGTCACGGGCGCAGGGAGCACATTTCGCCAAGTGAGCCAGCAATGCCGTCAGTCATATTTCCCGGTCCAGAAGGCCGCCTCGAAGGCCGTTTCCAGCCCGGACCGCGTCCCCGCGCACCCGTTGCCATGATCCTGCACCCGCATCCGCAGGCGGGCGGGACCATGAACGACCGGATTACCCAGCATCTCTACAAGACCTTCGTCAACCGTGGATTCGCGACCCTGCGATTCAATTTCCGCGGTGTGGGACGCAGCCAGGGAAGCTTCGACAACGGCATCGGCGAGCTTTCGGATGCCGCCTCGGCGCTCGACTGGGTGCAATCGATCCACGCCGAAGCTTCGACCACCTGGATCGCTGGCTACAGCTTCGGTGCCCTCATCGGCATGCAGTTGCTGATGCGCAGGCCCGAGATTCGCGGCTTCATCTCGATCGCGCCGCCCGCGAACATGTACGATTTCAGCTTCCTGGCGCCCTGCCCGGCTTCGGGCATCATCATCCAGGGTTCCGCCGACACGGTCGTCACTCCCAATGCCGTCCAGAAGCTGGTCGACAAGCTGCGGACCCAGAAGCACATCACGATCCACCATGACGTGATTCCGCGCGCGAACCATTTCTTCGAGAATGAGAACGAGGACCTGATGAAGTCCGTCGACAACTACCTCGACATGCGACTCTCGCCCGACTGCCCGATCAAGTAATCACTCGCGCAGGTCCTGTCCCAGCGGAGCCGTGCCGTCCGAATCGGGCACGGTCCAGATCGCGACATTGGCGGCGATGACCGCCGCGAGCACGAGCATCAGGACAGCCTGCCGCCGTGCGCCGCGCCTGGTCCAAAGGTACCAGGCGCCAAGGATGAGCGCGAAGAAGGTGAGGACCATCAGCGAGAGCACGGTGGGCAGCAAGGCGTGACCTTTCGGACTGCGGCGGGGATTTGGCTGATCGTCTTTGCATGGCAGCGCCACCTGACCAAGAGGACCGACGCGACGATTACGCGATCCTGAAACTTTCCTGCCTGCCGCTTCGCGATTTCGTGTGTTTGCGGACAGGAATTGGCGCATTCCGACAGGATCGCAAGGTTTGACTTGCCGCACGCTGCCGGTCACTCTCCCGCCATGACCCACTCCGCAATTTCGCGCCGCTCGGCGCTCAAGTCAGCCCTCGTCGGCGGGACCTTCCTCGCCCTGCCCGCCTGCGTTCGCGAACCCATCGCCTCGGCCGCGCGGACAGATTCGCCCGATGCCCTGCTGGAAAGCGCGGCCTGGCGGCTGCTCCGGCTAAAGCCGGAAGGCGCGACCGTCCTCGGCATCGATACAGGCGAGCATTCGGACCTGCGCTATCATCTCGAGGATCGGTCGCCGGCCGGCGTTGCCGCGACCGAGACGTTGCTCAAGGCCGATCTGGCGCGGGTAGAAGCTATCGACGCGAGTGCGGCCGATCCGACCACGCGGACCAGCCTCGAAGTAGTGAAGAGTGCCTACGGCGTCGCGCTGGCGGGATTTGCCCAGCCCTACGGCGATGTCGCTGTCGGCGGCTGGCGCAACACGCCTTACGTCGTGATCCAGAACGTCGGAGCTTACCTCGACACGCCGCGCTTCCTCGATTCGGACCTCCCGGTGCGCGATGCTGCCGACGCCGAGGCTTATCTCTCGCGGCTCTCGGAGATGCCGGGACAGCTCGACGGCGAACTCGCCCGGGTGCGCAGCGCCGCCGAATACGGCCTCGTACCGCCCGATTTCCTGCTCGACCGCACGATCGCGCAGATGGAAGCCGCGATTGCCGACGCGCGCGGCGGCGGGGCGCTCGTCGAATCGCTGGTCGACCGTACCGCCAACATACCCGGCGACTGGGGGCCGCGCGCCGGGCGCATCGCCATCGGCGAAGTCGCGCCCGCGATGGGCCGCCAGCTCGCAGAACTGCGCAGGCTGCGTTCCCGCGCGACCTCGGCGCCCGGCATGGGCGAGCGACCGGGCGGCGACGAATTCTACCGGTGGGCCCTGCGCGCGGCGACGACCACGACACTGGCACCCGACCAGATTCACGAGCTCGGCCTCGAGGAACTGGAAGCCCTCCACGCACGCATGGACCCGATCCTCACTTCGCTTGGCTACACCGGCGGCAGCGTCGGCGAAAGGATGACCGCGATCGGCCAGGACCCGCAGTTCATGTTCCCCGCGGGCGATCCCGGACGACAGGAAATACTCGGCTTCATTCGCGACCGGATCGACTGGATCAAGGCGCAGATGCCGCGCGCTTTCCGCCGGCTCGCCACCGGAAACGTCGAAGTACGCCGCCTGCCCCTCGCCGAGGAGCCCGGCGCGCCCACCGCCTACGGAGGCGCGGGGTCCATCGACGGATCGATCCCCGGCAAGATGTGGATCAACCTTCGCACGACCGACCTTCACCGGAAATACGACCTGCCCACGCTGGTCCACCACGAATCGATTCCGGGCCACGTCTGGCAGGGCGAGTATTCGAACCAGCTCCCGCTGATCCGCTCGATTCTCTCGTTCAGTGCCTACACCGAGGGGTGGGCGCTATACGGCGAGCAGCTCGCCGACGAGCTCGGCGCTTACGACGACGATCCGGTCGGTCGCCTCGGCTGCCTGCAGGCGCTGTCGTTCCGGGCATGCAGAATGGTCGTCGATACCGGGCTCCATGCGAAAGGCTGGCCGCGCGAAAGGGCCATCCGTTTCTTCATGGAAAGAAACGGCAACAAGCGAGAGGAGGTCGTCAACGAAGTCGACCGCTACTGCTCGTGGCCGGGACAGGCCTGCGGCTACAAGATGGGGCACAGCGAAATCCTGCGCCAGCGAGCGCGCGCAAGGGCGGCACTTGGCGAGGCCTACGATCTGCGCGATTTCGACCAGGCGGTCGTGGACGGGGGCAATGTACCGCTCGACGTTCTCGAGAAGAATGTGGAGCGGTACATTGGCAGCGCATCGGGCTGAGGACCAGCCTCGCCCGTTATTTCTTGCCGAACATTCCCGAAGCCATTCCGGCGATATCGTCGAGCGGGTTCCCGTCGCCGTCGCGATCTAGCATGTCGAGGATGCCGGCAGCCTGCGGGTTGTCCTGCAGCATTCGCGCGAATTCGCCGAGCGAGCCTTCGCCCCCGATATGCCTCACGATCTGCGATACGATGCCGCTGTCGAGCCCGGTCCTGGCGGAGGCAAGCTCCACCGTATCGCCGGGCTGCTGGTGCGCCATTCCCAGCGCCGCCACGGCCTTCCGGGCCATCGCGGGATCGATGCCCACCTTTTCGGCAAGGTTCACGAGGTCCGGGCTGTCCCCTGCCTGACCCAGCATGGATTCGATAAGCGACATGCGTGCATCTCCTTCCTGATGTCAGGAAGGATCATGCACCCATTTCGATGACAGGAAAATGGCTCAGGCGCTGGCGGGCGCGGCGTTGCGGACGCCTTCGTCGACGTGGGCTTCGAACTGGCCGAAGTTGTCGATGAACTTGCGTACCAGGGCCTGCGCCGTCTTGTCGTACTCGGCGGGATCGGCCCAGGCGCTGCGCTGGTCGAGCAGGTTGTCGTCGACACCCGGCACCGACACGGGGACCTCGAAGCCGAAGTTCGGATCCTCGCGGAACTGGACGTCGTTGAGGCTCCCGTCGAGAGCGGCGTTGAGCAGCGCGCGGGTTGCCTGGATCGGCATGCGCTTGATGCCGTCGGTGGTCGCCTTGCCGCCAAACCAGCCGGTGTTAACCAGCCAGCACTTCACGTTGCCCCTGGCGATGCGTTCCTTGAGGAGGTTGCCGTAGACCGAAGGGTGGCGCGGCATGAAGGGCGCGCCGAAGCAGGTCGAGAATGTCGCCTGTGGCTCGGTGACGCCGATCTCGGTGCCCGCGACCTTGGCAGTATAGCCCGACAGGAAGTGGTACATCGCCTGGTCGGGCGAAAGACGCGCGATCGGGGGCAGCACGCCGAACGCGTCGGCCGTCAGCATGATGACGTTGCGCGGCACGGGGCCAAGGTTGTCGTCAGACGAATTCGGGATGAAGTCGATCGGATACGCGCCGCGCGAATTCTCGGCGAGCGAGTTGTCGTCGAAATCGAGTTCGCGGGTCTCTGGGTCGATGACCACGTTTTCCAGCACGGTGCCGAAGCGGCGGGTCGTGGCATAGATTTCCGGCTCCGCTTCCTCGGAAAGCCGGATCATCTTGGCGTAGCAGCCACCCTCGAAGTTGAAGACGGCGGTATCGGACCAGCCATGCTCGTCGTCGCCGATCAGCGTGCGGCTCGCATCGGCGGACAGCGTCGTCTTGCCGGTGCCCGACAGGCCGAAGAACACCGCCGTATCGCCCTGCGGGCCGATGTTGGCAGAGCAGTGCATCGGCATCACGCCCTTCTGCGGCAGCAGGTAGTTGAGGATGCCGAAGACGCTCTTCTTCATCTCGCCGGCGTAGGACGTGCCGCCGATGAGGATCAGCTTTTCGGAGAAGTTGACCGCGATCACCGTCTCGCTGCGCGAACCGTGCCGTTCGGGATCGGCGACGAAATCGGGCAGGTCGATGATCGTGTACTCGGGCACGAACCCGTCGAGTTCGCTTGCGGTCGGACGCACGAGCAGGGTGCGGATGAACAGGTTGTGCCAGGCAAGCTGGTTGATGACGCGCACCCTGACGCGATGTTCGGGCTGCGACCCGCCGAACAGGTCCGCCACGTAAAGCGTTTCCTTCTCGGCGACGGCCTTGAGGAAGTCTTCCTTGAGCGCGGCGAAATGCCCGGGCGTCATGGGCACATTGACATCGCCCCACCAGACGCTGTCCTCGGTCTCGGCATCGCGGACGATGAACTTGTCCTTGGCCGAGCGGCCCGTGTGCTTGCCGGTTTCGACAACGAGCGGACCATCCTTGGCGAGAACGCCCTCGCCATTGCGGATCGCATGCTCGACGAGCGGCGCCGTGCCGAGATTGGCATGGATCGTAGCGCGCGTTTCGATGCCCTGGCTTGCGAGCGAATGGCTGAGCGAAGAAGTCAAGGAGCGTCTCCAGTAGGGCCGGCGGACCGCTGTCATGGTCGGCCGGCACAGGATGTGAATTTCTTGCAAGAATCGAGGGGGCGCATAGTCGACGGGCCACCTTTCGTCAAATTACCTAAATTGTCCTCTCCCGGAAATCTTGCGTCGCGAACCGCGACTGTACCCGACGCGTTGTCAGGCGCGATATCAAAGGCTAATCGAGCAGGCAGCGCATACGAACGGCAAAACGCGAAGGGCCGATGATCCCACCGCCAAGCGATCAGGAAGAATTGCCGGCAGGTGCGCCGCCAACGGCAGGCGCCCGACCGTGCATCGCGCTCGTCGACGACGACCGCAACATCCTTACCACGCTGTCGATCGCGCTCCAGGCCGAAGGGTTCGCGACGCGCGTCTATGCCGATGGCGAGGCGGCCCTCAAGGCACTGCGCCACAACCCGCCCGACCTCGCGATCTTCGATATCAAGATGCCCCGGATGGACGGGCTCGAACTGCTCCAGAAGCTTCGCGAGAAATCGGCCCTGCCTGTGATCTTCCTGACCTCGAAGGACGAGGAACCCGACGAGGCGCTCGGACTTGCGCTGGGTGCCGACGACTATATCGCCAAGCCGTTCAGCCAGCGCCTCCTCGTCGCACGCATCCGTGCCATCCTTCGCCGCAGCGAGTTCACCCGGAGCGACGCGGCGGAACCGGAGGAAGGAGACACGCCCGAAACCATAACGCGCGGCAGGCTCGAAATGGACCCGGCGCGCCACCGCGTGACGTGGGGCGGCAGGACGGTCTCGCTCACCGTGTCGGAGTTCCTGATCCTTGAAGCGCTGGCAACGAGGCCCGGTGTCGTCAAGAGCCGAAACCAGCTCATGGACGCCGCTTACAGCGAGGACGTGTTCGTCGATGACCGGACCATCGACAGCCACATCAAGCGGTTGCGGCGAAAGTTCCGGGCGATCGATTCCGACTTCGACGCGATCGAGACGCTCTATGGCGCGGGATACTCGTTCGCCGATGGCTAGCAGGTCGAGGTTGCCCGCGCCGGATCGGCTTTCCCTGTCGAAAAGCGTCTCGCTGACCGCGCGCATACTGGCGGTCAACATCATCGCGCTCGGGCTGCTGGCGGGCAGTCTCTTCTACCTCGACAGCTATCGCAAGGAACTGCTTTCGGAGCGTTTCCGGCTTGCCCATACCGAGGCGGAAATACTCGGCGACGCTCTGGCCATCGCACCGCCCGACCAGCGCGATGCGCTGCTCGTGATGGTGGGCAACGAACAGAAACTGCGCTTGCGGCTCTACGGCCCCGACGGACAGATCAGGGCCGACAATTTCGAGCTTGCCGAGCCCGCCTTCGAGTTCATCGATCCGGAGCAGGAGCCATGGCTGCAGGATGCAGCCCGCGCGCTCGACCGCGGCATGGATTTCATTCTCGGCGCGGAGCCAATTCCCGACTACAACGACCCTGAGGTCCCGGGGGCCGCCGCCTGGCCGGAAGCCGAGGCAGCGCTCGCGAACGGCG
The DNA here is from genome assembly GCF_013408095.1 of Novosphingobium marinum. Classification (GTDB taxonomy): domain Bacteria; phylum Pseudomonadota; class Alphaproteobacteria; order Sphingomonadales; family Sphingomonadaceae; genus Novosphingobium; species Novosphingobium marinum. The sequence goes on from NZ_JACBZF010000001.1 coordinate 774,340, forward strand.
AGCCCATCGTGCGGCAGAGGCTCGCCCCGGACCGGACGCCGGTCATCACCGCAGCAGCGCCGGTGGGAGACGGCGGCTCGGTCCTGCTGACGACGCGCAATGCGCCCGACATCACGCAGAACGTCCGGGACGCAAGGCAGACGCTGGCCTTCATCGTCGGAGCGGCACTCATCGTCTCGACCCTGCTTTCGCTCTTCCTCGCACGCACGATCGTGAAGCCGCTTCGCATCCTGGTCCGCGCGGCGGTGCGGGTCCGGCTTGGCCGCGACCGGGCGGTGGTCGTGCCCCGCCTGCCCGAACGCCGCGACGAGATCGGCCTCCTCGCCCGCGCCATTTCGGACATGACCGCCGCACTGCGCCAGCGCATCGATGCGGTCGAAAGCTTCGCCGCGGACGTGGCGCACGAACTCAAGAATCCGCTCGCCAGCCTGCGCAGCGCGCTCGAATCGCTCGAGCGCACGGACGATCCGGGTTTGCGCGAACAGCTGACGGCGATCGCCAGCAGCGACGTCCGGCGCATCGACTGGCTGGTTACCGAGATTGCGGATGCGAGCCGCATCGATGCCGAACTCAGCCGGACGACCTTCGAGCCCGTCGACATGCTCAAGCTCGTCAAGGCGCTCGTCGCCGAGCGAGAGAGCCGTGGAGTGGACGGCGCGTGCCGGATCGTCGTCGCCCAGAAGGGGATCGACGACACGATCGTTCCCGGCGATGCATCGCGGCTCGAGCGCGTCCTTCAAAACCTCGTCGACAACGCGGTATCGTTTTCTCCCGAAGACGGCAGCATCGAGATCGAACTTGCGCGGTCCGCCGACCAAGTCGAAATCGCGGTATCCGATCACGGTCCCGGCATCCCCGAGGACGCGCGCGAGAAGGTCTTCGAGCGCTTTCACTCGTTTCGCGGATCGCAAGCCGAGGGCGAGCGCCACAGCGGCCTCGGCCTCGCCATCGCGCGAACCATCGTCGAGGCCCATTACGGCAGCCTCACCGCCGAGCGGCGAAGCGACGGCCGATCCGGGGCGCGCATGCTCGTCTGCCTTCCGGCGTGGGAGGTCGAATGACGCTGGTCCACCCTGCCGGCTGCATCGCCATCGGCGCGCGCGCAATCCTCGTCGAGGGTGCCCCGGGCGCCGGCAAGTCCGAGCTGGCGCTGGCAATGATCGACAGGGGCGCGTTGCTCGTCGGGGACGACGGCGTCTCGCTGGAACGCAAGGGAGATCGCATCTACGCATCGCCGCCGCCCAACACGCGAGGACTGATCGAGGTGCGCAACCTCGGGGTGATCGAGTTGCCGACCGGCAGCGAGGTTCCCGTCGCACTCGTCCTGCGCCTCGCACCCGATGCTCCGCGGTTCGTCGAGGAAGCGGGCACCGAAACCATCCTCGGCGTCGAACTGCCCGCGCTTGCCCTGTCGCCACACGACGCGATTGGCGCGATCAAGGCCGAAATGGCGCTCGACCGGTTCGGTCTCAGCTTCGGTTAAGTCTCGGTGAGGGACAACGACGCCATGGGCCTTTCCTTTCCCCGGCGGCGGGCGCAATAGGGCGGCTTATGCAAGAGGAGTCGCCCTCCGCCTCAGTTGGCAGACAGGTGCAGCGTATCCTGCTGGTGACCGGCCTGCTCGGCGCCGGCAAGTCCACCGCCCTGCGCGTGCTCGAGGACCTGGGCTGGGAAACCATCGACAACTTTCCGATTCGCCTGTTCGACCGCCTCGTCGATCCTGCCGAGGCTCCGGCCTCCGATATCCGCGCACCGCTTGCCATCGGCTTCGACGCGCGCACCCGCGGCTTCGATCCACGGCGCATCATCGAGCAGGTCAAGGCGCTGGCCGAGCGCACGGACCTCGAGCTGACGACGCTGTTCCTCGATTGCTCGGGGCGCGAGCTCGAACGGCGGTACAACGAGACGCGCCGCCGGCACCCGCTTGCCGCCGACATGCCGGTTTCCTCGGGCATCGCGGCCGAGCGCGAACTGCTCGAGCCGCTGCGTCGCTGGGCCGACATGATGATCGACACCACCGAGTTCTCGACCAACGAGCTGCAGCAGGCGATGCGCGAGCGGTTCGAGCGGCCGGGCGGGTCGGAGATGACGGTCACGGTTTCCAGCTTCGGCTTCGCGCGCGGCATGCCGCCTGTCGCAGATCTCGTGTTCGACATGCGTTTCCTCGACAATCCGCACTGGGTGGACGAACTGCGCCCGCTCACCGGCAGGGACGAGGCGGTGGGGCGGCATATCGAGAAGGACCCGGCTTTCGGCGATGCCTTCACGCGCATCCGCGACCTGTCGCTGATGCTGCTTCCCCGCTATCGCGCGCAAGGCAAGGCCTACGTCCATATCGCCTTTGGATGCACCGGCGGACGGCACCGTTCGGTCTTCACCGCCGAGCGCATGGCTGCGGCCTTGCACGACGCCGGCTTTTCGCCCACATTGCTGCATCGCAACCTCGGCTCGCGGGCGGCGGACCTCCTTGAGGAGTCGCGCGCATGAGGGCACAAGACAACCGCGGTTGCGGGCAGGACTTTCGGAGCACTCTTCCAGCATGATCGGCCTGATCCTGGTCACACACGGCAATCTCGCCGAGGAATTCGTCCACGCGATGGAGCACGTGGTCGGCGAGCAGGAGGCCATCGCCACCGTTTGCATCGGCCCGAACGACGACATGGAAGCGCGGCGCAGCGAGATCGCCGCCGCGATCGGGCAGGTGAACGCGGGTGAAGGCGCGATCATCCTGACCGACCTTTTCGGCGGCACGCCGTCGAACCTTGCCATATCGCTGATGCAGGCGGGCGAGGTCGAGGTCATCGCCGGGATCAACCTGCCGATGCTGATCCGGCTCGCCAAGGCGCGCTGCTGCATGAGCGTGAAGGAAGCGACGGCGGCGGGGCGCGAGGCCGGGCGCAACTACATCACCATCGCGTCCGAATACCTGGGGCAGGACGCATGATCAGCGTCTGCGAGCAGGTGCGGATCGTCAACAAGCGCGGCCTGCACGCGCGGGCGAGCGCCAAGTTCGTGAGCCACGTCAACGGCCTCGACGAGGCGCTGACGGTCCGGGTCAGCAAGGACGGCATGGACGCCGAGGGACGCTCGATCCTCAGCCTGATGATGCTCGGCGCGGCCAAGGGCGACACCATCGACATCTGCGTGAGCGGCGACGGGGCCGAAGAGGCGCTGGCGGGGCTTGCCAAGCTGGTGCGCGACGGCTTCGACGAGGAATGACCGCGCCGCACCGTCGGCAGGTCACCGGCTTTTCAAACCCGCTGGTCAAGTACCTGCGCTCGCTGCGCGACAAGAAGCACCGCAGGCGCGAACGGCGCTTCTTGGCCGAGGGACTGCGGCTGCTGACCGATGCGCGCGAATGCGGAGTGCTGCCCGAGACGCTGGTGATGGCGACCGACCGCGACCCGCATCCGCTGCTGACCGCACTCGAGGATGCCGTTCACGTGGCGGGCGGCGATATCGTGGAGATGGAGCCTGCCGTCCTTTCAAAGGTGACGGGCAAGGACAACCCGCAATCGGTGGCGGGAGTCTTCGCCGAGTTCGACACGCGGCTGGCCACGCTCGACCGGGCGAAGGCCCCGATCTGGCTGGTGGCACAGGCGCTGCGCGATCCGGGCAACCTCGGCACCATGCTGCGCACGGGCGACGCGGTCGGCGCGGGCGGGCTGATCCTGATCGACGATTGCGCCGATCCGTTCTCGGTCGAAGCGGTGCGCGCGAGCATGGGCGCGATATTCACGCAGGCAGTCGCCACGGCGCGCTGGGACGAGTTCATCGCCTGGCTGCGGCAGGGCGACGGACAACTCGTCGCGGCTTCGCTGTGCGACGCCACCGATTACCGGCAGGCGCCCTACGCCGCGCCATGCTTCCTGCTGGTGGGCAACGAATCGCAGGGGCTGCCGCAGGCCTACGAGGATGCCTGCGACCTGCGGGTGACGATGCCGATGCTCGGCCGCGCGGACAGCCTCAATGCCGCGGTCGCGGGCGCGGTGCTCGCGTACGAGGCACTGGCTGCGCTGCGTCCCGGAAGCTGACCGGCCCGAGTTTACTGGCCGGAGTTTACTGGCCGAAGTTGTCTGGCCGAAGTTGACAAAGGCGACACCCTGTCGCCCTGCCCCATCGGCCGCAAACCCGCGCAAACCCGCGCAAACCGGGCAGTTTCGCGCATTCCGGACAAGTTGACACCTTGTCGCGCGAAAACGCCGGAAGGATGACGATTGGAAAGAGCCGTCGCCACCTTACCGGCGCGGCGCGATGTAGGACAGCGCGTGCCTATTCGGCGGCTTCCCCGATGTCCTCCACGTCCTTGGCGTTGTAGCGCGGGCTCGTCTCGATCAGCGGCACATCGTCGACTTCGCGCTTGCCGATCTCGATTCCCTTGTCGCGCAGCTTGCGCGCCGACGATTGCACGTTGCGTTCGAAGCTGCCGACGAACTTGTTGTAGTTGTTGACCGCCGTATCGAGGCCCGACCCGACCCGCTTGAGATGGTCGCCCGCAATGGCGATGCGGTCGTAGAGGTCGGAGGCCAGCTTGCCGATGTCCCGCGCTTCGGCGGCGAGCGCGTCCTGCCGCCAGACCTGCGCGACGGTTCGCGCGATGGCCACGAGGTTGGTCGGGGTGGCGAGCAGCACGCGGTTGCGAAAGGCGAAGTCCCAGAGTTCGGGGTCCTGTTCGAGCGCGGCGGCGACGAAATGCTCGCCCGGAACGAACATCACGACGTAATCGGGCGCATCGTCGAACTGGCTCTGGTAACTCTTGGCACCCAGCGTCTGGACGTGGTTGCGCATCGAGGCGACGTGCGCCTTCAGCGCAGTCGTCCGCGCCTCGTCGCTGTCGGCGTGGAAGGCCTCCTGATAGGCGTTGAGCGAGACCTTGGCGTCGATCACCAGCACCTTGCCGCCCGGAATGCGCACGATGGCATCGGGCCGCAAGCGCCCCTCGTCGGTCTCGATCGATTGCTCCAGGAAGAAATCGGTATGCTCGGACAGGCCGCATGTTTCGAGCAGGTTCTTGAGCTGCTGTTCGCCCCAGCGCCCGCGCGCCTTGGGCGCATTGGTCAGCGCATTGCCCAGTCGTGCGGCCTCGGTACGAACCTGCTCCTGCCCGGCGCGCATCGCCTCGATCAGGCCGGTAAGCTGGCCGAAGGCATCGACGCGTTTCGCCTCTAGGTCGCCTACCTGCTTTTCATAGCTTTTCAGCCGCTCGCCGACGGGCGCCAGCAACGATTTCAGCTTTTCCTCGTGCCGTTCCTCGGCGACTTCGAAGCGTTCGGCTGCGCGTTTCAGGAAGGCATCCTGTGCGGCTTCGAGCGCTTTTGCGCCGGTCCGCTCGAATTCCTTGCGCAAGGCTTCCTGCGATTCGAGCAGAAGGCGCTTCTGCTCCTCGAAATGTTCGGCATTGGCCTTGAGCGTCGCCAGTTCGGAGCCGAACGCGTCACGCTCACGCCGCAATCCGGCAATCTCGGTCTTCAGCGCTTCGGCCGCATTCGCCCGTTCCCGGGCGGCTTCGAGGTCCGCGAAGGTGCGCAGGAATTTCGCATCGGCGTCCTTGGCCTCGCCCTCAAGAGCTCCGACCTTGGCTTTCAGGTCGAATAAGGGGCGCGACGCGAAAAACCAGCCTGCGAGGAGGCCGATGACGAGCGCGACGACGACGTAGATCGCGATTTCCATGCGGCCAGCCTAGGCGGAACGCATCGGGAACGCCAGCCCTCTTTCCGGTTTTCCCCAAGCGAGGAGATCAGGCCGCCTTGCGCGCCTTTTCGAGCCGCTTGAGCGCCATGTTGCGCTTGAGGCGCGAGAGGTGGTCGATGAACAGGATGCCTTCGAGGTGATCCATCTCGTGCTGGAGACAGGTGGCCATGAGGTCGTCCATCTCCTCCTCGTGCGTGTTCCCGTCGAGGTCCTGCCAGCGGGCGCGGATGCGCGCCGGGCGTTCGACTTCGGCGTAGATCTCTGGCACCGAGAGGCAACCCTCGTTGTAGAGGCGCGTCTCGTCGGACGGGTCGAGGATCTCGGGATTGACGAACACGCGCGGCTCGCGCCTGGTCGGCTGGTGCGTATGCTCGTGCCCGCCGTGGTTGCACACCTCGGGCTCGGCATCCTCGTCCTCGGGCTGGAGGTCGATGACGAGCACGCGCAGCGGCACGCCGACCTGTATCGCGGCAAGGCCGATGCCCGGCGCGTCGTACATCGTCTCGAACATGTCCTCGACGAGCGTCTTCAGTTCGTCGTCGAACGTTTCGACGGGCTTGGAAACCTGTTTCAGGCGCGGGTCGGGCGCTTCGATGATCGTGCGGATAGCCATGCGCCCGAAATAGTGGGCCTTACCGGCTTGCGCAAGCGAGCGCGCGCACGGGAGCCTTGAGCGCTTATCCCAGCGGCCGGCGCGCCCGCAGCGCCTGCGCCAGCGTGCCTTCGTCGAGGTAGTCGAGCTCGCCGCCGACGGGCAGCCCGTGGGCAAGCTGGGTGATGCGGACCGGGTAATCCTCGAGCCGCTCGGCAATGTAGTGCGCGGTGGTCTGCCCCTCGAGCGTGGCGTTCATCGCCAGCACGACCTCGTCGATGCCGCCCGCCGCGACGCGCGCGATCAGCGTGCCGATCGCAAGGTCTTCGGGCCGGATGCCGTCGAGCGCCGAAAGCCTGCCGCCGAGCACGTGGTAGCGCCCGGTGAACAGCCGCGCCCGGTCGAGCGCCCAGAGGTCCGAAACGTCCTCGACGACGCAGAGCGAGCGCGCATCGCGGCGCGGATCGGCGCAGATGCCGCACGGATCGCGCGTATCGATGTTGCCGCAGGTACCGCACTCGACCAGCGTGTCCTGCACCGCGGCAAGCGCTTCGACAAGCTGCGGGAGCGCCGCGTCGCGCCGTTTCAGGAGCCACAGCACGGCGCGGCGCGCGCTGCGCGGGCCCAGCCCCGGCAGCCGCGACAGGGCCTGCGTCAGCGTCTCGATCTCTTGCGATGCCATCGCACCGCAGATAGGGCTTGCCGCCTTTCAGAGGAAGCCTTCACACGCCATGCGCATCGTCTTCATGGGAACGCCCGCTTTCGCGGTGCCCGCGCTTCGGGCGCTGGACCACGCCGGGCACGAGATCGTCGCCGTCTACACGCAGCCCCCGCGCCGCGCCGGACGGGGCAGGAAGCTGCAGGCCTCGCCGGTGCAGGCCGAGGCCGAAGTGCTGGGGATCGAGGTGCGCCATCCCGCCTCGCTGAAGGATGCCGTTGTGCAGGCCGAATTCGCCGCGCTCGATGCCGACATCGGCGTGGTCGCCGCCTATGGCCTGCTGCTGCCCGAAGCGATCCTGAGCGCGCCCCGGCGCGGCTGCCTCAACATCCACGCCTCGATCCTGCCGCGCTGGCGCGGCGCCGCACCGATCCAGCGCGCGATCTTGGCGGGCGACCCGGTGACGGGCGTGACGATCATGCAGATGGAAAAGGGCCTCGATACCGGCCCCATGCTCGCCACCGCGCGCACCCCTGTCGAGCGCAAGACGGCGGGCGATCTGACCGGGGAACTGGCCGAGCTGGGCGCGCAGCTCATGGTCGGCACGCTGCGCGACCTTGCCGTCCACCGCGCGGTCGAGCAGGACGACAGGCAGGCGACCCACGCGCCCAAGATCGAGAAGAGCGAGGCGCGGCTCGACTTCCTGCGCGACGCCGAGTTCGTCGAGCGGCAGGTGCGCGCCTTCGCCCCCTCGCCCGGCGCGTTCTTCGAGCTGGAGGGCGAACGCTACCGGGTGCTCGAGGCAGAGATCGTCGGGCGGCAGGGCCAGCCCGCGACGACGCTCGACGACGAGCTCACCATCGCCTGCGAGCATGCCGCGATCCGGCCGGTACGTATCCAGCGCGCGGGCAAGCCGGCGATGGACACCGATGCCTTCCTGCGCGGCAAGCCGATCCCGGCGGGCACCGAGATTCGCTGAGCGCGGGCATGCAGCGCTTCGCCCTTACCCTCGAGTTCGACGGCGGCCCGTTCATGGGCCTGCAGCGGCAGGCGCACGGGCCTTCGGTGCAGCAGGCGGTCGAGGAAGCGGTGACGGCGGTGACGGGCGAGACGGTGACGCTGCACGCGGCGGGCCGCACCGACGCGGGCGTCCATGCGCTCGCCATGCCGGTCCACGTCGAGATCGCAAAGCCGTTCGAGCCATTCCGCCTGATGGAGGCGCTCAACGCGCTGCTGCGGCCCGATCCCGTCGCGGTGATCGCGTGCGAGGCGGTGGCGGAGGAATGGCACGCGCGCTTTTCGTGCATCGGGCGAAGCTACCTCTACCGTATCGCCAACCGCCGCGCTCCGCTGACGCTCGAGCGCGGGCGCGCCTGGCACGTGGCGCAACCGCTCGATGCCGCAACGATGCACCGCGCCGCGCAGGCGCTGGTCGGGCAGCAGGACTTCACCACCTTCCGTTCTGTCCATTGCCAGGCGAGAAGTCCGCTCAAGACGCTCGACCGGCTCGCCGTGCGGCGCGAGGGCGATGCCGTGCTGATAGAGGCAGAGGCGCGCAGCTTCCTGCACCACCAGGTCCGCTCGATGGTCGGGTGCCTCGCGCTCGTCGGCATGGGACGCTGGGAGGAAGCGCAGGTCGGCGAGGCGCTCGCCGCGCGCGACCGGCAGGCGCTCGGCCTGAACGCGCCGCCTGAGGGGCTTTACTTCGTTGCGGCGAGGTATCCGGAGCGGGATTGAGTCAGGTCAACCGCGCGCCCGGATTCACGCCTTCGAGACCACGCTTTCGGGCAGGTCGGTACCGAACACGCGCTGGTAGTATTCGGCGACCAGCATCCGCTCGGTCTCGTCGCACTTGTTAAGAAACGAGAGACGGAAGGCGAAGCCGGGGTCCTTGAAGATGCCCGTGTTCTGCGCCCAGGTGATGACCGTGCGCGGGCTCATGACCGTCGAGATGTCGCCGTTGATGAAGCCCTGGCGCGACAGGTCGGCGACCTTCACCATGTCGGAGATCATCTTCGCATCGATGTCGGGCACCTTGGCGCGCACGATCTCGTTCTCGGTCTCGGCGGGCAGGTAGTTGAGGCCGACGACGATGTTCCAGCGGTCCATCTGGCCCTGGTTGATCGCCTGGGTGCCGTGGTAGAGGCCCGAGGTATCGCCGAGGCCGACAGTGTTCGACGTCGCGAACAGCCGGAAGTGCGGATCGGGCCGGATCACCCGGTTCTGGTCGAGCAGCGTCAGCTTGCCCTCGGTTTCGAGAACGCGCTGGATCACGAACATGACGTCGGGGCGCCCCGCGTCGTACTCGTCGAAGACCAGCGCGACCGGGTGCTGCAGCGCCCACGGCAGCAGGCCCTCGCGGAACTCGGTGACCTGCAGGCCGTCGCGCAGGACGATGGCGTCGCGTCCGATCAGGTCGATACGGCTGATGTGGGCATCGAGGTTGATGCGGATGCACGGCCAGTTGAGCCGCGCCGCGACCTGTTCGATGTGCGTGGACTTGCCGGTGCCGTGATAGCCCTGCACCATCACCCGGCGATTGAAGGCGAACCCGGCAAGGATTGCGAGCGTCGTGTCGGGTTCGAACACGTAGTTCTCGTCGAGATCGGGCACGCGCTCGTCCGCCTTGGAAAAGGCGGGCACCTTCATGTCGATATCGATTCCGAAGGTCTCGCGGACATCGATCTGCTTGTCGGGCCTGGCGAGCACGGTCGCGTCGCGGCTGTCGGTCATGCTGGAAATCTCGTTCATCGCGCCCCCCGCCTACAGAGCCGCGCGCCGCGCTGCAACACGCTTTAACGCGGTCAAGTCGCGGCAGCCGGGGGCACGGGGCATTTCGGCGGTATCTCGACGCAATCGACAAAGCGGCGGGCAAGTCCGGCATCGCCCCTCACTTCGACGGCGACGCCTTCGGCTCCCGGCGGGGCCTTGCCGTAGAACACCTTGAGCAGGTCGAGCGAGGTCGGCGCGGCGAAGATAACGTCTGCGGGCGGATCGTCCGGTGCGGCATACGCGACGGCAAGCTCGCCATCCGCGATGTGCGCGCGCATCCGTGTATCGCCGATGACAATCCCGGCGTCGACCCGAAGGTCGCGAGCGCGCGCGGGCCGGAACATCGCGCGCAGCGAAAGCATCAGCGCCACCGGGGTGAGCGGCAGCGTCGGATCGTGGAGCGGCGAGCGGACCGCCCAGCGGCCCATCTCGGCCATCACCGCTTCCAGGCCCCTGCCCCAGTCGGTGAGCAGGTAGAGCCGGTGCGGCACCGGGTCGTTCCGGTCCACGCGCAGTACGATGCCCAGGTCCTGAAGGCGCGCGAGTCGCTCGGTCAGCACCCTGGCGCTGATGCCGGGCAGGCTGGCGCGAATGTCGCTGAAACGTCGTCCGCCGAGCATAAGCTCGCGAACGATCGGTATCGTCCAGCGTTCTCCGACAAGTTCCATCGCAAAGGCGGCGGCGCAGGCGTCCCGGTACCACTTGCCGTGCCTGTCGACCGGTTCGGTTTTATTTTCAAACTTCATTGTTGCTTTTAGTAACTCATAAGTCGATGGTCGGCAAGTCACGACTCGCGAAATGGAGGGATGGATGCCGATCAGCCGAGAAGCCGAACTGGAAATCACCGCATTCGACTGGGTACCCGACCTGGCGCGTGGACATGTTCGCGACATCCGCCCGCGCTGGGCATGCGAGGAAATCGGCCTTCCCTATCGCGAACGCCTCATCGACGTGCGCGACAAGCCGGACTGGTATTTCGCCGAGCAGCCCTGGGGCCAGGTCCCGGTCATTCGCGAAGGCGATACGCGCGTATTCGAAAGCGGCGCGACGCTGGTGCACATCGGCGAGAAGGACCCTCACCTGCTCCCGCGCGAAAACCCGGCGCGCGGAGCAGTGATGAGCTGGCTCTTCGCCGCGTACAATTCTATTGAGCCATCGCTGATCGAGATGTTCCTCGTCGATTTCGTGAACGCGGAGGAAGAGTGGGCAAAGCTTCGCCGGCCGTCGATGATCGAGATGCTCGGCGCGCGGCTAGACGGACTGGTCGCCGGTCTTGGTGATCGCGAATGGTTCGCAGGCCAGTTTTCAATCGCCGACATCGCCATGACGACGATGCTGCGCACACTCGAGCATACTGATCTTCTGCAACGGCGCCCGACGCTCGCCGCCTATCGCGACCGCGCGATGGCCCGCCCCGCATTCGCGCAGGCGATGGCCGACCAGATCGCGGCATTCGACCGGACCGCTCAAAAGACGGAGGCATGACATGTACATCCAGGGTTTCCTGATTCCCGTGCCGGAAGGCAGGAAGGAAGACTATCGCGCGCTGGCCGAGAAGGCCGCGGAGATGTTTCGCGAATACGGCGTGCTCGAGATCGTCGAGGGCTGGGAAGAGGACGTGCCCGATGGCACGCACACCGACTTTCGCAAGGCCTGCAAGGCAGAAGCCGGCGAGAAGATCGTGTTCTCCTGGATGATCTGGCCCGACCGCGAAACCTGCGATGCCGCCGCAAAGAAGATGGAAACCGACGAGCGCTGGCAGATGCCGCCCGACATGCCGTTCGACGGCAAGCGCATGATCTTCGGCGGCTTTGCACCGATCTTCACTCACGGTCGTTGAAGGAGGACCCTGTCATGGCGACTGCAGCCGGAATGCCCGTTTGGTACGAACTGCTCGCGGCCGACCTGCCGAAAGCCCGCAAATTCTACGCAAGCGTCGTGGACTGGACTTTCGTGCAGTCGGACATGCCGGAGGCGCCAGACTACTGGTTCCTCTCGCGACCCGGAGGCGGAGCGACGGGCGGAGCGATGCAGCTGACCGATGAGATGGTCGCCGGCGGCGGTCGCCCGATCTGGCTGATGTACCTCGCGGTCGAGGACGTTGACGCGAAGGTCGCGGCGATAGAGGCGGCAGGCGGATCGGTCCTGATGCCCGCCTTCGACCTGAACGGGGTGGGCCGCATGGCCTTGGTCAAGGACCCTCAGGGCATTCCCTTTTACGTGATGCGCGGCTTCTCCGACCAGGGCGGCACGGTCTTTTCGTCGGATACCGCCGACACCGGGATGGTCGGCTGGCACGAATTGCAGTCCTCTTCGCGCGACGATGCCCTCGATTTCTATGGCGCGATGTTCGGGTATGCGGTGAACGACAGGATGGAAATGGGACCCGAGCACGGCCCCTACTGCTTCCTCGACCTTGGCGGGACGCGCCTCGGCGGCGCGATGCAGGCCAGCGGCGAAGGCATGGCCGGCTGGCTGTTCTATTTCCGCGTGCCCGACATCGAGGCGGCGAAATCGGCTGTCGAAGCGGGTGGCGGGACCGTGGTAATGGGTCCGCAGGACGTGCCGGGCGACGAGGTGGTCGTCGTCGCGCGCGATCCCGACGGCGCGGCATTCGGCCTCGTCGCACCGAGGAAAGGCTGACCCGATGGCGGACTACACGTTCTACACCAACCCGATGTCGCGCGGACAGATCGCCCGCTGGGCGCTGCACGAGGCGGGCGCGGATTACCGGCAGGTGCTGGTCGACTGGACCGACAAGCCGATGGAACTGATGGAAGCGAACCCGATGGGCAAGGTTCCGACGCTGGTCCATCACGCCAAGAGCGGTGACAAGGTGGTGACCGAAACTGCCGCGATCTGCACCTACCTTGCCGAGATGCACCCCGAGGCCGGCCTGCTGGCAAGCGACGACGAGATGGCCGCCTACCTGCGCTGGCTGTTCTTCGCTGCAGGCCCCGTCGAGCAGGCGATCACCTCGCGCCATCTGAAGTTTGAGCCTACCGAGGAGCAGCAGGGCATGGCCGGCTGGGGCAGTTTCGAGCGCACGATTTCGACGCTGGACGATCATCTTGCGGTCAACGATTTCGTCTGCGGGTCGCGCTTCACGATGGCGGACGTCTACGTCGGCAGCCAGGTCGACTGGGGCCTCAACTTCGGGACGATTCCCCCCAACGAGGGCTTCGTCGGCTATGCCGAGCGCATCCAGGCGCGCGATGCCTACAAGGCGGCGAAGGCGATCGACAACGATCTCATCTCGGCGGCGAAGGGATGAGCCTGAGCGGCAAGGAAGGCGGCTGCGATTGCGGGGCGGTTCGCTTCCGGATCGAGGCCGAGCCCGTCGTCGTCAACTGCTGCCATTGCCGCCAGTGCCAGCGCCAGACCGGCACCGCCTTCGCGGTAAACATCCTCGTCAAGCCCGACGCGATCACGGTGTTGCAGGGCGATCCGGCTCCGCACGAGCACCCCACGCCGAGCGGCGCCGGGCAGACGAACTTTCGCTGCAGCGATTGCGGCACCTCTGTCTGGAGCATCTACCACGCCGCGGGCGACGGGCTGCGCTTCGTCCGCGCGGGCGCGCTCGACGATCCGCACGCGGTCACTCCGCAGGTCCACATCCATACGACCGACAAGGTCGACTGGGTCGCGATCCCCGACGACATGCCGAGCTACGAGGGCTTCTACCCCGGCCGCGAGATTCCCGCGATCATGGGCGAGGACAATGCCAAACGCTTTGCCAGGGCGGTCGGCCGCGGCTGAACGCCGGTCAGCTGAAGGCAGGCGCGCGCCGCAGGAGCTGGTAGGCTTCCACTACGCGGCGCAACCTGTCCTCAAGGCTCCGGTCGCCGCCGTTGTGATCGGGATGATAGCGCCGCAGGAGCCGGGTGTAGCGTCGGCGCACGTCGGAGCGGTTCGAGTCGAGCGGCAGTCCCAGCGTATCGAGCGCGCGCCGCTCTGCAGGCGTCACAGGGCGCCCGTCCGAGCGCTGCGCGGGACGATACGCCGCTTCCCGCCGGCGCACGAAGTCCCGGGCGCGCTCGCCGATGGCGTCGAGCGGATCGGCGAAATCAGCCCAGCGGGGCACTCCGTCCACTCCGCCGGTTGCCCGGAAGGCGCGCGTTTCGGTATCCCAGCCCCCGAGCGGAGACTGCGCGCGCAGGATCTCGTCGGCGTCCATGCCCTCGAAGAAGTCGTAGCCCGAATTGAAGGCACGCACGTGGTCGAGGCAGAACCAGCGGAATTCGCCCGGCCCGTCGAAGCCCGAGGGCCGCGTGCCCGGCGCGCGGAATTCGCCCGCCTCGCCGCACTCCGGCCAGTCGCACATTCGCCCGCCCGCTTCGTGCCGTCCGTGGAACCTGTCTCGTCTCACCCGCTTAAACATGGCAAGCTGCACGCCGGAATGGAAGGGACACCTATGCCGATCGCCGACGAAATCAGGCAACTGCTCGAACAGGCCTTCGCGCCGACGCGCCTCGCGGTCATCAACGACAGCGCGAAGCACAGCGGCCACATGGGCGACGACGGCAGCGGCGAATCGCACTTCACCGTCGAGATCGAGAGCGCCGAATTCGAGGGTGCATCGCGCCTGAAGCGGCAGCGCATGGTCAACGCCGCGCTGGGTGACATACCCGGCCAGCGGGTCCACGCCCTCGCCATCAAGGCGCGCGCGCCGGGGGAACCGGTATGAGCATCGTCCGGACGGTAACTCCCGTCACCCACGACCTCGGCGATTTCGAGGTTCGCCGCGCCATCCCCTCGAAGGCGTTGCGCATGGTCGGCCCGTTCCTGTTCGTCGACCAGTTCGGCCCCGCGCAGCTCGACCTCGGCAAGGGAATGGACGTGCGGCCGCATCCGCACATCAACCTTGCCACCGTCACCTGGCTGTTCGAAGGCGCGATCGATCACCGCGACAGCCTCGGCAGCTTCTCGACGATCCGGCCGGGACAGGTGAACCTGATGACCGCCGGGTCGGGCATCGTCCATTCGGAACGCAGCCCCGCCGAAGAGCGCGAGGCCGGCCCCAGGCTCTACGGCATGCAGACCTGGCTGGCGCTTCCCGACGGGCAGGAGGAAATCGATCCGGCCTTCGAATGCCGCACGAACCTTCCCGTGATCGAGGACGGCGGCGCGCGGGCGCAGGTCGTGATGGGCACGCTGTGGGGCGCAACCGCGCCGACGACGCAGCACGCCGCGACGATCTATGCCGAGATCGACCTGGCGCCCGGTGGCGCGATCCCGCTCGATGCCGGGGCGGACGAACGCGCGGTCATGCTGGTGCGCGGCGAGGCATCCGTCGATGGCACGGCCCTCGGCCTGTACGAGCTCACCGTGCTCGCGCCGGGCGATGCGATGTCGCTCTCATCCGGGAGCGGCGGCAAGGTCATGCTGCTGGGCGGCGAAGCCTTCGCGACCAGACGCCACGTCTGGTGGAACTTCGTGAGTTCCTCGCGCGAGCGGATCGAACAGGCCAAGAGCGACTGGACCGAAGGCCGCTTCGCAAGCGTTCCGGGCGACGAGGAGGAATTCATCCCCCTGCCCGACAAGCCCAAGACCGTAAGCTATCCCTGAGGAGCGGCGACGCGCGCGCGATTGCAGCTTCCGAGTTGCCCTTTGCCCTCGTGCGCCGTAAGGCCCGCGCCATGTCCGATAACGACCCCGCACCGCTTACTTTCGCCGTTCCCAAGGGCCGCATCCTCGACGAGGCGCTGCCGCTGATGGAGCGCGCGGGCGTCGTGCCGGGGGCCGAATTCCACGACAGGAAATCGCGCTCGCTGTCCTTCGACTGCGAGGGTTCGGACATGCGGATCATCCGCGTGCGCGCCTTCGATGTCGCCACCTTCGTCGCTCACGGCGCGGCACAGGTCGGTATCGTCGGTTCCGACGTGGTCGAGGAGTTCGCCTATCCGGACCTCTATGCGCCGGTCGACCTCGACATCGGGCACTGCCGCCTCTCGGTCGCCGAACCCGCAGAGGACGACGCGGCCCGGCCCGGTCCGGCGAGCCACCTGCGCATCGCGAGCAAGTACCCCAACCTGACACGCCGCCATTTCGAGGGCCGGGGCGTCCAGGCCGAAGTGGTGAAACTGAACGGCGCGATGGAACTTGCGCCGAGCCTCGGCCTGGCAAGCCGCATCGTCGATCTCGTCTCGACCGGTCGCACGCTCAAGGAGAACGGCCTCGTCGAGACGAGCGTGATCCTCGATATCTCGGCGCGCCTCATCGTCAATCGCACCGCGTTCAAGACCGACGAGCGCGTCGGTCGCCTCGTCGAGGCGTTTCGTTCGCTGGTCGACCGCAAGGCCGCCGCCTGATGCTGTTCCTGCGCAGCAGCGATCCCGGCTTCGAAAAGGCGTTCGCGCGCATAGTGCGCGAGCGGCGAGAAAGCGACGAGGATGTCGCGCGCTCCGTTTCCCGCATCCTGGGCGAGGTTCGCTCGCGGGGCGACGAGGCCCTGGCCGAATTTACCGCGCGCTTCGACGGACACTCGCTCTCGCAGGACGAGGACTGGCGCATCGGCGCGGACGACTGCCGCGCCGCCTACGACGCGCTTTCGCGCGACCTGCGCGACGCGCTCGAGCTCGCCGCAGACCGCATCCGCGCCTACCACGAGGCGCAGGTCCCGGCCGACCGCGACTATCGCGACGAAGCCGGCGTCCGGCTAGGCGCGCGCTGGCGGCCGGTCGATGCGGCGGGTCTCTACGTTCCGGGAGGCCGCGCAGCCTACCCTTCCTCGCTGCTGATGAACGCCATTCCCGCCCGCGCCGCCGGGGTCGAACGCATCGTCGTCGCAACACCGACGCCCCGTGGTGCCACTAACACGCTGGTGCTCGCCGCCGCGCACATCGCCGGGATCGACGAGATCTGGCGGATCGGCGGTGCGCAGGCGATCGCCGCGCTCGCCTACGGCACGAAGCGCATAGCTCCGGTCGATGTCGTGACCGGGCCGGGCAACGCCTGGGTCGCGGAGGCCAAGCGCCAGCTCTACGGCGTGGTCGGCATCGACATGGTCGCGGGGCCGAGCGAAATTCTCGTCATCGCCGACAGGGACAACGATCCCGAGTGGATCGCCGCCGACCTGATGAGCCAGGCCGAGCACGATCCGTCCTCGCAGTCGATCCTCATCACCGATTGCGAAATCTTCGCCGACACCGTCGCGGACCGCGTCGGCGTCGAACTGGGCATGCTGGAGACCGAGCGGACCGCGCGCGACAGCTGGAACGATCACGGGATCATCATCCTCGTCGAAGACCTCGCCGAGGCCCCTGCCCTCGCCAACGCGCTTGCCGCCGAACACGTCGAGCTTGCGGTCGCAGACCCCGAGCCGATGCTCGATGCCATACGCCATGCCGGATCGGTCTTCCTCGGACGGCATACGCCCGAAGCGATCGGCGATTACGTCGCCGGACCCAACCACGTCCTGCCGACCGGACGCCGCGCGCGCTTCGCGTCGGGCCTGTCGGTGCTGGACTTCATGAAGCGCACCAGCTTCATCGAGGCGGACGAGGCCGCGCTCAAGGCCATCGGACCCGCCGCCATCGCGCTGGCCGAGGCCGAGGGCCTGCCCGCGCACGCCCGCTCAATCAGTGCAAGGATCGGCCTATGAACGCCCGGACCAGGGCCCGCGCCGCCGCGCGCCTCGCCGCCGTGCAGGCGCTTTACCAGCATGCCATGGAAAAGACGCCGCAAGCCCAGCTTCTCGACGAGTTCCACCGCCACCGCCTCGGCGCGGCGATCGACGAGGACGTCTACGCCGATGCCGAGGTCGCGTTCTTCGACGATATCGTGAAGGGCGTGATCGCGCGGACCGAGGAGATCGACGGCATCGTCGGCGGCAAGCTCGCCGGCGGCTGGACCGTCGCCCGGCTCGACAAGACGATGCTGCAGATCCTGCGCGCGGGCACCTACGAGCTGCTTGCCCGCAAGGACGTGCCGACCGGCGCGGCGATCAGCGAATACGTCGACGTCGCCCACGCATTCTTCGAACCGCGCGAGGCCAAGTTCGTGAACGGCGTACTCGACGCCGTCGCGAAGGACGTGCGGTAGGCGCGCCCGTGCCGCGCGGCGAGCTTGCCTTCATCGCGGCACTGCGCGAGCTGGCGCGCAACCCGGCGGCGCGCGGTTTCGAGGACGACTGCGCCGTGCTGCCTTTTGGCGCCGAAACCCTCGTCCTCACGCACGACACGATGGTCGAGGGCGTTCACTACCTGTCGGGCATCGACCCCGCCGATGTCGCCTGGAAGCTGGTTTCGGTGAACCTCTCGGACCTTGCCGCCAAGGGAGCGAAGCCCGTCGGGGTGCTCCTTTCGTACATGCTGTGCGGCGACGAGGAGCGCTTCGTCGCGGGGCTGGACGAGGCGCTGAAGTTCTACGACGTGCCGCTGCTTGGCGGCGATACGGTGGGCGGCAGTGAAGCGCAGGTGCTCGGTCTGACCGCCGTCGGCCGCGCCACGCACACGCCCGTCCCCTCTCGCGGCGGCGCGCGGCCCGGCGATACGCTCTACCTGACGGGACCTGTCGGCGGCGCGATGATGGCGTTCGAGGCGTACCGCGACGGAGCCGGCGAGCGCGCTGCCTACCTGCGCCCGCTGGCGCTGGTGTCCGAGGGTATCGCGCTCGCCCCGCTGGTCACCGCGATGATGGACGTGTCCGACGGACTGCTGCTTGATGCGTTTCGCCTGGCCCGGGCCAGCGGCGTCACGCTCGAGATCGAGACCGCATCGGTGCCCATCGACGCGCCCGAGGGACGCCGCGCCGAAGCGCTGCGCTGGGGCGACGACTACCAGCTCCTCTTTACCGCACCCGCCGATGCCCGCCTGCCCGTCGCCGCCCACCGCATCGGCAGCGTGCGGGCAGCGTCCGGCGAAACGCTGGTGCTCGACGGCGAACCCGTAAGCGGGACGAGCGGCCTCGGCTACGAGCACGGCTGAGCGGGCAGCCCCCCGAAGTACCGGATAAACCGGCAAAACAGGTTGCCCTCTTGCGAATCAGGCCTTAGCCCCTTGCCGGCGCGGGCACCGTTCGGAAAAATGCCGCCCGCGCATGGGATAAACTGGAGAGGGGGCGTTACGTGAGTCTAGTCACGATAGCGATAATTCTTGGCCTGCTTGCCGTGGTTTACGGCTTCGTCACGAGCCGACAGGTGCTCGGCGCAGCGGCGGGCAACGAAACGATGCAGGAAATCGCCGGAGCCATCCAGGAAGGCGCGCAAGCCTACCTGAAGCGGCAGTACACCACCATCGCCATCGTCGGCGTGGTGGTCATGATACTCGTCTACGTTTTCCTCGACGTGCCGCACGGCGGAACGCCGGTCTCGGCTTCGGGCTTCGCCATCGGCGCGATCCTCTCGGGCGTTGCCGGCTTCATCGGGATGAACATCTCGGTTCGCTCGAACGTGCGCACCGCCGCGGCGGCGCAGACCGGGCTGCAGGCAGGCCTCACCCTCGCCTTCCGCGCGGGCGCCATCACCGGCATGCTGGTGGCGGGCCTCGCGCTTCTCGCCATCGCCGTGTTCTACTGGGTCCTGACCGGTCCTGCGGGCTACACCGTGGGCGGCAACGACCGCACCGTCGTCGACGGGCTGGTCGCCCTCGCCTTCGGCGCCTCGCTGATCTCCATCTTCGCGCGTCTGGGCGGCGGCATCTTCACCAAGGCCGCCGACGTCGGCGCCGACCTCGTCGGCAAGGTCGAGGCGGGCATTCCCGAGGACGATCCGCGCAACCCCGCCGTTATCGCGGACAACGTGGGCGACAACGTCGGCGACTGCGCCGGCATGGCCGCCGACCTGTTCGAGACCTACGTCGTGACCGTCGGCGCCACGATGGTGCTGACCGCGCTGCTGCTGGCCGACGTCGCGCAGCTTTCGGGCCTGATGGCGCTACCGCTGCTGATCGGCGGCTCGTGCATCCTCACCTCCATCATCGGCACCTACTTCGTCCGCCTCGGTTCGAAGCAGTCGATCATGGGTGCGATGTACAAGGGCTTCCTCGTCACCGCGATCCTTTCGATCCCGGCGATCTGGTTCGTCACCCAGCTCGCGCTCGGCGACATGAACACGGTCATCGGCGGAGAGATCCAGAATGTCGACGCGGGCGCGCCGCTTGCCGAGGAAGGCCTCGCCGCGCAGATCGGCGGGTTCACCGGCATGGACCTGTTCTGGTGCTCGATGCTCGGCCTTGCCATCACCGGCCTGATCATCTGGATCACCGAGTACTACACCGGCACCGAATACCGCCCGGTGAAGTCGATCGCCAAGGCATCGGAAACGGGCCACGGCACCAACGTGATCCAGGGCCTTGCCATCAGCCTCGAAGCAACCGCGCTGCCGACGCTCGTCATCGTGGCGGGTATCGTCATCGCCTACCAGCTCGCCGGCCTGATCGGCATCGCCTACGCCGCGACCGCGATGCTGGCGCTCGCCGGCATGGTCGTCGCGCTCGACGCCTACGGCCCTGTCACCGACAACGCCGGCGGCATCGCCGAGATGGCGGGCCTCGATGACAGCGTTCGCGAGAAGACCGACGCTCTCGACGCGGTCGGCAACACGACCAAGGCCGTGACCAAGGGCTACGCGATCGGTTCGGCGGGGCTCGCCGCGCTGGTGCTGTTCGCCGCCTACACGACCGACCTGGCCGAGTTCTTCCCGACGCTGGATGTCGATTTCAGCCTGGAGAACCCGTACGTGATCGTCGGGCTGCTCCTCGGCGCGCTGCTGCCCTACCTCTTCGGAGCGATGGGCATGACCGCGGTGGGCCGCGCGGCGGGCGACGTGGTGAAGGACGTGCGCGACCAGTTCGCGAACGATCCGGGCATCATGGCAGGCACCTCGAAGCCCAAGTACGCGCGCACGGTCGACCTCGTCACCAAGGCGGCGATCAAGGAAATGATCGTTCCCTCGCTGCTGCCGGTGCTCGCGCCGATCGTGGTCTACTTCGTGATATCGCTCGTCGGTGGCCAGGAGAACGGCTTCGCCGCGCTCGGCGCGCTCCTTCTCGGCGTTATCGTGGGCGGCCTGTTCGTCGCCCTCTCGATGACCTCGGGCGGCGGCGCGTGGGACAACGCCAAGAAGTACATCGAGGACGGCAACCACGGCGGCAAGGGCTCGGAAGCCCACAAGGCCGCGGTGACCGGCGACACCGTCGGCGATCCGTACAAGGATACCGCCGGTCCGGCCGTCAACCCGATGATCAAGATCACCAACATCGTCGCGCTGCTGCTTCTGGCCGCGCTGGCGACGGGCGCCGCGGGCTGACCCCGGACGCGCCGTAAAGGCATGAAGCCCTGCCCGGACCGACCGTCCGGGCAGGGCTTTCTTTTATCCGCCGTTAGCAATTCCTTGGCGCTCCGGCGTTAAGCATGTGTGCGATGACCCGCGCGCGAGCTTGCAACCGATGATCGAAGGCCCGATCTGCCGGGACGGAAGCGCCGTGCACGTCGCGGGCGTGTCCCTCCCCGGCTCTCCCGCCACGCAGACCATCGAAGCGCTGCCCTGGCAGGAGTTGGACGAGGATAACGCGGCATGGGATGCGCTTGCGCTCTCGGCCTCGGAACCCAATCCCTTCTTCGAATCCTGGTACCTCCTGCCCTCGCTGCGCGCACTCGATCGCGACGGGAGCGTCGAGATCGTTCGTTTCGCGCTCGGAGGGCGGCTTTCGGGTCTGATACCCATGGTCCGCAAGGCCCGGCATTACCGCCACCCGCTCCCCAATCGCGCAACGTGGATGCACGGCAACTGCTTCCTTGGCGCGCCGCTCGTCGCCAGGGGGGCCGAGGAAGCGTTCTGGGAGGCGCTGCTCGAGCATCTGGACAGGGTGCCGGGCACAAGCCTGTTCCTTCACCTGCCCGCCATGCCGCTTGGCGGGAGGCTGTTCGAAGCGTTGCAGGCCGTGGTGCGGGCACAGTCGCGCTTTGCCGCCATCGTCCGGTGCGAGGAACGGGCCCTGCTGGCCTCGCATCTGTCGCCGGAAGCCTATTTCGAAGCGGCGATATCCGGCAAGAAGCGCAAGGAACTGCGCCGCCAGACGAAACGCCTGCGCGAAGAAGGGGATACCCGGTTCGACGGGCGGACCGACTCCGACGGCATAGTGGAATGGACGCAGGACTTCCTCTCGCTGGAAGCTTCGGGCTGGAAAGGCAGGGCCGGATCGGCAATGGCCTCGCATCCGGGCACGCGGGCCTTGTTCGAGCACGCGCTTGCAGGCGCCGCAGAGCGAGGGCGTCTCGAACGGCTCTCGCTTCTCCTCGACGGGAAACCGATTGCGATGCTGGCCACGTTTCTTGCCGCACCCGGCGCTTTTTCGTACAAAACCGCCTTCGCAGAGGATTATGCGCGCTTTTCGCCGGGTGTGCTGCTCCAGCGCGAAAACCTTGCCGTGCTGGCGAACGAGGACATCGCGTGGAGCGACAGTTGCGCCTCGGCCGACCACCCGATGATCGACCACATCTGGCGCGAACGGCGGGCGATCGGCAGCGTCTCGGTCGCCGTCGGCGGCGGCGCGCGGCAATCGCTGTTCAGCGCGATCGGCACGGTCGAGGCACGCCGCGCGAAAGGCGGAAGGGTGCTTGCCCGATAGTCACGCACCCACATAGGCGGACAGCAGCAGGAGCAGCACGAAGCCCCCGGCGAAAGCGGGGCTGGAAATCTTGCGGGGCGCACCCGGCTCGTCGGCCTCGGGCACGAGGTCCTCGATGGTGGCGACCAGCAGGAGGCCGGCAAGGATCGCCAGCACGAAGCCGGTCCACTGCTCCGACGCCTCGCGCAGGAAAAGATAGCCCGCCGCGGCGGCGACCAGCGGAACGATCGGATAGGCGGCCGCCATCCACAGCCGCTGCGAGCGCGGCACGGCGGCCTTGCGGAAGTTGGCGGTGACCGCGAAACCACCCGGCATGTTCGCGACCACTTGCGACAGGGCGATGAGCAGGCCGAGACTTGCCGAAACGGCCCCGCCGCTCCCGGTCATCAGCCCGTCGGAAAGCAGGTCGACGCCGACGACCATGTAGACGCCCCAGATCGCGGTCCGCTGCTCGCCGCGCGAGAACTTGTCGCTGACCTTTCTCGTAACTCTCGCGATGCCGAGCGCGACCATCGCCCCGACGACGACCCCGATTGCGATCAGCCAGCTTTCGATACGATCCTGCGCACGCGGGATCAGCTCGATGGCGGCGACCGCCGTGGCCAGTCCTGCCGCAGCGTGGAGCGCGGCCCCGGTCAGCTTCGGCCCAGGCTGGCGCCATTCGGCCAGAGCGACGCCGAGCGCATTGCCCAGCCCCGGCAGGAGCGACATCAGCAGGATCGACACAAGGCCCTGCCCCGGATTCACGCGCGCACGTCCATGGTGACATGCAAATGCACAAGCGGGCTGATTGATGCGCACGACGCAATGCCCGGAGCCCGCCATTGCAGCCAATCCGCCGCTTTTGCGTTGTTCAGGCGTGCTACGCCTTTCCCCCGACCGGTCCGACGCGCGGTTCATCCGCCGCGTCCTCATCCTGATTGTCATCGGCCTGGCGTTCTACGCGCTCTATCAGGCCTTCAACATCCTGATCCTTGCCTTCGGTTCGGTGCTTGGCGCGATCGCGATCCGCAGCCTGGCACGGTTCTTCGAGCGGAGGGGCCTGCCGCACCGCGCGTCGGTGATCGCGGGCATGCTCGGCGCGCTGGCGGCGATCGCATTCCTGGTGTGGCTGTTCACCGTGCAGTTCGGCCAGCAGATCGCCCAGTTCGTGACGCAGCTTCCGACGATCATCGCGGAGATCGAGGAACTCATGTCGGGCTCCCCGGTGGGAGCGAAGATCTTCGATGCGGTGGAGCAGGCCTACGCCGGGTCGCGCGTCGCCAACGACATCTCGGGGCTGGTGACCGGCACAGGGACGCTCCTGCTCAACGTGCTGCTGGTCGTGGTCGGATCGTTCTTCCTCGCCGCCGACCCGACATCGTACGAGCGCGGCCTGCTCTACCTCGTCCCGAAGGACAAGCGCGAGGTCTTTGCCGAAGCGCTCGACGATACCGGATCGAACCTGCGGCTCTGGCTGCAGGCGCAGATCATCCTGATGACCACCATGGGCGTGCTCGTCGGTGTCGGGCTGTGGCTGGCCGGAGTGCCCTCGGCCGCAGCGCTTGGCCTCCTTGCCGGGCTGAGCGAGTTCATTCCCTATATCGGTCCGACCGTCGCGATGATTCCCGCGCTCGGCCTCGCCGCCACCGAAGGACCGGGAACGCTGGCCGGAGCGTTCGCGACCTATGCGGTGGTGCGGATCATCCAGACGAACTTCATCACGCCCTACGTGCAGAAGCGGGTGGTCTCGATCCCGCCCGCGATCACGCTGTTCGCGATCATCGCGATCGGCGCGATCACCGGGCTTTACGGACTGTTCTTCTCAGCCGCGCTGATGGTGGTCGGCTTCACGCTGCTGCGCCGCCTCTACCTGCCCGAAGTCCTTGGCGAGGACGTCGTCGGCAAGTTCGAGCCAGAGGAAAAGGGCAAGCGCGACGGCTCCGACCCAGAGCGCAAGGACGATCAGTAGCCCGCGCCGTTCCGCTGGCCTTGCCACCGCCGCCGCGCGCTCGCGGAACTCGGCCATCAGCGGGACGGGGATCGAGCGCACCGCCAGCCATATGCCGGCAGGCACGATCAGCAGGTCGTCGAGCAGGCCGAGCACCGGGATGAAATCGGGTATCAGGTCGACGGGCGAAAGCGCGTAGGCGGCGACGCAGGCCGCCAGCACCTTGGCGACGAGGGGCACGCGCGGGTCGCGCCCCGCGATCCACAGGGCGAGCACATCGCGCTTCAGGATGCGCGCGATATGCCGCAGCCGCGCCAGCATCAACCTGCCGGGTGGTAGAAATCGTAGACGGTCTGCGCCACCGCCTCGGATATGCCCGGCGCGCGCTGCAGGTCCTCGAGGCTGGCCGCGCGCACCTTTCCGGCGGTGCCGAAATGGAGAAGGAGCGCGCGTTTCCTCGCCGGGCCGATGCCCGGTATCTCGTCGAGCGGGCTGGCCGTGATCGCGCGGCTGCGCTTGGCGCGGTGCGCGCCGATGACGTAGCGGTGCGCCTCGTCGCGCAGGCGCTGGAGGTAGAACAGCACCGGCGAGTTCGTCGGCAGCGTCTTTTCGCGCCCGTCGGGGAAGTGAAAGACCTCGCGCCCCTCGCGTCCGTGATGCGGCCCCTTGGCGACGGCGATCAGCGGCACGTCCTCGATGCCCAGCTCCTCGAGCGTATCGCGAACCGAGCTCATCTGGCCCTTGCCGCCGTCGATCAGGACGAGATCGGGCCACAGGCCGCCGTCACGGTCCGGATCTTCTTCGAGCGCGCGGGAGAAGCGGCGCTCCATGACCTCGCGCATCATACCGAAATCGTCGTTCGTCTGCGCGCGTTTGATGTTGAACTTGCGGTACTGGTTCTTGAGGAAACCTTCCGGCCCGGCCACGACCATCGCGCCGACAGCCTTCGCGCCCTGGATGTGGCTGTTGTCGTAGATCTCGATCCGCTGCGGCGGTTCGGGCAGTTCGAAGACGTCGGCCACCTCCTGCAGGATCTTCGCCTTCGTGCCGCTTTCGGCAAGCCTCCGGTCGAGCGCTTCGGCGGCGTTGCGGCTCGCCTGCGCGATCAGCCGCCGCCGGTCGCCGCGCTGCGGGACGGAGATGTCCACCCTGCCCCCCGCCGCCTCCTGCAAGGCTTCGGATAGCAATCCGGCCTCGGGCAACTCGCGGTCTACCAGGATGCAGCGTGCGGGCGGCACTTCCTCGTAGAACTGGGCGAGGAAGCTCTGGAATACCTCTTCTTCGCCTAGCCCGTCGGTATGCGTCGGGAAGAAGGCGCGGTGGCCCCAGTTCTGGCCACCCCGGATGAAAAAAGCCTGGATGCCGATCTGCCCGCCCTTGCTCGCCATTGCGAAGATGTCGGCATTGCCGAGGCCGCCCGCGTTGATCGCCTGGCTGCCCTGGATGAATGTGGCCGCGCGCAACCGGTCGCGCAGCATCGCCGCGCGCTCGAAGTCGAGCGCTTCCGACGCCTCTGCCATCTGCGCCTCGATCTCGCGCTGCACGGCCGAGGACTTGCCGCCGAGGAAGTCCTTCGCCTGCCGCACGAGGTCGCCGTAGCCGTCCTTGTCGATCCGCCCGACGCACGGGGCCGAGCAGCGCTTGATCTGGTAGAGCAGGCAGGGCCGGTCGCGGCGCGAGAAGAAGCTGTCGGTGCAGCTGCGCAGCAGGAACAGCTTCTGCAGCGCGTTGATCGTGGTGTTGACCGATCCGGCGCTGGCGAACGGACCGTAATAGTTGCCTTTCGCCTTGCGCGCGCCGCGATGCTTCATGATGCGCGGGAAATCGTTGTCGGCGCGAAGCAGGATGAAGGGGAAGCTCTTGTCGTCGCGCAGAAGCACGTTGTACGGCGGGCGATAGCGCTTGATGAGCTGCGCTTCGAGCAGCAGCGCCTCGGCTTCGGAATTGGTCGTGACGATGGTGGTCGAGCGGGTCTGGCTGACCATGCGTTTCAGCCGCGTCGGCAGGCGATCGACCTGCGTATAGTTCGCCACCCGGTTCTTCAGTGCCCTCGCCTTGCCCACGTAAAGCACGTCGCCGCGCGCATCGTGCATGCGGTAGACGCCCGGCTTGGGAGAAAGCGTGCGCACGGTGTCGCGGATCACTGCCACGCCCTTCTCGATGTCGGGCTGCTCGGACCCGCGCACGGTGTAGGTCGCGCGCGTCTCGTTGAAACGCTCGGAGCCTTTCGGATCGTGCGGCCTGCCTGCGGGTGTGCGGTCCATGCCTGCCAGATAGGCGCGTTCGCCCGGTTTTAGAACATCTTGCGAATGTCTATCCCGATCACGCGTCCACGCGGGTCGCGGAACGCGGGCTGGTAGGCGTAGGGGATCTCGCCCGCCTCGTTGGTCACGCGCTGGCGACTGTCGAGGATGTTGTCCACGGTAAGCGACACGCGCGTGCCTTCGAGGAAGGGGTACTTCGCGACCAGCTTCTCCTGCCGGTCGAGGCTGACGAAGAAACGCGCGTTGAGTTCGAACACGCTCCCGAAGCGCAGGTCGCTGCTACCCGGAGCGCCGCTGGCCGAAACGGTCACCGGTGCGGTCCAGTTGCCGCGCAGGCGCGCCCCCAGTCCCTTGTGGAAGACGCCGCCTTCCAGCTCGAACGAATGCCGCGCGACGCCGCCCGCCGCCAGCGCGTCGCCGCCGAGCAGGTCGAGCACCGGGCCGCCTTGCGCGATGGTCGCGGTCTCGGTGAAGCGCCAGGTGTGGTAGAGCGCCAGGTTCCAGCGTCCGGGCCTGTCGCCGCCGCGTCCCATGAAGCCGCCCGGACCGCCCCGGCCGCGTTGCCGCTCGCCCCGGTCGCGCCCTGCACGCTGCCCGCGCGCCTCGTCGTCGCCACCGCCGATCTCGCCCGAGAGATTGAGGCCCCAGCGCAACCGCGACGATTCGATCTCGTCGAACGTCACCGGACGCCGGTCGATGGCGACCAGCGTGCCCGCCGCGTCGCGCGTGACCCGCGAGGGGAATGCCGCTTCGATGGCAGGCGTCAGCAAGGGGAACGACTGGGTCACGTCGGTCGAACGGTTGCGGAAATATTCGACCACGAGGTTCGAGCGATCGAGGAAAGGAAGGTCCCATTCGGCGGACAGCTTCACGTCGCGCTGCTTTTCGGCGGCGAGATCGGGATTGCCGCCTGTCGTGATCGCCGCCAGCACGGTGTCTCCGCTGACGAAATCGTAGACCGGCACGTTGCGCGAGACGATCTGCGGCCCGCCGAGCTGGCCGAGCGAGGGTGCGGCCTCGCTGACGATGTACGTCGCCTGCAGCGTGAGGGTGCCGGTCGGCTTCCAGGTGAGGCCCGTCGTCCAGTCGCTCAGCGTCCCGAAGTCCGAGAGCCGGTCTACGCCCGCGCTCAGGTTGAGCGTCACGTCGCCGAGGCCCGCCAGCACGTCCTCGCGCTTGCTGGCTATGGGCAGCGACAGGTTCGCGCCGCCCGATATCGTGCTGCGGTCGAGCACCAGCGTCGTCCGCCCTGTCCGGGTGTCGCTGCTGCGCGTCCGGTCGTAGTCGAACCCGGCGTCGAGCGTCAGGGACGCTTCGCCCGCGGGCATGCGGAAAGGCGATCCGCGCAGGGTGGTCAGCGTACCGAGCGCCAGATCCTTCTCGCGCGCGATATCGCGGCCCGGGCTGCCGGGGACGGGCAGCGGTCCCGCGATGTCGAGCGTTCCGGCCGCCGCCGCGGCGACCAGCGCGGTGACATCCGCGTCGCGATCGACGAGCGTACGCGCATCGCCGAACGATCCGTCTCCGGTAACCGAAAGCTGCCAGGCGCCCAGCGGCTTGTTGAGCGCGAATCCGGCCTGGTAGGCGGTCGTGCGCCCGTCTCGGACGAGCGGCCCTGCCAGCGTTCGCACTTCGCTCGTACCGTCGGGACCGGTCAGCAACACCGCGTCGAGGCCCGAGAGCGCGCGCGTGTCGGTGCGGGTGATCGCGCCGTTGAGGCTTAGCGTGCCGGCCATGCCCTCCTCGCCCAGGCCCGTCGACCACGTTCCGTTGAGTGACATCTGCCGCGATTCGTCGATCAGGCTGCGGAATGCGGCAGGGTCCGGATCGCCGGACACGGTCGGCGCTTCGTCGGGATCGGAAAGGCCGCGCTCGGCCTCGGTCAGCAGCGTCGTCTTCTCGATTTCCGCCTCGAGGTTGAGGCGGCTCGGCCCGTCGATTCTCAGCAGGCCGCCCTCCAGTTCCCAGTCGGCGAAACCGCCGCGTGTTGGCATGTCGTATTCGCCGGCAAGCGTGGTGCTCGAGAAATCGTCCTTGAGGATGAAGTTCACGACTCGCTGGTTGGGCACATAGCCAAAACGCAGCGCGACTTCCTCGGGAAGCACTTCCAGCCTGCGGATCGCCTCGGGCGGGATGCCGCGAAGTTCGCGAAAGCTGGAAACGCGCTGGCCGTTCAGGAGCACCACGGGCCTGCTGCCGCCCCGCCCGCGACCCGAACCGGTCTGCGGGCTGATCGCGGTGAGCAGGTCGTCGATGGTGGCCGCGCCGTAGGCCGCGACATCCTCCTCGTCCAGGGTGAGGATCGGCGGTTGCGGGGCATCGACCTGGCCGCGCAGCCGCGTCGCGACGACGACGATGTCCTCGCCCTGTGTGACGATCTGGTTGTCTTCCGGAGCCGGTGCGGGGGCTTGCTGGGCCAGTGCCGGCGCGGACACCAGCGCAAGCGACAGCAGGGATATTCGTTGCAAGGAGGGTCCTTTCGAAACCGAATTCGTACAAACCCTTCCCTGTCCATGCGGTTGCCAGCCCGCCGCGACATCGGCAAGCAGTCTGGCGTAACAAATTGTCGCAGGCACGTGCCAACTCTCGCAACTTCGCCGCAACGCACGGCAAGGCTTTCCTTTTCGGGCGGCGAAAGCTATGGCGCGCCGCGACGTTACACAGAGAAGAACTGGATACAGATCGCCTATGGCGAAAGAAGAACTCCTGGAAATGCGGGGCAAGGTGGTCGAACTGCTCCCCAACGCGATGTTCCGTGTCGAACTCGAAAACGGCCACGAGATCCTCGGCCACACCGCCGGGAAGATGCGCAAGAACCGCATCCGCGTGCTCGTCGGAGACGAAGTGCTCGTCGAGCTTACCCCCTACGACCTGACCAAGGGCCGGATCACCTACCGCTTCATGCCCGGACGCGGCGGCCCTCCGGGCTACTGATCCCTTGGCGGAGAATGGCGGCGCGCAGGCGCCCGCCCTCGTCCTCGGCTCCGCCAGCCCCCGCCGGCGCGAACTGCTGGCGCGCATCGGCATCGAGCCTGCGCGCGTAATCGCGGCCGATATCGACGAGACACCCCGCGACCGCGAAGTCCCGCGCGACTACGCCCTGCGCATGGCCCGCGAGAAAGCCGCCGCGATCGCCGGCGACGGTGCGCACGTGATTGCCGGCGATACCGTCGTGGCGCTGGGACGGCGCATCCTGCCCAAGGCTGAGGACGAGAGCACCGCGCGCCGCTGCCTGTCGCTCCTGTCGGGGCGGCGTCACCGGGTCTTTTCCGCCGTCGCCCTCGCTTCGCCCGATGGCCGCGTGCGCGACAGGCTGTCCGAGACGATCGTGCGCTTCAAGCCGCTCTCCGACGCGGAGATCGACAGTTACATCGCAACCGGCGAATGGCACGGCAAGGCAGGCGGGTACGCCATCCAGGGCAGCGCCGAGGGCCTGATTGCGTGGATCAGCGGCAGCCATTCGGGCGTCGTCGGATTGCCCCTGTTCGAAACCCGCGCGCTCCTGAAATCCGCAGGCTTCCCGATTGGCTGAGCGGGCCGCCACCGGCTGGCAGGTCGAGCGCGGCATCGGCGAGGACCGCGCGGTGCTGTTCCGGCACGGCGAACCCGTCGCCGCGAAAATCGACTGGCACGGCGGGCTCTCGCCCGGCGCAGTGATCGATGCCGTGCTCGTCTCGCGCGCGGCCGGTTCTCGGCGCGGAACCGCGATGGCGAGCGGCGAGGAACTGCTCGTCGAGGGCCTGCCCAGGGAAGCGAGCGAAGGCGCGCCGATCCGGCTCGAAATCGTACGCGCGGCCATGTCCGAGGCAGGCCGGGGCAAGCATGCGCGGGCGCGTCCGTCTGGCGAAGCGCTGCGTCCGGCCCCGGCGCTCGCGGAGCTGCTCGCGCACGATGACGAGCCGGTCGCAACGGTCCGCCGGTTCTCGCCCGACTGCTGGTCGGACATCGCTGCGGATGCAAGCGCCGGCGAGATCGCGTTCGACGGCGGCACGCTTGTCCTCGGTCCAACGCCGGGAATGACCGTGATCGACATCGACGGGACGTTGCCGCCGGCCAAACTGGCGCTCGCAGCCGTCCCGGCGGTCGCGCGCGCGATCCGGTTGCTCGATCTCGGCGGATCGATCGGGATCGACTTCCCGACGCTCGCATCCCGGGCCGAGCGCAAGACGGTCGACGAGGCACTGGCCGGGGCGCTGGGCGACTGGCCGCACGAGCGCACCGCGATGAACGGCTTCGGCTTCGTGCAGGTCGTCGCGCGACAGGCACGTCCCTCGCTGCTGCACAGGGCACGCTACGATGCGTCCGCATGGGC
The DNA here is from genome assembly GCF_013408095.1 of Novosphingobium marinum. Lineage (GTDB taxonomy): Bacteria > Pseudomonadota > Alphaproteobacteria > Sphingomonadales > Sphingomonadaceae > Novosphingobium > Novosphingobium marinum. The sequence continues at coordinate 805,128 of NZ_JACBZF010000001.1, forward strand.
CGCGCGGTTCCTCCTCCGACAGGCCGAGGCGCTGACCGATCCAGGCGCGATCCTGCTTGCCGCGCATCCGGCGACGCTTTGCGCGATCTCGCCTTCCTGGATCGAGGAACTGGCCCGCCGAACCGGACGCGAGGTGCGCACGGAAGCGCGGCCCGACCTTGCGATCCGCTGCGGCCTTGCCCAAGTGGTGCCGCGATGACCAAGCAGCCCCAGCGCAAATGCCCGATCTGCGGCAAGGTCCGCAGCGACGAACACGCTCCCTTCTGCTCGAGCCGGTGCCGCGACCGCGACCTGCTCAAGTGGCTCGACGACGGCTATTCGCTGCCCGGTCCGCCCGCTCCGCCCGAAGAGTGACGTTTTAAGTGAAGTTGGGGGCTTGCAATGCATGCGAGCCTTCGCCATAGGCGCTGCTCCAACCGCTCGCCGGTCCGCAAAAGGACCGTCGCCGCAGCGATGCCCGGGTAGCTCAGTTGGTAGAGCATACGACTGAAAATCGTAGTGTCGGTGGTTCGATTCCGCCCCCGGGCACCACTCTTCCCAAGGCCTTTCAGCCCAGCGCCGCGACCCTTTCCAGCACCATCCCGGCATGTTCGGGCCGGCAGATGAGCAGGTCCGGCTTGTAGGTATCGAGGTGGTTGTAGACGAGCGGGCTGCCGTCGATGCGCGAGCAGTGCAGCCCGTGCGCCTTTGCCACGGCCACGGGCGCACAATTGTCCCACTCGAACTGGCCGCCCGAGTGCAGGTAAATATCTGCCTCGCCCCTGACGATCGCCATCGCCTTCGCTCCTGCCGACCCCATCGGGACAAGTTCGGCGCCGATCGCTTCGGCAACCGCGACCGCTTCGCTTGCGGGGCGCGTCCGGCTGACGACCATGCGCAGCGGCTCCCCGGTGGGCGGAAGCGGCGCGGGCGCGTCGCTGCGCAGCGTCACGCCCAGCCCCGGAAGCGCCACCGCACCGATAGCGGCCTCTCCGCCGATGGAAAGCCCGATGTGCACCGCCCAGTCGGACCGCTCCTCGCCGTATTCGCGCGTGCCGTCGACCGGATCGACGATCCAGACACGCTCCTTCGAAAGGCGTTCCTGCGTGTCCTTGCTTTCCTCGGACAGCAGGCCGTCGTCGGGCCGGTTGTGGCGCAGGGCGTGGCAGATGAACTGGTTCGCCGTTTCGTCGCCTGCATTCCCGAGCGGCTTGCCTTCGAGAAGCGAGGACCGGCGCACCGCGAGCAACAGTTCGCCGGCGGCGTGCGCAACGCGCGCCGCGAGTTCGGCATCGGTCATCGAATTTCCTTCAGATCTTTGCCGCAGGATCAGCGGCCTCTTCGCTTTTGACGCCCCACTTGATGGCGCTCCACACCCGTTCGTGACCGTAATAGAGGAACATCTTGGTGATGACCTCGGTCGTAGCGATCGCTCCTGCGGCCTTGGGACTCCCGGTGAACAGCCAGCTCAGCAGGAAGGTGTCGACGCTGCCAAGCACGCGCCAGCTCAGCGCCTTGGCGAACGAACGCTGGTGTGCTTCCCGCCCCCCGAGAAGCATCAGCCCGCGCTCACCTGTCGCCCAGCAGCGTGTCGACCACCAGGTCGGCTGCTTCCTGCGGGCTCATCGCGGTCGTGTCGATGCGGATTTCGGGGCTTTCCGGCGCTTCGTAGGGCGAGTCTATGCCCGTGAAATTCTTGAGTTCGCCGGCCCGCGCCTTCTTGTAGAGGCCCTTTTCGTCACGCTCTTCGGCCACCGAAAGCGGCGTATCGACGAAGATCTCGATGAATTCCCCCTCAGGCATCATGGCGCGAACCATATCGCGCTCAGCCCGGAAAGGCGAGATGAACGCCGTAATCGCGATCAGGCCCGCATCCGCCATGAGCTTCGCGACTTCGCCGATGCGCCGGATATTCTCGATCCGGTCGGCCTCGGTGAAGCCCAGGTCCTTGTTGAGACCGTGCCGCACGTTGTCGCCGTCGAGCAGGAAAGTATGCCGGTTCATCCGGTAGAGCTTCTTCTCGACCAGGTTGGCGATGGTCGACTTGCCCGAACCCGAAAGCCCGGTGAACCACAGCACTGCGGGTACCTGGTTCTTCATGTCGGCGCGGGCCTTGCGGCTGATGTCGATCGCCTGCCAGTGCACGTTCTGCGCACGCCGCAGCGAGAAGTTGAGCATCCCCGCAGCGACCGTGGCGTTGCTCATCTTGTCGATCAGGATGAACCCGCCAAGCGCCTGGTTGTCGGCATAGGGCTCGAACACGATGGGCTTGTCGGTAAAAACCTCGGCCACGCCGATCTCGTTGAGTTGCAGCGTCTTGGCAGCCATGTGTGAAAGCGTGCCTACGTTCAACGTGTACTTCGGCTGCTGAACGGTGGCGGAAACGGTCTGCGTGCCGATCTTGAGCCAGTAGGCGCGGCCGACATGCAGCGATTCGTCGTTCATCCAGACGAGGGTCGCCTCGAACTGGTCCGACGTCTGCGGCGGATCGTCTGCCGACGCGATCACACTGCCGCGCGAGCAGTCGATCTCGTCGGCTAGGCAGATCGTCACCGACTGTCCCGCGACGGCGCTGTCGAGGTCTCCGTCCATGGTCACGATGCGGCTTACCGTGCTGGTCTTGCCCGAAGGAAGTACGCGCACGCGGTCTCCCGGTGTAACGCCCCCGCTGGCGACGAGGCCCGAGAAGCCCCGGAAATCGAGGTTCGGGCGATTGACCCACTGGACCGGCATGCGGAATGGCTTTCGCAGCGCGACACTCGTATCGACCTCGACCGTTTCGAGATGATCGACGAGCGTCGGCCCTTCGTACCAGGGCGTGTTCTGCGAAAGCGACGTGATGTTGTCGCCCCTGAAACCCGAAATGGGCATGGGAACGAAGTCCGCGATCCCGATCTCGTCCGCGAAGGCGCGGAACTCGGCGACGATGGCCTCGAACTTGTCGCGGTCGTAGTCGATGAGGTCCATCTTGTTGACGGCGAGCACCACGTTGCGAATGCCGACGAGGTGGCACAGGTACGCATGCCGCCGGGTCTGGGGAAGCACGCCCTTGCGCGCATCGATCAGGATCACGGCGAGGTCGGCGGTCGACGCCCCGGTCACCATGTTGCGCGTGTACTGCTCGTGCCCCGGCGTGTCGGCGACGATGAACTTGCGCTTCTCGGTCGAGAAGAACCTGTAGGCGACATCGATGGTGATGCCCTGCTCGCGCTCGGCGGCAAGCCCGTCGACGAGGAGCGCGAAATCGATCTCCTCCCCTTGCGTGCCGACTCGCTTCGAATCCGCCTCGAGCTGGCTCAGCTGGTCCTCGAAGATCATCTTCGAATCGTAGAGGAGCCGGCCGATCAGCGTCGACTTGCCGTCGTCTACGCTCCCGCAGGTAAGAAAGCGCAGCATCGTCTTGTGCTGGTGCTGGTCGAGGTAGGCGTCGATGTCCTCGGCGATGAGATCGTCGACCACGTAGCGGGGATCGTTCTGGCCGGACCGCTCCATCAGAAATATCCCTCCTGCTTCTTCTTCTCCATGCCCGCGCCGCCCGCGTCCTTGTCGATCACGCGGCCCTGCCTTTCTGAAGTCGTGGTCAGCAGCGTTTCCTGGATGACTTCGGGAAGCGTCGCCGCCTCGCTCTCGACCGCGCCGGTGAGCGGGAAGCAACCGAGCGTGCGGAACCGGACCGAACGTTCCTCGATCTCGGGCCGGTAACCGAGCACCTTCTCGATCCGCTCGATGTCGTCGGCCATGAACAGCTGGCCTTCCCAGATGTAGGTCGGGCGCTTCGCGGCGAAGTAGAGCGGCACGATCGGGATGTCGTTCAGGTGGATGTATTGCCAGACGTCGAGCTCGGTCCAGTTCGAGATCGGGAAGACGCGGATCGACTCGCGCTTGTTCTTGCGGGCGTTGTAGAGGTTCCAGAGTTCGGGGCGCTGGTTCTTCGGGTCCCATCCGTGGCTCGCCGTGCGGAAGGAAAAGATGCGCTCCTTGGCGCGGCTCTTCTCCTCGTCGCGGCGCGCGCCGCCGAACGCGGCATCGAAGCCCCACTTGTCGAGCGCCTGCTTCAGGCCCTCGGTCTTCCACATGTCGGTATGGAGCGGACCGTGCTCGAACGGATTGATCCCGCGTTCCTGCGCCTCCGGGTTCTGGTAGACCAGCAGTTCCATCCCCGCGTCGCCGGCCGCGCGGTTGCGCAGGTCGTACATCGCGCGAAACTTCCAGGTGGTATCGACGTGGAGAAGCGGAAACGGTGGCGGCGACGGATAAAAGGCCTTGCGCGCCAGATGCAGCATGACCGCCGAATCCTTGCCCACCGAATAGAGCATCACCGGCTTTTCCGCTTCGGCCACGACTTCTCGGATGATGTGGATGCTCTCGGCCTCGAGCCGCTCGAGGTGGGTCAGGCTTCTGTTCGCGTCGTGCATGGTGCCGTCGCCCCTGTCAGATAATCGGATTGGCAACAATCAAGACATTCTTTGCGCGCTTCACGGGCAACTTTCCGGTTGTGCGCTCAGGGCCTGCGCAGCTTTTCGGCGAAAGCCCTCACCGCAGCAGCCTCGTCGCCGTTCCACACCGCGCCGCATACGGCCAGGAAATCCGCGCCCGCCTCGACCAGCGGCATGCAATTGCCGGGCGTGATCCCGCCTATCGCCACGCACGGGATTTCGAAGATCGACTGCCACCATTCGAGCACGTCGAGACCGGGCCGGTGACGGGTTTCCTTGGTCGTGGTCGGGAAGAATGCGCCGAACGCGACGTAGTCCGCGCCGGCCTCGCCCGCTTCCATGGCAAGGTGGCGGCTGTCGTGGCAGGTGACACCGATCTGCGCCTCCCGCCCCAGTTCCTCGCGCGCGTGGGCCACTTCGCCGTCACCCTGCCCGAGGTGGACACCGTCCGCCCCGATGCGTCTGGCGAGCGCTATAGAATCGTTGACGATGAACGCGACCTCGCGCGCGGCGCAGATTTCCAGCAACGGCCCGGCGAGCGCCGCAGCCGCGTGCTGGTCTACATCCTTGACGCGGAACTGGAACGCGGCGACCGGCCCTGCATCGAGCGCACGCTCGAGCCGGACCGGGAAATCGCCGCCGACCTCGAGCGGCGAAATCAGGTAGAGCGCGCTGTCCGGACGCTCTGCCTCCCTGTCGTCGCGCGTTTTCATCGTCAGCCGGTGCCCAGCCTCACGCCGAGGCCGAGGCGGTCTTCTGCGTCGAGGCGGCGTGGATCTGGTCGATCGCGCCGCCCAGCGACTTGTCGAATTCGGCGTCGCTCATCGATGCGCGCAGGTCCTGCAGGAGCGCGCGGCTGAAGCTGGCGATCATGCCCCGGTTCTTCGCAAGTTCCTCGCACGCCTCGGGACGCTCGTATCCGCCCGAAAGCGCAACGACGCGCAGCACGCGCGGATGATCGACGAGGGCATCGTAGTGACCGGGTTTCACCGGAATCGACAGCTTGAGCATGACCTTCTCGTCGCCGGGCATCGCGGAAAGCTGCTTTTCAAGCTCCTCGACGAGGATCGTGTCGCATTCGGCGCGGTTCGCGCCCTTGATGTTCGTTTCCGGCTCGAGGATCGGCATCAGGCCGTGCGAGAGCACCTGCCTGCCGATCTCGATCTGCTGCGCGACGATGGCGGCGATACCCTCGCGGTTCGGCTCGTGGATGACCGAACGTTCCTTGGTGCCGAACATGCCCAGCACGCGCGAGTGGTCGAGCAGGTCGTCGAGGCCGGGCATCGGCTTCATCAGCTGCACGCCGTTGGCCTGCTCCTCCAGTCCCTTGTCGATCTTGATGAAGGGGACGATGCCCTTGTCGTGCAGCACGCCGGGCACGGGCTTGCCATCGATCTCGCCGTTCATGGTGCGCTCGAACAGGATGGCGCCGATCACCTTGTCCCCGGTGAAGGCGGGCGAAGTGATGATGCGGCTGCGCATCTCGTGGATCTTCGCGAACATTTCCTCGTCGCCCGACCATTCGTCGTCGGACACGCCGTATCCGCGCAGCGCCTTGGGGGTCGAGCCCCCGCTCTGGTCGAGCGCGGCGATGAAGCCGTTTCCTTCGGCGATCTTGGCGGTCATCTCTGAGGTCTGCATCGTCTCTTCCTGTTCTGGCCCGTGGCTATGGTCTGTTTCGATGTGTAGTTTCGCAACCGGCGGCGCGGCGGCAGGTTCCGGGCGGTCAGCCGCCCAGCGCCTTGACGCCCGGCAGTTCCCTGCCTTCCATCCATTCCAGGAAGGCACCGCCCGCAGTCGAGATATAGGTGAAGTCTTCGGCAACCCCGGCGTGGTTGAGCGCGGCGACCGTGTCGCCTCCGCCCGCGACCGAGACCAGCGATCCCTCGCGCGTGAGCGCGGCGGCGGTCCTTGCCAGCCAAACCGTCGCCGCATCGAACGGTTCGGTCTCGAACGCGCCCACCGGACCGTTCCAGACGAGCGTGCGGCAGGTCTTGAGAACGTCGGCCAGCGCCTCGACCGCAGCGGGGCCGACATCGAGGATCATTTCCTCCGCCGCGACCTCGTGCACGTTGCAGGTGCGCAGGCTTTCCGGATTGGCGGCGAATTCCTTCGCTACCACCACGTCGTAGGGCAGGTGCACGGTGCAGCCCGACCGGTCCGCGGCCTCGAGGATCTCGGTCGCGGTGCCGGTAAGGTCGTGCTCGCACAGCGACTTGCCCACATCGACACCCTTCGCGGCGAGGAAGGTGTTCGCCATGCCGCCGCCGATGATGAGGTGGTCGACCTGCCCGACGAGGTGGCGCAGCACGTCGAGCTTGGAGGACACCTTGGCCCCGCCGACGACCGCGGCGACCGGCCGCTCGGGAGTGCCCAGCGCCTTCTGCAGCGCTTCGAGCTCGGCCTGCATCGAGCGTCCGGCATAGGCGGGCAGCAGGTGCGCAAGGCCCTCGGTCGTGGCGTGCGCGCGGTGCGCGGCGGAAAAGGCATCGTTGACGTAGAAGTCGGCCACCGCCGCGATCGCCTGCGCGAATTCGGCATCGTTGGCTTCCTCGCCCTTCCAGAACCGCGTGTTCTCGAGGATGGCGATGTCGCCGTCGCTCAGGATGCCGACCGACTGCCCGGTGACCGGCCCGGCGACTTCGGGAACGAACATGATTTCCTTGTCGAGCACGCGCTCGACCGCGCCGACGACGAGGCTGAGCGACATGGTCGAATTGCGCTCGCCCCTTGGCCGCCCGAAGTGCGCGAGCAGCAGGACTTTCGCGCCCTTCTCCGACAGTTCGAGGATCGTCGGCGCCGAGGCTCGGACCCGCGTCGTGTCGGTCACGTCGCCGTCCTTCATCGGCAGGTTGAGGTCGACGCGCACGAGCGCCACCTTGCCGCTTAGGTCGTCCCCAAGATCATCCAGCGTGCGAAATCCGCTCATTCCTCGATCCTCACTTCGTCGCCCACGGCAATGTCGCCGCCGGTCAGTACCCGCGCCAGCGCGCCGCCGCGCCAGTCGGGCGTCAGCGCCGCCTTCAGTCCCGGCCTGATCGCATCCATGCGGCTGCACGGGTTGCATTCGTCGGTAATCTCGAGCCGCAGCGTCTTGCCGACCGCGACGATCGCTCCGACTTCGCGCGGCAGGCGCAGCCCGTCGACCAGCAGGTTCGCGCGGCGCTCCTGCCAGGGGATTGCGAACGCCTCTTCGAGCCCGAGGTCTGCCATCGCGTCGGCCCAGCCCCGCGCTTCGATCAGCGTGCCCTGCCGCCAGTTCTTCGGGCCGGAGAACTGCGTGCCGCGATAGTCTCCGTGGAGGCCTTCCTCGCGACTCACGCTGACGGCGTCGACGGTCTCCATGGGGCCGCGCGGCCGGTCGTGCCGCGCGATCCCGCAAAGCCGTCCCGTCGTCACGGCATGCTCCCTTAGAGGAAGCTCGCCATCACGCCCGCGGTGTCGAGCATGCGGTTCGAGAAGCCCCACTCGTTGTCGTACCATGAAACGACGCGGACCAGCTTGCCCTCGAGAACCGCGGTTTCGAGGCTGTCGACGGTCGAGCTGGCCGGGTAGTGGTTGAAGTCCGAGGAAACGAGCGGCTGGTCGGTGAAATCGAGCACGCCCTTCATCGGCCCTTCGGCGGCCTTCTTTAGCGCCGCGTTGATTTCCTCGGCGTTGGTGTCGCGGCCCGGCGTGAAGACGAGGTCGATCAGGCTGACGTTCGGCGTCGGCACGCGGACCGAGGAGCCGTCGAGCTTGCCGTTGAGTTCGGGAAGAACAAGGCCGACCGCGCGCGCGGCACCGGTAGTCGTCGGGATCATGTTCTGCGCACCGGCGCGGGCGCGGCGCAGGTCGCTATGGATCTGGTCGAGCATGCGCTGGTCGTTGGTGTAGCTGTGGATCGTGGTCATGAAGCCGCGCTCGATCCCCACCGCCTCGTGGCAGACCTTGGCGACCGGCGCGAGGCAGTTGGTGGTGCAACTCGCGTTCGAGACGACGATGTCGTCGGCGGTCAGCGAGTCGTGGTTGACGCCGTAGACGACGGTCTTGTCGACGCCCTTGGCCGGGGCCGAGATCAGCACGCGCCTTGCGCCGGCATCGAGGTGCGGCTGCGAAGCTTCCTTGGACTGGAAGAAGCCGGTGCATTCAAGGACGAGCTCGACGCCCATGTCCTTGTGCGGAAGCTTGCCGGGATCGCGTTCGGCGGTGACCGCGATGTCCTTGCCGTTGACGGTCATCTTGCCGTCGCCGGCCTCGACATTCCCGGGGAAGCGTCCGTGGCTCGAATCGAACTGGAACAGGAGAGCGTTGGACTTCGTGTCGGCGAGGTCGTTGATGGACACCAGTTCCAGGCCGCAATCGGGCCGCTCGAGAATGGCACGCGCCACCAGGCGCCCGATACGTCCGAAACCGTTGATCGCAACCTTGGTCGCCATGTGAAGAACTCCTGCTTACTTGCTGATTTTTTCCATGATTTTCGGAACGATGGCATCGGCTGCGAAGCCGAAGCGCTCGAACAGGTCCTTTGCCGGAGCCGAAGCGCCGAAACGATCGAGACCGATGTTGAGCCCGTTCGCCATCGTGTAGCGTTCCCACCCGAAGGTCGTTCCCGCCTCGATCGACACGCGCAGGATTTTCTCCGGCCCCACGTCGGGCAGAAGGTCCTCGCGATAATCGGCATCCTGCTCGTCGAACAGTTCGGTGCACGGCATCGAGACGACGTCGGCGCCGACGCCCTTCTTCTCCAGCGCCTGCGCGACTTTCATCGCGACCTCGACCTCGGAGCCGGTGGCGATCAGGATGACGCGCCGGTCGGCCTCGGCGGCCTTGAGGCGATAGGCTCCGCGCGCGCAGGCGTTGCCGCCCGCGTTCTCGACATTCTCGGTGCGCATCTGCGGCAGGCCCTGGCGGGTTAGCGCAAGGACCGTGGGGCGATCCTTCTGGCGCAGCGCCAGTTCCCAGCACTCGGCGGTCTCGACCACGTCGGCGGGCCGCATGACGAGAAGGTTGGGCATCGCGCGCAGGCTCTGCAGGTGTTCTACCGGCTGGTGCGTCGGGCCGTCCTCGCCAAGTCCGATGCTGTCGTGCGTCATCACATAGACGACGCGCGCCTGTTGCAGCGCGGACAGCCGGATCGCGGGGCGGCAATAGTCGGTGAACACCATGAAGGTGCCGCCATAGGGAATAATCCCGCCATGCAGCGCCATCCCGTTCATCGCGGCGGCCATGCCGAACTCGCGGATGCCGTAATAGACATAGCGGCCCGCATAGTCCTCGGCGGTGAACGGGGTGGTGGCCCTGGTCTTGGTATTGTTCGAACCGGTCAGGTCGGCGGAGCCGCCGACCATCTCGGGCACCGCCTCGGTCAGTACGCCGAGCGCCATTTCGCTAGCCTTGCGGGTGGCGACCTTCTGCGGTTCCTTGAGCAGGCCGTCGATGTAATCGTGCAGCGCACCCGTGTCGGGCAGATCGCCGGTGTAGCGGCGAATGAACTCGGTCGACTTCGGATGGCCTGACAGACTTTCGTTCCAGGCGGCGCGCGTTCCGGCGCCGGCATCGCCGACCTTCAGCCACGCGGCGAGAACGTCGTCCGGAATCTCGAACGGCGGCGCGTCCCAGCCCAGCTCCTTGCGCGCCGCGGCGATTTCCTCGTCGCCCAGCGGCGATCCGTGGACCGAGTGCGAGCCTTCCTTGTTCGGCGCACCCTTGCCGATGACGGTGCGGCACGCGACGAGCGACGGCTTTTCCGAAGCCGCCGCGGCGGCGAGCGCCTTCTCGATATCGACGAAATCGTGACCGTCGCAGTAGGCGACATGCCATCCCGCAGCCTGGAAGCGCGCGGGAATGTCCTCGCTCGTCGAAAGATCGGTGCTGCCGTCGATGGTGATGCGGTTGTCGTCCCACAGGACGTTGAGCCGCCCGAGCTTGAGGTGCCCGGCTAGGCCGATCGCCTCGTGGTTGACGCCTTCCATCAGGCACCCGTCGCCCGCGATCACCCAGGTGCGATGGTCGACGAGGTCGTCGCCGAACTCGGCGTTGAGGTGGCGCTCTGCCATCGCCATGCCGACCGCCATAGCCAGCCCCTGCCCCAGCGGACCGGTGGTGCATTCCACCCCGTCGAGCAGGAAGTTCTCCGGGTGCCCGGCGCACGGGCTGCCCAGCTGGCGGAAATTGCGGATGTCGTCCATCGTCGGATGCTCGTACCCGGTGAGGTGGAGCAGCGAATAGATGAGCATCGAGCCGTGGCCTGCCGAGAGCACGAAGCGGTCGCGGTCCGCCCAGTCGGGCGCCTTGGGGTCGAACTTCAGGAACTTCGAGTAGAGGACCGTCGCCACGTCCGCCATGCCCATCGGCATGCCCGGATGGCCGCTGTTGGCTGCCTGAACCGCGTCCATGGAAAGGGCGCGAATGGCGTTTGCCATCTGCGCCAGCGGGGCGGGATTGAGGCTCATTACTTCAAGGCTCCGGAAAGGACGGCGGGACACGAATCGGGTTTCCGCGCCTCTTTGGGGAAACCCGCCGTCGCGTCAAGTTCGCCGCCCGCCCGGATGCGAGGGAAACGCGCGGCGAAACGGTGGAAAGTTGCGGCGGCAAACCTTTGCAGTTCGATGACATTCGGTTAGCCCGAAGGCATGGATGCGCAAAGGGCCGAAAGAGCACTGGCAAGGATCGCCGCTGCCGCGGACCGGCTGGAGCGCGCGGCGAACGCCCCGGCACTGCCCGACGACGAACTCGCACGGCGACACGAGGCTCTGAAAGGCTCGGTCGCCGATGCGCTGCGCAGGCTCGATGCCCTGCTGCCGGACGGCGAACGGTGAGCAACGTCACGCTCTCGATAGGCGGGCGCAACTACGCCGTCGCCTGCGCCGAGGGCGAGGAGGAACGCGTCGCGGACCTCGGCCGCCTGATCGACCGCAAGCTGCGCGAGGCCGATGCCGTCCAGGGCCAGAGCGAGCTTCGCATGCTGCTGTTCGCAGCGCTGCTCCTCGCCGACGAGGTCAAGGACGAGGATGCGGGTGCGGCGGCGGCGGAGCCGGCTTCCGACCATTGCGAGAAGCTCGAGGCGCTCGCGGACAGGCTGGAAAATCTCGCGGCGCGACTTGAGGGCGGCGTCGGGGCATCCTAAATAGCTGCACGGCGGGACCTGCCCGGCACGAGCCGCAGAATATCCCTGAGGCTATAAGCAATCCAAGGGAGCTGTCCCTGTCGGGGCCACTCTGTTTCCATTGGGGTCCTATGCATACGGCGCCCACCTGACGTTTTGGCGTCAGAGGATTTCCAGGCAACGACCCATGGTGGGCCCGCCACCCACCGAACAAGCGCGACGGAGGGAGCGGGATGGAAGACAAGTCCGAGCTGCGAAAGCGAATGCGCGCTACCCGTCGCGATCACGTCGCCACCCTGCCCGACTCGGTCCGCGCGCTGCTCTTCATGCGACCGCCTGGCCCCGTTGCCGAGCTGGCGGCGAAGGGTTCGACCGTCGGCCTCTACAGCGCCCACCCGGTCGAGGCGCCGACGCTGTCCTACGCCTCGTGGTTCTTCGAGAACGGCAGGACGCTCGCGCTGCCGTGGTTCGAGGACCGCGACGCGCCGATGGAGTTCCGCGCGTGGGAAAACCCGTTCGACGAGGATGCGCTCGAAACCGGCCCGTTCGGCATCCTGCAACCGGCTGCGGGAAGCGCAACGGCGGTGCCCCACCTTGCGATGGTGCCGCTGCTCGCGTTCACCGAGGACGGCATTCGGCTCGGCCAGGGCGGCGGACACTACGATCGCTGGCTCGAGGCCAATCCAGGGGCGATACCCGTCGGAATGGCGTGGGACTGCCAGCTTGTGGACGAGTTGCCGGCAGAGCCGCACGATGTCCCGCTTCACGCCGTCGTCACTCCGACGCGGCTGTATCTCACGACGGAGGGTTGATGCCGATGCGCACCGAACCGACATGGCGGATACCGTTCGGCATCCTCTCGCTGTGCATCGCACTCGCGGCCTACGCGCTGGCGGTGGCGTTCCTCGTCGCGCCGGCGATCCAGGACTGGCCGGTGCCTGTCCAGACGCCGGTGTACCTGCTGCTCGGCGTGGCATGGCTGCTGCCGCTGCGACGCTTCCTGATCTGGATGGAAACGGGGCGCTGGCGCCACGACACTTAGCCTTGCGCCGCGCTTTTGAATTCGAGGAACATCCCAAGGTGGCGCGAGTGACGGGACTCGAACCCGCGACCTCCGGCGTGACAGGCCGGCGCTCTAACCAACTGAGCTACACCCGCATCCAAACACGTTGCGCTGGGTGCGCGCCCCTTGGGGAGCCGCGCCACTAGGGCAGCCGGTTGGGGCTGTCAACAGCATTCGGAGCGTGCCCGCGAAATGCAATTTCTGTCGCTCATTTTGCATTTGTCACAGAGCGAGGAACCATAATCGGCAGAGCGGGTTGTCCTAGTGCTCGGCGAATAAAACAGAAAGTCGCTGCCATTCTACGGCTTTGTGTGACCGTCCCTCGTCGGAGCGACGAAAAGCGACTCGCAACAGAGGATCAATCCAATGGCTCGACTATTTCTGACACCCTTCACGATGGATGGCCCGACCCAGCTTGCATTCAATGCCACGCGGCTTACCGGCGAAGGCGATTTCCTGGGCGCGGAAGAAATCTATTTCACTTCGCTCACGGCGCTCAATGATTCAGGCGTCAACGCCGTGGCGCTGATCGGCTTCGACGACGACACCGACACGATCACCGTATCGATCCGGGCCGACGGCCTCGAGGCCGACCAGCTTCATCCGCAGCACATCCATGGCTTCATGGGCGACGATCCGGATGAAGCGATGCTTCCGACCATGGACGCCGATACCGATGGCGACGGCTTCATCGAACTGCTCGAAGCCGCGCCGAGCTACGGACCGGTCCTGCTGAGCCTGACCGACGACGGGATGGCGGATGCATTCCCGATGGCGGAAGACGGAACGATCTCGTTCACCGAGACCTATTCCCTGCCGATGCAGGATCTGGGCGACGACCCGATGCTCGACCTGCGCGAAATCGTGCTGCACGGCATGTCGGTCGACGGTTCGGCCGGTGACGGTACCGATGGCGAAATCGACGGCACCGCGGGCTACAAGGCGACGCTGCCGGTCGCCGCAGGCGAACTCGACATGATCGAGGACACCGATGGCCTGCTGACCGCACTGGGAATCGACGGTATCGATTTCGGCGGGTTCGGACCGCCGATGGGCGATGCCGGCATGACGATGGGCTGACCGCGAGCCCATCCCGAAACGCGAAACGCCCTGCCCTTGCGGCGGGGCGTTTTCGTTTGGGCAGGCAGGTCCGGGCGGGCCGTTAACCATATCTTTGCAGGCGCCGTGCCATTCCCGCCGGGTCACAGAGCAACCGGGGGAGCCGCCTTGCGCATGTCGATCGCCAGAGGCCTTGCAAGTTCGCTTGCTGTCGCCGCCTTCGCTTTTGCAGGGGTCGCCGAGGCCCGCGTGAGCACCGACAGTTCCGTCTATGTAGAGCGCGGATCGCGCGGCGACATGCGAACGTTGGAAAACGTCGACAGCCTTTCGCCGGGCGATCGCATCGTCACCATCGTGCGCTGGAAGCGGCAGGACGGCCGTGGCGGTTTCACCATCACCAATCCGCTTCCCGAGGCGGTGGCATACCAGTCGAGCGGACAGCCTTACGAGGAGGTCTCGGTCGATGGCGGCCGCACCTGGGGTCGCCTCGGCACCCTTCGCATCGGCACGCGGCTGGCCTCGCCCGAGGACGTGACGCACGTACGCTGGCACATCCCCGCGCGCCGTGCGGCGCAGGGTCGCGGCCAGATCGCCTACAGCGGGATCGTGCGCTAGAGCCTCAGCCTGCCAGCAGCAGCGCCGGTTTCTCGACCAGCTTCCTGAGGTCCTGCGCGAAGCTCGCCGCGTCGTAGCCGTCGACCACGCGGTGGTCGCAGCTCATCGAGATGTTCATCAGCTTGCGCTTCTCGACCCGCTCTCCGCCCATGCCGTCGGGTACGAACATCGGTCGCTCGACGATCCGGTTCGGACCGATGATCGCGACCTCGGGCCGGTTGATGACCGGCGTCGTTGCGACCCCGCCCATGGGACCGAGCGAAGTGATCGTGATCGTCGAGCCGGAAAGCTCCTCAGACCTAGCCGTACCGTCGCGCGCGGCTTCGGCGAGGCGGGCGATCTCGTTGGCAAGCTGCCACAGGTTGCGGTCCTGCGCATCGCGGATGACCGGGACCATTAGGCCCGCCGGTGTCTGCGTCGCCATGCCCATGTGCACCGCGCCCGAGCGTGAAACTATCCCCGCCTCGTCGTCGTAACGCGCATTGAGCATCGGGTATTTCGGGATCAGCCGGCAAATCGCGGTAACGAGGAACGGCAGCAGCGTCAGCTTGGGCCGCTCGCCCCGGTCCTCGTTCAGCTGCGCCCGCGCTTCTTCCAGCGCGGTCACGTCGAATTCCTCGACATAGGCGAAGTGCGGGATGTTGCGCTTGGCGGCCGCCATGTTCTCGGCGATGCGGCGGCGCAGGCCGATGACGCGGACGTCCTCGTCCCTGCCCTTCGTACCCGCAGGCTGGAAGCCGCCGGCCGCGCTGTACGAGATGAACGCATCGAGATCGGCATGCCGGATGCGGCCGTCCTCGGCGGGACGCACTTCGCCAAGGTCGATGCCGAGGTCGCGCGCGCGCTTGCGAACGGCAGGCGAGGCCAGGACCTTGGCGTCGCCCGCAGGTGCCGCCGGTCGCGCGGTTTCCTGCGACCTCTGCTTCGGCGGCGCAGGCGGTGCCGGGGCTGGTGCCGGAGCAGGAGCCGGCTCGGTCTGGCCCGCTGCCGCGATCACCTCGTCGACATCGCCCGCATCGGGCGTTTCCTCGTCGACGCGCTCTTCCAGCGTTTCTTCCTTTGCCGTTTCCTCCTTGCGGGCGCGCGGCTGTTCGGCCTCGTTCCCCTCGCCCTCGACCTCGATCACGACGAGCGGCGAGCCGATGGCGATCACGTCGCCCGTATCGCCGGCAACTTCGACGACGGTGCCCGAAACCGGGCTTTCCATCTCGACCGTCGCCTTGTCGGTCATCATGTCGGCGATGCGCGCGTCTTCCTCGACGGCGTCGCCTACCTTGACGTGCCAGGCGACGATCTCGGCCTCGGCGATGCCCTCGCCGATGTCGGGCAGGCGGAAGGTGTAGCGGCCCATCTTCAGGTCTCCATCAGCCGGTCGACGGCCTCGCCGATCCGCACCGGGCCGGGGAAGTAGGCCCACTCAAGGCTGTGCGGATAGGGTGTGTCGAACCCGGTCACGCGCTCGATCGGCGCTTCGAGGTGATAGAAGCAGCGCTCCTGGACCATCGCGGACAGTTCCGCGCCAAAGCCCGAGGTTCGCGTCGCCTCGTGTATGACGAGGCATTTGCCGGTCTTTTCCACCGACTTTTCCACAGCCTCGATATCGAGGGGGACCAGCGTGCGAAGGTCGATGATCTCGGCATCGACATCCTTTTCCTTCAGCACCGCCTCGGCGACGTGGACCATGGTGCCGTAGACGAGCACGGTCATCGCCGAACCCTCGCGCACCGTGCGCGCCTTGCCGAGCGGGATCGAGTAGTAACCTTCCGGAACCCGGCTGTCCGGATGGCTCTTCCAGCTTTTCGAGGGACTGTCGTAATAGCCGTCGAACGGGCCGTTGTAGATCCGCTTGGGCTCGAAGAAGATGACCGGATCGTTGTCCTCGATCGCGGCGATGAGCAGCCCCTTGGCATCGTGCGGGGTCGAGGGGATGACCGTCTTGAGGCCCGACACGTGGGTAAAGAGCGCCTCCGGGCTCTGGCTGTGAGTCTGCCCGCCGAAGATTCCGCCGCCGAAGGGCGAGCGCACCGTCATCGGCGCGACGAACTCGCCCGCCGAGCGGTAGCGCAGGCGCGCGGCTTCGGAAATGAGCTGGTCGAGACCGGGGTAGATGTAGTCGGCGAACTGGATCTCCGGCACCGGTCGCAGGCCGTATGCGCCCATGCCCACCGCGACGCCGATGATGCCGCATTCGCTGATCGGCGTATCGAACACGCGGGTCTTGCCGTACTTCTCCTGAAGCCCGGCGGTCGCGCGGAAAACGCCGCCGAAATAGCCGACGTCCTCGCCCATGACAACGACGTCGTGATCGCGCTCCATAATAATGTCGAGCGCGTCGTTGATCGCCTCGATCATGTTGAGGTTGCGGGCCGGCGCGTCGGCCAGCGAGACGGGTTCTTCCTCGATCATTGCTTCCAGTCCGGGAATTTCGTGCGCCGCTCGCGGATCGCCTGGTCGGCCTGCTCCTCGAGATGCCAGGGCAGGTCCTCGAAGACATCCTCGAACATGGTGTGGAACGGGTGGTGCAGGCCGTGGCCGAGGATGCCGTTCTTCTCAGCCTCCTTCGCCGCCGCCTTCACTTCCTCGGCGACTTCGCGGTCCATGTCGGCCTGCTGCTCCTCGGACCATTCGCCAAGCGCGATGAGGTGGCACTTCAGGCGGTTGACCGGGTCGCCGAGCGGCCATTCCTCGCGCTCCTGCGCCGAGCGATAGGCGGACGGATCGTCCGAGGTCGAATGCGCGTCGGCACGGTAGGTGAAGTGCTCGATCAGCGTCGGCCCCTGGTTGGAGCGTGCGCGGTTCGCCGCCCACTGCATCGCGGCAAAGACTGCGAGCGCGTCGTTGCCGTCCACCCGCAACCCGGCAATGCCGTAGCCGATGGCGCGCGCCGCGAACGTCGTCCGCTCGGCTCCGGCGAAACCGGAGAAACTCGAAATCGCCCACTGGTTGTTGACGATATTGAAGACCACCGGCGCGTTGTAGACGGCGGCGAAGGTCAGCGCGGAGTGGAAATCGCCCTCGGCGCTCGATCCCTCGCCGAGGAAGCTCGTCGCGATGCGCGTGTCGCCCTTGATCGCGCTCGCCATCGCCCAGCCCACTGCCTGCGGGTACTGCGTCGCGAGATTGCCCGAGATCGTGAAGAACGAATGCTCGCGCGAGGAGTACATGATCGGAAGCTGGCGCCCCTTCAGCTTGTCCGCGCGGTTCGAATAGATCTGGTTGCACATCTCGGACAGCGGGTAGCCGCGCGCGATGAGGATGCCCTGCTGGCGATAGCTGGGGAAGACCATGTCATCGTCGGCGAGCGCGAAGGCTGACGCGATCGACACCGCTTCCTCGCCCAGGCACTTCATGTAGAAACTCGTCTTGCCCTGCCGCTGTGCGCGATGGAGCCGGTCGTCGAAGGCGCGGGTCATCGCCATCGTGCGCAGCATCCGGCGCAGAGTGTCGGGATCGAGCCTCGGGTCCCATGGCCCTGTCGCGCGGTGCTCCCCGTCGAGCACCCGGACGAGGTCGGTACACAGCGGCCAGGTTTCGGCGGCCTCGCAATTCTCGTCGGGCCGCGGCTGCTTTCCGGCCTCGGGGATCGGGATGTGCGAATAGTCGACTTCGTCGCCGGGCCGGAATTTCGGTTCCGGAACGTGCAGGTCCAGCGGCGGCAGGTTACCGCGCGGCTTGCCTGTAGAATTCGGCCCGTCTGCCATGCCTCGCGCTCTCCCCGGCCCGTTGCGGTGCCGGCACATTATTCCACTAGCGCGATATAATATTACAAAGCTGGTCGAAGTCAATCAGACCGCGACCGGCGCCCTGATCGGTGCCTGCGGCGTGTAATCCACGACTTCGAAGTCCCCGATCGCGTAGTCGAAAATCGTCGGCGGTTTCCTCTGGAGGATAAGCCGCGGCTCGCCATCGGGTTCCCGCGAAAGCTGCTCGGTCACCAGGTGCTCGTGATTGAGGTAAAGGTGCGTGTCCCCCCCGCTCCAGACAAGGTGCCCGGGTTCGAGCCCGACCTGCTGCGCGATCATCCGGGTCAGCAGCGCCGCGCCGAACAGGTTGAACGGCAAGCCCAGCGCGACGTCGCAGCTTCGCTGGTAGAGCAGGCACGACAGCCGGTCGCCCGCGACGTGGAACTGGTAGGTCTTGTGACACGGCGGCAGCGCCATGCGGTCGAGCTCGGCAACGTTCCAACCCTCGACGATGTGGCGGCGGCTGCCGGGATTGTCGCGCAGCGATGCGATGACGCCGCTGACCTGGTCGATCCCCGGTCCGCGCCGGTAAAGGCCCTCGCCCGCCGGTTCGTACGTCGGCCAGTCGACCCACTGCTTGCCGTAGACCGGGCCGAGATCGCCCCACTCGCGCGCGAAATCCTCGTCCTCGCGGATGCGCTCGACGAAGGCGTCGAGGTCGAGGTCCTCGCCCGTCTCTCGCACGTAGCGCGCGTGCGGCCACTCGTTCCAGATCTTCACGCCCTGCAGCACGAGCGGTCGGATGTTCGTCTCGCCCGAAAGGAACCACAGCATCTCGCGCGCGGCGGTCTTCCAGTAGACGCGCTTGGTGGTGATGAGCGGGACGCGGTCGTTGCCGAGATCGAACCGGAGCGTCGCGCCGAACACCGAGCGGGTGCCGATGCCGGTGCGGTCGACGCGCTCGTCGCCCTCTTCCCAGATTCGGCGCATCAGGTCGAGGTACTGCCGCTCCCAGTGCGGCGTGTCGGCAGAATCGTTCGCGGGCGATGCGGTGGCCATGGCAACCCTGTTAAACTTGCGATTGCCCGCTTGCCACCCCGGCAATCGCCTTCTATAGGCCCGCTCCTGCCTCGCCGGCGCCCCAGCGCGCCGCGACGACCGGTCGGGGAGTAGCTCAGCCTGGTAGAGCACTGTCTTCGGGAGGCAGGGGCCGGAGGTTCGAATCCTCTCTCCCCGACCATTTTTCTCCAGCGTCAACGCAGCCCGGATCCTTTAAAAAGACAATCGTGAATGTTTTTTCCGGAAGCTTGACGCAGGTCAAGTTTGCGAGGGCGCCTGCGCGGTAATGCGGTCTCCGACAACGGGAGATTTGGCATGGATGTCACGTTCGAACAGACGCTTTACGAAGGCATGGCGGCCGAAAAGGCGCGCACCGGTCCGCCCGAGGGCTTTCCCCGGCTGCCGATGATCCCGGCGGCGCGCTACACCGATCCGGATTTCCTGGCGCTCGAGCAGAAGCACCTCTGGCAGGCGACGTGGCTTTACGCGCTGCATTCCGACGAGCTGCCCAATCCCGGCGACTATCGCATCTGGGACCGCACCGGATCGCCCATCGTTATCGTGCGCGGCAAGGACGGCGACATCCGCGCGTTCTACAACAGCTGCAGCCACCGCGGCGCACCGCTGGTCGAGAAGACCGAAGGCACCGCGCAGGGCTTTTTCTGCCGCTACCACGGCTGGACCTACGACTTGCAGGGCAACCTCAACGCCGTTCGCGAACTGCGCGACTTCCCCGATTTCGACAAGAGCTGTCACGGCCTGAAAGCCGTGCGGTGCGAGATGTTCGGCAACTGGGTGTTCATCAACGAGGACCCCGAGGCCGAGCCGCTTTCCGCGTTCCTCGGCGGCATTCCGCACGACTGGGAGAACCTCGAAGTCGAGAAGATGCGGCACATCCAGTCCGACAGCTTCGAGATCGGCTGCCAGGTCAAGGTGCTGATCGACGCCTTCCTCGAGACCTACCACCTGAAGTCGATCCACCCCAACACGGTGGACCGGTTCCTCGATTCGCGTTCGTCGTACATGAACCTGTGGACCCACGGGCACTCGATGATGACCACCGCACACCGCAACCCCGACTGGCGCGATCCGGGAGCGAAGGGCATGCCCGAGATCGACGGTGCGGAGGACATCTTCGAGCAGAACCCCTCGTACAACATCTTCCCGAACCTGGTGACGCCGCCGTCGAACACCGGAATGCCGATCCTGACGTTCTGGCCGAAAACCGAGCGAACCATGATCGTGGACGTGCACTGGTTCGGTCCGGAGGGTTCGGAAGGCCACCCGATGTGGCCGACGCGCATCTCCAACCTGGGCCGCATCCTCGAGGAGGACACGCAGTTCGCGCCGTCCATCCAGCGCTCGGTAGAGGCGAAGGGATTTGCCGGCCTCCACCTCTCCTACCAGGAGCGGCGGATCTATCACTGGCACCTCGAGCTCGACCGCAAGATCGGCGACGCGATGCCCGCGCACCTGCGCCTTCCTGACGTGCTGGCCGACTATGTCGAAGAACACTGAGACGGCGACCGCGCAGATGACCGCGACCTACCAGAAGCTGCTTGATGCGGACAGCCGGCAGGCCCCTGCCGGGTTGCGCGCGGAGCGCCCGGGCGACTTCGGTGCGGCACCGATCGAGGCCGAACGCTACATCTCGCAGGAATTCTTCGACCGCGAGGCGAAGGCGATCTGGCCGCATGTCTGGCAGATGGCCTGCCGCGAGGAGGACATTCCCGAAGTCGGCGACGTCCATGTCTACGACGTCGTCGATCACTCGATCCTCGTCGTGCGCTGCGGGCCGGACACGATCAGGGCCTATCCCAACTCGTGCCTGCACCGGGGACGCAAGCTGCTCGACGAGAGCGGCAGGGTCGAGGCCTTGCGCTGCACATTCCACGGGTGGAGCTGGGAACTGGGCGGCGAACTGAAGTCGCTGCCCTGCCGGCAGCAGTTCGCGGCCCTGAGCGACGAGGACCTTGCGCTGCCCGAAATCCGCGTCGGACGCTGGGGCGGGTTCGTATTCGTGAACCCCGATCCCGACGCACCGCCGCTTACGGACTATCTTGGCGTTCTTCCCGAGCATTTCGCCCGCTGGAAGCCGGAGGAGCGGTGGAAGGCCGTGCACGTCGCGCGCCGCATCCCGTGCAACTGGAAGGTCGCGCAGGAAGCCTTCATGGAGAGCTACCACGTCATTGCGACGCACCCGCAGATCCTGTCGGTATTCGACGATGTCGGCTCCGAATACGACATCTACGACGCGCACGTGAACCGCAACGTCGCCGCGTTCGGCGAACCGAGCCCGCACTTGCGCGACCGGCCTTCGGGCAGGGCCGTGGTCGAGGCGATGTTCGGCATGTGGGGCCGCGACGCGACGGACCTCGACGAGGACAGCGCCCTTCCCCCTCGCGAGATCCTCGGCGAAGCGGCGCGTTCGGCGATCGGACGCGCGGCGAAGACCGACCTCGACGCGGCGACCGATGCCGAGATGCTCGACGCGATCGTCTACAACGTCTTCCCGAACTTCGCGCCGTGGGGCGGCTTTGCGCCCAACATCGTCTACCGCTGGCTGCCCGACGGGCGCGACGTCGACAGCTGCATCATGGAAGTGATGATCCTGAAGCCCGTCCCGCCCGGCACCGAAAAGCCGCGCGGCGTTCCGGTTCACTGGCTCGGCGAGGACGAGCCCTGGGTGAATGCCACCGAACTCCCGATCCTGGGCGCGGTGATCGACCAGGACATGGGCAACATGCCCTCGGTCCAGTCGGGTCTGAAGGCCAGCGGCACCGGCAAGGTCCACCTTGCGACCTACATGGAAAGCAGGATCCGCCACTTCCACGCGACGCTCGACAGGTACATGGCCGCCCTTGACGGATAGCCGCCCGAAGGCCGAACCCTTCGCATGACGAATCCAAAACGCGAAGGGAGAGGGCGATGGCCGGACTGAAGATCGAGCGCGAAGGCGCGGTTGTGGTGCTGACCATCGACCGCGAGGAAGCGCGCAACGCGCTCGATGCCGCAACCTCGCACGCGCTCGACACAGCGATCACCGAGGCCGAGGCTGACGATTCGGTCGGCGCGATGATCGTCACCGGCACCGGTGAACGCGCCTTCTGCGCCGGCATGGACCTCAAGGAAGCGGCGCGGATCGGCGCTGGGCACGGCCTCATCCCGGGTCGCGGTTTCGGGGGCATCACCGAGCGCAAGCGAACCAAGCCGCTGATCGCAGCGATCAACGGTACCGCCGTCGCCGGCGGGTTCGAGATCATGATGGCGTGCGACATGGTCTTCGCCGCCGCGCACGCGCACATGGGAGTCAGCGAAGTAAAGCGCGGCCTGTTCGCCTTCGCGGGCGGCATCCAGCGGCTGGCGCAGCAGGTCCCTCGCGCCACCGCACTGGCGATGATCATGACCGGGGAACTGCTTCCCGCCCGCCGTCTCTACGAACTGGGCATCGTGACCGAAGTCGTGCCGGGAGAGCAGCTGCGTCAGCATACCCTCGACGTGGTGCAGTCGATGCTGGAAAACAGCTGGCAGGCGATCAACAACGGCAGGCATCTCTACGAGCTGTCGACCGGCATGGACATCGACCAGGCGCTCGCCGTGGGCAACGCCTGGGGCAAGGCCACGCTCGACAGTACCGCAAGCCGCGAGGGCGTTGCGGCCTATGCGGAGAAGCGAGGCGCACGATTCGGCGACGGATAGCGCCTCATGCCCGACCGCCCGGAAAAATAACGTTCAAACATGATTGTTTTTTTGCTAGAGTCTCGCAAAAGCAGACGACCGCCTGAGGGAGATACGCAAGGATGCTCGACCTGGTAACCGACCAGCGCCCCGAAAACGACTTCGCGCGCATGGATTTCGAGCGCGAACGCAAGGACCCGCCCGAGGGGTTTCCCAAGCTGCCCGACATTCCGGGCAAGCGTTACGTCGATCCCGAGTTCCTCCGCCTCGAAAAGGAGGAGATGTGGGACAAGGCGTGGCTCTACGCGGGCCATGTCGACCAGCTGCCCAACAAGGGAAGCTGGTTCCTGACGCGCAACACTGGCTCGCCCGTGATCGTCGTGCGCACGCTCAAGGACGAGATCAAGGCCTACTACAACACCTGCCAGCATCGCGGCGCGCCGCTCGTGAAAGAGGAATCCGGCGAGGATCGCGGCTTCGTGTGCGGTTATCACGGCTGGAGCTACACCCTCGACGGCAAGCTGACCGCGGTCCGCGACAAGCGCGACTTCGTCGACCTCGATTTCTCGTGCCGCTCGCTCGTCCCGGTGCGCTGCGAACTTCTGGGCTCGCTGATCTTCCTCAACCAGGACGAGGATGCGCAGCCGCTGATGGAACACATCGGCCCGATGGCCCAGCAGCTGGAGCAGTTCCAGCTCGAGAAGCTGCGGCTTGTCGACAGTCGCAGCTACGACGTGGACTGCAACGTCAAGGTGCTCCTCGACGCGTTCCTGGAAGTCTATCACCTGAAGTCGATCCACGTCGACACGGTCGACCGCTTCCTCGATCACCGCGCGATGATCGCCACGCTCTGGCCCAACGGGCACAGCCGCATGGCGACCCCGAACCGGCGCGACGACTGGGTCGATCCGGGCACGAAAGGCATGCCGGAAATCCCGACGGTCAACGACTTCCCGGCCAAGAACAACGTCAGCTACCAGATCTACCCGAACTTCGTGATGCCGGCAGCGCCCACGGGCATTCCCATCCTGCAGTTCTGGCCAATGGGTCCGAAGAAGTCGCGCGTCGTGTCGAGCTGGCTTGCGCCCGACTACGATCCGGAGAACCCGCACCCGCTGTGGCCGACGCGCCTCTCCAACTGGGAGCGCATCCTCTACGAGGACCTGCAGTTCGCACCGCAGATTCAGGAATCGCTCGAAAGCCCCGGCTTCAAGGGCATGCCGCTCAATTACCAGGAGCGCCGCATCTATCACTGGCACGAGGAACTCGACCGCCGCATCGGCCTAAACCGGGTGCCCGGGGATGCGCGGGTCGAACAGGTGCTCGAACCCTGGGTCCAGAAGGACTGAGGCGAAAAACAACGACAATCGGGAGAGGAACGGGAAATGGCTGACCTTACCGGCAAGGTCGCCGTCGTCATGGGCGCGGCGAACAAGGACAACATGGCGCAGGTCATCGCCAGGCGCCTTGCCGCCGATGGCGCGAAGCTGGTCGTCGCGGGGCGCAAGCCCGAGCATCTCGAGGCGCTTGCAAAGGAACTGGGCGGCGTCGCGGTGCCCGATTGCGACCTGACCAGCGAGGAGGACCTGAAGCGCCTGACCGACGCGGCTGTCGACAAGTTCGGCGGCCTCGACATCGCTGTGAACGCGACTGGCTGGGGCCTGCTCAAGCCCTTTCTCGACAACACCAAGGAAGAGATCGAGAAGATGGTCGCGCTCCAGTTCACGGGCGCGTTCCTGTTCTACCAGGCGATGCTGCGGGCGATGAACGACGGCGGATCGCTGATCCAGATCACCTCGGCAACGGCGACCATCATGCTCGAGGACCACGCCGCCTACATGGGCACCAAGGCGGGCGCCGATCACGTCATTCGCTGCATCGCCAACGAGTTCGGCCATCGCGGCATTCGCGCCAACTCGGTCGCGCCGGGCTTCACGGTCACCCCGATGACCGAGGGCGCCGCCGCCAATCCCGCCATCGTGCAGAGTTTCGAGAAGGAGTACCCGCTCGGTCGTGTCGGAACGAGCGAGGATATCGCAGAAGCGGTGTCATGGCTGTGCGGCGACAACTGCTTCGTGACCGGACAGGTCATCCAGGCCAACGGCGGGCTGACGCTCCGCCGCAATCCGACCAACAGGGAAATCCGCACGGCGGTGAAGGCGGCACGCGCGGCGAGCCAGGCATGATCCGCGGCGTCCACCACCTCGCGATCTCGACGCCCGACCTCGACCGCTTCATCGACCATTACGAGCGCTGGTTCGGGTTCGAGCGCGCGGGCGAAGGCGGCTGGGAGACCGGCAACGAGCGGATCGACACGATGGTCGGCCTGAAGGACAGCAAGGCCCGCTACGCGATGATCCGGCTCGGCAACCTGCACATCGAGGTCTTCGAGTATTCGAGCAACGACCCGCAGGACATGCGGCCACGGATGTGCGACCGGGGACTGACGCACCTGTGCCTCTACTGCGACGACGTCTTCGCCGAGTACGAGCGGCTGAAGGACCTTGGCATGGAGTTCAATTGCCCGCCGGGCGGATCGGGAATGACCCGCGCGACCTATGGCCGCGATTGCGACGGCAACGTCGTCGAACTCCTCCAGATCGTCGACCCGGAGTGCGGTTTCCACTTCGAAAAGCAGGTCGGCGCGGCTTGATCGCCGGCACCGGCGCGCTAGGGCTGGAGGCGTGAGCCGTACCGAACAGATGACCGCGCAACGCGGCGCGAACCCCTACCCCGACGATCCGGCGGTCGAGCGACGCCGGGCCTACGATTTCGAGGCGGTCGGGACCGACCGTTTCCGCGTGGAGCCATGGCCGAGCGGCCTCCTGCGTCACTACGGCGGCATGGTCCTTTCGCAGTGTCTTGCCGCCGCGCAGGAGACGGTCTCGCCCGAAAAGTCCGCGCACAGCCTTCACGCCTATTTCCTCAAGCCCGGCCTTGTCGACGAGCCGCTCGACATCGCGGTTTCGCGCGAAACCGACGGTCGCAGCTTCGCGATGCGCCAGGTCCGGATGACGCAGGGCGGCAAGCCGGTGATGAACCTCATGGCCTCCTTCCAGATCGACGAGGATTCCGCCGACTACCTGCCCGCCGGGCCGACCGATCTCCCGGAACCCGAGGGCCTGGAGAACATCTTCGACATCGTCGGGAGGCTGGGCGATGACCTCGTCAGGCGGCACCGTCCCTTCTGGCTGAGGCGGCATCCGGTCGACTGGCGTCCCGTCGAGCCGTTCGATTTCCGCAAGGTCGAGAAGTCCGAAAGACCGCGTCACTACTGGTTCCGCTTCTACGAACCGCCGGGCGGGGACCTTCGCATCAACCAGCGCCTGCTGGCCTACGCGTCCGACCTCCACGTCCTTCATGCGGGCATGCAGCCGATGGGGATCGCGCCAGGCAACGACCACCTGCAACCGTCCAGCCTCGACCACGCGATGTGGTTCCATGCGCCGTTCGTTCTCGACGACTGGATGATCTACCGGCTCGAACCCGTGGCCGCGAGCAACTCGCGCGCGTTGGGGCGCGGCAGCATTTTCACGCGCGAGGGGCGCCTGGTCGCGACGACGCTCCAGCAGGGCCTGGCGCGATTGCTCGAGGAAAAGCGGACGGCATCGCTATGAACGGAACATCCTTCGTCGCACGCGAACCGTACCGTACCTTCGAGGACCTCGAGGTGGGCGAATTTCGCAAGTCGTCCCCGCGCACCGTGACACAGGACGAAATCGTCGAGTTCGCTCGCTCCTACGATCCCCAGTGGTTCCATGCCGACCCCGAAAGCGCGAAGGAATCGGTTTTCGGCGAAGTCGTGGCAAGCGGCATTCACGTGCTCGCCATGTGGCGGCAGATGGACCACGAGATCAACTGGGACATCGACCACGTCTGCGGGATCGGCTGGGACGAACTGCGCCTCAAGCGCGCGGTCAGGGCAGGCGACGTCATTCACGTGACCAGCGAGATCGTGGAGCTTAATCCGTCGAAGTCGCGTGACGACAGGGGCACCGCCCTCACCCGCTATGCCGTCGTGCTCGAGGACGGGACCGAGTGCGTCACCTTCACCAGCATCAACCTCGTCTACACTCGCGAAGGCCGGGAACGCCGCGCTCGGAGCTAGGCGGAGCCGAACCCGCGCCCGAGCATGTCGTCGTAGGCCGCCAGCGCGCGGCGCAGGAAGAACACCGCCAGCAGCGACGATAATCCGCATGCGATCGCGACCGACAGTCCCACCTTGCTTTCGTCCTGCAACACGAAATCGGTGATCAGCGCGACGATCGTCGGCGCTGCCCCCAGCCCGATGACGCTGACGATGAAGACATAGACCGCAGACGACATGCCGCGCATGCGATTGGGCGTGACCAGCTGGAGCGCCGATGATGCCAGCGCCATCGGCAGCGAGTAGACGAAGCTCGCCGCGCCCGCGATCGCGAGCACCGCGACATAGCTGTTCGCCAGCGCCAGCAGGCCCGAAAGCAGGACAAGCGTACCGGCGACGAACACCGGCACGACCATCAGCGCATCGCGCCGCCCGCGCTTCTTGATGAGCCTTGCGACCCACGGCCCGGTCAGGACGCCGAGCGAACCGCCCAGCAGCACCAGCACGCCGTAGTGCAGTCCGACCGTAGACGCCGCGACCTCGAACTTGCGCATCAGAAGCGCAGGCATCCACGACGGGTAGGCATAGAGCACGAAGATGATGCCGGTCATGCCGAGATAGAAATTGAGGTAGAACGCCCGCTCGTCCGAGAACCGCTTGCGCACCTCGGCAAGCGACATGGTCTCGCCGGCGGTTTCGCCGGCGAGCATCCTGCGCTCCGGTTCCTTCACGAACGCGATGCAGATCGCGGCAAGGACGAAGCCCGGAACGGCGGCGGCTAGGAACACGATCTGCCAGGGTTCGAATGCACCGATGTCCGAGCCTGCCGCGAGGTCGAGGATCAGGCCGCCGAAGATCAGCGCAAGTCCGCCGCCGAGATAGGGTCCCATCAGGTAGACGCTGAGCGCGCGCGGCGTGGCTTCGGGCGGAAACCGGTCCATGATCATCGACCATGCGGCCGGGGTCAGGCTGGCCTCCGCCCCGCCGACGGTGAAGCGTCCGGCGAAAAGCTGCCAGTAGCTGCGCGCAAGGCCACAGAATGCGGTCCCGACGCTCCACAGGACAATGCCCAGCGCAACGAGATTGCGTCGGTTACCGGTGTCAGTCAGTCGCCCGAAAACCGGGCTGAACAGGACGTAGGCACCGGTAAAGGCAAGCCCCTGCAACAGGCTCAGCCGCGTGTCCGACAGATCGAAGCTGAGCTTGAGCGGCTCGACAAGCAGGTTCAGCACCTGCCGGTCGATGAAGCTCACCGTGTAGGCGGCGGTGAGGATCGCCACCATCGTCCATGCACCGCGCTCGACGCCTCTCGGCACACTTTCGATGGGCGTGGTTTCAGGCAAACCCGTCAGCGGCGCTGGTCGAAGCGGCGGCCCAGCATCGCGCCGGCGATATTCGTCTTCTGGATGTCGATCGCGCCGCCCGCGATGCCCCAGCCCCACGAATCGCGCAGGCGCCGCTCCATCGGGAAGTCCTTAGAATAACCGTATGCGCCCATGAGCTGCAGCGCATCGCCGGTTACTTCGCGCGAGATCGAGTTGGCAAAGCACTTGCCGGTCGAGCTGTGGAGGATCGAGGGCAGGCCGTCCTCTGCAAGCGATGCCGCCCGCCAGATGAGCAGGCGCGCCGCCTCCACCTTCATGTGCATCTCGGCGAGCTTGAGCTGCACGGCCTGGAATTCGGCGATGGCCTTGCCGAACTGCTTGCGCTCCTGGACATAGTCGCACACGTCCTCGAGCGCGCCCGACGCCTGCGCCAGCGACATGGTCGCGTTGCCGCAGCGTTCGAGGTCGAATGCCTCCATCAGCTTCTTGAAGCCGCCTGCCGGCACGATGATGTTCCCGACCGGAATCTCGCAATCGTCGAAATTGAGGTCGGAGGACGGTACGCCGCGAAACCCCATGAGGTTCTCGTTGGGTCCGAAAGAGAGGCCGGGCGCGTCCTTCTCGACGAGAACCGCGCCGATGCCTTTGGCCCCCGGATCGTCCGAGAGGCGCACGTAGACGACGTAGGCATCGGCATGGCCGCCGCCCGAACACCAGCGCTTGGTGCCGTTGATGACGACCTTGTCACCCTTGACTACGCCCTTGGTCTTGAGGTCGGTCAGCGCCGATCCGGCGTCGGGTTCCGACATCGATACGGCAACGACCATGTCGCCCGAGCAGACGGCCGGGACGACGCGCTTCTTCAGCGCATCGGAGCCGAAGTGCTCGATCGCGCGCACAGGACCGACCGAGGATTCGAAGACCGGAAAACCGACTGCCGACGAGATCTTGCCGAATTCCTCGAGCACGACGAGCGCCTCGATATTGCCGAGGCCGAGCCCGCCGAGATCGCTCGACACGTTGATGCCGAGGAAACCTAGTTCGGCGAACTGCTTTACGAGCGCGCGGCTCGGCGGCTTGTTGTCGCGTTCCAGCTCGGCAGCGATCGCGGGCAGTTCGGCCCTTGCGTACTCGCGCGCGGCGTCTCTCAGCTGCTGCTGATCTTCGGTCAGCTGGAAATTCATTCCTGTCGGTCCTCCCCGTTTCGGCCGCTATGTCAGATGTCGTCCGGCTTCTTGCCGCCGGGGCCGTAGATGAAATCGTCGATGACCTTGTGGAAGTGCCGGATGCGTAGCTCCTGGTCGCCGATCCACAGGCCGGGAAAATAGTCGGACTGCATGCCCTGCTGCACGAACGGCAGGTTGAAGGCGTCCTGGTCGAGCACCTGCCCGATGGTCTTGTCGCCGTGCTTGAAGCGCTTGTGCCTCACGCGCTCGGGCCACTCCTCGCCGTCCGGGACGAGTTCGAACATCCAGATGTCGTAATACATCTTGTTCGGATCGGTCGCGTGCGGGCGCTGGCGGAACATCATGATGTCGTCGGCGTGCACGTTGAGCGAGACGTTGGGGAAAATCGTGTAGTGATAGTCGTCGGTCAGCTGCTCGTCGTGCAGTTCCGAATAGTCCTTGCCCTGTTCCGGCCCGTTTTGGCGCTTGAACAGCTGGACGTCGCGGCGGATGTCTCCGACCCGGCCGGTGTACTCCGCCGGATCCATGCCCGCGTTCACCATGATTTCGTAGATCGCGGGCGGGATCTGGCTCGGCATGGCGACGCGCGGGCTGATCGCGGCGAACGGGATCAGGTAGCGGTTGTGCTTGCCGTAACAGTCGATCTGGACGTTGACGTCGTCGAGGTACCACTTGAGCTGCGGGTGGATGCCCTGCACGTGATAGGTTTCGTTGAACGCGTCGACCGAGGTCTTCCAGTTGCAGTCCCATTCGACCGTGATGTCGCGCTTCCATGCCATCCGTTCGGGGTGATACGGCTCGATGTGCTGCTTGAGCGGATCGATGAAATCGTCGAACGGCTCTACATCGGGATTGAGCGAGAACCAGACGAAGCTGGCCCATTCGACGCACGGGAGCGACGGCAGCGTCATTCCCGGCGGGCCGCCCTGGTGGAATGTGCACATGTCGGGGATGTGGTCGAGATTGCCGTCGAGGCCGTAGGTCCAGTGATGGTACATGCACTGGAAGCGCTCGACGTTGCCGATGCCCTCGGGACGCAGCCTGTTGCCGCGATGGAGACAGACGTTCGGGAAGCAGCGCAGCGAACCGTCGTTCTGGCGGACGAGCAGCACGCTTTCCTTGCCGATGTCGGTGCAGATGTAGTCGCCCGGTTCTTTCAGATCGTCGGCACGCCCGCCAAGCAGCCAGGTCTTGGTCCAGATGCGATCCCATTCGAGCTTCATGAATTCTTCGGAATAGTATCGCTCGGCCGGGATCAGCTCGGTGCCCAGTTCCGGGTCGGGGGCCTTCTCCACGGGAGTGCCGTTCCCGGCCTTCTCGGGATCGTCGCGCCAGACCTCCTGGACGCGCTTGACGTCCATCCTGGTCTGGTCCCAGCCCATGACGTGCTTGTTCATCAGAAGTTCGTCCGGTTCGTGTAGCCGCCGTCGACGACGAGGTTGGAGCCGTTGCACCAGCTCGCCGCGTCGCTGGCGAGGAAGACGATCGCGCGCGCCACTTCCTCGGGCTTGCCGAGGCGGCCCATCGGCTGCTGGCGAAGCTGGGAGTTGTAGAACTTCTCCATCGTGCCCTTGATCATGTCCCAGTTGCCCCCCTCGAACTCGATCGGTCCTGGGCAGACGACGTTGACGCGAATGCCGTCCTTGCCGTGGTGGAGCGCAAGCTGCTTGCCCCATGTGAGCAGCGATCCCTTCATGGCATTGTAGGCCATCGGTCCGCCCATCGCCTCGAGCGCCGAAGTCGTCGAAATGAGAACGATCGATCCGGACTGCTGCTCCGTCATCGTCTCGATCACCGCGTCGACGGCGCGCACCGGGCCGAGAACGTCCACCTCGAACGCGTTGTGCCAGTATTTCTCGCTGCCGAGGCCGCCACCTGCGGAACTGATCGGGATGAGGATATCGACCCCGTCGAGCTCCTCAATCGCCCACTCGAACCAGGCCTTGTAGTCGTCCGCGTTCTTGGCGTTGACGGGCTTGCCGATAATCTTCGTGCCGTACTTGCCGAGTTCGGCGACGGCGTCCTTCACCGAATCCTCGCTGCGGGCGCAAAGCGCGATGTTGCAGCCTTCGCGCGCCAGGATTTCCGCGACCGAATAGCCGATGCCGCGTGCCCCGCCGACGATGATCGCTTTCTTGCCCGATAGTCCGAGGTCCATGTCTTGCCCTTTCGCCAGCTTCGTTTCGGAGGATCGCGGCTCGAACCATTGGCGGCCCTGCACGAAGCATGGACGTTCCAGGCAACGCCTTGCGCCTGCAGCCTTCCTCTCCCGACCGGTATTATGGGACCGCGCGGGGGCAACGCAATAAAAAACATTCACGCATGCTTTTTCTCGCGGGATTATTGGTCTACCGTCCTCGTTCTGAAAGGCCGGGGTGGCCGTACCGGGACAGGAGCACGTGGGAGCAAGCGCGAAAAGAGCACAGGCGGTCGAGGCGGCCACGGTGGCGGCAAAGCCGCGCTCGCACCAGGCGAACAAGAGCGCCGCGACGCGCAAGCGCCTGATCGACGCTGCCATAAAATGCATCGTCAAGCACGGCTATGCCGATACCACGACATTGCAGGTGGCGAACGAGGCAGGCCTTTCGCGCGGGGCGATGCTTCACCATTTCGAGAACGGTCGCGAGCTCATCAAGGCGACCGTCGCCGAACTGCACGAGCGGCGGCTCAATGCCTTCCGCCGCGCGGCGGAACGCAATGCCGAAAACAGCCGCGGCATGGTCCGCGATTACTGGAGGCAACTGCAGAAACCGGGATTCGTCGCTTTCCAGGAGCTGGCGATGGCTGCCCGCACCAATGCCGAGCTTGCCGAAATCCTGCACCCGATGCAGGTCGAATTCCGGGAGCGGCTGCACGAGCTTGCCGTGCAACTCTTCCCCGAATGGCAATCGCGGCCCGAACAGTTCGAACTGGCGATGGCACTGGCCCAGACCCTGACCGAGGGCGCGGCGACGGCATTGCTGACAGGCGCGCTCGAACCCGAGATGGTGGAGCCGCTGCTCGACGAGCTTGAACACAGGATCGTGGCCCTGCGTCCCGGCGCGAAGAACGACAACGTCTGAACGCCGGACCGGGACCTGAATCGAGAATTGGAGAGAGGATTATGAGCGGTCGTGGAGCCGGCCCGCTGGCCGGCGTTACGGTGCTGGACCTGACCAGCGTCCTGATGGGGCCTTATGCGACCCAGATTTTCGCAGACCTCGGCGCCGACGTCGTCAAGATCGAAAGCCCCTCCGGCGACACCACGCGCTATATCCCGCCCGGTCCCGATGCGGACCGGGGCGCGATGTTCCTAAACGTCAATCGCGGCAAGCGCAGCCTCGGCCTCAACCTCAAGACGGAGGAGGCACGCGCGGCGCTGCTCCGGCTGGCAGCGAAGGCCGACGTCTTCGTGCATACCATGCGCTCGCAGGCGATCGCTCGGCTCGGTCTCGACTACGCAGCGCTGAAGGCGGCGAACCCGCGCATCATCTACTGCAACATGTACGGGTACGGCCGGAAGGGTCCCTACCGCGATCACCCTGCCTACGACGACATCGTGCAGGCGGCGTCGGGGATCGTCGACCTGCAGGCGAGCCTTAGCGGTGGTGAGCCGACATATGTCGCCAATGTCATCGCCGACAAGGTGGCGGGCCTTACCGGGGCCTACGCGGTCATGGCGGCGCTCTATGCGCGCGAGAAAACGGGCGAAGGGCAGGAGATCGAAGTCCCGATGTTCGAGACGATGGTGTCGTTCTGCGCGACCGAGCACCTGTGCGGTTCGCTGTTCGATCCCCCGCTTGGCCCTCCGCACTATCCGCGCGCCACGTCCGAAGCGCGCCGCCCCTATCGCACGGCGGACGGCTACGTCGGGGTGATGATCTACAACGACAAGCACTGGCGAAACTTCTTCCGCGAGCTCGGCGATCCCGACTGGTCAAAGGACCCCATCTTCCAATCGATGCGGACGCGGACCGAGAACATCGGCACCGTCCTTTCGCGCGTCGCCGAAGTGCTCGAGACCAGGAGGACTGCCGAGTGGCTGGACATCTTCCGGCGCGCCGAAATTCCCGCGACCGCGATCGCCTCGCTTACCGAACTCCTCGACGACGAGCACTTGCGAGAGGTCGGGTTCTGGGAGCGCCGCGTGACGCCGATGGGCACGCTGCGCTTTCCCGGCATCCCGACCTCGTTCTCGGAAACGCCCGGCGCGATCGGGGATCCCGGGCCGGCGCTGGGGGCGGACAACGACGCGCTTCTGCGGGAGGCGGGATACACCGACACGGAAATCGATAAATTGCGGTCGAAGGGAGCGATAACGGGATGAGCGGAGCAGACGCACACTGGGATGCCGCACTGGCGGAAGGCCGCATACTTCTCCAGCGCCCGATATCGGGCGGACAGGCGATCTTCCCGCCGCGCATCATGGCGCCGGGTTCGGGCGACAAACTCGAATGGTTCGAGGCTTCGGGCGACGGGGAGGTCTATTCGGTCACCTGGGTGCAGCAAAAGCCCCCGAAACCTGCGTACAATGTCGTGATCGTCGAACTGGCCGAGGGCGCGCGGATGATGTCGCGCGTCGAGGGCGTGGACGAGGACGCGCTGCGCATCGGCATGCCCGTGAAGGCCCGCATCGCGGAAACCGAGGACGGCCCGGTCATCGTCTTCGACGCGAAGGAGAACGCTCATGGGTGATACCTTCGCTACCGGAAAGGTCTCGGTCGCCGGCGTCGCCACGTTCGGCGTCGGGGAAGCGCCGGGCTACTCGACGATCGAGCTTGCCGCACAGGCCACCAGGATGGCGATGGCCGACGCAGGCGTGAGCCTGCCGCAAGTCGACGGGCTGTTCATCTGCCTTCCGGACGACCTCTTCTCCGCGCTGTCGCTCGCGCAGTATCTCGGCATCCATCCGCGCTTCACCGACAACAACCGAAATGGTGGATCGTCCTTTCTGAGCCATCTAGTCACCGCCTGCGCGATGCTCGATGCCGGATACCTGGATTGCGCGGTGATCGCCTACGGATCGAACCAGCGTTCGAGCGGGGGCAAGCTTGCGACGCCGGCAGGTGCGGACAGGTGGGATGCGCCGTACAGGCCCCGCTACCCGGTTTCGCTCTATGCGCTGGCGGCGGCTCGACAC
Source organism: Novosphingobium marinum (assembly GCF_013408095.1). GTDB lineage: Bacteria > Pseudomonadota > Alphaproteobacteria > Sphingomonadales > Sphingomonadaceae > Novosphingobium > Novosphingobium marinum. The sequence goes on from NZ_JACBZF010000001.1 coordinate 839,505, forward strand.
ATGCACCGGTACGGCACCACGCGCGAGCAGCTTGCCGAAGTCGCCGTCGCCGCGCGGCAATGGGCGAACACGAACCCCGAGGCGTTCGCGCAGGGTCCGCTCACGGTCGAGGATATCCTTGCCACCCGCATGATCAGCACGCCGATTTCGGTCGGCGATTGCTGCCTGGTGACGGACGGTGCGGCCGCGCTTGTGCTGCGCCGGACCGAAGATGCCCGGCAGGGTCAGGACGCGCCGGTGCCGATCCTCGGCGCGGCAGCAGCCACCTGGTACAACTCGGTTACGCAGGCCGAGGACCTGACTGTCACTTCGGCCAGGGAATCAGGCGCGCGTGCACTCGCCATGGCGGGGCTGACGCCTGCCGACATCGACGTAGTCCAGCTTTACGATGCCTTCACGATCAACACGATCCTGTTCCTCGAGGACCTCGGCTTCTGCAAGAAGGGCGAAGGCGGGGATTTCGTGTCGGGCGGTCGGATTGCGCCGGGTGGCTCGCTGCCCGTGAACACGAACGGCGGAGGCCTGTCGTGCTGTCATCCGGGCATGTACGGCATGTTCACCATGGCCGAGGCGATCCGCCAGATGCGCGGCATCGCTGCGAACCAGATCGAGGGCGCCGAGACCGCCCTTGCCCATGCGAACGGCGGCACGCTTTCGGCTCAGGCGACGGTAGTGTTCGGCTCACCGGCAACGGTTTAGCCGGACCACTCGTCAGGCAAGCTGGAGTTCGTCGATCAGGTCCTGGCGCAGTTTGAACTTCTGGATCTTCGAGGTCGACATCGGCCATTCGCTCACGAAGCGGACGTGCCGGGGGACCTTGAAGCTGGAAATCTTGCCCTTGCAGTGCTCGATAAGCTCCTGCTCGGTCGCGGACTTGCCCGGTGCCAGCTCGACGAAGGCGGCGGGCACTTCCGAATAGCGATCGTCGGGCAGGCCGACGACCTGCGCCAGTTTGACCGCCTCGTGCGTCTGCAGCATCGATTCGATCTCCGCCGCGGCGACGTTCTCTCCGCCGACCTTGAGCATGTCCTTGGTCCGGCCGTGGAACATGACGTTGCCGTTGGCATCGATCGAGCCGATATCGCCGGTGTAGAACCAACCGCCGCGGATCGCTTCGGCGGTTTTCTCGGGCGCGTTGTAATATCCCTTGAGCATGTTCGGCCCGCGCAACGCGATCTCGCCGCGGTTGCCTGCCGCGCAGTCTTCGCCCGTTTCGGGATCGACGATGCGCATCTCCCATTCCTCGAGCGGAGTGCCGCACTTGCCCGTGCGAACCTCGTAACTGTCGGACAGGCGGCTCGTCGAGACGGTTCCGGCGCCCTCGGTAAGGCCATAGGTCCCGACCTGGATCGTGTGCGGCATCGCCTTTGCGACCGCGTTCTTGATCCACTCGGGCTGTACCGCGAAATTCGAATTCATCACGCGAAGCTTCGACAGGTCTGTCTTGTCGAAAGTGTCGTGCGTGATGAGGTCCTGCATGATCGTGACGAAACTGGGATAGGCGATCGTCGCGCCCTCCCGGCCGAGCATCTCCAGAGCGACTCCCGCATCGAAATACGAGACCGTCAGGTAGGCGCCGCCGATATCGAGGATCATCGTCATCGGCAGGATTCCGGCGATGTGATAGATTGGCAGCGGCGACCAGACCTTGTCTTCGCTCGTGCATTCGTAGCGCTTGCCGAGGTTGCGGCTGTTGCCGACCTGCGAGCGGTGCGCGATCATCGCGCCCTTCGGATTCGCGGTGGTCCCCGACGTATAGAGCACCATCGCGGTGTCTTCGGCGTCGACGTCGTCGATCCGTGCATCGATGACCGAATCCTCGATCCCCTCGCCCCTTGCCAGCGCGTCCTTCATCGGCACGAGGTAGGACGGGCAGCTCGCATCGAGGCAGATGATGGTGCGCAGCGCGGGGGCTTCGTCGAGCTTGAGGTGTGCCGCGTCCGTCGCGTCCTTCAGTGAAGGAAGCGCAGTGGCCAGCCTTTCGCCGAAGTCGAGGTTGTCGGTGATCCTGCCGGTGGTCACGATGGCGACAAGGTCGGCATCGCGCGCGACGAAGCCCAGTTCGTGCGCCTGGTAGCGCGCATTGACCGGCACGGCGACCGCACCGATCATCACGATGCCGTAGAATGCCTCGATGAATTCGGAGCATGTCGGAAGCAAGAGGCCGACGTGCTCGCCGGGGCGAACCCCCATCGCGACGAAAGCCTTCGCCCAGCGGCGCGCGGATGCCTCCAACTGGGCGTAATTCAGCCTGCGGTCGGGAAAGACGATCGCATCCCGGTCCGCGAATCTCGCTGCCGATGCCCGCAGCATTTCGCCCATGGTGTAGATCGGCTGTGCTTCGCCCATTGTCCTCTCGCCTTCGCTTCTCATGCCCTTCGCTCGCGACGGAGCGATCGTTGTGTTCTGGGGGCGAACTTATCCATGCCGATAAAAAAGACAATCATTCATGTCTTTTTTATCGGCATGATGCACAATCGGGCGGATATTACGGGCATTCTTGCACAGAACCGCAAACGCTCGCTAAGAACAGGCGCGAGAGGTGCGCAAGCGCGCGACAATAACAGGACAGGCGCAATGGCCCTACCCCGCACGAAGACCGAGAAGGAAGGCGAAGTCGCGCTGGCCCCTCGCAACGCCGGGACGCTGCAATCGGCGAAGGCGGCGCAGACGCGTGCAAGGCTGATCGACGCCACGATCCGCTGTCTCGTCAAATACGGCTATGCCAAGACGACGACACCGCGCGTTGCCGCCGAAGCAGGCCTGTCGCGCGGGGCGATGATGCATCATTTCGAAAACAGCGCCGCGCTGGTCAAGGCGACGGTGATCGCACTGCACGAACGTCGCCTGCGCGCGTTCCGCCGGGCTGCGGACAAGCCGCAGCATGAGGTCGGCGATCTCGTCGCGGCCTATTGGCGGCAGGTCCAGAAGCCTGCCTTCATCGCTTTCCACGAACTTGCCGTCGCTGCCCGGACCGATCCCGACCTCGCGCGGATCATGAAGCCGTTGCAGGAGGAATTCACCGAACGGTTCAATGCGCAGGCCGAGCAGCTTTTTCCCGAATGGGAAGGTGCGCGGCGCGAGTTCGACCTCGCCATGAGCCTTTCGCAGACCATCCTCGAAGGCATGGCGATCGCGGTCGAGACCGGTGCGATGAGTCGCGAGAAAGTGGAGCCGCTCCTGCGCAACCTCGAGGATCAGATTCGCGCGCTGATGCCCGGCGACAATCGCGCGTGACCGGCCGTGCCCGGCGCGCGGTACAAAAAATCAAACCTGTTTGTCTTTTTTGATCGGTGCGATTAGCCTCCGCGCAAACAAGGGAGGGGTGACGAGACGCGCCCCGCGGGAGCAGGAGAGGACGACCTTGAGCAATTCCAATGTGCCGCCGCCGAAGATCTTCAAGCCGGAGGACGGCGATCCCGGTCGCCCCAAGCGCGGGATGGACGAGGACGCGATCAAGACGCAGCCGACGATCTTTCGCGAGGACCTGCTTGAAGGAAAGACCGTGCTGATCAGCGGCGCGGGCAGCGGCATGGGCAAGGCGACCGCCTACCTCGCTGCCAAGCTAGGCGCCAATGTCGCGATCTGCGGGCGCACCATGGAAAAGCTGGACAGCACAGTCGAGATGATCCGCGACGGGCTCGGCAAGGAGATCCTTTCGGTCCAGACCAACATCCGCTCGCCCGAGGAAGTCGAGGACCTGATCGGGACGGTGCACGACCACTTCGGCGGCCTCGACACGCTGGTTAACAACGCAGGCGGACAGTTCCCGCAGGACGCGATCGACTTCAGCCGCAAGGGCTGGCTCGCGGTCATCGACACGAACCTCAACGGAACCTGGTGGATGATGCAGGAGGCGGCCAAGCGCTGGCGCGCGGACGGCAAGCCCGGCAACATCGTCAACATCGTCGCCAACATCGAGCGTGGCATGCCGCAGGCGGCGCATACCTGCGCGGCCCGCGCGGGCGTGATCTACCTGTCGAAGACGCTCGCCACCGAATGGGCGCAATGGGACGTGCGGGTAAACTGCATCGGCCCCGGAGTGATCGAGACCGAGGGCTTCCGCATGTACCCCGAAGAAGCGCTCAAGCGCTTCCACAAGGCGAACCCGATGAAGATGCGCGGCAATGCCTGGGACGTGGCCGAGATGATCGCCTACCTCGCCTCGCCTGCGGCACGGTTTATCAACGGCGATCTCATCATCATCGATGGCGGACAGGCCCAGTGGGGTGTCATCTGGCCGGCGGGAATGCCTGACTATTTCAACGAATCGGGAGCCGCCTGAGCTTTCGCCGAACAAAGAACGAGCAGCAGGAGAGATACATGGGCCGGGTTCAAGGCAAGGTCGCGCTGGTAACCGGAGGCGGCTCCGGTCTCGGCGCCGCCGATTGCGAGGCGCTGGCGCGCGAGGGCGCGACCATCGTGGTGACGGACGTCAAGCTGGAGCCGGCGCAGGCCGTCGCCGACCGCATCGGCAACGGCGCGATCGCGCTGACGCTCGATGTCGCGCAGGAAGACCAGTGGATCGCCGTCATGGGCGAGATCGAGAAGCGGTTCGGCCGTCTCGATATCCTCGTCAACAATGCCGGCGTGGTGCTTGTCGCCGACGTCGAGGAGACCACGCTCGAGCAGTATCGCTGGGTCAACGCGATCATGAGCGACGGCGTATTCCTCGGCTGCAAGTACGCGATTCCGCTGATGAACAGGAACGACGGCGGTTCGATCATCAACATGTCCTCTACCGGCGCGCTGCTCGGCTACCCGATTTTCCTCGCCTACTCCGCCGCCAAGGGCGCGGTGCGGTCGCTGACCAAGTCGGTCGCGGTGATGTGCCAGGAAAAGGGGTACAAGATCCGCTGCAACTCGGTGCACCCCGGCGCGATCGAGACGCCGATGGTACAGAGCGCCGAGGGCCGGGAGGCGAAGGACGTACCCGAACAGGGCGTACTTCCGCCTGGCACTCCGGGCCATCCATCCGACATCGCGGCGATGATCGTCTACCTCGCGTCCGACGAATCGCGCTTCGTCAACGGTGCCGAGATGGTGGTCGACAACGCGGTTACCATCCGGCCGTTCTGACGTGGCGCCGCAGCCGTTCCGCATCGAAATCCCGCAAGCGGCGCTCGACGACGTTGCGCAGCGGCTGGAGCGGGCGCGGCTGCCGCACGACTACGCCAACGAGGACTGGTCGTACGGCACGCCGACCTCGTACCTGCGCGAACTCGTCGACTACTGGCGCGACGAATACGACTGGCGCACGCAGGAAAAGGCGATCAACCGCTTCGACCATTACCGCGTAGAGGTCGACGGACTGCCGATCCATTTCATCCGGGCTCCGGGAAAGGGCCTCGCGCCGCGCCCGCTGATCCTTTCGCACGGCTGGCCGTGGACGTTCTGGGACATGCACGAGGTAATCGGCCCGCTTTCCGACCCGGCGGCGCACGGCGGCGATCCCGCCGATGCCTTCGACGTGATCGTCCCGTCGATGCCGGGGTTCGGCTTCTCCACCCCGCTGACGCGGACCGGGATCAACTTCTGGTCGACCGCCGACCTCTGGCACGAACTGATGACCGGCGTCCTGGGCTACGAGCGATATTTCGCTGCCGGGGGCGACTGGGGCGCGCTCACCACGAGCCAGCTCGGCCACAAGTTTGCCGCTTCGGTCGATGCAATCCACATTTCCACGGTCGCGCCGCTGAGCCTGTTCGGACACGAGCGCCCGTGGGACGTCACCGGCGGGATGCTGGCTCCGGACGGACTGTCCGAAGACGAGCGCGAGGCCTTTCTCGCCTGGCAACGCCGGATCGCCTCGCACGTCTGCGTGCAGGTCCTCGATCCGCAGACCCTTTCGTTCGGAATGCACGATTCGCCGGCGGCCCTGCTCGGCTGGCTGGTCGAACGGCGCAGGACCTGGGGCGACGCGCGCGAAGGACTGGACAAGGCTTTCGGCCGCGACTTCCTCATCACAACCGCGATGATCTACTGGCTGACCGAGAGTTTCGTCACCTCTGCCCGCTTCTATGCCGAGGCTGCGCGCCATCCCTGGGTTCCGTCGCACGATCGCGCGCCGGTAATCGAGGCTCCGACCGGCATCAGCCGGTTCACGCATGACGGTACCACGGGGCTCGGAGCCGGGCTGGAGAGCCAGTTCAACCTCGTGCTCGACCGCACGCACAATGTGGGCGGGCACTTCGCGCATGTCGAAGCGCCCGAGGCGGTCGTCGCGGATATCAGGGAGACGATGCGACCCTATCGCTGAGCGACGGGCCGCCATCGCTCTCAGCTTTCGAGCCAGCGATCCAGTTCGACGTGGAAGTGGCGCAAGCGCGCTTCCTGCTCGCACCACAGCGGGCCACGGAAACCTCGCGAACGGGCGCCCTTCTGCACGCTGGGCAGAAGGTCCGAATCCTGGTCGAGCACCTCGCCCATTCCGGGCGGCTCGCCAAGGCCGGTATGCGCGATCTCGGGACGGGTAGCGCCGGTCAGGTCGACCTCATCGCCCAGCCCCATCCAGCCCGGCGCGCCATAGCCGGGCGCGTCGACGTGACGGTACATGATCGTCGTGTCGTAGGTGAATTTCTCCGGATCGTCCTCGTAGGGCTTGAACCGGTGCAGGAAAACCGCTTCCGGGTGGCAGCCGATCTGCGCGTTGGGAAACAGCCCGAAAATCGTGCTGTCGGTGAGCTGCGCGTCGGAAAACCGGTCGTAGTCGAGCCCCATCTCCTTCGCGCGCTTGCGCTTGGCGAGCGCTACCGCGGCGCGGCTTTCCTGCGCAGTGCCCTCGAAGCTGTCCGGATCGACTCCTGCGTCCTTCAGAAGCATTGCGATGCCCGGATTGATGCCCTCCTGGTCGGAGAAGTGCGAGTTGGGCTGCGCCATCGGCACGAACTGGCGGCTGAACCCGCGTTCGTAGAGGTCGATATGCGTGCGATCGTCGATCACGCCCATCGTCTGCGGATGGATCGCATGGAGGTGATAGCTTTCGTAGAACGCGTCGATGCCGCCCTTCCAGTTCGCCGCCCAGTCCGACCGGCGATGCTGGACCACGTGCATCTTGTCAATCTCGTAGGTCTCGATCAGGGACAGGATCGGGGCGAGATATTCCTTCAGCGGCGGGGCCTCGTCCGACATGCAGATGAAGACGAGGCCGGCAGCTTCATCGGCCCGGATCGTCGAAAGGTCGGTACCGTGGCACAGGACCTCGGGACGGAACGTTTCCTCGTCCGTGACTTTGATGTTGCTGCCGTCGAGGCCGAACTGCCAGCTGTGAAACGGACAGGTGAAGCTGTCCTGGCTTCCCATCTCGGTGGTGACCAGCTGGCTGCCGCGATGCGGACACACGTTGTAATGCGCCGCCAGCGATCCGTCGTTCAGGCGAACGACGATGAAGCTTTCGGGTCCGATATCGAACTTGAACCAGTCGCCGGCTTCCTGAAGGTCGCTGGACGGACCGGCGAGCAGCCAGGTCTTGGTGAAGACCTTTTCCCACTCGCGATCGAAGAATTCCTTCGAGGTGTACCGCGAGGGATCGGGCCGCTCGGACCCGTTGTCTATCGGTTCGGCATGGCGGTCGAAGGGATGCTCCGAATCCTTGTGAACCGCCCAGCTTCTGGGATCGTAGTTCACCATTCACCCCGGTTCATCATGCGATCGAGCTCGCCGTGGAAGTGGCGCAGGCGACCCTCCTGTTCGCTCCACAGCGGCCCCCGGAACCCGCGCGAGCGCGCGCCCTTCTGGACGATGGGGAGCAGGTCGGAATCCTGGTCGAGCACTTCGCCGAGACCCGGCGGCTCGCCCAGGCCCGTATGGACGATCTCCGGCCGAGTCTCCCCCGAAAGGTCGGTTTCGGGGCCAAGGCCCATCCACGCGGGCGCGCTGTATCCCGGTGCATCGACATCGCGATAGAGGATGCAGGTGTCGTATGTGAACTGGTTGGGATCGCTCTCGTGCGGGAGGAAACGATGGAGGAAGATCGCTTCGGGGTGACACCCGATCTGCGTGTTCGGGAAGATCGAGTACACTACCGAGTCGCTGAGCTGGCTGTCGCTGAACTTCTCGTAGCCGAGGTCGAGATCGTCTGAGCGCTTGCGCTTGGCCTGCTGCACGGCAGCGCGAGTTTCGGCGGCAGTTCCCTGGTAAGTCTCAGGATCGATCCCGGCATCGCGCAGCATGAGCTGGATGCCCGGGTTGACCGTCTCTTGGTCGGGGTAGCGCTCGGCAGGCTGCGCGAACGGCACGAACTGCCGGCTGAGGCCGCCTTCCCACAGATCGATCTGCGTGCGGTCGTCCATCAGGCACTGAGTCTGCGGGTGAACGGCGTGCAGGTGATAAATCTCGGCGAAGGCGTCGACGCCGCCTTTCCAGTTCGCCCCCCAGTCGGACTTGCGATGCTGCACGACGTACATCTTGTCGATGTCGTACAGCTCGAGCTGCGGCAGGATCGGCGCGAGGAATTCCTTCAGCGGCTTGATGTTCTCGTCCATCGAGATGAACACGAGGCCGACCGCCACTTCACAGCGAACCGAAGTGAGGTTGCGGTCATGGCAAAGCACTTCCGGACGGAAAGTCTCTTCATCGGTAACCTTGGTATTGTGCCCCTCGAGGTCGAACTGCCAGCTGTGGAACGGGCAGGTAAATTGCTCGACAGTGCCGAAGTCGCTCTCGACAAGTTGGCTGCCGCGGTGCGGGCAGACATTGTAGTGCGCCTTGATCGCACCGTCCTCGCCGCGAACGACGATGAAGCTTTCGGGGCCGATGTCGAACTTGAAGAAGTCGCCCGGCTCGGGAATGTCGGATGCCGGACCGGCCAGCAGCCAGCTCCTGGCGAAGACCTTCTCCCACTCCTCATGCGCGAACTCGTCGTCGTGATAGCGCGCCGGCGAAGGACGGTCAGTGCCGTTATCGATCTTCGGCGCACGCTTGTTGAACGGGTGCGGCGTGCCGACGTGAATGTTCCAGTCTTCGAAATCGAGCTTCATCATCTGTCCTCTCCGTCGTTGACGGGTTTCGATCTGTCGCCCTGCTCTTGCGGCAGTGTTGGCTTTACCCGCGAGCAGTGGAACCTCCGGGAATAGACACCCATTAAAAAACATGCATGATTGTTTGGCAAGGGCAATCGGACAAAATGCGCCCTGATTGCGACACGGGAGAGTATACACGATGAGCAATATCTACGGCGACGTGTTCCAGGTAGCCTACGTGGTCCCGGATCTGGACAAGGCGATTGCGCACTGGACGGAAAAGCTGTGCGTCGGTCCGTTCTTCACCTTTCCGCTTCCCCTGCCGTTTTCGTACCTCAAGATTCGCGACGACGATGTTGCGGGCGACACTCCCGTCTTCGGCGGCGTCGCGATATCGTTCAGCGGCGACATGATGATCGAGCTCATCCAGCCCGGCGAGGCGCACACGACCTACACCGAGTTTCTCGAATCGGGGCAGAGCGGCATCCACCATTTCGGCACCTTCACAGACCGGTTCGACGACGTCCTCGCCGATGCCCGGTCGCGCGGGACCCCGTTCCTTCTGGAAGGCGCTTTGCCGATGTCGCGGTTCGTCTATCTCGACACGTACGAGAAAGGGCTTTCGCCGATCATCGAGGTCGTCGAGCCGCATCAGCCGATGCTGGACACCTTCGCTATGATCAAGGACGCGGCAAAAGGCTGGGACGGCAAGGACCCGGTTCGCTCGCTCTGAATTGGTGGACGCCGCGCCCCGGCCGGGCGCGGTGCCTGCTCACTTACCCATGTTGGGCTTCACGGTCGAAGCCGATTCGCTGTCGTTCCTGCCCGAACGCAGCATCTCGGCACGCGCCCGCACATACTGTCGCAGACCGGCCAGTTCCCTGTCGGTGAGTTCTCCGTAAGCGGGCATGCCGTTCGGCACGAGAATGCCATCGCGCACCACAGCGCGGAACGCCTGCTCGTTGGCTGCAATCATCGAGGTCCGAAGATCGGGTGCCGTGCCCCCGGCGATCGCACCGGTACCGTGGCAGACCGCGCACCGCATGTTGAATATGCCCTCGCCAAGTTCGGCAAGTTCGGGGTTCGGCATGTAATCGGCATCGGGAAAGGCCACGGGAGTGTAGGGCTCGTTTTCGGGCAGGGTCTTGTCGCCGCCAAGCGCGAACGTGAGCACGCGGCGCTTCTGCATGCGATAATCGATGCCGTACTGCTTGAACATCGGTCCGAAAAGGCCCGCGCTCGTGCCGATCCCGGCGATGACGGTCACGTACTGCTTGCCCTTGTGGCTGTAAGAGATCGGAGGCGCGACGACGGGCGCCTTCGCATCGTACTGCCATGCCTTTTTGCCGGTCCCGGCATCGTAGGCAGTGAAGCTGCCGTCGGGCTGGCCGTGGAAAACCAGGTTGCCGCTGGTACTCAGGACGCCGCCCGTGAGGTGGACGGGCATCGGCAGTCGCCAGCGCGGCTCCTGCTTCACCGGGTCCCAGGCGATCAGCCACCCCGTCACGTCCTTGCCGCCGTCGCCGATCGCGTATCCGACGCCGGGGGAAAGTCCCATGCCCTCGGTGAACTCGAAATTCTCGGGCGTGATCCCGGCATCGTCGAACGTCACTTCAAGGTCGATTGCCGGGATGTAGACAAGGCCGGTGTCGGGGCTGAATGCCATCGGCATCCAGCTGTGCGCTCCGAGCGGTGTCGGCCGGAAGGTGACCGGTCCGCCTTCGTATCGCACGCCTTCGGCCTCTACGGGACGACCGGTTTCGAGATCGATCCGCTCCGCCCAGGTCACCTCGACGAACGGCTCGGCCGAGATCAGCTTACCGTCGGTGCGATCGATGACGTAGAAGAAGCCGTTCTTGGGCGCGGTCATGACGACCTGGCGTTCCTCGCCGTCGATGACGAGGTCGGCCAGTTCCATGTCCATCGAGGCATTGAAGTCCCAGCTTTCGCCGGGATTGATCTGGTAGTGCCACTTGTACTCGCCGGTCTTCGCATCGAGAGCGACGATCGAACACAGGAACAGGTTGTCCCCTTCCCCCTGCGAGCGGATCTTGTGGTTCCACGGCGCGCCGTTGCCGGTGCCGAGAAGGATCTGGTCGTTCGCCTCGTCGTAGGTGATCGAATTCCAGACCGCACCGCCGCCGCCCAGCTTCCACCATTCGCCTGACCAGGTCTTCGCGGCCATTTCCATGGCCTCGCTTTCAAAGCCGTCGGCGGGGTTGCCGGGGACGGTATGGAACTTCCAGAGATATTCGCCGGTGTCGGCATCCCACGCGGTCACGTAACCGCGTATCGGGCCGCTGTCGGCCCCGCCGTGCCCGATGATGACCTTGCCGTCGAACACGCGCGGCGCGCCGGAGATGAAGCGGAGCGCGTCGTCTTCCAGCGTCTTGGCCGTCCACACCGGCGCGCCCGTTTCCTCATCGAGCGCGATCAGTCGTCCGTCCTGCGTCGCGGTGATGACCTTGCCGTTCCAGTAGGCGATGCCACGGCTGCCCCAGCCCTGCCGCAGCTTCATGCCCGACGCCTGCGGGGCCTTGGGATCGTGAGTCCACTTCACCTCGCCGGTTTCTACGTCGATGGCGCGGATCACGCTGTAGCCGGTGGCGGTATAGATCGTGCCGTTCACTTCGATCGGCCCGGTCGCGGGGTTGCCCACGGGCAGGTCCAGCGCCCAGACCAGGCCCAGCTCGTCAACGTTGTCGGTGTTGATCTGGTCGAGCGGGCTGTGGTGCTGCTCGCCATAAGTGCGCCCGAAGGCAGGCCAGTCGCCGCCCGCGCTGTCGTCGCTCAGCTCGGCAAGCCATTCGGGCGTGCCTTGCTGGCCGGTAGCGCCGGTGGCGAAGGTGCCTGCAAGGGCGACGGCGGTTGCGATGCCCAGGGCAAGGCGGGTCCTGCTCGGACGGGTGGCAAGCGAACGGGTCTTCATAAGTCTCTTTTGATCCAGTGTGCGTGATCGGGCGGTGAACGAACCTCAGCGCATTCCGAGGTAGCGTTCGAGCTCGGCGTGGAAATGCCCGATGCGCTGCTCCTGTTCGGAGAGGATTGCGCCCTCGTAGCTCTGGCTCTCCACCCCGCGCTGGACGTCGCGGAACAGCGAAGCATCCTGGTCGAACAGTTCGCCGAGGCCGCCCTCTTCCCAGTCGATCACCTCGATCTGCGCCGGTTCCTTGCCCGAGATATCCCAGCCTTCGGGCAAGCCCATGTAGGCAGGCGGAAGGATGTCCGGATTGTCCTGCGGGTGCATCATGACGATGACGTCGAAGATGAACTTGCGCGGATCCGACGGATGCGGCCGGAAGTAGAGCATGCTGATCCCTTCCGGATGGATACCCATCTGGATGTTCGGGAAAATGTCGTAGTTCCAGTCGTCGGTAAGCTGGTTGTCCGTAAAGCGCGAATAGTCGATGCCGAGCCGGTCGGCGCGCTCGCGCTTTGCCTTCTGGATCGCGGGGCGGACGTCTTCCATGCGGCCCTCGAACGAGTCGGGATCGAGGCCGACTTCCTCCATCATCGCCCTGAGCACGGGATTGAGGCCCTCATGCTCCATGCGCGGGCTCTGATGCGCGAACTTCGTGGTCATGCGGCTCATGCCGTTGGGGAAGAGGTCGATCTGCGCGTGGTAATCGTTGAAGACCGGCAGGATCTGCGGATGGATCGAATGGACGTGATAGGCCTCGTTGAACCCGTCGACGCCGATCTTCCAGTTCGATTCCCACACCGCCTGCACGCGGCGCATGATCCGCATGTCGGCAATGCGGTAGGGTGCTGCATGCTCGGCAAGCGGGCCGATCTGCTCGATCAGCGGCCTTGCCTCGTCGTCCATGTTGATGAACACGAAACCTTCCCAGGTATCGCATCGCACCTCGCGCAGGTCGAGGTTCCGGCACAGGGCCTCGGGCCGGAAGGTCTCGCGGTCGGTGACTTCGGCGTTCTTCCCGTCGAGATCGAAGCGCCAGTTGTGGAAGCGGCAGACAAAGCCTATCGGTCGCGATCCGTCGGCATCGTCGACAAGGCGGTTACCGCGGTGCGGGCAGACGTTGTAGAATGCGCGGATTTTGCCGTCGTCGCCGCGTGCGACGACAAAGCTTTCCCGGCCGATCTCGAACTGCACGTAATCGCCCGGCTCCGGAATGTCCTCGTCGCGGCAGGCCCAGTTCCATACCTTGGGCCAGAGCAGCGCGCGCTCCTTTTCCATCCATTCGCGCGAGTAGTAGCGGTCTGGCGAGATCGGGCCGCAGCCATTGTCGACGAACGGCTGGCTCGCGCCGAAATCGTCGGGAGCCGCCTTCGGATCGACGACCCTCTCGCGAAGGTATTCTTCGAGGTTTGCTTCGGGCATGGGGGATTCTCCGGAATTCTATTCGTTTGCGACCCGCCTCCCCCCAAGAACGGGTCCGGCCCCCGGCAGGCAAACCTGCGCGGGGGCCAAGCCTGTTACATGTTTTCGCCGAACTTGAAGCCGACTTCCACGCCGAAGTAGCGCGGCGGGCCGTACTGGGCATTCTGCCACAGGCCGGCAACGTTCTGGATGGCGACCTTGTACCGCTCGTCGGTCAGGTTCTGGCCGATCAGGCGGACGTAGTACTTGTCGTCCACCTGGTTCAGCGTGATCGACGCATTCACCAGAGTACGGGCGTTGAGGTAGGTATTGCCGTCCGGATCGGTGATCGCCTGCGTATTGAGGTTGCGACCGACATAAGCGACCGAACCGTTCAGCGTCAGGTCGAATTCCGACGTAACCGGAACCTCGTAGGTGCCGTTGACCGTCCATTGCCACTTCGGCGCGCGGTCGAGCGGGGCGGTCGCGAGATCATAGCCTGCGCCAGTCGATTCGTAACGGTTGTACTTGCCGTCCTGGTAGCCAAGCACGCCGCGTAGGGTGAAGCCCTCGAACGGATTGGCCGAAGCCTCGACCTCGAGGCCCTTCACCTCGGCGCTCGCCGCGTTGACAAAGGTGGTCAGCTGGTTCGGCTGGCCGTTCACGATGATCGGGACGTTCAGCTGCTTCTGCAGGTCCTTGTACTTCACGTAGAAGGCCGTGACGTTGAGGCGAGCGCGGTTGTCGAGGAACTCGGACTTGAAGCCGGCCTCGAAACTGTCGGCTGTTTCGGGATTGGTCGGTTGCGCCGCCACGCGGAAGGCATCGAGGTCATCGCCGAACGCGCCGAAGTTACCGGCCTGGTCGTTGAAGCCGCCGCCCTTGAAGCCGTGCGAATACGTTCCGTAGATATAGAGGTCGTCGGTCGCTTCGTAGCTGATGCTGGCCCGGTAGGTCGGCTCGCTCCAGCTGCCATCAACGCTGATCACGCCCGCCGGATAGTCGAAAACGTTGGCGTCGAGCGGCGTGTTGATCTGGCCGGGAAGCGAGGGATCGAACCCACCATTGAGCGCTTCGTAGAAGACCTGCTGGCGACCGAACCAGGTCTTGTCTTCCCAGGTGTAGCGTCCGCCTGCCGTAATAGAGAGGCGATCGGTAACCTCGAAGGTTCCTTCGACGAACACGGCCTTCGACGTGGCGTTCTGCGCATTGCACAACGTGTAGATCGTATCGTTCCAGTTGCCGAAAGGCAGCGGACCGTTGGTCAGGTCGAGGAAACCCAGAAGCTGCGGCACACAGAACGAAGTCTTGTCCTTCTGGTAGAAGCCGCCGGCAACGAAGTTGAACGGTCCTGCGAAGTCGCTGGCGAAGCGGAGTTCCTGCTGCCAGGTCTTGCGATCATCGTCGCGGCTGGCATCGAAGAACGAAAGATACGTACCGTCAGGTGCAACCGCGGTCGCGCCGGCATACGAGTTCGGAATGCGCGAACGCTGGAACCGGTACCCGGAGACCGAGGTGAACGTACCGAAGTCCGCATCGAACTCGAGGTTGGCATAAATGCCGTCGACGTAGATTCGCTGGCCCTTCTGTAGGAACAGCCCGCCGGCATTGCGGCCGGTGTAGGCAGCATTGTCGAGCGGATCGTTGCTGTTCGGATTCGGCCTGATCGTGCCGAGAAGATCCGAAAGGAACGGCACCGTACCGGTATATTCATCGTTCACGTTGACCGAGGGAACCACGTCGGAATCGTCGCGGAAGAATTCGTACTGGATCAGCGCCTCGAACCGGTCGCTGGGCTGGACGAGCAGCTTGGCCCGCGCGGAAATCACGCTGGTCCCGCCAAGCGTCTCTCCGTCGAGACAGCCCTCGACACCGTCGAACTTGCTCGGAACGAAACCCTGGACGGGGCCGTAGCAGGCGCCGTTCTTGTAATAGCCATCCGAGGATTCGTACCCGGCCACGAGGCGGAGCGCGGCGATGTCGCCGATCGGCAGGTTGGCCGAGCCCTTCATGTTGAACGTGCCGAAGCTGCCGACCTCGACCTGCGCCTCGGCACCGACGTAGTTCATTTCCGGTCGCTTGGTGCGGATGGTGACCGCGCCGCCCGTCGTGTTCTTGCCGAACAGGGTACCCTGCGGACCGCGAAGAACCTCGACCTGTTCGATGTCGAAGGTATCGAGAAGCTGGGTCTGCACCGACGGCATCACGAAGTCGTCGACGAGGACGGCCACAGGCGGTTCGTAGTAGATGATGATCGAGGTCTGGCCGACGCCCCGCATGGCGAACGAGGCGGCATTGAAGTTGGCGATCGTGGCGGCCGAGAAGTTCGGAACGAACGCGGCAAGGTCGCCGACATCGCGCGGCGCCGACTGCTGGATAAGCTGCGTGTCGACCGCCGAGACTGCGACTGGCGTGGTCTGCAGGTCGGTGGCGCGACGCGTAGCCGTGACGACGATCTCGTTGAGGCCGCCGCGCATCGTGGGTTCGGGCGCCGGACCGTCGTCGACGGGGCCTGCCGGAACCGTCTCGGGCCCGGCCTGATCGATGCTGTCCTGCGCATACGCCGGTGCGGACATTCCTGCCGCGACCAGAGCGATCATGCACGTCGAACGATAAAGACTGGTAGCTTTCATCCCCTGCTCCTCTCCTTTGGATCCCCGCCATTACCTGCGGGTGATGCAGGTTTGATAACAGCATGTCGGACATTGGCAATCAATCATGAATGTTTTTTTCCGCAGAAATCCGCATGGGTGTGGCAAGAAAGGCGCACGCGGACCCGCCGGGCAAAGGCAAACATGTTTGTTTTTTTCTCCTGTCGGCTTATCCTCCCTTCGAGGAATGACTCCGCGAAGGAGCGAACTGGGAGAGTGACAATGGCTACCACCGCAACCGCAAGCGCGGTTTCCGACGCCGACATCGAAGACCTGCTCGCGCGGCGCGACATCTACCACGTCCTGACGACCTACTGTCGCGCGCTCGATCGCGCGGACGTCGAGCTCATGAAAAGCGTCTACTGGTCAGACGGATCGGACTCGCACGGCGTCTTCGACGGCAATGCAGCCGAATTCGCCGAATTCATCGTCCGCGAAATCCAGGAGTGGTTCGAGGTGACGATGCACGGCATCATGAACGTGCACATGGAAGTCGACGGCGACCGCGCAGCGACGGAAACCTACCTTTTCGCCTACCACAAGGTTCGCGAGGACAAGGGCGAGGAAATCTTCGGTTCGCGTTACATGGAGCGCTTCAAGGGCGGCGGACTCGATCCGAAGCACCACCATTTCTTCTTCGGCGGGCGCTATCTCGACAGGTTCGAGCGGCGCAACGGCGAGTGGCGCATCTTCCGGCGCGAGGTCGTTATGGACTGGAACGAGAGCCGGCCCTCGAACGAAATCCTCGACCAGGGCATGTTCGCGACCCTGCGCCCGCTTGGCGAACGCGGCGCGGGCGACCCCGTCTGGAACAACAAGCCGTGAGCGCGGCACGCGAACGCCTTGCAGAACTCGTTGCCGTACGCGACGTCTACGACGTGCTGACCCGGTACTGCCGCGCGCTCGACCGGGCGGACCTGGAACTCATGGAGACCGTGTACTGGTCCGACGGAGAGGACATACACGGCATCTACTCCGGCAATGCCGGGGAATTCGTGCCGTTCATCATCTCGGAGATCACGAAGTACTTCACGATGGGCACGCACTGCCTGCTCAACGTGCAGATCGATGTCGATGGCGACCACGCGGCAAGCGAGAGCTACCTCTATTCGGCCTGCCGGGTGCGCAACGGCATGGCAGAAGACATGCTGGGATCGCGCTATTTCGGGCAGCTTGCGGGCAAGGGCCTCGATCCCGATCACGAGATGTTCGTGATGGCGGGCCGATACCTCGACCGGTTCGAGAAGCGCGACGGCGAATGGCGCATCCTGCGCCGCATGGTCGTGATGGACTGGAACGCCAGCCACGCTTCCAACCAGATCCTCGACCAGGGGATGAACGAGACGCTCCGGCCCATCGGTGAATGGGGCAAGGGCGATCCCGTCTACAGGATCGCAAGCTATCTGGAAGGCACGAACGCATGAGCGACATGGAAGCCCGCATCGCCAGGCTCGAGGCCGAATCGCAGATCCGCCAGCTAATCGCGCACTACTGCTTCGATATCGACGATCGCAATATCGAGGCGGTGCGCAACCTGTTCACCGACGACGGCATCCTGAAGTCCGCGGACGGCGTCATGTTCGCGCAAGGGCCCGACGCGATCATCGAGCAGTATCATGGCCGCTTCGACGTTCTGGGCCCCGGTCACCACTTCATGCACGACGTGCAGATCGACTTTGTCGGCGACGGATCGGTCGAAGCGACGGGGCGCGTATCGGGGCACGCCGAGCTTAAGCGCAAGGGCATGATGATGGTTACGGCGCTGCGCTATGCGGACAAGTACCGGAACACACCGGCAGGATGGAAATTCGCCGAGCGTGAAATCCAGTTCCTCTACTATGTCCCGGTGTCCGAATATCCCGGTATCCTGCTGCGATCCGACCGCAATCTCGCCTACGACGAGCCCGGACCTGCCGATTTCCCCGAGCGGTTGCCGAGCTGGATCGAATATCACAAGTCGCGCCCAGGCGCCTGAGGAGAAACGAAAACATGGCCTACAGTTTCCTGTCCCGGTTCAGGATCAAGGACGACAAGCAGGAAGAGTTCATCGCGCTTGCCCGCAAGATGGAGGAGCAGGCGCCCAAGGAGCCGGGGACGCTGCATTTCCAGTTCTTCCGCCTGTCCGAACCCGGCATGTTCGCCGTGCTCGAAAGCTTCGTGGACGAGGCGGCGGACAAGCAGCACATGGAGTACGAGATCAACAAGCCGCTTATCGACGGCATGATCGCGTGCATGGACGGCAGCTACGAGCGCGAGCTTCTCCACGATCTCGAACCGCATCCGAAGGACTGAGCCGATGGCCGGAAAAAGCTTCATCGCGCAGCTTCGCACCAAACCCGAAAAGCGCGACGAAATGATCGCGCTCCAGGCCGAACTGAAGGGCCTCGTCTTCGAGCACGAGCCCAATGCACTGGTCTACGAGCTCCTGCAGTCCGAGGAAGACCCTGACCTTTTCCAGGTCGTGGCATCCTTCAAGGACGAAGCGGCGTTCGACCATCACATGTCGATCGACTTCCACGACCGCCTCGTGCCGCCCATCCTCGAATGCCTGGCCGAGGACATGCAACTCGCATTCTACAGATCGCTGCCCTAACCCCCGCGCAACAGCTGGACGCCGTAGTCGCGCTCGAACAGGTATAGCAGAAGCCGGGCGGCCTCTCCTCGCTCGCCGGTGAGGCCGCCGTCGCGCTCCATCAGCAGGCGCGCGTCGTCGTGCGCGATCGGCAGAAGCTTCTCGATCTGTTCGAGCGAGGCGATGCGGAACGGCGTATCGCCCGACTGGCGAGTGCCGAGAAGCTCGCCGCCGCCGCGCAGGCGAAGGTCCTCCTCGGCGAGGCGAAAGCCGTCCTGCGTCTCGCGCATCAGCGCCAGCCGCTCGCGCGAGACCTCCGACAGCGCCTCTCCGCGAAGCAGCAGGCAGACGGACCTGGCCGCGCCGCGCCCCACGCGCCCGCGCAACTGGTGAAGCTGGGCCAGGCCGAAGCGCTCGGCCTGCTCGATCACCATGAGCGTCGCGTTGGGAACGTCCACTCCGACCTCGATCACCGTTGTCGCGACCAGAAGCCTGGCGGCACCGCTGGCGAAGCGCTCCATCGCGGTGTCCTTCAGGTCTGGCTTGAGCTGACCATGGACGAGAACCACGTCATCGTGCCCGAACCGTTCGGCAAGCTGGGCGTAGCGGGCCTCGGCGGCGGCGATGTCTTCGCCTTCGCTTTCGCGGACCATCGGGCAAACCCAGTAGGCCTGCCCTCCCCCATCGATGTGGCGGGCCAGACCACCGACTACATCTTCGATCCGCTCGGCCGCAACCACACGGGTATCGATCGCCTGCCGCCCCGGCGGCAGCTCGTCGAGCCGGGAGACGTCCATTTCTCCGTATTGTGCCAGCGTCAGCGTTCGCGGGATCGGCGTCGCGGTCATGGCAAGGCAGTGCGGTGTGCGCCTCCCCTTCTGCGCCAGCATCAGGCGCTGGCCGACGCCGAAACGATGCTGCTCGTCGATCACCACGAGCGCGAGGTCCCTGTACGCGACACTGTCCTGGAAGATCGCGTGGGTGCCGACGACGATGTCGATGCTCCCGTCGAGCAGGCCCATCAGGATCGATTCGCGCGGACGTCCCTTGTCGCGGCCGGTCAGGAGCGCGATCTCGACGCCGGTGCCGCGCGCCATGCGCATCAGTGTCTCGTGGTGCTGGCGCGCGAGGATTTCGGTCGGCGCCAGCAGCGCCGCCTGCTTGCCTGCCTCGACCGCAACAAGCATGGCGGAGAGCGCGACCACGGTCTTGCCCGATCCGACATCGCCCTGCAGCAGGCGCAGCATCGGCGATTCCTGCGCGAGGTCGCCCTCGATCTCCCGGATCGAGCGCTGCTGCGCGCCGGTCAGCGCGAACGGCAGGTCGAGTTTCGCGCGCAAGGCGCCGTCTCCTGCGAGCGGCGTACCCCGTCGCGTGCGGTTGGCATCGCGCACCAGCATCAGCGCGAGGGCGTTGGCGAACAGTTCGTCGTAGGCGAGTCGGTCGCGCGCGGCTGCGTCTCTGCCCTTGTGGGCCGAACGAAGTGCCGTCGCCCAGCCCGGCCACCCCATCCGCTCCAGCAGGCCCGGCTCGGTCCATTCGGGCAGGTCGGGCAGCAAGTCGAGCGCCTGCGCGACGAGCGAAGCGACGCGCCCTTGCGTCAGACCCTCCGAAAGCGCGTAGACCGGTTCGCACAGCCGCCCGCCCAGCGATGCGCTGTCCTCCGCGACATGGTCCGGGTGCACGATCTGCAGCATCTGGCCGAACTGGTCGAGCCTGCCTGCCACCCACCGCTTCTCGCCGGTCGGAAGCTGCTTGCGCGCGGTGTAGGATGCCCTGCCGAAATAGGTTAGCGTACAGACGTTGCCCACCGCGTCTTCGGCAAGGATACGGTACGGCCCTCGCCCCGACGAAGCGCGGTGCTCGCGCACGGTCAGCGCGACGACGATGTTCTCCCCGACCGATGCTTCGTCGAGGTCGGTTACCGCGCGGCGCTCCACGAAGCGGTCGGGCAAGTGATAGGCAAGGTCCTTAACTCGCGTGAGGCCGAGCTTTTCGAGCGGCTTGGCAAGCTGCGGCCCCACGCCCTTCAGACTGGCGGTTTCGGCGAACAGGCTGTTGAGGCGTTCGGGGCGCATGACGGGCCTATAGCCGGGCTTTGCCCTTGCCTCCATCCGTCGCTCGCCCTACCGCGCGGCCATGGACAAAGAGACGCGCCTCCGCCGCCTGAAATTCCGTGCCTGGCACCGCGGCACGCGCGAGGCGGACTACATGATCGGCGGCTTTTTCGATCGCTACCATGCCACCTGGGGCGAGCCGGAGATGGACTGGTTCGAGGCGCTGCTCGAAGAGGACGACGTCGATGTCATGGCATGGGCGCTACGTACGCAGGCAGTGCCCGTCCGGTTCGACGGCCCCCAGATGTCGGCGATGCAGAAGCTCGACTACGTCGAAATCCCGCGCTGAGGCCTAGAGCCCAGAGACAAGGTGACCTCCGTCGACGGGTATCACCGTGCCCGTCATGTACCGCGACGCGTCCGACACGAGCAGCAGCAACGGTCCGTCGAGGTCCTCGATCTGGCCCAGCCGCCGTTGCGGAATCCGCTTGATGAGCTTTTCTCCGGCTGCCTGGCTGAAGAATTCGCGGTTGATGTCCGTGAGGATATAGCCCGGCGCGAGGGCGTTCACGCGAATTTCGTACCTTGCCAGTTCGAGCGCGAGTTGCCTGGTCATCTGGACGACGCCGGCCTTGGAAATCGCGTAGGGCAGAACGGTGGTCGCCTGCCGCAATCCCAGGATCGACGCGACGTTCACCATCGCGCCGCCCTTGCCCCGCTCGCGCATGCCGCGCGCCGCTTCCAGCGCGACGAGGTACGCCCCTTTCAGGTTGGTATCGACGATCCAGTCGAAATCCTCCTCGGTCTGGTCGAGCGCCGGCTTGGAATTGGTGACCCCGGCGTTGTTGACGAGTATGTCGATGTCGCCCGCCTCGCCGATGGCGTCTCTGACCGAACCGCTGTCAGTCACGTCGAGGGCGAGCGCCCTTGCATCGACCGCAAACTCCTCGGCGATCCCCCCGACAAGCCGTTCGAGCCTCTCCACCCGGCGCGCGGCCACCACCACGTCCGCGCCGTTTTCCGCGAGTAGCCGCGCGAAGTGCTCGCCGAGGCCGCTCGATGCGCCCGTCACCAGCGCTCGCTTACCCGATAGCTGCTTTTCGGCCATGTCCGTCTCCCTTGTGCTCGCCGCCCTATAGGGGCTCGCTCCGAATGCGGAACCCCGGAGGTCGCGAAACGCTTTGCACTCGACCCGATCGCGCGCGCCGCGATTGAAATTCCCGCCCGAAAGGCTATCTCGCGCCCTTCCCTTCCATGCCAGACTTCGACCGCATCCTTTCCGCCAGTTCGCCCCTGACGCTCGCCTCCATCGTGCGCGGCGCGCAGCCGCTTGTCATGGCTGACCTGGCCCGCGCGGCGAAAACCGCGAAGAAATCCGGGCGCGCGGTCTTTGTCGCGACAGCCGATGCCGAGATGCGCAGCGTCACCGATGCCGCCGCCTTCTTCGCGCCCGAACTCGACGTCATAGAGTTTCCCGCATGGGACTGCCTGCCCTACGACCGGGCCAGCCCCGCACACTCGGTAAGCGCGCGCCGGCTTTCGGCACTCCACCGCCTCCAGCGAAAGAGCGACAAACCTCAGCTTCTCGTCACCACGATCAACGCTGTGCTCCAGCGCGTGCTGACCCCATTCCGAATCCGCGAGTCGGTACGCCTTATCGAGCCGGGCATGGAGATCGGGCGCGACAGCCTCGTTGCCCTGCTCCGGCGGCAGGGCTACACTCGGAGCGATACCGCGATCGATGCAGGCGATTTTGCAGTCCGCGGCTCGGTGTTCGACATCGTGCCATCGGGCCTTGGCAAGGGCCTGAGGCTCGATTTCTTCGGCGACGAGCTTGAGACGCTGCGGCTGTACGATCCCAACGACCAGCGCTCGACCGGCGCTGTCGACCGGCACCTGCTCCTTCCGGCAAGCGAGACCCTGCTCGACGATGACAGCGTCAAGCGATTCCGCAGCCGGTATCGCGAACTGTTCGGAGCGAACGCGACCGGCGACCCGCTCTACCAGGCAGTCAGCGACGGGCGGCGCCTCGCCGGGATGGAGCACTGGCTCCCGCTGTTCGAAGACAAGATGGTCACGCTGTTCGACCACCTTTCCGAATACGACCTCGTCGTGATCGACAACGCCGCGATGGGCGCTGCGGAAGAGCGCCTCAAGGACATCGCCGACTATTGCGCTGCTCGCAGGGACACCTCCGGCAAGGCTCCCGGCAGCTATCGACCGCTCGATACCGGTGCACTGTACCTCGGGCAGGATGAATTAGACGCGAAGCTGTCAGCCTGGCCCGTGCACCGTGCCGATCCCTTCGCTCAGCCCGAAAGCGGCAAGGTAGTCGATTTCGGATTCCGCAATTCGCGCGATTTCGCTCCGGAACGTGCGCGCGGCGACAATGCCTACGATGCGGCGGCCAAACACCTGCACTCGGTTGCGAAGGCCAAGCGCAAGGCGATCGTCGCTGCCTATTCGACCGGCAGCCGCGCACGTATCGCGGCGATCCTCGGCGAAGCGGTCCCGCCCGAGCCCGCGCTGGCGGAAGACTGGCAGCAGGCGCTGGGCCTCGCCGCGAAAGGGCGACCGTCCGCCCTCGTCCTCCCTCTCGAGACCGGCTTCGCCAACGACGAGATCGAACTCGTTACCGAGCAGGACATTCTCGGCGACAGGCTCGTCAGGCGGAAGAAGCGCAAGAAGGACGCCGACGCCTTCCTTGCCGAACTGGCGGCGCTGACGCCCGGCGACCTCGTCGTGCACATGGACCACGGTATCGGCAAGTACGAGGGCCTGCAGTCGATCCCGGTGGGCCAGAGCCCTCACGATTGCGTGATGCTGGAGTACTCCGGCGGCGACAAGCTCTATATCCCGGTCGAGAATCTCGAGGTCCTGTCGCGCTATGGCAGCGCCGAGGAAGCCGTGCCTCTCGACCGGCTTGGCGGCGAAGCCTGGCAGAAGCGCCGCTCGAAGCTCAAGGAGCGGATCCAGGCGATTGCCGGCGAGCTGATGAAGACCGCTGCCGAACGTGCGCTCAAGAAGGCCCCGGTGATCGAGCCGGAAGAATCCTCCTACCCGCAGTTCGTCGACCGCTTCCCGTGGGAAGAAACCGACGATCAGGATCGCGCCATCGACGACGTCCTGAGGGACTTGGCCGACGGCAAGCCGATGGACCGCCTCGTTTGCGGCGATGTCGGCTTCGGCAAAACCGAAGTCGCGCTGCGCGCGGCCTTCGTCGCGGCGATGAGCGGGCGGCAGGTGGCGGTGGTGGCGCCCACCACGCTCCTTGCCCGCCAGCACTACAAGGGCTTTTCCGAGCGCTTCTCAGGCTTTCCGCTCAAGGTCGGGCGGCTTTCGCGCCTAGTGCCCGAGAAGGAAGCGAAGGAGACGCGCGCCGCGCTCGCCGACGGGACGCTCGATGTGGTGATCGGCACGCATGCGCTCCTTTCCAAGTCGGTCAGCTTCAAGCGCCTCGGCCTCGTCGTCGTCGACGAGGAGCAGCGTTTCGGCGTTACCCACAAGGAAAAGCTCAAGCAGCTTCGCACCAATGTCCATGTCCTGACGCTCACCGCCACACCGATCCCGCGAACGTTGCAGATGGCCATGTCGGGGCTGCGCGAGCTGTCGACCATCCAGACCCCGCCGGTCGACCGACTCGCAGTCCGCACCTACGTCATGGAGTGGGACGACATGGTGATGCGCGAGGCCCTTCTGCGCGAGCACCATCGCGGGGGTCAGAGCTTCATCGTCGTCCCGCGCATCGCCGACATGCCCGAAGTCGAGGAATGGCTTGCGAAGAACGTGCCCGAAATCAAGGCCGTCACTGCCCACGGCCAGATGGGCGCTGGCGAGGTCGAGGAAAGGATGAGTGCGTTCTACGAGGGCAAGTACGAAGTGCTTCTTTCGACCACCATCGTCGAGAGCGGTCTCGACATACCCTCGGCGAACACGATCATCATCCATCGCGCCGACCGGTTCGGACTTGCCCAGCTGTACCAGCTTCGCGGCCGCGTCGGACGATCCAAGCTTCGCGCCTACGCTTACCTCACGACGCCTGCGAACACCTCGCTGAGCGAAGTCGCGGAGAAGCGCCTCAAGGTCCTTGGCGACCTCGACAGTCTGGGTTCCGGCTTCCAGCTTGCCAGCCACGACCTCGACATTCGCGGCGCGGGCAACCTGCTGGGCGACGAACAGTCGGGTCACATCCGCGAAGTCGGCTTCGAACTCTACCAGTCGATGCTCGAAGATGCGATCGTCGCTGCCAAGGCCGGAGAGCTGGGCCTCACGAAGCAGACCGAGAAGTTCTCGCCTCAGATAACCGTCGATGCACCGATCATGATCCCGGAAGACTACGTGCCCGACCTTGCCGTGCGCATGGCGCTCTATCGCCGCCTGAACGATGCGACCGAGCAGCAGGAGATCGAGGCGCTCTCCGCCGAGATGATCGATCGCTTCGGCGCCCTGCCGCAGCCGACGATCAACCTGATCAAGCTGATCGAGATCAAGCGGCAGGCGATCGAGGCGCAGGTCTCGAAGATCGACGTCGGGCCGCGCGGCGCGCTGGTCAGCTTTCACAACGACAGCTTTCCGGATCCGGCGGGGCTCGTCGAATATGCCTCCAGGCGCGAGGGCACGATCAAGCTGCGCCCCGACAACAAGCTTCAGGTCAACCGCGCCTGGGGCGATCCCAAGGCCCGGCTCAACGGCCTTTTCCAGCTTACGAGGGGCCTCGGAGCCATCGCGCGCAAGGCGCAGAAGCAGGTCGAACCCGCCTAGTCTTCGGCAAGATCGAGGAAGTGCGCCGGCTCCATCGGCGGCGCGCGCAGGAAGCCCTGGTAGAAGCGGCAGCCTTCGCGCGCAATCAGCGCGCGCTGCGCCTCGTCTTCGACGCCCTCCGCTATGACCTCCAGATCGAGTGCGCCGGCCATCGCGACCATCGCGCGGAATATCGCAAGGTCGCGCGGGTCAGAGGTGATCCCGTCGATCATCGTCCGGTCGAGCTTGAGGTAATGCAGCGGCAAGACCTTCAGGTACCTGAAGTTGCAGAACCCCGCTCCGAAATCGTCGAGAGCGATGCGCACGCCCTTCGCCGAGAGCTCGGCCATGGTGCGGGCCGCGCGATCGATGTCGTGAAGCAACGCCTGCTCGGTCACCTCGAGCGTCAGGCGCTCTGCCGGAAAGCCGGTCTCCGCAATTTTCTCGCACAGCTGCGCCGCGTAACTGCCGCTCGCAAGATCGGCTGGCGTGACGTTCAGCGAAAGCCGCAGGTCGGCGGGCCAGAGCGCCGCGCCTTCCAGCGCGCGGCGGGCGATGTGGCGTGAAAGCGGCGCGACATGGTCGGTCCTCTCGGCCAGCGCGAACAGAGTCTCGGCCCCGATCCGCCCGAGGCGGGGATGATTCCACCGCGCCAGCGCCTCGGCACCGGTCAGGATCTCGTCGGGAAGCCGGAACTGCGGCTGGTAGACGATTTCGATCTCGTCGTTGTCGATGGCGCCCAGGAGGTCTGCTTCCAGTTCCGCGGCACTGTGTCCGGGCGGCGTGATGTCTCCGTCCGCCCAGGCAAGGCGCATGCCGGGTTTCCGCTCCGCCCCGGCCAGCGCATGGCCAAGCCTGTCGAGCATCGAATCGGCCGTCTCGCCCTCGAGGCCGCGCAGCAGAGCGATGCGCGGCGACAGGCGCAACAGCCCCGCCGGAACCGCGATCGGGCGCGCAATCGCGTCGGCAAGCTGCTCCGCGACGAGCTGCCAGCGCTCGCGGCTGCAGCGCTCTCTCGCCGCGAGAAGGAAACTGCCTCCGCTGCTGCGAGAGACGATCCATTGTCCCTCAAGTTCGGAATTGGCGAAGCGCACCATGCGGACCGCTACCTTGGCCAGCGCACCGTCCCCCGCCGCCGCTCCGTAGGCGAGGTTGACCGCATCGAAGCGGCGCAGCCTCACGAGCATGGCGTGGACGTGCGCGCGCGCCAACGGCTCCGTGCCCGCATCCTGCCATTCCCCGATGCGCTGCTGCAGCACGTCGAGGCCCGGCAGGCCCGTCAGCGCATCGCGCGGCCCGTGGCCGTGGTGGAGCCCATCGCCTTCCATTTGCGCGGAAATACGGCAAAGCCTTTGCCAAACCGTAACCGCCGCCATATCTGTGGCGCGGGATCGAGAGGGTTTTCATGCGTTTGGCACTTGTCGCATCGGATGGACCGCGCGCCCAGGAGGCGCGGCATGCGCTTGCCGATGCGCACGACTGGGTCGCGCCCGAGGAGGCCGAGGCGCTCGTCGTGCTTGGCGGCGACGGATACATGCTGCACGTCCTTCACGGCATGCTCGACAACGACCGCGTGATACCGGCATTCGGGGTAAACCACGGCACCGTGGGCTTCCTCATGAACAAGCCGCGCAGCAGCAGGCACCTGATCGAACGGATCGAGAAGGCCAAGCCGATCTCGATCACGCCACTTAAAATGACCGCCGTCACCAACGCTGGCACCGAACACAGTTTCCACGCCATCAACGAGGTCTCGCTGCTGCGCGAAACACGCCAGACCGCGAAACTTGAAGTGCGCGTCAACGACAAGCTGCGCATGCCCGAACTTTCCTGCGACGGTGTGCTGGTGGCCACGCCGGCAGGTTCCACGGCCTACAACCTCTCGGCGCACGGCCCTATCCTGCCGCTCGATTCGAAGCTCCTTGCCCTCACGCCGATCAGTCCGTTCCGGCCGCGTCGGTGGCGGGGCGCGATCCTGCCCGAGAAGTCGCGGGTGACGTTCACGGTTCTGCAACCGGACAAGCGGCCCGTCGCGGCCGTGGCCGACCAGAAGGAAGTGCGCGACATCAGCGAAGTGCGCGTCGCCGTCGCGCACGATCGCAAGCTCACGCTGCTTTTCGACCGCGCCAGCTCACTCGACGAGCGCATTTTCGCCGAGCAGTTCCAGGTCTGAGGCCACCCGGGCCGCTGCCCGAATTTTGAGACATCAACGGCTTGCCAAACGTCTTCATGCTGCTATAGGCGCACCCCTGCCCGGCGATGGAGACATCGCAGGGTCGCTCCCCGATAGCTCAGCGGTAGAGCATTCGACTGTTAATCGAATGGCCGTAGGTTCGAATCCTACTCGGGGAGCCATTTTTCTCACATAACGTGTTGAAATATTTAAGGAAATTGACTTCAGTCGTTTCCGGTCCCCACACCTGAAACCTCGTGAAGATCGACACGAATCGCGCTCAATTGAGCAGCAAGATCGCCGCCAGAACGATCATCAGTGCGATCGCGCCTAGTTCGAGCCAGTCTCTCAGCATTTTGAAGTTCGGTCAGCTTGCGAAGAATGGAACCTTCCATGCGCGGAGTTGACGCCAGGGTCGCAAACCTTTCCGTCGATCCTCCTCGAACGCGGCAGCCTGCTCCTGCGCAAGGGTCATTGGCCGCAAAGGCGACGGTTCAGGATGAGGATGGGGCTGGCCACGTTCCATATTGCGAATGGAATCACAGAGTTGCGCCTTTGTCGACAACTTCTGTTAGTCCTCCGGCGCTGGCGTTTACAAATTGCCCGGCACCAGGGGGCACCGGGCGAAAAGTTCCGGGTCTTCAATGAACGCCAGCCGACGTAGCGGCGCGGACGTCCTAAATCAAGAATGCCCTTCCGGTTCCTTAATGTGAATTGCTGACTGCTCATGAAGCGAGTTGACGCGTGGCGCTGGTCCGATAGACCGTTCGCAGGCACAATAGTGCACTCACCCCAAGCATGCGGCCCTTTGCCCCGCGCACAGCGGGGTTTTTTATGCCCCTCGCCTCGATCCAAGCCTCGCCTCCGCCAAGCCAAGGATCTCATGCGGCGCTTCGGACACGATCGCGACAAGCTCAACGAGGCTGCCGTTGAGCTGAGCAGCTTGAAGGGAAACTGACGGAAAACGAAAAAGGCCCGGTCGCAAGGGGCGCGCCGGGCCTTCTCCAACATGGATTGCCACGGCTGCAGGATGTGGCGTCCGCACTCCGGATACAGTAGCTAGGTTAAGGATTGGTAGCTTCTCACCTGACCTTGCCATGTCTGGCAAAATGCACTCAGGTTAAGTCCCATTCTCGCTCTAAGCGATCGAGTTCGTCTCTCAATAGATATAGCTTGCCATCGCGCACATCGCCTCGGGACGACATTGTGAGGCGAGGATTTTCAATTTTCTTCACGACTTCTGGATTCAAATGCTGTCTGACCGCCAGCCACGCTTCCTCCGTCGCCAAGAACCGGGCGAAACTTAATTCGCCAGACTGCCGATTATAATCGGTGACCAATTTTCGACCAGCGTCGATTTTACGCTGTCGCTCACTGCTAATGGGGATTGTGCTGGTTGAACTTCCTCCAATACCCTTCCGGCGCGTCAGAAAAGCGTCGACCCAGCCCGTCGCAAAACCTGCATTAAGCGAAAGAGAAGCGACTAAAATCCAAGGTAGACTGAGCCAAGACAGTACGATCACTGCAACGCTTGCGATCAGCCCACCTGAGGCGATCTCTCGTGGCAGAATGGGCCAGCGCCATCGGATGAAGGCGAATGCAGCGCTCATCGCGAAGCCAAACCAGGGCGTCTCCCATTCCATATAAAAGCCATATGATTACCTGCCCCGATCATCAAACGACTTGTTGGCAATACGCTCCGCCGCATCCGCATGGCTCCGGACGAGCCGCACGTAGTCCTCGATCCGCCCTTCGCCAGCAACGCGCGCCAGTTGCCATGCCAGTGAAAAGATCCAAGCGATTGTGAGATAAGCTGCCAGCAAGCCACTGATCTCCTGTTATGGCGGTAATTTCCGGCCCCCACCTTGCCATCCTCGCAGCAGCAAAAGCGAGGATCTTATGGCAGACCAACTCCCTGACTTCGAAGGCGGTGCCGGTAGGCTTGTAGAAGCCGATCCGGTCGTCACGCTCGCCGCTAATTGCGATCTAACGGCCGTTCCCGATGGAACCACAAATGGCGCAATTCTCCCCGATCGCCCGATTGGCGCAAGCGGCGTAGTCTTCTATGTCGGTAGCGGCGAGGAGGTGACCTTCGCAATCGCGCAGAACCAACCCTCGTCCGCGCCCAGCCTTACCCTTACGCTGGACAGCACGACGAGTCCGGCATTCGAACCGCTTGGACCCGGCACCGATATCTTCATTACGGCGATGACCGGCGCTCCGAAGTTCAGGTGGATTTGATGAGGCCCCTGATCCCGTCGAAAGGACGCGCAGGCTTGCTCCAGTTCCACCCTCGGCTGCAGCTTCGATTCAGAGATATCGCTGCACTGGAAAGGTACCGTGGAAGCCTCGGTGCTAGCGCCTCTTCTCAGGGAAAGCTGAAGGGCGCTGGTTCCGCGAGCGCAGGCCTTTCCCGCTCAACCTAGCTTTTCGACCGAATCTGCGTGATTACGCAGCAATCTCGCGTACCTCTTTGCGCGCTGTCCGTCCTGGTTATCGTCTGCGGCCTCGGCGAAATTCCAAGCAGCCGCGAGCATCATTTCGATGCCAGCAGTCATATGCCGTCCGCTCAGCGTCTCCCTGCTGCGTTCGGCTTTTGATGTAACTGCCGCCATTACGATTGCAGCGATCTCAGCGCTGTCAGCTTGCAGCTGTATCGCTGCCGCGTGATCTGTTGGTTCGTCACTAGACATACTGCTCAACCCCTAGCCCGGTATCCTGCGCCGCGATCGGCTGGCCATGCGCGCTTCGGCCTGCTTGGCGCCAATCTGCGAACCAGCCTGCGTCGCTATCTGCACGCCCTGCGCAACCCATTCCCTGACGGTATGCGTGAGGACAGCGTCGCGGGCATTCACCGTGACGTTGATGCTCTGGCTGACAGGCGCGCCGGCCATCGCAGCATTCATCCTCCCCAGAGGAATGATATCGCCGCCGACGTTGGGCACGAACGCTTCCACCCGGCCCGGTGACGCGCCTTCGTTCACTCGGTAAAGCCTGCCGGGCGCTACAGGCCCGCCTGAGGCCCTTCCGCCGGCATAAGGCGTTCCGGCAAGCAGGTCGATCGGACCGCCCCCACCGGCAGCGCCAATGCCGCCAAAGATGGCATCCGCAAGCGGGCCTATGATCGAGCGCTGGATGGCGATACGCAGCAAGTCGGCGATGATCTGGTCGGCAACGTTCTTGAACACGTCGCCAAGGCTTTTGACGCCCATGACAGCATCCACGAGGCCATCATTCAGGCTGTCGAGGCCGCGCACCTGTATTGCCTCGACAGCCTCGTTCACGTTCTCTGCGGACGTGCGCAAGTCGAAGGCGTAGCGCTGGCCTGGCGTCATCTGGTTGCGCGAAAGCCGTACGCGTGCAGCTGCCTGAAGGCTGGCAAGCTCCGCCTGGGCGCGCTCGGCATCGGCGACCTGTCCCGATGCGATTTCCTGGTCGAGCAGGTTGCGCTCGATTTGCTGATGGATCGCAAGGGCGTCGCGTTCGAGCCGGTTGCGCTCCTGCGTGTTCGTTTCGAGGTCGGCCCATGCTTCGAGGGTGCCTGCCTGCCGTGCGAGCATGTCGTTCGCTAGATCAGCCTCGCGCTCCATCAGGTCGCGCATGACCTGTTGCATGAGAAGGCCCGGCCTTCCCTCGGCGATGATGTTGCCCTGCCCGTCGACAATGCCGTCGCCTCCGTAGAGCCGGTGGATGGCCGCTTCCATCGCCTCCCTCTGCTCGGCCGTGTAGTCGCGCTCCGAAGCAATCTGCCGCAGGCGTTCATCGCGTTCGAGAGACAGGATTTTCCGGGCAAGTTCGGCCCTGTCCTCGGCGTTCGTCGCAAGGTCGAACTTTGCCCGCAGTTCCTCGCTCTGCAGCCTGTCGACCTCGTCACGATACCGGGCGTTGAGTTCTGCCGCCGTAGGGCCTGACGAGCCACGGGCGCTCCCCTTGCGACCGCTTCCGCTTGCGGTGCTCGCTGCAGGCGTACCGCTTATCGAGGTGGGGGAGGTGACGTCAACGCCTGCAGCCACTCCCTTCGCGATCGCGATGGCCTGCCGGTTGAGCGCAGCCTCTTCCTTCGCCAGCTGAGCGAGCGATGCGGCATCGGATGCGGCAAAGCGATCGGGACGTGCCCTGCCCTGCACGGCATAGGCATCCCCGGTTCGTGTCTGGCCCAACGTGGAGGCTCTCGTGACGGCGTCGCGGCGGATTTGCGCGCGCTCCTCCCGGATCTCTCCCAGCCTGTTTGCAATGCGTGCCAGACCCAGCTTGTTGAGCGCGTCGACGAGCTCGAAGGCCTTGTTCTTCGCCCGGACGAAGGCGCCGGCAAGGCCATCCACCTTGCTGCTCGTGCGATCGGCCGCCGTGCCGGTATCGGCAATGGCGACGCCCGCATCGCGAAGCCTCTGCTCAAGATCGTCGGCTTCCTTTTCGGCGCGCGACGCTGCATCGCTCAAGCGGTTGAGCCTGTCTTCTGCGTTCTCGGTCGTGGCAATCAGATATCCGAGCCCGAGCGTCAGGGCGGTCACCGCAAGGCCAACGGGGCCTCCGAACACGCCAGCAACACCCCGCCCGGCGAAGGTGAGCGCCTCGGCCGAGGTAGCGGCACCTGCCATCCGGGCGCGCAACGCGAATACGGCTGCCGAACCTGCTGTTGCCGCACCGCTCATCCTCACAAGTGCGGCAGCCATCCTGCCGCCGATCGCAGCGCCAATGATGGCGAGAATGGGCAGAATGTCTTCAAGGTTGTCCGCCAGAGCCTGCACCGCGCTCGCGAGAGCCTGCGTCGCTCCATGGGCATCGGCAGCGCCGCCGATCAGTTGCACGAGCCGGTTCTGCAGTGCGGTGAACGCGCCTTCAAGCGTGAGCGTCGCCTTGGCTGCCTGTTGCTCAAGCATCTCGGAGCCTGCGAGGATGGCCTGAAAGAATTCGTCCGAGGTGACCTGGCCTTCCACGATCGCGTTACGCAGTTTAGCAACCGACCCGTTCCACTTGTCGGTTGCAGCGACGACTTGCAGCAGCGGCCTAAGACCGCCTTCGTTGATCTGATTAAATTCCTCGGCACGCACTATGCCGGACGAAAGGGCCTGAGTAAGGCCTAGAATGGCCCCTGATGCCTGGACAGTCGAGGTGCCGGTTATCTTCAGGGCCTGCGCGGTCGCTTCGGTGATCTGAAGAAGATCCCCGGTAGTCGCGTTGAGGTCTCTCTGGGCCTGGGCCGCTTTGCCGTAGAGTTCGGAAAGCGAATTGACAGCCACGCCATAGCGGTTGGCGACCTCGAACAGGCGCTCCTGCACCTTGGCAAGTGCATCGCCTTCTAGGCCGGCCACCCGCAGCTGGTTCTGGAGCCGGGTGAAGTTGTCGATCAGGCCTGTAAGCTCGCGGCCCGTGAAGTAGGTGGCCAGTGTGCCGGCAAGGCCGCGAAGATGGCCGCTGATCGCGGTGCTCGATTTCGCCATCTGAGTTTCGAGCGATTTGATGCGGCGTTCCTGCAGGCCGATTTTCTGGTCGACGGTTCGTGTCGTCCGGTTGATATCGGCAAGGTACCCGTTCACCCGCGCGTGAAACTCGAAGATGACGGGATCGATATCAGGCATCGGCCTTCTCCTCGCTCGATGCCGAAGGCGTATCTCCGTAGACGGCAGCGCCAAGGATGCGCCAGGCCATCGCCGCCGCTTCGCCAAGCGGGCGCTCGGGGTAGACGTAGGTCTCGACGAGTTCCTTCGCTCGCTGCGGGCTCACTTCGCGCTCTTCGCCGTCGACGATGGCAAGATTGCCGCCGACAAGGGCAAGGCGGATGGTCTCTCGAATGGCTTTCACCGCCGAAGAGTCCGCAGCGCCCGTGTAGACCGCCTTGCCCTCCTCGGTGAGCGAGATGCCGGAGCGCAGCTGCCATTCGAGCCCGAGCATCGAGGCAGGCCTTTCGGGTGCATTTGCTGCAAGCTCGGAGAGCGTGCGCTCGAGTTCGGCGAGCGGTGCGAGGGTCAGCCAGAACCGATAGGTGCCATCGGCGAACGGAAGGTCGACTGCGGTAATGGGCTTCGTCATGTCATTTGCCTTTCAGGATCTTGAGATGCTTGTTGAGCCGGCGCCTTGCCTCCTCGCGCTTCCGGTCGCGTGCGGGGCGCATGTACGGACGCGCTGCCATCTTCGAGGTGCCGAATTCGAGCGCGGCAGCGTAACTTGCCTCGGATGCGACACGCGACACGAGCGGCTTGGGTTGCGTCACTTCGATGTGTGCCTGGAGCGTTCCGGTCTCCCGGTTCGGTGGCTCACCCGGCTTAGAGGGTGCGTGGTTTCTTCCTTCCACCGAGCCCCGGCTGATGAGGTGATGCGCATCGGATTTCACGAGGTCCGCTGCCTCCATGAGCGCTGCGTTGACCGCACGGAACAACGCACTGCCGGGTCCGCCACCGTAGCGGCGAAACTTGCGCAGCATCTTCTCGCGCGGGCTATCGGTCATGCGACGCGCTCCGGTTCGGGTTCTGGCCTGAGCACCTCGCCCACCTCGTCGCCTCCCCAGATGCGCAGGATCTTCGAGGCAACGCCTTCGCGGCTCACGCACGTCAGCTGCGCCGAGCCTCCAATGACCGCGACAGGCTCGCTGCCCTTCACCGGGAACCGCAGGTGCCGACGCTGGGCCTCGATCAGCCGCAGCCCGTCCGCTTCCGGATCGAACCTGCCAGGGTCCGTCAGCACTTCGGGCGTTATGTCCTTGCCGACTTCGGCAGTGATGCGATCGACGGGATTTGCATGGTCGGTCGACAGCGGAGCGAACGCGAAGATCTCGCAGACCTCCCACGGATCGATGCCGAGAAAGGCACAACGGTCCGCGTCGGTATCGAGGTGGAAGATGCGCGCCTTGCCCGTATCCTCGCACCATGCTGCAAGGCGAACGCCCATCGTGAACGTCGGATCGCGAACCGCATCGCGTACCTCTGCGATCGTCGCGGGCAATGTCTCGACGAACTCCCGCGCACTGCGCGGCCGTCGCTCTTCGATGAGCGCGCGAACAATGTAGAGATGGGCGTCGCCGGTTAGCGCGAGGGCCCAGGGGAAGGCCCCGCCCTCGATGATCTTGCTGTGGCTCATGAGGAGCTTGCCCGAACCGCTTTCGAGCCATGCCGTATCGGTGAGCAGGTACGCACGGTCGCCCTGCACGAAGGAGTTGATGACGGTCATGGGTAAGGCCCTTTCCGAAGCTCGAAGGATGCCATGAGCGGCGAAATCGCGGTGATGCCCGCAATGGTGGAAATCGTTGCTGCGGTGGCGCCGACAGAAGCGCTGACGAGCCCGGCGCTGGCCAGCGCGCCGATACCGGTTGCGGCGAGCGCCACGACGGACGCGACGATGGCGACGGTCTTCAGGACCTTCACAGGACCCTCCATGCGGTTTCGATTTCGGGGATGAGCATGATCGTCGGCATCTCGTGGCTTTCATGGAAGCCGAGGAAGTTGCCGTTGCCCGCCGCTATCGCGAGCGCACCGATCGGGTGTTCGCTCCGGACAGAGACGATATCGCCGATGAGGCAGAATGCAGGGGCGATGCGCGCAAAGCCGTGGCCGTCCATTGCATCGGGCAGCGTATCGTACCCAAGGCGTTTCAGAGCCCCGACAGCGCCCTTCAGCGAGCGATACTGCCCTGCCTTCGACAGCCTGACCTTGTGCCCCAGCTGCCTGAGGTGAAAGGCCGTCATCTTGGCGCAGTCAACCGAACCGAACGCGAAACACTTCCCCCGAAAGCGCTCCATCGTGGCAGCCACGGCCTCCTGCCGGCGAACGAGAGGGTTCTTCGGCTTCACAGGTGCGCATCCTCCAGTGCGAGAATTGCTGCCTCGATCTCGGCCTTGCTTCCGAAGCGCAGCGTCCAGGCGAGCTGCTGGGCCAGCGAGAAATGGGCTTCACGCGCCTCGCGGGGCGTCGAGGCGGCCTCGGGCGGGTAGGATGCGGCGATCGCCTCAATCGCGCTTGTGAAGGCCTCTGCGTCGGCTTCCTGCCGGCCCAGGCGCAGGCGTTCCCGCAGGTCGATGACGTTGCCAGTCATAGAACCTCCGCAAGCGAGTATCTGTATTTGCTGCCACTCAGGTCCGAGAGAGCCCAGACGAGCGCATCTGCCCGGTCCGGCGAACCCTCGCCCACGTATCCGCCACCGGTCATGGCGCAGAGCTGGTCTTCGAGCGCGGTGAACTCTCCGCAGTGCGAGACCTTGCCTTGTTCGTAGAGCGCGGCGACCGGCTCGGCCCTTGCGATCTTGCCCCGGCTGGCGGTCACCATGCGGACCGGCAGGTTCTTCGCAGCGGTGCGCAGCACGGCCTCGACCATGGCGCCGCCGAAGTTCCTTTCCGCGACAACCCGATCGCCCTGCCAGCGCTCGAAGGCTCCCGCGACACGGCGGGCCCAGCCATCCGGGCTCAACTGGCAGGATGCATCCTCCAGCACGTAGAACCGATCATCCGTGCCCTTGCCGGCCACGACGATACCAATGTCATCGCCCTGTCCGTCGCCCTTCGTGCCCGAGGGATCGACCGCCACGACGACGCGGCGAAGTTCGGGAGCCGCGCGCAGGCGCTGCGCATCGATCATCTCGGCCGTCCAGAGAGCGCCCGGCACGTCCTCCAGGAGTTCTGCGTAGAGTTCCTGTCGCCCGAGCCTCGTGCCCTCGTAGCGGTCCTTCAGGTGCGCGAGCGTGCCCTCTGGCAGGTTCGCAGAGTTGTCGAAGGTAGAGCCGCGCGTGACCATCGCACCGGGCGTACGAACGATCTTGCGAATGAGCGGCGTCGGGCGCGGCGTCGTGGTCGCCACGACTTGCGGATGCCGTCCGAGCCGAAGCCCGAAAAGCATCTGGTCCCATGCGGACGGGTCGGGCCATGCACCGACCTCGTCTCCCCATGCGCGGTGATGCTGCGGTCCGCGAAGTCGCTCGGGCTCGGTTGCGCTGAAAAGCTTGTAGCGGGTCTCGTTCCACAGCACGAGTTCGCCGTGGCTGCGGTTCCAGTGGTCGACGCAAACCTTGGGAAGCACCGCAAGCAGCCCGGACTCGCCTTCGACGCAGGTATCGCGCGCGTCGGCAAAGGTCGGAGCGATGATCGCGATGCGCGAACCGGCATGCTGGGCGCCGAACCACGCAACGTCCTCAGCTCCCGTCCGGGTCTTTCCCCAGCCCCTTCCCGCCATCGCCAGCCATATCGGCCAGTCGCCCGGAGGCGTTACCTGGTCGGGTCTCGCCCTCGATAACCACTGGCTTCGTGCTCGTACCGCTGCCTGCAATTGCTGCGGCAGCTTTTTCAAGTGCCTTTGCGACGGCATCAAAGGCCTCGCCGACGTCGACATTTACGACAGGCCCGATCGAAACGGGCTTCTCGGCAAACGCCTTAGACAGCTTGCCGAGGTACCATTTCTCACTGTCGAACGCCAATCGGCCCGGGAGCGGATCCTTGGCGTTCTTGGCAGCGGCGACGGCCATTTCGGCGCGCAGGTGAAAGCCCACTTCTCGCGCTTCGAGAACGCGCCAGCCAAGCTCGCTGTCCTCAAGCATCCAGTTGTAGACAGTCGACCGGCTCGGCATGTCATCCTGGGCGCAGATGGTGATGAGCGACTTGCCCTCGGCGAGTTGCTCAAGCAGGCGCTCGACGTGGGCATCGGTATACTGTTCGCGTGGCATAGGCTGTCCCGGTATTGTCGGGCGGGAGCGCCCTCACCAAGCACTCCCGCCACGGTTGCCGGCAACTGGGGGGACGCTGCCGAAAAGCCGTTCATTGGACCTTCTCCGGCCCAAGCGCGTCGATACGCTCGACCGTGAAGCCAAGACCGCGCAGCCGCTCGGCGGTCGCGGCGGTGATGAGATATTCGTAAGTCTCGGCCGGATCCTCGTGCACGCGCCGGGTGTTGTAGATCGGCACGACGGTCGGCGTCGGCTCGGACGGATCGAGCTTCGTCTTCACCTCGATGTAGTGGCCCGACTGATGCGCGAAGCCGGTCGTGAACCTGTGAGGCTTCCACGAGGCAAGCTCGGCAAGGCGCGCCTTCTCGGCGGCCTCCAGCTGCTTTGCGCGGATGTCCTCCAGGTCGAGCGCGTAGCTGTCGATCCGCGCGGGTGGCGGCCATGCAAGTTCGGCCAGCCTGTCGAACGAGGGAAGCTTCATCTCCGTCAGCCGGCGAACGCTCGAAACGCCCACCCGG
Organism: Novosphingobium marinum; assembly: GCF_013408095.1. Classification (GTDB taxonomy): domain Bacteria; phylum Pseudomonadota; class Alphaproteobacteria; order Sphingomonadales; family Sphingomonadaceae; genus Novosphingobium; species Novosphingobium marinum. Next base: position 877,139 of record NZ_JACBZF010000001.1, read on the forward strand.
AACATGCCATCGCAGCCCCGCGCTTCAGCTTCGGCGCTTGCCTCGTAGACGCCCGCTGCGCGCATGCGCTCGTCGTTTGCCCGGACTGCCGTCAGGAGCTCGACGATCTTCGCCTCGATTTCCGGCCACTCGCTGCGCAGCCGGGCAGCAAGCGCATCACGCTCGGCAATGACATCGGCGCGCTCGCGCTCCTTCGTCTTGCGGGTTTCGCTCGCCAGCTTCTCGCCCAGCCTGTCGCCAAGCTGATCGATCGCGCGGCACAGCATCTCGGCTTCGCGGCGGGCCTTGTCCGCCTTCGCCGATGCCTCGTCGCGATCGCTCTCGCCGAGCCCGAAGTTGACCGCATCGCCCGAGGCCTGCTCGGCAAGTGCTGCCAGCCGGTCGCGCTCGGCAGTGACTTCAGGAATGAGGGCTTCGATATCCGCCGCGCGGGTACGCGGTTCGGTCAGCGCGCTGTTGACGCGCTCGCCAATGCTCTTTGCCATGACACGGTCCCCTCACGCATAGCGGGCATTGCGAACGGCGTCGCGAACCGCCGAGGGGTCGGGCATGGCGTCGCTCGTCTGCTGAGGACCGGGTTCGCGCGCCGAACGATTGCCAGCCGGCAAAGGTTCGTATCGGCCGTCGCGGATGGCATCGCGGACTTCGCGGTTCACGTCCTGACTGCGTGCGAGGAATTCGGCGCGGGCGCGGTCGAACTCGGGTGCGCGGTCACCGAGGAACGCGAACTTCGTATCGTGTGCGGCATGCTGACGGTCGACGGCAGCCTGGACGGGGTCGGCACCTGCGCTGTCGGTCATGAAGACGCTGGCCGATGCCAACGCGTTGTCGGCGGCATGGATGCTGAAGGCGATGCGCTCGCCGTCAGCCGCTACCTCGCGGTAACCGGGACGGAGCGTCTTGCCATCGCTCTGGAGGGCAATGGTGGCGGAAACCTGCTTGCGCGAAGGGTCTAGATAGATCGGCATTTTCTCGGCTCCTGGGCCCGGGGCAACTGCGGCGGGCGGCGCGGCCGGCTGGGTGCCGGTTGAGAGCGAGTCTGGCGCTGCGGGAGAAACGCATTACCGCCGTCAGCATCCGGTCGCTTTAACCATTTTGCTCGACATTGTGGCGCGACCTCCTACAAGCGCGCCCATGATAAAGGTCGCATTGCTTAACTTACGGAAATTGTTGATTAAATCGGAGGACGGTCCATCACGATTCGAAATTCTCAATCACACGCAGCAGGCAATCCCCCATCCCGGCGCATGGTTCGAAAGTCATCTGCTCGCACCACGAGGGATCGATCGGATCGAGGCGGCGAAGCAGCTTTCCGTCACTGCTGAGACGCTCACAGGGTTCCTCGAAGGACGGTACGGGCTCACCGCCCCGCTTGCGCTCCGGATCGAGGAGCAGTTCGGAGTTCCGGCTGCAGAGCTTCTCGAACTGCAGGCTGTCTTCAATCTCGCGCAGAGCAGGGAACGGACGCGGGCTGGTTAATATCCCGGGATGCGCTTCGAGCGCTGATCGTACCATCGGCTGTCGGTCTTCTGGTCAGTGCCGACGCATCCCCGCAATCGCCTGCCCCTCGTCCTGACGACTTCCGCGCGGGCTGCCCGCAGTTCATCGCCGCCGCACTGGTCGATCCATCGTGCGAATGTTTTCCAACCGCATTGAAAGTCCGGATGGCAATCCCAGCCCTCTTCGAGGTACGCCTCCCTGAAACCCTCGGGAGGTGGCCTCAGGCGATCAGCGCGGATGGAATAATCCGGGTGAGGATAGACCTTGTGCCGTGGGTAGGTGAGATTGCCGGGGCCGCCCATGCGCCCGAAGGTGCAGGCAGCGGGAAAGAGCAATTACCGTCGTCAGGGTGGCGTGCTATGGAGCGGGCATGCTTCAGGTAAACCCTTCATTGCATTGCCACGCCGGGGTCTGGTTGCGCGAGGAAATCGTCAAGCCTTACGGGCTGTCTGTCTCCGAAGCGGCGCGGAGGCTTGGCGTCGCGCGTCCGACCATGAGCAAACTGTTCAACGGCAACGCCTCGCTTTCGGCGGAGATGGCGCTGCGGTTCGAGAAGGCTTTTGGTATCTCTGCCGATACCCTCATGCGGATGCAGGCCACCTACGACATGGCTCAGGCGCGCGAGCATGCCGATGCGCTGGCGATCGAGCGCGTGCCAGAGCCGGCAGAGGTCAGGCGCTAATCAGGTTCGTTTCTGCCGGGTGATGGAAAACTCGATCACCGTGTCATCGTCGAGAAGCATATCGCTGACGAGCGAATTCGCCTTGCAGGCCTGCGCCGCAGCACAAACGGCCTCGACCCAGATGTCGGCTTTTGCCGGCGTGCCGTCCGTCTCGATCGGATACTCAATCGAAACGAGCTCCTGGTCGTGCCGGCTGACACGTATGTGAACTTTCATCGCAAACTCTCCCTAAGCAGCAGAACCACTTGAGAGTTGAAAAGTTGCCGATTTGCAGAGGATCGTCGCAGTCCGCAGCGAACCATGGCGCGACACAGGGCGAAAGGGTTGTGCTCTGCATCGCGCCACGAGGCTGGGTACCGCCCAGGTCGTAGGTGAGGCAGCCAGGCTCTTGTGGACATGACGAGGCCTGGCTGCCTTCGTTGCCGAGCACTAAGCGGGAATGGTTAAGACGGGGTTACCGGGGTCGGGACGCTGCGGAATTCGCCGTGAATGTGGGTGCCGACGTTGGGCTAGAGCAGAAGGCCCTCATGCGGTGCCCGGAACTGCGCGTGTTATGGCCTTCAGTTGGCATCCGGGTACAGGATTATAACCTTCCTGCCATCGGGTATCGCCGCATACTTGCGCGCTCTGTCGGCAAGGTTCTTGTCGATGCCCACTTCGGACAGGGTGATGGGTTTATTCAAGGGTTCTGCAAAAACCCTTGCCCCGCCGTGCTGGAGTCCTCCAGCTTCTTTCTGAGCCGCCATCAGCTCGCCGAGCCGGCGCTCGCCTCGGAAGCCTTCGCGCGCGCGTACGCGCGTACTCGTCCAATTGAAGGGGTTTGGGTGGCTTCCTCAACTCCTCTTACGACGAGGATCTCCGCCTCGGGGCTTAGCACATTAGCAACTTTAGCAGGGCTCCCATAAAAAGTGGCAATCTAGCACTGACGCCACCCTTCTAAAAAAATCCTTATATATCAAAGGAGGTTAGTCAGTAGGTTTTTAGGATCGAAGAATTGCCATTTCGAAGGGCAATAGCGCTAAAGCTGCTAAAGTTGCTAAGCTCGTGAAGTGACGCGCCAAGCCTCGCGGACCCGCTTGCCGTCGATTTCAGCACCGCCCTTTAGAGATTTCACCCATCGGTGTTCAGCCAGAACGCCCATCGCTTCCCGAGCCTTCTTCGCATCGCGGATAGACGCTGGCCCGTATTGGTAGATAGTGGACAGGCCGATGACGGGGTCTCCGCGTTCATTAAGCCACTTCAGCAGTTCGGCCGCTCTACGAAGCTCGGGATCGATACCACCGGCGTTCGTGAGCCGGACAGTTTCCGATAGATAATGGTTTGCGATCGTTATCGCGGAAGCGAGCGTATCCCGCTCGATCACAACAGCATCAGGATCGTTTACCAGGGTGAGAATGCCTGCAATACGTCCCGCGTTCTCCGGGAGCTTCGAAGCGAAAGCCTTCAGGCTCGCTAGCTCGCCGCCGGGACCCATCTTTTGCTCCAACTCGTTGGCGAAATCGACCCAGAGCGCGCGAGCTTCTGCGGTGAGATGAAGGCTGTCCAATTCGACACCCAGCGAGGGGTCACGGCTGTCCCTCCATCTGATCGGCCGCCTGACGAGCCGATCGATGGCGTCGTGGTATGCCGCTAGATGAGCTTCCTTGTGGCTGACCTGCTGCTGATAAAGCACATCGTCGCGGATGCGCTTGCCTGCATAGCTTTTCGGTGCCGCAATAAGGAAGCGAGCGAGCAGCCCTTGATCGGAAAAACGCTCGTCTCCGAGAAAGTCCTGTGCAAGCCCGCTTTGTACCATCAGGTGCATGGCAAGGCGCCGATCGTACAGCATCGTATTGCCATCGCCTCCACGAATCCTTTCGAGCTTTGAACCATCCCAGGCTCGGCAAAGGATGCCTGTTGTACTGATTTTCTGCTCGGCCTTGAGGCTGTATCCCCCGAGGAACGTTCCGGCATCGTCGCACAGCATTGCCAGCGAAGGGCGCCCATACTGATAAATCCGGAATAGGCCCTCAATTGTCTGATCGCCGGCCGGAGCAATCACAGAGGAAAGAGGGGGGTGAGGCGGTGGGCCCATTTCCATGAGAGCTGCCTGAAGAGCATGCCGATCGGATTTCAGCTTATTCTTGAGGTGTTTGATGTGCGTGTCGTAGGCCGCCATTTCAGCATCGTACTTCTGCCGCTGGCCCGCCTCGATCTCCTTCAGTTCGCGTTCGAATTGATGGATTGGCTTGAGCGCTTTCTTGTCCGCAGTCGACTTCCGATCCCCGCTGTCCAGGACCGTAAGGAGGTAGAGGGACAGTGGTACGGGGGTACCCTGATCGATAGGAAGTATCGCGTTCGCGCATCCTTGAGCGGCAAGCGATGCGACAGCGAGAACCGAATTCGCGGCGCTCGCGATCGGCAAATCTACGAGAGCCTCAAGTGCCAAAGCTGCACGAGCCAGCACCGGCCCCATGGCGTCGACGGGATATGGGGCCGGTGCTCCAACCTCGCGGAATAGCGGCTGTGGACCATCCGTCGCGCTCGGCTCTGGATTGGCCGGACTATGCTCCGCTCGGTTGGTAGCCAAATTGTCATTTCGCCAGTGAAGTGGAGTTTCACCGCCGCGCTCCTGATGCAGTGCTCGAAACGCCGCATTGCGGTTTCCCCCATGCTCGTAGTGGACGAACAGGTCGAACGCATCGCCGTAGCAGCCGGAAGGATGACGCGCGCCGAGCCCTGCGTCAGCGTCACTGCCAGAGAGCGATATCCACTTGTCGCCCTCGACGCGCGTCGCATAGCTGTCGCTCGTCTGGTTGGGCGAGCGCCAGTCCTTCGGGTTGCGCGGGCTCTGCTTATAGCCATGGCTCAGGAGAAGCGTCTCGACGTCGTTGGCCGCGTTGAAGGCATCGATCAGGCTCTCATCGCCCGCAGCAATCCGCTCCTGACGCTTGCGCTGGGCCTCGCGCCTGATCTTTTCCTTGAGGGCATCGTCCCTCGCCCTGCGCTCCTCGATGACCCGGATGCGCTCCGCAACAGGCCCGCGATCGAGCGGCAAGCCGGGCGCGTCCGCACCGCTGGTTTCCCTCTCGTAGTAGAGTGTCCAGCCATCCTCGTTGCGCAGCCGGGTCCCGGTCCCGTCATGGACGTCAGGAACGTTCGGAAGAAATACAGGCTGCCCGGCGTACCCGAGCGCACGGTCCATCTTGACGCCATGGTTCTCCATGACGTCGAAGAACGCGTTCTGCGCGTCGTTCCACTCCGGGAACGCCACCGCCTCTTCCAAGGGGAGAATGATCCGCCATTTGCGATTGCCGGGCCGTGAGCTTGAGCTCGAATAGACAAGCCAGGCAGAAGCGCCCGCGAAATCCTTCACGAGCCTGACAACGGTCTCAAGCGGATGATCGCCGTCGTCGATATCGCCCGCGAGCGCGACGAAGGTGCCCTCCTCCTGCTGCCTTTTGTGATTGCGGCCGTCGAAGTCGTGATAGGTGCTCGGGATCATCGCCGGCGCATGCGACTTTGCCCGCCGCGCCGGTGTTGCCCGGAATATCTCGCCCAGGCTGATCGTCGAGTAATCCTCCCCGGTCTTGATGTGTGTGTCGTGCTGCCCTCGGAAGGTCATGACGCGGCGTTCACGCCAATCGGAAGACTGGGTAGGCCTCGAAAGGACGTCCGTGCTCCCCGTGAGCTTGGGATTAAGCGCTACCATTGCGCGCTCCTCTTCGACGGACGGTTCGGCCGCTCGAATTTTCGGCAGCGGCGCTCCGGACGAAAGCACCCTGCCTGCGGAGAGCCTGCCTCGCATATTCGGCCGCGACAGGTTCGAGCGATGATCTCGCCGGACAATCTGGACAGGATGAGGCTCATGACCGCCCTCCCAGCCCTCTCGGGCGCCACGTGAGCACCGTGCACCCGGACGGCGTCTTACCGCCCTGCCGCTGCTCCTCGACGGCCTGCTCGTAGCGCTCGCTGTCGGTAAGGACAGGCTCGGGCTCGATCTCCGAAGGCTTGCGACGCTTCGGATCGAACGGAATGATGGGGAGCCCTGCCTTGCGATGACAGGTGCGATCGATCCACTCGAACATCTCATGCCGGGTGGCAAAGTGATCGGACTGCAGGTTTGGAAGTCCGCCGTCGATATAGCGTGCCTGCCACCGGTTTGTTGAGCATTCCCTGTATTCGATGGCCCGCTCCATCAGCCCGTCGAAAAGCAGCACCGTCATGTCCGACCTCCCGCCAGTTCGGCCACGAAGCGCTCGCCAAGATGGCGGGCGATAAGGTCGGGAAGGCTTGCCGTGCGGGGCGTTTCGGAGTATGTGGATTGCTGATCGCCCGGTCCAGGAATGATCAGCGCCCCGCCCCGTGCGGGGCGTTTTCGTTCCGGGGTCATGCTTCCGCCACTCCCACGAATTCGCGCAGGCTCTGGACGTCGATCAGACGCCGGCTGCCGACCTTGAACGAACGCAGCTTGCCAGATTCCATCGCCCGATAGAGGGTGGCGCGGTGAAGGCTCGTGAGTTCCGCAGCCTTCGAGATGCTTACAGTGATCTGTTCCATGTTGTCTCCTGCGTCAGCTTGCGACGCGGGCAACATTGCTCGTTTACCTACTTCGAGGCGGGGGGGGATTTTTCGGAAATTAGAACAGGCGTGAGCGTGCTCTTCGGAAACTGCATTCCAACGGCGCCTGCAAATTGAAGGCGGCCATAACTGTTATCGACGGTTTCCGGCATCCAATCCGAGGGTTGGTTCAGTAGATAGAGAGAAAAACTGGGCCATCTTTCTGTAAGCGATGAGCCGACGAACATCTGTCTTACAGCTTTGGAACATAACCATGCGCGAAACGCTGCGAGGTGAGCGGCATGACGCCAATTGGACCACTTCGAATCCCACTCCGCGGAGTCTTTCAGGATCGACAAGGTATCCGAAATTGGCGCGCCAAAAGCCTTCAGCTTCACGTCTTCTACAAGCCCTGCACGGTCGATCATCTCGGAAAGCTTCATTTCGAAGGCTGCTCCGACCTTAACTGCCCGTTGAAGGCGCCGTCCAACATCCTCGACACCAAGGCGAGCTTCGTTAGAACTCAGATGGCCCGGTAGCTTCACGCCGTCGTTGAGGTATTTCCAAGCTAAGAGCTTTTTTGCTCCGGAATTAGGCGTCCCCGGCTTGGCCAGAATCCCGAGCAGATGAGCAGCGCCTTGCGCGCTGACTTCGATCAGTATGGGCGTTCCGCGGAAATTTGCCACTAACGGTTGGTTCGAAATCATGAGTAATTCCTCGCGAGCAAAGATTGCCGGGCTCGTCATTCGCAGACAAGCCCGGCTGACAGGACGCGATCAGTAACCGTCCTGTTGTTCGCGTCCGTCATGCTCGCATCCGCCCGGATCGGCGACAGGGCAACCGGGGCCAGCGTTGATGATCGGACCATGCCAGAAAGCGTCCTCTGCCATCGTTTCCTCGCCATCGTCGTCGACGCCACGATCGGGATCACCAATAACGCAGCCCGGGCCGTCCGATCGAACCGCGAGACCAAAATCAGTGCAGCGCGATATTTCGTCCTCATCGCACAGACCCTCGCAGTCCGGATCTCCATCCTGCAGGTCGGCAAGCTCGATCGCCACCGCAATAAAGCCTTCGAGCTGCTGGCGATCGAAACGGCCCAGGACGCGCATGAGAGCGGCGGGCGGTGCCATAGAGGTAAAGGGTGCATTTGCGCCTTGGGGCGCGCTAAGGGCTGTCTCAGCCATATTCTCGACTCCTTGGTTAGTCGGTTTGTGGTGAGGGCCAGCGAAGGGAGGCACCCCAACGCTGGCCCGCTTGTTATCGGCTCACGCCGATTTCTGAGCCGCGCCGATCGGCACGACGTTGGTTCCATCTCCTGACAAAGACGGGGCGGCGAACCTGCCCCATGCATCCATGAGCGAGCGCCGCAGGTCCTGAAGATCGGACCGCAGGTACGCCTGCTCGGTTTTCGTGCCGACGTTGTGCGCCAACGCCATTTCCGCGACCATCGCGGGGACGGTCGGCATTGCCTCGGCTGCCCAGTCGCGAAAGGCGGAGCGGAAACCATGCACCGTCGCCTCTTCGCCGGCCGTGCGCATCACCTTTGTCAGCGTCATGTCGCTCAGCGAGGAGCCTCGGCGGCTACCGGGGAAGATCAGCCCATCCTCGCCGAATGCCTTGCGGGCGTGCTCCAGAATGGCGATCGCGGCATCGTTGAGCGTGACGACGTGCTGGATGCCGGTCTTCATGAGTTCGGCGGGCCGCGTCCATTTGCGGCCCTCGATATCGATATGCTCCCATCGCGCCGAGCGAACCTCGCCGCTGCGCGCGGCCGTCAGGATCGTGAAGAGCAGCGCCAGTCGCCCAGAGGTTTGTTCGAGCGCCAGTTGCCCGGCAAGAAAGTCGGGGACCTGCTTGTAGGGCATCGCGGCGAAGTTTCCGCTCTTGGGCTGCTTTGCGAGGCCATCGCGCAGTTCGCGCGAATCTGGCAACGCAGCCGCGCGCCATCCACGCGCTTTGGAGAAGCTCAGCACCTGCATCAGGCGGACCCGGACCTTTTGCGCGATCGCCGGCTTCTCGGTCCAGATAGGCGACAGCGTCGCGATCACGTCGGCCGTGGTTATCTGGTCGACCCGCTTGCTGCCGAGCTTGGGAAGCACGTGGTCGCTCAGCGAAGATTTGAATGCGGCGGCGTTCTTCTCGCTCCAGCCCTTCGAGAGTTCGTTGTGGGCGCTCTGCATCGCTTCCCTGAAGGTCGGAATGCGAACCTTCTCGCGATCACGTTCCTCGCGCGCGTTCTTCCCCTGGCGAGCCAGCTTGCGCAGATAGTAGGCTTTCTCTCGCGCCTCGGCCAACGTAAGGTCGGCTGGGTATCCCCCGAGCCCGATATCCTCCCGCCTGCCCTGAAACTGCACCCGTAATATCCACGAACGCGAACCGCTCGGCTTCACCCTCAGGTAAAGCCCGGCGCCGTCGCCGTAGACGCCCGGCTTGGCGTTCTTGACCTTGAGTTCGGTGAGCTTTCCCATTGGAAGCCATTTCTCCAGTTCCCACACCCAGTTCCCACATTTGTAGTGCGCTTTGGCGAGACGTCAAGCGACATTGTGAAACAGGAAATCCTAAGAAAGCTCGGTTTTCTGGGGATTTTCAAGCTACACCGTGCAACATCCTGAAACGCCCAGGACAGGCCAGTTATACTCCTACTCGGGGAGCCATTTTCCTTCCGCAAGCGCCAATCGCTCGGACGCCGCTCGCACGGCATTCTCCTCCTCATCCATCTGTTTGAAATCATGCGTTTGTTCTGACGCATTGACGTCTAATGCCCGTCGCGACTGACGCGTAATTCAATTATGGGGCGATGTGCATTGTAAAGATCGCCCAATCGGGTATCCTGTAGCCATACATTTCCTTACCGGGAGAAGCAGGATGCGTAGTTTCGTACCCATGCGCGTGCTTGCCGCAGGGGCGCTGCTCGCGCCCGTCGCGGTACAGGCCGCGGAACCGCAGGCTCAGGTTACCGTCGACGACATCGTATGCCGTTATACGGGCGAATGCGAAGCCGATGCCTCGCAGGCCAAGGAAGAAGCGCCGACGCGCGGCTTCTCCTTCCAGCCGCACCAGAACAAGCCCAAGGCAACGACACCCAGCCCCGCTGCTGCGCCGGCGCAGGCCGCAGCCCGCCCCGCTTCGCGTCCGACCGCACCCGTCCGGCCCGCGCCGCGCAAGAAGGCCGAACCCGCGCCGAAGCCGACCATCGGGGTCAGCCGCAACGACCTTCTCGTCTCGTTCCGCAACAATTCGTACGAACTGACCGACCAGGCAAAGGCGAACATCCGCGTCTTCGCCCAGGCGCTCAAGACGCCGCAGCTTTCGGACCGCAAGTTCGAGATTTCGGGCCATACCAACGCGACGGGTTCGGCGTCCTACAACGAAGAACTATCGCGTGAGCGCGCGTCCTCGGTCGCCAAGTATCTCGAGGAACTGCAGGTCGACACCTCGCGCCTGGTCACCAAGGGCTACGGCTTCCAGAAGCCCCTGCCGGACCGCAACGCTACCGCGCCGGAAAATCGCCGGGTCGAAGCGGCGATCATCGTTCCCTGAGGATAGTCCGGCATCGTCGATACGAATGACGGATCTCCCGGCCTGAACGCATGCGTGTTCGGCGCGTCCGGTGGTGTCGGTCGTGCGCTTTGCGAAGCACTCGCGCATCGCGAAGATGTCGCGGTCGTTCATGCGGGGGCGCGAAACGTCGAATCCGTCGAAAGGCGCCCCAGGGTCGAGCCGTTCGCTTTCGACCTCAAGCAGGAACAGTCGATAGAGGCCGCCGCCGAACGCATCGGTGAGCACGGGCCGCTCGATCTCGTCATCGTGGCGACGGGCGTACTCCAGACAGACGCATACGGTCCGGAGAAAAGCTGGTCGGCAATCGATCCCGTAGCGATGGCCGAAGTGTTCGCGATCAACACCATCGGGCCGGCGGTGATCGGCAAGCACTTCATCCCCCTTCTGAGGCGCGAGGGCCGTCCCGTTTTCGCGGCGCTGGCGGCACGTGTCGGCTCGATCGGGGACAACGGGCTCGGCGGATGGCACAGCTATCGCGCGTCGAAGGCCGCGCTCGTGATGATCGTGCGCAACTTCGCGCTCGAACTCGGTCGCCGCAACAGGGGCGCCATCGCGGTAACGCTGCATCCTGGCACGGTCGACACCGCGCTTTCGGAACCGTTCCAGTCGAGCGTACCCGAAGGAAAGCTGTTCACGCCCGCCTACTCGGCCGAGCGTCTCCTTTCGGTCATCGACGGTCTGGAAGGGAAAGACAGCGGACACCAGTTTGCATGGGACGGCGAACGCATCCCGTACTGATACGCCCTCAACTCATTTCCTTTTCGAGCACCGTCATGTTGAAGGCGATCGAGATACGCTCGTCCCGGGCCATGTTCGGATGCACCCAATGCCAGAGGTGGCTGGGGAAGACGAGCATTTCGCCCTCGCCGGGCCGGACGAGCATGCGCTTTGGATACATCTTGCGCCCCAGTGCGAACGGTGCCTCGAATGTCAGCGCGGGGTTGAGGAATTCGATGGCTGCGCCGTGGTCCCGCCGGGAAATCGGGCAGGCAACGTAATAGACCCCCGACAGGTGGTTGCTCGCGTGATCGTGCGGCGCATTGAAGCCGTTTTGCGGGTTGACGTTCACCCAGCCGTCAAGCTTGTGCCGATGCCTTGCAAGATCGAAGTCCTTCCAGAAGCGACGCACTGACTTCGTCAGCCCTTCCCTGAGATGCACGCAAAGCTCGCGGAAAGACGGGTCCGCGAGTTCGAAGATATCGGATTGCGAATGCCAGCCGGCGTGGTTGCTGCGCTCCGTTCCCCCGTCCGTGGCCTGCAGCGCCGCAATCGCTTCACGCAGGCGCCGGTTCAGGCCTGCTCCGCCGGGCACCTGATAGGCATCGATCCACGAAGCGAACGCCGGGATCGCCGCCTTCTGTTTCAGCTCGTCCACGTTCCACCCCCTCCCGGAAGCCGGCTTACGCCAGCGCGCCGTGGCAGTGCTTGTACTTCTTGCCCGATCCGCACGGACAGATCGCGTTGCGGCTCAGTCCCATGTCCTTGTAGGGATCCTGCCCCGGCGTGCGCGGAGCGGTTCCCTGTGGAAGCGGTTCGAGGCCCGCACCCGACGCCGTACCGGCCGACTGGGGCGCGATCATCGTTTCGCCGTCTTCGGAGAACGGATCGAATTGTCCGGTCATGAATTCGGGCAATTCGGGAAGCTCGACGTCCGCGGGCGGTGCGGAAAGCTGCAGCTTGGCGGTCGAGAGGATGCGGGTCACGTCCTCGCGGATCGTCTCCAGCATTCGCTCGAACAGGCTGAAGGCTTCCTGCTTGTACTCGTTGATCGGCTGCTTCTGTGCATAGGCGCGCAGGAACACGACCTGGCGGAGCGCGTCGAGCGTGGCGAGGTGCTCCTTCCAGTGATGGTCGAGCCGGTCGAGCAGGATGCTCTTTTCGACAGAGCGCCAGATCGTGGGATCGTCGTCCTTCGTCTTGTCCGACATGTGCGCATCGGAGAGTTCGGTCAGCCGCTGCTCGATGACCTCGGGCTCTATCCCGTCCTCTTCCATCCAGCTGTCGATCGGCGCATCGACCCCGAGGACTTCGCCTGAGCGCTCCTTCAGCCCCTCGATGTCCCAGTGTTCGGGGTAAGAACCCGGCGGGCAGGCATCGGCCACGATGGTGTTGATCGTGTCGTGCCGCATGTCGTGGCACACGTCGTCCACGGCATCGGCATCCATGATGTCGGCACGCTGCTCGTAGATGACCTTGCGCTGGTCGTTCATCACGTCGTCGTACTGGACGACCTGCTTGCGCACCTCGTAGTTGCGCGCCTCTACCTTCTTCTGCGCGGTCTCGATGGCCTTGGACAACCACTTCGATCCGATCGCTTCTCCGTCGGCAAGGTTCGAGTTCATCATCTTGGCGAAGAGGGTGTCGGGTCCGAAGATGCGCAGGAGGTCGTCCTCGAGGCACAGGTAGAACTTCGACAGACCCGGGTCGCCCTGGCGTCCCGAACGGCCACGAAGCTGGTTGTCGATACGGCGGCTTTCGTGCCGCTCGGTGCCGATGACGCAAAGTCCCCCTGCCTCGAGCACCTTCTGCTTCTCTTCCCCGACTTCGGCCTTGATCCGCTCGATGGCGGCATCGCGCTCGGGTCCTTCTGGCGTTTCGCGCAGTTCGTCCTCGATGCGGAACTCGACATTGCCGCCAAGCTGGATGTCGGTGCCGCGCCCCGCCATGTTGGTAGCGATGGTGACCGCGCCGAGGCGCCCCGCCTGCGCAACGATGTGCGCTTCCATCTCGTGGAAGCGGGCGTTCAGCACCGAGTGCTCGACGCCTTCCTTGTTGAGGTAGTCCGAAAGCAGTTCGGATTTCTCGATGGACACCGTCCCGACGAGAACCGGCTGCCCGATCTCGTTCTTCTCGCGAATCAGCTTCGCAATCGCCTGGAACTTGTCGGTCGTGTTCTTGTAGAACTCGTCCTCCTCGTCGATCCGGCGCACGGGCACATTCGTGGGGATCGTGACGACGTTCATCTTGTAGATGTCGAAGAACTCCGCGGCCTCGGTCGCGGCGGTGCCGGTCATCCCCGACAGTTTCGGATACATGCGGAAGTAGTTCTGGAAGGTGATCGAGGCGAGCGTCTGGTTCTCGGGCTCGATCTGCACACCTTCCTTGGCCTCGACCGCCTGGTGCAGGCCGTTCGACCAGCGGCGACCGTCCATCATGCGGCCGGTGAACTCGTCGATGATGACGACCTTGTCGTCCTTCACGATGTAGTCGGTATCGCGCTTGAACATGACCACCGCGCGCAGCGCCTGGTCGAGATGGTGGACAACCTGCGTGTTCTCGACATCGTAGAGGTTCGATCCGACGAGCAGACCTTCCGCTTCGAGCAGGCGCTCGGCGCGCTCGACGCCGTCCTCGGTCAGCGTGACGTTCTTGCTCTTCTCGTCTGTCTCGTAATCCTCGGGCTCGAGGCGCTTCACGATGGCATCGACCGCGATGTAGAGGTCGGACTTGTCATCGGTGGGCCCCGAGATGATGAGCGGGGTGCGCGCCTCGTCGATAAGGATCGAGTCCACCTCGTCGACGATGGCGTAGTTGAACGGACGGTGCACCATCTGTGTCCGCTCATGCTTCATGTTGTCACGCAGGTAGTCGAAGCCGAACTCGTTGTTCGTGCCGTAGGTGATGTCGGCGGCATAGGCCTCGCGGCGCTGATGCTCGGCAAGGTTAGGGACGATGACGCCTACGGAAAGGCCGAGGAACGTGTAGATCTGGCCCATCCACTCCGCGTCGCGACGGGCGAGATAGTCGTTGACGGTGACGACGTGGACGCCCTTGCCCTCGAGCGCGTTGAGGTAGACGGCGAGCGTCGCGACCAGCGTCTTGCCCTCGCCCGTGCGCATCTCGGCGATCTCGCCCCGATGGAGCACGATACCGCCGATCATCTGCACATCGAAGTGCCGCATGCCGAGTACCCGGCGCGAGGTTTCGCGAACGGTCGCGAATGCTTCGGGAAGGATATCGTCGAGCGTGCTTCCGCCCTCGAGCATTTCGCGGAACCTGGCGGTCTGGCCCGTCAGTTGATCGTCAGAGAGGGCCTCCATGTCGGGCTCGAGTGCGTTTATCCGGTGGACGATCTTTTCGATCGAGGCGACGTAACGCTCGTTGGACGAACCGAAGAGAGACTTGGCGAGCTTGCCGAACATGGCTTAATTCCTGATTTCGTATCGATGGATGCAGACTGGCGGGTCGTGCTGACGCCGACCTTGCCCCAAGGGATCGGATAGGGGCGAACGCGCTATTCGTGCGCGCGGTCGATCCCGGTCTGCACCGTGGAAACGGGGGGCGCGACACGCGACCCGGTCGGCGAGGACGCCCGCATTGTCGTGGTTCGGGGCGTCCTGTCCACGAAGGACACCGACGCTGCGGACACCTTGCCGGGCTGCGTCGCAGCCGGGAGCGAGAGCGCGCTTACCTCGCAATTTCCGCCGTAGATCGTGCGCGCACTTGTCGGGGCCGCAAGAGCAGCAAGTCCGGACAGCAGGGCCACGATCGCAAGGAGCAGGCGGTATGCCATTGCTGCCAGATAAGGGCTCCGCCCCGACGCGTCCAGTACGGCGAGGGCGAATAGTCCCCGTGCTTTTGCGGGGATTTAACCATTTCCCGATTATTCGTCGCCCAAACGAGGGGACGAAGTTCATGCAGCCCGGAGTACATGCGGGAAGACTGATACAACTCGACGGATTGCGCGGTATCGCCGCGATTGCCGTCATGCTCTTCCATGTCGGAACCGTGTTCGGGATTTCGACCCCGTTCTCTCGCAGCTACCTTTTCGTCGACATGTTCTTCGTCCTCAGCGGTTTCGTGCTGACGCTCGTGGCCGAGCCTCGGATGGCGAAGGGGCAGACCGGCCTCGGATTTCTTGCCGCGCGGGTGAAACGGCTTTGGCCGACAATCGCGGTCGGCGCGCTGATCGGTGCGGCGGTCATGGGCAGCACGGAGGGCTGGAGCGACGTTCCGCTTCTCCTCGTCATGGCGCTGGCGATGATCCCGACATTCACGATGTCCTGGCAGGTCTTTCCGCTCAACGGACCGCAATGGTCGCTTTTCCACGAGATCGTCGCCAACATCGCGCATGCCTTCCTGCTGCGCTATCTGGGCGACCGGACACTTCTTGCCGTCGCGCTCCTCTCCGGCACCCTGCTGGCCTGGACAATCCTGCATTTCGGCGCGAACGGCCTTGGTCCGGACGCGGGCAATTTCGCCTGGTCTTTCCCCCGGATCGCATTCTCCTACATCATCGGCATCTGGTTCGGTCGCAAGTTTGCCAAGGGGCAGTACAAACCGATCCTTTCGTGGAGCGCCGCGCTCATCGGTCCGATCGCGATCGCGATGTCGCTGCGTTACCTGCCGATCAGCCGACCGGTGGGCGACATGCTCGTGACGATATTTGTGTTCCCCGCCCTCTTCTGGGCGTGCGCCCTGGCGACGCCGCCGGCCTCGGTCCATCGGGTCCTCGAAAAGCTGGGAGCGCTCTCGTTCCCGCTGTACGCCGTTCACCTGCCACTGCTGCTGTGGACGGCGAGTTTCGGCAAGTCGGGATGGTTCGCGGTGTGCGGCATCGCCGTATCGCTGCTGGCCGCGCAGGCGATGGCGGTCGCTACCGAGGCGTTCTCCGCGCGCAAGTCAAGGCAGCGGCGCGCGGCGCGGGCTGCGGCTACCGCTTGACCTGACGCGACGACGCGCTAGCGCCGGGTGCATGAGCCACTTGACTTCGCCGCTTGCCGTCCCCTTTCCGGATATGCCCGCGATATCGGGCGCCGTGCCGCGCATCGCCCGCGCGGGCTACAAGGCCTGGGGCCGCTGCGACCTCACCTACGTCGAACTTGCCGAGGGTACGGCGGTCGCGGGCGTCTTCACGCGCAATATCTGCTGCTCTTCGGAAGTGGAGATCGGGCGCGAGAACGTTGCGCGCGGTTCGGCGCGGGCGCTGGTGGTCAATGCTGGCAACTCGAATGCCTTCACCGGATACCGCGGGCGCGAGGCAGTCGAACAGATCATGCAACAGGTCGCGGAGCACCTCGACTGTCTGCCCGGCGACGTGTTCGTCTCGTCCACGGGGGTTATCGGCGTTCCGCTGCCCAAGGACAAGGCGCGCGAGGGACTGGACAGGGTGTTCGGCGCTCAGCCCTGTTCGTGGGAGGATGCCGCCAACACGATCGGCACTACCGACACCTTTGCGAAAGGAGCAATGGCAAGCGCGATCGTCGACGGAAAAAGGATCGAGATCGCGGGGATCGTCAAGGGAAGCGGCATGATCGCGCCCGACATGTCAACCATGCTGGGCTATGTCTTCACCGATGCGGACGTCGCTCCTGCCTTCCTGCAGCAATGCCTTTCGGCGGCGAATGCCGAAGCCTTCAATTGCATCACCGTGGATTCGGATACCTCTACCAGCGACACCGTGCTCGCTTTCGCTACCGCGCAAGCTGGGAATAAGCAGCTTGCATCGTTCGACGATCCAGGCGCGGACGCCTTCGCAGCTGCCCTGCGTGACGTGTGCAGGCAACTCGCGCACCTCGTCGTGCGCGACGGCGAAGGCGCGACGAAATTCATCTCGGTTTCGGTCAGCGGTGCGATCAGCGACGAGAGCGCTCGCAAGGTCGGCCTTGCAGTCGCCAATTCGCCGCTGGTGAAGACCGCCATAGCGGGCGAGGATGCCAACTGGGGCCGCGTTGTCATGGCCGTCGGCAAGGCGGGAGAGCCCGCCGACCGCGACCGGCTGTCGATCGGGTTCGGCGGCATCTGGGCGGCGCGCGAAGGGCAGCCATTGCCGGACTACGACGAGGAACCGGTCGCGAAGCACCTCAAGCGCTCCGAAGTCTCGATCGAGATCGATCTTGGCCTGGGTCAGGGGAGCTCCACGGTCTGGACCTGCGATCTTACGCACGGATACATCTCGATAAACGCGGACTACCGCAGTTGATCGCCGAAAGCCTGACCGCGGGCGTCAGGTCGGCGATGCAGGAAGCGAGCGACCGCGCGATCATGCCGCGCTACCGCTCGCTTTCGGAAGCGCAGGTCTCCAGCAAGGCGGAGGACGACCTCGTCACCGTGTCGGACCGTGAAAGCGAGGCGATCCTCGCCGAACGCCTCCCTGCGCTTTTGCCGGAAGCTGCCTTCGTCGGCGAGGAGGCGGCGCACAAGGACCCGGCGGTGCTGGACGCCCTCGGCGCGGAGTTGTGCTGGATCGTCGATCCGCTCGACGGGACGAACAACTTCGCCGCCGGCAAACCGCCTTTTGGCGTGCTCGTCGCATTGGCGCAGGATGGCATCGCGGTAGGCGGCTGGATTTTCGATTGCCTGACCGGACGGTTCTGTCACGCACTGGCGGGTGGCGGCGCATTCGTGAACGGAGAGAGGATCACCGCGCAGCCCAGCGGTGAAAGCCCACCGGTCGCGGCGATCTCGCTTCTTTTCGTCGACGATGCGCAGCGCGAGAAGCTGAAGGAGCATATCGC
Source organism: Novosphingobium marinum (assembly GCF_013408095.1). Taxonomy (GTDB): domain Bacteria; phylum Pseudomonadota; class Alphaproteobacteria; order Sphingomonadales; family Sphingomonadaceae; genus Novosphingobium; species Novosphingobium marinum. The sequence continues at coordinate 894,881 of NZ_JACBZF010000001.1, forward strand.
GCCACATTACCGGCTGGTCGATATTCCGCGCTGCGCCGCCGAACAGTACCCACGCCTTGCCCTGGGACAGAACGACGTTTCGATCTTCGAGCGGACGCTTGCCTGGGACCACGCGGCAGGCGTGCTATTTCTGAACGAGGCCGGGGGCAAGGCCGCACGGCCCGACGGTTCGCCCTATCGCGTGGACGAGCAAGGCCGCCCCGGACTGATCGGAGCGGCCACGCCCGCCATGTGGGACGAACTCGCCGGGAGAATGGCGCGGATCTAGATTTCGCTCTCGATCCAGCCCTTGAGCTGGCTTTTCGGCGCGGCGCCAAGTTTCTGCGCAACTGGCTCGCCATCCTTGAACAGGACGAGGTAGGGGATCGACTGGACGCCCATCTTTCCCGGGACGTCGGGATTGGCCATGATGTCCATCTTGGCGATCGTCACCTTGCCTTCCAGTTCCTCGCTGATTTCCTCGAGCGCGGGGCCGATCATCTTGCATGGACCGCACCAGTCCGCCCAGAAATCGACGAGGACGGGCGTATCTGAGTTGAGCACATCGGCTTCGAAGCTGGCGTCGGTGACGGCTTTGGTGGGCATTTATGAACTCCTGTCTGGCCTTTGCCGAATATTTAGGGACACGCGGCACAATGACAACGGCGCGCAGCCGATAGCTTTACTCCGAACCGACCAAGGCCTGCTTGTGTTCCGCCAGCATGTCCTGCGGGATCGGCAGCAGAAGCGGCACGGAGGTATAAAGCAGCGCGACATCGACCGTGCGTCCGGGATAGATGCTTTCGAGAGCGGCTGCATAGGCGGCCATCTGGCGCATGATCGAACGCGGCACCGCCGCGATGTCGGCGGGGGGACGCCGCGAGGTCTTGTAGTCGACGACACGAATACGGTCGGGCGCGAGGAGCAGCCGGTCTATCGATCCGGCAACGACGCTGCCGCCGACAGTCGCGGCGAACGGCACTTCCGCAAGGCTCTCGCCCGAGAACAGCTCCTGCCAGCCCGGATGGCGCAGTACGGCGAGCGCACCGTCCAGCATCGCGGCCCGGTCGACCTCCGTGAAGTCAGCGGCATTGCGCTGCAGCCAGCGCTTACCGGCCTCTTCGCGAAGATCGTCCGGAATATCGGGCAGACGCTCCAGCAACTTGTGGATGGTCGTACCGCGCCGTGCGGCGTCTTCCCCTGCTCCCGGTGGATAGGGCGGATCGGGAGCCTCTTCCTCCTCGCCGAGCGCAGACGGTGCGAGCGGCCTTGGCGGGCGTGCTTCGGCGGGAGGAACGATCGTAAGCCAGCGCGGCAGCGGCTCGGGGAGCGGCAGGCCCGTGATCGCGGCGTCATCGCTGGGCACCGTTTCCGGCATCTCCCCCCATTCCAGCCTGCCGCCGAAGATCGGATCGGCCCGCCAGTCGTCCGCGGGGAAGAGGCCGCGCAACCTGGCATACCAGCTGTCATCGGCAGGCTCATTCTCGCGCGCGCCAAGCGCACCGCCGATGAAAAGCGCTTCTTCGGCTCGGGTCATCGCGACGTAGAGCAGCCGCCAGTGCTCTTCACGGTCGGCGAGCGCAGTTTGCTCCGCGTGATCCTTCAGCCTGCCTGCGATCTCCTCCTTGCGGAGGCCGGGCAGCGGTATGCTGCGCTGATCGGGCGCGGCCGGGTCTGGCAGCGACAGGTCGGAGGTGCGGCTGTTGTCCGGATTTCCCGTAGCGTCGGCTAGGATGACGATGGGTGCCTGCAATCCCTTCGAGCCGTGGACGGTCATTACGCGCACGAGATTGTCGCTGCTGCCCGCTTCCCGCTTCAGTTCGCCCTCGCCCGCGTCGAACCAGTTGAGGAAGGCTGCAAGCCCCGGCGTGTGGCTGGCGGCGAAGGAATTGGCGGCGTTGAGCAATTCGTCGATGGGATCGTTCGCCTCGCGCCCCAACCGCGCCACCAGCTTGCGCCGCGCCTGCCAGGGACCGACGAGCAGCCAGTGCAACAGGGCCTGCGGTGGTTCGAAATCGGCAAGGCGCAGCAGGGCGCCAAGAAGCTCCATCGCCGCCGCCACATCGGGGTGGCTCGACCGCCTCAGGTGCGACCACAGCCCGGTATGCTTTGGCCTGTAGCAATGCTCGAGTATCTGTTCCTGGCTCCACCCGACGAGCGGAGATCCGAGCAGGCAGGCAAGGTTGAGGTCGTCGAACGGCTGTGCGGCGAAGCGCAACGCGGCAACGAGATCGCGGACCGCCAGCGGTGCCCCGAGCCTCAGCCTGTCGACACCCGCAACGGCCACGCCGGCGGCATGAAGGCGTGCGACGACAAGGCCCGCAAGATCCCGCCGCTTGCGAACCAGGACCATGACGTCTCCCGGACCCGCCCTCCGCTTGCCGCCTTTCACCAGCGGAAAGCCGGGACCGGCGGGGTCCATCCATTGCGCGACTTGCCGCGCTATCCTTTCGGCCATTTGCCGGTCTGGCCGCGAGAGCCAGCCTTGCGCCCCCTCCTCGGGCTCGTCCTCCTCTTCCTCGTCGATTGCCCCCACGGGACGCCAAATCGCGACATAGCCGGGCCGGTCCTCTCCCTCGTGCTTCTGGGGCGCCTCGGGAAGCCCGAATGCGTCGGCACCGATATTCGCAATCGCCGCGTCGACGAAGTCGAGCACCGTCTGCGCCGTCCGGAAGCTGCGGTCGAGCCCGTAGTCGCGCAGTTCGCGGGCCCTGTAATTGCTACGCTGGCGCTCGGCGTTTTCCTTGGCACCCGCCATCGCATCGCGCACCCGCTGTTTTGCGCGCTCAAAATTTTCGGGGCTGGTGCCCTGAAAGCGAAAGATCGCCTGCTTGTAATCGCCAACGACGAAGAGCGTGCGCATGACATCGCCGCGCTGGCCCAGGCCCGCGAAGAATTCCTGCGTCAGGGCATCGATGATCCGCCACTGCGAGGCGTTGGTGTCCTGCGCCTCGTCGACGAGGATGTGATCGAAGCGCCGGTCGAGCTTATAGCCGATCCATTGCGCGTAGTCGGCGTCGCTGAGCAATGATGCGGCGATGCGAATCTGGTCGTCGAAGTCGATAAAACCTTCGCGTCGCTTCGCTTCGTCCCACGCAAGCGCGAACGCACGCCCGAGCCGCAGGGCCGGCACGAGCCGCTCGGCAAGATCGAGCAGAGCCCGGGTTTCGGCCACGGCGGCGATGCACGCGATGACACGCTCGCAGTGCGTGGCATATTCCGGGTCGATCTTGTCCTGCGAGCGTGTCGAGCGCGGCTTCCCGTCCTTGGTAAGGAAGACAGCGGCAAGCGCATCGAGGCCCCTTCCCCGCGCCTCGGCATCGCCCGCGAGCCACCCGGCGATTGCGGCGGCGGCGTGCTGCCCGGTAGCGGCGCTCCACCCGGCGTTGATCTCCATGCAGCTCCTGAGCGAGGCCACATCGAACACGTCGTCTCCGCACAGCCCGGCAAGCTGCGATCGGTCGGCATCGGCAGGCAGCCCGAGAAGTTGCAGCACACGTGGCCGCAGCGGTTCCTGCCAGGCTCCCGGCCCGAACCACGCCTCGCGCGATTCGGCGCAGCGAAGGAGATAGGCCTCGACCGCGTCGGGACCCATGCGCAGCGACAGGTCCGCAAGCGCCGACGAAAGGCTGGGATCGGAAAGCGGTTCGCTCTCGGCCCTGACGAGAAGGTCCGCGAGCACCTGGCGCAACAGCACGATCCGGTCGCGATCTTCCATCGCCCGCGTACCCGGCGACAATCCCGCTTCGAGCGGGAAGGCACCGAGCAGCCACTGCGAGAAGGCATGGATCGTATCGATCCGCAGGCCACCGCCGGGACAGTCGAGCACCGACGCGAAGAGGGTACGCGCGCGGTCCTGCGTCGCAGGATCGATCGCGGCACCGATGGCCTGCAACTCCTCGGCAAGGCTTGTCGCGGGCAGTCGTACCCAGCGCGCGAGCCGTTCGTTGATCCGCGCGGCCATCTCGGTCGCCCCGGCCTTGGTGAACGTCAGGCACAGGATTTGCGAGGGCTCGACACCCCGCTGCAGCAGGAGGCGCAGCACGCGAGAGGAAAGAACCTGCGTCTTGCCGGTACCTGCCGAGGCCGAAAGCCAGACGGTCTCGTCTGGTTCGACGGCACGCATCTGGTTGCCGTGGAGCGGGTGGACCTTGCCGCTCATGCCGCGCCTCCGTCTTCGCCGAGCCGGGTGAACCACTCGTCGAGCCGCATGAGCTGGTCGTAGTCGTTGTAACTGCCGACGTCGGGATTGAGCCGCGCGGTGAACGGGTCTTCGCCGAGAATCCACCGGTCCAGCGCATCGTGAAGATAGGCTTCGGTAGCCGCCAGGAAATCCTCTTTGGCCACGCCGTCGGCGCGGGACGTGCGAAAGGGTTCGAAGCAAAATCCGAACCCGTCCTCGTCGCGCCGTTTGGGATCGCGGGAAAGCGACCAGTACTCGAAATCAACGGGCTCGCCGCGTACCTCCTCGAAGCCGTCTGCCTGCGCGATGAGACCGATCAGGCCAAGCTGGAGCGAGAAGCCTTCCTTGACCATGCGGCGAGTGGGCGGACTGCCGGTCTTGTAATCGACGATCGCGAGTGCGTCGTCGTGGAGCATGTCGATCCGGTCGGCGCGCCCGTGGATGCGTACTCCGCGCACGGTCATGTCGCCCCACGCCTCCGATGCCGCGACGGTGCGGCCCTCCTCGTCGCGCAGCCGCACGATTTCCCGGTCGATCCATTCGAGCGCACCGACCAGGCGCGGACGCCAGAGCGAGCGCATCAGCGGGTGAGCGCTCATCCGGTCGAGCACGTCCTCGGCAACGGTGACAAGTTCCCCGGCAGGATTGCCCTCGGCATGCCAGGCCTCGAGGATCTCGTGGACCGCGATGCCTTTCCACGCCGCCGTCGGCTCAGCGTCGAGGATGTCGAGCGACCGCAGGTTGAGGATCGAGGCCGCGTAGAACTGGTACGGATCGCTGCGCAGCCGGTCGAGGCCGGTGGCGGATATATCGACGAGGCGCTGCGCGGCGTTGGGGCGCGGTTCGGGCCGGGGATAGGAAGGAGCGGGCGCGGCATCGTCGATAGCCTGCGCAAGCCGCACCGCCTCGGTTTCGAGATGAGCGGGGAGCAGGTCGCCGAGCAGCGCGCGAACGCGCAACACGAAACGCGAGGGGATGACCGGCCCGCCCTCGTCGCGTTGCGCGTGGCTTAGCACGACTTCGGGCGCGCCCAGCGCGGCGGCCAGGTCGTGCGCGGCAAGGCCGGTGCGAAAATCGGCTCCCGGCACGCCGAGCGCGCGTAGTACGGCGGGCGGCAAAAGCGCGTCGGTCGGGGGGCTGGCTGGCCACACCCCTTCCACCAGACCGCCGCAAATGACGAGGTCGGCGCGGCTCATGCGCGCTTCGAGCAAGCCATAGACGGAGACGCGCGGATGCCCGCCCCACGGGGGACGTACCGAAACGCGGTCCATCGCATCGCGCAGTACGGCCGCAAGGTCCGCAGGGGCAAGGCGCGTTCCGGCATCGCGGGCAGCTTCGCGCAAATTCTCGACAAAGGCTGAAAGCGACTTGCCCTGCGCTTCGCTCCACAGGCGATCACCGCACAAGGCCTCGGCCGCGCTGCACAGGGTTTCGATCAACTCGGCAAGTGCTGCCTCCTCGCCCAGCCCAAACAGCGGCGCAAGGATCGCGTCGACCTCCGCCCACCACGCTTCAAGCTCGTTTTCCGCCGCGAGAAGTCGCAGCGGAGCAAGGCCCGGCGCCGGCCTTGGCCCACGCAGCGCAAGGTCGAATTTGCGCGCATGGTCGAGCCATTGCGCCCGCCCCTCCCCGTCGCGAACCATCGGATGGACTAGTAGCGAGACGAGCGGAACCGGTGCCGCGCTCTCCGCCACCACTTCGGCAAGCAGCAGCAAGACGCGCCCGGCAGCCGTCTGCGACAGCGGTCGTCCGCCGGTATCGTCGGCGACGATGCCCCAGCGCTGCAGGTGCGCCACCACCCGCGCGGCAAGCCCCCGGTCGGGCGTGACGAGCGCGACCCGCTTCTCCGGCTCGTCAAGCGCGCGCCGGATGAGGATCGCGATGGCCTGGGCTTCCTCGCCGGGGTGCGCCGTTTCCATGAGGCGAACCGCCGAAAGCCGGCGTCGCTCGGCCGGAAGGTCGACCCAGCGCGCGCTCGCGGCAGGCGGCAGGAACAGGTTCGAAATCGCCTTGCTGCGCTCAGGCGGTGCCGCGGATACTCCCGCGCGATGCCAGGGCCGCACTTCCTCTCGCGCGATACCCATCCGGTTCAGCAGCAGCTTGAGGTGATATTGCGGGTGCGCGTTGCAGTCCCGCGTCCCGAACGGCGGGTCTCCAGCGGCTGCTGGCTTGCCTGCCGTCCCCAGCGCATCCCACACCTCTTCATCGAGCGAAAGGTCGAGATCGGGAAGGATCACCGCTCCCATGGGCAGTTCTGACACGACTCGCAGCAGGCGTGCGAGAGCGGGCGATGCACTGGTCACGCCGGCAGCGACGATCGGATGGCCCGGCGGATCGCCGCTCCAGCTCCGCGCAGCCCCCTCGAACAGGAGATTGCGCCGTGCCGGCGGATCGACCTCCCCGCGTTCGGCCAGTTCGGCGAGCCAGTGGGCCTGCACCATCAGGAACGTGCGCGTGCTGTCCGTCCAGTGTTTCGCAACTTCGCTGACGATCCCCCTCACCCGTTCGGAAAGGAGGTCGTCGGGTGCGATACCCTCGACCAGCAGTCGGTCCATCGTGCGGGCGATCTCGAACGCCTGGCGAAGCAGGGCAGGACCGCTGGCCGCCGCATCGCCCTCGACTTCGCGCAGGATGGCTGCGAGCCTCAGCCAGCGCCGGGTCGGATCGGACGCAGGGGGAATGTCCGCGCCCGCCCCGAGCGGATCGAGCAACGGCCCGAGCGTCTCGTCGAGGTCGAGATCGCCCACGACGGCCATGCGCGGGAGCAAGAGCCCTTCACCCGAATGGCGCACGAATGCCTCGGTGACGGTCCGCACCGTTCGGCGGCTCGGCAAGAGCAGGGTCAGGCGCGCAAGTCCGAACCCCTCTTCGCGGTATCGGGGCACCAGACCGGCGACGAGGGCATCTGCAAAACCGCGATGCGCGGCAATCGAATAGACCTGGGGACCGCGCGCCTCAGGCACGCGCCAGCCACTCCTCGGTCGGCCTGATCGCCGCCGGTTCGCCGACCTCGAACCACAGCCCGGTGTGCGCCGCGCCGAACAGTCGGCCCTCCTCGATCGCGCGTTGCCACAAGACGTTCGTCGAGAACGGTCCTTCCGGTGCATTGCGCATCAGGCGGTGCGACACGAGCTGTATCCCGGTGTATATGAAGGGCGCGATCCGGCCAGGCCTGCGCCGCGCGACCCTGCCCAACGGATCGAGGTAGAAATCGCCCTTCCCGCGATAGTTCAGCGCCCTGACATGCGAAACGACGAGCAGGAGCGCATCCATCCGCTCGGGATCCCATGCCGCGGAAAGCTCGGCGAACACGTTGCGCGGACCGTCGAGCCAGATATTGTCGCTGTTGAGACAGAAGAAGGGGTCGGGCAGCTGCGGCAGCGCCTTCGTCATGCCGCCGCCGGTTTCGAGCAGCAGCGCCCGCTCGTCCGAAGTCGAGGTTTCCGGGCCACGCTTGCGCTTCTCGAGGTGCGCCTCGAGCGCATCGGCTAGGTAATGGACATTGACGATGGCCTTCGGAATTCCCGCATCGTCGATCTGGTCGAGGCTGTAGTCGATAAGGGCCTTTCCTCCGACGCGCACCAGCGGCTTCGGAGTCGAGGCGGTGAGCGGTCGCATGCGTTTGCCGAGACCGGCGGCAAGGACCATCGCGGTATCGCTGGCCAGCTTCGTCATTTACCGAATTCTCCGCCGTCGGCCTGCCGCAGCGCTTCCGGGATGTTGGCGTCGAACCACTTCGCCACCGGGGCCAGCGCCGGATGCGCGAGATCGCGCTCGAGCAGGCGCCAGACGCGCGGAATGTAGTTCAGATAGCGCGGCTTTCCGTCGCGCTGGTTCAGGCGCACGAAGATGCCAACGATCTTGGCGTTCCTCTGCGCGCCGAGCCGCGCGTAGTCGGCAAGGAACGTCTCCCTGTCGCTGCCGGTCCGGGTCAGGTAGCGTTCGAGCATCCCCTGTTCGAGATCGGGCGCGACGTCGCGGCGGGCATCCTGCAACAACGAGACGAGGTCGTAGGCCGGGTGCCCGACCAGCGCGTCCTGGAAATCGAGCAGGCCCTGCTTCTGGAGCGCGCCGAGCAACATGATATTCTCGGCATGGTAGTCGCGCAGCACGGTTACGCCGGGGCGCTGGCGCGGAAGCAACGGACTGAGCACTTCTTCCCAGGCGGCCGCGTAACCGGGACCGTCGACATAAAGGTTCCGGGCGGGACAATACCAGTCTACCAGCAGTTTCGCCTCGCGCTGGTACTCGGCAAGTCCGTAGGCCGTGAACGGTCCGGGAGGAAGCGTATGCAGTTCGACGAGGGCATCGACCGCCGTGCGGTACACCGCCTCCTCGTCGTCGGGCCACTGGTCGAGATAATCGCGCATCCGCGCCTCGCCGAAATCCTCGAGCAGGACAAGTCCGCGAGCGGGACTTTCGGCGAGGATACGCGGCGCGCGCATGCCGTTCTCGTCGAGCCACCGGGCGGCGCGCAGGAACGGTCGCGGGTCTTCCTCGGGCGGCGGCGCATCCATGAGCATCGCGGTCTCGCCATCGCGGCGGACGCGGAAATATCGGCGGAACGAGGCATCGCCCGCCAGCGGCTCGATCTTCGCGCCGGACCAGCCGGCCTTGTCGAGAAACGGCTCGATACCTTCGGGAAGGGTTACGGACATGGCAGGCGGCCTAGCCAATCGGGACCGGGTTCGACAATCGCAATCCGTCCCGTTTCCGCACTTTTCGTCGCATGCTCGAGCCCAATCGAAAGGCAGGCTGGCTCGTGGCCGAAACCACCTGCATGCTCGGGCCACTCGGCCAGCATCGCCGCACCTTCGCGATAGTCGTCGAGGCCGAGCTGCTCGACCTCCCCGGGATGCGAGAGCCTGTAGAAGTCGGCATGGACGAGCGGCAGGCGTACTGCAGGCGGTTCGTAAAGCTCGATAATCGCGAAACTTGGCGACGGAACTTCGCCCTCGTGGCCCAGCGCGGAGACGATCGCCCGGGCCAGCGTCGTCTTGCCCGCGCCAAGTTCGCCCGAAAGTGCCACGACATCTCCGGCGCGAAGTTGCGCGGCGATGCCGGCACCGAACCGTTCCATCGCGGCAAGGTCGGGCAGCGAGACCTTCACGGCAATTCGACGATCGCGGCGGTGCCCTCGCCCGGCTCGGACAGAAGTTCGAGCGTCCCGCCATGTGCCTCGACGAGCTGGCGCGCAAGCGGCAGGCCGAGGCCCTGCCTCCGTTCGACGGTGTGGCCGTCCGAGGCGACCTTCAGCCCGTCGAGAGCGCGCGCCAGCGTCTGTTCGTCCATCCCGCGCCCGTTGTCTGAGACGACGATGCGCGCGACCTCGCCTTCCCCGGTATTTTGGCGCGATACGTCGAGCAGGATGCGCCCGCCCTTTGGCGTCGCCGCAATGGCGTTGTCGAGCAGGTGGCCGATGGCCCGCGCAAGCCGCCGCCTGTCTCCGGCGATCGCCCCTGCGGACTTGTCGCCGCGCAAGTCGAGCGTCAGGCCTGCCTCCCCTATGCGCTTCGCCCGCTCGCGAGCGAGGCTTTCGGCAAAGGGCATCAGTTCGATCCTGTCCTTGGCCAGCGGCAACATTCCCGCCTCGCTTTGCGACAGGTCGAGCAGGCTTTCGATCTGTTCGCCGAGACGATCGACCGACGAGAGGATCGCGCCGACATATTCCCGGCCGCTTTCGTCGAGCTCGCCGCCGATACCGCCTTGCAGCAGTTCCGCGAAGCCGCCGATCGAAGTGAGCGGCGTGCGCAATTCGTAGCTCATGTTCGCAAGGAAGCGCGTCTTTACCGCGTCGGCTTCCATCAGGGCCGCGTTACGTTCGCGAAGGGCGGACTCCGCCTTTTGCGAATCGGTAATGTCGAGGACGGTGAGCAGGCCGTTTCCATCGGGTAGCGGAACGCCCGCGAACTCCAGCGTCCGTCCGTCCGCAAGGCCGATCCGGCCGCTGGTCTGCTTGCGGTCGAGTGTAGCGGCGCGGACGGCATCGCCCACGCCCCTGGCCGGCTCGCCTTCGGCAACGCGCGCGGCGATCTTGGCGAGCAGGTCCTCGACGTGCGGATGCGTGTCGAGAAATTCCTCGTCGAGGCCCCAGTCCGCGGCGAAGCGCCGGTTCCAGAGCTGCATCCTGCCATCGGGCGCAAAGACGGCGACCGATTCGAACAGGCTGTCGAACGTCGCCGTGCGCGTGCGCAGGAGCGTGTCGCGCATGGCGGACAGCCGCAGCTGCTCGGTCCGGTCCTCGGCGATGAGGAGCAATCCCCCGTCGGGCACCGGCTGCGCGACGATGCGCAGGTGCGTCCCGTCGGGGAGCGGCCACGCTTCCTCCCGGGTTTCGCTCGAGGAAAACCAGCCGGCCTTCTCGCGCCGCCATTCGGGAAAGTCGCGCGCTTCGGGAACCCGGCCTTCGTCGCGCGCGATGTCGAGGAAGCGTGCGAATTGCGGCGGGTCGAGCATGGCAGCGGGGGTCAGGCCGAAGATGCGCTGGAACGGGCGGTTGGCGAAGATCAGTTGCCGCTTGGCATCGAACTGCGCGACGCCCGCCGATAGCTGGTCGAGCATCGAGCGCTGGGCATCGCGGAATGCGCGGAACGAGCGGCCCAGTTCCTCCAAATCCTCGATGTCCACCGCGTATCCGGCGATCCCGTCGTCGCCCAGCGGCAAGTCGCTCACCCGCATGGCGCGGCGCTGGCCATCGATCGTCACGCTGACGATCCGCTCGATGGGCTGCTTCTGCTCCGATGCCTGCACGGCGACCTGGCGCGCGGTCAGGCCGTCGACGCTTTCGACGAGTTCGGTCTGCGCCGCGACAACATCTTCGGCACCGTCGCCCGCGACCGCCGCGACGTAGGCGCTGTTCACGAGCCGCAAGGCACCGTCCGGCGCCCGGAACCACATCGGCAGCGGTGCAGCCTCTATCAGGGAGACGAGCGCGGTGAAGTCGCCTCGCGCCCGCGCCGCCTCCTCGCGCAGCTTGACCAATTCGCTTTCGCTGTCGCTGAAGTCGAAGACCCAGACGAGCGCGGCCCCGCCCGGCGAGACCTGCGGGTCGGCCAGGTGCCCGCGCAATGCAAGGCTGCGGCGCGAGCCGCGCGGCGTCGCCACCATGCGGAACGGCGCCGCAGTCCGCTGGGTACGGCGCACATTCTCGGAAAGCTCGGCAAGCTGCGCGGCGTCGAGGCCGCGCTTGCCGTCGTCGAGTTCGCTCAGGTAGCCGGGCACGTTGTCGAGCCCCAGCCAGTTGGCGAGTCTCTGAGGCGCTTCGATACGCCCGTCTGCGCGCACGAGCAGCGGGATCGCGGGCGATTCGTCGACCATCCGGCCAAGGCGCCGGGCATGGCGCTGCATGGCCTCGGTACGCCGCTCGCGGCGGCGCGCGGCGAGGAAGGCCCAGGCCGCCGCAAGCGTCCAGGCCGCCAGCAGCAGGCCGATCAGGACTATGGCCGTCTCGTCGAGATTCATCGCGCCCGGCTATGCGTTGCCGGCCCTGCGATTACAATGGTCTGCACCGTCGCTGTCCGCCGGGACGTTGCCCAGATCGACGAAAGGCCCCTTCCGCCGGGACGGAAGGAGCCTTCGTATTCTCGCCTTTCCCGCACTGGGGGCAGGCTCGCAGCCGGATCAGTACCGGTAGTGGTCGGGCTTGAACGGCCCGTCCTTCGGCACGCCGATGTAGTCGGCCTGCCGCTGAGAAAGCTTGGTAAGCTTCACGCCGAGCTTGTCGAGGTGCAGCGCGGCGACCTTTTCGTCGAGGTGCTTGGGCAGGACGTAGACCCTGTTCTCGTACTCGTCGGCCTTGGTGAACAGTTCGATCTGCGCAAGGACCTGGTTGGTGAAGGAGGAACTCATCACGAAGCTCGGGTGGCCGGTGGCGCAGCCCAGGTTCACGAGGCGACCCTTGGCAAGAACGATAAGCTGCTTGCCGTCGGGCATGGTCACGACGTCCGTGCCCGGCTTGATTTCCTTCTGCTCGTAGTTGTCGAGCGCGGAAATCTGGATCTCGGAATCGAAGTGACCGATATTGCACACGATGGCCATGTTCTTCATCGCCTTCATGTGTTCGCCGGTGATCACGCCCTCGTTCCCGGTGGCGGTCACGAAGATGTCGCAGCGCTCGACCGCTTCTTCCATCGTCACGACTTCGTAGCCTTCCATCGCCGCCTGCAGCGCGCAGATCGGGTCGATCTCGGTCACGAGGACACGCGCGCCACCCTGGCGGAGCGAAGCGGCGGAGCCCTTGCCGACGTCGCCGAAGCCGGCGACGCAGGCAACCTTGCCCGACAGCATCACGTCGGTGGCGCGACGGATCGCGTCGACGAGGCTTTCGCGGCAGCCGTAAAGGTTGTCGAACTTCGACTTGGTCACCGAATCGTTCACGTTGATTGCGGGGAAAGGCAGCTTGCCCTTCTTCTCGAGGTGATAAAGCCGGTGGACGCCGGTCGTCGTTTCCTCTGACACGCCCTCGATCGTCTCGACGGTCTTGGTGAGGTAGCCGGGGCGCTTCTTGATGAAGGCCTTGAGCGCGCGCTGCATCTCGATCTCTTCGGCGTTTTCAGGGGCGGGCATTTCCTCGCCCGCTTCGAGACGAGCACCCCACAGCGCGAACATCGTGGCATCGCCGCCATCGTCGAGGATCATGTTGCAGGTCGTGTCCTCGCCCCAGTCGAAGATACGCCCGACGTAGTCCCAGTAGTCGGCAAGGCTCTCGCCCTTGATCGCGAACACGGGGACACCCGCGGCCGCCATCGCGGCGGCGGCGTGATCCTGCGTCGAGAAGATGTTGCAGGTCGCCCAGCGCACTTCGGCACCGAGTTCTACCAGCGTCTCGATCAGGACGGCGGTCTGGATCGTCATGTGGAGCGAACCGGTGATGCGCGCACCCTTGAGCGGCTTGGACGCGCCATACTCTTCGCGCGTGGCCATCAGGCCCGGCATCTCGGTTTCGGCGATGGCGATTTCGTCGCGCCCGTAATCGGCAAGACCGATGTCGGCGATGGCGTAATCTTGCTCGGCTTCGATGGCAGTGGCCACGGTTGGACTTCTCCTGAGATTGCTTTGCATGTTGGCGCGGCAGCGGCGGGCCGGCGATACGGCACCCAAAGCGGGCGCATGAACTGCCCGCTGCTTACCGATTCGCGGCGGATGAAGCAAATATAAAGATATCTTTATATGCTTGTCACTCTCGCCATGCGGCAACCCGCGACATTGTTCCGACGCATCGCGCGCCTATATCGCCAGCGACAATCCCGTTCATTTGCAGGAAAGGATGCAGGACATGACGATTTCGGTAGGCGACAAGCTCCCCGACGTGACGCTGATCAAGGCGACGGCGGAAGGACCGGAAAAGGTTCAGTCGAGCGATTACTTCAAGGGCCGCAAGGTCGCGCTGTTTTCGGTCCCCGGCGCATTCACGCCGACTTGCTCGGCCAAGCACCTGCCCGGTTTCGTCGACAAGTCCGGCGATCTGAAGGGCAAGGGCGTCGACGAGATTGCCTGCACGGCAGTCAACGATCCGTTCGTGATGCAGGCCTGGAAAGAACGTGACGGTTCGGAAGACGTCACCATGCTGGCGGACGGCAACGGCGAATTCGCGCAGGCGCTTGGCCTGACCATGGACGGTTCGGGCTTCGGCCTCGGACAGCGCGGCTCGCGCTGGTCGATGGTGGTAGACGACGGCACCGTCCAGCAGCTCAACGTCGAGGATGGCGGCGATTTCAAGGTGAGCAGCGCCGAGCACATGCTCTCGCAGATGTAAGGTGCAAGGGGAGCCCGCCCGCGGCGGTGGGCTTCCCTCTTACCGTCTCTGTGTCCAGTTCCCTGCACGGCCCGGCGCAAGGGGCGAACTCATACGAAACATGTCGCAGCCGTCGCGCGTTTCCCTGGCTGAACCACGAGGAACCGACATGAGCGACAGCAAAAAGCAAGGCCTGGACGAGGGCGGCGCAAAGCAGCAGGATCGCCTATTCGCCGACGACACGGTCAATCCTGAACTCGAGCACGAGAGCAAGCAAAAGCTCAAGAATTCAGGCCGGGCAAAACCGGAGGACTACCCCGACAGATCGGTCAATCCGGTCTGAGACGCCGCATCAATAGCCCATCAGGCTCAGCACTTCCTTGCGGCTGCGTTCGTCCTCGAGGAACACCCCCATCATCTGGCTGGTCACCATCTCGACACCGGGGGTGCGCACGCCGCGGGCGGTCATGCAGGCATGGCTCGCTTCGATGACGACGGCCACGCCCTGCGGCTGCAGGTGGTCCCAGATGCACTTGGCAACCTCGGCGGTGAGGCGTTCCTGGATCTGCAAGCGCCGCGCAAACCCGTGAAGGACGCGGGCCAGCTTCGAGATGCCGACGACATGGTTCTTCGGCAGGTAGGCGATCGCAGCCTTGCCGATGATCGGCGCCATGTGGTGCTCGCAGTGTGACTGGAACGGAATGTCCTTCAACAGCACGACTTCGTCGTACCCTCCGACCTCCTCGAAGATGCGCGACAGGTGGACTGCCGGGTCTTCCTCGTAACCGAGGCAGTATTCCTTCCATGCCCGCGCCACCCGGCTCGGCGTATCGACCAGTCCTTCGCGCTCGGGATTGTCGCCTGCCCAGCGAATCAGCGTGCGGACGGCTTCCTGGACGTCGTCGGGCACGGGAATCTTCCCCGCCGGCTGGTCCTCGTCCGGCCCAACGATACTGCTCATCCCTTCCCCTTCCCGACCTTCCGCTTGATCCGCCTCCATGCCCGACGCGGGCGGCTTAGGCCACCCCTTCGAAACAGGCCGCGCTTCGAGATGGGTTCGAGAAACTCGTCGGGACTTTCGGGATCGAGTATTTCGTTGTCGGCCAAGGCCCTTTCGATGTCGGACAGGTCTTCGTCGTGGAACGGCCGCAGGCGCTTTCCTTCCTTCGGCAAGCTGTCGATCATCGCCGCCATCGAGCCGTGCTCCTCGATCCCGGCGGCAACTTCCTCCACGCTGATATTGCAGTGCTCTGCCAGCAGCGAGTGGCGTATCCGCGTTATCGTCGGCCCGATCCCCTTGTTCGCGGGCCGGTCGGCATCGATGAACACGTCGCACTCGCTGTCGAGACCGAGCGAACGGTTGTTCATGTTGGCCGAACCGATGCGAATGATCTCGTCGTCGATGATGGTCAGCTTGGCGTGGACATAGATCGGCGTCCCTTCGGCGGTGTATGGATGATAGAGGTGGAACCGCCCGGCATGGTCGTGCTGGCGCATCGATCGCATCAGCCGGATACGCGCCGTGTCCATCGCCGTCTGCTCGAGCCAGCCGTCCGCGTGTCGCGGATTCAGGATCACGAATTCGGGCGGTTCGGGTTCCTCCAGCCGTTTCGTGATGGCCTCGGCAATCTTGCGGGAGGCGAAGTACTGCGTTTCGGCGTAGACGAAGCGCCTTGCCCTGGCGATCTGCTCGACGAACAGCGCCTCGATCTCGCGGATCGCGCAGACCCCGTCGTATTGCGCGCGCGTCCTGGCGATGCCGATCTCCACGTCCTCGAAATCGGCATCGAGTTCTTCGGGCCAGGGGCTCTCGTCCTGCGGTTCGCATTCGCCAAGGTCCTCGCCGCCGGCCTGCATCCACCGTGCTCGGCCAAGTTCGGCGAGGTCTCCGGCGATCTCGCCCTCCATCATCATCGTGAGGTCGTGCCAGGGCGTGTAGAGTTCGCCGCTCGGCAAGCGGCGGCGTTCGTCCTCGTCGACGTGGTCGCGCGTGTCCCAGCGGTCGGACGTCATGTCGATGCCGCCGCACACGGCGACACAATCGTCGATCACCACGATCTTCTGGTGGTGGCTGCACCCGATCGGGTGCGCCGTATCGAACTTGAACTTGATCGACTGGTGCTTGGCCCAGCGTGCCAGGTCCCAGATCATCGAGCCGCGCTTCATCAGAGAGAAGACGCCGAAGTTCCATTTCAGGATCTTGACGTCGAGCCCCGGCGTTCGCTTGACCAGCCACACGATGAAGGAGCCGAGCCGTGCCGGGTACTTCCCGCGATGCGGCTTGTGCCACCATCGGCGCCCACCCGACAGCAGAATGCGCGAATCGAAATCCCAGCCGATCAGGAAGATGCGCTGTTGCGCATGGGTCATCGCTTCGCGCACGGCCTTGAAGTAATCGTCGGCATCGATGAGCACGCGCGCGCGCCTCGCCCTGGCATAACGCCATACGGAAGCGGACTCCGCCTTATCCAAGTCGTTTACCGCGACATCCGACATGCACAGTTCCCCTCGTCCGATCCCGGCACCGAATGCAAGCGCTCACGGTTCGCGAAGTTCCCGTTTGCGGGCCACGTCCGGGACGAACCCGCACTTGCAAAAACGTCCCCGGTCCGACTATTGCCTGTCAACCGTTGAATTCACTGCGTATTCAGCGGGCATGGCTATTATAGCCACCGTTGTCCGACGAAGCTTGGATGACACCGTTTCGAAAGGCCAGCCTGGCTTCGCCGCCGGCCTTCACTTCGGCTGGCCGATGTCGCCGATAAAACCTATCCGGCTTCCGCTGCATTAGTGGATGGGAGGCCGCGCAATCTAGGGGCCTGCGAGGGCCTTGAGAGACTCAGGAGTTGTACATGAAAAAGACCCTTTTCGCCGCTGCCCTCATGGCCGCCAGCCTTTCGCCCGCGACCGTCATGGCGCAGGATCTCGCCCCCGAAGTTGCTGCCGCGCTGACCGTCGGCGCCACCGTCTTCGGGCCGAACGGCAACGAAGTGGGTACGGTGGAGAACATTGCGGACGGCAATGTCGTGATCTTCACCGGCAACAACCGCGCTACCCTGCCCGCCAACTCGCTCGGCAAGAACGACAAGGGCCTGCTGCTCGCGGTGACCAAGGAACAGCTCGATGCCTTCGTGACGCAGGCTGCCGCGCAGGCCGACGCCGCCATGGCGCAGGCTCTGGTTCCCGATGCCGAAGTCTACAGCTCCGACGGCGTGATGGTCGGTACGGTCGGCGAGATCGACGGCAACAACGTCACGGTCGAACGTGAAGCTGGTCCGGTCGCGCTGACCAAGGACATGCTCACCGCCGATGCCGATGGCCTCAAGCTCTACATGAGCGAAGCCGAATTCAACGCCGCTGCCGCCGCTGCGTCGGGTGAAGCCGCTCCGGCTGCTGCCGAGGATATGACCCCCGCATCGTAATCCTTACAGCCACATCGAAAAAAGCCGGCCGGAGCACGTCAGTTCCGGTCGGCTTTTTCATGCCTGACGAAGGCTGCCGCGCCAACGAAAACGCCGCCCCTTGCGGTGTGGCAAGGGACGGCGTCGGAAAAGTGGCGCGCCCGGAAGGATTCGAACCTCCGACCACCTGATTCGTAGTCAGGTACTCTATCCAGCTGAGCTACGGGCGCGGGAGAGGCGCTCTTAGATAGCATGTTCCGGCAATGCAAGCGCTCATATGAAGGATTTCAGGGCGTGCGCGAGCGGGTAATCGAGCCTTGGCATCTCCAAGTTAACCAACGTATCCATCGGAAACCAGCCGATTTCCTCTGCCTGAAGGCATCGCGGCTCCCCCGACCAGCGCGTGCAGGCATAGAGCAGGATCACGATATGCGGTGCTTCGGGTGCGGCGCTCGCCGGGCCGCTGGCGAATGCCACCGGCTCTATTGATTTCGGGCCGACAACGATCTCCAGTTCTTCGGCAAGTTCCCGGATCAGCGCGGATTCCGGGGTTTCCGCCGGCTCCACTTTGCCCCCGGGGAATTCCCACAGTCCGGCATGCACGCCTTTTAAAGACCTCCTTTGCATAAGCACCGTGTTGTCGCGGCCGATAAGCGCGGCGGCGCTGACCAGGAGAGATGTCGGCTTTTTTTGCACGTTAGGCATTCCGGAAAATCAGATTTTAAGGCTGGTTTGAAATTCAAGTGGCATGATTTGCCAAGGCTGCAGGACGATCATGGGCATGCGCGAGACACTGAAGCAATTACTGGCGGACCGTAAGGGCACCAGCGCGGTCGAGATGGGCCTGCTGCTGGGTCTCGTCGTTCTTGCCATGCTCAGCGCCATCCAGGGCGTGGCGGACGAAAACACCAAGATGTGGCAGGACGTCGCCACCAAATCGAGCGAGGCGATCGCGAAGACTCGCTGATTTCAGGCAACACAAAACCGCCGTCACGATAAACTTTTTATCAAGAAATATCTCCTAGTCAGAGGTTGTCCGCGACCAAAAACGCGTTTCGGACCGGGTACCGAAAGACTGCATACCAGGAGACTGACCATGAAGTTCATCAAGAAGTTTCTTCGCAAGGAAGAGGGCGCGACCGCCATTGAATACGGCCTCATCGCCGCTCTGATCGCGGTTGCCGCCATCAGCGCCATGCAGGGCCTGGGCGACGAGCTCGAAACCACCTTCAACACGACCTCGTCGGCGATGAAGGAAGGCAACAGCTAATATAGCTGGCCGAACGTGAAGCGAGGGCGGCAGGGAAACCTGCCGCCCTTTCTTTTTGCGCGCGCGACACGCGTCTTCGCGGCGCTCGTGCCTAGTAGGTGACGATCTTCACCTTCTGCCCCGGCGATAGCGTGGAATTCGCATCGAGCGAATTGAGCACCAGAAACCGTTCGAGCTGAGCATTGTCGTACGCCATCCGCGACGCCAGCGAACGTACCGATTCGCCCGGCCGCACGGTGACGACGTTGAGCTTGCGCGGACGGATCGAAGACGCCTCGCTCGCCGATACGCGCCGCATTGAACCGAACATCGAATTGAACGTCGACGCATTGCCGGCCTGGCTGATCGCGACGAAATGGAACGCCTGGTCGCGAGCGAACTCGTAGGCGAAGACCGTCACGTCGACGGTGCCGTTCCCGCTCTGCACCCGCGCGGTTCCGAAAGCGGCGGGAATGCCGTTGACCGTCGTGCGCCGGATCTCCTGGGGCACGACCTGCTGCTGCCCCTGCTCGGTCAGTGAAGCGAAGGCCGAGCGCACGTAGGCATTGAGATCGCCGCTGTACGGGCCGGTAGTGAACTCCGCCTTCCCGCTCTGGCCGTTGATCGAAACGGAGCGCGTGCCGTTGACCATGTAGAAACCGTCGGGCGCCTGGAAGGCCAGCTTGAGGTTCGGATGCACGAAGCTGCGCCCGTCGACCACGCCTTGCGCCGGGTCGTCACCGTAGATCACCCCGTCGATGTTGGTGAGAAACTGGTCGCGGTTGGTCATGCCGGCGGCATTCGCGCCTGCCCTGGCCAGCGCGTCGCGGACTCGCGATGCCGGATCGGGGTGAGTCGACGCCCACTCGGGGACCTGGTTGTTCGTCCCGCGCAGACGTGCCTCGAGGGCGTTCTGTTCCGCGAGGCTCTGCAACACCGTGCCCATCGCTCGCGGATCGTAACCGGCGCGGTTGAGGTACAGGATTCCGAGATTGTCCGATTCGAGCTCCTGTCCACGCGAGTATTGCAGCGTGAGGAGCTGCGAACCTTGCGAAAACACCCGCTGGCCCAGCTGGCCGAGCCCGGAATCGCCAAGGAGCACGCCTGATAGGACGGACCCGAGCACACCGATAATCGAATTACGGGTCGCCGCCTTCTGCCGCTTGGCCGCGTGACGTGCCGCCACATGGCCGACTTCGTGGCCGAGCACGGCGGCAAGCTCCGCCTCGTTGTCCATCAGCGCGGCAAGCTGGCGCGTCACGTAAACGTACCCGCCGGGTACCGCGAAGGCATTGTTGATCTGCGAGTTGAGCAATGTGACCGTGAAATCGCTTCGCGCATCGCTCAGGCCCGACTGCACCGCGATCGTCTTGCCGACACGCTCGACGTACTGGGCTTGCGGGCCGGTGACTGCGCCACCGAATTGCGCGATGAGTTGCGGATGGGCTTCTGCCCCCTGCCGCTTGTCCGAGGCGCTGATCGAGTCGGCGGTGGTCGGGACGCCAGCGGTCCCTTCCCCGCCGCCGCCGCCCATGGTGGAGCAGCCGGTCAGCGCAAGCGCGAAGGCTGCGACCGAGGTTAATGCGGCGTATCTGCGACGGCGGATTAGCGAAGATGGCATTTCAGGTTTCTCCCAAGGATCGGCCTTGCTGTTCCCGTACGTGTCCCAGTGAACGCTTTTTTGCTAGTGCTGTTCCCGCACTCGTCGCGCAAGCGGATGCCGCGCGTTGACGAGCGCCACGAGCCGCGCGCTGTCGACGTGAGTGTAGATTTGCGTGGTAGAGATATCGCTGTGTCCGAGCAGCGTCTGCAGCACGCGCAAGTCCGCCCCGCCCTCCAGCAGGTGGGTGGCAAAGGCATGGCGCAACACGTGAGGCGATACCTTTTCCGGCGCCAGTCCGCCCCTGACAGCCAGATCGCGGAGCAGCTGAAACAGGCGCACCCGGCTGAGATGCCCGGCCTTGCCACGCGATGGGAACAGGTACCGTCCGCCCTTCGGCCTGACGATGAGCCAGCGCGACAGCGCTTCGCCGGCACGCCCGCTGACCGGCACGAGTCGCTGCTGCCCCCCCTTGCCGGTTATCGAGAGGAACGGGGCATCGCGCGGGATGGCCGACAGGGGTAGCGATACGAGCTCGCTGGCGCGCAGGCCCGATCCATAGAGAAGTTCCAGCAGTGCAAGCATCCGGACCGCTTCGGGCTTGCCGCTTGCCGCCTCGTCCTCCGCGCATGCCAGCAGGGCCTCGACTTCCTGATGGGCGAGCAGCCTGGGAAGCGGGCGTCGCTGCGCGGGCCTCGGCAATGCCGCCGAGGGATCGTCGTCACGCAGACCCTCGTCCGCCAGGTAGCCGTAGAACTGCCGCAAGGCCGAACAGCGCCGCGCAAGGCTCGACGCGGCAAGGCCCGACCACGCCTGCCCCAGCGAGGCGAGATCGCCGGCACCGGCATTGGCAAGGTCTCCGATCGCCTCGCTCGCCGCAGCAAGGTCGCGGCGGTAGGCGTCGAGCGTATTAGCGGCGGCTCCGCGTTCGGCGGCCAGCATCGCGAGGAAGCCCTCCACCTCGCCGCTCATGCCCGCATCCTCAGGCGCGCGCGACCGCCTCGGTCGCGATCATCCGCGCTTCCGCCTCGAGGCCGACCCGGCGCAGCGCGGAAACGATGTGATAGAGATAGCGCGGTGTCATCTTGTCCCAGCCCGAGCCCTGCATCCCCAGCCCCGCCAGCAATGCGACGAGTGTCGGGTTGTTTACCTCGGCGGCGCGATCGATGGCCTGGCTCCAGCGCGAGTTGTGCGAGAGGCCGATTTCCAGACGCTGCGCGAAATCGGTCGCCGTGTCGTCGCTCACGCGCCCAAGACCCGCCAAAGCGGCAAGCAGGAATGCCGACTTGCGCGCGTCTTCGCTGTCATCGTTGTCGAAGAAAGTGTCCAGCGCGCCGCGATCCACCGCGTTCGACGATGACGGCGCGGCCAGCGCCAGCAGCGCCCAAGCCTGGCTGCCGTTCTCGGCTAGCGACGCCCAGCGCATCGCGTTCCTGTCCAGGCCCGCCGTCAGCATCGACGCGATAAGGTCCGGCGCGGCATCGGCGAAATCCTCGCTGACCGGCAGGCGAGCGGCGGCATGCGATGTCAGGACCTGGCGCGAATAGCGTTCCGGCTCGCCGGCAGTGCTGTTCCACAGACCCTGTATGGCCGCGAACCGGGCAGCGGGACTGGCCGCGACGTAGGCATCGCGCAGATTTTCCGCGCGAGCCGACCACTCGTCGTCGATATCCGGATCTGCGTAGAGCTGGCCGTAGAGATCGATCATCGCCGTGCTCGAGAGCACGCCCGCTCCGGCGGCGCGATCGGCAGCCTGCGCACGACGCGAAAGCCCGAGCATCGGCGCGAGCGCGGCCATGTAGGCATAGCGGGGAGAGGCCTCGTCCATCAGCCTGTCGGGGGGGTGAAGACCGGTGGCGACGGTCAGGCCGTATCGCCAGGGCGTCATCTCGGTGACTTCGTCCCACTCGATGGTCACGGCGCGCCGCGCCTTGCCGGCAGCACCGACGTACTTCTGGGCGAGCAGGAGATCGACGCGTGGCATCGATTCCCGCGCGAGTTGTCGATCGAGGCGCGACAGCGCGCTGCGGCTCTCGCCCTTGAAGGCATTGCAGATCTGGCGCGCGACTTCCCATTGCGGATCGTCTCGGCTCTGCCCTTGCGTGGATATGGAAGGGCAGACGCCCGTGAAGTCGGCCGTCGCGACATAGGCGTCGAAAGCGGCGTCGCGCAGTTGCGGAGAATAGCTGCCGGTGTCGATATCCTGGACCATCGCCCGAGCGGCTTCGGCCTCGCCCATGCGCAGGAGAAGGCGGGCGCGCAGCGCGGCGAACTCGACGGGGTCCATGTTGGCAGGTGCGGCTAGCCGCGAAGCAAGCGCACGGCGCAGCAGGATATGTCCCCAGCGCGACACCATCATGCCGCGATTGCCGGCCAGCGTGGCGCGGACCAGCGAAGCATCCTGCCCGGCAACCGAACCTGCGGAAAAGCCGCCCTCGGCCTCGCCCACGATGCCCACGTTTGAAAGCGAACGGCGGGCAGCGGGCGGGATGTCGAACTTGGGTTTCAGGCCCAGCGCGTCCTCGAGCTCCTCGGGCGAAAGCGTCTCGAGCTCTTCGAGCGTCGGCAGCCGGTCGAGGTAGTCGCTCGACGCAGTGGACGACGGGGCCGATTGCGAAGATTGCGCCGACGAACCCGTGGAACCTCCCGGGATCGGCTGCACGACCGGGTTCGAAACCGTCGCCGGGCCCGAGCCGCCTGAATTGCCTGTCGCGCGCGGGGCCGGCGTGGGGGCCGGCGCAGGTGCCGGAGCGGGCGCCGGGGCCGGGTTTTCGAAGCCGGGAGGCAGCAGCGATTCGGGCGCGTCCTGCGCCATCGCCCACGCCGAGGTCATCGCCAGCGCGGCACCTCCCAGGAATCTCGCCTTGTTCATGCGGGCAGATCCGGAACGGGTACCGGCTCGACGATCGGCGCTACCGGTTCGCGACCGGCATCGTGCCATGCCAGTACGATGAGAAGGATCAGGAGGGCCGCAAGCCCGGTCGCGATCCACCCCCAGCGCATAGTTTCCGTCACCCACTCATTCCTTGTCGCCCGCCGGCAGTCAGGCGATCCGGTTAGCAAACGCATCCGGGCATGGGAAGGCCGCAGCACCGGCCTTCGGGTTCGTGCTGGATTGCACGCAACGCGCGTTCTATAGGCACCCGCGCAATGGACACGACAGACAAGACGCTCTCGGCAGAGGAACTGGCGAAGATCAACGGCGGCATGGACAGGCCGATAGTGCTGGTCGGCATGATGGGCGTGGGTAAATCGAGCGTGGGCAAGCGTGTCGCCGGTGCGATCGGATGCGATTTCGTCGATGCCGACGAGGAGATCGAGCGATCCGCGCAGATGACTATCCCCGAGATTTTCGAGAACTTCGGCGAGGACTATTTCCGCGACGGCGAAAGGCGCGTGATCGCCCGCCTTATCGAGGAAGCCGATGGCGCCATCGTGATCGCAACGGGCGGCGGGGCTTTTTGCAACGAGGAGACCCGGGCGCTGATCCTCGACAAGGCGATCCCCGTATGGCTCGACAGCGATATCGATACGCTGGTCGAACGCACATCGCGCAAGGACAATCGCCCGCTGCTGAAGGAAGGCGACCCGCGCGAGATTCTCACAAGGCTGCGCAGCGAACGTGAGCCCTTCTATTCGCGCGCGCCGATCCACGTCATCAGCGAAAGCGGGCCGCATGCCCATACCGTCGCGAAGGTCCTGAAGGGGATCGCGCAATGGCTGTAGTGCCCGTCGATATCGCGGCCCGACCCTACGAGGTCAGGATCGAGGCGGGGTTGCTTGCCGAACTCGTGCCGCATTGCAAGGTCCTGCTGCGCAAGCGCGACGTCCCGATCGTAACCGACCGCAACGTGCACAACGCCTGGGGCGACATGGTCGACGGCGCGCTGCGCGCGGCAGGGCACGAACCGCGCTGGCGCATCCTCCCGGCGGGCGAGGAAAGCAAGAGCTGGCACCACCTGTCGAGCCTCGTCGACTGGCTTCTCGATCTGGGTGTCGAGCGGGGCGACCACGTCCTCGCACTCGGGGGCGGCGTCATCGGTGACCTTACCGGATTCGCGGCGGCGATCCTTAAACGAGGCTGCAACTTCATCCAGCTGCCCACCACCCTGCTCGCTCAGGTCGATTCGAGCGTAGGCGGCAAGACCGCGATCAATACCGGCGCGGGCAAGAACCTCGTCGGCGCATTTCACCAGCCCGCGCTCGTGCTGGCGGACCTTGCCGTGCTTGACACCCTCCCGGATCGGGAACTGCTGGCAGGCTACGCCGAAGTCGTGAAGTACGGCCTCATCGGCGATCCCGATTTCTTCGCGTGGTGCGACGCGAACGGTCATGCCCTGCTCTCCGGCGAGGCGGAGATGCGCGAATACGCCGTCGCCACCAGTGTCAGGGCGAAAGCGCGCATCGTGGCCGAGGACGAGCGCGAGACGAGCGGGACGCGCGCACTTCTCAACCTCGGCCATACTTTCGGACATGCGCTGGAGGCGGAAACCGGTTTCTCCTCGATCCTGCTGCATGGCGAAGCGGTGGCCCTCGGAATGGTCCTGGCCGCACGCTATTCCGCACGGCGCGGACACATGGCGCATGCGAGCGCGGAGCATGTCGCGTCGCATCTGGCAGAAGCGGGACTGCGCTCGGAACTCACGTCGCTCGGCCTCGATTGCGACGGCAGGACCCTGGTGGGCCACATGCTTCACGACAAGAAGATGGACGCGGGCACCCTGCCGTTCGTGCTCATGAACGGGATAGGAAAGGCCTTCCTGGCGCGCGACGTAGACCTCGACGACGTGTCCGCCTTCCTCGACGCGGAGCTGGCGCGGCAGTGAAGCCGCAGGAACGGTAGAGCATGCCGGCGCGTTGACCTTGCAAGGGAAACGCAAAAGAGGACCGACCATGCCGGCCAAATCGAAAGCACAGCAAAAAGCCGCCGGGGCGGCACTTTCCGCCAAGCGCGGCGACACCAAGGTCAGCGACCTTCAGGGCGCCTCGAAGGAAATGTACGATTCGATGAGCGAGGACCAGCTCGAGGATTTTGCCGAGACCGAGCGCAAGGGGAAACCCGAGCACGTCGACGACGACTGATCGTCAGAAAAGGCGCGCGCCGTTCGGAACCTTGCGATCCGGCGCGAAGAGGACGACGCGCCCTTCCTCGTCCGCGAAGCCGAGGGTCAGGACTTCGGACAGCGCCTTGCCGATCTGGCGCGGCGGAAAGTTAACGACCGCCGCAACCTGCCTGCCGGCAAGTTCGACCGGCGCGTAGAGAGCCGCGATCTGCGCACAGCTTTTCCTGATGCCGATCGCCGGACCGAAATCGATCTTCAGCCTGACGCTCGGTTTGCGTGCCTCGGGATAGGGCTCGGCCTCGACGATCGTTCCGACGCGGATGTCCACAGCCAGAAAATCGTCGAAACCTATCTCCGGTGCCGCCTCGGCCTCGGGATCGTGTTCGAGATGCATTATTCGAGTTCGAGGATGATCTCGTCGACGGCGAGGCTGTCGCCCGCCTTGGCGCTCAGGCTCTTCACCGTGCCCGCCTTCTCGGCGCGCAGGATGTTCTCCATCTTCATCGCCTCGACGACCGCAAGCGGCTGGCCTGCCTCGACGCTGTCGCCTTCCTCGACGTGGAGGGAGACGAGCAGCCCCGGCATCGGGCACACGAGGTACTTCGACATGTCGGGCGGGATCTTCTCGATCATGTGATCGGCAAGGTGCGACACCGTCGACGGCAGGAGGTCGACCTTGTGGACCGCGCCGCGCGTCGTCATCCTGAGGCCCGTGCGCGTCGGCTCGATCTTGATGCCGAGCGGCTCGCCATCAACTTCGGCCGCGACCAGCTTGTCGCCGGGCGAATATTCCATCGCCAGTTCGACCGGCTCCCCGTCAAGGAGCAGCGCCTCGTCGGTGATCTCGACGAGGTAGGACGTTCCGGCAAGGGTGGCGGTCCACGAAACTGTCGGCTCGAGGTTCTCGGCAAGCTGGCCGTTTACCCGGCGCGCGCGGTCCGAGCGCGCTGCGGCGATGAAGCCGGCGACGGCGGCAATCTTCTCGTGCAGGTCCTCGGACGCCTCGGCGCCCTGGAAACCATCGGGATACTCCTCGGCGATGAACCCGGTCGTCAGCTCGCCCGCGCGGAAACGGGGATGCTGCATGATCGCGGAGAGGAAATCGATGTTGTGGCCCAGCCCCTCGATCACGAAGGCGTCGAGCGCCGCGACCTGCAGGTCCGCCGCCTCGTCGCGCGTTTCGCCCCAGGTAACGAGCTTGGCGATCATCGGGTCGTAGAACATCGAGACTTCGCCGCCTTCCGTGACGCCGTCGTCCACGCGCACCCCGCCCACGCCGCGCGCGTTGTAGGCATCGTCGTCCTCGCCATCGTCGACCCAGCCCGGAACGGGAGGACCGTAGCGGACAAGCCGCCCGGTGGACGGCAGGAACCCGCGGTAAGGGTCTTCGGCGTAGACGCGGTTCTCGATTGCCCAGCCGTCGATCTTCACGTCGGCTTGCGTCATTTCGAGCTTCTCGCCCGCGGCGACGCGGATCATCTGCTCGACGAGGTCGACGCCGGTGATTGCCTCGGTAACCGGGTGTTCGACCTGCAGGCGCGTGTTCATCTCGAGAAAGTAGAAGCTCTCGCCCGTCTTGTCCGCGCCCGACACGATCAGTTCGACCGTGCCCGCGCTGTAATAGCCAACCGCTTCGGCCAGCGCGACGCACTGCTCGCCCATCGCCTTGCGCATCTTCGGCGTGACGAACGGCGATGGCGCTTCCTCGACCACCTTCTGGTGGCGCCGCTGGATCGAGCATTCGCGCTCGTTCAAGTAAAGGATGTTGCCGTGCTTGTCGCCGAGGATCTGGATTTCGATGTGGCGCGGGTCCTCGATGAACTTCTCGATGAAGACGCGGTCGTCACCGAAGGAATTGAGCCCTTCGCGCTTCACGCTCTCGAAACCTTCGCGAACATCCTTCTCGGTATAGGCAAGGCGCATGCCCTTGCCGCCGCCGCCGGCGCTGGCCTTCATCATCACCGGGTAGCCGATGTCGTTCGATATCTCGACCGCATGGTCGGTATCGCGGATTTCGCCGACGAAGCCCGGCACGACGTTGACGCCGGCTTCCCTTGCCAGCTTCTTCGATTCGATCTTGTCGCCCATCGCGGCGATCGCTTTCACCGGCGGGCCGATGAATTCGATGCCCGCTTCGGCAAGAGCCTCGGCGAAGCTGGTGCGCTCCGACAGGAAGCCATAGCCGGGGTGGACCGCTTCGGCTCCGGTCTGCTTGCACGCCTCGATGATCTTGTCGGCGATCAGATAGCTTTCGGAAGCCGGGGGCGGGCCGATGTGCACTGCCTCGTCCGCCATTTCGACGAAGGGCGCGCGCGCATCGGCGTCCGAGTAGACTGCGACGGTCTGGATTCCCATGCGGCGGGCGGTCTTGATGACACGACATGCGATTTCGCCGCGGTTGGCAATCAGGATCTTCTTGAACATCGGCTTCCTATTGTTCGACCAGATATTGCAATTGCTGGGTCCGCTCCTCGGTCAGCTTGCGCTTGCACGTCGCGACGAGAAGAGGCTCGAGAGAGCCGCCCCGTGCCCAAAATCCTTCGCTGGCGCAATGGGCGTCGCGATATTTTAGCCAGGCCCGTTGCGCCTCAAGCAACGTTTCGAAGTAGCCCGGACGGTCGTCGTATGCGCGATCGAGGCGCGCATCGCGCTCTTTCATCGCCGCGACAGTCCTCGGCCACTGCCGGTTGAGTGCTGCGTCGGCAGCTTCGTAGGACTTCGCGGCGCACCAGTTCATTTCCTGCTGCACCTGCGGATCGTCGCAATTCCATTGCGGCTGCGCCGCGACAAGCAGGATAGCGACCAGCACTGCAGTCAGACCTGGTCGAGGGCTTGCGACAAGTCGGCAATGATGTCGTCGATATGCTCGATCCCTACCGAGACGCGCACTACGTCCGGCCCGGCTCCGGCCTCGATCTGCGCGCCTTCCTCAAGCTGGCGATGCGTGGTCGAGCTGGGATGGATGATGAGCGAGCGGGTGTCGCCGATGTTGGCGAGATGGCTGAACATCTCTACCGCCGAGACAAGCTTTACGCCGGCATCGTACCCGCCCTTCAGGCCGTAAGTGAACACCGCCCCGCCCTTGCCGCCCAGGTACTTCTGAGCGAGCACGTTGTACGGATCGGTCGGCAGTCCGGCATACGACACCCATTCGATTTTCGGGTGCTCCTTGAGCCAGGAGGCGAGCATGAGCGCGTTCATGCAGTGCCGTTCCATGCGCAGCGCCAGCGTTTCCATACCCGTGAGTGCGAGAAACGCGTTCATCGGCGAGAGCGCCGGCCCGAGATCGCGCAAGCCGAGCGCACGGCAGGCGACGATGAAGCCGAGTTCGCCGAGCGCATCGGTAAAGGTCATGCCGTGATACGATGGGTTCGGCTCCGTCAGGTACGGGTACTTGCCCGCCCCCTTCCAGTCGAACTTGCCGGAATCGACGATCAGGCCACCGATGGCGTTTCCGTGGCCATTGAGGAACTTGGTCGCCGAATGGACGACGATGTCGGCGCCATGGTCGATCGGACGGCACAGGAACGGCGTTGCCATGGTATTGTCGACCACGAGCGGCACCTTCGCCTCGTGCGCGACTTTCGCGATTGCCTCGATGTCGGAGACGATGCCGCCGGGATTGGCGAGACTTTCGATGAAGACCGCGCGGGTCTTGTCGTTGATGGCGGCCGCGACGTTCGCGGGATCGTCGGCATCGACGAAATGCGTGGTCCAGCCCATGCGCTTGAAGGCGTGGCCCATCTGGTTGAGCGAGCCGCCGTACAGCTTCTTCGCCGCCACGATCTCGCAGCCCGGCTCCATCAGCGTGTGCATGACCACGAGTTGCGCGGCGTGACCGGAAGCGACGGCCAGCGCGCCGACACCGCCCTCGAGAGCGGCGATCTTCATTTCGAGCGCGCCGTTGGTGGGGTTCATGATCCGCGAATAGATGTTCCCGAATTCCTCGAGATTGAACAGCCGCGCGGCATGATGGACATCGTCGAAGACGTAGGACGCGGTCTGGTAGATCGGGGTAATCCGCGCCTTCGTCGTGGGATCGGGCTCGCACCCTGCATGGACGGCAAGGGTTTCCGGTTTCTCGCTCATGAAATCGCCTCCCTGTTCGCGCGCGCCGGCCCCGAGCGGGCGGCGGCATGGCCCCGAAGGGCCTCGGTATAGTGCGGAACCCCGCGCCTGTCGCCCTCTCCTTCTATCAAACTTGCGAATGCGTCGCAGATTCGGTTCAGCGCTGCGTCGTCGAGGTCGCGCAAGGGGCACCGATAGACGCCAATGGTGAAGAGGACCGCACCGGTTGCGGGAAGTCGACGCAGCGTCTGGCGTTCGCAGCGCAGGAAAAGCGCATCGCCGGCATTCGCGGGCGTGACATGCACAAAACGCTCTGCGGGATCGTCCGCCGGCAAGTAGCGCAGGTTGTCGGAGGCAACCACGAACCAGTTCGCACGCCCCCATATTTCGCCGGGTCGGAGGTTTTCGATAAACCTGTCGACTCCCGCTGCAAGTTGCTCGGCATAACCCTGAATCGGTGCGTGAACTTCGGGCAACGTCAGGCCCATCTTGTCGCCTAGCCGCCAGTCGGTCGGAAAGGCGACCGCGCCGCCGGTCAGGCGATAGGTCCCGCCGGCATCGCGCGTGAGAACGCAAAGGTCTTCCCAGACCGAGCGCGCCGCATCTTCGAGACCACCGGCGACGCCAAGCAGTTCGGCAACTTCCCGCGCCGCGTCTTCCCCCTCCGGACGGACTTCCACGCTGTCAGGGTGCTCGTCGAAATGGCCGGCCCGGACCGAAAGATCGGGTGTGGGGTCCAGCCACCCCTCCTCGGAAAGCCGTGACAGCCCCATGCGCAGGACGCCTCCGCCCCTGGCACGGGGCAGCAGCGCCGCCGCGCCGAAGCCGAGTGTCACTCGGCGGCTTCCAGCTCGTCTCCGACAGGCGGCATGTTGTGGCCAAGGAGGCGCAGCACGTCTGCGGCGGCCTCGACCACGTTTGAGCCGGGGCCGTAGATGCCCTGCACGCCCTTGCTCTTGAGGAATTCGTAGTCCTGCGGCGGGATAACGCCGCCCGCGACGACCTTGATATCGGCACGCCCCGCACCCTTCAGGTGCTGGATCAGCTCGGGGATCAGGGTCTTGTGACCGGCTGCGAGCGAGGAGGCACCGACCACGTCGACGTCGTTCTCGATCGCCATCTTCTGCGCCTCTTCGGGCGTCTGGAACAGCGGACCGGAGACGACTTCGAAGCCCATGTCGGTAAAGGCCGACGCGATCACGTTGGCGCCGCGATCATGTCCGTCCTGGCCCATCTTGGCGACGAACAGGCGCGGCTTGCGGCCAAGACGGCGCTCCACGGCCTCGACACCCTCGACGACCTGGCGGTAGCGATCATCCTCGGCGTAGGCCTTGCCGTAAATGCCCTTCACCGGCGTCGGGACCGTGTCGTAGCGCCCGAACGCAGCTTCCATCGCGTCCGAAATCTCGCCGAGCGTCGCGCGCTGGCGCGCGGCCTCGACCGCGAGCGCGAGCATGTTGCCATCGGCCTTCGCACCTTCGGTCAGCGCTTCGAGCGCGGCGCGGCACTTCGCCTCGTCGCGGGCTTCGCGGTTGCGCCTGATGCGGGCGATCTGCGATTCGCGGACCTTGTGGTTGTCGACCTCGAGTGTGTCGATCGGGTCTTCCTCATCCTTGCGGTACTTGTTGACGCCGACGATGACGTCCTCGCCCTTGTCGACACGCGCCTGCTTGGCGGCGGCAGCTTCCTCGATCCGCTGCTTGGGAAGGCCGCTCGCCACCGCCGTGGTCATACCGCCGAGATCGTCGACTTCCTTGATGAGCTTCGAGGCGTCCTCGAAAAGCTGCTGGGTAAGCGCCTCGACGTAGTACGAGCCGCCCAGCGGATCGACGACGTTGGCGATGCCGCTTTCCTCGGCAATCACGATCTGGGTGTTGCGCGCGATCCGGGCAGAGAAGTCGGTCGGCAGCGCGATCGCCTCGTCGAGGGCGTTGGTGTGGAGCGACTGCGTACCGCCCAGCGTCGCGGCCATCGCCTCGATCGTGGTGCGGATGACGTTGTTGTAGGGATCCTGCTCCTGTAGCGAGACGCCCGAAGTCTGGCAGTGGGTGCGCAGCATCTTGGAGCGATCCTGCTTCGCGCCGAGATCGTCCATCACGTGGTACCACAGCTTGCGCGCGGCACGCAGCTTGGCGACTTCCATGAAGAAATTCATGCCGATGCCGAAGAAGAACGAGAGGCGGCCGGCGAACTTGTCAATGTCGAGCCCCGCGGCCATCGCGCGCTGCACGTACTCCTTGCCGTCGGCGATGGTGTAGGCGAGCTCCTGTACCGCCGTCGCGCCAGCCTCGTGCATGTGGTAGCCCGAGATCGAGATCGAGTTGAAGCGCGGCATGTTCTCGGACGTGTAGGCGATGATGTCCGACACGATCCGCATCGAGGGTTCGGGCGGATAGATGTAAGTGTTGCGGACCATGAACTCCTTGAGAATGTCGTTCTGGATGGTTCCCGAAAGCTGCGCCTGGTCGACGCCCTGCTCCTCGCCCGCGACAATGAAGAACGCGAGCACGGGAATAACCGCGCCGTTCATCGTCATCGATACCGACATGTCCTGGAGCGGGATGCCGTCGAACAGGATTTTCATGTCCTCGACCGTATCGACCGCGACACCCGCCATGCCGACGTCCCCGACGACGCGCGGATGATCGGAATCGTAGCCCCGGTGCGTCGCGAGGTCGAAGGCGACCGAAAGCCCCTTCTGCCCGGCGGCGAGGTTGCGGCGATAGAACGCATTCGACTCCTCGGCGGTCGAGAAACCCGCGTACTGCCGGATCGTCCATGGGCGGCCCGCGTACATGCTGGCCTTCACGCCGCGCGTGAACGGCGCGAAGCCCGGCAGGCCCGGATCGGCTGAGTCCTCTTCGGTGTAGAGCGGTTTGATCGCGAAGCCTTCGGGCGTGTGCCAGGTCAGGTCGCGGCCCTTCACCTCCTTGTCGGCAAGGGTTTTCCAGTCTTCGGTGGTCGGTTTGTCGGTCATCGCTCTACACTCGCAATACTGTCATGCTGAACTCGTTTCGGCATCCACGTCCCGTGATGCCGGTTTCGGCTCAGTGCGCCTCTTTCGGGGTTTCCATGATCTCGGTCAGCTGTCCGCCCATGTCCCTGGGATGGACGAAGAAGATGAGGGTGCCGTGAGCCCCGATGCGCGGCTCGCCGAGTACGCGCTTGCCAAGGCCTTCGAACCATGCCTTCGCCTCGTGGATGTCGGGCACTTCGTAACAGACGTGGTGCTGGCCGCCCAAGGGGTTCTTGTCGAGCCACTTGCCCACCGCCGAGTCGGCCTCGGTCGGCTGGAGCAGCTCTACCTGCGTGCCGGCAGTCGGTTCGCCATTTGGGCCATTCTCGCCCGGCGTGTTGACGAAGCAGACGCGCACTTTCTGGCTTTCGAGGACGAACGGCTCGGTAATGTCGGTCGCGCCCATCACGTCGCGATAGAACGCTATCGACGCATCGAGGTCCGGCGTCGCGACGCCGATGTGGTTCATCCTGCCAAGCTTCATTCGACGTTCTCGATCACCATCGCGATGCCCTGGCCGCCGCCGATGCACATGGTGATGAGGCCGTAGCGGCCACCGATGCGCTTGAGTTCGTACATCGCCTTGACGGTGAGGATAGCGCCGGTCGCGCCGATCGGGTGGCCGAGCGAGATGCCCGAACCGTTGGGATTGGTCTTCGCCGGATCGAAACCGAGCTGCTTGGCGACGCCGCAGGCCTGCGCCGCGAACGCCTCGTTCGATTCGATCGTGTCCATCTGGTCGAGCGAGAGTCCGGCGCGCTCGAGCGCGATCGGCACCGCCTTGACCGGGCCGAGGCCCATGACCGAAGGTTCGACGCCCGCGTGGCCCCACGAGACGATGCGCGCCAGCGGCTTCTTCCCGTGCTTCTCGGCCGCCTCGGCGGTAGCGAGCACGACTGCCGCGCCGCCGTCGTTCAGACCGGATGCATTCCCCGCCGTGACCGTTCCGTCCTTCTTGAACACGGGCTTCAGGCCGGCCATCGCCTCGATCGTGGCATCGCCGCGTACGTGCTCGTCGTGGTCGAAGACGGTCGTGCCCTTGCGCGACTTGATCTCTACCGGGACGATCTGTTCCTTGAAGTAGCCCTCGGCCACGGCCTTGGCGGCGCGCTTCTGGCTCTCGACGGCCAGCTCGTCCTGCTGCTCGCGCGTGATCTGGCACTGGTCGGCGATGTTTTCCGCCGTAATGCCCATGTGGATGTTCTCGAACGGATCGTGCAGCGCGCCGAGCATCGCATCGGTCAGCTCGATCGAGCCCATCTTGCTGCCGAAGCGCGCGGCAGATGTCATGTGCGGGGCATTGGACATGCTCTCCGCGCCAGCGCCGACAGCGACCTGTGCCTCGCCCAGCTTGAGGAACTGCGCCGCCGAGACGATGGCCTGCAGGCCCGAACCGCACAGGCGGTTGACGGTCATCGCAGGCGCCTCGATCGGGATACCGGCCTTTACCGCAGCGACACGCGCGATGTAGGCGTCGGCCGGTTGCGAGGGAACGACGTTGCCGACGACGACCTGCTGCACGTCGGAGGCCTCGAGGCCCGAGCGCGAGATCGCCTCGCGAATGGCGATTTCGCCGAGTTCGGCGGGGCGAAAACCTTTCAGCGATCCGCCGAAGCTTCCGATGGGAAGGCGGGCGCCGGAAAGGATGACGACTTCGTTCATGGCTGTTTCCTCAGAGCGGGATGTTGTCGTGCTTCTTCCACGGGTTCTCGAGCTGCTTGTTGCGCAGCTTGCGAAGTCCGAGCGCGATACGCCGGCGCGTGGAATGCGGGTAGATGACTTCGTCGATGTAGCCGCGGCTTGCAGCGACGAAGGGGTTGGCGAAAGCGTCTTCGTATTCCTGCGTGCGCTGCGCGATCTTTTCCGGATCGTCGGCATCGCGGCGGAAGATGATCTCGACCGCGCCCTTGGCGCCCATCACCGCGATCTCGGCGGTCGGCCAGGCGTAGTTGAGGTCGCCGCGCAAGTGCTTGGGAGCCATGACGTCGTAGGCGCCGCCGTAGGCCTTGCGGGTAATGACGGTGATCTTGGGCACGGTAGCCTCGGCATAGGCGAAGAGCAGCTTCGCGCCGTGCTTGATGATGCCCTTGTGCTCCTGGTCGGTGCCCGGAAGGAAGCCCGGCACGTCGACGAAAGTCAGGATCGGTACGTTGAATGCGTCGCAGAAACGCACGAACCGCGCTGCCTTGCGGCTGGCATTGATGTCGAGCACGCCTGCCAGTACCATCGGCTGGTTGGCAACGACGCCGACGGTCCGGCCCTCGACCCGGCCGAAGCCGCAGATGATGTTGCCTGCGAAGGATGGCTGGATTTCGAAGAAGTCCTCCTCGTCCACGACCTTCCGGATGAGTTCGTGCATGTCGTAAGGCTGGTTGGCGTTGGCCGGTACCAGCGTGTCGAGGCTCGTCTCCTGCCTGTCCCACGGGTCCGCGCTGGGCCGCGCGGGCACTTCCTCGCGGTTCGAAAGCGGCAGGTAATCGAAGAAGTCGCGTACCGCGAGCAGCGTCTCGATATCGTTCTCGAGCGCGAGGTCGGCGACCGAGGTCTTGCTTGTGTGCGTGATCGCACCGCCCAGTTCCTCTTGCGTGACGACCTCGTTGGTAACGGTCTTCACGACGTCGGGTCCGGTCACGAACATGTACGAACTGTCCTTCACCATGAAGATGAAGTCGGTGATAGCGGGAGAATAGACCGCGCCGCCCGCGCAAGGCCCCATGATGAGGCTGATCTGCGGGATGACGCCGGAGGCGAGGACGTTGCGCTGGAACACTTCGGCATATCCGGCAAGCGAGGCGACGCCTTCCTGGATGCGCGCTCCTCCCGAATCGTTGAGGCCTATGACCGGCGCGCCGTTCTTGAGCGCCATGTCCATGATCTTGCAGATCTTCTGCGCGTGCCGTTCGGAAAGCGAGCCGCCGAAGACGGTGAAGTCCTGGCTGTAGACGAAGACCAGCCGCCCGTTGATCGTGCCCGATCCGGTGACCACGCCGTCGCCGGGAATCTGCTGTTCCTGCATGCCGAAATCGATGCAGTTGTGCTCGACGTAAAGGTCGAATTCCTCGAAGCTTCCCTCGTCGAGCAGGATTTCCAGCCTTTCGCGCGCCGTCAGCTTGCCCTTGGCGTGCTGGGCGTCGATCCGCTTCTGTCCCCCGCCCATCTTGGCCGCATCGCGGCGCCTCTCCATTTCGGCGATGTTGGCTGACATGGGTGCGGAATCCTCCCGGCGATTGAAAGTACGTGCGCCTAAGGCACGGTTGGGGCGGGACCGTCAATAGCCTAGCCCCGGCCATAAGATCAGGTTGTCGACGCAAAACCGCAACCTGAAGGCCATATTCGCCCTGATTTGCGCGATTCGGCCCTCAGCGCATCAGCACGAGTTCCTCGGCCATCGTCGGGTGGATGGCGACGGTGGCGTCGAAATCCTCCTTGGTTAGCCCGGCCTTCACCGCGATGGCGGCAGCCTGCATGACTTCGGGAGATTCCGGCCCGATCATGTGCAGGCCGACAATCTTGCCGGTGTCGGCGTCGCATACCATCTTGTAGAGGCCGCGCTCGTTCCGCCCCGCGACCACGTGCTTCATGGGACGGAAGTCGCTTTCATAGACCTTGATCGAACCGTACTGGTTGCGCGCCTCACCCTCGGTCAGGCCCACGCCCGCAAGCGGAGGATGGCTGAATACTGCGGACGGGATACATCCGTAATCGACGCTGGTCGGCTTGTTGCCGAAGACCGTATCGGCAAAGGCCTGCCCCTCGCGGATTGCGACGGGGGTCAGCTGGACGCGACCGGTGACGTCTCCGACCGCATAGATGTTCTCGACGTTGGTCTTCGAGAACCTGTCGACCTTGATCTCGCCCTTGTCGCCCAGTTCGACCCCGGCATTCTCGAGGCCGAGTTCCTCGGTGTTGGGCACGCGGCCTGTCGCGAACATGACGCAATCGACTTCCAGCGGCTCGTGGTTGGTCATCTCGACCTTCAGGCAACCATTGTCGGTCTTCTCGATGCCGCGGAATTCGGCATTGAAGCGGAACTGGATCCCCTTCATCAATGAAATCTGAAGCAACCGGTCGCGCAAGCTCTCGTCATAGCCGCGAAGCAACTGGTCCGAACGGTTGATCAGCGTGACCTTGCTGCCGAACTGGTGGAAAATGCCGGCGAACTCGTTCGCGATGTAGCCCGCCCCCGCGATCAGGATGCGCGGCGGAAGAGCGTCGAGATGGAACGCCTCGTTCGAAGTGATGCCCAGTTCGTGTCCCGGGCAATCGGGTACGTGCGGTCGCGCGCCGGTGGCGATCAGGATATACTTGGCAGAAACCGTCTTGCCGCCGGCCAGCGTGATCTCGTTCGGCCCGCTGATCGTGGCGCGTTCGTGGATGATCTCGACCCCGTGGTTGTCGAGCGTCTGGGTGTAGAGGCCGTTCAGGCGATCGACGTCGCCCAGCACGTGATCGCGCAACCGTACCCAGTCGAACGTACACTCTCCGACGTCCCAGCCGAACTGTCGCGCGTCCTCGAGGTCCTCGGCGAACTGCGCGCCGTAGACGAGCATCTTCTTGGGCACGCAGCCGCGTATCACGCACGTCCCGCCGACCCTGTGCTCTTCCGCCACAGCCGTCTTCGCGCCGTGAGAGGCCGCGACCCGGCTGGCGCGAACGCCGCCCGAGCCTGCCCCGATCACGAAGAGGTCGTAGTCGTATTCCGCCATCGAATGCTCCAGATTGCTTGCCTGATTGCCTGAAAGTCCGGCCCTCGAACGGACCGGCGCGCTATTTGATTCCCGCCGCCTCGAGCAACGCCTCGGTCGACGCATCGAAGCTGGTGTTGCCCGCCTCGATCTGCTTGGCAATGGCCTTGCCCAGTTCGACGCCGAACTGGTCGAAGGGGTTGATGCCCATCAGAACCGCGTTGGCGAACGTCCGGTGCTCGTGAAAGGCGACGATGGCGCCGAACGTGGCCGGAGTGAGTTCGTCGAGCAGAATCGTCGCCGAAGGCCTGTCGCCCGGATAGGCGCGTGCCGGATCGTCGCTGTCCTTGCCCGCCATCAGCGCCGCTCCCTGCGCGAAGCAGTTCGAAAGAAGGATGCGGTGATGGGCGGTATCGAGTTCGTCGCCCGGCGCAATCGCCGCGATGAAATCGACAGGGACCAGGTTCGTACCCTGATGGAGTAGCTGGAACACCGCGTGCTGGGCGTCGGTGCCGACGCCGCCCCAGGTAATCGGCGCGGTTGGACCGCCGACGGCATCCCCCCCGGCGGTCACCGACTTGCCGTTCGATTCCATTTCGAGCTGCTGCAGGTAGTCGGGCAGCAGCGCCAGCCGTTCGTCGTAGGCGAATACCGCACGTGTCTGGCAACCGCGCAAACGCGTGTAGTACTGGTCCGCGAATGCCGCACGCAGCGGCAGATTGTCCGCGCCGTCCGTCTCGGCGAAGTGCCGGTCGACGACCGCCGCACCTTCGAGCATTTCGGCGAAGTCGGGCCAGCCCAGCGCGATCGCGACAGGAAAACCGATCGACGACCACAGCGAATAGCGCCCGCCCACGCTTTCCGGAAACGGCAGTATGCGTGTTTCGTCGACACCCCATTCGACTGCCTTTCCGGGCGAGGCGGTGAGCGCGACGACGCGTCCGTAGGGGTCCGAAACGCCGTTCTCCTCCAGCCACGCCAGCGCGCTGCGCGCATTGGTCATCGTCTCGATTGTCGTGAAGGTCTTCGAGGCCACGGCGACGAGCGTGGTTGCAGGATCGCAGGCGGCAAAAGCCTCCTCCAGAGCGCAACCGTCGATGTTCGATACGACGTGCACGTCGACCATCGCGCCGTCGCGCGCCAGCGCATCGACCGCAAGCGCCGGTCCGAGCGCCGAACCGCCGATGCCGACGTGAATGAGGTGCTTCACCTCGCCGAGCGCGCCCTGGTGTATCGCCGAAACGAGCGACGCCATGCGCCGGTGGAAGTTCTGCGCCTCGGCGACGCTCTCCTCGGCCCCGAGGCCACGCTGCGCGGTGTGTTCGGCAGCCCTGCCCTCGGTCACGTTGACGACCTCTCCGCTCAGCAGCGCCTTGCGCTTGCCGGCGAAGTCCATCGTCCGGGCGAGCTCGGCAAAGGCCTTGAGGTGCACCTCGTCGAGATGGGTCTTGGCCCAGTCGAACCGAATCGACCCCCCCGGCACATCGAGCGTCGAGCACAGCGAGGCCAGCCGGTCGCTCTCGCCAGCGAAGAGCATGGTGAGCGTGGGCTTGGGAAGTTCCTCCAGCTCCTGCCAGATTTCGCTTGCGGGTCGGGCCATGTCGTCCTCCAGTTTGATGCGTCGCGGTATATGCAGGTTGCGCGTTGCAAGGCAAAGGCGCATCCAGTTCATCGCTAACGCCCGGTTCACCGCCCGGGTGCCAAATGCGCCGCAGTGGGACAGAAGCCGGCCCTTTCCCGGCATAAGGCTTGACGGAAGGAGCCGCGCCCAACATGGACCTGCCCATGACCGACACCGCCCCTGCCGAGGCTCCAGATACCGATGCGAAACCGGAGAAGAAGGAGGAGAGCTTCTTCGTCTACCTGCTGAAGCTCGCGCTGATCGTGATCATCTTCCGCAGCTTCTTCTTTTCGCCGTTCAACATTCCCAGCGAATCGATGCTGCCGCGGCTGCTCAACGGCGATTACCTGCTTGCCTCGAAATGGTCCTACGGCTTTTCGCGCTATTCGCTGCCGTTCAGTGTGCCGCTGATCCCGGGCCGGATCTTCGCGAGCGAGCCCGATCGCGGCGAGGTCGTTATCTTCAAGGCCCCGCCGGGCAACGACACCGACTACATCAAGCGCGTGATCGGACTTCCGGGCGATACCGTCGCCATGCGCGAGGGGCGGCTGTGGCTCAACGGCAAGGCGATCCCGCGCGAACGCATCGGCAATTTCCAGGTGCCGGTATCGCCCAACACCCGCTGCTACGTCTCCCGGTTTCAGGAGCGAAGCGCAGACGGTACCGAAGTATGCAGCTACCCCCAGTTCCGCGAGACCCTGCCCGGAGGCAAGAGCTACAACATCCTCGACCTCGGCACGACGCCGCAGGACAATTTCGACCCGTTCGTCGTGCCCGCCGGCCACATGTTCCTGATGGGCGACAACCGCGACAATTCGCTCGACAGCCGGTTCCCCGCAATTCCGGGCCAGGGCATCGGGATCGTCCCGCAGGACAATCTCGTCGGCAAGGCGGCGGTAATGATGTTCTCCACCGACGGTTCGGCCGAATGGCTGCTGCCCTGGACATGGTTCACGGCGGCACGCTGGAACCGGATCGGCGGCACGTTCTGACGACCATGATCGAGGATGCGACGCGCAACTTTCTTGTGCGACTGGCCGGACAGGAGCCGAAAGACGAAGCCGTCTGGGCCGAGGCGCTCACCCACGGCAGCACCGGCGAGCCGCGCGACTACCAGCGGCTTGAATTTCTCGGCGATCGTGTCCTCGGCCTCGTTGTCGCACAATGGCTGTTCGAGAAAAGCGGCGCGGCGGAAGGAAAGCTCTCGCAGCGCCTGAACGCGCTGGTAAGCAGGGCCATGTGCGCCAGGATCGCGCGCGCACACGAACTCGGCCCGCACATCCGCCTCGGCAAGCAGGCTCGCGACGACGGCGGGCAGGACAGCGAGAACATCCTGGGAGACGTGATGGAAGCCCTGATCGGCGCCTGCTTCGTCGAGAACGGCTTCGAAGCGGCGCGCGAGATGGTCCGGGCGCTTTGGGACGAGGAAGTCGAGGGCAAGGCCGGAAGTTCGAAGCACCCCAAGTCGGCGTTGCAGGAGTGGGCGGCAGGCAACCGGCGCAGGATGCCCGAATATCGTCTCGTCGATCGCTCCGGCCCCGACCATGCCTCGAAGTTCACCGTTGAGGTTGCGGTGAACGGTGTCGGCGATGCCCGGGCGACCGCATCGAGCAAGCAGGAAGCCGAAACCCAGGCCGCCGCCGAATTCATGAGGAAATTCGCATGACACGATGCGGTCTCGTCGCCGTGATCGGCGCGCCCAACGCAGGCAAGTCGACGCTCGTCAACGCACTGGTCGGCCAGAAGGTCGCGATCGTCTCGGCCAAGGCGCAGACTACGCGCGCGCGGCTGATGGGAATCGCGCTTGCCGGCGAAACCCAGATGATCCTCGTCGATACGCCGGGCATCTTCGCGCCGAAGCGCAGGCTCGATCGCGCGATGGTCTCGGCGGCGTGGGAAGGCGCGCAGGAAGCCGATGCGATCCTGCTGGTGGTCGATCCGGTGAAACAGCGCCGCCACGAACTCCTGCCGCTGATCGAGGCGCTGAAGGACCGTCCCGAGCGCAAGCTGCTGGCTATCAACAAGGTCGATGCAAGCGCGAAGGAGCCGCTGCTCGAACTGGCGCAGGAACTGGCAGGACTTGCCTCTTTCGACGAGATTTTCTTCGTATCTGCGTTGACCGGGGACGGCATCGCCGACCTCAGGGACCGTCTGGCCGCCATGATGCCCGAAGGCCCGTGGCACTACCCGGAAGACCAGGTCTCCGATGCCAGCGAGCGGCTGCTGGCCGCCGAGATCACCCGTGAGCAGCTGTACCGCCAGCTTCACGAGGAACTGCCCTACGACAGTGCGGTGCGGCCCGAAAGCTACACGCAGCGGCGCGACGGATCGGTGGAGATCCGCCAGCAGATCGTGGTCGTGCGCGACAACCAGCGCGCCATCGTGCTCGGCAAGGGCGGGCAGAAGATCAAGGCGATCGGCGAGGCGGCGCGAAAGGAACTGTCCGAGCTGCTCGGCCAGAAGGTACACCTCTTCCTCCACGTGAAGGTCGAGGAGAACTGGGCCGAGGCCCGCGACCTCTACGAGGACATCGGGCTCGACTGGGTCAGGTAGGCGCGGCCCCTATTCGCCGTCCGTCGCTTTCTTGGTCGCCGCTTCCTTTTTGGCCGGAGCCTTTTTCGCGGCGGTCTTCTTCGGAGCGGCCTTCTTGCGCTTTTTCTTCGCCGGCCCCTTTGCGGCCTTCTCGTCGATCAGGCGGACCGCCTCTTCCTCGGTCAGGTCTTCGGGCTTGCTGTCTCGCGGCAGCGTGGCGTTGACGTTGCCGTCGGTCACGTAAGGCCCGTACCGGCCCGACATCAGCCTGATCTCGCCGCCGCTGGTCGGATGGGCACCGAAGGTCTTGATCGGCTCGG
The DNA here is from genome assembly GCF_013408095.1 of Novosphingobium marinum. Classification (GTDB taxonomy): domain Bacteria; phylum Pseudomonadota; class Alphaproteobacteria; order Sphingomonadales; family Sphingomonadaceae; genus Novosphingobium; species Novosphingobium marinum. The sequence goes on from NZ_JACBZF010000001.1 coordinate 936,331, forward strand.
CCTTCTGCCGCCCGCGCCCGCCCTTCTGCGCCGCTTCCGCAAGCATGGTTACGGCCGCGTTCATCCCGGTATCGAAGACGTCGCGCGTCGACTGGAGACGCGCATACTTGCCATCGTGCCTGAGGTATGGGCCGTAACGCCCTATGTTCGCTTCGATGTCGCTGCCCGTTTCCGGATGCTGCCCGACGATGCGCGGCAGGCTGAGAAGCTTCACCGCCCAGTCGAGCGTCAGCTCGTCGATATCCTTCGGGATCGAGGAGCGTGCCGCTTCCTTGCCCTCGCCCATCTGAACGTAGGGGCCGAACCGCCCGGTCTTGCGCATGATCGGCTCGCCCGTTTCCGGGTGCTTGCCGATTTCGCCATCGTCGGCACTTGCCTCCGGACCTCCGGGCTGTGCGAACTTGCGAGTGTACTTGCACTCAGGATAGTTCGAACAGGCGATGAACGCGCCGTACCGTCCGCCGCGCAGCGACAGCTTGCCATCGGCGCATTGCGGGCAGGCGCGAGGATCGGTGCCGTCGTCCTTCGGCGGGAACAGGTACTCGGACAGGAACTCGTCGAGCGCCTCGGTCACTTCGGAGGGCATGCGCTCCATGACCTCGTCCGACTTCGGCTTGAAATCGCGCCAGAAGGCATCGAGCACAGCCTTCCACGCGGCCCTGCCACCCGAAACGTCGTCGAGTTCGTCCTCCAGCCCCGCAGTAAAGTCGTAAGCCACGTAGGTGGGGAAGAAACGCTCCAGAAATGCTGTCAGCAGTCGCCCCGATTCCTCTGCAAAGAAACGGTTTTTCTCGGTGCGTACATAGTCGCGGTCCTTGAGGACCTGGATCGTGGCTGCATAGGTCGAGGGCCGGCCGATGCCCAGCTCCTCGAGCCGCTTCACCAGCGAGGCCTCCGAATAGCGCGGCGGCGGCTGGGTAAAGTGCTGGTTGGCATCGACGCCCTTCTTTGCCGGCGCATCGCCCTTCGAAAGCGCGGGTAGCAGGCCGCTGTCCTCATCGCCGTCCTTGCCCGAACCCTTGTCGTCCAGGCCCTCCTCGTAGACCGCGAGGAAGCCCGGGAACTTCACTACCTGCCCGGTCGCGCGCAATTCGTGCCGGCCCGTGCCATCGCGCATGGTCACGGTGGTGCGCTCGATGCTGGCGGATGCCATCTGGCTCGCCATCGCACGCTTGAAGATCAGGTCGTAGAGCCGCGCCTCGTCTCCCGAACCGTGACGGTCCTTGGTGAATTCGGTAGGCCGGATCGCCTCGTGCGCTTCCTGGGCATTCTTCGCCTTGGTGCTGTAATGCCTCGGTTTTTCGGGAAGGTAGTGCCCGTCGTAGCGGTCGCTGATCGCCTTGCGCGCGGCCGAGATTGCCGAGGGGTCCATCTGGACGCCATCGGTTCGCATGTAGGTGATCGCGCCCGCCTCGTAGAGCGTCTGGGCAACGCGCATCGTGTGGCTTGCAGAAAAGCCGAGCTTGCGCGCAGCCTCCTGCTGCAGCGTCGAGGTGGTGAACGGCGGCTGCGGGTTACGCCGGGTCGGCCTGGTCTCGACATCCTCGACCTTGAACGCGCCGCTCTCGACGGCCGCCTTCGCGCGCTGTGCCGTGCCCTCCTCACCGATGCTCAGCCGCTCGAGCTTCTCGCCCTCGAAGCGCACGAGGCGCGCGTCGAACGCGGTGCCGTCCTGTTCGAGATGGGCTACCACCGACCAGTATTCCTGCGGCCTGAACGCCTCGATCTCGCGCTCGCGGTCGACGATCAGGCGCAGCGCCACCGACTGCACCCGCCCCGCGCTCTTCGCACCGGGAAGCTTGCGCCACAGGACCGGCGAAAGCGTGAAGCCGAACAGGTAGTCGAGCGCGCGGCGCGCCAGGTACGCATCGATCAGGTCCTGATCGAGCTCGCGCGGCTTCGCCATCGCGGACGTGACCGCATCCTTGGTGATCGCGTTGAACGTCACGCGCCGCACGTCCTTGGGCAGCGCGCGGCGCTTGCCGAGCAGTTCCTGAACGTGCCACGAAATCGCCTCGCCCTCGCGGTCGGGGTCGGTGGCGAGGATCAGGCTGTCGGCGCTCTTGGCCGCGTCGGTGATCGCGCGGACCTGCTTCTGCTTGTCGCCGTATAGCTCCCAGTCCATCGCGAAGTCCTCGTCCGGGCGGACCGAGCCGTCCTTGGGCGGCAGGTCGCGGACGTGACCGTACGAAGCGAGGACCTTGTAGTCCTTGCCGAGGTACTTCTCGATTGTTTTCGCCTTCGCGGGCGATTCGACGATGACCAGTTGCATTGTGTTCCGGAAAGATCCCTTACGCGTGTACGCACGTACGAGGGTGGGAACGCACCGCCCGTTTCGTCAAGAGGAGAGCGAAACTCTACCGCCGGCATGGCGCACGAGGCGACCGGCGATCTCGAGTTCGAGCAGGGCAAGCTGGACCGCCGCCGCGCCCTCGCCCGACTGGCGGATGATCTCGTCGACGAACACGGGCGCGGTGGTGAGCAGCCCGGCAATATCGGCGGGCCCCTCGTCCGCGACGGGTGCATCTTCCGGAATCCATGTCGGCACCGCTTCGCGAAAGGTGGATCGCCGCGCCCCGTCGAAGCCCGTGAGCAACTCGATGACGTCCTCGGGCGACTGTACCAGGATCGCGCCGTCGCGGATGAGCTGGTTGCACCCCCGGCTGCGCGAATCGAGCGGCGATCCGGGTATCGCCATCACCTCGCGCCCGGCCTCGCCGGCAAGCCGCGCGGTAATGAGCGAGCCCGATTTGGGCGCGGCCTCGACGACGAGCGTACCCGCGGCGAGCCCGGCGATGATGCGGTTGCGCGAAGGAAAATGGCGCGCAAGCGGTTCGGTGCCGGGGGGTTGTTCGGCGACAAGCAGACCTTCGCTCGCCACCTGTTCCTGCAAGTCCGCGTGCTCGGGAGGATAGGCGATGTCGATGCCGCTGGCGATCACGCCGACGGTGCCGCCACCGCCCGAACCCGCAGACAGCGCGCCGCGATGCGCAGCACCGTCGATGCCGCGCGCGAGCCCCGACACGACCGCGAAGCCCTCTTCGGCCAGCGCAGTGGCCAAATCCCGTGCCAGCTTGACGGCCGCCGCCGAGCAGTTCCGCGCACCGACCATCGCAACGGCGGGCCTCCCCGCAACCGAAACGTCGCCGCGCACGGTGAGGATCGGCGGAGCGCTCTCGATTTCAGCGAGCGGCGGAGGATACTCGGGCGAACCGAGGAAAAGGTAGCGCGCTCCCGCTTTCTTCACCGCAGCGATCTCGTCCTCGATCCGGTCGGCGGGCGCGGCGCGATAGGCCTTGCCGCCACGCGCCGCGAGGTCGGGCAACGCATCGAGCGCGTTCGCCGCGTTTCCGAAGCGGGCAAGGAGCTGTCGATAGCTTACCGGCCCGATATTCGGCGAGCGCAGCAGCCGGATGCGGGCGAAGGCCTCGTCGCGCGTCATCGTAGTCTGCTCGCTCAAGGTCCGGATCCTCCGACGCGGGGCTCGGTGCCGGCGCGAATACGCGCGATGTTGGCCCGATGAAGAACGACCACGGCCAGCGCGATCAGTGCGAGCACCGACACGAAGCGGGCGTGCCCGGTCGCGGCAGCGGCAAGCGGCGCGACGATCGCGGCGGTCATCCCGGCCAGCGAGGAAATACGCGTAATCGCCAGCATCGCGAGCCAGACGAGCGCGTAGGCGATGCCCACCGGCCAGGCGAGGCCGAGGGATATGCCCGCCGTGGTCGCAACACCCTTGCCTCCCCGAAGGCGCAGCCACACAGGAAAGCAATGGCCGAGGAAGGCACCGCCCGCCGCGAATGAGACGAACTCGGGAAACCACTGCCAGGCAAGAAACACCGCGAAGTACCCCTTGGCGAGATCGAGCAGCAGGGTGGCCGCGGCCAGGCCCTTGCGCCCCGTCCGCAGCACATTCGTCGCGCCGATGTTGCCCGAACCGATCTTGCGCAGGTCGCCCGTGCCGGTGATCCGGGTGAGGAGCAAGCCGAAGGGGATCGAGCCGAGTGCGTACCCGGTGAGCAGGGCCAAGAGCCAGTCCATTCCGATTCCCTAAACCGATTCGAAGAGAATAGCGAAGCCTGCGGATTCCCTTTTGCGCATCGAGGCCCTAAGAGGCGACGGAGGATGCGAGCGAACGGAATTTCAGGCCCTTGAACGACAGCATTGACCCCGCATCGCCTATCCTCCTGTTCGACTCCGGTGTCGGTGGCCTTTCCGTTCTCGCGGAAGTTCGCAGCCTCATTCCGCAGGCCCCGGTCATCTATGTCGCGGACAACGGCGGCCTGCCCTACGGCACCAAGACCGAAGCGCAGGTCGCGGCCCGGGTCGCGGGGCTGCTTGGACGGCTGACCGAGCGCTATCGCCCCCGCCTTGCCTGCATCGCCTGCAACACCGCATCGACGATCGCGCTGGGGATGGTGCGCGAGGTGCTGCACGTGCCGATCGTCGGAACCGTGCCCGCCATCAAGCCCGCCGCCGCCCTGACGCGCTCCGGCACGATAGGACTGCTCGGCACCGAGGCGACGATCCGGCAAGCCTACGTCGACAATCTCGAGCATGAATTTGCGCAAGGGAAATCGCTGCTTCGCCATGCAGCCCCCGAACTTGTCGAGGCGGCCGAAGCGTCGCTGCGCGGGGTCGAAGCCGATCCTGACGTATTCAAGCGAGCCGTTGCAGGCCTGCGCAGCCAGCCTGGCGGGGACGAGATCGATACGGTCGTGCTCGCCTGCACGCACTTCCCGCTGGTCGAGGGCCAGCTTGCCTCGGCCTTTGGCGACGGCATCGTGTTCGTGCATGGTGCCAAGGGCATAGCCCGCCGGATCGCTTCGCTGACGCAGGGACAGGATTTCGCGCGCAAAAAGCCCGATTTGCTGGTATTCACGGCGGACGGCGGAGAAGAATCCGCGTTGCTCGAAACCGCAAGGCGGTACGGTTTGGAGAGGACCGAAACGATTTGACCAAGCGCTTCAACGTCTGGCTTCTGGCGGCGCTGATCGTAATCGTTCCTGCATATTTTATCGTGTTTCTCGACAAGCGCGCAAGCGAGGTCGAACTTCCGCGAATTACGCTAGCCGATCTGCGCGAAGTCGCAGCGCTTCCTGGTGGCGAACTGCCCGTGTCCCTGCGCGTGGAACGAACCCGCACCGAAAACGAGATGGGAAACATCGTAGCTGCCGGAGCCGGTTTGCGTTTCGACAAGCTGTCCGAGATGGCCTTCCTGGCAAGCTTCGAGGACCGCGCGCCCGTCGTCGTCGAGACCAGCGGCGAGGCGGCGGGCGACCCGGGCAATCCGGTTTCGCGCGAACGCCTCGAGATCGCGCGTGCGTCGTCGCAGGCAGTTTTCCGCCTGGATTCCGTGCAGTCCGACGATCGCCTCGACGCCGTGGCGCCCGGCGTGGTCCTGATCAGGACGGATGCCCCCTCGCAAGGCAACGCGATGGCATACGTGCGGCTTCGCGACGGGCGCGAATACCTCCTGGCAGGCGATGTCGCGCCGCTGTCGATAAGCTGGATGCAGGCGCGTCCTCCGGCGCGGTACGTCGACCTGTTCCGCTCGGAAATCGACCGCTCTGCCACGCTCGCATGGCTGCGCTGGATCAGGCGGCTGAAGGCCGAAAACCCGCAGGTCCGCATCATCGCCGGCCGCGATTTCGGACGCGTCGTATCGCCGAAGACGAAGACCGGGATCGGCTATCCATTCCCGCAACCGGAAGCATCGGAAAAGGCGCTGGAAATGCGCGAGGCGATCCGGTAATGCGCAGCCGATGAGCCAGCCGCGCGGGGCGCGAAGGCACAGCAATGGACTGCCGACAGTGAATTACGATCAGGTTTTCGACCAGGCCATCGAGCGCTTGCATGCCGAAGGACGGTACCGCGTCTTCATCGACATCCTGCGCAACAAGGGCGCTTTCCCCAATGCACGCTGCTTTGCGGGTCACAACGGGCCGAAACCGATCACCGTCTGGTGTTCGAACGACTACCTCGCGATGGGCCAGCACCCGAAGGTGGTCGCCGCCATGGAAGAGGCGCTCCACGACGTGGGCGCCGGATCGGGCGGAACGCGCAACATCGGCGGCAACACGCACTACCACATCGAGCTGGAGCGCGAACTTGCCGATCTGCACGGCAAGCAGGGCGCGCTGCTCTTCACCAGCGGCTACGTCTCGAACGACGCGACCCTGTCCACGCTGGCCAAGCTGCTGCCGGGCTGCGTCATCTTCTCCGACGAGCTGAACCACGCGTCGATGATCGCGGGCATCCGCAATTCGGGTTGCGAGAAACGCGTGTTCCGTCACAACGACGTCGGACACCTCGAAGAATTGCTCGCCGCCGAGGATCCCGACCGGCCCAAGCTGATCGCGTTCGAGAGCGTCTATTCGATGGACGGCGACGTGGCACCAATTCACGACATCTGCGACCTTGCCGACAAGTACAATGCGCTGACCTATATTGACGAGGTCCACGCGGTCGGCATGTACGGCCCGCGCGGCGGCGGCATTTCCGAACGCGACGAGGCCGCGCACCGCATCGACATCATCGAGGGTACGCTGGGCAAGGCGTTCGGTGTCATGGGCGGCTACGTCGCCGCCGACACGCGGATCATCGACGTCATCCGATCCTATGCGCCGGGGTTCATCTTCACCACCTCGCTTTCGCCGGTACTCGTCGCGGGCGTGCTCGCCTCGGTCCGCCACCTCAAGCAATCGAGCGAGGAACGCGACGGGCAGCAGGCGGCGGCCAAGGCGCTGAAGGCGATGTTCCGCGAAGCCGGCCTGCCGGTGACGGATTCGACCACACACATCGTGCCGTTGATGGTCGGCGATCCGGTCATGGCCAAGCGGATCAGCGACATCCTGCTTGCCGAGTACGGCGTCTACGTGCAGCCGATCAACTTCCCGACCGTTCCGCGCGGTACCGAGCGCCTGCGCTTCACGCCCGGTCCGGCCCACACTCCGGAAATGATGCGGGAACTGACAGAAGCGCTCGTCGAGATCTGGGACCGGATGGAAATGAAGCTGGCCGCCTGACGGCGGCGTCCGATCAGTCCCTGGCCGGCACCATCAGCGTATCGGCCGGTACCGTCTGCAACAGCGTGCTTGCCGTGCTGCCGAGCGTAAGGTCGCGCAGGCCGCCCTGCCCGTGCGAGCTGAGCGCGACGAGATCATACTCGTCCTCTTCCACCGCATCGGCCACGGCCTTGTCCACGGGTCCGTAGGCGATCTTCCCGGTGATCCGCTCGCCAAGCGCCGCGACGATGTCCGGATCGGAGAGAAATTCATCGAGTTCGCGCTGGTTCGATTCCTTGGCATCGTCCTTCACGTAGTCGGCGGTCTGCCAGCCTTCATAGGGCACGTGATAGGCGTGGAGGACGTGGATCGTCGTCTTCGGGAACAGCCTGGCAGCAGCGATCAGCGCCTCCTTGGAATGCTTCGAGAAGTCGCTGGGCACAAGAATCTTGCGATAGTCCTCGTGCGGGCGCTGCTTGACGACGATGACCGGTGCTTTGGCATTCCTGATGACGTGATCCACGGCGGTGCCGAGAAAATAGTCACGCAAGTCGTTGTAGCGCGCCACCGCGACGACGATCACGTAGGCACCCTGATCGTCGGCTGCCTGACAGATAGCCTTGGGAGGCGATCCGTGGGCCAGGATGATGTCCACCTCGTCCTCGCCCAGCGGCATTGCATCACGGACCTGAGCGATGGTCCGTTCTTCGTGCTCGGCCGACGCGCTGTCGGGATCGACGACATGGACAACCTTGACCGGCCGCCCCGTCTTGCGACCCAGTCGCACCGCCCGGTCGACCGCGCGATCGCTTCGCGAATGAAGATCGGTGGCAACGACGATCGGGCCTGCGGTCATGGACGGTCCTCCTGTTCCGGTTCAGGCCGCAAGGTGCCCGGATCGGAACAGGAATCAACCGTTTTCCGGCAATTCTCCGGAAAGCACAGGCCCGAATCCGAGCTCAGCGAAGCGAAACGACGTTATCCGATGCGCGCGGATCGGGACGGTCGCCGCGATAAAGGCTGGCCATCGGCTCGTCCGCGACGTCGAAGGCCTCGGCCTGGCCGAAACCGTTGAACGCGGTCCGCATCGCGGCACCATAAGCGCCCAGCATGCCGATTTCGATGTAGTCGCCCGCGCGGATGTCCGATGGCAGGACGAAAGGACCTTCCATGTAGTCCGCATCGTCGCAGGTCGGCCCGTAGAACGCGAAGTCCTCCACCGACTCGTCCCGGCCCTCGGCCAGGCAGCGAACCGGAAAACGCCAGCCGACGTGCGCTGCGTCGAACAAGGCGCCATAGGCGCCGTCGTTGATGTAGAGTTCGTTGCCGCGTCGCTTTTCCACCCTGACGATGAGCGAGTTGTACTCGGCGCACAGCGCGCGCCCCGGCTCGCACCAGAGCTCGGCGTTGTAGGCGATGGGAAGCGCCTCGAAGTGGCGGTGAATGATCGCGAAGTAGTCTTCGAGCGGGGGCGGTTCCATGCCCGGATAGACAGACGGAAAGCCTCCGCCGACATCGATCATGTCGATGACGACGCCCGCATCGGCAATCCCTGCGCGGACGCGGTCGAGCGCCTGGACATAGGCAAAGGGCGTCATCGCCTGGCTGCCGACGTGGAAGCACACGCCCAGCCAGTCCGCCACCTGCCGCGTCTCCTGGAGAAGCGGCGGCGCATCGACGAGGTCGACGCCAAACTTGGAGGCGAGGCTCAGTTCGGAATATTCGGACGACACGCGCAAACGAACGCACAGGCGCAGGTCCGCAGCCTCGTTGCCCTGCTCGTCGGTGGTCGCAGCGACGATCTTCGCAAGCTCTTCCGTGCTGTCGAGGCTGAACGTCCTGACCCCGTGCCTGAAGTACGCCTCGCGAATGGCACTCGCGGTCTTGACCGGGTGCATGAAGCACAGCGTCGCTTCGGGGAGCGCGTCGCGGACCAGCCTGACTTCGGCGATCGAGGCGACGTCGTAATGCGTGATGCCCGCCGCCCACAGGATGGGCAGCAGGTCCGGCGAGGGATTGGCCTTTACCGCATAGAGCGACTTGCCCGGAAACTTCTGCGCGAAGAATCGGGCGGCGCGACCCGCAGCGTGCGGGCGGTTCAGGATTACGGGTTCATCGGGCGCTACAGCGCCAACTACAGCCGATGCGTCAGGATGGATGTACAACTCAAGGGACCCCCAACGGTAAGTTCAACAATGGCTGCCTTGCGGTTTGGAAGTCCCCTTGGGGCAGCGGAGGGCGGATATAGGGCCGTGCGAGTGAATCGCAAGCGAAAATGGGGTCGTGTTTTCACAAAACTGCAACAATTTCGCTCCCCTCCGTCACGGGGCTGTCAGACAACCGTCGCACTATGCCGACGAGCCACGCATCGGCGCGCTGGCGGCGACTTGGAGGGGGCAACGCACGGTGTCGGACGCAAGTTCCGACCCGAACCGCCCGATCCGACGATGCGGGGCGGAAACCGGTCGAGTTCAGCTGAGCCGGTCGCGGAAGTCCGGGTAGTCGAATCGCTTCACGCACTCGAGCGCGTCGGTCTCCGAATCCCACAGCCAGATCGACGGAAGCGGGACACCATTGAAGGTCGTCGTCTTGACCATCGAGTAATGCGCCTGGTCGAGAAAGGCGATGCGGCGTCCCGGCTCCGCCGGAACCGGAAGCCGGTAGTCGCCGATGACATCGCCCGCCAGGCACGACGGCCCGCCGAGCCTGACCGCGCCCGCGTCGATGGAATCGTCGCTCGCATCGGCGAACGTGCCCTCGACCGGCTCCTCGCCGAGCATCGCGGGACGATAGGGCGCTTCCAGCACGTCGGGCATGTGACAGGTCGCGGAGATGTCGGTGATGGCAAGCGGCATGCCGTTCCAGTGCGTGTCGAGGATCGTGCCGACCAGGATTCCCGCATCGAGCGCCACTGCCTCGCCCGGCTCCATGTATATCTCCGCGCCCGTTTCCTCGCGAATGCGCAGGAGGAAATCGACCAGCTCGTCGCGCTGGTAGTCGCTGCGGGTGATGTGGTGCCCCCCGCCCAGGTTGATCCACTTGAAGTGCCCGAACCACTGCTCGATGTGCGGAACGAGTGCGTCCCACGTGCGCTCGAGCGGCGCGAAGTCCTGCTCGCACAACGTGTGCATGTGGATGCCGTCGACCAGTTCGACATGTTCGTCGTCGAGCTGGTCGACCGGGAAGCCCAGTCGCGAATGCGGGGCGCAGGGATCGTAGCGGGACACGTCTCCTTCCGGATGGAGCGGATTCACACGCAGCCCCAGGTCGAAGTCGCCGCCGGTTGCCCTGCCCTGCTCCAGGATCGCCCAGCACCGGGAAAGCTGAGCCGGCGAATTGAAGATGACGTGATCCGAAAGGCGGCAGATTTCCACGAGCTCGTCGGGCTTGTACGCGGCACAGTACGTCGCGATTTCGCCGTCGTAGAATTCGGATGCAAGCCGCGCCTCCCACAGGCCGGAGGTGCACACCCCGTCGAGGTATTCGCCGATGATCGGCGCAACCGACCACATCGAGAAGGCCTTGAGCGCGGACAGCATCCTGATCCCGGCCCTGTCGCGCACGTCGGCGAGCATCCGCAGATTGTCCCGAAGCTTCGCGGCATCGACCACGAACGCGGGACTGTCGACGCGCGACAGGTCGAAACGCGCGAATGCGCCCGGATCGCCAGCCCTGGTTTCCATCAGAACGGCAGTGGTCCGTCGAGTTCCTCGACCTTCCACGGCAGTCCGTGTTCGTTCAGCATGTCCATGAACGGATCGGGATCGAACTGTTCCATGTTGAAGACGCCCTCCCCCTTCCACTTGCCGGTAAGCATCATTGCCGCGCCGATCATCGCGGGCACGCCGGTGGTGTAACTCACCGCCTGGTTCCCGGTTTCCGCGTAGGCGTCCTCGTGATCGCAGATGTTACGTATGTAGAAGGTCTTCTCGCCCGATCCGTCGAGCGCCTCTCCCGTCGCGATATCGCCGATGTTCGTCTTGCCTTTCGTCGTCGAACCGAGGCTGGCGGGTTCGGGAAGAACGGCCTTCAGGAACTGCAGCGGGATGATTTCGTGCCCCTGATACATCACCGGGTCTATGCGGGTCATCCCGACGTTCTGCAGCACGGTCAGGTGCTTGATGTACTCGTCGCCGAAGGTCATCCAGAACCGCGCGCGTTCCATCTCGGGCACGAAGCGGGCGAGGCTTTCGAGCTCCTCGTGGTACATCATGTACATGTTCTTTGGGCCGACCGCCTCGAAGTCGAACTCTCGCTTCACCGCCATGGCAGGCGTTTCCACCCACTCGCCGTTCTCCCAATGACGTGCGGGTGCTGTGACTTCTCGGATATTGATCTCCGGGTTGAAGTTCGTCGCGAACGCCTGTCCGTGATCGCCCCCATTGCAATCGAGAATGTCGAGCGTGCGGATGGTCTTCAGCCTGTGCTTCTTGAGCCACATCGCGAACACGCTGGTGACGCCGGGATCGAAGCCTGAGCCGAGCAGCGCCATCAGGCCCTTTGCCTTGAAGCGGTCGTGGTATTCCCATTGCCACCTGTATTCGAACTTCGCCTCCTCGCGCGGTTCGTAATTGGCGGTGTCCATGTAGTCGACGCCGGTCCTGAGGCACGCCTCCATGATGGCGAGATCCTGGTAAGGCAGTGCGAGGTTGACGACGAGCCTGGGGTCGACCTTCTCGATCAGCTTCGTCATCTCGGCGATTTCCTCGGCGTCGACGGCGTATGTCGGTACGGTCACACCGGTGCGCTCCCTCACCGAGGCGGCGATGGCGTCGCACTTGGAAACGGTACGGCTGGCAAGGTGCACTTCGGAAAAGATGTCCGGATTCATCGCCATCTTGTGGACCGCTACCGAACCGACGCCGCCAGCGCCGATGACAAGGACCTTGCTCACACCATTCTCCTTCGGAATTACCGTGCCGGGCGATATAGGCCCCATCCATGACAACTCAACCGATGCGCTCGCCGACGGCCGAAGGCGTTCGCCGCGCGGCGGACAAGATCGCGGCGATCCTGCCACCCACTCCGCTGCTCCCGCTTGAAATTGCGGGGACCACGATCTGGTGCAAGGCCGAATGCCTGCAGCCGGTCGGCGCCTTCAAGATCAGGGGCGCCTGGCACCGTCTGACCGACCTTTCGAAAGCCGAGCGCGCGGCGGGCGTCGTCGGCGTGTCGAGCGGAAATCACGCACAGGGCGTGGCCTGGGCCGCCCGCCAGCTGGGCATCGCGGCCACCATCGTGATGCCTTCCGATGCGCCTCCGGTGAAGATCGAGGGGACAAGGGCGCTCGGCGCGGAGATCGTCACCTACGATCGCTTGACCGGCAACCGCGAGCAGATCGCGCGTTCGCTTGCCGAGGAACGCGGGGCGACACTCGTCCACGCCTTCGCGGATCCGTGGGTGATCGAGGGACAGGGCAGCGCCGGCATCGAGATCGCCCGGCAGATGGCCGAACGCGGGCTTGGCGAGCCGCGTCGCATTGTCGCGCCGTGCGGCGGTGGCGGGCTGTCGGGAGGCCTGGCGCTCGCCTGCCCCGATGCCGAGATCGTGCCGGTCGAGCCCGAGGGTTGGGACGACGTAAAGCGCAGCATCGCGGCGGGCGAGATCGTCGACGTCGGGCCTAACCCTCCGCCGACCGCCTGCGATTCGCTGCAACCGATGGCCACGCAGCAGATCAACTTCGCGATCATCAAGGAGCGATGCGCCTATGGCCTTGCCGTCTCGCCATGCGAAGTCGAAGCAGCGCAGCGCCTGGCATTTCAGCGTCTTCGGCTCGTAGTCGAACCGGGCGGTGCGGCAGCGCTCGCGGCGGTGATGGCCGGTAAGGAGCGCGCCGACGAAGCGACCGTCGTCATCCTGTCTGGCGGCAACACGGATCCCTCGGCATTTGCCAAGGTGCTCACAAGCGGCGCGTGAAGTTCGAGCGCGATTGACAAGGCCATTGCCCGCCAACACTCTCCGCGCCGATGTCCGCCCCGGTGCGGACGAGGGGGAGAGATTCGATGATCGGACTGGAAATCCTGCAGCCAGCGGCGGCGCTGCTGGTCTGGACCATGCTCGTGCTGCTTTGGATGACCGTCCAGCGCGCGAGCGGCTTCAAGAAGGGAAAGGTGGACATCGCCAACGCCAAGCCCGGAACGCGCGGACCCGACTTCGCCGCGCAGAACCCGGACTTCCGGGACTGGGCGGCCCACAACTACGCGCACCTAATGGAACAGCCGACGATCTTCTATCCGACGGTGCTCATATTCGCGCTCGTCGGGGCCGCGCCGCTCGATATCATGCTTGCCTGGGTCTACGTAGCGCTACGCGTCGTCCACTCGATCTGGCAGGCCTCGATCAACACCGTCCCGGTACGCGCGACGCTGTTCCTCGTCTCCAGCCTCGTGCTGATGGTCCTGATCATCAGGTTGCTGCTGGCGGTTTTTTGACGAAAAGGCTTGCCATCTCGACGTGGGTTGACCAGCGGAACTGGCCGACGGGCCTCAGTTCCGCAAGTTCGTACCCGCCCTCGACGAGCGCTGCGGCATCGCGCGCCCAGCTCGACGGGTTGCAGCTCACGTAGACCACGCGCGGCACCTTGCTTTGCGCGATCAGGCTCACCTGTTCCTTCGCGCCAGCACGTGGCGGGTCGAGCAGGACGGCTGCGAAGCGGTTTAGCTCGTCCACCTGCAACGGGTTGCGGAAAAGGTCGCGGTGAAGCGAATGGACGGGCTTGCGGGAGCTTCCCGCTGCTGCCTTGCAGGCCAGATGCGCGTCGCGCGCGGCTTCGGCGGCGAGCACCTTCGCCGGGCCCGCCAGCGCGAACGCGAAGGTGCCCAGTCCTGAAAACAGGTCGGCGACAGTCTCGCTGCCATCGAGCCATTCTCGCGCGGCTTCGGCCAGCGCGGCCTCGCCGTCGGCGGTCGCCTGGAGGAACGCGCCCGGCGGGTACGGAACGCTGGTTCCGGCGAGCGACACGGTGACCGGGTTCGGCTCCCACATCGCTTCCGGGCCATATCCCTGGTCGAGCACGAGGCGCGCAAGGCCATTGTCCCGGGCGAAATCGAGCATCGCTTCGGTCGCGGCCAGCCCTTCGACGGTGAGGCCTTTCAGTCCGACATCGACGCCCTGTTCGGTCAGCGCGAGATCGACATCGACGGCAAGCCGGCCGTCAAGCCGGGCGAGCATGCGGCGCAACGAATCCACGAGTGCGAAAAGGCGCGGGTCCAGTACGTGGCATTCGGCCATGTCGACGATGCGATGCGAGCCGCCCTCGCGAAAGCCGATGGCGATGCGACCGCCGACGCGTGCCGCGTGAAGCGTCGCCCGGCGGCGCGAGAAAGGCGGCGAGAGATGCGATGGAAGCAGTTCGCTCGGCTCGATCTCCTGTCCCCGTGCGGCGTTGATAACGCGGTCGGTCACGAAACCGACAAGCGTTTCCTCGTCGAGATGCTGGAGCTGGCAGCCGCCGCATTTCCCGAAGTGACGACACGGCGCTTCGGCATGGTGGGGGCCGTGTCGCAGCGAACCATCCGCCTCAAGAACGTCGCCCGGAGCTGCGCCCGGCACGTGGCGGCCGTCCCCGGTTACGCCGTCGCCCCTGGCGGCGACGCGAACAATCGTGCCGGAATCGGTCACAGGCAGGCGGCAAGCGCCGTGGGGACCGCGTTCGCGAGTTCGCCGGCGGTGAAGGCGGGTCCAAGCCCGCGCGCCGCTTCGGCATGGATCCAGACGCCCTCGCAAGCCGCCTCGAACGACTCGGCACCCGCCGCCACGCGGCTGGCGACAATGCCCGCCAGCACGTCGCCCGTGCCGGCCGTGGAAAGCCAGCTTGTCGCCGGGCCGGCGCAAGCGATCCGTCCATCGGGGGCCGCGACAACCGTATCCGGCCCCTTGGCGACGATCACCATGCCGCTGTCCGCTGCAAGCGCCCTCGCCCGCTCGACTTTCGAGCCAGAGCCTTCGAGCCCGAAATTGCGCTCCAGCGTGGCGAGTTCGCCTTCGTGAGGCGTCGCGACGGTCGCTGCCTGCCGTTCGGAAAGCTGCCGTTCGCCCAGCAACACGAGCGCATCGGCATCGAGCACCACCGGCACCGGATCGGCCAGCGCGGTTGCGAGCCGCTCGCGCGCAGTGCCGCTTCGCCCGAGGCCCGGACCGACGAGAACGGCGGTGTTGCGGTCGTCGGTAAGCACGCTCGACAGCTTGCCGCCATCAACGACCAGATCGGGAGAGGCGCCTGCCGCGCCCTGCCCGAACAGCTTGACGTAGCCCGCCCCGGCTCCTTGCGCGGCGATGCATGCCAGCACGGCGGCTCCGGGCATGTCGCCGCCGACGACCGCGAGCAACCCGCGCTTGTACTTGTGCGCATCGGCGGCAGGCGCGGCGATGCGCGGTCTTTCGATCCGCCGGGCCGCGCCGGAGACCGCTTCGATCCCGATGGGCACGAGCCGCGTCTCGCCCATGTTCGCGCTCGCCGGCATGAGGAAATGCGCGTATTTCCAGGCCCCGAGAGCAACGGTGAGATCGTAGCGCGGCAATCCCTCGTCGAGCAGCATGCCGCTGTCGGACCGGACCCCGCTGGGCAGGTCTATGGCGACCGAGTGGCGATGATGCTTTGCAAGCCTGCAAAGCAACGCCGCGAGATCGTCGCCAAGTGGTCGGGCAAGACCGCTACCGAAAAGGCAATCGACCAGCACTTCGCCGTGCGGGTCGGCGTCGGGGCCGAGCACTTCGCCGCCGAAAAGCGATCGCGCGCGAAGGGCCGCGTCGGTTTTCGGCTCGATTGCCGCGATAACGCGCGCACTGCCGCCGCGCTCGCGGATCGCCTCCGCGATGACATACCCGTCGCCGCCGTTGTTTCCCGGCCCGCACAGGACCGTCACCGGGCGATGCGCGGCCAGTCGCCAGACAAAGTCCGCAGCGCCCCGCCCGGCGATCTGCATCAACGCATGGACATCGATGCCCGCATCCATCAACGCCTGTTCCGCCGCCTGCATCTGCGCGACGGTGACGATCTGGGCGTCACTCCTGCTCATTCGACCTCATGGTCGCGGGAAAGCGATAGCGGTCTTCGCCTACCGCGACTTCCAGCTTGCCGTCCGCCAGTTGCGTCTGCGCCGGATCGGCCCCGTCCGCCACGGTGACGCCGCGCCCGTCCCTGACCACATCGAAGCGCCGGAACGCGCCGTCGGGATGGCGGACCACCAGCGAAAGCGCGCCGTCCCTCGAAACCCGGTCGACGGCGCAGGCTTCCGCGAAATCGGTCGCTCCCGCGACCGCGCACTCGATGTGCTCGTCGCCTTCCGCGACTTCGGGAATGTCTGCGGAGGACGAACAGCCGGCAACAGCCAGCGTCGTCGCGAGCGACAGGAGGGCGAGGCTAGATGTCCGCGAAGACATGGGTCTCGGCCTTCGCGCCGGGATGGGTCACCGCGCCCTTGCTGGCGGGGCCGACGTTCTGAGCATAGCGCCACAGCGCGCCCGAGTTGTAATCCGTCCCGCGCGGCTTCCAGCCCTTGCGGCGCTCGGCAAGCGTGGCTTCGTCGACCTCCAGCTCGATGGTGCCGGCCTCGGCATCGATGGCGATCACGTCGCCGTCTTCGATCAGGCCAATGGGTCCGCCGACCGCCGCTTCCGGGCCGACATGGCCGATGCAGAAGCCGCGTGTCGCGCCCGAGAAGCGACCGTCGGTGATGAGCGCGACCGACTCGCCCATGCCCTGCCCGTATAGCGCCGCGGTCGTGGCTAGCATCTCGCGCATGCCCGGGCCGCCCTTCGGGCCTTCGTTCCGGATCACGATGACGCAGCCTTCGACGATGTTACGCGCCTCGACTGCCGCGAAGGCGTCCTCCTCGCATTCGAACACGCGCGCAGGGCCGCTGAACTGAAGCGTCTTCATGCCCGCGACCTTCACGATCGCCCCGTCCGGAGCGAGCGAGCCGCGCAGGCCGACGACGCCGCCGGTCGGCGTGATCGGGCTCTTCACGTCGTAGATTACCTTCTGGTCGGGGTTCCAGGTGATCTCCTCGATGTTCTCGCCCAGCGTCTTGCCGGTGACAGTCATCGGTTCGGGATCGATCAGCCCGCCGTCGAGCAGGGTCTTCATCACCATGTAGACGCCGCCCGCTTCGTGCATGTCCTTGGCAACGTACTTTCCGCCGGGCTTGAGGTCGGCAACATAGGGCGTCGACCTGAATATCTCGGCTACGTCGAACAGGTCGAATTCGATGCCGCATTCGCTTGCCATCGCGGGCAGATGCAGCGCCCCGTTGGTCGACCCGCCGGTCGCGGCGACCACGCGCGCCGCATTGCGGAAGGCAGCCGGCGTGCAGATGTCGCGCGGGCGGATGTTGCGCTCGAGCAGGGTCATGACCTGCCGACCCGCCGCAACCGCGATTTCCTCACGCGACTTGTAAGGAGCAGGGGCCATATTACTGTTGGGAAGCGACAATCCGATCGCTTCGCCAACGCAGGCCATCGTGTTCGCGGTGAACTGACCGCCGCAGGCTCCGTGGCCCGGGCAGGCCGCCTTCTCGATCGCGTGCACTTCCGAAAGCGGGCATCCGCCGGCTGCGTAACGCCCCACGACCTCGAACACGTCCTGCACGGTAAGGTCGTCGCGGTCCTTGTAGTGGCCGGGAAGGATGGAGCCGCCGTAGACGAAAATCGAAGGCACGTTCAGTCGCAGCATGGACATCATCATGCCCGGCAGCGACTTGTCGCAGCCGGCGAAGCCGACGATCGCGTCGTAGCAATGGCCGCGAACCGAAAGCTCGACCGAATCGGCGATGACTTCGCGGCTGACCAGCGAGCTTTTCATGCCCTGATGGCCCATCGCGATGCCGTCGGTGACGGTGATCGTGTTGAAGCGGCGCGGAGTGCCGCCGCCTTCTATCACCCCGCCACGCGCGATATCGGCCTGCGCATCGAGCGTGGTGTTGCACGGCGCGCTGTCGTTGCCTGCCGAGACGACCGCGACGAACGGGCGCGCGATCTCTTCCTCGGTCATCCCCATCGCATAGTAGTAGCTGCGGTGCGGCGCGCGCTCCGGCCCGACCGAGACATGGCGGCTGGGCAGTTTCGACTTGTCGAACTTGGCTGTCACGTGACTTCCCCTTCCTCGCCGCCGCTCTTGCGAGGTTTAGGGGTGCGGTCAAGTGAGCGAAAGCGCAACTTCGTTGCAAATCCGCGAAAGCCGCGTGGCCCATTCGTCGTGTCCGGGTGCATCGGCGATCAGGTCCTGCCGGATTTCGAGGTAGAGATAAGGCCTGCCCTCGTTCTCGAAATGGCGGGCGATGACGGCATTGTAGTCCTTGCCCGAGTAGGGAAGCTGGTCGCCCACGTGGAGCCCGTCGGCCTCGAGCAGCGGCTGTGCAAGCCGCGCGCCGCGGGCGTCGCGGTCGTATAGAAGCCCGCACTGCCATGGGCGCGAGCTGTCGGGATCGCTGGCCAGTTGCGGCGTGAAGCTGTGCAGGATGAGCGTCAGCATCGGCGGATGCTCGGCGAGCATCCGGTCGAGCGCTTCGTGCCAGGGCGCGTGAAACCGCGAGAGGCGCGCCTCCCGGTCGATCCCGACATTGCCAGGAATGGTGCGACCGTCGCTGCGCTCGGGAATCGCGGCGGGATCGTCGGCGTGGCGGTTGGTATCGCACACCAGGCGGCTGACGTTGCCGAGGAATGCCGCAATGCCGTCCTTGCGCGCCATCCGCTCCGCCACTGCGGCGACGCCGATGTCGTAGGCGATATGTTCACGCATCAGCCCGGCGTCGATGCCGAGGTCGATATCGTCGGGCACACGGTTCGATGCATGGTCGGCGACGATCAACAAGCCGCCGAAACGCGGCGTCCCGACAAGCCTCGCTGCTCGATCGGTATCGCCGTCAAACATCTCGCTTACCCCCCCACTTTTTCCAACCGTGTGCCCGACAACGTGCGACAGGACCGGACGTTTCCATATGGCGGCCGACGAGGATGCCCGGGACGGATGCCCGCCCGACACACGATCCATGATTCCATGTACGGCGTGCGGATCACTACCTGTCGAGTACCTTGCTGAATGCAAGGCCGTCGCGCTTTTGCGACGGAAGCTCGAAGTAGCCGTCGCCCAGCATCTGGTCCGCCTCCTCCGGCCCCATGATCTCGTCCCAGCGCTCCCGCACGGTTTCGGGCGAAAGGTCGGGATCGAAGATTCCGTCGCGCGAGGCGAAGACCACGCGCGCCATTCGTCCTCCGCCCATCGAGAAGAATTGCCCGCTCACGGGGCACTCGCGATGCATCAGGTAGAGCGCCGCGACCGCGATCATCGAGGGATCGAAATGCCTTTCCATCCAGTTGCCGAAATCGGTGCCGCCGAACGATGTCTCGACCATGGTCGAATAGGCGTAGGGCATGATGAGGTTCGCGCTGATGCCATGCTCCGCCCCGGCACCGGCCATCTGTCGCGTCATGCCGTACAGGGCCGACTTCACGATAGCGTACGATCCACCCCAGCCGTGCATGCTTTCGATGCCGAGCGAGGAGGCTGATCCCAGGTTGACGACGCGCCCGTGGCCCGAATCCCTCAGGTGCGGCCAGGCTGCGCGAAATAGCTGCTGCGGACCCTTCACGTGGATGGCGAACTGTTCGTCGATCACCGGGCTCGGGGCATCCTGTATGCGCAACTTGGTGTCGGTAGTGCCAGCGTTGTTGACGATGATGTCTAGCCGCCCGAAATTCGCGATCGCCGCGTCCGCCATCGCGCGACAGGCAGCGTCCTCGGCGACACTGCCGTTGACACCTACCGCCGTCCCGCCTTTGCCCCGTATCTCGGCGACGACGTCCTCTTCCGGCCCCTTCCCGCCGGGCCGCGCATTGCCGTTCACCACGACCATCGCCCCGCGCTCGGCAAGCAGCAGCGCAATGGCGCGGCCGATGCCCTTGGTAGCACCCGTGACGACGGCCGCCTGTCCGTCGAAGCGCAATTCATCGGTCACGAGCCGTTCTCCCTACTGAGCCGTCAGGCCGCCATCGACCGGCAGCAGCACCCCGTTGACGAAACTCGCCTCGTCAGAGAGCAGCCAGCGAACGGCCATCGCCATTTCGTCGGGCTCGGCGAGCCTGCCCATAGGATTGGCCTCCGGCACCATTTCGCGCAGCTCCTCGATCAGGTCGAATGCGTGCTCCATCATCGCAGTGCGCGTTCCGCCCGGCAGCACTGCGTTGACCCGGATATTGCTGCGCGCGTAGTCGATGGCCGCAGCCCGCGTCATTCCTGCAACGCCGGCCTTGGCCGAGCAGTATTCCGAACCGGAGGGGATCGCCGCGATGGCAGCGGTCGATGCGATATTGACGACAGAACCAGCGCCCGCGTCCAGCATCGCCGCGACCTGATACTTCATCGAGAGAAACAATCCGCGCAAGTTGACCGCGTGGACGAAGTCCCAGAACTCGGTATCGACCTCATGCATCGGGACGCCCTTGAAAGTCGCACCTGCCGCATTGCACGCGCCATCGAGCTTGCCGAACCGCGATACCGCTTTCTCGACCGCTTCGCGAACCTCCTCCTCGAGGGTCACGTCGAGCCTGAATGCATATGCCATACCTCCCGCATCGGCGATTTCGCGCGCTACCGCCTCCGCCGATGCCAGGTCGCGATCGGTGACGGCCACGGCAGCACCCGCCTCTGCGCAGCGCAGCGCGCTGGCGCGGCCAATGCCGTTCCCGCCCCCGGTTACCATGATCACCCTGCCCGCCAGCAAGTCGCTTCTCGTGCTCATTCCGCTCTCCCCCACGCACCGCTTCCCGGCGCCACCTATCGCCATGCGTGCTTTCGCCGGGATCGGCGTGCTACGCTCGTCGACATGGTGAGCTAGATTACGATGTTTCGCAACCGGGACCGAACCAACCTGCATGGCCAGGCGGATCGCGAGGAGAACCAATGTCGCGGAAGAATGGTAGCGGAGGAGGGACTCGAACCCCCGACACGCGGATTATGATTCCAACGGAAGTGCTATGTAGACGCGTCTACGTAGACTAGTATTTGTCAGTTTAACGCCTGAGGCAGACCCGCCCAACTCGCTGCCGATTTGTTAGCTTGTCGTCTTAAAACAGGCGCTCGCCGGTCCGCTGCTTAAGCTGTGGATCATATGAGGTCGGCGGTGACCGAGGTGTAACCTGCATAGACAGCCACCAGCAAGGAACCCTCAAGACGGGAGAGCCTGCCGCCGGTAAAGGCGAAGAGCATCACAATTGCGGAAACGGCAAGCAGCACCAATAGGTCAAATTGGAGAATGCCCCCTGGAATTTTGGCTGGGGCCACGATTCCTGTCACCCCGCCGATAAAGAGAACGTTGTAGATGTTTGAGCCAAGGACGTTACCGAGAGCGATCTCTCCCTGGCGCTTTATCGCAGCAATTGCGGACGTCACCAGTTCCGGCAGGGATGTTCCGACGGCCACAACCGTCAAGCCGATCACCTCGTCAGAAACGCCGAGTCTCGCCGAAATCGCGATAGCAGCATCGACGAGCAAGCTGCCTCCCGAAATGATGAGAACTATGCCCGCAAGCAAGAACAGAGCCGCCATGACAATTGATCCGTGAGGCTTGGCAGAAGGAACGAGAGCCGGATCAATCTCTTCGAGTGCCAGAGCCTTGTCGTAAGCCGCCCCATGATCCGCCCCCGCCTTTTCTTGCCGAAAGGCAAGATAGACGTAGGCAAACATCCCCATCACTAGGAGCATGCCAACGCCCCGGGTAAGACCGAGTGTGTACCCGGCTGCGATGAGCATCACTGCGCAGACCAACCCGACACCGCCATCGCGCCAGAGAACCCCGCGGGGCACGGCGAATGGAGAAAGCACAACGGCCAGACCAAGGATAAGAAGCAGATTGGCGATGTTCGAGCCAACAATATTGCCAAGAGCGATACCCGGCGAACCGGCCAGTGCGGCCTGAACGCTCGCCGCCAGCTCGGGCATGGAAGTACCCATTCCGACGATCGTGAGACCAATGAGCATCGGCGAAAGACCGAGCTGTTCGGCAATCCGTACAGCGCCCCGCACAAGGAGTTCACCCCCCCCCGATCAGCAGGACAAGGCCGGCAGCAAGCAGCAGGTATGTCATAACAGGAGGTCCAATGCGACACGGATGCCTCCGAGTAGGGCGGCAATAGCAGTTGCCACCGCAGCGCGAGCATTCAGGATGCGAGCGCGGTTGAGCGCGGTTACTAGGCGATTCAGATCCGCATGGTTGAAATCCTCAAACTTGCTGACTCTGCGCTGGGGCTTCCCTGCGGCTTGCAGCCAGAACCAGGCCGACATTACCGCCGCCACAACAATGGTCACGTCCAGCACGTAGAGCGCTAACTCCATCGAAGCTCTCCGAACCAACGGATTTGTGCAAGGAAAGCTATATTTGCAAATTTCATCTCGAACCTTGTCAGAGCAAATGACTTTGGAAAACCACTTGTTCCGACATCGCGATGCAGGGGAAACTATCGCCAGAGGGGCCCGGTAACCCGCGTCAGATATGAGAGCCGCGAAGGTTTACAAGAGCTGCCCCGTCGACCAGTTCACATTTTGAACAGAGCCGCAGACAGGCGTGGGTCTACGTTTTCCCGACGGAGAGCAAATGAAATTCGAGATTCCTTCAGGCCTCTACACTTCCGATGTGTTTGCGTCGGGTTCCCTTATCCTCGTCCTGCTTGTCGCGAGGCTGATCGCAGGCCGCGCTCTGCGGCGAAGAGACGATCTCACAGAGCAGGTTGCGCGCCGCTGGACAGCGAATTTCCGCAACGTGCTTATCCTCGTCGCGGTGATCGGTCTCATCATGATCTGGGCACCGCAGCTGCGAACTTTCGCCCTGTCGCTTACGGCGGTCGCAGTTGCCATTGTTGTGGCAACCAAGGAACTGATCCTTTGCCTTTCCGGCGCGGCGCTTCGTACTTTCACGCGCGCATTCTCGATGGGAGACGTGGTTGAGGTAGGCACGACGAAAGGCGAGGTTCTCGATCTCAACCTGCTGGCGACGCGGCTGAAGGAATTCGAAAGCAAAGACGGATCGATTGTGCCGACAGGCCGCACGATTACCCTTCCATACAGCTTGCTGTTCACTCTGCCTGCAAAAGTCCTTCCTCCCACAGGGGGAATTATCGAGCACGCCTTCGAGATGACCTTCGAGCCTGATATCGACATCTTCGCCATGAACAAGAAACTGTTAGAAACCGCGGAAATGGCGCTGGCCGAAAGAAACGGAGACACAGGAGTCGTGGCCTCCTCCCGAAATCAACGTGCTCGTTGCCGGATCAGCTTCGGAACGAGTGAGATCGGCAAGTATCGCCTCAAAATTACCTTGATTGGTCGTCTGCCAGACCCGCAAGGCGCGGAGAACGCCGTTGCTTGCGCAATCGGCTCGCTCGTGCATTCGCAGCGAAAAATTGCCGTCGGCGTTTAGTTATCTTTGTGCGCCTTCGGGGGCAGTAGCGAAATGTCGGCTTCTGCCGTGCATACACGTTAAGCAGCCAAAAGATCGCGCTCCATCTCGCTCATGAGGTCCACGTCCTTTGCGGGATCATGAAACAGGTGACCATAGACGTCATAGGTCATTGTGATCGACGAGTGTCCTAGCATGGTCTGAATCTTCTTCGGCGGCCAACCCTGCTCAATGAAGAGCGAAGCGGCAGCATGCCGCATGGCGTGCAATGAGAACCGCGGCGCGCCTTCCCCGTCCACGATTTTACACTTCACCATGAGCGGTTTGAAAATGCGATTGTAGATATTCGAGTGCGTCTCGACATTGCCTGCGCCGTTTGGAAAGACCAGCTCAAGGTCGCCCTTCGGGCATGCAATCTTCCAGGCCTTCAGAACCTTCGAGAGCTGCGGCCCCATCGGTATGTCACGTCGACCTGATCGGCTCTTGGTGTTACCCATATCGCAATATCGATCGGCGCGCTTTCTCACCGTGATGATATTCCTCTGAAAGTCGATCGCGTCCCAGGTGAGCCCGCGCAGCTCCGACATACGCATGCCTGTGAGCAACGCGGTCATGATGAGAGGCTTGTGTCGCTCAGGCGCTTTGGAGATTAGTGCTTTGATCTCATCTTTCGTTGGGAACACTCGATCCGGGTCGTGACGTTCGGCTCGTCGTAGTTTGACATCTCGCGCGACGTTATGCTGGACGAGCCCCCGCTCTTGTGCGGTGCTGATGATCGAGCGGAGTGTTGTTAGACACTTCTTGGCCATCGCACGGGTGCTCTCGCGAAGCATGTGATCGAGGAAGTCGCGAACGTGAACGGCTGATAGCTCCTTGAGCAGCAGATCTCCTATCTGCGGCTCGATATGGTTATTCACGTGGCCACGATAGGAATGGAGCGTTGCTCGTTCGAGCTGTTCGAGCTCACATCGAGCGATCCAAAGCTTGGCTGCATCGCTGATCGTGACGGTGGCAGGGTCGGTAGACATTCGATATATCCTAGAACATTGATTTACCCTGTTATTCTAGGAGACACGGAGTGGTCTGTCGGGCTGTTTTCCAGCCTATTTGCTGTCTTTTTTCGCCTTTTCAGCCTTGAGGATGTCAAAAACCTCAAGCACCACGCGATTCACTTCTTTCGCGTGCTTCAGCACGAAGAGCCTACGCTCATCGGCGCTTGCTCGCTGCCAGTGATAAGCTAGCGCCTTGGCAGGCGAGCCAGACGGCCTCTTAAGATACCCAGCCTGCTGTCGAGCTTGATACATGGTTATCTTTCCCGAGCGCACCTTCTCTAGGGTGTCTGTGAGCCCATCTTTCTCAAGCCGCCCAGCCCAGTAGGCGTTGTCTCTTTTAGCCAATCGGATCTCCGTATTGTAGTCGCGTCTACGTAGACGATGAGGGTGAGCTTCCCCCTTCTGGGTGGTCCAGATTCTGTTTTAGGATTTGGACTGAAGGAGGAATGGAATGGCACGGAAGCACAAGCCGGAAGAGATTAT
>NZ_JACBZF010000002.1 GCF_013408095.1 Novosphingobium marinum
CAGAAGCTGATCCAGTAAATCCTTGTCGATTGCCATATCGATGGTCCTTTCCATTCCATCTATATGGCCTCGCGCACAAAATTACTGACAGGCCCCCCAGCCTTGCCTTGAAGCTCTCTATCATGGTCTCTCTAGCCAAGGCTTCAGCCTCCCTAGGGACTATCAGGCTATCGTGGATCGGAAGGGAAGGAACGTCATGGTCATAGGCCAGGACCTCCATGCTCTCCATCAAGACCTCGCTCTCGATGAACTGACGCTCTCCCCAGCCTACAGCCACACTGCTACCGTCCTCTTGGAGGATGGGAAGACGCTCTAGGATTGCGTCTCCGGTCTTGGTGATAGGGTACTGCTTGCTTAGGTCTATCCCATGCTTGGTCAGGAACTCTTCTCTTACTTCCTTGCGCCAACCCCTGTGACGCTTCCCGTTGTCCAAGGTCATGTTGACCCATCTCTTCACGATTTCCCTCGGTATCCCGTGGACCTCGTAGGGGTCATCCTGTTCCATCACTTCTCTAGGGATATGCCCTAAGCCAGCTAAAATGGTCAGGTGGCTTGCTTAGATGTCCAGCTCCACACTCGGCAGGCCGTTGATGGTGATGGTCTTGCGAACGCCCTTATTTTCAGTCTGGTAGTTGGGTGATCCAGTCGCATAGAACCTACCTCCCTGCTTCCATCCATGATCGTCTCTTAGCTCATCATTCGCGAATATGCGTTGGAGCTGGACCCTAGGCCCGAAGGGTTCGATGGTCTGCCCACGGAGGTAGTCGTTCAGCCTTACCAAGCGGTTGTTCAGCTTCTCAACTTCAGGGTCCTTAAGGTCCACAGGAAGCGAGGAACGCCGCTCCGCTCTTGCCCGTTTCGGAGGCTTAGGCCCCCTGAGGATGAGATGGACCTTACGCTTCCTCTCGACCAACTCGGCAGCCTCAGCGTCCCTGCTGAAATGATCGGCCCAGTTGGTGTGGCTTATCCCCCGCTCAGCGAAGCGTAGACGCAGGCTGTCCGACGCACGGAACCTAGAGGCTCGCTGGCCAGTGACCTGCCAAGTCCCTCCGGTAAACTCGCTCTTCGTGACACGCTGACTACCCCTGTGGAACCAGACAAGGGAGCCATCCACCATCGCCTCTGCGATGAACCTGAAAACATCATAGCCGACGGCTTCTCCCGTGAACCCATTGGGTCTTACAGCCCTGTAGACCCAGCCCCCATCAGGCATAGGGTCTCTGTGCAGGAGGTCGGCTATAAGACCCCCAAACGCCTCCCTTTGCTTGTTTCGTGGCGGTCGGGGCTGCCTGTCCCGTAGGAGGTCAGTCAGTAACTCGTCACACAACGCGATGGCCTCAGGAGACGAAGGGCGGTCCAAGAGTTCAGCATAGGTGGCCAGCTCGTACTGCCTTTCCAGAGGCATGAGAGAAGGCTCAGCCTCAGGGGTCGGAGTGTCGGGTACGGTGGGCATGATTAGAGGGCCTTAATGATAGCACAATCAAAGGGAAAGGCGTTGGGGCGTGGAGAGGTGGCCCCAAGGGATGAGGCATGTAATTGAACAGGCATATGAGGCTCATACACGCCCCTAGGAGGCCGATAGAGGACCCTGAGCTAGTCCGGGTGCCAACTATCGTTCTTCGCGCTCCTAGGGGCCTGTATGGAGCCTTTTAGGCTAGTTCCTGATTTGCTGTACTAGAGGGCTGAGCAAGCTGCGTCCGTATTCCCGGTGATCGTCGCTCAGTCTATCCAGTGCATCGGTCGCAATCGCTTGAGCCTCCGTTCGGCTGGACGTGTTGCCGATGGAAGCGATAGCACTCGCCAGTGTCTCCTTCGCGGCAACGGGCAGCGAGTTGTCTCCCCGGACCGATGACAAGGTGTCCGTAACTCGCTGCTGATTGGCCTTGGCGGTTGCCTCATAAGCCAGAGGGTTGCGGATGGCCTCGTATGCGGGGTCCTGTCTGACTACAAATTGACCCTCGCTAACGAAGGTCTCCGCAGTTGCTCCGGGATTGGCCTTGAAGAATTCTGCGGAGGCTGCGTCCCTAACGTCCTGTGGAACGTCGCTGAGCGTCTCCCAAGGGCCTTGGCGTGTGACAGGTACGGAGACGGCTCTGGCTCCCTGAGGCGAATTGGAGACCGGGGGTGTCCAGTCAGCATCACGCTTGAGCACGCCCTTGTCAGCCATAGACGCAAGACGG
The DNA here is from genome assembly GCF_013408095.1 of Novosphingobium marinum. Taxonomy (GTDB): domain Bacteria; phylum Pseudomonadota; class Alphaproteobacteria; order Sphingomonadales; family Sphingomonadaceae; genus Novosphingobium; species Novosphingobium marinum. The sequence continues at coordinate 2,181 of NZ_JACBZF010000002.1, forward strand.
TCTATGAGAGCGTTCCCAGCGTTGCCCTTCATGAGCTTGGCAGGGTCATCTAGGTAGGCTTGGAACTGCGAAGGGCTGATAGCCCCGTCAGTAAGGGCCTTCAGTGCCCCAGCGTCCTGTTGAGAGGGCAGGAGGCCAGTCCTCTCGTAGATGGTGCCTCTCCAGCCACCTGAGGGCCTAATGTCATCGCGTGCGTTCGCAATCGAGACTTGGCGACCCTCGTTCGTCAGGAGTTCTGTCTCCCTTTGAGCTGCCTTCTGCGCATAATAGGGAGCGTCCAGCGCATCGGTTGCCATACGGGTGAGGTCTGTAGCGCCCTCTCGCTCAGCTCTCGCGGCCTGTACCTGAGGGAGCTTCTCGAAGCGGGGGGCTTCCTTGGCCAGCGATACTGCCTTGTTACGGGCCTGCCTTGCACTGAGCCACGACATCATGGAGCGACCCATGCTGCCCCCTACAGCGCCTCCAAGAGGTCCCCCGAGCTTCCAGCCTGCCGCTGAGCCTATGGCATCGCCTAGGGTGTCTGAGAGGCGTCCACCGGAGCCATTGCGCCCTTCCGGGACATAGGCCCTCAGGCGACGGGACTTCTCGATTGCATCCGCCACTGCGTCTCCTGCGGGTGTCCCGTCTCGCAGAGCTGAGACTTCGCTATCGGACAACAGGTGGCGCTTGGCCATCGCAGACTGAAGGCGAGACTTGACGGAGGGAGGAAGGTCCATTGCCTTCAGCTCCTTCACGGGAAGATAGGACGCCTCCAGCTCGTCGATGCGACCTAGGAGAGTAGCTCTCTGCGACATGGAGAGCTTTCGCTCTGCGCTGTCCACGAGCATCGTCTGAACGAGCTTGTCGAGGTCCTTGGCGACCTCCGCGTCCGCAACGACATGAGGGTTGGACGATTGGGACCGAGCGAACAGTGCCTGTGAGAGGTCCGGAAACAAGCGCCGCGCTACAGGGCTGAGGACAGCCTGACCGGCCTTCGCTGCCCCGTGAAGCGAAGCGCCCCCTGCGGCTCCTACAGCAGCGCCACCAAGTGCGCCGTCCAGCCGCTCGCTAACCTCGCCTTCATCGGACCCGAAGCCATAGGCTCCGCCGTAGGCAGCGCCAGTCGCTGCGCTGGCTCCCAGTTTCTTCAGGAGGCTTGCGGACTTAGCGGCACGGATAGCGCCGCCAATGGGGACCAGTGCCCCTGCAACGCCCCCAGCGCCATAAGACCAAGGCTCTTGATCTTGCGCAGCGTCCAGCTTCTCACGGTTTGAGGCAAGGTTGTCCCTGTATGCATCCGAGAAACTGGAGCCGTCCCATATGGTCCGCTCATTGCCCCCTAGGATCGTATCGGCAACGGCCCCGGCTTCATCAAGGAAACCGAAAGTCGCTGTGTCTCCGAAGCCTAGAATGCCTGCCTCGGTAGAGTTCGTCCTGGGGGAGGCCGGACCTTGATGCCCCAGTGCGTCTCCTACGGGCACTGGAGCGCCCTCAGAGGTCCTGAGGCTTTCCTGATAGGCAGCCTCCTGATCGGCTATCCAAGTGTCGCTGAAGCGGCCTGTAGAGGCATCGTAGGCGTTTCCTCCGAAGCCGTCAGGCGCATAGATTTCCTCTTGGGTGTCGTCGATAGGCTCCAAGAGGTTGGGCTGCGTTGGGACGGGTGGTGCAGACGAAGGACCGTGTGGGGGACGCTGGGGAGTAGGCTCTGTAGGCGCTTGCTGCTTGGTCCTGTCCCTGCCTCCGTCTAGGTGAGTGACGGGCTTGCCGAACTCTTGCTCAGCTCTTTCCGTAACCTGATCGGGCGTAACGTCATCGGGGGCGTTCTGGTAAATGTGTGTGGTGCCGTCAGCAAACGTGACGGTGATAGCTCTTGGCATCGTGTGTTAGTTTTCCATGCATGGAGGGCTGTGGCCTCTCCCAGCTCGCCTTGCGCCATAGGGGTATGTGCGCACAGTTGGCGCGAGGCGCGGGTGTGAGAGGTTGGGTGAATTGTGGTGTGGCGGTAGGGCCTAAGCGGCGTCAGGGTCTGCCTTCCAGCGGTGTATCCATCGGCGTCCTGTTTCTGAGTGGACCCCAAACTTCCGGCTAAGCTCAGCGGCTTTACAGCCAGTGGCTCGCCAGTGAGAGCGTGCAGCCTCCCGCAGAGAACGCCCTCTTTCCGAGTTAGTCAGTTTACTGTGGTCTGCCGCAGATAGGACCTCAAGGTGGTCACGGTGGCAACATTCCCTGTTGCCGCATCTGTGATGAACCTGACCGCCCGGAGGGATACTGTCTGGACCATATTTCGAGAGATAAGCGAGACGGTGTAAGCCAGTCGATATTCTTGGTCCTTTGCGGGAGCGCATCAGTACATAGCCATCCTTGTCACGGGCGGCGTGGGTAGTCGGAACAATGCACGGTCGGTCCATATGTGGATGAGGAACCCGTTTGAAACCAAGAGGACGGAAGGGCCTTCCCCGCTTCGCGCTGCTCAAGACAGGACCTCCATGCTCTCAGGGTGGTAGTGCCTCAGGAGGCGCTTGGCCCACTTGCGGCGCTGTGTGATGCCACCGGGACCTCTGACGATAGCGAGAGCCTCTGCGGTGGCCTTAGCTCCCTCAGTGTCCTCAGCGGCGATGGTCCCTTCGGCTTGGAGCTTGGAGACGAGTGTCTCCGCTTCGATCCTTGCGGTTGTCTTGGCGACTGCGGCTGACTGGTGATCCCAGCCGCCCTTAGGGGTGCCGGGGCGTTGACAGGTGCGAGCCATGTTCTTGGGGTTGCGTCGGGAAGCCAGTTCCTTGGCGTAGGCTGAGCGTTCCTCAGGGGTCTTCAGGGTGTCCCATATGCCTGCCTTCCGATTGGGACTCCGAGGCTTACGGGCGGCAGGGGGTGGAGGCGTCATCGGCTCGGCTAGGGCCTTCTCGACGAAGCTGGCGATGGTTGCGGGGACCTCGGGGCGTGAGACACGCGGAGGCTTCCGCGAGCGCGTAGGCGCTGCGAAGGATGGTTTTGGCATGATATGAGTAGGTTCTTGGGGTTGGAGCGCAGGGAGACGGACGGGCAGACATGAGGGCCTGACCGTGGTCACACGCGCTGGGGTTGATCTTAAATGAGGGGTTTAGAGGTCAGGCAACAAGGCGAACCCCTTTGTGGGAATATAGGCAGTTTATTCGGAACCGCAGATTTCCGTGGGTTAGCGGAGGGTGCGGATAGGCTCCTTTGAGCCGCGTCTTGTTGCCTCTGTGGGTATATCCGGCTTTTAAACCGCGACTGCCTCTGAGGCAGGCAACAAGACCATCCTCTCTGGGTATATGGCTCTTTTAGTCCGAAAAGTGCCCGAGGCCTCGGTTTTCTGCGGGTTTCAGGCGCTGAGGTCTCAGGCGTCTCAAAGAGGCGTGTTGTTGCAGCTATGGGTAAATATGACTTTTATTCCGCTTCGTAGATCATTCACGGTTGCGGAAGGTCCTGATGCCTTAAGGACGGACACGGGAATATTCAGGTTCGAGCGTTCTTTCCTGAACGACAGAATATTGCCAAAATTCGGCTCTACGGCGTAATAAAGTCCTTTAGGTAGTCCGGGGTCGCGGGGTGGTGTTTTGGGTGAACGCGGGGACCCGAAGGCAGTCCCTGAGGACCCTGAACTGACGGACGCGAGAGGCAATGCGATAGGCAAATGCCCCACCCGAATTGCCCCACCCTCAGTTATCGTTGCCGCTAGTGCCTGAAATTGTCTTGAAACACAGGGGGTTAGGCAACCCGCACGAGCAAGGCTCAAGGGATTTTAAGTCCCCTGCGTCTACCATTCCGCCACGTCCGCGACCGGAACCGGAAAGCTTGCGATCTGGCAGATAGTGTCGGGGCGGGCAACCGCCTCGCACGTCCGGCGCTCACATGTTGAGGCGCTGGCGCATTTCCTTGCCGGGCTTGAAGTAGGGGACGCGCTTCGCCGGCACGTCGACCGTTTCGCCGGTACGCGGATTGCGGCCCTTTCGGGCGTCTCTTTCGCGCGTCGAGAATGCTCCGAATCCCCTGAGCTCGACCCGGCCGCCACTGGCGAGCTGCGCCGCGATCTCGTCGAAAAACGTGTCGACCGCACGCTCGACGTCGTCCGCGCGCAACTCGGGGTTCTCTTTGGCGAGCGCGGCCAGCAGTTCGGACCGGATCATTGGATACCCCCTGTTTGAAGCCCACGCCGTGTTTGAAACGGCAATCGCGTAAGCTTCGACAAGTGCCGACAATGCCATGCAAAAGTAAATTGCGCAATGGCCGATAGGCCTTGATCGCGTGCTGCGATGCTGTCTTCGCCGAGCCCGGCAAGGGCTGCAACAATTGCTTCACATGATGCCATTTGCCGCTAGGTTTCCGCGTCATGACAGGCATTCCTCCGGGCAACCGGTGATCGGAAGCCGAATGAATTGCAAAAGGATCATACGGGTCGATGGCAAGCCAGTACGCCGAGAGCGGCGACGCCCAAGGGACCATCCTGGGCCACCCCAAAGGGCTTTTCGTGCTCTTCTTCGCCGAGATGTGGGAGCGCTTTTCCTATTACGGGATGCGCGCCCTGCTCATTTTCTACCTCACCAAGCACTGGCTTTTCTCGGACGAGCAGGCCGGAATCATCTACGGCGCCTATACCGCGCTGGTCTACATCACCCCGGTGGTCGGCGGTTACCTCGCCGATAAATACCTGGGCCAGCGCAAGGCAGTGCTGTTCGGCGCTGTCCTGCTTACCCTCGGTCACTTCTTCATGGCTTTCGAGGGCGAACCGCGTGCCGGCAATGCCGACAATCCGATCATCTACGTTTTCTGGCTGGCGCTGGCGCTGATCATCGTCGGTTCCGGATTCCTGAAGGCGAACATCTCCGTCATCGTCGGCCAGCTCTATCCGCGCACCGACACGCGGCGCGACGGTGCCTACACGATCTTCTACATGGGAATTAACCTTGGTGCCGCGATCGGCTCGCTGATGTGCGGATACATCGGCGAAACCTATGGCTGGGCGTACGGCTTCGGGCTTGCCGGCATCGGAATGCTGCTTGGCCTCGTCGTGTTCATGTGGGGCAAGCCGCTGCTGCTGGGCCGAGGCGAACCGCCACGCCCGCTTGCGAAAAAGACCGAGTGGACGATGTATGCCGCCGGCATCGGCATGGTCGTCATCTGCTGGCTGGCCATCCAGTTCCAGGACCTCGTCGGCTATGTGCTGGGCGGCTTCGGAGGCGCGCTGGTCCTTTACGTGCTCTACACGGCGGTGGCGAAGCTGCCTTCGGACGAGCGCGACCGCATCTTCGCGGCGATGTTCCTCATTCTGACCTCGATCGTGTTCTGGGCGCTGTTCGAGCAGGCGGGCTCCTCGCTCAACTTGTTCACCGACCGCCACGTCGATCGCGGAGGCGTTCCGGCGTCGGTGTTCCAGTCGATCAACGCGATCTACATAATCCTGCTCGCGCCCATTTTCGCGACGGCGTGGCAGGTGCTCGGTCGCAAGGGGCTGGAACCGTCGGCGCCGTTCAAGTTCGGGCTGGGCGTCGTGCAGGTGGGACTTGGCTTCCTCGTTCTCGTCTGGGGCGCGCGCTCGGTCGGTATCGACGTTCCGACGCCGGTTGTCTTCATCTTCCTGATCTACCTGCTGCACACTACCGGCGAGCTCTGTCTGTCGCCTGTCGGGCTTTCGGCGATGAACCGTCTGGCCCCGGCGCACATGGCATCGCTGATCATGGGCACCTGGTTCTTCGCATCGGCGACCGGCAACTTCGCCGCCGGCCTCATCGCGGCCGCGACAGGAGCCGAAGGCGTAGGGGAGGAAGCGGGCAAGAACGTGGTGCTCGACGTCTACTCGACCGTCGGCTGGGTGGCGATCGGCGTGGGCGTGGGCGTTCTCGTCATCAGCCCGCTGATCAAGAAGCTCATGCACCTCGACACGCTGCGCGACGACAATGTCGGCGACGATCTTCGCGGACAGAGCGAAGCCGGGCTCGAGCCGCAGGAAGCCGGCATGCATCCGGAAACGCGTCCCAGCTGATCCGGTCACTTGAATCCGCGGCGTCCCCATGAACGGGACGCCGCCGTACTGCAGGGGTAGAATCTATGCGGGCAAAGCCCTCGATCGGCAGGATGGCGCCGTGCCTCCTGGCCGCTCTCGCCCTGTCGGCGTGCGCGACGACGGGAACGACGAAGAACAGCTCGGCTGCCACCAACGGCGGTGCACCCTATTCGTCGACCTACCGTGCCTATCCCGGCGCGCCGACCGCGCTTGTCGGAGCCACCGTCTTCGACGGGGCCGGCGGACGCATCGAGAACGGGACGGTGCTTTTCGCAGGCGGTGAAGTGGTAGCGGTCGGCGGCGCGGATCTTGCCGTCCCTTCCGGCTACACGCGGATCGATGGAACCGGGAAGTTCGTCACTCCCGGAATAATCGATGCGCACTCGCACCTCGGCGACTATCCGACTCCGTCGGTGGACGCGCATTCCGACGGCAACGAGGCGACAAGTCCGACGACGCCAGAAGTCTGGGCCGAACACAGCGTCTGGCCGCAGGATCCCGGCTTCAGCCGCGCGATGGCCAACGGCGGCATTACCAGCCTGATGATCCTGCCCGGTTCGGCGAACCTCATGGGCGGGCGTTCGGTGACGCTGAAAAACGTGCCTTCGCGCACGGTACAGGGCATGAAGTTTCCCGGCGCACCCTATTCGATGAAGATGGCCTGCGGCGAAAACCCCAAGCGCGTCTACGGCAGCCGTCGCCAGGCTCCCTCGACCCGCATGGGCAATTTCGCGGTCAATCGGCAGACATGGCTCGACGCGAAGAAGTACGCGGAGGAAGACAGCCCCGATCGCGATCTCGCCAAGGAGACTTTGGTGGGCGTGCTCGACGGGGAAATCCTGATCCAGAACCACTGCTACCGCGCCGACGAGATGGCGCTCGTTCTCGATATGGCGAAGGAGATGGGCTACAAGGTCGCTGCCTTCCACCATGCCGTTGAGAGCTACAAGATTGCCGACCTCCTGCGCGAGGCCGACGTGTGCTCCGCCGTCTGGGCGGACTGGTACGGTTTCAAGATGGAAGCCTACGACGGAATTCCGGAAAACGCCGCGCTGATCCACAAGGAGGGCGCCTGTGTCGTCATCCACTCGGATAGCGAGAACGGCATCCAGCGCCTCAACCAGGAAGCGGCGAAGGCGCAGGCCGACGGACGCCGCATCGGCATCGACATTCCCGATGCGGAGGTGATTCGCTGGATCACGCTCAATCCCGCCAGGGCAATGGGCATCGATGCGCGGACGGGAAGCCTGCAGCAGGGCAAGATGGCCGACGTGGTGCTGTGGAACGGCGACCCCCTCTCGATCTATTCGCGGCCAGAGAAAGTGTGGGTCGACGGAGCGCTGATGTACGACGCGCTCGACAGGAAGCGTCGCCCGGTCAGCGATTTCGAACTCGGCCAGCCCGGAGAAGGAGACGTCAAATGAGGATCGCGAGCGCTATCGCGTCGGCCCTCGCCGCTCTTTCCCTCGCTTCGGCAGCATCGGCGCAGGACTTCGCCATCACCGGCGCGACTGTCGCGACCGGGGACGGGTCGGAACCAATCGAGAACGGAACCGTCGTCGTTCGCGGTGGTCGGGTGGTCGCCGCAGGGAGCGGTGTCGCGATACCTGCCGGCATCCAGGTCTACGACGGATCGGGGACCTGGGTGACGCCGGGACTCTTCGCTGCCGCCACCGACCTCGGACTGTGGGACGTCGGCGCGGTTGCCGAGAGCAATGACGTTTCGGCAGGCAATGCGCCGTTTAGTGCAGCGCTCGACGTCGCGCCCGCGATCAACCCTGCCTCGCAGCACATAGCGATCAGCCGCGAGGGTGGCGTGACGCGTGCGACAGTCATGCCGGCAACCGGCTCCACGATCTTCGCAGGGCAAGGCGCGGTCATCGATCTCGGAGCCGACATGGATGCCGTGACGCGTCCGCGCGCATTCCAGTTCGTCGAGATGGGCGAATCGGGTGCCCGGCTGGCCGGAGGCAGCCGTACTGCGGCGCATGCACTCCTGCGTAGCGCCTTGCGCGAGGCGCGCGAGTACGGCGGCAGGGCCGGGATCGCGGGCGGCACCGGACGCCCGGCGGAAAGCCGCACGGGCGACGACCTGCCCATCGATCCAAGGCTGGCCGGACGCGACCAGGCGGATCGCAACTCGGACGTGCTGCTGACCCGCTTCGATGCGGCGGCGCTGGTGCCCGTGCTCGAAGGATCGCAGCCGCTCTACGTGCACGTCGAGCGTGCGGCCGACATTCGCTCGGCACTGGCGCTGACTCGCGAATTCCCGGGGCTCGACCTGGTGCTCGTCGGGGTGAGCGAGGGTTGGTTGGTGGCACGCGAAATCGCGGCGGCGGGGGTGCCCGTCATCACTATGCCGCTCACCGACCTGCCCGAGCGGTTCGAGGAACTGGCGGCGACCCAGTCGAACGCGGGCCGTATGAAGGATGCAGGCGTCAAGGTGGCGATCGGCCTTCTCATGGGCATGAACCAGCCACGCTTCGCGCCCCAGCAGGCGGGCAACCTCGTCGCATTGAACAATGTGCCGGGCGCGACCGGCATGACCTGGGGCGAGGCGTTCGCCGCGATCACATCGGTGCCTGCCGAAATCAGCGGCATGGGCGGGCGCGCAGGCGTGCTTCGCGCGGGCGCGATGGGCGACGTCGTCGTGTGGGACGGCGATCCGCTTGAAGTGAGCTCCGCCCCGGTGCGCGTGTTCATCGACGGGATCGAACAACCGCTCGACAACCACCAGAGCCGCCTTGCCGAACGGTACCGCGACCTCGACGAGAGCGACCTGCCCAAGGCCTACGACTGGTAGGAGCGGTTCGAACCCTCAAATCGCTTGTCGAAAAGACCGGTTTATGGCTTCCTTGTCCTTCCATGGAAGGGAGGGAAGCCATGGCCGATCCGACAGTTTCGCTAGCGCTCGCCAATGCGGGCTTCGTAGGCACGCATTTCCTGATGTCCCATCCGCTGCGCGCCGGGATGGTCAAGACACTGGGCGAAAAGGGCTTTCTCGGCGTCTATTCGCTCGTGAGCCTGGCGTTCCTGGTGTGGGTGGTCCTTGCATTTCGCGCGGCCGAGCCGTTCCCACTCCTCTGGAACGGGCCGAACACCGTCATCTGGATCGTCGCGAGCCTGCTGACGATCCTTGCGCTGGTCCTCTTGCTCGGGTCACTCAGGGGAAATCCCGCACTGCCCGAAACGACAGACAGCGCCGTCGCCAGTGCCGAAGCGACCGGCGTCTTCAAGGTGACGCGTCATCCGATGATGTGGGGTTTCGGCCTGTGGGCGCTGTCGCACATCCTCGTCTGGCCAAGCCCTCGAACGCTGATCACGGCCAGTGCGATGGGCGTACTCGCCCTTGTCGGCGCGCACCTGCAGGACCGCAAGAAGGAACGGCTGCTCGGCGGTGCATGGCAAGGCTGGGAAGCGAAGACGAACTTCTGGCCGAAGATCGGCGAGCTCGGTTCGATAGGCTGGCGCGCGTGGCTGCACGGGATAGCCGCTTGGCTCGTCGTCACCTGGTTCCACGGCTGGATCGGCAACATGCCGGTCGGCGCATTCCGCTGGATCGGCTAGCGGAGGGGCGCTCAGGCGCGCGCTTCGCGAACGCCCGCACTGTTGTGGCGCAGGGCCTTGAGCACCGTTTCGATGATCTGCGGACTGTTGAGACCGGCGGCATCATACTGCTTTTCGGGCTTGTCCTGATCCTGGAACAGATCGGGTAACCGCATGGTTCGGATTTTCAGCCCGGCGTCGGTCAGCCCCTCGTCGCTCGCCATGGTGAGGACGTGCGCGCCGAGGCCGCCGATCGAGCCTTCCTCGATGGTCACGACGACCTCGTGGCTGGTCATCAGCCGGCGAATCAGTTCCTCATCCAGCGGCTTGGCGAAGCGCAGGTCCGCGACCGTCGTCGAGAGGCCCTTGGCGTCGAGTTGATCGGCAGCCTTGATCGCCTCGCCCAGCCGCGTGCCGAGCGAAAGAAGGGCGATCTTCGAGCCCTCCCGCACGATCCGCCCCTTGCCGATGGCGAGCCTTTCCGGGTTCTCGGGAAGCTCGAGGCCAGTTCCCGAACCGCGCGGATAGCGGAAAGCGATCGGGCCGCCATCGTAGTGGGCGGCGGTATGGACCATGTGGACCAGTTCCGCCTCGTCGGCGGCGGCCATGACGACGAAGTTCGGCAGCGTCGAAAGATACGTGACGTCGAAAGAGCCTGCATGGGTCGCGCCGTCCGCTCCGACAAGGCCTGCGCGGTCGATGGCGAAGCGCACCGGAAGGTTCTGGATCGCAACGTCGTGTACGACCTGGTCGAATGCGCGTTGCAAAAAGGTCGAGTAGATCGCGCAGAACGGTCGCATTCCCTGCGCGGCAAGGCCGGCGGCGAACGTCACCGCGTGCTGTTCGGCGATTCCGACGTCGAAAGAGCGATCCGGGAATTCGTTGGCGAACTTGTCCACGCCGGTTCCCGAAGGCATCGCCGCCGTGATGGCGCAGACCCGCGTGTCGGCGCGCGCCTCCTTGATCAGCTGGCCGGCGAAGACGTTCGTGTAGCTTGGCGGTCCGCCCGCGCTCTTGGCCTGCTCGCCGGTGACGACGTCGAACTTCTGGACGCCGTGATACTTGTCAGCGCTTTGCTCGGCCGGACCGTAACCCTTGCCCTTCTGCGTCACGACATGGACGAGGCACGGGCCTTCCGGTGCGTCGCGCACGTTCTCCAGGATTGGGACGAGTTGATCCATGTTGTGCCCGTCGATCGGTCCCACGTAGTAGAAGCCGAGCTCCTCGAACAGCGTGCCGCCCATGGCAAGGCCACGGGCGTATTCGTCGGTCTTGCGTGCCGCCTTGTGCAGCGGTTCGGGCAGTCGGCGCGAGATCTTCCGGGCGAAGTCGCGCATGTGCAGGAACTGCTGAGAGGACACCAGTCGTGCGAGGTAGGAAGAAAGCCCGCCGACCGGCGGCGCTATCGACATGTCGTTGTCGTTGAGAATGACGACGAGCCGGTTGCCGGCAGACCGCGCATTGTTCATCGCCTCATAGGCCATGCCCGCGCTCATTGCGCCGTCGCCGATCACCGCGATGCCGCGACCGGGTTTGCCCGAAAGCCTGTTGGCGGTGGCGAAACCGAGCGCGGCGGAAATCGACGTCGAACTGTGTGCGGCTCCGAATGGATCGTATTCGCTTTCCGAACGCTTGGTGAAGCCGGACAGCCCGCCACCCTGCCGGAGAGTGCGGATCCGGTCGCGTCGTCCGGTCAGGATCTTGTGAGGATAGGCCTGGTGGCCGACATCCCAGACGAGCCGGTCGTCGGGCGTGTTGAAAACATAGTGAATGGCGACGGTCAGTTCGACGACACCGAGCCCCGAACCAAGGTGCCCGCCGGTCTGCCCGACGGCGGAAATCATCTCGCTGCGCAGTTCGTCCGCAAGCTGGCGAAGTTGGCCGGGTTCGAGTTTGCGAAGGTCGGACGGAATAGCGACCTTGTCGAGCAGGGGCGTTGCCGGATTGGCTGTCATGGTTCGGCTCTACACGGTCCGTCTGGCGCTGTCGACGTAACAGGTTTGCAATAAAAACGAGAGCATTGCGACCGTTTCAGGAACAGTCCGCGCACAGTCCGCGCAGCTCCACGACCGGCCTCACGTCTTCGAAGCCGGCATCATGCGCTGCCTGTACGAGCGAGCCGGTCAGGTGATCGTCATCGAGATGCACTGCCCGGCCGCAGGAGTCGCAGATCAGGAAAATGCAGTCGTGCCTGCAACCCGGATGCGTGTTCACGATGTAGGCGTTGGCGCTTTCCACCTTTCTTGCAAGATTCGTGCGCACGAACAGGTCGAGGATGCGATAGACGCTGTTGGGCGCGACACGCTTTCCCCTGAGCGAGGAGACGCTCTCCGCGAGATCGTATGCTGAAGTCGGCCTTGCGCAGTGCGCCAGGGCCTCGAATACGTCGGCGCGCATTTCGGTCCATTGCTCGTCAGCGCCGGTCAGGGCGGCGCGTGCCGCGGAAATGAGCCGCTCGCCGGAGTGTTCGTCATGCGTATGCTGCTGAGTTGCCATTCCGGTACGATATAGTCACACCGCGCGCGAATGGCGAATCTCAGTCGCGTGTGAAGCTGGCCTTGTAGACGCCGGGATACATTTTCGAGAGCGCCCTCACCTTCGGGGCGTCCCAGCGCACGATGTACCCATGCTTCGGGTTCTTTGCCATGAAGTCCTGATGATAGGCCTCCGCAGGGTAGAATTTGCGCGGGCTTTCGATTTTCGTCACGATCGGCTTGTCCCACAGCTTCGCCGAACCGAGTTGCTTGAGATAGGCCTGCGCCACCTTGCGCTGCTCGGCGCTCAGGGGGACGATGGCGGATCGGTAATGGGCTCCCACGTCCGGACCCTGCCGATTGCGCTGGGTGGGGTCTGTCACGACCGAGAAAAGAATACGGAGTAGCTGGTCATAGCGGATCACGGAAGGATCGTAGACGACCTTCACGGCTTCCGCGTGCTGCGTCATGCCTGACGAAACGACGTCGTACCGTGCCGAAGCCGCCTTCCCGCCGTGATAGCCGGAGACCGCGCTCTTTACCCCTTTGACATGGCTGAAAACGCCTTCGACGCCCCAGAAGCAGCCACCGGCGAAAATCGCGGTGCTGAGCTTGCCGGTCTCCTGCGCCTTCACGCCAGCCACCGGCGCGCGCACCACCTTTTCGGCGGCGACCGCGGGCTGCTGACAGGCGGCCGCCAGCGCGAGGACGGGTGCCAGGAGTGCTGCACGCCTCATCGTGCTTCGACCGTCTCGGCATGGGCGGGTGCGACCATGCCATCGGCAAGACTGCTGCCGATCGAACCATCCATGGTCGTGAAGACAAGGCCCGCTCCCACGGCGAACCCGATGACGAAGAAGCGGTAGAAGTCGGCCTTGAACAGTCCCATGGAAATGATCTTTTCGGTCTGGCGTGTTGTCTCGATGGCCGTCCGTCTCGCAGCAAAGGCCTTTCGCCGCGGTGAATTTCGGAGCCGACCGCGCGCAGTTGCGACGAACGGAAATCAGTGCACGGCGAATCGAGCGGGCAAGATCAATGCCGGAAGTGGCGCATCCCGGTAAACACCATCGCCAGTCCGGCCTCGTCGGCAGCCTCGATGACCTTGTCGTCTCGGATCGAGCCACCCGGCTGTATCACCGCCGTCGCTCCCGCCTCGGCAGCGGCGAGCAGGCCGTCCGGAAACGGGAAGAAGGCGTCGGACGCAACGGCGCTGCCGACGGTGCGCGGCTTTTCCCAGCCGTAGGTTTCGGCGGCCTCGGCGGCTTTCATCGCGGCAATGCGCGAGGAATCGCGGCGGTTCATCTGGCCTGCTCCGATGCCGGCGGTTGCACCGTCCTTGGCATAGACGATGGCGTTGGACTTGACGTGGCGGGCGATAGTCCAGGCGAACAGGCAGTCGCGCAATTCCTGGTCGGTCGGTGCGCGCCGCGTCACGACCTTGAGAGCATCCGCGCCGATCGCCCCGTTGTCGCGCGACTGGACGAGCAGGCCTCCGGTAATCGGCTTGACCATCAGGCCGCCGCGACGCGGATCGGGCAGGTCGCCGGTGAGCAGGAGGCGAAGGTTCTTCTTCTTCGAGAATGCGGCAATGGCGGCTTCGTCGGCATCGGGTGCCACGACGACTTCGGTGAAGATTTCGCAGATGGCCTCGGCGGTGGGCCCGTCCAGCGGCACGTTGGTCGCGACGATCCCGCCGAACGCGGAAACCGAATCGCACTGCAATGCAGAGGTCCATGCCTCGAGCAGGCTGCTGCCCTGCGCGACACCGCAAGGGTTGGCGTGCTTGACGATCACGACGGCCGGGTCCTGACCGCCGAATTCCGCGGCGAGTTCATATGCAGCGTCGGCATCGGCGTAGTTGTTGTACGACAGGGCCTTGCCCTGGACTTGCCGTCCCTGCGCTATGCCCTGCGCATGCGGACCGACCGGCGTGTAGAGCGCGGCCCGCTGGTGCGGGTTTTCGCCGTAGCGCAGTTCCTCGACGCGCCGTCCGTTCACGCTCAGCATCTCGGGGAACATTTCGCCCTGATCGGCGAAGGCGAACCACTGGCTGATCATCGCATCGTATGCAGCGGTCGCAGCAAAGGCCCGCGCCGCCATCCTGCGCCGGAAATCGAACGATGTCGCGCCCTCGCCCGCCTCCAGCTCCGCAAGGAGCGCGGCATAGTCCGAAGGATCGGTCACGATGGTCACGTAACCGTGGTTCTTCGCCGCCGAACGCACCATCGAGGGGCCGCCGATGTCTATGTTCTCGATGATCGTATCGCGGTCCGCGCCCCTCATCACCGTCGCTTCGAACGGGTAGAGATTCACGACGACGAGATCGATCGCGCCGATTCCGTGCGCTTGCATGGCTTGCGCGTGCTCCGGATTGTCGCGGACGGCGAGAAGCCCGCCATGGACCATCGGATGCAGCGTCTTGACCCTGCCGTCCATCATCTCCGGGAAACCCGTCACGTCCGAGATGTCCCGCACGTCGAGGCCGGCATCGCGCAGCGCCCTGGCGGTGCCTCCGGTGGAGACGAGTTCCACACCGCGTGCCGCCAGCGCCTTGCCCAGATCGGCCAGGCCGGTCTTGTCCGACACCGACAGGAGAGCGCGGCGAACTGGAACGGAATCGGTCATGGGAAAGCGGCCTCGGCTGTAAGGTGATGGGCGTCCCTATAACCGCAGATGCGGACGGGCAACCCGCGGCGAGGCCGCGCTCAACCCATCTTCTTGAGCAGCCAAGAGAACGATCCGCCACCGCGCGATATCAGGCCCTGCAGGACGATCTGCTGGATCGGGACGGGTCGTGCGCGTCCATCGACCCAGATGCTGTCCTCGACCGATACCTCGCCAGATCCGGCCCTGAATTGCCACAGGCTGCCATCGGGAAGGGCAAGGCCGACGCCCTGACCGTCTTCGGACAGGCCGGTCTCTATGCCGGGGCCGAGATGGAACCGGATCGCGTAACCTACCTTTCCGCGCTTGCCCTTGCGCCCGGCGGGAACGAGCAGGTCCTCGCCGCGTAGTTCGGTGCCGTCGTCTCGCATGATGAGAATGCGACGATGGGTGAGGCCGTAGCGAGCGGCGTACCCGTTGTGACTGCCTTCGAGCCTGGTCGCTCCCTTGGAGGCATCCCCGGCCTCGACGGTGCGCCGGTCGACGTCGACTTCGGAAACGCCGCTACCGATCGCGCCGTTGATCTGGATTGCCGTGGAATTGGCGTCGTCGAGCACGAGCGTCGAGTGCGCCGCGGTTACGCGCAAGCCTTGTTCGAGTCGCACCGGGACGAGGCCGCCCGCGCACGCGGAACCGCCGCAGTTGACGATCAGGCGCTGCCCTTCGTGCGACATCTCGAACGCAAGTGTCGAGGCGCAGCCATGCCGGGCATGGCGGGGCATCGGAGGCGGGGCGGCGTCGAACTGCAGCACGCTCTTCTGCGCGACGATGCGCTGGTATCCCCACTGGCGCACATCGCGCAGCGGGCGCGTCCTGACGCCACTTGCCTCGACGAGCGCAGCGACTTCGGCAGCATCGATGGCCCAGCCGCCTTGCCAGCTACCAAGCGACCCGTCGCCGTGGGTCAGCGCAAGCAGCGGCGGAACGAGCAGTCCGAGCATCGTATCGACCGCCTCGGGCGGATCGCGCCGGGTCGCGCGATAGCAGGCCGAAAGCTTCACCAGCAGCGCGATTGCTTCCATCTGGGCAACCGGGCTGCGCGAGAGGACACCGCCGTCGTCGCCGACCAGTTCGCCCAGCGCGCGCATCAGGCCGGCTTCTCCGAAAAGGCGGCGCGGCCGTCCGTCGGGAAGGAGCAGTCCTGCCGCCACGATGCCGCACCAGCCCGCAACTTCTGCCAGCCCGTCCTCGGCCTTGCCGACGTTCCTGTCGAGCCAACGCGCGGTCTGCGAGATCGAGGAAAGCGCTCGGGACCGCACGCCCTTGTCGATTCCCGACAGGACGAGCGGTGCATGGACGAGCCAGTGAAGCAGGCGCGAACCGGTATTGCCGATGCTCCATGCCGGACCCTTGCCGGGGCGCGCAGGCGGCGTTTCGTTGGCTTGCAGCCACTCTGCAAGGATGCGCTCGGCGATGGGGGCGCCCTGTTCGCGCGGCGCACAGGCCTCGACATCGGCAAGCCATGAAAAACTGTGGACCACGCGCTCGAGCGGCGGCGTCATTCGGGCGGCCCCGCCGAACTCGACTTGTGCGATCGGCGTCTTCGAACCGTGCACCAAGAAATGGCCGGCGCGCAACGCGGTTCCTGCGACGCGGTCTCCGGGCAGCGGATTCGAAACCGTGGCCAGCAGCCGTGTTTTTACCCTGCGGCCCATCGGCGAGGTCAGCATCGAGGACGGCACGCCCATTCGGTACGCGAGCCTTATGAGCCTTTCCCCGGCTCCAAGCGAGGGCGGCGCGAAGTCGGCGAGCGCCAGCGCGCGGCCCGGCTCAATCGATTGCTGCGGTGAGGGCTGCGTTTCGGCAGGCTGCGGATCGTTCAACGCGGTGTCCTCGAAGCCCGGACCGAGCGGGACTGCCGGTGCAACGAATTCGTCCGGTTCGTGATCGGTGATGCGCTCGCGCTGGTAGGCATCGGCCATGTTCCCTAGCGTCCCTTCAATGCGGCTATGTTCGCGGCGTAGCGATCCGGCCCGCCCTTGAATGTCGCGGACCCCGCGACGAGCACGTCGGCCCCGGCATCGACGCAGAGCCTGGCGGTTTCGGCGTTCACCCCGCCATCGACTTCGAGATGGATGTCGCGCCCCGACTTCTCGATCATCTTGCGCACCGCCTCGATCTTGCGGAGCTGGCTGGAAATGAAGCTCTGGCCGCCGAAGCCCGGATTGACGCTCATGACGAGGACCAGGTCTATCTCGTCGATCAGGTAATCGAGCATCTTGGCCGGCGTCGCCGGATTGAGGGAAATCCCGGCTTTCTTGCCTAGTCCCTTGATGGCCTGCACGGTGCGATGGACATGGGGGCCGGCCTCGGGATGGACAGTGATGATATCCGCCCCAGCCTCTGCGAACTCCTCAAGGTACAGGTCGACCGGCGAGATCATGAGGTGGACGTCGAAAGGCTTCTCCGTATGGCGTCGCAGCGCCTTCACGACTGCCGGCCCGATCGTGATGTTGGGCACGAAATGCCCGTCCATGACGTCGACGTGGACCCAGTCCGCACCCGCCTCGTCGATCGCGCGCACCTCTTCGCCGAGCCGGGCGAAGTCGGCGGAGAGTATCGAGGGCGAGATCAGCGGTTGTGCCATGCAGGGGGCTCCTTTCCCTGCGAATACGGCAGGCCCGGAGCCGCCCGCAAGTCGCCTGCGCGCGTTTATCCACACGCGCAAGAAGGGCCGGTTCCGACGACCAGCGGGATTTACGTAGACCTTGTTGCCAATTCAGTCCCTATTCACGGAATTTGCCGCATAACGTCTTTCGACAAGGGAACAATTTCGTCGCGATGCTGGCTTGGCGACGGACCGTCTGGCTGTTGCGAAGCGGGGACAATCTCACCATTTTCGACCTCCGCACGGCGACTGCGTGCGCGTCATGGCATCGCAAGCCAGTAAATTCGCAGGGCCATGGCCCGAAGGAGTGAGCTAGGAATGAAGAAGATCGTATCGGCAGCGTCGGTCGTGGCAATCGGAGCCGCAATGGCTACCGCCGCACCTGCCGCCGCCCAGTACCGTCAGACGATTTCGAACGACCTTGCGCAGTGCGCGGGAACATCGCGTCCTGCTGTCAAGGTCATCGTGACCGGCGTCGAATCGTCGACCGGCACGATCCGGGTCCAGAGCTATCGCGGGACGGCTTCCGACTGGCTCGAGAAGGGCAAGTGGATCAACCGTATCGAAACCCCGGCCCGTGCCGGGATGATGACCTTCTGCATGCCCTTGCCGGCCGCCGGGACGTATGGAATCGCGGTTCGCCACGATACCAACGGCAACGGCAAGACCGAGATTTCGCGCGATGGCGGCGGGATGTCGAACAATCCGTCAATCAACATCTGGAACCTCGGCAAGCCGAGCTACAAGAAGACCGCTTTCCAGGTCGGCAATAGCGTGAAGTCGATCCAGATCCAGATGAAATACATGTAACCGTCAGCGGTGTCGCATCCTGCGGCGCCGTTCCCTCCAGACCGAAAACAGCACACCCGGTGCCGCCAGCACCGGGTGTTTTTCGCGCCAGGGGGTCAGCTTTACGGGTACACCGCTATGGCGCTCCACCTTCCATGCGCCGTAGCGTGCCGCGCCCTCGAAGGTCGAAGCGGCGCGGACGAGCCGGGCGAGGTTGAGCGGCTTGCCCATGCGTTTGCGCTTGCGCCACCAGCGGAGGACACGCAGGCGCTCGCCCTGCGCCATGTGCGGGCTCAGCCGTTTCCCGTTCCGTTCGAAGTCGATGCCGGCCGCATCGAGCGCCAGTGGCAGGAGGCCGTCGAAATGCCCGGCATTCACTTCGATGATCGATTTCGCGCGGCTGGCGGTCTCGATCCGGAACTCGGCGCGGTAGGTCTCCTCGAAAAGCGTTTGCCAATAGGTCTCGGCGGTTCCTTCGGGCGGCCCGAGCGCGACCGCGAGGCGCGCCGCCGTCCGGCAGGCTGCGCCGACCGCGTCCACCACCTGCGTTTCCGTTTCGCCCGATCGCGCATGGACGAGCGCGCTCGGCTGAACGAACCGAGCCCAGATCGTCGTGTCGAGGAGCGTTCCTTCAGCCGCTTCACGAAACCGGGCGAGCGTCATCGTGGCAACCTTGGCGCGCAGCGTGACGCCTGCAAGATCGCGCTCGTGGTAGCTGACCCTCGGCCAGATTCCCCTCTCGGGCCGACCGTCTGTCAGCACGTAATAGTCAAGCACGCCTTCAAGCGAGCCGGTGCGCAGGTTCGAGCCGTAAAACAGGACGGCCACGGCATCGGCCTTGCGTGCGAGATGTTCGGCGAATTCGCGGACATCCGGGGAAACCGGGGCGGAAAGGCTTGCCGCGATGCGCTTTGCCAGCGCCGCGCTCACGGCACCACGAAGTCGAGTGCGGGACCCATGCTCAACTTGTACCGGCCCGGCGGGAAGCCTTCGCCGTCCAGGATGAAGGGATCTTCTAGCTCAAGCACGAATTCGCCGCTGCTGCCCTGGTGCACGCCGAGTTGCTCGGTCGTTTCGTCACCCCCGCCGCGCGCGATGCGTGCCGCGCGCAGCATCGTCCGGCGCGTCGGCGCGTCGACGGCGATGTAGCCGATCTCGTTCGGCTGGCGCTTGAACGGGTGCATACCTGCCGGGAAGCGATCCAGCGTGGACATTAGCGCGATGTAGCGCCCCTGTCCGTCCCACATGCCGCTGTGCGGCACTTCGATCTGCTCGGGGCCTGCGAGAATCCGCATCCCGAATTGCCGGCGCCAGCGGTTCTCGCCGATACCGAACAGGGCGCTCAGTACCGCGAACGCGGTCGTAGCACCGACAGCAAGGCTCTGGAACGCGCCGAGCCTGTGCGCGACCTGTCCTGCGGCGATAGCGGGATGGAACACCCCGGCGCCGAGGATGAAGCCCTGCGCCCTGTGTCCTGCCGCATCGAGCGGTTCGACGTGGATCGGGCGGCGAACGGTCACGCTGCCGGCGCGTACCGCGTCGAGGGCGTCGGCGACCGGCCAGTGCGTCGGGAGTCCAAGGTCGACGCACAACGCATTGGTCTTGCCCTTGGGCAGCACGAGAATGCGCGGCCAGCGGTCTTCGAAGATCGCTGCACCGCGCGTCAGGACGTCGCGTACCGTGCCGTCTCCGCCGTCGATGACGATCAGGCCGACTCCGCGATCAGCGAAGTCGCGCAAGGCATGCTCCAGCTCGAGCTTGCTGTGCGGAGCGACGACTATTGCATTGTGGCCGAAATACTCGGCCTTTCTTGCGCGGTTGCGGTGACTGCGCGGATTGCGCACGACCCCGGTGAGCGGCAGCGCGCCGAGCTGCGCTGCCGGTCGCTTGGCCCGGGAAGCCGTCCTCTTGCGCGCGTTCGCGCCGGTATCGACCCCTCCCAGATAGGGCGAAACTGTTTTCATCCTTATGTTCTTACCGGGGATGAGTATGGTTAAGCCAGCATTTTCCGCCATTTCCGCAGCTTTATCACAGGAATTCAGCCCGGTTTCGACTCGGGGGGGCGCTCGTTGACCAGCTTTCTCAGGATCAGGCCAAGAAGTATGGCCTGGGTCACGGCATAGGCGAAAACCGCGGCCGCGACGCCGTCTGCGCCCATCAGCGGCTCGAGAAGGAATGCGCCGCCGACCATGATCGCCGTCCCGGCAAGCCTTGCGTAGAATGCCAGGTGGGCGCGGTGCGCGGCCATGATGCTCGGCTCGAACGTCACGACGATAAGGTCCATGCATGCGGCGGCGGCCAGCCATAGCAGGCTGTAGTAGGCAATGCCGAACTCGTCGCCACCTACTGTTTCAAGGACGGTCTGGCCGATCAGCGACACCAGTGCGAGAACGACGAGGCTGACGACCAGGGCCACGCGGATCGTGCGCATGATGATGCCGGACAGGCTGCCGACGCCCATGTTGCGAACGGCGCGCACGATCTCGGGGAATGCGGCCTTCGCGATGAGCTGCGACAGCGTCGTGAGCGCGCGGCTCAGTTGCGCGGCGAGGCGGAATGCGCCGGCAGCGGCGGTGCCGGTGAGGCCGCCCACAAGGAAAATCGGCAGCTGCTTGGCCGACATGCTCAGCGACTGGCTGAAGTTCGTGGTGAGAGCGTAGCGCAAGATGCCGGGGTTGTCGTCGAAGACGCGTCTGACCTCGTGCCCGTCCTTCATGATGAGCTCGAAGTCCCCGACTTTCTTGACTCCCCACCAGTGCGCGGCTGCCGTCAGCAACTCGGCTATGGCCCATGCGATCAGGAACGCCTGCAGCGTCGGATGGACGATCCCCACGATCACCGCCCCGACAAGGCGAAGGGTCGGGGTCGCGCTGTCGGCGACGGCGGCGAGCGAGAACCGGTCGCGCAAGCGCATGATGCCGAGCGGAGTCGACCGCAACGACAGCAGCATGATGATGTTGAAGATCAGCGTGGCACGCGCGAGCGTCGGTTTGAGACCCAGCGCATCGGCGAAGAAGTGCAGGATGATCGCGGCCATCGCGATGCCCGTGACCGCACTGACGATGTCGAGCAGGATGGCGCTGCGATAGAGGCGCGCGAGCTTGTCGCGGTCCCCGTTCTCGATGTGGTTGACGCCGTACTGGACGATGACCTGCCAGGTCTGGAAGGCCAGCAGGTTTGCCAGCAACTGCGCCGCTCCGGTAATCAGCGCGAACTTGCCGAAGCCCGAAACGCCGAGCGACCGGGTGACGATCGCCAGGTAGATCAGCGAGAAAACGGCGGCCAGACCCCGACTCGCGAGCATCCACCCGAAGTTCCGGGCGACCGCGACGACGGCCTGGGGTGCGTTACGCAAACCTGGGAATTTTGCGCTCACGGCGCTCCTACAGCTCCCGACCCTTCCATGCCGTCCGCGACTTGGACCAGCCCCGCTGGTAGCACAAGGGTAACCGGCAGGGGCCCGGTGATCGGTAGACGCCTGTCCATGAACCCCGGCTAGACGCAGGCCCCGCTCGCCAGGGCAAGGGCGAGTTGCGCGCCGATCCGTTCCATCGCGGACCCGAGCCATGCCTCCAGTGCGTCGTCGTCCAGCGTGTCGAGCATGACGATCTGCGGCATCGAGAGCCCGACGCGCAGCGTCGCGCCCCATTCGCCGTTGGCCAGTTTGACGCAGCGAACGGGCTGTCCGAGCCGGATGCCGCTTTCGATCAGACGCCTGTTGATCGCCGCTGCTGCCGCAAAGTCCAGCGGTCGCTCGCGCAGGCCGTCGCGAGAATGGCTGAGATCGAGGGTCATCAGTGTCAGCATCTCGATCGGATGCTCGGCCGGGGCCTCGCCCAGCTCGCCGAGGGGGGCACTGGCGACTTCACGGATGTCGAGCCTGCGCATCAGTGCCGCAATTGCGCGGCAGAACGCGAAGACGATGCGCTCGACCCGTTCGAAGGGAAGCGCCTGAAACCGCGCGAGCTCGAAAAGCGAAGCGGAAAGGCGTAAGGCCAGGCCCGGATTTCCGATGTCCGCGCATATCTCGCGACCCGGCCAGTCCGATGGCACTTCGGCGCGGGCGAAGATATTCGCCATCCCGGGCGGGACGGGGACGGCATCCCGCGCCACGCCGGATGGGAGAAGGGCAAAGCCGCTGAACGGAGGGCCACCCATGAACTTGGAGCCGGTAATGAAAACGATCATTCCGCGGTCGAGGTACGCCCGGATGGCGTCCGCGGTGATTCGCGCCTGACAGGCGTCCACGACGAAGCCCACATCGCTGCCGAAACGTTCGCGCAGGCGATCGACATCGTCGAGTTTCGGCAGCACCAGGCCGGTCTTCGATCCGTGCACGACGTGGACGAGCGGGAAGCAGTCGCGGGCAAGTGCATTGGCGATGTCGCGCTCGATCGCATCGGCGATGGTGTCGCTCTCGAAGGCTATGCCCTCGGCACACCGTACGGGCTCATCGCGCATGTCGATCGGGGGCAATCCCTCGACCGGCAGGTCGGGCCTCACCGGGATATCGAGCGCCGTCTCATTCGCGAAATAGCATCCGGCAGCGCTGTAGATGCAGCCCGATCCGACTTCGTCGGCTCCCAGGAGAATGTTGACGATCCCGCCGGATCTGCGCCCTGCAACGCTCAGCAGGCCAACGTATTCGAGATCGGTGCCAGAAGGAGCGAAAAAGATGTCGGTCGACGTCTCGAGACCGTAAGCGAGTGCGATCGCGTCGCGAAGCTCGTCGAGAAATTCGCCGTACCGCGTACCGTCCTGAAGGTGACCCACGCCCGAGGGGAAACGCGCTTCCAGATGCGCCATGGCGTCCGCGCTCAGATCGTTGGCGGTCGACGAAGCGAACGCCAGGACCTCGCCCGGCCTCGGCGCGCTCGAATAGCGGTTTAGCCCCGTCGCGGGGTCGAGGAATATTCGGGCGTCCCCGCCGCGAGTCATCCAGTCGGTGAGAATTTCGGTAAGATTTCGGGTCAAGAGGCCCTGCCGGTCGCATGTCGATGACGCCCGCCCTATAGCGCCGCGCGCGCAAAAGGAAATTGCGAAGATCGCCAAAACGGCTAATGGGAGCGGCCTTGTCATCCAGCGGTGCCCGGCATCGCCATTCCTTTCGATTGTCCGTCGATGCATCCCGAACCCCTGCGACTACCTGCCAGTGCCCGCCGCGACCTCAAGGTGCTGTTCATCGCCAAGCACGCGCTGAGCGGCGGCGGCCTCGATGCGGTGGACGGAAACCATTCGCCCTACCACCACGAGATGCGCGTGATCCTCGAAGGACTGTTCGAGCGTCTGCGACTGGCCTCGACTTACGATGTGCTGTTCGACGATCCGGAGGTCGATTTCGTATTCCCCCTGCTCAATCGCGGAGGTTTCTTCAATTCGGAGATGCTGTGCCCCCTGCTCTGCAACCGGCTCGGGATACCCTATCTGGGCGCCAACCCGATCCTGCGCGGGATTGCCGACGACAAGCACCTGACCAAGCTCGAAGCGCGCGCACGCGGCGTCCGCACCTGCGACTGGGCGGTCTACCGCGCCGGAGCGCCAGTCGAACGCGCTCGCTGCCCCGATGCCGAGCGCTGGGTGATCAAGCCCAACAATTCCTCGGCGAGCTGGGGGCTCGGCGACGCGACCGACTGGCAGGGCGTCGAAGCCGCAGTCCTTTCCATCCATGCCGAGGGTCACGACGCGATCGTCGAGCCCTTCATGTCGGGCAGCGACGTCGAAGTTCCGGTTCTCGAGATGCATGGCGTGCCGCACATCATGCCGCCGATGCTGTTCAGGCAGGCAGATCCCACGCACCTGCGCACGCACGAGGAGAAGCGCGATCTCGTCGACCGTTCGCAGAAATACGAGCTGGTGCCGTTCGAGGCCGCCGATGCATGGCCGCAGATCCAGGCGATGACCGGGAAGCTCGTGGAGATCTTCCGGCCCTTCGATTACGGCCGGTTCGAATTCCGCTTCGACGAGCGGACGGGCGAAGCGAATCTCCTCGAAGTAAACCTGCAATGCAACCTGTGGTCGCAGAAGGTCTACGGCCGCTCCGCCGTCCTGATGGGCTGGTCGCAGGAAGACCTGATCGAATCGCTTATGGCCGAAAGCCTGCGTCGCCACGGCCTTGTCGACCTTCGATGAACGACGCTATGACCGGGCAATGGCCAGCATAGCTTCGCACGACTGCACGATCATCATCCTCGCCGCCCAGCGCACGGGCGTAGTCAACCCGCTCGCCCTGCGCGCGGGCGTTAGCCACAAGTGCATCGTCCCGATCTGCGGAAAGCCGCTGATCGTTCACGTGATGGACGTGATCGCGGCGCTTCCCGTCAGGCCAAAAGTACGCATTTCGGTGGAGAAGGATGCGCATCCCCAACTCGGCGAAATCCTTGAGCCCTATCGCGAAAAGGGGCTGGACATCGATTTCCTGCCGTCGTCCCCGAACATCGCGGAAAGCGTCATCCTCGCGGCCGAGGACCAGCCCGCCCCCTACATCGTAACGACCGCGGACAATGTGCTGCTTTCGGGCGAGGTGATCGAGCATGCGCTGAAGGAACTGAAGCGGGCAGATGTCCTCGCGACGCTGACGCGTGACGAGTCGGTCCGCGCGGTCCATCCGGAAGGGCAGCGCAGGTTCTACAAGTTCAAGGACGGCGGATACGCCAATTGCAATGTCTACGGCATCGCCGGGCCGCATGCCCTGCGCGCGACCGAGGCGTTCCGTGAAGGCGGCCAGTTCATGAACAATCCGAAGCGGCTGGTTAAGGCCTTCGGGATCGTCAACATCGCACTGTTCAGGGCGGGCTTGCTCTCGCTTGAAGGCGCGATGAAGCGCCTGTCGAAGCGCTTCGGAGTGACCGTCAGGGCGATCGTCCCGTCCGACGGCGCGCAGGCGATCGACGTCGACAACGAGCGGACCTTCGACATTGCCGAGTTCGTGATGAAGGAGCGCAAGGGCAGTTCCTGAGCCTGCCTTCTCGGCTCGACAGCGCGCTAGCCGGGCGTATCATGCGGCGTATGCCCCATGAAAAGCTTCTAGACGACGCGCGCGCCATCTCGGATGACATCGTAAGACTTCGCCGCGCGATCCATGCCGAGCCCGAACTCGGGCTCCAGACGCCGAAAACCAGCGCCAAGGTCCGTGAAGCGCTCGCGCACCTGCCGCTCGAATGGCATGAGGGTACGTCGACGACCGGTCTCGTCGCGATCCTGAAGGGCGGAGGCGGCGAAGGGCGGTCGGTCTTGCTTCGCGGCGACATGGACGCCTTGCCGATGCCTGAGGAAACCGGGCTCGATTTCGCCTCGCAGGTTCCCGGCGTGATGCACGCGTGCGGCCACGATGCGCATACGGCCATGCTGGCGGGGGCCGCCGAATTGCTTTGCCGCCGCAAGGACGCGCTCAAGGGCGAGGTGCGCTTCATGTTCCAGCCGGGGGAGGAGGGTCATCACGGCGCGCGCTTCATGCTCGAGGACGGGCTGCTCGATCCGTTGCCCGATGCGGCCTTTGCACTCCATGTCTTCCCCAACGCGCCACATGGCATGGTGGGCGGTCGCCAGGGTCCCCTCCTCGCCGCCGCGGACCAGTTCGTCGTTGCCGTGAAGGGCAAGGGCGGACACGCCTCGCTTCCGCACGAAACGATCGATCCCGTGCCGGTCGCCTGCGAGATCGTCACGGCGCTGCAGGCGATGGTGACCCGCAAGTTCAGTGTGTTCGATCCGGTCGTCCTTACCGTCGGGCGGGTCAGCGGCGGGACCACCTTCAACGTCGTTCCCGACCACGCCGAAATCGAGGGGACGATGCGTTCGCTGTCGCCCGAAAACCGGCAGAAGCTGCGCGACGGTCTCGTACGGATGGCGGAAGGGATCGCAGGCGCGCACGGCCTTTCCGCAGATGTGCGCATCGTCGAAGGCTTCCCGGTCACTATCTGCGCTGGCGCGGCGGTGGATTTCGGCGAGGCCACTGCCCGCCGCCTGTTCGGCGAGGGGGCGTTCCTTCGGCTCGACGATCCGATCATGGGTGCCGAGGATTTCGCTTACGTGCTCGAGCAAGTGCCCGGCGCGATGTTCTTCCTCGGCGTCAGTCATGAGGGCGAGGACTGGACGCAATGTTGCGGTATCCACTCGACCAGGATGATCGTGGACGAGACCGTGATGCCGCAGGGGGCGGCCTTCCTCGCGGGGCTTGCCGAAGCATTCCTCGCAAACGGTTTCGACTGACGCAGCATGACCGCACGGCGCTGGCGCTTCTGGGTCGATCGCGGCGGCACGTTCACCGATGTCGTGGCGCGTTCGCCCGACGGCCGGGTCGAGCGTCTCAAGTTGTTGTCCGAAGATCCGGACAGCTACGACGACGCCACGATCGAGGCGATGCGACGATTGACCGGCGTACATGAAGGCGACCTGCCCGCCGCCGAGCTTCGTCTGGGCACGACCGTTGCCACAAATGCCCTGCTCGAACGCAAGGGCGAGCCGACGCTGCTCGTCGTCACGCGCGGATTCCGCGATGCGCTGCGCATCGGCACGCAGGAGAGACCCGAAATCTTCGCGCGGCGGATCGAACTGCCCCCGCCGCTTTACGCGGATGTGGTCGAGATAGCCGAGCGAGTCGGGGCGAGCGGCGAGATCGTGATGCCGCTCCGTTCCGATGCTGCGCAGCAATTGCTGCAGCAAAAGTTCGACGAGGGCTATCGGTCGGTCGCCATCGCGCTGATGCACGGCTATCGTTTTCCCGAACACGAGAGGAAGCTGGCAGAGATCGCGGAGTCCATCGGTTTCATGCAGGTTTCCGCCAGCCACGAGGTCGCCCCGCTCATCAAGATGATTGCGCGCGGCCAGACGACTGTCGTCGATGCGTACCTCTCGCCCGTGCTCGACCGATACGTCCGCAAGCTGGAGGCAGGGCTGGGTCCGGCAGTCGACGCGCTCTACATGCAATCGAGCGGAGGCCTCGCGGCAGGCGAGGCTTTCCGCGGCAAGGATGCGATACTTTCGGGACCGGCGGGTGGCATCGTCGGCATGGTTGCAGTTGCGCGCGAGGCAGGCTTCGAGGACGTCGTCGGCTTCGACATGGGAGGAACATCCACGGACGTCTCGCACTTTGCCGGAAGGTACGAGCGCGACAGCGAAACGCGCGTGGCCGGCCTGCGAATTCGCACGCCTATGATGCGCATCGAAACGGTCGCGGCGGGAGGGGGGTCGGTCTGCCAATTCGACGGCGGGCGCTTCCTCGTCGGGCCGGAGTCTGCAGGCGCGATCCCGGGCCCGGCATGCTACCGGCGCGGAGGGCCTCTGACGGTCACGGATTGCAACCTCCTTCTCGGGAAACTGCGGCCCGAACACTTTCCCGCCGTTTTCGGTCCCGATGGCAATCGGCCGCCGAGCGAAAATGCTGCGCAGCAGGCGCTGCAGCAAACTCTCGGACAGATCGAGAGCGCTATAGGACGCCGCATGGATGCGCGCGAAGCGGCGGAGGGCTTCCTCGACATTGCGGTCGCCAGCATGGCGAATGCGATCAAGGCCGTGTCGCTGCGACGGGGACACGATGTCTCGCGCGCGGCGCTGGTGTGCTTCGGGGGCGCCGGCGGGCAGCATGCCTGCCGCGTTGCCGATGCGCTTGGAATGCACGAGATCCTGCTCCACCCGCTCGGGAGCGTGCTCTCGGCCTACGGCATGGGCCTGGCGCAGCGCAGCGCGTTGCGCGAAAGGACGCTGGGCTTGCCGCTCGACGAGGAAGGGCTGGCAGCGATCGACTGTGCGGTGCGAGCACTTTGCAGGGAGACAACAGGCGATCTTTGCGGACAGGGGGTCGGCGCCAATTCGATCCGGCACGAGGTTCTCGTCGCGCTGAGGCCTTCGGGGAGCGAGAATGCCATCGAGGTGGCACCGGGTTCCAGAGAAGCAATGCTGCGCGCATTCCGGTCGGAATGGCGCGAGCGCTTCGGGTTCGATGCGACAGGAGACATCGTAGCCGAAACGCTCATCGTCGAAGCGATGTCGCAGGATCGCGATGCCGGCGGATCGACGGTCGCGCTTCCCGAAGTATCGGGTGAGCCGCTGGGGCAGGTTGCGATCTTCACGGGCGGGAAGGAACATCGGGCCCCGCTTTACGATAGGAGCGCCCTGGCCGAAGGGTTCGCAGCCGATGGTCCGGTCCTGATCGTGGACGAAGTCTCGACGACCGTTGTCGAGCCCGGCTGGCGGGTTGGTGTGGACAAGCTGGGCAATCTCATCCTTTCGCGCGTGGATGCGCGCGCGCACCGGGCCGTCGGACCAGAGCGCGATCCGGTCCGGCTGGAGATCATGAGCGCATTGTTCATGTCAATCGCCGAGGAAATGGGCGCCGCGCTGCAATCCAGCGCGCGGTCTGTGAACATCAGGGAGCGGCTGGACTTTTCCTGCGCGCTTTTCGACAAGACCGGCGGCCTCGTCGCCAACGCTCCGCACATGCCGGTGCATCTCGGTTCGATGGGTGAAAGCGTGCGCACGATCCTTGAACGTCGCGGAGAAGGACGTGACGGACGCGGCATGCTGCCGGGCGACGCCTATGTCCTCAACGCTCCATACGACGGCGGCACGCACTTGCCCGACATCACCGTCGTAATGCCCGTATTCGCCTGCGACGACGATGCAGTCCCGGCATGGTTCGTGGCAGCGCGCGGGCACCACGCCGACGTCGGGGGAATCAGTCCGGGCTCGATGCCGCCCGTCAGCGGGACACTGGACGAAGAGGGTGTCGTCATCGACAACGAACTGCTCGTCGACCGCGGCGAGTTTCTCGAGCACCGTATCCGGGTGCTGCTCGGTTCCGGGCGCTGGCCGGCGCGTAACGTCGATCAGAACGTTGCCGATCTCCAGGCGCAAGTCGCCGCGTGCGCGCGGGGAGCGAACGAATTGCGGCGCATTGCCCGTGAACAGGGGCGTGAGGCGGTCGACGCCTACATGGCCCATGCGCAGGACCACGCCGAGGCTGCGGTGCGAAAACTCGTCGGCAATCTGTCGAACGGCGGGTTCACGCTGGCGATGGACAACGGTGCGCGAATCCGCGTCTCGGTGAGCATCGACCGGGTCGAGAAAAGCGCCGTTGTCGATTTCGCAGGGACGAGCAGCCAGCTTGCCGACAATTTCAACGCGCCGCTCCCCGTCGTCCGCGCAGCGGTGCTCTACGTCGTCCGGCTGCTGATCGACGAGCCGATTCCGATGAACGAGGGATGCCTCCGCCCGTTCGCCATTCGCGTCCCTGCCGGATCGATGCTCGATCCCCGGCATCCTGCTGCGGTGGTTGCCGGCAATGTCGAGACCAGCCAGGCTATTGTCGACGCGCTGCTCGGCGCGCTTGGCGCGACGGCGGCATCGCAGGGCACCATGAACAATTTCACGTTCGGTGACGATAGCCGGCAGTACTACGAAACCATTGCCGGAGGTTCGGGAGCCGGTCCGGACTGGACGTCGTCCAGACGCACATGACCAACAGCCTCCTTACCGATCCCGAGGTGCTCGAGGCGAATTTTCCGGTGCGGATCGAAGAGTTCGCGATCCGCGAGGGTTCTGGAGGACACGGCCTGCACCGCGGCGGTAATGGGGCGCTACGGCGCATCCGGTTTCTCGAGCCGATGTCCGCGGGCATATTGTCTGGAAGGCGCGTCCATGCCCCATTCGGACTCCTTGGCGGAGAAGACGGTGCGCGCGGTGCGAACCGTATCGAACGCGCGGACGGTTCGGTCGAAACGCTTGGGCCCGTCGCATCGGCAGAGCTCCAACCCGGGGATGCCTTCGTGATCGAAACGCCCGGCGGCGGCGCCTTCGGCCGGGAGGAACGCTAGATCAGGCGCGAATGTCCGCCCAGTCGGGGTGCTTGTCGAACGCGGCGACGACATAGCTGCAGACGGGCTTGATCTTGAAGCCCTCCTCGCGCGCATCCTCTACCATGCGCTCGACCAGCCGGGCAGCCACGCCCCGGCCGCCGATGGCGGGCGGGACGATCGTGTGTTCGGCCACCCTCACGCCGTCGCGCTCCACCCAGGTCAGGCGTCCGGTCTCGTCATGGCCTTCGAGCCGGGCGTGGTATTCACCGTGTTTTCCCTCATCGTGCGTAGTGATCGTGACTTTGCCGGTCATGCGTGTTCCCTTGATTGCTTGACGGTGAACGCGTGCGTCATCATGGCGGTTCCGATGCAGTTTCTCTCCGACAATGCCGCTCCGGTCCACCCTGCCGTATGGGAGGCGTTGCGGGCCGCCGACGAGGCTGATGCGCCTTACGACAACGATTTTCTCAGCCGCCGCCTGGACGAGGCTTTCGGCGGGCTGTTCGGGTGCGAGGTCGCCGCCTTGTGGGTTGCCACGGGGACAGCGGCGAATTGCCTGGCGCTTGCGCCGATGGTTCCGCCCCATGGCGGCGTGGTCTGCCACCGCGAAGCGCACATCGAGGTCGACGAGGCGGGCGCGCCCGGCTTCTACCTCCACGGCGCGAAGCTGATCCTGGCCGAGGGCGAGGGGGCCAGGCTGACGCCCGGGGACATCGAAGCCGCGATCGACCCGATCCGCGACGACGTCCACCAGGTGCAGCCCCACGCGCTTTCGGTGACGCAGACGAGCGAGTACGGCCGCGCCTACTCGCCCGGCGACATGTCCGCACTGGCGAGATTCGCCAGGGAGCGCGGGCTTGGCTTCCACGTCGACGGCGCGCGTTTCGCCAACGCCGTTGCGCATCTGGATTGCCTGCCGCGCGAGGCCTGTGCCGGTTCCGACGTGTTGTCCTTCGGTTTCGTGAAGAACGGCGGGATGGGAGCCGAGGCGATCGTCTTCTTCGATCCCGCGCTTGCAGATGTCGTGCGTTACCGGCGCAAGCGCGCGGGGCACCTCCAATCGAAGGGGCGGTTCCTCGCCGCGCAGATCCTTGCGATGCTCGATGACGATCTCTGGCTGCGCAATGCCCGCGCCGCCAATGCCGCCGCGGCCGAGATCGCGGGCGCATGCGGGTCGCGGCTTATGCATCCTGTCGAGGCAAACGAACTGTTCGTGCGTCTGTCCTCTTCCGAACGCGAGTGGCTGCGCGCATCGGGCTTTTCGTTCTACGACTGGGGTGAGGATGCCGCGCGGTTCGTCACGGCATGGAACACCCGCGCCGAGGACGCGGCGGCGCTCGCCAAGGCGATCGCGGAGCTGTGAGCGATCCCGCGCCGCATGCGCTGCTGAGGCCGCGCATAGCGCTGCCCTTCCTGCTGGTTGCGACGATCTGGGGTTCGACCTGGTGGGTGATCACCGACCAGATCGACGGTGTGCCCGCGCCATGGTCCGTCGTCTGGCGTTTCTCGATCGCGATGCCCGCGATGTTCCTGCTCGCCCGCGTCATGGGCAAGCCGCTGGGGATCGGGCGGCGGGTGCATTTGCTTGCGATGGGGATCGGCCTCACCCAGTTCTGCGGCAATTTCAATTTCGTCTACCATGCCGAGATGCACCTGACCTCGGGCATCGTGGCGCTTCTTATCGGTATGATGCTGGTGCCCAATGCGATCCTGGGGAGAATCTTCCTCGATCAGCCGGTCACGCCGCGTTTTGTCTTCGGAAGCGCGGTCGCGATCACCGGGATTGCCCTGCTGCTGGTCCACGAATGGCGCGAAGAAAGTCTCGGCGGCAACGTCGGGCTTGGCATCGTGCTTGCCGTGGCGGCCATGCTCTGCGCCTCGGTGGCGAACGTCGCGCAGGCGAACACCACGGGTCGCTCGGTCCCGATGGTCAGTTTGCTGGCGTGGTCGATGCTCTACGGCCTGATTTGCGACGTGGTCTTCGCGGCGGCCGCGGTCGGCGCGCCGGTCCTCCCCGACAGGCCCACGTACTGGCTGGGCACGGCGTACCTCGCGCTCGCAGGTTCGATCGTGACCTTTCCGCTGTACTTCACCCTCGTGCGCGAACTCGGACCGGGTCGCGCGGCCTATAACGGAGTGCTCGTGGTCATCATCGCCATGATGCTGTCGACGCTGCTCGAAGGCTATGTCTGGTCGCCGCTGGCGGGGCTGGGCGCGGCGATGTCGCTTGCCGGGCTGATCGTCGCCCTGAGGGCGCGCAAGCCGGTGGCGAAGTCGGGATAGGCGGGACGCCAGCCGAGCATTCGTTTTGCCTTTCCGTTGGCGACGCGGCGGTTCTCGGCATAGAATCCGCGCGCCATCGGCGACAGTCCGGCCTGCTCTATGGTCTGCAACGGTGGCGGCGCGACGCCGAGCATGGCGCATGCCGCCTCAACCAGCGTGTTTTGCGAGCAGGGCAGATCGTCCGACACGTTGTAGGCTCCCGGCGGCGCGTCACCGTCAAGCGCCGCCAGCACCGCACCGGCAATGTCATCGACGTGGATGCGACTGAACACTTGCCCCGGCAGGTCTATCCGGTGCGCCCGCCCCGTCGCGACACGGTCGAACACGCTGCGG
This sequence comes from Novosphingobium marinum, assembly GCF_013408095.1. Lineage (GTDB taxonomy): Bacteria > Pseudomonadota > Alphaproteobacteria > Sphingomonadales > Sphingomonadaceae > Novosphingobium > Novosphingobium marinum. The sequence goes on from NZ_JACBZF010000002.1 coordinate 34,665, forward strand.
CCCGGCCCGTAGATGCCGGGGAGCCGAAAGACGCTCGCGCCGCGTTCCATCCACTGGGCGTCGCATTCGGCGCGGACGGTGCGCCTGCCGGTGCCGACAGGCGCGCTCTCGTCGACCCACGAACCCTGCGCGTCGCCGTAGACACCGGTCGAGGACAGGTAGCCGAGCCACTTGCCGGCAAGGGCATTTCCGTAGCGCTCGAGTACCGGGTCGCTGCCCTCGCCGGCGGGGGGGACCGAGGACAACACGTGCGAGCAATCGGCGAGCGCCATGCGGACCGTTCCCTCGTCGTCGAAGGAAAGAGTGCCGTCCCGGCCCGTCGACACGACCTCCCAGCCGCGTCCTTCGAGGTGGGCGGCGATGCGCTTGGCGGTGTAGCCGAGGCCGAAGATTAGGATCCGCTGCATGCCGCAACCCTAATGCAAGTGGTGGCAATCGGAAGAGGAACGTCTACTTAGGCACGATGGATATCGCCAGCAGACCGTCCGAGCCCGTCGAGAACCCCGAAACCGCCGATGCAGCTCCTCCGCCGCATGCGCCGACGGTCATCCGCCGCGAGGACTATCGACCTCCCGAGTGGCTTGTGCCCGAAACCGCGCTCGACTTCTCGCTGGGTGCCGGAGAGACGACGGTTCGCTCCATGCTGAAAGTCGCCCGCAACCCCGACGGATCGGGCGACAAGACGATCCGCCTCAACGGCGACGGGATAGAGGCCCGTTCGGTCTCGGTCGACGGCAAGCCCGGCAATGGCTGGCGCATGGACGGGCCGGACCTGCTGATCGACCTCGACGGCGACGAGCACGAGATCGCGATCGAAACCGTGCTGAAGCCGGCGCAGAACAGCCAGCTCATGGGCCTTTATGCATCGAACGGCATGCTGTGCACCCAGTGCGAAGCCCAGGGTTTCCGCCGGATCACGTTCTTCCCTGACCGGCCCGACGTGCTATCGAGCTTCACGGTGCGCATGGAAGGGCCGAAGGATGCCTTCCCGGTCCTGCTTTCGAACGGCAACTGCGTAAAGGAAGGCGAGGACGGCGGCACGCACTGGGCCGAGTGGCACGATCCCTGGCCGAAGCCGAGCTACCTTTTCGCGCTCGTCGCCGGAGAACTCGTCTCCAATCACGACACCTTCACGACGATGAGCGGACGCAAGGTCGACCTCAATATCTGGGTGCGGCCCGGCGACGAGGACCGGACCGGACACGCGATGGAATCGCTCAAGGCATCGATGAAGTGGGACGAGGAAACATTCGGTCGCGAATACGACCTCGACCTGTTCAACATCGTCGCGGTGTCCGATTTCAACATGGGCGCGATGGAGAACAAGGGCCTCAACATCTTCAACACGCGTTACGTCCTTGCCGATCCGGAGACCGCGACCGACGCTGACTACGATGCGATCGAAGGCGTCATCGGCCACGAATACTTCCACAACTGGTCGGGTAACCGCGTCACCTGTCGCGACTGGTTCCAGCTTTCGCTGAAAGAAGGCTTCACCGTCCTGCGCGACCAGCTGTTCAGCGCCGACATGGGTTCGGAGGCGGTCAAGCGGATCGAGGACGTCCGCATCCTCCGTTCCGCCCAGTACCCCGAGGATTCCGGCCCGCTTGCGCACCCGATCCGGCCCGACAGCTATGAGGAAATCTCGAACTTCTATACTGCCACGGTCTACAACAAGGGTGCCGAAGTCATCCGGATGATGCGCACCATGGCCGGTCCCGAACGGTTCCGCGAAGGCACCGACCTCTATTTCGAGCGCCACGACGGCGAAGCCGCGACCTGCGAGGATTTTGTCAAGGCGATCGAGGACGGCGCGGGGCTCGACCTCGGACAATTCCGTTTGTGGTATTCGCAGGCCGGCACCCCGCAGGTAAAGGCGAAGCTGCTGCACGAGAACGGCTTCGCGACCGTCAGGCTGGAGCAGACAGTGCCTGTCACGCCGGGTCAGCCCGAAAAGCAGCCCATGCCGATCCCGCTCAAGCTTGCGCTTTTCGAGCGCGAGACCGGGAAGCACAAGGGCGAGGCGCTCGTCGTCCTCGACAAGGAGAGCGCCGACTTTTCGTTCAAGGGGCACGAGCGTCGCCCGGTCCTGTCGATCAATCGCGGGTTTTCCGCGCCGGTCGCGGTCGAGATCGACACCACCTCGGAAGACCTCGTGTTTCTCGCGGCGAAGGACGACGACGCCTTCGCCCGTTACGAAGCGATGCAGAGCCTTGTCGTGCGCCACCTGATCTCGGCCATCGGCGGTGGTCTTGGCGAACGCGAGCGCGATCTCGAGCGCGACGCGGTCAGCCAGGCCATCGAATCGGCGCTTTTCGACGAGGACCTCGACGACCTGATGCGCGGCGAGCTGATGATCCTTCCCGCCGAAGCCTATCTTGCCGAGCAGATGCTGGTCGCCGATCCGGGCGCGATCCATGCCGAGCGCGAGGGCTTGCGCGCCTGGCTCGGCGAGGAACTTCAGGAAGACTTCGAGGACCTGCACGACCGGGTGAGCGAAGTGCCGTACGGGCGCGACGCCGCGTCGCGAGGGGCGCGAAAGCTGAAGACGCAGGCACTCCTCTATCTCGCCGCCGGAGCGCCCGAGGAAGCCGCCGAGCGGGCCGCGCGTCAGTACGCACTCGCTGACAACATGACCGACCGGCAGGGCGCCCTGATGGTTCTGTGCGGCCTGGACGTCCCGGAGCGCGACAAGGCGCTCGCCGATTTCCGCAAACGATACGAGGGCAACGCGCTCGTCCTCGACAAGTGGTTCGCGTTGCAGGCGGGATCGCTGCACCCCGACGTGCTCGAACACGTCAGGGAGCTTGCGGGGCATCCAGATTTCACTCTCGGCAACCCGAACCGCGTGCGCTCGCTCTACATGGCCTTCGCGATGAACCCGGCGGCCTTCCATGCGGAAAGCGGCGAAGGCTACCGTATGATTGCCGACCTTATCCTGAAGCTGGACCCGATCAATTCGCAGACTGCTGCCCGGTTCGTGCCGCCGCTCGGTCGCTGGCGCCGGATCGAGCCGGTGCGGTCCGACCTGATGCGCGGGGAACTGGAGCGGATCGCCGCGACGCCCCATCTGTCCCGCGACGTGCGCGAACAGGTGACCAAGAGCCTTGGCTGACATGTGCGGACAGTCCGTCGAGGTGCTGCGGGCCAGCGCGCTCGACGGTGTGCCGCACGGGTTTTTCGGACGGCGCGGCGGCGTCTCGACGGGTGAAGTCGCTGGCCTGAATGTGGGCTATGGATCGGGCGACGACGCAGCGTGCATTTCGGAGAACCGGACGAAAGTCGTCGAGGCGGTGGCTCCCGGCGCGACGCTGGTCACGGTCTACCAAGTCCACTCACCGCAATGCGTGAGGGTGGATCGCCCATGGGAAGAGGACAATAGGCCGGAGGCGGATGCGCTGGTGACCGATCGACCCGGCGTGCTCCTGGGAATTCTTACCGCCGATTGCGCGCCCGTGCTGCTCCTCGACCGGCAAGCCAACGTCGTCGGCGCGGCCCATGCGGGCTGGAAAGGTGCCATTGCGGGCGTTACCGACGCGACAATCGCCGCGATGGAAGCTCTCGGCGCAAACCGGGAGCGGATCGCGGCGGCGATTGGTCCCTGCATCGCTTGGGGGAGCTATGAAGTCGATGACGCGTTTCGCGAGCGCTTCCTTGCCGAAGCCGAACGCAACGATGCCCATTTCTCCGGCGGTCGGGCGGGACATTGGCAGTTCGACCTCGAAGGCTACGTTGCCGCCCGTCTTGCATCACAGGGCATCGCCACTGTCGAGTGTCTTGGCGAAGACACCTGCGCGCAGCCCGGTCGGTTCTTTTCCTACCGCCGCGCGACGCAACGGGGCGAGGCGGCATACGGCCGTCAAATCTCGGTCATAGGTCCCGCCTGAGCGGCCGACACGAAATCGCCAAAAAGGCGGTTGGCACGTGTGTTTTTCGCGTCTATCAGGCGCGCCAAGCCGGAACCTGCCCGAGTGCCCTGCTCGTGTGGGAAACGGTCTTCCGGGGGGTCGGGCTCGTTTTCGATGACGCAACGCCCGTATCGACCCGGGTAGAAACGGTTTAATCCAGGCAAGGGTCGATCATGGCAGAAAATGCGGTCACTGGCACTCCGGAGGAAATGTCCGGGGATGGGGTGCGGCGGCGCGATTTCATCAATATCGCGGCGGTCAGCGCGGCGGGCGTCGGCGGCGTGGCCGTGCTCGTGCCGCTTATCAGCCAGATGGCCCCTTCTGCGGACGTGCTGGCGGCATCCTCGACCGAAGTCGACATCTCCTCGATCCAGCCCGGACAGGCGGTCAAGGCCGTGTTCCGCAAGCAGCCCGTCTTCATCAAGCACCTTACAGCCAAGGAAATCGCGGCGGCCGATGCGGTGAATGTCGGCTCGCTTCGCGACCCGCAGTCGCTCGACGAACGCGTCAAGGAAGGTCATCGCGAATGGCTCATCACGATGGGCGTTTGCACTCACCTCGGTTGCGTTCCGCTCGGTGCAGGCGAAGGCGAGAACAAGGGCGAGTACGGCGGTTATTTCTGCCCGTGTCATGGTTCGCACTACGATACCGCCGGCCGCATTCGCAAAGGTCCGGCGCCCACGAATCTCGAAGTGCCGGAATACGAGTTCACGTCAGACACCATCGTCCAGATCGGTTGAGGTAAGAGATCATGAGTTTCCCCTGGGCCAAGGAGTATCAGCCGTCCCATCCGACGATGCGGTGGCTTGACGAAAAACTCCCGCTGCCGCGTCTCGTCTACAATGCTATCGGTGCTGGTTATCCGGTTCCACGCAACCTCAACTACTTCTGGAATTTCGGCGTTCTCGCCGGGTTCTGTCTCATGCTGCAGATCGTCACCGGAATCATCCTGGCGATGCATTATGCGCCGAACGCGCTGGTCGCCTTCGATTCGACCGAGCACATCATGCGCGACGTCAACTGGGGCTGGATGATGCGCTATGCGCACGCTAACGGTGCCTCGGCGTTCTTCGTGGTCGTTTACATCCACATCTTCCGCGGCCTGTTCTTCTCGTCGTACAAGGCTCCGCGCGAGATGATCTGGCTGCTCGGCGTCGTTATCTTCCTGCTGATGATGGCGACCGCCTTCATGGGCTACGTGCTTCCATGGGGGCAGATGAGCTTCTGGGGCGCGAAGGTCATCACCGGCCTGTTCTCCGCGATCCCGCTCGTCGGTGAACCGTTGCAGACCTGGTTGCTCGGCGGATTCGCGCCGGACAACGCGGCCCTGAACCGTTTCTTTTCGCTGCACTACCTGCTGCCGTTCGTTATCGCGGGTGTGGTCATCCTCCACATCTGGGCGCTGCACATCCCCGGCTCGTCCAACCCAACCGGCGTAGAGGTGAAGACCGCTGCCGACACGGTGCCGTTCCATCCGTACTACACGGCAAAGGACGGTTTCGGGCTGGGTGTGTTCCTTATCCTCTACTGCGCGGTGCTGTTCTTTGCGCCGAATGCGCTCGGCCACCCGGACAACTACATTCCGGCCAACCCGATGAGCACGCCTGCGCACATCGTTCCCGAATGGTATTTCTGGCCGTTCTACGCGATTCTTCGCGCCTTCACGCAGGACTTCCTGTTCATCCCGGCCAAGCTGATGGGCGTGATAGCGATGTTCGCCTCGATCCTCGTGTGGTTCTTCCTGCCCTGGCTCGATCGCTCGCCGGTTCGCTCGGGCATCTATCGCCCGCTGTTCCGCAAGTTCTTCTGGTTCGGCCTCATTCCGGCCATGGCGGTGCTGTTCTACTGCGGTGGCGCTCCGGCAGAGGAGCCCTTCGTGATGCTCAGCCAGATCGCGTCGCTCTATTACTTCGCGCACTTCCTCATCATCCTGCCGATCGTCTCCGCTATCGAGCGGCCCGATCCGCTACCTTACTCGATCACCGAGAAGGTGCTGGGCGAGGACGAGAACTCTGCGCTGGCGCCTTCGGCGGTGCCCGTCGAGAAGTCCGACGCCGCTCCGGCAGCATCCTGACAACCCGAGAGACGGAAAGAAAAAAGACATGATCCGCATCATTTCCATTCTCGTCGGGCTGTTCTTCGGCGTGGCGCTCGCCTGGTCTTTCGTTGTCGGCGCGGTTACCTTCGCGCAGGAAGGAAAGCCGGAAACGGCAGAACACGCCTTCCACGAGTATCCCAAGGACCTGCACCTCGCCAGCGACGGCGCGTTCGGCAAGTTCGACCGCCAGCAGCTCCAGCGCGGTTTCCAGGTCTACAAGGAAGTCTGCTCGGCCTGTCACGGGCTCAAGCACGTTGCGTTCCGGAGCCTCGAGCAGCTCGGCTATACCGAGCCCGAAGTGAAGGCGATCGCCGCCGGGTTCCAGGTCCCAGGACTCGACCCGAACACCGGTGAACAGACGACGCGTCCGGGCGTCCCGACCGACTACTTCCCTGCGCCGTTCGCGAACGACATCGCGGCGCGTGCAGCCAACAACAACGCGATCCCGCCCGACCTTTCGCTCATCACGAAAGCCCGTCATGACGGCGGCGCGTATGTCTACTCGCTTCTGACCGGATACCAGGATCCGCCGGCGGCTCTCCTGCAGGAGTTCCCCGAAGCTGCTCCGGGGACGGGACTCTACTACAATCCGTATTTCCCGAACCTCAATCTGGCGATGGCACCGCCGCTCATGAGCGACGGGCAGGTGACTTACGGCGACGGTACCGCCGCTACTGTAGAACAGATGTCGAAGGACGTTTCGGCGTTCCTCGTGTGGGCCGGTGAGCCGACCCTCGAGAAGCGCAAGCAGACGGGATGGCCGGTACTGGGCTTCCTGCTTTTTGCCACCGTCCTCGCCTACCTCGCCTACCGCAGCATCTGGGCACACAAGAAGGCCAAGCACTGAGGTTGGCGATCGAGATCGCAAATCCTGCGCCCCTCGCGACAATGTCGCGGGGGGCGTTTTGCATTGGGGAGCAGGCGTGACACCCGATGATCTTAGAAAGCTTATCCGCGACATCCCCGACTTTCCGAAACCGGGCATTCTCTTTCGCGACGTTACCACGCTAATCGGCAATGGACCGGGATTCGCCGCGGCGGTGCGGCTCATGACCGATCGGGTATCGAGGTCGGGCGCGACCGCAGTAGCCGGGATCGAGGCGCGTGGCTTCATCTTCGGTGCCGCCATCGCGGCGAGGCTCGAATTGCCGTTCGTTCCCGTGCGAAAGCCCGGCAAGCTGCCAGTGCCGGTGCTGGCGATGGATTATGCGCTGGAATACGGCACCGACACGCTCGAAGTCGATCCGGGGGCGGTCGCGGATGGCGCGTCGGTCGCGCTCGTCGACGATCTCATCGCCACGGGCGGCACGGCGAAGGCCGCGCTCGATTTGCTCCGACAGGCGGGGGCCGACGTTTCACGCGCACTGTTTCTGGTCGACCTCCCCGATCTGGGCGGCGCCGAAAAGCTCCGCGCGAGCGGCGTCGAGGTGGAAGCGTTGATCGCCTATGCCGGTCATTGAAGGGCAACGTCGCCGCGTTCGTTCAGGCGGCGCGATTTCGCTTTTTGCCTTCTCTGGGCTGCGATCCCTCCGCCAGTTCCATCACATCCTTCGATGCCACGACCGTCCCGAGCTCGGTCAGCGCGAAGTGGTTCGCTTCGATGTCGGCGAGGTCGTAGACGTAATTGACCATGATGCCGTGCGACTGCTTAATTCCGTTCTGCGATCTATCCGCCTCGGCGTGAATGGCTTCCAGGCGCGCACCGTTGCCAAGGTGGAACCTTGCAACCGGATCGTGCGGCAGCCCGGATCCGGAGCGCGCGCCGACGAGATAGCGCGCCGCCTCCCGGCGTAATTCCTCGCCTTTGGGAGGCCCGGCTTCGGCACCGCGCTCGCCCGCAAGCCATTTCGCGAACCTCGGAACCGGCGAGAGTGTCGCGAAGGTCGAAAGATGGGGCAGTTCTTCCTGCAGGAGGCCAACGACCCGCTTGATCAGGAAGTTACCGAAAGGGATGCCTCGCAGCCCTTCCTGGCAATTCGAAATCGAGTAGAAGATGGCGTGGCTGGCCTCGCGCGCGCCCGTCTCCTCTCGCTCGGGGCCGATGATCGACCCGATCGAGTCCGGCAATTGCCGGGTCAGGGCCACTTCGACGAAGATCAGCGGGTCGTCGGCCATCTGCGGATGGAAGAAGCCGTAACACCGCCGGTCCGCGGGCTCGACCCGCCGTCGCAGGTCTTCCCACCCGTCGATGGAATGCACCGCCTCGTACCGGATGATGCGCTCGAGAAGTCTGGCGGGAGAATCCCACCCGATCTTCCGAAGTTCGAGAAAGCCGGCGTTGAACCACGATGCGAAGGCGGCTTCCATTTCCTTGTCGAGGATCTTCAGACTCGTCGTTCGCTCGGGTGCGCTCAGGAGATCCGATCGCATCGCGATAAGTCGCTGCGTCCCTTGCGGCGCGAGATTCAGGATGCGGATGAGTCGCTGGGTGCGCGATTCGGTCGCCTCGTTCAGCGCATGGGCCGAAGCCTCGTCGCGCCGTTCGAGCCATTGCGCAATCGCACTGTCGATCGCCTCGCGATTGCGGGGATGAAGGTCATGGACCCTGGCTAGGAACGCGTGCCGGTCAGCAAGGTCGCTCGCCTCGTACAGGTCGAAGAAGGCCGATGCGAGCGCCGGCCCCGATGCGCGTCCCCGCAGCGAAAGGATTGCGCCTGCAAGGTCGAGCAAGCTTTCGCTGCTTTCAGGCCGGGGCGCGATTCCTAGTTTGGTGAGTGCCTTGCCGATACCGGACGACATCAGCATGTCGAGCGGATTGAGCCGCCATGCGCCACCGCTGCCTTCAGCTCTCTGTTTCGTCCGCGACGTGTTCATCATGCCTCACCGTCATTCGCTCTGATGGCAGCGCGGGGGACGCGCACCTGTTTCCACCGATATGGGCATTTCTCATCGGATTGAAATTGGGAGCATGCTTTCCGATCCGCGAAAGCGGCCTGAAGTGGCCGGCCCATGTCGGGCAAGGCCGCAATCGCGATTGACGCGCCGGTCGTTTCCATGCAATCCGAATGTGGCTCGGCGATGCGGGTATAGCTTAGTGGTAAAGCCCCAGCCTTCCAAGCTGGTTATGCGGGTTCGATTCCCGCTACCCGCTCCAGCCGCCCTTCCGCCAGCACTCAGTAGACGTTGAACTTCGTGTGGTACTCGGCGTAGCTGTTCTTGACCGCGCGGCCGTATTTTTTCCGCCAGTCGCCTTCGCAGGGCCTGATGAAGTTCGGGTCGTTGAGCCGCTTCTTCTCGTAATCGAACCCGCTCTCGTACCATTCGAGGAATTGCGAGGTCGCCGTCCGGTGCGAGGGATGGCTTGCGGCGTTGCCGATCTCGAGAACCTCCAGCGCTGCCTTGCGGAAATTGGTGTCGCGCGATCCCTCGCAGTATTCGACGTGGGCATCGAAACTGCCGATCGACTTGGCGAATGCGCCCCGGCTGTACGTATGCATGACCTTTCCGGTCGCGCTTCCCGAATAGCCGTGGGAAACCGGCGTATCCTTGCCGGACGATGTTCCGGTCGTCCCGTCTATGGCCTTGTCGACTTCCTTGTTCGCCTTGCCTTCCAGCTTCTTCTGGATCTTCTTGGCGGTGTTGTCGAGAAAGTCGAACGGACCGGCCGAGGCGGGGCCGGAGACAAGAACCAGCGGCATAATCAATGCCGTGGATCGCAATAACAGGCGTGAACGTGTCATCTGCACCTCCCCGAATGGTGCTCGGATGCAGAAAGACTGACCTGCTCTGCCTTCGAGTCAAGCCGCGCTGACCTTGACCCGGCCAAAGCGCTTGTGACGATTACAGAAAAATTTCGGACCGGCGCTCTCTAGTCCTTCATGCAGGCGCAACGGCCAAGTTGTCGATCAGCCGGGTTCCCCCGATTCGTGCCGCAACGAGCAATCGGGCAGCTCCTCCCCGGCTTTCTCCGACGCGCAATAGCGTTTCGGCATCGCGCAACTCCGCATAGTCGACCGAGGTGAAGCCATTCTCGGTCAGGCGATAGGCAAGGCGCGCGAGGGCCCGCGAAATATTGTCACCCGATTCGATTTCGCGCACCGCCTCTTCCATCGCTCTCGGGAGCGCGGCAGCCTGCTTTCGCTGTTCCGGCGAGAGGTAGGCGTTGCGCGAACTCATCGCGAGGCCATCGGCCTCTCGCACGGTAGGCACCCCTACGATGTTGCCGGGCTGCGGAGCGACGAGGTCGAGATCGCGGGCCATCCGGCGAATGACGGCAAGTTGCTGCCAGTCTTTCTCGCCGAAGACCGCGATGTCGGGCCTGACCTGGTTGAAGAGCTTGCAAACCACGGTCGCAACGCCATCGAAATGACCCGGGCGCGCGCCCCCGCACAGGCCCTGACTGACCCCCGATACGGAGACGTTGGTGGCATAGCCCTCGGGATACATCGCGTTTCCGGTGGGTGCCCAGAGAAGCGCGACTTTCTCCGCGGCTAGGAGCGCGGCATCTTCGGCCAGCCTCCGGGGGTAGGCATCAAGGTCCTCGCCGGCCCCGAACTGGCGCGGATTGACGAAGATCGACACCACGACGCTTTTGGCCAGCCGCGTCGCTTCCCGCACAAGTGTCAAATGGCCTTCATGGAGTGCCCCCATCGTCGGGACGAGCGCGACCCGGCCGTCTCCGCGCATGGTATCGACGACGCTGCGCAGTGGATCGATCTCGTGGATGGTTTGCATGGGCCCTGCCCCTCCGATAAGACCTTTCGCACAGGCCTGCTCGTGCCTGCCTAGCGTCTGGACGGCGCGCGCTGCAATAGATCGGGAACCGCATAGTGCCTGCACATCGCATCGTCTTCGCCAACGAGAAGGGTGGCACCGGCAAGTCGACCACGGCCGTCCATGTCGCGGTGGCACTGGCCTATCAGGGCGCGCGTGTGGCGGCGATCGATTTGGATCCCCGCCAGCGCACCATGTTCCGCTATCTCGAGAACCGGGTCGACACCGAACGGCGCCGCGGGATCGGCCTTCCGGGAGCCCGCTTCGCGGTCTTCGATGGCGACAGTACCGAGGACCTCGATGCGCTGTCCGAGGAAATCGCGGAAGGACAAGACTTCCTGCTCTTCGATACGCCGGGTCGTGACGACACCTTGGCGCGCCATGTCGCGACCACGGCCGATACTCTCGTCACGCCGCTAAACGATAGCTTCGTCGATTTCGACCTCATCGGCCAAGTCGAGGGGGAGACCTTCAAGGTTCGCAAGCTGTCGTTCTATGCCGAACTTATCTGGGAGGCCCGCAAGAAGCGAGCGATGTCCACGATCCGCGAAAAGCGGCGCGAGATGGATTGGGTGGTCGTGCGAAACCGGACCCAGCATGTCGAAGCGCGAAACATGCGCAGGCTCGACGGTGCGCTGCACGAACTGTCGCAGCGGGTCGGGTTCCGCGTGGCCAAGGGCCTGTCCGAACGCGTCATCTATCGCGAGCTGTTTCCGTCTGGACTGACCCTGCTCGACAAGGGGCAGCTTGGCGAGCTTGGCACCAGTCACCTGGTCGCGCGGCAGGAATTGCGCGGGCTGGTAGCAGGGCTTAAGCTTCCGATGCCCGAACGCGCGCAACCCGAGCTGGCTTACGCCGGACAGGCATGAAAGTTCTCTGGATCATCGTGCTGGCGATCGTCGCTTGGCGGCTTGTTGCCGGACGCTGGCCCTGGCAACCGAAAGCCATGACCGTGCGTTCCCGGTCGCGGGACGAAGCTCGCGCCCTCCTTGGCCTCGGCAAAGGGGCGGGCAAGTCCGAAATTGTCGAGGCGCACAGGCGCCGTGTCGCCGCGGTACATCCGGATCGCGGAGGCAGCAACGAGGCGGTCCACGAAGCCAATGCGGCGCGCGACCTTCTGTTGAGCGACATTCCAGATCACCGGGAGGAGCACGAACGAGCATGAGCCACGATTTCCACCCCACCGTGCTGCGCGAATACGACATACGCGGCATTATCGGCGAAACGCTGGGTCCCGATGATGCACGTGCCATCGGTCGCGGGTTTGCCGCCCTCCTTCGCGACGAGGGGGGATCGAAGGTTGCGGTCGGCTACGACGGACGCACCAGTTCTCCGGTACTTGAGGAAGCCCTCGTCGAAGGCCTGACCATGTCTGGGGTGGATGTCGTTCGAATCGGCATGGGACCGACCCCGATGCTCTACTATGCCGAAGCCTCGGCCGAAGACGTGCACGGCGGCATTCAAATAACTGGCAGCCACAATCCCGCCAATTACAATGGCTTCAAGATGGTATTTAAAGGCCGGCCCTTTTTCGGGCGGGACATCCTCACACTCGGCAAGATCGCTGCAGAGGGTGCCTGGATCGACGGAGAGGGCACGGCGGAAAGCCGCGATGTCCTCGGCGCTTATGTCGACAGGCTCGTGGAAGGACTCTCCGGCATCGATCGGGAGAGCCTTTCCGGCCTCCGAATCGGTTGGGACACCGGCAACGGAGCTGCCGGACCCGCCGTCGAAATGCTCACCGCTCGCTTGCCCGGCGAGCATCACCTTCTGTTTACCGAAGTCGATGGTACGTTTCCCAATCATCATCCAGATCCAACTGACGAAGCGAATCTTGCAGACCTGAAGGCGCTCGTCGCGGAGAAGAACCTCGACTTCGGAGTGGCTTTCGACGGAGATGGCGACCGAATCGGCGCGATCGACGGGCAGGGCCGGGTGATCTGGGGGGATCAGCTCCTGATGATCTATGCGGAAGACCTGCTGCGGGACGTTCCGGGTGCCACGATTATCGCCGATGTGAAGGCATCGCGTGCTCTGTTCGACAGGGTCGGCGAGCTGGGCGGCAAGCCGCTGATGTGGAAAACCGGCCACAGCTTGATTAAGTCCAAAATGAAGGAAACCGCTTCACCGCTTGCCGGCGAGATGAGCGGACACGTGTTCTTCGCGCACGAATACTACGGTTTCGACGACGCGCTCTATGCTGCGGTTCGCCTTATCGCGGCGAGCGCCAGGCTCGGGCGGTCGGTCACCGAAATGCGGACTGCGATGCCGGACATGATCAACACGCCGGAGATGCGCTTTCAGGTCGACGAGGAGCGCAAGTTCCCGGTGATCGAGGAAGTGCGCGAACGCCTTGCCGGAACCGATGCAGACGTCAACGCAACCGACGGCGTACGCGTGACGAACGAGGACGGTTGGTGGCTGCTGCGGGCATCGAACACGCAGGACGTTCTTGTAGCAAGGGCCGAGAGCGACAGCGAGGCCGGCCTTGATCGCCTGATGGCGCAGGTCGACGATCAGCTCGCCAGATCCGGACTGAAGCGCGGGCCGCAGGCGGGGCACTAAAAAAGGGAGCCCCTGGCGGGGCTCCCTCTCTTTTGCGTCGATCAGTCCTGTCCTCAAGTCGTTTCGCGGGTGCGCGAAGCTGTCGTACCGGCACTCCTGCCAGTCGTAGTCGCCGAGCGTGAAGTCGTCCGTTCGGTGGAATCCCCGGAAGTCCGGTCGGACCTGTCCATCTCGCGTACGCGGAGATTGTTCTGGACGTGTCTCACCCCAGAAATGCGGTCGATGCAATCCTCGGCGTGGCGCTTGGCGCGGCGGCTGTCGACATGTCCGTCGAGCGTGATCTCGCCATTGCGCACCGACACCTTGACGTCGCTTGCGTCGACGTAGCGGTCATGCGTCAGATTGTCACATGCATCTTCGTGAATCCGTTCGTCGGACCTCGTGTATTCGGAGGGCCCACGTCCCGAATGGTCCATTTCTCGGTGTCGTTCCGCATCCTCGTCCCCGAACCAGCTGGCGACCTCGTCGCCTGCCCGCTCGAGGAATCCGCGATCGTGATCATAGTCACGACGGTGGCGCAAGCCGTAGTCGTTTCGGTTGCCCTCGGCATAACCGCCGCCGAAATCGCGCGATGTCGCGCCATATGAGGTCGCCATGCCGGGAGCATAACCGCCCTGTTTCCCATGCGAGATGAAATCGCGTCCGCCGTACCGCTGGTTGAAATTGCTGAACCCGGATCCGTCATCGAATCTATGTGATCCGTAACCGCCGGAATATGGATCTCCGCCATATGACCGCCGGTTGCCCGATTCTTCGTAGGCGTACTGGCGGTCCCGGCGGCTATCGTGGTCGTAATCGTACCGGTCGCTTCGGTTGCGACCGTACCCAGCTTCGCCGCGCGAATAGCGATAGGGTTCATCTCGCTGGTCGGAGTAACCGCCCATCTGGCCACGGCTCTGACCGAGCTGTTCGCGATCGCCATATCCGGTGTTGCCGAAATCCCCGCCCGGCTGCCGCGTCGTTATCCATTCGTCCCCTGCCTGGCTGGGCCCGGCGTGAAACTGATGTTGCTGGCGATTCCCGGAACGATAGTCTTCGCGCTGGTCATAGCGTGTCGGATCGTTCAGGTCGGAATTTCCTCGATTGCGCTCGCTCATGGTAGTCTCTCCACGTTGCGCTGCCTTTCAGGGTTTCCGGCTCCGTGGCGGCTGACAGCCGGCCGCACGCGCCGCCCCCGCTGCCCATACGTCAGTAAAACGGGTGGACCCTGCCGAGAGTTTCGCAGCTCGACGCAAGCGAAAGACGGACTGGCGTTTGGCCAACGCCTTGATTTGCATATGTTTCGGTACGATGACCAGGCTCTCCGCGAGCAGGGTTTCACAAGCCGCCGATTCAGGGCATCCCGATGCCATGGAAGGCGATTCCGCAGCGATTCCCGAATGCATTCAATCCTGGTTTGCGGGTCGCGGCTGGCGCATTCGCCGTCATCAGGCGGAGATGCTTTCTGCCCACGGGCGCGGGAAGCATGCATTGCTGGTTGCCGATACGGGGGCCGGCAAGACCCTGGCCGGGTTCCTGCCGACCCTGGCCGATTTTGCGCAGCACGGCGATTGCGGACCAGGCGCTTCCGAAGGCCTGCACACCCTCTATGTTTCGCCGCTCAAGGCCCTTGCGCACGACGTCCAGCGCAATCTCGTGACGCCAATCGACGAGATAGGCCTGCCGATCCGCGTCGAGACACGCAGCGGCGATACCCCTTCGGACCGAAAGGCGCGCCAGCGCGCCAGACCGCCGCACATTTTGCTGACCACCCCGGAATCGCTTTCGCTTCTCCTGAGTTACCCTGAAAGCGTGACCTTGTTCGCGGACCTGAAGCGCATCGTCATCGACGAGGTCCATGCTTTCGCCACCGGCAAGCGGGGCGACCTGCTGGCACTGGCGCTGGGACGCTTGCAGGCGCTGGCACCGCAAGCGCAACGTGCCGGGTTGTCCGCGACCGTTGCCGACCCCGAAGCGTACCGGGGCTGGCTGGCGCCGTGGGGAGACATCGACTCCGTCGAACTCGTCGAGGGAGAGGCGGGTGCCGATCCTGACCTTTCTATCCTGCTGCCCGAGGAAGAACGCATTCCATGGAGCGGTCACGCCGCAACATGGGCCATTCCGCAGCTCTACCGGGAAATCCGCGAACACCGGACGACCCTGATCTTCACCAACACGCGGTTCCTCGCCGAATATATCTTCCAGTGGCTCTGGGACGTAAACGAGGACGCGCTGCCGATCGGTATTCACCATGGTTCGCTTTCGAAGGAAGCACGCCGCAAGGTCGAGGGTGCGATGGCACGTGGCGATCTGCGCGCGCTCGTGTGCACGGCGAGCCTCGATCTTGGTGTCGACTGGGGCGACATCGATCTGGTCGTCCAGATGGGCGCGCCTAAGGGTTCCTCGCGCTTGCTCCAGCGCATCGGAAGAGCAAACCACAGGCTGGACAGCCCCAGCAAGGCGCTGCTCGTTCCCGGTAACCGGTTCGAGTTCCTCGAGGCGATGGCGGCGGCAGAGGCGGTGGCC
Source organism: Novosphingobium marinum (assembly GCF_013408095.1). Taxonomy (GTDB): domain Bacteria; phylum Pseudomonadota; class Alphaproteobacteria; order Sphingomonadales; family Sphingomonadaceae; genus Novosphingobium; species Novosphingobium marinum. The sequence goes on from NZ_JACBZF010000002.1 coordinate 50,454, forward strand.
GAAGGACAGCGCGACGGGGAAGACTTCCGTCCCGGCGGGCTCGATGTCCTGGCCCAGCATGTCATGGGCAGGGCCTGTGCCGGGCCTTTTCGCGAGGAGGTAATGCTGCGCGAAGTCCGCTCGGTGCTGCCCTATGCATGGGTTGACGAAGAGGTATTCGAGCGTGTCCTCGATTTCGTTGCAACCGGTGGTTATGCGCTGCGCTCCTACGACCGGTTCCGCCGCATCGTCCGCGAAAAGAACGGAACGTGGCGACTGACACACCCGGAAAATGCCGCACGGCACCGCCTCAATGCCGGTATTATCGTGGATGCCGACATGATCGAGGTACGTTTCCGCAACGGTCGCTCGCTCGGGAAAGTCGAGGAGAGTTTTGCCGCCGGCCTGTCGCCGGGGAACACCTTTCGTTTCGCCGGCATGGATCTCGAAGTCGAGGCGCTGAGGGATCTCGAGTTGATCGTTCGCGCATCGAGGACGGCGGCCGCGATTCCCAGCTATACCGGCCTGCGCCTTCCGCTGACGACGCACCTGGCGGATCGCGTCAGGACGTTGCTGAACGACAGGGCTGGCTGGGCCCGGTTTCCCGAGGACGTGCGCGAATGGCTGGAAGTTCAGGACTGGCGGTCGCACCTGCCGGCGCCGGGACGCCTTCTGGTCGAAAGCTTTCCGCATCGCGACCTTGCCTACACGACCTACTATACCTTCGAGGGCTGGAATGCGAACCAGTCGCTGGGGATGCTGGTGACGCGCCGGATGGACGATCGGGGGCTGGGCCCCCTCGGCTTCGTGGCAAATGACTACGCGCTCGCCGTCTGGGGCCTGAAACCGGTCGACGATCCGGCTGCGCTGCTGTCTCCCGACATCCTGTCGCACGAGTTCGTCGACTGGGTCCAGCAGTCGCATCTGCTGCGCAGGGCGTTTCGCGAGGTGGCCGTCATCTCCGGGCTGGTCGAGAGGCAGCAGCCGGGCAAGAGGAAGTCCGGCAAGCAGGTCACGTTCTCGACCGATCTGATCTACGACGTGCTGCGCAAGTACGAGCCCGACCACCTCCTGATCGAGGCGGCGTGGGCGGACGCGCGGGCGCGCATGACCGACGTTGCCCGCGTCGGCGACGTGCTCGACCGGGCAGCGAGCGAGGTCGACCATGTGAGGCTCGAGCGGATCAGTCCCCTTGCGGTCCCCGTGCTGTCGATCATCGGCCGGGAAAATCTTCCCGCCGGCGCTGCCGACGATGAACTCCTCGAAGAAGCGGAAAGCCTCGCCTCGATCGCGATGCGCACCGAAACACTGCCCGGGGAAAGCGAATAGCGCGCAAAAAAAGGGGCGGATCGCTCCGCCCCTCGTTTTCTTCGACTGCCTGACGTCTCGTTTATTCGGACTTGCCGAACTCGGAGAACTTCTCGTTTCCGACGAAGCCGAATTTCGTGACCTGCGATCCCTTGATGATGTTGAGCACGCGGGCCGAGAGGTCGTAGCTGGCATTGGGGTCCGGCTCGAACTGAAGTTCGGGTTCGACGGGATAGCGAAGCGTCTCTTGCAGCAGGCCAAGGAGCTGGCCGCCGGTGACCGCTTCTCCGTTGAAGAGGATTTCGTTCTGCGGCGTGAGGACGATCTTGTTCTTCTCCGTATCGGGGGGCGGGATGTCCGGCGGACGGTCCTGCGAAACGGGAAGGTCGATGTCGACCGAGTGGGTCGCGACCGGGATGGTGATGATGAACATGATGAGGAGGACGAGCATGACGTCGATAAGCGGCGTCGTGTTCATTTCCATCATCGGTGAGCCATCGTCCTTGCCACCTGACATTGCCATGGCTGATTACTCCTAAGTCTTCTGTCCAGTGCCGATCAGCCGTTCGGATCGACGGGGTTCGAAATGAAGCCCACGGTCGGATAGCCCGAGATCTGCACGTTGTAGATAGCACCGGCAATGCAGCGCCAGGGGGCGGCCACGTCGCCGCGGATATGCACCTGCGGGATCGCGTCCGGGTTTTCCTTCAGAGCTTCGGGACCGCCTTCGCGCTTCACGATGGCGTCGAGGCGCTTGAAGGCCTGATCGCGCAGTTCTTCCGAGTTTACCGGCGTGATGTTGTTGAAGTACACGCGGCACTGGCCACTGCGGCTCGCGCCTTCGTACCCCGGGTCGCCGGCACTGCGGCCCGCGTCGTCTGTCGTGGTCACCGTCAGGAGAAGGTTTTCGACCTTGTCCTTCGATTCCACGGACTCGAGGATGGGGATGCGCAGTTTCTCGATCGTCTGGATCGCGACGGGAACCGCAATCAGGAAGATGATCAGGAGAACCAGCATCACGTCCACGAGAGGCGTGGTGTTGATGTCGGACATCGGGGTTTCGGCACCCCCGCCAACCGCTACCGCCATAGCTCAATCCTACTCTTTATATTTCTTGGGAGGGTGGCGGCGAATTCGCATGCCGCAATCCGCCGCCCCTTCCCTCGATTGCCTGACCGGGGAACTTCGTTGTTCTCCGCAGGGCTCATATCAAGACTTCGTGGTCGTCGTGGTCGTCGTCGCAGCAGCCGGCTTCGCTGCGGTCGTAGCGGCAGGCTTGGTGGCCGTCGCAGGCTTTGCGCCGGGGACCTGGTAGGTCGGGCGAACCGCGCCACGCGAGCTGATGTTGGCAAGAACATCGGTCGAGAAGCCGGTCAGCATCTCGGCGATCCGCTTGTTGCGCGACTGGAGGTAGTTGTAGGCAAGAACCGCGGGAACCGCCACGAGGAGGCCGAGAGCGGTCATGATCAGCGCTTCGCCGACCGGGCCCGCGACCTTGTCGATCGAAGCCGAACCGGCGAGACCGATGTTGATGAGCGCGCGGTAGATGCCGACGACGGTGCCGAACAGCCCGACGAACGGAGCGGTCGCGCCGACGGTGGCGAGGAACGGCAGGCCACCGGCCAGCCGGGCATTGATGGTTGCTTCCGAACGCGCGAGCGATCCGTGCAGCCAATCATGGGCCTCGGTCGAGTCGGTCATCTTCGAGGCCTGTTCGTCGGCCATGATGCCATCGTCGACGATCTGGCGCCATGCGCTGTTCTTGTCGAGCTTTGTAGCGCCTTCTTTGAGCGAGTTGGCTTTCCAGAAGCTCGCGCGCACGTCGCGATACTGGCGCATGACCTTCGCCTGCTCGAACCACTTGGTGAAAAGAATGTAGAACGAACCGAACGACATGATCGCCAGCGTGATGAATGTGAACCAGGCGACTGCGCCGCCCTGTTCCATGGCTTCCCAGAAACCGAATTTGTTCTGCGGTGCCGCTTCGCCGGCAGCAGCAAGGATGTCTACGATAAGCATGCGATAAGTCCTCTCAGAATGAAAAGGCAGTCAAAAGTGCGGCCGCCCGCGCGCGGCGGGCCCGACCCGTACGAAAAGCTATTCCGGGATCTCCCAGCGGACACGGCTTGAATAGGAATTGCCGTAACCGTCGCTAGGCCTCTCGAAGCGCGCGCGGCGAGTCACGTTCTTGCAGGTCGCGTCGTCGAGGTCCGAATGACCGCTGGACGACGTAATCGAGCAGCTCGCGACGCGACCATCGGGCGAGATCGAGACGCGGAAGCCGGTCGTTCCCTCGCGCTCTTCGCGAAGCGCGCGCGACGGATAGTCGTTCGGCGTCGCCCACGTGCTCGGGTTGTTGCGCGGCGTCGCCGGCTTGGGCGGCGGCGGCGGCGGTGGAGGCGGCGGCGGCGGCGGCGCGACGGGCGCCTTCGGAATCGAAAGGACGGGCGGCGCCGGGGGAGGCGGCGTCACGGTCGTCGTGATCTGGGGAGGCGTCGTCGAGACGTCGATTTGCACCGGCGGCGCGACTGGCGGCGGCGGCGCGATATCCTCCTTCTTCTCGGGCGGTGGCGGAGGTTCTTCCTCCTTCTTTACCTCCTCCTCGATATCAACCGTCGTCACGCGCTTGATAACCTTCTTCGCCGCGTCGTAGGCAAGACCGGTAACAAGGACATATCCGAGCAGAATATGGATCACGGCAACGATGATCAACGCGGTAAGCTTGTTACCGCTCATCGATTGGTCAGCGTAGGCCATTCAGTTGCATCACTCCATTACTACGTTCCGGACAAATCCCCGGACTGCCCGGAGCGAACAGATTGTTCGCCCAAGGCAAACTTTAACAAACCACCCTGACGGACTTTATGACGGTCCGCCGGTCGGGCGCATGCCTGACAAGGCAAACCGCGGGGCTCTTCTCGCAAAACGGCCCCGTTTTGCGGCAGCTTTAACCGTGAAGGCCAAGCCACGCAACGCCTTATCGCCACGCTCCCGGGTTAACAAACGATTCAGCCCGGTTAATGTCCAATGGACTGCGAAACCCGTCAAGCTTCCCCGCGTTGGGTAGGAAAACGACGAAAAAGCATCCGGAGACGCCGACCATCATGACCCCCATTAAGGCCGCGGCAGGTATAGCGCTGCTGGCAATTTCACCAGTCTTTAGCGCCTCGGCAGCGGCGCAGCCCGCAGCGACCGAACCTGCCGGCGGACGCGTCGCGCCGACGTTCGCGGACCTTGCCGACCTTTCGGACAAGGCCGAGCTCGTCGTCCGGGCGCAGGTGCGCAAGCTGGCGCCGGTCGAGCGGGAGCGCGCTCCCGGTCTGCGGCCGGGCTGGGGGCGCTATTACGTCAAGGCGCGAACGCAGTCGCTGCTGACCGGCAGCGTGCCCGTGGGCGAATCGCTCGTCTATCTCGTCGACCTGCCGCTCGACGCGCGCAACGATCCTCCCGACCTGAAAAAGCGCGACGTCGTCCTGTTCGCTCGACCGGTACGCGGCCGTCCGGGCGAATTGCAACTCGTCGCGCCCGACGCGCAGCTTCCCTGGACGCCCGAGCTTGAAGGGCGCCTGCGCCCGGTCCTTTCGCAGACCATCGCCCCCGATGCCCCGGCCGAAGTGACGGGGGTGCGGGAACTGATCCATGTGCCGGGCACCCTGCGCGGCCAGGGCGAGACCCAGATATTTCTCGATACGGCTGACGATTCGGCTGCCTCGATAACCGTTCGTCACGAGCCGGGGCGGCCGCCGCAGTGGGGTGCATCGTTCTCCGAACTTCTGGCGGACGTCGGAAACCCGCCTCGCGAAGGCTCGCTCGCATGGTACCGGCTCGCCTGCAATCTGCCGAACAGCTTGCCGCGCGATGCCAACCTTTCGGAGACCGCGACCGCGCGGCGACAGGCCGAGGCCGATTACCGCATGGTGCTGGGCGAACTCGGAACCTGCCGCCGCAACCGGTCATAGCAGGGCTTTCTGCACAAGCCTCTGGCGTTTTGTGCTTCCGATTGGCTAAGGCGCGGCGCGAAAGGGGATATCATGGCAGAACCGCTCAGGATCGCGCTTGCGGGACTCGGAACCGTAGGCACCGGCGTCATCCGCCTGATCGAGACGAATGCCGAGCTGATCGCGCGCCGCGCGGGCCGGCCGATCGCGATCACCTCGGTCAGCGCCCGTGACCGCTCGAAAGACCGGGGCGTCGACCTTTCGCCCTATGCCTGGGAAGACGACCTCACCTCGATGGCCAGCCGGGGGGATGTCGATGTCGTCGTCGAGCTTGTCGGGGGTTCGGACGGGCCTGCCCTGACACTGGCGCGCAACACCATTGCCGGGGGCAAGGCGCTCGTCACCGCCAACAAGGCGATGGTCGCCCACCACGGCCTCGAGCTTGCCCGGCGGGCAGAGGATGCGGGCGTCGCGCTCAAGTTCGAGGCTGCGGTCGCGGGCGGCATCCCCGTCATCAAGGGACTGAGCGAGGGCGCGGCGGCGAACGCGATCGATCGCGTCTACGGAATTCTCAACGGCACCTGCAATTACATCCTCTCGACGATGGAGGATACCGGCCGCGACTTCGCCGACGTGCTCTCCGAAGCGCAGATGCTCGGGTACGCGGAGGCCGACCCGACCTTCGACATCGAGGGCGTCGATGCCGCGCACAAGCTGGCGATCCTTGCATCCATCGGCTTCGGCGCGCGGCTCGACTTCGCGTCGGTCGACACCGCGGGCATTTCGCGGATTCTTGCAGCCGACATTGCGCAGGCGGCGGCGCTCGGCTTCGTCATCCGGCTGATCGGGATGGCGGAGCTGGAATCGGCGGACGGTTCCTGCCGCCTGTTCCAGCGCGTCCAGCCGCACCTCGTGCCGGTCGACCATCCTCTGGCCCACGTCGACGGGGCGACCAATGCTGTCGTCGCGGAAGGCAACTTCATGGGACGTCTGCTCTTCCAGGGCGCGGGCGCAGGCGACGGTCCGACGGCGAGTGCCGTGGTGGCAGACATCATAGATATCGCCCGAGGAGAGAAGGGCGCGACCTTCTCGATGCCGGTCTCCGAACTGGAAGAGATGCCGCGTGCTCAGTCAGGGCATCGCCGCGGTCGCAATTACATCCGCTTCATCGTACCCGACAAGCCGGGCGTCCTGGCCGAGATCACGGCGGCGATGCGCGATGCCGACGTCTCGATCGAGAGCCTGATCCAGAAGGGCCGGGCCGAGGCCGGCGGCGAGGTGCTGCTGGCGATGGTGACGCACGAGGGCCCCGAATCGGCGGTGACCCGCGCTCTCGAACTGCTCGATGGATCCGACAGCCTGGCCCAGCCGCCGCTCGTCATGACCATCGTCGGCAAGTAGCCCGGTTCACCGCGCGCGCATCTGGCCCTTGGCGACCTTGTCGGCATCCGATCCCGGCGGCGGTTCGGGAATGGCCTTCAAGTCGATCATGTAGACCGGCGGCGGTGCCCACCCGCCGGTGATGCAGCCGAACTCGCCCTCGCACGATCCGCCGCTGAAGTCCGGTGCATGGAGCCGCCCGTCGTCGAGCGCTTGCGGAGATTTCGGATCGGCCTCGGCAGAGGACAGTGCGCGAAATTGCGAGTCGTCCTGCGCGCAGACGACGATCTCGCCGTCACTTCCCGGCTTCCCGCAATTTTTCGCCCGCTGCCTTTCCGACGTTACCGCCGGAGTGCTCAGGAGTCCCCGCGCAATACGCGAATCGGAAGCATCCGGTGCCTCCTTACCGTCAGCAAGGGCCGGGGCATCGGATACGATCATGGCGAGCGCCAACAACAAGGGGGCAGTGCTTCTCGACAATTACCTTCCCCCTGTCTAAGCGTCCCGTCCGCACCCTCCCGCCCCCGGCTGAATCCGGAGTGAACATGTCCGATAGCACGATTTCCGCCAGCAAGGTCCTCGACCGGGTCCTTGTCCTCGAGATGGTCCGCGTGACCGAGGCCGCGGCGATCGCCGCATCGAAGCTCATCGGCAGGGGCGACGAGAAGGCTGCCGATGCTGCCGCGGTCGAGGCGATGCGGACGGCGTTCGACGAGCTTTACATGGACGGAACCGTCGTTATCGGCGAGGGCGAGCGCGACGAGGCTCCGATGCTCTACATCGGGGAGAAGGTCGGCGGGGCGCCGGGCAAGGGGCCCAAGATCGACATTGCGCTCGACCCTCTCGAAGGCACCACCATCACGGCGAAGGCCGGACCAAATGCGTTGGCGGTCCTGGCTGCCGCGGAGGAAGGCTGCCTGCTCAACGCTCCCGACGTCTACATGGACAAGCTGGCCATTGGGCCTGGGTATCCCGAAGACGTCATCGACCTTTCCAAATCGGCGACCGAAAACGTCGAGGCGTTGGCCGCTGCTAAAGGCGTGCAGCCGAACGAGATCATCGTGTGCGTGCTCGACCGCCCGCGCCACGCCGACCTGATCGCCGAACTGCGCGCGATCGGCTGCGGCATCCAGCTCATTCCCGATGGCGACGTCGCCGGCGTGATCGCGACGACCAACGAGGAAACCACGATCGACATGTACATGGGTTCCGGCGGCGCACCGGAAGGCGTCCTTGCCGCCGCCGCCCTGCGCTGCGTCGGCGGACAGTTCCAGGGCCGCCTGCTGTTCCGCAACGACGACGAGCGCGCGCGCGCGGCCAAGTGGGGCATCGAGGACCTCAACCGCATCTACAAGCTGGAAGACCTGGCGCGGGGCGATTGCATCTTTGCGGCGACGGGTGTCACCAGCGGTTCACTGCTGCAGGGCGTGAAAAACCTCAAGAGCGGCAAGATGACGACCGAGAGCGTGGTCATGCGCGCTTCTTCGGGCACGGTGCGCTGGGTTCGAGGCGAGCATCGCAAGTAAGCGCCGCCCCGCCTGCTCTCCGATCCTCCGTGGACGACGAGCCGGTGGCGTATTGCAATACAATGACGCTTGTTTAGAGCCGGGCGCGACAGGCGCGTTCGGGGAAGGGCACCGCAGATGAAGATCTTGGCCGGCAACAGCAACCTGCCGCTCGCACGGGCGATCGCAGGCTACCTCGAACTGCCGCTGACCGATGCCAGCGTGCGGCGATTCGCCGACGAGGAAGTCTTCGTCGAAATCCATGAGAACGTGCGCGGGGAGGACGTCTTCGTCGTCCAGCCGACAAGCTTTCCGGCCAACGACAACCTGATGGAGCTGCTCATCTGCATCGATGCGCTGCGCCGCGCTTCGGCGCGACGGATCACGGCGGTCGTCCCCTATTTCGGTTATGCTCGGCAGGACAGGAAGCCCGGGCCGCGTACGCCGATCTCGGCCAAGCTGGTCGCCAACCTCATCACCGAGGCGGGAGCGAATCGCATGCTCTCGGTCGACCTGCACGCAGGCCAGATCCAGGGCTTCTTCGATATCCCGACCGACAACCTCTACGCCGCGCCGGTGATGGCGGCGGATATCCAGGCGCGCTACGGCGAGCAGGACCTGATGGTGGTTTCTCCCGATGTCGGGGGCGTGGTGCGCGCCCGGGCGCTGGCCAAGCGGCTCGACAACGCGCCGCTCGCCATTGTCGACAAGCGCCGCGACCGTCCGGGCCAGTCCGAAGTCATGAACATCATTGGCGACGTCCAGAACCGCGCGTGCATCCTGATCGACGACATCATCGATTCGGGCGGAACGCTGTGCAATGCGGCGCAGGCGCTGCTCGATGAAGGCGCGGCCAGCGTGACTGCCTACATCAGCCACGGCGTGCTGTCGGGTGGCGCAGTGGCTCGGGTCGACAAGTCGGCGCTGAAGGAACTGGTCATCACCGATTCGATCCTTCCCACCGACGCCGCCATCGACAGCGAGAAAATCCGCATCCTCACCATCGCCCCGCTGATCGGCGAAGCGATTCGCCGAATCGCCGACGAAAGCTCGGTCTCGAGCCTTTTCGATTGAGCGTCGGACAAGCGCTTCCGGTTGCGAAGGCCGCTTGACCCTCCCGGCAGGGGCGTATCAACTCCGACGATGAATCTCGACAACGACATCCTGCTCGCCCACCGGCTTGCCGAAGCTGCCGGACAGGCGATCCGTCGGTATTTCCGGACTGCGGTGGAGACCGAGCGCAAAGGCGATGCCACGCCCGTATCGCTTGCCGACCGCGCAGCCGAGGAAGAAATGCGTCGCATACTTTCCGCAGAAGTGCCGCGCGACGGCATCGTCGGCGAGGAATTCGGCAGCGAGGCAGGATCGAGCGGACGGACCTGGGTGCTCGACCCGATTGACGGGACGACCGCGTTCCTTGCCGGCCGCCCGATCTTCGGAACGCTTATCGCGCTGCTCATGGACGGCTGGCCGGTGCTCGGCGTGATCGATCAGCCTATCCTCGGCGAGAGGTGGACCGGCGCCAGCGGAAGGCAGACGCTGTTCAATGGCAAGCCGGCGCAAACCCGCCGCTGCCGCGAGCTGGCATCGGCGACGCTTGCCACGACCGGGCCGCATTATTTCGACGAGCACGACGGCGGGCATTTCATGGCGCTTGCGGCCCGCACCGATCACAAGCGCATGGTCATGGGCGGCGACTGCTATAATTATGCGATGCTTGCATCCGGACACGTCGACCTCGTGTGCGAGGCGGGCCTGAAGCTCCACGACTGGGCGGCGCTGGTCCCTGTTGTCGAAGGCGCCGGAGGCACGATGAGCGACTGGTCGGGCGAACCGCTTCACGCCGAATCGGACGGTCACGTGCTGGCGCTCGGCGATCCGGCGCGGCTAGAGGATGTGGTGGAAGCACTGGCCTGCCACCATTGAAGGCGAAGCGCCCCGTGACACGCCGTTTCTTTTTCTACGGAACGTTGCTGGCAGGAGCGGATACGCCGATGGCGGCATGGGTGGGGGACCGGCTGACCGGCTCCTCGCCGGGAACATGCGCCGGAAGCTTGCGGGCGATACCGGCGGGCAGCGGTTGGTATCCGGCGCTCCTGAGAGGAACCGGGCGGGTGCGCGGCTGCTGCTGCGAACTGGCCTTGACCCCGGAGGATCTTCGCCATCTCGACCGTTACGAAGGTGCATTCTACCACCGTCGCCCGGTACAGGTAGTCCAGGGCAATGGATCGCGAACGTTCGCGCAGACCTACCTCTGGCGGGGACCGATGCCGCGCGGCTCTCGCCGGATTTCTGGCGGAGACTTTCTCGGCTGGCTGGCACAGCACGGACTGGCTGCCTTCGCCTGAAGTAGCAGGTTGCCCGCAAACGCTTGCCTTCCTGCCGCATTACCTCTAAAGGCGCGCCCTTCATCGACACGGATTTCTCGACCGGTCTGGCTTGAAAGGGCTGCCAGGGCCGGTCCGGCGTGTCTCGAACAAGGAGACGAAAATGCCCAAGCTCAAGACGAAGAGCGGTGTGAAGAAGCGCTTCAAGATCACCGCCACCGGCAAGGTCAAGCATGGCGTGGTTGGCAAGCGGCACCGCCTGATCAGCCACAACAGCAAGTACATCCGCCAGAATCGCGGCACCAAGGTCATTGCCGACCAGGACGCGAAGACGATCAAGAAATGGGCGCCCTACGGCCTCAACTGATTTTGCAGGAGTATTGCTGACATGCCACGCATCAAACGCGGTGTAACCACCCGCACCAAGCACAAGCGGCTTCTCGATCAGGCCAAGGGCTATCGCGGCCGCCGCAAGAACACCATTCGAGTAGCCCGTCAGGCCGTCGAAAAGGCCGGCCAGTACGCGTACCGCGATCGCAAGATCAAGAAGCGCAACTTCCGTGCGCTCTGGATCCAGCGCATCAATGCGGCGGTCCGTGCCGAAGGCCTGACCTACTCGCAGTTCATCCACGGCGCGAAGCTTGCCGGCATCGAACTCGATCGCAAGACGATGGCCGACCTCGCCATGAATGAGGGCCAGGTCTTTTCCTCGGTCATCGAGCAGGCGAAAAAGGCCCTCGGCTGACGCGAAGGATCGCAGGAATGCCATTCGAAAGGGCGCGAGCGGGATTGCCGCTCGCGCCCTTTTTCTTGCAATTGCAACCATCTGTACTTAGGCGCGCACCAGTATCTGGGAAAACAAGGGTCGCGCGTGAACTCGTCTTGCGAAGTCGAGATACGGTACTATACGCCGCCACCCGACCTACGTCCTTATTTCAGCACGATTTTTTTCATCGAAGTGGCAATGCCCGATGGTGAATTCGTCGCCGACTATCTTGTGCCGGAATGGGCGACGCTTCGATTCCATTCGGGCTCCCTGCCCGTGGCACGCGGTCGCGACCGCACGATCGTGGCGGGGACGAACTTTCCCGTCACCGGGCCGCATTCGCGCGAGATAAACTTCACGATCGGGGCGACGCGGCAGTGGGGTGTGCGCCTGCTGCCGGCGGGCTGGGCTCGCTACGTCAGGGAGCCGGCGGTCAGCTTCGCCAATCGCCTGATCGACGGGCACCGCAACGTCGCCTTCGCACGCCTTGCTCAGCTCGCCAATTCCCTGTTTCAGGGCGAACCCGACCTGGATGCCGAATACGAGCGCATACTGGCGCATTTCCGCAGCGGCGAGAGCGAACCCGATATCGATGAGGATCGCATCATCGCGATGCAGAAGGCGATGACGGATCCCGAAACGACATCGGTCTGGGAAGTCGCCGAGGCGGCGGGCGTGAGCCAGCGAACGATCGAGCGCATCTGCAACCGGGCCTTCGGCTTCTCGCCCAAGACGATCCTGAGGCGACAGCGCTTCCTGCGCAGCCTTACGGACGCTACGCTCGACCCGACGCTCAGCTGGACCGACGCGATGGACCTTTCCTATCACGACCAGCCGCAATTCGTTCGCGACTTCCGCCATTTCATGGACATGACCCCGGGGCAGTACGCCGCGCTCGAAAAGCCGATCGTCGAGCCTGTCACCCGCGCACGCGCGCTTCACAATGCGCGCCGTCGCGAAGGAGCGGACGACAGCTCTCCCGACTGCGGGGCGGCATGATTGCGATTCTCGCTTTTGCCCCCTAAGGACCGCCGCCGACAGCAAAGAAATCGAAGCAGCAGGCGGACTTTACCAAGTGGACTACACTGCAACCGGGCGGGATGCGCTCCTGCGCATTGCCGAAGCGGCGGACCTGGACGCGGTCGAGGCGCTGCGCATCGAATTTCTTGGCAAGCAGGGTTCGATCTCGCTGCTCCTCAAGACTCTTGGCAAGATGACGCCAGATGAGCGGCAGGCGGAAGGACCCAAGATCCACGGCCTTCGCCAGAGCGTGACCGACGCCATCGCCGCGCGAAAGTCGGCGCTGGAAAACGCTGTGCTCGAGGCGCGGCTTGCCTCGGAAAAGATCGATCTCACGCTTCCTGCTCCCGAGGCGACAATCGGTTCGGTGCATCCTGTCAGCCAGGTGATGGACGAGCTCGCCGAGATCTTCGCCGACATGGGCTTTGCCGTCGCCACGGGGCCCGAGATCGAGGACGACTGGCACAACTTCACCGCGCTCAACATGCCCGAAAGCCATCCGGCGCGCGCGATGCACGATACCTTCTATTTCGCGGACAAGGGTGCCGAAGGCCGCGAAATGCTGCTTCGCACGCATACCTCGCCGGTGCAGATACGATCGATGATCGAGCAGGGTGCCCCGCTGCGTGTCATCGCGCCGGGCCGTGTCTATCGCTCCGACAGCGACGCGACCCACACGCCCATGTTCCACCAGGTCGAAGGGCTGGTGATCGACAAGGGTATCCACCTCGGGCACCTCAAATGGACGCTCGAAACCTTCCTCAAGGCCTTCTTCGAGCGAGACGACATCGTCCTCCGCCTCCGCCCGAGCTACTTTCCGTTCACCGAGCCTTCGGTCGAAGTCGATGTCGGCTACACGGTGATCGACGGCAAGCGCGTCGTGGGCGGCGGCGGCAATGTGCCCGATGGCGGCTGGATGGAAGTGCTTGGCTCGGGCATGGTCAACCGCCGGGTGATCGAGTTCGGCGGGCTCGATCCCGACCAGTGGCAGGGCTTTGCCTTCGGCACCGGCGTCGATCGCCTCGCCATGCTCAAGTACGGCATGGACGATCTGCGTGCGTTCTTCGACGGCGACGAGCGCTGGCTTTCGCATTACGGCTTCTCGGCTCTCGACGTCCCGACCCTGTCGGGCGGCGTCGGAACGCCGGCCTGAGCGGGAGGGGAAATCATGAAATTCTCGCTAGCCTGGCTCAGGGACCACCTCGAGACGACAGCCTCTGTCGAGGAGATTGCCGATACGCTCAATGCCATCGGCATCGAGGTCGAAGCGATAGAGGACCCGGCGCAGAAGCTTGCGGGCTTTCGCGTCGCGAAGGTTCTGACCGCCGAACCGCACCCCGATGCCGACAAGCTTCATGTCCTTTCGGTCGATGCCGGCGACGGGCAGCCGCTTCAGGTCGTCTGCGGCGCGCCGAACGCACGTGCCGGCATGCTCGGCGTTCTCGGCCTTCCCGGCGCGGTCGTTCCCGCGAACGGGATGGAACTGCGCAAGTCGTCGATCCGGGGTGTCGAATCGAACGGCATGATGTGCTCGGTGCGCGAACTCGAGCTGGGCGAAGAGCACGATGGCATCATCGAATTGCCCGAAGATGCTCCCGTCGGCTCGAGCTTTGCCGATTATCGAGGCAGCGAACCGGTGCTCGACGTCGCGATCACCCCGAACCGGCCCGATTGCATGGGCGTCTACGGCATTGCCCGGGACCTTGCGGCGGCTGGCCTTGGCGCTCTCAAGCCGATCGTCGTCGAAAGCCAGCCGGGAACCTTCCCCTGCCCGATCGAGATCCGCACCGACGACCCGCACGGGTGCCCGGCATTCTTCGGGCGCGTCATCCGCGGCGTGAGCAATGGGCCGTCGCCCGACTGGATGCAGGAGCGCCTTAAAAGCGCGGGTCAGAGACCGATTTCGGCGCTGGTGGACATCACCAACTACCTCATGCTCGCCTACGGTCGTCCGGCGCATGCCTATGACCTTGCCAGGCTGTCCGGCGCAATGGTCGCCCGCAAGGCCCGCGACGGGGAACAGGTGCTGGCGCTGAACGAAAAGGAATATACGCTAGATTCCTCGATGACGGTCATTGCCGACGATGAGGGTCCTCACGACATCGGCGGCATCATGGGCGGCGAGCATTCCGGCTGCGACGAGAATACCACCGATGTCCTGCTCGAGATCGCTTATTTCGATCCGGAAAAAATCGCGTCGACGGGCCGCAAGCTCAATCTGACTTCCGACGCGCGCCAGCGGTTCGAGCGCGGGGTCGATCCCGCATTCCTGGAGACGGGCATCGACCTCCTGACGCAGCTTATTCGCACGATCTGCGGGGGCGAGGTATCCGAACTCGTCCGCGCAGGCGCCCCGCCCAGCCAGCCTCGAATCGTGCATTATCGGCCCGTCATGGCCGAAACGCTTGGCGGGATTGCGGTGCCGGAGGTCGAGCAGAAGCGTATCCTCGGCATTCTCGGCTTCGAAGCGGTTGGAGAAACGGCGGAACTGGAGCAGGCCTGGGCCGTGACGGTTCCCGGATGGCGCCCCGATATCGACGGCGCCGCCGACATCGTCGAGGAAGTGATCCGTATCCACGGACTGGACAAGGTAGAAAGCGTCGCTCTTCCGCGTGCCGATGGCGTCGCGCTACCGACCGCGACGCCGCAGCAGAAGCTGGAGCGCCGCGTGCGCCGTGCGGCTGCCGCGCGGGGCATGCACGAGGCGGTGACGTGGTCGTTCCTCCCGGAAAGCGAAGCAACGGCGTTCGCGGACGAACAGAACGCGCTCTGGATTCTGGCCAACCCGATCAGCGAGGACATGAAAGCGATGCGCCCCTCGCTCGTGCCCGGCCTGCTCTCGGCGGCGAGACGAAACCTCGACCGCGGTGCAAACGGGCTTCGCCTGTTCGAGGTGGGCCGCCGCTACTTGCGTGGCGAAGAGGGTGCGAGCGACGAGAGGCCGACGCTGGCAGTCGTGCTCGCCGGGGAAAGGCAGGCACGAGGCTGGGCGACGGGCAAGGCGGTCGCTTACGACGCGTTCGACGCCAAGGCCGAGGCGCTCGCGATTCTCGGCGAGGCGGGCGCGCCTGTCGCCAACCTCCAGGTAATGGGCGAGGCCGGGCCGCAGTTTCACCCCGGCCAGTCGGCGACACTCCGCCTTGGGCCGAAGAACGTACTTGCCCGTTTCGGCATGCTGCACCCGACGATGCTGCGCGCTTTCGACATCGAAGTGCCCGTGGCGGTCGCGGAGATCTACCTCGATTCGATTCCGGCGAAGAAGGGCCGCGAGACGTTCGCGCGTGCGCCCTACGCGCCGTCGTCGCTCCAGTCGGTGACGCGCGACTTCGCTTTCCTCGTGCCGCGTGACCTCCCGGCCGGCGATCTCCTGAAGGCGGTGCGCGGCGCCGACAAGGCGAATATCGTCTCGGTTCGCCTGTTCGACGATTTCCGCGGCGCCGGGGTCCCCGACGACGGGAAGTCGCTGGCGGTCGAAGTCACGCTTCAGCCAGGCGAGGCCAGCTATCGCGACGAAGACCTGAAGGCGATTGCCGGACGGATCACGGCGGCGGCCGGCAAGCTTGGCGCGACGCTGCGCGGCTGACCCGCGAACGTCGACCGTTGCGGGCCGCGCCTTGCGACCCTAAGGGCCGCGGATGTCTTCAGAACGCCGAACTTTCGCGATCATCTCGCACCCGGACGCGGGCAAGACCACGCTGACCGAGAAACTGCTGCTGCAAGGCGGTGCGATCCACCTTGCGGGCGAGGTAAAGGCGCGCGGGCAGGCGCGGCGCGCGCGTTCCGACTGGATGAAGATCGAGCAGCAACGCGGAATCTCGGTAACCAGCTCGGTGATGACCTTCGAGCGCGGTGGCATCACCTTCAACCTGCTCGACACGCCCGGGCACGAAGACTTCTCCGAGGATACCTACCGGACGCTTACCGCGGTCGATTCGGCGGTGATGGTGATCGATGCGGCGAAGGGGATCGAGCCTCAGACCCGAAAGCTGTTCGAAGTGTGCCGAATGCGATCGGTGCCGATCATAACCTTCGTCAACAAGGTCGATCGCGAGGGACGGCCCGGTTTCGACCTGCTCGACGAAGTGGCCGATGCGCTCGCGCTCGACGTCGTGCCGATGAGCTGGCCGGTCGGCATGGGCGGCCTGTTCGAAGGAGTGCTCGATTTCGCTACCGGAGCGGTGAGCCGTCCCGAGGGCGGGAGCCGCGAGTTCCTCGGCAAGGTCGACGAAAACCCCGAGATACCGGGGGAATTCGCAGAGGAAATGGAGCTGGCGCAGGCTGGCTATCCCGAATTCGACGTCGAGGCCTATCGCGGCGGGGACATGACGCCAGTCTACTTCGGCTCGGCGCTCAAGAACTTCGGAGTGGTCGAACTGATCGACGCGCTGACGCGGTTCGCCCCGCCACCCCGCCCGCAGCCGGCGGACGGCGGCGAAATCCAGCCGGGCCGTGACGAGGTCAGCGGATTCATCTTCAAGGTCCAGGCCAACATGGACCCGCAGCATCGCGACCGCATCGCCTTCATGCGGCTGGTCTCGGGCACCTTTAAGCGGGGCATGAAGCTGACACCGTCAGGTCTGGGCAAGCCCATCGCCGTCCATTCGCCGATCATGTTCTTCGCGCAGGACCGCGAGATCGCCGACAGCGCCGAGCCTGGCGACATCATCGGAATCCCGAACCACGGCACGCTGCGGGTCGGGGACAGCCTGTCGGAGAAGAACGACATCCGTTTTACCGGCCTTCCGAACTTCGCCCCGGAAATCCTGCGACGAGTCGTCCTGAAGGACCCCACCAAGACCAAGCAGCTGCGCAAGGCGCTCGACGACTTGTCGGAGGAGGGCGTTATCCAGGTGTTCTACCCGGAAATCGGCGCGCAATGGATCGTCGGCGTCGTCGGGCAGCTCCAGCTCGACGTACTCGTCTCGCGGCTCGAGGCAGAGTACAAGGTCGAGGCAATGCTCGAACCCGCGCCGTTCGACACCGCCCGGTGGCTGAAAGGGCCGGACAAGTCGCTCGACGAGTTCGAAAACTTCAACAAGGGAAACCTCGCGCGCGACCGGGATGGCGACCTCGTCTTCATGGCGAGGTCGGCATGGGATGTCGGCTATCAGCAGGAGAAGAACCCCGACCTGACCTTCAGCGCGACGAAGGAGCGATGAGTCTGCGGGCTGCAGCCGGATTGCGCAACCCGGGCGTCGCGCCCTAGTTAGAAACTCGTGCAACTCACTGTCGCCAGCTACAACATCCACAAGGCCGTTGGTCTCGACCGCAGGCGCGACCCGGACCGCATCCTTACGGTCCTTCGCGAAATAGACGCGGACGTGGTGGCGCTGCAGGAAGCGGACCGGCGTTTCGGGAAGCGCGAGACGGTTCTGCCTCTTGCTGCGATATACGATCATTCACCGTACAAGCCCGTACCCCTCTCGATGCGTCCCGACAGCATCGGGTGGCACGGAAACGCTTTGCTGGTGCGGCGCAACATCGACATCCTGTCGGCGCATCGCGTGCCCTTGCCCACGCTGGAGCCGCGCGGCGCGATCCGCGCCGATCTCGCCAGCGGGGAAAGGCGCTTCCGCGTCATAGGAATGCATCTCGACCTGTCGGGCCTGCGCCGCCGTCATCAGGTTCGCAGCGTGCTCGATCATATCGGCGGATGCGAACCGGAGTGCCCGACGGTCCTCATGGGCGATCTCAACGAATGGGCGCGCCGCGGCGGATGCCTGAGGGAATTCGGGCAGGGCTGGCGCATACTGGCTCCGGGCGCCAGTTTTCCATCGCGCAGGCCGGTCGCGCACCTCGACCGCATAATTCTTTCACCGGAATGGCGTACCGTTGAAACCAAAGCCCATCACAGCGCGTTATCCGCGCAAGGGTCGGATCATCTGCCCATTCTAGCCCGCCTGATGCTGCCCAATATTTAGGCAGCTGCACAGGAATCGGGCGATCTGATGCTGCAACAGCGAAAGGCTTGTCTTGCAGATCGGCTGAATCTTACCAATCCGTAAATTGGCATATCCCTTGCTTCGTTAGTCCAGCCGGCGCTGGGCCGGTGGCTAACAGGGGATAGGCATGAAGTTCATCATCGCCATCATCAAGCCGTTCAAGCTCGACGAGGTTCGGGAAGCGCTTGGCGCGATTGGCGTTTCGGGAATGACCGTTTCCGAAGTCAAGGGGTTCGGACGGCAGAAGGGGCAAACCGAAATCTATCGCGGAGCGGAATACTCCACGAACATGCTGCCCAAGGTGAAGATCGAGGTTGCGGCGCCGGACGGCCTTGCCGCGCAAGTGGTCGAAACCATCCAGCAAACCGCCAGCACCGAAGCCATCGGCGACGGAAAGATCTTCGTGCTCGACCTTGCTTCCGCCGTGCGCATCCGCACCGGCGAGGCCGGCGACACGGCTCTGTGAGAATGGGGGGACTCCAAATGAACCGCAATTTACTCAAGTGGGGTGCGCTCGGCGTAGCCACTCTTGCGCTGGCCGAGCCGGCATTTGCCCAGCAGGGAACCGATGAAGCGGCTGCTGCCGTCGCCGTCGGAGGCGGCACTGCCTACATCCTGAACACGCTACTGTTCCTGATCGGCGGCTTCCTAGTCATGTGGATGGCCGCAGGCTTCGCCATGCTCGAGGCCGGCCTGGTCCGCGCCAAGAACACTTCGGTGCAATGCCTCAAGAACATCGGCCTCTATTCGATCGCCGGCCTGATGTTCTGGATCATCGGCTACAACATCGCCTATCCGGGCGACTTCAATGGCTTCATCGGCGGCTTCACCGGCTGGTACCCGATGCAGGAAGTCGGCGCGGCCGATACCGAAACGGGCTATTCGGTGGCATCCGACTGGTTCTTCCAGATGGTCTTCTGCGCTACTACGGCCTCGATCGTTTCGGGCACGCTGGCCGAACGCATCAAGATCGTTCCGTTCTTCATCTTCGTCACCGTCCTGACCGGCATCATCTACCCGGTCGTGGTGAGCTGGGAATGGGGCGGCGGCTTCCTTGATGCCCAGTTCGGCTTCTCCGACTTCGCCGGCTCCACGCTCGTCCACTCGACGGGTGGCTGGGCCGCGTTGATCGGTGCAATCATCCTCGGTCCCCGTCTCGGCCGTTTCGTGGATGGCAAGGTCGCCGTGTTCCCGGGCACGAACATTCCGCTCGCAACTCTTGGCACCTTCATCCTGTGGCTGGGCTGGTTCGGCTTCAACGGCGCATCGCAGCTTGCGATGGGGACCGTCGGCGACGTTTCGGACGTGTCGAAAATCTTCGTCAACACCAACATGGCGGCCTGCGCGGGCGTTGTGGTGGCGATCATCCTGACCCAGATCCGCTACGGCAAGGCTGACGTCACCATGGCGCTCAACGGAGCCCTGGCCGGCCTCGTCTCGATCACGGCCGAGCCGCTCACGCCGAATGTCGGCATGGCGGTGATCATCGGCGCGATCGGTGGTGTCATCGTGGTCTACACGGTCCCGCTGCTCGACAAGCTGAAGATCGACGACGTTGTCGGTGCGATCCCGGTCCACCTTTTCGCCGGTATCTGGGGCACGATGGCCGTGCCGCTTACCAACGGCGATGCCAACTTCCTGGGTCAGTTCGTGGGCGTTGTCGCCACGGGTGTCTGGGTCTGCGTGGCCTCCGGCATCGTCTGGCTGATCCTCAAGGCGGTGATGGGCCTGCGCCCGACCGAAGCCGAGGAACTGGCCGGCCTGGACCATTCGGAAACGGGCATCGAAGCCTATCCCGAGTTCGTCCAGACCTGACATCCACCAAGCTTGGCGGGGTGGGAATCCTCCTCTCCTCCCACCCACCCCGCCACCCGTTGTTCCTCCTGCGAACAGCAACTCGAAAGGGCCGGAGCGCAATGCTCCGGCCCCTTTTTTCGTCTGCGATGCGTCGGGACTGTGCCGGTGGCAGGCAGGCACTAGTCGTTACCGGACGACAGCATGTCGAGTAGCGGTTGCACCGGCGTCAGATCGTAACCCGCAGCTACGGCGCGCGCTTTCAGGTCATCTACGTCCGCACCGGCGCTCGCCTTGGCCAGCGACCAGAGCAGCGTCGATCGGGTGCCCGAGCGGCAATAGGCGAGTACGGGGCCTTCGGCATTGGCGAGCGCATCGGACATTGCCTTCACCTGCCAGTCGGAAAAGCCCGAATGGGTCACGGGAATGGCCACGTACTTCATTCCTGCCTCATTCGCGGCTTTCTCGATCGCTTCACCCGGCGTCTGGTCGTCGCTTTCACCATCAGGCCGGTTGTTCACGATCGTCGTGACCCCGAGCTCCCTGGCGCGCTCGATGTCCTCGACAGTGATTTGCGGACTGGCGTAGACTGATTCGGAAAGCTTTCGGAACATGGCGATACCTCCTTCATAGGGTTGCCCGAATACACTTCGGGACGATCCCTTGCGCCCTCTCGCCATTGCGAGTGAGTTCTTGCAAGCGGCAACTCTTTTCAGACAAGCATTTATGTTCGCCATCGCAAGCGAATTCGTGTAAGAACCTTGCCGCAGGATGGGGTACGGCTGCCATGCCGGGCGACCTGTCCTGACGTTCGGCCCGATTCGTCCGCGCGGCCGACGGTTAGCTTTTCTGGGGGCGAAGCGAAGGTTTATTCGAGAAGATGGGTTTTGACAGAGGGCGTCGTGGCCGGGGACGCGACAAGCGGGATGGTATCGGAGAAGAGGGTTTCGATCCTTTCTATGCCGGACAGGATCGTTTCGGAGGAAATGATCGATTCGGAGGCGACCGCGGAGGCGATCGCTTCGCCGAGGACCGCTTCGGCGGCGGCGGCGGCGGCGGCGGCGGAGCCCCGCGTGGGGGCTTTCGCGGCGGCGGCGGCGGAGGTGGGCCGCGTGGCGGAATGCCCGCACAGGTCGTCGGCCAGGGTCGTGGCACTGTAAAGTTCTTCAATACGAACAAGGGCTTCGGCTTCATCCAGCGCGACGAAGGTGGCGAGGATGTGTTCGTACACATCAGCGCCGTCGAGCGTGCCGGCCTCGAAGGCCTTGCAGAGGGCCAGGAACTGGAATTCTCGCTCGTCGATCGTGGCGGCAAGATCTCGGCAAGCGACCTTCAGGTCGTCGGCGACGTGATTCCCGTCCAGAAGCGCGAGAGCCCGCAGCGTCAGCTTACCGGCGAGAAGGCGACCGGGACGGTCAAGTTCTTCAACACGATGAAGGGCTTCGGCTTCATCACCCGCGATGACGGCCAGCCCGACGCATTCGTGCATATCTCGGCAGTCGAGCGTTCGGGTCTTTCGGGCCTCAACGAAGGCGACCGGGTCGAATTCGATATCGAAGTCGACAGGCGCGGAAAGTATTCGGCGGTGAATCTGGTTCCCTGCTGAGCTTCGGGACATGCACTTGCGTTGACCTTGTCTGCGCAAGTGCCTAAATCTCACGACCAAGGCGGCGGCCCGAATCCGGGCAAGCCGCCTTTTGTCGTTTCCCGAATCCGGGAGCGAACACTTCAAAGGTATCGTGAAAGGTCAGTGTAATGTCGATCAGCCCGCTCATGCCCGTTTATCCCCGGTGCGACGTGCGGCCCGTGCGAGGGGACAACTGTCATCTGATCGATGAGAAAGGCGAACGTTACCTGGATTTCGCCAGCGGGATCGCGGTCAACCTCCTCGGACATTCGCATCAGGGTCTGATCGGAGCCATACAGAAGCAGGCCGCCGAATTGATGCACGTGTCGAACCTGTATGGCAGTCCGCAGGGCGAGAAAATCGCGCAAAGGCTCGTCTCGCTGACCTTCGCGGATACGGTGTTCTTCACGAACTCCGGTGCCGAGGCGGTGGAGTGTGCGATCAAGACGGCCCGCGCCTACCACCAGCATGCCGGCGACGAGCAGAAGTTCGAGCTCATCACTTTCAACAATGCATTCCACGGCCGGACGATGGCGACGATCAGTGCCTCGAACCAGGACAAGATGCACAAGGGCTTCATGCCATTGCTCGCCGGTTTCCGTTATGTCGATTTCGACGATTTTGCGGGCGCTGAAGCCGCGATGGGCCCGAATACGGCGGGCTTTCTGGTGGAACCGATCCAGGGCGAAGGGGGAATTCGTTCTGCATCGGAGACTTTCCTGCAAGGTCTTCGCAAGCTGGCCGACGACAACGATCTGATGCTTGTATTCGACGAAGTCCAGTGCGGCGTCGCGCGAACCGGGTCTCTTTATGCCTACGAACAGTACGGGGTCGAGCCGGACATCATGGCCACGGCAAAGGGAATCGGCGGCGGTTTCCCGCTTGGCGCCTGCCTCGCCACCGAGAAGGCCGCTCGGGGCATGGGCCTCGGCACTCACGGTTCGACATACGGCGGCAATCCGCTTGCCATGGCGGCAGCAGGAGCGGTGCTCGATGCCGTGGCGAACGACGAGTTCCTAGCGAGCGTGCGTGCAAAAGGTGACAAACTTCGGTCCCGTCTCGAGCAGTTCATCGGCAACTATCCGGAACTGTTCGATTCGATTCGCGGGCGCGGCCTGATGATGGGTATCAAGCTGAAGACCGAGCCGCGTCCCTTCGTCGCGCACCTACGGGACAATCACGGGCTGCTTACGGTCGCGGCCGGTGACACGACCATGCGGCTGCTGCCGCCCCTGGTGATCGAGGACGAGCATATCGACGAGTTCATGGAGAAGCTTTCGGCCGGCGCTGCCAGCTACGATCCGGGAGAATCAGCCTGATGCGGCATTTCCTGAACCTCAGCGATGCGGGCGGCGATGCCATCGCGGCCATGCTCAACGACGCAATCGATCGCAAGGCGGCGCGGGCGAACCTGCCCAAGGGGGTCCCCGATCCCGATGCACCGCTTGCCGGACGCGTTCTTGCGATGATCTTCGAGAAGAACTCGACGCGGACGCGCGTGTCTTTCGACATGGCGATGCGGCAGCTGGGCGGCACATCGATCGTCATGGAATCGGCTGGAATGCAACTCGGTCGAGGAGAGACGGTGGCGGACACTGCGCAGGTCCTCGGCCGAATGGTCGATGCCATCATGATCAGGACCGACGATCACGCCAAGATCGAGGAGCTTGCCGATCGAGCGGGCGTTCCCGTCATCAACGGACTGACCGATCATTCGCATCCTTGCCAGATCGTGGCCGACCTTCTCACCCTGGTGGAGCGAGGTATCTCGCTTCCCGGGCTGCAGATGGCATGGCTCGGAGACGGCAACAACGTCGCGCATTCTATGATCGAAGCCGCCGGCCTGATGAAATTCCGCCTGAGGCTGGCCGTCCCGCCCGGCTATGAACCCGAGGGGGAGGTCGTCGAACGTGCGCGCGCAAACGGCGGTGAGGTTACTGTCCTGCACGATCCGGTCGAAGCCGCGACCGATGCGTCCGTGATTGTCACCGACTGCTGGGTTTCGATGGGGCAGTCGGGCGCGGAGGAGCGAATGAAAGCACTCGCCCCCTACCAGGTAAATGCCGAGCTGATGGGTAAGGCAAGGGCCGATGCGGTCTTCATGCACTGCTTGCCCGCGCATCGCGGTGAAGAAGTGACCGCCGACGTGATCGACGGACCGCAGTCCGCAGTATGGGACGAGGCCGAAAACCGCCTTCACGCCCAGAAGTCGGTGCTTAGGTGGGTGCTGGGCCAGCTGTGAGCGGTATCGACGAGACTGCAGTGCAGGATGACGGCTTCGATCGGGTGCTCGGTTTCACAGTGCCCGGACGCAATGCGAGGGGGAGGGCGATCAGGCTCGGGCCGGTCCTCGACACCATCCTTGCAGCCCATGCCTATCCCGACGCGATCCGCCACCTGCTAGCAGAGGCGCTCGTCATCACGGCGGTCATGGGGTCGCTGCTGAAGCATGAGAAGAGCCAGCTGACGCTACAGGCTCAGGCGCAGGGCGGTGTCGTGGACCTGATGGTGTGCGACTATCTCGACGGGGAACTGCGCGGATACGTCAGTTTCGACGAGACGAAGCTCGCGGCGGTAGGGTCCAATCCGTCGCTCTCGACGCTGTTCGGCGAAGGCTATCTGGCCTTCACTTACGATCTTGCTGCGAAGGACGAGCGTTATCAGGGGATAGTGCCTCTTGAAGGGACTTCGATGGCTGCGGCTTGCGAGAGCTACTTCGCACGATCGGAGCAATTGCCCACGCTAATGCGGGTGGCTGTCAGGACCAGGGGCGAGCGCTGTGTTGCCGGAGGCCTCCTTGTCCAGCACTATCCGGAAGGCGAGGAGGGTGGCGAGCGGCTCCATGTGAAGGAAAACGAGCTCGAGTGGGAGCACGTGGCAGTCATCGCCGGGTCGGTCCGGCACGACGAGCTGCTCGCGGGCGATCTATCGCTCGAACAGCTGGTCTGGCGGCTCTTCCACGAAGAGGACGAAGTCAGGGTGATGCCGATGGCTGCATTGTCGCGCGGCTGCAGGTGCAGCGCTGCCTACTACGAATCCATTCTGTCGAAATTTCCCGAAGCGGAACGAGCCGATATGCGCAGCGACGAGGGCGTGATAGAAGTGGACTGTGAATTCTGCGCGAAGACCTTCCCGATTTCGCTTTAGGCGATCTCCATTCCGTTCGCGTCTCGAACGACGAGGACCGGCCGTGAAACGACAATTGTTCTCTCTCGCCGTATTCATTCCGGTCGTTGCAGTCTCGCTTACCGGTGCCGCGAGCGCGCAGGGGCTTAAAGGTCTGGAAGAATTACAGAAGGGCAGGTGGGAAATCCGTATTCGCGGTGGCGCGAACGACAGCAGGTCGGTTTGCCTTGGCGATCCTTACAGGCATTTCGTCCGGATCCGCCATCCCGACCAGGCTTGCAAGACGGTGGCAACCCGGATCGACGAGAACGAGGTGACGGTTCAATACACTTGCCCGGGTAACGGCTTTGGGCGGACGAGCGTCCGGAAGGAAACCCCCCGGCTTGTCCAGATCGATGGACAGGGCGTTGCCGACGGCATCCCCTTCGTCTTCAATGCCGAGGCGCGACGTGTCGGAACGTGCAGGCCATGACCGGAGGCAAGCGCGAGGCATCGCGACAGGCGGAACGGCTTGAGCCGGGCCACGGAAAACCTGCGGTCGTGCTGCTCTCGGGGGGATTGGACTCGATGGTCTGTGCCGGCCTCGCTGTCGAGGCTGGATACTCGCTGCACGCTCTGACCATCGACTACAATCAACGCCACAGGGTCGAACTCGAAGCAGCCCGTAAAATCGCGGACATGCTTGGTGCGAGCAAGCATCTGGTCCTTCCCATCGATCTTCGGCGCTTCGGCGGGTCTGCGCTCACCGATGAGATTTCGGTTCCCAAGGGCGGGCTGTCCGACGATATCCCGGTAACGTACGTTCCCGCCCGCAACCTCATATTCCTGTCCCTGACGCTTGGATGGGCCGAAGCGACCGGCGCACAAGACATCCTCATCGGCGTAAACGCGCTGGACTATTCGGGCTATCCCGATTGTCGACCGGAATTCATCGAGGCATTCGAGGGCGTTGCCAACCTTGCGACCAAGGTCGGGACGGCCGGTCCCGGTTTCAATATTCACACGCCGTTGCAATACCTGTCGAAAGCGGAAATCGCGACGGAGGCGGAACGCCTGGGCCTTGACGTATCTGTCAGCTGGTCGTGCTACGATCCGACGACCGCCGGAGAACCCTGCGGCCTGTGTGACAGCTGCCGCTTGCGGAGAGCGGGCTTCGCGGCGGCAGGCCTGACCGATCGCCAGGACTATGCAAGCCTCATTTCGGAGTGAGGCCGCTCAGCCGACGCGGGCGAAGACGCCGCAGCCGATGCGCCCGCCGCTGTCGCCGCTGGGATCCGTCCGGTAGTCGTCAGCCCGTGCGTGGATAACGATGGCTGTGCCGTCCGTGTCGAACATCTTTTCCATGACGTCCGCGTAAGAGCCGCGGAGAGGGACGACGTAACGACCCATCCCGTTATCGGCGATGGTAAGGTTGGGCAAATCACCGAGATGAGGCCCCTGCGGATTGAGAGTCCCGTGCTTGCGCCCGAATGGATCGAGATGGCCGCCGGCGCTCGAGAAGTCGGGAGGCACGCAACGACCTGTCGTGTGAAGGTGAACGCCGTGGACTCCCGGCGGCAGATCCATGCCTTCAAGCTGGAGTTCGATCTCCCCGTCCTGGACCGCGACGACGGCATTCCCTGTAACGGAGTTTTCGGCGGACAGGATCGTTGCTGCTGCGACGACCTGTCGCGACGGCACATTCGTTCCTGCGCATCCGCCAATCATGAAGGCGGCCACAATCGCGCACCCTGTCAAAATTCGCATTGTTCGCATCCTCCCGAAAGCTGTTCTGCGAAGCTTGCACCGCTTGCGGACAAAGAAAAAGGGGCCGGATTTCTCCGACCCCCAAATCTTTCGCTCCGAAGAGAAGCTTACATGCCCGAACCCGGACCGTAAGTGATCTCGACGCGGCGGTTCTGAAGTTCGCGAACGCCGTCCGCGGTCGGAACGCGCGGGTTGCTTTCGCCGAACGCCTGGCTCGAGATGACCGTGTCGGGGATGCCACGAGCGGTCAGGTACGAGCGGACCGACGAGTTGCGACGCTCCGACAGGCCCATGTTGTACTGCACGGTACCCGAACGGTCGGTGTAGCCCGCGAGCATGATCGGAACGCGATCGCAATTCGCGTAGGCACTGATCGCGCTGTCCAGAATGGTGGCAGCTTCCGGCGTGATGTCGGACTTGTCCCACTCGAAGAAGACGATGTACGGGCCCTTGTTGCAGACCGCGCTCGGCGGAGCCGGGGGAGCCGGCGGACCCGGGGGAGGCGGCGGCGGCGGCGGCGGCGGCGGCGGCGGAGCCGCAACGGGACCGCCGAAGTTGTAGATCAGGCTGCCCATCGCACTGTGCGAACGCCAGCGCGTCTCGACCGAACGACCGAGTTGGTCGACCATCTTGAGATCGTCGACGTTGTGGAAGCGATACTTGATGCCGACGTCCCAGTTGTCGGTCAGCGGCGCGCGTACCGCCGCGATGACCTGCCACGCAAAAGCGGTGTCGGAATCGTCGAAGATGCCCGGGCCGGTGCTGTTCAGGCTAGCGTCGTAATCGACGCGCGAAACGCCGACACCACCACCGATCGAGCCCTGGAAACCATTGTCGCGACCGAAGTCGAGAAGACCGTTCAGCATGAACGAGAGCGCGCTGGCATCGCCCTGGAGGTCGTAGGTGCCGGTGGTCAGGTTGTTGCCGCCGAGCACGGGCACCGCAACGCCCGCATCGATGGAGTCGTTGTCGGCCGTACGGTAGCTGGCTTCGGCTTCAAGCCGGAAGGCGCCGAAGTCGTAGCCGACCGCGCCGCCACCATCGACGCCGTATTCATGATCAATGGCAGCGCCGTTGGTCGTCGTGCCGATATCGAATTCACTGTCTTCGACGATCATGGGACCGAAATCGAGTTCGATATACCACGAACCGTCACGCGCCATGGCTGGCGTGGCGAGAGCTGTGGAAGCCAACGCCATCCCAAGGACGAGTTTCCGCATTATGTTTCCCCTATAAAGAGACTTGGAGCCACCGAGTGTGCGATGTCTACCGCCTATACAATGGCCACGCAAGCGGGCAAAATCTTCAACTGTTGCAATAATGCCGCGTTCCCTGCGCGTTTGGATGACCCTATTGCACCCAAATTGCTTCAGATTTGGCACTAATAAACCTCAGGTCTGTTCAGTCTTGAGCGAAGATCCCCGCACCCTTGAGTGCCGCCATTAGTTCGACGATCGCTTGTCGGGCCTCGGTGTCAACGTTGGAACCGCCGGAAGGTTCCGCAGGAGACTCAACCCTTTGCCACCCGTTCAGATAGTGAACCTGCTGGCCGGTCGAGCGATCGAGCAGCCGCATGCCGTCCCTCGGCGATACGTAGAGCCATTGACCACTCTGCTGGCAGGCGATGGTGCCGTCCCTGCCGCTCCACTCGCCGGTCGCGCCCGCGCCGACGATCCAGCCGGTACCATCGATGGGGGTTTCCGGTGGCGCCGGGGATGTGCCCTCGACGGACCCGTGCAGCAAGGCATCGATGATTGCGAAGGCCTCGTTCACATAGAACTCCTTCTGCGCTTGTCCCGAGTACAGGAGGGGAAGTGCAAGGCGGGGACTGGTCGCGTCGAAGACTATCGGGTCGGACATGATGAACTCCGTGTTTTGCTGATCATGCTGGGAACAGGGTCGGACCGGATTGCGCATAGGTGCCGACCTGTTTGACGAAAAAGCCTTGGGCGAGGCCTTCCGCTGCGGACTGCGGGTCAAGCTCCAGGCGGGGCACATCGACCGTCCATGCCGCAGCCGGAGCCGAGGGCTCTCCGTACCCGACGATGTAGCTTTCACGCGTCTCCGCCAGCGGGACATCGACGCCATCGGTCCATTCCCATGCGCCCCGCGCCCGCCGCGCCCAGGTCAGCCGCAGGCCGCCTCCGGCAAGAGGTTCCGCGCGGGGGTGAACGGGACGAAGCGGTTTCAGGGTAACTCCGCGCAGGGCGATCGCGCTGGTAACGGGGCCGGCATCACCAGGGCCGATTGCGACGAGAGTCGCGTACGGCTGCGCGCCGACGATGGCGGGGTCGACGGAAACCGGCTTTTCATCGAGGAGCACGAATGTCTCGCCGGCCAGGTGCGAGATCGCGCCTGCCTCAGTGCCTCCCCGGCCGCGCAGCAACCCGGAAAGCTTCCATCTGGAAACGCCTAGTGCAGTCGCCGTGGCGAACTGGATTATCTCCTTGCCGACGAGCGCCAGGTTGGCTCCGGCGGCAAGCTGGCGCGGTGCTGCGTCGGAGAGGACGAAGTCTGCCGATGCAAGGGTGACGACCAGCGACGTCGATCGATCGAGGATTAACGGCGAGAGAGCCGGTAACGCATTCTCGGTCGTACCGACAATGGCTCGCCTGCGACCGCTCGATCCGAGCGAATGCAACTCGCCATCGCCGCGGTCGGCATAGAGTGCAGCGCCCTTCCAGCCAGCTTCGCTGGAGGAAACCGCGGCGAAAACGGCGGGAGTGGAGCCTGCTCCGGTCCCGTCCCACGGCATTTCGAAAGCCGAAAGTCGGGTCTCGGGCACCGTCAGGTCGTCGGGAAGGTTGGCCCTGCCGGGATCGGTCGGCACCGGCGGCGCGGCCTCGGCCGAGGCCGGCAGGACACGTGTCAGCTGAAGTTCCACACCCTTTTCGCGCCACTCCCATTCCGCGATGCGCCAGGTTCCCTTCTCGCCGGGCAACCTGACGATGGATCCGGGCGAAAGGGACGGGTCGAGATCAGTTGTGCGCCATGAAATGCGGCTACGCGACCAGTCGAGCCGCCGCGACATCCTGAGCGCGATGTCACGTGCGTTCGCCGAAGTCAGCACTGCAGGAATTTCGACTGTTCGCGGCTGCCCGCTGCGCTGCACTATGGGAGCGCGCTGCACGCCCGGAAGATAGTCGCGATCAACGTCGTAATAGCGCAGTATCTCTGGAGGCGTTGCTGGTTCTTCGGCGCGCTTGCGGAGAAATCCCGATGCACCGCCGAAATCGTCGTCCCCCACCGCAATCGCAGGTTCCGGCAAGATGATGGCAACGCCTTGCACCGATCCATCGCGCAGCTGGAGCGTGTCCCCCGTAGCGCTGGCGTTGAACGGGCAGGCCGGCTCGAGCGCCGCGAGGGTGCCGGACAGGGGACCCTCGCACGAAAAGCCCGCTACTCCGCCAAGCGGCACGGCAGCGTCGGTTCGGGGGACTACCTCTCCCACCAGCTTGTCGAGAGACAGCGGATCATCGTCGGCGAAGACTTCGAAAGTCAGGGCGGGGATGCGATTGAAGAAGTCTCCCAGCTCGAGGTCTTCGAAGACCACGTAGGCAAGCCCGCGATAGGCCGGGCACCTGTCCTGACCTTCGATCGACGCGATCAGCGGATCGGGCATCTGGTCGCCTTCTCCTGTGTACACCCTGAGCGTCCCGGGAGCCTTCAGATCGCCCGCTTCGCCTCGCAGGAGATTGCCGTCGGCCCATATCCTCCCGATGCGCCCGATCGGCCTGCTGGAAAGGGCGACCGCGAACGAAGCGGTGTAGCTGTACGTCGTGACCGAGGGTCGGTTCTTGCCGCCGCCTTCCGTCTCGGACCTTTCGACCAGTTCGGTCGACCAGATGATCGAGCCTGACACGCGCATCCTGCCGAAGTGACGCGGGATGGGCGTGCCGTAGCTCGATGTCGTGGCATTGAGTTCCTTGAGGCGCGGGCCTTCGCGATCCGGAGTGCCGATGATCAGGCCATCGACCTGGCGGCCGACGAGTGCGCCGAGCGCGCCGCCAATCGGCCCGCCGACAAGCGTGCCGACCGCTCCGAGTACCAGTGTAGCCATCTTTGCTCAGTGTCCTTCTTCGGAAAGGCGCAATTGCCGGATCGTCGGCCACGGCAATCCGCCGGATTGTATTAGGACGCGCCGTGCACCCGCATGGGCGTGTACGAAGCTCTGCGCGTTCAGGCAGATCATCAGGTGAAGCTGGCAGGGTCCGGGTTCGACAAGCAGTACGTCGCCCGGCAGGATCTCGTCCTCGACGCGAGCCAGGCCGCACGCCGTCGCGACTTCGTCGAGGTCCGGTCTGGATAGCGCGCGGAGCCTGTAGCCGTTCGGGAGCCGGGGTCGCTTGCCGATCGCGACGAGGGAAGCATGAAGCAGGCCGATGCAGTCTAGGCCGTGTTCGGCCCGCCGGCCGTGGAGCCGAAAGGGAACTCCGGCGAAACTACCGGCGGCCGCCGCCAGGGCATTGCCGCTCACGATGGGGGCAGGGGATATCGGGAGATGAGGTCGTTGCCCGGAAGGTGCGGCTCACCCTGGAAGTTCGCGGCGTTGGTGAACCTCGACGCGCATGTTTCGAGCCGGCGGTCGCATCCCTCGCGCACGATGGCCCGCAGCCCGGATGGCAGCGTGCCATCGATGGGAACCGCAAGGATGAGTCCTCCGCCCTGCGCCGGACCGGTGATAGGCATCTCCATTCCCGCATGGGGACCGTCGAACCATCGCAAGGTCCCGCCAACGAGCGCTTCTTCAGACACAGGGCTCTCCAGTTGAACGGCGTTCTCGGGAGCGTTCAGCGCAATCAGGATCGCTTCGTGCGTGAAGTGCGCGGCGTTGAGGTTGCAGCCGGGAGCGCAAAAGTGCGCCCGGCACGTCGGCGCCGTGCGGGGCACGGGATCGATCCGCAATTCGGCCTTGCGCGAGACGAGTTCGGCGGAGAACGAATCTTCCTGCTGCGAAACCGAACCGAGAGAGCCGCTATAGAGGACCACCTTCTCTCCGGTCTCCCAGTCGACGAGGCCGATCTTGACGCGCGCTCCGTCGAAACGTCCCTCCGAAAGATCGGAGGCCGAGATCGAATCGTGGCTGAGGGACCCCATCACGTCGGCGCTGTCGGGTTCCAGGTCGGCGGAGCGGCGAATTGCCGACGGGACCATGCCGGGAGCGGCGCGATGCCGGATGCCGTCGAACCAGAGATCCTGGTCGTGCGTGGTCAATCCGACGGTCACGCCGTCTTTGCGGAGCACGCGCCAGAACGACGCCACGGTTTCAAGTTCCTCGCGGAACCACACCCGGCTCATGCCGCTTCCCGGATTTCGACGACAGGAACGCTGGGCGCCTCGCCGGCGGCGAAAGCGGCTCCGGAAATTTCCAGGCGGTCGTCCGCAAAGCGAACCGGTACGTCGAAGATGAAGCCTGCCCGCACGACGCTGCCTTCCGCTGGCGGCACGTCGAAAATCACGATCCCGCCCGTTCCGAGCGCGAAGTTTTCCTCCTGCACGCCGTTTACACTGACCAGCAGGCTCTCGGCCCGAGGCCGCGTGATCCGGCGAAGCTGGGCTGCTTCGGCGGTGCCGTAGCGCTTGGAAAGCGGGAAATCCGTGGTCGCGCCATCTCCGCGGCCGATAAGCTGGTCGAGCATCGTCGGCGTACCGACCATGCCGCTGGAGCTGAAGTCCGTGGGATCGCGCAGCAGGAATCCCCGTGCTGCGCCCCTTCTCGCCCGGTAGAATTCGATGAGGTCGCCGAGTTCGGCTTCCGATCGGATGCCCGGGCCGACATCGAAGCGCAGCCGGGCATCGGACCACAGGCTGTTGCGGCGCTCGAAGCCCGAAGCGGTTACCGAAACCGAGGTCGAAAATTCGGGAATGACCGTCGCATCCCGTCCGAGTGCGAGGGGATACCGGACGTCGTCGAAAGCTTGCATGTCGTCACCTGGTTTGTTCACGGGGATGCGGACGTATCCGTCGCGGGAAACCTGCGGCAGCGCCCATACGAAAACCTCGTGCGGATCGCGTTTCAGCGCCTCGTCGATACCTGCGTCGATCCTGCGCCAAAGGTCGCGATCTTCGGGCTTCAGGACGAAGCCTGCGAAATAGTCCTGTTCCGCAAGGGGATAGCCGAGATGCTCGTCGAGGCGGGTGTAGGCTAACCGGCGATATCCGTCCGAGCCGCTCGTCAGCCAGTCGTAATCCTCGACCTGCAGGCGGTCGAAAGCGGGGTATGCCCAGCCGCCAGGGACATTCGCGCGCCGGGCCTCGGGCATCTCCGGATCGAGGATCGTCGGCGAGAAGATGAGCAGCAGGCTTTCAAGCGGCTCGGGCGCGACGGCCGAACGCGCCGCTTCCACGAGAGCGGAGGTGGACGCCGCCAGCAGCGAGCCGGCGGCGTCGAGGAGCGCGACCTGCTCGTCATCGAGCGGCTGCCGGATGTCCTCGATATCGGGCGGGTCGCCCCCGAACGCGGCGCGGGCAGCGGCATCGTAAAGGCAGATCCGTCCGCCCGGCTGGACCCACCACCACGGCTCGCCCACCTGAAAGCGAACCGGAACACCGGCATCGCGGGCGAGGGTGACGAATTCGGCGGCAACCGATTGCAGCCATGCCATGGCAGCGCCGTTTGCAGGCGACAGCAAGGCAGACGGCGGGTCCCATCCGGTCCGGCCGGGTTCGCCGTCGAACGTGCGCTGCTGCCAGGCGGAGGGGCAATGCTGGGCGAGCACTTCGTAGGAAAGCGAGACGATAGGCGAGAAGCCGAGCGCGGCGCATGCGGAAAAGTACCCAGCATGCCATGCACGGGCCGGCCCGCAGAGGGGATCGCCGGTCCCTCCGACAAGGAACTCGCCAGCGGATGGTGCGAGCCGGAAATAATGGCTCATGCCGACATAGTGGACGACGCTGCCGCGATAGCCGAGCTGGCGAGCGCTTCGCAGCAGCCGCGCGGGGGTCTGCGTGCCGCAATCGTCGAAGGCCGTCGCCATCGCGAGGCCATGGGGAGGGACGACAACGTCTCCGATTTCCAGCATTGCGCGATGGCCGGTGCATTCGATCCCGGTCAGTTCGACCCAGCCTTCGACAGGGCCGGGCAGAGCATCCTCCACACCGGCTTCGTAATCGGGGGAGACGAGCGATATGAACATCCGGTCGATACTGCCGGGCCATACGAGATCGGCATCGTCGGGCAGTGTGAAACCGCCGCGCAAGTCGGAGAAGCGCAGCACGATGCGCGCGTCCTCGTTCGTACCCTCGGCATAGTTCCACAGCCGGACGTACCAGGTGCGAGGTTGCCTCGCCTCGTCGCGGCCCTCGATCGTCAGCGTCGGTCCGTTGATCCCGTCGAGCGGGATGATCCCGCCCGAACGCCAGCGGAACGAGAGCGTCGTGCGCGAATAATCGCGATCGGTCGCGTAAGCGAGGAGGGGGTGGTCGAGCGTGTCCTCGCTCTGCCAGATCAGTCCCGCAAGGTCGGTCTTGCGAAGGAACGTCGCTTCCACGCGCAAGGCGTCGGGGGCGGTGGTGACGACCGAAGCCATCATCGGGCGCGGAAAGTTCACCGTCCAGAAGCGCGGGTCGAAGCGCTGGATCCAGTCGGTCACCTGCCCCTCGCGTTTATCGGCGAGCCAGAACGCCATCGATAATTCCTCCCGGTTCAGGCGAGCGCGCGGCGGACGGCGGCGGCAACCTGCCGGGCCGAGCGCTGCAGCGACTGCGGCACGTCGGCACCGCGCGGAGAATTGACGTTGATCGAGATGCGCACGTCGCGCCCGCCTCCCTGGCCGGGCTGCCCGATACCGAAATTCTCGACCCGGCCTGCCGAGGCGGGGACGAAAAGTTCGGGTCCGCGCTCGCCTACAAGGTAACCGCGCCCGGGAGAAACCGCCCCCCCCGTCGCGCGGCCCGGAAGTCCGAGCGCCGCTCCGATGATCCCGCCCGCATCGAAAAGCCCGCCGAACAGGCCGCCGCCGCCCGAGGGTATCAGGCTGTGCAACGCCTGCGCCGCGATCTCGTCCAGTGCATTCAGGGCGACGCGCTTGAGGTCGTCGAAGCCCAGGCTGCCCTTTCGGATCGCACCTGTCAGCCCGCGCTCGAGAACGTCGCCCGCACGGGCGAAACCGTCAGCCAGCGTGCCGTCCACGGAGCCTCGCATAGTAGCGATATCCTGCGCGAATTCCTCGGTGCTCGCTCTCACTTCGACGAGCAGGCTCTCGACGTCTTCATCCATTTTCGCTCTCCATCAATCGTTCGAGGTCGTCGCGGCCGAGGCCGCCAGCAGACGTGGCGGAATGACCCAGGCTGGCGGCGAGTTCGGCCGGTGTCGCTTGCCAGAATTCGTCAGGAAGCCACCCCAGCGCCCGCGCCGCGATGCCGGCAAGCACGATCGCGGCGGCTCCGAAGCCGGAGCTCACCCCGCGCCCTGGAGGATCTGGGCAAGGACGGCGCGAAGCGCGGGGGCGCAACCGGCGAGACCCCTTTCCATAACGGCCGCACCGACCTCTTCGCGCGTGATCTCCCCGCGCTCGGCAAGGCAATGCCAGAACAGCGCGGCAAGCTCGGAAAGGCGCAACCCGCCCTTGCCCGCGCGCTCGACGAGCGCGAAAAGCGAGCCGAGTTCCTCTTCGGCGGCGACCAGCGCGGCAAAGGTCGGGCGCAAGGTATGTGGGCGTCCCGCGACGACCAGCGTCGCTTCGCCGCGGTGCCGGTTGGCCGGGCGCTCGCTCATGCGGGCACGACCTCGCCCGAGCTTTCGAGCTGGACGGTGTAGTTGCGCTCGCCGTTGAAGTCGCCCGCGTAGTCCAGTCGTTGGATCAGGAAGCGGCCGCGAAGTTTCTCGCCGTCCTCGAAGCTGAGCTCGTAATCGTCGAGGATGCCCGCCATCGCGTTGGCGCGAATCCGGCCCTCTGCAGCGCTGCCGAGGAAGATGCCGGCGGCACTTACCGAAACCGAGCGAACGCCCGCGCCCGAAAGCAGTTCGCGCCAGCCGCCGCTGTCCTTGCTGGTGACGACGACGGTGTCGCCGGTAATCGACATCTGCGTCGTGCGCAGTCCCGCGACGGTTTCGAAGGCCGGGGTCTCTGCCCCGTCCGAAATCTTGAGCAGGAAAGCGCTGCCTTTCTGGGCGGTCATGGCATTCTCCGTGATGAAGTGGATCAGTCCGCCAGCAGGCGGAAGCGGTATTCGATTAGGATCGCGCGGCGGCTCTCGCCGCGCTGCTCGGCGCGGGCGCGCAGGAAGCGGGCAGTCACGACGGTGAATCCCGGCTGATAGCGAGGGATCGAGGCGACGCGCTCCTCGATCCGGGCGACGAGGTCCGCGGCACTGTCGGCCCTGTCGCCGCGGCAATGCAGTTCGAGTGCGATGCGCACCTCGCGGCCCTCGTTGCCCTTGCAGCCCCATTCGGCACTGGCGCTGGTCGCGATGGCAAGCCAGGGGAGTGCGGTACGCGAGGGCGCTTCCTCGACGATCGCGTTGAGCTCGGTTGCCAGTAGCGGGTCGGCCGCGAGCCAGCCGAGCAGCGCGGCGCGGAAGGGTACTTCCATGGACCGGGTCATCCTTTCGTGAAGAGGGGCCAGAGGAGCGTCGCGCGCCGCCAGCGGGATGGATCGTCTCGGCGCTGCCGTGCCTTCCGTTCGCCGCGCGCGACGGCGAGGGCATGCGCCTTTCGGGCAAGCCGGTTCGCGAAGGCCGCCGGACCTTCCCGTGGTTCGGCCTCGATCATGAGAGGCGCATCCGGCGGAACGGGCGCCAGAGCGCTGCGACCGAAGCGGGCGGCAATGGCGCCGAACCAGCACTCTCCCGCTCGCGATGCTGGTGCGCGGCAAGGCGGACGACGCCGTGGCGCAGCTTTGGCGGCAGCGCATCCCATTCGGCGGCTAGACCGGCGGTGAAGCGCACCGCGATGCGCGTCGCCGCGCCCGGCGTGATGACGAGGATGCGACCGCTTCCCTCGGCATCGAGATCGACGGCATAGGCCTCGACCGGCAGGGCGAACCTGTCGCCGCTCGCGGTCAGGCCGTCTACCTGTGTGATTGCCTCGACCGGGCGGGTCGAAAGCGTCTGCCAGTCGATGCCGACGGGCAGCATTTCCTCGCATTTGCACTCGAGCGGCAAGGCACCGACGAAGGCCTCGCAGGTTTCCAGGCTGGTGCGAACGAGGTCTGCCAGGGGCGCATCGTCGTGCGCCGTGGTGATGCCGAGCCATTGCTTGAGTTCGGCGAGGGCCGAGGGCGAGACCTCGGCAGGCGTGACGATAGCCCGCTTCATGGCGGCGGCCTCCGTTGATTCGGGTTTCGAGAAGGGGCACCCGCGCCGCCTTGGGGGAGCATCGGCGGCGCGGGTGCGAACCGGACAGGGAGAGGGCCTGCCCGGCTATCGGAAAGAGGCTGTCCGGCGGATCAGGCCTCGATCTTCATCAGCTTGATCGCATCGCTGTCGAGCACCTGGCCGCCGATCCGCTTCGTCGCGTAGAAGTGGACGAACGGCTTGTTGGTGAACGGATCGCGCAGGATCGCGGTCGCGCTGCGCTCTGCGATCAGGTAGCCGGCGCGGAAGTTTCCGAAGGCGATCGGGAAGGCGTCGGCGGCGATGTCGGGCATGTCCTCGGCCTCGACCACCGGGTAGCCGAGCAGGCGGTTGGGCTGGCCTTCCATAAGTCCGGGCTGCCAGAGGAACGAGCCGTCGGCTGCCTTCAGCTTGCGCACTTCTGCGAGAGTGGTCGAGTTCATCACCCAGCTCGCGCCCTGGCGATGCCCGGCCTTGAGCGAATGGACGAGGTCGATGAGGCGAAGCTCGGGAGACGTGTCGAAGCCGGAAGCGTTGCCGCTGCCGACGTACTGCAGCGTTGCGAACGGGCGGATGCTGTCGCCCGCCGCGCTGGTCGGCGCGCCGAGGAAACCCCTGGGCTGGTTGACGCCGGTGCCGCCGACGAAAGCCGCACCCTCGGCCCGCGCGAATTCCATCGCGATCTCGTCGGCCAGCCATGCCTCAAGGTCGAAGGCTGCATCCTCGAGCATCGCCTGGCTCGCCGCCGGATTGGCGTAGAGCTCACCCGAAGGCGGCGCGACTTCGACGAAGCTCGGCGTATCGGTTTCGGGACGACCGGCGGTTTCGCTGACCCAGCCGGACGAGGTGCCGCCGGTGGTCACGAGCTTGCGATAGCCGGCGCTGCCGGTCTGGACGACCTGGGCGATCGAACGGATCGGGCTGATGTTCCTGAGGCGCGAGGAGATCATCGCATCGATCTCGCGCGGGACGGCATAGCCCCCGTCGCCCGGTACAGCTCCGGAGATCGACTTCAGTTCGGCCTCGCGGCCCATGCGCAGGTAGCCGTCGACGAAGCCCTTGAGCTCGGGGCTGGCGGGAGCCGCGCCCTCGAGTACGGGCCGAGCAGCGGCTCGCGAGACGCGATCGAGCCGCGATTTGACGTCGTCGACGTCGGTTCGCAGCGCCTCGACGGCCTGGTCGGTGGCATCCTGCCTCGCGACGAGATCGAAGGACGCGTCGAGCGCCTCGGGCGGAGTATTCATTTCCATTGGGCATTCACCTTTCGGGGGTTGTTCTGGCCGTTCCGTGACCGGCGCGACCGGGCGGGATTCAGGAGACGAGGTGCACGCGCGCGCCGTGCTGCATGGGGCGGGAGACGAGGCTGACCTCGAACAGCTCGACGTCGAGCAATTCGCGCCCCTCGGGCGTCTGGCGGCTTTCCAAGGTCCGGTATCCGAAGCTGAGACCGGTCATCCGCCCGCGCCGGACGGCGATCCCGGCGGCACCGTCGGGATTGTCGATCGAGGCGACCACACGCAGGCCGCGCGCGTCCTCGCTCGCGCTCACAATCCAGCCGATGCGCAGATCGGGGCGGTGCTGCCAGTAGAGCGGGATCGGGTCGCGCCGCCCGGCGAGGGTCCTGGCAAAGGCACCTTTGCGGATCATGTCGCGCCCGGCGTCGCGCTTGCCGAAAAGCGCGGCATAGCCGGCGAAGCGCAGGCTCATCGCAACAGCTCCGTCGCGCCGATGCGCACGGCGATCCCGATGAGCAGCAGCGCCAGCATGGCGCGCACCGTCCAGTCGATCGCGGCGCGCCAGGCACTGGCCTTCGCGTCGCGCCAGGCCCTGAGCAGCTCGCGCAGTTCGACGAGATCGTCCTGCGCGGTCTCGTCGTCCAGGCCGAGGTGCGCGAGCATGCGCTGCGCGCCAAGCTCGCTGGCTTCCTCGACTATCGCGCGCAAGGTGACGAGGTCGGTCCCGTCGATGGCCGCCTGCGAAACGAGTTGCGCCAGCATTTCCTCACTGTTCATGAATTGTTCTCCTGTTCGGCCGGCGCTTCGGGCAGGCCCAGCAGCGCTCGCTTTTCGGCGTCGGTAAGGAAGTCGGCGTCGGTGACCTGGGCCCAGAGCCGCTCGCGGTCCTCGGCAAGGGCGGGCACGCGGTCGAGATCGATCGCGAGCCTTGCATCGGGGTACCAGGGCTCCAGTCCCTCGAGCAGCGCGGCGAAAAGCTTGGCCGAGAGCGGCAGGAGCGTAAGCCGCCACAAGGCGCGGTTTGCCTCGCGGTAGTTCGAGTAGGTCGAATCGCCCGGCAGACCGAGCAGCATCGGCGGCACTCCGAAGGCAAGGGCGATGTCCCGCGCCGCCGCTGCCTTGAGCGTCGCAAAGTCCATGTCGGCTGGCGTCATCGACATCGACTGCCACTTGAGACCGCCCTCGAGCAGCATCGGGCGGCCGGCGTTGTTCTCGCCCGAGAAGGCGCGGGCAAGTTCGGCCTTGAGCCGGTCGAACTGGTCGGGGGTAAGCGTCGCCGTATCGCCCGCCTCGTAGACCAGCGCGCCCGAGGGCCGCGCCGCGTTTTCGAGCAGCGACCGGTTCCACACAGCGGCTGCATTGTGCGTGGCGACCGCCTGCTCGGCCGCCGCGAGGCACCCGGCGCCGTAATGGTCGTCGGTCGGATGGAAATGGCGGATATGAATGACGTTGGGCGAGGCGTCCTCGTCGAGGACGGGGATGGTCAGCGACTGCTCCCCTACCCGGTAGGCATAGGCGGTGGGCCAGCCGTCGGATCCGGCTATCACGCTCATCCGCTCGGGCCGCAGCGCGAACAGTTCGACCGGGCGGCCCCTGGCATCCTTCATGATCTGCACGTACCCGTTGCCGTGCAGCAGCAGGTGGGAGGCCAGGGTTTCGAGGAGCGACTGTCCGGCGCTCGTCGTCGCGACCAGCCGGGCGAGGTCGGGATCGGTCTCGAGAAGCGGCGCTCCGCCGATACCTTCGGCGACGAGGCGAACGGCCCGCTGGGCCACCGGGTTGTCGATGTAGGCGCGCCCGACCGATCCGCGGTACTCGAACGGGACGCGCGGCGCTCCTGTATCGGCGAAAGCCCAGGGCGAATTGAAGCTGCGCGCCAGCGGCACGCGGTCGCCCCCGCCCTTGAAGGCGGCGGCAAGCGTTTGAAGGAAGGACATCGTTTGCCTTTCGCTTGGGTTTCGGAACGGTCCGGTCCGGTTCGTTTCGGTTTCGGTTCCCGGGGTCTTCAGCCCACCCACACGCGCGGGCGGGCGGGACGGTTGAGCATGAGTTCGGACAGCGCCCAGACAAGCGCGTCTGCCCTGTCCGGGGAGCGGCCCGGCCCCTCGTACCCGCCCCCCGCCATCAGGCCGCACAACTCGTCTTCGAGCTGCGGGAAGTGTCCGGCATGCCGGACACGTCCGACCTCGTAGAGTGCCGCGACCGGTTCGGCGCGCGCAGCCTTGCCACGAGTGGCGTGCACGAGTTTGACCGGCAACGAGATATCCGCGGCGCGCAGGACGCTTTCGACCATCGCGCCGCCCTGGTTCGCTTCTGCGACGACGCGGTCGGCGCGCCATTCGGCTGCGGCGTTCGCGACCGCCCGCGCCCATCTTTCGGGGCTGGGCCTTGCAACCGATGCATCGGCGAGAACGTGCCCCAGGCCGTCGCCGCCCAGCGCCGCGACGACGATGCCGCATGCGTCGCCGTTCGCCGAGGCCGGCGGATCGACGCCGACGACAATCCTTGCGCAATCGGCGGGCGGCGCATCGCTGCGGCATCGCTCAATCGTCTCGCGGCTCCACAGCGCACCCGGTATGTCGGCGACGAGTTCGCCGTCGAGCTCCTGCCGCGCCAGTTGCGACTTGCCGAAGGTACGGCGCATGTCCCTCAGGAACCGGCCTGGCAGGTTGTCGGCGTTGTCCTCGGTCCGGCCCCGCGTCACCGCCAGTCCGTCGCCTTCCTCGGCCAGCAGGCGGCGAAGCAGCGGAACTGCGCGGGGCGTGGTCGTTGCCAGCAGTCGCGGGCATTCGCCGAGGCGCAGGCCGAGCAGCAGGTTATCCCACGCCGCCTGCGCGCGGTCGCCCGCCTGCTCCCACTTGGCGATTTCGTCGCACCAGGCATGGCTGTGCTGCGGACCGCGCAGCGATTCGGGCTCGCCTGCCGAATAGAGCGTTGCCTGCGCGCCGTTGGGCCAGCTCAGGCGTCGCAGCGAAGGTTCGAACTTCGGTCGGCGGCGCGGCGGCGTCGTGCCCAGGATTCCGCTTTCGCCTTCCACCATCACCGCGCGCGCTTCGCCGAGCGAGGCTCCGACCAGGGCGATGTGCGCTTCGGGATCGGTCGTCGCGATTTCGCGGATCCATTCCGATCCGGCGCGAGTCTTGCCGAAGCCCCTGCCCGCAAGGATGAGCCAGGTCCGCCAGTCGCCGCCCGGCGCGACTTGCGGCTCGCGCGCCCACAATCGCCAGTGCCAGGCGAAGGCCGTCCGCTCGGCCTCGTCGAGGTTGCGGAGCGCCGCCAGTCGTTCGTCCTGCGGCAGGTCGAGGAGGAACTGCAGGCGCTTGCTACGCCTCATTCGCAGCTTCCGCGGCCTTCAAGGCGCGTTCGCGCATCCGGTCGAGCTTGGCGTCGATCGAGGCGAGCACGGCTTCGGCGTCCTCGTCGTCGCGAATTGCGCGCTCGCGCGCCACGGCCTCGCGGTGTGCCGAAAGCAGGCGGAAGGCGGTGGCGTTATCGTAGGTCCTGACACCCTTCTTCGCACCGGAAGGTGGCTTGATCTCACCGGTCCGCAGGCGATGGAGGAGGTCCATCTCGAGGTGGTCGTAGCCTTCGATCAGCGCCTGCTGCCACTTGCGATAGAACGCGGGGTCCCTGCGCTTGGCATCGTATGCTCTCGACGTGCTGACGCCCGCGCGCTTTGCCGAAGCCGTGATGTTCGAGGTTGCTGCAAGCTCGGACAGGAATGCTTCCTGCCAGTCGCACGGGGACGGCTGCCGGACGTCTCGTCGTCCGCCATAAGCTGCTGGTCCGTTTGCTGGAGTGGATCGGGGGTCGCTTGCCGGCCGTTTCGAATCGGTCCATCGCGATGTTCCCTCTATGTGGCGATTAGGTAGTTTACAAACCCGCCACGACAGCGAACAGCCAGCGCACCGCTGGATAACCTAGGGAAACCGCCATCAAGAAGGCGATGACGGTGAATTCCAGCTCAAGAAGATCGGGGTTGCGCATCGCCGGACGGGATAACCGATCCGGTGCGCTGTAGGACAGAGGGGTTAGCTTCTGATAGGCTTTGACCATGAGCCTTTCTTGGGTGGACGGGGTGGCTTTCCCCTAGGCCGATCGTCCGGGTGCATCCAATTTTTTGGCGGATCATACTCAGTGGGGCGTAAAACCGGCACGCCATTCAGGGTCAACCGATCATTTATCACGCAGCGTTCAATATCTTGCTGGGTCAGGCTGACCGATTTGACGCCGTACTTGCTGTAGCCAGAAGGGGCGGAGCGGTCTGGAGGAGCAACTCCCACAAGCATCTTGCCCTTCGGGTGCAGAGATTGAGAAAATACACGAGCTGTGGCTACTTGGTCGGTGTCCGCACTTAAAAGTAGAGCCACGTCATAAACATCGTTCAAGCCGTCAAGGATCAGTTCAAGCGCGACGTTAATGTCGGTTTGCTTTTCCGTCCATTTGGTTTGACCTGTCGCGATACCGTTTTCCTCGATGTTTTCGGGCACATAGTGGCCATTGATGATTTCCACCCCACAAGCGCGCTGCGCATCATTGAAGCGTTAGTGGCGTTGACGCTTTCCCGGGTCCTGCCGAGTGCTCGGGACCGCAGTGCAAAACAGCACCTTGACTAGGCGTTGACCCTGTTTTTGAGCCAGGTTTTCACCGAGTTTCCAAAGATTGGCCCACTTGAGGTGGTTCCAAACTGCGCCCATCCTGTGGATAGGGTGATATAGGTTGAACCCATCGATATACAGGGCAGCGCGAGGCTTCTCGCCCCCTTGACTTTTGGCCTCATTTTGCATATGTGCGCATCACCGATGTTGAGGGTAGCGCCCTCAGCGACCCCGGCGCGGACCTTTCGAGGGCGCGACCGGGGTTTCGCTTTTTGTGGGTTTGACCACCCGTTTCAGCCGCTCTCTGAAATGTTCATCATCGTCGTCGCATTCGAGGTCGCGCGCGGCGTCCTTGAACTTATCAATCTGGGTTCTGTTATCTCGGTCCATTTGCCGCACAATAGACTCTTATTGTAACTCTCGCCAGTCGAAGCCGAATCTGGCAGGGGAAACTGCGTGAACATAAAAATCGATGATGCAGCTTCATTGGTCGAGAACCTCCGGTCCCTTCCGCATGAGACCGACTGGGTTGAATTTAAACACAACTATGAGAATGAAGAAGGCATCGGGAAATACATATCTGCGTTGTGTAACGCTGCAATCTTGAACGAGAAAGATGATGCCTATCTCGTTTGGGGCATAGAGGACGAAACGCATAAAGTCGTCGGGACCAATGTTGATGTTAGGAAAAAGAAGAAGGGGAATTCTCCGTTTTTATTTTGGCTGTCTCGGGAGTTAGACCCAAGTCCGACGCTTCATGTAGAGACAGTTGAATATGAAGGAATGCGTGTCGAATTACTCTGTATTCGTCCGCCCTATGAACGGCCGGTGCGCTTTAAAGGGCAAGCATACGTACGGGTCGGAACGGCGCAACAGAGACTGTCCGACCATCCTGAATTAGAACGATCAATTTGGCAAATAACTTCCCGGTTTTCCTTTGAGGAGTCAATCATAGAGCCGAATGCGACTCTCGAAAACCTGGATGAAAAATATGACTATACAAAGCTTCTTAATGTGCTTGGTGTCAGAACATCGTCGAAAGAGGCGCGAATTACTAAATTAGAATCAGAGGGCTTGATAAAGATAAATCTTCAGGGGCGATACGATATCAAGTCTCTATTGGCCATTTCTTGCGCTAGCGATCTTAATGAGTTTTCCGCCCTTCGCTCAAGGGGCGCAAGAGTTATTTCGTTCGACGGGGCTGATAAAGGTCACGCAGCGGATGATATAGAGGGGAAGCGGGGATATGCTGTAGTCTTTGAAAATTTGCTCAAGGTAATGATGTCCCGCCTTACGCTGGGAGAGTATTTTGAGGGCGGAAAGAGGCGCAATCATTACGCCATTCCAGAAGAAACCATCCGAGAGTTTGCTGCAAACGCCATTGTGCATCAGGATTTCACTAAACAGGGGGAGCGTCCGACTTTTGAGGTCTATTCGGACCGAGTTCGAATAATCAATCCTGGGGTGCCGTTGATTGAAGCGGACAGATTTATCGATAGCCCTTCAAGATCGAGAAATCCTAGCTTTGCTGGCTTGATGAGGAAAGCTGGACTTTGCGAGCTTCGTGGAAGCGGAGTGGATCGCGCCGTCCGGGCAATCGAAAGAATGGCCCTGCCGCCTCCTTTAATTCAACCCGTCGAAGGGTCTACGATTGTGACGGTTTTCAAGGACCGGCCATTTGCCAAGCTCACGCCCGAGGAGCGGGTTCGAGCGTGTTATCAGCATGCTTGCCTCAAGTATGAGGGCGGCGAGGCAATGAGCAATTCATCTCTGCGGGAACGGTTTGGTCTTTCGAAGAGGCAATATCCTCAGATATCCAACGTTATCCGCGATTCTATCGAAGCCAAAAAAATCGTTCCGGAAAATGAGGATCAGGGGAAGCGGTATGCTCGCTATCTCCCATATTGGGCGCGCTAATGTAATTCGTTCGGCACCATAGCGGGAGAGAAAGGGAAAAAACGGGAGAAATCCGCAATTACCAATCCGTCCTTTTTGTAATCGGCTGAGGTCAACTCTTCGTTTTCCGGTGCGGATTGGCCCGCCACCGTGAGCGGGTCCGCCCGACCGGAGGGCGATCGTCAGACTGAGATGTCAGGCCTTGCGTAGGTCAGGCGCTTGCCAACGATG
Source organism: Novosphingobium marinum (assembly GCF_013408095.1). Taxonomy (GTDB): domain Bacteria; phylum Pseudomonadota; class Alphaproteobacteria; order Sphingomonadales; family Sphingomonadaceae; genus Novosphingobium; species Novosphingobium marinum. The sequence continues at coordinate 95,147 of NZ_JACBZF010000002.1, forward strand.
CCCTGCATCGCACGGGTGGCGCGGGCCGTATCGTTGACGCCGTTTGCTTCGCGGTGCGTGTAACGGAAGTCGAACTCAGCAAGGTATCGGTGCAGGTGCTTTTCGGAGCAGTGCTGGTAGACGCCGCGCATGCCGCGCTTGAAGATCGAGAAGAAGCCCTCAATCGTGTTCGTGTGAACGTCGCCACGTACGTACTCACCGCCGCCGTGCAGTACGCTATCGTGACCGGCAAACTCGCGACCGACACGCTTATACAGGTGGGCCTCGTCGGTCGTCAGGATCGCCTCACGCTTCACGTTGTCGGATACGATCTGCGCTACCTCTGACTTGCTCACGCCCTTGGCATGGAAGGAACGTACGACGCCAGTCTCGCGATCGACGAGCGAGACGACGCAATGCTTATGCCGCCAGCCACCGCGTTGCTTTTCGACGCCCTTCTTCTGGCCGATGTAGGTTTCGTCGGCTTCAACCCGGCCACCGGGCGAACCGAACGGGGCCAGCGAGCCTTCACGCATGGCTTCCTGGATGCGGTGATGCAGGAACCACGCGCTCTTGTACTGGATTTCCAGAACGCGGTGCAGCTGATGGGCGCTGATACCCTTCTTGCTCGACACGATCAGGTGAACGGCCTGGAGCATCTTGTGGAGCGGGATGCGCGCATGCTCGAAAACCGTGCCCACCTTGACGGTGAACTGCTTGCGGCACTCGCCACACTTCTTGAGGCCGTAGCGGATCGCGCCTTCCGGGTTCTTCTTGCTCGGCTTGCCGCGAACTCCCGACAGGTCATACACGCGACCATCAACCGCGCCGCAGTGCGGGCAGGTGACGCCATCGGCCCAAACGATGCCTTCAAGGTACTCGAATGCCTTGGCTTCGTCATGGAAATGAGGCTGGGAAAGAACCGACATGGTGAAGTGCTCCGTTGATGGAACACATATATCGTGAATAGCTGGGTTTGTAAACTACCTAATCACCCTCTATGTACCGAAACAGCGTGACGATGTCAAGGATAAAGAACCAAATAGGTTATCGCTTGTCGCGTGTTCCACGCGCGTCTAGGCAGCCCGCTCTTGCAAGGGGACGCGATACGATGCTGCGCCGGCTTTACGACTGGACCATGGCCAAGGCGGCGCACCCGCATGCCGAATGGTGGCTTGCCGCGTTCTCGTTCATGGAAGCGAGCTTCTTCCCGATCCCGCCGCACCCGCTCCTCGGTCTCATGTGCCTTGCCGAGCCGAAGAAGGCGATCCGGTTCGCCGCCATCTGTACCGCGGCATCGGTGATGGGCGGACTGTTCGGTTACGCGATCGGGTATTTCCTGTACGAATCGGTGGGCGTCGCGCTGCTCGGCGCGCTGGGCCTTGCCGAAAGCTTTCCCAAGGCCGCGTGCTACCTGCGCGAATACGATGTCGAGGTCATCCTGCTCGCCGGGACGACGCCGGTTCCGTTCAAACTGCTGACGATAACGGCGGGCTTCATCGAGATGGCGATCGTGCCTTTCATCCTGGCGAGCATCGTCGGACGCTCGATCATGTTCATGGGCGTAGGCATCCTGTTTCGGCTGTTCGGCGCGCCCATCAAGGCAGTGATCGACCAGCACCTAGGCAAGGTCACCGCGCTGTTCGGCGTTCTGCTGGTGGGCGGCTTCGTCGCGCTCGCATTCCTGGGCGGCGGCGCGGAGGAAAGCAGCGACAAGTGCGACGCCGCAGTCAGCGTCAAGCGCTGAGCCCCGTGCCCTAACGCTCTCCGGCGCGCGCGAGCGCCTCGGCGATGGCGTCGCGAAGCACCGGCTCCATGGCCGCGTAGCCGGCCTCGTTGGGATGTGCGCCGTCGTCGAACAGCTCCTCGCGGAATCCCGCCTCACCGCCTTTCAGAACCGCGTTGTAGTCGGCGAGGACGAGGTTCCTCTCGCGCGCCATTTCGACGAGCCTTGCATTGACCCGCGACAGCCAGGGTTCGGGCGAGACACCCGGCTTCCACGGAAAGCGGCTCGCCGGCGGCATCGTCGCGAGCACCACCTCGATCCCGTTTGCCCGCGCCTGGTCGACCATCGCGCCGACGTTCGCGATGTAGCTGTCGATGGCGAGCGGGCCGGTGTTCCCGGCGATGTCGTTCGTTCCGACGAGGATGTGGACGACCTCCGGCCGGAGTGCCACGACGTCCTGCGAGAACCGCAGCAGCACCTGGTCGGAGGTCTGGCCGCCGATCCCGCGGTTGACCGCGTCGACGAGCGGCAGGTCCCAGAACGCGGTTAGCGAATCGCCGATCATGGCGACTTGCGGTCGTTTGCCGCTGGCGATCACTTCGGCATTGGCGGCGCGGTAGGCGCAACGGCCCGCCCAGTCGTCGATCGGCTGGCCGGTTACGGGCCCGCCCTCGGCCGCGCAGGGTTCATCGGTCATGCCGACCGTCGCCGGCGGGGGTGCATCGCGATTGCGCATGGCGACGAAGACAAGCACCGCCACCAGGGCGATGGCAAGGATCGCGATGCGGATGCCGCGCGTCACCCTGCGGCTCCGTCAGATGATGCCCGTCGCGCGCCCGGCCCGCTCGAACATGCCGACAATGGTGTCGACCTGCTCCTCGGAATGCTCGGCGCACAGCGAGCAGCGCAGCAGGGTCATGTTGGCGGGCGTCGCCGGAGGCCTTGCGAGGTTCACGTAGAGCCCCTCGTGAAGGAGGGCCTCCCACATCGCGGCACCCTTTTCGAGGTCGGGCATGATGACCGAAATGATCGCGCTCTGCGGTTCGTCGGTCCCGAGCCTGAAGCCCAAGTCCTTGAGGCCCTTGTGCAGCTTGCGCGAATTGGACCAGAGATGCTCGCGCTTGTCGCCTGCCTCCATCAGCTTGCGGATCGAGGTGGCAGCGGTGGCGACGACGCTGGGCGGCAAGCTGGCAGTGAATACGTAGGGACGGCAGACAAGTCGCATGATCTCGAACTTGGGATGGTTCGAAACGCAGAATCCGCCGACCGTGCCGACGCTCTTCGAAAAGGTGCCGATCACGAAGTCGACATCGTCGAGCACGCCCTGCTCCTCGGCCACGCCGCGCCCGTTCGGGCCGATGAAGCCCATCGAGTGCGCCTCGTCGACTAGGATCATCGCGCCGTTCGCCCTTGCGACCGCGATCATTTCCTTCAGTGGCGCGACATCGCCGAGCATCGAGTAGACGCCTTCGAGGATCACCAGCTTGCCCGCACCTTCGGGAATGCGGCGCAGGCGCTTTTCCATTGCCTCGATGTCATTGTGGCGAAAGGGCACGACTTCGGCGTCGCCCATCTTGCAGCCGTCCCAGATCGAGGCGTGGCTGTCGATGTCGAGCACGATGTAGTCGCCCTTGCCCGCGATCGTGCTGATGATGCCGAGGTTGGCCTGGTACCCGGTCGAGAAAACCATCGCATGGTCCATGCCGTAGAATTCGCACAGCGCCTGTTCGACTTCCTTGTGCCCCTGATAGGTCCCGTTGAGCACGCGGCTGCCGGTCGTGCCCGATCCGAAGTCGGTGAGCGCGGTACGGCCGGCATCGATCACTTCCGGGTCGAAGGTCATCCCCATGTAGTTGTAGGTGCCGAGCAGGATGGTCTCGCGCCCGTTGCAGACGGCGACGGTGGGCGAAAGCACACGCTCCATCACCAGGCCGAACGGATCCTCCATGCCCGAGGCGAGCAAGCCCTCGCGCATCTGGATGAGCTCGTCGAACTTGGAGAACAGGTCGCGTTCCCCGCCTTCGAATTGCTGTGGGCGATCCGGCTGGCTGACGGCTTCGGTCATCGGGTCTGTCGCCTCTCGTCTCAGGACTGTTCGGATCGCAAACGGACGACCGCGTCGACCAGTTGCCCGTAGGTTTCGATCTCGGCCTGCTGGTTCATGCTGATGATGATGTCGAACTCGTCCTCGATCGCCGCCACGAAGTCCATTACGGTAAGGCTGTCGAATTCGAGGTCGCCCGCGAAGGTCGTGTCGTCGGTGATCGTGACGCCCTTCTTGTTGAAGGGTTCGATCAGGCTGGCGATCCGGTTTGCGGTTTCGGCGCGGTCCATGTCTTGGGCTCCAGAAGCGGTTACGGCTGTTTTGCCGCCGAATGCGGCGCAAAAGCGGCGGGTGGTCGGACTGTCAAGCTATAGCAGGGCCTTTACCGCGTTCATGAACGGCGTGATCGAGACAGGCTTGGCAAGGTAACTGTCCGCACCCGCGTCGCGGATCCGCTCCTCGTCGCCCTTGCCGGCATAGGCGGTGACGGCAAGCACGGGAATGGCGCGAAGATCCTTGTCCGCTTTGGCCGCCTCGATCAGGTCGAGGCCGGAGACATTGGGAAGCTGGATGTCCATGATCATCAGGTTGGGGACGAATTCGCGCGCCTTGGCGAGCGCTTCGAGGCCGTCGGCCACCGGCTCGACGGCGAAACCCTGGCTCTTCAGCACGTCGCAGAAGAGCTTCCGGTTCAGATCGTTGTCCTCGACAACGAGGATTCGCTTTGCCATTCGCCGCGTCCATCCCATCTTGGGCTTCGACCGCTCTATTCGCTGCATGCGAGGCTGACAATTATCAGAGACAATCCTTCCCCCGCGATCGACCCGCAGGCGCTTGCCCTCAATGCGCTCGGCTGGGTGCTGGGCGACGAGGACCGGCGCATGCGGCTGCTGGCGCTCACCGGCCTCACGCCCGGCGATCTTCGCGAAAGGCTCGGCGATCCGGCGCTGTTGTGCGCCGTGCTCGACTTCCTTTGCGCGCACGAGCCCGACCTCGTCGCGGCGGCAGGCGCGCTCGGCGTCGAGCCCGAGGACCTTGCCGCCGCGCGCGAAAGGCTGGCGGCATGAGCCGGCCCCTCGTGATATCGGACTGCGACGAGGTCCTGCTCTACATGGTCTCGCACTTCCGCGACTGGCTGGGCGAGGAGCACGGCGTCGATTTCGACATGGCGGGCGGCGATTTCGCCAGTGCGATCAAGTGGCAGGAAACCGGGCAGCCGCTGGCACAGGAAGACATCTGGCGCCTGCTGAACCTTTTCTTCGACAACGAGATGCACCGGCAGGAGCCGGTCGAGGGCGCGGTCGAGGCCATCGGCAAGCTCGGCGAGCACGCCGACGTCGTGGTGCTGACGAACCTGAAGGATCACCGGCAGGAATCGCGCGTGCGCCAGCTTGCCGATCACGGCATCGATCTCGAAGTGTTCACTAACCAGGGGCCGAAGGGGCCTGCGCTCCGGGCGATTCTCGACAGGTACCGGCCGAGCCGCGCGATCTTCATCGACGACCTTGCGCAACACCACGATTCGGTCGCCAGTGTCACGCCGCATGTCTCGCGGCTCCACCTGTGCGCCGAACCCTCGCTCGCGCCGCACATCGATTGCGCGCACAAGGCCGGCCATGCCCACGCCCGCATCGACGACTGGCAGGGCGCCTTGCCCTGGCTGCTCGACAGGCTCTACGCTGAGGAAGACGGACCCGGTGCCGCCGGCAGCAAGGAATCCCAAGATCATGAATGACGACGAAATCGAGAAGCGGCTGCACGAACTGGGCCTCGTCCTGCCCGAGCCGGCCGCGCCTGTTGCGGCGTACGTACCCGTCGTCGTGTCCGGTGGTTTCGCGCACGTTTCTGGCCAGCTACCCTTCGTGGACGGTGCACTCGTCACCGGCCGGCTGGGCGAGGATGTCTCGCTCGACCGCGGGATCGAGGCGGCGCAGGCCTGCGGGATCATGATCCTTGCGCAACTCAAGGCCGCGCTCGGCTCGCTCGGGCGGATCGAGCGAATCGTGAAGCTCGGCGCTTTCGTGAATTCGACGCCCGCTTTCACGGACCAGCCGAAGGTCGCCAACGGGGCCTCGGAACTGATGGCGGCGGTGCTCGGCGAAGCCGGGCGGCATGCACGCAGCGCGGTGGGCGTTCCGGTCCTCCCGCTCGGTGCCGCGGTAGAGGTGGACGCGATTGCCGCTGTTCGCCCCGATTGACCGCTGGCGCGCGCCGGCGCCCGATCCCGCAAAGGTATCGTGGATCGGCGAGGCGGATTATGCGCATCGCGGACTGTTCGGTCCCGGCGTGCCCGAGAACTCGCTCGCGGCGTTCGGCGCGGCGGTGGATCGCGGGTACGGCATCGAACTCGACATCCAGCGGTCGAGCGACGGTCACGCTATGGTCTTCCACGACTGGGATCTAGAGCGGCTGACCGGCGCGTACGGGCCGGTCATGAAGCAGAGCGCCGAGGCGCTGGGCAAGCTGGCACTGGGCGGTACCGGGGAGACCGTTCCGACCTTGCGCGCCGTGCTCGACCTCATCGGGGGCAGGGTGCCGGTCCTGATCGAGATAAAATCGAAGCGCGATCTGCGCGTCGGCCCCTTGTGCCTTGCAGTGCGGCGCGTGCTCGAAGGCTATCGCGGCCCGCACGGCGTGATGAGCTTCGATCCGCGTGTCTCGCGCTGGTTCGCGACGCACTCGCCTCACACGGTGCGCGGGCTTTCGTACACCGAGGGCGAGGACAAGGCGTTGCCAGGCATGATCCGCAGGCGGCTGGCGCTGTGGCATGCGAGGCCCGACTTCCTGTGCTACGACATCCGCGACCTACCAGGCCGGTTTCCCGCCTCGCAGAGACGGCGCGGCCTGCCGCTCGTTACCTGGACCATTGCGAGCGCCGAACATCTGGAGCGCGCCGAAGCACATGCCGACGCCGCCATCGTCGAGGGGCCTGCCATTCGATGAGCGATCCCGCATGAGCGAAGGCGAGTATCTCGCCCGCGCGGGCGGACGGATCGGTGATTTCGATGCCGGGCAATGGGATGCGCTGACCGGTGGCGGAAATCCCTTCATGCGCCATGCCTTCCTGTCGGCGCTGGAGGATTCCGGAAGCGTCGGCGAGGGAACCGGCTGGGACCCGGCACCTATAGCGATCGAGGACGCGCAGGGGCATCTCGTCGCCGCGCTTCCGGCATATGTGAAATTTCACAGCCAGGGCGAATATGTCTTCGACCATGCCTGGGCCGATGCACTGCACCGGGCGGGCGGGGCATATTATCCCAAGCTCCAGATCGCGGCGCCCTTCACTCCCGCGACCGGCCCGCGGATCCTGACAAGGGAGACGAAGTTCGCATCGCACCTGCTGGCGACGGCGGAGAGCCTGTGTCGCGAGAGCGGACTGTCGTCGGCGCACGCAACCTTTGTCGAGCCCGGCCAGCTCCGACACTTCGAGGAAGCAGGCTGGCTGCTGCGCAGCGACATCCAGTTCCACTGGCGGAACGATGGCTACGCAACGTTCGACGGTTTCCTCGGCGCGCTGTCGTCGCGCAAGCGCAAGGACCTGCGCAAGGAGCGCGCGAGAGCGCAGGACGGCGTGGACATCCGGCGATTGAGAGGAAGCAGGATCGAACCTGCGCACTGGGACGCCTTCTGGCGGTTCTATCAGGATACCGGCGCACGCAAATGGGGCTCGCCATACCTGACGCGCGACGCCTTCGACCTGCTGGGAGAGCGACTGGGGGACGACGTGCTGCTGGTTCTCGCCTTCATGGAGGACAGGCCGGTCGCGGGCGCGCTGAACTTCATCGGCGCCGACGCCCTCTACGGCAGGTACTGGGGCGCGCTGGTCGACAAGCCCTTCCTGCATTTCGAGTTGTGCTATTATCAGGCGATCGATGCCGCGATCGAACTCGGGCTGGACCGCGTGGAAGCCGGTGCGCAGGGCGGGCACAAGCTCGCTCGCGGGTATGCGCCGGTGCAGACATGGTCTGCGCACTACATCGTCGATCCGGGCTTTCGCCGCGCGGTCGCCGACTATCTCGGGCGCGAGCGGGCCGGTATCGCGCAGGATGCGCTCTACCTCGAGACGCGCACGCCCTTCAGAAGGGATTGAAGCGCGCTCAGGCGGCGCGGCGTACGGTTTCGGCGAGCCATTCGCGGGCGCGGCGCTGCGCCTCGGCGATTTCCCGCGCGGTCATCTCGTCCGCGACTTCGGCGCGGCAGAGCTGCGCTTCCTCGTAGCCGCCGGTTGCCGCCAGGTTGAACCACTTGTGCGCTTCGACGAGGTCGCATTCCACCCCGTGGCTGCCGGTCGAATAGGCGACGCCAAGGTCGAAGTAGGCGGATACGTCGCCTTCCGAAGCGGCGGCGAGGCAGTTGGCGACCAGCAGGTCCGCCGCGTGCCCCCCGATGCCCGTGCCGGCCGACTTGGCGTTCCAGCTCATGTCCATGATCTTAACCCCCAGTTGGAGGAAGGCGACCCCCTGCCGCGCTTCCACAAGCCGAAAGCTGGCCTACCGTGGTCAACAAATGGTTAACGCTGGCCGCAAAAATCCGGCCAGACGCAAGGAGGCGGCAAATGCGTAGAGGAAAATCCGCAATTTAGAGGCCATTGGCGCTTGTGCGCAGGAAGACCGGCAACTATAGGCGCGGCATCCTTGGCTCGCTGCAGGTTCACGGGAAAAAAGCCCGGAACGGCAGGACTCTGGCGATCCGGGTGGGGAACTGTGCGGAGTGATCTATGGCAACCGTCCTCGCTGACGAAATCGATATCCTTGCCAAGGCCAAGCGGAGTGTCGGGGACGAGTACTACCCCGGAGACGACGAGCCCTACATGTGCGAGGCGCATCTCGACTACTTCCGCAAGCTGCTGCTTGCCTGGAAGAAATCGATCCTCGATGCTGCGGCGGGAACGCTGCAGCAGCTTCAGGACGGGCCGATCCGCGAACCCGATCTCAACGATCGCGCCTCGAGCGAGACCGACTGGGGGATCGAGCTTCGCACGCGCGATCGCCAGCGCAAGCTGATCGCCAAGATAGATTCGGCGCTCCGCCGGATCGAGGAAGGCGAATACGGCTTTTGCGAGGTTTCGGGCGAACCCATCGGCCTCGGCCGGCTGGCGGCACGACCCATCGCGACGATGACCGTGGAAGCGCAGGAAGCGCACGAGCGCCGCGAAAAGGTCTCTCGCGAGGATTGATCGACCGCCCGGGCCGGTCACGGCGGTATCCATTAAGGGTTTTTTTGCCAGATTGCTTTAGCGAAGCGTTTCTGAACGGACCGCATTGCGGCCCGACTTTTGGACACGCGGCTTAGCACGCCGCACAGGCGCCCGGGCGACTTTATGGACGACAGTGAAAATCGGCAACTCGCGCGCGATAGCCTGTTTCTCATGGCCGACCTGCGCATCGACGGCCTCGACGGCGAGCACCGGATCAAGGTCCGCAATCTCTCGAGCGGCGGCATGATGGGCGAAGGCCCGGTTCGCGTCGTGCGCGGCGCGGTGGTCGAAACGGCGATCCGCAACATCGGCTGGGTCGAAGGATCGGTGGCGTGGGTGCAGGGCAACCGCTTCGGCGTCGCCTTCCGGGACGAGATCGATCCCAAGGTCGCGCGCGCCCCGGTCGGCGGAGATGGTGAGCAGGCGCAGTTCCTGCGCCCGCTCAGGACGGGGACCGGCCACTCCCAAGGGGTTTCCCTTCGCAAGGTCTGAACGCGGCATCCGTTTTCGAGGCGTCGCCTGCCTGCGGCGTTTCACCGCTAGCCGAAATCGACTAGGCGTTGCGGATGAACGCCGTCCGCCGCATGATAGCATACCCGGTCGCCATCCTCATGGCCGCGATGCTGGCCGCCTGCGGCTCGGGCCACGGTTCGGGGGTATCCGTGACCGTCATTGGCGACCCGGCGGACCCGTTCGACGAAGAGCGGGCGCTTTCGCCCGCGCGCGAACTGCTGCGCGCGGCCACTACCGAGGGCCTTGTCGCTTTCGACGAGCAGGGGCGGGTGATACCGGCGCTTGCCGACCGCTGGATCGTGACCGAAGACGGCCTGAGCTACATCTTCCGGCTTCGCGACGGCACCTGGCGCGACGGCGAGGCCCTGACTGCCGCTTCTGCGCGCGAAGCGCTTCGCCGCGCGATCCGCGCCCAGCGCGGCAGCGCGCTCGGTCTCGACCTAGCGGGCATCGAGGAAATCAGGGCGATGGCGGGCCGCGTTATCGAGATCAGGCTTTCGCGGCCAATGCCCTACTTGCTGCAACTGCTGGCGCAGCCCGAGCTCGGCCTGGCCGTGGACGGCGAGGGCGCGGGGCCCATGCAGTTCGCGCAGGTACAGGACCTGGCCATCCTCGAGCCGATTCCACCCGGCGCCCTCGGCCTGCCGGAAATCCCGAAGTGGGACGAGCGGGTACGGGCCATACGTTTGTCGGCAATGCCCGCCGCCAGAGCGGTCGAGCGCTTCAACGAGGGTGAGACCGACCTGGTCCTGAACGGCACCATCGCGGATTTTCCGTTAACCAGTTCGGTTGGAATCTTGCGTGGAACGATCCAGATCGACCCGGTTGCGGGCCTGTTCGGACTGGCATTCGTGGAAGACGCCGGCTTTCTGGCGTCGCCCGAAAACCGCGAGGCGATCGCCCTGGCGATCGACCGCGAGGCACTGATCGTTCCCTTCGGGGTTTCCGGGTGGGTTCCAACGACGAGGATCGTTCCTCCCGGACTCGACGCCGAAACCGGGGACGCGGCCGAGCGCTGGGCCGACATGACGATCGAGAACCGGCAGGCGCTGGCGCGCGCGCGCGTCGACTTCTGGCTGCAGGGTGAGGAAGATCCCGAACCCCTGAAGCTGCGCATTTCACTTCCGGCCGGCCCCGGCGCCGATCTCCTGTTCGAACGGATCGCCGCAGACCTCTCTGCCATTGGAATAGAGGCCGAACAGGTCGGATTGGGCGACGATGCGGACTTGCGGCTTATCGACGCGGTGGCCCGGTATCCGCGACCTCGGTGGTTTCTCAACCGCCTCAGCTGCGCGGCGCAGCGCATTTGCAGCGAGGCCGCCGATGACCTGGTCACCGAATCCGGCACCATGTCCAATTCTGCCGTGCGCGCGGCCGTGCTGCGCGAAGCCGAACGCGAACTGACAGATGCAAACCTGTTCATCCCGTTCGGCTCGCCTATACGCTGGTCGCTGGTGCGGGGCGACGCAATCGGCTTCGCGACCAACCAGTGGGGATGGCATCCCTTGATGCCGATGGCGCTGCTCCCCAGATAGGCGTTATGGAAAAAGCTGTTCGCGGAGCAATTGGCAAGCGATGGTAGAGCAGGGCACGGTACGCCGCATGAGCGCGCAATTGCCGCTGGGTCGCGATGCCGCCTCGGTGCGGCAACGTGTCGAGGCGCTCGAAAAGATACTCGAGCGCGCCTTCGTAATTCCCGGCACCAAGCAGCCGATCGGCCTGGATGCACTGGCCGGGCTCATCCCTGTCGCGGGCGACATTGTCGCAGCGGGCCTCGGTCTTTATCTCATCTGGGAGGCGCGCAATCTCGGCATGCCCAAGTGGCAGCTGGCGCGGATGGTCGGGCACGTCGGTTTCGACACGCTGATCGGCGCGGTCCCGGTCGCGGGCGACCTGTTCGACTTCCTCTACCGCTCGAACACGAAGAACCTGAAGATCATCCGCAAGTATCTCGACAAGCATCACCCTCACACGATGGTGATCGACCAGTAGCATGCGCGCAGCCCTTGCATTGACCGCGCTCGGTGCGCTTTGCGCCTGTGGCCAGGGCGAGAACGATGCCGGTCCTGGCGGCGTGACCGTCGGGGAGGCGCGTGCTCTCGACGAGGCAGCCGAGATGCTCGAGGAACGGCGTATGCCCGAGGAAGTCGTGAGCGCGGTCCCGACCGATGTTCCGTCGCCGGCGGCGGCACAGGCCGAGTAGGCCTTTCAGTCCAGCCGGACCTTGCCGCGTGCGGCCTTGACCGCGCCGCGCTGCTTCTTGTGCTTGAGCCGTTTGGTCTTGCCGACCCGGTTGAGGCGGCTCTTCTTGCGCTTCTCGGGAAGGTTGTGCGCTTCCGCCAGCAACTCGGCCAGACGCTCGCGCGCATCGGCACGGTTGGCTTCCTGCGAGCGATGCCGCCGTGCGGTGATCAGGAGTTCGCCGCGTGCGTTCAGCTTGCTGCCCGCCAGCTCCTTCAGCCGACGGAAGACGGGCGGGCGCAATCGCAGCGCGTAGACGTCGACCCGCAATTGTACCGCCGTCGCCACCTTGTTGACGTTCTGGCCGCCGGGGCCGGTGGAGGCGATGAAGCTCTCTGTCGCAAGCGACTGCGCATGCTCGATCACCTCATCCATCGACGAAGCCCAACGCCAGGAAGTCGCGTGGAAGCGGCGCGACGGCGGCGATGTCGGCCTTGCCCTCGCGTGCGATCTCCAGCCCGGCGGCATGCAGCATCGTGCGTCCCGCACCCTTGCCATCGCCGTAGACCGGGTCGCCCAGCAGCGGCACGCCGAGGCCGGATGCGGCATGTACGCGGATCTGGTGCGTCCTGCCGGTTTCGGGCCGGAACTCGACCAGCGTGAGGCCATCGCGCGCATCGAGCCTTCGCCAGTGCGTGACCGACGGCTTGCCCTTCCGTGCCGGGATCATCCGCCAGCCCTCGCTCGCGCTGCTGATCTTGGACAGTGCGAGTTCCACCGTTCCCCCTGCTTCGGCGAGATCGCCCGCGACGATGCCGAGGTAGCGCTTTGCCACCGCGCGCTCCTCGAAGGCGCGCGAAAAGCGCTTCAGTGCCTTGGGATTGCGTGCGAGCAGAAGGCACCCAGACGTGTCGGTATCGAGCCGGTGGACCGGCACGGGCGCGCGCGCGAAACCGAGCTTGAGTTCGTCGAGGCGGTCGCCGAGACACGCGCCGCCGCTGCGCGGCCGGTCGATGGGCAGGCCGCCGGGCTTGTCGATCACCAGCGCCTCGGCGTCCTCGAACAGGATCGGGATGGTCATGGCGCGAGTGCGTCCCCGATGCGGCGAAGCGCTTCCATCAGCGTCTCGCGTCCCGCGGCGAAGCTGATGCGAAAGCCGTCGCGTCCGCCGAACGCCGATGCGGGCACTACCGCGACGCCGTGCTCGAGCAGGTGGAGCGCAAGTTTCGCATCGTCCCCGAAGCGGTCCATCAGCGGCGCGGCATCGACCATGCAATAGAACGCGCCCTCGGGCTCGGGGGTCGAAAGGCCGGTAATGGCATTGATTCCGGCAACGACGAGGTCGCGCCGCTGCCGAAACGTCTCGCGCCAGTCGGCAAGGAAATCCTGCGGCCCCTCGAACGCCGCGACGGCAGCAGCCTGGCTGATCGAGCAGGGGTTGCCGGAAGCGTGCGACTGGAGCTTCTCCATGGCGCGGATCAGCCATTCGGGACCGGCCGACACGCCAATCCTGAAGCCTGTCATGGCATGGCTCTTCGACACGCCCGAGACGGTCAGCACCCTGTCGGCGAGATCCGGGCACAGCGCCGCCAGCGTGGCGTGCGGCGCGCCGGTGTAGTTGAGCGGAGCATAGATGTCGTCGCTCAGCACCATCACGCGCGGATTGCGGCGCAGCACCTCCCCGATGCCGAGCAGCATGTCTCCGGAGTACACGGCGCCGGTCGGGTTGCCGGGACTGTTGAGGAGCAGCCATTGCGTGCGCGGGCCGATCTGCGATTCGAGGTCGCCTGCCGAAAAGCGGAACCCGGATGCCGCCGACGTCTGCAGCGGGACGACGCTGCCGCCTGCGAAGCGCACGATCTCGGGATAGCTGACCCACCATGGGGCGGGCACGATCACTTCTTCGCCCTCGCTGACCGTGGCCAGCATCGCGAGGAATATCGCCTGCTTGCCGCCCGCGCTGGTCATGACCTGCGAGGTCGGAACCTCGATGCCCAGGTCGCGTGCGAAATGCAGCGCCGCAGCCTCCTTCATCCGCGCCGTGCCGCCGACCGGCGTATATTTCGTCAGGCCATTGACGAGTGCCGCTTTGGCCGCTTCCACGACATGCGTCGGCGTAGCGAAATCGGGCTCGCCCACGGAAAGCGAGATGATGTCACGCCCTTCGCCGCGAAGCTGCGTCGCGCGGTCGGTCATCGCCGCCGTCTGCGATGGCGCGATGCGCGCGAGGGCACGGGAGGTCTGACCGGTCACGATGCAAGCCTCGCGGGCACGAGGCCGCGCACGGCATTGCCGATGAGGAAGCCCCCGGCGAGGTCGTCCGTGCCGATCTCGCCCTCTCGGGCCTCCCCGCTCTCGATCAGCGACCGGCGCAGCACGCCGGGCAGGAGGCCGATGCCGAGCGGCGGTGTGACCAGCCCGCCTTCGCGCCGGACGAAGACGGAAGTGAAGCACCCCTCCGTCACGAGGCCGTCGTCGCGTACGAAAATCGCTTCCGCCGCACCCGCCTTGCGCGCGGCCGCCAGCCCGGCATCGTAAAAGCCCCGGTCGCTGGTCTTGTGGCGCAGCCGCAGGTCGCCGGGATCGACGGGCAGGCGCATCAGCACGCAGGGTGCGGGATCGGGAAGCGGCGGCGGCATGTCCGAAAGCTCGAGCGAGAACTGGCCGCCGCCCGAGGCGACGAGCCGCAGCCGCGCAGGCTCCTCCGCTTCGAAGCACAGCGCCTGGATCGCGTTGCGCACGGCATGGCGGTCGAACCGGAAACCCAGGTCCGCCGCGCTCGCCCTGATCCGCTCGAGATGGAGTTCGAGAAGCGCTATGCCATCGTCGGGAATGAAGACCATGGTCTCGATCAGGTCGAAGCCGGCGGCGCCCGTATCCTGTCCCGATTGCCGCACGAAGTCCCCCTTGACCATGCATTCCCGCCATTCGGGGAGCGCTTCGGAATCGGCGACGATCGCCGATCCCACTCCCAGTACCGCGCGTCCCCGTCCGTTTTCGCCCGGGGTCAGGCGCAGTGTCCGGATTGCCACATTGAACGCCGCGTCGCCAGAGGCATCGATGCGCCCGATGCTGCCGCAGTACGGTCCGCGCGGATCGCGCTCGACTTCGGCGATCAGTTCCATCGCCCTGATCTTGGGCGCGCCGGTGATCGAGCCGCACGGGAACAGCGCGCGCAGGACATCCACCGCATCGTGTTCGGGCGCGAGCCTTGCGCGGACGGTCGAAACCATCTGGTGCACCGTCGGATAGCTCTCGACCGCGAACGGCGCCGCCACCGACACGCTACCCGCTTGGGCGACGCGCGACAGGTCGTTGCGCATCAGGTCGACGATCATCAGGTTCTCGGCGCGGTCCTTTTCGGATCGTGCGAGTTCGCTTGCGAGCGCGCGATCCTGCGCCGCATCTGTGCCGCGCGGGCGCGTGCCCTTCATCGGCTTCACCGTCACGTCGCCGTTCTTCAACGCAAAGAACAGCTCGGGCGAAAAGCTCAGCAGCCAGTGCCCCCCGTCGAAGACGATGCCCCCGTACCCGGCGGCGGCGCGAGGCCGGATCGCGGCATAGAGCGCGACCGCATCGCCGGCCCACGCTCCCTCGATCGGAAGCGTCAGGTTCACCTGATAGATGTCTCCTGCCCGGATGGCGGCTTGCAGGCGGGCGAACGCCTTTGCGTACCCTCCGGGCGAAAGCTGCGGTTCGAGCGGTCCGAGAGAGGCATCGGACGCCGCGCAATTGGCGGCAAGCCAATGAGGGACCTGATCCGCGGCGATGGTCTCGTAACGGTCGAAGGCTCCGAACAGGAGGAGCGGCCCTGCCGCGCCCGAACGGGATGCGGCGATCGGCGCCAGCCGGCCTTCCATGGCAAGCCCGGCCTCGTACGCGATGAAGCCTGCGAGTTCGCAGCCCGACCGCGACAACTGCCGCAGGCGTTCGAGCGCGCCCGCCACCTCTTCGTGCCTGTGTGCGACGATCCATTCGCGCGCATGGCGATAGAGCCGCGCATCGCTCGCATCGGCGGAGCGCGCATCGTCGAGAAGGATGAAGGGGTCGGCCATCTGGAACGACGGTCCTAGACGTGCCGCGCGCGGCTTGCAAAAGCCTGTGTGCCCGGTAACCAAGTCGGCATGGGACGGGCCGGAACTGCAACGTACGAAAGCGGGGTCACAAGCGCATGGACGACATTTTTCTCGGTCAGGATCTCGGCGGCGGTCGCCAGTCGCTGCTTCTCGGGCGGGCAAACCGGCACGGGCTGATCGCCGGGGCGACCGGAACCGGCAAGACCGTGACGCTCCAGACCATTGCCGAACAGTTCTCCGCCGCCGGGGTGCCGGTGTTCGTTGCCGACGTGAAGGGCGACCTGTCGGGGATCTCGATGGCGGGAAGCCCGGACTTCAAGCATGCCGACAAGCTGGAGGACCGCGCGAAGGAAATCGGCATCGCGGACTATTCATACCGCGACAATCCGGCGGTCTTCTGGGACCTCTATGGCGAGCAGGGCCACCCGATCCGCACGACGATCTCGGAAATGGGGCCGCTGCTGCTGTCGCGCCTCATGGGTCTCAACGAAACGCAGGAAGGCGTGCTCAACATCGTCTTCCGCTTCGCCGACGAGCAGGGAATGCTCCTGCTCGAACTGGAAGACCTGCAGGCGATGCTCGTCTACACGGCGGAAAACGCGAAGGACCTGTCGGCGCAGTACGGCAACGTCTCGCGCGCCAGCGTCGGGGCGATCCAGCGCCAGCTCCTGTCGCTCGAAAGCCAGGGCGCCGCCGCTTTCTTCGGCGAGCCCGCGCTCGAGATTTCCGATTTTCTCCGCTGCGACGAGGACGGGCGCGGCTACATCAACGTTCTCGCCGCCGACAAGCTGATGCGCGAGCCGAAGCTCTACGCCACGTTCCTCCTGTGGCTGCTCGCCGAACTGTTCGAGACGCTGCCCGAGGTGGGCGACCCCGAGAAACCCAGGCTCGTCTTCTTCTTCGACGAGGCGCACCTGCTGTTCGACGATGCGCCCAGGGCGCTCGAGGAGAAGATCGAACAGGTCGTCCGGCTGATCCGTTCGAAGGGCGTCGGCGTCTTCTTCGTCACGCAAAATCCCATCGACATTCCCGAGGATGTCGCAGGCCAGCTCGGCAACCGCGTCCAGCACGCGCTGCGCGCTTTCACCCCGCGCGACAAGCGCGCGATCAAGGCGGCCGCCGAAACCTTTCGCATCAACCCCGAACTCGACGTCGAGACCGCGATCACCGAATTAAGGGTGGGCGAGGCGCTGGTCTCGACGCTCGACGAAGACGGCGCCCCGTCGGTCGTACAGCGCACGCTGATCGCGCCGCCGCGCTCGCGGCTCGGACTGGTCAGCAAGAAGGAGCGCGCCATTGTCCGCTCGATCAGCCCGGTGGAGGGCAAGTACGACGAACGCGTCGACCGCGAGAGCGCCGAGGAAGTGCTCGCCCAAAAGGCGCTAGACGCCGCGAAGACCGCAGAGGAAGTGGAGGAAAAGGGCGAGGAGGAAGTGCGCAAGCGCGAGCGCAGGAACACCGGCCTGTGGGACGGCATCGGCGGCAGGATGGCCAAGGCGGCGGCCGGAGCGGCGGCAGCGAGCGCGGGTTCGATCCTTGCCGGCAAGCTTTCGGGCCGCAAGAGCCGGGCCAACCCGCAAGCAACGGCGGCGGGGGCGGCGGCCGGTACCTTCGGCTCGCAACTCGAAAAGGCGGTCGGAATTCCGGGAATAGGCCGGTTCGCCCGCAACCTTATCGGTGGCCTCATGCGTTGAGGCTGCGACACGGTACTCACGAAGGACAGAAATGGGTCGCCTGAAATTCGCCGCCGCGCTCGCCTGCGCGGCGATCGCCACGCCGTCCAACGCGCAGGAACCCGGCTCGCGGCCCGACGTGCCGCCCGTCGTATCCGAACCCGAAGTGCCGCTGGGACGGCTGGGGGACGCGGTTGTGCCCGCTCGCTATCGGCTCGACCTCGCCGTCGATCCGGCGCGCGAGAGGTTTGCGGGGCATGTCGAGATCGACGTCGCGCTGGCCCGTCCCTCGCGCAGTATCGATCTCCATGCCTACGACCTCGCGATCCGGTCGGCATCGGCGCGGATCGGGGCGCGCAACTATCCGGCCGAGTGGGAGGTCGTCGATCCCAGCGGCGTCCTGCGCCTGCGCTTCGCCGAGGAACTGCCGGCAGGCGAACTGACCTTGCTGTTCGACTACGATGCTCCGTTTAACGACGGCCCGGCAGGCATGTTTCGCGTCAACGTCGGCGGGGACTGGTACAGCTGGACGCAATTCCAGTCGATCGACGCGCGCGCCGCCTTTCCGTCGTTCGACCAGCCCTCGTTCAAGACGCCCTTCGAAGTCACGCTGCGCACGCCCGTGGGCCAGATGGCGGTGAGCAACGCGCCGCGAGTATCGACCGAGACCGTCGACGGCTGGGACATCCATCGCTTCGCGCCGACCCGGCCGCTGCCGACGTATCTCGTGGCGATGATGGTCGGGCCGTTCGTCGCGGTGGAAGGCACCGCGCCGCCGACCCCGCAGCGCGCCGACCCGCTGCCCCTGCGGATCGTGTCGACCAGACCCAACGCGGGACGCCTCGACTTCGCGCTCGAGAACTCGAAGGAAATCGTCGTACTGCTGGAGAGCTATTTCGACGACGCCTTTCCCTATCCGAAGCTCGACCAGATCACCTCGCCGATCATGCCCGGCGCGATGGAGAACGCGGGCGCGGACCTCTACAAGACCTCGCTGCTGGTGATGGACGAGGATGCGCCGATCGCGCAGCAGCGCAGTTTCGGCAAGGTGGTCAGCCACGAACTTGCGCACCAGTGGTTCGGCGACCTCGTCACTCCGGCGTGGTGGGACGACATCTGGCTGAACGAGAGCTTCGCCAACTGGATGGGCTTTCACATCGGCCACCAGTGGCGTCCCGCACTCAACCTCGGCTCAGGCGCGCTGGCCGACGGGTTCGAGGCGATGCAGACCGATGCCCTGGTCGCCGGAAGGCCCGTGCGCGCGCCGGTCGCGACGAGCGCGCAGATCGACGAGGCGTTCGACAGCATAACTTACGGCAAGGGCGGCCACGTCATCGCGATGATCGCCGATTTCATGGGCCCCGAGCGCTTCCGCGACGGCGTTCGCCGGTACATGCGCACGCACCGCGACGGCAACGCGACGAGCATGGATTTCTTCGCCGCCCTCGCCGAAGCGGCGGAGGACCCGCGCATCGTCCCGGCGCTGCGCAGCTTCGTCGGCCAGCAGGGGGTGCCGCTCGTCACCATCGAACGCGCCGCGGACGGGTTCACCGCGACCCAGAGCCGCTACGCGCCTCTCGGTGTCGAGGCGCCGGAGACGCGCTGGGGCATCCCGCTCTGCGTCAGGCAGGGCGAGCGGCGCATGTGCCAGCTTCTCGATGAGCGCAGCGGCACCTTCCCGCTCGCGGGCAGGGGGGCGGTCATGCCCAATGCCGGCGGCACCGGGTACTATCGCTTCGAGCTCCCCGAAAAGGACTGGGAGGCGCTCATCGCGCGCGCCGGCGACCTGCCCGGCGGCGAGGCGCAGGCGCTGGCCGATTCGCTTGCTGCGAGCGTGCTCGCCGGACGTTCGGATGTCCGCGCGCTCGCCCGCCTTGCGCGCAACCTCGTGCATCATCCCGATACCTACGCCGCCGACGCTGCCAGCGATGCGCTCAACGACCTGTCGCGCTCCGGCCTGCTCGACGGCGAGGGCAGGCGCGGCTGGAGGAAATTCCGTGGCAGGCTCTACGCGCCGTTGCTGCGCGAATACGGCTTCGATCCGGGAGCGGGGGCCTACGTTCGCGAAGACCCTGAACGCTCGCAGCGCCGCGCACAGATCGTCGAGCGCCTGATGGGATCGACGAGGGACAACGATGTGCGCGCCACCCTGATGAAGTCAGCCGAGGCCTACCTCGAAGGCGATACGCGGGCGCTCGACCCCGTGTGGTTCGACAAGGCCTTCGCTGCCCATATCTATCGCCGGGGCGAAAGCGGCGCGCGCGACCTCGTGGCGGCGGCGCTGGCTTCGGAGGATCCGCTTTTCCGACCGGCGGCGCTCGGGTCGGCTGCCGGAAGCGGCAACGAGGGCATTGCGCGCTGGCTGCTCGAGGAGCTCGACGATCCGCGCCTGCGCGAAAGCGAGCGGCGCTCGATGCTGCGCGCCGTCGTGCTCAATTCCTCGACGCGCGAGTACGGCTATGGCTGGATGCTCCAGAACATTGACAGTCTGCTCGAAGGCGGCGGTATTTTCGATGCGCGGCGCATTCCGCAGATGCTGACCCGCTATTGCTCGGTCGAGGATTCGCAGAGGATCGCGCGGGATTTCGGCCCGCATCTGGCAGGGACGGCTGGAGCGCTCGAACTGGGCCGGACGGTCGAGATCGTGCGCAACTGCGGCATGCTGAAGGATGCACTGGGCGACCGCATCTCGGATGCCTTCGCCGACTTCGGCTAGGTCGCTTGCACGGGCAGGCGCAACGTAGCGACGAGGCCCGAGACATTGCCCGCGGCGTCGCGCCGGTTGGCGAGTTCGAGCGAACCGCCGTGCTGCTCGGCGATGGCGCGGGCCAGCGCGAGACCCAGGCCCGCCCCGCCCGTCCCGGTGTTGCGAGAGGGGTCGCCGCGCGTGAACGGGGCCATCATCCGCTCGATCTCGCCATCGGGAATGCCGGGGCCGTCGTCCTCGATCCGGATCGCCGCGCTCCCGCCCGCGCGTTCGAGCGAGACGCGCGCCTGCCCCCCATAGCGCAGGGCATTGCCCACGAGATTGCGGAGCGCGCGGCGCAGCCAGGTCGGTCTCAGCGTCGCGACGATGCGGGTGCTTTCGGCGAAGGACACGCGCTCGCCCATGTCCTCGTATTCCTCGACCACCGAGGCTACCAGCGCGGAAAGCTCGGTCCGCTCCTCGGGATCGCTCGGGCGGCCGACGCGAGCCAGCGAAAGGATGTCGTCGAGCGACCGGGTGATGTCCTCTATCGTCGCGGCCATGCGCGAGCGCTCGTGCTCGTCGTCGACCGACTCGATGCGAACGCGCAGCGCCGCGAGCGGTGTCTTGAGGTCGTGCCCGATCGCCCCGAGCATCACGTCCTTCTCGTCGAGCAGCGCGGCAATCCGTGCCTCCATCGCATTGTGTGCCTCGATCAGGCGGCGGACATCGGCGGGGCCGCGCGGCTCGATCTGGCCTTGCGGGTCGCGGGTCTCGGCAAAGCGCTCGAGCCGGCTGGTAAGGCTGGCAATCGGCCGGGTGATCCGCCGTGCGACGAGCGCGATGACGGTCATCAGGATCGCATAGATGAGCAGGGTTTGCAGGGCGATGGTCCATAGCCCCTCGCGCCGGTCCGGTGGCACGCGCATCCGCGCCGTGACCCAGCCTTCGGCAGGACCGAGATCGACGCCTGCGATGATCACTTCGCCATCCAGCGGATCGCGCCCGGGCCGGAATGCCGCGCGCCGCATTGCCGCCTCCCGCGCCAGCGGGTCGGCGGCGACGGTTCGGCGGACGACCACGGCGTGCCGGGGATCGATGCCCTGGTAGCCGAGGATATCGACGAGCTTGGCTGCTGCCGCGACGTCCGGCTTCTCGCCGGTCCGCAAGGGCGAGGTTTCCGTTCTTGTGACCTGTACGCGGCGCATGCCCCGCCGCCTGGGCGGACGCTCGCCGCGCATCTCGCGCAGGGGGGGCACGCCACGCATTTCGGTCATCAGGCGGAAGGCGGCGGCATTGAGCATGCCTTCCTCGAGCCGCTCTGCCCGTGCCCGGTAGACGAGCGTCGCGCCGAGCACCTGCGCGACGAGCAGCGCGAGCGCCACCGAAAGCAGTAGCTGCCCGAGCAGGCTTTGCGGCCAGAGCCTGTTCACGGAGCGACGCGCCTGACGTCCGCCGCGAACATGTAGCCGCCACCCCAGACCGTCTGGACAAGCTGCGGATTGCGGCTGTCGACCTCGATCTTGCGGCGCAGGCGACTGACCTGATTGTCGACGGCGCGGTCGAACAGATGCGCTTCGCGGCCCTGGACCATGTCGAGCAGCCGGTCGCGGTCGAGCACTTGCCGGGGGTGTTCGAGGAAGGCGATCAGCAGGCGGAACTCGGCGGACGATATCGCGACCGAAGCGCCTTCGGGATCGGTCAGGCGACGCTTGAGCGGGTCGAGCCGCCAGCCTTCGAACTCGAAATGCTCGTCCTCGTCGGGCTGGGCCGGACCACGCGTGGCGCGCCGCAGGACGCTGCGGATACGCGCCACCAGCTCGCGCGGCTCGAACGGCTTCACGACGTAATCGTCGGCGCCGATTTCCAGCCCGACGATGCGGTCGGTCGCCTCGCCCCTGGCGGTCAGGAAGATCGTGGGGATCGATCTCGCCTCGACGAGGTGGCGGCATAGCGAGATGCCGTCCTCGCCCGGCATCATGATGTCGAGAAGGACGAGATCGGGAGTTTCGTCGCGCAGGATCGTGCGCGCGTCGGCAGCGCTGGTCGCTTCGGTCACGACAAACCCCTGGCGCGAGAGGTACTCGGCCAGGGGCTCGCGCAGGGCCGGCTCGTCGTCCACGAGCAGCAGCCTTGTTTGCGCGATATCGCTCATGTGAAGGCCGTTCCGCGGCGGATCATCAGTTGGCGCGGTCGGAGCGGCGCTCCCTCCACTGTTCGCGCATCGCCTTGCGGGCGGCCTGACGCTCTTCCTTCGTGACCTGCCCGTCGTTGTTGGCGTCGGCGGTCTCGAAGCGGGTCATCGCGGCGGCGGTGAATTCGGCCTGGCTGATCGCGCCATCGTTGTTCGCATCGGCCATGCGCATCATCTTGAAGGCGTGGCCGCCGCGGTTATGGGCCTTGCGGCCCATCCGGTCGCCGCGCTCGCCACGTTCGCCGCGCATGCCGTGGTGGCCGCGCATCGCTTCGAATTCGTCGCGCGAGATCGAGCCGTCGTTGTCGGTGTCGATGCGGTCGAACATCTGAGCGCGGCGCGCTTCGCGGTCGTCGGGGTTGATCACGCCGTCGCCGTTCACGTCCATGCGCGCGAACATGCTGGCAGCGGAGGCCTGCGCTTCGTCGCGGCTGATAACGCCGTTGCCGTCGCTATCGCCGCGCGGGCGCATTTCGTTCTGGGCATAGGCAGCGCCGGTCACGGTAAGGGCGGCAATCGAGACGCCGAGGACAAGCTTCTTCATCGTTTCGAACTCCATTCTTTCCCCGAGGGGGTAAACAGGGGGAAAGCCGCAGGGGAGGGGGAAGGGAGGGAAACGACCCTGCGGCTTTCTGAAACCCGTTATATGAAGTGAATGTCGCGCAAATTTGCCGCGATGGAAGAAGTTTGTCGCAAATTGTCGCGGGAGCTGCGGAGCGTTCATCCTACCGCAAGGCTCACGGCGCGTCAGCCCATGACGAAGGCGTTGAGCTTGTTGCCATCGGGATCGCGGAAATAGGCGGCGTAGAACCCGCCTTCGCCGCGCGGGCCGGGCGCGCCCTCGTCACTGCCGCCGTTGTCGAGCGCGAGGGCATGCAGGCGATCGACCTGCGCCTTGTCCGCTGCCTGCAGCGCGACCATCACGCCGTTGCCGACCGTGGCGGCATTGCCGTCGTAGGGCCTTGTCAGGCCGATGCCCGCACCGCCTTCCGCGTCACCCCAGGCGATGCCGCCCTCGTATTCCATGAAGCGGCCCACGCCGAGCTCGGCGGCGATGGCATCGTAGAATTTAGCGGCCTTCTCGAGGTCGTTGGTACCGAGCGTCACATATCCGATCATCGCGCTTCTCCTTGCGACTCGCCAGACAGGAACATTACGCGAACATAAACCGGCCTACAAGGGACGGCATGCCTCCCCGAGCCAGGCGAGCGCCTCGCCATCGAGTTTCGGCGCGAGCAGGTCGCGCACCTTCGCGTGGTAATCGTTCCACCATTGCCGCTCGTGCGGGGCGAGCAGTCCGGGCGCGACGAGGGTGCGGTCGATCGGCACGTGGGTAAGCGTCTCGAAGCCCATCGATTCGCCTTCGCCCCCCGCGATCTCGCGCTTTTCGACGAGGACGAGGTTCTCGATCCGGATGCCGTATTCGCCTGCCTTGTAGTAACCGGGCTCGTTCGACAGGATCATTCCCGGAAGCAGCTCCTGCTCGGTCCCGCCCTGCCCGCCGGCCGGCTTGGCAATGCGCTGCGGTCCCTCGTGCACGCCGAGGAAGCTGCCGACGCCGTGGCCGGTGCCGTGCTGATAGTCGAGCCCCGCTTGCCAAAGGTATTGCCGCGCCAGCGTATCGAGCTGGCTGCCGCGCGTGCCCCTGGGGAAGACCGCGAGCGCAAGCGCGATGTGGCCCTTGAGGACGCGGGTAAAGCGGTCCTTCACTTCGGCGGGGGGCGCATCGGGGCCGATCCACACCGTGCGGGTGATGTCGGTCGTCCCGTCAGGGTACTGCCCGCCCGAATCGACGAGGTAGACGCTGTTCGGCTCGAGCGTGCGGTTGGTCTCCTCGCAGACGCGATAATGGCAGATCGCGCCGTTCGGTCCCGCGCCGGAAATCGTGTCGAAAGACAGGTCGCGCAGGTCGCCGCACTCCTGCCGGAAGCGGTAGAGCCGGTCTGCGACGTCGAGTTCGGTCAGCGCGCCCTTCGGCGCTTCGCCCGAAAGCCAGTGCAGGAAGCGGGCGACCGCCGTCCCGTCGCGCAGCTGCGCATCGCGGTGGCCCTGCTGTTCGGCGGGGTTCTTGATCGCCTTGGGCAGGATCGTCGGGTCGCGCGTTTCCGTGATGTCCGCCCCCG
The DNA here is from genome assembly GCF_013408095.1 of Novosphingobium marinum. Taxonomy (GTDB): domain Bacteria; phylum Pseudomonadota; class Alphaproteobacteria; order Sphingomonadales; family Sphingomonadaceae; genus Novosphingobium; species Novosphingobium marinum. The sequence continues at coordinate 119,539 of NZ_JACBZF010000002.1, forward strand.
CGCTTTCGAGCGCCGCGAAGATGGCATGGACGGCATTGCCGGGATCGACCGCGACCCGCTTGCCCTTCATTTCGCCTAGCGCATCCTCGAAGGCGTCGCGCGGGCGGATGGTCACCGAGTTGCCGAGGTGTTCGCGCAATTCGGGTGTGACCTTTTCTTCTGCGATGAACAGGTCCGCCGTGCCGTCGCGCCGGGCGACGATGTAGGAGAGCGCCACCGGCGTATGATCGACGTCGCTGCCCCGGATGTTGAGCAGCCATGCGATCGAATCGAGCGCGGATACGACCGTCGCGTCGAGGTCTTCCCCGGCGAGCCACTCGGCAACCGCGGCCCGCTTGGCCTGGCTGCTTTCGCCCGCCAGCGCGGTTTCGTGGACGAGCGCGGGAGCGGTCGAGGCGGCGGGGCGATCTTCCCAGACCGCGTCGATCGGGTTCCTTTCCACCGCCACCAGTTCGCCGCCGCGTTTGGCCAGCGCCTTGCGCGCGGCCTCGACCCAGGCCTTGCCGTGAAGCCAGGGATCGAAGCCGATCCGCGCCGAAGCGGGTGCATGCTTGCCCAGCCATTCGGCGATGCTCGTGTCTGGCACGCTTTCGTAGTCGTAGAGCCGTCCGTCAACCTGGTCGCGCACCTGAATCGTGTAGCGCCCGTCGACGAACATCGCCGCCGCCGGATCGCGCGTCGCGTCGGCCAGCACGACCGCCGCGCCCGCCGATCCGCCGAAGCCGGTCAGCCATGCGAGCCGCTGGGCGTAGGCGCCGACGTATTCGCTCATGTGCTCGTCGGAAATGGGAATGACGAACCCGTCGAGCTCCTGGTGCTTCAGTTCCTTGCGCAGGGCGTCGAGACGGGCTTCGTGGGTGTTCATCAGCATTGTCAGGGTATCCGCTTGCGGGAGGTATGCTGCCAACATAGATGCAGGGCATGGCAAGTTCCACCCAGTCGCAGTCCGCGCCGCCCGTCGCGGCGAAGAAACCGCACGAGACGACCCACCACGGCATCACCGTGTCCGACGATTACGCATGGCTGCGCGATCCCGGTTATCCGGACGTGTCCGACAAGGCCGTGATCGCACACCTCGAAGCCGAGAATGCGTGGTTCGAGGCGCGGATGAAGCCGCACGGGGAAACGGTCGAGACCCTGTTCCGCGAGATGCGCGCGCGCATCAAGGAGGCCGACAAGTCGGTTCCGCAGAAGGACGGCGACTGGCTCTACTGGATCGAATACGAGGAAGGCGCCGAGTACAAGAAGTGGTGGCGACGCCCGGTCGGCTCGGCTGAGGACGGCAGCGCCGACGAACTGATCCTCGACGAGGTCGCGCTGGCCGAGGGCAAGGACTACTTCCGGCTCGGGGCGATCTCTGTCAGCAGGAGCGGCAAGCTGCTCGCGTACTCGGCGGACGAGAACGGATCGGAGCGGTTCACTGCCCGGATTCGCAACCTCGAGACCGGCGAATTGCTCGCGGACGAGATTCCCGGCACGCTCTCCTCGCTGCTCTGGGTGGCCGGGGACAAGGGCATCGTCTACTCGCTCGCCAACGAGCATTGGCGCACCGACAATGCCCGGCTTCACTGGCTCGGCGAGCCGACCTCAAGCGACGTTGAGCTTTTCCACGAGGACGACGAGGGCTTTCGCGTCGGGTCGTCGCTTTCGGCCAACGAGGGCTGGCTGATCATCTCGACGAGCGATCACGAGACGAGCGAGGTGCGCCTCGTCCCCGCAGCCGATCCGCTGGCCGATCCGGTTCTGGTGCGCGCGCGGCAGAAGGGCGTCGAGTACGACGTCGACGTCGACGAGCGCGAAGGCGGCGATGCGACGCTTTTCGTCCATGCCAACGATACGCACGAGAACTTCCGGCTTGCCACGGCACCGCTGGCCGACCCCGCGAGCTGGACGACGCTGGTCCAGGGAACCGACGACTTCTACCTGACCGGCTTCGATCTTTTCCGCGATTTCTTCGTGACCGAAGGACGCCTGGCCGGGCTCGATCAGGTCGAGATACGCCACTACGACGATCCTGCGCGCGTCGAGCCGATCGACTTTCCCGAAGCGAGCTACGTCGCCGGGCTATCCGACAATCCCGAATGGGCAGTCGATCGCCTGCGGCTTTCCTACCAGTCGATGATCAGCCCCGGCACGGTCTACGACTACCATGTCGCGGACAGGCAACTGGAAACGCTCAAGGTGCAGGAAATCCCGTCGGGCTACGACAAGGACCTCTACCTCACCGAGCGCCTCGAGATCGCCGCGCGCGACGGGACGGCGATCCCGGTCAGCATTGTCATGCGCAAGGACAGGCCGGCCGGCGGGCCGCTGCACCTCTATGGTTACGGCGCATACGGACTTGCCATCGAGCCGGGCTTCTCGACAGCGCGGCTCAGCCTTGTCGATCGCGGGTTCGCCTATGCCATAGCGCACATCCGCGGCGGCGACGATCTCGGGCGCGCATGGTACAAGGCGGGCAAGCTCGAGCGGCGAACGAATACCTTCAACGACTTCGTCGACGTGGCGAAGGGCCTGGTCGAGCACGGCTACACGGCGAAGGGCCGCATCAGCATCTCGGGCGGCTCGGCGGGCGGCGAACTGATGGGTGCGGTGGTCAATTCGGACCCCGAGCTATGGGGCGCGGTCGTCGCGCAGGTGCCGTTCGTGGACGTGCTGGCGACGATGCTCGACGCCTCGTTGCCACTGACGCCGGGCGAATGGCCCGAGTGGGGCAACCCCATCGAGGACAAGGGCGCGTTCGAACTGATCCGCAGCTACAGCCCCTACGACAACGTGCGTGCGCAGGCCTACCCGCCGATGATGGTGACCGCCGGGCTCAACGATCCGCGCGTGACCTACTGGGAGCCTGCGAAATGGGTCGCGCGGCTGCGTGAGCTGAAGACCGACGACAACGAACTGATATTCAAGACCAACATGGGGGCGGGACACGGCGGCAAGTCGGGCCGCTTCCAGTCGCTCCACGAAACCGCCGAGGAGTTCGCCTTCATCCTCTGGCAGATGGGGGTGGAGACTTGAACGGGTTCGAACTCGAATTCGTTGCCGGGTACGATCACATCGACTTCATGGGGCACGTCAACAACGCGGTCTGGCTCGAATGGGTGCAGGACATCGCGATCGCCCACTGGGAAGCGGTCGCGCCGGACGAACACCGCCAACGGTATCTCTGGGTCGTGACCCGGCATGAGATCGACTATCGCGGCAACGTGCGCGAGGGCGAGGCGGTCATGGCGCGCACCTTCATCCCCGACCCGCCGCGCGGGGCCCGTTTCGACCGGCATGTCGAGTTCCGCAATGCCGGGGGCAAGGTCATCGTCAAGGCGAAGTCGACCTGGGCGATGATCGAGCGCGGGAGCGGGCGTCTCGCCCGGGTCACGCCTGATATAGCCGCGCCGTTCTTCGGCGGCTAGGCGGCGGCCCTCGTGGCGCGGCGGTGCGATATCGCGAAGCTCTGGAGCCGCTCGCTCATCGTCCGGTTCCGGCCCGCCGCCTTGGCTTCGTAGAGCAGCTTGTCGCAGTGCGCGTAAAGCACCTCGAAATCGCCCTTGAGGCGACCGGCCTCTGGCTGCTCGACGAGCCCCATGCTGGCGGTGACGAGCCGGTCGAGCCCGGGAATCTCCGCCAGCGTGCGGGTGGAAATCGCGATGCGGCGACGCTCGGCGCGTTCGGCAGCATCGCTTCCGCGAAGCAGGAGCAGGAATTCCTCGCCGCCCAGCCTTACCGCGATGGTGTCTTCGTCGGGGGCCAGGGCTATGGCGACCGCCCGCAGCACCGCATCGCCGGTCGCGTGCCCGTGGGTGTCGTTGACCTGCTTGAAGTGGTCGAGGTCGATCACCGCCATCGTGCGGAAGCCCTCGTTGCGCAGGCGATCGAACCGCTCCTCGATCACGCCGCGGTTGAGCAGCCCGGTCAACGGATCAAGTGTCGCCCGGGCCTCGAACACCCGCGCATCGGCCCGGGCAAGATCGCGCTGCTTGCGGATGATCATGAACCGGTCGGCCACGCTGAGCGAGGTGATCAGCACCTCGAGCGCGATCGCCACGTGCTGCTCGAGCTGCAGCTCCAGCGGCACGTCGGACAGCCCCAGCGCCGAGCCGACGCGGACGACGCCGACGATCATGATCGGCGACCAGGCCGCGATCTGGAACCGCACCGCGCGGCTGCCGCGCCTTGCCGCCACCGCCATGATCCACACGAACAGGACGAGCACCGGGATGAACGCGGCGTAGTAGGCGGGCGTGGCGTAGGGGCGCAGCGGCCCGTCGGCGAAGAGGTAGAAGGCCGTGAACACCGCGATCCACGGGGCGAGCAGCCGCATGAGCAGGCGATGGACCGGGTCGAGCTTGCCGGGTTCGATCAGGTCCGCCGAGAAGTAGGCCGCAGCGACGATACCGGCACTGAAGCTCGTCGCCGATATCAGGCACAGTTCCTTTAGCGACAGGTCGGCGAACCGGTTGATCAGCCCCGACGATACGAGCGTCTGGATCAGCATGAACACGACCGCGACCGCGTGCCACAGCAGGAATTTCTCGCGCAGGACCCGGTAGAACGCGAAGTTGAACACCAGCGGCACGCACAGCAGGCCGCAGATCGCTGCCAGGATCAGCTCGAAGCGCAGCGATCCGGGCGTGTCGGCCGGCGCGCTCGTCAGCGTGGCGTCGGAGAAAAGCCCGGCATGCCGCGCCCCGTTCACCTGCAGGATGACCGCCGCGGGCGGTCCCGCGACGGGCGGCAGTTCCGCGAACATCAACCAGTCATTCGTCGCCGGCCGGAAGCCCTCGGGGGTAAGCTTCCTGCTCGCCTCGCTGCCGTCCGCGCCGATGGCGGTGATCCGCATCGTGTCGAACAGCTTGAGCCGCGTGCGCAATTCGCGCGGCATTTCCTCGGTGCCGGTCAGGTCGAAACGGACGAAGACCCGCTCCGCCGACATCGGCCAGTCCTTGTCCGCGCAGGTCCAGCGTGCGGGCTCGGCGGCGACCGAGGCGTAGGTTTCTTGCGGTCCGGCCCCGGCGTGGCAGCGGGAACCGAAGGGAAATCCTTCTGTTTCAGCCCCCGCCGAGGCGGGGGCGGCGAGCAATCCCGCCAGTAAAAACAAACATTTGATAAGTGCCCGCCACATTGCGGGACATTGCGGCCTCGCGGTTCAAAGCCCGGTTAAGGCGAATGCCGAATCAGACGTTAACGTGTTCCTCCACCGGCACGTAATCGTAGCCCAGCTCGCGTGCGACCGCCTCGTAGGTCACCTGCCCGGCATTGACGTTAAGCCCGGCGCCAAGGTGCGGGTCGGCACCCAGCGCCTTGCGCCAGCCCATGTCGGCGATGCGCAGGGCGTGGGGCAGGGTGACGTTGTTGAGCGCATAGGTGCTCGTCCGCGCCACCGCGCCGGGCATGTTCGCCACGCAATAGTGGACGATGCCGTCGATCACGAAGGTCGGATCGTCGTGGGTCGTCGCCCGGCTCGTCTCGAAGCAGCCGCCCTGGTCGATCGCGACGTCGACCAGCACTGCGCCCTGCTTCATCGTCTTCAGCATCTCGCGGGTGACGAGGCGCGGGGCCGCCGCGCCGGGCACCAGCACCGCCCCGATGACGAGGTCGGCCTCGGCGATGATCTCGGCCAGGTTGGCCTCGCTCGAAAAGCGGGTCTTGGCGCGCGCCTCGAAATAGATGCCGAGCTTTTCCAGCACTTCGGGATTGCGATCGAGGATGGTCACGTCCGCGCCCATGCCGACCGCGACCTGCGCCGCGTTGAAGCCGACGACGCCGCCGCCGATCACCGCGACGCGGGCGGGCATCACGCCCGGCACGCCGCCGAGCAGCACGCCGCGTCCGCCCTGTGCCTTTTCGAGCGAATGCGCGCCCGCCTGCACCGACATGCGGCCGGCCACCTGGCTCATCGGCTTGAGCAGCGGCAGCGTGTTGCCGGGGCCGGTCACCGTCTCGTAGGCGATGGCGGTCACGCCCGATTTGACGAGGTCGGCGGTCTGTTCGGGATCGGGAGCGAGGTGGAGGTAGGTGAACAGCACCTGCTCCTCGCGAAGCTGCGCGCGTTCCACCGCCTGCGGCTCCTTGACCTTCACGACGAGCTCGCAGCCCGTGAAGATGTCCGAGGCGTCCGGCTTTATCGTCGCACCCGCCGCCTCGAAATCCCGGTCCCAGGCCCCGATGCCTTCGCCCGCGCCCGCCTCGACCCAGACCTCGTGCCCGTGCGCACGGAACTCGCGCACGCTTTCTGGCGTCAGGCCGACGCGGTACTCGTGGTTCTTGATCTCGCGGACGGTGCCGACACGCATCGCTGATTTCCTTGCGTAATTTCGTTGCGCACAACTATTAACAGATTGCGCCGGATTTGGGCAACATGCGGGCGAAGAGGACGGGGCGAAGTTGACAAAGGCGACACGGTGTCACCCTGCTGGAAATGCAGGATTATCGCCTTGGATCAGTATTTTGTTCCGGCGTTCCTGAAGTTGACAGTTTATCGCACCGAAATTCGACGTGAAATGCGCGCATACCGGGCAGTCATGGCAGCCATCCGGCAAGTAGGAAAGGGCGGCTCGCATTTCGTCCGGACTGATTTTCAGCCAATCGGAAGTGCCGCTGGGAAGGTGCAATGGACTGCGTTGAACAGCACGCAGCCTTTCTTCACGGGCCCGGTTGCGCCGGTTTGGTTTCGACGGTGGGGCGCGATCGTCTGATTGCCCCTACAACGGGTTCCCGTTCTCGTCGCGGTAGATGTCGCGGCGGCCCACGTGATTGGCGGGGCCGACGAAGCCGTCGGTTTCCATGCGCTCGACCCACTTCGATGCGGTGTTGTAGCCGACGCCCATCTGCCGTTGCAGCCAGCTTGCCGAGACCTTCTGGTTCTCGAACACTAGCTGGCAGACCTGCCGGTACTTGCGCTCGGCCGGGTCGTCGGACGCGGTCAGTTCGTCGTCGAAGCCGAAGCCGCCGTCCTCCGGCTCCTCGGTGACCGAATCGACGTATTCGGGAGTGCCCTGGCCGCGCCAGAACTCGGCAACGCTTTCGACTTCCTCGTCCGAGACGAACGGGCCGTGGACGCGCTTTATAGGATCGGTGTTGGGCTTGTAGAGCATGTCGCCCTTGCCCAGCAGCATCTCTGCTCCCTGCTCGCCCAGGATCGTGCGGCTGTCGATGCGGCTGGTTACGGCAAAGCTGATGCGGGTGGGCAGGTTCGCCTTGATGACGCCGGTGATGACGTCGACCGAGGGGCGCTGCGTCGCCATGATGAGGTGGATGCCCGCCGCGCGGCTCTTCTGCGAAAGGCGCTGGATCAGCACCTCGATCTCCTTGCCGACGGTGACCATGAGGTCGGCCAGCTCGTCGACGATGAGCACGATCTGGGGCAGCACCTCGTAATCGAGCTGGTTCTCCTCGTAGAGTTCCTCGCCCGTATCGGGGTCGAAGCCGATCTGCACGCGGCGGCCCAGCGGCTTTCCCTTGGCGGCGGCGGCGCGCACCTTCTCATTGAAGCCGGCGAGGTTGCGCACGCTGATCTCGCTCATCATGCGATAGCGCCGCTCCATCTCCTCGACCGCCCATTTCAGCGCCCGCACCGCCTTCTGCGGCTCGGTCACGACGGGGGAGAGCAGGTGCGGGATCTCGTCGTAGCTCTTGAGCTCGAGCACCTTGGGATCGATCAGGATCAGGCGGCACTGCGCGGGCGTGAGCCGGTAGAGCAGCGAGAGCAGGATGCAGTTGAGGCCCACCGACTTGCCCGACCCGGTGGTGCCCGCGACGAGCAGGTGCGGCATCGAGGCGAGGTCGGCGACGATCGGCTCGCCCGAGATGTCCTTGCCGAGGATGATCGGCAGCATGCCCTTGTGGTGGGCGAAGGCCTCGCACGCGACGAGTTCCTTGAGCATGACCATCTGGCGGTCGGCGTTTGGCAGCTCGATGCCCATCACGGTGCGTCCGGGGATCGAGGAGACCCGCGCCGAGACCGCGCTCATGTTGCGGGCTATGTCGTCGGCAAGGCCGATGACGCGGCTGGCCTTGATGCCGGGAGCGGGCTCCAGCTCGTACATCGTGACGACAGGGCCGGTGCGCACCGCGGTGATCTCGCCCTTGACGTTGAAGTCGTCGAGCACCGTCTCGAGCAGGCGGGCGTTGCGCTCGAGGCTGAGCTTGTCGATCTTCTTGGCGGAATGATCGGGCGGGTTTGCCAGCAGGTCGAGACTGGGCAGGTCGTATTCCTCGAACAGGTCGCCCTGCCGGCTGGTGGCGGATAGCTGCGCGGGCTTGGCGGGTTTCGTCGGGTCGCTGATCTCGGGCGCGCGGCGCGGCGTGTCGGCAAGCGGGACGGGGGCCTTCGCCTCGCGCGGCTTCTGCTCGCGCTGCGGAGCAAGCGCCGTGTCGTCGCCGGCGTCCTCGCCCTGGAACGGCAGTGCGGGAACCGCGCCGCGCAGCCGGCCCGGCAGCGTCAGCAGCGCGCCCCAGTCGACCGCGAAGACCCGGCCCGCAAGCCCCGCGCCCGCCAGCAGGAATACGCTCGCGACGCCGAGGATCGCCCAGCCTCGCGCCACATCGGGGAGCAGCGCGGCAAGCGCTGTCACCGCCTTGGCACCCAGCAGCCCGGTGATGCCGCCCATCCCGGCAGGCAGCGAGCCGCCCGGACCGTCGAACGCCAGCGCCAGCACCGTGGAGAGCAGCGCCATCGCGAACAGCAGCACGCCGATCGGCCGCCACCAGCGCTGGTCGCTTTCCTCGGCGGTGCCGTCCTCTTCCTCGACCAGACGCCACAGCTTGCGCGCGAAGACATAAAGCAGCGGGAGAAACAGCACCGAGACCGGGCCGAACAGGAACAGCGCGCGCTCCGCCACCCACGCGCCGGGCGCGCCCATCCAGTTCTGCACCGCGCCGCCGGCGGCGGTCGAGGCGGAAGGGTCGGTCTGGTGGTAGCTGACGAGGGCGAGCGCGAGGAACACCATCGCGGCGAACAGCAGCACCGCGCCGCCCAGCTCGCTCGCCCGGCGCGCGGCACGCCGCAGCACGGCACGGATGTCGGGCCGTGCCCGCCTTGCGCCCGAGGTCATCGCCCGTGTCGCCATGTCTTGTCCCCCGAATGAGCGCGGATAATCCCGCATGCGCGACTCCGCGTCAAGAATCCAAGCGAATCCAAGCACGTGGGCGGAGTCTAAGTGCCCCCAAACATGGCCCTATTTTTATGCGTCGGGACGGGGCAGTCCGGTCGAAAGGCCGTCGATCGCGGCCCAGCGTTCCCACTTCATCCGCTCCGCACGACCACGGTCCATCCCCCCCAGCGCGATCACCGGCATTCGTGCACGCCTTGCCAGCAGGCGGAAGCGCAAGGGGCCCAGCGTCCGCGCGCCGGGGTGCGAGCGGGTCGGGAAGACGGGCGAAAGCATCACGGCATCGGCGCCGAAGCGGTTGGCCCTGCCGATTTCGCGCAGGTCGTGCGCGGTCGCGACGGCGACCAGCCCCGTGCGCCGGGGACGAAGGCTCTCCGGCGATGCGTAATAGCCGTCCGCGCCCCACCGCAGCGCGGTCGCCGCACCGGATGCGAGGACGACGAGGTGGCCTTCCATGCGCGCGATCCGGGCCAGTGCTTCGAAGCGCTCTCGACGCTCCCCGGCGGCAAGGTGATAGTGCCGGTAGACGAAGGCGACCGGTGCGCTCCAGCCGCGCAGCGCGGTCTCCAGCACGGCGTCGTTGCGCGCGTCCGAAAGCAGCCAGAGCCGCGGCAGCGCGCGGGCCTTCAGGGCGCCTCGCACCAGACTTCCACGCCCTTGTCGAATTCGCGAACCAGCGCGCGGCCGGTCCGTGCCGACTGGTCGATGGCGTCGATCAGTCGATGCATGTGCAGCGCGTCCTCGAACGTGGCCGCATCCTCGCTCCCCGAAACGAAGAGCGCCCAGGCTTGCGCGACGTTGAGCGCCGGGTCGGGCAGGTCGCCCGCGAGCATGTACTCGGGAGGAATTTCCATCGGCTCGGGTCGTTCGCCGCCCTTCGCTCCCGCCAGGGCGAGCGTCATCGGCTGCATCTGGCCGAAATCGCTCGACAGCACGAGATCGCCCTCGGTCCCGTTGATCTCCCAGCGCAGGTTCTGGCCGCCTGCCTGCCCGCCGCGATAATGGATCGAGGCAACGGCCCCGCTTTCGAGCCGGGCTGCGATGACCCACTGGTCCTCGGCGGTCGCCTTCACCGTCTTCGAGTTCTCGACGAAGTGGATCTCCTCGCGCCGCAGGCCCGAAAGCGTCTGAACCTCCTCGATCCTGCCGAGGCAGAATTCGAGCGGGTCGAGCGCGTGCCCGACGCCGATGGTCAGCAGCGTCGCGCCGTTCCTGGCGTCCAGCGTATAGGCGTTGCGCAGCAACATGCCGGGCCCCCAGTTCATGCCCGAACCGAGCAGCGTCGTCGACAGCACATCGCCGATGTAGCCCTGCGCCACCAGGTCGCGCACGTAGCGAATCGTCGGCGCGGCGCGGGCCTGCAGGCCGACCGCGCAGCGCAGGTCTCGCGTCGCGGCGTGATGCGTCATCTTCTCGGCCTCGAGCAGCCCGTTGCCGAGCGGCCACTCGCAATAGACGGGCTTGCCCGCTTCGATCGCGGCGGTGACCACGTCGTAGTGGTCGGGCACCTTCACCGTCACCGCGACGATGTCGATCCCCTGGGCAGCGGCCATGTCGGCCGCCGAGGAATAGCCGGGGACGCCGAACCGGTCGGCGGCGGCCTGCGCCTTTTCGGGCGAGGTCGCGCAAACCCCTGCCAGCACAACGCCGTCCAGCGCTTCCAGTGCGGGCAGGTGGGTAACGTTGGCCCAGCCGGTGAGCGTCGGATCGTCGCTGCCCGAAACGCCGACGAAGCCGACGCGGACGGTGTTGCTCGCAGTTGCCATGAACGCTTCCCCTCTCGTCTGGACGCACTGTCCCGCAGCGCTATAGCACGCGCCATGACCGAAACATCCACCCCCTTGCAGGACGTACGCGCGGCGATTGCCAGGGCCGCCGGAATCGCCCGGCGTGACGCCGACGAGGTGACGCTGATCGCGATTTCGAAGACCCACCCGACCGAGAGCATCGTACCGCTTATCGGGGAAGGACAACGCGTCTTCGGCGAGAATCGCGTGCAGGAAGCGCAGGAGAAATGGCCGCCGCTGGTCGAGGCGCACCCGGACATCGAACTGCACCTTGTCGGGCAGCTCCAGTCGAACAAGGCGGACGATGCGGTCGCGCTGTTCGACTGCATCCATTCGCTCGACCGGCCCTCGCTGGTGAAGGCGCTGGCGAAGGCCTTCGACAAGGCCGGGCGGCAGGTTCCGTGCTTTGTGCAGGTCAACATCGGCGCCGAGGAGCAGAAGGGCGGCTGCGCGATCGCGGACGTGCCGGGACTGATCGGGCAGGCGCGCGACGCAGGTATTCCGCTGGCGGGGCTGATGTGCGTGCCGCCCTTCGAAGTCGAGCCTGCGCCGTACTTCGCGCTGCTTGCGAAGCTGGCGGCGGACAACGGGCTGCCGGGGCTGTCGATGGGGATGAGCGGCGACTTCGAAACCGCTGTCATGCTGGGCGCAACGCACGTCCGGGTCGGCAGCGCGCTGTTCGGCGAAAGGGGTTAGGTAGCGGCCCTGCGAAGGCGGGGACCTCCGGCGTCGCGCGTATTCGATGATGGTCCCCGAGTTCGCAGGGACCCGTGCCGCATCAGTCCTCGTGCTTGTCGAGTTCGTTGCCGCTCAGCGTCACGACGTGGAGCAGGTTGGTCGAACCCGGCGTACCGAAGGGGACGCCTGCCAGCGTGATCAGCTTCGATCCGGCCCGGCCGAACTTGTGCCTGAGCGCCATGCGCTTGCCCTTGGCGATCATCTCCTCGAAACTGCCGATGTCCTTGGTCGCGACCGCGTGGCTGCCCCATAGCAGGGCGAGGCGGCGAGCGGTGGTCTTCGACGGCGTGAGCACCAGCATCGGTGCACCGGGCCGTTCGCGCGCGACGCGGCGCGCGGTGGAGCCGGAGCCGGTGAAGATCACGATGCCCGACAGCGTCACCGTCTCGGCGATCGAGGCGCAGGCGTGGGCGAGCGCATCGGCGGTGGTGCCGTCGGGCAGGACGCGGGTGAAATCGACCTGGTGGCGATAGCCGGGATCGCGCTCAACCTTCATCGCGATGCGATTCATGATCGAGACCGCTTCCTCGGGCCACTGGCCCGCCGCGGTTTCCGCCGACAGCATCACCGCGTCGACCCCGTCGTACACCGCGTTGGCGACGTCGGAGACTTCGGCGCGCGTCGGGGCCGGGCTCTCGATCATCGATTCGAGCATCTGCGTCGCGACGATCACCGGCTTGCCCGACATACGCGTCTTGGAGACGATATGTTTCTGGAGCGGGGGCACGTCCTCGGGATAAAGCTCGACGCCAAGGTCGCCGCGCGCCACCATGATCCCGTCGGAAAGTTCGATGATCTCGTCGATGCGGTGGACCGCGGCAGGCTTCTCGATCTTGGCCATCAGCGCGCCGTATCCGCCCATCAGCTTGCGCGCCTCGGCCACGTCCTCGGGCCGCTGCACGAAGCTCAGTGCGATCCAGTCCGCCCCGTGCTCTATCGCGAAGGCAAGGTCGCGCCGGTCCTTCTCGGTCAGCGCGGGCACCGGGATCACCGCGTCGGGGACGTTCACGCCCTTGCGGTCGGAGATTTCGCCGCCGACTTCGGCGGTGCACAGGATCTCGTCCGATCCGGCGCGAATGACCTTGAGGCGCAGCTTGCCGTCGTCGATCAGCAGTCGCTGGCCCTTTTCGAGGATTTCGAAAAGTTCGGGATGCGGCAGGCAAACCCGCTCGTCGCTGCCCGGCTCGTCGCGGCGGTCAAGCGTGAAGTGCGCGCCGTGCCGGATGAACGCCTTGCCGCCCTCGAACTGTCCGACGCGCAGCTTCGGCCCCTGCAGGTCGCACAGGATGGCGACCGACTGGCCGGCCTTCTTCTCCTCGGCGCGGATCGCCTCGATCGTGCGGGCATGCGTCTGATGGTCGCCGTGGCTCATGTTGACGCGAAAGGCGTCCGCCCCGGCACGCAGCAGCTTCGCGATCATCTCCGGGCTGTTGCTGGCAGGCCCCAGCGTGGCGAGGATCTTAACCTTGCGGCCGCGCGGATCGATCTTGCTCAACGGTCGCTACCCCTTTTCCCGTGTGGCCGCCCTATGGCAAAGGCGGCCCGATCAACCAAGGACGAATAGAACCATGCCCGAACCGACAGACCCACTCGACCAGCTCGACGATGTCGTGGCCGCCGCCGCGTTTCGCCGCCTTGTGCGTCATTTGCGACATCGCCATGACGCGCAGAACATCGACCTGATGGGCCTGTCCGGCTTTTGCCGGAACTGCTTGGCCGACTGGATCCGCGACGCCGGTTACGAAGGGGACAAGCCGCAGGCGCGCGAATTGATCCACGGCATGCCGATGGACGAGTGGAAAGCGAAGCACCAGAGCGAGGCCACGCCCGAGCAGATCGCCCGGATGGAAGCCAGCGTCGCGAAGAACCGCACCTGAATCGGGGTCCTGCGCCGAATATCCACAGGTCGTCGCTTCCGACTCGCCGCGGCCCGCGCTAACAGCCGCGGCGAACCCGATTCACCCTCTTGCCGGAGAGTATTCCCATGGCCGATGCCGAGCCCACAGACGACCGCCTGCGCCTCCTGATCGAGCGCGTCGAGCGCCTCGAGGAAGAGAAGAAGGGCATCGCCGACGATATCCGCGACGTCTACGCCGAGGCCAAGGCGGTGGGCTACGACGTCAAGATCATGCGCCAGATCGTCCGCCTGCGTAAGATGAAGCCCGACGACCGGCGCGAGATGGAAACCATCCTCGATACCTACAAGGCGGCGCTAGGCATCGGCTGAGACGGGCTTTACCATGCGCCGGGCCCCCGCTGCGGCGGGGCGTGGAACGCCCTTCGCGAACCGCGTGTTTCATATGTGAAGCACCCGAAGACTCGCGAAGGAGCAGCCCGATGGCAGAAGCACACGACACACCTGTACACGACCGTGCCGATTTCGTCCGCCAGATCGACGAGGACCCACTGCCGGGTCATGAATCCGAACTGGAACCCAAGCCCGACTGGGAGCCCCGCTATCCCGGGTCGGATCGGCTGAAAGGCAAGGTCGCGCTAGTCACCGGCGCAGACAGCGGCATCGGTCGGGCGGTCGCGGTGCTCTATGCGCGCGAAGGCGCAAACGTCGCCATCGCCTACCTCGAAGAACACGACGATGCCGGGAAGACCGCAGAACTCGTGGAGGCCGAAGGTTCCGAGGCGCTGACTTCCGCAGGAGACCTCGGCGATCCGGCGCACTGTGACGAACTCGTGAAGTCAGTGATCGACAAGTGGGGGCGACTGGACGTTCTTGTCAACAACGCCGGTGAGCAGCACCCGGACGACGAAATCGAGGAGATCACGCACGAACAACTGCAGCGCACCTTCCAGACCAACATCTTCTCGATGTTCTACCTCGTCCAGGCGGCTCGCCCGCACCTCGAGGCAGGAGCCGCGATCGTTAACTGCACTAGCGTGACGATGTACAAGGGGTCCTCGGGCCTGCTCGACTACTCGGCGACGAAGGGTGCGATCACCGCTTTCACCCGTTCGCTTTCCGAGAACCTCGTCGGCGAGGGCATCCGGGTCAACGCGGTCGCTCCCGGTCCGATCTGGACGCCGCTCAATCCCTGCGGCGGCGCGCCGAAGGCAAAGGTCGAGCATTTCGGAGAGTCGACCCCGATGGGGAGGCCCGGCCAGCCGAACGAGGTCGCGCCTTCGTTCCTTTTCCTTGCCTGCGAGGATTCGAGCTATATGTCGGGACAGGTCCTCCACCCCAACGGAGGCTACATCGTTAACGGCTGACAAGAGGGGAAAGCCGATGATCTCGACCACGACGCCCCATATCGAGGGCAAGCCCGCCAAGCGCTATCTCGGCATCGTGACCGGCGAGGTCATCGTCGGCGCCAACCTGTTCCGCGACATCTTCGCCTCGATCACCGACATCGTCGGCGGTCGCTCGGGCAAGTACGAGGAAGTGCTCGCCCGCGCGCGAAAGGAAGCGCTCGCCGAGATGGAGGAAGAGGCCGCTAAGCTGGGCGGCAATGCCGTGGTCGGCGTCGACCTCGACTACGAGGTGATCGGCCAGAACGGGTCGATGCTGATGGTCAGCTGCTCGGGAACCGCGGTCGAGGTCTGATCCGCAGCGCGATTGCCCGGAAGGTCCGGTTGGGTTAGGGGCGGCCCGAACCCAACCGAACACCCGAACAAAGACGAAAAGCACGATGGCCGGCCATTCCAAATTCAAGAACATCATGCACCGCAAGGGCGCGCAGGACAAAAAGCGCTCAGCGATGTTTTCCAAGCTCAGCCGCGAGATCACCGTCGCGGCCAAGACCGGCATGCCCGATCCGGACATGAACCCGCGCCTGCGCCTGGCGGTGAACAACGCCAAGGCCCAGTCGATGCCCAAGGACAACATCCAGCGCGCCATCGACAAGGCGACTGCCAACGAGGGTGACGACTACGAGGAGCTGCGATACGAAGGCTACGGCCCCGGCGGCGTCGCGCTCATCGTCGAGGCGCTGACCGACAATCGCAACCGCACCGCCACCAACGTGCGCACCGCGTTCTCCAAGAACGGTGGCAACCTGGGCGCGTCGGGATCGGTAAGCCACGGGTTCGAGCGCGTCGGCCTGATCGTCTACCCCGCCAGCATCGGCGGCGAGGAAAAGGTCCTCGAAGCCGCGATGGAAGCGGGGGCGGAGGACATCCAGTCGGGCGAGGACGAGCACGAGATCTGGACCGCCGCCGACGACCTCCACGAAGTCGCCTCGTCGCTTGAAAAGTCGCTGGGCGAGGCCGAGACGGTCAAGCTGGCGTGGCGTCCCAACCTGACCGTCGAGGTGGCCGAGGGCGATGCGCAGACGCTTTTCAAGCTGATCGACGCGCTCGACGACGACGACGACGTCCAGACCGTCTGGGGCAATTACGACGTCTCGGACGAGGTGATGGAAAAGCTGGGGTGAACTGGAAAGGTTGGCTCTTTGCAGTCGGCCTTTTTGCTATTTCGCGTTTCTCTTTGTCATGAATGGCGGTTTCATGATGGGTGACTGCATCGAACCGAACGAAGCGCCACCATGCTAGTCCATTGTAATATCGTCACCCTGAACTTGTTTCAGGGTCCATTTCTCCACCCGCGACGTCAGTGCAAGTCGGCGGAATGGATGCTGAAACAAGTTCAGCATGACGATGCAGACGGGTTTGGGCATTGCTCATAATCGGCCTCGACCCCTCGCTCAGCTGTACCGGCTGGGGGATCGTCGCGAAGTCGGGCAGCCGCGTCTCGCATATCGCCAACGGGCAGGTGCGCACCGATCCGAAAGCGCCGATGGCCGAGCGGCTGGTGACGCTCGATCGCGAACTGGCCGACGTGATCGCCCGGCACGCCCCCGATGCCGGCGCAGTCGAGGAAGTCTTCGTCAACAAGAACCCGCAATCGACGCTCAAGCTCGGGCAGGCGCGGGGCGTCTGCCTGCTCGCGCTCGCCCGCGCCGGGCTGCCGGTGCACGAATACGCGACGCGACTGGTCAAGAAGGCGGTGGTCGGCACCGGCGGGGCCGAGAAAGCGCAGGTCCAGGCGATGCTAGGGGTGCTGCTGCCCGGCGCGCAGCTTGCGGGCGCGGACGCGGCGGATGCGCTCGCGGTGGCGCTCACACACGCGCAGCTCGCCGGAAGCCGATAGCGGGCACGGCAACAACGGGGCGCGGGGCGCGTTGATCCTCCAGTTCCCGCGCGAAGCCGGAAAGGAGCCAGCCCTTGAAACGTTCCCAATCGAAGCGTGCAGTCGTCCTCGCCGCCGTCGCCGCCAGCCTGACGCTGGGGGCCTGCACCGCCAGCCGCTACCAGATTTCCGATGCGCTGATGCGATACGGCATGGACGCGAACGAAGCCGGCTGCGCCGCCGAATTCCTGCGCGGCAAGCTCAGCGTCAGCCAGGTCGACCGGCTGAAGGACGCGGCGCGCTACTACAACGGCGGCAGTCGGGGCCTCACCTTCGGAGACCTGATCCGCGTTGCGGGCAGCGTGCGCGATCCAGACATCGCGCTGCAGGTCGGCGCCAGCGCGCTCGCCTGCAACATCGCCGCGGATATTCCGATCCCCGGACTCTGAGCGCGCGCCGGGGATAGCGGCGCATTCGTGCTTGCCCGTCCGCCTTCGGTGCGGCAGGAACAAAGCATGATCGCAAAGCTGACCGGCACGCTCGACGATTTCGGCCCCGACTGGGCCGTGATCGACGTCGGCGGCGTCGGCTACCTCGTCCATTGCTCGGCCCGCACGCTCGCTGCGCTGGGCGCGCGCGGAGAGCAGGTCACCGTCCACACCGACCTTCAGGTTTCGGAAAACGACCTGCGCCTGCTCGGCTTTGCCGAAGCGGGCGAGCGCGAATGGTTCCGGTTGCTCACGGGCGTGCAGGGCGTGGGCAGCAAGGTGGCGCTGGCGATCCTGTCCGCACTGTCGGCGGACGAACTGCGCAGCGCCTGCGCCAGCGGAGACGCTGCGCAAGTCGCACGCGCGCAGGGCGTCGGGCCGAAACTGGCCGGCCGCATCGTCAACGAACTCAGGGAGAAGGCGGGCGGCATGCCGGGCGGCGGCGGCGCTCCGGCCGGCGCGGGCGCGCCGCTGCCGGAGGGTTCGGCAACGTCCGATGCCGTCTCGGCGCTCCAGAACCTCGGCTTCAAGCCCGCCGTCGCCGCCACCGCCGTCGCCGCCGCTGTCGGCGAACTCGGCGAAGGCGCGAGCGAGGGCGAACTTATCCGCGTGGCGCTGAAAAGGGCGGCGGGGTGAAGGGGAACGTCGTCCATCGTCATCCTGAACTCGATTCAGGATCCATCGTGCTTCGGGCCGGGATCGAGCGACTGCAAGCCAAGTCCCGAAGCCAGGTCGGCCCAATCGGGGTTTCCGGTCTCGATCAGGTTGATCTTCCACTGGCGTCGCCAGTTCTTGATCTGCTTTTCCCGCGCGATGGCGCGCCCCATGTCGCCGAACAGCTCGAAATGGACGAGGCGTTTAACCTTGTAGCGCGAAGTAAAGCCGGGAACCGCTCCGGTCCGGTGCTGCCAGACCCGCCGCACGAGGCTGGACGTGACGCCGACGTACAAGGTTCCGTTGTATCCGCTGGCGAGGATGTAGACGCAGGGCTGCCGCTCGTCATTCATGCGCTGCGATGTGCCGGGGGATGGATGCTGAAACAAGTTCAGCATGACGACTTTTTCAGCGCCGCAACACTTCCTCATCGTCATCCTGAACTCGTTTCAGGATCCACTGCACAAGCGATGCCGGAACCCCGGGCATGACCGATAACCCCATCCTCACGCCCGACCGGCAGCCCGACGACGCCGATGCCGCGCTTCGGCCCAGGACGCTGGCCGAATTCGTCGGGCAGGCGGCGGCGAAGGACAACCTGCGCGTGTTCATCGAGAGCGCGAAGTCGCGGGGCGAGGCGATGGACCATACGCTGTTCTTCGGCCCGCCCGGCCTTGGCAAGACGACGCTGGCGCAGATCGTCGCGCGCGAGCTGGGCGTCGGCTTTCGCGCCACCTCCGGCCCGGTCATCGCCAAGTCGGGCGACCTTGCCGCGCTCCTCACCAACCTCGAGCAAGGCGACGTCCTGTTCATCGACGAGATTCACAGGCTGAACCCGGTGGTCGAGGAAGTGCTCTACCCGGCGATGGAGGACCGCGCGCTCGACCTCATCATCGGCGAGGGGCCGTCGGCACGTTCGGTGCGGATCGACCTGCAGCCGTTCACGCTCATCGGCGCGACGACGCGGCAGGGCCTGCTGACGACTCCGCTGCGCGACCGGTTCGGCATCCCCGTGCGGCTCAATTTCTACACCGTGCCCGAGCTGGAACGCGTGGTGACGCGCGGTGCCTCGCTCCTCGGTATCGGTATCGACGAGGATGGCGCGCGGGAAATCGCGCGGCGTTCGCGGGGTACGCCGCGCGTCGCCGGGCGGCTGCTGCGCCGGGTGCGCGACTTCGCCCACGTCGGCAAGGCGAAGGCGATCACGCAAGGCGTCGCCGACGATGCGCTGACCCGGCTCGAAGTCGATTCGCTCGGCCTCGACGCGCAGGACAGGCGCTATCTTTCGATGATCGCGGACATTTACAGGGGCGGCCCGGTCGGTGTCGAGACGCTGGCGGCGGGGCTTTCCGAACCGCGCGACACCATCGAGGACGTGATCGAGCCGTACCTGATCCAGCTCGGCCTCGTCGCGCGCACCGCGCGCGGGCGCTGCCTTAACGACGGGGGCTGGAAGCATCTCGGCCTGGCGCCGCCCGCAGGCGGGCAGGGCGGTCTCTTCGAGTTACCGCAATCGCCGGACGATTAGGCCAACCACCTAATCGCATTGACGATTTCGCAAGGTTCAGTCCCATTCCGGGACAGGTCCTGCCCGTCCACCCGGAATTAACCGTGATTCTCGGAATGGGACGTTAGAAACACGGTTAACGCGGTTGTCCGATTAATAACTCTCTGCGTTTTTGATGGCACTGGATGCAATGGCCCGGGCTTCAGCCGGGCTTTTGCAACCATCGGAAAGAACAAAGAGAGCAACGCTTATGTCGGTACGGATGGCCCTTGCGAAATTGTCAGCTTGCGCTGCAGGCTGCGCCGTCGTCGGTGGCGGCGCGGTCCACGTGGCCGAGACGCCCGCGGCCCAGGGCCAGTACCGGAAGGTCAAGCAGGTCAAGGCGCAGCCGGTCGAGCGCAAGGTCGTTCGCCGCGCAGAGGCCCCGCGCACGACCAAGCGCGTTCGCCGCGTCATCAAGAAGGAATGCTGCGAGCAGCCGCAGGTGGCGATGATGCCGCTCCCGGCGCCCTACCTGCCGCCCCCGCCGCAGCCGCCCATCGTCTCGGGCGGCGGCACGCCGATCGTGATCGGCGGCGGCCCGGCTTTCGGCGGCGGCTTCGGCGGAGGCTTCTTCGGAGGCTTCTTCGGAGGCGGCGGGTCGGGCGGCGGCAACGTCGTCATTTCCTCGACCAGCACCGGCGGATCGACCTCCACGTCGAGCGGCGGTTCGGGCGGCTCCTCGACTTCCACGTCGAGCGGCGGTTCGGGCGGCTCGTCCACCTCGACCTCGACCGGCGGCTTCACCTCCACCGGCGGCTCGACCTCGACGGGCGGCTTCACCTCCACCGGCGGTTCGACGTCGAGTTCGACGGGCGGCATCAGCTCGACCACGTCGAGCAGCGGCGGTTCGACCTCGACCTCCACGGGCGGTTCGTCTACTTCGACGGGCGGCTCGTCCACCTCGACCGGCGGCATCAGCTCGACCACGTCGAGCGGCGGTTCCTCGACCTCGACGGGCGGCATCAGTTCGACCACCTCTACCTCATCGGGCAACGTCTCGACGTCGTCGGGCAACGTCTCCACATCGTCCGGCAGCGTCTCCACATCGTCCGGCAGCGTCTCCACGTCTTCTGGCAACATCTCGACTTCGTCCGGCAACGTCTCGACTTCGTCCGGCAACGTCTCGACCTCCTCGTCGAGTTCCACCAGTTCCTCGACGTCTTCCAGCTCGTCCACTTCGACGAGTTCGTCCACCTCGTCGAGCACCTCGTCCTCGACTTCGACCAGCACGAGCAGCAGCAGCGGCGGCAAGCATCCGCCGCCGCCGCCGAGCACCAGCGGCAACCCGCCGCCCCCGCCGACTTCGAGCGGACACCCCCCGCCACCGCCGACGACGAGCGGCAATCCGCCGCCGCCTCCGACGACGAGCGGCAACCCGCCGCCGCCGCACGAAGTGCCCGCGCCGCCGATGATGCTGCTGTTCGGCGCCGCCGCCGCGACCGTGCTGGCGCGTCGCCGCAAGGCAAAGCCCAGGGGCAAGTTCGTCTTCTCGATCGACGGCAAGCGGCACGAGGCAAACTAAGCTGCTGCGAAAGGCTGGTAATCCGTGCTAGCTTGTCCTACCCTGAGCAAGCTGCAAAGCTGCTAGCCCGGCCGGTAACGGGCAACAGGGGGAAGGACGGTGCCATCGGCGCCGTCCTTTCTTTATGGAGCGGGCCGACTTCGCAGCCTGCGGGCAGCACCCGGTGCTGATCTCCGAAACGAAAAGGGCGGCCCCCCGGGACCGCCCTTCGCATTTCCGATCGATGCCGTTCTCAGGCGGCGAGCTTGCGCAGCACGTAGTGCAGGATGCCGCCGTTCATGTAGTATTCCATCTCGTTGGCGGTATCGATCCGGCACAGCGCGGTGAAGGTGAAGCTGGAGCCGTCGGCGCGTTTTACCTCGATCTCCACGTCCTGGCGCGGCTTGAGGCCGGCGATGCCCTTGATGGTGAAGCTGTCCTCGCCCGTCAGGCCGAGCGATTCGCGGCTGTCGCCGTCCTTGAACTGCAGCGGCAGCACACCCATGCCAACGAGGTTGGAGCGGTGGATGCGCTCGAAGCTCTCGACGATGACCGCGCGCACGCCCAGCAGGATCGTGCCCTTCGCCGCCCAGTCGCGCGATGAGCCGGTGCCGTATTCCTTGCCCGCGACGACGACGAGCTGGGTGCCGTCCTCCTTGTGCTTCATCGCGGCGTCGTAGATCGGCATGACTTCGCCGTTGTACTTCGTCATGCCGCCCTCGATGCCGGGCACCATCTCGTTGCGGATGCGGATGTTGGCGAAAGTGCCGCGCATCATCACTTCGTGGTTGCCGCGGCGCGACCCGTAGGAGTTGAAGTCCGCCTTCGCGACCTGATGCTCCTTGAGGTACTGGCCGGCCGGGCTGTCTTCCTTGATCGATCCGGCGGGCGAGATGTGGTCGGTGGTGACCGAATCGCCGAGCACGGCGAGCGGCCTTGCATCGACGATGTCGCCGATCGGGGCGGGCGTCATGTCCATGCCCTCGAAGTACGGCGGGTTGGCGACGTAGGTCGATCCGGCGCGCCACTGGTACGTGTCCGACGGCGTGACGTCGATCTTCTGCCAGTGCTCGTCGCCCTTGTAGACGTCGGCATAGCGCGCCTCGAACATCTGGCGGTCGATCGAACCGGAGCGGATGTCGGCGATTTCCTGCGAGGTCGGCCAGATGTCCTTGAGGAACACCTCGCTGCCGTCGGTAGCGGTGCCGATGGCGGTTTCGGTGATGTCCTCGGTCACGGTGCCCTTCAGCGCGTAGGCGACGACGAGCGGCGGCGAGGCGAGGAAGTTCGCGCGGACGTCGGGGCTGACGCGGCCCTCGAAGTTGCGGTTGCCCGACAGGACCGAGGCGGCGACGATGTCGTTGCCGTTGATCGCGTTGCTGATCGGTTCGGCGAGCGGGCCGGAATTGCCGATGCAGGTCGTGCAGCCATAGCCGACGAGGTCGAAGCCCATCGCGTCGAGGTGGTCCTGCAGGCCCGATTTCTCGAGGTAGTCGGTGACCACCTGCGATCCGGGCGCGAGGCTCGTCTTGACCCACGGCTTGGGCTTGAGGCCTTTCTCGTGCGCCTTCTTGGCGACGAGGCCGGCGGCAATCAGGACGTCCGGGTTGGAGGTGTTGGTGCAGCTGGTGATCGCCGCGATCACGACGTCTCCGTCACCGATGTCGTGGTCCCTGCCGTTCACTTCTGTGCGGACCGGCGCGTCCTTCTTGTAGACCGACCTGAGATCGCCGTTGAACAGCTCGTCGACTTCGGGAAGCGCAACCTTGTCCTGCGGGCGCTTGGGACCGGCGAGCGAGGGCACGACGGTCGACAGGTCGAGCTCGAGCGTGTCGGTGAAGACCGGGTCGCGTGTCGGGTCGATCCAGAAGCCCTGCTCCCGGGCATAGGCCTCGACGAGGGCGATCTCGTCCTCGGGGCGGCCGGTCAGGCGCAGGTAATCGAGCGTCTTGTCGTCGATTCCGAAGAAGCCGCAGGTCGCGCCGTACTCGGGCGCCATGTTGGCGAGTGTCGCGCGGTCGGCGAGGCTGAGCGTCGAGAGGCCGTCGCCGAAGTACTCGACGAAGCGGCCGACCACGCCCTTGGCGCGCAGCATCTGCGTGCAGGTGAGCACGAGGTCGGTCGCGGTCACGCCCTCGGCCAGTTTGCCGGTGAAGCGGAAGCCGACGACTTCGGGGACGAGCATCGAGATCGGCTGGCCGAGCATCGCGGCCTCGGCCTCGATCCCGCCGACGCCCCAGCCGAGCACGCCGAGACCGTTGACCATCGTCGTGTGGCTGTCGGTGCCGACGCAGGTGTCGGGATAGGCGACCATCTTGCCGTCCGGGTCCTCGCTCGACCAAACGCAGCGGGCGATGTGCTCGAGGTTGACCTGGTGGCAGATGCCGGTGCCCGGAGGCACGGCCTTGAAGTTCTCGAAGCTCTGCGCGCCCCACTTGAGGAAGTCGTAGCGCTCGGCGTTGCGGGCGTATTCCAGCTCGACGTTCTTCTCGAACGCCTTGGGGTGGCCGAATTCGTCGACCATCACCGAGTGGTCGATCACCAGGTGCACGGGCACCTGCGGATTGATCTTCTTGGTATCGCCGCCCAGCGCCTTGATTGCATCGCGCATCGCGGCGAGGTCGACGACGCAGGGAACGCCGGTGAAGTCCTGCATCAGGACGCGCGCGGGGCGGTACTGGATCTCGTCGCCGGTGACAGGGTTGTTCTGCCACTCGACGATCGCCTTGATGTCGTCGGTCGAGACGGTGAAGCCGCCGTCCTCGAAACGCAGCATGTTCTCGAGCAGGACCTTCATCGAGAAGGGCAGCCGCGAAACGTCGCCGAATTTCTCTCCGGCTTTCCTGAGCGAATAATAGGCGACCTCGCGGCCCCCGACGGTCATCGTGCTGCGGGTTCCGAGCGTGTCCTGTCCGACCTGCGTCATACGGCGTCTTCCCTTGCTGGCTGTGTTTCGCGTTCGCGGCTTTCCCCGGGGGAACGGTTCCGCGCGCCCCAAGGTTGCTGCATCCGCGAAATGGCGGAAATGTCGCGTTGGCGATTGCGCGCTGGAAGCCCGCTCGTCAAGGGGCAGAACCCCTGCCGAACCTGTCCGCATGTTCGTCCGGCGGGCGTCAGTGCCAGGGGCGGGTGCGGTACCACTTGGTGAAGACGTACTTCGCGCCCGCAAGCACCGGGGTCGCGGCGTGGAGCGTCTCGTGGTTCGGACTGCCGTCCGCCAGTGCGTTGTTCCAGACGAGCAGCGAGCCCGCCTGCGGCGGTACGCTGACCCCGATGCGGGTGAAATCGGTCGTTCCGCCGTCCTCTACATCGTTGAGCCAGGCCATCGCCGTCCAGCTGCGCTGCCCGCCGCGCTCCTGCTCGCGCGCCCAGTAGTGCGTGTCGGTGTAGAACCAGTCGTGATGGGCCTTGAACTGCTGGCCGGGATAATAGCGCTGGCCCTGCAGCGATTCGCCCCAGGCCGCGGGCAGGCCGAGAAGGTCGGAAAGGCGCGCGTCTATGTCCTGCACGACCGGGTCCCCGCGCGGGATGTCGCCGGTGTAGCTGGTGCGATAGCGCTCGGCGGGCTGTTCGTCATAGGTAGGCGAGGGCGCGGCGACATGATCGATCACCATCATCAGGTAGTCGCGCTCCTCGGGATCGAGGAAGCCGGACACCGCGTATATTTCCGCCGCCTCCACCGGAAGCCGGAAGGCATCGGGATTGCGGTCGAGCCGTGCGCGCACGATCTCGCCGGCGCGGGCGAGCGCATCGCGATCGGGATCGGTGAGGGTCGTCGCGGCCTCGGTCATGGCCGCCTCTTCTAGCTTGCGGAGGTTGAAGCCGGGTTTACGCGCGCCGCCGGGTTGCGCGTGGCGATCCAGCTTCCGGCCACGATGAGCAGCGCGCCCGCCATCGTCGCCCAGCCGACCGGCTCGCGAAACCACAGCCAGCCGAACAGCGCCGCCCAGAGGAAGCCGGTGTACTCGATCGGCACCAGCGCCTGCGCCTCGGCGCGCGCATACCCCCAGGCGAGGAACAGCAGCGCCAGTACCGCGAAGGCCGCACCCAGCACGATGTCGCGCATCGCCGCCTCGCCCGGAACCTGCGCAAGCCAGGGCGCCGCGGGCAGGAGGAACAGCCCTACGAACAGGTTTTGCAGCACCGCGATCTCGTAGGGGCTGGCGAGCAGCGCCTGCCGCCGCTGCAGCACGAGGTTGAGGGCGTAGAAAACCGCCGAGACCAGAATTGCGGCGATGCCCAGCCCCGCTTCGCCCGATAGCCCGCCGTCGCCGAAGCGCGCGCCCGCGATCACCGCGACCCCGGCGACGCCGAGCAGCGAGGCGACGATGGCGCTCGGTCGGATCACCTCGCCCAGCAGCAGCGAAGCGAAATAGAGCGCGATCAGCGGCGCGATGAAGGATATCGCGATCGCCTCCGCCATCGGGATGCGCACGAGGCCCCAGAAGAACAAGGGCGCCATCGCCGTGACGACCGCGGAGCGGACGAGGTGCACGCGCAGCGCATCGCGGGTCGGCCACGCCTTGCGCCGCGCCAGCCAGACCGGCGCCGCAAGCAGCGCTCCCAGCAGGCTGCGCAGCACCAGCGCGGTGTAGACGCCCCCAAGGATCGCGGCGCTTTTCATTGCCGCGTCCATCAGGCTGAACATGCCCAGCCCGAGGGTGACGGCGAGAAACGGAAGCAGGCGGGCGGCACCGGGCATTGCCGGTGCCTTACGACCGTTGCCCGCGCGCGTCACCAACTCGTGAATTCATCACAGGCTAATCGGCGATGCTTGATGATGACGGCAAAACGGGGCTAGATGAAACGCGTCATGCCATGCGCGCCGGATCGTCCGCCTCGCATTGAAAGGCTGTGATTTCGCGATGAAAACGGGGATTACGATGCATCTGCGGCTGGGTTCGATTGCGGCTCTGGCGACCGTGGCGCTTGCGGCGGGGCCGCTTGCCGCGCAGGAAGCACCGCGGATCGAGCCGCAACCCACCTCCTCCGCCGAGTTCGACGCCGCGTTCCCCGCCCCTGCCGGAGAGGCGACCGAAAGCGTGCCGGTGATCCAGCCGGTGCCGCTGGCCGAGCCGGAGATGGAATGGCCGCTCGGCGAAGCGCAGGCGCTTCTCTCCTACATCGAGCAGGTCGGTACCGAGGGACTGATCCCCGGCGACTACGAGCCTGCCAAACTGCGCGAACTGATCGCCGCGGGTGAAAGCCCGCAGCTGAGCGAGGCGGCCAGCAAGAGCTTCTCATGGCTCGTCGAGGACCTGCGCGACGGACGCACGCCGATGGATGCGCGCGTGCAGTGGTTCGCCGTCGATCCCGATCGCGACCTGCTGCGGACCGAGACGCTGATGCGCGCCGCGCTCGGGGAAAGCGACGTCGCGACGGTTCTCAACTCGCTTGCGCCCACGCACCCCGATTACGCCGCGCTCAAGGCGAAGCTTGCCGCCACGCCGAAGACGGCGAAGAAGGAGCGCGCGCTGATCCGCGCCAACATGGATCGCTGGCGCTGGCTCGCTCGCGACATGGGCGATGTCTACCTCATCACCAACGTTCCCGAATTCCAGCTTCGCCTGACGGTTAAGGACAAGATCATCCGCACCTACAAGACGGTTGTCGGAAAGCCGGGGCGCACCGCGACGCCGCAGCTTGCCGAAACGGTGACGGCGGTGGTCTTCAACCCGACCTGGACGGTGCCGCAGTCGATCTCCGTGGGCGAGGGACTGGCCGCCAAGGTCAGGAGCAATCCCGGCTGGGCAAAGGCGAACGGCTATACGGCCAGGACCGGGGAGGACGGCACTACCTGGGTCGTTCAGCAGCCCGGCCCCGGCAACGCGCTCGGCCTGATGAAGATCGACATGCCGAACCCGCACGCGATCTACCTGCACGACACGCCTTCGAAGCAGTTCTTCGACCACGACGTGCGTGCCTACAGCCACGGCTGCATCCGCACCGAGCGCGCGGTGGAACTGGGCATGACGATGGCGATCCTCGGCGCGAAGATGCCTGCCGACGAGGCCGCCGCGATCTCGGTCTCGCGCGAGTACACCAAGGTGCCGATGACGCGGACTTTCCCGGTCTACATCACCTATTTCACGATGGGGCAGGACATCGACGGCGAACTGCGCGCGTTCGACGACATCTACGGGCGCGACAAGCCGGTGCTCGCCAGCTTCGAGGCGCCGCGCAAGCTCAAGACGAGCCAGCGCAAGAGCGACGAGGAAATCATCAAGCTCGACAATCCGCTTTGAGCGGGTTTCCGATCGACTGACGTCGATGCGGCGTGTGTTTCTTATCGACTGACGTCGATGACGGCACCGGCCCTCTCCCCCACCCGGCCACCCGACGGCAGTATTCCATGGGTGGCCGGGTGGGGGAGAGGGCCGGTGCCGAAGTCCTGACGAGAACGGCCGGGTACGGCTTTCCTGCAATGACTTCTGCAACGGCTTCTCAGTGCTGCCTGATCACCGCGAGGAAGGCGTCGCCGTAAGCTTCGAGCTTGCGCGCGCCGACGCCGCCGATGCGGCCCAGTTCGCCAAGCGAGGCCGGACGTCCCGCCGCCATTTCGCGCAGGGTGGCGTCATGGAAGACGACGTAGGGCGGCACGCCCGCTTCCTGCGCCAGTTCGCGGCGTAGCGCGCGCAGCGCGTCGAACAGCGGATCGCCCACCGGGTTGGCCGCGTCCGACCGGGCACGCCGCTTCTCTCGCTTCGGCGGCAGGACCAGCGGCACGATGGCTTCTCCGCGCAGGATTTCGCGCGCATCGCCGCCCAGCGCGAGGCCGCCGTGCTCGGTCTGCACCAGCGCGCCGCGCGCCTGCAGCGCCCGGGCAAGCGGCCTCAGCAGCGCCGCTTCCCCCTCGCCCACGATGCCGAACACCGACAGCGAATCGTGCCCGCGCTGCGTCACCCGTTCGTCGGCGACGCCGGTCAGAACCTTCTGGATATGCCCGAAGCCATAGCTCTGCCCGGTGCGGTAGACCGCCGACAGCAGCTTGCGCGCCGCCTCGGTCGCGTCGGCGCTTTCGGGCGGGTCGAGGCAGTTGTCGCAATTGCCGCAGGCCTGCGGCGGGTCCTCGCCGAAATGCTTCAGGAGCACGCGGCGGCGGCATTGCGCGGTCTCGGCAAGCGCGGCGAGCGCGTCGATCCGCGCGCGTTCGCCCGGAAGGCGCGCCCGCTCGACTTCGGACAGCCGCTGGCGCGCGCGGGCGAAGTCGTCCGCTCCCCACAGCATCAGTGCGACTGCCGGGTCGCCGTCCCGGCCCGCACGCCCCGTCTCCTGGTAATAGGCCTCGATCGACTTGGGCAGCCCGGCATGCGCGACGAAGCGCACGTCGGGCTTGTCGATGCCCATGCCGAAGGCGACGGTGGCGACGATCACCATGTTCTCCGACGCCACGAACGCCGCCTGGTTCGCCGCGCGCACGGCGGGATCGAGCCCGGCGTGATAGGGCAGGACGGGCCGCGAGCCGCTGTCCAGCTTTTCTGCGATCCGCTCCACCTGCGCGCGCGTGGGGGCATAGACGATGCCCGGTCCCGGCTCCTCGTCGAGCAGCGCCTGCAACTGCCGCAGCAGGCTGTCGCGCGGGCGGATCGCGTAGCGGATGTTGGGCCGGTCGAACCCGGCGACGACCAGCCCGTCTTCCGCGATGCCGAGCTGGACGAGGATGTCGGCACGCGTGTGCGCGTCCGCCGTCGCGGTCAGCGCGAGGCGCGGGACGTGCGGGAAGGCGTCCATCAGCGGGCGCAGCAGGCGGTAGTCGGGCCGGAAATCGTGCCCCCATTCGGAAACGCAGTGCGCCTCGTCGATGGCGAAGAGCGAGACGCGCGCGCTTTCGAGCAGGCGGCGGAAATGGTCCTGCGACGCACGTTCGGGCGCGACGTAGAGCAGGTCGAGGTCGCCGGCGCGGAAGCGCTCGATCGTTTCCTCGCGGTCGGCATCGGCGCTGGTCAGCGTGGCGGCGCGAATGCCGTTCGCCGTCGCTGCGCGGAGCTGGTCGTGCATCAGCGCGATCAGTGGGCTGATGACGATGCAGGTGCCGTCGAGCATCGTCGCGGGCAGCTGGTAGGTCAGCGACTTGCCCGCGCCCGTCGGCATTACCGCGAGTGTCGACAGGCCGGAAAGCACGCGCGCGACGACCGGCTCCTGCATGCCCCGGAAGCCCGAGAAACCGAAGACCCCGTGCAGCGCCTCGCGCGCCGACGCCATGGCGGCGTCCTTTGACGTTTGGTCGGAAAGGAGGGGGGCGGCGGAGCCGGAGGTCATCGCCCGCTCCTGCCAGATAGCGCGCGCGCGGCCAAACCGCCCCGGCGTCTTATCCCAAGGGCTATTGCCCCAGGAGAACCTGCAGCCGCGTGATGCGCGAGGTGTGGATGCGCCAGGCACCATCCACCTTGCGGTAGGTTTCGTGGTAGTGTCCCCAGCCGTGAAGGATCATCGCCTCGCCGTTCTCGTCCCAGAGAAGGTCTTCCATCGCGATGACGCCGCGCGCCTCGGTCGCGGAGAGAATCTCGACCTCGTGGCAGTGCCCGTGGTGGACGCTGCGGTTCTTGCCCGCCGCGCCGCTGATGAAGTCCACGATGGTGTCGCCGCCTTCGTAGAACCACTCATTGCTTTCGGCGGCCTTGCCGCCTTCGGCCTGCCCGTCGATACTGAACGAGGTGCGCGCGTCGAACGTCGCGTCGTCGCAGAATATCGTGCGCATGGCCGCCCAGTCCTTGGTGTCTAGCGCACGGAAATAGCGCCCCTTGAGCTGCTTGATCTCCTCGATCGCCAGAAGGCGCTGCGTGGCATCCATCGTCGTCTCTCCCGTGCAAGGTGTCGGCAGCCTGGTTTATTCCGGCCCGCCCGTTTGTTGACCTGAACAAATTCGCGTACGTATCCCGTCTGAAAAATACGAGAGGAAAACGGGATTTGTATCCGTTCAGTGTAGACCGCAACTACGTTCGCGATTCCTGGTATGTCGCTGCCTTGTCGTCCGAGGTGAGCGACAACCCGGTGGACCGGCGCATTCTTGGCGATCTCGTCCTGCTCTATCGCGATTCCAATGGCGATCCGGTCGCGCTTTCCGGTCTGTGCCCCCATCGTCGGCTTCCGCTCCGACTGGGCAAGAGGGTCGGGGACAATGTACAGTGCGGGTACCACGGCATCACCTTCGATACCGGAGGAAATTGCGTTTCGGTTCCGACCCAGGAAAAGCCCTCCGAACGGTTGAGCCTGCATAAGTACCCGGTGGCAGAGCGCTGGAAGTGGATCTGGATCTGGACAGGCGACCCGGCGGATGCGGACCCGAATCTGATCCCCGATCACCGCGAAATGGGGCTGGAGGGAGACTGGGAAGCGACACCCCCCGAATACTACCATGTGGCAGCGCGATCGCAGATGCTGATCGAGAACCTGCTCGATCTCAGCCACATCAGCTTCCTTCATGGCGACTACATCGAGGATGCCGCATGGTACGAAACACCGGTGACGATCGAACGCGACGGAGACCGCTGCGTCGCTTCGCGCCACACACCTTCAAGCAGGAGTTCGGATTTCCACCGGTGGATGTTCCCCGATGCGCCCGATCTGGTCGGGCAGGACCTGCGCACGGTGTTCCTGGGACCGGCGCTGACCTACAGTGGTCCCGTCGTTCGCGAGGCTGCCGCCAACGGCAGCAACGGACGCTACCTGGGCACGATGTACGCAGCCCACGCGATCACGCCCGAAACGCCGCGGTCGAGTCATTATTTCTCGACCACCACGCGCGACTTCAGGACCGACGACGCCGCGATGTCTGAAGAACTTCACACGATGGACATTGCGGTTCGCAATCAGGATCTCGTCGCGCTGGCCGCGATAGAGGCAGAGCTCCACCGTGAGGATTCGTTGCCACCCGAAGTATCGGTCAAGGCGGACAATCCCGCGCTTTACGTCAGGCGGATGATCGAGGATCGACTGCGCGCCCAGCCCGCATGATCAATCGAGGTTGGGCCGCAGCCAGCGTTCGGCGGTTGCGATGTCGACGCCGCGCCGCCTCGCGTAGTCCTCTACCTGGTCGCTGCCGATCCGCGCGACGCCGAAATACTGGCTGTCGGGATGGCCGAAGTAGAAGCCCGACACCGCCGAGGTGGGCAGCATCGCCTGGCTCTCGGTCAGCGTGATCCCCGCCCGCTCCTGCGCGCCGAGGAGGTCGAACAGGACAGGCTTCAGGCTGTGGTCGGGGCAGGCCGGGTAACCCGGAGCGGGCCGGATGCCCGCGTACTCTTCCTTGATCAGCGCCTCGTTGGTGAACTGCTCGTGCGGGGCGTAACCCCACAGGTCGGTGCGGACATGGAGGTGCAGGCGCTCGGCAAAGGCTTCGGCGAAGCGGTCGGCCAGCGCTTTCAGCAGGATGTCGTTGTAATCGTCGTGCGCGTCCTTGAAGCGCCTGCTGTGTTCGTCGATGCCGTGGATGCCGACGGCGAACCCGCCGATCCAGTCGCCGTCCGGATCGATGAAGTCGGCAAGGCAGAAGTTCGCCCGGTCGCGGCTCTTCCGGATCTGCTGGCGCAGGAACGGAAAGCGGACATGGACCTCGTCATCGAGGTATAGCTCGACATCGTCGCCGTCGCGCGCGCAGGGCCAGAAGCCGCAGACGCCGCGCGCGGTGAGCCACTTCTCCGCGACGATGCGATCGAGCATCGCCTGTGCGTCCTTGAACAGCGAGCGTGCGCTTTCGCCGACGACCTCGTCCTCGAGAACCGCCGGGTAGGTGCCCGCAAGTTCCCATGCGCGGAAGAAGGGCGTCCAGTCGATGTAGTCGCGCAGGTCCGCAAGGTCCCAGTCCTCGAAGACGTGGACGCCGGGTTTGTCCGGAGGCGGGGCCTTTTCGGACAAGTCGGCCTTATATGCGTTCACCCGCGCATCCTCCAGGCTGAGCAGGACGCTTGCCTCCTTGCCCGATCGCACGTCGCGCACATGCTCGTACTCGGCGGCGGTCTTCTCGACGAAAGCCTCGCATTGCGTGTCGGACAGGAGCTGCGATGCGACGCCGACGGCGCGGCTGGCGTCGAGCACGTGGACGACGGGGCCTTCGTAGGCCGGGTCGATCCTGAGCGCGGTGTGCACCTTGCTGGTCGTCGCCCCGCCGATCAGCAGCGGTATCGAAAGGCCGGCGCGCTGCATTTCCTCGGCCACGGTCACCATCTCGTCGAGCGAAGGAGTGATGAGGCCCGAAAGGCCGATGATGTCGGCATCGTTCTCGTTCGCGGCCTCGAGGATCGTCGAGTACGGCACCATGACGCCGAGGTCGATGACCTCGTAGCCGTTGCACTGCAGGACCACGCCGACGATGTTCTTGCCGATGTCGTGGACATCGCCCTTGACCGTGGCCATGACGATGCGGCCCTTGGCCTTGGCGCCTTCTTCCTTGCCGGCCTCGATGAAGGGAATGAGGTGGGCGACCGCCTTCTTCATCACGCGCGCCGACTTCACCACCTGCGGCAGGAACATCTTGCCCGATCCGAACAGGTCTCCGACCACGTCCATGCCGTCCATCAGCGGCCCCTCGATCACCTCGATGGGCTTGTCGGCGGCCTGCCGGGCTTCCTCGGTATCGTCGACGATGTGCGCGTCGATGCCCTTGACGAGCGCATGTTCGAGCCGGCGGCGCACGTCCCAGCCGCGCCATTCCTCGGCGGCCTTTTCCTCGGCGACGCTCTTGCCCTTGAAGCTCTCGGCAAGTTCGATCAGCCGCTCGGTCGCGGACTGGTCACCCTCGACCGGGCGCATCAGGATCACGTCCTCGCACGCATCGCGCAGGACCGGGTCGATCTGGTCGTAGACGTCGAGCTGCCCGGCATTGACGATCGCCATGTCGAGGCCCGCCGGGATTGCGTGGTAGAGGAACACCGAGTGCATCGCGCGGCGCACGGTCTCGTTGCCGCGAAAGCTGAAAGAGAGGTTCGACAGTCCGCCAGAGCAGTGTACGTGCGGGCAGTTCGCGCG
This sequence comes from Novosphingobium marinum, assembly GCF_013408095.1. GTDB lineage: Bacteria > Pseudomonadota > Alphaproteobacteria > Sphingomonadales > Sphingomonadaceae > Novosphingobium > Novosphingobium marinum. The sequence goes on from NZ_JACBZF010000002.1 coordinate 152,407, forward strand.
GATTTCGCGCACCGCCTCGATGAAGTCGAGCCCGTAGCGGTCGTGCTCCTCGATGCCGGTTGCCACCGCGAAGATGTTCGGGTCGAAGATGATGTCCTCGGGCGGGAAGCCGATGCCGGTCAGCAGCCCGTAGGCGCGCGAACATATCTCGACCTTGCGCTCCCTGCTGTCCGCCTGGCCGGTCTCGTCGAAGGCCATGACGACCACGGCGGCGCCGTAGTCCATGCACTTGCGCGCCTGTTCGAGGAACTGCGCCTCGCCTTCCTTCATGCTGATCGAATTGACGATGGGCTTGCCCGGGACGCACTTGAGGCCCGCCTCGATCACCTCCCACTTCGAACTGTCGATCATGATCGGCACGCGCGCGATGTCGGGTTCGGCGGCGATCAGCTTGAGGAAGGTGGTCATCGCCTCGACCGCGTCGAGCAGGCCTTCGTCCATGTTTACGTCGATCACCTGCGCGCCGTTCTCCACCTGCTGGCGCGCCACCTCGACGGCGGTGGGATAGTCGCCCGAGAGGATCAGCTTCTTGAACCTTGCCGAGCCGGTGACGTTGGTGCGCTCGCCGATGTTTACGAAGCGCGCGGATGAAGCGGTGGATGCCATGGGTGCCTAGTGTCTTTCAGGTTCGGATTTCGGATCGGATGGGGCGGGCAAGGACGAAGTCGTCGTAACTCTCGGCCCCGACGCTAAACCGGCGCTCGCCGATGACCGAGAAGCCGTGCTTGCGGTAAAAGGCGATGGCGCGCGCGTTGCCGTTGTAGACGCCGAGGAGCAGCCGCTCCGCATCGCCGGCGGCGGCGAGTGCGGCGTCCATCAGCGCCGGCGCTATGCCCGAGCCGTGGAAGCGCGAAAGCAGGTAGATGCGCTTCAGCTCGACGTCGCCGTCGCCCGCCTGCGCCAGCTCCGGCCGGGTCAGCAGCGCGTATCCGACGGGCGCCGCGCCGGGAGCGGCTTCGGCGATCCATGCGCTTGCGCCGCCCGCCAGGTAACGCTCGTAGGTCGCGACCGAATGCTGCTTATCGCAGTGCGCGACGATGGCATCGCCGTCGATCACGCCGGCGAAGCTTTCGAGGAACGTCGCCGCGCCGACGAGCGCCAGCGCCCGCGCATCACCGGGCGTCGCGCGGCGCACGCGCCAGTCGGGGCAGGACGCCTCGCTCACGCCGCGAGCGTGAAGGGCTCGAGGCCCGCGAGCCGGGTCGCGTGGCCGAGCGTCGGCACATTGCGCGGGGCAAGGCCCGCCACCGCCTTCGCCATCGCGGCGATGTGCGCGGGGGTAGACCCGCAGCACCCGCCGAGGACGTTGACCTGCCCGTCGGTCGCCCAGTCCCGCACGAGCCCCGCCGTCGTCTCCGGCGCCTCGTCGTAGGCGCCCAGCTCGTTGGGCAGCCCTGCGTTCGGATAGACCATGATGAGGGTGTCGGCGACCTGCGAGAGTGCCTTGACGTGCGGGCGAAGCTGGGTCGCGCCGAACGAGCAATTGAGCCCGATGGTGACGGGGTTGGCATGGCGCACGGCGTGCCAGAACGCCTCGACCGTGTGGCCCGAGAGGTTGCGGCCCGAAAGGTCGGTCAGCGTCATCGACAGCATGACCGGCACGTCGCGGCCCAGTTCGCCCTCGAGGCGCCTGGCGGCCATGATCCCGGCCTTGGCGTTGAGCGTGTCGAACACCGTCTCGATCAGGATGAAATCGGCACCGCCCTCGACCAGCGCCGCGGCCTGCTCGTGGTAGACGTCGACCAGTTCGTCCCAGTCGATTTCGCGGTAGCCCGGGTCGTTGACGTCGGGCGAGAGCGAGAGCGTCTTGTTCGTCGGCCCGATCGCGCCGGCCACGAAGCGGGGGCGGCCGTCCTTCCCGGCGAATTCGTCGGCGACGCGGCGCGCCAGTTTCGCCGAGGCGACGTTGAGTTCGGTAACGAGGCCCTCGGCGGCATAGTCGGCCTGGCTGATGCGATTGGCCGAAAAGGTGTTGGTCTCGGCGATGTCCGCGCCCGCTTCGAAATAGGCGCGGTGGATCGCTTCGGGCACTTCCGGCCTGGTCAGCGCCAGGATGTCGTTGTTGCCCTTCTGGTCCTTCGCCAGGCGGAGGTCGCCGGCATAGTCTTCCTCCGCCAGCTTCCAGTTCTGGATTTCGGTGCCGAACGCCCCGTCGGTGACGAGGATGCGCTTGGCGGCTTCGGCGTTGAACGTTTCGCGCGCGCTCATGCGGCTTTCTCCTTCGGGCGCACGCCGAGCATGTGGCAGATCGCGTAGGCGAGCTCGGCGCGGTTGAGCGTGTAGAAATGGAACTTGCGCACACCGCCGGCATAGAGGCGGCGGCACAGCTCGGCGGCCAGCGTGGCGGCGACGAGCTGGCGCGCCTCGGGCCGGTCGTCGAGGCCCTCGAACAGCTTTTCCATCCAGCCCGGAACGTCGGTGCCGCACATCTTGGCCATGCGCGTGACGCTGGCGTAGTTCATCACGGGCATGATGCCGGGCACGATCTCGGCATCGATCCCGAACTTTTGCGCATCGTCGCGGAAGCGGAAGAAGGTGTCGGGCTCGAAGAAGAACTGCGTGATGGCGCGCGTCGCGCCTGCGTCCATCTTGCGCTTGAGGTTGGCGAGGTCGTCCTGGGCGCATGGCGAGTCCGGGTGGCATTCGGGATAGGCGGCGACCGAAATCTCGAACGGATGACGTTCGCGCAGGCCCTTCACCAGCTCCTCGGCATTGGCATAGCCGCCGGGATGCGCGGCGTAGGTCCCGCCCTTTTCGGGCGGATCGCCGCGCAGCGCGACGATGTGGCGTACCCCTGCATCCCAGTAGGCGTCGACGACTTCGTGGATGTCCTCCTTCGTCGCCTCGACGCAGGTCAGGTGCGCGGCTGCCGGCAGGTTGGTTTCCCGGGCAATCCGCGCGACGGTGTCGTGCGTCCGCTCGCGCGTCGATCCGCCCGCGCCGTACGTGACCGAAACGAAGCGCGGCCCCAGAGGGGCGAGCGCCTCGATCGCGTCCCACAGCTGCTCCTTCATCCTGTCGCTCTTCGGCGGGAAGAATTCGAAGGAAACGTCGATGTCCCCCGGCAGCGAGGCGAACAGGGGAGAATCGTGCGCGGTGCGCTGTTCCTGCCTTTCGTCGAGTATGACGGTCATGCGCGTGCTCTCTTTCCTTCATCGTTTTCGGCTTGGCGGACGGCGCTCGTACCCTGCTTGCGCCCGATCCAGATCTTCACGGTCAGCGGCGCGCCCGGAAGCGCCACCGGCGATTGCGGCGCGAAACCCGCGTCGTCCAGCAGCATCGCCATGCGCTCGTCGGAAAAGCCGAGGCGCGCGTGGGCGTGCCGTTCGCGCAGTTCCTCGCGGTCGTGGGCGGCGAAATCGACGATGGCGATGCGCCCGTCCGGGCTCGCGACGCGTGCCGCTTCGGCAAGCACGACGGCGGGCTCCTGCGCGTAGTGCAGCACCTGGTGGAAGACGACGGTGTCGAACGCTGCGTCGGCGAACGGCAGGTCGGTGAAGTCGCCACGCACGAGGTCGAGGTCTCCGGCGGGCAGCGACTGGAGCCGCGCGCGGGCGACGCGGAGCATCTCGGGACTCTTGTCGAGCGCGGTCACATGGCTGCTTTTCGGCGCGAGCAGCTCGGCGATGCGGCCGGTTCCGGTTCCGATGTCGAGCAGCCGGCCGAGGCTTGCCCGGCCGAGCGCCTCGACGAGCGCGGCTTCGACCGGTTCGTCGGGCGAGTGCAGCGAGCGCAGCTTGTCCCATTCGTCGGCATGGCGGGCGAAGTAGGAGGCGGCCGTAGCCTCGCGCGAGGCGCGGATGGCTGAAAGGCGGCGCCGGTCCTCGGCGCAGCGGGCGCTGAACGCGGGATCGTCGCGCTCGGCCACGGCAAGGAGGTGGGCGGCCGCCGCGCCGAGCGGCGGCGGCCCGTCCTCGCGCACGGCGCTGCGCACGAAGACCCAGCTTCCCTCCTTCCGCCGCTCGGCGAGACCGGCGTCGGTCAGGATGCGCAAATGGCGCGAGACGCGCGGCTGGCTCTGATCGAGCACCTGCGCGAGTTCACCGACGGCAAGCTCCATGTGCGCCAGCAGGCGCATGATGCGCAGCCTCGTCGGATCGCCGAGCGCACGAAGGAGTGGGTCGATTTGCATTGCGGCATCATATAAAGATATCTTTATATCACCGCAAGCCCAAGGATTTCCGCCGATCCTGCCCGGATTTTTGCCATTTGCGTTGGGGTTAGCACTCGTTTACACATTGGCGCCGCAGGCAAGGCCCAAGCGATGGCGCCTGCGCCACATTATGCAAGGGGATTCGCATGAAGAAATTCGCTTACGCCACGTTCGCGTCCGCCGCCGCCCTGGCGCTGGCCGCGTGCGGCAGCTCGGAAACCGCCAGCGAGGAAGCGACGGCCGAGAGCGTCGAGATGCCGGCTGAGGAAGCCATGACCGACGCCACCATGATGCCGACCGAAGACGCCATGGCCACCGAAGGCGCGATGGAAGACGGCATGGGTGCCGAAGAAGCCGCGACCGAGGCCGCCGAGGCCGCCGAAGGCGCGATGTAATACCGGATCGGGCCGGCTCGCGCCCGTCGCGGCCGGCCCTTTCTCCCGGACCCGATCCGGATACGAGGCCTCCCATCGCGGAGGCTTTTTTCATGCCTGCCGGACACCGCGTCCCGCGCCGCGCCAACCGGGTGGACGCAGGCTGCCCGCAGTCATAGTGTGCCCTGTCCTGTCCGAAGGGGGTCGCACGAAATGAAGTACCTGCTCGCTGCTCTGTCCGCCGCCGCGCTGCTCGCTCCGCAAGCCGCGTTTGCCGGCGCGGAGTCCGATTACGAGGCGCTGCGCGAGGAAATCTGGGAATACAAGCTCGACAACGATCCCCTGCTCGCCATGCGCATCGGCGACCGGCGCGGGGACGGCACGCTGCCCGACGGATCGCTCCGGTCGTACGAAACCGAACTGCGCGACGAGGCCGCCTTCCTCGACCGGCTCGATGCTATCGATGCCGACGCCCTGCCTGAGGACATGCAGGTCGACTACGCCATCCTGCGCCGCGACCTTGCCGACGGGATCGAGGCCGGGAAGTTCGATCACGAGCGCTACACGGTGATCGGCAACCGCTATGGCCCGCACACCTTCGCGGGCTACCTCACGACGCTTTCGCCGCTGTTCACCAGGGCGGACTACCAGTCGTACATCGCGCGCCTCGATGCGCTGCCGGCGCTGGTCGACCAGATGATCGACCGCTCGCGCGGGGCGATCGACAAGGGACTGACCCTGCCGTGCGAACCGATGCAGGGCTATGCCGAGGGCATAACCGCCAGCGCGCCCGCATCCGTGGAGGATTCGCAGGTCTGGGGGCCGTTCAGGGAAAAGCCCGCCGCGATCTCCGAGGCCGACTGGACCGCGCTCAGGACGCGCGCACGGCGGGTCATCGCCGACGACGTGAACGCATCGCTGCGCAAGTTCGCGGCGTTCTATTCGAGCGAGTACGCCCCGAAATGCCGCACCGGCGCCCCCGGCCTGATATCGACGCCCGGGGGCGACGACTATTACGGCTACCTGGTCCGCAGCTACACGACCACGCAGATGACGGCCGACGACGTCCATGCGCTCGGCCTGTCGGAAGTTGCGCGCATACGCGCCGAGATGGAACAGGTCGCGAGCGAGGCCGGGTACGACACGCGCGAGGCCTTCATCGAGCACTTGCGCACCGATCCGCAGTACTATGCGAAGACGCCCGACGAACTCATGATGCGGACCAGCGCGCTCGCCAAGGAGATCGACGGCTGGATGCCCAAGCTGTTCGGCAAGCTTCCGCGCCTGCCCTACACGGTGCTGCCGATCCCCGAGGCGCTCGCGCCGGGCAACACCACCGCCTACTACAATCTCGGCTCGCTCGCGAACGGGGCGGCAGGCGTCTACCGCGTAAACACCACCGAACTCGACCAGCGTCCGCTCTGGGAGCTTCCGGCGCTGACCGTTCACGAGGCGGTTCCCGGCCATCACCACCAGCTTGCCCTGCAGCAGGAGCTCGACATCCATCCGCTGCGCACGCACGGCACTTTCTTCACCGCCTTCGTCGAGGGCTGGGGACTCTATTCGGAGCGGCTGGGGATCGAGATGGGCCTCTACGACACGCCCGCCAACCAGATGGGCCGCCTGAGCTACGAGATGTGGCGCGCGACCCGGCTCGTCGTCGATACCGGTATCCACGCCAAGGGCTGGAGCAAGCAGCGCGCGGTCGACTACATGCTCGACAACACCGCGCTCACCCCCGCCAACATCGATGCGGAGGTCAACCGCTACATCACCACGCCCGGACAGGCGCTGGCCTACAAGCTGGGCGAGCTCAAGATCCGCGAGTTGCGGACCCGCGCCGAAAACACGCTGGGCGAGAACTTCGACCTGCGCGGCTTCCACGATGCGGTGCTCGAAAACGGATCGGTCCCGCTCGATGTACTCGAAGCGCAGGTCGATCGCTGGATCGCCGGACAGCAGGCGAGCGCGGGGTGAACGCGACGATGCGCGGCGCGTTCGCACTTCTGCCGCTGGCGCTCGCCGCCTGCGCCCCTGCCGCCGAGGACGGTGCCGCGCCGCCGGAGAACGCGCAGTCCGGACCCGAGGCCCCCACGACGCTGGCCGGCGGCTGGCGCGTTGCCGGGATCGACGGCGAGGAGTTGGATGGACCCGAAGGCATCGGCCTGCTGGGCGACGAGGACACGATCTGGTGGAGCCCGCGCTGCGCCGGGCAGGAACGAGCCTATCGCATCTCCGGCGGCACGATCGAGACCGGGGCGGGTCCTGCTGCCGAAGCGCAGCCATCGGGCGTGCCGCCGCCGGCTGTCTGCACGATCGGGCTGCCTGCGGGGCTCGAGGACGTGATGCGCGCGCTCGATGCGGCGGAACGGATCGAGCGCACGCCCGAGAACGGCGTGCGCATTTCGGGCGGCGGGCACAGCTTGCTGCTGTTCAGCCAGTAAGAGGCACGCTAACGGGCGGCGCATGGTCACCACCCGTTTCGCTCCGTCGCCCACCGGCCGGCTCCACGTCGGCAACATCCGCACCGCGCTTCACAACTGGCTGCTCGCGAAGCAGGCGGGCGGTCGCTTCCTTTTGCGCATCGACGATACCGACCGGGAACGCAGCCGCGAGGAATACGTAGAGGCGATCCGCGCCGACCTCACATGGCTGGGCATCGGGCCGGACGGCGAGGAGCGCCAGTCCGCGCGCTTCGATGCTTACGAGGACGCCTTCGCCAGGCTGGAAAAAGCGGGCCGCGTCTATCCCTGCTACGAAACCGCGCAAGAGCTGGAACTAAGGCGCAAGGTGCTGCTGGGACGGGGCCTGCCGCCGATCTACGACCGCGCCGCGCTCGACCTCACCGATGACGAGAAGGCCGCGAAGGAGGCGCAGGGCATCGCGCCGCACTGGCGCTTCCTGCTCGATCGCGATGCGCCGATAGCGTGGGAAGACGGTATCCGGGGGCCGCAGCGCTTCGACCCCGCGCAGTTGTCCGATCCGGTCGTCCGGCGCGGCGACGGTTCGTGGCTCTACATGCTGCCGAGCGCGATCGACGACATCGCGATGGGCATAACCGATGTCCTTCGCGGCGAGGATCACGTCTCCAACACCGCCGCGCAGGTCCAGATGTTCGAGGCACTGGGCGCGCAGCCGCCGCGCTTCGCGCACGAGGCGCTGCTCGTCGGGACCGAGGGCAAGCTGTCCAAGCGGCTCGGCTCGACCGGCGTCGCCGATTTCCGCGAATCGGGGGTCGAGCCCGAGGCGCTGGTGGCGCTGCTCGCCCGGCTCGGCACTTCCGACCCGGTCGACCCGGCGCTTTCCGCAAGGGAACTGGCGGAGCAGTTCGACCTTGCGAAATTCGGACGCGCGCCTGCCCGTTTCGACGAGGCCGAGCTGCATCGCCTCAATGCCGCGATCGTCCACCGCCTTCCCTACGACCGGGTCGCGCACCTGCTGCCCGAGGGCATGGGCGCGGCGGGCTGGGACGCGATCCGCCCGAACCTTGCGCATATCGAAGAGGCCGAGGGCTGGTGGCGGATCGTGACCGGGCCGGTCGAGCCGCCCGCCTGCGACGCCGAAACGCGGGAATTCCTGGCTGCGGCGGCAGCCACGTTCGATGCGCGGGACTGGGGCGAAAATCCCTGGAAGGACCTCACCGCGACGCTCAAGGGCGCGACCGGGCGCAAGGGCAAGGCGCTGTTCCTGCCGCTTCGCCAGGCGCTGACCGGGCTCGACCACGGCCCCGACATGTCGGAACTCCTCCCGCTGATCGGCCGGGAAGAAGCGGTGGCGCGGCTCGAACGGGCGGCGCGCGCCTGACCGGTCAGGCGGCCTCTGCCGGCTCGCGGTCGCTGGCCGCTTCGAGGAGGTCGCGCTCGATCGCCTTGATGCGGGTTTCGGAGACGATCTTGTCGCCCAGCAGGTCGGTCACGTAGAACGTGTCGGCCGCGCGTTCGCCATAGGTGGCGATGTGCGCGGAATGGACCATCGTGCGCGATTCGAACAGCGCTCGCGCCAGCCGGTTGAGCAGCGCCGGACGGTCCCGCGCATTGACCTCGACGACGGTGAAGCGGTTCGATGCATCATTGTCGAACAGGACGCGCGGGCGCACGTCGAAGGCGTCGGCGCGCGGACGCGACAGCGGCTTGGCATCGAGCTGCGGGAGCAGCTTCACCCGGTTCGCCAGTGCATTCTCGATCGCCGTGCGCAGCCTTTCGAGCTGGCCTTCTTCCATGAAAGGACGGCCCAGCGGGTCCTGCACGAGGAAATTGTCGAGCGCGGTCCCGTTCTTGGCGGTGTGGATGCGCGCATCGATGATGTTGCCGCCAGCCAGGTGGATGCCGCCAGCGATGCGGTAGAACAGGCCGGGGTGGTCGGCGGCGACCACCGTGACCATCGTGGCACCGCGCGCCTCGTAGTACCGGGTGGCGATGGACAGCGGGTCCTTCGCCTCATGGGCGGCGTCGAGATGGATCAGGTTCATCTCGATGACGTCTTCGGGCTCGGCGATCCAGTACGCGTCGTTCATCTGGGCGCCGGCCGTGTCGATAAGGTTCGCGCGGTCGCCCATGCGTTCGCGCACCAGTTGCTTCTTTGCCGCGACGCGCTTCTCGCGCCCGTGCTGCGCGTGGCCGAGGCGCAGCCGTTCCTCGGCGGAATCGAACAGTTCGGTCAGCAGCTGCGCCTTCCAGCTGTTCCAGGTGCCGGGTCCGACCGCGCGCGTATCGACGACGGTGAGGATGGTAAGCTGCCGCAGCCGGTCGATCGACTGCACCTGCTCTACGAAATCGGTGATGGTCTTCCAGTCGGCGAGATCGCGCTTCTGCGCGGTCGAGCTCATCAGCAGGTGATAGCGAACCAGCCACGAGACCAGCTCGGTCTCGTCCTCGTCGAGGCCGAAGCGCGGGCAGAGTTTCAGCGCGATATCCGCACCCAGTTCGGAATGGTCGCCCCCGCGACCCTTGGCGATGTCGTGGAGCAGCACGGCGACGTAGAGCACGCGGCGCGAACGCAGCTTCTGGATGATCTCGGTCGAAAGCGGGTGGTCGTCCCTGAGTTCGCCCTTCTCGATCCGCGAGACGAGGCCGATCGCGCGGATGGTGTGCTCGTCGACAGTGAAGTGGTGGTACATGTCGAACTGCATCTGCGCGTTGACGCGGCCGAAATCGGGCACGAAACGCCCGAACACGCCCGCCTCGTTAAGCCAGCGCAGGACCGTTTCCGGATCGTTCCGGCTGGTCAGCAGCTCCATGAACAGCGCGTTGGCCCTGGGGTCCTTGCGCACTTCGGCCTTGATGAGCTTCGCATCGCGCGAAATCTGGCGCATCGTCTCGGGGTGGATTTCAAGCCCCTCCCTGTCGGCGATGACGAAGATCTCGAGGAGGCGCAGCGGGTCCTTCTCGAACCAGTCGTCGCCCAAGGCCTGTATCTTGCCGCCGAACAGCTTGTAGCCCTTCAGCATGCGGGGCCGGGCGCGGAATCCTGCGAGCAGGCCGCGCGGCTGCTTCCTGGCGAACTGCTCGTCGAGCTGCGTGAGAAACACGCCGGTCAGGCTGCCGACCGCCTTCGCCTGCAGGAAGAAGTACTGCATGAACCGCTCGACCGCGCTCTTGCCGGTGCGTTCGGCGAAGTTCATGCGGTCGGCCACTTCGCGCTGCATGTCGAAGGTCAGCCGGTCCTCGGGACGCCCGGCGATGATGTGCAGGTGGCAGCGTACGGCCCAGAAGAAATTGGCGGCGCGGCGGAAGTTGCGGAATTCCTCCTTGGTCAGGAGGCCCACGTCGACCAGTTCGGCGGCGCTGCGCACCTTGTAGACGTACTTGCCGATCCAGTAGAGCGTGTGCAGGTCGCGCAGCGATCCCTTGCCCTCCTTGACGTTGGGTTCGACGACGTAGCGGCTGTCGCCCATGCGCTTGTGCCGCTCGTTGCGCTCTTCCAGCTTTTCGGAAACGTACTGGCGCTCGGTTCCCTTGACGACGTCGCTCCAGAACTTGCGCTGCGCTTCCTCGAACAGGGTCTGGTCGCCCCAGACGTAGCGACCTTCGAGCATGCTGGTGCGGATCGTCAGGTCCGACTTGCACATGCGCACCATGTCCTCGACCGTGCGGCTCGAATGGCCGACTGTGAGGCCGAGGTCCCACAGGAAATAGAGCATCGCCTCGATCACCTGTTCGCACCACGGCGTATTCTTGACCGGGGTGAGGAAGGCGATGTCGACATCCGAATGCGGCGCCATCTCGCCGCGCCCGTAGCCGCCGACCGCCAGGATCGCGAGGCGTTCCCCGGTCGACCGGTTGCCGATCGGGTAGACGTGCTCGATCACGTGATCGTGGATCGTGCGGACGAGCTGGTCGACGAGGAACGCCTGCGCCTCGGCGATCTCGTGCCCCGCGTAGGGCTTTTCGTCGAGGCGCCGCGAAATCTCGGCGCGGCCATCCTCCAGCGCCTTGCGCAGCAGTTCGACCACGTCCATGCGACACTGGCTGCCGCCCTTCTCCCCGGCGAATTCGGCGATGCGGGTGGCAAGCTGGCGACGGTCGACGACCGCGCGCTGGTTGGGAATCCGTATGGCGCTCATGCACCGTACCTAGCGGCTTGGGCGCGCGGATAACAGGTGCAGCCGCACAACTCCGAAAAGCGGCTATGATCGCGCCCGCGCCTATGCCAGAAGGCGCCCGCCCGGAGATGCCGGGCGCGTCAACAATCGAAGGGTCCGGCACCTTGCTGATACTGTCCGCCGCCGCTTCTGCCGCCGAGCCGATCTATTGGGTAGACCTCGGCCTGACGCAGGGCATCGACCTCGGCTTCTTCATGCTGCGCTGGTATTCGCTCGCCTACCTGGCGGGGATCGTGCTGGGCTACTGGCACCTGACGCGCATGATCAAGGCGCCCGGCGCGCCGCTGGCGCAGCGCCATGCCGACGACCTGTTCTTCTACTGCACGCTCGGCATCATCATCGGCGGGCGCCTTGGCTATGCGACCTTCTACCAGCCCGAGCTCTGGGCCGATCCGGGCGAGCTGGTGCAGCTCTGGAACGGCGGCATGAGCTTTCACGGCGGGCTCGTCGGCGTGCTGCTCGCCATCGCCTATGTCTCCTGGCGCGGCGGGCTCAATTTCCTGCGCGTTGCCGACTACATCGCCGTATGCGTGCCCTTCGGCATGATGTTCGGGCGCATCGCGAACTTCGTGAACGGCGAGCTGTGGGGCCGCGTGACCGACCTTTCGGTTCCCTGGGCGATGGTCTTTCCCGGAGCCGGGCCGATGCCGCGCCATCCCAGCCAGCTTTACGAAGCGCTGCTCGAAGGCGCGCTGCTGATCGTGGTCATGCTGCTGCTGTTCTGGAAAACGCGCGCCCGCTACCGGCCCGGACTGCTCGTCGGCGTGTTCACCGCGGGCATCGCGCTCGGGCGTTTCACCGTCGAATTCTTCCGCGAGCCCGACGCGCAGTTGCAGGAATTCGCGATGCGCACCGGGCTTTCGATGGGCCAGTGGCTTACCATTCCGCTTATCGCCATCGGCATCGGCATGGTGCTCTACGCGCTCAGCCGCCCGGCGCTCGGCAGCGGGCGCCCTGCAACCGCATGAGCGGGGACGAGCCTGGCAAGGAGCCGCTTTCCGCCATCTTCGAGCGCCTTATCGCCAACCACGGGCCGATCAGCCTGATGCACTTCATGGGCGAGGCGAACGCCCGCTACTACGCATCCCGGGATCCGCTGGGCGACAAGGGCGACTTCGTGACCGCGCCCGAGATCAGCCAGATGTTCGGCGAACTGATCGGGCTGTGGCTGGCCGACATGTGGATCAGGGCGGGGCGCGAGGAGCCTGTCCATTACGTCGAGATCGGCCCGGGGCGCGGCACGCTGGCGCGCGATGCACTGCGCGCGATGAAGCGCTACGGGCTGGAACCGCGACCGCATTTCGTCGAGACCTCGACCACGCTCAAGGATCTCCAGCTGGCGACGGTTCCCAACGCCTACTGGCACCACGACCTGTCGACAATCCCGCCCTACGGCCCGGTCTTCGTCGTCGCCAACGAATTCCTCGATGCGCTTCCGGTGCGGCAGCTCGTCATGACCGGGGATGGCTGGCGCGAGCGGATGGTGTCGTTCGAGAAAGGGCAGTTCGTCGCGATCGCAGGGCGCACGCCGATGGACGCCGCGGTTCCTGAAGCACGGCGAGAAGCTCCGGTCGGCACGCTGATAGAGACCTGCCCGGGTGCCGCCGCGACGGTCTACGAAGTGGCCGGGCGGCTGGTCGAGCAGGGCGGGGCGGCGCTGTTCATCGATTACGGGCACGAGGAAGAGCGCACCGGATCGACGCTGCAGGCGGTGCGTGCGCACCGCAAGGTCGATGCCTTTGCCTCTCCGGGAGAGGCGGACCTGACCGCCCACGTCGATTTCGCGACGCTGGCCCCCATCGCGCAGTCGCGCGGGTGCAAGTGGCTCGGCACGGTGACGCAGGGTCGCTGGCTGCGCGAACTGGGGATCGAGACGCGCGCAGAGAACCTTTCGGCCTTCGCGCCCGAACATGCCGCCGCGATCCGGTCGGCGAAGGACCGCCTGATCGGCGAGGGGCAGATGGGCGCCCTCTTCAAGGTAATGGGCCTGGCAGGTCCGGAGTGGCCCGACGGCGTCGGCTTCTGAGCCTCAGTTCGCGGTAATTCGCGGGGCCGAGGGCACCGGGCGCGGCGCCTCCCCGTCGAGCCAGGCTTCCAGCGCCTCGAGATCGAGACCGCCGGTCACCGCGTCGGTTCCGTCGGTGAAGACCGCATAGCCGTCTCCGCCCTGCGCGAGGAACGAGTTCATCGTCACGCGATAGGTCGCCTGCGGATCGACGGGCTTGCCGTCGAGGGTCATCGACACCAGCCGCTCTCCTGCCGGGCGCGACAGGTCGTAGCGGTAGGCAAAGCCCTGCGAGGGTACGAGGAACTTGGGATCGGCCATCGCCAGTCCCTGTTCGAGGAGTGTCTCGAGCTGCGCGCCGGAGAAGGTCCTGGTGACGAGCGTGTTGCCGAATGGCTGCACCGCGTAGATCTGCCCGAAGGTGAGGCGCCCGTCCGCCGTCGGCTCGAGGTCGGCGCGGATGCCGCCGGTGTTCATGAAGGCGACTTGCGCGCCCGCGTCCCGCGTCGCCGCAAGCTGCGCATCGGCAATAAGCAGGCCTAGCCGGCCGCCGGTGTTCGGACCCTCCCCCCACATCCGCAAGGCTCCCCCGCCGATCCGCCCTACCGGTCGTTTCGCGTATTCGGCGGCGGCATCGACGTAGCGGGCGACGTAGGCGGCGATGTCGGCGCGCGGCTCGAAGCGCGCGAACGCATCGGTGGCGGGCGTTTCGCCGCGGCTGGTCGCATAGCCGGGCGACTGGACGATGACGTTCTCGGCCCGCGCCGCGACGACCTGGTCGGCGGCCGGATCGATGGTGAGCGCGATGTCGGTCACCAGCCGGCCGTACGAACCCGCGCTTGTCAGCAGGAGCGGGCGCGCGGGATCGATGGTGCCGTAATCGCAGACGTAGGCCTGGTGCGTGTGACCCGAGACGACGACGTCGACGCCGGGATCGAGTCGCCCGAGAATTTCGAGGAGCGCGCCCGAGAGGCCTTCGCAATCGTTGGGATCGGGGTTCTCACCCTGCTCTGCGCCCTGGTGAATGAGGACGACGATCGCATCGGCGCCTTCGCTTTCGAGAACGGGCACCGCGCGGTTGATCGCCTCGGCCTCGTCGCCGAAGGTCAGGCCCGCGATTCCTTCGGGCGAAACGAGCAGCGGCGTGCTTTCCAGCGTCAGGCCGATGAAGCCGAGCTTGATCTGCCCTGCTGGCGTCTCGAAAGTCTTCGTGCCGGTTGCCGGGAACAGCGAGCTGCCATCCCCGGTGTAGGTGCTGGCCGACAGGAAGGCGAAATCCGCGCCGGCGAACTCCTCGACCGCGCAGGGGCGGCGCTGCGTGTGCGCTTCGCAGCCGCCGGCCTGCATGCGCAGCAGTTCCTCGCGGCCCCGGTCGAATTCGTGGTTGCCCACCGCGTTGAATTCCAGCCCGATGCGGTTCATCGCCCCGACCGTCGGCTCGTCGAGGAACAGCGAGGAGGCAAGCGGCGAGGCACTGATGAGGTCCCCTGCCGAAACCACGGTGCTGTACCTGTGCCGCGCCGCGACCATATCGATGGCCGAGGCAAGCCATGCGGCCCCGCCCGCCGGGACGTACGTCGTGCCGCCGCTTCCGTCCGGGACGGGGACCGCCATCTTCGGAGGCTCGAGATTGCCGTGGAAATCGTTGATTGCGACGATGCCCACCGTGACCGTTTGCGGGGCGGGCGCGCTGGCCTGCGGCGTGGCGCAGGCGGCGATGGCAAGCGGCAGGAGCGCGGCGAGAATGCGTGTCATGCGCCGGTCCATACCGCTCGTTCGTGACTCATGCGAGACGTTGCGGCGTGGCTATCTGTCCTGCTTGCGATAGACGCCCGAGAAGCTGACGTTCGCGCCGCCGCAGTTGCCGTTGTCGCCTGCCACGAGATAGTCGCCGATCAGCGTGAAATCGATCTCGCACAGGTTGTCGTCCTCGTAGCGCCCGACAAGGCCGTTGCGCGAAACCGCGCCCGCGATCTCGCCGACATGGATCGAGATCCAGTCGGTTGTGTCGGGATGTCCGGGCCAGAACGCTTCGCCTGCGACATGCAGCACGCTGCCCTCCACCCGGAAGCGGACTTCCGGATTGTCGCCCACCGACCATGTGCCGATCCAGCGGGCGAGCGCCGGGTTCGATTCGTGTTCGATGAGGGCGAGGCGCGCGGTTTCTATCCAGCCGGCGGTTCCGCCGTTGGCTCCGGGATAGAACGCGCACGTGAAGCCGCCGCTGGTCCGACCTGTCAGCACGACGTCGTCCTCGATCACGTAGGAGCGCGAGCGGCAGTCCCCGGCCTGCGGGCAGCCGTCGATGTCATCATGGAAGAACGCGCGTTCGTCGGTGATCCTGGCGAGCGCGAACGGCGGCTCCTTGGGGAACAGGCCGTTGCGGCAGAAATCGTCGGCTGCCGCGCTCGCGGGCGCGATGCCAGGCGCGGCCAGCAGTGCCAGGAGAGGGACGATCCGCTTTGCGAACATGCCCCGTTTCCTAGCGTCCGGCGCGCGGCTTTCAACCGTCCGTCAATACGCCAGCGGCTTTTCGGGCTTCTCGCGCGGCGTCGCCAGCGCGTTCCCGAACAGCGCGCGCTCGGCCAGCGCGGTGTCGAAGAAGGCATGCATCTCGATCATCCGGCCGTCCTCGGCGAAGCGGAAGACTTCGCAATAGACCTGGTCGTAGACGTCGCCGGCCTTCGTCGGGCCGCCGCCTTCCATGATGATGCACACCCGCTCGTCGTCGGCGCACATGATCCTCCAGCGCGATGCGAAATGCATCCGTTCGGGAACGAGTGCGCCGTGCACCTGCTCGGCGATCATGCGGTCGGTTACTTCGGCCTTGCCTTCCTTGCGTCCCGAGGCGGGGGTGGTGCCCGCCATGTGGATGACGATGTCGTCGTGGTACATCGCCTCGACCGTTTCCCAGTCCCCCGCCTGCATGGCATCGAGGTACTTCGTGGTCAGTTCGATGTTGCGCGCGCGGTTCATCATGCTTTCTCCCGGCTGGAAGCGTCGCGATGGGCCTCGGGTTCGAGCGGGTTGTCGGCGATGAGCCCGGCAAGACTCTCGCCCGCGATGAGCCGGTCGAGGTTGCGGTGGAAATGCGCGATGCGGCGCTCGTCGGAGGACAGGATCGGCCGGTCGAAGCCTGCCGATTTCTGGCCGGACTGCACTTCCTCGACGAGGTCGACGTCCTCGCCGAGAATCTGCTCGGCGACCGGATGCGTGCGAACGCCCCATTCGAGCACCTCGCCGACCGGCTGCGCCTTCCCCTGCACGATGCGATGCCGGTAGGCCGGAACCTCCTCGCCGGGCTGGAGCGGGGCGCACATGATGAAGTCGTAGTAGACGCGTTCCGGGTCTCCCGAGGGATGCGGGCGATAGCGCATCGCGACATAGAATTCGGGGAACAGGTTGAAGTGGACCGACGGAAAGACGAGAAAGTGCCAAGCGTCGGTCAACTGGCTGTCGCTCAGGCTCTCGTAGGGAAAGACGGTGTCGCCTGCGTCGCGCTTGGCATCGCGCACCGCGCCGCGCACGTCGGTCGCCTTGCCGGGGAAGGTGGCGGGGTCGATCCCGCTCGCTTCGAGGAGCGCGGCGAGCGCCGGGTTCACCGTCTCGCGGTCGGGGTAAAGGCGGCTGGGTGCACCGTACTCGTTGACCATGTGGCTGTGGATGCCGTCGAGCGTGATCGGCGCATCCTCGTTGCCCCATGACAGGACGTCGCGGTGGAGTTCCTGAAAGTGGTAGCTTTCGTGGAAGGCGTCGAGCACGGTCTTCCAGTTCGTGCGGAACTCGAAGGTCTTGTAGTCGACGATCCGCGCCCGCTCCATGCGATAGGGCGCAAGGTGGCCGGTCATCCGTCCGAGGTATTCGGCAAGCGGCGGGGCCTCTTCAGACAGGGTGAACCACAGCCAGCCAGCGAAGCTTTCCACGCGAAAGCGCCTGAGCGCGGTGTTTGCCGGCGCGAGATCCTCCTCCGCGAAGCGCTCGCGGTAGGGGACGCTGGCAAGGCTTCCTTCGAGGTCGTAGCACCAGCCGTGGAAGGCGCAGCGGAACTGCGCGAGCGTGGTCGGCCCGTCGCCGCCAAGCACCAGCCGGTTGCCGCGATGGCGGCAGACGTTGAACAGCCCGTCGACCTCGCCGTCGGCCCGGCGCACGAAAAGCAGGCTTTCATGGCCGAAGGTATGGACGAAAAGGTCGCCCTCCTCGGGCAGTTCCTCTTCGCGCGGCCCCATGTGCCAGCACTTCGTCCAGACCGAATCCCATTCCTCGCGGGCGCGGTCGGCGCAGTAGTACCACTCGGGCCTGATGGTGAAGCTTTCGTGCATCGCTCGTCCCGTGCTTGTCCTTTCCCGGACAGTACCGGGAACGCCAGCCGATTACAGCCCTGACATGTCGCAGGATCAGGCGCCGTTTTCGATCGCGTGCATGTCGTCGTCGGACAGGCCGAAGTGGTGGCCGACCTCGTGCACCACGACGTGCGTCACCAGCGCCTCAAGATCGACGCCGGTCTCGGACCACTCGGCCAGCAGCGGCTGGCGGTAGAGGGTGATGACCGGCGGCATGTCGCCGCTCGACCACACCGACTGTTCGTCGAGTGGACGGCCGTGGTAGAGGCCCGACAGGTGCCAGGCATCGTCGATGCCCACGGCCTCGAGCGTCTCTTCGTCGGCGAATTCCTCGATCCTGATGACGATGTCGGCAAGATGGTCCGAAAACGGCGGCGGGATGCGCGTGAAGGCCGCGCGGGCAAGCCGCTCGAAAACCTCGGGACCCGGAGCGCTGCCGATGCGCATCGCGCCTGCCTCAGACGTCGAGGTTGGCGACGTTGAGCGCGTTCTCCTGGATGAAGTCTCGGCGCGGTTCGACGACGTCGCCCATCAGGCGCGTGAAGATTTCGTCGGTGACGTCCGCGTCCTCGACCTTTACCTGCAAAAGCGCGCGGTTCTCGGGATCGAGCGTCGTTTCCCAGAGCTGTTCGGCATTCATTTCGCCGAGGCCCTTGTAGCGCTGCACCGAAAGGCCCTTGCGCCCGGCGGCAAGCACCTTCTCGACGAGCTGGCTCGGCCGGGTGATGGCATCTTCGCCTGGCGTCGGCCGCGTCGCTTCTTCCTCCTCCCCGTCGGCATCTTCGCTGTCCGGCGCGGGCTGGTCGGCCTCGTTGCCCGCCTTGATGAGGCGCGAGGGCGCGGCGTAGATGTCGGCATGCTCCTGCGCGCGGGCGTGAAGCTTGCGCGCCTCGGCACTCGTCAGGAACGACGGTTCGATGAGGAACACGTCGGTCACGCCGCGCCACGTCCGGTCGAACCGCGCGCCGCCGTCCGGTGTGACCTGGGCAGACCAATCGCCTTCGGGATCGCCCATCGCGAGGTGCCCTGCGGCCTTCTGCAGGGAGGCCGAGCGATCGCCGCCCGCCAGCCTGGGATCGAGCGCGCCGGTCAGCGCCATCGTCTCGACCACCGCGGGGTCGTAACGACCGGGCACGAAAGCCATGAGGTTCTTGAAACGCAGGGCATGTTCGACGAGCGCTTCGAGCTCGCCCCCGCCGCGCGCGCCGCCGGGTGCTTCGAGCACGCGGTTCTGCAGGCCACCCTCGACGAGGTAGCGGTCGAGCGCGGCCTGGTCCTTGAGGTAGACTTCCGAGCGGCCCTTGCTCACCTTGAACAGCGGCGGCTGGGCGATGAACAGGTGCCCGGCCTTGATGATCTCGGGCATCTGGCGATGGAAGAAGGTGAGCAGCAGCGTGCGGATGTGCGCGCCGTCGACGTCGGCGTCGGTCATGATCACGATCTTGTGGTAGCGCAGCTTCTCGAGGTTGAACTCGTCGCGCAGGCCGGTGCCCATCGCCTGGATCAGCGTGCCGACTTCCTTCGACGAGATGATCCGGTCGAAGCGGGCGCGCTCCACGTTGAGAATCTTGCCCTTGAGCGGCAGGATCGCCTGGTAATGCCGGTCGCGGCCCTGCTTGGCCGAACCTCCGGCGGAATCGCCCTCGACCAGGAAGATCTCGGACTTGGCGGGATCGCGTTCCTGGCAGTCGGCCAGCTTGCCGGGGAGCGAGGCGATGTCCATCGCACCCTTGCGCCGGGTCAGCTCGCGCGCCTTGCGCGCCGCTTCGCGTGCGGCGGCGGCATCGACGATCTTCTGGATGATCGTCCTGGCGTGCGCGGGGTTCTCCTCGAGCCACTCGGTCATCTTGTCGGCCATCAGGCTTTCGAGCGGCTGGCGAACCTCGGAGGAGACGAGCTTGTCCTTGGTCTGCGATCCGAACTTGGGATCGGGCAGCTTGACCGAGACGATCGCCGTCAGCCCTTCGCGCATGTCCTCGCCCGAGAGCGAGACCTTTTCCTTCTTGATGAGCCCTGAACGCTCCGCATAGCCGTTGAGCGTGCGCGTCAGCGCCGCGCGGAACGCGGCAAGGTGGGTGCCGCCGTCACGCTGGGGGATGTTGTTGGTGAAGCACAGGACGTTCTCGTAGTAGGAATCGTTCCATTCGAGCGCGACCTCTATGCCGATGCCGTCGCGGTCCGCCGAGATCGCGATGGGTTCGGGGATCAGCGCCTGCTTGTTGCGGTCGAGCCAGCCCACGAAGGCACCGATGCCGCCCTCGTAGAACAGGTCGTGCTCCTCGGTTTCCTCGTGCCGCAGGTCGCGCAGGACGATGCGCACGCCCGAATTGAGGAAGGCCAGCTCCCGGTAGCGGTGCTCCAGCTTCTCGAAATCGTATTCGGTGACGTTCTTGAACGTGTCGGTGCTCGCCTGGAAGGTCACGCGGGTGCCCGTGCGCGGCTCGCCGTCGACGACGGGCGCATCGCCCACGACCTTCAGCGGCTCGACGGCGACGCCGTGCTCGAAGCGCATCCAGTGCTCCTTGCCTTCGCGCCAGATCGTGAGCTCCAGCCATTCGGACAGGGCGTTGACGACCGAGACGCCGACGCCGTGGAGGCCGCCCGAAACCTTGTAGGCGTTGTCGTCGGACGTATTCTCGAACTTGCCGCCCGCATGAAGCTGGGTCATGATGACCTCGGCGGCGGAGACGCCTTCTTCCCTGTGGATATCGGTGGGAATGCCGCGGCCGTTGTCGTCGACCGAGACCGAATTGTCGGGGTGCAGTTCGATCAGCACGCGGTCGCAGTGACCGGCCAGCGCCTCGTCGATGGCGTTGTCCGAAACCTCGAACACCATGTGGTGCAGGCCCGATCCGTCGTCGGTATCGCCGATGTACATGCCGGGCCGCTTGCGGACCGCGTCGAGACCCTTGAGGACCTTGATGGATTCGGCGCCGTACCCGTTGCCGTTCTTCTTGTTTTCCGGTGTGCTTGCCATGTCGAGCATATAGGCATTTCGTGGTCCGGACCCAAGCGAAACCGCCCGGCGCTCGGGGATTTTCCACAATGAGGCGCACCGCCGGCGAAACGGTGCGCGCGGACTTTGGAAGGAACATGCCCGGTGTTGATGATGCTGATCGTGGTGGTCGTCGTTTCGAGTGCGCTGCTGATCGGGGCGGCGTGGGGCATCTGGGGCAATATGTCGGAGCGGCTGGAGGGCTTCCTGATCGCCGTCGCGGGCGGGGCGCTCGTCCTCTCGCTCGTTTCCGAGCTGGTCGAACCAGCGATCGCGCAATCGAGCCTCCACGTCGCCACCGGCGGCGTCGCGGCGGGCGCGGTGGTCTTCGCGCTGGTGGATTACCTCATCGACGAGAAGTGGGGTCCGGATTCGGGCGGCGGACTGCTGGCCGCGATTACGCTCGACGGCATCCCCGAGAACCTTGCACTCGGCGTCGCGCTTATCGGGACGGGGCCTGCTGGCGTTGCGGCGCTGGCGGGGTCTATCTTCCTCTCGAACCTGCCCGAGGCGGCGGGCGGCGCGAAGGAAATGGCTTCGTCGGACAGCGGATCGCGGGACGCGCGCTCTAAGTGGCGGATCATGGCGATCTGGGGCGCGACGGCGGCGATCCTGTCGCTCGCGGCCATCGCCGGAAACCTGCTGCTGGCAGGGGTCGGAGAGGGCTGGCTCGCCTTCATCCGGTGCTTCGCGGCAGGCGCGGTCGTCGCGAGCCTTTCGACCGAGGTCTTTCCCACCGCCTTCCGGAAGGACCATCACCTCGCCGGCATCGCGACCGCGCTGGGGCTGGTACTGGCTTTCATCCTCGGGCAGATCGGAGGCGGCTAGGGGCGTTCGGCAACAGGACCGCCCCTGCCCGGAAGCGGGAGCGGCCCCGGTCGAAGGTGCCGGATCAGCTGCTGCTCATGTCGGCCATGGCGAGCGCCAGGCCGTGATTCCGGTCGATCTGCCTTTCGGCCTGCGCAAGGGCCTCGCGTTCGCAAGCGCGTTCGTCCCTGACCGTGTAGTGGCTGAGCGAGCTTTCGTTGGCACACGCCTGCCTGATGGCGCGCTTGGCCCGGGCGCGCAGGGTCTCGACATCGGCCTTGCGCGTCAGGTCGAGGTCGGAATGGTCGATCCGCAACGTTACCTCCCCGGCCATCGCCGGCGAACCGGCAAGGGCGAGGCAGGCAGCGGCGAAACCGGGATAGAGAAGCTTTTTCATCGCATTGTCCTTTCCAAAGGTTTGCCGCCTTTCACTGGACATCCGTTTATTGGCTTCGTTGCACGACCGATTGTTGCGTCGCAGCATAATTGTGCAAGTGCGAAATAGTGCGGATCGCTTGCCAATTTTGCAAAAGGTGATTCAAGATTCGGAAATCGCTCCATTATCCGGGCCCGATGTCGGCGCACTCTCCCAAACCGCCCTTGACACCTCCGCCAACGCTGGATTTTGGCCCGCGAGGCGCGTAACGGGGCGCGCCATGGACCCTTCTCACCTTCCCGATTCAATCCTGATCGTCGATTTCGGCAGCCAGGTGACCCAGCTCATCGCCCGCCGCGTCCGCGAGGCGGGCGTCTATTCCGAGATCGCGCCGTTCACGCAGGCCGAGGAGGCCTTCGCGCGCCTCGATCCGAAGGGCGTCATCCTTTCCGGCTCGCCCGCGTCGGTGCTTGACGAGGACGGCCCCGCGATCCCTGGCGCGATCCTCGATGCGGGGCTGCCGATGCTGGGCATCTGCTATGGCCAGCAGGCGCTGATGCACCAGATGGGCGGCTCTGTGCTCGAAGGCGATTCGGGCGAGTTCGGCCGCGCCTTCATCGAGATCGCCGACGAATGCGCGCTGTTCGACGGGCTGTGGCGCGTGGGCGAGACGCACCAGGTGTGGATGAGCCACGGCGACAAGGTGACCTCGCTCGCTCCCGGCTTCCGTCCCGTCGCGTCGAGCCCCGGCGCCCCCTTCGCGGTGATCGCCAACGACGAGAAGCGCATCTACGCGATGCAGTTCCACCCCGAGGTCGTCCACACGCCCGACGGCGGCAAGCTGCTCAAGAACTTCGTGCGCCACGTCTGCGGGCTGGCGGGCGACTGGACGATGGCCGAATTCCGCAAGACCAAGATCGAGGAAATCCGCGAGCAGGTCGGCGATCGCAAGGTCATCTGCGGGCTGTCGGGCGGCGTCGATTCGGCGGTCGCGGCGGTGCTGATTCACGAGGCGATCGGCGACCAGCTTACCTGCGTCTTCGTCGACCACGGGCTGATGCGCATGGGCGAGGCCGAGCAGGTCGTCTCGCTGTTTCGCGGCCACTACAACATCCCGCTCGTCCACGTCGATGCGAGCACGCTGTTCCTGAAGGGCCTCGAGGGCGAAACCGATCCCGAGCGGAAGCGAAAGTTCATAGGCAAGACCTTCATCGACGTGTTCGAGGACGAGGCGAAGAAGATCGGCGGCGCCGATTTCCTGGCGCAGGGCACGCTCTATCCCGACGTGATCGAAAGCGTCTCGTTCACCGGCGGTCCGAGCGTGACGATCAAGAGCCACCACAACGTCGGCGGCCTGCCCGAGCGGATGGACATGAAGCTTGTCGAGCCGCTGCGCGAACTGTTCAAGGACGAGGTACGCGAGCTGGGCCGAGAGCTTGGCCTGCCCGAGGCGTTCGTCGGACGCCACCCTTTCCCCGGCCCCGGCCTTGCCATCCGCATCCCCGGCGAAGTCAGCCGCGAGCGGGCGGACATCCTGCGCAAGGCCGACGCGATCTACCTCGAGGAAATCCGCAACGCCGGGCTCTACGACGCGATCTGGCAGGCATTTGCGGTCCTTCTCCCGGTCAAGACGGTGGGCGTGATGGGCGACGGGCGCACCTACGACAGCGTCTGCGCGCTACGCGCGGTGACCAGCACCGACGGCATGACTGCGGACGTCTATCCCTTCGACGGCCAGTTCCTCGGCCGCGTCGCGACCCGCATCATCAACGAGGTGCGCGGCATCAACCGCGTGGTCTACGACTATACCTCGAAGCCCCCGGGCACGATCGAGTGGGAGTGAGGCGCGCGCCCCTAGCGGTGCGGAACGCATCGCAGTGCGCGCCGTTACCTTGGCCATGGCGGACAGCGACAACGACGACGGTCCCTCGCAGGCGAGGCTGACGCAGGGTTCGATCGTCCGGCACCTCGTCACCCAGACGACGCCGATGATGGTGGGCGTCGCCGCGATCATGTCGGTGGGCATCATCGACGCCTACTTCGTCGGCCAGCTCGGTGCCGCCGAGCTCGCGGCGGTCAGCTTCATCTTCCCCGTCACGGTCGCGCTCCAGAGCCTCGGCGTCGGCGTCATGGCGGGTATCAGTTCCGTGGTCAGCCGCGCGCTCGGCGGAGGCGACATCGAACGGGCGCGGCGGCTCGGCAACCTCGGCATCGCGCTTTCGGCCACGTTCGGCCTGGTGCTCGCCGCGTTGCTCTACCTCCTGCGCATGCCGCTGTTCCGGCTGATGCAGGCCGACGAGAGCCTGCTGCCGCTGATCGATGCCTACATGGTCCCGTTCGCGGTGGGCTTTCCGCTGCTCCTGCTGCTGATGGGCGTCAACGGCTGCCTGCGCGCGCAGGGCGCAGCGAAACGCGCCTCGCTGATCCTCGTGAGCTTCGCCGTCGCCAACTGGATCCTCGATCCGATCCTGATCACCGGCGCCTTCGGGTTCGAGGGGTTCGGCGTCGCGGGCGCGGCCTATGCAACGATCGGCGGCTGGCTGGTCGGCGGCGGGATAGGTTTCGCCCTGCTCGAGACCAGTGAAATCAGGCTCGCCCCGCGCCGGCTGTTAGAATGCGACTGGCGCGAGGGGACACTTGCGATCGTCAGGGTCGCCGGGCCGGCATCGTTTTCCAATTCGATCAATCCCATCGGGCTTGCGGTGCTGACGGCGTTCCTTGCGAAGTTCGGACAGGAGGCGGTCGCGGGATTCGGCGCGGGCGGAAGGCTGCAGAGTTTCGCGGTGGTTCCGCTGCTCGGCCTTTCCAGCTCGATCGGCGGGATCGTCGGCCAGAACTGGGGAGCGCACGAATTCGACCGGGTCAGGCGCGCGCTGCGCTGGGCGGGTGGCTTCTGCATCCTCTACGGGCTTGCGGTGGCCGCGATCCTTGTCGCGTTCCGCGAGCCGCTCGGCGCGCTCTTCAGCGACGATCCGCAAGTGACAGGCGCGCTTGCGCGGTACCTTGAAGTCGCTGCGTGGGGATACGCCGGGTACGGCCTGCTGATCGTCTCGAACGGTGCGCTCAACGCCATCGGCAGGGCGGAGCTGGCGCTTGTCCAGTCGCTCGGCCGGGTCCTGCTCGTGATGGTGCCGGTGGCCTTCCTTGTGCGCGGACCATGGGGTGCGGACGGCGTCTACGTGGGCGAGCTTGCCTCGAACATCGTCGGCGGCGTGGTGGCTGCGGGCGTCGCCGGATACATCGCTGGCGTCGGCTTCTTCTCGCGCAGCGATTCAGGCGGAGCGAAATCGCGAAAGGGCGCCGCTCACCCACAGGGCTAGCCAGATCAAAACCGGCTGGAAGGCAAGGCGCGGCAGGTGATAGCCAAAGCCGAGACCGCCGTCCGCTTGCGCCATGTCCATCCGCATGTGCTCGAAGTTCGCGGGCCAGACGGCCAGCGCATAGGCGGCAAGGCCCCAGCCCGCCGCGATGCGCAGGGCATGCGACCACGGCTGCAGGAGCGCCGCCGCTCCCGCCAGCTCCGCCAAGCCGGTCAGCGCGACGACGAGGTAGGGGGCGGGCACCCAGCCCGGCACGATCGAGACGAAAGGGTCGGGCGCGGCGAGGTGCAGCACGCCTGCCGCGCCGTACGCCAGCCCGAGGAGCCAGCGAAGCACCGTGCGAAGGCGCGATGCTACCACGCGTTGCCTGCCGCGATTGCCCGCGCCTCTGCTTCGGTCGTTCTGCGCCCGAGCAACTCGTTGCGATGGGGGAAGCGCCCGAAACGCGCGATCATTGCGTGGTGCGACCGGGCGAAGCGGAAGTTGAAGCTGTCGCCAAGGGATGCGAACAGGCGCAGCGACAGTCGCTGGTCGGCGATGTCCTCGCTGTGCATCAGCGGCATGTAGACGAACTGCTTCCCTGCATGCGAAAGGCCGTTATCCCATCGCTTGCGCAACGCGGCCTTGCAAATCTCGCGGGCGAGCGGATCGGTCGCGAAAGCGCGCGCATCGTCGCGGAACAGGTTGCGGGGTACCTGGTCGAACAGGAGGATCGCGGCGCGGGCCGTCTCGCGGTCCGAAAGGAATTCGGTCGCGGGACGCACCCGCAACGCGGCGAGGTGGCCTTCGAAGCGGCGGCGCAGTTCTCGGTCGACCACTTCGTCGCTTGCGAACCACTGGCGCGGTTCCAGTTCGTGAAACCAGTAGTGGAGAAGATCGGCCGCCCAAGGCCTTCGGGCGGCCGTCATCCGGTCAGTCGGCGACCGCTACGCGCTTGTACGGCACGAACTTGCTGAGGCCGACGAAGCCGGTCCAGAAGTTGCCGGTGCGGTCGTAGAGCTGGACGGTCTCGACCGAGCAGAGCTGCGACAGCGAGCTGCGCGTGACGAGGATGTCGTCGTCGTCCAGCCGGTCGGCGTTTACCGGGCGGTTCACGTAGATCGTGTGGCCGCGCCCGTAGACGATGGCGGTCTTGTCGATCACCTTGACGTCGCGGGTCTGGTGGCGGCTGAGGCAGCTTACAGGCTCGCCGGCAACGCGGCCTTCGAGCATCTCGGCAAGTTCCTTCTCGCCCGCGGCCTTGCTCTTGGCCATCGCGCCCGGAGCCGCAATCGCCGTGGCGACGGCGGCCAGCATGACTGCAGTCTTTTTCATTTCGGCTCTCCGTGCATGTTCTTGCGCCGAGTCGTAGCACGCAGGCGATGAACGGTCGCTGACCTCAGGCGGTTCCCCCGACGGTGATTCCGTCGATCAGCAACGTCGGCTGACCGACGCCCGCCGGGACGCTTTGCCCACCCTTGCCGCAGACCCCGACGCCTTCGTCGAGCGTCATGTCGTCGCCGATACCGGACACTTTCGTCAGCACGCTCGGCCCGTCGCCGATGAGGGTCGCGCCCTTGATCGGTGCGCCGACCTTGCCGTTCTCGACCATGTAGGCCTCGGTGCACGAGAACACGAACTTGCCCGAAACGATGTCCACCTGTCCGCCGCCGAAGCTCTTGGCGAAGATGCCGCGCTTCACGCGCGAAAGCAGCTCGGCCGGATCGTCGCCGCCCGATCGCATGAAGGTGTTGGTCATGCGCGGCATCGGGGCGTGCGCGTAATCCTCGCGCCGTCCGTTGCCGGTGGGCTCGACGCCCATCAGGCGCGCGTTCAGGCGATCCTGCATGTATCCCTTGAGGATGCCGTCCTCGATCAGCACGGTTTCCTGCGTCGGCGTGCCCTCGTCGTCGATCGAGAGCGAGCCGCGCCGCTCGGCGATCGATCCGTCGTCGACCACGGTGACGCCGGGCGCTGCGACGCGTTCGCCGATGCGGCCCGAAAAGGCGCTGGTGCCCTTGCGGTTGAAATCGCCTTCGAGCCCGTGTCCCACCGCCTCGTGAAGAAGGACGCCGGGCCAGCCGGGGCCGAGCAGGACGGTCATCTCGCCCGCAGGGGCATCGACGCTTTCGAGGTTGACGAGCGCCTGTGCGAGCGCCTCGTCGATGGCGCGGTTCCAGCTTTCGGGCTCGAACAGGCGGTCGTAGAGCCAGCGCCCGCCCATGCCGAAGCTGCCGGTTTCGCGTCGCCCGTTCGATTCGGCGACGATGCCGACATTGAGCCGGACGAGCGGGCGGATGTCGGTTGCCAGGAAGCCGTCGGCGCGCACTATCTCGACCACCGACCACGATCCCGAAAGGCTGCAGCTGACTTGCGCGACGCGCGGGTCGCGGGCGCGGGCAGCGGCGTCGATCTCCTCGAGCAGTTTCACCTTGCGCTCGAACGGGATCGCGTCGAGCGGCGAGGCGTCGGTGTAGAGGTGCCGGTTGTTGAGGCGCGGTGCGGCGGCACGGGCGCCCCTGGCGGGATCGAGCAGCTTCAGCGTTTCTCCGGCCCGCCGGATCGCGGCGGCGGACACGTCGTTGGCATGCGCAAAGCCGGTCATCTCGCCCGAAACGCCGCGCAGGCCGAAGCCCGAATCGCGCGAATAGTCGGCGGTCTTCAGTCGCCCGTCGTCGAAGCCGAAACTCTCGGTCGCGATGAACTGAAGGAACAGTTCGCCGTCGTCACAGTCCCTCAGCGTCTCGCGGGCGAGCGCCTGCGCGTCTTCGGGCGAGAGCTGGTCGGGACGATAGATGAGCGAACGGGGATCGGGTGCTGTAGCCATGCGCCCCGATATAGGACGAAGCGGCGGGCCGTGCCACCGCTCCCGCGTGCCTCAGATGCTCGCGCCCTCCGAAATGTCGGGAAGCTGCGAATGATCGGCGCCATCGGCGGGTCCGCCCTTCAGCACGAAGCGGCGGTCGCAATAGCCGCAGTCGACATAGCCGTGCTCGTCGATTTCAAGCCACACGCGCGGGTGGCCCAGCGCCGAAGGCTTGTAGTCGCCGGCGGCGCGGATGTCGGTGGCACCGTCGCACTTCACGCGGGTGGTGTCGGTATAGACGATTTCGGGCGGCTCGATCATGGCTGCGGCGATTACCAGCGCCCCGCGCGATTTTCCAGCACCAATCGGCGTCCCGCAGGGTTTACGAAGCGTTCGCGGTACCCCAATAGCGCCTGACATGACCGACGCGCCCGCCATCTCGATCCGCGACCTCGTCAAACGCTATGCCGCCGAGGGAAAGGGGCCGGGCAAGCTCGCGCTCGACGGCGTCAGCTTCGATGTGCCGCAGGGCGGCATCTTCGGCCTTCTCGGCCCGAACGGCGCGGGTAAGTCGACGCTGATCAACATCCTTGCCGGGCTGGTCAGGAAGACCTCGGGCTCTGCCGAAATCTGGGGCTTCGATATCGATCGCGACATGCGCAATGCCAAGCGGTCGATCGGGATCGTGCCGCAGGAGATTGTCTTCGACCCGTTCTTCACGCCGTTCGAGGTGCTGGAGAACCAGGCCGGGCTCTACGGCGTGCCCAGGGCGATGCGCCGATCCATGGAACTGCTGCGGGACGTGCATCTGGCAGACAAGCGCGACGCCTATGCGCGCACGCTTTCCGGCGGGATGAAGCGCCGGCTGCTGATCGCCAAGGCGCTTGTCCACCAGCCGCCGGTGCTCATCCTCGACGAGCCGACCGCGGGCGTCGACGTTGAATTGCGGCGGCAGCTCTGGGAACTCGTCACCGAGATGAACGAGCAGGGCGTGACCATCGTCCTGACCACGCACTACCTCGAGGAAGCCGAGGAGCTGTGCGACCGCATCGCAATCATCGACCAGGGCAAGGTCATCGCCAACAAGACCACCCGCGAACTGGTGGAAATGGCGCGCGAGAAAATCGTGCGGCTGACGCTCGACCGCCCGATGGTCCATCCGCCAGAACATCCCGCCTTCCTAAAGTGCGAGCAGCTGGGCGATCACATGGTCGAGATCACCTATGACAAGGACCGCATGACGGCAGGCCAGATCCTCGCGCTCGTGCAGGACCAGGGCTTCGCGATCGTCGACGTGACCACGCGCGAGGCGGACCTGGAGGATGTCTTCGTTTCGCTTACCAGCAAGGCGCAGGCGGCCTGACGGCATTTCATCCGGCAGCAGCTCGCGCGCGGGTTCGCTTGCCACGCGCCCGGCGGACCGGCAAGAAGCAGCGATGGATTCGGGAAGAGGCTCCGTCGAGGGCCAGCATGACGTCATCGTGATCGGGTCGGGCGCGGCAGGGCTTACCGCCGCGCTGGCCCTTGCCGAACGGCTCAAGGTCCTCGTCCTTGCCAAGGGCAGCCTCACCGGCGGCTCCACCGCGTGGGCGCAGGGCGGCATTGCGGCGGTGCTCGATGCGGGCGACACCTTCGAGGATCACATCCGCGACACGATGATCGCCGGCGCAGGGCTCAACCGGCAGGAAACCGTCGAGTTCGTGATCGAGCGCGCGCCCTATGCGATCGAACGGCTGGTCGAGCTTGGCGTGCCGTTCAACAGCGACGGGGACACCCTGCACCTCACGCGCGAAGGCGGGCATTCGCACCGCCGGATCGTCCACGTCGACGATGCCACCGGCTGGGCGGTCCAGTCGGCACTGCTTGAGGCGGCGGAGGCCAATCCCAACATCACGATGATGCCGGGCCGCACCTGTATCGACCTCATCACCGGCAGGCACGAGGAACGCTATTCGGGGTCGGGCCGCGTCTGGGGCGTCTATGCCGTCGAGCAGGAGACGGGAGAGGTGGAGGCGCACACCGCGCGCGCCACGGTGCTGGCAACGGGCGGAGCGGGGCGCTGCTACCTGTTCTCGACCGCGCCGCGCGGCGCGACGGGAGACGGCATCGCGATGGCATGGCGTGCGGGCGCGCGCGTCTCCAACATGGAGATGATGCAGTTCCACCCGACCTGCCTCTACAATCTCGAGGTCAAGAACTTCCTGATCACCGAGGCGGTGCGCGGCGAGGGCGGGCATCTCAAGCTGCCGCCCGGCGTGCCCGGGGAAGGGCGTCGCTTCATGCCGGGCTTCGACATGCGCGCCGAGCTTGCGCCCCGCGACGTGGTTGCCCGCGCCATCGACCACGAGATCAAGCGCCTCGGCCTCGACTACGTCCATCTCGACATCAGCCACAAGCCGCCCGAATTCGTCCGCGGTCACTTCCCGACGATCTACGAAAAGCTGCTCGGCCTCGGCATCGACATGACGCGCGAGCCGATCCCGGTCGTGCCCGCACAGCACTACACCTGCGGCGGCGTGATGATCGACCTGGCGGGACGGACGGACCTGCCGGGCCTTTACGCGGCGGGCGAATGCACCGAGAGCGGGCTTCACGGCGCCAACCGCCTTGCCTCGAACTCGCTGCTCGAATGCTTCGTTTTCGGCGAGGCGGCGGCCGCCGACATCCTCGATCACTGGGGCGACCTCGACGATCCGCCGCCCGTCCGGGCATGGGACGAAAGCCGCGTGACCGATTCGGACGAGGAAGTCGTCATCAAGCAGAACTGGACCGAGATACGCCGGTTCATGTGGAACTACGTCGGCATCGTGCGCACTACCAAGCGGCTGGAACGCGCCGCCCACCGTATCCGGATGCTCGGCAAGGAGATCGAGGACTACTACGGCGCATTCCGCGTCTCGACCGACCTCGTCGAGCTGCGCAACCTGCACCAGTGCGCCGACCTCATCGTGCAGTCCGCGCTCAAGCGGCACGAGAGCCGGGGGCTGCACTACACGCTCGACTATCCCGATACGCTCGACGAGCCGAGGGACACCGTTCTCGTCCCCTGAACCGGGGGAGCGGGTCGCGGCCGTCTCCTAGCCGATGCCCAGCAGCCGTCCGACGAGGATCAGGACGATCGCGCCCAGGATCGAGGCGAGGCAGCCGGCGCGATGGAAATCGCGGTGTCCCCGGCTGGTGACCAGCCCGGCAACGAGCGATCCGCCCACGCCGAGCAGGATCGTCGCCAGCCAGCCCATGTCGACTTCGCCGGGATAGAAGAACCGGGCAAGGATGCCGACGATCAGTCCGCCGACTATGGCGCCGATGATATTGAGCATGGTGGGGCCTGCCTCCTGTTGCGATGCCTCGGCGATGGAAACGGGGGAAGCGCCGGGCGGTTGCGCTCAGCGCTTCGCGGGACGTGAATCGGCATTGATAATCGCGCGACACTACCGACATATTGCAAGCGGATTTTATGCACAGTTTCGCCAGCGCCGTTTCGGCCCGGCGGAGCAGCGCGGAAATCGGCGAAGGCGACCTGTTGCAAACCGGACTCAGTCTTGTCCAAACGACGCTTCGAAGCGTTTGGACGCTGTTTACCCTCTTGCGCGGGAATCGAGAAAAGGCACTATGGATTGTGGTTCGGGCGGTGTCGGGCCTCTAATCCTAGTTTCCCGAAGCGCAGGGGCGCGCTTTTGCGCCCTGTTCGGGGATTCGGTGGACGAGGCGCGCCGGGATGCCCTTGCCGGGTTGGCGGGAGCGGATTTTCGTTCCCCTTTCGTACCCGATTTGATAGGCAGACAACCTTGTCCGCCGACTCGAACGAACACGGAACAACGGGGCAAATGTATCGGTCCGGAAAGGGCCGGTCGGAACGTCAGGGGCGAGCGGTGGATTTCAGGAACGAAAACGACGCGGAGACCGAAAGCGCGATCATGGCCGGAGAGGCGAACGACACGAGCGACGTGACGATCGAACCGGCGGCGCGCACGACCGCGAAAGAGGAGACGGGCAATGGCCCGGCAATCGGAATGACGGACAAGAGCGATCCCGGATCGAGCGAGCTGGTCGAGGACCTCGGCCGCAAGGTCGCCGAAGGCGCGGCGCAGGCGATGGCCGGCGCCATTGCCGAGGCGGCGAAGCGCGATTCGAAGTCGATCCAGGCGCGCCGGTTCTCGATCGAGACCGACCCCGCGCGCGACGAACTCCTCACCGAATTCGGCAAGGAGACGCTGACCGACCGCTACCTGCTCCCGAACGAGACCTACCAGGACCTCTTCGCGCGCGTCGCCGATGCCTACGCCGACGACGAGGAGCATGCCCAGCGGCTCTACGACTATATCTCGCGGCTGTGGTTCATGCCCGCGACGCCGGTGCTGTCGAACGGCGGAACCGGGCGCGGGCTGCCGATCTCGTGCTATCTCAACTCGGTCGAGGACAGCCTCGAAGGCATCGTCGGCACCTGGAACGAGAACGTGTGGCTCGCCTCGCGCGGCGGCGGCATCGGCACTTACTGGGGGCAGGTGCGCGGCATCGGCGAGCCTGTCGGCCTCAACGGCAAGACCAGCGGCATCATCCCGTTCGTGCGGGTCATGGATTCGCTCACCCTGGCGATTTCGCAGGGCTCGCTGCGGCGCGGCTCGGCGGCCTGCTACCTCGACATCTCGCACCCCGAGATCGAGGAGTTCCTCGAGATCCGCAAGCCGAGCGGGGACTTCAACCGCAAGGCGCTCAACCTGCATCACGGCGTGCTCCTCACCGACGAGTTCATGGAAGCGGTGCGCGACGGCGCGCAGTTCGACCTGAAGAGCCCCAAGGACGGGTCGGTGCGTGCGACCGTGGATGCCCGCTCGCTGTTCCAGAAGCTGGTCGAGACGCGGCTGGCGACGGGCGAGCCCTACATCGTCTTCTCGGACACCGTGAACCGCATGATGCCGACGCATCATCGCGAGCTGGGCCTCAAGGTTTCGACCTCGAACCTGTGCTCCGAAATCACGCTGCCGACGGGCCGCGACCACCTCGGCAACGATCGCACGGCGGTCTGCTGCCTGTCCTCGCTCAACCTCGAGACGTGGGACGAGTGGCACGGGGACAAGCGCTTCGTCGAGGACGTCATGCGCTTCCTCGACAACGTGCTGCAGGACTACATCGACCGGGCGCCCGACGAGATGGCGCGCGCCAAGTATTCCGCCGCGCGCGAGCGTTCGGTGGGCATGGGCGTGATGGGCTTCCACTCGTTCCTGCAGAAGAAGAACATCGCCTTCGAAAGCGCGATGGCCAAGGCCTGGAACCTCAAGATGTTCCAGCACATCAACGCGAAGGCCAACGAAGCCTCGATGATGCTTGCCAAGGAACGCGGTCCCTGCCCCGACGCTGCCGACCAGGGCGTGATGGAGCGCTTCTCGTGCAAGATGGCGATCGCGCCGACCGCGTCGATCTCGATCATCTGCGGCGGAACCTCGGCCTGCATCGAGCCGATTCCGGCCAACATCTACACGCACAAGACGCTGTCGGGCTCGTTCGTGGTGAAGAACCCCTACCTTCAGAAACTGCTCGCGGCGAAGAGCAAGGATTCGACCAACGTCTGGAACTCGATCCTCGAGAACGGCGGTTCGGTCCAGCACCTCGATTTCCTCTCGCCCGAGGAAAAGGCGACCTACAAGACCAGCTTCGAGATCGACCAGCGCTGGCTGCTCGAATTCGCGGCGGACCGCACGCCCTATATCGATCAGGCACAGTCGCTGAACCTGTTCATCCCGGCCGATGTCGACAAGTGGGACCTGATGATGCTGCACTTCCAGGCATGGGAAAAGGGCATCAAGTCGCTCTACTACCTGCGGTCGAAATCGGTGCAGCGCGCCGGGTTCGCGGGTGGCGTCGAGGCGGATAACACGCCCGAGGCCAAGCGCATCGAGATCGAGGGCCCCACCGATTACGAGGAATGCCTCGCCTGCCAGTAGGGCGGGGGCGCCGGCCGGAACCGATGCGGCGACCTTAACCCCGCGTCCACGCCTCGCATGCTAGGTGCGGCCCCGAAACGGTCGGATGGCGGGCGATGGCGAACCTGGCGAACGGAGCGGAAAGCGGCGGCACGGCACGTGCCGATCTTGTCGCGCGCGCGATGCAGGCGACGGCGACCCGCACCTGGGTCGCGGTGGCGCTGGCGCTCCTGTGCGGCATCGTCGCGCAGAGCCCCAACCTGCTCCTCGGACGCGCGACGCCCAATCTCGATTTCTGGGTCCACTACAATTACGCGCGCGAATTCGCGATCTCGCTCGATGCGGGCATCTGGCGTCCGCGCTGGGCCTGGAATGCGCAAGGCGGCCTGGGCGAGCCGGGCCTGCTCTACTACTCGCCGCTCTATTACTACCTGTCCTGGGCAGCATCGAAGCTTGCCGGCGGCAACGTCTGGATCGGCATGCAGCTGGTCGAGGCCGGCGCGGCGATGGTGCTGGGGCTTTCGGTGTGGCGGCTGTGCACCGACTACGCCTCGCGCGCGCTGGCGCTCCTTGCGATCCCGCTGGCGATCTTCGCGCCGATGCTGTGCCTCCTCCACCTCGGTTTCAACGGATATCCCTGGGCGACCGCGACCGCGCCGCTCGGCCTCCTGACATGGGCGCTGCTGCGCCCCGCGGCTGCGGGAAAGCTCCTCGACATCCCGGCGATCGTCGCGCTCGCGCTGACGATCTGCATGCACACGGTCACGGGACTGATGGCGGTGATCATGGTGGCAAGTGTCGCGCTGCCCGTGGTCCTGTCGCAGCCATTGAGGTTCTGGACCCGGCGCGCGTTCTGGTCGCCAGCGCTGACCGTGATCGGGGGTCTGGCGCTGTCCGCGTGGTACCTGCTCCCCGCCTTCGCCTCGCAAGGCCTGATCGATGCAGGAGTCTGGCGCGAGAACTACACGCCGTTCAATGCCTTTTCGCTGTCGACCGTGACGGCTGCGGTCTTCGGCGTCCGCTGGTTCGCCTTCCAGTGGCCGATCTCACTGATCGCCTTCGCCACCTGCGTGCTCGCCTTGTGGATCGTGCGCCGCGAGCGAGGGGAGGACCTGCCCGGATGGTTCGCGCCGTCGGCCGCCATCGCCGGCATGACCTTCGTCCTTTCGACCGAGTTGTCCTATCCGCTCTGGCTGATCGACAGCCCGCTGCGCAACGTCCAGTTTCCGCACCGTTTCGTGACGCTGCTCGTCGCGCTCGCGCCGTTCCTGCTCGTCATGGGCCTTGCCGCGCGACCGCGCATCGCGATGGCAAGCGGCGTGCTTGCCGTGCTCGGGCTGGCGAGCCTCGCAATGGGATCGCTGGTCGTCGCCAGGGCGGCGGCGATCGACGGCGAAGTCATCGATTCGCGCGAGCCGCTGGGCCCCTACGTAGGCCTCGACGAATATCGCACGGTCTACACGGCGAGAGGTAGCGGCGTGGGGTTATCGTACGACTGGCAGGCGCAATGCGACGCGGTCGGCGCGACATGTTCGCCGCGCAAACTGTCCAACGGAGCCGCGCACTGGAAAATCGAAGCCGCCAGCGCCACCACGCTCAGGCTTCCGCTCCATTATTTCCCGTCGTGGCTGGGCACCGCGAACGGAAGGGCTGTCGAGGTTCGCCCCGATCCGGAGCGCGGCCTTGCCCGCATGGCCGTTCCTGCGGGCAGCAACGAGGTCTCGGTCCGCTGGGCGGCGATGCCGGCAGAGCGCGCCGGCATGTGGCTCTCGCTGCTGACGGCGCTGCTGCTTGCCGCGATCAGCGTTCGAGTTCGGACAGGTCGAGCGCGCCGAGCAGCGCTGCGCGGGCGACCCTGACATCGTTCCAGAGCGCCGGATCGCCCAGGTCTTCCGGCGCGATGCTTTCGGGCCAGTGGCGGGCGATGACCTGCTCGATGCGGTCCAGCCTTGCCTCATCGACGATGAAGCGCGCATCGATGCTCTCGGGGTCGGCGACGACCCGCAGGCGCAGGCATGCGGGACCGCCGCCGTTCGCCATCGACTGGCGCACGTCGACTGGGACCAGCCGCCGGATCGGTCCGTTCGATGCGATCATGCCTTCGAGCCAGGACCAGACGCTCGCATTGTCGCGGGCCTCGGTCGGCAGGACGAGCGCCATGCCGCCTTCGGGTAGCGTCACCAGCTGCGCGTTGAAAAGGTAGGAGGAAATCGCATCCTCGAGCCCGACCGCGCTTGCCGGGACCTCGACGATCTCGGCGGAAGGCAGCTTGTCGCGGATCGCCCGGTAGAGGCCTGCCTTGTCGGCGAAAGCCTGCTCGTGCGCGAAAAGCACATTCTCGTTGGCGACGGCGACGACATCGTTGTGGAACGCGCCCGCCGCAATCGCCTCGTCCGATTGCTGCGCGAAGATCGTGCGTGCGGGGTCGAGGCCGTGCCGCCGCGCGACGGCGGCACTTGCCTCGCGGTGCTGGCGCGCGGGGAACGGACCGCCAGTGACGCCGTAGACGAAAATCTCGATGCCGGGCGCATCGTGGCTTTCGGCCATGCGCATGTGGTTGGCGGCGCCTTCGTCCCCGAATGGCGGCGGCACCGGCGGATGGACGAAGAATCGCGTGCGGTCCGAAAAGGCGAGCGTCAGCTGCGCCAGCGTGCCCGGCCACTCGTGGCTGCGATGCGGCATCGTCACGAGGTTCGCGACGGTCAGGTGACAGCGTCCGTCGCGCGTGTCGGGCGCGGGAGAAACCGTCGCCGCGTTCGCCGCCCACATAGCGGATGCGGAAAAGGCATTGGCGCGCATTGCCTCGCTTGCGTCTTCCATCGAAGTGCACAGCGTCGCCAGCCAGGCATCGTCGGGCCGGTCGAGCGGCATGAAGGCGCCCTGCGCCAGCCCGAGCGCGAGGTTGGAGCGCATCTTCGCCACCCCCTGCAACGCCGCATCGCGCGGGTGCGCGACCGAGCCTGCATTGCGGGACGAGGCAAGGTTGCCGAGGCTCAGACCGGCGTAGTTGTGGCTCGGCCCGATGATGCCGTCGAAGTTGATCTCGACGAGGCTCATCGCGAAGCCACCGCCACGCTGTCGCCTTCGCTCACGCGAAGCATCGCGGCTGTCGCGGCGTCGATCGCGATGCCTTCGCCTTCCTCGACGATGCCGGCATGGCAGGCGCGGAATTCGGCGAGGCGTCCGGCGGCGAGCAGCGCGGGCGCGTTCTCGCCGATGTCGCCCACTCGGGTCACCGGAACGTCGCGGGTTTCGCGGATCGTGTTGATGCGGTCGGTCTGCGCCACCATCGTCGGGCCGCCGTCGAATATGTCGATGTAGTTGTCGAACACGAAGCCTTCGTTTTCCAGCATGCGCATCGCCGCGCGGCCAGAGGCATGGGGCACGCCCATGACGGCAAGCGCGTTCTCGTCGATCATCGCGGTGTAGATCGGGTGCTTCGGCATCAGGTCGGCGATGAACTGGTTGCCGTGGATGGCGTTGAAATCGTCGGCCTCGGCAAAGCTCATGCCGAAGAAACGGCCCGCCACCCCGTCCCAGAACGGCGAGTTGCCGAGTTCGTCATGCGCGCCGCGAAGCTCGGCGATCAGCCTGTCGCCGAACCGCGCGCGGTGGTTGCGGATGAACAGGTAGCGGCTCCGCGCCAGCAGCTTGCCGATGCCGGAGGCGCGCTCCCCGGGAAGCAGGAACAGCCCGCCGACCTCGCTCGACCCTTCGAGGTCGGTGACCAGCGAGAGCGTCTCGGCGCGGAAGGTGCGGCCCAGTTCCTTGCTGTGCTGCGTGATCGCGCCGATCCGGTAGGAATAGAACGGCCAGCTCATCCCGACTTGCGAGAACACCTGGCAGGTGCCGGTGACCTTGCCGGTGCGCGTGTCCTCCAGCATGAACAGGAACATCTCGTCGCCGACCTCGTCCCCGGTTCGGGCGAAGCACGATGCGGCGCGCTCAAGCTTCGCCTCGAGCGTCGGGCGGTTGGGCGGCAGGTTGGTGAAGCCGCCGCCGGTGCTCTTGGCCATCTTGTAGATGGCATCCAGATCCCCGGGGCGGGCGGCGCGGACGATGTGGCTCATGCGGCCAGACCTTGCCGCTCCAGCCGGTGAAGGACAAGCGCCGTCAGCCGTGCGCGCGGCGCAAGCGAGCTTTTCAGCATGAATTCGTCGGGCGAGTGGATAAGGCCGCCACACGCGCCCATTGTGTCGAGCACGGGCACGCCGCAGGCGGCGATGTTGTTGCCGTCGCACACGCCGCCGGTGTCCTTCCATTCCATCGGCTCGCCGAGGTCGGCCGCGGCTTCGCGAACGAGTGCGAAAAGGCGGTCGGCCTGCGCGCTTATCGGTTTGGGCGGGCGGCCGAAATTGCCGTGGAGATCGATGCCGACGTCGTGCGCTTCGCTGACCGCGGTCACCGCGTCGTCGATGATCGCATGGGCCTCGGCCTCGTCGCCGGGCGTTCGCGGTCGCATGTTGAAATGGAGGACGGCAAGGTCGGGCACGGTGTTGTTGACCGCGCCGCCCTCGATCCTTGCCGGATTGACCGACAGGCCGTCGCGCCGCGCTGCGAACAGGCGCTGGGCCAGGTCCGACGCGGCGACGAGCGCGTTGCGGCCTTCCTCGGGATTGCGGCCGGCGTGCGCCGACTTGCCGTGGACGATGGCGGCGAAGTTTCCCGAACCGGGCCGCGCCCGCGCCATGATGCCGCCGGGCAGCGCCGGCTCGTAGGTAAGCGCGGCAAGCTTGCCCTTCGCGAGATCGGCGATGAGGCTCGCCGAAGACTTCGATCCCGTCTCCTCGTCCGAATTGATCATGACGTCGTAGCCGAGCGCGGGCGAGGTCCGCTCGAACGCGAGCAGCCCTTCGAGCATCAGCGAGAGGCCGCCCTTCATGTCGGCGGTGCCGGGGCCGTTGAGCGTATCCTCGTCGATCCACTGCGAGGACTGGAAGACGTGATCCTTCGGGAACACGGTGTCCATGTGCCCGGTCAGGAGCACGCGGCGATCGGCATCGGGCCGGACGCGCACGACAAGGTGTCGACCGTGCCTGATGGGCACGGTGCTTCCGTCCGGGGCGACCTTGTCGACGGGTTCGGGATCGACCAGGGAAACGTCGCCGGGCAGCTCCGAGAAGGCATCGCCCAGTCTTTCGGCCATGACGGCGACGCCGTCGAGATTGGCGGTGCCGCTGTTCACGCTCGCCCAGTCCAGCGTGCGGTCGAGGACCGGCGCGGTCCCGACCGGCTCGATCAGAGCAGCTTCGTCGTGCGAGAGGGGCTTCATGGCTTCAGCCTCGCCTTGATCGCGTCGCGGTTTCCGGCAGCTTCTGAAGCTTCGAAACTCGCGACCGGATAGGCGCAGTAGTCGGCCGCGTAGTAGGCGCTCGGGCGATGGTTACCCGAATCGCCGAGGCCGCCGAAGGGCATGGTGCCCGCGGCGCCGGTGGTCGGGCGGTTGCGATTGACGACACCCGCGCGGCCTTCGAGCAGGAAGCGCTCCCACAGTGCATCGTCCTCGCTGACGAGCCCGGCCGACAGCCCGAAGCGCGTGTTGTTCGCCGCTTCCATGGCGACGCCGAAGCTTTCGACGCGACGCACTTGCAGGACCGGGGCGAAGATTTCATCGTCGGGCGTGTCGATGCCGGTCACGTCGAGCAGCGCAGGAGTGACGAAGGCTTCGCTGCGCCCCTCGATGCCCTCGAACGACCGGATCACTTTTGCGCCCTTCTCGATGAGCGCCGCGACCTGTTCCATCGCGTGGGCGGCAGCCCGGTCGGACACGAGCGGACCCATGAAGGGCTCGGGCTGTTCGTCCCAGCGACCGATAACGAGACGGTCGGAGAGATAGGCGATGGCGTCGACCAGGTCCGAGCCCCACGCCGATTCCGGCACGATCAGCCGGCGAGCGCACGAACAGCGCTGGCCGGTGGTGATGTAGGCGGACTGGATGGCAATGGCGGCTGCTTCGTCGAGGTCGCCGTCCCATGCAACGAGAGGGTTGTTGCCGCCCAGCTCGAGCGCGAGGATCACGTGCGGACGATCCGCGAACGCGCGCCGGAAATGCGCGCCGGTAGCGGCCGAGCCGGTGAACAGCAGGCCGTCGATATCGGCATCGGCCAGCGCAGCGCCGGTCTCGCGCGCGCCCTGCACGATGTTGAAGACACCTGCGGGCAAGCCCGCCGCCTCCCACGCCCCAGCCATTGCCGCGCCGGTCGCGGGGGCGACTTCCGACGGCTTGAAGACCACGGTGTTGCCCGCGATCAGTGCAGGCACGATGTGTCCGTTCGGCAGGTGGCCGGGAAAGTTGTAGGGGCCGAATACCGCCATGACGCCGTGCGGGCGGTGGCGGAGAGTGGCTGCGCCGAAGGGCATGTCCTTGCGCTTTTCGCCAGTTCGCTCGGCTTGCGCGGCGACCGATGCATCGACCTTGCCGATCATCGAGCCGACTTCGGCGGTCGTCTCCCACAGCGCCTTGCCGGTCTCGCGCGACATGGTTTCGGCAACGGCGGCCTTGCGTTCGCCGAGCACCCCGGCAAAGCGCCGCGCGGCGGCGATGCGGTCTGCAAGCGGCGTCGCGGCCCAGCCCGGAAAGGCCCTGCGCGCGGATGCGACGGCGGCTTCGACCGCGGCGGGAGAGGCCGCCTCGCCTTCCCAGACGAGGTCGCCGGTCGCGGGATCTACGGATCGGATGGTTTCCGTCATCGGGTGCTCGTCACGGAAAAGATGCCGGTGGCGTTGCCGCTGTCGAAAGTCAGGTCGAGCTTGCCGGTATCGGGGATCTCGTCGCGCGTGATGAACTCGTAGAAAGAGCCCGGCACCATGCGCGTGACGATGCCGCCATCGGCATCGCGGAATTCGCGCTCGACCTTATCGGCGATGAATGCGGTCTGCCGGACGCGTCCGTTGGCCGAAACCTCGACCTCGGGCTTCATGGGCATGCCGCTTGCGCGCAATTCCCCGGCGAGCCTGTCGACGTCCGGGACTCGCGTGGTCGCGTGGTTGAAGGCATTGCCCTCGGTCGCGATCCAGGCGCCTTCCCTCGAATGCGGCAGCAGCGCCTCGTAATCGGCGAGCGCGGGAATTTCGTGCTGTCGCCCGAACGCTGCGAGCAGGCCGGGCATCATCTTTTCGGCAAGCTGGACGGGGCATGCGCCGTTGCGGGCAAGGAAGTCCAGCCCCTCCTGCTCGTCGTGGCCGAGCGGGTCCGACGAGGTGGCGAAGATGCGATTCGCCGCGTCCTGCGCCTCGGACGGCAGGTTCGCGACGTGCAGTTCGCTCACGAAGAATTGCGGGATCGTCTCGGGCATGTCGCGGTGGGCATAGGCGCGCCCGGTCATGTTGAGGCGCGGCAGCGGATACTCGCCCGCCACATCGTATCCCAGCGGACCGAGGATACGGGCGAATGCAGTGTGTCCGATCGGAACCCCGCCGCTTTCGCCGTCGATCGTGCGCAGAGCGCCATGGTCGAAGACGATGGCCTCGCCTTTCTCGTGCTCGCCGTCTGCGTACTTGCGCGCGGTGGGCACGCGCTCGAGAAGGTCTGCGAACAGCGCGACGTTTAGCGCCATGGCGGCGTCGGCACGGGTCACCTCCGGCCGGTCCTGCATGAACACGGGGTCGATGGCGAGCATCGCCATTGCCTCTTTCGCGCGCTCCTCGCCGATGGCCGCCGCTGCCAGCCGGTGTAGCTTGCCGGTGTCGGTACGCGTCGCCATCATGCGACTTCCTGCTCGATCGAACCGAAGACAGACTTTCCGTCCTCTCCCGGCACCTCGATCTTGACCGTGTCGCCCTTGCGCATGAACCGGGTTTTCGCCTCGCCGTCGCGGATCGTCTCGATCATGCGGATCTCGGCGATGCACGAATAGCCACGCCCGCCATCGGCCACCGGGCGGCCCGGACTGCCGTCCTCGTCCTTGTTGGAGACCGTGCCCGACCCGATGATCGTGCCGGCCCCCAGGGGCCGCGTCTTGGCGGCATGCGCGACAAGGTCGGCAAGGCTGAAGGTCGCGTCCTCGCCCGCATGGGTCCGGCCGAACGGTTCGCCGTTGTAGTCGATGTGCAGCGGGAGGTGCAGCCTGGCGTCGGCCCACGCCTCGCCCAGCTCGTCCGGCGTTACCGCCACAGGGGAGAATGCGGTGGGAGGCTTGGACTGGAGGAAGCCGAATCCCTTGGCGAGTTCGCCGGGGATCAGCTTGCGCAGCGACACGTCGTTACAGATCATGACCAGCTTGATGTGCCCGGCTGCATCGGCGCTCGACACCCCTTGCGGCACATCGTCGGTGATGACGCAGATCTCGCCCTCGAAGTCGCAGCCCCAGTTCTCGTCGGCGAGAGGGATCGGTTCGCGCGGGGCAAGGAACGCGTCGGAGCCGCCCTGGTACATCAGCGGGTCGGAGTAGAAGCTCTCGGGCACTTCGGCGCCGCGTGCCTTCCGGACGAGCTCAACGTGGTTGATGTAGGCGCTGCCGTCCGCCCACTGGTACGCACGGGGCAGCGGCGATGCGGCCTCGCGCTCGTGGAAGCGCTCGCACGGGACAGCCTGGTGCTCGACATCGGTATAGAGCGCCTCCAGCCTCGGTGCGCAGTTCTCCCAGTCGTCGAGCGCGGCCTGCAAGGTGGGCGCGATGTTGTCGGCGGCGCAATAGCGCGTGAGGTCGTGCGAGACGACGACAAGGCGACCGTCGCGCCCCGATTTGAGCGATGCGAGTTTCATGAGCTTCAGTCTCCTTGGGGCGTGTCGGGCTGGTTGTCGGGATGGGCTTTGACAAATGCGGGATGAGCAAGGCACGCGGCCTCGATCCGCGTCGTGTGCGACATGCCAGAAAGATCGAATTCGAACCGCCGGGCATTGTATAGCTGGGGGACGAGGACAGCTTCGAACAGGCCGGGATCGGCGAACAGGAAATCGCCTGTGCCGAGTTGCGCGAGCCTTGCCTCCACCCCGGCCAGCGTCTTGTCGAGCCAGCGGTGGTACCAGCGCGTTACAGCGGCCTGGTCCTGCCCCAATTCGTGCTTGAGGTACTGGAGGACCGGCAGGTTGAGCGGCGCGTGCAGTTCGGTCGCGATCGCGTAGGCGAGTTCGCGGGCGATGAAGCGCTCGTCGAGTTCGGCGGGGAGCAGCGCGGGCTCCGGATAGCGTTCCTCCAGCCATTCGACAATCGCCATCGACTGCGCCCGTTCCATGCCGCCCGCTTCGAGCATGGGTACGCCGGCAAAGGGATTGCGCGCGCGGAAAGCCTCGCCACGCTGCTCGGCCTCCAGCAGATTCACGGGCACGATGTCGTAATCGAGCCCCTTGAGGTTGAGCGCGATACGCAGGCGGTAGCTCGTCGAGCTGCGATAGTAGGCGTAGAGCTTCAAACCGGTCAGCTTTCCTCTGCGATCTTCTCGTGCAGCCAGGCCGCGTGACGCGGGGCCTTCCTGGTGCGCGACCATTCCTCGAGCATGTC
This sequence comes from Novosphingobium marinum, assembly GCF_013408095.1. Taxonomy (GTDB): domain Bacteria; phylum Pseudomonadota; class Alphaproteobacteria; order Sphingomonadales; family Sphingomonadaceae; genus Novosphingobium; species Novosphingobium marinum. The sequence goes on from NZ_JACBZF010000002.1 coordinate 195,524, forward strand.
CTCGGCCACGTCTTTCAGCATCTTCATCTGGTCGGGAGTCCCGATGTCGCAGGCAAGCTCGAGGCGGTGGCCGTTTGGGTCGAAGAAGTAGATCGACTTGAATATGCCGTGGTGTGTCGGGCCGACCACGTCGAGCCCGCGTGCCTCGGCGCGTGCCTTGGCGGCCAGAAGGCTGTCCATGTCGCTCACCTTGAAGGCGATGTGCTGAACCCATTGCGGCGTAGCCTTGTCGCGGCCCATCTCGGGCGCGTTCGGCAGTTCGAAGAACGCGAGCACGTTGCCGCCGCCGGCATCGAGGAACACGTGCATGTAGGGATCGGGCTCGCCGGTCGAGGGGACGGTGTCCTCGGCGATGGCAAGCTGGAAGTCCATGCCGAGCACGTCGCGGTAGAAGTCCACCGTCTCCTTCGCATCGCGGCAGCGGTAGGCGACGTGGTGGATGCCCGCGAGTGCGGACTTCCGGTTGCCGGACGCCACGTCGCGGGTTTCGATCCGCGTGCTCATTCCGCCGGTTCCTCGGTCTTGAGAACGCCGCGGCGGACCTGGTCGCGCTCGATGCTCTCGAACAGGGCCTTGAAGTTGCCTTCGCCGAAGCCCTCGTCGCCCTTGCGCTGGATGAATTCGAAGAACACCGGTCCTACCTGCGCTTCGGCGAAGATCTGGAGCAGCAGGCGTGGCTGGCCGTCCTCGACGCTGCCGTCGAGCAGGATGCCGCGCGAGCACAGCTCTCCGACCGGCTGGCCGTGGCCCGGCAGGCGTTCCTCGAGCATGTCGTAATAGGCCTGCGGCGGCGCGGTCATGAAAGGCACGCCCGCGTCCTTCAGGTTGTCCCAGGCGGTCAGCAGGTCGTCGCAGATGAAGGCGATGTGCTGGATGCCCTCGCCGTTGAACTGGCGCAGGAACTCCTCGATCTGTCCCTTGCCGCCTTCGCCCTCCTCGTTGAGCGGGATGCGGATCTTGCCGTCGGGCGCGGTCAGCGCCTTCGACGTGAGGCCGGTATATTCGCCCTTGATGTCGAAGAAGCGGATCTCGCGGAAATTGAACAGCTTCTCGTAGTAGTCGGCCCAGAAGGCCATGCGACCGCCGTAGACATTGTGCGTCAGGTGGTCGATGCGGTCGAGGCCCGCGCCCCGCGGATGGCGGTCGACGCCCGGCAGGTACTCGAAATCGATGTCGTAGATCGAAAGCGCGCCGTTGCCGTCGGCCTCGTAGCGGTCGACGAGGTAGATGATCGCGTTGCCGATGCCGCGGATTGCCGGAAGGCGCAGTTCCATCGGCCCGGTCTCGACTTCCACCGGCTCGGCGGAGCGGGCAAGAAGCTCGTCGTAGGCCTTGCGCGCATCGCGCACGCGGAATGCCATGCCGCAGGCTGACGGACCGTGCTCCCGGCTGAAGAACCAGGCAGGCGAATGCGGCTCGTAATTGGTGATCAGGTTGATTTCGCCCTGCCGCCACAATTCGACATCCTTCGAGCGGTGGCGGGCGATGCGGGTGAAGCCCATCGCCTCGAACACCGGTTCGAGCACGCCCTTCTCGGGTGCGGAGAACTCGATGAATTCGAAGCCGTCGAGGCCGATGGGATTTTCGAAGAGGTCGGTCATGACTGGGTTTCCTTGACTGGCGCGAGTGCGGCGGGATGGGGCTGTTCGCCCGGCAGGCGCTCGCCGATCGGGATGGGTGGGGCGGCCCGCCACTCTTGGTAGATCGGACCGAAATCGAGCTCGACGAGGCCGCGCATCAGCTGGTCCAGGTTGTCGAGGACGAAGTAGTTCTTCTGGAAGGTGTCGATCGTGTAGGCGGTGCGCATGATGCGGACCGGGTCGAACGGCAGGCGCAGAACGTCGGGATCGGTGACCGAATAGACGGTCTCGCCCGCCGAGGAGACGATGCCCGCGCCGAAGGCTTTCAGCGTGCCGCCGTCGTCGATCAGGCCGAATTCGACCGTGTACCAGTAGATGCGCGCCAGCATGTCGAGCGCGTCCATTGCCATCGCCCGCTCTCCGGCCCGGCCGTAAGCTTCGAGGAAGTCGGCGAATGTCGGATCGAGCAGGATAGGCACGTGGCCGAAGAAATCGTGGAAGACGTCAGGTTCGACAAGGTAGTCAAGCTCGTGCTCGTCGCGGATCCAGCGTGTGACCGGGAAACGGCGGTTGGCAAGATGATCGAAGAACACGCCGTCGGGAATGAAACCCGGAACCGGGACGATCTTCCAGCCGGTGGCGGTCGAAAGGACCGCGTTGGTTTCCTCGAACCGGGGAATTCCCCCGGCGCAATCGAGACGGGCGAGGCCCGACAGGTACTGTGGTGCGCCATACTGCGCGCACAACCTGCTCTGGCGGGCATAGAGCCGCCGCCAGCGGTCGTGCGTTTCTTCCGGGTAGGCGTCCCAGTCCTGCGCGACAGTATAGTCGGCAGCGGCGCCTTCGTAGTCTCCGCGAAGGCCGCTATCGCTTTTTGCATCCTCCGGTTTCCTCATGTTTGTACAATACCACACACTGCGGCTTGGTTCCGTGCAAAATACGCGAGCGCGGCTTGCCATCGGAGTGGATTGCGCTAATAATTTTCTGGATATGAGTGAAAAATCGCGCTTGGACGATTTCGACCGCAAGATCATCGCGGCGCTGGTCGAGGATGGGCGCATGCCCGTCGCCAACATCGCGCAAAGGATTTCGCTTTCCGCCACGCCGGTCAGCCGCCGCCTCAAGCAGCTCGAGGACGATGGCGTCATCCGCGGTTACGTGCCGGTGCTCGATCGCCGCAAGCTCGGCTTCGAACTCGACGCCTATGTCCTCATCAACCTCGAGGTGCATTCGGACGACGTGATCGGGCGTTTCGAGCGCGAAGTGCGCGACAATCCCTGCATCATCGCGTGCCATGCGGTCACCGGCGACATGGACTACCTGCTCCACGTCATCGCCCGTGACGTCGAGCACCTGAACCAGATCACGCTCAAGACACTTGTACGCATTCCGGGCGTGCGCGACGTGAAGTCGATCATCGCGCTCGAAGCGGTGAAGGACAGCAGCGCCGCGCCCTTCGAAGCGTCTCAGGGCGCGCCGAAACCGTAACGCTGCAGGACCACCCGCCCTTCTCCCGAAGCGAGGAAGTCGAGGAACCGCTTCGCGTCGGGGCTTTCCGAACCGGAGAGCACGGCGGCCGGATAGACTATCGGTGCGTGGCTGGCGGGCGGAAAGCGGTCGACGATCCTGACCGCGTCCTCTGCAAGCGCGTCGGTCCTGTAGACTACGCCGAGCGGCGCTTCGTCGCGCGCCACCAGCGCAAGCGCCGCGCGGACGTTTTCCGCCACAGCGAGCCGGTCCGACACGCCGTCCCACGCTTTAAGGGTACGCAGCGACTGCCGCGCGTAGCGTCCTGCCGGCACCGCTTCGGGATCGGCAACGGCAAGCCTGCCGTCACCAAGTGCTGCCGCGAGATCGAACCCGGGCGCGATGACCACTTCGCTCCTTGCGCCTGCGGGTGCGACCAGCACCAGGTCGTTGGTCAGCAGGTCGACGCGGGTCTCCGGGCGGATGAGGCCGCGCGCAGCAAGGAACTCGAGCCAGCGCTCGTCGGCGGAAACGAACAGGTCCGCGGGTGCGCCTGCCTCTGCCTGCCGGGCGAGCGAGGAGGTGCCCGCGAACGAGAGGACGGGGCGCGGATTGCCGCGCTCTTCCCAGGCATCGGCTGCCGCGCCGAGCGCATCCTGCAGGCTCGCCGCCGCGAGGACCACGGGCGCGTCGTCCCTTGGCGCGGAGCAGGCAGTCGCCAGGGCAAGGCACAGCAAAGCAAGGACGGTCCCGAAACGCATTTCCGGTGCATAAGGGGAACGGTCCGCCAATCAAGCAGAGCGGGTGCATGCCGCCGTATTCCGTATCCTCGCCGTGGAAAATTCAGACTGTCGCAAGGGTGTTGAAATTAGCGGTTAAACTTTCAACAAGCCGTTGATGCGGGGAGGGGCGTCACGTCACTTCGCGACACGACACCTCGCGGCGCGTCCCCGTCGCCGGTCCGGAAACAGGTAACAGAACGCCCGAACGATGCTGCTCTCCTCCGAAATTCGCGATTTCGATCCCTCGGGGATCGTCTACATCGACTCGCTCGCGTACGAATTCGTCCTGACGCCCGGGATAGAGATCACGTACGTACTGCAGGGCAGCCCCGGCGACGGCTCCTTCGGCGGCTCTACATGGAACAGCAATGGAGCGGGCGATGCCTTTCGTGCCGCCCTCGAAACGTGGAGCGCGGTCGCGAACGTCTCATTCGTCGAGGATGCGGGTCCGTTCAATGGCTCCGGCCCGACCCAGCGCTACGACTGGATCGAAAGCTTTGCCCGGCTTGGCACGGAGACGCTGGCCCAGCACGAACTGCCGCGACCGAGTACCCTTTTCGGTGAATATAACATCGATACGGGTTTCTTCGCAGCCGACTATACGCAGCCCGGCGGCTACGGCTTCACGACCTTCGTGCATGAGATCGGGCACGGCCTGGGCCTTCTTCACCCCCACCCCGACGAATCGGACGGCGAATGGGGAGGGGTCTTTCCCGGTGTAACCGGCGACTTCGAGACCGGCATCGATGCGCTGAACCAGGGCATTTACACGGTCATGACGTACAATTCCGGCTCGGAAGAAGTCGGACTGTCCGCCGATCTCGGGTATGGCTGGGAAATGGGCCCAATGGCCTTCGACATTGCCGCGATCCAGTACATCTACGGCCCGAACATGTCGACGGACGCCGGTGCGACGGTCCATGACCTGCCGGACGAGAACGCGACCGGCACCGGCTGGCTGGCGATCTGGGACGCGGGCGGAACCGACGCCATCTCGGCCGAGGGCGCGTCCGCCTCGGCCACCATCGACTTGCGTGCGGCAACCCTCGCCGGCGGACCGGGGAGCGGCGGCTACATCTCGAAAGTCGCGGGAATCCTTGGCGGCTTCACGATCGCGAACGGCGTCACCATCGAAAACGCGGTCGGCTCGGCGCACAACGACCGGCTGACCGGCAACGAAGCGGCCAATCGCCTCGACGGCGCAGCGGGCTACGATCTCGTCGATTACCGCGCCGCGCAACAGGACCTCGTCATCGATCTCGCCGCCGGCTTCGCCACCGGCGACGGCGACGATGTTCTGGTATCGATCGAGGCCGCTCTCGGCGGCGCGGGCAACGACAGGCTCGTCGCCTTTGCGGGGACGAGCGCTTCGGTCACTTCGGTCGATGTCTACAAGCCCGCGTTCGTCGATATCTCGACAGGCGATCGCGCCTACGATCTGGATTACACCTTCTCGCCCCTGTCGGGGGACGGTGCTCCGGCTCCGGCGACCGGAAACGTCACCGTCCGCGTCCGGGCGGAGTCGGGCGGCACCAACGACTACTATTCGTTCTTCCTCGAGAGCTCGGGCGCAGTCATCCTCGATATCGACGAGAGCTACGGGATCGACAGCGTCATCACCGTGTTCGACGAGGCCGGCAACCGCATCGGCGAAAGCGACGACGGCGGGCTGGAGCACGGCAGCGCCAATGCACGCGACGCGTATCTCGTCCTCGGCAACGTCACCGGCGGCCAGCGCATCACGGTGGAGATCAGCGAGTTCAACGCCGACGGGCTTCCCGAAGGCGCAAGATACGATCTGAGCGTGACGCTCGCGACCTCCCGTGTGCGCGAGGCCACCCAACTGGTCGGCTCCTACCTCGATGGCGGAGGGGGCGACGACGTGCTGGTGAGCGGTGCGGGGGACGACATCCTGGTCGGCGGGGATGGCAGCGATACCGCTGTGTTCGCGGGTGCGAGGGCGTCCTACCAGGTGTCCGCGCAGGACGGCATGGTCGGCGTCCTCGGCGCGCAAGGCTACGACCTGCTCGATGCGGTCGAAGTGCTGCGGTTCGCGGACGGCGATTATCTCTGGTCCGCGCAGACGCAGTCCCTCATCTTCATCGAACCGGAAGTGGTGCCCGGCTTCCGCCTTTACGCGGTCGATGGCTTTACCGGTTCGGTCGGAGGAACCGGGTCCGTCACCGGGACCAACGGGGCGCAGTCCATCGCGGTCGAGGGTATTGCGGGCGGGGTTTCCTTCGATCCGTCCTTCAACCGGGGTGGCGACGAGATCATGCTTGACGGCGTCGCTGCCGAATTCACGGTCCGCCTAGCGGGTTCCTCGGCCATCTTCGACGACGGGACGACGAGCGTGGAAGTGCCGTTCGGTGACGCCGGAGCCGGGATCGTGTTCGACGATGGCGAGCGGACCCTGATATTCGAGGATGGCGCAGCGCGGATCGGCGATCAGGTCATCGGTTCCGCCGCCGCTGCGATTACCGCCGGACCGTCCTCCGGCGGACCTCCAGCCGGGATCGACGCTTCTGCAACCGCGCGGCTCTATCTTGACAAGGGCGCGGAAGTCGCTGCCGGCGGCACGATCCTCGTGACCGGCACGACCGATCTGGAAAGCGTGCTGTTCCTCGGCGGGGCCGTGAAGCTCGATCCCTCGTTCAACAGGGGCGGAGACACGCTCGAGCTGCTCTCTTCGGCAAGTGATTTCAGTGCCTACCGCGCCGGGTCCTCCCTTATCCTGCTTGACGGACAGAGCACCGTCGAGATCCCCCTCGGGCCGGTCGGCATGGTGCTCGATTTCGCGGGCGACCAACGCACGCTGCTATTCGATGCGGAGGAGGGTGAGGCCCTGCTCGGCGACCAGTACATCCTCGCGCAGAGCGCCGAGACCGCTGTCGCGCTCGAGGACAACTTCGCCGCGTTCGGCTGACCTGCATCAGCCTATCGGCACGATCGTATCGGCCAGCCGCTCTACCTCGGCGCGGTCGTGGCTGACGTAGAGGATCGGCAGCCGCAGTTCGTCGCGGATGCGCTCGATCACGGAAAGGATGCCGTCGCGCCTTCCTGCGTCGACCGACGAGAGCGGCTCGTCCATCAGGAGGAAGCGCGGACCGGAAAGGAGTGCCCGGCCGATCGCGACGCGCTGCGCCTCCCCGCCGGAGAGCGTGCGGGGCATGCGGCCGAGAAGGTGCCCGATCCCGAGGAATTCGACCGCATCGTCCAGTTCGAGGATATGGCGGTCGTCGCTGGCGAGGCGGTGGCCGAACAACAGGTTGTCGCGCACCTTGCGATGGGGAAACAGGCGCAGGTCCTGGAACACGAAACCGCACGCGCGCCCTTCAGGAGCAAGGCACGTGCCCTCCTTGCCGTCAAAGAGCGTCCGGCCCGATACGACGATCCGACCGCGCTTCGGCCTGACGAGGCCCGCCACGGCCTCCAGAATGCTCGACTTGCCGGCGCCCGAGGGACCGAACAGCGCGGTGATCCCTTCGCCCGAGGAAAAGGCGGCGGTGACGGAGGCCTCGTCGCGCTCGACCGCGATGTCGACTTCAAAGGACATGCGATCCCTTCCGGCCACCCGATTGCCGCACCAGCCATTCGGAGACCGCGAGCGCGCCGAGCGAAAGCGCGACGGCAAGGATTGCCAGGCGCGTCACGCTGTCCTCGCCGCCGGGCACTTGCAACGCCGAGTAGATCGCGAGCGGCAGGGTGCGAGTCTCGCCCGGAATGTTTGACACAAAGGTTATGGTCGCGCCGAACTCGCCGATCGATCGTGCGAAGCCGAGCACCGCGCCGGCCATCACGCCGGGCAGCGAGAGGGGCAATGTGATCGACGCGAAGGTGCGCCAGCGCCCAGCGCCCAGCGTGCGCGCCGCGTCCTCCAGCTTGCGGTCGACCGCTTCCAGGGAGAGCCGGATCGCGCGCACGACCAACGGCAGCGCCATCACGGCAGAGGCGAGCGCCGCGCCGGTCCACCGAAAGACGAGGCCTTGTCCGAATACCGCCTCGATAAATCGCCCCACCGGTCCGTTGGCTCCGAAAGCAAGCAGGAGCAGCCAGCCGGTGACGACGGGTGGCAGAACCAGCGGCAGGTGGACGAGCGCATCGAGCACGATCTTTCCGGGAAAGCGCTTGCGTGCCAGCAGCCAGGCGATTGCGAACGCGACCGGCAATGTCGCAAGGATGGCGACCGTGCCGACCTTCACCGAAAGCAGCAGGATCTCCCACTCGACCGCTGTCAGCATGCGGCCCGGTCCTTCGCGGCGAGCGGCAGGCGCGCGCGCCGTGCCCGGCCCATCGTGCCGCCGATGCTGGCGATCATCATCAGCACGACCGAGAGCCACTGCACGCACGTCAGGCGCTCGCCCAGGATCGCGAATGCGACGAGCGCGGCGATGGCGGGCGCGCAACTCGTGATCACACTGAAGATGCCGCTGGTCAGGCGGGGAAACGCCGTCATCTCGAGCCAGTAGGGCAGCATGCTCGAAAGGAGCGCGACCGCAAGGCCGATCGACAACACCTCCGGCGTCCAGGACGCAAGGTCGGCGGAGGCCAGTCCCGCCGGGAACGTCACGGCGCAGGCCACGATCATGCCCAGAGTCAGCGCATTGGTGCCTCCCACCGCTGCCGCGCGCCTGCCGAAAAGGATGTAGAGCGCCCAGCACGCCGCCGCGCCGAGGGCGAAGGCGATTCCCACGGGATCGACCGGCGCGGGACGCGATGGCCACGGCACGAGCAACAGCAGGCTGGCGACGGCGAGCGCGAACCAGAAGAGGTCGCGGGCCGAGCGCGAGGAGAGCAGCACGAGCGCCAGCGGTCCCGCGATCTCGATGGTGACCGCGATGCCGATGGGAATGCGCTCGAACGACCAGTAGATGAGCAGGTTCATGCCACCCAGCGACAGGCCGTAGCCGACCAGCGGCAGCGCAGGCCCTTTTGCCGGTGCCGCGTTTCGAAGCGCGCGCCAGGGCCGGACGGCAGCCAGCAGGACCGCAGCCGAAATGCCGGTGCGCAACATGGCGACACCTTCCGGACCGACGACCGGGAAGACATGCTTGGCGAGCGCCGCACCGACGTTGACCGAGACCTGCGCGGCCACGATCGCGGCCCCCGCCAACCGGATCGAGCGTTCGTCCATGGTCCGGCGATGCCGCGCCTTGGCGGCCAATTCAAGCATCAAAGCAGGCGGCTGGCCTTTGGGCCGGCGCTTTCCTAGGGTACGGCAACGATTGATTCCCCCGGAGGACCGATGACCCGCTTTATCCTGCTTGCTTCCACCGCCCTCGTCGCTGCCTGCGCTGCGCCCGCCGCGCAAGAGAACGCCGCGCCGATGGCCGCGTCCGACGCTGCCGTCCAGCCGGGCGACAACGCCCGGCTTGCAGCCCTGTTCGAAGAATACGACGAGGCGCAACTCGCCATGTCGCCGATGACCAAGGCCTATCGCGGCATCATCGATGAAGACTACGGTAAATGGGACGAGTTCACCGATGCGGCGGAAGCGCGCGACCAGCAGCTTGACGTCGATACGCTGGCGCGGATGCGCGCCGCGTTCGATCCCGCCGCGCTGCCGGCGTCGGATGCGCTTTCCTACGAGCTGTTCGAGAGCATGGTCGGGCGCGGCACGGCAGCCTACGAGTTCCGCGACAACGACTACGTGTTCGACCAGATGCGCGGCTTGCAGAGTTTCGCGCCGGCCTTCCTGATCAACATTCATCGCGTTACCGACGTGCCCACCGCGCAGGCCTACGTCAGCAGGCTCGCCAGCCTCGACACGCTGATGGACCAGGCCCTGCAGCAGTCGACCGAGCGGGCGGCGAATGGCGTCATGCCGCCGAAATGGGTTTATCCCTACGTGATCGACGATGCCCGCAACGTCATCAAGGGTGCGCCGTTCGACGACGGCGAGGATTCTCCGATCTGGGACGACTTCAAGACCAAGGTCGGAAAGCTCGAGATCGCGCAGTCGGAAAAGGACCGGCTGCTGTCCGAGGGACGGACCGCGCTGCTCAATGACGTACAACCCGCCTACCGCAGGCTGATCCAGACGATGGAAGCACAGTATGCGGGCGCTCCGACCGACGACGGGGTCTGGCGGCTGCCGCGCGGCGCTGAATACTATGCCGAGCGCCTTTCGAACTACACGACGACCGACCTGACCGCCGAGCAGATCCACCAGATCGGCCTGCGCGAGGTCGACCGCATCCACGGACAGATGCGCGAGATCATGGACGAGGTCGGCTTCGAAGGGACGCTACAGGAATTCTTCGCCAGCCTGCGCACCAGCGACGAGCAGTTCTACGATACGCGCGAAGCCTACCTGGCCGACGTCGACGCCGTGCTAGAACGCATGGAAGTGGCCCTGCCGCGCTATTTCAACACGCTTCCCGAAGCCGACCTGGTGGTGAAGCCGGTCGAGGAATTCCGCGAGAAGTCGGCGGGCAAGGCGTTCTATCAGCGCCCCGCTCCCGATGGCTCGCGGCCCGGCACCTATTATGTCAACCTCTACAACCTTCGCGACATGTCGAAGACCGAGCTCGAAGCGCTTGCCTACCATGAAGGCGTGCCCGGCCATCACCTGCAGCTCGCCATCCAGACGATGCTCGGCGACGTGCCGGCCTTCCGGCGTTTCGGCGGCGTGACTGCCTATTCGGAAGGCTGGGGTCTCTATTCGGAGGAACTCGGCAAGGACATGGGTTTCTACAAGAATCCCTACTCCGACTTCGGCCGGCTCGGCATGGAACTGTGGCGCGCGGCGCGGCTCGTCGTCGATACCGGCATCCACCACAAGCGCTGGAGCCGCGAGCAGGCGATCGCCTGGCTTTCGCAGAACACGCCGAACCCCGAGGGCGACGTGCGCAAGGCGATCGAGCGCTACATCGTCTTCCCCGGTCAGGCGACCGCCTACATGATCGGCAAACTTAAGATCATGGAGCTTCGCGACCGCGCGCAGCGGGCGCTCGGCGACGATTTCACCATGGGCGATTTCCACGACGTCATCCTGCTTTCCGGACCGGTTCCACTCGATGTCATGGAACGCCGCGTCGACGAGTGGATCGCGCGCGGCGGCGGATCGGCGTCGTAGGAGGGTTTCGATGAAGGCCGCTGTCTTTCGCGAGGCGGGAAAGCCCTTTTCCGTCGAGGACGTGCCGGTTCCCGAACCCGGTCCCGGCGAACTGCTGATCCGGGTGCATCGCTGCGGCGTCTGCGGCAGCGACCTGCACATGACCGACGAGCACAGCTGCTTCAATCCGCCGGGCGGATCGGTGATCGGCCACGAATTCGCAGGTGAGGTCGTGGCCCTAGGCGATGGTACCCAGGCCGCGTGGAAAGAGGGCCACAGGCTCGCTGCGCTGCCCTACATCGGCTGCGGCGTTTGTCGCGCGTGCCTTTCCGGCGATCCGACGCAATGTCCCGATGTCCGCAGCCAGGCGAGTGGCGGCGCGATCGGCGGCTTTGCCGAATACTGCGTCGTCAGCGCCCGGGACGCGGTCAGGCTGAGCGACGGGTTGGGCTGGGAGGAAGGCGCCTTCGTCGAACCCGTGGCCGTCGGCGTGCACACGGTCGCCACCGCGCAGATCCCGATGGGCGCGCGCGTGCTCGTGCTGGGCGCGGGGCCGGTCGGGCTCGCCGTTGCCGCCTGCGCGCGCATCGCCGGGGCCGAGGCCGTTGCAGTGGCGGCGCGGACGGATCGCCGCGCCGACCCTGCCGTGACGATGGGCGCGAGCGAGTTCATGCTGGCCGACGACGACCTTGCGCAGAACTTCGCACGCCATGCGGGCGGACCGCCGGAATTCGTGATCGAGTGCGTCGGGCTTCCCGGCATGCTGGGCCGCGCCACCAGCCTCGTCGCGCCGCGCGGGACCGTCGTCATGGCAGGGGCCTGCATGCAGCAGGAGAGCTTCATGCCGATCGTCGCGACGATGAAGGAACTGCGCGTCCAGTTCGCGATCTGCTATTCGCGCCGCGAATTCGCCTTTGCCGAAAAGCTCATCGCCAGCGGCCGCATCGATCCCATGCCGATGTTCGACGGCACGGTCGGTTTCGACGATTTCCCCGGTCGTTTCGAAGAGCTTCGAACCGACAAGGAAGTGTGCAAGATTATGCTGAAGCCCTGATCAGGTTCGCGGCTCGGCCTTGCCGCTGGCGTAGTTGAACACCTGACCTTCGCGCCAGGCGGCATAGGCCTTGCGAAAATCGCCGGTTCCCATCGCGATGGCTTCGGCGTCAACTTCTGTCGCTTCGCCCTGCGCCAGCGGCCCTTCCCAGATCGCTGAAAGGCAGCGTTTGGTTTGAGCAAAGGAGGCGGACGAGCAGTAGCGAAGGCGCTCGAGTACCGAAGAGAGGTGGGCATCGAGCGCCTCGGCGTTAGCGAACGAGCGCGTGACCAGACCTTCGCGCGCGGCGGCTGCGCCTGAAATGGCCTCGCCCAGCAGGAGGAACTCCTGCGCACGCCGCATCGCCATCATGCGCCCGCCCCATTGCGTGCCGCCCCAGGCCGCCACGAAGCCGAGCGTCACTTCCGGAAAACTGAACTGCGCATCGTCGAGCGTGTAAACGAAGTCGCAGCGCAGGAGCTGTTCGAGCCCCCCGCCCAGCGCGCCTGCCCGCGCAATGCCGATGACAGGCTTGGGAAGCGCGGAGATCCTGCGTCCGAGGTCTTGCCCGCGATGGACGATGTCTCGGAAATCCGCATCGTCCAGCTCGTCGAGCGAGGGCTTCAGTTCGGTCACCATGACTGCGCCGCGATGGAAGCCGGGGCCGCCGGCGTCTATCACCACCGCGCGGATCGCATCGTCCGCCTTCGCTCGCTCCATCGCCTCGGTCAGCGCGCGGGCAATCCCCAGCGAGATGCCGTAGCTCGTCGCCTCGTTCTGCTTGGTCAGGAAAAGCACGCCATCGTCGAGGCGGGATTCCAGATCAAGGTTTGTCTCGCTCATCGGTAGTATCCCTCCCTTGGTGCCGCGCGTGCGATCGGTCCGGCTTCCAGCGTAAGACACGATAGACGTAATACACAATCATGCCGGCCACTATGACGTTCGACACCGGGTCGAGGTAATCCTTTACCGCCCCGTAATTCTCGCCCAGCAGGTAGCCCAGGAGGGCCAGGATCGTGGTCCACGCGATCGTCCCGATGCTCGAATAGATCAGGAAGCGGCGCAGGCTCATCCCGAAGATCCCGGCCGGGACCGAGATGAGCGTTCGCACCGCGGGAACGAGCCTCCCGATCAGAACCGCCTTCTCGTCATGCTTGTCGAACCAGGCGTCCACCTTCTCGACATCGGACGGGCGCAGCGTCAACAACCGACCGTGCCGCCCGGCCCACTGCTTGAGGCGATCCTCGCCGATCCATCGGCCGATGTAGTACCACAGAGTCGCTCCGGCGAGGGAGCCGACGCTGCCGGCCAGAACGACCATCACGATGCTCATGCCGCCACGCTGCGCCTCGAACCCGGCGAGAGGCATGATCAGTTCGGACGGGATCGGCGGGAACACGTTCTCCAGAAACATGAGGAGCGCGATGCCGACGTAACCGGTCTGGTCGAGAAGATCGGTGATCCAGTCGAAAATGGCATCATCCTCCTGCCGCGATGGATGGTTCTTTCTCGAATCCCAAACGCGCGATCGGTCGTTATGTTCTTCGTCGATGCGGGTTGGCCAAACGCTCGCGACGAATGTAGACCGGAGTCAAACACCGCGAACATGCGGGAAAGGAGAGAGGCCGATGGACGAGCAACTGGAACGCCGCTTGCGCGAATTGCTGGACAAGCAGGAAATCACCGAGATCATCTACAAGAATGCCCGGGCCGTTGACCGCCGCGACGCGCCGCTGATGAGCACGGGCTTCCACCCCGACGCGACCGACGATCACGGCATGTTCCAGGGCAAGGCCAGCGATTTCGTACCCTGGGTCATGGAAGTGCTTTCGACGATGGAAATGACCCAGCACGTCGTCGGAAACGTCCTGATCCGGCTCGATGGCGACCAGGCCACGTCCGAGAGCTATTTCATCGCGCATCACCTCATCAAGGCAGAGAACGGCGCGGGCATCTGGCTGGGCGCGGCCGAGGATGCCGCCGACCAGTTCATGGTCGCAGGCGGTCGCTATCTCGACAGGTTCGAAAAACAAGACGGGGAGTGGCGGATCGTGCATCGCCATGCGGTGTTCGACTGGAATACCGAGATGGATTCGACGGAGAAATGGGATCGCGACGCGCTCGACACCTGGGTCTTCGGCAAGCCCGCGCCGCACGATGCGTCGTACCAGCTCTTGCCGACGGAAGATTGAGCGGGAGCTATTCCGCAGGAGAACGACGATGCTGAAAGAAGAAGCACAGGCCGAAGACCGGCTGGCCGATCTGACCAAGCAGCCCGAGCCGCCGCTGACGCCGGGCAACCCGATCGACGGGTCGCGCTACTGGTCGCGCGAGTTCATGGACCTCGAGTGGGAGCATGTGTGGACGCGGACCTGGCAGATCGCCGGAATGCGCAGGCAGTTGCAGAAGCCGGGGGACTTCCTGACGACGACGCTCGGGCGCGAGGAAATCCTGTGCACACTGGGCCGGGACGGTGCGGTGCGAACGTTCTTCAACGTTTGCCAGCACCGGGGAATGCCGCTCTCGACCGACGACGTGGGCCATGCCTCGGGCGGCGTCATGGCGTGCCCCTACCACGGCTGGCGATTCGACATGGCGGGGGTGCTGCGCTCGGTCCCCGACGAGGCAGATTTCGTGCAGGGCAGCCCTTGCGGCAAGCTCAACCTGGTCGAGATCAGGTGCGAGGTCTGGGCAGGCTTCATCTGGTTCAACCTCGACGACGGCGCGCCGCCGCTGCGCACCGCGCTGGGCGAGATCGCCGACCAGATCGATACCTACCCGATGGACGACATGGTCCGCACCCACTGGGTAACCATCGAAGGCGATTTCAACTGGAAGCTCATCCAGGACAACTTCAACGAAAGCTACCATCTGCCCTTCGTGCACCCGCAGCTGAAATACGTGCTCGAACAGGCGCACGAGCATTGTCAGTTCGACCTTTACGGCACCGGTCATTCGCGCATGCTGATGCCGGGAGGCGCTCCGTCCAGGGCTCTGGTCGGTGGCGAGAACGAGACGATCGAGGCTATGCGCGACGAACTAACCTGCTGGGGACTCGACGCGGATTCGTTTCGCGGACGCCGTCAGGAAATGCGCGCGGCGCTGCAAGCGAAGAAGCGCGAGCTTGGAGCCGAGAAAGGCTTCGACTTCTCGCGCTATCACGATGCGCAGCTTACCGACCACTGGCACTACACGATCTTTCCCAACCTGTCCTTCAGCCTCAAGCCCGAAGGCAACATCTGGCTGCGCGGCAGGCCGCATCCGACGGATCCGGAGAAGTGCTATTTCGACATGTGGTACCTCTCGCTGTTCCCGAGGGACGAGGACCGGTTCTACTCGTACTCGATGGGTGCTTACCTCGATAAGTCGGCGCCGGACGTGCACGTGCAGGGCAAGTACGACGAGGTCGATATCGGTCCGGCCGTAATCCAGGACGTCGAGGTCTGGGGCACACAGCAGCGCGGGCTTCGCTCGCGCGGCTACCGCCGTGCCTACCTCGCCTGGCAGGAGCGGCGCATCCACTACTTCCACGACAACCTCGACCGGATGATCGGGCAGGGCAGGAAGAGGAGCGCCTGATGGATAGCAGAGAAAGCGAAAGTCTCACCGCAATCGAGCGCCTGATCGCCCGCGACGAGGTGCGCCAGCTCCTCAGCCTCTACAGCCACGGCATCGATCGCTGCGACGAGGAGGAACTGAAGAAGGTCTTCTGGCCCGATGCGACCTGCGACTACGGAACCTTCAGCGGCAACGCCTGGGAGTTCGCGACCGGCCTGATCGCAGCGCTGCGCGAGCTTGACCGCACGCAGCACCTCATCTGCAACGTGGTCATCGACGTCACCTCGGCAACGACGGCAAGGGCGCAGACATCGGTCCTCGCCTATCACGAGCTTCCGGACGAGGACGGGCGGCCCATCGTGCGCGTCGTCGGCGGGCGCTATCTCGACCGCGCGGAATGCCGGAACGGCGAATGGCGGCTGGCGGAGCGGCTCTATCTCATGGACTGGAACCAGAACGGCCCCGATACCGGTGACTGGAAAGGCTGGATTTACGGCGCGCTCAACAAGGGCGACCGCTTTCCCGCCGACCCGTCGCGCACCTGGTTCGACTGACCTGCCTAAC
The DNA here is from genome assembly GCF_013408095.1 of Novosphingobium marinum. GTDB lineage: Bacteria > Pseudomonadota > Alphaproteobacteria > Sphingomonadales > Sphingomonadaceae > Novosphingobium > Novosphingobium marinum. The sequence continues at coordinate 211,565 of NZ_JACBZF010000002.1, forward strand.
CTTCATACTGGAGAGATCGGAATGATCGTCGGAATACATCACGTCGCCCTGCATACGGCCAATCTCGACCGCATCGTCGATTTCTATCGCCGCGCGTTCGGCTTCAAGCCGGTAGGCGATGTCTTTTCCTGGGCGAACGAGCCCGCCATCGACGAGGGCATCGGGGTGAAGAACTCCGCTGCGCGAACCGTCATGCTGAAGGCGGGCACCTGCTACCTCGAGGTCTTCGAGTATTCCAGCCCGCCCGCGCGCGAGGGCGAACCCCTGCGGCCGAACGACCACGGCTACACTCACTTCTGCGTCGACGTCACCGACATCGAGACAGAATACGAGCGCCTGAAGGGCGAGGGGATGACCTTCGCCAAGGACAGCCCGATGGACATGGGCGAGATAAAGGCGGTCTACGGCAAGGATCCGGACGGCAACGTAATCGAAATCCAGGAAGTCGTCGCCGACCACGATTTTGCCCTGTCCCGCCTTTCGGAAGGCTGATCGCCCGCCTGACTAGCTCGACAGGTACTTGTCGAGCGTGTGGTGCAGGTGGCGGACCCGGATTTCCTGGTAGTTGCCGAGGGTCTGGCCCTTGCGGGGCGCCGCCACCATGCCCCGCCACTGCGCCGCCAGGTTATCGGTATCCTGATCGTAGACGTGTGCCAGAGTGGGATCCATTCCGGGCACTTCGGCGAAGGATTGCCCGATGCCGATCCGCACCGGTTCGACAGGTTCCAGCGCGCCTTCCCGGGGGCCGGTCGGCCGAAGGAAGAGCAGGTCGAACAGGGTTCGGTCGTGGCGATCGCCCAGCGGGCGGAAGCGGTAGACCATCGGCAGCGTGACGCCCGGGAAGAAGCAGGCGTTGGGAAACAGGAAGTACTCGATCGAATCGAGCATTTCCGATGTCGAATATCCCGAGAGGTCGACGTGCCAGGCTTCCGACAGCGATGCCTTCAGCGAGGAGGCGGCCACCGCACGAGCGGTGCTTCCTTCGGGAACCTGCGTACCCTTGGGGGCTACCAGCATGCGTTCGAGGATTTCCTGCTGCGTCTGTTCCTGCAGGTAGTGCGGGCTCGGCACGCCTTGGGTGTGGACGAAGCGCGAAACGTGATCGCCGAAGACGTCGTACTGGGCGTTGGCATCGCAGACGACGGGCAGAAAGTCGGCATGCGTTTCCACCACGTGGTAGGCTTCGAGAAAGGCCTCGATTGCCGCCTTCCAGTTGCCGGGCAGCTCCTTCTGGATGTGCAGGGTGGTGTATCGCCGCGACAGGTCCCACCCGTCGCGCAGGTGTTCCGGCAGCGCCCCCAGATACTCCGATAGCGGCGCCGCTTCGCTGTCGAGATTGACGAAGACGAAGCCGCCCCATCGCTCGCACCGGACCGGGCTCAGGTTGTGGCGGTCGCCGACATGGGGAAAGTCCCAGCGGCAGGGAACCGTCTCGAGCTTTCCATCGAGACCGTAGGTCCAGCCGTGATACGGACAGCGCAGCAAGGGCGCGCTCCCCATGCTCTCGGGCGGGCGAAGCTGGGTGGCGCGATGCGCGCAACTGTTGTGGAAGGCGCGGAACTCGTCAGGCCCGCTGCGGACCACGATGACCGACCACGGTCCGATGTCGTAGACGACGTAGTCGCCGACTTCGGGAGCCTGCTCCTCACGGCAGGCCCACTGCCAGGTGCGCGACCACATCCGGTCCATCTCGCGTTCGTGGAATTCGCGCGAGGTGTAGCGCTCGTAAGGGATGGGAGAATCGCCAAGGTCGAGCGGCGATTCGCGCAGGAGCTTTTCCGGCGCATTGTCCCCGTCGGCACGGATTATCTCGGCGGTGCTCGGCCCCGGGCACCGCGACTTCTCTCGACTCGCCACTGCGTCTGCTTCGGCCATTCCTCTATCCCGTAACTGTTTCCCGCCATCTTCAGCGCGTACTGCCGGGCTGGCAAGAAAATTCTACCGCAGGCAAGTTTTGCAAAGGCCGCCGGCACCACGGATCAGCGAAGCGCAGCCAATTCTGCTGGTCTGCCGGCCAGCCGGAATGCGAGGCTGCAAACCGCGATCCTGCCGCCAAGTTTATATTGTGCATCAGTTGAATTTAAGATAGCTTCCTCTCCATTGCCGGTGCTCTGAAGCTCTTCGCGAACGGATCGATTGCCCGACTTTCGGCAGCCGTTGCGACGGTTTCAGGGCCCGGATGAAAAGAAGAACATACTAAGGAGAGGCAGATGCCGTTTCTCGCCTACCTCAAGGGTGACGGCCTTGGAGAGGTCCTGAACCGCGAGCCGGACAGGTACGCCGGCTTCATGGCCATGGGTCAGCAAATCATGATCGAGGATACCGAGCTTTCCATCGCCGAAAGGGAATTCGTCGCGGCCTACGTATCGGCCCTGAACGACTGTTCCTTCTGCTACGGCACGCACGAGAGGATCGCCGTGGCGTTCGGGGCCGACCCGGACGCGCTGGCGGACGCGATCGGCAATCCGGCTTCGGACAGGATCCCTGCAAAGATGGTTCCGGTTCTCGCTTACGCGAAAAAGCTCACCGAGCAGCCTGCGCGACTGACGCAGGAAGATGCAGATGCGGTCCTTGCCGCAGGCTGGAGCGAGCAGGGGTTGAGCGATGTCGTCGCAGTCGTCGCGTATTTCGCGATGGCGAACCGGCTTGCCGACGGACACGGGGTCGAGGGTCTTCCGCCCGAAGGAAACCAGTCGGTTGCGAACTACGTGAAGGAGCACGGCTACCCCGTGATCGAAAGGATCATGCAGCCGATCGGGAAATAGAAGGACCCGCACGAAAGCGGGATGCGCAATGGGCCTCGAGAGCCCGAGCAACGAGAGAGGAGAGGGAATGATGGCAAAGGGGCAAGCCAAAGGGGCATTCTCCCGCGGGCTGGCGGTTTCGTCGACGGCAATCGTATTTTGCATGCTTGCGCCTGGCGCCATGGCGCAGGGCTCAGCGACCGGTGTCGAGGAGCCGGCTCCCGGACGCGTTGCGGGGCTCGAGGAGATCGTCGTTACGGCGCGTAAACGCGTGGAGTCCGTTCAGGACGTGCCGGTTCAGGTCACGGCCATTTCCGAAGAAACGGTAGAGCGTTACGACCTGACCTCTCTCGAGAAAGTCGCCGCGTTCACGCCGCAATTCAACATCGGTCGTGCTTCCAACGGTTCGGGCGCGCAGATCACGCTGCGCGGCATCGGCTCGCAGGCGACATCCATCGGTCTCGAACAGTCCACTGCCATCATCGTCGACGGCATCTACCACGGCCAGGGACGCGTGATTAACGAGGCGCTCTTCGATCTGGAACGCGTCGAGCTGCTCAAGGGTCCGCAAGCCCTGTTCTTCGGCAAGAACGCGACCGCCGGCGTCATCTCGATAACGACTGCCGGGCCGACCGATACGTTCGAGGCGATGGGCCGGCTCGGGTTCGAGACGCGGTCCAGGAACGTCGTGACCGAAGGCTTTGTATCGGGACCGATCGGAGAGAACCTGGGCGTTCGCCTCGCAGGCCGGGTCTCGCGCATGATCGGAGGCTATTTCCGCAACCGGCAGGAAGAAACGCTCTTTACGCCCATCCTCGACATCGCGACGGGGGAAGTGACGTTGCGGCCCCAGCACCCGACCCGCGGAGACCAGCCGGGGACCACCGAGACGCTCGTGCGCGGCACGCTCGAATGGGAAGCCACGGCAAACCTTACGGCGACGCTCAAGGCCAGCTACCTGCGCAGCTACGACGAGAGCAATTCGTGGAACATGGTACCGTTCGCCTGCTCTCTCGGCGCGCCACAGCCCAACCCCGACATTCCGTGCGAGAAGAAGTTCAACGTCTACATGGTCAACGCCCCGCGCGGCGTAGAGCAGAGCCTGCCCGGAGCGAGGGAGGACGGCGCGCCCTTCAACCGCTACAAGTCGGCCTCGGTCACCGGCACGCTCGCCTACAGCGGCGAGAATTTCCTCATCACCTCGGTATCGGGTTACACCTGGAACCGGAACCAGTGGGGTCTGGGGCAGAACGTCCCCGCCGAGGCCACCTTCATTGCGGCGACCGAGAATACCTCGTTCTGGGCATTCTCGAACGAGACGCGTTTCCAGACCGAATTTGATGGTCCGGTCAACGTGATGGTGGGCGGCTATTACCAGAAAAGCAGGCGCAATTTCCGGCAATATGGCACCTTCGCGGGGCTTTCCGATTCAAGCCAGCCGATCGAGAGGGAGTTCGCCTCGAACCATCGCTATTCCAGAACGGACGGCGAAACGCTGGCCGGGTTCGGGCAGGTCACATGGGAAGTCGTTCCGACGCTCGAACTGGCAGGCGGCGTGCGCTACACGCACGAGACCAAAGACAGCATCCTTTACATGGAATACGTGAACGCGGCGCTGCGCGGGCTCTTCATCCAGTACGATCCGAATGACCCGTCGACCTTCGTCGTAGGAGACCAGACATTCGACAACTGGTCTCCGGAAGCCACAATCACCTGGAAGCCGACCGACGAAGTCACCGTCTACGGTGCCTACAAGACGGCTTACAAGTCGGGTGGGTTCTCGAACAGCGCGCTGGTCACGGCACTGACAATCCCCAGCGACATCGCGTTCGAGCCCGAGAAAGTCGAGGGGTTCGAGGGCGGCGTCAAGACGACGCTGTTCGACAGGCAGCTTCGTTTCAATGTCGGCGCATATTACTACAAGTACAAGAACCTGCAGATCGACTATTTCAACTCGGTCACCTTCCAGTTCATCACGACCAACGCGGGTTCTGCGACCACGAAGGGCGTGGAAGTGGAAGCGGAGTTCGCGCCGCGCGGGCTTCCAGGCCTGAGCGCGCGCGCGATCATCGCCTACAACAAGGCGAGGTATCAGGACTATCTCGCCCCCTGCTATGGCGGGCAGTCGACCCAGGCAGGGTGCACCGAGACGTTCCAGGGCGGTCCGGGGCAGGACCTCAGTGGCACGCCGACAGCGCTCGCACCCGAATGGACCGGCACGTTCGGGCTCAATTACGAGACTCCGGTCGGAGACGGCATCGTTTTTGCGGCATCGACGAACGTGAAGTACAGCGACGACTATCTCGCATCGAGCTTCGGTCACCCGCTTTCGCGCCAGTCGTCCTTCGCGACGATCGACGCGACCGCCCGACTGCAAACCTTCGACGGGCAACTCGAATTCGCCGTGATCGGCAAGAATCTGACCAACAAGTTCTACATCTCGGGTGTGCAGGACCAGCCCAACAGCGGCAGCGGAACGGGAACACCCGCCGGCATCGCTGCCGACGAAACGGGGCTCGTCAGCCTGCCGCGCACGATCATGTTCCAGATCACGGCAAGATACTGAGGACAGGGAGAATGCTCGAAGGGAAGATCGAGGCGACCAGCGAGGCGCGACACAATGAACGCCGGCGAGAGGTGGCACGCGACCACCAGCGCAGGTCTGTCCAGCTAATCGCCAGCCGCGAGACGGATCGTTCGGCAGGGCCCATGCTGAACGATCCCTCAGTGTACACCGACGCCGTCTGGGCACGCGCCGAGCGCCAGGCGATATTCACCGAACTGCCACTGCTGGCGTGCTTCTCCGTCGATATCCCCGAACCGGGCGACAAGCTCCTTTACGAAGCGACCGGGGTCCCGATCCTGATCGTGCGTGCGAGCGACGGGCGGGTGCACGCGTTTCTCAACATGTGCACCCACCGGGCGGCGAAGCTGGTGACCGAATGCACCGGAGCGAAGCGCATGACCTGCCGATTCCATGCCTGGACCTTCGATCTCGAGGGTAAACTGGTGGGCATGCCCGGCAAGGAAAGCTTCGCCGGCATCGAGAAGGAGGAAAGGAGCCTGCTTCGCGTCCCCGTCGCCGAGCGGGCAGGCATGATCTTCGTCAAGCCGCGTGCCGGAAAGGACGAGATCGACCTGAGCGGATTCCTCGGCAATTTCGCGCCCGAGGTCGAGCACCTGGAGTTTCACAGGATGCGCCTCATAAAGGCCACCCGGCTGGAAATCGACGCGAACTGGAAATACGCGCTCGACACTTACGGCGAGGCCTATCACTTCAATTCGCTGCATCCGACTTCGATCGGCAGCACGCACTACAACGACATCATGTGCTACGACGATTTCGATCCGCACCACCGGATCGCCTATCCCTACAAGCATGTCGGGGACTATATCGACGAGCCGGAAAGCAACTGGCCCCGGGAGCCTTTCAATGCGGTTCACCTGCTGTTTCCGAACGTCATCCTCAACATATGGGAGATAGAGAAGGGTACGGCCTATTCGATCTACCGGCTCTATCCCGGTGACACGCCCGACAGGGCGTTCGCCCTGACGTCCACCTATCGCCCGGCAAGCGAACACCCCGACGATGACGATCGCGACTGGGCCGAGCTTCACGACTACATCGAGGCCGTGGTGACGAACGAGGATTACAGCGTGTCCGCCGACGGGCAGCGCAACCTGGCCCATGCGCCGGACGATTTCCGCGTAGTCTACGGCAGCAACGAGATCGCCATCCAGAATTTCCACCGGCGGCTGCGGACGCTCGTCGAACCGAGGATGCCGGCATGACAGACATGCTGGAAAGGCTCGCCGCCGAGTCCGGGATCAACCGGGTCATCAACCTCTATTGCCATGCCCTGGACCGGCGGCGCTGGAGCCTTCTCGAAGAAGTCTTCCACGACGATGCACGCTACGGCTTCGGGGACATTGCCGGAAGCTGGCAGGATTTCGCCGCCGCAGCCCGCTCGATCATCGAGCCTCTCGGCCCGACGCACCACATGGTCGCGAACGTGCTCATCAACCTCGACGGCGAGACCGCCCACGTCGAGACCTATCTCAACGGATACCACGTGATCCCGGCCGACTATCCCGAGGGTCTCAATACCAACGGACTGTTCTACGACCGTCCGGGCGAGCGCTACGTCTCTATCGTCGGAGGCCGCTACGTGGATCGTTTCGAGAAGCGCGGCGGGACATGGAAGATCGCGCAGCGCGCCGGCATCTACGACTGGATACAGGTGCTGGACTACACCGACGGCGGCCTGTCGAAGAGCCCGGACGCCGCGTTGGGCAACTGGGGATCGCTGGACGCCTCGCTGCCGGTCGTGGCCGACCTTGCCTGATCCGGAAGGGCCGTCGATGGAGATTGTAGACAGCCAGATACACTTCGGTCCGGGCGGCATCGACGAGACGCTTTCGGCCATGGATGCGCTCGGCATTTCCGCGGTGCTTGCGGACGAGTTCTGGGGGCTCGAAACCTGGGGGCCCGGCTACCGGCTTCCCGGCGGGGCGTACCGGGTAACCGCTCCCACGGCGGAACTGGCGAACTGGCTCTATCCCGATCGCTTTTCCTATGTCCTGCGTGTCGACAGGCTCGATCCCGAAGTGCTGTCGATCGTACGGATGGCGCGCGATGCGCCGGGCCTTCGCGCGATCCGCATGCTGCCCGGCCTGACCGCCGAGGAACTCGGCGCTTTCGAAAGCGGCGGCTACGACCCGATTTTCGCCGAGGCCGAACGGCTCGGCCTGCCCTGCTTCATATTCATCCCCGGGCAGGCAAGGCTAGTGGGTCCCTACCTTGAGCGGTTTCCGCAACTCCGACTCGTCGTCGATCACTGCGGTATGCCGATGGAGGAGGGGATCAGTTTCCTCGATGCGCAAACTCCTGATGAAGCCGACGCAGCGGACGGGCCGGATCTTTCCTGCTTCGAGGATGTGCTGAACCTCGCCCGCTGGCCGAACGTGGCGCTCAAGTGGAGCCATGGCCCCGGCATGTTCAGGGTGCGCGACTATCCCTTCGATGCGCTCTGGCCGCATCTGCGGCGCGCTATCGAAGCGTTCGGCGCGGATCGCATCATGTGGGCGAGCGACAACGGCGGGAACCAGACCGGCGAAAGCTGGGCGGAAATGCTCTTCTGCCTTCTCGACTGTCCCGACTTTACCGACGAGGAAAAGGCGTGGCTGCTGGGAGGGACCGTGCGCAAGGTCCTGAACTGGCCCGGTGCGGCGGAGGGGGCGTGATGCTCATCGTCGCGGGGACCATTGCAACCGATCCCGACCTCGTCGACGACCTGCTGGCCGACCTTTGCGCCGGCATCGCCTCAAGCCTCGCCGAAGAAGGGTGCGAGGCCTATCATTTCGCGATGGAAGACCGCGCCGCCGGGCACGTCCTCACCTTCCAGGCCTGGCGCGACGAGCGGGCGCTGGCGCTGCATCTGGCACGTCCGGAACTGGGGCAACTCGTTGCCAGATGGCAGGACCGGTTCGACGTCCGGACAAGGATCTACGAAGGAGACGCCGTGCGCCCTGTCGGTGAGTGGCGCGACCCTTCGAACCGGCGCCTCGTCGAGTACAGCCGGAAATCGGACTAGCTAGCGCAGGCGGTAGACCTTGCCGTCGCGATCGAGCCTGCCCGCAGTTGGCGTGGGCCAGTGCGTGCCGATCACGAGCGCGTCGTTCTCGCAGGCATCAGCGAACCGGGCTTCGCGCGTGCGCACCGACTGTTCCGGGTCGTAGTCGCTGGTGATCGACCATTCGGGATGCGCGAGCTGGCAGGGGTGATGAACGAAATCGCCTGTGATCAGTGCCGCCTCGCCGCGCGATTCTATCATCACGCTGACGTGACCCGCCGTGTGGCCCGGTGTCGGCACGAGCCGGACGCCCTTGCAGATTTCGCAGTCCATCGCCACGAAATCGACAAGTCCGGCATCGACGACCGGTTCGATCGAATCTGCGAAAACCACCCGGTCGATCTGCCGCATCGCGTCGTCGCTGTCCGATCCGATGAGGTCCAGGAAGACCTCGTACTCGTGCTTCGCCATCAGGTAGCGTGCGTTCGGGAAAGTGGGCACCCAGCGATCTCCGACACGCATCGTGTTCCAGCCGACATGGTCGAGGTGGAGGTGCGTGCACAACACGACATCGAAATCCCCTGGTGCGAAGCCGGCCTGTTCCAGGATTTCCAGGAACCGATACGACTGACGGTGCCAGATCGGGAAGAAGGAGCGATCCTTCTCGTTGCCGACGCAGGTATCGACAATGATCCGCTTGCCCGCCGCTTCGATCACGAGCGCATGGATGCTGAATTTCAGGACACCGTCCGGCGTGACGAAATCCTCTCCGAGCCATTCGATCCGGTCGAGCGCCTCGGGCGTCGCGAATGGCAGAAAGGCATCAAGCCCGCCTTCGAATGCCGATTCCTGTATGCGGGTGACGCGCACGTCCCCGATGGTCCAGTTCAGGAGCCCGGTGTGGCTGTCATCCGGCAAGGTATTCGTCCACGGTCTGCTCCAGGTAGCGAACTCTCACTTCCTGATAATTCAGCAAGGTCTGCGCTCCCTTTTCGCTGGCATAGAACCCTTCCTGCTGCGCGCGGACATTGTCGGTGTCCTGATCGAACACATGCGCAAGCGTCCTGTCGAACCCCGGCACCTTCGAGAAGCTCTCGTCCTCTTTCAGGCGCACAGGTTCGGCAGGTTCCGGGCGCGGACCGTCGTCGGGTACCTGGCGCAGCATCATCAGTTCGAACAGCGACCGGTCGGGATCCCGGCCGATCGGCCTGAACCGGTAGGCGACGGGCAGCGTGAACTGCGGGTAGATGATCATGTTCGGAAACAGGCCGTACTGGCTGACGTCGATGATCTCGGTATCGGTAAAACGCGAAAGGTCGTTTCCGTACGCTTCGCCGAGCGCCGCGCGAAGCGTTCGCGCCATGATCGTGCGGGCGGTTTCCCCGTCCTCGCCGGCGCTCGCCTTCACGAGCTTGTCGCGGTCGCCGACGAGCATGGTGTCGAGCAATTCGCGCTCGGTCAGCGGCTTGTCGAGGTGCGGGCTAGATACCCCGAAGGCGTTGAGAAAGCGCGACACGTGCTTGCCCAGAATGTCGTACTGGGTCGGTTCGTCGTACGCCGCGGCAAGTAGCTCGGGATGCGTGGTCTGCGTGTGGTAGTTCTCGATGAAGGCCTCTTTCGCAGCCTTCCAGTTGCAGAACAGCTCCTTCTCGATGTGGATTTCGACGAAGCGGTTCTCCATGTCGAAATTCAAGAAATGCTCGGGCAGCGGATCGATGTATTCCTCGAGCGGAGGCGCGTCCCGGTCGAAGTTGATGAAGACGAAGCCGCCCCACAGTCCCACCTTGAGTTCGGGCAGGCGGAAATCGCGATCCCTGATATGCGGCGCATCCCACGCACACGGCACCTTGGTAAGCTCGCCTTCCAGCGACCATGTCCAGCCGTGGAACGGGCAGCTCAGTTGCGCAGTCGAACCCTCGCGGTGGCCCGAGCGCAGCTTCGTGCCGCGGTGCAGGCACGAATTGACGTAGGCGCGGATGCGATCTTCGTTGTCGCGCAGGACGATCACCGATTTCCGGCCGATTTCGTAAAGGTAATAATCGCCCGGTTCCGGAATGTGCTCCTCGCGGCAGGCCCATTGCCAGACCCGCGGCCAGAGGTGGGTGAATTCGCGCTCCATGAACTCGCGGCTGGTGTACCGCGCGAAGTCGATGTCCTCGTCGCCGAGGAATTTCGGCGCCTCGACCTCGAAAACCGGATGGACCGGGCGTCCGTCGCGATGGAGGATATCCTGCGTGGTCGGATTGTCGGGCTTGCGATAGGCCTCTTCGCTCAGGGTCTGCGCCATGTCCGTCTCCCAATATCGTGTTTTCGCCGCCTGTTCGATTGACAGGCGATGCGCGCGATATAATACAACATTTGCACAATAAAAGAAAGGATGCAGCGATGCGGTTGGAAGGCAAGAAGGCCGTCGTCATCGGAGCGGCTGAACAAGGCAACATGGGTCAGGCCATCGCCCGCCGCCTGCGCGACGAGGGATGCGAGGTCACGGTTTCCAGCCGGCGCGCCGAAATGCTCGATTCGTTCGCCAAGGAAATCGGCGGACACGCGGTCACGTGCGACCTGACCGACAAGGCAAGTATGTTCGCGCTGGCCGACGAAGCGTCCCGCCGTATGGGCGGCCTCGATATCGCGATCAATTCGACCGGCGTCGCCCTCGGCGCTCCGTTCCTCGAATTCGAGGAAGCCGATCTCGACACGCTGGTGGACCTGCAGTTCAAGGGTTCGTTCTTCTTCCTCCAGGCCATGGTCGCGGCGATGCAGGAGCGCGGCGGATCAATCATCCAGATTACATCGGCGGTCGCCCAGCCCGGAACCACGGTGGACGGCGGCTACGAGGCATACATGGGCACTAAGGCCGGTATCGATCAGGTCGTCCGCGCGGTGGCGAACCAGTTCGGCAAGAGCGGCATCCGCGTCAACTCGATCGCGGCCGGGCATACCGACACGCCGATGCACTACGGCAACTTCGGCGGCGGAGACATTCCCGACTGGATGAAGCAGTGCTTCGCCGATTGCTATCCGCTCGGCCGCTACGGCACGAGCGAGGACATAGCCGAGGGGTGCGTGTGGCTCGCGCAGGACAACTGCTTCATGACGGGCGAGGTCCTGCAACTCAACGGCGGGCTGACTCTCAGGCGAAATCCGCTGATGCAGGACCTTGAACGCTATCAGCGCGAATCCGAGGGCGGCTGACATCCTTGCCGGCGATCCCGTGCAGGATTGCCGGGCTTGCATCGCGGACATCGGTAAGACCGACGAGGCCGGTGGTGATCTGCAGCTGCGTCCGGATGACGTCCAGCGCCTTTGCGACGCCGGCTTCGCCAGCTGCGGCAAGGCCGTAAAGGTGGGCGCGTCCGATCAGGCAGCCCTTCGCGCCGAGCGACATTGCCTTCAGGACGTCCTGTCCCGACCGGATCCCGCCGTCCATAAGAACCTCGATCCTGCCGCCAACCGCCTCGGCCACGGCCGGAAGCATGGCGATGGTCGGGCTGCATTCGTCGAGCTGGTTGCCGCCATGGTTGGAAACGACGATCCCGTCGGCCCCGACGGCGACGGCTCGCTCGGCATCGTCCGGCTCGTTGATGCCTTTCAATACCAGCTTTCCGGGCCAGATATCGCGTAGCCAGGCAACGTCATCCCAGGTCGTCGATGCATCGAGCTGCCCGACGATTTCGACGATGTCGAACGGTTCGCTGTGGTGGGCATCGAAGTTGCGGAACCGGACCGGCCTTCCGAAAAGGGTTTCGAGCGCCCAGCGCGGCCGGCTGGCATATTCGAGGAGCGCTCTGGAGAATATCCGGGGCGGCATCGACCACGCCGGGTTGTTGGTCAGCCGGTCGTGCTGCGAATAGTATGGCCACGTGGTGGTCAGGATCAGCGCCGGGCACCCGGCTGCCCTGGCCCGTCCGACCATCCCTTCGACGAGCGACCGGTCGCGCAGCATGCAAAGCTGGTAGAACGGCGCCGGCGCCTCGCTCGCGATGTCCTCGATCGAACTGAGCGCCATCATGCCGAGTGTGAACGGAACGCCTGCGCTCGCCGCTGCACGAGCCGCGAGGATTTCGCCGCGAGCACCGCCGGCGAGGATGCCGCTGATGCCCGTCGGCGCGATGGCGAGGGGCATCGACGCTTCGCAGCCCTGCAGTTCCGTCGCTATCGAGACTTCGCTGACGTCGCGCAACGTCCGCTGGCGGAACAGCATGTCTGCCAAAGCCGAAAGGTTGGCATTCCGCGTCACTTCGCGAAAGGCCGCGCCGTCGATGAAATCGAACAGATGCCGAGGCAGCGTCTTTCGCGCGCGAAGGCGCAGGTCCTCGATGTTGGCTACGGTATCAAGACTGGCCAATTTTCCACTCCGCCTCTTCCATCCCCGGAACAATTTTATAGGCTCGGGCCACTTGCGACAGGTGGATAATCTTTATACAACTGCTGCACAATAAAAGTTTGCGGAGAGGTACGAATGTCGACGAAGGTACTGGACGGAAAAGTTGCGCTCGTGACAGGCGCGGGGCGCGGTATCGGCAGGGCGATGGCGCTTGCGTACGGCGAGGCGGGAGCCAAGGTGGCGGTCGTCTCGCGCACGCCTTCCACGGTCGACTCCGTCGCCGAGGAGATTCGCAAGGCAGGTGGCGAGGCGGTCGGCGTTCCGTGCGACGTCGGCCACCGCGACGAAGTCTTCGCCGCAGTGGACAAGACGGTCGAAACTTTCGGCGGCCTCAACATCGTCGTCAACAATGCGCAGGGGTTCGGCACCGAAGCCAGTCCGCAGCCTTCCACCGTGTTCAGCGCGTGCGAGGATACCGACGAGGACGAGTGGGAATACACCTTTCGCACGGGCGCGACGGCCTCGCTGTGGTTCATGAAGGCGGCCTTTCCGCACATGAAAAAGGCCGGATATGGCCGGGTCATCAATTTCGCGTCCTCGTCGGGCCAGGTCGGCTTCGAAGGGAACACCTGCTACAATGCGACCAAGGAAGCGATCCGCGCGCTTTCGCGTACCGCGGCCCGCGAATGGGGTCAGCACGGCATTACCGTGAACATCATCAACCCCGCGATCGAGACGCGCGCCTTCGATGCGTGGAAGACGGCGCGTCCGGAATTCGTCGAGGAGCTCAAGCAGAAGGTACCCGTGCGCCGTCTGGGAGACCCCGAGCGCGATGCCGGTCCTCTCGCAGTTTTCATTGCCAGCGAAGGGGCGGGATACATCACGGGCCAGACCTTCATGCTCGAAGGCGGGATGCACACTTTTCCGTGACCGGAACAGGCTGACTGCCTGACCGAGAGATAGGGAACATCGGGGCGCATGGCCCCGCAAATGCGACAGGAGAGCGAGATGGGACAACTGGAAGGCAAGGCCGCACTGGTTACCGGCGGCGGAAGCGGCATCGGACAAGCGGTGGCGATCGCATTCGCGCGCGAGGGTGCGAAGGTCATGATCTGCGGCCGCCGCGAGGAAGCCGGCATGGAAACGGTCGGAATGATCGAAAAGGCCGGCGGGACCTGCAAGTTCTTCCAGTGCGATGTCACGCAGGCCGATCAGGTGGAAGCGCTGGTTGCCGAGACCGTCAAGGCATACGGCCAGCTGGACGTCGCGTTCAACAACGCAGGCGTGTACTTCGGCATCGGGCAAGTGGCCGACCTGACCGAGGAAGACTGCGTCAAGAGCTTCGACAGCAATATCCGCTCGACGTTCCTGTGCCTGAAGTACGAAATCCAGCAGATGCTCAAGCAGGGCAAGGGCGGCTCGATCATCAACAACGCATCGGCCCAAAGCCACCTCGCGCTTGGCTATTCGGCGCATTACACCTGCGCGAAGCATGCGATCCTGGGGTACACGCGGGCGGCCGCGGTCGACTACGCCAAGGACAACATCCGCGTGAATGCGGTGGCACCGGGCGTGGTCCTGACCCCGATGATGGCCGGATTCGATCCCGACGCGCCCGAAAACGCGACGCTCATGTCTCGTCTGCCGGCGGGCCGCGTTGCGACGCCCGACGAGATCGCGGGTACCGTCGTCTTCATGGCCTCCGATGCTGCGCCTTACATGCACGGAGCGTCGGTCGCCGTCGATGGCGGCTGGACGGCGCACTGAGGGGAACGCCATGGCCAAGCGATATCGCTACATCGCCCTCGTCAACGCCGCGCCCGGCAAGGACGACGAATTCAACGAGTGGCACACCCATACGCACATGCAGGAGGTGCTCGACGCGACCGGTTTCGAATACTCGCAACGTCTCAGGCTCGTGCCGGGGACCAGCGGCGAGGGAGAGAAATATGGCTACCTGATCACGATGGAGATCGAGACCGACGATCCGCAAGGCGTGATGGCCAGGATGGGCGCGGCAGTCGAATCGGGGGAGATAGGGCTTTCCGACACCCTGGCTCCCCCGACCTGGGCCGGCCTGTTCGAAGAGATACCGGGCGCCAGGAAGGAGCACACCTGATCCCCGCAAATGCAAGCCACGGCGAGCGGAAAACCCGCCGCCACTGGAGAGGACGATGAGCAACGACGTGACGAGCACCCCACCCGGAGCGGCACGATGCCCCGGGGTCAGTGTGCAGGACATCCTTGCGGATGATAGTCGCCCCGTTCCCGACTACCTGACCGACCAGAGCTACGAATTCCTGGGCGACGAGGACATTCCGGTCGAACGCTACACCTCGCAGGCGTTCTTCGAGCGGGAGATTCGCGAGATGTGGCCGCGCGTCTGGCAATGGGCCTGCCGCGAGGAGCACATCCCCGAGGACGGCGACTACGTCGTCTACGACGTCGGCCCCTACTCGGTCCTTGTGGTGAGGCAGCGGGACGGTTCGATCAAGGCTTTCAGGAACGCCTGCATGCATCGCGGCACCATGCTCAAGCCGCAGGGGAGCGAAGGCAGCGCAAACTTCGTCCGCTGCCCGTACCATGGCTGGCAGTGGGACCTCGACGGGACGTTGCAGACGCTGCCGTGCCAGTGGGACTTTCCCCATGTCGATCGTGCCGAGTACGCCCTCGCACCCGTGAAATGCGATACCTGGGGCGGGTTCGTATTCATCAACCTCGACGAGGATGCCCAGCCGCTCCTCGACTATCTCGATCCGCTGCCGAAGCATCTTTCGGGAGACATCTTCGCTAACCGCTATGTCGCGATGCACATTCGCAAGGAGCTGAACTGCAACTGGAAGATCGCTTCCGAAGCGTTCCTCGAAGCCTATCACGTCATGGAAACGCATCCGCAACTCATGCGGACCAATGGCGATGCGAACACGCAGTACGATTTCTACGGCGACAACATCAACCGGCTGATCAACGTGGCCGGAAGCCCGAGCGCGTTCATCGACGAGGAGCTGTCGGAGCAGGATATCCTCGACAGCTTCCTGATGGGCGACAAGGGCGACATCGGCGAGAAGCTCACGGTCCCGGAGGGAAGCAGCGCCCGCAAGGTCATGGCGCAATTCTTCCGCGACGTTTCCAAACAGAAGGGCATGCGCGATCTCGACCAGACTTCGGATTCGGAAATCGTCGATTCGATCGCCTATTTCGCATTCCCCAACCAGCAGTTCTTCTCAGGCGTCGCCTTTCCGATCGTCTATCGCTTCCGCCCCGACGGCATGCAGCACGACAAGTCGGTCTTCGACCTGATCATCCTGAAGCAGCGCCCGACCGACGGAACGAAGTGGGAAACCGCCGAAGCCTTCCGTCTGAAGTCCGACGAATCCTATACCACCGTGCCCGGCATCGATCCGTATATCGGGAACGTCTACGACCAGGACACCGGCAACATGGAGGCCGCGCAGCTCGGCTGCGCCACGCTCGGCCGACCGGGGGTCACTCTCGCCAACTATCAGGAAATCCGGATTCGCCACATGCACCGGACCCTCATGAAATATCTCGAACCGGAGAGCGAACGATGAAGAACATACTTATTACCGGCGCTTCCCGGGGGCTCGGTTACCAGATGGCCCGCCAGTTCGCAGAGCAGGGAGAACGCGTCTTCGCAACGTGCCGCAATCCCGACGGTGCCAAGGCCCTGCAGGAAGCCGCCGCCGCGAGCGACGGCCGCCTCACCATCCACCGCATGGACGTGGGCGAGATGGAATCGGTCAGTGCCTGCAGGGAGGAGCTGGGCGATACCCCTATCGATATCCTGATCAACAACGCCGGCGTCTTCGGCGGTCTTGCCACCCAGACCTTCCAGAACATGGACTACGACAACTGGGCACGCGAACTGAATATCATGCTGATGGGGCCGTTCCGCGTGATCCAGACTTTCCTGCCGAATGTCCGCGCCGGGAACGACAAGAAGATCGTCTCGCTGACGAGCCAGGTGTCGGCCCATGCCTACGATCACCTGATCGGGTATTCCTATGCAACCGCGAAGGCAGGCCTCAACCGGGCGATGACGGCGCTCGCGCAGGAAATGGCCGACGAGGACCTGATCTTCTCGCTCCTTCATCCCGGCTGGGTAAAGACCGAGATGGCCGGCGACGTCGCCGATCTCGAACCGGCGGCCGCGGCGGCCGACAATATCGCAACGATCCGCAAGCTGACCCGAGAAGACAGCGGCAAGTTCCGCAAGTGGGATGGCGGAATCCATCCCTGGTAGACCAGAGACGGAGAGCGCGGAAGATGAGTAGAGCCTAAGGCCCTTCATTTGCTTGGAATTGGAGGCTAGGGACGCTGACTTGTTGTTCCGGGACACTATGGGGCGTTGAATGCCATTGATTGTCGACCACGATGAGCGGCGCGCGATTATCGCGGACATCGTGAAGGAAATGATCGCGGAAACCGGCATGGATTCGGTTACGGTTCGTGCCGTTGCCCGCAAGGCCGGCTACAGTTCCACGATTCTCTCGCACTATTTCCGCGACAAGCAGCACCTTCTCATCTCGGCATTCGCCTCGGTCCTCGGCGAGGCGCCGAAGCGCGTCGAAGCGGTGATGGAAGCGCGCGGAACGATGCTGGAGTGCCTCTGCGCACTTCTGCCCACGACCGAATCCAACCTTCGCGACTGGCAGGCCTGGTTCGGCTTCTGGGGCAAGGCGACGCACGACCCGGCGCTGGCGGAGGAAAGGCTGATAGGCATCGAGGAGACGCGCAAGATGCTGCACGTGATCCTCGAATACGGTATCAAGCGAGACGAGGCGCCAGCCAACCTGGATATCCCGTATTATGCCAATCACGTGCAGATCTACCTGAACGGACTGGCCGCGATGGTCATCACGAAGCCAGAGGACTGGCCGATGAAAGATCAGCACGCCGCACTCAAATCGCAGGTCATGCTGATGAGCGCATACCCGGAGGGCCCCGAAGATTAACCACGGCAGGGCGCTTCTTTTTATTGTGCAACTGACGCATTAAACGTATCGTTTGGAGCCGGCGATCGGAGTCCGGCACGGCGCCGGCGGGCGACCGCCCCGGCGAAATGCCGGAATCGGGTCGGAGAAAATTGGGGGAGAGCCTATGACCGCGACGCGCGAACTATTCCAGTATGCCTACTTCGTGAACAGCATCGACGAGGCCGCCCGCAAATGGTCTGAAGCTTTCGGCGCCGGCCCGTTCTTCATGATCCGCCACCACGAATGCGACGAGTTCACCTATCGCGGAACGTCCGAGGAAGCCGATGTTTCCTATGCTTTCGGCTATCTCGGCGACATGATGATCCAGTTCATCGAGCAACACGACGAAAAGAGGTCGATCTATCGCGACATGTACGCGAAGGGCGAGGAAGGCTATCACCACATCGCCTACCTCGTTTCCGACTTCGATGCCGAGCGCAACCACTGGCTCGGCCTTGGCTACGAGCTCGCCACCGAACTCTATGCCGACGAGGTCAACGCGGCCTACTTCGACACGCGCAGCCTCAATGGCGGCTTCACCGAAATCCACGGGGATCCGATGCACATCATGGGCATGTTCGGCCTTTGGAAGCGGGCACACAAGGCATGGAAACCGGGAATGCCATGGAAGGTCGAAGGCGAGTACATCACCGATTACGAAAGGGCGACGCTGATTCCCAAGAAGGGCTGAGTTGAGCCTCACGCGGCGGCAAACGCTAGAGCCCGGAAAAGGCCCGCCACTGCCGCGTCACCTGGAGAGGAACGCGATGAAACTGCTCGAACCGATCACGATCGGCCCGGTCGAAGTGAAGAACCGGGTCGTTATCACGGCGCATGCCGCCTATACCGATTTCTTCCGACCGGATTGCGATGGCGAGCGGTACATGGCCTATCTGGAGCGACGCGCGCGGGGCGGCGCCGGGCTGATGATGACCACGGCCATGCACGTCCACGAAGCCAGCCAGATGCTCAATCACTGGGTCTTTGATGCCGGGACGATGGGACCCAAGTTCCGGCAACTGAGTGAGCGCGTGCATCGCCACGGGGGCAGGATCCTCGCCCAGGTCTTCCATTTCGGCGTGATGGGCAAGTCCGAGACCCACGCCGATTTCAAGCCGATCTGGGGCTTCTCGCCGGCGACGAGCGCGGATGGCGAAGCGTGCCACGTCATGACCGACGCCGAAATCGAGGAAGTCCTCGACGCCTTCGTCGCGGCATCGGTCTGCGCCGTCGAGAACGGCATGGACGGGATCGAGCTGCACGGCACGCACGGCTACCTTTTGCAGCAATCGTGGACCCCTGCGGCCAACTACCGCGAGGACAAGTGGGGCCAGCGCACCTTCTTCGCGACCGAGCTGATGCAGCGCGTCCGCGATGCGATCGGGCCGGACAAGGTCCTCGGCATCCGGGTGTCGCTCGACGACTTTCGTGGTCGCGAGAAGAGCGGCCTCGACTTCGACGACATCTGCGACATCGTCGACGAACTTACCGCCACCGGGATGCTCGATTACGTGAACACCTCGGAGGGCAGCGGCAATTTCGACTACGCGCAGGTCATAACCAACTATCGCCACAAGTTCGGCAAGACGCTGCCGGCCGTTCATGCGCTGCGCGAACGGATCGGGCAGCGGGTCCCGGTGATCGGGGTCAACAAGATTCCGACCGTCGACCTGGCCGAGCAGGCGCTTCTCGACGGCGACTGCGACCTTGTGGGCATGACGCGGGCGCAGATTGCCGATCCCGACCTTGTCTACAAGCTCGAGCACGGGGAAGCGCCGCGCATCCGCACGTGCACCGGTGCGAACCAGGGGTGCATCGATCGTGTCAGCATGTATCCGATCACCTGTATCCAGAACCCCGAGGTGGGCGAGGAGAACCGGTTTCGCGAGCTCGACGCGCAGCCGGTACGGCCCAAGCGGGTCCTCGTGATCGGCGGCGGCCCGGCCGGGATGAAAGCCGCCGAGGTCGCGGCAAGGAGCGGGCATCAGGTTACGCTGGCCGAAGCGGGGCACCGGCTCGGCGGACGGCTCAATCTTGTCGAGACGCTGGGAACGTCCTCCAACCTGCTTGCGATGACCTCGTGGCTCGAACAGGAACTGTCGCTGCTGCAGGTGAAGGTCATGCTGCAGACAACGGTCGACGAAGACCTCATCGCCGAGTTGCAGCCGGAAGCAATCATCCTTGCCAGCGGGGCGAAGACCCGTTCCGCCCTCGACTGCGAGACCGACGACAGCGTCCCGATCCTCGACCTCGATGCCGCGGTGAACGGCGAATTCGACGGGCAGACCTTCGAAATGAAGGGCACGAATGCCGTGATTGTCGATCGGCGCGCGAATTACGAGACGTCGCTTTGCGTCGAGGCGCTCGTGCGGCGCGGTGCATCGGTAACGGTCGTCACGCCCTTCCTCCACTTCGGCGCGAACCTTGGGTTTACGCACCTCGCCGACTACTTGCGGCTCCTGCCCCAGTGGAAAGTGAAGGTCATGCCGCAATCGATCGCGATCGCGATCGAGGACGGCTTCCTGCGGGTGATGGACCACTCCATCGCCGAGGAAGTGCGGCTTCCCTGCGACTTCGTGGTGGCAGGCGTTCCTCCCGTGCCGAGCGACGACCTGACGGCGGTCTGCGAGCGGCATGCGCCGACTTCGCTGGTCGGAGACGTGCATGCGCCCCGCTCCGCACTGGAGGCCATCCGCGAGGGCGACCGGGTCGGTCGCACGCTGTAACGCGATGAGCTTCGACTATATCATCGTGGGCGGGGGAACGGCGGGATGCGTGCTCGCCCATCGCCTTATCAGACACGGCGGCAACAAGGTATTGCTGCTGGAGGCAGGGCCACCCGACCACTCTATGTACGTCCACATCCCGATGGGCCTGGGCAAGGTCGCGGGCGATCCGCGGTACATGTGGTACTACCCCAGCGAGCCCGAGAAAGCGACGGGCGGCAAACCCGGCGTATGGCTCCGGGGCAAGACGCTTGGCGGGTCCAGTTCCGTGAACGGCATGGTCTATGCCCGGGGTAACCCCGCCGACTACGATCGCTGGGAGGCAAGCGGCGCCACGGGATGGGGCTGGGACACCATGCGGCGCGCCTTCGTGGAAATCGAGGACCACGAACTCGGGGCGACCGAATGGCGCGGTGCCGGCGGCCCGCTGCACATCACGATCCACAAGACGCGCTCGCGGCTTGGCGAGGCGATCCTTGACGGCTGCGAGCACCTCGGTACGCCGCGCAAGGAGGACATCAACAGTCCCGATCAGCACGGGGTCGGCTATTCGCCGCAGACGATCGGCAAAGGCCGCCGGATGAGCGCGGCCACGGCGTTTCTCAGGCCCGTCATGAGCAACCCGAACCTGACCGTGGTAACCGACGCCCTTGTCGAGAAGATCGAAATTTCCGCCGGTTGCGCGACGGGCGTGAAGTACCGGAAAGGCGGAAAAGTCGAGACGGTCGGGTGCCGGGGCGAGGTGATCCTCGCGGCCGGTGCCGTGGGCTCTCCAAAGATCCTCCAGCTTTCGGGAGTCGGGCCGGCAAACCTGCTGTCCCGGCTGGGGATCGACGTGGTCGTCGACCGCCCTGCCGTCGGAGAGAACCTCTCCGAGCACAAGGGGACCTGGATCGAGAACCACATCACGACTCCGGACAGCCTGAACGTCTGGCTGAGCGGCTGGCGGCTGGTGCGCGAGGCGATCCGCTATCAGCTGTTCCGGACAGGGCCGCTCGCCAACGGCGTGCTGATCAATGGCTTCATCAAGACCCAACCCGACCTCGAACTTCCCGACGCGCAGATCAGCTTCTTCGATCTCACCGTGGTCAAGGGCGCCACGAGCATGACCCTCGAAAAGAAGCCCGGTTTCATGGCCGGCGCCTGGCAATTGCAGCCCGAAAGCCGGGGATACATTCGCCTGCGGTCGCCGGATCCCGAAGACTTTCCCGAAATCCGCGCGAATTTCCTGACCGTCGAGAAGGATCGCGAGGTCATGGTGCGGGCATTTCGCTATCTGCGGCAGCTGATGCAAACGCCGCAGCTATCGCCGCTGATCGAGCGCGAGACGGTCCCCGGACGGGAAGTGCAGAGCGACGAGGAGATCGTCGAGGCGTCCTACGCGGGCGAAAATGCCTATCATGCCACGGGCACCTGCCGGATGGGATCGGACGCCGACGCGGTCGTCGATCCGTACTTGCGCGTCCGCGGCGTCGAAGGCCTGCGGGTGGTCGATTGCTCGGTGATGCCGACCCAGGTCTCTTCGGGCGTGAACGGCCCGGTCATGGCGCTGGCGTGGCACGCCGGCGGACTGATCGCCGGCCAGGCGGCGGGCCCGAAGTCTCCTCTCACGAACTGAAACCTGTCGGCGCGACGGGAAGGGCGTGACGAACGGCTCATTCGCCTTCCGCGAAGAGATCGTCGAGCTGCCAGGCGACGAATGCAGCGCTCGACGATGCAGCCGCGTAGCCCGCCTGCATCGGGCTGACCGCGATGCCGTTGCGGAAGACCACGCCTTCGTCGTTTTCCTGCCCAGGCTCGGGAGCATTTCGGTTAATGTCGAAGCTAAGGCCCGGCAGCGGCGGCACCTGGGCGCCGCGCGCTTCGGCCATCGCGCGCATCGCAGGCGAGGCGCTTTCCGCCATGTTTTCGGTGAATTCGATCCTGTACGCCATGTACGTCCCGACCCGGGTAAGCCGCCATTGTGCGCCTTCCAGAGTATCGGGGAAGTTGACGTTGAGCGCGAGGCCCTGGGGTAGCAGCGGTCCGCCGCCGGCATTGTCTTCGAGCGCATCGATAAGTTCGAGCACGCGCGCCGCGATCCGTGCCGACAGCGGGTTGGCAAGGTCGTCCCCCCGGCTGTTCGTTCCTGCCGAAAGGGCCATTGCCGGAATGCCGCGCACTGCCGCCAGCTGCGCATTGCTGACCGTACCCGAAGCCATGATCATGGCGCCGACATTCTGGCCTTCGTTGGGACCTGACAGGACAAGATCGGGCTGCCCGCCCCAACGCTCCATTCCGGCCACGTCCAGCCCGTAGAGCAGCGCCATGACCGGAGTACCGTCGACGTGGTGGAAATCGCCTGCGGGAAGGTCGTCGCGGGTCATCATTCCGGTGGCCGGGTCGCCGGCCTGCGCGGCATCGTTGAGACAGGGTCGATCGAGCGGGGTCAGGGGGCGGGCGATCGAAATTGCCGCGCTCATACCGCTCTGGTTCGTACAGGGGACCGACACGACGACGTCATGCCCTGCATGCCTGAGGGCGCGATAGAGCGCGACCACGTTGCTGGTCAGCCCGTCATCGTTGGTGAGCACGATGTTGCGCGCCTGGGCTGTCGGGGAAGCAAAGAGGAAGGCGCAGGCAATGAAGATCGAAAAGCGCATGGAAAGGGTGTCCCGTTGCCGACAGGCGCAGAGCGCTACACGCAAACGACGGTCGTCCGCAATTCGCGCCAACCGCCTAGAAAACGAACTTGTACGAAGGGTCGTTCTTGTCCCTCGTTCCCTTGTAGGTCGTGCCTTCGTAGGCGCCGGCATCGCTGTGGGTCGACTTCTGGTTCCTGGCGTAGTCTACCAGAATGCGACGGGCCGAAAGCTTCCAGACTCCGTCGTTCCGCCTGAATTCATCGAGATAGCGACCGCCGAACACGAGCTCCATTTCCTCACCCTCGACATCGAAGAATGCCGTCCCGATCACCTGCGCCTCGCACTTGGCCGTATCCCCGTCGAGAAGGATGATGTGATTGCTTACGGCGTGCTGGGTCCGGCGCATCGAGTCGCCGATAATCTCGAACATCTGGCGGCCGACATCGGGCATCTGGCCCGATACCAGTCCGGCATCGAAATGCGCGCCCTCGATAAAACAGTCGCAGAATAGATCGACGTCCTTGCGATCGACCCCGCGCGCCACCTTGTGCGTAAGCTCCATGATCTCGAGCTTTGCAGCCGTTTCCGTTTCCGAACTCATCTTTCAATCTCCCCGGTCATCCTAGATCATTCCCTCGAGCGCGGCGGTGTACACGGCCGGTCGCACAGCGGTTTCTGGTTTCAAGCTTCGTCATGGCATTGCGCAGGTGGAACCGGACCGTCGTCGAGGTGATCGCAAGCATTTCGCTCGTCTCCCTGTCGCAGTTTCCCGCTGCCATGAGCTTGAGGCAGTCGAACTCGCGCGACGATAGCCTACTTTCCTTTGTCGAGATTTCCCACCCCCGAGCGCTTGCGACGCCTCATCGCTCCGTTGCGTCTTCGTCGCTCGCCTGCGGACGCCAGCCGTACGCCCAGGCAAGTCGCGGGCTATCCGTCGTCCGGACAAGCGAAAGGAATTGTGGTGGCCTTCGGGTTTGCATCTGCCCCCCGAACGGGCGATGCGTGGCCTGATGAAAGCCCGTGTCTGTCTGCTCCTGTTATGCTGTGCATCCCCGGCATTGGCCTCCGGGACGGGGGAAGGTCCTTCCAGAGAAGAAGTGATCATCGTAACCGCCCCCGGCGGCGCGTCCGACCTCGAGGATGCTCTCGGGCTCGAGCGGCAGGACATCCGGGTGGCCGGGACGCCAGACCTGCTGGGTGCGCTTACACGCAATTTTGCCGGGGTCACCTTGCAGGATGCGCAGAATAACCCGTGGCAGCCCAACCTTCTCTATCGCGGTTATGTTGCTTCGCCATTGCAGGGGCAGGCACAGGGGCTTGCCGTCTATGTCGATGGCGCGCGGTTCAACCAGCCGTTCGGAGATACGGTCAATTTCGACCTGATCCCCGATGCGGCGATCGAGGCTGTGACCCTGCGCGATGCCAGCCCGTTATACGGCCTCAATGCGCTGGGCGGAGCGCTTGTCATCGAAACCGCCACAGGCCGCAGCGTGCAAGGGATCGAAGGTGCTGCGGCCATCGGCTCCTACGGCGAGCGCGATATCAGCCTTTCGGCAGGCGATGCCATCGGCTCCTTCAGTTATTTCGGCGCGCTCCAGTATCGCGAGGAAGAAGGGTGGCGCGATTTCAGCCCGTCCGATCTGGTCAACGGCTACATCGATCTGGGGTTCGACGGCGAACGGGCCGGCGTGCACGTAAAGTTCATCGGAGCAGATACCGATCTGACCGGTAACGGCGTTGCGCCGGTGGAACTGCTGGCGGCGCGGCGCAGGTCCGTATTCACCTGGCCCGACAACACGCGAAACCGATACGGCAGGATCAGCTTGCACCCCTGGTTTGCCATCGCCGACGGCCTTCGGTTCGAAGCCACGCTCTATCGCCAGCGGCGCAAGGCCGCGACGCTGAACGGCGATGCTGCCGATATCGAGGGATGCGAGGCGGACGAACTGGAGGGGCTCATTTGCCTTGAAACGGTCGGTGCCGATGAGGAGGAGCAACAAGGCGTCCTCACCGACGCCAACGGCAATACCTTTGCCGATGTTCTCGCCGGCAGCGATTATGGCGTGCTCAATCGCGGAAATATAAAGACGCGGTCCGAGGGGATCCTTGCGCAGGTCGTCGGCGAGCACGACTTCGCAGGGCGCACCAACCGGCTGACAGCGGGCTTCAGCTATGATTCCAGCGAGAGTGAATTTTCTACCTCGACCGAACTGGGCGAGCTGACCGACGAACGCAGCGTGACAGGGCTTGGCCTGTTCATCGACCAGGGGGATGGCTCGATCGCCCCGGTCGGGCTGGAAACCCGCACCCGGTTCTGGAGCGGCTTCCTTAGCGACACGCTGCCGCTTGGAGATACGCTGACGGCGGAAATCGGCCTGCGCTACAACCATGCCCGCGTACGGCTGATCGACCAGCTTGGCACCACGCTCAATGGCGACCACAGCTTCAGCCGCTTGAACCCCGGAATCGAACTCGATTGGAGAGCTGCATCCGGCTTGACGTTGCGCGCGGGGTATTCCGAGACAAACCGTGTGCCTACCGCTGCGGAACTTTCGTGCGCAGATGAGAATGCGCCATGCAGCCTGACCAATTTTTTCATCGCCGACCCGCCGCTTGAGCAGGTGGTGGCCAGGAGCTTCGAACTTGGCGCGTCAGGGAGCCGGGAGCGCGGGGCATGGACTTTCGACTGGCTGCTTTCGGGCTATCGCACGACAAATACCAACGACATCCAGTACGTTGCGGCGGACATCCGGGGACGTGCTTTCTTCAGGAACATCGGAGAGACCCGGAGGCAGGGCGTCGAGGCGTCCATGAAAGCGCGCCGCGGCGGCCTGCAACTGCTGTTTAGCTATGCCTTCATCGATGCAACCTACCGCTCTGCGATCACGCTGAGCAGTCCCGCGAACCCGGAAGCTGGCGAGGGCGGTCTGGTCGAGGTTGCGCCGGGAGATCGCCTGCCCGGCCTGCCGCGCCACAGCGCAACGCTCAGCGTCGACCATTCCGGCCGACTGAGCGGACGCGGCTTCACCATCGGTGGCGACGTGGTCGCGCGCTCGAGCCAGTACCTTGTCGGCGATGAAGCAAACCGGAACAGCCCGATTCCGGGTTATGTCCTGTTCAACCTGCGTGGCAGCGTCGAACTTGCAGGGGGAATCTCGTTTTTCGGCGAACTGCGAAATGTATTCGACCGAAGATATGAGACTTTCGGCACGTTCAGCGAAGTCGATGAAATAGAGCTGGTCGAAGCGCCGGATGCTTCCGACCCCCGTGCTCTTGGCCCCGGCGCTCCGCGCCGATGGACGGCAGGAATGCGCTTCAGCTTCTGATCCGTTTTCCCGGCCCGGGAATGCGAATTCGCAGCCGGCGACGCGAAATAGTTCGCAAGTCAATGCGGGACGGTCGGTGTGGAAAGAGAACCCCGAATGCCGGGGCTGGACCAAGACTCCGGTTTCACCCAGCATGCGACGCTTCGCAAAAGCGTCGCAGAACTGCGCCACTCGACGGGCGAAGATCGCCCGAGGGCGAAAATCCGGTCCACTACAGAACTGCCTGGTGCGGTCGAGAAGACTCGAACTTCCACGGGCTTTCGCCCACAACGACCTCAACGTTGCGCGTCTACCAATTCCGCCACGACCGCTAAATCACGAGGTGCGCTTCGAGGCGCCCCGTCGGCAGGAGCGCGCCCTTAGCAAAGGGCCTTGAGGCCTGCAAGCGGCGATTGACGCAAATCGCGGGACGCGGCTGCCGGTCGCCACGGTTTTCACTGTTTGAACTGCGGCGCGCGATGCGCGATGTACCGGTATCGGAACGAGAGAATATCGAGGCTAGGAGCAGAGGACCCGCATGACGCAAGCCCACGACCAACTGGTACCCGTCCCCGATGCCGCCGTTGCAGGCACCTCCTGTACCCTCGAGCAGTACCGCGAAATGTACGGACGCTCGATCGAGGATCCGCATGGCTTCTGGCTGAAGCAGGCCCAGCGGCTGAACTGGGTGGCACCGCCGACGCGCGTCGGGGACTGGTCCTTCGATCCGGTCCGGATCAACTGGTTCGCAGACGGAACGCTCAACATCTGTTTCAATGCGGTCGACCGTCACGTGAACGCCGGACGCGGGGAGGACATCGCGCTGATCTTCGAGCCCGACGATCCTGTCGCGGACGTGCGCAAGCTGACCTACGCGCAGCTGCTCGAAGAGGTTGTCCGGATGGCAGGCACGCTGCTCAGGATGGGCGTGGCTAAGGGCGACCGGGTCACGATCTACATGCCGATGACGATCGAAGGCGTGGTCGCGATGCTCGCCTGCGCGCGCATCGGCGCGATCCATTCGGTGGTTTTCGGCGGTTTCTCGCCCGATGCGATCGCCGGACGGATCGAGGATTGCGCGAGCGACTGGGTGATCTGCGCCGACGAGGGACTGCGCGGTGCCAAACGCATTCCGCTCAAGGCCAATGTCGATGCCGCCTTGAAGAAGGTGTCGGTCAGGGGCGTGCTCGTCGTTCGCCATACCGGCGGCGAGATCGACATGACCGAGGGGCGCGACCACTGGTACCACGAATTGTCACAGGGCGTCCCTGCCGAGTGCCCTTGCGTCACGATGAATGCCGAGGACCCGCTGTTCATCCTCTACACCTCGGGTTCGACCGGAAAGCCGAAGGGGGTGCTTCATACCACGGGCGGATACGCTGTCTGGACCGAAACGACCTTCCGCTACGTGTTCGACTATCGCGCCGGCGAAATCTACTGGTGCACCGCCGACATCGGGTGGGTAACAGGCCACAGCTACATCGTTTACGGCCCGCTGCAGAACGGCGCGACCGCCCTGATCTTCGAAGGCGTGCCCAACTACCCCGAGCACGACCGCTTCTGGCGCATCGTCGACAAGCACAAGGTCGCCATTCTCTACACGGCTCCAACGGCGATCCGCGCGCTGATGCGCGAGGGCGACGACTGGGTGACGCGGCACGACCTTTCATCGCTCAGGCTCCTCGGATCCGTGGGCGAACCGATCAATCCGGAAGCCTGGCGCTGGTATCGCGATGTCGTGGGCAAGAGCCGCGTGCCCGTGGTCGATACCTGGTGGCAGACCGAGACCGGCGGCGTGATGATCACGACGCTCCCCGGGGCCCACGCCATGAAGCCGGGGAGTGCGGGGCGGCCGTTTTTCGGCATCCGGCCACAGATCGTCGACAATGAAGGCAAGGTGCTCGCCGACGAGGACAAGAACGTCGCGGCCGAGGGCAACCTGTGCATCACGGCAAGCTGGCCGGGCCAGGCGAGGACGGTCTATGGCGATCACGACCGCTTCGTCCAGACCTACTTCTCGCACTACAAGGGCAAGTATTTCACCGGTGACGGCTGCCGGCGCGACGGCGACGGATACTACTGGATCACCGGACGCGTGGACGATGTCATCAACGTATCGGGCCATCGCATGGGCACGGCCGAGGTCGAGAGCGCGCTTGTCCTGCACGAAAAGGTGTCGGAGGCCGCGGTGGTTGGATATCCGCATGACATCAAGGGCCAGGGCATTTACTGCTACGTCACGCTCAAGGCGGGCGAGGAGCCGGACGACGATCTGGCCAGGGAACTGCGCAACTGGGTCCGGACCGAGATTGGCCCGATAGCCTCTCCGGATCATATCCAGTTCACTCCGGCGCTGCCCAAGACGCGCTCGGGCAAGATCATGCGCCGGATCCTGCGAAAGATCGCGGAGGATGATTACGGCTCGCTCGGCGACACCTCGACGCTCGCAGATCCTTCGCTCGTCGACGGGCTGATCGCAGGCAGAAAGAACCGCTGAGCGTCAGGGACGGCCGGGGTCAGCCCGGTTTCCAGCCGATCTCCGCTGCGGTCGCCGACTTGGGAACGTCGGTGACCGCTTCGTTTACCGTGACGCTCTCACCCGGTGCGAGCTGGCGCTGCGGCGGCGCGACCTCCCAGCTGTAGACGATTCGTTCGCGTGCATCGCGCAACACGATGAGGATCGCCGGAACCGTGCGCCTTGACTGGCCGACGTTGGTGATCGTCCCGCTCGCCCCGAAAAACTCGGTTCCGTTGGGCAGGGTGCGCCGTTCCTGCCTGTTCGGCGGAAACTCGAGGACGAGGTCTGGCTGTGCCTCGGCGAAGGTCGCGCGTTTCACCGGCACCCAGTCGGGCAGGCCGTAATAGGAAACGGCAGCCGCGGCCCCCAATGCGACGAGCGCGAAAAGGATCGCACCGATCATGAGAATCTTCGCGCGGTTGCGGCGGGGACGGAACGGTGGTTCGAATTCGAAGCTCGATGGCGCTTCGTCGAAATACCGGCCCTCGGTATCGTCGTCGTACCTTGCCCCCGCATTGTCTCCCCTGTCGCCGATTTCGGCCAGCGGCGGTTCGGGTTCCTCACGCGGTCCGATAGGGCTCTGGCGCCAATGCAATGCGGCGTCCGGCGTCGGGCTCGCCATTTCTGGAACTGCTGCAGGCTGCGCAGGCTGGAAAGCCGTCTGCGGTCGCGGCGCGGGCCCTTGTTCGGCGTCGCCGACCTGTGGCGTCACCTCTTCCTCGGCGGCATGGCCGTGGCGCGCCTCTCCAAAAGGCTTTTCGCCGCTTTCTTCCTCCGCGACGGGTTCCGCCTCGGGCGCAGGTTCGGCAGGCTCGGGCTCGGGCTCGGGCTCGGGCGGAAGAGGTACGGGTGCTGCCGTCGGCGCGGGGACACCGGCTTCCTCGAAAGGATCTTGCGAAGCAACCGGGTCCGCAAGATCCGGACCTTCCTGAAACCAGCTGTGCCGGCACTTGGCGCAGCGCACCGTGCGTCCTTCGGCCCCGATCGCACTGTCGGGCACGACGTAACGGGTCGAACAGGCAGGGCAGGCGATGATCATGGCACCACCGCTTAAGCACGAGCGAAAGCGAACCGGCAAGACAGCGGCTGCCGGACGGCCTGCTTAACGCCCTTTTTTCCACATTCATTGACGGGTATAGGCCTGTCCGCACCCCGCGAGACCGGACTATAGACAACAAGATGAGCCAGAATTCCGACGGGGAGATCGTTCACTTCGACAATGTCGGGCTGCGTTACGGCACCGACCGCGAGGTGCTGAGCGACCTGTCATTCACACTCTATCCCGGCAGCTTCTACTTCCTGACCGGCGCTAGCGGTGCCGGCAAGACGTCGCTTCTCAAGCTGCTGTACCTCGCCCAGCGGCCTTCGCGCGGCATGATCCGGATGTTCGGTTCGGACGCGATCACGCTTTCGCGCGAACGGCTTCCCGCGCTGCGGCGCAGGATAGGCGTCGTCTTCCAGGACTTCCGGCTCGTTCCGCATCTATCGGCATTCGACAACGTCGCGCTGCCGCTGCGCGTAGCGGGGGTCACCGAACGCGAGCTTGAGAAGCCGGTTCGCGACATGCTCGACTGGGTGGGCCTCGCCGATCGCATGCAGGCGCGCCCTGCGACGCTTTCGGGTGGCGAGCAGCAGCGCGTCGCGATTGCCCGCGCGGTGATCGGGCGGCCCGAGATGCTGGTGGCCGACGAGCCGACCGGAAACGTCGATCCTGACATGGCAGTCAAGCTGCTGCGCCTGTTCGAAGCGCTGAATGGCCTAGGCACGACCGTTGTCGTCGCGACCCACGACGTGCACCTCCTCAAGAAGGTGCCCGATTCGCTGATCATGCGGCTCGACAAGGGGCGGCTGTCCGATCCGACCGGGGCGCTGCGATATCCGCCCAGGCGGATGCCCGCGATGGCGGGACAGCGCGCGTGAGCAGCGCCGAAATGCCGAGCCTCGTGGCGCGAAGCTGGCGCAGCCTGTCCGCGACCGGAGAGACCGAGATCGTTCCTCAGGCCCGGCTTTCCGGCCCGATGCCCTGGGTTATCGCGATCATGGTCGCGATGACGGTTATCGCGCTCGCCGCGGGCCTCGCTCTTCGCAACACCGCCCAGGCGGCCGCCGCCGAGCTGGAGGGCGGGGTGACGGTGCAGGTCATGGAAGCCGATCCGGACGCGCGCAATGCGCAGGCACAGAATGCTCTGACCGTGCTTCGCGAACTGCCGCAGGTCGCTTCGGTCAGGCTGGTGCCTCGGGAGGAAGTCGACCAGCTAATCGAACCCTGGCTCGGCGAAGCGGGCGGAGGTGAAAGCGCCTCTATTCCGGTTCCGGCGCTGCTCGACGCCCGCATCGACGGAAAAGTGACCGCCGATGCCATCGAAGGGATTCGCGCGGCCGTTGCGGAGGCGGCACCAGCCGCGCGCGTCGATGCCCAGTCGAGCTGGCTCAAGCCGGTATTCGACGCCATCGTATCGCTCCAGTGGCTCGCCGCCGCGCTCGTCGTACTGCTATCCGTCGCGCTGACTGCCGCGGTCCTGCTTGCTGCGAGGAGCGCTCTCGGCACCAATCGCGACACGATCGAGATCGTTCATCTGCTCGGCGGTACCGATGCCCAGATCGCGCGCGTGTTCCAGCGATCGATCGGAGTCGATGCGGCGGGTGGCGGTCTGGTCGGTTTCGCACTTGCGGCGGTCGTCATCCTGTTCCTCGGACGACGTTTCGCGGGACTTGGGGCCGGGATGGTCGACGGGGGCGCGCTCGGCGTGACGGATTGGTTGCTGCTGGCGCTGGTTCCGATCGTGTCCGTGTTGCTGGCGATGGCCACGGCCCGCGTTACTGTGCTCCACGCCTTGCGCAAGATGCTGTAGGGCACACCGATGGTTCGCCGTGTTGCCGCCCTGGCCGTGCTTGCATGGCTGCTCGGATTTCTCTGGTTCGCGATCGCGTTGCCGCAACCGGAGTCAGAGACGCGCACCGATGCCGTCATCGTGTTCACGGGCGGTAGCGGCCGTATCGACCGTGCGATCGAGGTCCTGAGGAAGGGGTGGGCCGACCGCCTTCTTGTCTCCGGTGTCGATCGCGAGGTTCGTCCCCGGGAATTCCGGACGGAGTATGGCGTCTCCCGGCGCCACATGGAATGCTGCATTACGCTCGGCTACGAGTCGGTGGATACGCGGACCAACGCGACCGAAGCAGCCGCATGGATCGCGGAAAACGACTTCTCGTCAATACGCCTGGTGACGACAGACTGGCACATGCGCCGGGCCGACTTCGAGCTCGAAAGGAACGTTTCGGGAGTCGAGATCCTGCGCGATGCGGTACCCTCGCAACCAAGCCTGCGGATCCTCTTCCTCGAGTACCACAAGTTGCTGGCCCGGCGCGTTTCGTCGATCTGGGAAAAGTGATGGCGCGAGCCGTAGAAGTCTTTCGCAGCCTTGCGTTCTATGCGGCCTTCTACATCGGCACCGCGGTTTACGTGGGCGCCGCGCTCGCCACGCTGCCGTTCAGCCGAGGCGGGTTCATCCGGGTAGTGGACGGCTGGTCGCATTTCCACCGTTGGTGCGTGATCCACGTACTGGGAATACGGGTCGAGATCGAAGGCGAGGTTCCCGACAGCGGCGTGCTCGTCGCGATCAAGCACGAAAGCTTTTTCGAGGCGATCGACCTGCCTACGGCGCTGAACCATCCGGTGGTCTTCGCAAAGGCCGAATTGCTTCGCATACCCTTCTGGGGCCGTGCCGGCGGCGCTTACGGCCTGATCCCTGTGGAGCGGAACCAGGGGGCGAGCGCCTTGCGCGCCATGATCAAGAAGGCCCGCGCCCTCACCGCGGAAGGACGGCCCCTGGCGATCTTTCCCGAAGGCACGCGCGTCGCCCACGGCGAGCGCCCCGAACTGCGTTCGGGATTTGCAGGAACCTACAAGCTGCTCGGGCTTCCGGTCGTTCCGGTGGCGGTGGACAGCGGCCCGCTCTACCACCGGCGGTGGAAGAAACGCGGCACGATAACCTATCGGGTGGGCGAGCCGATCCCGGCAGGCCTGCCGCGCCCGGAACTGGAAGGTCGCGTCATCGAGGCGATCAATTCGCTGAATAGTCCTTAGGCTTCCTCGACCCAGACCTGCTGCGCATTCAATTGCGCAAAGCCGTAACTTGTCAGGAAGGACACGTCGGCGGCGTCACGCCCGACGCCGATCTTGGCCATCTGCTGCGCGGTCGACATTCCGGTCGGATCGATGAGGTACCACGTGTTGTCGAGGAAGACTTCGGCAACCGCGTGAAAGTCCTGCGGCTGCACGCCGATGCCGTAGACGCTTGCAAAACGCGCCGGGATGCCGCTCGCCCGTACCAGCGTGATCATCAGGTGGGCGAAATCCCGGCAGACCCCTTGCCGGCTGACATAGGTTTCCATCGCGCCGGTGAAGGCGGTGCTCGATCCGGGGCAATAGTCGATCGCGTCCTCGATCCAGTCGCGTATTGCCATGACCCTGCTGCCGCCGCCGCTCTCGCCGAATTCGGCATCGACAAGGTTTTGGAATTCGTCCGAGGGGCAATAGCGCGAGGGCATCAGGTATTCGACCGTCTCACCGGGCAGAAGGTGCGGCTCGACGGACTCGAGCGCGCCGCAGTCTGCAGTGAGGCGGTGTACGTCCACGGTAGCAGTGTAGGTGACTTTCAGATTGCCCTGGTGGCGAAGCCAGATGCGCTCCCCGATCGTGTCGTGACCGGGAACGCGTGCGAAATGATCGGTTGGCGGCAGGTCGATGTGAGCCGCTTCCACGGTCTGTTCGGGAATGGCCGCGGCTTCCAGTTGCAAGAGCACGTCGGTTTCGGAGGGGAGGTCGTAATCGAGTTCGGTACGGATCGAGAGTTTCATGGCTTACCCGGATTCAAGGTCTGATGCGCCCCCAAAGCGCGAGCGGCGGCGCGGCTCCATGGTTGCAAAAATTTCGTGCGGCGATCCGGTTCAGCCCGCGTCGTGATCGCTGCGGCCGAAATCGGGGCGTGCATCGTCCTGACCTTCGGCGATGATCGACCGCCTGATGGCCCGCGTCCGCTCGAACTGCGCGAACAGGGCGTCCCCGTCGCCGACACGGATCGCGCGCTGCAGCGCCGTCAGGTCCTCGGTAAAGCGCTGAAGCATCTCGAGCACGGCGTCCTTGTTGGACAGGAAGACGTCGCGCCACATCGTCGGGTCGGACGCGGCGATCCGAGTAAAGTCGCGGAAGCCGCCAGCCGAGTACTTGATGACCTCGCTGCGCGTCACTTCCTCGAGATCGGATGCCGTACCCACGATCGTATAGGCGATGAGGTGCGGGAGATGGCTGGTGACGGCGAGGACAAGATCGTGGTGGCGCGCATCCATGATCTCAACGTTGGCCCCCAGCGCTTCCCAGAACGTGACGAGTTCGGACAGCAGCACGAGATTGGTTTGCTCGGGCGGCGTGACGATGCACCAGCGATTGCGGAAAAGGGTCGCGAACCCTGCGTCCGGCCCGGAATTCTCTGTACCCGCCACCGGGTGGGCAGGGATGACCGGGTTGTTCGGAAGCGCGGTCGCCAGCGCTTCTGCGACGGATTGCTTGCATGAACCGACATCGCTGACGAGCGCGCCTTCGGGAAGCGTGCCGGCGATTTCGGTTGCCGCATCGGCCATCGCCCCGGGAGGGACGCAGAAAATGACGAGATCGGCCCCGCGAACGGCTTCGGAGGCAGTCTCACAGACCGTCCCGACGAGCCCGCGCGCCGCGGCGCGGGTGCGCGTGGCGGGATCGCGGTCATAGCCGGTCGTCTCTATCTCGCCGAGGTACTCGCGCACGGCGAGGCCGATCGATCCGCCGAGAAGGCCAAGGCCGATGATCGCGACGCGCTCGAAGCTCATTGCGCGCCTTCTGCCATTTCGCGGAGCGCCGCGGCGATGGCGTCCATCTGGTCGCGCGTTCCGATCGTTATGCGCAGCCCGTGCGGCAGGCCCTGCCCCGGCAGCCAGCGCACGATGTAGCCGCGTTCGGCGAGACCTTCGTAGGCCTTCTCTGCGGTGAGAGCGCCTTCGAAGAGCACGAGCACGAAGTTCGCCTCGCTGGGCAGCGGACGGAGCCCATGATTGCCCAGCGCCTCGATCTCCGAGGTAAAGCGCGCGCGCTCCTGCGCATTGTGGACGCGCGACCGTTCGACGAAGTCGCGGTCTTCGAGCGCGGCGAGCGCCGTCGCCTGTCCCGTCGACGTGACGTTGAATGGCCCCCGAATGCGGTTGAGCGTAGCGACGATCCCCGGTGCGCCGGTGGCCCAGCCGATCCGCTCTCCGGCAAGGCCGTAGATCTTGGAAAAGGTCCGCGTGACGAGCACGTTGTGGTGACCGGCCGCAAGCAGCAGGCCGCCGTCATCGTCTTCCGGCGCAAGGTACTCGCCGTAAGCTTGGTCGAGCACGAGCAGGACGTCGCCGGGCAGGGCCGCGTGCAGCCGCGCGATCTCGCCCTTCGGCAGGAAGCTGCCGGTCGGGTTGTTGGGATTGGCGATGAACACGACCCGCGTGCGCTCGCTGACGAGCGAGAGCAGCGCATCGACATCGGTGCCGTAATCGCCGTCGGGCGCGACGACCGGCGTCGCTCCGCACCGTCGCGCCGCGATATCGTAGACCGAGAAGCCATAGCGGACATAAAGCACCTCGTCGCCCGGACCGGCGTATCCCTGTGCGGCGAGGTTGAGCAGTTCGTCGGACCCCGTCCCCATGACGACGCGCGCCGGGTCTATGCCGTGCATCTGACCGATTGCCCCGCGCAATGCCTTTGCCTCGGGATCGGGATAGCGCGACGGCGCGAGGGCATCGGCCCTGGCGGAAAGCGCGTGTTCGCTTGTCCCGAGCGGGTTCTCGTTCGCCGAAAGCTTGACGAGCGGACGTCCGTCCGGTGCCGCAGACTTGCCGGGAACATAGGCATGGAGCGCCTCGATCCACGGCTTGGGCTGGGGCGTTCGCATTGTCGTTTCTGTATCGGCCATAGCGCCGTGGCCCTTAGCGAAAGCATGCGCCGAATGACAGCCTCGCTTTCGCGCACAATTGACAGCTTACCTGCGCTCGCCCAAGTGCCGCTCACCATGGCCACGGCCCCGACCACCGTTGCGAGCGAGACCCTGACGCTCCCCGGTCCGCTGCAGCTTGACTGCGGACGGCAGCTCGACCGCGTCGATGTCGCGTATGAAGCTTATGGCGAATTGTCGCCGGCAAGAGACAACGCCGTGTTCGTCGCCCATGCCCTGACCGGTGACCATTACCTTGCCAGTCCCCACCCGATCACGGGCAAGCCGGGCTGGTGGGCGCGGATGGTGGGGCCGGGAAAACCGATCGATACCAACCGCTTCTACGTCATCTGCGCGAACGTGCTGGGGAGCTGCATGGGCTCGACCGGCCCGGCCAGCCTTGCGCCCGACGGCAAGCCCTACGGGATGCGCTTTCCCGTCATCACGATCCGCGACATGGTGCGCGCGCACGTCGCGTTGCTCGACGCGCTTGGGATCAAGCGGCTCCATGCCGTCGTCGGCGGCTCGATGGGGGGCATGCAGGCACTTTCGCTCGCCGCCAATTTCCCGGAGCGTGCATCTGCGGCGCTCGTCCTGGCCGCAACGGCGCGTCACTCCGCGCAGAACATCGCGTTCCACGAGGTCGGCAGGCAGGCGATCATGGCCGACAGTGCCTGGCAGGACGGCGACTACTACGCATCGGGCAATCGGCCTGAAAAGGGGCTCGCGGTGGCGCGCATGGCCGCGCACATCACCTACCTGTCCGAAGCGGGGCTGACCGGGAAGTTCGGGCGCAACCTTCAGGACCGGGCGGAGAAGACGTTCGGCTTCGATGCCGATTTCCAGGTCGAAAGCTACCTGCGCTATCAGGGCATAAGCTTCACCGACCGGTTCGACGCGAATTCCTATCTCTATATCACCCGGGCGATGGATTATTTCGACCTGGCCGAAGAGCACGGCGGATACCTGGCCAATGCCTTCCGCACCACGAAGGCCCGGTTCTGCCTCGTCAGCTTCGATACCGACTGGCTCTATCCCACGGCGGAATCGCGGAACATCGTCCATGCGCTGAACGCTGCTGGCGCGCCCGTCACCTTCGTCGAACTGTCCGCGCCCTATGGCCACGACAGCTTCCTTCTCGAGGTGCCCGCGCTCGACCGGGTCGTGACGGGGTTTCTCGATCAGTGAGCCCGGCGCTCACCTCGCTGCGGCCCGACCTTTCGGTCATCGCCCAGAACGTCGAGCCGGGAGCCCGGGTGCTCGACGTCGGCTGCGGCGATGGTGCGCTGCTGGCGGCGCTGCGCGACGAGCGCGGCTGCGATGCGCGGGGCATGGAGATCGATCCGGCCAACGTGGCAGAATGCGTGGCAAAGGGCCTGCCCGTCATTCAGGGCGATGCGGACGAGGACCTTGCCTTCTATCCCGACGCCAGCTTCGATTACGCGATCCTCAGCCAGACCTTGCAGACCACGTTGCGTCCCGCCGTCATCCTCGAGGAACTGCTGCGCATCGGCGGGCGCGCGTTCGTCAGTTTTCCTAACTTCGCGCACTGGCGGGTGCGCCTCTCGCTCCTGTTCGGTGGACGCATGCCGGTTACGCGGCTGCTGCCCGTGGCGTGGTACGAAACGCCCAACATCCACCACGTCACGGTCGACGACTTCCGCTCGCTCCTCGACGAGCGCGGTATCGCGGTCGAGAAGTCGTGGTTCCTCAACGGAGACAAGCAGACGAGCGCGGCGGCCGCCAACTTCCGTGCCGAGCATGCGATCTTCCTGCTTTCGAAGCAGCGCTAGTCAGTCGCTCCCCGAAGCGTCGTTGACGAAGAGCACGCTGTCGTCACGGGCAAGCGCCCAAAGGCTGAGGCCGGCTTTAGAGGCTCGCTCGACGGCCATCGATGTCGGGAGCGATATCGTGACCAGGCTCGTCGCGCCGCCGCGCACGGCCTTCTCGACGATCTCGTAGCTGCATCGCGCGGTCGACAGGACAAGCCCGGGCGAGAGCGGATCGCCCGCGATCGCCATCGCGCCGACCAGCTTGTCCATCGCATTGTGCCTCCCGACGTCTTCGCGGACGCAGCCCAGGTTCCCATCCGGATCGGCCCAGGCCGCTGCATGCGCAGCGCCGGTCGACTGTCCCAGCGGCTGGTACTGGCGCAAGGCGGCAAGCGCCCTGAACACCGCAGCGTGCGAAAGCCGCGGATGCTTCGTCACCGCCGGAAGCGGCCTTGCCACCTGTTCCAGATTCTCGATTCCGCACAGGCCGCAACTCGATTCCGCGACGCGGGTTCGTATGCGTTCGGTCAGTTTCTCGATACCCAGACCAGATAGCCGCGTGCGCACGATCCAGCCCGTCTCGACTTGTGCGATGTCCGGCTCCGCGATGTCCGACGCATCTGCAGCCAGCCCCTCGCACAGTGCGAAGCCCGTGGCGAAATCCGCAAGGTCGGCAGGCGTCGCCATCATCACCGCGTAGGACAGGCCGTTGAATTCCAGCGCCACGGGAACCTCCGGAACCCAGTCGCCGAACGCAGGCTCGTCACGACCGTCGGGAAATATGCGAACCGGCTGCGCCATCGGGGCAATGTCGGCCACCCTCTCCGGGGCGTCAATCGCCATTCACGGCCGGGCAATGCACGATCGCTTAGGATGCCTCCACCAATCCGCCACCCAAGGGTTCGCGAAAATGACACGTCTCGCCAGGATGATCCCGGCCATTGCAGCGCTTTCCCTCGCCGTTCCCGCGATGGCTCAGGACAGCGGCGCTGCCGATATTGCCGACGAACTGTCCGATCCGGTCAACCAGATCGCCGTCACCGCCGCGATTTCCGCCATGAGCGAAGCCCTGCTCGATCTCGAGATCGAACCCTTCGTGAAGGCGATGGAGGCGGTCGGGCGCGACGACAGCGTGCGCGATCTCCCGCCCGACGCGCGCCTGCGCGATCTCGCCGGCCCAGAAGCCGAGGCGCTTCCCGCCGAAATGGCGTCCGAAGTGCCGAGAATGATGGGCCGCATGGCGCAAATGGCCGATGCCATGGACGCCATGCTTCCTGGCCTGAGGGACATGGCTGAGCGAATGAAGGATGCCATCCCGCGCGAATGATCCGCGCCTCCTGTGTATTCGCGGGGACTTATCCACCCCATTAAACGCGACCACATGTGCTGGCCGGGTGGACGCCGCGCGCGGCCTTGGGCCATACCGGGCGCATGTGGCAGCTTTACCAGTTTCCCCTCTGTCCCTTCAGCCGCAAGGTGCGCCTGCTGCTGAGCGAGAAGGGTGTCGAATACGAACTCTGGCGCGAGAATCCCTGGGAAGGCCGGGACGAATTCTTCGCCATGAACCCGGCAGGGCGCGTGCCCGTACTCCACGATCCGGAACGCGGTATCTCGCTGTGCGACAGTCGGGCGATCTGCGAGTATTTCGAGGAAACGGTCGATCGCAACCAGATGATCAACGGCACATCGGTACAGAGAGCCGAGATCCGTCGTCTTGTTGCCCTTTTCGACGAGAATTTCTTCGGAGATGTCTCAGGACCGCTGCTGCACGAACGGATGACCAAGCGCCTCGTCTACCGCCAGTCACCCGATTCGCGGGTCCTGCGTGAGGCGATGAGGCTGGCGCACGAGCACCTCTACTACATCGATTACCTGATCGACCATCGGCCCTGGCTCGCCGGTTCGACGATGAGCCTTGCCGACCTTGCCGCCGCCGCGCAGATCTCGGTTGCCGACTATCTCGGCGGGATCGACTGGTCGAGCCACGAACAGGCGCGGGGATGGTATTCGGTCTTCAAGAGTCGACCGAGCTTCCGGCCATTGCTGTCCGAGCGGATGGAAGTGATCCAGCCGCCCAGCCATTACGCCGAAGTCGACGCCTGACCGTCAGCGGGCGTCGGCACTTTCCGTGAAGCGGCCATGTTTGCGGAACCTGACCATCCAGCGATCGAGGAACAGGCCAAGCGGGCGCGGCGCAATGCCGAGCGCCTCCATGCCCGGATAGTCGCCCGTTGCCACGTTGCCTTTTTCCAGTAGCGCCCACTGATCGCTGGTGATCGGCGTGCCGGGAACCGCTGCGACTGCCGAGGAAACCGCATCGGGCAGCGGGAGAAAGTGCCGCTTGCGCGCCTGAGCCTTCGCGATGCGCTCGTTCAGGTCGAGCATGGTGAGAACTTCGGGGCCGCAGATTTCGTACGTCTCGCCGCCGTGTTCCGCGGGTCTCGCCAGCGCATTCCCGATCGCTTCCGCGGCATCGTCGACGAACACCGGCTGCAGCCTGGCGTCCGGTCCGAATACGGGCAGGATCGGAAATGTCGAAATAAGGCCTGCGAACATCATCACGAAAGAATCGTCCGATCCGAACAGGATCGAAGGGCGGAATATCGTTGCTCCGGGGAAGGCGTCCCGTACCGCGATCTCTCCCTCGCCCTTGGTGCGGGCATAGGCGACCTCGGACTGCGCGTCTGCGCCGTTCGCCGAAACGTGCAGGAACGAAGTCGCACCTGCTTCCTTCACCGCTTCTGCGATGCGGCCAGCCCCGCGCCCCTGGATCGCATCCAGATTGCCGGTAAAGGCCCCGACCAGGTTGACTACCGCATCGGCGCCGCGAACGGCAGCGGCAACGCTTTCGGGCCTCGTCACGTCGCAACGCACGAACTGTGTCTGGCCAAGGTTGCCCAGAGGCTTGATCTGGTAAGCCTTCTCGGGGTTCCGGCTCGCGATCCTGATGCGCGCGCCGCGGCCGAGCAGTTCCTGAGCCACGTGCTCGCCGAAAAAGCCGCTGCCGCCCAGCACGGTCACGACCTTGCCGTAAAGGTCCATCCCGTCGTTCGCCTGTGTCATCGCCCGTCCGTTTAGTTTCACGCCAAGTCTTTCGAACCGCCCCATGCACTGCCGGTAATGGCGGCGCAACAGCCTTGGCCCGCACCACCTGAAAACGACGCATCGGCGATTGACAAAACCCCACCCCCGCCGCTATCCGCCCGCACCTACCCGGCGCAACGCAAAACGGCGTTCGCGCCCCGTGCCCAGATGGCGGAATTGGTAGACGCACCGTCTTCAGGTGGCGGCGCTCGAAAGGGCGTGGAGGTTCGAGTCCTCTTCTGGGCACCATTAGCTTAAAGCATTGAAATACATAGAAAAAATGGGATACTTTGAGGACTCACATTGGTTCTCCAAATTCTTGTCTCGGCTTGTCTTTTCCCTTCTCTTTCAATGCCTATCGGTCTCCAGCGTTCGAATCATCGATAGTCCCGGATCATTCTGGCTTGAAATTCTTGCGGGCCTTTCTGTGGGCCTTCTGAAAATCCGAATTCGGAGGCCCGCATCGTCATTCCCGTGAGGAACGCCTCTTTCCTGTCTCTTGAGCGATTGCCACGCTTGGGGAAGTTTGGGGAGCGGTCTAGGCAACTTACCCTGCAATTCGTATGAATTGAGGAGATGCTGCGTAAATCTTGCATTTCCGGTCTTTACCCTGCATTTTCGTGAAATCGCAGATTGCAGGGTAATACATGAACTTCAAACCGTTTTCCGACGAACAGGCAAGGGTGATCGTCAATCTCGAGCAGACCTACCAGGTCTGGATGGAGGCCCTGCGTGCGCTGAATGAGATGCCCTACAACATGCGCATCAAGGAGGTTTCTGGTCGAGAATATCTTTATGAGGTTACAGATCGGCGCGGATCGATGAAGAGCAAGGGCCCGCTCGATCAGGAAAAGCAGGCTGAATTCGACGATTACAAGGCTGAGAAGGCAGAGCTCAAGGAACGTCTTTCAGGAAGCAAGGACGCGCTCAAGGAACAAGCGAGCCTGTACCGCGCGCTGCGTCTCCCAATGCTCCCGGCGGAGGCGGGCAAGATCCTGCGCGAAGCTGACCGCCTTCGTTTTCTTGGAGATCAGGCCATGGTAGTCGGCACCAACGCTCTGATTGCATATGCCTTGGAGGCAAATGGATTCATTCGAGATGCGCCCGACACAACACTGGATTTTGACATGGCGTTGACCGGAATCGAGGCTGATGAGGACCGACCAACCTTATGGAAAGTGCTTAAAGAAGCCGACTTGACCTACTCGGTGAACACCGAGCGGCCTTTCCAGGCACGCAACGCCAAGGCATACGAGGTGGAAATTCTTTCGGCCCCTAGCCGCATTAGCGGACAAGTTTTGCAGGACCGACCTCGGCCCATACCGCTACCCGAACAGGAATGGCTGTTGAATGGACGACCGGTCGACCGCGTCGTTGGTGTACGCGACGGCGAAGCTGCGCGCATGGTTGTTCCCGATCCGCGATGGTTCGCCTTGCAGAAA
Organism: Novosphingobium marinum; assembly: GCF_013408095.1. Lineage (GTDB taxonomy): Bacteria > Pseudomonadota > Alphaproteobacteria > Sphingomonadales > Sphingomonadaceae > Novosphingobium > Novosphingobium marinum. Next base: position 253,672 of record NZ_JACBZF010000002.1, read on the forward strand.
CTGTGGATGGCAGAAAAGCGTGAGCGCGATCCGCAAAAGAAGCCCAAGGATCGCAAGCAAGGAAATGCCGTGCTTGATGCAGTCTGGGTTGCCATGCGGCATTACCCATTGGATGAAGAATTCTGCAAAGAGCTGCCCGAAGTATTGAAGCCGCATTTTGAACGATGGGATGCCAAGAAACCGCAGCGCGATTAAGCGATCCGACGCCGGCTCCCTTGTTATCGGTTGCTTTCAGGTCATCGGTAGGTGTCGCCGTACTAAGCTTTCCGGGATCACTGTCGTAGCGATGGTGACAGAAACTGGGCCGATTGCGGACTGTCGGCTTTTTGGGAAATTTGTACGGATATTACATGTAGCGGCGCGAGGCTGGTCGGAGCGAGAGTCTCGCGCTGAATTTTGTCTTCCGACATGCGTTGTGAGCGGGGTGGGTTATTGCGCCGTCGCTCTCCAGTTGAATAGCCCCTAGATTTGTGGACGCCTTCTTTCCTAAATTTGAGGACAGGAGGCGACGATGGGGAAAGCTAATTTCAGCGACGAGTTCAAGCGTGATGCGGTGGCCCAGATCACCGAGCGCGGCTACCGGGTGGCGGAGGTTTCGCAGCGGCTCGGGGTCAGCCAGCATTCGCTGTATGCATGGAAGCGGCAGTTCGCACGGCGGCCCGAAGATGGGTCGAAGGATGCCGAGATCCGCCAGCTGAAGCGCGAGCTGCTGCGGGTGACCGAGGAGCGCGACATCCTAAAAAAAGCCACCGCGTATTTGACCTTTGGCCACTTCGTTCCACCAGGGATGCAAAGTGAGATACGCGTTCGTTGCCGAGCATCGCACGCTGTTCCCGGTGCGTGTGATGTGCCGGTGTCTTCGCATCCAGCCCAGCGGCTTCTACGCCTGGTTGAAGAACCCGTTGAGCAGACGGGCGAAGGAAGATGCTCGGCAGACCGAGCTGCTCCGGCAGGCGTGGGAAGACAGCGGCAAGGTCTATGGCTACTGCAAACTGCACGACGACCTGCTCGATCAGGGCGAGACCTGCTGCCCGAACCGCGTGGCGCGTCTCGCCAGTCTGGCGGGTATTAAAGCGAGGATCGGCTACAAGCGCAGGCCGGGCAGCTATGGTGGCAAGCCATCCAGGGTGGTCGACAATACGCTGGCCCGCCAGTTCGATGTCGCGGCACCCGACAAGACATGGGTGACCGACATCACCTACATCAGGACGCAGGAGGGCTTTGCCTATCTGGCGGTGGTGATCGACCTTTACTCCCGCCGAGTGGTGGGCTGGTCGATGCAGAACCGCCAGATCACCGATCTGGTCCTGCAGGCACTGCTGATGGCGGTGTGGCGCAGGAAGCCGAAGAACACCGTGCTGATCCACTCGGATCAAGGATCGCAGTTTACCAGCATGGACTGGGCCTCGTTCCTGAAGGCGCACAACCTGGAGCACTCGATGAGCCGGCGTGGCAACTGCCATGACAACGCCGTGGTCGAGAGCTTCTTCAACCTGCTCAAGCGCGAACGCATCCGGCGACGGACCTATCGCTCACGAGACGAGGCCAGGCAGGATGTGTTCGATTACATCGAGATGTTCTACAACCCGATACGCAAGCATGTGAGGAACGGGATGCTGTCACCCGTAGAGTTCGAACGGCAGCAGATGATGAGCACCGAGGGCGTCTAGACAACTCGGGGCTATTCACAGTTCCGGCAGGTGATAAGCAACATGGTCGAAATGGAAGCGACCAAGCTGGCGGTCATTCACGTTTTTTGGGCAACCTCCGCCATGCTCTTAATGGCCACGGCCCTCATCTGGCTCGCCCCGCGACCGACGAAATCGGGCGGCATGTCAATGGGGCATTGAATCGCGAAACGAGCTGCCGCGATAGTCATTTCGCCGACTTGGCCTCCACTAACGTGGCAATTGCCGCGGGAACAGAAGTGTCCTCAATTGTGGGAGGAATTTCAAAAGGCTCGCTGTTGACGATCTTGCGCAGCAAGTTGCGCAGAATCTTGCCGGAACGGGTTTTGGGCAATTGCGGCACAACATGGACTTTCTTCAGAGCCGCCAGCGGGCCGAGCTCGTCGCGCACGGCTTCAACTATGCGGCTTGCCAGAGCCTCGTCGCCGTCGTGCCCGGTGCGGGCAGAGACAAAGGCAATCGGAATCATGCCTTTGATCGGATCATCGGCGCCAATTACAGCACATTCGGCAACGCCGTCCTGGCTCGCGACGATCTGTTCCATCTGACCGGTCGAAAGCCGGTGACCAGCGACATTGATGATGTCGTCGGTGCGCCCCATGATGTGGAGAAAGCCGTCGAGGTCGCGATAGCCGGCATCGCCGGTTTCATAGAAACCGGGAAAAGTCGCAAAATTCTTCTCATAGCCCGCCTTGTTGTTCCAAAGGGTCCGGAAGGCCCCAGGCGCTAGCGGCGCACGAATGACGACATTGCCGCTGTCGCCTTCGGCAACGGGCTTTCCGTGATCGTCCAGGATCGCGAACTCATAGCCCGGCACCGCCAAGCCGGCGCTGCCGCGCTTGCGGCGTCGATCACCCAGGCCAATGCAGGTGGCGATGGCGGGCCAGCCCAGCTCTGTTTGCCACCAATGGTCGATCACGGGCAGGCCGCTGTTCTGTTCAAGCCAGTCTATCGTATCGGGATCGGCGCGTTCGCCAGCCAGAAAGATTGCCTGGCATCGTCCGGTGCCGATCTGCCCGAGCAACCTTCCGTCAGGGTCTTCCTTGCGGATGGCGCGGATTGCGGTCGGCGCGGTGAAGAACGACTTCACGTGGTGACGGGCGATGATCCGCCAGAATGTCCCGGGGTCGGGTGTCCCGACCGGCTTGCCTTCGAACAGGACGGTTGTCGCTCCGACGAGCAAGGGTCCATAGACAATATAGCTGTGACCGACCACCCAGCCGACATCGGAAGCCGCCCAGAACGTGTCACCGACTTCGATACCATAGATATTTTCCATGGACCAGGCCAGCGCCACAGCATTTCCGCCATTCTCGCGCACCACGCCTTTGGGCAGGCCAGTTGTTCCCGAAGTGTAGAGTACATACAGCGGATCGGTTGCCGCTACCGGAGCGCAGGGCGGTATTTCATCGCCAATGGTGCGTGTACGAAGTTCCATCCAATCGATATCGCGGTACGGGTTTAGCGTGGCGGCAACCTGTTCGCGCTGGAGGAGCACGACGTTCTGGACCGGGTGAGAGGTCAGCGCGATCGCCTCGTCCACCAATGGCTTGTAAGCGATCGTTCGTCCGCCTTCGATCCCACAAGAAGCGGTCAGGACAAGTTTCGGCGTGGCATCGTCGATGCGTTTGGCGAGTTCGAGTGGCGAAAAGCCGCCGAACACCACCGAATGAACCACACCGAGCCGGGCGCAGGCGAGCATGGCAAAGACGGTCTCCGGGACCATCGGCATGTAGATGACCACCCGATCTCCTTGCGCCACTCCCAGGTTCTTGAGCATTGCTGCCACCCGACCCGTTTGTTCGAGAAGTTCGGAATAGCTGTACCGCTTGATCGTCTTGGTGACCGGGCTGTCGTAAATCAGCGCAGTGGATCCGCCGCGACCTGCTGCCACATGCCGGTCGAGACAATTATGGCAGGTGTTCAGCTTGCCGTCCGGGAACCATCCCTCAATATCATCAAATGCCACATTCGGGGGCGTGAACCAGTCGATGGCTTGGGCTGCCCGCCCCCAGAATTCGGCTGCGTTCTCGCTGGCTTCTTGCTGTGCCCTCTCAAGGCGGCGTATTGCGCCCTGCGACGATGGGTTTCCGGTTGAACTCATTTTTTGACTTTCCTCGACAACAGGATCGACGCGATTATGATCAGCGATCCAAGTACATGATATTGCTCAAACCTCTCTCCCAGGAGCGGTACAGCCATCAATACGCCAAACACCGCCGGAAGGTTCATGTAGATGCCGGCCCGCATCGATCCAATGAGGGCAACCGCCCGGTTGAACAAGGCATAGGAAACGAGTGAAGGAAAGATGCCAATGAACACCAGCGCACTTGCCGAGGTTAGCGAGAGAGCGGACGCGCCTTCGAGCAACAGGTGCAATGCGTAGGGGATGGCAAGCGAGACGATACCCGCCGCAAACAACACCACCAGCAGGCTCAGGTGATGCAGCTGGGGTGCCTTGCGCAAGGACGTCGCATAGGCGGCGTAGAGAAACACCGCGGCCAACGCTAGCAGATCGCCAGTGTTGAGCGCCTCGAGGCGCAGGTTCGCCAATTGCCCCTTGGTCATGAACCATGCGACGCCCAAGATCGACAGTCCGGCGCAGGCAAAATGGAGCAAGGCCACGCGTTCGCGGAAAATCACTGCCGGCATGACCAGCGTCATGATCGGCATGGTGGATTGGAGCAGCAGATTGTTTGTTGCCGTAGTCAGCTGGAGACTACTGTAGACGAGCAAGGAAAAGACCCCGACACCAAAGAACCCCAGCAATCCCAGGAAGGGCCAGGACCGGCGAATAGCCGGAAGGTCATCGCGAAGATGCGGCCAGGCGAATGGCAGGACACATGCCGCGGCGATAAGCCATCGCCAGAAGCCTATCGTCACTGGGGTCAGGTCGTCTCGAATCGCCCGACCGACAATCGGGTTCAATGCCCAAAAGAAACTTGCCAGGCACAGCAGCAGCGTCGGAGTGTGCCAAAAACTGGACACAATTCCGTGCCTGAAACGTCGGACGTGATCGACTGTCGACATTGCACTCTCACCCGGCACCGGGGACCGAAAGATACGGCTTGCACCCCACAAGAGTATTGCATATCGTGCATCGCGTTGCATGTATAGCGCGAATCGCCTATGCAGTACTCAGACAAAAAAGCATGGGAGCGATGTGATGAATGGATCGTCGGCACTCGTCGACAACATCGGTGCGAGCCAGTCTCGCCGGGTGTTCTGGGATCAAGATGTCTATCAGCTGGAGCTGGAGCGGATATTCTCGCGGTGCTGGCTCATGATCGGACATGATTCGCTAGTTCCCAAACCGGGCGACTTCATTACGACGTACATGGCAGAAGACCGTGTCATCTTGTCGCGGCAGCCGGACGGTTCGCTGAAGGCGTTCATTAATTCCTGCACTCACCGCGGCAACCAGATCTGTCATGCCGACAGCGGCAGCGCCAAGGCGTTCGTGTGCAATTATCATGGTTGGGTTTTCGGTCAGGATGGTTCGCTCGTCGATGTTCCGATGGAAGAGCGGTGCTATCACAGCGATCTCGACAAATCCAAGCTGGGGCTCGCGCCGATCCGGGTCGAAACTTACAAGGGCTTCATCTTCGGCTGCCATGATCCCGAAGCGCCCTCGCTTGAGGACTATTTGGGGGACTTCTGCTGGTACCTCGATACGATCTGGGATGGTCCGGACGGTGGTCTGGAACTGCTCGGGCCGCCGTTGAAGAGCACCCTCGCCTGCAATTGGAAAGTCCCGGCCGAGAACTTCGTCGGCGATGGGTATCACGTGGGCTGGACGCATGCCGCCGCTCTCCAGATGATCGGGGGCGAGCTGGCTGGCCTGTCGGGCAATCGCGCCGACATGCCGTTTGACGACCTTGGTCTGCAATTCACCATGCGGCATGGCCACGGGTTTGGCCTGATCGATAACGCTGCGACTGCGATCCACGTCAAGCGCGACGGGTACGTCAAATATCTCGAGGAGACGCGGGGCGGAATTCGCGAAAAATTCGGGCCGGAGCGCGAACGGCTTTATGTCGGTCACTGGAATACGTCGATCTTCCCAAACTGTTCGTTCCTCTACGGAACCAACACCTTCAAGATCTGGCATCCGCGCGGGCCGCATGAAATCGAGGTCTGGACCTATACCATGGTACCGAAGAATGCCGACACCGAAACTAAGCGGTCGATCCAGCGCGAAGCGATCCGTTCATTTGGTACGGCGGGAACGCTCGAAAGCGACGATGGCGAAAACATGTCGTCGGCCACCTACAACAACAACGGTATCATCACCCGCAAGGGGTGGATGAATTCGAGCATGGGCAAGGACCGCGAAGGGCCGCACCCCGTCTATCCAGGAATTGTCGGGGTCAGCTTCATCGGCGAAACCTCGTATCGGGGCTTTTATCGTTTCTGGCAAGAAATGCTCGATGCGCCGGATTGGGCCGCCATCCGGGCCAATGACGACACCTGGGATGCAATGTGGACCAACCGTAATTTCTGGCCTGATCGTCTGTCGGCGAAGCAAGCCGAGCCGCAAGACTGATCCGACAGCAATCTGGACCGCAAGATGACCGAAACACGCAAGCCCGTAGGCATGGAACTGCATCATGCCATCGTCAGTCACTATTCCGCCGAGGTGCGGATGTTGCAGAACCAGCAATATCGCGAATGGTTCGATACTGTAATCGCCGAAGATATCCATTACTGGATGCCAGTTTACGAACAGCGGTACGCACGTGACCGCCGCCCGGATCCAACCCCGGGGGATGCCGCAATCTACAACGATGACTATGCCGAGCTGCAGCAGCGGGTCGACCGGTTGCTGACGGGTCAGGTATGGATGGAAGATCCGCCATCACGTATCCGCTATTTCGTCACCAATGTCGAAGCATTCGAAATTGCACCGTTTGAATTCGAGGTCTTCTCTAATGTTCTGGTGCACCGCAATCGCCGACAGAACGAAGTTTACGTGCACACGCTGGGACGCGAAGACAAGCTGCGGAAAACAGACAGCGGCTTCAAGGTATTCAGCAGAAAGCTGAATATCGACGCGCGCGTCGTGCAGGACAAGAATCTCTATTTCTTTGTATAAGCAAATTCAATCAACTGGAAATCAGGAAACGGGAGAGGAAAAATGGACGCATACGCGGCAATTATCGAGCGTCAGGGCGGCGAATTCGTTCTGGATAACGTCTCTATCGAGGATCCGCGCGACGGCGAAGTGCTGGTCAAGGTTGCCGCAGCTGGCATGTGTCATACCGACCTGACGGTTCGCGATCAATATTACCCGACGCCGCTGCCGGCGGTGCTGGGCCATGAAGGTTCGGGCGTTGTCGAAAAGGTCGGACGTGGCGTCACCACTGTCAAGCCAGGCGACAAGGTCGTGCTCTCCTTCAGCTATTGCGGCACCTGTCCATCGTGCCTCAAGGGGCATCAGGCCTATTGTCCGAGCTTGTTCCCGCTCAATTTCATGGGCCGCCGCCTGGATGGTTCGACGCCGATTACCCGCAACGGCCAAGAGGTCAACGCCTGCTTCTTCGGGCAATCCTCGTTCGCGACCTATTCGATCGCGTCGGAAAACAACTGCGTCAAGGTTGCCGACGACGCACAGATCGAACTTTTGGGCCCACTGGGCTGCGGTATCCAGACCGGGGCGGGCAGCATCCTCAATGCGCTTTGTCCCGAACCTGGCTCCTCGATCGCGATCTTCGGGGTCGGGTCGGTCGGCCTCAGCGCAGTGATGGCCGCCAAGGCCTCGGGCTGCCTCAAGATCATCGCGGTTGACCGCAACGCAGACCGCTTGGAACTGGCGCGCGAACTGGGCGCCACCGATGTGATCGACGCCAACACGGTCAACGCTCAGGAAGCGATCGTCGCGATGACCGGTGGCGGCGCCGACTATGCCATGGATACCACCGCCATTCCAGCGGTGCTGCGCTCGGCGGTGGACAGCACGCACAACATGGGTGAAACCGCAGTGGTCGGCGGGGCGAAGCTGGGCACCGAATTTTCGCTAGACATGAACAACATGCTGTTTGGCCGCAAGTTGCGCGGCGTAGTCGAAGGATCGAGCACCCCGCAGGTCTTCATCCCGCAACTGATTGCGATGCAGGAAGCCGGGCTGTTCCCGTTCGAGAAGCTCTGCACCTTCTATGATCTCGACCAGATCAACCAGGCCGTCGAGGATACCGAAAAAACCGGCAAGGCGATCAAGGCCATCCTCAAGATGTAGGCCCGCGACCCAGTGGGCAGCAGCGGGTACATCGCGCGCTGCCCACGGGGCGGTCACCAGGACTTCCAGCTGAAATGAATAGCGTATTTTCCTTTGGCTCGGGCATTGGACCCGAAGGCGCGCTCGTGCTGGACAAACGCGTCCTTGGCGGGAAGGGCGCAAATCTTGCCGAAATGGCGCAAATCGGCCTTCCGGTCCCGCCGGGCTTCACTATTGCCACCGGCGAATGCCTGGCCTTTCTCGAACAGGGCCGGGCATCGCTCGGACGAATTCGCGATCAGGTTGTGAAGGCCCTCGAACGGATCGAACAGGCCACGGGAAAGGTTTTCGGCGACCCTGACGATCCGCTGCTGGTCTCGGTGCGTTCGGGCGCGCGGGTATCCATGCCGGGGATGATGGACACGATCCTGAACCTTGGCATCAATGATGCGACCGTCACCGGCCTGGGCCAGACCTCCGGGGATGAGCGGTTCGCGCTCGACAGTTATCGCCGCTTCATCCAGATGTATTCCAGTGTCGTGCTCGAAATCGAGCATGGCGTATTCGAGGCAGCCCTTGACCGCATCAAGGAAGATCGCGGCGTCGATGAGGATATCGATCTTCGAGTGGAGGATCTGCGCGGCGTGATCGCGACCTTCAAGGATCTCGTGCTTGCCCATCACGGCGCGGCCTTTCCTCAGGATGTACAGGAACAACTCTGGACGGCAATCGAGGCGGTGTTCCGCTCATGGGACTCACCGCGAGCCAAGGTCTACCGGCGCCTGAACGATATCCCCGGAGATTGGGGCACGGCGGTTAACGTCCAGGCCATGGTGTTCGGAAATCTTGGCGAGACCAGCGCTACCGGCGTCGCCTTTACCCGCAACCCTGCAACCGGCGAGAAGGCTTACTACGGCGAATGGCTGGCCAACGCCCAGGGTGAGGATGTTGTCGCCGGCATCCGCACGCCCCAGTATCTGACCAGGGCTGCCCGCGAAGCCGCAGGTGCGCGGCTTCCCTCAATGCAGGAAGCGATGCCGAAGGCCTATGCCCAACTTGCTGAGGTGTTCGAACTGCTGGAGCGCCACTATCGCGACATGCAGGACATCGAATTCACAGTCGAACGCGGCAAGCTCTACCTCCTTCAGACCCGTTCGGGCAAGCGCACCGCCAAGGCCGCGCTCAAGATTGCCGTCGACATGGTCGAAGAGAGCCTGGTCGACGAAGTGACCGCGCTGCTCCGCCTCGACCCGGCCTCGCTCGACCAGTTGCTTCACCCCTCGCTCGATCCGAATGCCCCGCGGGTGCTGCTCGGAAAGGGTTTGCCTGCCTCGCCCGGGGCAGCCTCGGGAGGTGTGGTATTCGATGCGGAAACAGCGGCACGGTGGGCCGAATTGGGAGAGAAGGTCATCCTCGTCAGGCATGAAACGTCGCCTGACGACATCCATGGCATGCACGTCGCAACCGGCATCCTGACGGCGCGCGGCGGCATGACCAGCCACGCGGCCGTGGTCGCGCGGGGTATGGGCCGGCCATGCGTGGCGGGCAGCGCCAGTCTCAAGATCGACCCGGTCGCGCGGGTCGCCGAGATCGGCGGCCAGCGGCTCGAAGAGGGCGCATTCATCACGATCGACGGTTCGACCGGCGAAGTGTTCCTGGGCGAACTGCCGACGATCCTGCCCAATCTTTCGGGCGATTTCGCAACGGTGATGGCATGGGCTGACAAGCATCGCCGCCTGAAGATTCGGACCAACGCGGAAACCCCGCTCGATTGCGAAATGGCCCGCCGGTTCGGGGCCGAAGGGGTCGGGCTTTGCCGAACCGAGCACATGTTCTTCGATGAAAGCCGGATCCTCGCCATGCGGCAGATGATCCTGGCCGACAGCGAAAAGGAACGACGCTCCGCGCTCGACCAGCTATTGCCCGAACAGCGCGCCGACTTCCGCCGGATCTTCGAGATCATGGAAGGCTTGCCAGTCACCATCCGCCTCCTCGATCCGCCGCTGCACGAGTTTCTGCCGCATACGGATAGCGAACTCACCGAGCTTTCGCGAGCGATGGGTATTGACGTGGAGCAGGTTCGGCATCGCGCAATCGAATTGACGGAAACCAACCCCATGCTGGGGCATCGAGGCTGCCGACTGGGCGTGGTTTATCCCGAAATATACGAAATGCAGGCTCGCGCGATTTTCGAGGCTGCGCTCGAAGTCGCGGGCGAGGCGGGCATGGCGGTCTGTCCCGAAATCATGATCCCGCTGGTCGGATTGCCGCATGAACTGGAATCACTGAAGGATACCCTGTACAGGGTCGCTGAAGTCGTGTTCGCCGAAAAAGGCGAGCGGATCGCCTTTAGCGTTGGCACCATGATCGAGCTGCCGCGGGCAGCCCTGGTTGCCGACGAAATCGCTGCAAGCGGGGAATTCTTCTCGTTCGGAACCAATGATCTGACCCAGACTACGCTGGGGATCAGCCGCGACGATGCGGCGCGTTTCCTGGGTGCTTATGTGGAAAAAGGCATTATCGCCAAGGACCCGTTCGTCACCCTCGATATCGAAGGGGTCGGCAAGCTGATCGAAATGGCATCGCGCAAAGGGCGCGAAACCCGGCCCGACCTAAAACTGGGGATCTGCGGCGAGCACGGCGGCGATCCGGCCACGATCGCCTTCTGTGAGGAGATCGGGTTGGACTATGTCAGCGCATCGCCTTTCCGGGTGCCGATTGCCCGACTGGCTGCGGCCCAGGCGGCGCTGGCGCCTCTATGAACGGACGATGCAAGCTGAAATTCTGAACCAAATCGAGATGAGGTGCACCTAAAATGGAATATGATCGTAAGGATGCCAAGGCCTGGGCAACAAAGACCGTAAGGGGCTTCTATCAGTGTCCGATCACCCCGATGACCGCCGATTACAAGTTCGATGTGGACGGTATCCGCTACAACATCGATAAATATGTCGAAATGGGCGTAGATGGCTTGGCCGTCGGCGGGTTCATCGCCGAATGCTGGAACGTCTCAGCGTCAGACTGGTTTCGCTATCACGAGATCGTTGCCGAGGCGAATGCCGGGCGGCTCGATCTGTGGACCATCGTGCTCGATCCAAGCGTCTATACCGCGATCGAGAAGATGCAGTTCGTCGAGAAGCTCGGGTATAACGGGGCTGAGGTGATCAACCCGGTTGTGCAGCTCAAGCGCGACGACGAAATCTATTCCTGGTTCAAGTTCCTGACCGACCACACCGATCTGGCCGTCTGCCTCTACCGGACCCCGGTTTCGGGCACCGTGCTGAGCTGGGACCTGATGCGCCGCCTGGCCGATATCGAAACCGTGATCGGCGTCAAACAAGGTGCCATGAGCCGTGCCGAGACAATCAAGATCCGCCAGCTAATGCCCGAAGGCTTCAACACGATGGAGCCATTCGAATACTTCTTCCTCGACGATCTGCGTCTTGGCGGCACCGTTTGCTGGGGTGAATTGTCCTACATGCTGTACGGCAAGAAGCGCCATTTCGCCAAGGAATACATCCGCCTGGCGCATGAAGGAAAATGGGAGGAAGCGCGGGCCGCTTCCGATCAGCTCAGCGAAGTCCGCGAATTCTATCACGACAACTTCCTGTGGGATATCGCCCGCACCGCGACCTATGCCAGCGCACTTGCCAATGTGAAGGCCTGGTACGAAGCGATTGGCCTCAAGGCTGGCCCGATCCTGCCGCCGGTGGCTGATGTGACGCCGGAAAAGAAAGAGCAGATCAGGGCCAAGCTGGTCGAACTGGGCATTGCCTGAACCGAACCAACGGGAATCCCAAAGCATGTCCAAGCAATTGCATTTCTGTTTCCACGGCGCCGGCGGGCTAGGCTCGGTCATCGGCGGATTCCTGGCGCGCGGCGGCCACAAGGTCACGCTGATTGCGCGCAAGCCCCATGTCGAGGCGATCCGCCGGGATGGCCTGAGTATTTCGGGTGTGCGGGCGCAATTCGTCCAGCGCGAAAACCTCTTCGCGGTCGAAACGCCCGAGGAGGTTGAAGGCGACATCGACTATTACATCCTGCTGACCAAGGCCAAGGGTACCGATCAGGCGCTGGACGATGCGCAGGTGTTGGTCGATCGCACCGCTTGCGCGCTGACTTTGCAGAACGGCGTGGGCAAGGAAGGCAAACTCCAGGCCGCGTTTGGCAAGGACAAGGTGATCGGCGGCTCGATCATGGACGGGGCGACCCTGCTCGAACCGGGCAAGGCGCTCAATCACATGGCGGTTCCCGTCACCGCCTATTTCGGCGAGCTGGAAGGCGGGGAGAGCGAGCGCACGCGGATCATGGCCGAAGCGCTCGACGCTGCGGGCATGGGTTCGCGCTCAACTCCCGATATCGTCCATGTCCATTGGGAAAAAGTGGTTCAGGTCGGTGGAGCATCGTCGTGGAGCGCCAGTACGCTGGGCGCGCTTCCAAAGCTCGATTTTGTGGATGGTGTGGCGGTTCGCGAAGGCGCCGAACACTATGTCCACGTCGTCAAGGATCTGCTGGCGATCTACAAGGCACTTGGCTACGAACCGCAGAACTATTTCGCGCCTGTATCCAGATTGGTCGAGATTGACCGTGAAGGCTTTGAAGAGGCAGTGTCCGGTGTCATGGCGATGGGCACCAGATTCAAGCCGGAAAACCGTCCCGTCCGCACCTCGATGCATGACGATCTCGTAGCGGGCCGGCGGATGGAAGTTGACGAGGTCCTGGGGCCGCTCGCGGCGGCAGCGGAGCAACTGCAGGTTCCTGCGCCAGCCTTCCTCAGCGCCTATCGGGTGCTCAAGACTTTGAACAGCTATCTGTAGTGAAAGATTGACCATGAGGCGTTATTCTATCGCCAGCATTCCGGGAGATGGAATTGGCCGCGAGGTGGTGCCTGCCGCAATCGAGGTGCTGACGGCGGCAGCGGCCAAGTGCGGTTTCGTGCTCGAATTCCGGCACTTCGACTGGAGCTGCCAGACCTACCTCAAAACCGGCAAGATGATGCCCGATGACGGGCTAGACCGGTTGCGCGATCATGATGCGGTGTTCCTCGGCGCGGTCGGCTTTCCCGGGGTACCCGATCATATCTCGCTGTGGGGGCTGCTGCTGCCGATCCGGCGCGAGTTCGAGCAGTACGTCAATCTGCGTCCGGTGCGGCTGCTGCCGGGCATCGCTTCGCCCCTGCGCGACAAGGCTCCTGGCGACATCGATTTCTGGGTGGTGCGCGAAAACTCGGAAGGCGAATATTCCCAGATCGGCGGTCGGACCGGGACCGGCGAGAACGAAATCGTCGTCCAGCAGGCGATCTTCACCCGCCGGGGCACCGACCGCATCCTGCGCTATGCCTTCGACTTCGCTCGGCGGAGCGGGCGCAGGCATGTGACCAGCGCGACGAAGTCCAATGGACTCTATCATTCGATGCCGTTCTGGGACGAGCGCTTTGCCGCGATCGGCGCCGAATACCCCGATGTTGCCGCCGATCAGTATCATGTCGATATTCTCGCCGCACGCTTTGTGATATCGCCCGAACGGTTCAATGTGGTGGTTGGTTCGAACCTTTTTGGTGATATCCTTTCCGATCTGGGGCCGGGAATCACTGGCACCATCGCTGTGGCTCCTTCTGCTAACCTCAACCCCGAACGGCGGTTCCCTTCGATGTTCGAGCCGGTCCACGGGTCTGCCCCGGACATCGCCGGGCAGGGCATCGCCAATCCGATCGGCCAGATCTGGTCGGGTGCCATGATGTTGGAGCACTTGGGCGAAGACGAAGCCGCCGCGCTGGTGATGCGCGCGCTCGAAGCCTCGCTCATTGCTCCTGATATTGAAAAGACCCCCGATCTTGGCGGAAACGGGACAACCGCCGGATTTGCAGAGGCAATCCGCACCAAGTTGCTGGGATTCTAGCCTGAAGGCTGGCGATCCTGGCCATGACGAAAGGAAACAGAGTGATGGCTGCTTATTTCATCGGATCGATCAAGTCGCACGACGAAGCCTGGGTGGCAGACTATATGGCCGCGGTTCCGGCGCTGGTCGGACGGCACGGCGGGGAAATGGTCTGCCGTTCGCACGAGTTCGTCCGTTATGAGGGCGAGGGAGCCGCACCTGACTATGTCGTGGTGATCCGGTTTCCTTCGATGGAGGCGATCGACGCCTTCATGAACGATCCAGACTATGCGCCGCACAAGGATGCGCGCATCGCCTGCGCCACATCGGATATCTTCGCGATCGCCTGAGGAGGCCGCCATGAAGGTTCTGCGCATTTTCCTGATCGCCGTGGGGATCTGGTATCTCTGCAATCTCGTGCTGCTCTGGCCTCCGGTCTACGGCGGGGCGCTGCCGTTGATCTACCCTGGGATCGCGCTGGGGCAGGGGACGCCGATGTTCGGCCTGTTGCTCGACGCATGGCTGATCGTCGGCGTCCAGTTGGCCGCGATCGGCGTCGTGGCACTATGGGGTGCTCGCGACCCGATGCATTACCGCGCGCTCGTCCCGGTGATCGTGCTGACCGAGTTGGTCGGTTCGGCCTGGGACATCTATAGCATTGTCTGGAGCGGTGAGGCTTTGTGGGTCGGGTTGACGACCTTGGTAGCGCACGCAGTGATTGTCGCGGGCGCTTGGTTTGCCGTGCGCGCGGTTGAGCGGGAAACCGCCGGATCAGTCAAGGCGTAGTCCACGGGCGCGCAACCGCGCAATAACATCGTCTGCCGCAGGGCAGGGCAGCCCTGCCTGCCGGGCGAAACGAGGAATCGCGCCGGTGAGGTGAGCGAATTCCGAAGGTCTGCCGCTTTCGAGATCGCGCTGCAGCGAACTGGTGACGTCGGGTGGAAAGCGGCCGATGAAGTCCAGCTTCTCGTATATGCAATCGGGCGGCAATTCGATGCCCAACGCCGCTGCGATCCGTTCGACCTCGGCCATGGCCTCGCGCAAAAGCGCGCTGGCCTGGGGATGGCCCAGCACCTGACCGACCTTCAGGCCGAACGCCGGGGCCACCGCGCCGATCGTCGCGGCCATCAGGAACTTGTCCCACAACGCTGGGCGCATGTCGCCTGTCAGAGTGGTGGGGACCCCAGCGGCTATAAGGTCGCCCGCAAGGATTGCCGAGGCCTGTCCGGCAGCCGGGTCGGTTGCGCGATCGGCGACCGGGCCGGCCAGCAGCGTGGCGGGGACGCCGGTGTGGCGCACGATCCCGTCTTCAAGCTCGAAGAAGCCGTGCATGCGTGCGCCAAGCACGACAGCGCGGGGCAGGGCGGCCTGGGCGATGCCGGGTGCTTCGACCCCATTCTGCACCGTCAGCAGCGTGAAGCGGCTTCCGCGCAGTGGTTCGAGCAGGGCAAGCGCGGATTCGATCTGAAACGTCTTGGTTGCCAGGATGGCATGATCCGGCGGCGTTGCGGGATCGCATGCTGCGGACACCGGCACACGCACTTGCCGCTCGGCCCCGCCTTCGGACAGCAGCACGCCCGTGTTTCGCAAGACCTCGAGCCGCGCTCCTCGGGCGATCAGCAGAACTTCATGCCCGGCGTTGTGCAACCGCGTGCTCAGGAAACTGCCGATTGCCCCGGCGCCGATGATGACAAACCGGCTCACCGCATTAGGCGAAGAAGCGGTTGTCCGGGCGCGGCAGGCCTAGATGGTCGCGCAGCGTTTCGCCTTCGTATTCGGTGCGGAAGAGGCCGCGCGCCTGCAGTTCCGGCACGACCTTGCCGGTGAAGTCTTCCAGACCTTCGGGCAGATAAGGGAACATGGTGGTGAAGCCGTCGCAGGCGCCCTGCTCAAGCCAGTGCTGCATTTCATCGGCGATGGTCTTGGCGGTGCCGACAAAGGCCAGCCCGCCATAGCTGCCGGCCTTGGCGGCGAGTTGCCGGATCGTCAGATTCTCCGCCTGAGCCAGTTCGATCATGAACCGCCGCGAACTTTTGCTGGCGTTGGATTCGGGGATGTCGGGCAGGGGGCCATCGGGATCGAAGCTCGATACGTCGTGACCCAGCATGCCGGACAGTGAATGGATGCCGCTGTCGTAGTGGACCAGGCTGTCCAGTTTCGCGCGCTTCGCGTGGGCTTCCTCGACGGTGTCTCCAACAACCAGGAATACGGCCGGCATGATCTTGATGTGATTGGGATTGCGTCCTACCGTCGCCGCCCGCCCTTTGACGTCGTCGTAATAGGCTTTGCTGCCTTCCAGCGTCGATTCCGCAGCAAATACGGCTTCGGCGGTTTCGGCAGCGAGCTGGCGGCCCGGGTCCGAGGCACCGGCCTGGAAGATGACCGGCCAGCCTTGAACCGGACGGGCGATGTTAAGCGGCCCGGTGACCGAGAAATGCTCGCCCTTGTGGTTCAGCGCACGCATCCGGGCGGGGTCGAAATAGATGCCCTTTGCTGCGTCCATAACGAAGGCATCGTCGGCGAAACTGTCCCACAGCCCGGTCACCACGTCATGAAACTCGCGGGCGCGGTGATAGCGCGCGGCGTGATCTGGCTGGGTCTCTAGGCCGAAGTTGCGGCTGCTGTCCGGATTCGAAGTGGTCACCACGTTCCAGCCGGTCCGCCCGCCGCTGATGTGATCGAGAGAGGCAAAGCGGCGCGCGACATGGAACGGCTCTTCGTAAGTGGTCGAGGCCGTTGCGACGAGGCCGATTCGCTCAGTCACCCCGGCCAGTGCGGAAAGCAACGTGAATGGCTCGAACGAGGTCACAGTGTGGCTGCGCATCAGCGCCTGGCGTGGCAGGTTGAGCACGCCGAGGTGATCAGCCATGAAGAAATAATCGAACTTGGCAGCTTCCAGGCTGCGGATGAAGCGCTGGATCGCTTTGAGGCTGAAGTTCGCGTCGCGGATCGCCCCGGGATAACGCCATGCCCCGGTGTGAATGCTGACCGGACGCATGAACGCGCCGAGGTGAAGTTGCTTGGCCATCAGTGCGTTTCCCGGTCTGGAGGTACGGCCGGACCATACCGAACGGTCCGGCCGTTATTTCGTTAGGCAGGCCTTGCCTTGCCTTGCGCCTGGTCGAGTTCCCGGCGAACGGCGAAGTGTTCTTCGTAGTTTTCGGGCTTCAGGGCGAAGGCCTTCTGGCGCGGGATGCGGTTGGCGTTGATTTCATCATATTTGAGGTAATAGGCCTTGTGCATCCGGTAGAACGGGATTTCCGGCCAGAGGTGGTGGATCAGGTGGTAATTCTGATAAACCAGCAGCGGGTTGAGCAACCATTCCCAGCCGAACCGCATGGTTGTCGCCATGTAAGGGTCTTCGTCTTGCGCGATGATCGCGGGATGATGTGGCAGGATGACGAAGACGATGGCGATGATGAACAGCGTGATCCGTGACGGCACGAACCACAGCATGAACAGTTCCCAGCCGAAGCCGAAGTAAATTGCCGCAACGAACAGCAGAGCGAGCAGCGAGTAGAATACGACCAGTTCGGTGCCATGTTTCTTGCGCACGTTCTGACCATGCTTGATGAAATACCAGATGTAGGCACCGTCAAAGAAGGTCCAGCGGAATGGAACCTGCCACCAGGGCGATTCATGCTCGAACCGGTCGGGGTCTTTGGGGCCGTTGGTATGCGTGTGGTGCTTGTTGTGGACCCAGCGCAGCAGTACCATCGGGGCGTAGGGGAAGAGGAAGAAAAGGCCGATCGCACCGATCGTTTCATTGATCCAGGAAACACTCGACAAGGACTTGTGCGCGGCGTCGTGGATCACGCTGAAGAGCAGATAGGTGATCAGTCCGTTGGCGATTGCGCCGACCCAAAGCGGAAGCATCGAGTTCAGCGCCAGGTACCAGGTCGTTGCGATCCCTGCCATGGAAATGACAAACAGGAGAGCCGTCGGCAGGGCGAGAACGGGCGCCTTTCGCAGCTGTTCGAAATGCTCTTCGGACGATCTGGGAAACGCGATTGCAGCCATTACCCGGGTTCCTTTCCTCTCACTGGTTTAGAAGCGCCTAGTTGGGTTGACGCTTGGCCTCTTTGTCGTAATTGACCGAGGTCATACCCTTGCACAATTTTCCCGCCTACACTATTCGTTGGACATTATGCAACTCTTTTCCCGTCATCCAAGGGGACTTCGGGCCGGGGAATGCTGGTAATCGGAGTACCGAATGAATGCACGCAAGGCTATCCAGCTTGCAGCGAAAGGTGATGAAATGGAACATCAGGCTACCGAGCGCTTGCCTCCCAAAGATTTGAGTGCGAATGATTCGCCGCGCAAGGCTATCCAGTCCGTGGAAACTGGTGTTCGCGTCCTCAGGGCCTTGATGGATTGCCCAAGGGATGGCGCACATCTGCGTGATGTTGCCGAGAAATCGGGTCTGTCACGCAGCCAGGCACACCGTTACCTGCTGTCTTTTGTCAATACAGGCGTGGTCGAGCAGAAGGTCCAGAATGGCCGCTATGCACTAGGTGAGTTTTCAGTTCGTATTGGCATGGCCGCGCTGGCGCGGGTGGAGCCGGTACGGATCGCTGGCGATAATCTGGCGAGCGTGCTGGAAGAACTGCAAACGACAGGGTTGCTGTCGGTCTGGGGCAATTATGGGCCAACGGTGATTCGCTGGATCGATGGCGGTCTGCCCCTGTTTACCAGTTTGCACGTCGGCTCTGTTTTGCCCTTGCAGGCTTCGTCCAACGGCATCCTGTATTTGGCCCATTGTTCACGAGCTTTGACTCGGCCCGTCATCGCCCAGGAGCGCGCCAGCGGGCTGGTGGTTTCCGACGACGAACTGGAAAGGCAGATAGTCCAAGCGCGCGAGATGGGATACGCGACCACACAGGGTACGGTTGTGCCTGGTCTCTCTGCCTTGAGTGTACCTGTGCTTGGTTCCGGGAACAGGCTTGTTGCAACGATGAGCGTTCTCTCGCGAGTTCAGGAAAAGCATTTTTATTCAAAGCCGAAGATCGAAAAGATCCGTTCGGCGGCCATGGCAGCGAGTCGTGCGATCGGCTGGCAAGGATAGCTCCTGCGGTTTTCCATCAGAAGTGGACTGGCCTCCATATTGGTGGACCGGCTTCATGGCGGGGGCGCTGCCAGGCCCGACCATCCGGAAGGTATGAAGGTTGTCGCTGACCCATAAAGAGCCAATCGGCAAACGGGAGTTCATCGCCATGATGGCGATGATCCAGGCATTGCAGTCACTTGGGTTTACAACTTTGCTTCCGGCCTTAGGTGTCATGGCAAACGATCTGGGGGCAAGCGGTTCAAACCAGCGGCAATGGGTCATCGGCACCTTCCTGATCTGCTCCGGCCTGTTTTCGCTCGTCCCGGGGACGATCTCCGACCGGCTTGGGAGGAAGCCGGTCCTGCTGGTTTGCATGGGCCTGTTCGCCCTGATCAATCTGCTTTGTGCTTTCGTGGCTGACTTTTCCGTCCTGCTGGCGGCCCGCGCGCTGCTTGGCTGTGCCTCGTCCGCCCTGACCGTCCTTCCTATGGCGATCATTCGCGACCGCTATCAAGGCGAAGACATGGCCAAGCTGCAAGCCTTTGTCGCGATGCTGTTTATGGCAGTCCCGACCCTTGCCCCAAGTTTGGGTTATGTGATCTTTACTACGCTCGGCTGGCGTGCCGTCTTCATTGTCATCGGCGTGCTGTCGATGGGAGTGTCAGCATGGTATTTCTACCGCATGGAAGAAACGCTGCCGCTTTCCCGGCGGCAGTCCCATGGTGCCAGAGAATTGTTCGGTAACATCCGCCTCGTTCTGACAAACCGCCGGTCGATCGGTTACGTCATTGGCATGGCCCTGATTTTCGGCGCTCACTTCGGCTTCATCAACAGCTCGCAGCAATTGATCGGCGAACATTTCGGGGCCGGCGGGGCCTATTCGGTAATCTTTGGCTTGATGGCGGGCTCGATGATGCTGGCCAGCATTGCCAATTCTGCGATCGTACACCGTTTCGGAACCCGGCGGCTTGGGCATGCCGCGATCCTCTGCTACCTCATCGTCTCGGTCTGCCAGGTCTATCTGGCATCGCGCCCGGGCGAGACCTTGTTGCAATTTGTCTTGCTGATGTCCGCGAACATGTGCCTGCTGATCACGGTATTCATCAATTTCACCGCAATTTCACTGCAGCCGTTCGGTAAGCTCGCTGGCGCTGCCGCCTCGGTCCAGACCTTCTTTCGGTTGGTACTTGGTGCTGGGCTGGGTGCCTTGATCGGTCAGGCCTACGACGGTTCGCCACTGCCTTTGGCCTATTCGCTCGTTGGCGTGGCGACTGTGACTATTCTACTGGTACTGTTCAGCGAGGGGGGCAGACTGTTCGCAGCGAGTGTGGCGGTACGGACGAAAGGCTGATCGCCGGACTTATTCGACCTTGAAGGGCTGAGGTATGCCCGGTGCCGGTCGGTCCGAAACCATTCTCACACCGTCTATCACGATCGGGCTAGCGACACCCTTGTAGCCTTCCGGGGTTACCGCCAGACCCCTTGCAACGACATGCGGATCAGCGAACACTTCGTCGAGCTCGTTGATCGGTCCGGCGGGTACGCCCGCGTCCTCCAGCGCGTTGAACAGTTCCTGCCGGTTCCATCGGGCCGTAAGCGTCTCCACGGTTTCGATAAGTTCGGACCTGTTCGCAAGCCGTGCGGGGTTGGTGGTGAAGCGCGGATCGTCATGCAGCGAGCATTCGAGGATGCGGCAAAGGCTGGCGAACTGGCTGTCATTGCCCGCCGCAATCACCAAGGGCCCGTCAAGCGTGGGGAAGGCTTGATAGGGTGCCAGATTGGCATGACCGTTGCCGAACCGGCGCGGGACCTTGCCCGAAGTCATCCAGTTCATCGCCTGATTGGCCATGACCGCCACCTGGGTATCGAGCAGCGCCATGTCGATATGGGCGCCGCTGCCGGTGCGGTCCCGGCGGTTGAGCGCGGCGAGAATCGCCACAGTGCTGTACATGCCCGTGAACAGGTCGGCCACCGCGATGCCCGCCTTCTGTGGCTCGCGATCGGGTTCGCCGGTCATCGACATCATGCCGCCCATGGCCTGGGCGATGAAATCGTAGCCCGCGCGGTGGGCATAAGGCCCGGTCTGCCCGAACCCGGTGATCGAGCAAGTAATCAGGCGCGGGTTCAGTTCGGACAGCGCGGCATGGTCAAGCCCGTATTTCGCCAGCCCGCCGACCTTGTAGTTTTCGATCAGGATGTCGGCCCCGTTCGCCAGCTCGCGGATGATGGCCTGGCCTTCCGCGCTGGCGATGTCGATCGCGAAGGAGCGCTTGCCGCGATTGGTCGAATGGAAATAGGCCGCGCCCAGACTCGTACCGTCTTCTGCGGTGACGAACGGCGGCCCCCAATGCCGCGTGTCGTCGCCCGCACCGGGCCGCTCGATCTTGATCACTTCGGCGCCCAGGTCCGCCAGCAATTGCCCGCACCAGGGGCCGGCCAGAATGCGGGCGAGCTCAAGCACCCGCACCCCATCGAGCGGTTTGGACGGATCGCCGGTTACCGCGGCCCGCCAGGACGGTTTCGCCATGGTCAGTCTCCGCCCAGCGCGGCGATGCGTTCGCGCCAGCGGCGAAGCCCGTCGCCTGCACCTTTTGCCAAGGTGAAGCTGTCGATCCCGTTGGCGATGAAGCGGGCACCGCCATCGAGGAACTGCTGGACGAGCCGCTCGTCGCGCGAAAGGATCCCAGCCGGTTTGCCGGTTGCCACGATACGCGCCAGCGCCTCGCCGGTCAGCTTGAACAGGGCATCGAAGCTGCTTCCGCCCAGCAAACCTTCGGTCGCGGCCAGGTCCGCAGGTCCAAGAAACAGCGCGTCGATCCCGTCCACTGCGGCGATCGCCTCAATATTGTCGACGGCGGTCGCGGTCTCGATCTGGGCGATGATGCAAACCTGCGCATTGGCTTCTGCGACATAGGCAGGATAGCCACCCCAGCGCGCGGCACGGGCGCCACCGAGGCCGCGTTCGCCTGCAGGCGGATAGCGGGACGCAGTTACGATGGCCTGGGCCTGTTCGGCGGTTTCGACCATCGGAACCATCAGAGTCTGCGCTCCAAGATCGAGAACCTGCTTGATTGCTACCGGATCGTGGCCGGCAATCCGGACGATCGCCGAACACGGCGGCGTCGCCTCGATCGCACGCAGCTGCGCGACGATGCCGGGCAGGGTCTGCGGGCCATGTTCGCCATCGATCAGCAGCCAGTCATAGCCATGGCCCGCGCAGATTTCGGCAATGTCTGGATGGGCCAGGGCCAACCAGAAGCCAAGCTGGACCGGACCTTCGCGCAAGGCCGCCTTGAAGCGGTTGACGGGTGTTTGCATTTTCGCCCCCTAAACGAACCGGAACCCGATTGAACCAAACTCGCCGAAATCGGCATTGAAGACATCGCCCGGCGCCGCTTCGACCGGGCGCGTGAACGATCCGCCGAGCACGACTTCTCCGGCTTCTAGCCCTTGCCCCCAGGGCGCGAGCCGCCTTACCAGCCACGCGACGCCGTTGGCGGGATGGTTGAGCACCCCTGCCGCAAGGCCGGTCTCCTCGATCACCCCGTTGCGGCTGAGCAGGGCGCCGATGCGGCGCAGGTCGAGCCCGTCGGGTTTCGCCGGCAGACCGCCGACAATGATTCCGGCATTGGCGGCATTGTCGCTGATCGTGTCCAGGACCTTGCGCGCGGCCCCGGTTTCGGCATCCTTGGGATGCACCCGTGTGTCGATGATTTCGATTGCCGGAACCACATAGTCGGTGGCGCTCAGGACATCGAAAATCGTCGTCTGTGCTCCTTCCAGGCGGCGCCCGAGCACAAAGGCCAACTCGACCTCGACCTTGGGCGTGATGAACCGCGCGGCCGGAACGTCGCTGCCCTGTTCGAACACCATGTCATCCAGCAAGGTGCCGTAATCGGGTTCGGTGATCCCGGCTGCCTGTTGCATCGCGCGCGAGGTCAGGCCGATCTTGTGGCCATACACAGTCCGCCCCCGCGCCAGCTTGAGATCGACCCAGGCCTGGTTGATTCGGTAGGCATCCTCGATCCGCATGCCGGGGAAGCGCACGGAGAACGGCCGGATCCGTTCACGGGTCTGCTCGGCATGGTCGAGTTCCTGCGCCAATTGCGCGACCAGTCGACCGTCGAATGTCTCGCCTGTCATGTGTTCTGCTCCCAATGCGTAACACTTGAGAAAACTCATTGCACAATGTCAAACGATATCTTAGGCTCCGGCAAAATTGACTGTGAACTCCGGCGAGGAGTCGCGCGAATATTTCGTCAGGATCACATGGGAGAATGTCATGGCTGTTGAAGGGGTTATCAGGGAAGAAAAGATCACGGGCCGGGGCTTGACCTCGCACACCCTCTTGGCGGGCGATCCGTCCAAGCCGGCAATTCTGCTGCTTCACGGTGCGGGTCCGGGCGCACATGCCGCATCCAACTGGTATCACCTGATACCGGACCTTGCCGAAAACTTCTTCGTGATCGCGCCCGACCTGATCGGTTTCGGCCAGTCGGTGATTCCCGATCCGTGGCCTGACAGCGTGATGGGCTGGATCGGCACGCGGGTCGATCAGTGCTTCGGCTTGCTTGACGCACTGGGCGTCAAGAAGGCCCACGTTGTTGGCAATTCGATGGGCGGCGCGCTGACCCTGCAGATGATGAGCGAAGAACCCGACAAGATCGACAAAGTGGTCTTGATGGGGTCGATCGGGGCGCCCGGCCCGCGCACCCCGGAATTGATCCGCCTGCTCTCGTTCTATTCGGACCCGCGTTACTCTCGCTATCGCCAGGTGATGCACAGCTTCGCCTACGATGCAGAGAAGTTCGAAGGCATGGAGGAAATCGTCGAGAACCGTTACAAGATCGCCACCGATCCGGGAATCATGAAGACCGCGGTCAAGATGATCGATTCGATGAAGAACGGCATTGAGACGCTCAACATGCCGCCCGAACTGCTGGGCAAAATGCCGCACGAAGTGCTGATCTTCCATGGCCGCCAGGACCGGGTGGTGCCGCTCGACACCAGCCTCTACCTGATCCAGCATCTCAAGCATGCCGAGCTGTACGTTCTCGACCGTTCGGGCCACTGGTCGCAGCTGGAACGGTGGGATGTCATGCGTCCGATGATGGAAATCCATTTCGGCGCCCGCACGTTCTAGGCGGTTGGCCTCGTTGCATGTCTGGTCAGCATTTTCACCAAGGTCCGCGATTGGGTACTTCGGCACGGTCGGACCAAGGCCCGGTCGTGCCGCCAGTGGGTGATGGAGCTTCAGTTCAGGTGGAGCAGCACGCGGCGGCGTTATGGGACTATTCTTTACACATTTATGCCAAGCCGGGTGTGGCAGCTTCCTGCCTTGCCTTGCAGGACCAGCATGGTTGTGACGTCAACACGGTGTTGCTTTGCCTTTGGTTGGCAGGGGCGCGTAGCACCATTCTCGCTGTTTCGGACATCGAGGCCGCGCAGCACTCGGCAGCAACTGCGAATGAACGCTTCGTGCAACCGGTCCGTTCGGTGCGGCGCTGGATGAAGCAGTGGTGCCAAGGTACGCCTGAGTCGGAAATTAACGCCGCAGCCTATGCGGCGCTGAAGACGGCAGAGTTGCATGGTGAACGTCTGGTCCAGTCCCAAATGCTCACTGGGCTGGACCTGGACCAGTTGACCCGTGCCGAGTCGTCCGAAGCAGCAGTCCAGGCAAGCTTCGCCAACTATTGTACCTTGGCGAGCACATCTGGCGGAGTGGCAGAGGAACTGGGTGAGCTTGTTGCCAGGGCCTGGCATTGAGCCAGTCCTGCCTGTCGGGCTAATTGCATTTGAGGAACGGGATATGGATCGGTGCCTGGATGGATCAGTTGTCGCGATCACTGGTGCCGGGCGCGGAATAGGTCGCCAACTGGCGTTGTATTGCGCCGCGCAGGGGGCGGCAATTATCGTCAACGATCCTGGCGTGGCGCAGGCGGGCAACGGCGGCGATACCGCATTCGCTCAGAACACCGCCAACGACATCATCGCTGCCGGGGGCAAAGCGGCTGCCAACTTCGGTAATGTTGCAGATCCGGCGGAGGCGCAGAGCATTATCGAGGATGCGGTACGGAAATTTGGCCGAATTGATGCGGTCGTGAACAATGCAGGCATCCTGCGAGACAGCATCTGGCACAAGATGAGTCACGCGGACTGGACCAGCGTCATCGCGGTCAATCTTACTGGTGTCTTCAACGTTTCCAAGGCCGCCACGCCCTATTTTCGTGAACAGAAGGCGGGCAGTTTCGTTCATTTCACTTCGACGAGCGGTCTGATCGGCAACATCGGGCAGGCGAACTATTCGGCGGCAAAGTTGGCCGTCGTCGCGCTTTCGCAGTCTATTGCGCTCGACATGGCGCGGGTTGGCGTCCGCTCGAACTGCATCGCGCCTTTTGCGTGGAGCCGCATGACCTCGTCAATTCCCGCGACAACGCCTGCCGAACACGAACGTGTCCAACGGTTGCAATCCATGTCGGCAGACAAGATCGCGCCGTTGGTTGCCTATCTGGCATCCGACCTGTCCAAGGACGTGACGAACCAGATTTTCGCGGTTCGCAAGAATGAAATCGCCCTGTTTTGCAAGCCCCGGCCGATCCGGTCGATGACCAAGGTCGAAGGCTGGACGCCGGAGGCAATTGCCCACGAGCTTGTACCTTCGTTTCGCAACAGCTTCGCGCGCGCCGATGAAGTCTCGGCGCATGTCTTTCCTTATGATCCAATCTGACAGGTAACCGATGAGCAACGCCGGCATGAATACAGAAGTCTTCGAACAATTCTTGATACAGCTTGAACGCTTCGTGCGCGACCGGCTCATTCCTGTCGAGCGCAAAATTATTGAAACCGACCTCATCCCCGAAAACGTCCTCGAAGCGATGCGCGACATGGGTCTGTTTGGATTGACCATACCGGAAGAGCATGGCGGCGCCGACATGAACATCAGCCAGTATATCCGCACCATGCACACGCTAAGTTATGCGATGCCGGCATTCCGCTCGATCATCTCGATCAATGTCGGCATGTTCGCCTCAGCCTTCAAGAATGGTGGAACAGAAGCGCAGAAGGCTGCATGGCTGCCGCGCATTGCTGCGGGTGAAATCGCCGCTTTCGGCCTGACCGAACCCGGTTCGGGATCAGATGCGGCGGGTCTGCAGACAACTGCGGTGCCGACCGCCGACGGCTGGCTTCTCAATGGCACCAAGCGATATATTACCAACTCGCCCTTTGCGAAGGTAGGACTGATCATGGCGCGGACGGCCACGGAAAATCTGCCCAAGAACGCCCATATATCGGCATTTATCGTCCCTCTTGACATACCCGGCGTGACGATCTGCAAGTCGGACAGGAAGATGGGCCAGTCTGGTAGCCATATCGCCGATATCGTGCTGGAAGATGTCCACGTTGGCAGCGAGGCTCTGCTCGGCGGCGAACTTGGCAAGGGCTTTGCATTAGCGATGATGAGCCTCGACAACGGCAGGATGTCGGTGGGCGCCGCAGCGACCGCTTATGCCCGCCGGGCGCTGGACAGCGCCATCCGATACGCGACCGAGCGCAAGGCATTCGGCGAGCCGATTGCCAACTTCCAGTTGATCCAGCAGATGCTCGCCCAGAGCGAGATCGAAATCTATGCCGCCGAATGCATGATGGACGATGTCACCCGGCGCGCCGACGCAGGCGAGAACATCTTGCGCAAAGCAGCGGCGTTCAAGGTTTTCGCGACGGAAATGTGCGGCCGGGTGGTTGATGCCTGCGTCCAGATCCACGGCGGTGCCGGCTATCTTGCCGAATACGATGCCGAACGTTTCTTCCGCGATGCGCGCATATATCGGATTTATGAAGGCACGACCCAGATCCTGCAACTCCAGATTGCTAAGCACATGCTGCGCGAATTTGCGGCGGCGAATTGACCTTCGTGGGTTGCACTTCATCCGCAGGCTGCACCATGGGCGGCCAAGGGTTTCATTCCGCCCCGCCCTGGCGCGTGGCCAATTCGCCTGCGGGCCGGATCAAACGCCATGTATAGTTTTCTCGATGGCCTATCGATCATTGAGGCATCGTCATTCGTCGCCTCTCCCACGGCGGGCCTTTATTGCGCGCAATTTGGCGCACAGGTGATACGTGTCGACCACACTGGCGGCGGCCCCGATTACCGGCGCTGGCCTGTGACGGAGGCGAACGACTCGCTCTATTGGGAGAATCTCAATCGTGCAAAAAAGTCAGTCGCGGTTGATCTTCGCAGGCCTGAGGGGCGTGAAATAGTGCAGGAACTGGTGAGGGCAACCGGCCAGCTCATCACCAATTTTCCGGTGGATGGTTTCCTGTCCCATGCCCTCCTCGCGCAGGGGTGTCCGGATCTTGTCACCTTGCGGATAATGGGGTGGGCCGATGGCTCGCCCGCGCTCGATTACACCATAAACAATGCCGTGGGATACCCTATGCTGACTGGAACCGGCCCCGATCCGGTCAATCATGTCCTGCCCGCGTGGGATCTCATTTCCGGCGCATACGGAGCATTCGCCATGCTTGCCGCGATGCAGTGGCGAAGCACAAGTGGCGAAGGATGCGAGATCCGGCTGCCGTTGTCAGACGTGGCGATCGGCACGGTCGCAAACCTCGGTGGACTTGCAGAAATGCTCTATACGGGCCGGGATCGTCCGCGCCTTGGCAATGCAGTTTATGGCTTGTTCGGTCGCGACTTCACCACGCGTGACGGGGTGCGGATAATGATTGTCGTTGCCACGCATCGCCAGTGGGCCAATTTGCTGGTAGCGCTGGGCCTTTCCGAAGATGTTGCGGCCATCGAACAAGAGCGCGGTGTTTCTTTCGAACACGATGACGGCCTCCGATATACCTTGCGTGACATGCTCTATCCCTTGTTTGAACGGGCAATCCGTTCGCGTGATTACGCCGATCTGTCCACTGCCTTCGCTGCGGGGGGAATCGTCTTTTCGCCCTATCGCAGGATGCTTGATGCGGTTCACGATCCAGCGCTGGTAGCGAATAATCCGATTTTCGGGACGGTGCCAAATCCCAGCGGCTTCGACTATCCCGCCGCGGGCACATTCGCCACCGTTCCTCAAATGCACCGTCGGGAGCCTTGTCCCGCGCCGTACAATGGCCAGCATACCGAAGAAGTCCTGGCGGATCTGCTCTCGCTGCCTGCCGCCGAAATCGGCCGCCTGATCGACGCAGGTATTGTGGGCAACATAGCGAGTGGAGACCCGAAATGACCCTTCGTCGCGCAGCCATTGTCATGCCGATCCGCACTGCGGTGGGCAAGTTTGGCGGCTCTCTTTCGCCGATGACTGCAGGCGAGCTTGGCGCAGTCATCCTCAAGGCCCTGATCGAGCGCACGAAGATCGATCCCGCCCGGGTTGACGATGTCGTGTTCAGTCAGGGATATGGCAACGGCGAGGCGCCGGCCATCGGCCACTGGTCATGGCTGGCTGCCGACCTGCCGCTTGAAGTCCCCGGCTATCAGCTCGACCGGCGCTGCGGTTCGGGGCTGCAGGCGATCGTCAACGCCGCGATGATGGTGCAGACGGGGATGTCCGACGTTGTTGTCGCCGGCGGGGTCGAATCAATGTCCAACGTCGAACATTATTCAACCGACCTTCGCGGGGGCAAGCGTTCCGGCAATATCACCCTTCACGACAGGTTGACGCGCGGACGCCTTATGTCTCAGCCGACGGAGCGTTTTGGTGTTATTTCCGGCATGATCGAAACGGCCGAAAATCTTGCCAGGGATTATGACATCAGCCGGGAACAGGCAGATGCCTATGCCGTGCGCAGCCACCAGCGGGCCGCGGCTGCCTGGGCGAATGGAATGTTCGACGACGAAATCGTGCCGGTCGTGGTGCCGCAAAGAAAGGGCGCGCCTGCCATCTTCGCACACGATGAAGGTTATCGCGGCGACGCGACGATGGCTTCGCTCGGCGCGCTGAAGGCGATTGAGGGCGGCGTCGTAACCGCTGGCAACGCCAGTCAGCAGAACGACGCCGCTGCAGCTTGCCTAGTGGTGGCCGAAGACAAACTCGACGAGCTGGGGGTGGAACCGATCGCCTTTTATCATAGCTCGGCCGCGGCGGGCTGTGATCCCAGTCGCATGGGAATTGGTCCCGTTCCTGCAGTGCAACGCTTGTTCGCCCGCAGCGGCCTTGGCTGGGGCGATATTGATCTGGTTGAGCTGAACGAAGCCTTCGCACCGCAAGTCCTGGCGGTTCTGAAAGGATGGGGCTGGTCGGATGACGACGGCCGGAACGAAATCCTCAATGTCAATGGTTCGGGTATATCGCTTGGCCACCCGATCGGTGCAACCGGTGGTCGTATTCTTGCCAACCTTACCCGCGAACTTGTGCGCACGAAAGGCCGCTACGGTCTTGAGACGATGTGCATCGGCGGCGGACAAGGCATCGCCGCAATCTTCGAGCGCGCGGCCTGAAGGTGGCTGATCTGCGCCAGGCCCTGAACGCCGCGAGAGACTATCGCGCCTCGGTCAAGGCAGCGTTGGGCGCGCGCTTGGTGTCCGGAAGGATTGATGAGGAGCAGCGGGCCGCGCACGGCTATGCCTGGGTGGCCACGCTTGTGGCTGCGCTGGAAGCGGTGCTCGAATGGTCCGAGGCCAGGGGCAGCAAGAATGATCTTGACGCCAGGATCGCCATTCTGGCCTTCGCTGAATGCATTGGCCAGATCGGTGGCGGCCTGCCGATGGGCCAGAACGAAATCTTCCGCCCCGGCGACCTCGGACTTGGCAGCGCTGCCCGCACGCTTTTCGACCGGTGCGCGGACCTGCTCGATGTGGACTATGCGGCAACCAGAGGCGAAGTGGCCGCAGCCCTGGCCCAGGGGCAATGGCCAAGCGAGTCGCTCGATGATGCCGAAGCCGACACGATCCGCGAGCAATACCGTCGCTTCACCAATGCTGTCATCGTGCCTCAGGCGCACGGATGGCATCTGGCGAATGACCTGATCCCCGAGGCAGTGATTCAGGCCATGGCCGATCTCGGTACATTCGGAGTCTGCATACCCGAAATCTATGGGGGTCTTGGCCTTGGCAAGCTAATGATGTGCATCATAACCGAGGAATTGTCGCGCGGCTGGATTGGCGCGGGTTCGCTTGGCACGCGGTCCGAAATCGCCGGCGAACTGATCGGCTTGAACGGCACCGAAGCGCAAAAGGCCTGGTGGCTGCCCAGGATCGCGAGCGGCGAGGTTTTGCCGTCAGCAGCCTTCACCGAACCCGACACCGGATCGGATCTTGGCTCCATTCAAACCCGCGCACGGCACGACGGCGATCACTGGGTCATCAACGGGGCGAAAAACTGGATTACCCATGCCAGCCGATCAGATCTGATGACGATGCTCGTGCGAACATTACCTGAAGCCAAGGGTTACGCCGGGCTGTCGATGTTGCTGGTGCCCAAGCCTCGGGGCACGAGCGATGACGGTTTCCCAGCCCCTGGCATGACCGGAAGCGAGATCGAGGTCCCCGGTTATCGCGGGATGCGCGAATATGCCCTGCAGTTCGATGCCATGACCGCGCCGGCAGACGCCCTGCTGGGCGGCGAGGAGGGGAAAGGGTTCAAGCAGCTCATGCGTACCTTCGAGGGCGCACGCATCCAGACCGCCGCGCGGGCAGTCGGCGTCGCGCGGCGGGCCCTCGAACTGGGCCTCGACTATGCCTTGGTTCGCAAGCAATTCGGCAGGGCCATCGTCGGGTTTCCGCGCGTGTCGGACAAGCTGGCGATGAGCCTTGTCGATTTTGTGATGGCGCGTGAACTCTGCTATGCTGCCGCGCGAGCCAGGGATTCGGAAAAGCGCTGCGATATTGAGGCCGGCATGGCAAAGTTGCTTGCCGCTCGCGCCGCCTGGTCGAACGCCGACGCTGCGCTGCAGATCCACGGCGCCAATGGTTATGCCCTTGAATACGAGATCAGTCGCATCCTTTGCGATGCGCGCATCCTCAACATTTTCGAGGGCGCTGCGGAAATTCAGGCTCAGGTGATTGCCCGCGGCCTGACCGGAGATGATTTATGACCACCCAGCCAGACGAACAATGGCAAAGCTGGATCGGTCGTGAAGAATTGCGTCACGACTATCTGGAACTCGCTGCCGCAAGACGGTGGCTGGCGACTTTCGACCGCGTTGCGCCGGCAGATGGCAGCGTGCCGCAAGGCTATCATTGGTGCCTTTGCCTGCCAGACGCGCCAACAGCGGCATTGAGCGTGGATGGCCATCCGGTGCGCGGCGGCGAAAGCAGCTTCATGCCACCACTTCCTCAGTCGCGCCGGATGTGGGCATCGAGCAAGATCGAATTTCTTTCGCCGTTGCTCATCGGTCAGAAGGTGCAGCGCAGATCGCGGATCAATTCCATCGCCGAAAAGCAAGGGGCGACCGGCAAGCTTGTTTTCGTCGAGATAGCACAAGAAACCCGCTGCGAAGGCGAACTCTCCGTTCGCGAAACCCAAGCGATCGTTTATCGGGATCCCATGCCTTTGGGCACCGCAGAGCTGCCAAGGCCGTCTGACATGATCTTCGACGGATCCCGATGGGTTGCGCACCGCGCGCTGGTCCCCTCCGAAACCTTGCTGTTCCGATTTTCGGCGCTGACCTTCAACAGTCACCGGATTCATTATGATCGGGCCTACACCTGCGAAATCGAGGGGTATCGCGGCCTCGTCGTTCACGGTCCGTTGACGGCGACACTGCTGCTGGAACTCGCCCAGCAGCACTTCGGCGACAATGCGCTTCGGTGCTTCGATTGCCGAGCGGTGTCTGCCGCGATCTGCGGCGAGGAACTGCATTTGGCGCTTCGCGCGAACGGCAATAGTGTTCAGTTCGTCGCCCATGCGCGCGATGGCCGTCCGATCATGGTTGCCAGCGCCACCCTTTGACCACCTTCCAGGGAAATTGAAAGTGACAATCGATCCGCAAAAATTGCTCAACTTTCGTATTCCTGCGGTTCGTCAGACCGTCACTCCACGCGATGCTGCATTTTACGCCTTATCGATCGGGATGGGGCGAGATCCTACCGACCTCGCGCAGCTGCCATTCGTGGATCCCCTTCGTGGACCGGTTGCCATGCCCGGCATGGCGCTCGTTCTCGCGAGTCCCGGGTTCTGGCTGGGGCACCCTGATTCTGGTGTAGATCCGGTTTCCGTCCTGCATGCCGGCCAATCCATGGTACTGCTTGGCCCGGTTCCGGCAACTGGCGAAGTCGAAAGCACAACCCGCGTCACCCACATTGTCGACAAAGGCGCGGGCAAGGCCGCGTTGATATTCACCGAAACCAATATCCGCGATGATCGCGGCACCTGCTTTGCCTGTCTTGAACGTACGATCTTCATTCGCGGCGGCGGCGGGTTCGGAGGGGAAGGCGAAGCACCGCGAAGTTCGCCGGTACCCGTGGCGGAAGGCAATGCCGGTCTTGTCATTGACCTGACGACCGGTCCCGAACAGGCCCTGATCTATCGTCTCAATGGAGATCTCAACCCGCTGCACAGCGATCCCGCAATCGCGGCGCGCGCCGGGTACAGGATGCCGATATTGCACGGCTTGGGCACGATGGGCATCATCGTTCACGCCATCCTCCGCGGGCGACTTGGCTACCAGGCCGAGCGCCTGCGCGCAGTGCAACTGCGTTTCGCCGCGCCGGTGTTCCCTGGTGAAACCATCAGAACCGAAATCTGGAATAATGGCGCTTTTCGGGCATCGGTGCTCGAGCGCGACGTCATCGTTGCAGATCAAGGGTTTTTCACAATCTCTCAGGATGAGGGCGATGCAGTTTCTTAGTCCTTTCGAACCTCAACACTTTCACGAAATCCGCGACGGCGTGCGCCGGCTGTGTGAAAAGTTCCCGGGTGAATATTGGCGCAAGCTCGACGCTGATCGCGAATATCCGACCTCCTTTGTGGATGCGTTGACGAGCGCTGGCTATCTTTCGGTGCTCATACCCGAGGAATATGGCGGATCAGGTCTGGGCCTTTCGGCTGCAGTTGCCATCCTTGAGACGATTCAAGCGATGGGTTGCAACGGAGCGGCATGCCATGCCCAGATGTATAACATGGCCATCATCCTCAGACATGGATCGGATGAGCAAAAGCGCCTTTATCTTCCCGCGATCGCAAGCGGCGCACTGCGCTTGCAGGCTTTCGGCGTAACCGAGCCGGGAAGCGGCTCCGATACCACTGCGTTAAGGACGACGGCAGTTCGCGATGGGGACTATTTTGTGGTGAGCGGCCAGAAAATCTGGACCAGTCGCGCCGAACACAGCGATCTCATGCTGCTGCTAGCGCGGACTTCGCCGCGCGATCAAGTTTCGAAGAAAACCGACGGTCTTTCCATATTCATCGTCGATATGAATCAGGCTCGCACCGCGGGTTCGCTAACGATCCGGCCTATCCGCACCATGATGAACCATGCCACGACGGAACTTTTCTTCGACAGGATGCGCATCCCGGTCGCCAATCTCTTAGGCAAAGAAGGCAAGGGCTTTCATTGCATCCTTTCGGGCATGAATGCGGAAAGAGTTCTTATTGCTGCCGAATGCGTCGGTGATGCAAAATGGTTTACCCGAAAATCCATTGCTTATGCCAATCAACGGGTGGTTTTCGATCGCCCCATTGGCATGAATCAGGGCGTCTCTTTCCCGATCGCGCGAGCCCACGCAAATATGCGCGCTGCCGAGCTCATGGTCCATGAGGCCGCGCGCCTTTACGAAGCGGGGCTTGAACATGGACCCGAGGCGAACATGGCAAAAATGCTTGCCGCGGACGTAGCAGTCGAAGCGGGCAACGCCTGCATCCAGACATATGGCGGATATGGCTTTGCTGAGGAATACGACATCGAACGGAAATTTCGAGAGGCCCGCCTTTATCAGGTGGCACCTGTTTCGACCAATCTCATATTGTCATTCATCGCAGAGCATGTCCTGAAACTACCGCGAAGCTATTGAGGCGGCCACCACGCTCCGTCGTTTCCGCTCACTCGACACAACGATTGTTGCTGCGACCAGGCAGCGCAACACTGAAGAAGAAAGGTGGCCTGCCCTAGAATGCGGCAATGCCAGTGAGTGCTCGACCAAGGATGAGCGCGTGCACATCGTGCGTGCCTTCATAGGTGTTGACGGTTTCCAGATTCACCATGTGCCGCATGACTTGATATTCATCGCTGATGCCATTACCGCCGTGCATATCTCGGGCATGGCGCGCAATATCAAGCGATTTTCCGACATTGTTACGCTTGACGAGAGAGACCATCTCCGGCGCGAACCTGCCTTCATCCATTAGGCGGCCGACACGCAATGAGGCTTGCAACCCTAGCGCAATGTCTGTTTGCATATCGGCGAGCTTCTTTTGATAGAGTTGGTTGGAGGCAAGCGGCTTTCCAAACTGGTGCCGATCAAGCCCATATTGGCGGGCTGCGTGCATGCAATATTCTGCTGCGCCGAGCGCTCCCCAACTGATCCCATAGCGTGCGCGGTTTAGGCAATCGAAGGGGCCCTTGAGACCCTGGACCCCGGGGAGCAAGGCTTCTTGGTCAACCTCAACCTCATCCATCACGATCATGCCGGTGGTCGAGGCGCGCAGGCTGAGCTTGCCCTTGATCTTGGGAGCGGAAAGCCCCTTCAGGCCCTTTTCAAGCACGAAGCCGCAAATGGCCCCATCATGTGCTTCGCTCTTTGCCCAGACGACAAAGACGTCGGCGAAAGGAGCATTCGAAATCCATGTTTTGATGCCGGAAAGGACATAGCCACCATCAATCCTCTTCGCGATTGTGCGCATGCCCGCAGGATCAGATCCCGCATCAGGTTCTGTCAGGCCGAAGCAGCCGATCAGCGAGCCTGCGGCTAGGCCAGGCAGATATTTAAACCGCTGTTCCTCCGAGCCGAAAGCAAAAATCGGATACATGACGAGCGAGCTTTGCACCGATGCCATTGAACGATAGCCCGAATCCACGCGCTCAATCTCGCGCGCGATCAGACCGTAGGAGACATAGCCAGCTCCAGCACCGCCATAAGACTGTGGGATCGTCGCTCCAAGCAAGCCGGCTTGTCCCATGAGTGGAAACAACTCTGCTGCATCCAGCTCTTCGCGGAAGGCATTGATGACCCGGGGCTGAAGTTCGCCTTGCGCGAAGCCATGAGCCGCATCACGCACCATTCGTTCTTCTTCAGTCAGTTGATCGTCAAAGTTGAAGGGATCGCTCCAATCAAACCGTGCCATCTCGATCATAAATTCCACTCGTCATATGATATCATTCGGTTCAGATGCAGTAATGGCGAGGAGTTCTTCAAGCGTTACCGCGAACCTTGTGAGTTGGACAAATTCCGAAAGTGAAACAATCCACGCAAATACCCGCATGCGGTTGTAGCGAGCTGAAATTCCCCCGAAGGCTACCCTGCCGAGCATAAGGCCAACCGGGCCAGCGAGGAAAACTGGGCCAAAAGCGCTTTTGTCGAGCAGCGAAGCGGAACCGAACACCAGTGCAATCAAGCGATAAATTGCGCGTCGTAGCCATAGATAACGACGACTATCCAACACAAGGTGCGTCCTCAATATGGCGACTGGCTATCCGCATACTCCTTTGGCGTCGCACCAAGTTCAGCCATAGGAACCCTGTTGATCTTTCTCGCCCATTTTGATTTAAGTTTACGGTGTTTTGTTTTTGGCGGGTTGAGCCTTCGCGGGGGGAAGCTTCTGCGCCATGATGTGATCGTAGATCTGCTTGATTTCCGTGTCCGACAATTCGGTCGGGCGGAACGGCGGCATTTCGATCAGGCCCTGGCGAACGACCGAATGTAGGTAATCGTAATCTAAGTCCTTGCGACCGATGAGCGAAGGCACCGGAGCACCTTTTTCGGCCAGCAGCATGGTGCCACCGTGGCCCGGGCCGGGGTTGTGGCAACCTGCGCAGTAACGCTCATAATTCTCCGCGCCATCCGCGACCACTTCTCCTTGCTTGGACGAACAGGCGCCAAGAGTGGCGAGGAACGAAAGGACGAGGAGCTTGTTCATTGTACCTCCGCAGGCATGGCGACGCATCGGCTCAGACCGAGGCAAAGATCGAGTTGGGATCGAGCGCCTGCTTGACCCGCGCATGCAGGGCCGAGCGGCCACCCTTTTCATAGGTCTTGGCAACCGCCGCCCCCAGCCCGGGGTCGGTCAGGATCTGGCCGAAGCCGGCCTCGGCCTGCGCGGCGATCAGGGCTTCGGCGCAATTCTTGGCCCGTGCCGCATCCTCGCCCTTCCCGGCGGCATGGGACAGTACCTGGCGATGGTTGGCCGAACGCCAGATCGCGGTGGTTTCGCCAACGAAGTCGAAGCCGTTCTTGGCACAGATATCGCGCGACAGTTCATAAAGCTTGACGGCTTCCTCGCCATCCACAGGGCTGACCGGGTTGACCGTAAGCGCCATGTCGCCGCTCCAGCCCGCGGTCCTGGCCGGGGGATCGGTCACGACGCCGGTCATCGAGCCCATCCGCCATGCCCACAGCTTGGGATCCACGCCCTTGCCATCGACGATGACCCTGGCGCCGCTGATCGACGAAAACGCGCCCTTGACCATGTCCCACAGGATCGCGACGTTGTCTGGCAACCCATAGAGCGAGCCGTAGAGGTTCCAGTAGCCAAGGCCGAGTGATTCGCCCGCGGCTTTGACCGCGCTCGCCGCCATCGGCCCCTGGCCTTCAAAGTCGGCGCGACGCTTGCCGAGCAGGGCCGCTTCGTGAAGCGCATTGCCCACCGCGACGCCATTGGCCACCACCATGTTGAGCTTGAGTGGCCCGAGCACATCCAGCAATGGGCCAAGATCGTCCTCTTTGGGAACCGCGACCATGAAGGTCTGGTGCGCCGGAGGCTGCGGCATCATCCACATCCCGACCTTGGTCACCACCCCGAAATCGGACTGGGTGAACAGCCCATCAACCCACGGGCCATAGCCGAACTTGAACAGCTGCCAGCAGGTGCTCTTGGGCATGGCACCCATGCCGGTTCGCACCATCTTGCCATCAGCCAGCATCACCTCGAGCCCGCACTGCATCAGGAAGTGATCGGAATAGGGGGTGTAGCCGGGGCGCCGGTTGATGAAACTGGCGGCCACGCTTTCATCGGGATTGCCGGGAAAGTCGACCCACAGCTTAATCCCCTTTTCCTTGATGTGGGCATCGAGCTGGCGGAAGGTGACGCCCGGTTCGACCAGGCAGGTGGCCAGTTCGTCATTGACCTCGAGGACCTTGTTCATCTTCTGCAGGTCAAGCACGATCACCTTGTCCTGTACGGCTTTTTCAAGTCCGTAGGCGCCGTTGCAGACCGTCTGGACCACACCGCCGCTGGTGCGCGCGGCTTCCAGCACCCTGGCGAGCTGGGCTTCATCGGCCGGAAGCACCACGCCTGCCGGTACCATCCCCGGGGCAGCATAGCGGGCCAGGGTCTGCGGGCTGGTATCGACGGTCTCCTTGCCCAGTGCCTGGGTGAGGGTGCCGAGCGTGGCCGTCTGGCGGGCTTGATCGATCATGGCGTTGGGAGCCTTATTGCTGGAGAATCTTGGGATAACGTTGGAGATCGCCGGCATCGACGGCAAAATCGGCCGAGCGCGCAGCAGGGTCGATCGCGCGGGCCGGTTCGCTGTCGCGCCAGGAAAAGTTGCAGGTCGGGCAGCGCAGGATCGTCCACACGACCGCGCCGTCCTGCCTGCCCTGATGATCGGTGACAGCGCCGCTCGATTTGCAGCGCCCGCAGACGGTGGTAGTCATGACAGGGCTCCCAGCTGCATTTCGCGGATCCGCTTGCTCAGGGCGTCGATCTCGTCCCCGGTTGGCGGGGTGACAAGGTGCGCTTCACCCACCGGATCGGGCGGGAGATAGCTGGTCGCGTCGATGATAAGGCGGTGCCCCTTGCCTGGGATCACTGCCGAAGGATCGATCGGAACGGCAGGCATGTTGGGCAGCACGATGATATCGTCTGCACGGGTGCGGGTCGAAAGCGCCCACATCACCTGGTTGAGATCGAACGGATCGACATCGGCATCGACCATGATCAGGTTCTTGAGGTACATCACGCCGTGCGGCGTGCTCAGCGCGCGCAGCGCGACCGTCTTGGCAAAGCCGGCCATGCGGTTCTTGACCGAGATGATCCCGGTCAGTCCGTGCTGGTAAAGCGCGTTGACCGCGGTGACTTCGGGGAAGCTCTCGCGCAGCTGGGCATAGATCGGGGCGGAGGTGTGCAGGCCGATCAGGGTATCGTGCTCGGTCCAGCCGCGCCCGATGTAGATGTTCTCGAAGATCGGATCGCGCCGGTGCGACACCGCCGTGACCTTGAAGATCGGCGCCTTGCGGACACCGCTGTAGGAGCCGGGGAATTCGCCGAACGGCCCCTCCAGCTCGCGTTCTCCCAGTTGCAGCTCGGCCTCGATCACGATTTCGCTGTCGGCCAGGATGTCGATCCCGTTGCCCGATTTGGTCAGCCGCATCGGCGCGCCCATCATCGCCGAGGCATAGGAATATTCCGATTCCTCGTAGCCGATCGGGGTGGCAGCAAACACCGCAAGGCCGGGATGATTGCCCAGCATGACCGCAATCTTGAGTGGAACGCCTTCCCGTTCGGCCGCCATGATCTGACGTCCCATGTCGTGGGAGGGGATCGTCATCAGGGTGAAACTGTCCGGCCCCTGGATCTGCAGGCGATAGATGCCGACATTCTGCTTGCCGAAATTGTCTGGATCGAGCGGATCGCGCGAGGCGACCGAGGCCTTGCCGATGTAGAACCCGCCATCATATTCGTTGATCCGATAGACCGGGAGGACATCGTAAAGGTTGATGTCCTGTTCGATCCGGCATTCGTGCACCGGGGCCTGGGCTTCGGGAACAACGCTGATCTGCGCTTCCTGATCGCCCCAGCGGCCGGCGATCTCGAAGAACAGCTCGCGGATTGTCGTGCCTTTGGGTCGGCCCAGCAGCAGGGCGATGTTGTCCCACGAACCATGAACGCCCACCGCCAGGCGCTTGCCGGGATAGCCGGTGATGTTGTCGAACACGATCGCCGGCGCGCCGTTGGCATCGCGCGAGGCGGCAACCGCAATGTTGCGCACGCCGGGTTCGGGCATCACCGGATCGCTCCAGGTGATGGCCTGGCCCGAATCCTCGAGCAGTTCGAGGAAATCGCGCAGCGAGGAGATCGACCGGGCGCGGTTGGGAAGATCGTTCATTGCCGTTGCATCCCGCCTGTCAGTGTCCGCCCGCGCCCGCAGTCGCCGACTGCATCGTGACCCATTTCCATTCGGTCATGATTTCGAGATCGGCTTCGGTCCCTTCGCGGCCAAAACCCGATGCCTTGGTCCCGCCGAACGGAACGTGCGGCTCGTCGTGCAGGGTCGGCGCGTTGATGTGGACCATCCCCGCTTCGGCCCGCTGGGCAAAGGCCAGCGCCTTGTCGAGATCGCGGGTGAAGATCGAGGCGCTGAGGCCGTATTCGGTGTTGTTGGCGAGTTCGAGCGCCTCCTCGAGCGTGTCGAACGGATAAAGCGAGGTCACCGGCCCGAAGGTCTCTTCTTCGAAGACCGTCATTTCCGACGTGACTCCACGCAGCACCGTGGCGGAACAGCAGTTCCCGTCCCATTCGCCGCCGGCAAGTACCTCGGCGCCCTTGGCGCGGGCATCGTCGATGTGGCGGCGGACGCGGTCGCGCTGGCGCTCCGAAATGATCGGCCCCAGCATGGTGGTCGGCTCGCGCAGTTCGCCGCTCTTGGCGCGGCCTGTCGCGGCGGCGAAAGCTTCAGCGAACTTGTCGAAGATCGACCGTTCCACATAGATCCGCGAAGCCCCCATGCAGACCTGGCCCTGGTACATGAAGATGCTGAACAGCGCGGCGTTGACCGCCTTGTCCAGATCGGCATCGGCGCAGATCACCAACGGGCTCTTGCCGCCCAGCTCCAGCGTGTACTTCTTGAGGTTGCGGGCCGCGATTTCGGCAATGTGCTTGCCGACGCGCGAGGACCCGGTGAAGGTTATCGATGCGACCTTGGGATGGCCGGTCAGCACGTCGCCGATCTCCGCGCCATTGCCGTAGACCACGTTGAACAAGCCGTCGGGAACGCCGGCCTCCTTCCACAATTTAGCGAGCAGATCGGCGATCATTGGCGCGGATTCCGAGGGTAGCAGCACGAAGGCGTTGCCTGTAGCCAGGGCCATGGCCGACTGTTTGATCCCCTTGATCAGCGGCACGTTGAACGGGGTAATCCCGGCAACCACACCGACCGGCTGGCGCAGGCTCATGCTGAACCGCCCAAGGGTGTCCGAAGGGATCGTTTCCCCCCGAATCCGGCGCGGCACGCCGATCGCCGCGCGCAGGAAGCTGACCGCGAAGCGGGTTTCGAACCCGGCCTTGGCGATCGGCGAACCGATTTCGTCGACCAGCACGTCGGCGAATTTGGCGGTATCGCGCTCCATGATTTCGGCGGCTTTCGCGATCCATGCTTCGCGCACCGGTGCGGGCAGATCGCGATGTTTCAGATAAGCCTGATAGGCGGTTTCGACCGCGCGGTTCACGTCATCGGCGGTGCCGGCCGGCACCCGCGAATAGACCGAATCGTCGACCGGATTGAGGTCGTCGAAGTAGGCACCGTTCGATGCGGCAACGGCGCCTCCGCCAATCCAGTGTTCAAGTTGGGTCATGGTCTCTCGATCCTTGTATTCGTCTTGCAGGCGGTCGTACGCTCACCCCTGGTTGCGCATCGCCTTGGGCCAGATCCCCTGCTTGCCCGGGGAAAGGATGCCGTTGGGGTCGAGCACATCCTTGAGGCGATGGTGCAAATCCCACAGCGCCCCATCGTTGTGCTTATAGGTCTTGGCGATCTGGTCCATGAAGGCGAGGTGCGTTCGATACTCGCCAAAGCCAGCATCCGCCGCTTCGTCGACCAGCTTGGCGAACAGATCGTAGGCTCCCTTGCGCATGACCTCGTCGGCGCGGTCGTACATGATCATCAGGATGTGGTGCATGTCGCGCCACCCCACGAGAAACTCGCCGATGTAGTCGAAACCGTAATCATGGCAGCGTTGCTTGATCAGGTTGTACTGGCTCAGCGCTTCCTTGCCGTCGGGTGCCGAGATCGGCGAGAAGTTGATATGCCCGCCGCCGCCGATCCAGTTCATGATGCTGAACTCGGTCATGTTCGGCTCGCCGCGCATGAGCTGAATTCGATAATCCCAGGCGGGATCGTTCTCGCGGCTGAGGTACAGTTTTGCGCCGGGAATGCTCATCATCGCTTCCTCGACGAGCTTCCAGTTGTTCTCGATGATCGGAGGCGGGCCGTACAGCGCGGCATAGAAGTTCCACATGCCCAGGTCATGGTCCGAAGCGATCTTCTTGCGGATCGAGTCCGGGATAGGGCCCTTGCCGTCGAAATAATGGCGGCGCGTGGTCTTGGCGGAGACTTCCCACAGGAGGTCGACCGCCACAGCGGCGTTGGGGATCACCTGGTTGATCTTCAGCGGCAGCACCGCGTCGAAGATCGCAGCAAGGTCTTCCTCGCGCTCGTAGGTGATCATGAACGGCTTGTAGCCCGGCGGTTCAGGCATCAGCCAGATGCCCATCTTGGTCACTACGCCGAAGTTGGACTGGGTGAACATGCCGTCGAAATGCGGGCCCGCTGCATGCTTGGTGGATTGCCAGTGCGGCGATCCCTCGATTGCGCCCTGGCCGGTGCGGACGACCTGGCCATCGGCCAGAACCACTTCCATGCCACATTGCATGATGAAGTGATCGCCATAAGGCGTGTAGCCGGCACCGTGTTCGAGCGCGTTGCCCATCACGCCACCCCAGCCCGGAGCCGCCGGATCAACCCAAAGCTTGCTGCCGATCTGGCGCAAATGGCGGTGAAGCTGATAATAGGAAACGCCTGGTTCGACCAGCGCATAGCCGTATTTCTCGTTGACTTCGAGAATGCGGTTCATCCGCTTGAGGTCGAACATGACATAACCGGACTGGCGCGGGGCCGGGCCGCCATAGGCGAAATTGCGGCCGTTGCCGAATGTCCAGATCGGCAGCTGGTAAGCGTTGAATACCTTCAGCGCCTGCTGAATCTGTTCCATGTTGGCCGGTGCCACAGCAGCCGAGGGCAGCAACTCGCCATCGGCTAGCGGTGAATAGGCATCGCGGTAGGTCGACAGCGGAAGCTCATCGACAAAGACCCATTCTTTGCCGACGATCGCGGCCAGTTCGTCAAGCGCCTTGCGAAAGGCCGGGGCATCGACGCCTTGGGGCATGCGCGTGCTCACGAGTGTTGTACTCCCGCTTCGAATGCCCATGAAACGAGCATGCCGGGGCTCTTGCCATCGAGGCCGCAATGTCCTGACTGGCACCGCAGTTCAGCATCTTGGCGATCGCCGACGAGCGCATCCTGCATGTGGTGGGCAAGAACGCTGGGCCAGCCGACGCTGGCCCGCGCAAGCAGCGTCGGCGCGCCACCAGTCTGGTGTTCCCAGCGCAGCTTGCGGTATTGATGGGTCCACTGCAGTAGCGGGCGGGCGCCGCCGGCCACCAGGATCTGCCCTGCGATCATAGCCGCGGGATCGGAAGTAAGGCCGACCAGCACGCCTTCAACCGGTTCAAGTTCATGCAGCAGGCCGTTGAGCGAGCGGTCGATCCGGATCACTCTTGCGGCTCGCCCCGAGTTGACGAAAGTTTCGGCAAAGAGCCTGCTTTCGGGAACTTCCGTCTCCTCGATGACGATGATCTTGCGCGGCCGCTGCGCCAAAGCGCTGCGGCCGATTCCCAGACCGGCAACGACAGCACCCACGGCGCCACCGCTCATTACCGTGCGACGGCTGACATCCCACGCCATTCTCAATTCCCTTCCATTTGCCCAGCACCCGAAACAAGGCTTGCCGCCTCTTTGCTAAGGCCTTGCCAGCGTTTCTCCGACTTCGCATGAAGCCCGAACAGATCCAGTACCCGCATGCAGCTGTGTTCGACCACGTCGGCCAGCGAGCTCGGCCGCGCATAGAAGGCCGGCACCGGGGGGAAGATCACCGCCCCCATTTCGGTGCAGGCCGTCATGTTGCGCAGGTGCGCCAGGTTGAGCGGCGCTTCGCGGGTGATCATCACCAAGCGGCGCCGTTCCTTCAGCATCACGTCGGCCGCGCGGGTGATGAGGTTGTCGGACAGGGCGTGCGCCACCGCGCCCAGCGTGCGCATCGAACATGGCGCGATCGCCATGCCTTCGCACACGAACGAACCGCTGGCGATCGAGGCGCCGACGTTGCGGACGTTGTGCACCACATCGGCCAGCGCTTCGAGCCGAGCCTTGCCTTCGGGCAGTTCCTCGCGAATGTTGAGCAGCGCCGCCGGAGACATCACCAGATGGGTTTCCCAACCGCCCGTCTCGCGCAGCAGCTCAAGCAGGCGAAGACCATAGACCGAGCCGGTTGCGCCGGTAATCCCCACGACCATGCGCTTCAAGGCAGGAGACTTTCCTGCGCGTTTTGGGCGGTCAAGGTCGCGTAAGGCCTAGCCTTGAAGGGCATGCTGAATTCCATCTCCCGCTCTTTTGTCGACATCATACAATGCATTCCGCATTGAGCAACAAAAATCTTGACTCCTTGGGACCGCATTCCGCTTACACCGGACTCTCGGGCCGGACCCCAACACTGATAGTCTTCATCTCCAGGAATTCTTCAATACCGTGTCGCGAACCTTCTCGGCCCAGTCCCGATTCCTTGATGCCGCCAAACGGGGCGGTCTCGGTCGAGACGATGCCGCTGTTCAAGCCGACCATCCCGGTCTCAAGGCCTTCGGAAACCCGCCAGGCGCGGTCAATGTCGCGGGTGAAGGCATAGGCCGCCAGCCCCGAGTGCGTGGCGTTGGCAAGCGCCAGCGCTTCGGCCTCGGTTTCGAAACGGAACACCGGGGCAACCGGCCCGAAGGTCTCCTCGTCCGCCAGTCGCATCGCCGGGCTCGCTCCGGTCAGTACGGTTGGTTGGAAGAACAGATCTCCGGCCTCGTGTCTCTTGCCGCCGGTGACCAGCTGGGCACCTTGCGCCGCGGCATCGGCGACATGCCCCTGAACCTTGACCAAGGCTGATGCGGTGATTAACGGTCCCTGGTCGGTTGCGCCTTCAAGGCCGTTGCCGACCCGGAACGCGGACACCCTGGCGGCCAGCGCCTCGACGAAGCGGTCATGAATGCCGCTCTCCACGAGGATCCGGTTGGCGCAAACGCAGGTCTGTCCGGTGTTACGGAATTTCGAGGCGATCGCCCCCTCGACAGCCTGATCGAGATCGGCATCGTCGAACACCAGCAGCGGGGCATTGCCGCCCAGTTCCATCGAAACCCGCTTGAGCGTGGCAGCG
Organism: Novosphingobium marinum; assembly: GCF_013408095.1. Taxonomy (GTDB): domain Bacteria; phylum Pseudomonadota; class Alphaproteobacteria; order Sphingomonadales; family Sphingomonadaceae; genus Novosphingobium; species Novosphingobium marinum. Next base: position 297,840 of record NZ_JACBZF010000002.1, read on the forward strand.
CATTGTGCGGTCAACAACTTGCCAATCGCGGTCGAACCGGTGAAGGTGAACTTCGTAACATCGGGATGGCTGGTCAGGACCGATCCGATTGCGGGCGCATCCCCGCAGACCACGTTGAACACGCCGGGCGGAATGCCCGCTTCGAGGGCGAGCTTCGCCAGAGCGAAAGCGGTCATGGGGGTGAGTTCGGACGGTTTGAGGGTCACGGTGCAGCCCGCCGCCAGTGCAGGCGCGACCTTGCGGGTGATCATCGCGGCGGGAAAGTTCCACGGCGTAATTGCGCCCACCACGCCGACTGGCTGACGGATCACGACGATCCGCCGGTCAGCGCTGGCCGGAATGACCTCGCCATAGACACGGCGCGCCTCTTCGGCAAACCACTGGATGAAGCTTGCGGCGTAATCGACCTCGCCCAGCGCTTCGGCCAGCGGTTTGCCCTGTTCGGCGGTCATCAGCAAACCAAGATCGTGGCGATGGAGCCGGACTAGCGCCAGCCAGTCATGCAGCAGGCGCGCGCGTTCCTGAGCGGGCCGCTTGCGCCAATCGATGAAGGCGCGGGAATTGCTTTCAATTGCCCGGCGCGTCTGGGCAGCGCCCAGCTTGACGACATTCGCCAGCGTTTTGCCGGTTGCCGGGTTAGTGACCGCGTAGGTAGAGCCGGCACAGATCTCGGCGCCGTCGACAAGCGGTTGGCCGGTCAGGAAATCGCTGCGCTTGAGCGGGGGGATCGTAACGCCCAAGACATTGCTCCTTTAGCCGCAAGACAAGTTGCCAATACCAAATTGGGCGGCGAGGTGTCTGGCAGGCTCTTGGTCGGTGCCACCAGAAGGGTGAGGGCGGCGGCGGACCGCCGCCCTCGGGGGTGGTAAGTGTCAGTACTGATAGGCGAGCTTGAGGAACCATTCGCGCGGACGCGAGAAGCTTGCGGTGGCGGCGCCGCCGATGTCGAGATCGACGTACCCGCCTTGGATGTATCGTTTATCGGTCAAGTTGGTGACGCCGCCAGTCACGGTGAAGTGTTCGCTTTTGTCAGTGAACGACGCGCTCGCACCGAACACGCTATATGCTGGCTGAAACAATTGCGGGCTATTTACCGCATCCTTGAAGGTGCCGCTTTGATGGAACCAGTCACCACGAAGCGTCAGTTTGCCGGCTTGCCCTTCATAGACATCCGCATTGATAGCTGCCGAAGCTGTCCACTCGGGTACGAAAGCAAATTTCGAATCCGTGGTGACGGGGGCGGCTGCTAAGTCGATGTCGGTGTAATAGGCATCCAGATAACCTACACCAAAGGTCAACTGAACCTGATCGATTGGAGCCGCTTCGCCCTCGACCTCAAATCCCTTGATCCGGCCGGTGCCCGCATTTCGTACCTTCGGTGCGATTCCCTCATTAACAACGATCTGCATATCGGAATAATCGGAGAGGAACGCAGCCAGGTTAAGGCGAAGCCGCCGGTCGAAGAACTCGTTCTTGAGGCCGATTTCGTAGGATTCAACGAATTCCGGCGTGAACGAGGGGGTCGCGATTTCCGCCGGGAAGATGCGTTGGCTGAACCCGCCGTTCTTGAACCCCTTCGAATACGAAGCATAAATCAGTGTATCGTCGGTGATCTTGTAGTCCGCCGAAATCGCCGGGGTCCATTCCTTCGCCTTTGCCTGGACCTGGACAGCCGGCATCGTGTGGTTGCCTCCGGGGTTGGTTGCCGAAGGCTCGCACCCGCCTGGAAGCGGGAAGCCGGCAAAGGCTTCGAACCCCGGAACACCTGGTGGGATCACGCCCGGCACGGCCTGCCCGACGATGCACTGGCTGAAGGCAATGAAAGCGCCATCGGGATAAAGCGAAGAAAGCACCGGATCGAACCGCGACCGATCATTGTAAATGACCTGTAGCGACGGATCGAACCGCTTGGTTTCGTTGGTGTAACGAATGCCTGGCGTGATTGAGAACCGGTCGGTTACTTTGAATGTCGCTTGCAAGTAGGAAGCGTAACTGTCGTTGTCGATCTCACCCCCGGAGAAGAACTGGGCGAACCCGAATTCGAGCGGCTCTTTGTCAATGCCCTTTTCTTTCAAATAATAAGCGCCCAAAACAAAATTCACGCGATCATCCAATATGCTGCCAGTCAGCTGCAACTCCTGTGATGCCTGCCAAAGATCAATATTGTTGGTAAGTTGGAGAACATCGTGCGGGGTGCCATCGAAATCGTATTCGAAGACAGACTTCTGATCGCGGTAAGAGCTGATCGACTTCAGGCTGATGTCGCCGAAGTCATAGTCCAGGGTCAGGTTGACCCCCCACAGATCGAAGTCCGAACGGTTGTTGCCGCCAGCCCAGGTGGTGTCGGGATCGCCTGTGATCCAGCGCGTGCTGGCGCAATCCGGGTTGCTGGTCGGCGCTAGTGTACCAGGTATCGGACCGGTGGGCCCGAACCCGCCCCAAGCCGCGCCGCAGGCGCCCGTAGCGGCTCCGGCCGCAGAGATCTTGTTCCAAAAATACATCGAGCTCGGCGCGGCGATCAGACGATTGGAACCGCCCGGCGGCGCACTGTTCGGAATTTCGACAAAGCGCAGCGGGACGGCCTGGTCCTGCAGTTCGATCAATGAGATAGCCGTTTGTTCCTCGCGGCGGATGTTGACGTCACCGCTCAGGTTGACGGTCAGCTTGTCCGTCGGCTCCCACTTGAACGCAAGCCGGGCACCGAAGCTGTCTTTGTTGCCCTGGCGTCCGCCGTCGAACAAACGCTTCTGGTAGCCGTCGCGGGTTTCATAGGACGCGACGGCCCGCATTGCGAGATTGTTGCTAAGGGGCACGTTGACCATGCCTTTGAAGTCGGCGCGGTTGAACCGGCCGGTCGCCGCTTCGAGCTTCATGTCGAAATCGTACTGCGGTTCGACGGAATTGACGACGATCGCGCCGCCGATGGTGTTCTTGCCGAACAGTGTGCCCTGCGGCCCGCGCAGGACCTGGACGCTCGAAATGTCGGCCATGTCGAGCAGCGCGCCAACCGAGCGGGCGACATAGACGCCATCGACATAGACGCCCACGCCCGGGTCGACGGTGATATTGAAATCGGTCTGGCCCACGCCGCGGATGAACGAGGTGATCGAGGCGCTCGAACCCGAAATGTTGGCGACCGGCTGGATGTTCACATTAGGAGCAAATTTAGCGACCTGTGCGACATTGTTAATCTGCCGTGCTTCGAGCATTTCTGCGTTCATTGCCGTGATTGCAACGGGAGTTTCCTGCAGATTCTCGGCTCGCTTGCGCGCCGTCACGATGATCTCGCCAAGCCCGCCGCTCGCCGCATCTTCAGCCTGAGGCTCACTTGTTGCGGCGTCCTGCGCATGCGCCGCCATCGGTGCGAGCCCGATTGATCCGACGATCGCCGAGGCGCTGGCGCGCAGGACGACCTTCCTGAAATTGATCGATTGCTTTGTCATTGGTGTCATTCTCCCTGTTGTTATGTCACTTTAAAACTCGGTCTCGATTGTCATTCCAATCTTACGAGGTTGTTCATAGAACCCGTCGGTGCTGAGTGCGCCGGGCCGGACCGTCTGCAGCACCTTCTCGTTGGTGAGGTTGGTGACCCACAACCCGATCTTGAATCGCTCGCTCTCGGGCGTCCAACTGACCGACCCGTTGATGAGCGTGTAGGACGGTTGCGAGAAGAGGTTCGCGAAGTCGTAATAGACCCGTGAGCTCCAGGACAGGTTACCTGCGAAAGTGATACGACCATTGCCGACGTCACTGCCCCAGTCGATGCCGAAGTTGCCGGACCATTCGGGGGCCCGGGTCATGACATTGTCCGAAGCGTCGAATGTCACCACGTCGTTGCCGCCGTCGGCGCGCGGAAAGAAGCCCTGGGCATCGGGGAAATCCTGATAACGGGCGTGGGTATACGCTACCGCGCTCCGCAGCGTCAGGTCTGCTACGGGACGGACGAAAACCTCGAACTCGCCGCCGTAGATTTCCGCGTTGGCGGCGTTTTGCAGGATGTAACTAGGACCGATGGCGTCTTTCGCCTGTAGCTGGAGATCCTGGTAATCGTAGTAGTAAATCGACAGGTTCGTCCGCAACCAGTCGAGCGGATCGGATTTGATGCCGAACTCTGCGGCGCTGATATTCTCGGGATCGACCGCCGTCGCGCTCGCTGCGGCCATATTGAACACCCCGCTCTTGAACGCGGTGCTGTAAGTGGCGTAAACGCTGGTGTTATCGGTGATCTCGTAGCGAACGCCGAGTTTGTAGTTGAACTTGTTGAAGGTCTCTTCGGCGTCGTTGACGACGACGTTTCCATTGATCCGCTGCGTGAAGTTACGCGTTTCGGTAGTGTACCGTGCGCCAACGGTGAAAAATAATCCGGGCGTTACTTCGTAAGTCCCTTCGCCAAAGCCCGCGAAGGAGCGGCCTTCGAGCTCGGGTTCCAGCGTTGGACCTGCAAGAGGGAGCGTGGGATTTGCGGCGGTCCACGGCTGAAGGAAGGAATTCCCGCCGAATTGGTAGAAGTAGCCGCCCAGGAGCCACTGGAAAGGACCGGGATTAGCCGAGTTCAGCTTGATTTCCTGGCTGATCGATTCGACATTGAAATCCGCTAGGAAATTACCGAGCTGCAGGTTGGACGCGTCGGAATCGGTGTCCTGCTTCCAGCGCAGCAGCATGTATCCGGTTGTCGTGTCCAGTGCGACCGAGCCGAGATCGAGCTTCGTATGCAGCGCTGCGGAATAGCGCTTGAGGTCCAACGTCGGATCCTTCGTAAGCGATGCCTGCCACGCGTCCATCGGGAGGATGACGCCGTCGAACCTCCGGCCCGCGGTATTGCCGTCGAGCGGCTGAGGAGAATTGGTAGTGCTCTGCTGATCGAAATACTCACCGGTCAGGATGATGTCGAAGGTGTCGCTGGCTCTCAAAAGGACCTTGCTGCGCAGATCGATTACCTGTTGGTCGCCGAGACCGCCGCCCCGCACCAGATCGGTGATATAGCCGTCATTCTTGCGGTACAGTCCGGCAAAATCGGCCGCGACCGAACCGCTCAACGGACCGGTCACGTAGAAGCGAGCATCATAGTCGCCCGCGTCGCGGCGCATCCGCCCCACCCGCAGCGATGCCTTGCCTCGAAAATCGAAGCTGGGATCGGGGGTGATGACATTGATCAGACCGCCGGTGGCATTGCGTCCGAAGGTTGTACCCTGCGGGCCGCGCAACACCTCGACGCGTTCGACCTCGACCAGATCGATCCAATTGGCGGCGGATTCAGGCTGATAGACGCCATCGACATAGGTAGCGATGTTGGGCTCGTCGCCGATCGAAATCCCCGTCGAACCGACACCGCGCACGACCGGCTGGAACACGCCCATGTTGCGGCTGCCGATGAAGCCGGGAACAACCTGCGTCAGTGAGCGGACTGTCGACACGTCGGCCGCGGCAAGTGTATCGCCGGTCACCGCAGTAACCGCAACCGGCACATCCTGCAGCTTCGCCTCGCGCCGGGTGGCTGTCACCACGATATCGCCCAAGCCTGTTTCTGCTTCTTGCGATGCCTCCGGTCCGGTTGAGGAGTTCTGTTCTTGCGCGGTGTTGACACTCTGGGCCAAGACCGTCTGCGGGGTCAATGCAGTCGCGCAAAGCAGGGTAATCGAATGAGTTTTCAGCCACGCCATTTCAGTACTCCCATCTTATTTTATGTATTTATTTAGTAAGGTAATCAGAAAGAAAATCTATTCGATCGTTGCCCCAGAATATTTGGTCGTCGACAAACATCATTGGGGCACCGAACACGCCGCGCTGGATCGCCTGGCTCCGGGCCTTGCGATATTCGTTCTGTCCGATCGGAGAATCGACGAATGCCAGCAGCGCATCGGCATCGAGGCCTGCCGCTGTCGCGCAAGCGGCGAGTTCGCCGCGGTCACGCGGATCGATGCCCTGGCCCCAGATCCGGCGATACGCGTCGGTCACGAACTGTTCAGCCCTGCCGTGCTTTCGGGCGTACATGACCGCGCAATTCCAGTGTGCGCAGTCGAAGCTGGCCGGAAAGTTGAGGGGCACGCCATAGCGCTCGGCCCAACGTTCGAGATCGGCTTTCATCACCTTGATCTTGGGCAGGACCTCGCGGTTCGAGGGTCCATAGTTGCCGGCGGCAATCTTGGCTTCGGGTATGTCGATCGGCCAGTAGTCGACCTCGCACCCCGCCGCCCGGGCGATTTCCGGCAGCTTGAGCTGCGCAAGGTAGCTGAACGGGCTGATGAAATCGAAGTAGAAGTCGATCGTGCGGGTCATGCGGGCTCAAGGTCGAATCCGACCATCTCCCGATAGTTGTCCCAGAAGCCGATGATCGCGCCCTCGGTGACGAGATGGTCGGCATCCTCCGCTCGGCCGCCACCCATCGCGATGTAGGACGTCGCGCTTGCCTCGCCGACGATGGCGTCCTGGACAATTTCCACCGCTTCGCCGTCTTCCATCGAAATGAGCCCGGCGGGGCCGATCAGGTTGGCTTGCTTGAGCCGGATGGCCTGCATTTCCGCATCGTCGTCCTGGTAGCCGAAATGGGTCCAGACGAGCTCGAATTCATCCGGCCCGTAGGTCACCGTCTGGCGCACCGCGAGCGTGTTCTGGATCTGCTGAAGGACCAGATTGGGGTAGACCGCAAGGATCACCAGCGTGACGTTATCCGCGAACTCCTGCCGACCTTTCAGCAGCGACATGTCCTGCAGCTTGAATTCGGTGTCGAAGGTGCGCGCATCGCCATAGGCCTGCTTGTCGGCGGCATCGTCGTTGCTGGCCGCGATCGAATAGAGCAGCGAGTGGCGTTTGTTGGCATCCATCAATGCCTCACCTGTCTGGGTCGAGCGATAGAGACCAAACGTGTTGTGGAACAGGTGCAGCAGGCTGGCGTGGTAGGGATCGCGGGTGTTCTCGGCGTAGAGCTTCCAGTTCCCGCGGATCCGCTGGCGCTGGTCGCCCAGCACGGTGATCGGCTTGCACATGATCCGCTCGATCTGCTCAACCACGATCGGACCGAGGAAATCGCGGCAGGATTCGACAGTTTCGGAGAAAGAGGCAAACACCAGACCGCCAACGGTTTCGGTGCGCAGCTGGCGAAGATTGTGCTGGGACATGTCGAAATCGCCCGGCATCCCGCCCTGTCCCTTGAGGCCGCGGCGGAAGGGAACCCCGATCAGGTTCCCCTTCAGATCGTAGGCCCATTGGTGGTAGACGCATTCCAAGCTTGCGCGGTTGCCGCGCATTTCGCGGCAGACCAGGGCACCGCGATGGGCGCAGCGATTGACCACGACATGCAACGAGCCGTCGCTGTCGCGCGTGAGGATCACCGGTGTTTCGCCCACGAAGGTCGATTTGAAATCACCCGCCTGCGGAACTTCAGCCTCAAGTCCGACGAAGGACCAGCAGTTACCCTTGAAAATGTTCTCCTGTTCGCGATCGTAGTACTGGCGATCAGTGAAAACGCGGTACGGAACCCGGCATCCTGCAGTGGACGGGGCTTGATCGAAGGCGTCTGTTTGCTGGCGAATGGACATAATTGGGTGCTTTCAACTTTGCAGCTAGATCGGGCGGACCATCATCGTATCGATGAGGTGGGTGTCGAAGATCGCGGTCTTGGAAAGGAAGCGCGGGGCAGCCCCGGAAACGTCGATTTCATCAACATATTTTCCGGAATTGTAGATCGACGTCTGACCGTCGTTGCGCGTCATCAGGACCACATAGTTGGTCTGTGTGGTGACGATCTGCCCGCTCGTCGACTTCACGCGGGTCGGACCGAGAATATGCCGGTAGCTGTGCGCGGGAAAAATGTTGGCGCGGCGCAAAGACACGATGCGATCGACCAGCATGCCGCGGCTGTCGCAGAACACCGCGGCCAGATTCAGCGAACGATTGTGGTTCTCCGCAGAGATCACACTGTATCGACAATTTTCCTCGAACAGGTCGGGCCATTCTTCCAACCGGTCGTCATCGATCAGTTCCGCGTGAAGCGCATTAACCTGCGCAGCGGCATGCTGTAACTGCATCTGCTCAAGGGTGGGAAGGCCCATCATGCTGCCTCTTCGGGCTTCGCGATGCAGACCCAGCCATCCTCGATTTCGACCGGATATGAGACGATCGCCACCTGGCAGGGAAAGGCCTTGGCCGCCCCCGTCTTGATGTCGAACGAGCCGCCGTGAAACGGACATTCGATGACATCGCCGTCCTGGTACCCGTCGGTAAGCATGGCATTGCCGTGGGTGCAGAGATTGTCGGTAACGAAGATCTCGCCATCGACATTGTATACAGCGAGCGCAGGCATCCCTTCGGCGAAGGCCGCAACAGGCTCACCGTCCTTCACGTCGGCGACTTCACAAAGGCGTAATTTTTTCGACATGGTCGATCTGTTTCCCTGTCAAGAACTGATTCAAATTGAGATTGTCAGAGCAGCGGAATGTCCATCCCGTAACCGGCTGCCTCGTTCCCGTGCCCGAAGATGTCGCGGGTGTAGTATTCCTGCTGGCTCGGCGCCTGGCGCGCACCCCAGCCAAATTCCCACAGCCAACCCGACGGGTTAGCGCAGTAAAATGTCAAGGCCTGGTCGTTGGCGTGCTTGCCCAACTGGAGCGCTACGTCGATCTTCTTCGCACGCACAACGTCATGGGCCATGCCGAGATCGTCGAGATCGGTGTATTCGAACATCAGGTGGTTGATGCGCTTTTCCATCGGTCCGAGGCCGAAGGCTACCGAGTGCTGGCGCTCGTTGCAGTGCATGAAATAGGGCTGGGCGACCATGCCGTTGGGCAGGTGGAGATGGTATTCAACCGACCCGCGCAGGCCGAGCAGTTCATAGAACTGGGCCGCCGCCTCGACATCGTCCTGGCGCAGGATGCAGTGCCCGATCCCTTGCGAGCCGGTCAGGAACTTGCCGAACATCGGGCGTCCGGGATGAAACGGCTTGTGCGTATCGACCTGGGGGCCGAAGAAAATCTCGGTCGGGTTGCCGCCCGGATCGGCCAGCTTGAGCAGCCCGAGAACCCGGCGTTCGCGCGCCTCGGCTTCGGTGCCCACGGTGAAGGGGATTTCCGCCGCGCTCAGCTTTTCCTGCATCGCGGCGAATTCCTGCGGCCCGGCCACGCGCCAGCCCATGTAGGCCAGGTCATCGCTGCCATCAGCGTGCAGGACGATGCGGTGATGCCAAAGGTCCATCCGCAGATAGAGCCGGTCCCCTTCGCCTTCATCGACGACTTCCATGCCGGCGACTTCGGCGGCGTAAGCGCGCCAGGCAGCGAGATCGGAAACGGAAAGACCAAGATAGCCGAGTTCGGTGACGACCGACATAGTTCAAATTCTCCCAATTCACCCCAAAGCGGGGACATTTTGCGTTTTGCTGGCCGCCTTGCTTCGATTCGAGTCGCCAGTTTCAGCCATTTCTGCGCAATCATCTACCAGAGCGTTTTTCATTGTGCAATACGTTGCACGACGTGAGAGAATGCTGTAGCAAGAGGTGCGTTTCGCGTTTGATTCGCGGAGGCAAGGGTTACCCGAAGCACGGAACGGGAGAGGATAGATGGAGCTTGCTGAGAAAATCGGCGGCAGGATTGCCGACTTGCAGGGCTTGAAAGAGCGCATGCGCGCTTGGCTCAAGAAGGATCACGAGCGCGGGATCTTCCAGCTGGACCGCGCCGCTTTCACCGAAGCTGCGCTGTTTGAGCTCGAAATGAAGTACATCTTCGAGCGCAACTGGGTCTATCTGGCGCATGAGAGCCAGATCGCTAAACCTAACGATTTCATCACGACCAAGATCGGGCGCGTTCCTGTCCTGGTCACCCGTGACAAGACGGGAGAGGTCCGAGCCTTCGTCAATGCGTGTTCGCACCGTGGCGCGCGCATTTGCCGCGAGCGGGCCGGGAACAAGCGCAACCACATGTGCCCGTTCCATGGTTGGACGTTCTCGTCCGGGGGCGACCTGTTGGACGTCACCGATGAGAGCATCGGGGGCTATCCGGAGGCATTCAATCGCGCTGATTTCGGGCTTCAGCCGGTCGCCCGGGTGGAAAGCTACCGTGGCTTCATTTTTGCCAGCCTCTCCGCCGATGTCGTCCCGCTGGTCGATCACCTCGCCGGCGCGCGGGATTTCATCGATATCTTGGTGGACCAGTCCAAGTCCGGCGCAATGGAAGTTTTGCCCGGAACCAACCGCTACCGCTATCACGGCAACTGGAAGATGCAGGTCGAGAACGGGCTCGACGGCTATCACGTCATGACCACGCACGCCAACTACTTCATGACGGTTCAGCGCCGCGTCGAAGGCGTTTCGAAGAACGAAACCAAGGCGATTAGCTTCGACGGCTTCACCGCGCGCGATGGCGGGTCGTTCTCGTTCCACAACGGGCACACTGTGTTGTGGGCCGACTATGCCAACTTCATGGATCGCCCCAATTTCGAGATCGTCGACTGGCTCGAAGAGTCCTACGGCGCCGAAAAGGCCAAGTGGATGAACAAGCGCATCCGCAACCTGCAGCTGTTTCCCAACGTCTTCCTGATGGACCAGACCAGCACGCAGATCCGCATCATCCAGCCGCTGGCGGTGGATGAGACCGAAGTCAGCACGGTGTGCATCGCCCCGGTCGGCGAAAGCGCCGAGGCGCGGGCCCTGCGGCTGCGTCAGTATGAGGATTTCTTCAATTCGACCGGCATGGCGACCCCGGACGACCTGACCGAATTCAACAACTGCCAGACCGGCTATGGCGCCGGCGAAGGCCGCTACAACGAGATGTCGCGCGGTTCGACGCGCTGGGACACCGGCCCGGGCAAGTTCGGCGAGCCGCTCGATTTGAATGTGGTGCTGAGCAGCCCGGCGGTTGCCGACGAAGGCCTCTATGTGGCGATCCATGACGAGTGGCTCACGCTCATGGAAAAGGCCATCGACAGCGAGTGCAGCGAGCTTGCCGCCTTCCTTGAGCGTTCGCTGGAGAAGGCATGATGACCGCATTCCATTCGCGCTGGCTGGCGGTTTCCCGCTTCATCGGTCAGGAAGCCATGGCGCTTGACGACAAGGACTGGGATGCCTGGCTGGCGCTCTATCACGAAGATGCGGAATACTGGGTTCCAGCCTGGGACGATCACGAACGGCCGACTGCGGATCCGCAGAACGAAGTCTCGCTGATCTACTATCCCAACCGGGGCGGGCTTGAGGATCGGGTGTTCCGGATCAGGACCCGGCGCTCGGCGGCGAGCACGCCGCAGCCACGCACGGTTCACCAGTTCTCCCTGCTGTCTGCTGAGGAGAGCGATGGCCAGGTGCATGCGCGGACGTCTTGGACCACGGTTTCGGTGCTGGAAGGAAAAGTCGCCACGCTCAGCGGGTGGGCCTTCTATGACCTCGAACCTCGGGATGATACGTTCGTGATCCGCCGCAAGAAGACGGTTGTCGTCACCGACCTGTTCCAAGAAGTAGCCGATGTCTACAGCCTCTGAGCGGGTGCGCCCCGTCGTCGGGACGATGATCGGCGATCCCGCCGGGATCGGACCGGAAGTGGCGGTCGGGGCGCTGGCCGACGGTGCCGTCCACGCGGATTCGATCCCCGTGCTGGTCGGGTCTGCTGCGGCGGTAGAGCGGGCGCTCGATTTCACTGGCATCAAGGCACGGCTGCGGGTGATGCGCAGCTTCGAAAAACCCAGCGACGATCCCGCGATCATCGACGTTATCGATACCGGCGCGCTGCCCGATGGCGTTCTGCCCCTGGGCGAGGACACCGAGGCCGCCGGGCACGCCACCGCGCAATGGCTGGATGAGCTCGACGCGTTGGCGCGCGACGGCTCCTTCGCGGCGACGATCATGGGGCCGATCAGCACTGGTTCGCTTAAACTGGCCAAGAAGCTCGACAGGGTCATCAGCCCGACCCCGGGCGAAAGCTATCTGGTGCTGCTGACCGGGCCGCTCAGGGTTGCGCACCTGACCGACCACATGTCGCTGCGGCAAGTGATCGACGTTATTTCAGCCGATCTCGTCGCCACGGCGGTGGGGCAACTGCACGAGGCCATGCAATCGTGGGGCATCGCCCAACCGCGGATCGCGGTTGCCGGTCTCAACCCACATGCCATGGGCGACGAGGATCGCCTTGAAATTGCGCCTGGGATTGAAGCGGCGCGGGCAAGGGGCATCGATGTCGAAGGGCCTATCGCGCCCGATTCGGTCTTCCGCCAGTGCATCGAGGGCCGTTACGACATGGTCCTCGCGATGTTCCACGATCAGGGTCACATCGCTGTCAAGACCTGGGGCTTTTCGGGCAACAGCGTCATCATCATGGGGCCACCGTACCTGCACATGTCGGTCGCGCATGGCACGGCTTACGACATTGTCGGAACCGGCAGAGCCGATGCAGCGATGATGCTGAGCGCGATGCGCACCTGCGGGCGTCTGGCCTCAGGCCAGGGCTTCGAACAGGCCTAGGGAGAAGACCATGAACGCCAAAACCATGCCCGTCGCCGCGGGGTCGGAGCCGACTGCGGTCGATTACGCAGTCTATCACAGCCAGGCGATCTTCACTGCCGAACAGGAAAACATCTTTCGCGGACAGACCTGGTGCTACCTCGGCCTCGAAGCCGAGCTGGCCAACAGCGGCGATTTCCGTTCGACCCATGTCGGCAATACTCCGGTGGTGGTGACGCGGGCAACCGATGGCACCATCCATGCCTGGGTAAATCGCTGCGCCCACAAGGGCGCAACCGTGTGCCGCTCGCTGCGCGGTAACCAGGCCGACGGGGCGTTCGTCTGCGTCTATCACCAGTGGGCCTACGACGCGACCGGTGCGCTTGTAGGCGTGCCGTTCCGGCGGGGGATGAAAGGCGTGGGCGGGTACCAGGCCGATTTCGATCCAGCCGAGCATTCGCTGGAAAGGCTGCGAGTGGAATCCTTTGCAGGCATGGTGTTCGGCACGTTCAGTCCGGCCATTGCCCCGCTTGAAGACTTTCTCGGTCCGGTGATGCGCAAGTATATTTCTCGCGTCTTCCAGCGTCCGGTCAAGGTGCTGGGTTATGCGCGACAGTTCATGGCCGGCAACTGGAAACTCTATTCGGAAAACAGCCGTGACAGCTATCACGGGGCACTGCTTCACCTGTTCTATCCGACCTTCGGCATATACCGTCAGAGCCAGGAAAGTGCAGGCGAGCTTTCGGAAGAAGGCTTCCACAACGTGTTCACGGTGTCGAAGCCCAAGGGCGATGTCGACTACGACTCGTTCGGTGACGAGGCCAACCGCGAGATGCAGGGTGAGGCCAAGTTGCAGGACGAGCGCCTGCTGGCATTCCGCCCGGAGATCGCTGATGATGTCGGACTGCACATCCAGTCGATCTTCCCGTCTGTCGTTGTCCAGCAGATCCAGAACACCCTCGCCACCAGGCAGATCGTGCCCCACGGGACCGACAGGACCGAGCTGGTCTGGACCTATTTCGGTTACGCCGACGACGACGAGGAAACGACCCGCCACCGGCTGCGCAACCTTAATTTGGTTGGGCCATCCGGGCTGATCTCGATGGAAGACGGAGAAGCGGTGGAGCTGTGCCAGCAGGGGACGATCGGCGCCGAAGGCAAACGCAGCTTCGTCGAAATGGGCGGCGACGACGTGCGCCAGTATTACGCGCCGATGGGCATGGATGAAAATTCGGTGCGGGGGTTCTGGAAGGGCTATCTCGGGCTGATGGGCAATGCCCTGGCCGATCTCGCAGCGGAGGGCCGGGCATGAGCGCTGCAGCCGAAGTAGCGCAAGTCGCGCAAAGTGCGATCGACGATTTCAACGCGGCTTACGGGCTTTGCCTTGATGATGACCGGCTCGAGCAATGGCCCAACCTGTTCGTTGACGATTGCCTGTACCAGGTGATCGCGCGAGAGAATGTCGATAACGGCTTGCCAGCGGCGGTGATGTATTGCGACAGCAGGGCGATGCTGGTCGATCGGGTGGTCGCGCTGCGCAAGGCAAACGTCTTCCCCGAACATTTCAACCGGCACCTGATTGGGCGTGCGGTAATCACCGGCGTGGAAGGCGACCAGGTTTCTGCTGAAGCCAGCTATGTCGTCTTCCAGACCCGTAATGATGGTGAAACGCGCATCTACAATGCCGGCAAATATGTCGATCGGTTCGATCTTAGCGGTGGAACCGTTCGACTGAAAAGCCGGACCTGCATCTATGACACGCTGCGCATCGCCACGCTGTTGGCGACCCCGATCTGAGCCAATCCCCAATTTCCTGTTTTCCCCAGAAGGAGACTGTCCATGAAGCTGTTCATTAGCCCTGGTGCCTGTTCGCTCGCTCCGCATATCGCCCTGCGCGAAACCGGCGCCACTTTCGATACGGTGAAGGTCGATCTGGCGACCCGCAAGGTCGAGACCGGAGACGATTTCCTGACGGTCAACCCGTCGGGCAAGGTTCCGGCGCTGACCCTCGACAGCGGCGAAACCCTGACCGAAAATCCCGCGATCCTGCTTTACATCGCCGACCAGAAGCCGGAAGCCGGCCTGGCGCCGCGCGACGGCACCATGGACCGGTACCGCCTGCTCAGCCGGCTGAGCTTCCTGGGTTCGGAGTTCCACAAGGCCTTCGTGCCCCTGTTTACGCCCGGCACCAGCGATGAAGCCAAGGCAGCCGCTACGACCGCAGTCAAGAATCACTTGGCCGCGCTCGATAAGGATCTCGCCGGCAAAGAGCACTATGTGGGCGCCGATTTTAGCGTGGCCGACATCTATCTGTTCGTGATACTGGGCTGGCCTGCCCATGTCGGGATCGACATGAGCGCCTATCCCGCGCTGGGCGCCTATTGCGGTCGGATTGCGCAGCGGCCTGCGGTTGGGGCGGCACTCAAGGCTGAAGGTCTCATCTGATCGAAGAGCGCGGGGCGGCGGCGATTGCCGTCGCCCACGTCGTTCTTCATTTGCAAATGCGTTTCAAATAGTGCAATGGATGAGGCTGCTGGCGACAGAGACGGCGATTCGGCGTTCAGGTCCAGCCGAATGCAAAATCATCGAGGCGGGAAAGGATCGGAGGGTAGAATGGCAGACGCGACTTTGGACACGACCCGTCCGGAAATTGGCAAGTCGCTGGTTGTCGGCGGAAGCTCGACCAATTACCACGACGTCGGCGAAGGCGACCCGGTGCTGCTGGTCCACGGATCGGGCCCCGGTGTGACAGCCTGGGCCAACTGGCGGCTGAATATGCCGATCCTCGCCGAGGATTTCCGGGTCATCGCGCCCGACATGTTCGGCTTCGGCTATTCGGACAGCAAGGGCCGGATCGAGGACAAGCAGGTCTGGGTCGATCAGCTCGCCGGCTTTCTCGACGGGCTGGGAATCGACAAGGTTTCGATCGTCGGCAATTCTTTCGGTGGCGGGATCACACTGGCGTTCATGATTGCCCACCCCGATCGGGTGGAGCGCGCCGTTCTGATGGGACCTGCAGGGCTCAACTTTCCGATTACCCCTGCGCTCGACAAGGTCTGGGGCTATGAACCCTCGGTCGAGGCGATGCGCGAATCGCTCAAGTACCTTGCCTGGGATCACAGCCGCCTGACCGAGGATCTGGTTCAGTCGCGCTATGTCGCCAGCGCCCGGCCCGAAGCACATGAACCCTATCATGCAACGTTCGGCGGCGCCGACCGCCAGGCCAACGTGGCGATGCTCGCCAGCCGCGAAGAAGACATCGCCGCGATTGAGCACGAAACCCTGATTTTGCACGGGATTGCCGATCAGGTAATCCCGCTGGATTCGACCGTGCGCCTCGCCACGTTGTTGAAGCGGGCCGACCTCCACCTTTTTGCCGAATGTGGCCACTGGGTCCAGATCGAGCGGATGGCGAGTTTCAATCGGACTGTCGCAGAGTTCTTTAAAAGTGGCCTCAAGGCCTGATCGGAGAGGAGTAAACGTCATGGCTCTAACAGGTGTCATTCGTCCTGGTTACGTGCAGCTCAGGGTTCTCGACCTGGACGAAGCCATTTCCCATTATCGGGATCGCATCGGCCTGAATCTTGTCAGCCGTGACGGCGACCGCGCTTTCTTCCAGGCCTTCGACGAGTTCGATCGCCATAGCATCATCCTGCGCGAGGCCGATCATCCCGGCATGGACGTCATGGGCTTCAAGGTCGCCAAGGATTCAGATCTCGATCACTTCGCGGAACGCCTGCTCGATTTCGGTGTGCATGTCGATGTGGTCCCGGCTGGCGAAGATCCAGGGGTTGGCCGCAAGATCAGGTTCAATACGCCCACACAGCATGTGTTCGAACTTTACGCCGAAATGGAACTTTCGGCCACCGGTCCGGCGACCAAGAACCCGGATGTTTGGGTGGTTGAGCCACGCGGGATGCGCGCTACCCGCTTCGATCACTGCGCGCTGAACGGCGTGGACATTGCCGCCTCGGCGAAGATCTTTGTCGATGCGCTCGATTTCTCGGTGACCGAGGAGCTGGTCGATGAGGGCAGCGGCACCCGCCTAGGCATTTTCTTGAGCTGCAGCAACAAGGCGCATGACGTCGCCTTCCTCGCTTATCCCGAAGACGGCAAGATCCACCATACGTCGTTCAACCTCGAATCCTGGCACGACGTCGGCCATGCAGCCGACATCATCAGCCGCTACGATATTTCGCTCGATATCGGGCCGACGCGTCACGGGATCACCCGCGGCCAGACGATCTATTTCTTCGATCCCTCGGGTAACCGCAACGAAACCTTCAGCGGCGGTTACATCTATTATCCCGACAATCCGCAGCGCATGTGGCAGGCAGAGAGCGCCGGCAAGGCGATCTTCTACTACGAAAAGGCGCTCAACGACCGCTTCATGACGGTGAACACCTGATTATGGACGGGGTGGTTTCGGTCCGGACGGTAGGCCACGAACTGGCGCTCAAGGCAGCGGCTGCCGCCGTCGCCACGGGTGCGGCGGCGGGCTGTCCGGTCGTTGCCGCGGTGGTCGGTGCCGGGGGAGATCTGGTCGCGTTCGTCCGCGCCAGCGGCTCCCCTTCGCCATCCGCAAAGATCGCGCAAGATAAAGCTTACAGCGCCGCCAGCTTCCGCGTCCCGACGCCGGATCTCTATGCGATGGTTTCCGGCAATCCGGCCCTGCGCGACGGAATCGTCGCGCAGCCGGGATTAGCAATGTTCGGCGGCGGCCTGCCGATCGAAATCGCCGGTGTATTCGTCGGTGCGATCGGTGTTTCCGGCGGGAGCGAAGCGATGGACGTCGAATACGCCAACGCCGGTCTCGCTGCGATCGGCGCAAGGCAATTCTGACGCACCATGGCCTCCGGCCAACTTAGGTATTATGCTCCAATGACCTCAACTTCCTCCTCTCCGGTCACCGAAACTATCCTGAACTTCATTGACGGTTCCTATCGCAAAGGTAGCGAGGGTAAGTCGTTTCCCAACGTCAATCCGGCCACCGGTTCGCAGATCGGGCTTGTCCACGAAGCAAGCCAGGCCGACGTCGCAGACGCCGTGACTGCGGCCAAGGCAGCGCTTACCGGGCCATGGGGCAAGATGACCACGGCCGAGCGGGTCAAGCTGATCGCCGCCGTGGCGACCGAGATCGAACGACGAGCGGATGATTTCCTGGCTGCCGAAGTGGCCGACACCGGCAAGCCGCGCCACGTTGCCTCGCACATCGACATTCCGCGCGGGGCCGCCAACTTCCGCATGTTCGCGGATGTCGTCTCGACTATGCCGGGCGAAAGCTTCAACACATCGACCCCCGATGGCGGCCAGGCGCTCAACTATACCGTGCGCAAGCCCAAGGGTGTGGTCGCGGTGGTCTGCCCGTGGAACTTCCCGCTGCTGCTGATGACCTGGAAGGTTGGCCCGGCGCTGGCCTGCGGCAATACCGTGGTGGTCAAGCCGTCCGAGGAAACGCCTCGGACTGCTGCCCTGCTGGGTGAAGTAATGAACGCGGTGGGCATGCCCAAGGGTGTCTACAACGTCGTCCACGGATTCGGTCCGGGTTCGGCCGGCGAATTCCTCACGTCCAACCCCGATGTCGATGCCATCACCTTCACCGGCGAGACCGGCACCGGACAGGCGATCATGCAGAAGGCCGCGATCGGCGTTCGCGACATTTCGTTCGAACTCGGTGGCAAGAACCCGGCGATTGTGTTCGCCGATGCCGACCTCGACAAGGCGGTCGAGGGTCTGTCGCGCTCGGTCTTCCTGAACACCGGGCAGGTCTGCCTCGGAACCGAGCGGGTCTATGTCGAGCGACCGATCTTCGACGCCTTCGTGGCGCGGATGGCGGCGGCGGCGCAGGGCTTCAAGCCGGGCGTGACCGGTGATCGCGCCTATCTCGGCCCGCTGATCAGCGCCGAGCACCGCGAGAAAGTGCTGGGTTACTATCGCCGTGCGGTCGAGGACGGGGCCACCGTGGTCACCGGCGGCGGCGTTCCCGAAATCTCGGGTGCGGAAGCCGGTGGCTTCTTCGTGGAACCGACGCTGTGGATCGACGTCGCCCACGGCGATACCGTGATGCGCGAGGAAATCTTCGGACCGTGCTGCGGTATCGTGCCGTTCGACAGCGAGGACGAGGTGATCGCACTTGCAAACGATACGGTTTACGGCCTGTGCGCCTCGATCTGGACCGAAAACATGTCCCGCGGACACCGCGTGGCGGCGGCGATGGACGTGGGGGTGTGCTGGGTCAATTCCTGGTTCCTGCGCGATCTGCGCACGGCTTTCGGCGGGTCCGGCCATTCCGGCATCGGCCGGGAAGGCGGGGTGCACAGCCTCGAATTCTACACCGAGATCACCAACATTTGCGTGAAGCTGTAAGACGATGACAATTGATCCCAAGACTATCGAACAAGCGGCCTTGGCCCTGCGCGGCGCGGCCGAAACGGGGAAGCCTGTCAGCCCGATCCGCGACCTGATTTCGGCTGGTGGCGTCGAAGCCGCCTATGCCGTGCAGGAAGCCAACACCAAGCACTACCTCGCCAATGGACGGCGCCTGGTCGGCCGCAAGATCGGGTTGACCTCGATCGCGGTCCAGCGCCAGCTTGGGGTGGATCAGCCCGACTATGGGATGCTGTTCGCTGACATGGACGTGCCGGAAGGCATCCCGGTGTCGCTCGACCAGGTGATCCAGCCCAAGGTTGAGGCCGAGATTGCGATCGTCGTTGGGCGGGATTTGCCCCACCCCGACATGACGACCGCCGAAATGATTCGCGCGGTCGAATATGTCGTTCCGGCAATCGAGATCGTCGACAGCCGCGTCGCAAACTGGGACATCAAGATCTGGGACACGATCGCCGATAATGCCTCGAGCGGGCTGTTCGTGCTCGGCGCGGTGCCGCGCAAGCTCGACGGGCTCGATCTGCGCAGCTGCGGCATGGTCATGGAAGCCAAGGGTGAGCCGATTTCGGTCGGTGCCGGGATCGCCTGTCTGGGCAGCCCGATCACCGCCTCGCTGTGGCTGGCGCGGGTGATGGCCAAAGCGGGGCGTCCGTTACTCGAAGGCGATGTAATCCTGTCGGGCGCGCTCGGGCCGATGGCCGGGGTTGCGCGCGGCGATGTGGTCGAAGCCCGGATCAACGGAATCGGAACGGTCCGCGCCGCGTTCGCCGCTGACTGAATTCAAATTGGAGGCTGGTCAAATGGCCAAGATGAAGTGCGCAATTATCGGCTCCGGCAATATCGGGACCGACCTGATGATCAAGCTGCTCAAGGGTTCGGATACACTGGAGCTAGCGGCGGTTGTCGGGATCGATCCGGCCTCCGAAGGGCTGGCGATGGCCAGCGAACGCGGCGTCCCGACGACCCACGAAGGAATCGAGGGCCTGTGCCGGATGCCGCAATATGCCGATATCGGCATCGCCTTCGATGCGACCTCGGCCTATGCGCACAAGGCGCACGACGAAATCCTCGCCCGTGACGGCAAGCTGATGGTCGACCTTACCCCGGCCGCGATCGGCCCGGCGACCATTCCCCCGGTCAACCCGGCGGTCGATGCCGCGGTGCGCAACATCAACATGGTGACCTGTGGCGGGCAGGCGACAATCCCGATCGTCGCGGCGGTCTCGCAGGTCGCCAAGGTGCACTACGCCGAAATCGTCGCGTCGGTTTCGTCGCGTTCCGCCGGTCCCGGCACCCGTGCCAACATTGATGAGTTCACCCGCACAACGGCGCGGGCGATCGAAACTGTCGGCGGCGCGGCCAAGGGCCGGGCTGTGATCATCCTTAATCCCGCCGAACCGCCGATGATCATGCGTGATACGATCTTCACGCTGTCGGAAATGGTCGATGAGGACAAGGTGCGCGATTCGGTCCTGGCTATGATTGCAAGGGTGCAGTCGTACGTGCCGGGCTACCGGCTCAAGCAGGAAGTACAGTTCGAACGCTTTGGCTCGAACCGGCCGCTCAATATCCCCGGCTACGGTGAATTCGAAGGACTCAAGACCAGCGTGTTCCTCGAGGTCGAGGGCGCGGGCGATTATCTGCCCAACTATTCCGGCAACCTCGACATCATGACCGCTGCCGCCAAGGCGGCAGGCGAGAGCCTGGCCAAGACTCATATGGAAAAGACTGCAGCATGACCTTTGATCCAACATCTGATCGGCTCTACATCCAGGACGTGACCTTGCGCGACGGGATGCACGCCATCCTGCATATGTATGGCACCGACAGCGTCCGCACGATCGCTAAGGCGCTTGACGAGGCAGGGGTGGATGCGATCGAGGTCTCGCACGGCGATGGCCTGAACGGTTCGACCTTCAATTACGGATTTGGCGCCCATACCGACTGGGACTGGATCGAGGCTGCCGCCGACGTAATCAAGAACGCGGTGCTGACAACGCTTCTGGTGCCCGGTATCGGCACCGCCGAAGAACTCAAGCGGGCCTATTCGATGGGAGTGCGCTCGGTCAGGGTCGCGACCCACTGCACCGAGGCCGACGTCGGCAAGCAGCACATCGGCATCGCGCGCGATCTGGGCATGGACGTATCGGGCTTCCTGATGATGAGCCACATGATCGAGCCCGAGGCGCTCGCCCAGCAGGCGCTGCTGATGGAAAGCTATGGCGCGCATTGCGTCTATGTCACCGACAGCGGCGGGGCGCTCGACATGGATGGCGTGATTGCACGTCTCCAAGCCTATGACCGGGTGCTCAAGCCCGAAACCCAGCGCGGCATCCACGCGCACCACAACCTGTCGCTGGGCGTGGCCAACTCGATCGTCGCCGCTCAGGCCGGCGCGGTGCGGATCGACGCGAGCCTTGCCGGGATGGGTGCGGGAGCCGGTAACGCACCGCTCGAGGTGTTCATCGCCGCCGCCAACCGCAAGGGCTGGAAGCACGGCTGCGACGTGATGGCGCTGATGGACGCGGCGGACGACATCATCCGTCCGCTTCAGGACCGTCCGGTGAGGGTCGATCGCGAGACGCTCAGCCTGGGCTATGCAGGCGTCTATTCAAGCTTCCTGCGCCATGCGGAAAAGGCAGCGGAACAGTACGGAATCGATACCCGCGAGATCCTCGTCGAATTGGGCAACCGCCGGATGGTCGGAGGCCAGGAAGACATGATCATCGACGTTGCACTTGATCTGATCAAAGCCAAGGCGAACTGAGATGGACAGGCTTGCACGCTACGCCGAAACCCTCGACACCGCTGCTCGCGAGGCGAATGCTACGCCGCAGATCACGCCTGTAGATACGGAGTTCTCCGTTACCGAGGCGTACCAGGTGCAGAAGCTCTCGGTCGATCGACGCCTGTCGCGCGGCGAGCGACGCATCGGCGTGAAGATGGGGCTGACCAGCCGGGCCAAGATGCAGCAGGTCGGTGTCGATGAGGTGGCCTGGGGCAGGCTGACTGATGCGATGCTGGTCGAGGAAGGATCCGCCCTTTCGCGCGCGCGCTACGTCCACCCCCGGGTCGAACCGGAAGTCGCCTTTCTGATGAAGGCCCCGCTGGTCGGTAAGGTGACTGCCGCCGCTGCGCTGGCAGCAGTCGAAGCGATCGCCCCGGCGATGGAGATCATCGACAGCCGTTACGAGAATTTCAAGTTCGCGCTCGAGGACGTGATCGCCGACAACACTTCCTCGTCGGGGCTGGTGATCGGATCCTGGCACGATCCCCGGATCGATTTTTCGAATCTGGGCGTGATCCTCGAAATCGATGGCGAGGTGGTACAGGTCGGGTCGACCGCGGCGATCCTTGGCCACCCCATCCGTTCGCTGGTTGCTGCGGCCCGGCTGGTTGCCGAAGCGGGCGAAGAGATCAACGCCGGTGACATCGTCATGGCTGGCGGCATCACCGCCGCGCCCAACCTGGCTCCCGGCCAGACCGTGCGGACGACCGTGCAGAACCTTGGCGCGGTCATGTTCCAGGTGGAGGCCTGACATGCCGATCATCGAGGTCAACCTGCTCGAAGGGCGCCCGCCAGAAGCCAAAGAGCGGCTGATCAAGGCTCTGACCGATGCTGCCATCGATGCGATCGGGGCCCCGCGTGAGTCGGTTCGCGTCATCCTTCGCGAGATGGCGCCGGCCCATTTCGCGGTAGGCGGGCAGAGTCTTGCAGCCAAGGCCGCCGGTGCGAAGCAAGTCAAGGTCGAAGAAGATTGGTCGGATGACAGCTGATTCACATCAAATCACATTGGTCGGTGGCGGACAGTTCCCTTGCCGGGGGGATGAACGCGTACTGACCGCGATGGAACGTAGAGGGGCTGACCACATAAGCATTGGATGTCGCGGTGGTGGTTGCGGAGTTTGCCGAGTTCGCGTCGTCGAAGGCAAGTACCGGACAGGGAAGATGAGCGCCGCCAAAGTTTCCGCGGCAGACCTGCGCCAAGGCTATGCGCTCGCCTGTCGGCTCTACCCATTGGATAACCTACTGATCGAAGTTTCATGAATTGAAGGGAGAATCGTGATGGCTACGCAGTTGAAAAGTACAGAAAACGAATACGGCATAAAGTCCGAGTACGGCCATTATATCGGCGGCGAGTGGATTGCCGGGGACAGCGGCAAGACCATCGATCTGCTCAATCCCTCGACCGGCAAGGTGCTGACCAAGATCCAGGCCGGCAACGCCAAGGACATTGAGCGTGCGATTGCCGCTGCCAAGGCTGCTTTTCCCAAGTGGTCGCAAAGCCTGCCCGGCGAGCGCCAGGAGATCCTGATCGAAATTGCGCGCCGGCTGAAGGCACGCCAGTCGCACTACGCGACGCTCGAAACGTTGAACAACGGCAAGCCGATGCGCGAATCGATGTTCTTCGACATGACCCAGACTATCGGTCAGTTCGAGCTGTTCGCTGGCGCTGCCTATGGCCTGCATGGCCAGACGCTCGACTATCCCGATGCGATCGGCATCGTTCACCGCGAACCGCTGGGTGTCTGCGCGCAGATCATCCCGTGGAACGTACCGATGTTGATGATGGCGTGCAAGATCGCGCCCGCGCTGGCCTCGGGCAACACTGTCGTTCTGAAGCCGGCCGAAACGGTCTGCCTTTCGGTGATCGAATTCTTCGTGGAAATGGCTGATCTGTTGCCGCCGGGTGTGATCAACGTCGTCACCGGCTATGGCGCGGACGTGGGCGAGGCGCTGGTCACCAGCCCCGATGTCGCCAAGGTCGCCTTCACCGGGTCAGTAGCGACTGCGCGCCGGATCATCCAGTACGCCTCGGCCAACATCATCCCGCAGACGCTCGAACTCGGCGGCAAGTCTGCACATATCGTTTGCGGCGATGCCGACATCGACGCGGCGGTGGAAAGCGCGACCATGTCGACCGTCCTCAACAAGGGCGAAGTGTGCCTGGCCGGTTCGCGCCTGTTCCTGCACGAGTCGATCCAGGACGAGTTCCTGGCCAAGTTCAAGACCGCGCTGGAAGGGATCCGACAGGGGGATCCGCTCGACATGGCGACCCAGCTGGGTGCCCAGGCATCGAAGATGCAATTCGACAAGGTTGAAAGCTACCTGCGCCTGGCCACCGAGGAAGGGGCCGAGGTCCTGACCGGCGGCAGCCGCTCGGATGCCGCAGATCTGGCCGATGGCAATTTTATCAAGCCGACCGTGTTCACCAACGTCAACAACTCCATGCGGATCGCGCAGGAAGAGATCTTCGGACCGGTCACCAGCGTCATCACCTGGAGCGACGAAGACGACATGATGAAGCAGGCCAACAATACAACTTACGGCCTCGCTGGCGGCGTCTGGACCAAGGACATCGCCCGAGCCCACCGGATTGCGCGCAAGCTCGAAACTGGCACGGTCTGGATCAATCGCTACTACAACCTGAAGGCCAACATGCCGCTGGGCGGTTACAAGCAAAGCGGCTTCGGGCGTGAATTCAGCCATGAAGTGCTGAATCACTACACCCAGACCAAGTCGGTGGTGGTAAACCTCCAGGAAGGTCGCACCGGAATGTTCGATCAGTGATCGGCAAGCAACGATCATTGGGAGAAACGATGTGACTGCAAGACTCGAAGGACAGGTGGCGCTGCTGACCGGCGGCGCCACCGGGATCGGCGCGGCGGTCGTCGCCCGCTATCTCGAAGAAGGTGCAAAGGTAGGCGTCCTGGTCAGAGACGCCGACCAAGCTGACATGGTGCGCATGCGGCATGGCAAAGAAATAGTCGTGGTTGAGGGTGATGTCCGCAACTATTCCGACAACCAGAACGCGATTGCGGCGACCGTGGCTACCTTCGGCAAGCTCGACGTGTTTGTCGGCAATGTCGGCATCTGGGATTTTATGACCCCGCTGGCGGACATGGATCCGGACAAGCTCTCCGAAACGCTGGACGAGATTTTTGGGGTCAACGTCAAGGGCTACTTCTTCGGTGCCCGCGCTGCAATCCCGGAACTCAGGAAGACCAAGGGCAGCATCATTTTCACGGCCTCGACCTCGAGCTTCTATACCGGCGGCGGTGGCACGCCCTATGTGGCATCGAAGCACGCGGTCATTGGTCTGATCCGCCAGCTGGCATGGGAACTTACCCCCGATGTCAGGGTCAACGGCGTGGCTCCGGGCGGCACCAGGACACCCCTGGGCGGCACCAAGGCGGGCGGAACGGCCGATGTCCACCTGGAGGACATGGAAGGCCTCGACGCGATGATTGCCGGGATGACGCCGCTCGCGCGGATCGCTGAACCGGATGATCACACAGGGCTCTATGCCTTGCTAGCCTCGCGTCGGGACTCGGCCTACATGACAGGAACGGTTTTGCTCAGCGATGGTGGCATGGGCATTGGCAAACGCCCCGGAAGCTGAAGCGGCTTAGATCTCTCCACCCTTGGCGGGTGCTCGATTCGTCGAGCGCCCGTCTTTTTTTTACGTGCGATTGCTGCGATCAAGAAAGCGGTCGGCCGAAATGACCGAACGTGAGAGGCCGGCGGCGAGCAATTGCGCTTCGGCAAAGTCGATCATCGCCGGTGGGCCACACAGATAGGCTTCGTGCGCCGCCAGGTCTGCAACGCCCGCAATCTGCTCGGTGATCAGCCCACGCGCTCCTGCCCAGTCGCTGTCTGGCTCTTCATCCGACAAGGCCGGGACGAATTCGAAAGGGGCCATCCAGCGTTGACGAAGGGCCGCAATTTTGTCGAGGGCATAGAGATTGGACTGACGGCGCGCACCGTACAGCAGGTGCACCGCCCGGTCTGCGCCCCGGTCAAGCGCCTGCTCCAGAATCGAGATTATCGGCGCTAGACCACTACCCCCTGCGATGCAAAGAATGGGGGCAGTGCTGTCCTTGAGGGCGAATTGCCCATAGGGGGCGGTAACCTTCAGCTCCATTCCGGTGCGATCGGTGCAGAACAGCCAGTCGGTAAATGCGCCGCCCGGAACGTGCCGGATGTGAAAATGCAGTTGCTGGGTGGGTTCGCCAGCCGTCGCGAAGGCGAATGAATAACTGCGTGCACCTTCGATGCCGGGAGCGGTCAGATCAGCGTATTGTCCGGGAGTGAAGGCCAATGGCCGATCCAGTTCGATGGTCAGCCCGATGATATCCTCGCACAGCCGTTGTGCAGCGACGATGGTGCCGCGATATGTAGCAATGGCGATCCCTTGCGAGAGTGGCGCATCAACCGCGATTGTCAGATCCGAGCGCGGAATGGCCTGGCAGGCGAGGCGAAAGCCGCTGCGCAGTTCGTCGCCCTCAAGTGCAAGGGCCGACGGGCTCAATTCGCCGATCTTGCCAGACACGAGCTTGAACTTGCAGGTACCGCACGAGCCAACCTTGCAATCGTGCGGCATGGCCAAACCCGCGTCCAGCATCGCTTCAAGAAGTGTCTTGCCCGCCGGTATGTCTAGCGTGGTCGGCGATCCTTCCACGGTTACGGTGTTCATCTTGGATTTGCGCAGGAAAGAAAACATTGTCGGGTTTGTCCGAAATGGGCGGGCGGAATCCGCAGTTGCGGATTGTCGCCCGAATGAGGGTGGACGATTGGCCTGGCGTTCAAGTGCTGGCCAGCCAGCGCGGCCAACCAGCCTGTGCGTTGGCCTGATCCGCCAGCTTGCGTTCGCCGGGGGTGGCGAAACGTTCGTCCCAGTCCTTGAGGCGCGGTTGCGCGATGAAGCGGAACCAGACCGGCGGGATCAGTCCGGCGGCGAAGCACAGGAACAGTGAGGGCATCTGCGGTGCCTGCGGTTCGGGCTTCAGCGCATAGAAGGGGATATGCCCGTCAAGGTGATGGTTGATGTGGTTGGTGATTTCCGCACCGATCGGCCGGACGATCGCTCCGAGATGGTTCCAGGCGTGATGGAGCTCGATCGGCGCCCCTTCGACCCGGATCAGGCCATAGTGCTGGAAATAATTGAACCCTTCCACGAACATCTTTCCCAAAAGCATGGCACCGATGGCAGTCAACGCAGCGGCAAGCCCCGCCGTCAGACCCACATAGGCGACAATGCCGCCCGAAAGCAGCGGAAACAACCACATCACATTCCGCCAACCGAGCCGAGCATGGCCCAGCTTGCCGAGGATTTCGACCGTCTTCTCCCATGAGTCCTTGTAAGAACCCCAGGTCGCCTGGAACACGAAGCTGTAGATGGTCTGCCCGCGCCGAGGGGTATCGCTATCCTTGGCCGTGTCGAGATGTACGTGGTGGGTGACGATATGGGCGATATCGCGATTGGGGTCGCCGTAGAATGCGCTCAGACACTTGGCGACATAGCGTGGAAACCAGTGGCGGCGGTGCATCAGCTCGTGCGCTACCGGCAGGGTCGGCACCGCCGAGAGCCAGCCCAGGCTGAGCAGCGATCCGGCCAGTTGCCAGCTTGAATTGTCGGCGCCGGTGATCGGGTTGATCCCCTTTGTCACCGAAGCGGCAAAGGCCCAGACGAGCAGGATCATCAGGGGCAGTTGCAGGTACATCGCGATGTCACCGAGCATGGCGGCGCCCTTCGCGCGGACTTTGTGATCGGGCGGCAGCAGCAGGTCCAGAGCCATTAGAACCGGGAATGTAGCCGCGCCCAGCCAGACGTAGCTACCGCCGAGCATGAATCCGATAACGCCCGCCAAGGTCATGACTGGGATGAGAAAATACCGTAGTCCGTCCATCGGATTTCTCCCGAGTTATTTTGCTCTGGCCTTGACCGTCGAGGCAAGGGTGAGGGCGGCGGCGGACCGCCGCCCTCGGGGGTGGTAAGTGTCAGTACTGATAGGCGAGCTTGAGGAACCATTCGCGCGGACGCGAGAAGCTTGCGGTGGCGGCGCCGCCGATGTCGAGATCGACGTACCCGCCTTGGATGTATCGTTTATCGGTCAAGTTGGTGACGCCGCCAGTCACGGTGAAGTGTTCGCTTTTGTCAGTGAACGACGCGCTCGCACCGAACACGCTATATGCTGGCTGAAACAATTGCGGGCTATTTACCGCATCCTTGAAGGTGCCGCTTTGATGGAACCAGTCACCACGAAGCGTCAGTTTGCCGGCTTGCCCTTCATAGACATCCGCATTGATAGCTGCCGAAGCTGTCCACTCGGGTACGAAAGCAAATTTCGAATCCGTGGTGACGGGGGCGGCTGCTAAGTCGATGTCGGTGTAATAGGCATCCAGATAACCTACACCAAAGGTCAACTGAACCTGATCGATTGGAGCCGCTTCGCCCTCGACCTCAAATCCCTTGATCCGGCCGGTGCCCGCATTTCGTACCTTCGGTGCGATTCCCTCATTAACAACGATCTGCATATCGGAATAATCGGAGAGGAACGCAGCCAGGTTAAGGCGAAGCCGCCGGTCGAAGAACTCGTTCTTGAGGCCGATTTCGTAGGATTCAACGAATTCCGGCGTGAACGAGGGGGTCGCGATTTCCGCCGGGAAGATGCGTTGGCTGAACCCGCCGTTCTTGAACCCCTTCGAATACGAAGCATAAATCAGTGTATCGTCGGTGATCTTGTAGTCCGCCGAAATCGCCGGGGTCCATTCCTTCGCCTTTGCCTGGACCTGGACAGCCGGCATCGTGTGGTTGCCTCCGGGGTTGGTTGCCGAAGGCTCGCACCCGCCTGGAAGCGGGAAGCCGGCAAAGGCTTCGAACCCCGGAACACCTGGTGGGATCACGCCCGGCACGGCCTGCCCGACGATGCACTGGCTGAAGGCAATGAAAGCGCCATCGGGATAAAGCGAAGAAAGCACCGGATCGAACCGCGACCGATCATTGTAAATGACCTGTAGCGACGGATCGAACCGCTTGGTTTCGTTGGTGTAACGAATGCCTGGCGTGATTGAGAACCGGTCGGTTACTTTGAATGTCGCTTGCAAGTAGGAAGCGTAACTGTCGTTGTCGATCTCACCCCCGGAGAAGAACTGGGCGAACCCGAATTCGAGCGGCTCTTTGTCAATGCCCTTTTCTTTCAAATAATAAGCGCCCAAAACAAAATTCACGCGATCATCCAATATGCTGCCAGTCAGCTGCAACTCCTGTGATGCCTGCCAAAGATCAATATTGTTGGTAAGTTGGAGAACATCGTGCGGGGTGCCATCGAAATCGTATTCGAAGACAGACTTCTGATCGCGGTAAGAGCTGATCGACTTCAGGCTGATGTCGCCGAAGTCATAGTCCAGGGTCAGGTTGACCCCCCACAGATCGAAGTCCGAACGGTTGTTGCCGCCAGCCCAGGTGGTGTCGGGATCGCCTGTGATCCAGCGCGTGCTGGCGCAATCCGGGTTGCTGGTCGGCGCTAGTGTACCAGGTATCGGACCGGTGGGCCCGAACCCGCCCCAAGCCGCGCCGCAGGCGCCCGTAGCGGCTCCGGCCGCAGAGATCTTGTTCCAAAAATACATCGAGCTCGGCGCGGCGATCAGACGATTGGAACCGCCCGGCGGCGCACTGTTCGGAATTTCGACAAAGCGCAGCGGGACGGCCTGGTCCTGCAGTTCGATCAATGAGATAGCCGTTTGTTCCTCGCGGCGGATGTTGACGTCACCGCTCAGGTTGACGGTCAGCTTGTCCGTCGGCTCCCACTTGAACGCAAGCCGGGCACCGAAGCTGTCTTTGTTGCCCTGGCGTCCGCCGTCGAACAAACGCTTCTGGTAGCCGTCGCGGGTTTCATAGGACGCGACGGCCCGCATTGCGAGATTGTTGCTAAGGGGCACGTTGACCATGCCTTTGAAGTCGGCGCGGTTGAACCGGCCGGTCGCCGCTTCGAGCTTCATGTCGAAATCGTACTGCGGTTCGACGGAATTGACGACGATCGCGCCGCCGATGGTGTTCTTGCCGAACAGTGTGCCCTGCGGCCCGCGCAGGACCTGGACGCTCGAAATGTCGGCCATGTCGAGCAGCGCGCCAACCGAGCGGGCGACATAGACGCCATCGACATAGACGCCCACGCCCGGGTCGACGGTGATATTGAAATCGGTCTGGCCCACGCCGCGGATGAACGAGGTGATCGAGGCGCTCGAACCCGAAATGTTGGCGACCGGCTGGATGTTCACATTAGGAGCAAATTTAGCGACCTGTGCGACATTGTTAATCTGCCGTGCTTCGAGCATTTCTGCGTTCATTGCCGTGATTGCAACGGGAGTTTCCTGCAGATTCTCGGCTCGCTTGCGCGCCGTCACGATGATCTCGCCAAGCCCGCCGCTCGCCGCATCTTCAGCCTGAGGCTCACTTGTTGCGGCGTCCTGCGCATGCGCCGCCATCGGTGCGAGCCCGATTGATCCGACGATCGCCGAGGCGCTGGCGCGCAGGACGACCTTCCTGAAATTGATCGATTGCTTTGTCATTGGTGTCATTCTCCCTATTGTTGATGTATTTTTATTTATAAGCGTGGATAGACTAAACGTAGATGTTGAGGTTCTTGCTCAGCAGCACGTTGTGCTTGAGGATCGCACGGCGTTTGACCAGTTGAAAGCTGTTGCCGACCTGGCGCCAGATATCGATACGGTTGCCGATCAGCGAATCCTCGTCGCGTTCGTTGCGATTGCGATAGGCATAGAAGTTCGAATAGACCCGGAACTCGTCGGCGTTTTCGGTAAGCTCCACCTCGACGTTGGTGATGATATGGGTGTAGCGCGTCGCCGGATCCTCCGACCAGGCCGTTCCGGTCTCGAGCCGCGAAAGCCGCTTGAGGATTTCGGGCTTGCTGTCGTTGTAATAGGCCATCCGGGTCAGGTCGGTCACCTGATCGGTCTTGTCCCGGCGGTAGCGGGTTTCGATTCCCGGCATGTGGTAATGCAGGTCTTCCGCCAGCATCTCTGCCCAGTCGGCATAGTTCTCGGTGTCGAGCAGGCGCGCTTCGCGATAAAGCGTCTGGGCCAGCGCGTGGGTCAGTTCGAGCGATGCGGCAGTGCCTTGGCGTGTGCGCTCGAGGGTTGCGGTGTCGGTCATGGTTGTGATTCCTCTCAGAGCGCGAACAGGCCGGGCAGGTCGCGGGTTTCGGCCACGTTGCCAAGCCGCGGTTCGGGGCGTGTCGGCATCTTACTGAAATCGTCATGGGTCATCATGTCGAGCCAGCGCTGGTAGAAGCCGCGCTGGTTGGCGTCGTTGTACTGGCCGCGATAGACGATGCCCGGCAGGGTATCATGTTCGATCTGGCGGCCGATGCCGCAGCGATAGTGCAGGCGCTCGTGCCTGGTGACGACTCCGCGGTTGACGGTGGTGCAGTTTTCCCAGTTCTCCCCGTCATCCATCTCGAAGGTGCCACCGGGGCCGAAGGTCTGCATGACGCCCTTGGTGACTTCTTCCTTGATGTCATCAGGCATGTTCTTGTTGACGATCACCCAGGTCTTCAATTCGAACTGCATCGGTCCCTTGGGCTGCCATTGGCGGAAGGTGGAGATGCCGGGCAGGAACGAGACATTGGGGAAGATTGAGGCCGAGGCGACCGAGCCGAAGATCTTGGAGCGCATCTCGCCCAGGCGTTCTGCCATCTTGGGGCGGATCTTGTTGTAATAGTCCATGACCTTTGGACGGCCGAGCAGGACGAGATCGCCAACGCCCTCGGTGCCGAATTCCCAGCCGTGACCGTTCACGCTGGCATGATAGGAGTTTTCCATGTCGATCGGCGGGAAGGGCATGCCGTCGTTCATCGAACGGCAGCCGGAATCGTGCGTCCAGCCGGCGTGGTAAGCATCGCCGATGAAGTTCTCGACCCCGAACTTCCAGTTCGCGCTCATCACCGATTTGATGCAGCCGCCAATGAATTCGGTGCCACCTTCCTCGTTGTCGAGGATCATGTCGAGATACCAGCGGAAATCGCCCAACCATGCCTCCAGGCTCGGCGCATCGCCGTTGAAGGTGGCGAACACCAGGCCCTTGTAGCTGCTGACCTTGGCGACGTTCTTGAGGCCATGGTTCTTGAAGTCGATATCGCCATCGTCGTAGCAATATTCCTCGTGCATGCCTTTGAGGTCGCCTGCGGTGTCAAAGGCCCAGCCGTGGTAATTGCAGACGAACCGACGAGTGTTGCCGGCATCGGCGAAGCAGACCTTGTTGCCGCGGTGCGGGCAGGAATTGAGCATGACCCGGATCGAACCATCGGCCTGACGCGCGACGATCACCGCGTCTTCGCCCATATGGGTGGTCAGGAAATCTCCGGCCTTGGGGATCTGGCTTTCGTGGGCGACGAACAGCCACGACCGGGCGAAGATCCGGTAAAGCTCTTCCTCATAAATATCGGCGTCGGAAAAGATCCGCCGGTCGAGCCAGCCTTCCTTGAGGTCCATGTAGCGTGAATAATCCGGCTCGCGGCCGATCCGTTCGAAGCGCATGATTTAACTCTCCCAATTGTGATGTTTGAAATTGCAGTTCAGAAGAAGGCGTTGAGATTGCTGTCGGGCAGCACGGAATGGTCGAGCACGATGTCGCGCGCCACGAGCAGCCAGGCCTGGCCTTCGCCGCGCCACAGGTCGGTGCGCGCGGCGGTGAGCACGCGGGTGGTGCCGTCGATCCGGTTGCGGTGCATGATCAGCACCGAATGGACCCGCACCTCGTTCTCCGCAGGTCTGGCCACTACCTCGACGTTGGAGATGGCGCGGCGAATGAAGTTGGGCGGGTCTTCGGCCCAAACGAAGCCGGATTTCAAGCGATCCACCCGCAGCTTGAGACGGCCAAGATCCTCGTTGAAGATCACGCCCGGGCCGACCGGCAAGGGGGGCGAACGATCCGCACGAAACCGGCGGCTCTTCAATTCCATGCGATAGCAGATGTCTTCGTCCAGCATGGCCAGCCAGCCGTCGAAGTCTTCATTGTCGAGCAGCCGCGCCTCGCAGTGGAGCGCCTGGGTGACTGCGACGATTACCTCGACCGGGGGAGGGGACAGGGGCCGGTCAAGCATGTTCGGCCTCCTGCGCTGTCAGCGAGTTGATGTTGTAGGTGGGCACCTCGGCCCAGTTTTCCGCCATCATGTGCTCTTGCCAGCGGCGGTAGAAATAACGCTGGTTGTGTTCGCTCACCAGGCCGGCGGCGATGTCGCCCGGAAAGCCTTCGCGTTTCCCGGAACGCCCCAGGGCCATATTGGTATAGACATCCATCTGCGCCGTGCGCCAGCCGCGCGATTGTTCAGTGCAGGCGGCAAGGTTGTCGCCGTCGTCGTTGTCGAACAGTCCGGCCAGGCCGAAGGTCAGGCACTGGTTCTCGAGGATTTGTGTCTTGACCGCCTCGGGCATGTCGTTTTCGGCCATGGCCCAGGTCCACTGCTCGATCTGCCCGGGGCCCTTGGGATGATAGACCCGAAACCAGTTGAGGCCGGGCAGCAGTTGCAGGTTGGGGAAGATGGTAATGTTGACCTGCGCACCCCAGACCTGCTTACCACGCACCTCGCCCAAGCGGTCGATCACCGTCTGGCGGTTGGCTTCCAGGTATTCGAGGATCGGTTTGGGATCGGGATAGAAGGCGTAGCCCGAAACACCGTCGAGCGCGCTCAGCACCATGTGGCCGTTCATTCCGGCTACTGAGAGCCCGCCATCAAGATCGACGCCCGAATTGCCGACGCTGAGCCCCGTGAGGTCCATGGACTGCACGGCTGACATCGCGCCGGCATGGGCCCAGCCAAGGTGATAGCCATCGCCGCAGACGTTCTCGACCGGCAGCTTCCAGTTGGTGCCTAGCACCATCTTCTGGGTTTCGCCGAGCAGCGCTGATCCGCCCGGCATGGCATCCAGCCAGACATCGAGGAAAAACTTTGCGTCGCCTAGATAGTCTTCGAGGCTGGGCGAATTTGCGTCCCAGCAGCCGAAGACAAGACCCTTGTATTCGGACACTTTAGTCACGGGAACCAGCCCGAACTTGCTGCGGTCTAGCTCACCAAAATAGGCCTCGTTTTCCAGCGGAACCCCGGCGAGCGCCCCATCGGGGGCGAACGACCAGCCGTGGTAGTTGCAGGTAAACGCCCTGGCGTTGCCGCGGTCGGCGCGGCAGACGCGGTTCCCGCGGTGGGTGCAACTGTTCAGGAACGCCTTGATCGACCCGTCCTTCTGGCGAATGACGATGACATCGTCTTCGCCCATGAACGTGCGGAAATAATCGCCTGGTTTGGGAATCTGGCTTGTATGGACTAGAAACAGCCAGCAGCGTCCAAAGATCCGTTCCAGTTCTTGCCGGTAGATTTCCTCGTTCGCGTAAATCAACCGTGATTGCCGACCGGTGCCGGTATCGACAAGACTGGCGATGTCCAAAGCCATGCAAACTGCTCCCATTAGTGCCGCCCGAGTCCCTTGCTCCCGGTGCCTACGCTGAACCCAAAGCACATTTCGTGCCAAGTGTCAAAAGGGTTGAAATTGCAGGATTCCGTAGTAATCCAATCACAAATGATTGAGAAAAATTTACGTATATGTCAAAAATGCTGCGATCAGGACTCGAAAAATGTGACAGATATGGCAAATTGCGGTGATGAAAGCACTGCCGGACTTTACCGACCTAGCTAGCAAGCTCCAGTTCTCACCCGAGATGGGCCGCATCTGGCGCGATGGCGAGCGTTGCGTCTTGCTAAGCAATTCTGCCCTTGCCGGGCTTCGGGGACACATGGTTTCCCAGTTAGGACTGGACGCGGCCAGCAAGTTCTTCTGGGAGCTCGGCTTTGCCGAAGGTGCGCGGTGTGCAGTCGGCGCGAAGGAACTACGACCCGATCGAGACTTTCTCGATGCATTTGCCGTAGGACCCCAGGCCCATGCTTTGACCGGTTTTGGCTGGACCCAGATCGAAGCCCTCGAAAACGACATGTCCCGCGGACACTTCGAAGGACGGTTCCTGGTCCACGATTCAATCGAAGCCGCCATTCACCTCAACGCCGAAGGCCGCGCCACCGATCCGGTCTGCTGGATGCAGACCGGCTTTGCCAGCGGTTTTGCCACTGCATTTGCCGGCCAGCCGATCATCATGCGCGAACTGGAGTGTGCCGGTATGGGCGATGCGGCATGTCTGCTGCATGCCAAGCCAGCCAAGGAATGGTCACACCTTGACAGCCCGGAAAAATCGGCCTCGCCGCTGGAACCGCCGGTCCTGGATTCCGGCGAAAACAGCATGGCCGTTGGCGTATCGGCTGGCTTCATTGCCGTGAAGACGATGATCGAGCGATCGGCGCCAAGCGACGCAACCTTGTTATTCACGGGAGAAACCGGGGTCGGCAAGGAGGTGCTGGCGAAATTCGCGCATCGCTTGAGCCGGCGGAAGGAAGCTCCTTTTGTCGCGCTCAATTGCGCCGCCATTCCTGAAGGGTTGATCGAATCCGAGCTTTTTGGCGTGGCCAAAGGCGCTTTCACCGGGGCCGTGGCTGCGCGACCGGGTCGCTTCGAACTTGCCCATGGTGGGACGCTCTTCCTCGATGAGATATCCACTCTCTCGCCTCTGGCCCAAAGCAAGATCCTGCGTGCGATCCAGGAAGGCGAATTCGAGCGTGTCGGCGACACGCGAACCATTAAGGTGGATGTTCGCCTGATGGCCGCTGCCAACGCCGATCTGACTCAGTCGATGCGCGATGGCCTGTTTCGCGCCGACCTGTTCTACCGGATTTCGACCTTGCCGATTCGGGTGCCGCCGCTGCGCCAGCGCCGCGAAGACATACCCGGGCTGATCGAGCATTTCCGTTTTCGTTTCTCGCGTCGTCACCAACGCGCGGTAGCTGGGTTCACCACGAGGGCGATCAATGCCTTGCTGGTCTACGATTACCCCGGCAACGTGCGCGAACTCGAGCGAATGGTGGAGCGGGCGGTGCTGCTGGCCGATGATGGGCAGGCGATCGACCTCCGGCATCTGTTTCTGGGTACCGATCTACCCGATCTAAAGCCGGCCATGGGATTGGCTAGTGACGGCAAGATTATGCCTGTTACCGATATCCATGATCGTTCGGAGTTGATTCGCCAGGTGCTCGATTTGATTGTCGAGGGTGGCGAAACTCTGTCGAACGTGGAGGGCCTCGTCATCCGGGAGGCGGTGGAAGCCTCGGGCGGAAATTATGCGCGAGCCGCCCGTACTTTGGGGCTGTCGCGTCGTCAGTTGGCGTTGAGAATGGAAAAGATCGGACCCACTGGCCGGACATAGAGCAATCACACATTTGCAACGCATTACATAATGTGGAAAGGTATGGAAGGAAGGTAGTCGAATGACAGCCGGCTGTTCCGGTATGCTTTCAAAGTTGGGAGAAGCACATGCGTTCCATAGTCGTCGTAGGGGCCAATCTTGCCGGTGGCAGGGCAGTCGAGGCCATGCGGCAGGCCGGCTTTGATGGCCGGATCACCCTGATCGGCGAGGAACCCTGGCGTCCCTATGAGCGCCCGCCGCTGTCCAAGGAAGTGCTGTGGGATCCGGCCAACGTACCGGACAACTTTTTCCTCCACGATGAAGCATGGTACGCGGACAACCGTATCGACATGCGGCTCGGGGTGCGGGCAGAAGCGCTCGATCTGACCGCAGGCGGCGTCCGCCTGGGCGGAGACCTGGTCCAGGCCGACCGCATCTTGCTGACCACCGGTGGTTCCGCCCGCAAGCTCAACATGGAGGGTGCCGATGCCGCTAACGTGCATTACCTGCGCACCCGGGACGATGCCACCCGGATGGCAACGGACCTCAAGGACGGCGCCCGCATCGTCATAATCGGCATGGGCGTGATCGGCGCGGAAGTGGCGGCCAGCGCGATCAAGCTGGGGTGCCGAGTGACCGCGATCGAGCCGCTTGCCGCGCCGATGATTCGCGCGCTCGGGCCGCAGTTCGGGCAATGGCTGGGCGAGGAACATCGCCAGCGCGGCGTCGATACCCGCTTCGGACGCGGCGTGAACGCGATGAGAGTCCTAGATGGTCGGGTGACTCAGGTCGAACTCGATGACGGGTCGCTGGTGGATTGCGATGCCGTTGTGGTCGGGGTCGGCATCGTGCCGGAAACTAGCCTTGCCAAGGACGCAGGCATCGTCACCAATAACGGCATTATCGTCGATAGGCAGTGCCGCACCAGCAATGAGAATGTCTTTGCCGCCGGCGACGTCGCCGAACAGGACAGCTTCTTCGGCGGTCATATCCGCCAGGAAACCTACCAGAACGCTGCCGACCAGGCCCAGGCCGCAGCGCTCGCGATGCTCGGGCAGGACGTCGATTACTGCAAGCCGGTTTGGTACTGGAGCGATCAGTTCGATCTCAACATCCAGTTCTGCGGCCATATCCCGGCGCAAGCCGAGGTAACCCTGCGCGGAGACATGGCAAGCAACCAGTTTACCGCATTCTTCCGGTCAGGCGAGACGATCGAGGGCATCCTGACTGTCAACCGCGCCCCGGACATGGGCATCGGCAAACGGCTGATAGAGCGCCGGGCCAAGGCGTCGGCCGCGCAGCTGGCCGATGCCGATGTGTCGCTCCGCGAAATCCTCAAGCAGGCTGGTTAGGCTCGCAAGGCGGGCGGGATCAGCCGATCCCGCCACCTGCGACGTAGAGCGTCTGGCCGGTGATGTAGGACGCCTCGTCAGCGGCGAGAAAGCAGATTGCGGCGGCCAGTTCTTCGGGCTCGCCGAAGCGGCCCAGCGGGGTATCGCGCAAGGTCTGCTCCATCACTTCGCCAAAGCCCTTGCGGTCCGCGTCGGAGGGCGGGGCAGGATTGCGCGGGGTGACACGGGTCACGTTGACCCCGCCGGGAGCCACGCAATTTACCCTGATGCCACAATCCTCCAATTCCAGAGACAACGCAGCGGTCAGCGCCGCCACGCCGCCTTTCGCAGCCGCGTAGGGCACGCGATTGACCCCGCGCGTTGCCACCGAGCCGATGTTGACAATCGCGCCGCGACCTGCCGCGCGCATGTGGGGCAGCACTGCATGGCAGCACCACAGCGTCGGCCACAGCGATCGATTAATCTCGGCGACGATTTCTTCGGTGGTGTATTCCCAATAGGGCTTGGCCCATATCGTGCCACCTACATTATGGACGGCCACGTCGATCCGCCCGAATTTATCGCTTACAGCGTTATACAGGGCAGCGGCTCCAGCCTGTTGCTCAAGGTCGTGGATGGCGGGGTGCGCGTCGACAGATTCGGCCATAAGTCGCGCAACCGCATCCAGTGTCGCCTGTTCTGCACGATCGGCAACCACGACCGTGGCCCCTTCTCGCCCTAGGCGCTGGGCGGTAGCAAAGCCGATCCCCTGGGCTGCTCCTGTGACAACTGCGATCTTGCCTGCAAATCTGCCGTTCGCGTCTGTCATCCCTGATTTCTCCCAACCCACACCGCATCCGGCCGGACGCGTGCAATCCTAGTGGCATTCGGCCTCATAAATCCGTATTCCACCCTTGCCAAGTCAATAGGCAATGCGTTACACATTGGCTAATGATTAAAGAGTCTTTGGGAGATATTTCTTGGCGCGTGAACTGCTGACTGCTGCTGATGTGAAGGGTGCCTGGGCGATCGTGCCGACGCCGGCCAAGGAAGGTGCTTCCGACTGGCGTGCCACTGATACTGTTAATGTCGACGAAGCGGCCCGCATGGTCGACGGCCTGATCGAGGCCGGGGTCGACGGCATTCTCAGTATGGGGACGCTGGGCGAGGCCGCGACCATGACACTTGACGAAAAGCTCGTCTTTATGAAGACTATCGTCGATACCGCCGCGGGCCGGGTGCCGGTGTTTGTCGGCACAACCTGCATCAACACCCGCGACACCATCGCGCTGACCCGCAAGGCAGTCGATATCGGCGCGACCGGGACGATGCTGGGCGTACCGATGTGGTGCGCGCCGAGCGTCGATGTCGCGGTCCAATTCTACAAGGATGTCGCTGAGGCGGTGCCCGATATCAATATTGCAATTTATGCCAATCCCGAAGCATTCAAGTTCGATTTCCCGCGCCATTTCTGGGGTCAGGTCGCCGAAATTCCCCAAGTTGTTACCGCCAAGTATATCGGTGTCGGCACACTGCTGCCCGATCTGGCCGCAATCAAGGGGCGGATCAAGCTGCTGCCGATCGACTTCGATTACTATGGCGCGGCGCGGATGGACGATTCGATCGATGCCTTCTGGACCAGCGGCGCGGTCTGCCATCCTCTCGTCAGTACGACATTGCGGGATCTCGTCGCGCAGGCCCGCGCCACCGGCGACTGGAGCAAGGCCAAGACATTCATGGGGCGGCTCGCGCCCACGGCAGCAACGCTGTTTCCCAACGGCAGCTTCAAGGAATTCTCCACCTACAACATTCCGCTGGAAAAGGCGCGGATGACCGCCGGTGGATGGATGAACGCCGGACCTTGCCGTCCGCCCTATCACCTGTGTCCCGAAAACTATCTCGAAGGTGCGCGTAATTCGGGCAGGATGTGGGCCGAACTGGGCAAGGCGCTCGAGGCAGAGCGTTGAAATGAGCTGAATTGCTGCAATCAAACCTGTGGGGAAACGAGGATGGCTGAAACAACACTGACCTGGCCCAAGAACTATAATGAAGTTCCCAAAGCGGCCTTTACTCGAGCGGATCTCTACGCTGACGAGATCAGGCGGATTTTTCACGGCCCGGAATGGCACCCGATTGCGCATGAAAGCGAATTGCCCAATCCCGGTGATTTCAAGACGATGCGGCTGGCCGGAATCCCGCTTCTGATCTCTCGCGACGAGGCCGGCGTGGTGCGGGTGTTTTACAACGCCTGCTCGCACCGCAGCAACCAGCTCGAAACCGCGGTGATGGGCAACAAGACCGAGTTTGAGTGCCCCTATCACCGCTGGCTGTTCAACGCCAAGGGGGACTTGGTCGGCTGCCCCAACCCGCGCGAATTCCTGCCCGGCTTCGACAAGGCCGATTACCCCTTGGGGCAACCGCGTTTCGAACTTTTCTATGGTCTGATCTTCGTCACGTTTTCGGCCGAGACTGAGCCACTTGACGAGTTCCTCGGCGAAGCCGGCGAAACACTGCGCGAACTGATGGCGGGCGACGGTCGCCTCAAACTGCTGGGTTACCAGAAGGTTCGCTACGACAGCAACTGGAAGGGTTACAACGACAACGACGGCTACCATGCCCCGCTGCTCCACGCGGCATTCAAGATGCTCAATTGGCAGGGCGGCAAAGGGCGGCAATACACCTGCACTAAGCGTGGGCACGTGTGCTTCGAATCGGCGCTCTCGGTGGCCAGTGGCCCCAGTGTTCTCAAGGACAAGGAACTGATCGCGTTCAAGGGGCAGGATCCATCGGTCGGGTCGCGGATCGTCCAGCTGTTCCCCACCTTCGTCTCGACCAAGCACCTCGATGTCATCAATCTGCGCTTTGCCAACCCGGTCGACGCAGAGACTACAGAAGTTCACTACGCCTATTTCGCCCACCAGGACGACGATGCGGACATGGTTCGCCACCGCTTGCGGCAGAGTTCCAACCTGTTGGGTCCCTGCGGGCTGATCAGTATGGAAGACGCCTCGATCTTCCACCGGATCCACATCGGCAGTCACACGCCGGGGAACGCTATCTTCCAGAAAGGCGTGCGTGATCCGGGCAAGCTGGAATCGGAGTTTCTGCAGAACGATGAAAGCGGCAATCTGCCCCGCTGGGAATATTACCGCTCGGCGATGGGTTTCGAGAGGGCAGAGGCATGACGGCCACCACTCCCGAGCTGGAAACAGCGATCGACCGATTGCTGCTGGCCGATGCCAACGCGCTTGACAGCAAGGACATGCCGGGCTGGCTGGCGAACTATGCCGAGGAAGACCAAGCATCCTATTATTGCCGCGCGGCTGAAAATACCGAGCACAACCTCGAGCTCGGATTCATGTTCGACGATTGCCGGGCACGGCTCGAAGATCGCGTCACCTATGTGAACGAGATCTGGGCCGGCACCTTTCAGGACTACCGCACCCGTCATTTCGTCCAGCGCGTCAGCCATCGCCAGGTCGATGCCCGAACGGTGGAAGTGGTTTCGAATTTCTCGGTGTTCATGACGCCGATGGATGCCGGCGTCACCCAAGTCCTAGCCGCCGGCCGCTATCTCGATACAATGCGACTGTCAGACGATGGTGGCGCCAAGTTGCTGTTCCGCCGCGCCGAGCTCGATACATCGGTTCTCCCCCGTTATCTGGTCTACCCGATTTGAGTTGCTGCACTCTGTCTTCAGCCCTAAAATGCGCTTAGACCAACGGGGGTAAGGATAGATGATCATCGACGCGCATGCCCATCTGGTTGCTCCGGCATCGCTTTATGTGCACAGAAGCAGTCTGATTGTTTCGGGGGGCAATACGGAGAGAGCAATAGTGTCCGTCGTCAGAACATTTGGCGCAACTCGCGGCGTAGATTAGCGGAGTGCGGGCCTCGTCTGGGGGTTTCCTTGGTTCCGTCGGGCAGGATGCCGAGCGCGATGTAGACCGCCTTGTTGCGAACGAAGCCTTCGTCGCGGACCTTCACGCGGATCGCGTCGAAGAACACCAAAGGATAGCAATCATCGAGCGGCCGGCCCTGCCATTCGGTCACCGTTTCCAGCACGGCGTCGGTGATCGTGGAGATCAGATCCGGCGACACGTTAATGCCGTACAGCTCTTCCAGGTGCCCCCGGATCTCACGCACCGTCATGCCGCGTGCGTACATCGAGATGATCTTCGTATCGAAGTCCGGGAAGCGGCGCTGATACCTGGCGATCAGCTTGGGATCGAATGTACCCGAACGGTCGCGCGGAATATCCAGCGTCACTTTCGACGTGCCGGTCAGCATCGTCTTCTTCGAGCTGCCGTTGCGCCGATTGGCGACGCCGGCCTCCGCTTCCGATTCGAGATGATCGTCCAGTTCTGCCCTCAGCATCCGTTCCGACAGCGCCTTCTTCAACTCGTCAATCAGTCCGTCCCGGGCGAATAACTCTTGCGGGTCACGTCCGTCCAGCTGGTCCAGTAACTCCTTGTCGATTGCCATATCGATGGTCCTTTCCATTCCATCTATATGACCTCGCGCACAAAATTACTGACAGTCCCCGACCGGAACGCCGGCACGCTTGCCGCTGTTCACCTCGGCATTCTTCACCCACTCCAGCAGCGTGTGACCCGAGCAGCCAATCATGGCCGCTTTGGATGTGATCGCTGCCCAACGGGAGGGATGCTCGCTCTCTTGATCCAGCGCCAGGCGAACAGCCCGTTCACGCACCTCAGGTGAAAACTTGTTCGTTGTCTTGCTCATCGTAGACCCTTCCTCTCAGGAGTTAGGGCCTCCGGCAATCCCGCAGCGGTTCAAGAACGTATGGCCCGCCCCGTCTGCAAGGACTATTTTGAGGCTGGCAACTGACTGGTCTGCATCAACGTATACGGCATATCAGCGTTGCGCTGTCGCCAAGATGGAGCTTCGCACGCTCTGAACCTCATAATGGGGGTGGCAGCAAAGTGCCGTTCTTGGTACCAGGCTTTCAGGGCGTCGATTTACCGTCAGGCCATCTTCAAAATTCCTCCCGCAGACATCGTGGTCACACAACCGGTCGAGGACCGGTGACCAGGATACTCAGATCGGCATTGCAGCACGGTCGATCGAGAACGTGTCTCCGCGACGCAGTGTGACCCAAGCGATCCGGGCCAGCTTGTTGGCCAGTGCCACCGTCACCGTGTTGTAGTGGCATCTGGCAAGCAAGCCGAGCAGCCAGCTCCCCAGCGGCGTCTCGCTCTTGGCAAGCGATGGCAGTGCAGCTCTTGCACCATGGATCAAAAGGGTTCGCGGGTACCTGTTTCCGCGTTTGCTTATTCCTCGAATCTTCGGTTTCCCGCCTGTCGTGTATTGCTTCGGTACCAAGCCCAGCCAAGCGCTGAGATCACGGCTCCGTTCAAAGGTCGACGCATCTCCGACTGCGGCTGCCAGGGCTGTCGCATTGAGCGAACCGATCCCTGGGATCGTCAAAAGCCTGCGCGCCAGTTCATCGGTTCGGGTGAGTTCTAGAAACTCCATATCAAGCGCCGCGATCCTGTCGTCCAGCGTCTTCCACTCCTCGCGTGTTTCCATCATGAACCGACGGATCCGACCCTCGGGAAGACGATCCGTATCGGCTAGCATCGCATCGAGTGCCCTCTCGAACTTCTGGCGGCCTTGGGGCACTACGATCCCGCGTTCCATTAGGATCGCTCGCGCCTGATTTATCAGGTTCGTACGCGCTCCCACGAGCCGCGACCGCACGCGATGGAGCGACTGAACATCGAGCTGATCCTGGGTCTTCATCTCGACGAACCGCATGGTCGGTCGCGTTGCGGCTTCCGCGATCGCCTCTGCGTCGCGATCATCGTTCTTTTGCGCCTTTACGTAGGGACGGACATATTCCGGCGACATCAACCAGACGGTATGGCCTTGAGCCGCCAGCAACCGACCCAGATGATGCGCCCCGTAACAGGCCTCCATCGCGATCACGCATGGCGCCAGCTTCGCTGTGAAGCCTGGAATTGTGGACGGGCGCATGAGTCTGCGCAGCACGACTTTGCCAGTCGTATCAAGCCCGGCAGCACTGCAGCTGTTCTCGCCCAGATCGACTCCAAGTGTACAAATAGTCATGGCTCGCTCCTTTCCTTTTCACCAACAACCGCATCCTATCAGATGCTGGAAAAGGGGCGGGCCATTCCATAATTGGTGGCGGGAAACGAGAATGAAGATAGTGTATATCGATGGCTCGATGTCGGCGTTCACAAGCCGAACTCGTTTTCGCGGGACATGTTCCGCAAAGGTCATGACAAAGCTGACGCAGGTTTATCCCGATGCGGAAATTGTCTACCGCGACCTCGCTGCTGATCCGCTTCCGCATCTTAGCGCGCATACGCTTCCGGCTATTTTCGGGCAGGCTGAAAGCGAAGACTGAGACACGGCGATCGAGCCTGGTCTGAGCAAGGAAGCTCTTGCGCAGTTCATGGATGCCGACGTTGAATAGCCCCTAGATTTGTGGACGCCTTCTTTCCTAAATTTGAGGACAGGAGGCGACGATGGGGAAAGCTAATTTCAGTGACGAGTTCAAGCGTGATGCGGTGGCCCAGATCACCGAGCGCGGCTACCGGGTGGCGGAGGTTTCCGAGCGGCTCGGGGTCAGCCAGCATTCGCTGTATGCATGGAAGCGGCAGTTCGCACGGCGGCCCGAAGATGGGTCGAAGGATGCCGAGATCCGCCAGCTGAAGCGCGAGCTGCTGCGGGTGACCGAGGAGCGCGACATCCTAAAAAAAGCCACCGCGTATTTGACCTTTGGCCACTTCGTTCCACCAGGGATGCAAAGTGAGATACGCGTTCGTTGCCGAGCATCGCACGCTGTTCCCGGTGCGCGCGATGTGCCGGTGTCTGCGCATCCAGCCCAGCGGC
Organism: Novosphingobium marinum; assembly: GCF_013408095.1. Taxonomy (GTDB): domain Bacteria; phylum Pseudomonadota; class Alphaproteobacteria; order Sphingomonadales; family Sphingomonadaceae; genus Novosphingobium; species Novosphingobium marinum. The sequence goes on from NZ_JACBZF010000002.1 coordinate 341,936, forward strand.
TTCTACGCCTGGTTGAAGAAACCGCTGAGCAGACGGGCGAAGGAAGATGCTCGGCAGACCGAGCTGCTCCGGCAGGCGTGGGAAGACAGCGGCAAGGTCTATGGCTACCGCAAACTGCACGACGACCTGCTCGATCAGGGCGAGACTTGCTGCCCGAACCGCGTGGCGCGTCTCGCCAGTCTGGCGGGTATTAAAGCGAGGATCGGCTACAAGCGCAGGCCGGGCAGCTATGGTGGCAAGCCATCCAGGGTGGTCGACAATACGCTGGCCCGCCAGTTCGATGTCGCGGCACCCGACAAGACATGGGTGACCGACATCACCTACATCAGGACGCAGGAGGGCTTTGCCTATCTGGCGGTGGTGATCGACCTTTACTCCCGCCGAGTGGTGGGCTGGTCGATGCAGAACCGCCAGATGATCCAGACCTGGCGATCAAGGCAGGCAGACACCTATGCGAGGAATTGCTTGTAACATCGGGTGACTGGCGAGACACGGTTGGACCTGTTCTATAGCTTCTCGCGAAGCGCTTCATAAGGCGTTTTTCCTTTGAACGCGCCGTGCGGTCGATGGAAATTGTAGAAGCGCTCCCATTCATCGAGGCGTTCTTCGAGATCGACGTCGCCCTTGTAGGTGAGCAGCTGATAGAACTCCTGGCTGTCGGAGCGATGCGATCGCTCGACCTTGCCGTTGAGCTGAGGTGAACTGGGTTTGATGTAGGCGTGGCGGATTCCGAGGTCCTCGACGTGCCAGTGGAACTTCGCCTGGAACTCATGCCCATTGTCGGTGCGTATTTCCCGGATGCGGAAGGGGAACTTGTCGATGATGTGATTGACGAAGTCGATGGCGTTGGCCTGAGTATGCCGCTTGTAGACTTTGAGGGCGCGCACGCGGGTTGCATCGTCGATGGCAGTGTACTGGAAACGGCGGACCTTCTTGCCGCGCTTCCCGATTAGAGTCAGGAACTTGACATCCATCTGGATGTGGTGGCCCGGCACCTGCTTGTTATACCGCTTGGTATGGATTTTGCGAACGCGCGTGCCGCGTGGAAGTCGGTTCAGGCCGTGACGCCTGAGGATGCGATAGACGGTTGCATCCGACATTCGAACCGCATGATAGCGCGCCATGTACCACATGATCCGCTCGGGCCCGAGATGGTACTTCCTTCGGAGATGAAGAACTTTCTCCTCGACCTCCGGTGGCGTCTGGTTGGGCGACGATTTTGGAATGGGTTTGGCATTGGCCAGTCCAGCTTCCCCGTCTCGCTTATAGGCGCGCTTCCATCTGTAGAAGCTGGCCCGCCCAATGCCAAAGTAGCGGCAGGTCTTCGCCACCTGGCCGGTACGCTCGGCGTGCCGGAGCACCCGCAGCTTGCGTTGGATCTCGCGCTGATCTTCTTTCGTCATTCGAAACACCTCCTGCCCGATTAGGGCGATCATAAAGGTGTCTCGCGAGTCCCGGCATGGCTACAAGCGAGGATCGGCTACAAGCGCAGGCCGGGCAGCTATGGTGGCAAGCCATCCAGGGTGGTCGACAATACGCTGGCCCGCCAGTTCGATGTCGCGGCACCCGACAAGACATGGGTGACCGACATCACCTACATCAGGACGCAGGAGGGCTTTGCCTATCTGGCGGTGGTGATCGACCTTTACTCCCGCCGAGTGGTGGGCTGGTCGATGCAGAACCGCCAGATGATCCAGACCTGGCGATCAAGGCAGGCAGACACCTATGCGAGGAATTGCTCGAACCCCTTCAAGACCATTGGGGCAGGATTGCGATCCGGTCTGCGTATCGCTCGTGTGAGGTAAATGGCTTTTGCAATGCGATGCAGCGCAAGAAGAAGGCCGGCTACACCTGTGCTTCGAACGAGAGCAATTTCGCGGGGCACATCTGGGATCGCCTCGATGTGAACGGACACATGGGGGCGATGGCTTGTGTGGTCGTTCCCAGTTTCTGGGCCAATCACCAAGAGCAAGGCGATTGGCAGATACTCGCTCGATGGATCCACGAGCACCTCCCTTACTCAACGCTCTATTTCTTTCCGACCTATTGGGCATTCAATATCGGCTGGCATGAAAGCCCCAAAAAGAGCATCAAGAGCTACGCAGAGCCTGCCGGAACATTCACTCCCTGACGGAGAAGCAAATCAAGATTCGAGTCCCGAAAAAGGCATCGAACCAATGCATTAGACGGTTTTTGCGGGCCTTTTGCGGGCTCTTTGCATAAACCGAATTACCTAAATACCTGAAAATATTCAGAAAAATAGGCCGAATGTGATGCCTCTTCTGGCACCATTTGTTCTTCTCACGTTCTCCCAAAAAATCTATAAAATCCGCAGAGATCCTAGGGATTTGGCTCTTGGATCGTTCCGGAACGTCCCGCGAAATCTCGGGGGTTCCCGACATTTTTGCGGGCCTTTGCGAAAACTACATTGGGGAAAAGGCCCGCACATGCCTCTGACCGAAACCAGGCTTCGCGCCCTCAAAGCAAAAGACAAGCCCTACAAGGTTGCTGACCAGCGCGGCCTCTATGTCGAGGTTACGCCCGCTGGCAGCAAGCTATGGCGATTCAGATACCGGATCGGCAAGATTGAGAAGAAGCTCTCCATCGGCAGTTACCCCGAAGTCAGCCTCAAGCAAGCGCGAGACGCGACCTACGAGGCGCGTCAGGCTGTCGCTTCAGGTGGCGATCCAGCACTGGAGAAACGCAAGCGGAAGATTCGCGAGGAGTTTCTCACCGCGCAGACGTTTGAGACGGTCGCGCGCGAGTACATCGAACAGTTCATGGTCCAGAATGGTCGTGCCGAAGCCACGATCATCAAGGCCAACTACTTCCTCGATCAGCTGGCGCCTGCCATCGGCAACCGACCGATGAATGATATCGAGCCATTCGAGGTGCTCGCTCCGCTCAAACGGCTCGAAGCCACTGGCAAGCACGAGACTGCCAAGAAGTGCCGCTCATTCGCTGGCCGAGTATTTCGCTACGGTGTCGCCACCACCCGCTGCAAAGCCGACCCGACCAGTATGCTGAAAGGCGCACTCGTCACGCCGAGAGCGACACACTACGCGGCGATCCTTGAACCCAGCGAGCTGGGCGGGCTGCTGCGCGCAATCGACGACTATACCGGCTACATTGTCACGAAGTTCGCCTTGCAGATCGCTCCGCATGTGTTCGTACGTCCCGGCGAACTCCGGCACGCCGAATGGCATGAGTTCGACCTGATCGACGGTGTCTGGAAGATCCCAGCCGGGAAGATGAAGGCGCGCCGACCGCACGCGGTCCCGCTTTCGAAGCAGGTTGTCGGCCATCTCACCGACCTTGCCGAATTGCTCGGCTATGAGGGATACGTGTTACCGTCTGCCAGAAGCTCTAAGCGCCCCATGAGCGAGAACACGCTGAATGCTGCGTTCCGACGCATGGGCTTTTCGAAAGAGGAGGTCACCGCTCATGGTCTGCGGGCGACAGCGTCAACGCTCCTGAACGAGTCTGGCCTTTGGAATCCCGATGCAATCGAGCGGGCCCTTGCGCATGGAGACAGCAATGCAGTGCGCGGCATCTACCACCGCGGCAAGCACTTCGACGAGCGGGTGCGCATGGCCCAGTGGTGGAGTGACCACCTCGATGAGCTCAGGGCGGGAAGCAAGGTTATCAAGGCCAAGTTCGCGTAGGTTAAGGCAATGGTGGCAAGTGGGCTGATGCAACCACTTGTGGTTTAACGGAAGTGCAAAGCGCTTTGTGGGATCACCACCACAATTGATCCCCTGCTCTCCCGAACTGTGATGTGCTGACCTGAAATTGAACGATTTGAAGCGCACATAGAAGGTATCGCCAGATTGTTCGCATTTCCCGTTCGGGAAAATAACGATGCGCGATTGGGCTTTTAGCTAAAAATATCCTGTTCGGGTAAGTTCTCTTGCAATTGATCGGCAATCAGCATAGATTTCCCGTTCGGGAAAGGTAAAGCATATGCTCGACGTTGCCACTATCGGCCAGATCATTCGCGATGAACGCAAGGAGCTTGGACTGCGCCAAGACGAACTGGCTGCAGCAAGCGGAGTGGGCTTGCGCTTCCTTGTCGAGCTGGAGCGAGGAAAACCCACCGTCCAGATGGGCAAGGTGCTTGATGTACTTGCGGCCCTTGGATGCGAACTACAGATCAAGCGGCCCGACGGGATCGTGATCGCCGGTCAAATGGATGAGTCCAAGAAGGACAAAGCAGAGTGACGCTGCCGATCTTGGACACGCTGGCTGTCTGGTGGGGCGAGCGTCAGGCAGGCGAACTCTCCATCGACAAGGGCGGTGCGATGCATTTCGCCTATTCGCCGGACTGGCTGGCTGACGAAAAGGCCCCGGCACTTTCCCAAGCAATGCCAAAGCAGGAAGAGCCATTTGGCGATCATGCCTGCAAGGCTGTTTTTGGCGGTCTGCTTCCCGAAGAAGGCCAGCGCACGGCTATCGCTCGGGCACTTGGGGTTTCGCCCGATAATCCATTTCGTCTGCTTGAGGCCTTGGGCGGAGATGTTGCCGGTGCTCTCGCATTTTTACCTCAAGGAGAAGAACCGCTCCAAGAATTCTCCAAGTCCCCTCCAGAACCACTCCAGAAGGGCGCACTAGCAGAACTGCTCGATCGATTGCCTTCCGTACCCATGCTCGCAGGCGAGGGCGGCGCGAGGCTCAGCCTTGCAGGGGCTCAGAGCAAGCTGCCTGTGGTGCTCACTGCAGAAGGAGGCATCGCGATCCCACGTCCGGGCGAGCCCTCCACCCATCTGATCAAACCCGAGCCGGGCCGCTTTCCCGGCTTGGCCGCGAATGAAGCCTTCTGCCTCGCATTGGCGCGTGCCTTGGGCATTGATGCGGCCCATGCAGAGTGGCGAACTGCTGCGGGGAAGCCGTTCCTGCTGGTTGAACGCTATGATCGGATCTCGGTTGAAGGAAAAGCACGCCGACTGCACCAGGAAGATTTCGCTCAAGCACTCGGCGTGCCCTCGAACCGAAAATACGCTGCAGAAGGCGGCCCGACGTTCCGTGATAGCTTCGCGCTTCTACGCAGCGCGGCCACTCGCCCAGCGCGTGAAGTGCTGAAGCTAGCTGACGCTGCGATCTTCAATCTCATCATCGGCAATGCCGATGCGCACGCCAAGAATTACAGCCTGCTGAGACTTGAGAACGGCGAGGTGGTCCTTGCACCGCTTTATGATCTGGTCGCTACGCACATGTGGAAAGAACTTTCTTCAAAGCTCGCAATGCGATTTGGCCGTGCGGCAACCTTGGAGGGGCTCGACAGCGGGAATGTGGCGCGCTTCGCGGAAGAGGCTGGGCTGGGTGCGCCTTTCATTCGCCGCCGGGTGGCTGACCTTGCTGAAGCGGTGAGGGCGGAGACTGAGAAGGATGTTCAGGTGCCCGGAAATCCGCCTGAGGAAGTGGTCGTGCCGCTCGCAGAGGCATTATCGGCTCGTGCCAACATCGTTGCCTTGAGGCTCTTGGAGACATGAGGGTGCGGATCGGCGGTGCTAGACTGACGTTTCAAAAAACAAGCGGAATGATCGATGCAAATTTTCTCCATTACATTCTTGCTAAATACTTCTCTGTAAATTCAATTAACCGCCATTCAGATGGCAGGGGGCAATCCTGACGTCATTTCAGACCAATCCTTACAAGCTCAGCGACCTCATGCGCGAATGTCATGAGGGCAAACTGCAGCTGCCGGATTTTCAGCGTGGATGGGTTTGGGACCAGGATCGCATCACCGACCTTTTGGCTTCGATTTCCGAGGGCTTCCCCGTTGGTGCGCTCATGGCACCATTTGTTCTTCTCAATTAGCGCGTTTGGCTGGTTCAGGAGTGCACGTAGCTGTCCAGTGTGTCGTGAAGAAACCTGATCCTGCTTTCCTGGTATTCCGATGGCGAGATGCCGGGAGCGCCTCCGGCCTTGAGACCGCGCTGGATCATCGTGAAGTTCTGTTCGTCCTGGTCGAATATTTCTCCCAGCCCGCCAAGCTGCGGGGCCCTGGTCCAGCTATCGCCGGGATCGAGCCAGACGACCTCCGCCGGGTCGGGGCGGGGCTTTTCGTGTGGCGCTGCGTACAGGAGGTAGACTTCGAGGATTGACCGGTCAGGATCGCTGCCGAAGGGACGCAGGCGGTACACGATCGGCGTCCCATGCCCGACCCAGGGCATCAGGTTCGGGAAGACGTGATAGTTGATCGCATCGATGATCTCGCTCTTCGAATAGGCGCTGTAATCGGCACCGGTAAGGTCCGAGAGCATGCCGCGGATCGACTGCGCCATCATCTCCCGGGGGTCGATATCGCCATCGGCGGCTTCTTCGGGGCAGTTTGGCAGGAAGGCACGCAATGCCGCAACGGAGTCCGCCGTCGATGCGTTGGCCATCCGCGGGCTTGGCGCGCCGATGCTGGCGATCATCCTGCTGATATGGGGCGGCCAGACGTCGAGTTGCCCGTTGGTGTCTCCGGTGAAGGGAAGGGCCTGCGGATGGACTTCGGCCACGTGGTAGCCTTCGAGGAAAGCCTCGAGGCCTACCTTCCAGTTGCAGTCGATCACCTTGGCGACGTGCGCCCCGATGAAGCGTCTGGCCAGTTCCTCACCCAGCTTGTGCGACGAAAGGACGCCCAGGAACTGTTCCAGCGGCGGCGCGTCGGGATCCATCGTGATGAATACGAAGCCGCCCCACTTATCGACCTTGACCGGAACGAGCGTGGCCGTGCGCCCCCTGAATTGCGGAAAGTCCCACGAGGACGGCTGATCGACGAGCTTTCCGGACAGGTCGTAGGTCCAGCCGTGATAGGGGCAGCGCAACCGATCCGACGACGTGCATGCGCCAGCCGGAAGCAACTGCGTCCCGCGATGGAGGCAACTGTTGTAGAATGCGCGGATCGAGCCATCGTCGGCACGCAGAACGATGATGGAGTTGTCGACGATGTCGTAAACGATCTGGTCGCCCGGCTCGGAAATTTCCTCTTCGCGGCAGGCCATCTGCCAGACCTTGCGCCAGACTTTCTCGACTTCCCGCAAGTGCCATTCCTGCGAAAAGAAGCGCGCCTTGTCGATCTCGCGAACAGCGGTGTTATAGGGCGATTGCTCGAAAAGGTATTCCGGCGCGCCATCGTCATCTGCCTGCAGGACTTCGCCGACGCTGGGACTTTGTTCGGCATTCAGGTCCATTGTGACCCCCCGCGATTGCAATTGCAGCCAGACAAGGAATATTACCTTATAGTGTAAAGTTCAACCGGGCGGTCCGATGCGGGGTGATTTCGCCTGACAGCTTTCAGCGCGGCAGGGGCATGCTAGACTGGACGCCTGTGCAGCGAATTCTCTCGGAGTACTGACATAGCTTCGGATAGCGCGAAAAGAACGGAAGCCGCCAAGCCGGAAAGCGGACAGGGCCAGACTGGCGGCACGCGCAAGCCATACCGCAGCAGGGCCATCAGCGAGCGACGCGATCGCATCCTGAAAGCGGCGATGGCGCTGATCGCGGCAAGGGGCGTCGACGGCTTCAGCCTCGCCGACCTCAGCAGGCGCGCGCGCGTCGCGCAGAAGACCCTGTACAACAGTTTCGGTAGCAAGGAGGCGCTGATTTGCGCTGCGTTCGACTTTTTCCTGGAAGAGCAGGCCGTGCGCTTTCCCGCCACCGAAAAGCGAACGATGGCAGGGATCCTCGATCAATTGTACGAGCGCTGCTGCGACTTCATGCAAAACCGCGAGTGGGTGCGCGCGTCGAATTTCCTCTACTTCTCGTTCACCGTCGATGAAGAGATATACGGGACGCTGAAGGCGATGGCGTTGATCTATTTCGACCAGTTCCACAAGGTCTATGGCGATCATCCCGATTTCGTGACGAACAATCCGACCGAGTACCTCCGGCTTCAGATGGCCAATGCGGCGCATGGCACCGTCCACGACTGGCTGATGGGTCGCATTTCCGACCGCGTCTTTCCGGACGCGGTGTGCCTCGGCGTAGTCACGGCCATGATGTCGTTCGTTTCCGGAGACCTGCGTCGCGAAGCAGGACGGCTTGTCGAGCGATATGCGGCAAGGCTGCGCGACCAACCGCTACCTTCTCAGGACAGCGAGGCAAGCGCCTCGGGAGAATAGGGGAGCAATCCGGATGTCTCGCCGATCCTTATCTTTTCGACCCAGTTCGGATCGACCAGCATCGCTCGGCCGACGCCGATGAGATCGAAATCGCCGCGATCGAGCATTGCGATCACCCTTTCCAGGCTCTGCGGAGCGCTCGGTTTGCCATAGAGGCTTTCGATGAGTTCACGGTCGAGGCCGACCGAGCCGACGGTCATCACCCCCTTGCCGGTGAGGCGTTTGACCCAGCCGGCAAGGCTCAGTTCGCTGTCCTGAAACTCGGGTTCCCAGAACCGCCTTTGCGAACAGTCGAAGACGTCCACGCCCGCATCGACCAGCGGCGTCAGCAGCGTTTCGAGCTCGCCCGGATCGCTGGCCAGCCGCGCTTCGTAATCCTGTCCTTTCCATTGGGACAACCTCAGGAAGATAGGGAAGTCGGGGGCGGTTCGGCTGCGGCATTGCCGCACGATTTCCTCGCAGAAACGCACGCGTTTTCGCAAACTTCCGCCGAAGGCATCGGTCCTTCGGTTGGTTTCTGCCCAGAGGAACTGGTCGATGAGGTAGCCGTGCGCGCCGTGAATCTCGATACCGTCGAAACCCATTCGCCAGGCCGTTTCGGCTCCTTCGCCAAAGGCTTCGATGACGTCTTCGATCTGGGCGACGGTCATTTCCGGCTTGGCCTTCACCAGCGGCTGGCCCATTCCTCCCGCCAGGCCGGAAGGTCCGACATGACCTTCGTGAAGCGATCCGCTTTCCTGGTAGAGGTTTTCCAGTTCGGCCTTCACGAGCAGCCCCACGTGCCACAGCTGCGGCATCATCCGGCCTCCCGCTGCGTGGACCTGTGCGAGGATATCGGCCCAGCGGGCCAGCGCTGCTTCTCCGTGAAAGTCAGGACAGTCGGGATCGTTGGCCGCGCCCGGATGATTGACGTGGGTGCCCTCGGATATGATGAGGCCGGCGCCGCCTTCCGCACGGCGGCGATAATAGCCTGCCATGCCATCGCCAGGCACCCCGCCCGGAGAAAAGCAGCGAGTCATCGGCGCCATCACGAACCGGTTCGGAACCGTCATCGTACCGACGGTGAAGGGAGAGAAAGGATCGGTCATCGGATTATCGGCGAACGTCGGGGTCCGGCAGGCGAAGGCGCTGCAATGCGGTTCGCATCACACAGAACCTCATCAGGGCAGCCGCGTCCGCACGACAACGGCATCGTGAAATGCATCGAGATCGACCGGACAGTCGGCAAGGTCGCCTTCGATCGTCGCCCTTCCCGAAACGCACAGGTCGGTGATCAGCGTTTCGAGCGCTTCTCCGCTCTGTAGCGTCACCACCTGGCAAGCCGCGGGCCAGTCCATGGCGAACACGCAGTCGGCACTGTCTTCGGGATCGATCCCCCTCTGGACCGTTGCCTCTCCGGTTTCGAAGAACTGGATCCTGAACCCTGGCAGCGGCCCGTCGCGAAGCTGCATCGCGGGAGCATCCGAATATCGCTCGAGAAGCGTGAAGTTACGCGCTTCGCCTCGCCGGGCCGAGGCGGCCGTCGCGTCACGCGCTTCCTTTTCGAGGATGTCGAACCAGTCTTCGGAAAGATACGGTACCGTTTCCACCAGGCCCCCTCCCAACCCTGCAGTGACCCAATATTACCTAGCAATGTAAAAATTGATAGACCCAATCGGACACCGTGTTATCTTCCTGGCAGCGCAACCGACGCCGCTCGTCTGAGCGGGGAATTCCTTCCCCCGAAACGTTGGTTCGGAGGGCAGAGGCCAGATGACACAAGTGCGGACGAAAACGGACCTTGCCCGATCCTACCTCGATGACGGGGTGATTTGCGTGCCCGGACTGCTCGATCCGGAGAGCCTCGATCTGGCCGAAGAGGCATTTGGCTGGAGCCTCGACAATCCCAGTCCCGCCGCGCAGCGTCTGTTTCCCGACGCCGGCACGGTCTTCTACCAGGACCTGTTCAATACCTTGAGCTGGCCGCACTACATGCCACTGGTGCAGCGCGCGGGGCTCGGTCCCCTGATGGCTCGGCTCTGGCAATCGCGCGAAGTGTGGTTCTTCTTCGAACAGGTCTTTCACAAGGTCGGCGCGGGCCGCCGGACCCCATGGCATCAGGACACCTCCTATTTCCCGGTAGAAGGCGAACACCTGTCCGTGGTCTGGATCAGCCTCGACCGCGTTTCGAAGGAGCAGGCGCTCGAATTCGTGAGAGGATCGCACAAGGGCACGATCTTCAACGGTGCGGCTTTCACCGGCGATGACGATACCGCCCCGCTTTACGACGAAGGCGCGATGCCGCGCCTCCCGGACATCGAGGCTTCGCGCGCGGCGTACGACATCGTGTCGTGGGCGACCGAACCGGGCGATGGGATAATCTTCCACCCAAGCGTGCTTCATGGCGGAGGACAGACCGATGCCGGTGAGGAACGCCGGACCGTTTCGCTTCGCTTCTTCGGCGACGATTGTCGCTTCGTATCCCGACCGTCGGTCAGCAAGCAGTCGGCGGTCGGCTTCAACCGCAACGAGACCGGATCGCGCAACGTCGAGGAGTTCTACGAGGGGCTGTCCCCCGGCGACCTCTTCCGACACCCCGATTTCATCGCGCTGGAGGCAGCCTGAAATCTCGCCATCGGTCCTGTTCTCGCGCTGAGCCATGACAGCCCGGCGCGGCGGCGCTATGCGCAGGCCGGCATCAACGGGGAGAATCGCATGACCGTGCCGCAATCAAGGCCGCGCCGCAGTGTCCTGTACCTGCCGGCCTCGAACTCACGCGCGATCGAAAAGGCCCGGACCCTCGATTGCGATTGCGTCATTCTCGACCTTGAGGATGCGGTCGCTCCCGATGCGAAGGCCGAGGCGCGCGAGAGCGCGGTGGGTGCGGTACGCGACGGCGGCTTCGGTCGGCGAGAGCTCGTCGTTCGCGTCAACGGGATCGATTCGGACTGGAGCGCCGAGGACTGCGCGGCGCTCCGCGAGGCCGCACCGGATGCGGTGTTGTTGCCGAAGATCGACGATGGAGAAGCATTGCGGGCCTATCGCGCGATGCTCGGAGGCGACATCGCGTTATGGGCGATGATCGAGACCGCCCGGTCGATGTTGTCGCTCAGGGAAATCGCGCAGGCATCGAACGACTTCGGAGTGACGTGCTGGGTCATGGGGACAAACGACCTGGTAAAGGAGCTCGACGCCGTTCCGCCTGCCGATCGCTCGAGCCTCATGCCGTTCCTCGCCATGTCGGTGGCTGCGGCGCGCGGCTACGGGATCGAGATCATCGACGGGGTCTACAACGCGTTCGACGATATCGCAGGCTTCGAACGCGAATGCGCTCAGGGTGTAGCGCTGGGGTTCGGCGGCAAGACCCTGATCCACCCGCGCCAGATCGATCCGTGCAACCGCGCTTTCTCGCCGTCGGGCGAGGAAGTGGAATGGTCGCGCAAGGTGGTCGCAGCGTTCGACCGGCCCGAAAATGCCGACAAGGGCGCGCTCAAGGTCGAGGGTCGCATGGTCGAGCGGCTGCACCTGGCGCGCGCGCAAAAGGTGCTGGCCGTCACCGGCGAAGCCTGAGCGAACGCTACCTCAGTCTCCGGTAAAGCGCGGTTCGCGCCTTTCGAGCAGGGCGTTGATCCCTTCCATGTGATCGTCGCCGAGGTGCATCAGCGGCTGGGTGGAAGCGGCAAGGTCCAGCGCGGCATCGTATCCCAGCGTCTGGCCCTGCCGCATCATGCGCTTGGTAAGGCGTAACGCGTGCGGGGGCATCCTGGCTATGCGCTCGGCCAGTTCGAATGCCGAGTCCAGCAGCGCGTCCTGGCCGACCACGCGACTGACGAGGCCCCACTCGCAAGCGGTCCGCGCATCGATTATGTCTCCGGTGTAGAGCAGTTCGGCAGCGCGGGACGGACCGACGATCCGGGGCAGGATCCACGTCCCGCCGTCTCCCGGCACCAGGCCGATTTTTAGGAACGTCACGCCGAACCGCGCCTCGTCAGAAGCGATGCGCATGTCGCAAAGGCAGGCGACGTCGCAGCCCAGACCGATCGCCGGGCCGTTGACCGCGGCTATCAGGGGAACGTCGAGCCCGTGGATCGCGCGGGCGATGCGGTGGACGTTGGTTCGATAGAAGTTGCGCAGGTCCACTGCGCTGCCGCCGAACCCTTCGGTCCGGTCGCGCATTGCCTTGACGTTGCCACCGGCGGAGAAGGCGCGGCCCGCTCCGGTAAGGATTGCGCAGCGCACTTCGATATCGTCGTTCAACGCCTCGCAGGCTGCGGCGAATTCGGCTCCATCGCCTTCGGCACCCAGGGCGTTCAGCGTGTCGGGCCGGTCGAGTGTGAGTATCGCGACGTGGCCGCGCTTTTCGATCCTGAGAATAGCCAATTCGGTCTCCCTAGCCGCAAAGCTCCGGCTTAGCGGCAAGAGGAGCGATCAGGAACCGCCGGTTACTCGCCGGCGTCAGGATTTTCGCGCTTCCACTGCTTCTTGATCTTCTTGGCAAGGCTCCACTTGTGGACTTCGGTGGGGCCGTCGTAGATTCGGAAAGCGCGGATTTCGCGGAAAACCTGCTCGACGATGGTTTCCTCGGTCACGCCGGTCCCGCCCATTACCTGCACGCAGTTGTCGGCCACTTCCATCAGGGCTTCGGCAACCCAGGCCTTGGTCATGGAGCTTTCGGTCGTGCCGAGCGATCCGGTGTCCAGGACGCTGGCGCACCAGTCGATCATCAGTTCGGCCTGCTTGAGCAGTATCTTGTTGTCTGCGAGCTTGAAGCCCACGCCCTCATGGTCGATCAGCAGCTTGCCGAAGGCCTTGCGGCGGCAGGTGTAATCGACCGCGATCTCCTGCGCACGAATGCACGCACCAAGCCAGCGCATGCAGTGCGAAAGGCGGGCGGGCGACAGGCGGACCTGTGCGTAAGTGAAACCCTCGCCGCTCTCGCCGAGCATCTGGGTCGCCGGCACGCGCAGGTTGTCGATCGTCACGTTGGCGTGGCCGCCGGGCATCGAATTGTCGATCGTGTTGGGGACCCAGTCGATCCTGATCGCGGGGTCGGGGAGGTCGACAAGGAACATGCACGCGCCCTCGTCCGACTTTGCCATGACGATGCCGACCTTTGCGCCCTGTGCGCCGGTGATGAAGCGCTTTTTGCCGTTGATGACCCAGTGATTGCCGTCAGGCTTGCAGGTGGTGAACATCATCGAGGGGTCGGAACCGGCGCCGCCCTCTTCGGCGGGCTCGGTCATGAAAAAGGCCGAGCGCGCATCGCCGGACACCATCTTCCTCAGGAATTTTTCCTTCAGTTCCGGGCTGCCGACCTTGCCGAGCAGGTACATGTTGCCTTCGTCGGGCGCGCAGGTGTTGCAGGCTAGCGGCCCGAGCGGGGAAAGGCCCGAGCGAATGAGGACGACAGCGGTTTCGCGCTGCGAAAGATGCGAGCCGTCCTCGAGGATGTGCGGGGTGAGGACGCCGGCCGCGCGGGCCTTCTCGCGAAGTTCGGTGACCAGTTCCTCGGTTGGAGCGCCGTGATGGTCGCGACGGGAATCCTTCTCGTAGGGTATCACGACCTCGCGAACGAACCGCTCGACCTTGTCCGCGATCTCAGCGGTCTTCTCGGGGCCCACGCCTTCGTACGGTCCGGCGACTTCCATGATGATACCTTTCTTTTTCGTGTTTGGGCACGGTCGGAGTTGCGCAGCCGATAGGGTCGCGCCGCGCCGGCCGATACTGGTCATTTTGCAAGCCGCCGAACGCGGCCCGGGGCCGACAGGATACGGCCGGCCCAACAAGACTACTCGCGGGGAAGCGCTTTCTTTTCCTTGTCCGAACTCAATTCGGCGAGGATGTCGTCGGCGGGCGAGGATTTCGTCCCGTCCGGGAGTGCTCCGGCATTCGGTCGACGACCGACGATTTCGCCCATGATGTCGTCGGCCGAGGAGGTCCTGCCGCCGATCCCGGCTTCGAGGAGCTGGCGATCGAGGTCGGCGCCCGATTCCAGCGCCTCCAGTTCCTCGCCCGCTTCCAGCCGGGCGGCCATCTGCGCCTGGCGCTCGCGGATGCGGTCGAGCGAATTGACCGCGCTGCCCAGCTTTGAATTCACGCCGGAATGGGTCGAGGCGATCGCTTTCTGCGCCTTCTGCAGCGATTCGGTCGCCTTCACGCTTTCGACTTCGCGCTTCATGGCGGAAATGCGCTGCTCGGTCTCCTTCACCGTGCGCATCATCGCCTGCTGCTGTCTCTGCATCTGGTCGAGATCGGCCTCGTCGCGAGCGAGGTCGGTGCGCGTCGTCGCCACCCGCTCGGCAAGGCCGCGCGCAAGGTCCTCACGCCCGGCGTCCATGGCGGCGCGCGCATTATCGATGTCGCGCGATTCCTTGGAGCGCAGGTCCGCGATCCGCTTCTCGGTTCGCTTGGCGGTGGCCATCATGCCCGCAAGGTCGCTGCGCGCCTTGCGCAGCGCACTGTCGGCATCGCGCAGTTCCTGGTCGAGGATTCGCAGCGCCTGGCTGTCGACGACCGATTCAGCCGCCTCGTTCGCGCCGCCGCGAACGGCGGTGAAAAGCTTGCCCCAAACGCTCATGCCACTTCCCCCATCCGGGCTTCGTCGCCACCGGCTTCGATCCATTCGCCGACCCATTCCGCGGCATCGACCGCATTGGCGGCCAGTACCGCCACTTCCTCGACCAGCGCCTCGGCATCGGAAAGCGCAGAGAGAGAGCCGAACAGCTCGTACCATTCCGCACCGCCGACTTTCGTGAGGCCGAAAGTGGACAGCGGGATCAGCTTGTGGACCGAGAGCAACATCCGCTCGAACGACTCGCGGTTGGGAATATCGGCGGCAGGCGCGATCAGCACGCTCGCGAGGATCTGCTCGCCGCTCGCGGTCAGCAGCACGTCGAGGTCGCCTCGCTCCTTCAAGGTGACGCGAAGCACTTCGCTTTCCCCTTCGACCGTGACGTCCACATCCCCGAGAGCCTCGGGATCGGATGCGAAGAGTTCGGTCATGCCGGAGATGTCCCAGCCATGCGCCGGAACCGGCCAGTCTTCCTTCATCTTTGCTCCCTCGTCATGACAGCCCGCTTGCATGGGCCTTGCATCGCGGCCACTCTCTACATGAGGGCCAATCCTAAGCAAAGCATGACCTGATGCCGATCATCCGAACTATCTGGCAGCGCGTGTACATTGCCTTCGCGGAGCTTTCGTGGGCGGCGCTGGGGGCGGCATTCCTGCTTCACGGCATCGCGACATGGATCCTGCTGGCGGCGACGGGGGAAACCGACCTGACGGGCCATGCCGTCACGTTCCTCTATTACTACGTCACGACCGCGACGACCGTGGGATACGGCGACCTCTCGCCATCGGGGCAAGCGGGGCGCCTCGCGACGCTGATTTTCGTGCTGCCGGGATCGATTGCCCTGTTTACGGCCTTTCTGGGCAAGGCGGTCGCCGATATAGGTGCTTTCTGGAGGCGTAACTTGAACGGACTTGGCGATTTCGGCGACCGCGCGGGCCACACCATCGTTGTTGGATGGCAGGGCATGCGCACGCGCAAGCTGGTAGAGGGACTGCTCGACGATGCGCTTTCCGGAGAGAAGCCGATCCTGCTCGCGCCCGGTCTCGAGCACAACCCGATGCCCCAGCGCATCGATTTCATCCTTGCCGACAACCTGTCCGACGCGCTCAGCTTCAGGCGCGCCGGGGCGGAAGGGGCATCGGTGATCGTCGTGCGCGGGAAGGACGATGACGAGACCCTGGCTGCTACCCTGGCTGCCCGCGCCGCAGCGCCCGATGCCCGGGTGGTTGCGCATTTCGAGGATGAGGGCGCGGCAAAGCTCATTCGGCGGCAAGTCCATGGAGCAGAGGCGATAACCTCCGTATCCACAGATCTTCTCGTCCGCTCGGCGCGCGATCCCGGCGCGTCGCAACTGGCGGACCTCATGTTCTCGTCGCGCACCGCCGATACGGCATACTCGCTGCAAGTTCCCTCCGGCATTGCCCCGGTTGCGTACCTCGATGCGCTGGCGGCGCTCAAGCACGGCCATGACATGACGCTGATCGGGCTCAACAAGGCCGGCTCCGAAAAGGTCGATCTCAATTGCGCGAGCGACTGCACGATCGAAGGCGGCGACACGATCTTCTACATCGCGGACGAACGGTGCGATCCCCGTTCGCTCGACTGGGCCGGGGTGACGAAGCAGGTGGCAGCATGATCCGCAGCCTGTTCGGCGGCCGAAAGAAGGATTCGCTTCCCGAGGAGCGCGGGCCGTTCCGCTGCGCGATCAACGGGGCGTTCCATCTCGACACGCTGGGATTGCAGGCGTCGCTCGCGTCCGGCGAGCCTGCGATGGGCGCGCCGGAGAGCGGCAACTTCGTGGTCACTGCGATCGGCACGGCGCAGCTCGATGCGGGAGCGGAACTGACCCGGTATTACGACGACGAACACCGGATGCTGCAGGTGATCGCCCCGCCCGGCGCAGGACCTGAATCGATCGCGGACGTCAGCTTCTATGCCCCCTGGGACAGCGTCGTCCCGGCCGGACAAGGCGAATGGGACCGCTGGACCGGCGCGCGTGGCCTGATCGGCGCGCCGGAGTACGATGCGGACGGCATCCTGTTCACGCGCTACTGGGGAGAGGGCGAGGACCATGCGGACCTCGTCGAATTCGTCGAGAAGGTGGACGATGGCGAAACCGCGCGTGAAATCCACCAGCGTTGCATGCTCTACGCCCGACCCGTGGGGAAGGGGGAGGAGATGTTGCTCCTCAACATCGAACGGGACCTTGCCGTCACCGCGCGGCAACAAGGTTCTTCCATCGAGTTCCTGATCGGTTACGGTCTGGGCGCGGCCGACGTCCATCGAGTCTGAAAGATGGTCCTGAGGCGGATCGAGCGAGGGGGAAAGACATGTACGGATACGTAGCGGGCCTGCCGGCCTTCCTTGCCTACTTCGGAAGCGGCATTGTCCTCATTGCCTTGTTCGGCGCAATCTATTCGATGGTTACGCCGCACAAGGAATTCGCGTTGATGCGCGGTGGCAATGCGGCGGCGGCGGTTGCCTATGTCGGTGCGCTGATCGGCTTCAGCCTTGCGCTGGGATCGGCGGCTGCCAATTCGGTCTCGATCGTGGATTTCGTGATCTGGGCGGTCATCGGTGCCCTCGTGCAATTGCTGGCCTTTGCAATCGCCGCGCTGACCCAGAAGGGACTTTCGGCGCGCATCGCTGCCGGCGAAATGGCGGCAGGCGTCTGGGCGGGCGGTGTCGCGCTCGTCGTTGGGCTGCTCAATTCCGCCTGCATGACATACTGACCCTTGGCGGAGGAGCCGAAAATGGACCCCAACCGCAATCGCCGCCGCTTCACCAGCCGCAAGCGCCCGCGTCTCGTACTTGGCGGCATCGCCGTGGCGAGCATCGGGCTGTCGGGTTGCGGGCAGGAACCCGAGGTCACCGATGCGCGGTTCACCACGGTCAGCGAATGCACGAAGGCGGGATACCCGTCGGACCTGTGCCAATCGTCCTACAGCGCCGCACTTTCTGAGCATCAGCAGAGCGCGCCCGCCTTCCAGACGCGGGATGAATGCCGCGAAGAGTGGGGCGAGAACTCCTGTCAGCAGGTCTACCGCCCGACCGGCAGCGTCTTCATCCCGGCGCTTGCGGGCTTCGTACTTGGGCGCATGGCCCAGCGCGACTACATGCGCTACGGCTCGGCGAACTACTACGGAGGCGGCTACTACGGCACACCGATCTACCGCAATCGCGGCGGCGGGACAGTCACGGTCGGACGCGGCACCGGCGGGACGATCACCAAGACCCCGGTCAACGTGAACACCACGACGGTGGCGCGAAGCGGTTTCGGCGGGCGCGGCTTTTCGCGCGGCGGTTTCGGCGGCTGATCTGCCCGGCGGCGGCAATGCGGCGTATTCCGGTACCTGCAAGGCCCGACTGGCGGGACAAGGCCGCCGAGGCGGGGTTCGGCTTCCATGAAATGTACGGCGAACCCTATTGGGTCGACGACGCCGCTTATGCCTTCACACTAGCGCAGATCGAAGACGATATCGAGGCGCCCTCGGAAACGCTTCACGAGATGTGCATGGCGCTCGTCGAGGAAGTCGTCGCGGAGCCGAGGCTGCTCGAGCGCCTGAGCATTCCGCCTGACCGGCACGACCTGATCGTCGAGAGCTGGAAGAACGGCGACCGCCACCTCTACGGTCGCTTCGATCTTGCCTATCGCGGGGACGGGCCTGCAAAGCTGCTCGAATACAATGCGGACACGCCGACTTCGATCTTCGAGGCTGCCTATTTCCAGTACAACTGGCTTGTCGACCAGATCGAGGCTGGCGCGCTTCCCGACGGAACGGACCAGTTCAACTACCTGCAGGAAAGCCTCATCGAGGCATTTTCGACCATTCCGGCCGACCGGACATTCCACTTCGCCTGCTGGGAAGCGAACGAGGAGGATCGCGGCACCTGCGGTTACCTGATGGATTGCGCCGCGCAGGCCGGCCATGCGGTCGAGATGATCGATATCCGTGCAATCGGCGTGGACACGCAGGGACGCTTCAGCGACCGGTCCGACAGGACCATCGATCGCTGCTTCAAGCTCTATCCCTGGGAGGACATGCTGCGCGAACCTTTCGCCGCGCACCTGAAGCCGGGCATCTTCATCGAGCCGGCGTGGAAATCCATCCTCTCTAACAAAGCGATCCTGCCTCTGCTTTGGGAACGGCACGAAGGGCACGCGAACCTGCTTCCCGCCTACTTCGAGGGAGACCTCCGCGCCCGTGACCTGCCGCTTGCCGTATCGAAGCCCGTATTCTCACGCGAAGGGGAGAACGTGGTGGTGCTGGAGGACGGCAAGCCGGTGGAAAGCGTGCCCGGCGACTATGGCGACGAACCGCGCATCGTGCAGGCCTTCGAGCCGCTGTTCGAGGCCGAAGGCAATTACGCCGTGCTGGGAAGCTGGATCATCGGCGACCGGGCGGCGGGCCTGGGCATGCGCGAGGATGCCTCGCGCATCACGCGCAACCTGTCGCGCTTCGTGCCGCACGTGATCGAGTCGGAGTGATTTGCTTGCAGGCAGGGCTGCTTCGCGGCAGGATCGGTGAATGCGGCAGGCCTCGACCATCCTCGATTTCGACACGAAAGGCCGCGGCTTTCTTGAAATAACCGGGGCGGTGGGCGGCTGGCTCGACCGCACCGGCATCAGAGAGGGCGTGATCCACCTGCTTTGCCGCCACACCTCGGCGTCGCTCCTCATCCAGGAGAACGCCGCGCGCGCGGTTCGTACCGATCTTGCAGCGTGGTTCGACAAGCTCGCGCCGGAAGGCGACGACTACGCACACGATGACGAGGGACCGGACGACATGCCCGCGCACCTTCGC
This sequence comes from Novosphingobium marinum, assembly GCF_013408095.1. Taxonomy (GTDB): domain Bacteria; phylum Pseudomonadota; class Alphaproteobacteria; order Sphingomonadales; family Sphingomonadaceae; genus Novosphingobium; species Novosphingobium marinum. Next base: position 361,399 of record NZ_JACBZF010000002.1, read on the forward strand.
GCGACGCTTACCGGCGTGAACCTGTCGATCCCGGTCATGGGCGGGCGGATGGCTCTTGGCACGTGGCAGGGTATCTACCTTGCCGAGCATCGCCGGGCGTCACACAGGCGTCATATTGCGCTGAGCATGATTGGCGATTGAACGGGGCGGGAGGGGGACATGTCGGGTCGAGGCGGGGAACTGATAAAGCGACATAGGCTGTCGACGCGCATCTGGCACTGGACCAACGCCGTGACCCTGCTCGTCATGCTGATGAGCGGGCTCATGATCTTCAATGCGCATCCGCGCCTCTACTGGGGCGAATACGGTGCGAACTACGATGCGGCCTGGCTGGAGATTGGTCCGGTCGGGAACGAGGGACGTCTCAAGATCGGCTCGATGGTGGTCGAGACAACCGGTGTACTCGGCCGGTGGGAGGACCAGGACGGCAATATCCAGCGACGCGCCTTTCCCTACTGGTCGACCATTCCCTCGCGATACAGCCTCTCCGATGCACGGCTCTGGCACCTTGCCTTCGCGTGGGTCCTCGCCCTTGGATTGCTCGCCTACCTCCTGTGGTCGCTTTTCAACGGGCACCTGCGCCGCGACATACACATCACGGGCCGCGAGTGGCGGCCGTCGCACATCTGGCACGACGTGAAGGAACACGCGCGGCTGCGCTTTCCAACCGGTGAGGCCACGCTGCGGTACAATGTCCTGCAGAAGCTTGCCTATGCCGGCGTGATCTTCGTCCTGTTGCCGCTCGTCATCGTTACGGGGCTGGCGATGTCGCCAGGGACCGACGCGTGGGCACACTGGATCACCGGGGTGTTCGGGGGAAGGCAGACCGCGCGATCGATCCATTTCATCGTCGCATTCGCGCTCGTCGCCTTCTTTCTCGTCCATATCGCGATGGTCGTGCTTGCCGGTCCTTTCAACGAAGTGCGTTCGATGATCACGGGCCGCTATCGCCTGCCCAAGGAGAAAGGCGAATGAAGCGTCATGAGCTTGTCCTGTCGCGTCGCAAGTTGCTTGGTGCCGGAGCACTGGGAGCGGGCGGCCTCCTCCTTTCGGGATGCGACAGGCTGAATTCCAGTCCCGGCTTCCGTTCGCTGCTGAGCAATGCCGAAGACATGCACATGGGAAGCCAGCGGCTATTCAACCGCAATGCCCTCGCGCGCGAGTATACCGAGGCGGACATGTCCCCGCGCTTTCGCGCCAACGGCAATCGGGGCGTGACCGATGCTGCCTACCGTCAGGCGTTCGCCGGCGATTTCGCTGACTGGGCGCTGGTTGTCGATGGAGCGGTGAGCCGCCCCCTGCAGCTTCCGCTTGCTGCCCTTCAGTCGATGCCGCAACGCGAGCAGATCACCCGGCACGATTGCGTCGAGGGCTGGAGCGCCATCGGCAAGTGGCAGGGTCCGCAACTTGGTCGCGTGCTCGAAATGGCGGGGCTTTTGCCGAGCGCGCGGTACATCGTGTTCCACTGCGCCGATAGCTTCGGCTCGACGCCCTATTACGAGTCGATCGATCTGGTCGATGCCTTCCACCCGCAGACGATCCTGGCCTGGCGCATGAACGGCCAGATGCTGCCCGAGGAGCACGGCGCTCCCGTCCGCGCGCGAATCGAGCGGCAGCTAGGCTACAAGCACGCCAAGTTCGTCATGCGGATCGAGGCGCGCGAAGGCATTTCGGGTCTTTACGGCGGCAAGGGAGGCTACTGGGAAGACGCTTCCGACTACGCCTGGTACGCCGGGATCTAGCTGGCGAGCCGCAGGCCAGGCGAGGCTGCTTCCGCGTCCGCCAGGGGTTGGTCGGGCCAGATGCCGCGCGTATCGTAGACGATCTTGGTCGCGCGCTCGGCGAGCGGTACGACGCGGAAAATATCGTGGTCGACCAGCACGATCATGATCTGGCAACTTTCCAGCGCATCGTCGATGTCGATCAGCTTCGCGCCGGTATCGGTGAACTCGATGGGAAGCTCTGCCGCGTAGGGTTCGACCACGTGGATGCGATCCCCGAAACGGCGGGCGAGCGTTGCGGCGACAAGGCGCGCGGGACTCTCCCTGAAGTCGTCGATGTTGGCCTTGAACGCGAGTCCGAGGCAGGCAACCCGCGCCAGCGGGTTTGCCTCGACCAGCTTTTCGGCGTGGCGGATGACGTGGCGGATCTTGCCGTCGTTTACCCCGCGCGCGGTGCGGATCAGCGGGGTTTCCTCGGGCGCACCGTGGACGATGAACCACGGATCGACCGCGATGCAGTGTCCGCCGACGCCGGGGCCGGGCTGGAGGATATTGACGCGCGGATGCCTGTTAGCGAGGCGGATGACTTCCCAGACGTCTAGTCCCATGCGATCGGCAACGATCGAAAGTTCGTTCGCGAAGGCGATGTTGACGTCGCGATAGGCATTTTCGACGAGCTTGGTCATCTCGGCCGAGCGGGCGTCGGTCGTCACGCATTCTCCGCGGACGAACCGCTTGTAGAAGGCCAGCGCCTTGCGCGCGCAACGCGGAGTGATCCCGCCGATCGACCGGTCGTTGCCGGCGAGTTCTTCGAGGATGCGGCCGGGCAGGACCCGCTCGGGACAATAGGCGATCGAGATATCGGGAATCTCGCTGGTGAGACCCGGGCAGCGCAAGTCGGGCCGAGCCTCGGTGATAAGGTCGCGCAACGCCTCGGTCGTACCGACAGGCGAGGTCGATTCGAGGATAATTACGTCGCCCTGCTTCAGAACGGGGGCGATCTTGCGGCCAGCGTCGAGCACGTAGGAGATGTCGGGGGCGTGGTCCTTGTCGAACGGAGTCGGCACCGCGATCACGAAGACATCGGCTGCGCAAACCTCGGTCGAGGCGGAAAGCAGCCCTCGAGCTACAACGCCCTGCACGAGGCCGTCGAGGTCGACTTCCTCGATATGGATTTCGCCGCGATTGATCGTGTCCACCACCTTTTGCGACACGTCGAGCCCCATGACCCGGCAGCCGGCGCGGGCGATTATGGCGGCGGTGGGAAGTCCGATGTAGCCGAGCCCGACGACGCAGACGTCAGGTTTGGTTTCCGATTTCATTGGCGATGAGCTCCACGATCCGTTCGGAGGCATGGCCGTCCCCGAACGGGTTGTGGGCGCGTGCCATGGCCTCGTAAGCGGCCTTATCGTCGAGCAGGGTTGATATTTCGGTAACGATGGTCTCGGCGCAGGTTCCGACGAGTTTGGCGGTTCCCACGCCAACGCCTTCGGGACGTTCGGTCGTCTCTCGCATGACGAGCACCGGCTTGCCGAGCGCGGGGGCTTCTTCCTGCACGCCGCCCGAATCGGTCAGCATGACTTCGCATAGCGCCAGCAGCCGGGCGAAGTGCGGGTAATCCAGAGGTTCGATCATCGCGACGTTGCCGAGCCCTGCCAGAGCATCGTCCATGACGCGGCGGACGTTAGGGTTGGGGTGAACGGGAAAGATCAGCGCAACGTCATCTCGAGCGGCGATGCGGCGGATCGCATCCGCGATAGCTTCGAGGCCGCCGCCGAAGTTCTCGCGCCGGTGGCTGGTCACGCCCACGATGCGTTTGCCGGCAAAGCGCGTTTCCAGATCGGCGAGGCCTGACGCGAGTTCGGGCGACGCCTCGATCCGCTTCGTCACCCATTGCAGGGCGTCGATCACCGTGTTGCCGGTGACGTGCACTCGTGCCGGATCGACGTTTTCCTGGCGCAGCGCCCTTGCCGAGGTTTCGGTCGGCGCGAAATGCAGATCGGCGATGCCGCCGATGACCTTGCGGTTCACCTCCTCGGGCCAGGGATGGTAGATGTTGCCCGAACGCAACCCGGCCTCGACGTGGTCGACGGGCAGCTTGCGATAATAGGCGGCAAGCGCGCCGGTCATTGCCGTGGCGGTATCGCCCTGCACCATGACGCGGTGGGGCCTGACCTCGTCCATGACCCTGCCCAATCCCGTCAGAAGGTTCGCGGTCAGCGCATCGAGTGTCTGGTCGGGCTGCATCACGTCGAGGTCGAAGTCGGGAACGATCCCGGCGATGTCGATGACCTGGTCGAGCATGTCGCGATGTTGGCCGGATACGCAGACGACACATTCGAAGCGCGGGTCGGCCTTCAGCGCATGGACCACCGGGAACAGCTTGATCGCTTCGGGACGTGTGCCGAAGACGACGAGTATGCGGGTGGAAACGTTCGAAGGGGCCTTGCTCATGGAATCGCGCAATACAGTCCTAACGTTAACCGCGAAATAAGAGGCGGCAGGTAAGCAGGCTCCGACCGGCGCGCGTGGCGCGTTAACCGAAAGGCCTGCCTTGACCTACATGTATTCTCCCGGTGACGCAGCCAGCGCGACTCCCGCCGTCATCGGAGAGGCGACGGCCACACGCGTCGCGGTGATCGGACTGGGCTACGTCGGACTTCCGCTCGCCGTGGCGCTGGCAGGAAAATTCGACACCATCGGCATAGATATCGATGGCAGACGGATCGAGGAACTGGCCGGCGGCCACGACCGCACCGGCGAGATCGAGCGCGAACGCCTCGACGTTTCCGAGCTTGCCCTGCTCGCCGATCCGGTCGGCTGCCCGCCGTGCGATTTCTACATCGTGACAGTGCCGACGCCCATCGATGGCGCCAATCGCCCCGACCTGCGGATGGTGGAAGCGGCATCGCGGACGGTAGGCGCGATGCTTCCCGCAGCCGTGGCGGAAGGCCGGGTACCCGTCGTGGTCTACGAAAGTACGGTCTATCCCGGTGTAACCGAGGAAGTCTGCGGACCGCTTCTGGAAGCGGCGTCCGGCCTCGAATGCGGGACCGACTTCTTCCTCGGCTACAGCCCCGAACGCATCAATCCGGGCGACCGCGAACATACGATCGACAAGATCACCAAGGTCGTGTCGGGTCAGACGCCCGAAGTGCTCGACCGGGTGGCCGACCTCTATGGCGCGATCACCAGCGGCGGCGTGTTCCGTGCCGCTTCGATCAAGGCCGCCGAAGCGGCCAAGGTGATCGAAAATGCACAGCGCGACATCAACATCGCCTTCATGAACGAGATCGCCCAGATCTTCAGCCGGATGGATCTGTCTGTCTGGGATGTCCTCGCCGCGGCACGAACCAAGTGGAACTTCCTTCCTTTCGCGCCCGGACTTGTCGGCGGACATTGCATAGGGGTCGATCCCTACTACCTCTCGCACCGCGCCGAGCAACTGGGGCTCGATCCCCGCGTGATCCTTGCAGGACGCGGCATAAACGACACGATGGCGGGTTGGGTCGGGCGAAAGCTGCACGAGGTACGCGGCGAAAAGGCGGGTTCGGTCCTCGTGCTCGGCCTGACGTTCAAGGAAAATATCCCCGACCTGCGCAACTCCAAGGTCGCGGACCTCGTCTGTACGCTCGGCCGCTTGGGCCATGGCGTGACCGTTCACGATCCGCATGCCGACGCGGACGAAGCGATGCACGAATACGGCATCCCGCTGGTGGCCGATGCGCTTGAACGCAGCTATGACCTTGTCGTGCTGGCAGTCCCTCACGGCGCTTATGTCGGCCTCGACACGGCACAGGTGCGAGCGTTGGTGGCCGAGGGCGGCACGCTGGCCGACCTGAAGGGCGTGATCGAAGGCGCCGACTGGACGCTTTAAAGCAGGAGATTTCGTGAAGGTACTCGTCACCGGCGCGGCCGGCTTCATCGGCTACAGCCTTGCGCAGCGGCTGCTGGCGCGCGGCGACATCGTGATCGGTGTCGACATGGTCAACGACTATTACGATGTCGCGCTCAAGGAAGCGCGCGTGACCGGACTTCGCGAGGCAGGGGGCAACCGGTTCAGCTTCCACCGCCAGGATTTCGCCGACATGGCCGGCCTTTCCGAAGCGCTAGAGGGCGTCGCGTTCGACCGGATTGTTCATCTGGGCGCGCAGGCCGGGGTTCGGTACTCGATCGAGAACCCGCACGCCTATGTGCAGGCCAATCTCGTAGGACACCTCAACCTCCTCGAAGTCGCGCGGCATCGCGAGGTGGAGCACATGGTCTACGCCAGCTCTTCCAGTGTCTACGGTGGCAACACCAAGCTGCCGTTCGCCGTTGAGGACAGGGTCGATCACCCGCTGTCGCTCTACGCCGCCACCAAGAAGGCGGACGAACTGATGAGCGAGACTTACGCGCACCTCTATCGCCTGCCGCTAACGGGGCTGAGGTTCTTCACGGTCTACGGGCCATGGGGGAGGCCGGACATGATGATGTGGATCTTCACTAAGAAGATCATGGCCGGAGAGCCGATCCCCGTCTTCAATCACGGCGACATGTACCGCGACTTCACCTTCATCGACGACATCATTTCGGGCGTCGTCGCCAGTCTCGACAATCCGCCCCACGACGACGGCGAGGAGAAGGCGGGCGGCAGCTTCAAGTCACACCGCCTCTACAACATCGGCAATCACAAGTCCGAGCACCTGATGAAAGTCGTCGAGATCCTCGAGGCCGAATGCGGACGCAAGGCGGACATCGAGTACCTGCCCATGCAGCCGGGCGACGTTCGCCAGTCCTTTGCCGATATCGAGGCGATCCGCCGGGACCTCGGCTACGAGCCCACGACGAGCATCGATGTCGGCGTTCCGAAGTTCGTCGCGTGGTACAAGGAATACCACGGCATCTAGGCACTGGCGCTACATCGACGGGAACAGCTTCAGGCGGCGGGGCGACCCCGTCCAGGGGAACCGCAGTTTCGCGTCGGTCTCCATCCGGTTCCTGCCCTTTGCCTTGGCAAAGAACAGCGCGGTTTCCGCGCGCCGCATCGTCTCGTCGAGCGTCGCTCCGATCAACGCGATGCCGACGCTGGCGGTGATCCGGTAGCTGTTTACATCCGGCGTCCCGCGTGCCGCCGACAGTGCACAGATCGTGCGGTCGCAGATATCCTCCACTTCGATTGCCGAGGTCCGTGGCAACAGGACGCCGAAGGTCTCGCCGCCGACGCGGGAAATGATGTCGTCCGATCGCAGCGATCCGCGAAGGAAGCGAGCGAACTCGCGAAGCGCCGCGTCGCCTGCCGCGTGGCCGTGCTCATCGTTTATGGCGCGCAGGCGATCCACGTCGAACAGTGCCAGACAGCCGCCCGTACGCTTGCCGACAAGGTATTCAAGCATCGAGGTGAAGGCGCCGCGATTCGTGAGGCCCGTTAGGGGATCGGTTAACGATGCTTCGAACAGGCGCTCTTCCAGCGACTTGCGCATGTCGATGCTGCGCATCACTGCGAGGACGCCGTAGATCGAACCGCTCTCGTCGCACAGGCCCTGCATGCGCAGCTCATACCAGAGCCTGCGAGCATCGGACGTGACGACGGGTATTTCGATCCAGTCGCCGGTTCCGGTGTCATGGAGCGCGCCGGCGAGTTCGGCTTCGATCTCCGGACGGGCGGAAGGATGCGCGATATCGCGCACATGTGGCCCTATCAGCATCGACGGGATCGATATCCCGAGTTGTTCGATCGCTGCCGAGGCATGGACGATGTAGCCGTCCAGGTCGGTCTTGAAGATGATGTCGGAGGGAGTTTGCGCCAGCAGCCCATACAGGGCGCTGCTCTCCCTGTGCGTCAATTCGATACCCACGTCGTTTTGCCCCCCAGCAGTAACGACATTGATTTTTCGGACCATGCAGCGCTTGCCCTCGCTGCGAAGTCATCGTCGATATGGCTTAACGTCCCTGTATATTTGAAGACATACAGACGAAAAGGACGTTAAGTCCCGAGTTAGTTTTGTTAGCTACATGTAATAACACCCCAAATTGCTTCTTTACCGCATTAACCATCTTATCGATTCGTGAAAAGATGTTTCGATGTTCGAAGCTTTATTTGGGGGGGTACGGGGGAGTTCCGGGTCAAAGTTCCACCATGATGCGTACGCGATGGGGTTCGACGCCGAAGGCGCGCGCAATCTCTCGCCTGCTCGAAGACAGCACTTCCTCCGGGACCGTGCGGTCGTGGCCGGAAGCGAGCTCTGCCGCAGTGACGCCCAGGAGTTCCGCGAGGGGCTCGATCCGGCTTTCCACCGGACGGCTCCGGCCGTGTTCCCATGCCCAGACCGTCGGCCTGCTGACGCCCAGTTCGCTGGCGATCTGGGAAAGCGACAGGCCGCGATCGCTGCGCAGCTTTCTGAATCGCTCTGCAAAGGGAGCGGCGATGACCGGACCCGCTGGCCCGATGTCGACGTCGGATGCCACCGCGCTTCGCAGCCGTGCGGCGCTGAGGACGGCCGGAGATACGGGTTCGGTGAAACGGCAGCCGTATAGCCGGCCGCTTGCCCACACGATCTCGGCGCGGGTCGGGCCGGCTTCGGGAAGATCGACCTCGATCGATTCGCCCTCGTCCAGCGACACCCTGCTTTCGAGCAGCAACCCTGTTTCCGAAACATTGTGGATCAGGACGCTGGTCGCGGTGCCCGACGGCAATTCGCCGGCCGCTTCCAGATGCAAGGTGCGACGTTCGGCGCGGGGCATCCCGCGCTGATCGTCTTCGTCGTCAAAGTGACCCTGAATTGCCATGCCGTCCTTCGTGAAAACTTTCCCGACGAAGGTCGGCCCGGGACGGTTAAGTTTTCGTTAGCTCACGCGCATGCCAGCCGATGTACGGCGCGCTTCGTCGCTGGGGATAGCCGCTGCGCGTATGCGGGCACTTGCTTGTGCAGCCTGAAGGATCGCGGCAATGACCTGTCATGACCATTCTCAGTGACAGATGGATTCGCAACGAAGCACGTCATACCGGCATGATCGAACCCTTCGTCGAGCGTCAGCAGCGCGAGGGGTGCATCAGCTACGGCCTGTCGTCGTACGGTTACGATGCGCGCGTCGCGGACGAGTTCAAGGTGTTCACGAACGTCGACAACGCCGTCGTCGATCCGAAGAACTTCTCGTCCAACAGTTTCGTGGACCGAAAGACCGATGTCTGCGTCATCCCGCCGAACAGCTTCGTTCTGGCGCGCACCGTCGAATACTTCCGGATACCGCGCGATGTGCTCGTCATCTGCCTCGGCAAGTCGACCTACGCCCGGTGCGGCATCATCGTGAACGTCACGCCGCTCGAACCCGAGTGGGAGGGCCACGTGACGCTCGAATTCTCGAACACGACGCCGCTGCCTGCAAAGATATATGCGAACGAAGGGGCCTGTCAGTTCCTGTTCCTGCGCGGGAACGAGCCATGCCAGATCAGCTATGCCGATCGTGCCGGCAAGTACATGGGCCAGCAGGGCGTTACTTTGCCAAAGCTTTGATACCGGGGAACTGCACCCGGCCCTGAGTATTTCTCTCCTGACCCATTTTCGGGAGAGGAGCACCATGTCGAAATTCGCAGCAATCGTCGGGCGCGTCCTGCTTGCGCTGATTTTCATAGTCTCGGGCGCGAGCAAGCTTTTCGACGTCGCCGGGACAAGCGAGATGATCGCGTCTGCCGGACTGCCCGGCAGTCTCGCCATCCCGGTCGGAGTTTTCGAGCTTCTTGCCGGACTGTGCCTCGCCCTCGGATTCATGGTCAGGCTGGTGGCGCTGCTGTTGATCGCTTTCACGATCGTGGCGACGGTTCTGTTCCACAACGAACTCACTAACCCGGTGCAGTCGGCGATGGCCCTGAAGAATGTCGCGATCATCGGCGGGCTTTGCCTGGCCTTCGCGCACAGCCAGATGTGGCACCACTACTATTCGATCAAGCGGGACCGGGCGGGCGAACTGGCGGTAAGGGACGCCGAACGGCGCGCCCACGAAGCGGAGTTGCGCGCCGCCCGGGCCGAAGGGGCAGCCACCGCTCGCCACACCGGCGAGCACGTTACCGTGCGCGAAGACCTGGATGGCGATGGCATTTCCGAACCCCGCTCGCGGAAGAGGCGCTGGTTCGACTGGTAGGGTGCGAAGTCCGGTTCCCGAGGCGTCAATCCGGGTAAGTACGCAGGTGGTCGGGGTGTAGCAGTCCGGTCCGGTCGCTGCGCCCGGCTTGACCGCGCATGCGATCGTGCCAATGATGCCGATTGGACAGATTGAACCTCGGAGAAGCGACCTTGGAGTCTCCGGACCCGATTGGCAAAGAACGTATCAGTCGCGAACTCCTCGAAGACCTGCTCTATGAAAGCACGATCTCGGGAGAGGACGAGGAGGCTGGGCGCATGGCAGAGGCTGTTCGAATCCTGGCCGGGAGCGAAAGTCGCGATTGTCGTCATATCGATGACATGATTTCGGCGGGCGGCTGCACCAGCGCCGCGATTGCTCTGTTGCCCGGCGATGCCGGCTTCCTGCTCTCGCGCGGAAGGTCAGGTGCCAATCTCGCTTCGGTCTCTTTGGCGCTGGGCGAAGCAGATGTCTCTGCCCAGGCATCCACTCCCGCGCTTGCACTTGTTGCCGCTTACGCTGCGGCGCTGATCGCGGAAACGGCTGGCGGGCGCTGCGGACCGCTTGGCAGAGAAGATCGGCCGACCATAAACTGACCGCCAGGCAGGATCCTCGGCAATTGCCACAGGACATGAAGCCGCTCTTCGAACGTGCGCTCAGTCCACCAGTTCGGCATCGATGGCAATGCGGATCGCCTCGGAGGTGTGGCCGGCACCCATCTTGTTCAGCATGTTTGCGCGGTGGATTTCCACTGTGCGCGGACTGATGCAAAGCCGCTCGCCGATAAGTCTGTTCGAAAGGCCGCTGGCTACCCCCGAAAGGACTTCTCGTTCGCGGCGCGTCAGCTTGTGAACGCGCTTCCTTGCCGACACCTCCCGCCGGCGTACCGCTCCGATCCCGGCTGCTCGCTTCGCTACGAGAGACAGCCTTTCCCCAAGTCGGGTCGCATCGAACGGCCAGGTCATGTAATCCATCGCCCCGGCAAGGATCGTCTCGGCAATCCGCTCGGTCGTCGGATTTTCGGAGTAGGCGATCACAGGCAACCATTCGCCCGCATCGGCTAGTTCGCGCAGGAGGGAGCCGACTAGGTCCTCGGCATCGTTCACGAGGGCTATCGCATCGGGATGAAACGTATTTCCCAGCTCGCCGATACTCTCGAACGGCTCGACATGAATGCCTGTGCCGAGGGCGTGGGATATCTGCGCCCGGCGCCGTGTGTCCGCGTCGATCAGGACAAGGTATGGTTTCTGGTCCATGGGAATGCCCCCTAGTGATGTGTGCCTAGGGATAATTGCGCAGGGAATGATCGAACGCTCTGCCGGACCCTTCCATTTCGGACCGAGCAGGCGATCGTCTCGCCACCATTCCCGGATTGCAGCCGAAAGAACGATCCGGAATGGATGCGCTTCACACGGCGTCGCGCATCGCCGATGCGATCTCGCAGAAGTCGGAGCGGATTTCAGCCATTCGCGCAGCGTCGAAGCGGACGGCGCTGTCGAGGATGCTTCGCCGTGCCGACGCGTAGAACTGGTGCAACGCACCCGCGACCCCGTCCTCGCCGGAAACGCCCATCTGCAAGAGGGTGACTGCCGAAAGCGCACGCGTCAGCGACCGGCTTTTCAAGGCATTGTCCCCGGACTGTGCCGCGTGAATGGCGGCGCCGAGTGCAAGCGTAAGGCGCTCGTAGCACAATCCGACAAGCTCCTGCGGATCGGCGCCCTCGACCCGCGCATCGAAATCGATGCGGGCGTAGGCTTCCGAAGGCGAACGGACCGGCAGCATCAGTTGCTTCCCTGCGCATTCCAGACGGCGATCTGGCTTTCAAGGAACGACAGCGTGGACTTGGCGGTGCCGATGCGAACTTCGGAAACCGCGAAGCGCTTGGCGAGACTGGCGCGCAGGTCCTCCTGCTTCTCGACCAGATCGGCCTGATCCTCGCCGACCTCGCGTAATTCCTTGGTATATTTGCTGATCGATCCGCCAAGCGCACCGGGGTCGGTAAGGCTCGACGCCTTGCGCGATATGCCGTCGATGGTGGCATAGACGCCGTAAAGGCCGGTCGTGAACATGGCCGAGACACCCTCGGGATCGCGCGAGAGCGCGTCTGCAAGTCGCTTCGCATCAAGTGCGAAAGTACCGTCGCGCTGGGTCGAGATGCCTAGGTCGGCAAGCGTGCGTGGCGCCCCCCCCGTGGCTGCCGGCATCATGACGGTTCCGGCCAGTTCGGAGAATTTGCGGCGAAGCGCACGCGCGCCCGGGTCGCGGGCAAGGTCTCCGGTCTGCGGGTCGGTGGCCTCGTTGAGTACGGCTGCGATCTCGTTCAGCGCGGCCGTCAGTTCCTGCATGGCACCGGTGATCGACGCCGTGGGATCGGCGAAGGACAAGGTGGTGGGGACGCCCGGGTTGGCCCCGGCAAGTTTAAGCGTGACGCCGGGAACTGCATCGGCAACCGTGTTGTCGCTCGCCGTCATCGAAAGGCCGTCGATCTTGAATTCGGCGTCCGCGGCGCTTTTCAGCAGTACGCCGGAGGTGGAGCCGGGTGACCACGCGAGCGCGGAGAGGCCCGGCTCCGCCGGATCCTCGGCCGCCTCCATGACGAAGCCGTTCTGCACGCCTTCCTGCCCTTTCACCACAAGTTGCGCGCCGTCCACGGTTTGCGCGACGTAAGCGGTCAGCCCCGCGTTCTTGCCGTTGATCGCGGCGGCAACATCGCCAAGGGTCGAGCCGGTCGCGATCTCGACCGAGAGCGGCGCATGTGCGGTGTTTTCTGCGAAGGTGCCACCCTGCGTCGATCCGAACCGGAAGGTGAGCGTGCCCGATCCTGCAGGAGAGTCGGCTGCGGCGAAAGCGGGGCCCGCGAGGGTTTGCGCCGAAGCGAGAGCTGTGACTTCGAGCGAATAGGTGCCCGAAGGCTGCCGAACGCCCGATAGCGAGGCGCTCGCAACGCTGGCGTTGGCGACCTGCGGTTGCGGGGACAGGTCGCCGACCCTGATCCGGTCGCCCAGCGAAGTGGACAGGCTCAGCAGCATAGATTTCAGGTCCGAGGCTGCGGAGATGCGCCGCTCGAGCGTTTCCGACTTCGCGGTCAGGCGGTCCGCCCGCGCCGCGAATTGCGCGGTGGCGAGGTCGTTGGCCAGAGCCATCATGTCGATCCCGCTGCCCGCGCCCAGCGCAGTGACGAGCGAGCGTGTCGCGGTGGCCGATGTGCTCGAGGTTTCCATGGTTCAAAGGACGGGGCGCGGAGGCACCGATTAAGGGGTATGCGAAGGATCGAGGCGGCCCTCGGTGTCGAAGCGCAGCATCAGCGGCACTTCCACATCGGGCGCAGGGAGATGCTCGCCCCGCTTGAGCGACATCACGAATGCCAGGATCGATGCGACCGCCGCGTAAAGCTCCTCGCGGATGACCTGCCGCTCGCGCGTGGTGTAATAGACCGAACGGGCAAGGGCCGGGTATTCGAGGCTGGGCAATTCCAGTTCGGCGGCCAGTTCGCGCATCGCGAGTGCCTTTTCGCCGCGCCCCCTGGCAAGTACGATCGGTGCAGGTGCCTTCGCGGGATCGTAGGCGAGGGCGACCGCGAAATGCGTGGGGTTCGTGATGACGAATTGCGCCTCCCGCATCGCCCCGGCGATCCCGCCCTTTGCGATCTGGCGCTGGCGATCGCGTTGAGCGGCTTTTTTCTCGGGCGCGCCATCGGTTTCTTTCTGCTCGTCGCGCAGGTCCTGATGGCTCATCTTCAGGCGCTTCTGGCGGCGCAGCCACTGTATCGGGGTATCGACCAGCGCAATGATGGCCAGCCCTGCGCAAAGTGCGAAAAGCAGAGAGACGAGGGCATCCCAGGCGAAGGCAAGCTGCGCTGGCAGATTGCCCCGACCCAGCCCCAGGATCGGCTCGATCCGGCTCTGGCCCCAGCCCCACGCGATGGCGCCCAGAAGCGCGACCTTGGCAAGGCCCTTGCCCATCTCGATGGCGCCGTTCGGTCCGAACATGCGCTTGAGGCCGTTGAGGGGGTTTAGTCGCGAAGGTTTCGGCTGCAGGTTCTTGGCGACCCAGCGACCCTCACCGAAGCCAAGTTGCGAGGCGAGCGAGAGCGCAAGGACTGCCGCGCCGAGGACAAAGACCGGGGGTAGCGCTGCCACGAGGGCAAGCCGCATCATGCGCCCCGGCGCGAAGTCGGCGATGGCCTCGCGATCCCAGGCAAAACCCGAACGGAGCGTGTCCTCGAACGCGCCCAGCACCCAGGGACCGGCGAACTGCAACCAGGTCGCGCCGACAAGCACGGCAGCGGCCGTGGCCAGCTCCCGGCTGCGCAGGACGTCGCCCTTCTTTGCCGCGTCGGCCTTGCGCTTGGCGCTTGGCGCGAAGCTCTTTTCCCCGTTCTCTTCCTTCATGGGCCGAGCACCGCCTCGACTCGCCCGATGGCTGTGGCGGACAGATCGATCATCTGCTCCGTCAGCACCGGAACCGACGCGATCAGCGCGGCAATTCCCGCAAGGACCCCTGCGGGCAGGCCGAGCGCGAAGAGATTGAGCGCGGGGGCCGAGCGGCTGAGCACTCCGGTGACGAGTTGTACGAGGACGAGGACAAGCGTGACCGGAAGCGCGATCGCGACGGCGGTGGCGAACATCGTTCCGGCAAAGCCTGCGACCCGCGCGAAGCGCTCGGGACCGAGCCAGGTCTCGCCGGGCGGAAAGGTGTCGTAGCTCTCGATCACGAGCGCTATCCAGTGAAGGTGCGCACCGAGCGCGAGGAAGATGAGCGTGACGACGACGGTGAGGTATTGCCCCAGCGCGGGCGACTGGGAGCCGCTGTTGGGATCGACCGCGGTCGCCATCGACATGCCCATCGCGCCCGAAATCACTTCCGCACCGATGACCGGCGCGGCGAACGCAAGCTGGAGCACGAAGCCGAGCGAAAGACCGATCAGCACTTCCCCGGCTACGGCGAGGAACCCCTCGGGAGAGAACAGCGCCGCCGGTGGCTCTATCGGCGTCCAGGCTGTCACCAGCACCGCGATCGCCCCGGCCGCGATGACGCGAAGCTGGGACGGCACCGCCCCTGCGCCGAAGAACGGAGCGGCCACCATTGCGGCACCGATACGGGTCATGGCGAATAGCAGAGCCCAGAAGTGGGCCTCGACCGCACCGAACCCGAAATCGAGGCCGATCATCGCGAAATTGCCGCGATATGGGCGAAGATGTCCTGCGTGAAATCGCCGACGAGCGCCATCATCGATGCGCCGAACATGACCAGCACCAGCGCTGTGATCGCCAGTTTGGGCACGAACGTCAGTGTCTGTTCGTTGACCGAGGTCGCTGCCTGCACGAGCCCGATGACGAGGCCGACGGCCAGCGAGGACAGCAGCACCGGTGCCGCGACCAGCGCAGTCACCCATAGCATCCGGTCGGCAAGTGCAAGGAGGGGCATCGCTTCTTCCATTCCGGCTATCCGAAGCTCGCCGCGAGCGATCCCATCAGCAACGCCCAGCCATCGACGAGTACGAAGAGCAGCAGCTTGAACGGCAGGGAAACTATCATCGGGCTCATCATCATCATGCCGAGGCTCATCAGTACCGAGGACACGACGAGGTCGATGACGAGGAACGGCAGGAACAGCATGAAGCCGATCTGGAACGCCGTCTTCAGTTCGCTGGTGACGAAAGCCGGCAGCAGGATCGAGAACGGAACGTCCTGCGCGCGCTCGAACTTCGGGGCATCGGCCATGTCCGCAAACATCGCGAGGTCGTGCTCGCGAGTCTGGCGGATCATGAAGGCGTGAAACTGCTTCCCGGCCTCGCCGATCGCCTGCTCGGCATTGATCGTTCCGGCGGCGTAAGGCTCGATTGCGGTCTGGTTCACCCGCTCGAGCGTCGGCGCCATCACGAAGAGCGAGAGGAACAGCGACAGTCCGATCAGGACCTGGTTGGGGGGCGATTGCTGGAGGCCCAGCGCCTGTCGCAGGATGGCAAGCACCACGAGGATCCGGGTGAAGCTCGTCATCATGAGCACAAGGCTCGGCAGGATCGTGAGCAGCCCCATGACGAGAAGGAGCTGGAGCGACAGGCTGAGCGGCGCGCCTTCGGTGCCGCCGAGCGAGCCGAACGCCCGGTCTAGGGCACCAGGCACGGCGCTTTGCGCATGGGCAATTGCGGGCAGGGCCATGCCCGGCAGCGCGGCGAGGTAGCGTTTCATCGCGCAGGCTCCCGCAGAGGCGCTTCGGCAAGGCGGGTCAGCCCCTGCCGCGATGCAGAAACCAGGATCTCGCGCCCGTGGAATTCGATCACCGCCAATTTCAGCGTCGGGGAGAGCATCGTCGTCTCGATGATGCGCACCGATTTAGCCGCCTGCGGACCAGCAGCCCGCTCCTGCATCTTCTTCGCAAGCTTCAGGCAGGCCCAGGCCAGGCCCGCAATCAGCGGCAAGAGCACCAGAAGCTTGACGACGTACCAGAGCATCAGCGGTTCTCGGCATCTATCGCGGGTGCGACCGCAACTTCGGGCAGAGGAGCGGGCGGTGCGGTTTCTCCGGCCAGTTCGACGATACGAAGGCCGAAGCGTCCGCCCTGCGCAACCACTTCGCCTTTCGCGATGGGCTTCCCGTTGACCATGACATCGAGAAGTTCGTCGGTGAGCCTGTCGAGAACCACGACGCTCTCCTCACCGAGCGCGAGGACGTCCTTCAACTTCATCTCGGTTCGGCCGAGTTCGACCGACAGGCGAACGTCGACATCCTTCAGGAAGTCGAGGCCGCGAGGCTGGAATGTCATGGGGTCGGTTCCTTTGCATTGATGAAGGACTGTGTGATCTGAACGGCTACGCGATCGTCGATTTCGCCGATGGTTCCCTGTGCCGCCGGCTTGCCTGCGATGTGGACCGGGACGTTACGCGCGACCGATACGGGAATGATCTCTCCCGCACGCAGCGCGGCGAGGCGGGAAAAGGGGATCGCCATGTCGACGAGCGTTGCGCGGACTTCGAGCGAGAGGTCGCCGATGGCTGCCGCCGCACAGGCATCGTGGCGACGGGCGCCGCTGTGCGGCCGGGGACGCTGTCCCGCTTCGCCGCAAAGCATGCGCGCCGCCGGAAGCGTGATTGCAAGCGAGATCGTCCAGGCCGTGTCCTCGCCCTCGGCAACCTTCAGGTCGAATGCGATGAGAGGCTGATCCGGCAGGCATGGCATCAGCGCCGGGATTTCGCTGCCGTGACCGCTAGGCTCGACCCGGATCGCTGGCCCGGCGGCGGCTGCGATGGCCTGCCCCACCAGTTGCGACAGGCGCGAAACGAGCAGGCCGGCCGAGAACGGAAGCGCATCGGGCGGCGGATCGGGAACTCTCCCCGTCCCGCCGAATGTCCTGTCCAGCATGCGCAAGATCGCGCTGCCCTCGAACGTGGCCAGAAGGTGCGCATCGCCGCCAAGCGAAAAGGCGCAATGGGCGGCGAGCGGCAGGCTCTGCCCTGCAAGCTTCTCCCCGTTCGTCTCTCGCGCGGGCGAGGGGGAGACAACCGGAGGCGATCCTGCGAACATCACCGCCAGCTCGGTGGAAAGCGCGCGGGCCAGCCGGTCCGCAACACTCGTCAGCGCGGGCAGCAGTTCGGGCGCGCCAGGCCCTTCGCCCAACAACTCCGGGCAGTGCCTAGCAAGGGGCCGTTCGGCGTGAAGGGTTGTCAGGGGCTTCATGCCGTCACTGGATGATGAAGGACTTGAAGTAGACATTGTCGATGCCGCCGAAGCCCTCGCGTTCGGTCAGGACCTTGTTGATCGCGACGGTCAGGCGCTTTTGCAGGCGTTCCTTGCCGGCAAGCGCGTAGACGTCCTCCTCGGGCGTATCGGCTAGAACGCCGAGGATCGCGGACCGGATCGCCAGCTCGTGCTTCTTCGTCCAGAGTAGCACACGTCCGTCGCGGCGGGTGGAGGCCGCCAGGCTTACCTGGATCAGCGCATCCGAATGCGCGAGGTTCGAAGTGAAATCCTCGGTGAAGCTGTAGTAGCTCGTCCGGTATTCGCTGCCGCCTTCCCCGTGGACTTCGCCCAGGCCTTCGGTCTCCTTGTCTTTCGATGCAGGCGCGTAGGGGTCTTCCTCACCCTTGCGCACAAGCTTCGGTTCGTTGTCTTCCTTTTCATGTTCGCCGCCGATGATGCCAGCCTGCATCATCCCGAAGGCCGCGCCTCCGCCCGAACCGACGAGGCCGAGGCCGACGATCGCTTTCACGAGCAGCCCTTTCCCCTTCTTCTTCGTTTTCTTTTCGTCTTTCCCGGTCTCGCTCATGTCATGTCCCCTTGATTCGCGCGTTACGCGTAGATGCCCGAGCCCCGTCCGGCGGAGTTCGCGGTCGGTTTCGTCTGGTTATCCGGTTCTGCCTGCTGCCATTGCCGACCAGCCTCGCCTTCCCGGGACCGGGTATCGTCACGGGAGGGCGATTGCGCTCCCGCGTGAGAAGACCCGCCGCCGTTCTGCTGCGCGGCATGCTGGCCGTAATGATCGTTCCGTGACTGCTGGCCGGCGGCCTGCTCCGCCTCCTGTCGTGCCTGCTGGGACGCCGCTGCGGCCTGGACCGCAGGCGCAAAACCCGGATCGCTGGAGGCGAGGCCGACATTGAGCGATCCTTCCGCGTGACGGAAACTGATCGAAACTCGCCCGAACTCGTCGTGACGCATCGTTGCCGACACGGCTTGAGCACCTGCCGCCTCGCGCGCTTCCACCAGACGGTCGACGAGGGCGGAGAAGTCCGCTGGTTGCTGTACCTGGACAGGCGCGGACAATTCGGCCTTCGCGAGTGCAGGAGTGGCGACCGAAAGGTTTCTTGCAAGCGGCAAGGCGTGCGCCGTGGTATCCGCTACGCGCGGAGAGCCGACCGGATCGGACGAAGCGACGTCCCGGATCGGTGCCACGGTGTCGAATTGCGCATCGGCCGCTTCCGCGACAGCGCGCTGCACGGACGGGGGTGCTGCCGTCGTTCGCCGTGGACCGGCGACGCCTGTTTCGGACTTCGCGGGATCAGTTGTGCGATCCGCAAGGACATCGTCCCTGCTTGTCGGCGTAGCGGTTCCAGACAGGGTCGAGGTGCGTGTGCCGACGATTTCCGGGCCGGCGTGCGCGATGCGCAAGGTTGCGATTGGGTCCGGAGCATCAGCGATGGGGGCTGTTGATGTGCTCTTGGCAGCTTTCGACGAGGTATTGCCGGGCTCGGCTTCGAGCGCGCCGTTTCTTTCCGGTGCGGGCGGTTCGCTCTCCTGAAGCATCGCAGCAGCGATTTGCGGCCTCGTCGTTTCGGGGACGAGCCGTATCGATCCATCGATAGCCGAAGGGGCGCCTACGTTACCGGTTGCAATCGGCTCATGCCGCGGTGCCGCGAACTCCGCGACCGCATTCTTCGGCGCAAGGCCTGGCGTTGTCCGGAGGTTCGCTCCTTCGTCACCTATGACAGTGGGTTGCTCCCGCCTTTCGAGGCCACTTGCCGGTAGCGGCAGGACGAGGGACGCGAATTCCGGCAGTTCCGTTCCGGGCGGCAGGTCCGGACCGGCAATCCCTTGCCGGCCCTTGTCGGCTGCCTTGCCGGAACCGAGTTCTTCGGCCGTTTCCGTACTGCCGAGACCGAAGGCGAGGATCGACGCAAAACCGCCGGAAAGCGACATGTCCCCCGCCGAACCCGGCGTGGCCGCCACCGCTGGCCCGGCAGGCGCAACAGGATTGCCGTTGACCGACAAAAGCACTCGAGAGGATCCTTGCAGCATCATGCAAGGGACTATTCAAGAGGCGTGCCAATCGGCTTGCGCGCCGCGATGACGGGCGTCGATCTGGATTCCGCAATGGACCGGGCCTCGCGTGCCGCACGGTCTTCGGCGGCCGCACGCCGGCGCTCGGCTTCGGCAAGGAGCACCTGTTTCGTGTCAGCCATCGATTGCGCGCGTTCGGCATCCGCTTCAGTCACCGATCCGAGATCTTGCAGACCGGACATGAAGCTCGCGATCTGGCGGAGGCCCGACGCGTCGACAATGTCGCGCCTGTCGGCGTAGTCCCTGGCGAGCCCTCTCGTTCGCTCTGCCAGTCCGCGAAGCTGGGCAAGCGTTCCCTCAGCTTCCGCCGCTTCTCGCGCAGCGCCCTGCCTTGCGATGGCGCGAAACCTCTCGAGCCGCTGCAGGCGCTTCAGCCTTTTCGGATCCGCCCTCATGCCTGCGGTGCGAGTAACCGGTCCAGATCGGCGACGCTGTCAGGCAGCGAAATGCAGCGGTCCGAATCCTGCGAGACGAAGCCCGCCAGCGCAGAGTTCAGGGAAATCGCCCTGTCGAGTTCGGGATCCGCGCCGGCTCGATACGCCCCCATCAGGACCAGGTCGCGGTTGGATTCATAGGCGGCGCTCAGGGCGCGGAATTCTCGGGCCAGCGCCTTGTGTTCGGGCGTCACGATGTCGTTCATCACGCGGCTCAGCGATGCCGCGACATCGATCGCAGGGTACTGGCCACGCTGCGCCAGCTCGCGCGACAGCACGACGTGCCCGTCGAGGATCGAGCGGGCGGTATCGACGACCGGGTCGTCCTGGCTGTCGCCATCGGCAAGTACCGTGTAGAGGCCGGTTATCGAACCACCGGATTGCGCCGAGTTGCCGGCACGCTCGACCAGCTTCGTGATGGTCGCAAGCGCGGATGGCGGGTAACCCCGAGCAGCCCCGGGTTCGCCTAGCAGCAGCGCGATCTCCCGTGCGGCGTGGGCGACGCGGGTAAGGCTGTCCATGATGAGAAGCACGCGGCTGCCGCCCTGCCTGAAATGCTCGGCGATCGAGGTGGCCAGCATTGCTCCGCGAAGCCGCAGGTTCGGGGCATGGTCGGCGGGCACCGCGACGACGACGCTGCGCTCGCGCTTGTCGCCCGCCATGTGCCGCTCGACGAAGTCGGAAACTTCGCGCGCGCGCTCGCCGATAAGGCCGACGACAACGATATCCGCGCTGGCGCCGCGCGCGATCATGTCGATCAGGACCGACTTGCCCACGCCCGATCCGGCCATGACGCCGATTCTCTGGCCGACCCCGAAGGTTGTCAGCGCATTGAGCGCTCGCACGCCTGTATCGAACGGTGTTCGGACCGGGCTGCGGTCGAGCGCTCCCGACCTGATGCCGCCCGAAGGCCACTCCTGCCGGGCGTGAACGGGTCCAAGGCCGTCGATCGGCAGTCCTTCTCCGTCAACTGCCCTTCCAAGGAATGCCGGCCCGACGGGCAGCATGCCGGGTCGTCCTTCGGGCCTGACCTTCGCTCCGGGCCGGAGCATGACGGTGTCGCCAAGCAGCATCATGAGCGTGCGTCCGTTGCGAAAACCGATGACTTCGGCGCACAGCGTCAGGTTGCGACCGTGTTCCACACGGGCGAGCGCGCCGACCGGAATCGCGAGGCCGCTGACCTCGAGAAGACCGCCGTCGCAGGCTTCGACCAGGCCATAACGGCGCGGTTCCAGCGAAACCGTTTCCGCGGCGAGATCGGCCAGCACGGGTTCGTAGAGCCTCAGCACAGATGGAGCGCCTCGGCGATTGCCTGCCGCCATGTCGCCGGACCGTCCTCGACACCGCCGCTGGCTCCCTCGACGCGAATGTCGCCGCGATCCAGCGATGGATCAGGCCGCACTTCCCACTGTTGCATCATTTCGGGCGACAGGAGCGCGATGTCATCGGGATTGAGGCGGATCACGCGCTCGTCGTCGGCGCGCGCGAGCATCGCGACGCACCTGGCAACGCGCTCCGCCAGAGCCTCTCGGTCGAGCGCGACGGGGGCGATGGCGCTTTCGCAGAGTGCCGCAACCGTGTCGCGCAGGCGCAGGCGAAGCTCTTCCTCAAGGCTTGCGTCCAGCCGAGCGAACCTGAGTGTCAGGGCTTGATGAGCGCGCTCGTCGGCTTCGCGCCTGCCAAGCGACTGCGCTTCGGCCTCGGCGGTTCCTGCGGCAAAGCCGTCGGCATAGGCCCGGGCCATCGCATCCTCGGCGACGGTGGGGTGCTCCGGGTGCGGAGCACCCGCGAAGCGCCTGTCGATCCGGAATCCCGTCGCGGCCCCCAGGCCCGACAGCGGAACCCGCTCGGCGGTGGACACGTCAGACATATTCGTCGTCCCCCGATCCGAAGACGATTACGCCTTCGGCGGCAAGGCGACGCGCCGATGCCACGACGTCCTTCTGCGCCGAGACCACCGCCGCGAGCTTCACCCGCCCGCGCGCGGCGATTTCGTCACGCACGCCGTCGGCGGCGCGGCTCGACATCGCACGGAAGAAGCACTCGCGTTCCTCTTCGGCAATGCCCTTCAGCGCGTCGATGAGGGTCTCGTTGTCGACTTCGCGGAGCAGCGCGCCCATCGATTGCGGATCGAGCTCGAACAGGTGCTCGAACTTGAACATCTCCGCCTCGATCTCCCGAGCAAGGGCGCGGTCGAGCTTGGCGATCTCGGGCATGACCCGCTTTTCGACCGCCTTTGCCGAGTTGTTGATAATTTCGGCTGCTTCGCGAGGTCCGCCCAGCTTGAGCGGTTCATTCCCGTGGTGTTCGCCTATCCGCCTTGCGATCATGTCGTCGAGCATCGCGATGGCATCGGGCGCGACCGGTCCCAGGGTGGCGATGCGATGCACGATCTCGGGCTGGATGTCCTGCGGCAGCGCGTGCAGCACTTCGGCGGCTACTTCGGGGTCCAGCTGGACCAGAAGGACCGCCAGCGCCTGCGGATGTTCGTCGCCGACAAGCGGCACGAGCGCTTCCGGCGTCAGCCAGCGTGCAATTTCGAGGGCCGATGGAGCCGGAGCGTCTGGCAAGATGCGTCGCATCAGGTTGTCGGCCTTTATGTCGCCGACCGCCCGCGTCATCAGCGAGCGGACCTGTCCGACGCGATCGTGCGCGACCAGGCCCAGCTTCTCCGTTTTTGCAACGAACCCGGCGATCGCCCTGGCAATGACATCTGGCCCGATCTCGCCGAGCGCGCACATCTTTTCGCCGAGTAGTCGCAATTCCTGAGGTTCGAGCCGGGAAAGGATGGTCGCGGCCTGATCATCTTCGAGGAGCATAACCATGACCGCGGCATTCCCGGCTCCGTCGAGCGCAGCTGCATTGTTAGCCGCGCTGCTTTCCAAAAGTTCGCTCATGCCGCGTGCGCCTCCGTTTCGTCGGGAGTGTCCTTCAGCATCTGGCGCAGCGCGGCCAGCGCGCTGTCCGGCTGTTCGGTGACGAGCCGCTGGGCCAGTCCCACCTTTTCTGTCAGCAATGCCTGATCGTCCGGTTTCGACCGTGACGGCGTTGCAGGTGTCTCGGCCACTTCGCTACTTCCTGCAGCCGCCGCCGGCAGTGCAGGCGCTTCTGCGTCGCGCTCGCGGCGCAGCGACTTGAGCAGCGGGCGTACGCCCAGCAACAGGACGAGAAGCACTGCCAGCAGCGCGACGCCGTTGCGCACGACGGTTGCAAACCAGGGGGCTTCCCAGAACGCCGTTTCCTCGATGACGACCGGCTCGAAATTCCGCGCGATCACGGCCACGCGGTCGCCGCGTCCGGCATCTGCACCGACAGCGGCGGCAACGAGATCCTCGATCTGCTTCAGTTCGGCGGGCTTGGTGCCCTTCACTGCATCCGCACTGAGCGCGACCGCAACCGAAAGACGCCGGATGCCGCCGGGGCTCCTGTTGGAAACCGATACCTCGCGGCCCAGCTCGTAGGTGCGCGAAGAACTCGATTCGCCGTTGGTCGCTGCTGCATCACCTGCCGGTCGCGTGCCTTCGGGCGGGCGTTCCTCGGCTTGCGCAGCCGGCGGAGGCGTGTTGGCGAGGACTCCGGGTACGCCGCCGGCGGCCGGAGCTCCGGTCGTTTGCGACCTGGCCTCCGTCTCGGATCTGACAACGCCGTCCTTGTCGTAGCTTTCGCGCGCGGAGGTAACCTCGTCCATGTCGAGTTCGACCTGGATCTCACTGGTGAAATTGCCTGCACCGAACATCGGGCCGAGCAGCTGCGCAACCTGGCGGCGCAGCTTCTCTTCCATGCGTGCCTGCAGGTCGAGCCGGTCGCCTTCGCGCGTGGTGGTATCGGAAACGAGCCTTCCGTGCTGGTCGACGATGCGCACCGCGTCGGGAACAAGGCCCGGAACCGATGCGGCGACGAGATTGACGATCGCACCCACCTGCTCGCCGGTCAGCTGGCGGCCACGGGCAAGTCGCACCATGACCGATGCAGACGGGGCAACGCTATCGCGCACGAACACCGACTTTTCTGCCTCGGCAAGGTGGACCCGAACAGTTTCGACCCCGTCGATCTCGCGAATGGTGAGTTCGAGGTCGCGCTCGCGCGCTGCACGAAGCCTTTCGCCCTCGAGCATGCGGCTTGCCCCCATCGGCAGGCTGTCGAGCATCTGCGAGCCGGTCTCGGGCGTGGCCAGCGCACCGTCGGACGCCACCAGCATTCGTGCCCGGTAGAAGTCGCTCTCGGCAACGCTCAGCGATCCGGTAGCCGGGTCCATGTCGTAGGCGATGCCCGCCTGGTCTAGACTTTCGACAACCCCGGCGCGCTCGGCGTCGCCAAGCTGGGAATAGAGCGTGCGCTGCGAACCCGGCGCAAGCGCCGCCCATGTCAGTGCGACGCTGCCGAGTGCGGCTACTCCGAGAAACCACGGAAGGACCTTGCGGACAGGCGGCTGTCCTGCCAGCGCGCCAAGGCGCGAAAGCATCGGTCCGCCCCCGGGATCGAGAAGCGCGGTCGTCAACGAAGGGCCTTGACCGCCTGCAGGTACGAGATCGGCCATTCAATCACACTCCCATCCGCATGATGTCCTGATAGGCGCTGAGCAGGCGGTTCCTCACCTGCAGCGTCGCCTCGAATGCGACGCCCGCTTCCTGCCGCGCCAGCATGACGCTGGCGACGTCGGTCACTTCGCCGCGCTGGTATGCGTCGGTCATCGCGCTCGACCTGGCCTGCGTTTCGCTGACGATGTCGATGGCGGTCTTCAGTGCATCGGTGAAGCTGCCTGCCGGTCCCTCGGGCGCGGCGGCCGCTTCGGTGCCCTGCGGCTTGTGAAGGTCCTGAAGGATTTGCGAGCGGTCTATGATCTGCTGGCGCATCGCGATGATCTGCTGGACGCCGCCTCCGCCGCCGATGCCGCCGATCCCGCTCATCGTGCGCCTCCGACGGCGGTCCGTCCGTCGATCTCGAAGCCGGCCTCGCGCATCGAGGCGAGGCGGTAGCGCAATGTGCGCTCCGAAATGCCGAGTTCGCGGGCAGTACGCACGCGGCTGCCGTTGCAGGCCTCCAGCGTCTCAAGAATGGCGCGTGCTTCCGAAATCTGCACGATGTTCGAAAGCTTGCCGCCACGCTGGATCGCGGGGCTCTCGATGACAGGTTCGACCTGCATCGCTTCGAGGCCCCCAGGTGCCTGTGCGACGAGCCGGGCTGGCTGGTCGAAAACGATGTGCTCGGCGCCGATTTCCGGAGCCTTGCCTGCAAGCAGCAGCCCCCTGCGAACGACGTTCTCAAGTTCGCGCACGTTGCCCGGCCACCCGTGCGCCTTCAGCATGGCAAGAGCTTCGGCGGAAAACCACGGCGTCGGGTGGCCCGGCGCGGTATGGCGAAGAGCCAGCGCAAATGCGAGGGGCGCGATGTCGTCGCTGCGTTCGCGCAGCGCCTTCAGTGCCAGCGGGAAAACATTGAGGCGATAATAGAGGTCGGCACGAAAGCGGCCTTCGGACACTTCGGTCGGCAGGTCGCGGTTGGCACAGGCGATGATGCGAACGTCGACAGGTATCGGCTGCGTCGCGCCGATCGGGACGACTTCGCCTTCCTGCAGGGCGCGCAGCAGCTTCGCCTGAAGCGTAACCGGCATTTCGGCGATTTCGTCGAGCAGCAGCGTTCCGCCGTCGGCGGCGCGGAAGAAGCCCTCGCTCGCCTGCGTCGCGCCCGTGAACGCCCCCTTTTGATGACCGAACAGCATCGCCTCGAGCATGGCTTCGGGCATCGCCGCGCAATTGACCGCAATGAAGGGCTTGTCGCGGCGCGGGCTCGCCGAATGGATGAAGCGTGACAGCACTTCCTTGCCGGTGCCGGTGGGTCCGTTGATCAGGACGGGAATATCGCTCGCTGCCAGCCTTTCCGCGAGGGCGATGACCGACAGGCTTTCCGGATCGGCCGCGATCGGCGCGCCTGGCTTTGCGCACGCGGCGAGCAGCGCGGCCAGAGCAGCCTCCGAAGCGGCGTCCGCGTAAGTGAGGTGGAAGCGGGCTGCGCCTTCGCGTCGAAGGTTGCTCTCGCTTCCCCTTTCCAGAGCGACGGTATGCGCTGCCGATGCGGTGATGCGCTCGGCAGCGTCGTTGATGGCGACGCTGCCCAGCGCCGGATGTGCCTGCGCGATCGACGCGGCCCTGATGACCAGTCCGGCGTGCGCCTTCCTGGCGGCGCTCGAGAATTCCACTCCATCCATTTTTCGTAACCCCCCGGTTAACCATCTTGCGACGGGAGGTCCTTTTGCGTGCGAAACGTCCAAGGCTTCGAAAATTTAAGCCCCCGTATTCTCCCGTATTGTCGATTGGCGTCGTCGATGCCGGTCGAGAAGCCCTGCTTGCGCCGCAGCCCTTAAAGTTCCGCCGGACCTGCCGCTCTTCCTCATGTCAGTCGCGCCGGATGGGCCGGCAGGCTCGACCGGATCACCAAGGATTAGCTATCAGGGGAATTTAACAATGTCGGTTATCAATACGAACATTTCGGCCATGAAGGCCTCGAACGGCTCGATCTCGGCCAACAAGATGCTCGGCACCGCGATGGAGCGCCTCTCTTCGGGCAAGCGCATCAACAGTGCCAAGGACGACGCGGCGGGCCTCGCCATCGCCACCAGCATGACCGCTCAGGTTCGCGGCATGAGCCAGGGCATCCGCAACGCCAACGACGGCATCAGCCTCGCGCAGACGGCGGAAGGCGCGCTTTCGGAAGTCACCAACATGCTGCAGCGCGTCCGCGAACTTGCCGTGCAGTCCTCGTCGGGCACTTACCAGGACGCCACCGACCGCGCGTACATGCAGACCGAAGTCGACGAGCTGACCGCCCAGATCGACCAGGTCATCACCAACAGCGAGTTCAACGGTGTCACGCTTTTTGACGGCTCGACCGCCTCGGTCACCGTGCAGGCCGGCGCCAATGCCGCCGATACGGTCGACCTGACGATGGCCGACCTGACCTCGCTTTCGGCGAGCGGCGGTGCGGCAGGCTCGTACGACGTTTCAACCGCTGCGGCGGCCAACGGCCTGCTGGCGACGCTCGATACAGAACTCGATTCGATCTCGAGCGCGCGTGCCGGGCTCGGTGCCGGCCAGAACCGCCTCGAATCCGCGGTCAACAACCTGACGAACAACGTCACCAACCTGTCCGACGCGCGCTCGCGCATCGAGGACACCGACTACTCGAGCGAGACGACGGCCATGGCCAAGGCGCAAATCCTGAGCCAGGCCTCGACCGCGATGCTCTCGCAGGCGAACCAGAGCCAGCAGAACGTGCTTTCGCTGCTGCGTTAACTCGCCTTTCGAATATCGCCCGTTTCCCTCCCGCGGGCGCAATCCGGGCCCGGTGGCTTCAGAGCTGCCGGGCCTTTCTTGCTATCCGATGAAAATGCAGCGTTCCATCGGTTTTATCGATTACATTCAGGAGAGCAGACCGTTTCGCCCGACTCGCAGCTTCGCGGTAGGATCATCAATCAGTGATCTTGCCGAGAGGAGAGGACGATGGACGCGAAGACCGGATCGATTGCAGGGGGCGGGTGCCCCTTCGGAGGAGACGGCGGCGTACGGAGCCTGTTGGGGCGCACCAATCGCGACTGGTGGCCGGACGCCCTGCAACTGGAAATCCTCCACCAGGGTGGCGTTTCGCCGGACCCGATGGGAGAAGACTTCGACTACGTCGAGGCTTTCAGGCAACTTGATTACGATGCGCTCAAGCAAGACCTCCATGCCCTGATGACCGACAGCCAGCCGTGGTGGCCGGCTGATTACGGGCATTACGGGCCATTCTTCATCCGCATGGCATGGCACGCAGCGGGCACCTATCGCACGGCGGACGGGCGCGGCGGAGCGAGCAGCGGGCAGCAGCGTTTTGCACCGCTCAATTCATGGCCGGACAACGCCAACCTCGACAAGGCGCGGCGCCTGCTCTGGCCGATCAAGAAGAAGTACGGAAAGCACATTTCCTGGGCCGACCTTTTCATCCTGACCGGCAACGTGGCCATTGAATCGATGGGCGGCCCCGTCTTCGGCTTCGGCGGCGGCCGGGCCGACGTGTTCGAGCCCGAGACCGACGTTTATTGGGGCACCGAGGAAGAGTGGGTGAACACCGGCGCGGAAACGCGCATCCAGCCCGACAAGGAAATGGCGCTCGAAAACCCGCTAGCCGCGATCCAGATGGGGCTCATCTACGTCAATCCCGAGGGACCGGGCGGCCAGCCCGATATCGAGGGTTCGGCCCGCGACATTCGCGAGACCTTCGCCCGCATGGCGATGAACGACGAGGAAACCGTGGCTCTGACGGCCGGCGGCCACACCTTCGGCAAATGCCACGGTGCCGGCGACGCCAGCCTTGTCGGTGCCGATCCCGAAGGAGCGGACATCGCCTTCCAGGGACTCGGCTGGACGAGCGGCTACGAGACCGGAATGGGCGAACACACGATCACCAGCGGCCTTGAAGGTTCGTGGACGAACACACCGATCGAATGGACGATGAACTACTTCCGGCTCCTGCTCGACTACGAGTACGAGCTGGTGAAAAGTCCCGCCGGGGCACACCAGTGGCAACCGGTCGACCAGAAGGAGGAGGACATGGCGCCCGATGCGCACGATCCTTCGAGGAAGGTGCCAACGATGATGACCACCGCCGACATGGCGATGAAGGTCGATCCCGAGTATCGCAAAATCTCGGAGCGCTTCCGCGACAATCCCGACCAGTTCGCCGATGCCTTCGCGCGTGCCTGGTTCAAGTTGACCCACCGCGACATGGGTCCCAAGGCCCGCTACCATGGCCCGGAAGTCCCCGAGGAAGACCTGATCTGGCAGGACCCCGTCCCTGCCGGCTACAGGCCTTCCGCCTCGGAAGTTGCCGACCTCAAGAAGGCGATCCTCGACAGCGGGCTGAGCACGAGCGAACTGGTCAAGGCAGCGTGGGCTTCGGCATCGACCTATCGCAAATCGGACCATCGCGGCGGAGCGAACGGCGCTCGGATCCGCCTCGCGCCACAAAAGGACTGGGCGGTCAACGAACCGTTCGAACTGGCAAGGGTGCTAGCGAAACTCGATGAGCTTCGCGGTGACAGCCATGTCTCGCTGGCCGACATGATCGTGCTTGGCGGAACCGCTGCCGTCGAAAAGGCCGCTCGGGACGCGGGTTTCGAAGTAGAGGTGCCCTTTGCGGGCGGTCGCGGCGACGCGAGCGAGGAATGGACCGATGCCGAAAGCTTCGAACCGCTCGAGCCCAGGGCCGATGGGTTCCGCAACTACCTGTCGACCAAGCACTCGGTGAAGACCGAGGAACTTCTCCTTGATCGCGCCCAGCTACTCGGGCTCTCCGCGCCCGAAATGACCGTCCTTGTTGGTGGTCTCAGGGTGCTCGGCGCGAACCACTCGAGCAATCCGACCGAGGGTGTCTTCACCGACAGGCCGGGTGTCCTGACCAACGATTTCTTCGTCAACCTGCTCGACATGAAGACCGCATGGAAAGTCGTCGACGAAAGCTCCGACGAGGAATTCATCGGGAGCGATCGGGCCAGCGGTGAGGAGCGCTGGCGCGCGACGCGGACCGACCTGATCTTCGGTTCGAACTCGCAATTGCGGGCCATCGCGGAAGTCTATGCCGAGGATGGTAATGAGGAGAAGTTCGTTCGGGACTTCGTGGCGGCGTGGACCAAGGTCATGAATGCAGGCCGCTTCGACCTCGACTGATCGGCTAGAACAAGCGCCGGTCCAAACAAAAGCGGACCGGCGCGATCTGCGCGCGGCGCGATCGGCCCAGGTCGTGCAAGGCAACCTGGCCTAGTTCAGGACCACTATCGAGATGCGGCGATTGCGCGGGTCCGACGGATCGTCGCGAACGAGCAGCTCCCGATCGGCGACGCCTTCGATCCGGCGGAAGCGGTTCTCGCCGATTCCCTGGAGCATGAGCGCCTGGCGCGTAGCTTCGGCACGGCCGGCGGACAGCGACCAGTTGTTTCCCTTGATGCCCGGCCTCCAGGGGAGCGCATCGGTATGGCCCCGTATGGCAATGCCGCTGGCATCGCTTTGCACGCCCTCGGCAATCGCGCCGAGCAATTCGCGTGCGTCCGTCGTCAAGACCGTGGTGCCGAGGCGGAACATCGAGAAATCGGCATCGTCGACTAGGTCGATCCTGACACCCTCGGTCGTGTCCACCATGCGGACTTGCCTGGCGAGGCGGCGAAGCCGCGCGGAAGCCTGCAGCTTCTCCTCGATGCGCTGCCTGGTGCGCTCGACCCGCTTGATGTTGCCCGATCCCTCGCGCGGTCCGCCGGTCATGTCGCGCGGAATGGTGAGTGAACGGGTGCCCGTCTGCCCCGCACGATGGGGATAGCTGTCGACGTCCGTGATCGACGATCCCCCCAGAAGGCCGCCAGCCCCTGCCGATTCCTGCTTTGTCTTGACCAGCGTTGGCGTGAAGTAATCGGCGAGACCCTTGCGCTGGTTCTCGGTGGTCGCGCCAAGCAGCCAGAGCAGCAGGAAGAACGCCATCATCGCGGTCACGAAGTCGGCATAGGCCACCTTCCAGGCTCCCCCGTGATGCCCGCCTTCGACCACGGTCACCTTCTTGACGATGATCGGCGTCGGCGGCGGTTCGTTGCGACCGCGCTGCTTCTTCGCGGCCATGTCAGCGGCCTCTCAGCGCGTCGAGCATTTCGGACAGGCCTGGCCGGAACGCATGGCCGAGGCCGGACCGGGCGCTTTCGACGACAAGCGGCTGGGGCCATCCGTGAAGGCTGGCGATCACGACCTGCTTCACTGCGTGAAATATCTGTTCGTCCTGTTCGAGCACCTGCTTCAGGCGTCCGGCCATCGGCGCGACGATACCGTAGGCCAGCAGCACGCCCAGGAAGGTCCCGACGAGCGCCGAGCCGATCATGCCGCCAAGCACCGAAGGAGGCTCGTCGATCGAACCCATCGTCTTCACCACGCCGAGGACCGCCGCCACGATGCCGAGCGCCGGCAAGGCGTCGGCAAGCCCCTGCAGCGCATGCTGGGGTTCGTGCATTTCGTGGAAGTGCGTTTTCATCGCATTGTCCATGACCTCCTCGACCGCATGAACTTCCAGCGTGCCCGACGAGACGACGATGAGAGTCAGCGTATCGCAGATCAGCGCGACGAGCGGCTTGTTGGAGAGAATGCGCGGGAACTCGGCGAAAATTGCAGAGTTTTGCGGCTCCTGCACATGCGCTTCGAGTGCGACAGGCCCTTCGGAGCGAAGCAGCTTCATGAGCCGGGTAACCAGGAGGATCGCGTCGACGTGATCCTGCTTGGTGTGCTTCGGCCCCTTGAATGTTTTTGCGATCGAGCCTCCCAGCGCTTTCAGTTCGTGCATCGAGTTGCCGGTAACGATGGCGCCCACTGCCGCACCGCCGATGATCAGCATTTCGTGCGGGATCGCGTGCATTACGGGACCAAGCGCCCCGCCGGTGAGCGCGAAGCCGCCGAAAACCATGACGAGGAGGATGATGACACCGATGGCTACGAACATGGAATGGGGTCCTTCCGGGCAGGGTTCAGCGGATCGCGTCGAACAGGCTGAGCGACGAGAGGCGTGCGAAGCTCGCCTGGCTGGCTTCGAGCACGAGCATCGTCTCCTGCAGGCGCGCGACGGTGGTCGCGATGTCAGTCCCGCCGATGTCGGCCTGTTCGCTGGCGCGAAGCTCGGACATTTCGACGCGCCGCTCGGCTGCAAGATCGATCCAGGCAAGTCGCGTGCCCACGATGGTCTGGCCCGTCGTGACCTTCTCGAGCCCGGCATCGAGCCCGCCGAGCGCGTCGCGCGCGTACTGCGCGGGATCAGCCACCGCACCTTTCAATGCGCCCGCGAGGTCCTTGACGAACGCCATCAGGTCGGTCGGCATGCCGGCGACATCGAATTCGAGCACCTCGGGTCCGGTCAGGCCTCTTGTGACGGTTTGTCCGTCGCCGATGGGCATCTCGCCGGCGGTGGCGGTACCGATGTAGCTTGCGTTACCGCCAGCATCGAGCGCGTAGGCTGCGCCCGCTGCCTCGCCCCCGAAGAGCGCATGGCCCGACGAATCACGCGAATTGGCGAGCGCGAACAACTGGCCGTGGATCTGTTCCAGCTCGTCCCCGATGGCG
The DNA here is from genome assembly GCF_013408095.1 of Novosphingobium marinum. Classification (GTDB taxonomy): domain Bacteria; phylum Pseudomonadota; class Alphaproteobacteria; order Sphingomonadales; family Sphingomonadaceae; genus Novosphingobium; species Novosphingobium marinum. The sequence continues at coordinate 393,537 of NZ_JACBZF010000002.1, forward strand.
CTGCGCTGCTGCGCGGTCAGGGTCGCATTCCCTGCCTGTATGGCCAGTTCCTTGGCGCGGATCACGTGATCCGCGAGCGAGGACAAAGCGCCGTCGGCCAGCTTCAGGTCGGCAGAGGCGCGGTCGGCGTTGGCCCTGTCGATACTCGAAAGGTCATCGGCCCGCGATAGCTGGCGCAGGCGCGAGGCGGCGACCGGATCGTCCGAGGATCGCGCAAGCCGCTCGCCCCCGCCGATCTGCTCCTGCAGCGCTTCGGCACGGGCGCGCAATGTGTTCATTCCCTGGGTGGTGCGCTCGAAAAAGGCGCTGGTGCTGGTACTGATCATGTCCTGTTCCTTCAGCGAATGCCGAGCAGCGTGTCGAAGATGTCGGAGGCTACCTGCATGACCCGGCCCGATGCCTGGAAGGCCTGCTGGAAACGGATGAGGTTTACCGCTTCGTGATCGAGATCGACCCCTGCCTGCGCCGCTAGCGCGATACGGGCGGTTCCCGCTATCGAGGACAGCGCGTCGCGCGTGACCGAGCGGCCCTGCACGGCGCTGGAAATGTCGAACAGGAGCGCGTCGGCTTCGCCCGCGGGGTCGGCCGCAGCGAGCGCCTGACGCATCGCGGAAAGGTTCGCTGGATCGCGGCTCATCGCGGGACCGCCCGCCGGAGCCGTCGCAAGAAGCGCGCCATCTTCGAAGGCAAGGGCAAGGTCCGCTGCCCCCGTGCCGGAAAGCATCGGCTGGCCGGGACTGCCGTCGCGCGCAACGCCGCCTGTCTGCACCGCATTGACCGTCGCGGCGATATCGGTCGCGATCGTGTCCAGCCCGGTGCGGATGTCTCTGAGTTTGTCGAGCGCCATCGCCTTGCCGGCGAGCGCTCCTCCCAGCGGTGTGACGGAGGCGGCGTCCACGGAAAACGCGATCGTCCCGTCCGCAGCCGTCGACATGGCGAAGGAAGCGGCTGTCCCGCCTGTCACGAGCTGCGGTCCGCTCGTGCCGGCGATGCGCACCTCGACAGTATGGTCGGCGGCGATCTGCGCGTGGACGTCCACGTGATCGCTGAGCTGCTGGAGAAGAGAGTCGCGCTGGTCGAGCAGGGTTGTCTGATCGCTCGATGCGTCGGCGGCCCGCGCCAGGCGAAGGTTCACGCGGGCCAGTTCTCCGGCCAGCAAATTCACTTGCGAGACGCCGTCGGCCGCCTCGAAACGAAGGCCATCCCCGGCCGCGTCCAGTGCCGTCGAGGCGATGTTGAACGTGCGCGTCATCGTTCGGGCACTCGCCATCACGGCGGCGCGCAGACTGGAGTCGACGGGGTCTGCGGCAAGCCTTTCGAGCGAGCCTTCGAACGCGACGATGGCAGGGAAAACGCTTGCCTGCTCGACGGCGGCCTCGATGTTCTCGAGGCCCGTCACTTCGGCGGCGGCTCGCGCGAAGTCGGAGCCGGTCCGGCGGACCTCGGCCTGGCGGAAGAGGTCGGCGTTGCGCACCACCTTGTCGAGCCTCACGCCCGAAAGCGACACGTCGGCAACCCGCCCCGCGCCGCCCGAAGCCGAAACTTCCTCCAGTCGCACGCTGCGCCTGACGTACCCCTCGGAAGAGGCGTTGGCGATGTTCTGCGCGGTCACGTCGAGCGCAATGCGCGCCGTCTGGGTGCCGCTTTTCGCGATGGAGAGAAGGTCTGACGCCATGGCTTATCCCCGCGAGCCGCTTTCGGGCGGAAGGAATTGGGCAAGCTGGGCCTCGATCCTCTCTGCCATGCCGAAGGCACCGGTGCCGGCAGCGAGGTCGGCGAAATGCTCGTCCTGCATCTGGCGGAAGGTTTCGGTGCCGCCATTGCCCAGCAGGTCGTCGCCGAAGCCCGCCTTGCGGGCAGCAGCGAGCATCTGGCGAAGGAAGATCGCCTCGAACTGTTTCGCCGCAGCGGATAGCTCGGCGCGATCGCCACCGGACGCGACGGAGGGCGACGAACCGATAGACGATGAGGACAGCGGGCTCATATCACCACCATTTCCGCCTTGAGCGCGCCTGCCTGCTTGAGCGCTTCGAGGATGGCGACGAGGTCCGAGGGACTCGTGCCGAGCAGGTTCAGCGCGTCGACGATGCCGGCGAGCGAGGCTCCCGGTTCGAATAGGGCCACGGCGTTGCCGTCTTCCTCGAGCGCGATCTCGCTGTTCTGTTCGACCGCGGTCACGCCTTCGCTGAACGGACCGGGCTGGATGACACGCGGCTCCTCGTCGATGCGCACGGTAAGCTTGCCGTGGCTGATCGCGGCGGGCGCGATGCGAACGGCGGAGTTGATGACGACAGTGCCGGTGCGGCTGTTAACGATGACGCGGGCAGGCGTTTCAGCCGGCTCGACCTCAATCATCTCGATCACGGCCATCAGGCTCGCTCGCGTGTCGGCTCCGGGCGGGAGTCTGATCGCGACGGTCACGCCGTCCTCGATCGTCGCCATTCCTGGAAGCCGCGCATTGATCGCGTCTCTCACGCGCGAAGCGGTGAGGAAGTCGGCGTTGAAGAGATTGTAGCGGACGACATCGCCATGCTCGAAGCCGGTTGCAACGCCGCGCTCGACGCTGGCGCCGTCGGAGATACGTCCGACCGTCGGCACGTTGACGGTCAGCTTGGAGCCGTCGTTCGCCGCGATGCCGAGGCCGCCGACCGCAAGGTTGCCCTGCGCCATCGCGTAGATCTGGCCGTCGGCGCCGTAGAGCGGCGTCATGATCAGCGCCCCGCCGCGCAGGCTCTTGGCCTTGCCGATGGTCGATACGGTCACGTCTATACGCTGGCCCGGCTTGCTGAAGGCGGGCAGTTCCGCCGTCACCATCACGGCGGCGGCGTTCTTGAGGCCGGGCGAGACGCCGGGCGGCAATTGCAGCCCCATTCGGCCCGACACGCCTTTCATGGCGAGCGTCAGGTACTCGAGGTTGTCGTCGCCGGTTCCGGCCAGTCCGACGACGATTCCGTAACCGGTCAGCTGGTTCGAGCGGACGCCCTGGAACTGTCCAAGGTCGCGCACGCGCTCGGCGTGGGCAATCGACGGGGCGAGGGCCGCGAGTGCGATGGCGAGATAGACGAGTATGCGGATCATCGCGGGCGCTCCGGTCAGAACGGACTGATGAAGTTGAAGAAGCGCGACAGCCAGCCGGGCCTGGACGCCCGTTGCAGCGCGCCCTTGCCCGAATACTCGATCCGCGCATCGGCGACGCGGGTCGACGGAACGCGGTTCTCGATGTCGATATCGGCAAGTCGCACGATCCCGGAAAACTGGATCCACTCGCGCCCCTGGCTCAGGTACATCTGCTTTTCCCCCCTGACGAGCGCGGTCCCGTTCGGGCGCACTTCCGCGATGGTGACGGAAATCGTCGCGGCGAGACTGCTCGTCTGCCCCGCGTTGCCCTGACCATTGAACGACGAGGAACTCGACATCTTAAGGGCGTCTGGATTGAGGAAGGACAGGAGACCGGCGCTCGGCGGAGTGATCGATGCGCCGCCCCCCTTCTGGCTTTTCGCAGCGACCGACTTCGAGGTTGTCGTGCTCTCAAGAAGCAGGATGGTCAGCGGATCGCCGACACGGCGCGCGCGGGTACCTTCGTGAAGCGCTGCGTAGCCTGCGACGGGCGAGAAGATGCTGCCGTTTGCGGGTGCCGGCGGAGCCGGTACGGGCGGCACTGCAGGTTCGAAGCCCGGAGCCGGCTTGCGGGCGTATGCCGGTGCCGCCGACGCAAGTGCCGCGATCCCGATGGTGAGCAATGCGATCCTTCGGGCCATGATCACAGCGTCTGGTTCGCGTTGCGCAGCATTTCGTCGACCGCAGAGATCATCTTCGAATTGATCTCGTAGGCGCGCTGCGTCTCTATCATGTCGACAAGTTCCTGCACGATGTTCACGTTCGAACCTTCGAGCATTCCCTGTCGGATATTGCCGCGCCCGTTCTCGCCGGCGATGCCGATCTGGGCCGGACCGGACGCGCCGGTTTCCAGCATGAAGTTGTCGGCGGCGGCCTGCAGCCCTGCCGGGTTTGCGAAGCTGGCTATCGTGATCTGGCCGACCTGCGTCGCCTCTGCCTCGCCCGCGATGGAGACCGACACGGTGCCGTCCTCGGCTATTGCGATCGACGTCGCGCCTTCGGGAATGGCAATCTGCGGCAGCACGGCGAAGCCCTGCGTCGTCACGAGCTGGCCATCGGCCGAGCGCGTGAAGTTGCCCGCTCGGGTATACCCGAGCTGGCCGCCGGGGAGTTGCACCTGGAAATACCCGTCCCCGTCGAGCGCGAGGTCGAGCGAATTGCCGGTGGCGTTGAGCGAACCTTGTGTTTCGATCCGCGACGTGGACTGGACGCCGACGCCCGTGCCCAGGTTGAGGCCCGTTGCATAGGTCGTCTCGTTCGAGCTTTGCTGGCCCGCGACGCGCGCGTCCTGGTAGGCGAGCGTCGCGAAGTTGGCGCGGTCGCGCTTGAACCCGGTGGTCGCCACGTTGGCAAGGTTGTTCGCTATGACGCGCATGCGCGCGTCCTGCGCTTCCAGCCCGGTACGGGCGACATGAAGGGCGGATGAGGGCATTGCAGGATACTCCGGTTCAGGATGTCATGCGCATGAGGCCCGCGCTCGCTTCGTCGAGTTCGCGGGCAGTGGAAACGAGCTTGGCGCGGATGTCGAAGAGGCGCTGGGCCTCGACCATCTCGACGAGGACTTCGGACGGACTGACGTTCGATTGCTCGAGCGCGCCGGTCATGACGCGCGCGTTTTCGTTCGCTGGCAGGATTCCTCCGTCGCGCACGCGGAAAAGACCGTCGAGGCCCTTTTCGACGTCGCTGCCCGAAACGCTCGCGAGCTTGATGCGCGCAACCTGCACGGGCGGAGCGTCCGGAACGGCAGGATCGGCGACCATCACCGCGCCGTCCGGCGCGATCGACACCTTCGCCCCTGCAGGCACGGTGATGGGACCGGCATCGCCGAGCACCGGCAGGCCGTCCCCGTTTTCGAGTACGCCCGTCGCCGAGATCGACAGGTCGCCGCGCCGCGAATAGGCCTCGGTGCCGTCGCTGGCCAGGAGGGTCAGCATGGCATCGCCTTCCATGGCGATGTCGAGATCGCGCCCGGTCTGCGTGACCGAGCCTTCCTTCATCAGCGCGCCGCGCACTTCCGCACGGCTCATCGCGCGCACTTCGAGCGAGGGTCCGGCGACGGTCACCGGCGACTGCTCCAGGACCTCGGCGCGGAAACCGATGGTCTGCGCATTGGCCATGTTGCTGGCGATCATGCGCTGGCGCGTCATCGAGGAAGCCATGCCGGAAACGGCAGTGTAGATCAGTCGGTCCATCGCTCAGCCTTCCCGTCAGGTGCGCAGGTTGATGACCGCCTGGCTGATCTGCGTGGCGGTATCGATCGCCTTCGCGTTGGCCTGGAAGTACCGCTGCGCGGTGATCAGGCTGACCAGTTCCTCGGCGATATCGACGTTCGATCGTTCGAGCGCGCCGGAGATCAGCGCTCCGTAGGCGCCGGTGTCCGGCAGTCCGAATTGGGGCGTGCCCGAAAGTCCCGTCGCTTCCCAGTTCGAGGAGCCGACCTGGCGCAGGCCGCTCGGCGAGATGAACGACGCAAGAGCGACAGTCCCCACGACTTCGTTGGTTCCGTCGGCGTAGGAGGCGCGCACCGTTCCGTCGTTGTCGATTGTGACACCCGCGAATTCGGCACCTGCCCCGTTGGTTGCAGGGACGAGTGCGTCGATCGGCGCATCGACGGCCGGGTCCGCGCCCGGCGCGAAAATCTGCAGGCGGTTCTGCGACCCGTCATGGATGTAGCCGGCCTCGTCCATCGCGAAGCTGCCGTTGCGGGTGAACAGCGCATCGCCGCTCGCGGCCGACTTCATCTGGAAGAAGCCGTCCCCGCTGATCGCAAGGTCGAGCGCGGAACCGGTCTGCTCGATCGGGCCGATGGCGAAGTTCTGGCTGATCGCCTCGACCGTCGAGCCGATGCCCTGGATGTGCTTGGGATTGGTATAGGCCGATCCGGCGACGATGTCGGCGAATTCGACACGCGACTTCTTGAAGCCGGTCGTCTCGGCATTGGCGATGTTATGGGCGACCACGTTGAGGTCGGTCTGGGCGTTCTTGAGCCCGGAAAGCGAAGTGTAGAACGACATGTCAGGACTCCTGCTGGATGTCTGGGGTGGTTTCGGAAGGCGAGGGCAGGGCAATCCCCTGCGCCGCGATGACCGCGTCGAGCTTTGCGGCAATGTCCTTGAGCGTCTCGCCCATCTGGGCCGTCCCGGCGAGCGAGGAGAACTGCGCCATCTGCGCCAGCATCTCCTTCTGGTCGACCGGGTCGAACGGGTCCTGCTGCTGCATCTGGACGGTCATCAGCTTGAGAAAATCGGCCTGGCCAAGCGCGCCGAGACCGGTCTTGCGGTCCGCTGCGACGAAGGCCGCCTGCGAAGCGCCGTTGATCGAATTGGTGGTCATTTCATCCTCATCGTTTCGAGCATGAGCTGCTTTGCGGTGGACAGCGCCTCGACCAGGTTCTGGTACTGGCGCGCGGATTCGAGCATCTCGACCATCTCGGCGTTCTCATCGACCGGGCTGGTCCAGACATCGCCGTTGGCATCGGCCAGCGGGTGATCGGGATTGTGTTCGCGGATTGCCGGAGCGTTTTCGCGGGTGACGGCCGAAACGCGGACGCTGGCAAGGCCGGTTGCACGGTCGAGGTCCTCGGCGAAGACGGCGCGGACGGGGCGATAGGCACCGTCCTCGCTGCCGGACACCGTCCCGGCATTGGCAAGGTTCGAGGCAGCAGCGTTCATGCGCACCAGCTGCGCCGACATGCCGCGCCGGGCGAGGTCGAAGATGGTCATCTGCCCCATCGTCATTCGCCCTTCAGCGCGCGGGTGATCGAATTCACCCTGCCTTCGATGAAGGAAAGCGTGGCCGCGTAGCCGACTGCGTTCTCCGAAAAGGCAAGTTGCTCGGCCTGCAGTTCGACGGTGTTGCCGTCGAGCGAGGACATGACCGGTACGCGGTAGCGCGTTGCGGCCTCCACCGCCCGCGCGCTGCTCGCGCCGCCCTTGCGGTCTTCCAGCGCCGCCGCGAAATCGATGTCGCGTGCCTTGTAGCCCGGCGTTGCGGCATTCGCGATGTTCGATGCGATGATACCCATGCGCTGAGAGCGCAGTTCAAGTGCCGCACCGTGTATTCCGAACAGGCTTTCGCTCATGACGAGGCTCCCGGTTGGTTGCGGAAGAGCTTCAGCAAGGCGCGTGCCAAACGCAGGTTTCTGCGGTCGAGATCGGACCGGAGAGCCATTTCCGGCAATGTCTTGCCGCACCCGGCAAAGGTCCGCCGCAGGCATGAAATTTGGCGGCCTCTGTCCGTCCTTCGATGCACAGGAGGATTGCAAGCCATGGAATTTTCAGCGCTTTTCGATGGAACCTCTGCAGGGCTCGTCGTGGGCGGGACGGTGCTGGGCACGTTCCTGCGCGCGGGCGCGACAGACTGTCGCCATGCTGCCGCCGCCGTTGCGCGCCTCGCGAAAAGCAGGTTCGACGCCGACTTCGCGCGTGCAGAGCTTGCAGTGCAGGTCCGCGAAATCCGGCAGGACGGCCTGATCCGCGCGAGACCCAGGCATTTCGGCGACAACGAATTCGACGAGGCGACGGACGCGATGCTCGGCACGCGTTCGGTCGCCGCACTGCTTTCCGCGCACGAGGAGCACAAGGACAGACGCGTGCGAAGCAATGCGCGCGCGGTGCGTACCTTCTCGCAGGCCTCGGAACTCGCACCGGTGTTCGGGCTTGCAGGAACGCTCGTTTCGCTGAGCCAGCTCCCGTCGGAGGGGCTGGCTCAGGGCGCTTTCGCATCGGCTATTTCGATGGCAGTCCTGACAACTCTCTACGGGTTGCTGCTGGCGAACCTCTTGCTGGCCCCTCTCGCACGGGTCCTTGAACGAGCCGCCGAGGCTGAGGAGCGCGAACGCCAGGCAATCGTCGACTGGCTTGCCGCTCAGGTTACCGACGCAATACCGGCAGGCGCGCCGCACCCGAGGCTTTCGATCGTTGACGAGGCGGTATGATCTTGCGTGCCGCCAGCGGTTGGCAAACGATACTCGCCGATCTCTCGCTGATCCTGTTCATGGTGACGGGGGCCGCGCTCGGTGGGCCCGAGAGCATTCCCGCGCGCACGCAGGGCGTATCGGAGCGGTCCGAACCGCTGGCCTTCTACGAAAGCAGTGAGGGAGCGCCGCCATTGTCCGACTGGCTGGCTGCCCAGTCGCCCGATCCGCGCCAGATTCTGACCATCACGACAAAATACGACGAGGGAGGGCTGGAAGCTGCGCTAGTAGATGCCGACCGGCTCTCTCGCGAGGCTGCCGCGTTCCCCGTGCCGGTCCGGATCGTCGTGGAGCCCGGTACCGGAAACATCTCGGCCGTGCTGTCGTTCGACGCGCCCGCCGGCATGGCACACGCCTTGCAAGATGTGGCGAAAGCCGGCCGGACAGCGGCCGCGACACGAAAGGAAGCCGTCCCATGAGCCTGAGCCTCGCAATCCTCGCCGCTGCGCCGTTTGCCGATCTTGCCGCAATCGATGCGCAGGTCGCGCAGTTCACCGGCGCTCCAGCGGGAGAGGAGGGCGGTGCAGTCCGTCCCGTCGATCGTCGTCTCAGGCTGCAGGACTGCGAGGCCATGCTCGACCTTCGCTGGAATACCGCTTCGCGTCAGACGGTGGTCGTGCAGTGTCCCGACACCGACGGATGGCGCATCTTCGTGCCGGTCCGGTCCGTATCGGTCGCGGCGCAGGCCGAGAAACAGGTGCCCGTCGTCAACAGGGGAGACAGCGTGGCAATCGCGGTCGCGGGCCGCGGCTTCAGCGTCTCGCAACCGGGCGAAGCGCTCGAATCGGGTTCGGCGGGCGACTGGATCCGCGTTCGCAAAGCCGGCGAGGGGCGGCGGCAGTCCGGCGATACCCTGCGCGCGCTCGTCGTGCGGCCCGGTCTGGTCCGCCTTTCGCTGCCGTGAGGCAGATTGCCGTCCAGCGGCAATTGTTTGCCGATCCGGCTTAAAGGTTCCTCGCATCTGCCGTTCTGGATAAGGCGAAACCCTAACGGAGCGGCACGATGCCACCCATCGAAATCGGATCCTTGCGTCCACTCAAGGCCATCGAAAGCAGGCTTGCGCGACAGGCGGGCGGCGAAGCGAACGCCAGCCGCGCCGTCGCCGGCGGCGGAAACGAGCCGGGCACGGTCGCACGAAGCGACATGCTATCCGCCGGCAACCCACCGGTCGACAGCGATCGCGTCGCAGCCATTCGCAAGGCCATCGAAACCGGTACCTATCCGGTCATTCCCGCAAAGGTCGCGGACGCGATCATCGCTGCCGGTTACCTTCTGAGGAGCGGCAAATGAAGCAGGACACGCTACGCGAAACGCTGCGGCAGATGCTTGCTGTGCTGGAGGCGGAGCGGCAGGCGCTTGCCGGTCTCGACCTCGACGCGATCACCGGGACCTCGAACGACAAGACACGCCTGTGCGGAACGCTCGATGCGGCATCTGCCGGGCAAATCGACGAGGAATGCCGCGCCATGCTCGAAGCGGCGAGGCGCCTGAACGAGGTAAACCGCCAGGTGCGCAACCTTGTGGCAGCCAACGTCGCGCGCAGGCTCGACGTCCTGACCGGCTCGCCGCAACTCTATCGCGCCGCCGCTGGCGGATATGCTGCAGTGCGCGCCTGAACTGGCACGCCTCTTGCTGAAAGGCTCCCGGATAAATCGAACCGGGAGCCCAAGGGTTGAGCCAGACCCCGCAAATCTTGCCAGCAGCGCACGCCGACGCGACAAGCGTGCGCGCATCGATCGCGCGCGCCTCGCAGGCGACGGGGGTCGATTTCGACTACCTCCTTGCGCAGGCGAAGCTCGAATCCGGGCTTGACCCGGAGGCCCGCGCGCCGACTTCGAGCGCGACCGGGCTCTACCAGTTCACCAACGGTACGTGGCTCGAAACGCTCGACAGGCACGGCAGCCGCCACGGCCTTGGCTGGGCGGACCAAGCTATAGCGGGAGGGCGCATCGCCGATCGCGCGATCCGGGCGCAGGTCATGGCGCTGCGCAACGATCCGGATGCTTCCGCGCTGATGGCAGCGGAGCTCGCAAACGACAATCGCGCATCCCTGACCGGCGTTCTCGGGCGCGAGCCCGATGCCGCCGAACTGTACCTCGCGCATTTTCTCGGCGCCGGCGGGGCGGGCAAGTTCCTCTCGGTACTGGCGGTCGACCCGCAGCGCAGTGCCGCCTCGCTGCTGCCCAGGGCGGCTGCGGCCAATCGCAGCATCTTCTTCGACAAGGCCGGTGAAGCCCGCTCGGTCGCCGCGATGATGGACCTGATGCGCGCCAAGGTATCGGGCGCGATGGAACACGGCGGCGAGGAGCGCTTCGAGGCATTTGGATTTCGGGCTGCGGACGGGCCGGCACGATCACATGTCGCGACCGGACCTGTAGCTCGCGAGTTTCACGCCGCTCGTGCCGAAGCTCCGGCGGTTTCCCGACGGTCGATGGCGCAGACGCTTGCCGGGGCCTTCGGTGATCCCGGCGGCAACGGCGCGGCCCCGGCCTCGGTACGCGCAGCCTATGCCAGGCTGGCGAGGTTCGGGCTGTGAGCGTGTTTGCCCGCTTGCCGTCGCCCGGTGCGCTTGCACTTCCTGCAGGGATACTCGCGCTCATCGTGCTGATGATCGTGCCGGTGCCCGCGTTGCTGCTCGACGTCTCGTTCGTTCTCAACATCGCGCTTTCGGTGGCGATCCTGATGGCGGCCATGAACGCGCAGAAGCCGCTGGACTTTTCCTCGTTCCCCTCGGTCCTCCTGTTCGCAACGCTCCTGCGGCTGGCCCTCAACGTCGCTTCGACGCGGGTCGTGCTGGTCGACGGGCACGAGGGCGGAGCGGCTGCCGGCAAGGTGATCGAGGCCTTCGGCGCGTTCCTGATCGGCGGCAATTTCGCGGTCGGCCTGTTCGTCTTCCTGATCCTGATCATCATCAACCTCGTGGTCGTGACCAAGGGCGCCGGGCGCGTCTCGGAAGTCTCCGCCCGCTTCACCCTCGATGCCTTGCCGGGCAAGCAGATGGCCATCGACGCCGACCTGGCGGCTGGGCTGCTCACCGCCGAGGAAGCGAAGGCTCGCCGCCGCGAGGTCGCCACCGAGGCCGATTTCTACGGGTCGATGGACGGTGCGTCCAAGTTCGTGAAGGGCGACGCGATCGCAGCGCTGCTGATCCTCGGCGTCAACATCGTCGCGGGTTTCATCCTCGGCATGACCAGCCACGGCATGTCGGCGGGAGAGGCGGCGCAGGGCTACGTCACCCTTGCCATCGGCGACGCCCTGGTGGCGCAGGTGCCATCGCTTCTGCTGTCGATCGCCGCCGCCGTGATCGTGACGCGCGTTTCCGACGAGCGTGTCGGGGAGGGCAAGGACCTTGCCGGTCAGATCGGAGGCCAGTTCGCCGATGCGCGGTCCTGGCTCCCTGTCGCGGTCGTGCTCGGCGCGATCGGCTGCATACCGGCAATGCCGCAATCGGTCTTCCTGCCCGCAGCGGCGCTGGCCGGCTGGCTCTGGCACGCGTTGCGCAAGCGCACAGCCCTGCCCGCTCCGATGGAAGAGAGCGAGGAGGTTGCACCCGATCCTGCAAGGATTTCGCTCGCCGACGTTTCGGACCACACGCTGGTGACGATCGAACTGGGCTACGGGCTGGTCGGCCTCGTCGACGACCGCAAGGGATCGCCGCTGGTGTCCCGGATTACCGGGGTGCGCAAGCAGCTCAGCCAGGCTTTCGGCTTCGTCGTGCCGCAGTTTCGCGTCCGCGATTCGCTCGATCTCGCGCCGAACGATTACCGCATCCTGGTCGGCGGCGTGCCGGTCGGGGGAGCGACTATCAGGGCGGACCGGATACTCGCGATAGACGCTGGAGAGGTTCGCGCCGGCGGCGTGGTGCCCGGCGAGGAAACGCGCGATCCCAGCTTCGGATGTCCGGCATGGTGGATCGATCCTGCAAGTCGCGACCATGCCATCGCGCTCGGCTTCCTGACCGTCGATGCCGGCACCGTCATCGCAACCCACCTCAACCAATTGCTTTCTGACAGGCCGCAGGACCTGCTTGGTCCCGACGAGGTCCGGGCGCTGCTCGATGCGGTCAGGGAGCATTCGTCCGGGCTCGTCGAGACGGTCACGCCGCAACCCCTGTCGCTTGCCGCACTGACGCGCCTGCTGCGGGCTTTGCTCGAGGATGGCATTCCGATCGGCCATCCGCTCCCCATCCTTTCCAGCCTTTCGCGCGCGGTGCAGCAATCGCAGGAGCACGAGCGGCTCGTCGATCTCGTCCGTGCCGATCTGGGCGGTCTTATCGTCGGTCGCGTCTGTTCCGTGCGCGACCGGCTTCCGGTGGTGACGCTCGATGCAGGGCTGGAAGCTGCGATCGTCCAGGGCCTGTCGGACCCCGTTTCCGGACAGCCGGTGATCGAACCGGACCTCGCACGCATGATCGGAGAGCGCTTGGCGGATCTCGTCGCCGCGCGCGGGACGGGATCGACGCCGCTTGCACTCGTCGTCCAGCCCCGCGCACGCCGCTCGCTGGCCGCGCTCCTCAGGATGCGCGCGCCATCGGCGCTGGTGCTCTCGATTTCCGAACTCCCGCCCTCGCAACCGATCGAGGTGGTCGACGTGATCGGGGCGCAGCCGCAAGCCGGGACCGGTCTGCCTGCGCCAGAGACGCCAGCCTCCCACGACATCTCAACTACCGAAAGCATGGCCGCATGAAACAGGATCATTCCGCCTTCGCCTCCTCCCGCCCGCTGGTGGCCGACGCCTATTGCGGCGACGTCGCGGACCGGGTCCGGCGCTTCCTGCCGATGGTACGCCGCCTGGCATGGCACGTCCACGGCAGCGGTCGGCCCGGTATCGAGCTCGAAGACCTGATGCAGTCGGGCCTGGTTGCGCTGACCGAATGCGCGCAACGCCACGAAGGGCCGGGCGAGGACGGTTTCGCCGCCTATGCCAAGATGCGGGTTCGCGGGGCGATGGTCGACATGATCCGCCGTACCGTGACGATTTCGAGGGGCGGTGCGGAACGCCGCAGGATGCTTGCCGCGAAGGAAAGCGAATTGCGTGGACGCCTTGGGCGCGAGCCCGATGCCCCGGAGACCGCAGAGGCGCTCGGCATCTCGGTCGAGGATCTCGCCAGTCTGCGCGCCTCGAGCGAGCCGGTTCGCCTCGAACCGATCGACGAAGTCTATTCCGACGCGAACATGGCCTTCGCCGACGAGACGCCAGACAGCCTCTCCCTGCTGCAGGACGAGGAGATGCGCGGGCACCTTGCCGTGGCGATCGCGGCTTTGCCCGAACGTTTGCAGATGGTCGTCCAGCTCTATTTCGTCGAGGAACTCAACCTGTCGGAAATCGCCGAAGTGCTGGGCGTCAGCATCCCGCGCGTGCATCAGATCAAGGCGCAGGCGCTCGGCAAGCTGCGCGAAAAACTCGGCGGCGTGGCAGAGATTATCTGACGAGATCCGGCAGCGTTCCGGGCGTCAGAACCTGAGCCAGCTTTTGCGGTTTGCCACCGTTTGGCGGATACCAGACGTACAGCGGGACCCCGGCTGCGCCATGCTCGGTAAGGTAGCGCGTTATGGCAGGGTCGCGGCGTGTCCAGTCACCCCGCAAGACGACGACGCCGGCGCGCTCGAATGCCTCGCGGGTCGCCTCGCGCTCGATGGCGACCTGCTCGTTCACCTTGCACGTCAGGCACCAGTCGGCGGTGAACCACGCGAAAACGGGCTTGCCGCTTGCCCTTGCCTGCGCCAGTGCCGCCTGGCTGAAAGGCTTGGTCGCGATGATGCCCGGGGCCGCGGTGGACCCCGTGCCCTCAAGGCGCGGGAGAAGCGCGAAGCCGGCCAAACCGACCGCGATCACGCCGAATCCCGCCATGCCCACCGCCGGCAGCCCCGCGCGCTGTCGCCGGCCGGACAGCGCGAGCACTATCACCAGCACCGCCGCAAGGGCGCTGCACGCCAGGGCGAACTCGCTTCCCGCGATCCGCCACGCCAGCCAGAGCAGGGCTAACGCTGTAAGGCCCATCGGCACCGCCATCCAGCGACGGAACTTTACCATCCAGGGACCGGGCCTGGGCAGTCGCCGACGCATGGCAGGGACAAAGGCAATGGCAAGGAACGGCAGCGCTATGCCGAGGCCGAGCACACCGAACAGCGCCATCGCGGGCAGGACCGGCATGAGTAGCGCTGCGCCCATCGCGGCGGCCATGAAGGGGCCGGTGCACGGCGTCGCTACGAAAGCCGCGAGCAGGCCGGTCGCGAATGCGCCGCGAGGACTGCCCTCGCTCGCAAAACCGGGCGCGGAGAATTCGAACACGCCGAGGAAATTGGCGGTAAGCGCGGTAGCAAGCAGGAGCAGCGCCGCCACGACGCCAGGTTCCTGCAACTGGAATGCCCAGCCGACCTCCTGCCCAGCGGCCCGCAAGGCGAGCAGCAGGCCGCCGAGGCCGAGGCAGGCAAGAAGGACGCCAGCGGTGTAGGCGAGGCCTTCTGACCGCGCCTGGCTGTCGCTCTCGCCGGCGCGCGCCAGGCTCATGGCCTTGAGGCTGAGTATCGGAAACACGCAAGGCATGACGTTGAGGAGCAAACCCCCGGCAAGCGCCGCGAGCAACAGGATCGGCAGCCCGGGAAGAGCGGTGTCTTCGCCACCTGCCAGCGGTTCGCCGCCTTGCGGAACGGGCCCGGGGACGGCAACCAGCGAAAGCCCGTCGCCCGCTTCGTTGAGCCGCAGGACGCCGCCGAGGGTCTCGATTGCGGCGGGTGCGATCTCCGGCCTTGCAAGAGTGATGACCAGCATATCGCCGGCCCGCGCGAACGACTGGCCCGCGCCGTAGTCGATCGCCTTGTCGGTGGCCGCGAAGAAATGGGGGTTCTTAAGCGAAAGGGTGCGGGGCAGCGGGATGCCCAACCTGACCGTATCGCCTTCGATTTCGAAGTTTGCCACGGCGTCGAGCGGAGCGGGCAGGGCTGCGCGCCAGCGGTCGAAACGCGGGTCCGGTGCCTCAGCCCGTCCCACTTTTACTGTGGTTGCGAGGCGGCCCTGTTCGGGCACGCAGATCTCGTCTGTGCATGCCAGCCAGTCGGCTTGCACCGATATCGGCAGCGCCTCGCCCGGCTTCGCATTCGCTGGCAACGTCAGGGGCACGAGTACCGCGTAGTCATGCTCGAAGACATGGTTCATCAGCCCGGAGATGAGCAGCGTGTCCGGTACCGGATAATCGGGTTCGCCTGCCGAGGCTCCTTCTGGCAGGGTCCAGTCGAGCGACATGCCCAGGCCAGCGTCGCCGGGGTTGGACCAGTAGCCGTGCCAGCCGGGATCGGGCCGCATCCTGATTGCCAGGGTAATCGTCTCGCCGGGCATTGCCGGTCCTTCGGCGACGAGATCGGTAGCAATGTTGGTCTTGCCCGCGACGTTCTGCGCGACCGAAGAGCCCGGCAGCAGCACGCAGGCAAGGCACTGCAACAGCACCGCAACAAGCAGGCGATAGCAGCGCATCGGTTCGATCGTACTCCCGTATCGAGGCTTTGCCGGGACTTGCGCTTGGTGCGTTGCCCGACCATTTGCGATCTGACGCCTTTGCGACGGTATTTCAAGGAACTCCCATGCGCCTGCCCTTCGTGTCCATTGCAGCTGCGGTCACGCTTGTCGCCACCCCCTGCATCGCGCAGGACGATCCCCAAGCGACCGCCCCCGCAGAGGCGAGCGCACCCTCCGGTCCGCCGCAGCTGGTGCTTGCCATCGCCGTGGACCAGCTGTCCGCCGATCTCTTCGCCCAGTACCGGCGACATTTTACCGAGGGTCTGGCCCGGTTGCAGCAGGGCGCGGTGTTTCCGTCTGGATACCAGTCGCACGCCGCGACCGAGACCTGCCCCGGCCATGCCACGATACTCACCGGAACGCATCCGGCGCGTAACGGCATAATCGCGAACGCATGGTTCGACCCGGACATCGACCGCGATGACAAGCGCATCTACTGCGCCGAGGATGCACGCGATCCGGCGAGCAGCTCTCGCCAGCCGGTCGTCTCCGCCGAGCACCTCAGGGTTCCGACGCTGGGCGGCTGGATGAAGCGCGCCGACCCGCGCAGCCTCAATGTCGCGGTTTCGGCCAAGGACCGGGCGGCCATGATGATGGGCGGCAGGAATACCGACGCCGCCTACTGGTTGACGCGCGAAGGTTTCTCCACCTTTCCGGCCCGGACGCCCTCTGCCGGGGTTTCCGCCGTCAATCGCGACATTGCCGGCGTCGTCGCGCGGGGCGAGGCCGCAATGGAATTGCCGGCGTGGTGCGCGGCGCGGGCCGGTGACGTTCCGGTGGGTGGATTCACCATAGGGAAAGGCCGCTTCGCGCTTCCTGCCGGCGATTCCAACGCCTGGCGCGTATCGCCGCGCGCGGACGAGGCGACAGCCAACGTCGCGCTTTCACTGGTCGACGAACTCCGGCTCGGTCGCGACAATGTGACCGACGTGCTTTCGGTGTCGTTTTCGGCGACCGACTACATCGGACATTCATACGGCCATCAGGGCGCCGAGATGTGCATTCAGCTCGCCGCGCTCGACCGCACGATCGGATCGCTCATGGCGGCGCTCGACGCACGCGGGATAGACTACGTAGCGGTTCTCACGGCGGACCACGGCGGTCTCGACGCGGTAGAGCGGCTCGACCGGCAGGCACTGCCTGGCGCCGCGCGGGAAGGAGCCGAACTCGACACCGACGCTCTCGCCGCCGCCGTTACCGCACGGACCGGGATCGCGGTGGCCGGCGGGCCGCTCCTGCTGGGCGGAGTGCAAGGCGACATCTACGTTTCCGCCGAGGTGAAGCCGCGCGAGAAGGCGCGCGTCGTCCGCTCCCTGATCGAATTGCTATCCGGGCATCCGCAGGTCGCTGCGGTTTTCGGTGCCAGCGAGCTTGAGGCGGCGCCGCTGCCGTCCGGCTCGCCGCAGGACTGGACGCTCGTCGATCGGGCACGCGCGTCTTTCGATCCGGAGCGTTCGGGCGATGTCGTCGTCCTGCTCGAACGTGCAGTCGGTCCCGGACGTGCAAGTCCCGGCTATGTCGCGACGCACGGGAGCCCGTGTGATTACGACCGGCGCGTTCCGATCCTTTTCTGGCGCAAGGGGCTTCCGGGGCTCGAACAGCCCGCCCCCGTGGAAACGATAGACATCGCTCCTACGCTCGCCGCCGTCATCGGCCTCGAGGTTCCCGAAACGGCTTTCGATGGACGGTGCCTCGACATCGACGGCAGCCGCGCCAATATATGCGGGCAATGATCGACAGTTCCTCGACCGATATCGTGCCCACAGAGCAGATGCGCCGCGACCTCGTGATCCTGGGCGGCGGAATGGTCGGAATGGCGCTTGCCCTCGCGGCGGCGAAAGCGGGCATATCCAGCCACGTGGTCGACCGGGCGAAACCCGAGGAGCTGACCGCAGCCGGCGCGGACGGACGGGCCTCGGCGATTTCCACGGCGAGCTGGAACCTCTTCAACAACATCGGCCTTGCCGATCGCATCGATCATCTGGGTTGCGCCATCGACTCCATCGCGGTCACCGACGGGTTGAAACCGGGACGCATCGACTTCAAGCCAGAGCCCCACGAGGGCACGCTGGGGCGCATGTTCGCCAACCGCGACCTGCGGCTTGCCCTGTTCGAGGCTGCCAGGGCCGAGCCGCTGCTCACCTGGCATACCGGTGCCGAAGTCGCTGCTCGCGACCGCAATGCCCTTGGTGTCACGGTCAGGCTCGGCGACGGTCAGGTACTCGAAGGAAGCCTGCTGGTCGCGGCCGAGGGCAGGATGTCTCCGACGCGCGAGGAAGCCGGTTTCTCGCTTGCCCGGTGGGACTACAGTCACTCCGCGATCGTGACCGCGCTGCATCACGAGCGGTCGCACGGCGGCGTTGCCTGGGAAATTTTCTATCCCGAAGGTCCCTTCGCCCTCCTCCCGCTGCTGGACGAGGGAGGCAGGCATCGCAGCGCCCTCGTGTGGACAGTCGCGCGCACAGACGCGAAGGCGATGACGGCGATGTCGGAAAGGGCGTTCGTGGCCGAGGCGGAAAGGCGCATGGGCGCGATGTTCGGGAAGCTCGAGCTCGCAGCGCCGCGGATGGCCTATCCGCTGTCTTTTCATCATTCGCGCCATCTGGTCGAGGACCGGCTCGTTCTCATCGGGGACGCAGCCCACGGCATGCACCCGATCGCCGGGCAGGGGCTCAACCTGGGCTTGCGCGATGTAGGGGCCCTGGTCGAGACGCTTTCCGAAGGCATGCGCCTCGGCCTCGAGCCGGGGGACGCGCAACTCCTCAAGCGCTATGAGAAATGGCGCAGCCTCGATACCTTCATGGTGATGTCGGTGACCGACGGGATCAATCGCCTTTTCGGTGTACCCGGCGCATTGCCGAGCGCAGTGCGGCGGCTCGGGATGGGCGCTGTCCAGCGGGTGCCGGTGCTCAAACGCTTCTTCATGGACGAGGCCCGCGGCATGTCCGGCGAACTTCCCCAACTCCTGCGCGCCTGACGCCTATTGCGCCGACGCGGTCGCAATTTCCGAAGCGTCGTCCGCTTCGGGCGCGTCTTCGGATTCCGCGGGCTCGGCCAGAGGACTGGGTTGTTCGACCCGGTTGCCCTCCGCATCCTGAAGACGCCTCGGCTCCAGCATGGCGGTCGTCTCGATAAGGTCGAGCGCTCGCTGCGCGGCCGCATAGCGCCGGGCATCTGCGATCCAGCGGCTTGTAACTTCGTTTTCGGGCAGGCGGCGAACTTGCGAGATCGCCGCATCGATCCGACCGGCGCGGGTCAGCAGCTTCGCCCGGTCAATACGGTCCTGAGGGGTTACGATCGGTGCGCTGTCGCGACGGATGGTGAAGATTTCGCCGAGCTCGCGCCGGACTCGCGACCATCCGCTTTCCTCTCCCTCACCGGTGGCGATCTGGTCGCCAATGGCATCGAGCCTCGCGGTCAGTTCGTCGATCGTGACAGGCTGGTTGGCGAATGAAATCACCGTTTCCACGGCGAGCGGCTGGGCATTGGTGAAGCGCAGTCGCAACTGGTCTTCCAGGTAGTGGAGCGGAGTACCGCGGTCGATCGTGCGCCGCGCTGCGAATGCAATCAGGAGACCCTCGGCCCGCGCCGCGTTGCCCGAGGCGGCATTCGCCTGCAGGTTTATCCGCGAGAACCGGTCCTCCAGCATCGCCAGCCGGGCTTCGACGGTGCTCAGTTCCGCCTCGGTTCGTCGCTCGGGTGCATCGCTTGCCGGTGCCTGCGGGTCTTCGTCCAGCAGCCGTTCGGATTGCACGACCGATGCATCGAGAGTCGCCGGCGGGTTGGACCGGGATGGCAGGAAACGCTGCAGATCTCCCGTCCAGGCGAAGTAGGAGACAATCGCCGCGCCGAGGACGAAAGCCAGCAGTGCAGCAAGCAGCGCGCCCCGTCCGCTCTTGTCGCGGCGTTCAGCGCGCTCGATTCCGAAATCATCTGGCATCAGTTGCTGGGTCTGCCTCTTTCCGATCCGCCTTCGTCTTTGCACAACTCTTCCGCCAAGGCCAGCAATGCATCCTCGGAGGGCTGGCACGCGCTGCGCACCGAATGCCAGCCGTCTCCTGCACGTTCGGCAACGCGGGGGCCAATCGCCACAAGGCGGACGTGCGCACGGCAGGCGTCGGGGCAAGTCTCTGCAAAATGGCGCGCCGCCTCACCGGAATGAAGGAGAACGACAGCCTCGGAGCGGAGCAGGCGGGCAAGCTCACCGGACATGGGTAGCGGCTCGCTGGCGTAGACGACCTTTTCCTGCATCCGGATGCCATCCGGAATCGATAGTGGCGTGCGCTTGCGTCCGGCGAGCCGCAGCACCCTGGAGTGCGCGACCTGGACGCGGTCCAAGACTTCCTGCAGGCCGCCGGAGCCGATATCCGCGACCGAAAGACCCGCGTCTTCTGCTGCTTCGGCGGTCTTCCGGCCAACGCAGTAGGCGGGCATGCCGGAGTAACCAGCCAGCGCCGATCCTCCGTGGCGCAAGGCATTCGCGCTTCCGAGGAGAAGCGCATCGAAGGCATCGTTTCCGGGGGCGTCCCACGGCACGGGCCGAACCTCGAACATCGGGAAACCATGTGCCTCGAGGCCGAGGTTTAGGGCAGCTTCGACAGTCGCGCTGCACCCCGGTTCCGGCCGGATGGCAACGAGCGGGATCATTGTTTCGAGCCGGCGAAATGCTCCGCTATGGCCGGATGCGCGCGCGCCATCAGGTCTTCCGCGAGCCGCAGCGGTGCGCTGCGGTCGCCGGGTTCGATCCGCACAACACCTTCGATCCGCTCGGCGCCATCCGGACTGAACAGCGCCGCACGCAGGTTGATCGTATCGCCAGCGAAGTGCGAGAACGCGGCGACCGGGCTGTGGCAGGTTCCGCCCAGCCCGGCGAGCAGCGCGCGCTCGGCTTCGAGCGAGGCGCGGCTGCGTGCATGGTCGATCGCGGCAAGAAGGGTCAGCGTCCGTTCGTCCCCGGCGCGGCTTTCGATGGCGATGGCGGCCTGACCCGGCGCCGGCAGCCATTCCTCGGGATCGAGCGGGCGACCCGTGCCCGTCTCGCCGAGCCGGTTGAGACCGGCCATTGCAAGGAATGTCGCATCCGCCTCTCCAGCGGCAAGCTTTGCAAGTCGCGTGGCGACGTTGCCGCGAAACGGCACCACCGTGCAATCGGGCCGGGCGTGAAGAAGCTGAGCGGCCCGCCTCGGCGCGCTCGTGCCGATCCTCGCGCCGGGAGGAAGTGCGGCGATGCTGGTCGCACCGATAAGTGCATCGCGCACATCCTCACGTTCGAGGACGGCCGCAATGACGATCTGTTCGGGACGCAGGGTCTCCACGTCCTTGGCCGAGTGCACCGCGAAATCGATCTCGCCCTCGGCCAGCCAGGCGTCGAGCTCCTTGGTCCAGAGCGCCTTTCCGCCGATCTCGGCCAGGGGGCGGTCCTGGATGCGGTCTCCGCTGGCGACGACGGGCACGATCTCCACCGCATCCTCGCTCCAGCCATGGGCCTTGCACAGCCGCGTTCGGGTTTCCATGGCCTGCGCCATGGCGAGCGGGGAGCGGCGGGTGCCGAGGCGAAGCGGCCTGTCGGGGTGGTCGGCAGTCATGCGCGGGTTGTGCTACTCGCCTATGCGGCTAAGGGAAAGGCCGGGATGGAGATCGTTCTCGGGATAGAATCGTCTTGCGACGAGACTGCGGCCGCGCTCGTTGCGGGCAACCGGCGCATACTCGCGCAGCGCATCGCTTCCCAGGACGAGGCGCACCGCCCCTATGGTGGCGTCGTGCCCGAGATCGCCGCGCGGGCGCATGCCGAACGGCTCACGCCGCTGATCGAGGAAACGCTCGCCGAAGCGGGGCTGGTCCTTGCCAACGTCGACGCCATCGCCGCGACGGCGGGTCCCGGCCTTATCGGCGGCGTCATGGTCGGCCTCGTGACCGCAAAGGCGCTCGCGATGGCGAGCGACAAGCCGCTCATCGCCATCAATCATCTCGAAGGCCATGCGCTCAGCCCGCGGCTTGCCGACAATACGCTCGATTTCCCCTATCTTCTGCTCCTCGTTTCGGGGGGGCATTGCCAGCTCCTGCTTGTCGAGGGCGTGGGCCGCTACCGGCGACTGGCCACGACTATCGACGATGCCCTTGGCGAAGCATACGACAAGACGGCCAAGCTGCTCGGTCTGGGCTATCCGGGCGGTCCGGCTGTCGAGCGGCTG
Organism: Novosphingobium marinum; assembly: GCF_013408095.1. Taxonomy (GTDB): domain Bacteria; phylum Pseudomonadota; class Alphaproteobacteria; order Sphingomonadales; family Sphingomonadaceae; genus Novosphingobium; species Novosphingobium marinum. The sequence goes on from NZ_JACBZF010000002.1 coordinate 415,332, forward strand.
GCTGCCAAGGGCGACCCGTCGAAAGTCGATCTGCCGCGACCGCTGGTCGGAAGCGCGGAGCCGCATTTCTCGTTCGCCGGCCTCAAGAGCGCAGTTCTGCGAGCCAGGGAGGCGGGTGTGCACACCGATGCGGATGTCGCCGCTTCGTTCCAGCAGGCAGCGATCGATTGCCTGACCGACCGCACCCGGCGCGCGATCGCTGTTTCGGGTGGCATCACCGCGCTCGTGCTAGCAGGAGGAGTGGCGGCCAACCGGTCGGTCCGCTCCGGTCTCGAGGCGCTCGCCGCCGAACACGGCCTGCCGTTTACCGCACCGCCGCTTCCCCTGTGCACAGATAATGCCGCGATGATCGCGTGGGCGGGGATCGAGCGGCTTGCTTTCGGCCAGTCGGACCCGCTCGACATCGCCGCGCGACCTCGCTGGCCGCTCGACCCCGATGCCACACCGGCGCGCGGGGCGGGAGTGAAGGCATGACGATCGGCGTGATCGGAGCAGGAGCCTGGGGAACGGCGCTCGCGCAAGTCCTCGCCAGCGACGGCAGCGACGTGACCATCTGGGCGCGCGAGCCGGAACTGGTGCGGGAGATCAACGCACAGCATACCAATTCGCTGTACCTGCCCAGCGCGGCGCTTTCCGCCAAGATCGTTGCAACCGCGTCGCTTGGCGATTTCGCCGCGATCCGGACGGTGCTGGCAGTCGTCCCGGCGCAGTTCCTTTCAGGGGTCCTTGCCGAGCTGCCGCACGGCGGCGGGCGGGATCTAGTGCTTTGCGCAAAGGGGATCGAAGCCAGTACCGGTCGGCTCATGGCCGAAGTGGCGGTGCAGGCGGCACCCGATGCCCGGCTGGCGGTCCTTTCGGGACCGACGTTCGCGCACGAGGTTGCCGACGGCCTCCCGACCGCCGTGACGCTTGCCTGCTCCGGCGGTGAGGCGCAATGGGACCGGCTGGCGGGACAGATCGCAAGGGCTGCATTTCGCCCGTATTACTCCGATGACATCGTGGGAGCGGAGATCGGCGGCGCGGTCAAGAATGTGCTCGCGATTGCCTGCGGCGTGGTCGATGGCCTCGGGCTCGGCCAGAATGCCCGCGCCGCCCTGATCGCCCGCGGATACGCAGAAATGCTGCGCTTCGGCTCTGCACGCGGGGCCCGACCGGAGACCCTGGCGGGCCTGTGCGGCCTTGGCGATCTCGTGCTGACCTGCTCTTCGACGTCGAGCCGCAATTTCTCGCTGGGCAAGGCGCTGGGCGAGGGGCAGAGCGCGCAAGAGGCACTGTCCGGCAAGAGCAGCGTCGCCGAAGGGGCTGCGACCGCGCCGGTCCTCGCGAAACTGGCGGAAGAGGCGCGGATCGACATGCCTATCGTCGATGCCGTGCGCAGGTTGCTGGCGGGTGAGGCGCCGGCGCGCAAAGTGGTAGACGACTTGCTGTCGCGGCCCTTGCGGTCCGAGCAGGAGCGCGACGGTTGAAAGAGAGCGTCCCTCGCGAGGGAAGCGAGGACATCGCCGCCATCGCCAAGGGTGGCCGCACGAATTTCTTCGGCTTCTTCCTGCGTCTAGCCGCGCGGCTGCCGTTCCTGTTCATCGCGGGGCGTGCCGATGCGTACGGCCCTGCGGCGCTCGGCAAGTTCGCCTCCGCCCTCGTGGTAATCGAACTCACCGCAATGCTTTGCACGCTTGGCGAGAAGCGCGGCCTCGCCCAGCGCCTTTCGGATTCCGACGATCATCCCGCCAACGTCGTGGCTGACGGCGTGCTCGTCGCCCTCATCGCATCGTGTGCCGCCGCCCTGCTGTTCTACATCTTCCCGGCGCCGCTTTTCCCGGGCGCCGAATATAGCGAGATCGACAGGCTCATCGTCATTGCGATCCCGCCGCTGGCGCTTACCGAGATCTGGCTGGCGGGCCTTGCCTATCGCTACAACATCGCAGCCACGGTGCGCGCGCGGGCCATCGTCGAACCCTGGACGCTATCGATCATGGCTGGCCTGATGATCTTCATCGCGCCGGGCGACGGGCTGACAATCGCCTATATCGTCTCGATCTTCGCATCGGCCCTCACCGCGCTGGTGCCGTTCCTTAAGGATTACGGCCTCCCGAGGGACTGGAAGCCCCGGCCCGATGCGATCGGGCGGATGACCCTCAGGAGCCTCCCGCTGGCCACCGCCGACGCCATCGAGTGGGGTACTCGGCGAATTGACATCCTGATCCTCGGCTTCTTCGCGTCGCCGACGGCGGTCGGCGTCTATTACGTTGCGCAGCAGGTCGCGAGCCTGCCGCAGAAACTGAAGACCAGCTTCGAACCGATCCTCGGTCCGGTCATCACGCGCAATCTGAAGGAGCGGAACTTCGCGGCGATTGCGAGGCAGGTCTGCCAGGTCGGCTTCTGGATCACCGCAGCCCAGGCCGGCATTGCGCTTGCCCTCGGCATAACCGGCGAAGCGGTCATGGGGCTCATCGGTCCGGAATTCGTCGGTGGCACCGGGGCGCTCGCACTGCTGCTCATCGCGGAAGTCGCGGCGGCGACCGCAGTGGTCAGCGAAGCCGCGCTTATCTACATCGCGCGACTGCGAAACCTGTGGGTGTCCATCGCGACGATCAGCCTGCAGGCTGCGCTGACGCTGGCGGGCATCGAGCTCGTCGCTTACCTCGGCCTCGGCGATCTGTACCGGGCGGCAGCGGCGGCAGCGGCCCTGTGCATCGCGCTCGCCTTCGCATCGGTGTTGAAGTCGCGCATGCTTTCCCGGCTCTTGCAGCAACCCATCAACAACTGGCGCTGGGCGCTGGTATGGGCGACGGCACCTGCCGTCCTGATCGGCTGGTTCGCCACGACCTTCGCGCCCGAGTGGGCGGAGCTGGCGCTTGGCGTTCCGGCGATTCTCGGGATCTACGGCTACGTGATCTGGACCAGGGGGTTCGGACCGGAGGACCGGCTTCTGTTCAGGAAAAGCACAAGTTCCTAACGGCTTGTCGCTCGCAGAGGGCGTTCAGTCGGCGTTCACGGCCGAAAGGGCCTCTTGAAGCGAAGGTTGATCGGAAAACGGGAAGGAACTGCCGTGCACTTCGAAAAAGCCATTGCCCTTGGATGCGTCACGATCCTTCTGGCCGGCTGCGCCGCAACCCAGGGCGAGCCTTCATCCGACGAGATCGTCCTGACCGGCTCCAGGGTCGGTGGAAGTGTTGCGAAGGCCGAGCAGGAGGCCGCCGCCGATCTCGCGGGTCCGGTTCCCACGTCACCCATGGCGCCTCCCCCGCCGCCGCCGCCTCCCCCGCCTCCTTCGATGGCTGCGCCGGTCGCGGCCCAGACACGCGTCGCTTCCGGCAACTACGTGCCCCCGGTCATGGTCGCGAGCGATCCGGGGCGCGAGCGCTACGAGGGCGAGGAAGTCAGCCCGGTCCATCTCACGCGGGCCAATTCGGTTTCGACCTTCTCGGTCGATGTAGATACCGGCGCATACGCAAATACCCGCCGCTTCCTCTCGCAGGGCCGCCTGCCGCCGCGCGGAGCGGTGCGGACCGAAGAGTTCGTGAACTACTTCCGCTACGACTATGCACGACCGGAAAAGCGCGATGTTCCGTTCACGGTGACAACCGACGTCGCGGTCACGCCGTGGAACACCGATACCCGGCTGCTGCGCATCGGCCTGCGCGGCTACGACCTTGCGCGAGACAACCGGCCGCCGGCCAACCTCGTGTTCCTGATGGACGTGTCCGGCTCGATGAGCAGTCCCGACAAGCTGCCGCTGGTGAAGACCGCGCTGTCCGGGCTGGCGGGAGAGCTGGGACCGCAGGACCGCGTCTCCATCGTGGTCTATGCGGGCGCGGCCGGGCTGGTGCTCGAGCCGACGAACGACGCGGGCAAGATACGCAATGCGCTCGAACGGTTGCAGGCTGGCGGCTCCACAGCCGGGGCAGCCGGGCTGAAGCTGGCATATAATATCGCGCGCGACAGCTTCATCGATGGCGGCGTCAACCGTATCCTGATTGCCACCGACGGAGACTTCAATGTCGGGTTGTCGAACACCGACGACCTCATAGAGATGATCGAGCGTGAGCGCGACGCCGGCATAACCTTGACGACGCTCGGTTTCGGCACCGGCAATTACAACGAAGCCATGATGGAGCAGATCGCCGACCACGGAAACGGCAACTACGCCTACATCGACAGCGCGCTCGAGGCACGGAAGGTGCTGGGCGAGCAGATGGAATCGACGCTGTTCACCATCGCCAAGGACGTGAAGATACAGGTCGAATTCAATCCCGCGCACGTCAGTCAGTACCGCCTGCTCGGCTACGAGAACCGGGCATTGCGCGAAGAGGACTTCGACAACGACAAGGTCGATGCCGGCGACATCGGTGCCGGGCACCAGGTGACCGCGATCTACGAGATCGTGCCTGCCGGTACGAAGGGCTGGATCCCCCCGCGGCGCTACGACGATCCGATGCCCGAGGCCGCCCGGGGTTCCGGCGAACTCGCTTACGTGAAGTTGCGCTACAAGCTTCCCGACGGAGATACCTCGCGCCTGATCGAAAAGCCGATACCGTCGAGCGCTTTGCTGAAGGCTGGAAGGCCCCAGGGCGACTTTGCCTTCGCGGCGGCGGTCGCGGCCTTCGGACAGAGTCTTCGCGGGGACGAGATGCTGATGGGCTTCGGCCCGCAGGGTATCGCGGCCCTTGCCGGCAGGCAGGACGACTTCTGGCGGCAGGAGTTCATCCAGCTCGTCGGCGTGGCCGACAGCCTCGAAGGCGGTTGATCCGCGACAAGGGGCGTTGAGCGAGGGCGCGACGGGCGCTATCGCCTTCGGAGTGAACCCTTTTCGTGCTGCCATCGTCCTTGCCGGAGTCGGCGTTACCGCCGCAATCGCCTTTGCCGCCAACGAATTCGTTGGCCCGCGCTTCATAGCCGGGCTCGAGCGGGAGGCAATTGAAGCGCGCGATAACGCAGGCGGTGCCGGGATCGATATAGCCTTCGAGACTTACCTTGGCTGGCTCACCCGGCATGCCGAGCTTAGCGGCGGAGCCGGCCTGGACAGCGAAGCGCGAACCGAGGCCGCGCGGGCGATCTCGCGGGTTCCGGGAGTCGGCGGCGTGCGCTGGCGCGACGGCACGTCCGGCGGGCCGAACGGCGACGAGGCCGGGGCCGTACATTGCCAGGAAGATGTCGAGGCGATCCTGGAAGCTCGGTCGATCCGCTTTCCAGAGGCAAGCGCCGACATCGATCCGGCGAGCGAGCAGCTTCTGAATGAAGTGGCAGAATCGCTCATGCCGTGCGTCGGCAGTATCATCGCGATCACCGGCCATACCGACGGCAACGGCGACGAGAACGCCAATCTCGCCCTTTCGCGTGCCAGGGCAAACGCGGTGCGCTGGGCTTTGATCGGACGGGGAATCCCGGCCGACGGGCTGCGCGCGACCGGCATCGGTTCCCAAACGCCGCTCGAGGGCCTCGACCCCCGCGATCCGGCGAACCGGCGAATCGAATTCTCGGTCATCGAAAGCGCCCCCATCATGCCGACGCCCATCGACACGCCCGGTCCCGGCTAGGAGAACGTCGCCATGCCGCTCTGGCTCGAACTGCAAGTGATGCTTTTGTGCACATATGCCGCCGGTTTCGGTATCGGCTGGCTCATCTGGAATCGGAAGGGATGATCCTTGGTTGAACTTATCCAGGCAAACTGGCTCGCATTCGTAGTTGTCCTGCTCATCGGTCTCTTGGTCGCATGGTGGCTGTTCGGTCGCGCCACCAAGGAGCCGCCCCGGACACATCGGCCGGACGTGCTCGATGAAGGGGCCGAACCGGCAAAACGCAACCAGGCCCTTATAGACAGCGCGCCGGCGGCGACGTTCGTCCCGCCCAGCGGTACCGCCACGATGGGCGGGGTCGGCGAAGTCGTATCCGCCGCAGCTCACGAGGAAGCGGTCGATGCCGAACCGGCGGGTCGAAAGGCGCAGGTGCCTGAAGCGACACCTGCGACGCCAGAATCGCAATCAGCGGCAGAGCAGGACCCAGGGCCAGAGCCGGCATCGCCAGCCTCGCCCGAATCCCCGGTCGAAGCGGGTGACGACCTGTCGCGGCTGAAGGGCGTCGGCCCCAAGCTCGTTGCCCACCTGCACGGCATGGGTATCACGCGCTACTCGCAGATTGCGGGCTGGAGCGACGAGGACATCGACCGCATCGATGCCGACATGGGAGCGTTCAAGGGGCGCATCCGGCGCGACAACTGGGTCGAGCAAGCGCGGTTCCTCGCAAGCGGGGACACCTCCGGCTACGAGGCGAAATTCGGCAAGCTTTAGAGCGCTTCGCTGGCTGCCGGGGAAGGGACGCCGGACGCTGATTGCACGTCGCGACGGCATTCGGTGACCACGCGGCGGAGCGTGGCGCTCGCCGGAACGTTCATCTGGGGACCGTCGTCGATCCGAACGGAGATCGGCCGCACGGTGTTCGCCAGCGTCGCCGCCAGTTCGTCCGAGACAGCCAGCTTGGCTCTCACGCTGGGCAGGGGATCGATCGAGGCGACGGCGGGAAGCCCGCGCACCACTTCGCCGGCACCGACATGCATTGTTGCCGTACCTTCGTCCACGCGCGCGCTGCGAATGAAGACGAGATTTTCGCCCTCGCAGCGTACGGCCAGGCTCGCTTCGGTGCGAGGGGAGCCGAACAGCGCTGCCGGCACGCCCCAGGCTTCTCTCGCGTTCCAGTCGCCCTGCATGACGCTTTCGGAACCCGCGATCCCATCGTCGACAAGCTCCGGTTCGGGGCTCTCGGTGGTTGCGCCGCCCATGATCGGGGACGTCCCGTCGATGGCGTCTCCGCTGGCGATAACATCGGTTTCGCTGCCTTCCATCGACGGGCTCTCGGTGGCGGTTTCGCCGCACGCGGCGGCGAGCAAGCATGTGATGGAAATGGCAATTCGACGCTTCATGGGGCTCCTCCTTATCCCAAGGAACGACGCGTTTGGGCGTGTGTTCCAGAGCCATAGGACATCAATCCACCCCGCGACAAGGGCGGTTCATCTTTAATAGCGGTTTTATGAACGACCTGCGGAGCGCCCGTTCAGGCTCACTGGTTCAGTAAAGCAGCATCGAAGGCCCCCCAAAGGGCTGCAAACCTTGTAGCTGGAAAAGGAGACGCGCGATGAGGACCGCCATTCGCAGCGCCCTGAAAATCGGAACTGCCCTTTCATTAGCATTCGGCGTCGCTGCCTGCGACGAAGATGCGGCAAAGCTCGATACCGAGCAATTCTCGCTGTTCGACGGCGTGGATTCGATGGCGTGGCCCGATGATGGACTCGCCGCGGTCGATCCCGGCTTCTATTCGGAATATGTCACCGAACCGGCGCCGCTGCCCGTGTCCTATCCGATGCGGACAAGCGTTCCTGCCGCTTCGTACGGCTATGCTCCGGCTTACGACTATGCGCCCGAAGCTCCTTCGTATTACGAGCCGCTTCCCGAAAGCTATTACGCGTCCGACCCCGGCACCGATGCCTATATGTTCATCGCGCTCGCCGCAGCGCTTGGCGGCATCCTGGGCGATTCTCCGCCCGATTACTATTTCGACCACGGCGGCACCCAGCCGTGGGTCTGGACGACCGGCGACCGGTACGCCCGCTATGCGGAACCTATTCACGGGGGCTATCGCTATTATTACTACGCGCCGGACCAGTATCGTCCGTTCTTCGTGAGCGATCCCTACTACAGCTACGGATATCGTGGAGACCGGCTTGCGGTGATCTACGACAGGCATGGACGCGTGATCGACGACCGTCGCGCGTGGCGACAGCGCCATGCCGCCCGCGCTTATTATACCCGCGGATCGAGCCTCTACGAAACGCAGCGCCGTCACCCGCGCAGGGGCGTGGCGGCCGATCGCTGGGCTTCGCGTCGGGAAATCATCTCGCGTGACCAGCGTCGGTGGAAGCGCGCCCGCGCCGAAAGGTCCGGCTGGCGCGACTGGGACAGGCGCAACGAGAGCCTCGTCGACGCACGCTGGTCCCGCGAGCGGCAGGCGCGCCGCTATGCCGCCAATCGCTTTGATACCTGGCGCGATAACGACTATCGCGGGTCCGCGCCGCGTTTCTACAAGGAAGCGCGCAAGAGCCCGCAGGTCCAGCGCGCCGCCATCCGCCAGCGGGCCGAGGCGAGGATCGCCCGGGCGCAGCTTCGCCGAATGGGCGAAGAGCGACCGAACGACCTCCGCCGCGATCGCTCGCAGCGGTACGACCGTATCTCGAGCGCCCGGCGGGACGTCCGGCAAGCTGCTGAGCGGCGCGAGGCCGCGCGCGAACGCAGGATAGAACGACGCCGCGATGCCGCGTTTGCCGATCGCGCCGACCGGCGTCGGTCGGTGGCTCGCCCACAGCGTGACGAACGTCGTCTTGCGCAGTCGCGTGAGCAGCGCATCGAACGCCGCCAGAGCCAGGCTCGCGAGCAAAGGGCTGAACGCCGTCAGGTGCAGGCTCGCCAGCAGCGGGCGGAGCGTCGTCAGGCGCAGGCTCGTCAGCAGCGGGCGGAGCGTCGTCAGGCGCAGACTCGCCAGCAGCGGGCGGAGCGTCGTCAGGCGCAGGCTCGCCAGCAGCGGGCGGAGCGTCGTCAGGCGCAGGCTCGCCAGCAGCGGGCGGAGCGTCGTCAGGCGCAGGCTCGCCAGCAGCGAGCGGAGCGTCGTCAGGCGCAGGCTCGCCAGCAGCGAGCGGAGCGTCGTCAGGCGCAGGCTCGCCAGCAGCGGGCGGAGCGTCGTCAGGTGCAGGCTCGCCAGCAGCGGGCGGAGCGTCGTCAGGTGCAGGCTCGCCAGCAGCGGGCGGAGCGTCGTCAGGTACAGGCTCGCCAGCAGCGGGCGGAGCGTCGTCAGGCGCAGGCTCGCCAGCAGCGGGCGGAGCGTCGTCAGGCGCAGGCTCGCCAGCAGCGAACGGAGCGCCGTCAGGTACAGGCTCGCCAGCAGCGGGCGGAGCGTCGTCAGGCACAGGCTCGCCAGCAGCGCGTAGAGCGCCGCCAGCAGCAAACCCGGCAGTTGCGTCGCGATGTCGTACAGCGTGACCGGAACCGTCGCGATCGCAACCGCACCGCTATGCGGTAAACGGGTCTAGCCTATCGCTGCCACTTCCTCTGCGTCTTGCCGTAGCGAAGCTTGCGCGTACCTGGCTTCCCCTCGTTGGAACGTCCGACGCGCGGCGCTTTCTTCTCGCTGTCCGGAAGGCCGAGTTCCTCGCCTTCGAGCCGTCGGATCTCGTCGCGCAGGCGTCCTGCCTCTTCGAATTCGAGGTCTGCGGCGGCCTTGCGCATGCGCTTTTCAAGGTCCTCGATGTAAGCGCGCAGGTTATGGCCGACGAGATTGTTTCGCTCGTCGTCCTCGAGGTCGACGGTGACGCCATCCCTGCTTGCGGTATGGGCGACGATGTCGGCGATGCGGCGCTTGATCGTCTTCGGCGTGATGCCGTGCTCGGCGTTGTATGCCTCCTGCTTTTCGCGCCGGCGGTCGGTTTCGGCCATGGCGCGCTCCATGGAGCCGGTGATCCGGTCCGCGTACAGGATGACGCGCCCGTCGACGTTGCGTGCGGCGCGACCGATCGTCTGGATCAGCGAGGTTTCGGAGCGCAGGAAGCCTTCCTTGTCGGCATCGAGAATGCAGACAAGCCCGCATTCGGGGATGTCCAGCCCCTCGCGCAGAAGGTTGATGCCCACCAGCACGTCGTAGACCCCCATGCGCAAGTCGCGGATCAGCTCGATGCGCTCCAGCGTCTCGACGTCGGAGTGCATGTAGCGCACCTTGACGCCGGCCTCATGCATGAACTCGGTCAGGTCCTCGGCCATGCGCTTGGTGAGCGTGGTGACGAGCGTGCGATAACCCTTCGCAGCTGTCGCCTTGCACTCGGCGATGCAGTCCTGCACCTGGTCCTCTACGGGCCGAACGCCGACCGGCGGATCGATCAGGCCGGTAGGGCGGATCACCTGCTCTGCAAAGACGCCGCCTGTCTGCTCCATTTCCCAGTTGCCGGGAGTCGCCGAAACGCAGACCGTCTGCGGGCGCATCGCGTCCCATTCGTTGAAGCGAAGCGGTCGGTTGTCGATGCAACTGGGCAGTCGGAACCCGTACTCGGCCAGCGTGAGCTTGCGCCGGTGGTCGCCGCGCGCCATCGCGCCGACCTGCGGCACGGTCTGATGGCTTTCGTCCACGAAAAGCACCGCGTTGTCGGGCAGGTATTCGAAAAGCGTGGGCGGCGGCTCGCCGGGAAGGCGGCCCGTCAGGAACCGCGAATAGTTCTCGATCCCGTTGCACGATCCGGTTGCGTGGATCATCTCGAGATCGAAGTTCGTCCGCTGCTCAAGCCGCTGAGCCTCGAGCAGGCGTCCCTCTGTTTCCAGCTCCTTGAGCCGCTCGGTCAGTTCGAACCGGATCGCCTCTGTCGCCTGTTTCATCGTCGGGCCAGGCGTCACGTAGTGCGAGTTGGCGTAGATCCTGATCTTGTCGAGGCTGGCCCCCTTCGCTCCGGTGAGCGGGTCGAATTCGCTGATCTCCTCGATCTCGTCGCCGAAGAAAGAGACGCGCCAGGCCATGTCCTCGTAGTGCGAGGGGAATATCTCGAGGTTGTCGCCGCGAACGCGGAAGTTGCCGCGCGCGAAAGCGTGATCGTTGCGCTTGTACTGAAGCGAGACGAGCTTGCGTATGATCTCTCGCTGGTCGACCTCCTCGCCCTTCTTGAGGTCGAAGATCATGGCCGAATAGGTCTCGACCGATCCAATGCCGTAAAGGCAGGAAACCGACGCGACGATGATGACGTCGTCGCGTTCGAGCAGGGCGCGGGTCGCCGAATGGCGCATCCGGTCGATCGCCTCGTTGATCGACGATTCCTTCTCGATGTAGGTATCCGACCGGGGAACGTAGGCCTCGGGCTGGTAATAGTCGTAATAGCTGACGAAATATTCGACTGCGTTGTTCGGGAAGAAGTCCTTGAACTCCCCGAAGAGCTGCGCCGCAAGGATCTTGTTGGGCGCAAGGATGAGGGCGGGGCGCTGCAGCTCCTCGATCACCTTGGCCATCGTGAATGTCTTTCCCGATCCGGTAACGCCAAGCAGCACCTGGGTCTGGTCGCCTTCCCTGGCGGCTTCGACCAGTTCGCCGATTGCCGTCGGCTGGTCGCCGGAGGGCTGGTAGTCCGAAACGAGTTCGAACCTCATCCCGCCCATCGACTTGTCGGGACGCTGGGGTTTGTGCGGCGTGAACGAGCCGGAGGTGTCGGGTTCCTCCAGCCCTCTTCGGATGACGAGTTCGGACATGGTCTCGGATATGGTTTCCCTGCGCCGGGGACGCAACGTGCATGGCTTTGGAAGGGATGTCGAATTTCTACAATTCGCTCCCTCAGCATGGACGCTAGTCGCCCTGCCTGACACAATGCCAGAGATCACGCTCGAGAAAATCCAGGGGAAGATCGATGAAGTTGAGCCGACAGACCGCCTTAGCGGTCGCTATCGCATGCGGGGCGATCGCCATGGTGAGCGCGCCACTCGACGCAGCCGAAGAGCCTTCGATGATGCAGCCCGGCAAGTGGCAGTCGACGACGACTTTCAGCAAGATCGACATGCCCGGCATGCCGCCACAGGTCGCGGGTATGATGAAAAAGATGATGGGACGCCAGCAGTCGGTTTCTTACTGCGTTAAGCCGGAGGATATCGGTCGCCCCGGGCCCGACGCGATGGGGGGCAAGAACGCCAAGGACTGCAAGTACGAGGACTGGTCCTACAACGGCGGCAGGATGCGCGCGACCATCGTCTGCAAAGTCAAGGGGCAGGGCACGATGCGAATGAAGATGGCGGGCAGCGGCTCACCCACCGCCTACAACGCAGATGTCGACACGACGATCACCGGAAGCAAGATGGGCCCGATGCACATGGTCGGCAAGGTTTCGGCCAAGCGCATCGGCAGCTGTTAACCACACATTGCCTCGCCTGCGGGCGGTTTTCATCTGATCCTAACCATTTCTCGTTTATCGCCGCGGTCCGGGACTGGTGGGAAGGAAGGACCGGCGATGCACGAGGGTGCAAACGAGTCCAATGACGGCAAGGCGGGGCTGGCGCTTCCGGCCCGTTGCCGCTCGCGCACCGGGTTTCTGACGCGCGTGACGGTAACAGCCCTGTCGCCGGATCGATGCCGCATCGAGTGCCCCGGAATGATCCTTGCCGCTGGCGACCTCGTGGTCATAAGACTGGAAGGTATCGAGGGGATCTGCGGTCGTGTATCGGACGCTGATTTCGATATGGCGTGGATCGAGTTTGCCGAGCGGCTTTACGGTCCGGTCGTCGAGCATCTGCTTGCCCGCTACGGCGGTGCGATGCGCGACGCCGCCTGAGGCGCCTTCCGGAACCGGTTGGCCTTTCAAGACCATTGGCAGCAGGGCAGCACGCCGATAGGGTTGTTCGGTCAAATTGCCGGGAGCCCTTTCGATGACCAGCACCTTTCGCCTTGCCGTTCTTGCCATTGCGGGCACGCTTGTCCTTTCCGCCTGCGGGCAGGGACAGGAGGAGCAGGCCGTGGTGGCCAAGAACGAGAGCGCCGAGTCCGTGGCGAACAAGGTCGCGGCATCGAACGTGCGGCCGAACCCGGGCCGCTGGGAATCGCGCATGACTATAGAGAAGATGGAAATGCCCGGTTTGCCGCCCGAAGCGCAGAAGATGATGAAGCAGCACATGGGCGCCACCCAGACATTCGCAACGTGCCTGACGCCCGAAGAAGCGGCAAAGCCCGACGCCGACTTCTTCCAGAAGGACGCTTCGGACTGCAATTACGAACGCTTTGCGATGGCCGATGGCAAGATCGACGCGAAGATGACCTGCAGCGCCAACGGGCAGGTTCAAAACATGACCATGAACGGCACCTATAGCCAGGAAAGCTACAACATCCGGGTCAGCGCCGACGGCGAGGCGCAGGCCGGCATGCCGATGTCGATGGCGATGACGATCGAATCCCAGCGCGTGGGGGATTGTAACGGCAGCGAACAAGGCTGATATACCCTGTAACAAAAGTGCCATGACGGTTGCGGAACCGCTCGACGCATCGAGGCGTTGGGCGGCAACCAGGTACAGTATTCTGCAGGGTTTACGTGTTCGACAGTGCAATCTCCTCCGGCCACTCGCTGCTTCGCGAAGCAGGGCGTCGGGCTGCGCTGGTGGCGGGGGAACTTTCGAAGCGGACGACCCTGGCGCGGCAGCCTCAGCCGGACGGGGTCACCGGCCCTCCGGTCAGGCTGATGCTGTCCGAAATCGCCGAGTTCGTGAGGCGAAGCAACAAGGCCGTTCACGGTGAGCTCGCCCTCCACCCGCAGCCGGTAATGCTGCTTCCCGGCTTCGCGGCCCATCCCAGCCGCATGAAGCGGATGGGAGATTCGCTGGAGCGTGCGGGGCATGAGGTTTTCGACTGGGGTCTGGGCTTCAACATGGGGCCGACCGCGGAAAACTTCTCCTACCTGATGCGGCGGGTACGAAAGATCGCGCGCGAGCACGACCAGCCTGTCGCCCTCGTCGGATGGAGCCTCGGCGGGCTGTTCGCGCGGGAGATCGCTCGCCGTCAGCCCGAAGCGGTCGGGCGGGTCATCACGATGGGCACGCCGTTCAGCCACGATCCGCGCGCGAACAACGTATGGCGCGCCTACCAGTTTCTGACCGGGCACCCCGTAGATTCGCCGCCGATCGACTGCGACGATTTCTCGATCAAGCCGCCGGTTACAACGATCGCGCTGTGGAGCGCGCGCGATGGTGTTATCCATCCGCGCGCGGCTTGCGGGCGCAAGGGAGAGCGTGATCGCGCAGTACCCGTGCGCTGTACGCATCTTGGCTTCTCTGGCGATCCCCGCGTCATTACCGAAGTCATCCGCCAGCTCGACTGGATTCCGGGCGACTAGGGTTCCTGCAACCGGAAGAGCGGTTCGCCCATGCGGATCAGCGATCCCTCGGCGATCTCCGGGCACAGCCCGCATTCCTTCGGCACAAGGACCACGATGGTTGAGCCGTGCTCGAACCAGCCCATCTCCTCGCCCTTCGCAAAAACTGCACTGCATGGCCGGGCGCGTTCCCCGCCCGAGCGCACGTTGCCGACATTGTCGAGAAACGGCAAGCGGATACTCGCCACCAGAACCGCTGCCACGGGAACCAGCATGATCGGAAAGCTGCCTGCCTGCAGCCTCGCGGCGATCGGTGCGCGCTCGTTGCGGCAGTACAGGCGCTCGATCCGCTTGAGCGCCGCTGGATTGACGTTCCAGGTGTCGCCAGAAATGTAGCGGACCTGCTCGACCGCAAGGTCATGAGGAGCGTGGAAGCGGTGGTACATTCCCGCCGTCAATCTCAGCGTGACGAATGAGCCATCCCGGAACGGCTCGGCTTCGCTAGTGTCGCCAAGCAGGTCCGCGACCGAGTAGGGCAGACCCTTGACTTGCCAGACCTGCCCGTCGGAAACGCGACCGTGCGCACCGACGATCGCGTCGCATGGCGAGACCACTACGGACGGATCGGGATCGACCGAGCGAGCCCCCTCGCGCAAGCGTCGCACGAATGCTGCGTGCAGGCTGGAAAAGCGCTTTTCGGCGGAATCTGTCAGATCAACGTCACAAAACAAGCGCCATAGGGCGATCGATACATATCGCACCGGCGCGGCCTCGACCTTGCTGAACCACCCCATGAAACGGGTCAGGGCATGGCGGGGAATGCGATTGGTGAGCAGGAAGTTGAGTTCCTCTCCCACGGTGCGGTCGGAAAGTTTCACGCGGTAGCTCGTCGACAGGGCCGCTGCGCCGGGGCAGGAGCCGGGGGTTGTTGCAGGACAGGAAATTGCTGTTGGGGGCGATTGGCGCCGCCGGTGCCTTGCTGACGGCCAAGAAGGTCCGCGACAGGTTGCGGTTGTCGCGGGCGAAGCATCGCTCGCTCGCCGGTCACTCGCGCATGGCGAAACGCCTTGCAGGCCTGGTGCCGAACTATGCCTTCGACGAAGCGGAATTCTTCCGGGCGGACGGCGCGCCGGACGATGTCGCCCATCGTCGCCAGGCGGGCTTCCGCAATCTCGCCGATATCTACGATAGCCGCTTCGCCAGAACCGCGGCCCTTTCCGCCGAAATGCGGGACAGCATTCCCGACATCGCGTTCACTGGCTCCTACCGCGTCCCTTACCAGTTCAGCCCGATCGTCCGCGAAAACCTGTCCGCCGGAAATTTCTACAAGGCTTCGGACGGGGTCATGCTTACCGATCTCGACGGCAACAGGTTCTACGACCTGACCGGGTCCTATGGCGTTAACCTGCTCGGCGTCGACGCCTATCGCGAGACCATCGCTGAAGGGTCGAAAACGGTGGAGGAACTCGGACCGACGCTGGCCGGATTGCATCCCGTCGTCGCCGACAATGTCAGGCGCCTCAAAGCGATCTCGGGCCTCGATGCGGTATCGTTCCACATGTCGGGGACGGAGGCCGTGATGCAGGCAGTCCGGCTTGCCCGTTATCACACGGGACGAACCCACCTCGTTCGCTTCGCCGGCGCCTACCACGGCTGGTGGGGCGACGTTCAGCCCGGCATCGGAAACCCGATCCCCGCCGATCACACCTACACGCTCGCCGACATGAGCGAGAAATCGCTGAAGGTACTCGCCACGCGCAAGAACATCGCCTGCGTTCTCGTCAACCCGCTGCAGGCATTGCACCCCAACCGCAACGCGCCCGGCGATTCCACGCTGGTTTCGGGGCGCGCCGATGGCAGCATCGACCGGGCGGCCTATGCCCGGTGGCTCGGTCGCCTTGCCGAAACGTGCCGCGCCAGCGGCATCGTGCTCATCATGGACGAGGTCTTCACCGGCTTCCGGCTCGCACCGCGCGGCGCGTGCGAATATTTCGGCGTCGAACCCGACATGATCACGTACGGCAAGACTCTCGGCGGCGGCCTTCCGGTAGGGGTACTGTGCGGCCGGGCCGAGCTCATGAAGCGGTTTCGCGATGATCGGCCCGCCGACATCTGCTTCGCGCGGGGCACGTTCAATTCGCACCCCTATGTGATGGGAGCGATGGACGCATTTCTCCGCCGCATGGATTCGCCCGAGGGTGCCGCACCCTACGAGGATCTCGACGAGACGTGGGACGCGAGAGCGACAAGCCTCAACGACAGGCTCGAGGCGGAAGGCGCGCCGGTGCGCGTCGCGTACCTCGGCACGATATGGACGGTATGGTACACGCAGCCGTCGCGATATCACTGGATGCTGCAATTCTACCTGCGGGCCGAAGGTCTGGCGCTGAGCTGGGTCGGATCCGGGCGTATTATCTTCAGCCTCGCATACAGCGACGGGGACTTCGCCGAAGTCGCCGACCGCTTCCTTGCAGCGACGCGGCAGATGGCCCGCGATGGCTGGTGGTGGCTGCCGGAGGGAGACGCGGGGAAGGCGTTCCGGCGGCGGCTGATCGGGGAATTCGTCAGCCACCGCCTGAAGCGCGGTTAGCAATCAGCCGGCGCGCGTGTGCCGCGCGTCGATCCGCTGCTTCACCAACTGGCCCGGCGCCTTGCAGTAGAGCCGGAAGTCGTTGAACGGATCGGTGATGATCTTCGCCGCCCAGACGAGACCCGTTTCCACGTCGCGAATGAAGAACAGGTGCACGGTCCGGAACACGAGGCCGCCGATGCCCAGCGCAAGCCAGATCAGGCCGAGGTGTTCGAAGAATTGCGGAGCGGTGCGGTGCGCCTCGAACACGCCGAAGAAGGTCGGTTCGACGTAGAGCACGATCGGCGAGAACGCCCAGAGCCCCATCAGCACGACCTTGCGCGCCAGATTGTAACCGACCTTGATGTCTTCCTTATACTCGTGCGTGCAGTCGTTCACGTCGTCGTAGCCTTTGGGCTCGAAGAAGAAATGCCCGGCCTGTCGGCTGGTCATGGCGACGCCCCAGGCGAGCAGTGCCGCAAGCGCGGGGTCCTGCCAGACGACGACATAGGCGACGAGAAACGTGATCGCGCTCAGGAAATGGAGGCTCTGGTTGATCAGGCTGTGGTGATAGTAGCGGTGATCGTCCCAGCGCTGTTCCCGAAGTTGCTCGCGAAATCGGTTCATGATGACTTGCTTTCCGTGAACGAGAAAAGGTGAAGCCGCTTCAGCCCGGCAACTTGGCGTATCGAACCATGGAAAAATGCCCGAGCGGCGGTAGCGGCCGGTTCTCGACGAGCCTTACTCTGCCGTTCGATGCGGCCCACGCCTCGTAGCGGGACCACGGAAATTCGGTGCGCCAGCCCAGCTTGCTGGTGATCGGCATCAGCGCCTTTTCGACCGTGCCGCGCATGCCGGCTCCGGCACCGATGCGGGTCGCAATCACGATCTCGCCGCCTGGCCGGACGACGCGAACGAACTCGTCGAGCGCGCGTTCGGGGTCAGGCACCGCCGTCACCACGTACTGCGCGACGAGGACGTCGAAGCTGTTGTCGTCGAAATCGAGCCGCTCGGCATCCATTACGCGGATGTCCTCTACGTTTCGCAGGTCGAACCGGCGAACGCGCTCCCTCGCCTTGTCGAGCATGGCATCGGAGATATCGATGCCGACAATGCGGTTTTCGCGCCGGTACTGCGGCAGCGAGATGCCCGTGCCGACGCCTACTTCAAGGATGCGGCCGCCGACGGCCTCCGCCGCCTCGATCGACTGCTGGCGTCCGGACTTGAAGACGTTTCCGAATACCAGGTCGTAGATGGGAGCCCAGCGGTCGTATGCCGTGGCCACCCCTTCAGTTCGCATTGCCGATGACACGTGATCCTCCTGTCAAGCGCGTGTCATGCAGGCGCAATGTTTCAACTTGGAGTCAGTATGGCGAAACGCATCGATTGTTCGCCGGTCGCGCTAGCGAAACTTCGTGACGGGGCCGCGTCAGGCGCGCGGAGCCTGTCGCCGGTAACTGAGGGCCTCGGCCACGTGAATCCGTCCGACTTCCCGCGCTCCGCCGAGATCGGCTATCGTGCGCGCAACGCGCAGGACGCGCGTGTAACCTCGGGCTGAAAGTCGCATCGCCTCCGCTGCCTGCATGAGCAGCTTTCGTCCAGCCTCGTCGGGCGTGGCATGCGCTTCGAGCGCGTCGCCGTCGAGCTCGGCATTGGTTCGCGCGCCGGTCCCTTCGAGCCGCGCGGGCTGCAGACGTCGGGCCTGCGCAACGCGTTCCGCCACTTCGGCAGAACCCTCCGCCGGTGGCGGCAGGGCGAGATCGGCGGCGCTGACCGGGTCGACCTCGACGTGAAGGTCGATGCGATCGAGCAGGGGACCCGATACCTTGGACTGATAGTCCGCAGCACATCGCGGCGCGCGCGAGCAGCCGAGCGCCGGGTCCCCCAGGTGGCCGCAGCGGCAGGGGTTCATGGCGGCGACAAGTTGCACGCGGGCGGGGAATGTCACGTGGGCATTCGCTCGTGCCACCGTGACTTCGCCCGTTTCGAGGGGCTGGCGAAGCGAATCGAGTACCGCCCGCTGGAATTCGGGCAGCTCGTCGAGGAACAGGACGCCCAGGTGCGCCATGCTGACTTCGCCGGGCCGCACCTTCAGTCCCCCGCCGGTCAGCGCCGCCATAGAGGCCGAGTGATGCGGAGCCCTGTAGGGCCTCGCCCGGCTGATGCGCCCGCCTTCGAGTGTCCCGGCGACCGATGCGACCATCGAGACTTCCAGGGCTTCCGGCATTATGTAGCAACCGCACCAAGATAATGGCACACGCCATCATTGGCAATGCTATAGTCCGCATATGACGGATTACATGATACAGGGTCTTGCCAAGCGCAGGGCAGAGGTAGCGGGCGAACTGCGGGCAGCGCATGACCGGGTGAGCCAGCTTGTGAAAGACCTGGCCGCGCTCGACGAAGCGTTGCGCGTCGTGGCGCCAGACATGGAAGTCGAAGCGATCCGGCCCAAGATGTTCCGCCCGCCCGACGATTGGGCATCACGCGGGCAGATGAGCCGCCTAGTGCTCTCGATACTGCGGCAGGCGCGCGATCCCCTGACAACGCGCGAGATAGCCGCTCAGATGATCCTGGAGCGCGGTCTGGACGCAGGCGACCGGAAGCTGCTGCCGCTCATGGTTCGGCGCGTAGGGAGTGCCTTGCGGCACCAGAGGGAGAAGGGGCTGGTTGAATCGACCGAGGGGCCGGGGAATTATCAGCTTTGGGAGATTGTAGCCCCAACTCCTGATCGTAGATCAGCGGTGCCGCGTCGATGACGTTGGGCGATCCGGCATTGGAAGGCGGGCCGGGGCTGTGTGCAGATTATCCGAACACGGCCTGACAGGCCAGACTGCCGACGCCGATCAGCCAGAGCGCTAGGAGTAGAGTGAACTCGGTTCGGGCCGACAGGTTATGCACAGTATTGAGCCATTCCGCAGACAATTCCGAATCACTGGGCATCCGAAATTAACGGCTTAGGCCGTTAATTCTAATAGTCGCCTGAGTCAATGCAATGCCGCAAGAATCCGCCACTTTCATTCTTTGTTCCAAAGATACATTTATCATTATTTATGGCGCAAAAGGAAAAATCCTATGAAATGGGCGCTTGCCTTTTCCTGGCGCGTTCTACTATAGAACTCCTGCCTTTGGCCCGGTGGCGGAGTTGGTTAACGCACCCGTCTGGAAAGCGGAGGTCGCCCATCGTGGGGCGCGAGGGTTCAAGTCCCTCCCGGGTCTCTCGTAAGGTATGGAGGCAGTCACGATTCGCTGCCTCCAATCGAGATTCTTGCATTATTATGGCTAGTCGCCTATTACGGTTTTGGAAGCGGCGCACGTGCCACCACGATCTGCTTTGCAGGGCGCGTGTTCTGAAATTCCACCGAGCTCTTCGCTCGTCCTGTGTTTTCGGACACAGGTGGAGACCCGCCCAGCGGCCAAAGGTAAACGGAAAGGCCCGGCCCATGCCGGGCCTTTTTGCCTTAACGCTGCCAATACCCCGCCCACTGGCGCGACACCCCAGACGCCATAGCAGCCCCGGCCACCAGCATCGCCTGCGAACCGTTATCAACGCGACGGTTGTCCTCGCGCCATGCAGCTTCGCCCGCGTAGCTGCGCAGATATGGGCCAGCGATATGGTGATGCGTTCCGACTTCCATCCGGCGAAGACGGCTGAAATAGCTTTCGGCCTGATTGGTACAAGCACCCTCGTCCGAGAAGGCGACCGAGTGGTTGATGCGCCAAGTCTGCCAACCGGCATGAAGCACGTCCCATGAGCTTGCCTCGTCCGCATGAAGCGTTGCGAGCGTGCCGACATGATCGCGGACATAGGGAACGGCATCACCTTCGTGACGCACGACGAAAGGCAGCGCACTGCCGCCGCGCTCGCGCATCACGACTACGCACTGGCGCTTGCCTGTCTGGTTCATGGCAAGGCGACGATCCTTGCGATCGGCCTTGTGGTTTTCCTGCCGGACATGGCCGCCGAAGTATGCACCGTCGATTTCAATGATCCCGTCGAGCTTGGCGGTGGCCTGCTCAGCCTGCATCGCCTCGCGCAGCTTGTGCGCCAGGACGAAGGCAGTCTTGTATTGCACGTCGAGGTCGCGGCTCATCTGGAGCGCGGAAACGCCCTTTGCGCCGTTCACGAAGATCACGATAGCGGCCAGCAGGTCGGTGAAGCTCATCTTGCGCGAGGCAAAGATCGTGCCGCTCGTCACCGAAAACTGGTGATGGCAGGCAACGCACTTGAACTTGCGGCGGGTGCTGATGTTGTAGGTCTCGACGCAGCCGCACTTGGGGCAAACCGCCTCCCCTTCCGTTTCCGGCCAGCGGAGTTCGCAGAAGGTCTGGTAAGCCTTGCCCTCGCCCATCTGATAGACCTTCTTGAGGCTCAGGGTGCGGGCGGCGGCGGAGAGGAGAAAGTGTTGCATGTCATCGTTTCCAGTGCTTATGCACCTTTTATGATGACATATTGCATCCTTGTCAATGGCAAATGCACGCTATATGATGGCAAACGACATTAGGGGGAATGCATGGTTGCCGTCATAGGAGATTACATGCCGAGCGCGCAGGACAAGGAATGGGAAGATCGGGTGAAGGGAATGCTCAAGGCGGAACTCAAGCGCCGGGGTGTCACTTATGCCGATCTTGTCGGGAAGCTGGCCGATATCGGAGTGCATGACTCCGAGCCGAATATCCGCAATAAGATCAGCCGGGGCAAATTTACGGCGGTGTTCTTTGTACAATGTCTGGAAGCGATTGGGGCTAACGAAGTGCGTCTCTAGCTTTAATCGAGGCTAACGTTTCTCGCAGCTGCTTTTGAACTTGGGGATCGTAGTACGTGTCACCCAAAGAGCGCAAAGCACCCTTAACCTCTTCAATCGGGCTTTCCCGAGCGGGAGATTCTGTTAAGGGCTTCACGCCCATATCTTCTAATAGTATTTCTAATTCTAGAAGCGAAAAAATATCATTTACCAGATCTTCTTTATGAATGATTCTGAACGTTATTTTCCGCTGCCTCCAGAAAAGCTCATCTTCGTGTCGCGTGCCAGAAAGCATTTCTGCACATAGATTTCGAAGTCGAATTGCAGAGATGCGGACAGGTATATCATACGATAGCTGGCTAATAAGTGCATCTACATCAGCAAAGGCTTTGTAGAGATTATTTACACCCATGCCCTCCCGCATTGTCGGAGTTTGAGTTGCAATCGCGGCGAGACGCCCCAGGCTATCGCTTAAGTCCTTCCGTCTTTCTCTTGTAAACTCCTGCATGGCGATAAAGCCCATACGCTCAGGTTCATCCAATTGTGTGCGAAGCTCCGACTTAACGCCTTGGTCGTCCTTCCATACGAAATACGATGCAGCCGCAAGCCGTAACAGGACGACTACCAGCACTGTGATAGCGACGCCTACGAATACCGTCTCTTGGATCGAGTCAGTCATTTTCGCGCCAGTCATCCACAGGGCCAGCGTCGTGAACGGAACGATCATGATGGTGAGGCGGTCGGTTAACAGCACCGATTTTTGTGATGCTCGATTGAGGAGTAACCCCAAGTATTTGGCGAAGGTCGGCATGGCTTTTTCCTGCACCATCCGTCCCTCGTTGTGGAGTCGGAAGTCGGACAGCATCGCAAATAGGGGCACCCGCCATCATCGCCGGGGCCTCTGTAACTGTGTTGGTGCGCTTGCTACATAATGCCGAGGGCTTCGCCCGGCGTGAGGTCGGGCAGGATGCCGGGAAGGCAGCTGGCAAGCAGAGACTTGCCCGCGCCCGGCGGACCGATCATCAGCAGGTTGTGTCCGCCCGCGGCAGCGATCTCGAGCGCGCGCTTGGCGGTTTCCTGTCCCTTGACCTGCTTGAGATCGGCGCCGCGCGCATGCGGATCCGCTTCGCCGGGCGGCGGTTCGGGGAGGACCTGCGTGCCCTTGAGGTGGTTCAGCAGGCTGACCAGGTCGGGCGCAGCGACGACGGGAACGCCGCTGGCCCAGCGTGCTTCCGATCCCTGCGAGCCCGGACAGATCAATCCCTTTTCGGCCTCGCTTGCATGGAGGGCTGCCAGGAGCACGCCCGGCGACGGTATTATGCGCCCGTCGAGCGCCAGTTCGCCGACGGCGACGAAATCGGCAAGCTGTTCCGCGTCCGCCACTCCCATCGCCGAAAGCAGGGCAAGCGCGATCGGGAGATCGTAGTGCGAACCTTCCTTGGGCAGGTCGGCGGGCGACAGGTTGATCGTGATGCGTTTCGGCGGAAGCGAAAGCCCCATCGCGGCAAGCGCCGCCTGCACGCGCTGCCGGCTTTCGCCAACTGCCTTGTCGGGCAGGCCGACGAGGTGGAAGCCGGGCATTCCGGGCGCCACCTGGCATTGCACTTCGACGCCGCGCGCCTCCAGGCCAAGATAGGCCACTGTCGATACCAGCGCGACCAAGACGTACCCCCTGCCGTGATTCCAATGGCTTGTGGCCGAGACGGCGCGATGTGTCGAGTGGCGCGGTGCGGCATCGCGCAGGGCAAACGCGACCTTAACCTTTCGGTGAAGGATGCCGGTAAGACGCATCGGCGCAGTTTACTGCGATGCGGTACATTTTCGCCCTCGCGACTTTCCTGGTGGCTTTCGCGGCCTTGCCGGCGTCCGCGCAGACGGTCGTCTACGAGGAAGTCGTCGTCGGGGAGGTGTGGGTCGCAGCCGGGGGCGAGCGCTTCGTGGCCATCGCTCCGGTCGAAATTCCGGAGGGCATTGCCGCGTATGGCCCGTTCAGGGTGCTCGACGAGCGCAGGGCGGCTCTGGTCGATGTGACGGGAGCGAGCGCGCCCGCGCATTTCCGGGCCATGATAGCCGAGCATCCGGGGATCGAACTGCTCGAGATGATCGAATGTCCCGGAACGGAAGACGATCTTGCAAATCTGGCGGTCGGTCGCATGATCCGCGAACGGGGCATGACGACCTACGTTCCCGCCGGCGGCTCGGTCCGGTCGGGCGCGGTCGAACTCTTCCTCGCAGGCGCCCGCCGGATCGCGGACGAGGGAGCGGAGTTCGCGGTCCATGCCTGGATGGACGAGGAAGGGAGGGAAGCCACCGAGTACGGGATGGCGGCACCCGAAAACCGGCGCTATCTCGACTACTATCGCGCGATGGGGATGAGTCCGGAAGAAGCGGCATCCTTCTATGCGATGACCAATTCGGCTCCCCATGCCGATGCCCGCTGGCTGGACGCTGCCGAAATGGCGCTCTGGGTCAGGCTCGACCGGCGGGAAGTTGCCGTCGCCGACCTTGACTCGCTGCCCCTCCTCCAGTAACGGCGCGTGTCTGATCACGGTCGCCTTTGCGGGCGGCCCTTTTTGTTCGCGCCTTTCGTGGCGCTGTCCGATTTGAAGGTTTAGTTCGATGAAGCGCACGTTCCAGCCCAGCCGCCTCGTTCGCAAGCGCCGTCACGGCTTTCGCGCCCGCAAGGCGACGACCGGCGGCCGCAAGGTGCTTCGCGCTCGCCGCGCGCGCGGTCGCAAGAAGCTTTCGGCCTGAACGAGGCTGCGGGCAGCACCCGCAGTGATCCGGCGCGCCCCGCGGTCCTCACCCGGCGCGCGGATTTCCTTGCAGCAAATCGCGGGCTTCGCAATGCAAAGCCGGGTTTCGTGCTGCTGACGCGCCCGAACGCGGGATGCGGCATGCGCTACGGCATCACCGTTACCAAGAAGATCGGCAATGCCGTCGTGCGTAACCGTATGAAACGGCGGTTTCGCGAATTGCTTCGCGCGATCCTGCCCGAGCAGGGTCTCCCGGATTCCGACCACGTCCTGATTGGCCGTGAAGGTGGTATCGAAAGGGATTTCGACCTCCTGCAGCAGGACCTCGCCACCGCGCTTGCCCGCGCCGCGAAGGGTCAGGGCGATCCGCCAAGGCGGCGCAGGGCAAGGCGTTGAAGCGGCTGCTCATCCTCGTCGCCCGTGCATGGCAACTGGGCCCGTCTCGCGTAATACCGCCGACCTGCCGCTACATGCCGTCCTGCTCGCAATACGCAATCGAAGCGCTCGAGAAACATGGCGCGATTAAGGGTGGCTGGCTCGCGGTGAAGCGTCTATTGCGCTGCCACCCGTGGGGAGGTCACGGGCACGATCCCGTGCCGGACTGAACCGCCTAGAGGGGCCCCGGCGTCCCATCGCGTGAATGAAAATAACGGAATCGCTTCGTGGATAACCAGCGCAACCTCATCCTTTCGGTCCTGCTGATCGGCCTCGTCCTGTTCGGCTGGGATGCGGCGGTAAGGTACTTCTATCCGCAGTCCGACACCCCGACCGAGCGGATCGAGCAAGTCGAGAAGAGCGAGGCGGGCGATGCGCCGAAGGCGAGCCGCGAGGGCGGGCTTTCCGCTCCTGCCGACGTCGCTGCCGAGCGCAAGACGCTGGCCGAGGCGCTTGCCGACGGCGGGCGTGTCCCGGTCGATGCGCCGGGCCTTTCCGGTTCGATCAACCTGACTGGCGCGGTTGTCGACGACCTCGTCATCAACGACCACCGGGAATCGCAGGACAGGGACAGCGGACCGGTTCGCATCTTCTCGCCCTCGGGAACGCCTGCGCAGCATTTCGCGCAGTTCGGATGGGTCGGCACGCAGGCGGACACGCCGGATGCCGACACCGTCTGGCAAGTGGCTGAAGGCGAGCGGCTTACACCGGGATCGCCCGTCACCCTGCGCTGGCAGAACGGTTCGGGACAGGTCTTTTCGATCAAGTTCTCGATCGACGAAGACTACATGATCACGGCGCAGCAGACCGTCGCCAACGGCGGTGGCGAGGCTGTGACCGTAAAGCCCTTTGCCCTGATCAACCGGACCGAGCGCACGGCGAGCCTCGACAGCTTCAACGTGCATTCCGGGCCGCTCGGCACATACGACGACGCGGTCGAATTCGGCACGGACTACGATGACGTTGCCGAAGCGGACGTCGTGACGAATCCGGGCAGGACCGACTGGGTGGGCTTCACCGATGTCTACTGGATGTCGAGCCTCATCCCCGGCGATGCCCGCGCCACCAGCGATTTCCGCTCGCTGGGCTCCAGCCTGTTCCGAGCCGACCTGCTGTACGGAAACGTAAGCGTGCCTTCCGGCAAGCAGTTCACACGCATCACGCGCCTGTTCGCCGGAGCCAAGGAAAGCGCGGTGCTCGACCAGTACGAGGACGGGGGCATCTCCCGCTTCGGCATGTCGATCGACTGGGGCTGGTTCTTCTGGTTCGAAAAGCCGATCTTCTGGCTGCTCCGCTCGCTGTTCCACCTCGTCGGCAATTTCGGGGTCGCGATCATCCTGCTCACCGTGATCGTTCGCGGGGTCATGTTCCCCATCGCCCAGAGGGGCTTTGCCAGCATGGCGGCGATGCGGGCGGTGCAGCCGAAGATGAAGGCGATCCAGGAGCGCTACAAGGACGACAAGCAGAAGCAGCAGCAGGAGATCATGGCACTCTACAAGAAGGAGGGCGTGAACCCGCTTTCGGGCTGTCTTCCGATGCTCTTGCAGATCCCAGTCTTCTTCGCGCTCTACAAGGTGCTCATCCTGTCGATCGAGATGCGCCACCAGCCGTTCGCGCTGTGGATCAAGGACCTGTCGGCGCCCGACCCGCTGCTGATCCTGAATCTCTTCGGGCTGTTGCCGTTCACGCCGCCCTCCTTCCTCGCCATCGGGCTCCTTGCGGTGCTGCTGGGCGTGACGATGTGGCTGCAGTTCCGGCTCAATCCGGCGCCGATGGATCCGGTCCAGCAACAGATGTTCGCGATCATGCCGTGGGTGATGATGTTCATCATGGCCCCGTTCGCCGCCGGATTGCTGGTCTACTGGATCACCTCAAACATCCTGACGATCGCGCAACAGAAGTATCTCTACAGCAAGCATCCCCAGCTTCGCGAGCAGGCCCAGCGCGATGCCGAGGAGCGCGAGCAGGCGCGGGAGCGTGAAAAAGCCGCCAAGGCCGCGAAGTGAGCTCCGACGAAGAGGACCTCGCCGAGCGCGCGCGAAAGCTGTTCTCCGGCCGCGTCGATTTTCTCAAAAGCGCGCCGTCGCTCAATTTCCTGCCCGATCCGGATGTGCCCGAGATCGCCTTTGCGGGGCGCTCGAATGTCGGCAAGTCGTCGCTTCTCAACGCGCTGACGGGGCGCAAGGCGATCGCCCGCACATCCGTGACGCCGGGGCGGACTCAGGAGCTCAATTTCTTCGATGTCGGCGATCCACTGCAGTTCCGCCTTGTCGACATGCCAGGATACGGGTTCGCGAAGGCTCCGCCCAAGGTCGTCGAGAACTGGCGGCGGCTGGTGCGCGATTTCCTGCGCGGGCGCGCGGTCCTCAAGCGAACGCTACTGCTGATCGACAGCCGCCACGGGATAAAGCCTGTCGATGCCGAGATGATGACCATGCTGGACGAGGCTGCGGTCGGTTACCGGATCGTGCTTACCAAGATCGACAAGATCAAGGCGAGCGAGCTGGACGCGGTACTTGCGAGGACTTCGGATCAGGCGCGAAAACACTCTGCAGCGTTTCCAATAATAATTTCATCGTCGTCAGAGACTAAAACGGGAATTTCGGAACTCCGTTCCGCTGTATTGCAGGATGCCATGGTTTAGGCAGCGGCATCGAAAATCAATTGGTCGTCTCGGTTGTGAAAATCATCGCGCCCGTCATCATTTTGTAGCATCTCCAAAATCTCGACGTTATATCAAGGGTTAGCCGCCGGCTGATCGCGCGTTGTTTGGCCTGCATTCGGATCGTCATTGCGCGTTGCAGCGAACAAGCGGTAGCCAAGCGTTGGCGACTTTGTTAGCAGGTCGCTCGTTCAAGCTTTGACGGCGCTCTCAGGCCCGGATGCGTTCAGTGCGTCCCGGGGGTCGTGCCGCGCCATTCTGCCATGGGGAGCAATATGATCGAATCTTCGACGAAGGGCGTGTTCGCGCCGGAAACCCTCCAGGACTACGGTGCAGACCCCGTCGCCGTCCGCGAGAGCGACAAGTACGTGTCGGAGTATATCCGCGGCTTCGTGGACAAGTGGGACGAGCTGATCGACTGGAATTCGCGAGCCGAGAGCGAAGGTCGCTTCTTCATCGATGTGCTCAAGGCTCGCGGCAAGGAGACCGTGCTGGATGTCGCGACCGGGACCGGTTTTCACTCGGTCCAGCTGCTCAAGGCAGGTTTCAGCGTCTTTTCGGCGGATGGCTCGGCCGAAATGCTGGCAAAGGCATTCGACAACGGCATGCGCCACGATGTCGTGCTCAAGACGATTCACGCGGACTGGCGCTGGCTGAACAAGGACGTCCACGGCAAGTTCGACGCCATCATCTGCCTCGGCAACAGTTTCACCCACCTGTTCGAGGAAGCGGACCGGCGGCGGGCGCTCGCCGAATTCTATGCGGCGTTGAAGCATGACGGCATCCTCATCATCGATCAGCGCAACTACGATTCGATCCTCGACCACGGCTTTTCGACGCAACACAAGTATTACTATTGCGGCGACCAGGTCGTCGCCGAACCGGTTCACGTGGACGAGGGGCTTGCCCGTTTCGAGTACCGCTTCCCGGACGGTTCGAAGCACAACCTGAACATGTTCCCGCTGCGCAAGAACTACGTGCGGGGCCTGCTGGAGGACGCGGGCTTCCGGAAGATCAAGACCTACGGCGACTTCCAGGACGAGGCCGAAGAGGCGAACCCCGACTTTTTCGTGCATGTCGCGGAGAAGAACTATGTCTGAGGCAGGGGAAGGAGTGGCGGTAGCACGCGACTACTACGACAGCGAGGAGGCCGACAGCTTCTATAGCGCGATCTGGGGCGGCGAAGACATCCATATCGGTCTCTACGACACGACCGACGATATCCGCCAGGCAAGCCGGCTGACCGTCGATCACATGGCGGGAAAGCTCGGCGATCTTTCCGGCAAGCGGGTGATCGACCTCGGAGCAGGATACGGCGGTGCCGCGCGGGTCCTCGCTCGCGAGCATGGCGCGAACGTTACCTGCCTCAATCTTTCGACCGTCGAAAACGACCGCAATCGCGCGTTGACGAACGAGGCCGGCCTTTCCGACCGGGTCGAAGTCGTGGACGGATCGTTCGACGACCTGCCCTTCGGCGATGCCACTTTCGACGTAGCCTGGAGCCAGGATGCGATCCTTCATGCGCCCGATCGCAGCGCGGTGCTCGACGAGGTGGCACGCGTTCTCGGGCCGGGCGGGCTCCTTGTTTTTCACGATCCGATGCAGGCGACCGATGCCGACACGGCGGCGCTGCAACCGATCTACGACCGCATCCATCTGCCCGACCTCGCGTCGATAGAATTCTATCGCGACGGTCTCCTTGCCCGAGGTTTCGAGGAGGTCGAAACCGAGGTCCTGACCGAGCAACTCGGCAACCACTATGCAAGGGTGCGAGAGGAACTGATTGCCCGCCAGGATGAACTCGCGCTTCCCGATGAATTCGTGGCGAAGATGAGCGCAGGACTTTCTCTCTGGGTCGACGGCGCAAGAAACGGCAACCTGCGCTGGGCAATCATGCTCTATCGCAAGCAGGGCTGAGCGTCTCCTCGTTGTCGAGTTGAATCCGAGAGGCTAGAGCGAAGGCGAAAGGGGCACGCCGACCCATGAAGCTGATCATCGGAAACAAGAACTATTCGAGCTGGTCGCTGCGCGGCTGGCTGGCCTGCAAGCAATCCGGGCTTTCGTTCGAGGAACTGACCGTGCCGCTCTACGGCGAGGACTGGGACGAACTGAAGCGGAGTTCGGACGACCTCGCGCCGTCGCAGGGCAAGGTGCCGATCCTGTGGGACGGCGAAGCGGTCGTCTGGGACAGTCTTGCGATCATCGAATACCTTGCCGACAAGGTCGGTCGCGACCGGTTCTGGCCCAAGGAAGACGATGCCCGCGCGATGGCGCGCTCAATGGTGGCGGAGATGCACTCGGGCTACCTGCCGCTCCGGCGTCAGTGTCCGATGAACATCCGCCGCCGCGTGGTTGATGCCGAAGTGCCCGACGATGCCAAGGCCGATATCGTCCGCATTATGACCCTGTGGGCCGAGGCGCGTGCCCGCTTCGGCAAGGGCGGACCCTTCCTTTTCGGGACCTTCTGTGCCGCCGACATCATCTACGCACCCGTCGTCAGCCGCTTCCTGACCTATGGTATTCCCGTGCCGGGCTTCGCGCGCGCCTACATGGAGGCGGTCTGGGAACACGAGTGGATGCAGGAATGGATCACCGCAGCCGAGGAAGAGGACTGGGTGATCGAGCAGTTCGAGACACCGGTCGTCAAATAGCCCTTGCAGGCTAGAAGGCCGAACCATCCTTGCGCCGGAATTCGCCGCTTTCGGCGAACAGGTGCATGTCTATGTCGGAATAGTGGCAGTCGCTTGCCGATGGCTTTCCGACGGCGACGAATATGCACGGCTTGTCCGACCGGTTCTGAAGAACGTGTCCGTTGCCGTCACCCTTGGGGAACGCCGCGATGTCGCCGGACGTGAGGAGCGTCTCGCCCGAATTGTCGACCAGCACCGCCTCGCCTGCGAGCATGATGACGATTTCGTCTTCGTCGTCGTGCCAGTGTCGCTGCGAGGACCAAGCTCCCGGTTCCAGCGTCACGTGGCTCACGCCGAAGTCTGTGAGCCCCGTTGCCGGAGCGAGCCGGCGGTACCAGCGGCCCGCGACGGGCGCGGCGTGTTCGGGCGGATAGCCGGTCCGGTTCGTCTGCTCGATCGTGTCAAGGTCGACCTTCGGCACCGGCATCGCTCCATCGCTTGTCTGCGCCCGGCATAGCCCATATGCACGGCGAGTGACCATGAGCGAAATCGCATCCCGCACTGCAAGCGTGGCCGAACTGGCCGAAGCGCTCATCGCTTGCCCGAGCGTAACGCCTGCACAGGGCCTCGTCTTCGATTGTCTCGAGTCGCAACTGCAGCCGCTCGGTTTCGCGGTGCATCGTTTCGTTGCCGGCGAACCTCCCGACGGACCGGTCGAGAACCTCTTTGCTATCCGCAAGGGGCCGGAAGGCTGCAGGCATTTCGCATTCGCTGGTCATCTCGACGTGGTGCCTCCCGGAGACGGGTGGACCTCGGCCCCGTTCGCTCCCGAGCGGCGCGGGGATTTGCTCTACGGTCGCGGCGCGGTCGACATGAAGGGATCGATCGCGGCGATGGTCGCTGCGGTTCGCGACATTCCGGAACATGCCGGAACTATCAGCTTCGTCGTTACCGGGGACGAGGAAGGACCGGCACGCCATGGCACCATCGCGCTGATCGAACATATGCGCGAGGTCGGCGAAATCCCCGATCTCTGTCTCGTCGGTGAGCCGACGTCGATCGACAGGCTGGGCGATACGGTCAAGATCGGGCGGCGCGGGTCGGTGAACATCTGGCTGGAATCGCAAGGCACGCAAGGGCACGTGGCCTATCCGCACCTTGCAGACAATCCGATACCGCGCCTCGTCGCCTTGCTCGCCGAGCTCGATGCGCTGAAACTCGACGAGGGGACCGAATGGTTCCAGGCCTCGAACCTCGAGATCACCGACCTCGAAGTCGGAAATCCGGCGCACAACGTCATTCCGGCGGGTGCGAAGGCGCGGATATCCATCCGTTTCAACGATCAGCATACCGGAGCATCGCTCGCCGCGCGCGTCACGGAAATCGCTGAGCGGCATGGCTGCCTTGCCTCGCCAATCATTTCGGGCGAATCGTTCCTGACCCAGCCGGGACCGTTTTCCGACATCGTCTCTCGCGCGATCGAGGCGGAAACTTCGATCACGCCCGACCTATCGACAGGTGGCGGGACGTCCGATGCCCGGTTTCTCAAGGATCTTTCGCCGGTCATCGAATTCGGACTTTGCAACGCGACGATGCACAAGCGCGACGAGGCGGTGGCACTCGCGGACCTCGAGATCCTCGCTCGGATCTATGCCCGCATCGCCGGAGATGCTCTGCGCGCTTGACTTGTGCGCCCCAGTTGCGAGCGTGCAAGAGTACGGGAAAGCGGCAGGGGTAGGGCATGTTCGGTCAATGGTTCAGGATACCGCTTTGGCAGCGGGTCATCGGCGCATTGCTTCTCGGCATCGTCGTCGGCGTGATCTGGGGGCCGGGGGCCGAGAGCATCAAGTGGATCGGCGATTTCTTCATCAAGTCGATCAAGATGCTGGTCGTCCCGCTCATATTCTTCTCGATCGTCGCCGGGGTCGCCGCGATCGGCGATCTGCGCAAGCTGGGCTCGGTCGGCTGGCGCGCCCTGCTGCTGTTCGTCGTCACGGGACAACTGGCTGTCTGGCTCGGACTAGGCCTCGGAACCTTCTTCGCCCCGGGCGCAGGGGTCGATACCAGCGCGATAGACCGGGGGCCGACGCCGCAGCCCGCCGAAACGAGCGCCGTCGACATGGTTCTTTCGATCATCCCGGAAAGCCCCGTGCAGGTCATGGCCGATGCGCAGGTGCTTCCTCTTATTGTCTTCGCGCTCCTCATCGGCATCGGCATCGTCATGGCGAAGGAGGACGGGCATCCAGCAGCGCGCATCTTCGACAGCGGGGCGGTGGTCATGCAGAAGGTGACCATGATCGTGATGGAGCTTACGCCGTTCGGTGTCTTCGCACTGATGGCTTGGGTTGCCGGTACTCTGGGTCAGGACGCACTCGTCGCGCTCGCGAAGCTGGTCGCACTCAATTACGTCGGCTGCTTCCTGATCATAGGCGTCGTCTACATTTCGATGATCCGGTTCCTTGCAAAGCTGCCGATTGCCGACTTCTTCCGTGGCATGGTCGATGCCATCGCGGTCGCCTATTCGACAGCATCGTCGAACGCCACGCTGCCGGTCACGTTGCGGTGTACGCAGCGCAACCTCGGGGTCAGTCGCTCGACGTCCAGCTTCGTGGTTTCCCTCGGCGCGACGATCAACATGGACGGTACGGCGATGTACCTGGGGCTGGCGACGCTGTTCGGCGCACAGATCTTCGGAGTCGATCTGTCGTTCGCGGACTACGTGCTCATCTCGGTACTAGCGACGCTTGGATCGGTCGGTGCCGCAGGGATACCCGGCGCGGGCCTGATCATGATGGCGCTGGTTTTCGGCGCCGTCGGTGTGCCCCTTGAGACTATCGCCTTCGTAGCCGGGGTGGACCGGATCATGGACATGATGCGCACTGCGACCAACGTTACCGGCGATGCCACGGTGACGACGGCCGTTGCGGTCATGACCAACGAGATCGATCGCGGCGAGATGGTCAGCGACGACGACGTCTAGTCACTCCGACCGGGCTGGGCGGTCAGCCAAGCCCGACCATGATCGCGTCTTTTCGTCGCCACCGCCTCAGCCGGTCTCGCCAGCCGTTGACCGCGAAGTTGAGAAGGACGCACAGCGCCAGTCGCCGCTGCTCCGGGTTCAGCCGCACAATCTCCGCAGGGCGAAAGCGGTTTTCGCTCCACCACACCCCGGTATATGGCGCTATACCACTGCACAGTGAGGTGGGTTGCGACGAGGCACGCAAACGCGCCGCGGCCACGACGGCGCTCACGAAATTGAGGCCGCACCAGGTCGATTGTCCCAGGCTGGACCAGGTTCGGGGATTGCATTCGAGCAGGCTGATGCGTCCATCTTCCGACAATCGGGCGTCGAATTGCGCAAAACCGCTGAACCGCGTGCGCTCTATGATCGCCCGAGTCGCGCTCAGGAACTGCTCATGGTGCGCGAACTCGAACCGACCGTTCCGACGCACCTGAATGCTGTAGTGCAGCATGCGGCCCCGGTCGGAGAGGACGCCAAGGCCGATGTCCACCCCCGGGACGAACGCCTGCGCAACCAGTGGGCTGAACCGATAGTTTGCGTTGCCGAGTACCCGGTCGGCGAATTGCCTTTCGTTTTCCACGAAGACGACGCCATGCCCACCGGCCATGTTCGTGGGCTTAATGACGATCGGTGCCCCCAGGCGCGCGAAAGTTTCGTCGGTGTCGATGCCGGACTTGCCTGCGAAGAACATTGTTTCCGGCGTCGGCAAGTCCAAGTTGCGAGCGAGCCGGGTGAAAGCAGCTTTG
This sequence comes from Novosphingobium marinum, assembly GCF_013408095.1. Taxonomy (GTDB): domain Bacteria; phylum Pseudomonadota; class Alphaproteobacteria; order Sphingomonadales; family Sphingomonadaceae; genus Novosphingobium; species Novosphingobium marinum. The sequence continues at coordinate 448,755 of NZ_JACBZF010000002.1, forward strand.
TCGCGGAGGAGCGCACGCGACTCGCGGCAATCCGCGCCAATCCAGTTGATCGGAGCGCGGACTGCGAGCTCGTCCAGATAATCGCATCCGATGTCGTCGGCGCCGATCGCGACTACCGGCCTGTCGCCAGCGATGCGCGCGAGCCTGTGGGCATCCACGTTCGACGCAGAAGCGAGATCGACAACGAGATGACCCCTGCAACCGGGGAATTTCGAGAGCGAGGCAAGAGATTGCGGCCCTGCCAGGATGAAACCCTGCGTCTCTTCCGAAGGCAGCGCAGCGATAAGCTGGAGCAGGAGCGGGCGATTGGCTCCAGCGAAAAGGCAGATGCCTTTCTCCTCAAGAAGGGACGGAGATAAGTTGCGAAGTACGGGGTGCCTTCGCAGTTGCGGAAGTGCACCAGGGCGTTTCTCGAAATAGATATCCCGCGGCTTCAAGGAGACCGGCATGGGCTTAAAACTCCACATACAAAACATGGAATTTTAGCCCATTTAGGGCAGTCCAGCTAACGCGTTAACTATTCTAACTAATCTTCAGATAGATTCTTCGACTTGTATGAGCACAACTCGGCCACCTGGCAGCGCCAGCACTCCGGCTTCCTCGCCTTGCAAACGTAGCGCCCGTGCAGGATCAGCCAGTGATGCGCGCCGAGCCGGAAGGGCTGCGGCACGACTTTCTCGAGCTTCTTTTCGACCGCGAGCGGTGTCTTGCCTTTTGCCAGTCCCGTTCGGTTGGACACCCTGAAGATATGCGTGTCGACAGCGAAGGTCTCCGCCCCGAACGCGCAGTTCATGACGACATTCGCGGTCTTGCGGCCGACGCCGGGCAGTTCGACGAGGGCATCGCGATCCTCCGGCACCTTGCCGCCGTGCTCGGCCAGGAGCATTTCGGATAACGCGATGACGTTGCTTGCCTTCGAATTGAACAGGCCGATGGACTTGATGTGCTCCTTGAGGCCTTCCTCGCCCAGTTCGAGCATATCCTGCGGCGACTTCACTTCGGCGAAGAGCTTTCGCGTCGCCTTGTTGACGCCGACATCGGTCGCTTGCGCCGACAGCACCACCGCCACGAGCAACTGATAGTGATTGCCGAATTCGAGCTCGGTTTCCGGCGAGGGGTTTTCCTCCGCCAGCCGCCGGAAAAATTCGAAGACGTCGTCCTTCTTCAAAGGCCGAGCACCTGGGGCATGGCGTAGCGTCCAGGCTGCCGACCGATGAGCCACATCGCACCCTTGAGTGCGCCGCGAGCGAAAATCGCCCTGTTTTCGGCCATGTGCGACAGCACGAGGCGCTCGTTGTCGGACAGGAACGACACCGAGTGATCGCCCGCGACGCTGCCGCCACGCAGGCTCGCGAACCCGATGGCGCCGTCACGCCGCTCGCCGGTCATTCCGTCGCGACCGCGCTCGCTCACGTCATCCAGCGAAACGCCGCGTCCCCGCGCCGCGGCTTCGCCCAGCAGAAGCGCCGTTCCCGACGGAGCATCGACCTTGTGGCGATGGTGAGTCTCGACGATCTCGATGTCCCATTCCTCGCCAAGGCTGCTCGCGGCCTGCCGGACAAGATGCGCAAGCAGGGTGACGCCGAGCGAGGTGTTGCCTGTCTGCAGCACGGCGACTTTCTCCGCCGCAGCGTCGAGCAGGAACTGGTGGCGCTCTTCGAGGCCAGTCGTGCCGACGAGGATCGGCGTCCCGCTGGCGACGGCCGCATCGAGGTTCGCCTCGAGCGCGCCCGGGCTCGAAAAATCGATGAGAACATCGCATTTCGCAGAAAGCGCCGTCGCGTCGCCACCCTTGTCGATGCCGCCCGCCAGAACTTCGCCCTGCTCGGCAACAGCGGACGCGATGGCCTGCCCCATGCGTCCTTCGCTGCCGATAATTCCGATTCGCGCCATTGCCGTCTCCCTCGAAGGCTGGTCTCATGGCCGCGATGACAGATATCCGCAACATCGTGGTCCTTACCGGCGCGGGGGTCAGCGCCGAAAGCGGGATCGATACCTTTCGCGATGCCGGCGGACTCTGGGAGCAGCACCGGGTCGAGGACGTCGCGACACCCGAGGCTTTCGAACGCGACCCTGAACTCGTTCTCCGCTTCTACGACATGCGACGCGAGGCGATCCAGCAGAAGCACCCCAACGCGGCGCACGAGGCCCTGGCGAGGCTCGACCGCGAGTGGGAGGGCGGCCTGATGATCGTCACGCAGAACGTCGACGACCTGCACGAGCGCGCCGGAGCCCGGCGCGTCGTGCACATGCACGGAACCCATCTCAATGCATGGTGTACGGCTTGCGACGTCCGGTCCCCCTGGACGGGAACGCTGATCGAGCGTCCGGCCTGCCCCGACTGCGGCGAGCGGTCGCTGCGTCCCGACGTCGTGTGGTTCGGGGAAATGCCCTATCGCATGGACGAGATTTTCGCGGCGTTGCGCGAGGCCGACCTGTTCGTGTCGATCGGAACCTCCGGCGCGGTCTATCCGGCCGCCGGGTTCGTTCGCAACGCCAACGACCTCGGGGTCCGTACTCTCGAACTCAATCTCGAACCGTCGCAGGGTTCGGCGTGGTTCGACGAATCGCGGCATGGCCCGGCGACGCAAGTGGTTCCCCCGTGGGTCGACGAGATCCTAGCGGCCTGAACATGCCGTGCACTCCGGGTCCTTGGCAATAACGAGCGAGCGCATCCCGGGCTTCAGTCCGTCGATGAGGTGGAGCCGCCCCCACTGCGGGTCGCCCAGGGCGGTGATCCCGCCCAGCAGGATTCGAATTGCGTGCATCGCCGCGAAGCTTCCGACCATACCCGTCATAGCGCCGAGCACACCGTCTTCGGCGCACGTGTCGCAATCGTCGGCATCGAAGGCATCGCCTACGAAGCAGCGATAGCAGGCGCTGTCCGACAGGTGCCCGGCGAAGTTCGCGACTTGCCCCTGGAAGCGACCGATCGCAGCCGAGGTGAGCGGGATGCGTAATTGGACACAGGCATCCGACACAGCGAGCCGAGTCGCGAAATTGTCGCATCCGTCAAGTACCAGATCGACGCCCTCGATGACGTCGGCGGCATTCCGCGATTCGATCCGGGATGTCACCGCACGGACGTCGAGAGCGGGATCGAAGCGCCTGACCCATTCTGCCGCCAATTCCGCCTTGGGTCGCTCCAGGCCGGCAGGATCGTATAGCGTCTGGCGCTGGAGGTTGCTGACGTCGACGGTATCGCTGTCCACCAGCGTCAACCGGCCGATTCCGGCACCTGCAAGATATTGCAAGGCGGGAGAGCCGATCCCCCCGCAACCGATGAGCGCGACGTGAGCGCGCGACAAGGCGACCTGACCCGCCCCGCCGATTTCCGGCAGGACGATGTGTCGGGCGAAACGTTCGAGGCGCTCTGGCGGCAGGCTCATCGCCCGCCACCTAGGCGCAAACGGCTCAGCTTTCCAGTTGCCTGAGCAAGCTGCGCACGTCGCCGTCCATGTCCGCGTCGCGCTGGCGAAGATCCTCGATCAGCCGCACGGCGTGGATCACGGTCGAGTGGTCGCGACCGCCGAACTTGCGACCGATTTCCGGATAGGACCGCGGCGTCAGGACCTTGGCGAGGTACATCGCAACCTGGCGCGGGCGAACGACGGCGCGGGCGCGGCGCTTCGAACTCATCTCGGTGCGGTCGACCCGGTAGAACTGGCAGACGGTCCGCTGGATCTCGTCGATCGTGATCCGCCGGCGGTTGGCCGAAAGAATGTCGGTCAGCTGCTCCTCGGCAAGCTGCAGCGAGACTTCCTGCCCGGTTAGCTGCGCATAGGCGATCAGCTTGTTGAGGCCGCCCACGAGTTCGCGGACGTTGCGCGTGATCGTGCGCGCGAGGAACTCGACCACGTCCTCCGGCACGTCGAGCGAGGCATATTTGTTGAGTTTCGATTCGAGGATCTTGCGACGCAGCTCGATGTCGGCCGGAGACATATCGGCGACCAAGCCCATCGACAGGCGCGAGAGCAGCCGCGGCTCGACGCCGTCGAGCGCCTGAGGCGCGCGGTCGGCGGCGAAGACCAGCCGTTTTCCTTCCGCGAGTAGCGCGTCGATCGTGTAGAGAAGTTCTTCCTGCGCGCTGGCCTTGCCGATGATGAACTGGATGTCGTCGACGAGCAGCAGGTCGAAGCCGCGCAGCCTCGCCTTGAATTCGATCATCTGGTTCTGGCGAAGCGCCTGTACGAATTCGACCATGAACCGTTCGGCCGAACAGTAGAAAATTCGCGCGCGCGGGTGGTTCGAAAGGTACGCATGGCCGATGGCGTGCAGCAGGTGCGTCTTGCCCTGGCCGGTCGCGGCCTTGAGATAAAGCGGCGAGAATTGCGGCTTTTCGGTCGAGGCCATGCGCTGTGCGGCATTGCAGGCCAGCACGTTCGCAGTGCCGGTCACGAATGTCGCGAACGTCAGCGAGGGATCGATCCCGACCGTGCCTTGCCCAATCGCTCCGAACTCTTCGCCCCCGAGGCTGAGCCCGCCCGAAACCTGCGCATGCTGGTCGCGATCGTTTGCCGGAAGGCGCAGGTCGCCGCCATTGCCGAGCCGGAGTTCGGGCAGCCGACGACCGGGATGGACGAGGATTCGCACGTGCTTGACGTCGGGCCGGGCTATCTTCCAGGCAAGCGAGAGCCTGTCGGCGAAGCGGTCCGTCACCCAGTTCGCCGAAAACTCGGTCGGCAGGAACAAGTCCAGCGTTCCGGTTTCCTTGCAGAACGTGCCGAGCTGGATCGGCTTGATCCATTGCCCGTGCAACTGATGTCCGAGATCCTTGCGCAAGCCCTGGCTTATGTCAGCCCAATCGGCAGCAAGGTCGAGCGCCTCCTGATCCTCCTCCATTTTTTCTTTTGTCACCCTTGCCTTCCCATCTGCCGCGCCGACACGCTGCTTTCCCGAAGCACCAGTGCTTGAAGCCCCCGACATTGTCCTATGCCCCTGTTCGATCTGACCCAACCGCTTGTAGCGCAACGATCTGATATCGCAGGCAAAACCTCTCCACCGTACCAAATCGCCTTGGCACGATCACCAGTTTGCTTGCAAAACGATACGGTCGATTCCGCTACGACCGAGACCGAATGATTATCGTTCGGAGGGCGCTGGGCAAGAGCGGCGGCTGCAAAAAAACTGAAATAAAGTCGTTGACACCCAGAGCCCCGCAGACTGCCGTAGAATTTCTTCTAAGTCTATGAAAACAGGGAATATATACTGCCCGACTAACAATGGTCATAAGGCGAATCGTGGAAACTCAACGGTTTCCCGCACTGCCGTAAAATGACTGTCGCATCGCAGCAAAAAAGGTCGGGAATTTCTTCCCGACCTTGTTCTGTTTTCGTACCGCGACCGACCGGACCAGGTGTCCGAATCGTTCACTTATGATCAGAGCGCGGAAATCCGCTTCGTCAGCCGCGACAGCTTGCGCGATGCCGCGTTCCGGTGAAGGACGCCCTTGGCGACGCCACGATCGAGTTCCGGCTGCGCGGCGCGCAGGGCATCGGTGGCGGCGGCCTTGTCGCCGCCTTCGATCGCGCTCTCCACCCGCTTAACGAAAGTGCGGATGCGGCTGATGCGGTTGCCGTTGATGTCGGCGCGGCGCTCGTTGCGGCGGATGCGCTTGCGTGCTTGCGGCGTGTTGGCCATGTCTGTCCTCTGTCGGGCCGCCCTGCGGCCGGAAATCCTGATTGCTTGACGAAAAAGGCGGGCATGCCCGCCGGAAAGCGCGGCCCTTAACGTCCGTCGGGGAAATCGTCAAGGATTGTAGTGCCGAATCTGCCGTTGCGTTCCGCAGGTTCAGCGCTGGCACTTCGCGCACCAGAAGGTGCTCCGGCCCGAATGGACCTCGCGTCGCACGGTTCCGCCACACGAGCACGGGGCACCCTCGCGTCCGTAGACCTGCCACGATGCCGCGAAATAGCCGAGTTCTCCCGAGGGCTGGGCGTAGTCGCGAATGGTCGAGCCGCCCGCCGCGATCGATTCGTCGAGCACCGCCCTGATCGCCGGAACGAGCCGGCCGAGAGCGGCCTTCGAAACGCGTCCGGCCGCCTTGCCCGGAGCGATCCGCGCCCGGTGGAGCGCCTCGCACACGTATATGTTTCCAAGGCCCGCCACGATCCTCTGATCGAGAAGCAGTTGCTTGACGGGCGCGATCCGCCCGTCGAACGCGGCATGGAGGTAAGCCGGCGTCAGGCCGGGACCAAGGGGTTCCGGACCCATCGCGGCGAACGACGGCCAGTTCTCAAGTTCCCGCGTGTCGACGAGGTCCACCGAACCGAAACGGCGCGCGTCGTTCAGGGCGAGCCGATGGCCGTTCGCTGTTTCGAGGACGAGGTGGTCGTGCTTCTCGATCGCGTCGGGCTCGATCCGCCAGCGCCCGGACATGCCGAGGTGGAAAACCATGGTCGTGTAGCGATCGGTGTGGACGAGCCCGTACTTCGCCCGGCGACCGAGGCCCGTTACCTTCGCCCCGGTGAGCGCCTGCACCAGGCCGGGAGGGAAGGGCCTGCGCAAGTCCGGCCGGTTGACCGTCACGCGGGAAAGCCTCTCTCCTTCGAGATAGCGGGCAAGGCCCCTGACGGTGGTTTCGACTTCGGGAAGCTCGGGCATGGCCTGCGCGCCTTATCAGGCTTTGCCCGCGCGGCAATTGTCTCCTAAAGCCGGGTCCATGAACGACAAGGTCTCCTTCGGCTACGAAGACGTCAGCCCCGAGGAGAAGACCGAGCGCGTGGGCGCCGTCTTCTCCAACGTCGCGCGCAAGTACGATGTCATGAACGACGCAATGTCGGGCGGAATGCACAGGCTCTGGAAGGACCGCTTCGTCAGGCGCGTGAAACCGCAGGAAGGCGAAGCGATCCTCGACATGGCGGGCGGTACCGGCGACATTGCGTTCCGCATGGCCGACGCGGGCGCAGAAGTCACCGTGTCGGACATCAACCAGGACATGCTGGACGTCGGGATCGAACGCGCGCTCGACCGGGGGACCGACGGTCTCGTCTGGTCGCGCCAGAACGCCGAGACACTGACGTTCCCCGACCGGATGTTCGATGCCTATACGATCGCGTTCGGTATCCGCAACGTGACGCGCATCGACCTCGCTCTCGCCGAGGCCTACCGGGTGCTCAGGTTCGGCGGGCGCTTCTTCTGCCTTGAATTCTCGACGACCGAGTGGCCGGGCTTCAGGGAAGTCTACGACGCCTACTCGCACCGCCTTGTGCCCCGCATCGGCAAGGTGATCGCAGGAGACGAGGAAAGCTATCGCTACCTCGTCGAATCGATCCGCCGCTTTCCCCCGATGCCGGAATTCGCGGGCATGATCCGCGATGCCGGTTTCTCGCAGGTGAGGGTGGAGCCGATCATGGGCGGTCTCGTCGCCATCCATTCGGGCTGGAAGGCCTGAGGGCAGGAAGCCGGAACGTGACGTCTCCAGCACGGCATATTTCGCGGCTGCTCCGTTGGGGCCGCACGCTCGCCCGCCACGGCGCGCTGCGGATCATCGAGGAGGGCCGCAACACCCCGCTGCCGGTCAAGCGACTGGCGCGGGTGGCGAGGATCGGCACGAGGCAACCGAGGGAGCCGGACTATTCCGCCGCGTTCCGGGCAATCGGACCGGCCGCGATCAAGCTGGGCCAGACACTTGCGACCCGTCCCGACATCGTCGGCGAGGAGGCGGCGCGCAACCTGCTGTCCCTGCAGGACCGATTGCCGCCCGTACCTTTCGAGCAGATCCGCCAGCAGATCGAATTCAGCTTCGACCGCCCGCTCGAAGCGCTTTACTCCGAATTCGATACCGAGCCGGTCGGTTCGGCCTCGATAGCGCAGGTCTATCGCGCCAGGACGATCGACGGGCGCGACGTCGCAGTGAAAGTGCTGCGGCCGGGCATCCGCGAGAAGTTCGCGCAGGACATCGAAACCTACGAGTGGGCCGCCGCGCACCTCGAGGCACTGGGCGGAGAGGCATCGAGGCTTCGCCCCCGCGCCGTGATCGCGAACCTGAAGCGCTGGACCAACCGCGAACTCGACTTGCGTCGCGAAGCCGCATCGGCCTCGGAACTGGCGCAGGCGATGAAGGGGTACGAGGGCTATCGCATCCCGGACATTGACTGGGACCGAACCAACGGCCGCGTGCTGACAATCGAGTGGATCGACGGGATCAAGATCAGCGAACTCGATGCCCTCGAGGCGGCCGGGCACGACTTGCCGGCGATGGCGAGGCGGCTGGTGCTCGCGTTCCTGACGCAGGCGATCAATGCCGGCTATTTCCACGCCGACATGCACCAGGGCAACCTGTTCGTGCAGGCGGACGGCACCATCGTCGCCATCGATTTCGGGATCATGGGCCGCATCAACCGTCGCGCGCGGCAATGGCTCGCGGAGATCCTGTACGGACTCACCACCGGCGACTATCGCCGCGTGGCAGAAATCCATTTCGAGGCGCAATACGTGCCGAGCTATCATTCGGTCGAGGAATTCGCGACGGCGCTGCGCGCGGTGGGAGAGCCGATGCGCGGCAAGCCCGTCAGCGAGCTTTCCGTCGGCCAGATGCTCGACGGGCTGTTCGCGATCACGCGTGATTTCGACATGCAGACGCAGCCACACCTGCTGTTGCTGCAAAAGACCATGGTAATGGTCGAGGGACTCGCGACGGCGCTTCACCCCGGCATCAACATGTGGGACGTGTCCGCGCCCTTCGTCCGCAACTGGATACGCGACGAACTCGGCCCCGAAGCCGCTCTCGCCGATCGTATCCGCGAGGATTTCGACACGCTCCTCCGGCTCCCCGATCTCGTTCGCCGGATCGAGGAAAAATACCCGCCGAAGGGCGGCGCGCCCGACCAGCCTCCGCTGCCCGACGTCCAGCTGATGTGGGAGCGTAAACCGCGAATTAACCAATGGGCCGGATATCTCCTTGCTGCGCTGGCAGGGGGTATTGCGGCATGGGCGACGATCGAGGCGGGCCTCACAGGCTGAAGGACGTGCATGGCGTGGACTATGCATCCGCGCCGCCATGGTCGCCGCGCCCGGACCTTCCCGGCTGGGACCGCTTTGCGCACTGGGCACCGGTTTCGGCGCGCATCGCGCTCGGCACTCTCCTCCTGATGCTGTTCGTGGCCGCGATGGTCCCGATCAACGCAGGCAAGTCGGAGGTGTCGACCAAGACGTTCGTCGAGAATCTCGCCGGTCCTCGGGACGGCGAAGCCGAGCGCGACCGCGATGACGATCTGCAACTCTACGATACCGCGATAGAACGCATCCAGCGAGGCGAGAACTACTACGATTTCATCGTCGAGGAGCATCGCAAGGCGCATTACCCTGTCACGCCCGGCCTTGCCGTGCGCCTCCCGACCCTCGCCTATGTCGATGCCTTCCTCGGGAAGGGCGGTCAGACGGGCGTCGCGATCGTTTTGATGTTCGCGGTCCTGATCGTCTGGTGGCGACGCCTTGGCGAGGAGCCGGGGTGCGAAGGACGCACCCGGCGTATGGCGCTCGCCCTGCTGTTCGTCGGCGCATCGCTCGGGCTCAACCGCTATTATTTCGTACTGCATGAACTCTGGGCCGGGATGCTTCTGGCGCTGGCATTCGGCCTGCATCGTCCCGGCAAATGGGGGGCTGCGCTTGCCGTGGCCGCGCTGGCCCTCGCGATCCGCGAGCACTCGCTGCCGTTCGTGCTGCTGATGGCAGCCATGGCGTTCTGGCGCCGCGACTGGAGAGAAGGTGCCGCCTGGGCCGCGCTCGTACTGGTCTTCCTTGCTGCGCTTTCGTGGCACCTCTCCATCGTGGCCGAGCAGGTCCTGCCCAGCGACCGGCCTTCGCCCGCCTGGCTTGTGATGCGCGGGATGTCCGGCTGGCTGTCCAACGTCGCGCTTTCCAGCAACCTGCGCTTCCTGCCGCACTGGCTCGCCGGCCCCGCCATCGTCCTGATGGTCTTCGGTTGGGCGGGCTGGAGATCGGCCGCCGGCGAGTTCGGCACACTGCTCTACCTCGGTTACGGCGTCGCGTTTATGCTCGCCGGCCGGCCCGACAACTTCTACTGGGGGGCAATGATCGCGCCTGCCATGTTCATCGGCCTCGCCTTCGCGCCGCGCGCCATCGCCTCGCTGATCCGCTCGGCCCGTGATGCCGGCGACGCTCGCGACGGCACACCGGACGCGGACGGATCGCCAAGTTCCGCACTCGCCGTAAAGTAATTGCACAGCTAACACTGGGAGGGCAGAAGGACGCCCATGGAGGGCCCGCGCATCCTGTTGGTCGTAGGCGGTGGAATTGCCGCCTACAAATCCTGCGAACTTGTCCGTCTCATCCGCAAGGGCGGAGGCGATGTTACGTGCGTGCTTACCGAGGGCGGATCGAAGTTCGTCACCGCGATGGCGCTGGCGGCGCTGTCCGAAAATCCCGTCCACACCACGCTCTGGGACCTTAAAAACGAGGTTGAGATGGGGCATATCCAGCTTTCGCGGGCCGCCGACCTGGTCGTCGTGTGCCCGGCGACGGCAGACTTGCTTGCAAAGATGGCGGCGGGCATTGCCGACGATCTTGCAACGACGTTGTTGCTCGCCACGGACAAGCCGGTGATGGCGGTCCCGGCGATGAACGTGCGCATGTGGCAGCACGCCTCGACCATGCGAAATGTCGAGACGCTGCGAACGGCGGGCGTCGACGTGATGGAGCCTGAAGAAGGCGCGATGGCCTGCGGCGAATACGGTCCGGGCCGCCTTCCCGAACCGCTTGCCGTCTGGCAGCGGATTTCCTGGGTGCTGGGTCTCGATCCGGTAGAGGTCGCGCCGCTGCCGGGTCAGGACACCGGTTTTCCGCAGCCCCAGGCGCCGCTTCCGACCGAACCGACACTCGTCGGGCCCGGCGAGCCGCAAGCGGCCGAGGAACCCGAATCCGAAGGGATGGGGCTGGGTGGCCTCGTCGCTTCGATGATCTCGCGCGGGCGCAAGAAGAAGCAGGCCATCGCGTTCGAGGAGGCCGAAGAGCAGGACCCCGCGCTGACCGGCGAGATGCCGGCACCGGAAGTCGAGCCTGCCGGGGAAGACGAATTCTCCGGGAACCACGAGCCGGAAGAAGCGCCGCCGCTCGACATGTCGGGGCCGCTCCTGTCGCAAAAGGGTGGAGCGAAATCGGCGCCCCCGACCGATCCCGAGGCGATCAATCACCTCGTATCGGGCGGCGAGGGGCGCGAGCCCGAACCGTACGACGAGAATGCGGAGTCTGCCGATCCGCTCGCCGGCCAGCCCGATTTCGAGCAGGACCCCGAGCATCGCCCGCTCTACGGCAAGCACGTGCTGGTGACTGCGGGGCCGACCCACGAGCCGATCGATCCCGTCCGCTACATCGCAAACCGCTCGTCGGGCCGCCAGGGCTTCGCGATAGCGGCTGCTGCTGCGGCCGCAGGGGCAAGGGTAACGCTGGTGGCGGGGCCGGTGCATCTCGACACGCCGCCCGGAGTCGACCGGATAGACGTCGAAAGCGCGCTCGAGATGGCCGATACGGTAAAGCGGTGCCTGCCTGCCGATGCGGCGATCATGGTAGCCGCCGTTGCCGACTGGCGCACGCGTGACGTGGCTTCGGAAAAGATCAAGAAACGCGGTTCCGCGCCGCCCGCGCTCCTGCTTACCGAAAACCCGGATATTCTCGCGACGGTCGCCGGTTTGCCCAAGCGGCCAAAGCTCCTTGTCGGATTCGCCGCCGAGACCGAGGACGTGATTTTCAACGCCAAGGAAAAGCGCCGGCGAAAGGGCGCCGACTGGATCGTGGCGAACGACGTTTCCGGCCCGCCCGGACAAAGCGTCATGGGGGGCGAGGACAATACCGTCCACATAATCACCGCCAGCGGGGTGGAAAGCCTTCCCGAACTGCCCAAGAACGACGTGGCATATGCCCTCGTCGAAAGGATCGCCGATGCTCTCCAGTGAAAACGTTCCCGTTCCCGTAAAGCGCCTCGCGCATTTCGAGGGGCTGGAACTGCCCGCCTATGCGACCGACGGGGCGGCGGGGATGGACGTGCTTGCGGCCGAGTCCCTGACGCTTTCGCCGGGTGCAAGGCACGCGGTCGCGACCGGACTTGCCATGGCGATACCATCAGGGTTCGAAATCCAGGTACGCCCGCGCTCGGGACTGGCGCTCAGGCATGGGGTGACGGTCCCGAACACGCCCGGCACGATCGATTCGGATTATCGGGGCGAACTGAAGGTGATCGTGATCAATCACGGCGATGATGCTTTCGAGATCCGGCGCGGCGACCGGATCGCGCAACTTGTCCTGGCGCCGGTCACGCGCGCTGGCTGGCTGCCCGTCGAAGAGCTCGACGAGACATCGCGCGGCGAAGGCGGTTTCGGTTCTACCGGAGGCGTCGCGGCGCTCGGCAACTAAGGAAGGACCGGCATGCTATTATCGATCGCTTCAGCGGCGCTGGTGCTGGCGCAGGCGGCGCCGGCAGAGCCGGACAAGCTATCGCTCTGGCAGGCATGCGTCGAACGGAATGCGGCATCGCTGGCACTTCAGTCCGTGGAAAGTTCGGAAATCGTGGCAACGGCCGCGTTCGGCTCGTGCATCGAGCAGGAAGCGGCGTACTGGCAAAGCGTCTATGCCACGCTCCGTGGGCCCGACACCGCTTTCGACGAGACCAACTAGATTTTCGACCTGCAGCAGCGGCGCCTGCGCTCGAAGGCGGTCGCCAGGGCCGTTGTCGCGCGTGCACGGGCACGGGCGGGCCAGTAGCCACGAAAAAGGGCAGGAGCGCGCTCGCACTCCTGCCCTTCCGGAGACTCCCGTACAGGGAAATCCTGTCAGCGCCGGTCTTCCGGCGCGACGGAGATGCGCACGGTCTCTCCCGAATTTCCGGGGAACCCGGTAAACATCGCCTCGACCAGGTTCGGAACCAGATACTGAAGCTTGTTCGAACGCGACAGCGCTTCGGCCTTGCCTTCGAAAACGCGCTCGCCGGTCGAGGCGCGGTCGATCTTCATGTCGATCCCGCTGGTGTAGACGGTGTAGCTGCTGATTTCCGGCCCGCCGAAGAACGGATCGTGAAAGCCGTAATGCCACGGGCCTCCGCGATAACCCCAGTAGCTGGGATAGGCGCTGTAACCGTACCAGGGCGAGTAATAGTGGCTGCGGCCGAAGCCGGTCGTGCGCACTCGCTCGCGGCCATTGTCGACGCCGTAGTCGAACCGCACGATAAGCTGCGCGTCGGCGGGATCGGCCACCGGAGTGTAGCCCACCTGGCTCATCTGGTACTCGACGATGTCGGCATAGCGATTGAACTCGATGCCGCCAGCAAGTGCGGGATCGTCGGCCACGACTGCGAAAGTCTGGCCGCTGGGTGCGGGAAGCTGCGACTGGAAGCGCGAGACGTCGGCGCGGAACGGGGAGGCGCAGGCCGCAAGGCCAAGCATGAGCGAGGCCGCAACCGCCACCTTCATTGCGCCGGTGCGCGAATTGAGGCTCAGGTTCATCATGTTCTCTCCACATCGAGAGGCTCGTGCGGCCACCGTAAAGGGCCAACCTCTCCGAAACGAGAACATGCCGTAAACGAAGGCTGCTGAATAGCCGTTGAATGGAGGCTATGCTGCGGTGAATTGCTCTTTGTTATTCAGAGCCTTACGAGACCGAGCGCCTTGTAGGCCGCATCGAGGGTGGGAATCGCGATTTCGCGGGCCTTCCATGCCCCCTTGGCAAGGATCGCGTCGAGCGCCTCTCCGTCGCCTTTCAGTTCGACGAATCGCGCGTTGATCGGTGCGAGGCGTTCCACCAGCACTTCGCCCAGTGCCGGCTTGAACTTTCCGAAGCCTTCTCCGCCGAAATCGCGAAGCACCTGCTCGACCGAAGACCCGGTCAGTGCCGCATAGATACCGACAAGGTTGGCTGCTTCGGCGCGGTCGCCAAGGCCCTTCGGTTCGGACGGCAACGGTTCGGGATCGGTCTTTGCCTTCTTGACCTTCTTCATGATCGTGTCGGCATCGTCGGTCAGGTTGATCCGGCTCATGTCGGACGGATCGGACTTCGACATCTTCGCGGTTCCGTCGCGAAGGCTCATGATCCGGGCAGCGTCGGGCGGAATGATCGGATCGGGCAGGGTGAAGACCGGCGCCTCTTCCGACGCGAAATCGTTGTTGAACTTCTGCGCGATGTCGCGCGCAAGCTCCAGGTGCTGTTTCTGGTCCTCGCCGACGGGAACATGGGTGGCCTGGTAAAGCAGGACATCGGCGGCCTGCAGGACCGGGTAGGTGAACAGCGCGACCGAAGCGCCCTCGCGGTTCTTGCCCGCCTTGTCCTTCCACTGCGTCATGCGGTTGAGCCAGCCCATGCGGGCGGTGCCGTTGAGCAGCCATTGCAGTTCCGCGTGCGCGGGCACCTGCGCCTGGTTGAACAGGATCGACCGGTCGGGATCGACGCCGCATGCGACGAGCGCCGCAACCATCTCCCGCGTGCTTGCCGTCAGGACGGCGGGATCGTGCGGCATCGAGATCGCGTGAAGGTCGGCAAGGAAGAACAGGCACTGCCCGCCGCTGGCGCTCACCTCGTCCTGCATGGCCACCCAGTTGCGGATCGCGCCGAGGTAGTTGCCGAGGTGCAGGTTGCCGGTAGGCTGGATGCCGGAGACGATGCGCATGGATGAGCTTCTGCTGGCTGGGAACGGAGGACGGGAACCGGCGGGCCATAAGCGGCGCGGCGTCGCGTTGGAAGGAAATTCTCAGCCGGTGCGGCGGGTAAGCTGGCGCATCGTCTCGCGGGAAAGCACGCCGAGCACCGCGGCGAGGGCGAAGAAAACCGCCGCGCCCAGTGCCACGAGCGCGACAATGGCTGCAACCCGTTCGGGCAGGGAGCCGGTGTACCAGTCGGCGCCGTAGGGCATGGCATACCACAACGCCGCGCCCATGGCGGCACCTGCCAGCGCGATCCTTGCGATGCGCCCGGCGACGAGCGGCGTCAGGTGATAGTATCCCTTCCGCACGAGCAGGAGGTAAAGCAGCCCGCAATTCGTCCACGCGCCGATGGCACCGCCGAGCGCCAGCCCGACGACCCCCAGCCGGGGAACGAGGATAAAGTTCGCGATGACGTTGAGCACGAGCCCCGTCGCGGCCGTGTAGACCGGCGTCCGCGTATCCTTGCGCGCGAAGAAGTTCGGGACGAGCACCTTTACGAGGACGTAGGCCGGCAAGCCGACGACCAGGCCGGACACCACCGCGCCGGTCTGCAGGCTGTCGGCGAGCGTGTAGGCTCCGCCCGTATAGAAGGCGCGCGTGAAGGCGCTCCCCGACACGAACAGCGCAATGGCGGCGGGCAGGGTCAGCAACAGCGCCAGTTCCACGGCGTTGCTCTGCAGGCGGAACGCGCCGCCGGCATCCTCGTTGGCTATGAAGCGTGACAGCGAGGGAAGTATCGCCGTACCCAGCGCGATCCCGATGATCCCGAGCGGTAGCTGGTTGAGCCTGTCCGCCATGGCCAGATAGGTGATCGAGCTCTCGGGCAGGGTGGCGATGAAGAACAGGTCGATGAAGCGGCTGATCTGGTAGACGCCGGCTCCGAAAATGGCAGGCAGCACGAGGATACCCAGCTCGCGCACGCCCGCAGTGATACGCGGCCTGCGCAGCCGCATGCTGAAACCCGAACGCCAAGCCCAGAAGCCGAGCCAGAGCAACTGGAATAGTCCCGAGGCGCTGACTGCTATTGCCAGCATCAGCCCTGTTTTCTCGCGGGCTTCCTCGCCGCCGTCCATGCCAGCGCCGATGACCAGCGCGGTGATCAGGCAGATGTTGAGCATGATCGGCGCGGCCGCCGCTGCGGCGAAGCGCGACATCGAGTTGAGCACCGCCGCCAGCAATGTCGCGAGGCTCATGAAGGCGAGGTAGGGGAAAGTGATGCGCGCCATCAGGATGGCGAGAGAGAAGGTGTCGCGGTCGTTCTCAAGCCCGTCGCTGGCAAAGAGGCCCATGACCCACGGCATCACGATCAACGCGATGGCTGAAAAGACGATCAGGATCGGAATGAGGATCGCCAGCACTTCCTCGGAAAAACGGCGTGCCTCCGAGAGGTCGGCGCCTTCTTCCTTGTAGTGGCGGTTGAACAGCGGAACGAAGGCCTGCGAGAACGCGCCCTCGGCGAAGAGCCTGCGGAAGATGTTGGGTAGCTGGAAGGCGAGCTGCCATGCGTCGGCCACGCCGCCCGCGCCCAGAACACGGGCCAGCAGGATGTCGCGGGCGAAACCGAACACGCGGCTGACGGCAGTAAGGCCGCCGATCGTGCCGACGTTCCTGACAAGGCTCATTCGCCTGCGCGCCTTCCGGACCGGCTCACGCGAACCAGCCGTTCACGTCTCAGGCGTTGCCCGTTGGCACGGGCGGGGTGTCGTCCCCGCCCTGGTTCTGCTGGGCCTGAAGCTGCTGGACGTAGAGCGCATTGAAATCGACGGGGTCGAGCATCAGCGGGGGGAAGCCCGCATCGCGAACCGCGTCGGCAACGATGCGGCGCGCGAACGGGAAAAGGATGCGCGGGGCTTCGGCATAGAGGAACGCGTGGGCATTGGCCTCGTCCAGGTTGCGCATGCCAATGACACCGCAATAGGAAAGCTCGACCGCGTAGGACACGCCCTGCGACGTCTTGGCCGTCGCCGTCATCCGCAGCTCCACTTCGTGCAGTTCCTCGGAAACCGGCTTCGCGCCGATATTGAACTGGACGTCGAGACCGGGCGTTTCCTGCCACTGGAAGCTTTCGGGCGCGCTCGGGTTCTCGACCGAGAGGTCCTTGACGTACTGCATCACTATGCCCGCAGTCGGCGTCTGGTCGTCTCCGTTGCCGTTCCCGCCGAGATTAAGATCGGTAATGATGTTGCCGTCATCGGCCATGATGAATTCTCTCTTACCCTTGCGACTGTCAGGCCCGCGCGCTTAGACTTTGTGGCCGCAAATTGAAAGTGCGGAGCATGGTTTGCACAAACTCTGGGCGGAAATGCGTTTTTGCCGCTCGAACCGGCGGAAATTTCGCCATTTCGGTCGCTCACGCGTTGTTCATTTGTAAACCCTACCTATCTGAGGTTATGACGTTTGAACCGCCGCTTGGGGCGAAGCAATGGATATGATGGCGTGACTGTCGAAATCGTGATCCTGGCAATGATCGCAGCCTTCCTTGGCTTGCGTCTGTATTCCGTGCTCGGTCGCCGTGCCGAGCACGAGGAAGAGCCGATCCAGGGCCGTTTCGAAGGACAACCGGGTGCGCCCGGCGCGGCTCGGCCGCATCAGCCGTCGCAATCTGCGGAAGCGCCGAACCATCCTGCCGGCGTTCGTCATCGCGAGTTTCCCGTAACGTCGCCAGCCGTCGATCGCGGCATGCGCGAGATCGCCGCGGCCGACCGCCGCTTCGATGCCTTCGGGTTCCTCGAAGGCGCGCGCACTGCCTACAGCATGATCCTCGAGGCGTTCTGGCGGGGCGACAAGGAAGAGCTGCGCGAGCTTTGCGACGATGAAGTCTACTCCAGCTTCGCCGCCGCCATCGATGCTCGCGAGGCAGCGGGCGAGACGCTGGACAACCGGCTGGTCCGGGTCGAGGACGCGGCGATCGTCGATGCTTCGTATGATGCTCCCATGGCGCGCGTCACGATGCGCTTCCGTTCGGACATTGCCGCCGTCACGCGCGACAAGGACGGCAACGTGATCGCGGGCTCGCTCGACGACGCGATCGAGGCGGTCGACATCTGGACCTTCTCTCGCAATGTCAATTCCTCCGATCCCGACTGGCTTCTGGACGAGACCGACGAGGGCTGATCTCCGTGCGGAGGTTCGGCAGAAAGATCGCGACGCTGGCGTTACTCGCGCTGATCGCGGCGTGCGGCAGGATCATTCCGGAAGGTCAGCTGCCCGGGCCGCAGACCTCGCTCCCCGGCCCGATCCCCGCTCCGACTCCGCAACCGGGATCTGCATTGCTCGCTGGCGTATCGCCGGGGCCGATGTTCGCTTCGCTGGCTGTCGGCGCTTCTGATGCGGCGGCGGCGCTCTCATCCTTTCGCGAAAGCTGCCCCAGGCTGCTCGCGCGGGAGGATCGCAGCGGACTGACTCGGAACGGCGACTGGCAGGAAGCATGTGGCGCCGCCGCTACATGGGGTCCGAACGATGCCCGCGGCTTCTTCAACCGCTACTTCGAGACCGCCCGCGTGGGTGACGGCACGGCTTTCGCCACCGGGTACTATGAGCCTGAGATCGCCGGTTCGCGGACCCGCCGACCGGGTTACGACGTGCCGGTCTATGGCATGCCGTCAGACCTTGTTCGCGCGTGGCCCGCCGACATGCCGGAAAGCGAGCGGACAGGTCGTCCGCCGCTCGGAAGGTACAACCAAAGCGGGGACTTCGTGCCCTACTTCGATCGTGCCCAGATCGAGGACGGTGCGCTTTCCGGGCGTGGTCTCGAGATCGCCTGGGCGGCGGATCCGATCGAGTTCTTCTTCCTCCAGATTCAAGGGTCGGGACGTCTGCGCAGTCCGGACGGAGAGGTCATGCGCATTGGCTATGCCGGCCAGAACGGACGCGGTTATACCGGCATCGGTGGCGTGATGCGCGAGCGCGGACTGCTCGGCGACGGCCCCGGCCAGTACCCCGGCTCGATGCAGGGCATCATGCAGTACCTCCGTGAAAAACCTGCCGAGGGCCGTGAACTGATGCGAGAGAACCAGAGCTGGGTTTTCTTTCGCGAACTGACCGGCGACGGCCCCCTCGGTGCGCTTTCCGTTCCGGTCCGCGCGGAAAGCTCGGTGGCCGCCGATCCCAATTTCGTACCGCTCGGAGCACCGGTTTGGCTTGAACTCGATCGTCCGCGCGCCAACGGCATGTGGATCGCGCAGGATACCGGCGGCGCTATCAAGGGCGCGAACCGCTTCGATACCTTCTGGGGCGCCGGCGCCGATGCGCGGGAGATTGCTGGCGGCATGAGCGGTCGCGGACAGGCGCTTATCCTGCTGCCGAAAGGAACGCTTTCGCGCATCGGCGCGCGATGAAACGGCCCGAACGCAAGCTCACGGGCGAGGAAGCGGAACTCTGGCGAAGGGTCGCGAAGACGGTGACGCCCATCGCCGGCAAGTCGGTACCGGAACCGCGGGGCGAACGCCCTGTAGCCGGCGCACCGGCCGTGTCTCAGTCCCGCAAGGCGGTACCGCGTTCCGTCACGCCGCGGCCTGCAGAACCACCTCCGCAATCAAAGGCTCCGCCCATCGACCTGCGCGGCCTCGACGCAAGCTGGGACAGGAAACTGGGCAGGGGACTGGTGGAACCGGACTTCACCCTCGACCTTCACGGCGCATCGCTCGACGCCGCGCACGGGCGGCTGCTGCACGGCCTGTCGCAAGCAAAGGCGATGGGCGCGCGGCTCGTGCTCCTTGTCACCGGGCGGCCGCGGCCGGGCGATGCCGCCGATCGCGGGCATCGGCGCGGCGCTATCCGGGCCAAGGTCGTGGACTGGCTGGCGGTGAGCGAGCATGCGCTCGACATCGCTGCCATACGAAAGGCGCACCGGCGCCATGGTGGGGCCGGTGCGCTCTACATCGTTCTCAGGAGAAGGCGCTGATCAGGCTGCCTGCGCAATCTCGTCGGTTGACTCGTTGCGGATGAGGTAGTCGAAAGCCGAAAGCGCGGCCTTCGATCCCTCGCCCATCGCGATGATGATCTGCTTGTAGGGCACGGTGGTCGCATCGCCGGCGGCGTAGATGCCCGGAATGTTCGTTGCGGCCTTACCGTCGATCACGATCTCGCCGAATTTCGACAGTTCGAGCCCGGAATCCTTGAGCCATTCGGTGTTCGGGACAAGCCCGATCTGCACGAATACGCCTTCGAGCTCGACAGTCTTTTCCTCGCCGCTTTCGCGGTTCTTGTAGACCAGCCCGTTAACGCGCTCGTCGTCTCCGGTGATTTCCGTTGTCTGCGCCGAAACGAGGATGTCGACGTTCTTCATCGAGCGCAGCTTGTCCTGCAGAACCTGGTCGGCGCGAAGCTTCGAATCGAACTCGATCAGCGTCACGTGGCCGACGATGTTAGCCAGGTCGATTGCCGCCTCGACGCCCGAGTTGCCGCCGCCGATCACCGCGACACGCTTGCCCTTGAAGAGCGGCCCGTCACAGTGCGGGCAATAGGCGACACCGCGGTTGCGGTATTCGAATTCGCCCGGGACGCCCAGATTGCGCCAGCGCGCGCCGGTCGAAAGGATCAGGCTGCGCGCCCTGAGCGATGCGCCGTTTGCGAATACGACCTCGTGCATGCCGCCCGGCTTCTTCGCGGGGATAAGCTTTTCGGCCTTCTGCAGGTTCATGACGTCGATGTCGTACTCGGCGACATGCGCCTCGAGCTGCGCGGCAAGCTTCGGTCCCTCGGTGTAGGGAACCGAGATGAAGTTCTCGATACCCATCGTATCGAGTACCTGACCGCCAAAGCGCTCGGCGGCGATGCCGGTGCGAAAGCCCTTGCGCGAGGTGTAGATCGCACCCGAAGCGCCGGCGGGACCGCCTCCGACAACGAGCACCTCGAAAGGCTCCTTGCCTTCGAGCTTCTGTGCGGCGCGCGCCTCTGCATTCGTGTCGATCTTCGCGAGGATCTCCTCGACGTCCATCTTGCCGTTGGCGAAGGGTTCGCCGTTGAGGAACACGGCGGGGACCGCCATGACGTTGCGCGCCTCGACCTCGTCCTGAAACGCTCCGCCTTCGACAAGCGTCGCGGTGATGCGGGGATTGGTCAGCGCCATCAGGGTGAGCGCCTGCACCACGTCGGGGCAATTGTGGCACGATAGCGAGAAATACATCTCGAACGCGAAATCGCCTTCGAGATCGGCGATCTGCTGCAGCACCTCTTCGGAAACCTTCGGCGGGTGGCCGCCGGCCCAGAGCAGTGCGAGCACCAGCGAGGTGAACTCGTGTCCCATCGGAACGCCGGCGAAGCGAACCCAGCGCTCGGCGTCGGAGGCGCGGCGGATTATGAAACTGGGACGGCGATCGTCGCTGCCGTCGAAGCTTGCCGAAACCTTGTCGTGAAGCCCGGCGATCTCTTCGAGCAATTCCCTCGTCTCGGCCGATTTCTGGTCCTCGCCCAGCGAAGCGACGAGCTCGATCGGCTCGCGCAGGTTGCCGAGATACTTTTGCAGCTGCTGCTTCATGTTGGCGTCGAGCATCGGAATTCCTCGAAAAATCAAATCAGGAACCGGTCCGGGGCGGAAGGGGGAGCAATGCCCCGGACCGGCGTTTGCGACCCGAATGGACTTCGGGTTCTCGCCCTCTTGCGGGGCTTAGATCTTGCCGACGAGATCGAGCGAGGGAGCGAGCGTATCGCTGCCTTCTTCCCACTTGGCCGGGCAGACCTGGCCGGGGTTGGCGCGCACGTACTGGGCGGCCTTGATCTTGCGGACGAGTTCCTTGGCGTTACGGCCGACGCCTTCGCAGGTGATCTCCATGATCTGGATCACGCCATCGGGATCGACGACGAAAGTTGCGCGGTCGGCAAGGCCCATTTCCTCGCGCAGGACGTCGAAGTTCTTCGAGAGCGTGTGGAGCTGGTCGCCGAGCATGGGGAACTTGATCTTCGCGATCTTCTCCGAAGTGTCGTGCCATGCCTTGTGGCTGAAATGCGTGTCGGTGGAGACCCCGTAGACCTCTACGTCCATGCCCTTGAGCGCGTCGTACTGCTCGGCCATGTCCTCGAGCTCGGTCGGGCACACGAAGGTGAAGTCGGCCGGATAGAAGAAGAACACCGCCCACTTGCCCTTGAGGTCGGCATCGCTGACGTCGAAGAAGTCCTTGCCTTGCTGGAAGGCGGTTGCGGTGAACGGTTTGATCTCGGATCCGATGATACCCATTGCGTGTCTCTCCTAGGTTTGAGGTCGGTACTGACGACAAACGAGATAGGGACACTCGATGAAAGTTTAAGCGGGGAAGTCCGATTGACCTGATCGACTGTGCCAATCAGTCGGCCAGTCGGTAAGCGGTATAATCGATTAAAGGCGCACGACGACCGTTGCCGCCCCCGGCGAGCCCGTCAGCCGCCGCACTGCGCCCGGTGCAGCAGCTTGTGATCGGCCAGGACGAGGGCCATCATCGCTTCCACCACCGGAGCGCCGCGTATGCCCACGCACGGGTCGTGCCGCCCCCTGGTGCGAATCTCGGTAGCCTCGCCGGTCTTCGTCACGGTCGCCACCGGAGTGAGGATCGAGGACGTCGGCTTGAACGCGACGCGCACGCGCACCGGCTGGCCGGTCGAGATGCCGCCCGCGATCCCGCCGGCATGGTTCGCCTCGAACTCGAGGCCCTGCTCGCCCGGGTGCATGGCGTCGGCGTTTTCCTCGCCGGTCAGCCGCGCCACGTCGAACCCGTCGCCGATCTCCACGCCCTTGACGGCGTTGATCCCCATCATCGCGGCGGCAAGGTCGGCATCGAGCTTGCCGTAGACCGGCGCGCCCCAGCCTGCCGGCACGCCGCGCGCGACGCATTCGACGACCGCGCCGATCGAGGAACCGGCGCGCCGCGTCACGTCGACCAGCTCGGCCCAGCGCTCCGCCGCCTGCGGGTCGGGACAGAAGAACGGGTTGCGTCCGATTTCCTCCGCGTCGAATTTCGCCGGATCGATCGCGTCGCCGCCGATCTGGGATACCCACGCGAGGATCTCGACTTCGGGCAGCACGAGCCGGGCAACCGCGCCAGCGGCCACGCGCGCCGCCGTCTCCCGCGCGGACGACCGCCCGCCGCCGCGATAGTCGCGAAAGCCGTACTTGGCATCGTAGGCGTAGTCGGCATGCCCCGGCCGGTAGGCGGCGGCGACTTCGGAATAGTCCTTCGATCTCTGGTCTGTGTTCTCGATCATCAGCGAGATCGGCGTGCCCGTGGTCATACCTTCGAAAACGCCCGAAAGGATCCGCACCGCATCGGGCTCCTGCCGCTGCGTCGTGTATTTCGACTGGCCGGGCCGCCTGGCATCGAGGAACGGCTGGATCGCCCCTTCGGAAAGGGCAAGGCGCGGCGGGCACCCGTCGACGACGGCGCCGAGCGCGGGACCGTGGCTTTCGCCCCACGTGGTGAACCGGAAGATGCGACCGAAACTGTTGACGCTCATGACAGGCGGGCTTTGTCGCGGAATGCGGCAAATGTCCACTGTCGCCGGTCGCGACCTGCTTCTAAGGAGCGGTCATGTACCTGGTCGTCTTCCGCAACCGCAAGCGACGCGATATCGACCGCGCGGCCTACGATGCCGAGGCGGCCGAGATGGAGCAGCTCTCCGCGCGGCAGCCGGGATACCTCTCTTTCAAGAGCTACGTGGCCGACGATGGCGAAGTGGTCGCCCTGTCGGAGTGGGACACGCGCGAGGCGGCGCGGCAATGGGGACGCCACGCGGAGCACGCCGCGACGAAGCGCCGGGGCGTGCTGCAGTATTACCAGTCCTACACGCTTTTCGGCTGCGAGGACCCGGTTGTTCACCGGTTTAATAGAGACGACTAAAAATCGTGACGAAACTCGTCCCGGCGCAACTGGGCAACGATTCCCCGAATTGAATCCGGCCGTGACGACTTTGCGGGTATTGTGATGGCGGGTCGCTCGATTCCATCCGGGATGACGGCGGGCAGGGAAAAGACCCCGAACGGCGGCACTGTCAGAACGTCATCGCATCGATACGCGAGGCGATCCATGACGCTACAGTCGGCAAGATTCAATACGAGCAGCACCCTCAGGGGAGCGGCGATAAATTCGCCTCCCCTGCGCAGCGGTGCGCGGGGACGGGCGGTGCACCTCGTGCAGTTCGCGCTCATCGACGCGGGGCATGCGATGCCGCGATCGATCGGCGGCAGCATGAGCCCCGACGGCATCTACGGTACCGAGACGGCGAATGCCGTGCGCGCGTACCAGACGTCGAAGGGCCTGACCGCGGACGGCGAGGTTGGCCGCAACACGATGGCCGCGCTCGATGCGCAGTTTAGGCGCCCCTCGCACACCGTGCACGCGCACTTCCGCAGCATCTCGCTGACCAACGTGCCGTTCGAGCAGAGCCTGCGCAACGCGCAGACCGTCTACGGCCAGTACGGGATCGACTTCCGCTATGCCGAGGGGCAGTCGCTGCTGCTGACGCCCGCGCAGGAGGCGCTGTTCGACAGGATCGACCAGCAGTGCAACTGGAACATCAGCTCGGGCGAGTACGACCAGCTCCACAACCTCGGCCCGCCGTGCCCGGCGAACCACGTGAAGGTCTACTTCGTGAACCGCATGCGCGGCGTCCTCGGCTGCGGCGGGCACAAGCCCGGCAGGCCAGCCGCCACCGTCGCCAAGGAGGCGTGGCGCTGGGACATGGGGCACGAAGTCGGCCACGTGCTCCTGACCTCGTCCTTCGTTCCCGTCCACCACGCGCACCCGCGCAACCTGATGAACGCCTTCCCCGCCGACAACGCCACGATCAAGATCCTGACACTGGCCCAGGTCCGCAAGATGCGCTCGCACCCGTGCTGCGCGGGGCCGTAGGGAGAGGGGTGCTCGAGGACGGATTGTGGCGGGCGGCCGGGTGATCCATGTGTCCGTAGCTGGGGTGGTAAGCTGACCGGCAGGTTTTATTGAAACAGCCTGCTACTTTCCGGTCAGACAAGCCCAAAGCCAGCGCCAGAATTTCGCTTCGGCGATCATCAACCTGGCCACGATGGGCGGGATGCCCTGATCCGTTAAGGCGCGCGGATCGGGTGTCGCACCGAAAACGATCCGCAGCATGGCCACGATTGCGGCGACTTCGAACAGCAGAACAACCGACAAACCAAGCCAGCGCATCGCGCCCATAGTTTGCAGCAGGTTCTGTGCATCTGCTGGAACAAGTTTTCCGGCCAGCCAGATGCCACCACAGATCAAGGCCAGAACGCGAAGAAACAGCGCGCGACGCGACATGCCTCGATAACAGATGGCGAAGGTCAGCGGGATGAATATGCACCAGTCAAACAGGGTGATCGCCTCGCCGAGTTGCGGTTGCGACGCCCAGGGATGGGTTGACCGGAACCCCAGGGATGCAATCAGCCATAGCGGTAGTAACGCGTAGAACCAATTACGACCGATGGCCGAGGCAACCTTCATCACACGTTCTCCGACGACTATCGCTCAGTGCCTGATTGCGGCAAGCGGAGCAAGACACGCGAACGTCCATCGACAAGGTCGTTTGCCGGTGATCCGGATTTGGGCCGAGGAGTGCCATGGGTTGCCGGTCCGCTGGCAGGTCGCTTACCAGCTTGGTTGAGCGTCCGATTAAAGGTGCGACGCGGACTTTCGAAAGAGGCAAGCAATAAAGGAATTCTGATCCCTACGAGTTTTCCTGAATTTTCTAGAAAATTTGAAAAGTGTCGTCGGATTTATTGGAGAGCGTCTGGTGATAATTTTGCTACCAGGAATCATTGCGGGCATATGCGGGTTCCTCATCGGGTTTGAAACTGGCTTCAAGATTTCCACCATCCTGGCCCTTGTGTCGGCAGCAACACTGATAGCGGTACCAGGCGGCGTCCTATTCACGGAGTTGCCGATTGGTCTTTTCTTAGGGGGATTGATTGGGATTTTCCGCAATCGCTGACATTGATAGTCATTATGCTGCGCGTCGGATATTCGAGGTGGGGGAGGCGATCGCAAGCGGAAGAAAGGTCCGGAAATCGATGGAAATTGACACACTTCAATTTCGCCAGGACGTTCTAGCATGGAGGGACGAAATCCTAATTGCGGCAGCTGCACAAATCAATCGGGCTGCCATCGAGAGCCGCGAGCATTTTGAAACCTTATTGCCGTTCGCAAGCTTCAAGGATGCCTTGTGGGACCCGGATGCCTTCGCAACCCTGTACATCGATCCGCAAATGCTCGAGCGGACCGAGATGTCATTGAAACGAATTCTGGTGGATTCCGCTCAAAAGCTTTCGAGCCTTAATCCAGAACTTGATGGCTTTGCCAATGCGATGATTGAAGCGACTGAACAGATCGCTTTTCCAGAGTGCAAATCAGTGGATGAGCAGGGGGCTAACCTTCGACAATCCGATATCGAAGATTCGAGATCATCATCGGAAAGAGCTGAGGGGCTTTCAGCAAAACTCGGTCATCTTGGACGGACAATCGGTAAGAGGATCGCTCGAACATCTGAAAATGTAGGAGTTCTGGTGCGGGACCGCGCAGGGGTACACGCACGTCTCCGCCAAGCTGCGGCGCAACGCATCGACCATGCGTGGATGGGAGAAGGAAAAGCCCCAAGGTCCGTCCTTTCCCAGGTTGCCCTGATGGTTGATGAAGTTGCCAGCCACGCGAGGCTAGTTTCATGATCGATGCTCTCGCACCATTTTTAATACGTGGCATCCCACCTGAGGCCCGAGCCGGATTGGCAAATAAATCGCTTAAGCTGTTTGGATCAGTCATCAGAAATTCGAATGGATCGATAGCTTATCACCTGCAAGAAGCTGCGCCTCTCGCCAATATCCTAGTCACTGGAAATCCAGCCGCTTTGTTGGGCCAAGTTGCAAGCGAAGTAGTACAAATTTCGCAGAACGAAATAATCCGAAGAGGTGTTGGCCGGATCGAGCAAGGGTTGAGTTCGCTCAATGATCTGGCGGCGGCTAATCTGGCCTTTTCTGCAGCGGGCATAGGCATCTCCGTGGCCGGGTTCGCGCTCATCGATTTTCGACTGAAGCAGATCGAGCGGTCATTCGATGAAATGTCGACCAGGTTAGATCAAATTCTTAGTTCAATCGAGCGTGTCCAGCATGACAGAGTCGAACATGATCTTGGAGAGATCAGAGGGCTAGCCGAACTTTTTGAGGAGAGTTGGCTGCTTACCGATTCGGGTAGGGCCGAAAGCAACTGGCGCCGCGTCTATCAGGATGGAGCGGGATTGCAGGAGATTTTCTCCCGACGTGCTCGCATCGCGCTTGATAGAGACCGTGACGATTATTCGTCGGCAGATCCCTTTCTTGAGGCGTTCGCCTTGATCAGCGGCTTGAGAATAGCATCGCTACTCTCCTGCAACGAGGTCAGTGTCGCCCGTCGAATAGAGGAGGATTCTACCCATCGACTGCTTCAGTTGACAGGGTCTATTAGTCTCATTGACTTGGTGCGCAATGCACTACCTGACGACCTGGAAAAAGGAACAAGGCGTTGGCAGCTAGAGCAAGCAAAGGCATGTGAAGCGATGCGCCCCGTCGTCGCCCGCATTCGCACTCGCGAGCAATTGTTGGCCACACGTACAGCGGTTCTACCTTCGCTCGAGGCAAAGAACGTCAGCCCCCGGGACTGGTTCGCACAAACGCGTTCCGAAGACGCCGAAGCCATAGTCCTTCTTCGCGACTAGAGACGGCGGTATTCGCATCATATCGAAATGCCGCTTGTAGCAACGGCGGGGCGTCCCGACTGCCCGGCTCCGCATGGGAGGCGCAAGCCATCAGCAGTGATCGCTTGCAAGGAAGCGGTCGATGTACGGGACGCTCAGATCGGTCAGTTCCTCGGCATGCGGCCCGATGTGGTCTGCTGCGAGATCGCCGAGAACATCGTAGTGACATGGCGAGTTGCCGATGCCCGACGTTATCGTGCTCCCGCGTCTGCGTTCGAAGCCCAGGGAAGTTCCATCGGCCCACAGTGACAACGCGCCCCAGTAATTGCCGGTCTCGGCATCCCACGCCGCCGTAAAGCGGTCGAATTCCGGTTCGGTCAGTCGAAACGCACGTTTGCTTACCTTACCGGTTTTGCGGTCCAGAACCGCCAGGTGGCCGAGCGCGCGCGATCCATCGCTGGACAGGGAAACCGCCATCCATCGGTCTCCGAAGGACGGCATCGCTACGAATCGCAAGCTGTCGTCGGAAAGGTCGGAGAGCGGCGGGACATTCATCAGCAATTTTTCCGCGTGAACGAGGATAATATCCTTGCTGTGCGACGACAGTGGCCCGTACGTCGTCGCGCCCATAGACCGAAGCATCGGGCGCGCAACCAGAACGTAGGCGATTGCCGACAGGATCAGGACAAAAGCTGTCACGATGTACCGCTTGCGTATGGTCGAACCGTTCATGGCCATGTAGCTATGCGTCCTTGCCGAAGCGCATCCTGAGCCAGATTCCGGAATGGCATCCGGCTATGGCTCCGAGACCGGGCCAGAGCGGGCCGAAGAAAAGAGCGAGGGCGCTTGTCGACGGTCGCGGGTTCGCGGGGGTCCGGCGCAACCACCAGTCCACATGAATACCCGTCGCTATCGGGACGAACAACAGCACGATGCACCCTGTCGTGTATTTCGGACACAGGATGCCGACCAATAGGGCCGAATATCGCTCCAAGTGCGAGCGAAACCTCGACAGAGTGCAGCAGACTTTCCAGCGACATCGCGTATCCGGATAGAATCGATGTCCGGCAGCCGCAATCCTTCACCGTGGCGGGAAGGGAAGCCTCCAACACCGCCGTTTCTATCAAAGAGCTTTTCCAGCCTCAGCTGTACGGGAATGTCAGCGAAGCCAGGGGCGATGCCTCAAGCCCGGATCATCGTTGACAGGTAAACTCGATATAGGTAGAGTTGTGAAATGCCTCGGCGTTCCCACACATCCCGTCAAGCTATCAAGCTTCTGGCGGTGTTGTCCGAAAGGTCCGGAAAGTGGTCGCACGGTTATGATCTCTGCGTCGGTACGGGATTGGCGTCGGGAACACTCTATCCGCTCCTGGCCCGTCTGAACGATCACGGATTTCTCGAGGCGAAATGGGAAGACAGCCCGATCGACGGGAGCCCTCGGCGCCATCTGTACCGACTCAATGCAAAGGGCCGCGCATTGGCCGAAGAACGGCTCGATGAGTTCGGACATCCGGACCCGGCCTGGAGCGTCGCAAGATGACCGCATTTGCCCGCGCAATGCTGGCCCTTGCCAAATTCGTTGCGCCGGAAAGTCGCAAGGGCTGGATCGACGCGATGGCCGCCGAGTTTCGCCATGTTCCCTCTGGCCAGAAGAATCAGTTTGCGCTCGGTGCTGCCGAATTTTCGATTACCGCGATGATGGAGGAAGTGATGTTCAACAAAGTCAATGCCGGCAGTTTCGTGATCATGCTGGGCAGCGCCTTCCTGGCGATTCTCGGAATATCGAATGGTTTCCGCAATTTCGCGCAGGATTCCACCGTGAGCGTGGCCTTTGTCGCGATGGGCCTTTTGTGGCTGGCTGCATTCGTCGCGGCCATGCTGCGGCGCTGGGAACTCCTGACGCGAGTTGCCACCGGTGGCCTGGCCGCATCGTTCGCGCTGGGCCTCGCCTGGTCGATATCCGTGCCCGCGCTCGCGGCGAACCGGTCTCTTTTCGGTGCACTCGCTTTGGAAGCCGTATTCCTGTTTACTGTCCTTCTGGCGACAGGCGCGCTGCTTCGCAAACTTGCGCTTTCCGCTTCCTGATAAACGCCGGATTGCGGGATCAGGCAACATTCTGGGAGCGTTTGCCGTCGGTCGGCGGCGAAGGCTTGAATCGCAGGGTCGGAAGTAAGCAATGACCGAAATACACCTATACGGCATCCCCAACTGCGACACGGTCAGGAAGGCGCGCAAGTGGCTCGACGGGCGCGGGGTCGGGTATGTGTTTCACGACTTCAGGAAGGAAGGCGTGGACGCGGAGAAGCTGCGGGGCTGGGCGGCGACGGTCGGGTGGGAGCTGCTGCTCAACCGGCGCGGGACCACCTGGCGCAAGCTTCCCGACGATGCGAAGGCCGATGTGGACGAGGCGCGGGCAATCGAGCTGATGGCCGAGCATCCGAGCATGATAAAGCGGCCCGTCGTCGAGCACCCCGGCGGGGTGCTGGTGGGTTTCGACGAAGCGGCGTGGGAAGCCGCGCTCGCCTGAAACGCCTCAGGCCCGACGGGCGGTTACGATGTAGTTGAGCGACAGGTTGTCCGACAGGTGCAGGCCCTTGATCGGGCTCCACGCGATGCCCCTGGGCTCGTCCATCGCGAGGCCGGCGGCGGACAGCAGCTCGCGCAGTTCGTCGGGCGTGATGAAGTCGTTCCAGTCGTGCGTGCCGCGCGGGATGCGCCCGGTGCGCTCCGCCGCCTCGACGAGGAACAGCCGCGAGTGCGGCGTGCGGTTCGGGGTGGAGAGCACCATCAGCCCGCCGGGCGCCAGCGCTTGCTGCAAGGCATGGACGAATGCCCCCTTGTCGGCGACGTGCTCGATCACTTCCAGAGCGCAGACGAGGTCGAAACCGCTCAGCGCCAGTTCGGATACGTCGCCCTGCCGGTAATCGATGGCAAGGCCCATCGCCGTCGCATGGGCGCTGGCGGCAGCGACGTTCTCCGGCGCGGCGTCGACCCCGGTCACTGCTGCGCCAAGCCGGGCGAGCGGCTCGCACAGCAGGCCCGCGCCGCAGCCCACGTCGAGTGCGCTCCGGCCCGCCAGCGGCCTTGCCCCGCGGATGTCGCCGCCCCAGTGCAGGTCGATCGCCTCGCGCAGGAAGGCGAGGCGCACGGGGTTGAGCTCGTGCAGCATGGCGGACGATCCCTTCGGATCCCACCAGTCGGCGGCGAGCCTGCCGAAATGGCTAGCTTCCTCGGGGCGAATGGTTGCATTGCTCATGGAGCACCCCTAACAGCGCGCCCAAACCGATTCCAGCAGGGAGAGCACTTGCCTTGGCACGCATCGTGATGAAATTCGGCGGCACATCGATGGCCGGCACCGAGCGCATCCGGCGCGTCGCCAACATCGTGCGCAAGCAGCAGGCGGCAGGGCACGAGGTGGCCGTCGTCGTCTCGGCCATGGCCGGCGAGACCGACCGGCTGGTGAACTTCGCGCGAGAGGCCAATGCGCTCTACGACCCTGCCGAATATGACGTCGTCGTCGCCTCGGGCGAGCAGGTGACGAGCGGCCTGCTGGCGCTCACCCTGCAGGCAATGGGTTGCAAGGCGCGTTCGTGGCTCGGCTGGCAGCTGCCGGTGCGCACCAACGACGCGCACGCGAGCGCGCGGATCGAGCAGATCGACGCCGACGCGCTCGTCGCGTCGATGCAGGCGGGCGAGATCGCGGTCATCCCCGGCTTCCAGGGCATCGCGCCGGAGGGCAGGGTGACGACGCTGGGGCGCGGCGGCTCGGACACTTCGGCGGTCGCGGTGGCGGCGGCGGTGAAGGCGGACCGCTGCGACATCTACACCGATGTCGACGGCGTCTACACCACCGATCCGCGCATCGTCGCGCGCGCGCGCAAGTTGCCGATGGTGACATACGAGGAAATGCTCGAGCTGGCCTCTGTCGGCTCGAAGGTATTGCAGACGCGTTCGGTCAGCCTCGCGATGAAGGAAGGCGTGCGCGTGCAGGTGCTGTCCTCGTTCATCGACGACGACGCCCCTTCGGCGGACGAACTGCCCGGAACGATGATCGTCAGCGACGAGGAACTGGAAGGATCCGACATGGAAAGCCAACTCATCACCGGCATCGCCGCCGACAAGAACGAGGCCAAGGTCACGATCACGCGCGTGCCCGACCGGCCCGGCGCCGTCGCCGCGATCTTCGCGCCGCTGGCCGCAGCCAACATCAACGTCGACATGATCATCCAGAACATCGCCAAGGACAAGGGCGAGACCGACGTGACGTTCACCGTCCCGGCCGCCGACCTGGTGCGGACGCAGGCGCTTCTCGACGAGCGCAAGGAGGCCATCGGCTTCTTCCGCCTGATCGCGGACAGCCGCGTCGCCAAGATCAGCGTCGTCGGCGTCGGCATGCGCAGCCATGCGGGCATTGCCTCGACCATGTTCCGCGCGCTCGCCGATCGCGGCATCAATATCCAGGCGATCTCGACCAGCGAGATCAAGGTATCGGTGCTGATCGACGAGGACGAGACCGAGCTGGCGGTGCGCGTCCTGCACACCGCCTATGGCCTCGACGCCGGCGACGAAGCGGCGTGATCGGTAGCGGCGGCGACGTTCGAACGCCGCCGCCCGCATCCTACATTTCGACGCGAACGCCGAAGCTGGCCGAGAGCGGCTTGGCGGGCTGGATGTTGTTGTCGCCGTGTGCGCTCGGGTAATAGTCCTCGTCGAACAGGTTCTCGATGTTGACCTGCAATGACACGCGGTCGGTCAGGTCGAAGTAGGCGGCGGCGTCGACGCGGGTGTATGCCGGCAGCACCACGGCGTTGCTGAACGAGGCGAACTGCTTCGAACTGTGCACGATCCCGCCGCCGAGGCCGAACCGGTGGGTCACGTCGTAGCGCATCCATGCCGCAATGTGGTGCTCGGGGACTTGCTGCAATGTGGTTCCGGCAGGGGCCGCATCGGTGTCAGAGCGGATTTCGCCGTCAAGGTAGGTGTAGCCCAGATTGACGTGCCAGTCCTTGGTCAGGTTGCCCGAGACCTGCGCCTCGAAGCCGCGCACCCGCGTCTTCCCGGTCAGCGCCGAGAGACCCGAGCCGTCGGGATCGGGCGCGGTGGTGTTAGATCGCTCGAGCTGGAAGACCGCCGCGCTGACCAGCAGGTCGGGGCGCGGCGCCCACTTGATCCCGGCCTCGATGTTCTCGAACTTCTCGGGATCGAGGGCAGTGTCGCCGGGGCTGAGGATCAAAAACTGGTCGCCGGCCTGAGGCAGGAAACTTTCCGTATAGCTTGCATAGATCGAAAGCGATTCCTGCGGCTTCAGCACGATGCCGAAGCGCGGGCTCCATTTCTCGTCCCTGCGGTCGCCGGGGGTGCCCGAAAGTACGTCGCGCGTCTCGAGATCGAAGCTTTCGAAACGGATGCCGCCGACAAGTTGCAGCCAGTCGCCGATCTCGAGCTGATCCTGCACGTAGGCCGAAAGCACGGTTAGCTGCGAATCGCGGCTTCGGGCGACACCGCCAAGCGAGACCGGTGGCAGCGCGATTGTACGCGCCAGCGGCACCGTGACGCTCGACGCGGGGCCGCCAGCAGTCGCGAACGAGATGCCGTTGCGCGAGTTCTGCGTATCCTGTCGCATCGCTTCGAAGCCTGCGAGGAGGGTGTGCCCGATCGAACCGGTATTTCCCTGCCACACGAGGTTGCCCTGTCCAATCCAGTTCTCCCGCATGGTCGCATCGCGATAGCCGCCGAGCGTCACGGTGGAGCCATCGGTGCTCGAAGGCGTGACGTTGGCGTAGACCTTGTCGTAGTTCGCGTACTGCGCAGACAGATTCACCGTGAGCGCGTCGTTCACATCGTGATCGATGCGCATGCGGGCGATATGGACTTTCGAACTCGCCTGGTTGAAGTCGGGATCGCCGAAGAACGTCTTGTCGTAATCGTCCAGCGGACGCCCGCCGAGCGACGGGACGCCGCGATCGGTGACGCGCTGGTCGTCGGTATAGGAATAGCCGAGCACGATCCGCGTCCGTTCGATCGGGCGGAGCGAAACGGTAGGCGAGATCCCGAAGAACCGCCCTTCGTAGAAGTCGCGGTGGCTGTCGAACTCCTCGTAGGTCGCGTTGAGGCGGCCCGCCAGCGAGTCCGACAGCGGCTGGTTGATGTCGGTCGCGAGCGCAAAGGCGCCGAACGTGTCCACCGAAGCGTTGCCGTGAACGAAACCTTCGCCGAAGTCGGCCGACTTGCTGACGCGGTTCACGATGCCACCGCCGCCGCCGCGCCCGAAGGTGAGCGCGTTGGCACCCTTCAGAACCTCGATCCGCTCGATGTCATAGAGCGAGCGGTAGTACTGCGCATCGTCGCGCAGGCCGTTGAGGTAGAAGTCGGAGGTCGTTTCCTGGCCGCGGATGAAGATTTCGTCGCGGTGGCCTTCGCCCGTCTCCATCGAGACGCCGGCGACATAGCGCAACGCTTCGCCAAGCTGGCGGATGTTCTGGTCGTCAAGCTGGTCGCGGGTGACGACGGTGACCGCCTGCGGCGTGTCGATCAGCGGCGTCGGCGTCTTCATCGAGGTCGAGCCGTCGGTGACCGAGTAGCCCGTCCACTTTCCGACGACGACGATGTTCTCCGGTGCGTACGTCCGGTCCTCGTCGAGCGTCGCCTCGCTTTCGGCGGCAACCGCCGGCACCGCGAGCACCGCAAGGACAAGCGCCGATGCGCCGGTTGCGAACCTGCAAAAACCACAATTTCCCAAAATGTCCCACCCTTCGTTGCGAATGATTTGCAATAGAAGAACGCCGCTAATGCGAGTCGCTCGCGATTACAACCCCGCGTGTCGATTAATGGAGCCGGGGTGGCAGGAAATTGATCGCGATCAATTCTCAAGAGCAGGAGGGGAATTTGCCAAGGACTGCCGGCCACGGAAAAGCCACCGGCGATCGTCTCGCCGATGGCTTTCGTTGCTCGCGACAGAGCGTATCGCGCGCCGGCCGGGGGATGCACCCGCAGGTGCCGCTACCTGCGCGCCCAGGCCTCGTGGAACGCCATGGCTCCGGCTGTTCGCGTCAGGCTTCGGTTTCGGAAACCGCTTCCATTCCGGCACCATCGGTGTCGTCGATGGCCGCCTGCATCGCCCGTGCGGCTTCGGCGACGGCTTCGAGATCCTTCGCTTCGGCGGCATCGCGTGCCGATGCAAGGTCCTCGCGGAGACTGGTCTGCAACTCCTCGGACAGTTCGGGACCCGCATCGGCCACCATGCGCTCGATGTCGTCGAGCAGGATGCCGACCTGCGCGCTGTTCAGGCCGCCCGTCGCAATGCGCGAGGCCAGCATGTCGGCAGACGATTCGAGCTTCTGCGTCGCGGTTTCCTCGGCCAGCGCCTCCTCGAGGTCCGGCACGCCACTCGAAGCCTGGGCGACCGGTTCGGGCGCGGGCTCCTGCGAGCCGCATGCCGACAGGGCGAGCCCGCCGCCGAGCGCAACGAGGAGGGTGCGAAGATTGCGAGCGGTGATGAAATTCGACTTCATGGAGTATCCTTGGTTCTACATTGCGAAGGGCTTCGTCGTCGGTAACGCAGGTCTCTCGGTTTGGCTCCGAACCCATGTGCGGCTTGCCTGCCCGGCGGTGCGCCCCTAAGGCCCAAGCGCTGTTTCACGTTCGCGTTTCCGCAGGGAGTGACATGTCCGAATACCCCGAAACCCGGCGCCTGATGGCGCGCGGCGCCGAATTCCTCGGCAGCGACTGGGCAATCATGTGCGGCGCGATGTCGTGGGTGTCCGAACGCAATCTCGTCGCCGCTATCAGCAATGCGGGCGCATTCGGAGTGATCGCGTGCGGGGCGATGACGCCAGAACTGCTCGATGTGGAGATCGCCGGAACCAGGGCTCTTACTGGCAAGCCCTTTGCCGTGAACCTCATAACCATGCACCCGCAACTGTTCGACCTGATCGAGGTCTGCGCGCGGCACGAGGTAGGCCATGTCGTTCTTGCGGGCGGCATTCCTCCCAAGGGCAGCGTCGAAGCGATCAAGGCATTCGGTGCGAAAGTCATCGTTTTTGCCCCGACGCTGGCGCTCGCCAGGAAACTGCTCCGCTCGGGTGGAGACGCGCTTGTGATCGAGGGGATGGAAGCGGGCGGGCATATCGGCCCTGTCTCGACCAGCGTCCTCGCGCAGGAATTTCTCCCGGCGCTCGGCCGCGAGCATGTGGTCTTCGTGGCTGGCGGGATCGGCCGGGGCGAGGCGATCGCCGGCTACCTTGAGATGGGTGCGTGCGGTGTGCAACTCGGCACGCGGTTCGCCTGCGCGACCGAATCGATCGCGCATCCCGACTTCAAGAAGGCGTTCTTCCGCGCCTCTGCCCGCGATGCGGTGACCAGCGTACAGGTCGATCCCCGCCTGCCCGTCATTCCGGTCCGCGCGCTGCGCAACAAGGGGACCGAGGCGTTCTCGGCCAAGCAGCGCGAAGTCGCCGGGCTTCTCGACGGCGAGGGGATCGAGATGGCCGAGGCCCAGCTCCAGATCGAGCACTACTGGGCCGGGGCGCTGCGCCGGGCAGTGATCGACGGCGATGTCGAGAACGGTTCGCTGATGGCCGGGCAGTCGGTCGGCATGGTGAAGGAGGAAGAGCCGGTGGCGCAGATCGTCGCCTCGCTCCTCGCCGAAAGCGAAGCCGCGCTGACCGGTCGCCGCGCGGCCTGAGGACAGCGAGCTTGGGCGACGTCCTCACTCTCACGCTGGCCTGCCGCGACCGCCCCGGTATCACCGCGCGGGTCGCCGGCCACCTGTTCGAGGCAGGCGGCAACATCCTCGAGGCGCAGCAGTTCAACGACCTCGAAAGCGGCGAGTTCTTCATGCGCGTCGCCTTCGATCCGGGTGAGGGCGACGGCGACGCAATCCGCGACAGTTTCGTTCCGGTCGCCGACGAATACGCGATGCGCTGGACCCTGCGACGCCGCGACCGGCCGCGCCGGGTGCTGCTGATGGTGTCGAAGTTCGACCATTGCCTTGCCGACCTGCTCTATCGGCAGCGGATCGGCGAGATGGCGATGGACATCGTCGCCATCGTCAGCAACCATCCGCGAGAGGCGCTGACCAACACCAGCATCCGCGACCTGCCCTTCCACTACCTCCCGATCACCAGGGACACCAAGGCCGGGCAGGAAGCGAAGGTTCGCGCCATCGCGGAAAGCACCGGCGCGGAGCTTGTCGTGCTCGCCCGGTACATGCAGATCCTCTCGAACGAGATGGCGCAGTGGCTTTCGGGGCGCTGTATCAACATCCACCACTCGTTCCTGCCGGGCTTCAAGGGCGCGAAGCCCTATCACCAGGCACATGCGCGCGGGGTGAAGATGATCGGCGCGACCGCGCACTACGTCACGGCGGACCTCGACGAGGGGCCGATCATCCATCAGGATGTCGAGCCGATCACGCATGCCGACAGCCCGGAGGACCTCGTCAGGAAGGGGCGCGACATCGAACGCCGGGTGCTGGCCGAAGCGGTTCGGCTCCACCTCGAGGACAGGGTACTGCTGACGGGCAACCGGACTGTGGTATTCAGAAGCTGACCACTACGGAGGCGGGGATGCAGGTACAGAGGCTCGATCACGTAAACATCAGGACCGGGGACCTCGAAGGCACGGTGCGCTTTTATGCGGAAGTGCTGGGACTCGAGCGGCGCAATCCGCCCGAACCACTCTCGCCCGAGGAAATCCAGTGGATGGCGGACGAGAGCGGGCAGCCGATCTTTCACCTTGTCGACGCTAACTGCGAGAACCGGACGGGCGGGCAGACCAATCCCGGCGGGGTGACAGGGGCGATCGATCACGTGGCGCTCAACTGCGCAGGCTACGAGGAGATCGTGGCAAGGCTGCAGGCTTCGGGAGCGGACTTCCGGACAAACGACCTCAGCGGGATCGGCCTGCGCCAGGTCTTCACCCGCGATCCCAACAACGTGCTCATCGAACTGAATTTCTACGGCGAATGAGCTTCGGCTGCCGCAGGGTGGCGGGGCCCGCGACGCTCGGCTATGCCTGTGAAGGCGGGGACGATCAGGAGCTTGATGCCGATGTGCGATGACTATACCGCCGAAGCCGAGGAAGAGGCCCTTCGCAAGCGCGGGTTGAGCCGCCGTGAATTTACCGCTCTCGGTGCTGCCGCGGCACTGGCCGGGTGCGCGGGCGCGAACGGCACCGCCGCCGATGGCGGCGAGCTTGTCGAACGGACGGTCCAGGTAACGACGAGCGACGGCGTTGCCGACGCGTTCTTCGTGCATCCCGCGCAGGGCGCCCATCCCGGCGTGATCCTCTGGCCCGACATCGCCGGCTTGCGCGACGTGTTCAAGATCATGGCGCGCCGCCTCGCATCGCAAGGATATGCGGTCCTCGCCGTGAACCAGTATTATCGCAATGCGCCCGCCCCCGTGCTCGGCGCGTTCTCCGAATGGCGCACGCCCGAGGGCAGGGAGAAGATCGCGCCGATGCGCGAGGCGATCACGCCCTCCGCGACCACGCGCGATGCCAAGGCCTTCGTCGCCTATCTCGACCAGCAGCAAAGCGTCGACAAGGCGCGCGGCATCGGCAGCAACGGCTATTGCATGGGCGGACCCTTCACCGTGCGCACGGCGGCTGCGGCCCCCGGTCGTGTGCGGGCCGCGGCCTCGTTCCACGGTGCCGGTCTCGTTGCGGAAGGGGATGACAGCCCGCATGAGCTGCTCGACGACACGCAAGCCGCCTACCTCTTCGCCATCGCGCGCAACGACGACGAGAAGTCGCCCGATCACAAGACGATCCTGCGCCAGGCCGCCGATGCAGCCGGGGTGCCGGCCGAGATAGAGGTCTATCCGGCGGATCACGGATGGTGCGTGGCGGACTCCCCGGCCTACGACGCGACACAGGCGGAGCGGGCGTGGAGCGCCATGATGCGGCTTTTCGACGGATTGTGACCGGGAAATAACAACGGGTCCGGTTACGCCGGATTTACTTGCCCCCCCTACAGTCCGCGCTAAGATTTCGCGCGGGGTTCGTGAGGAGGGTACGAAATGGGTTACTTCGCCATTGCGCTGATCGCGCTCGTGGTGATTTTCCTGTTTGCCGGCGTTGTCGTCGTGCGGCAGGGCTACGTCTACACGATCGAGCGGTTCGGCAAGTTCACCAAGTCGGCCGACCCCGGCCTGCACGTGATTACGCCGTTCATCGATCGCGTCGGGCACAAGATCAACATGATGGAGCAGGTGCTCGACATTCCCGGGCAGGAAATCATCACCAAGGACAACGCCATGGTCGGCGTCGATGCGGTGGTGTTCTTCCAGGTGCTCGAGGCGGGCAAGGCCGCGTACGAGGTGTCGGGCCTCCACAACGCGATCATGGCGCTCACCACCACGAACCTGCGTACGGTGATGGGTTCGATGGACCTCGACGAGACGCTGTCGAAGCGCGACGAGATCAACGCGCGCCTGCTTTCAGTCGTCGATCACGCGACCTCGCCGTGGGGCGTCAAGATCACGCGCGTCGAGATCAAGGACATCCGCCCGCCGCTCGACATCTCCGAGGCGATGGCGCGCCAGATGAAGGCAGAGCGCCTCAAGCGCGCCGAGATCCTCGAGGCCGAGGGCGACCGCGCGTCGCAGATCCTGCGCGCCGAGGGCACCAAGCAATCGCAGATCCTCGCCGCCGAGGGCCGCCGCGAATCGGCATTCCGCGACGCCGAGGCGCGCGAGCGCGAGGCCGAGGCCGAGGCACGCGCGACGCACATGGTCAGCCAGGCGATCGCCGATTCGGGCGTGCAGGCGATCAACTACTTCGTCGCGCAGCGGTACACCGACGCGGTCGCCAAGTTCGCGACATCGCCCAATGCCAAGACCATCCTGTTCCCGGTCGAAGCGACGCAGCTCATCGGCACGCTCGGCGGGATCGGGGAGCTTGCCAAGGATGCGCTCGGCAAGGGACCGGACGGTCCTGCGCCGACACCGCCAGCGCCGCCGCGCCGCCCGGCCGGATCGTCGCCCACCGTTCCGCCGACGGGTAGCCGCTGATGGACTGGATCAACGATCTGGCCCCGCACTGGATCTGGCTGGCGCTGGGCGTCTTTCTCGCTGCGGCAGAGATCGCCGTGCCCGGCACCTTCCTGATCTGGATGGCCGGGGCCGCGATCATCACCGGCATTGCCGCCTGGCTGCTTCCGATCGGCCTTTTCGTGCAGATCATGCTGTTCGCCGCGCTGGCGATCGCTGCCGTATTCCTTGGCCGCCGCTACCTGCGCGACAATCCGATCGAGGCCTTCGACCCCAAGATGAACGACCGCGGCGCGCGCATCATGGGCGAAACCGTTGTCGTCGTCACCGCTATCCAGGGCGGAACGGGCAGGGTGCGGCTGGGCGACAGCGAATGGCTCGCCAAGGGAGCGGACGCGGCTCCCGGCACGCGCCTGCGCGTCGCCGGTCACGACGGCGTGGTGCTGATCGTCGAACCGATTGCCTGATCGCGCCTTTTCGGCGAAACACGCCGGATGCGCCTTCAAACGGACAGGCTGGTCCTCCGCCCGGCGGGCTGGGAAGACCTCGATGCGATGCACGCGATCCTCGCGGACGAGCGTGCGACTGCATACTGGTCCACGCCCCCGCATTCCGATCTTGAAGAAACGAAAGAGTGGCTCGGACGAATGATCGCCATCCCGCCCGGTGAGGGCGAGGATTTCATCGTCGAACGGGAAGGGCGCCTCATCGGCAAGGCGGGCCTCTACAGTTTCCCCGAGGTCGGTTTCATCTTCCATCCGGATTCGTGGGGGATGGGATACGCGGCGGAAGCGCTGATCGCGGTGCTGCGGCGCGCTTTCGATGTACACCGCCTGCCGCGCGTCGAGGCGGATGTCGATCCGCGCAACGAACGGTCGCTCCGGCTTTTGGCGCAGCTCGGCTTCTTCGAAGTCCAGCGCATGGAAAGGACCTGGTTCGTCGGCGGCGAATGGACCGACAGCGTCTACCTGCACCTGCTTCCCTCCTTCCTCGACCGCGCGACGACGCGCGCTGCCTGAAAGCTTGAGAAGACGCTTCGCGCTACCATATCCTGTGCCGAAGGAGACTGCATCCGATGACCGAGAAGCTTAAGCTTTCAGAGGCCCAGTGGCGCGAACGCCTGAGTCCCGAGCAATACCACGTGCTGCGCGAGGCGGGCACCGAGCGGGCCTTCACCGGCGAGTACGAAAAGAACAAGGCCGAGGGCGAGTACCGCTGCGCCGGATGCGGCCAGCCGCTGTTCGAGTCTTCCGACAAGTACGATTCCGGCTCCGGCTGGCCCAGCTTCGTCCGGCCCGCCGATGCCACTGCGGTGGAGGAGCACAACGACGCTTCGCATGGCATGGTGCGGACAGAAGTGGTCTGCTCGAAATGCGAAGGGCACCTTGGCCATGTCTTTCCGGACGGTCCCGCCCCGACGGGCCTGCGCTACTGCATCAACAGCGCCGCGCTCGAGTTCGAGCCCTGCAAGGACTGACCCTGCTCCGGACGTCGCATCGCCGTTAAGCATGGGTTACAAATGCCTGTGCAAGGTGTATTCCGACCTCGGACGACTTGCGTCCGCCACAGGGGGCAGTTCTTAAAGACATGGCAGCAGACGCCAACCGGCGCCGCCGACGCAAGGGCAGCTCCCCCGAACCCGAAGAGAAGAAGCCGTTCTGGCGGCGCGCGTTGCGATCCCTGTTCATATGGGGCACCGCGTTCGCGCTCCTCGCGCTGATCTTCGTGGGCACCGCCGTCTACATGACGGCCAGCTCGCTCCCGACCTATTCCGCCCTGAAATCGAGCCAGAACGGCCAAATGATCGTCGTGCGCGCGCGCGACGGCACGGAACTCGTCTCGCTCGGCCCCAGCTACGGCAAGTGGCTGGAATATGAACAGATTCCCGAGACGATGAAGACCGCGATGGTTTCGGTCGAGGATCGCCGTTTCCGCTCGCACATCGGCGTCGATCCCATCGGCGTGGTGCGGTCGGTCTGGGTGCGCGTGCAAAGCGGTTCCTGGCGGCAGGGCGGCTCGACCATCACCCAGCAGCTTGCCCGCAACATATTCCTCAACAACAACCGCACCTTCGGCCGCAAGGTCAAGGAAGCGGTCCTTGCGGTGGCCCTTGAGACGAAGTTCTCCAAGGACGAGATTCTCGAGCTCTACCTGAACAAGGTCTACTTCGGCGGCGGCGCCTACGGGATCGATGCCGCCAGCCGCAAGTTCTTCGGCCACCCGGCCACGGACCTGTCGCTCGCCGAATCCGCAATCATCGCAGGGCTGGTCAAGGCGCCATCGCGCTACTCGCCCACCGCCGATGTCGCCGCCGCCGTATCGCGTGGCAAGGTCGTCATGCAGGTGATGGAGGCGAACGGCGCGATCAGTTCGGCGCGCGCCGCCGAGATCGATCTCGACACGGTCAGGATCGCCAAGGAAGAAGGGCAGAATTCGGTCCGCTACTTCACCGACTGGGCCTTGCCGCAGCTCGACCTCCTGCTGCCCTACGATACCGATGAGCCGATCGAGGTCTGGACCACGCTCGATGTCGGCATGCAGCGCACGGCGACGACAGCGGTGCAGTCCAACGCGCCCAAGGGCGCGGAGGGCGCGCTTGTCAGCATGGACCGCGACGGGGCGGTCCTTGCGATGGTCGGCGGGACCGACTACGTGACGTCGAACTACAACCGCGCGGTGCAGTCGGTGCGCCAGCCGGGTTCCGCCTGGAAGCTGTTCGTCTATCTCGCCGCGCTCGAGGCGGGATACACGCCGCAGGACATGGTCGTCGACGAGCCGGTCACGATCGATGGCTGGAGCCCGCGCAATTCGGGCGGGCGCTTTGCAGGCGAGATCGACGTCCGGTCGGCGTTCGCCTATTCCAAGAACACCGTCGCTGCGCAGCTGGGCAACGAAGTCGGGTTCGGCACGGTCGCCAGCATGGCCCGGCGGTTCGGCATAACGACGCCGATCAGCACGCTTCCCGCGATGGTCCTCGGCGCATCCGAAGTCCGCCTGATCGACATGACCCGCGCGTTCGCATCGGTCGCGGCAAACGGAACCTCGGTCGAACCGTACGGCATCGTCAAGGTAACCGGGACCGACGGCGACGTGATCTATGAGCGCGAAAGCCGCCGAGCCGAAGTGCTCGTCCCGCAATATGTCGCGGCGGGCATCACCGACCTGCTGCAATCGGCGGTGGCGACGGGTACGGGCCGCGCCGCCGACATCGGCCGGCCGGTAGCGGGCAAGACCGGTACCACGAGCTCGAACAAGGACGGCTGGTTCCTCGGATTCTCGAGCGGGATCACGACCGGCGTCTGGATGGGGCGCGACGATGCCAGGGCAGTACCCGGCCTGCAGGGCGGGCGCGCACCTGCCCGCGCCTTCGCGGCCTTCATGCGCTACGCGGTCAAGGACCGCCCGGTCGAGCAGTTCGACACCGAGCTCAAGCTGCCCGACTGGCAGCTCGAGCCGGACGACGAATTCCTCTTCGGCGATCCCGACGACTATTATTTCGTCGACGAGCAGGGCAACCTGATCGAGCCCGGCGGCCAGTACGAGCCGCTTCCTCCCGGAGCCGCGCCGCCACCCGACCGCAACCGGCCTGACTATGCCGACGATCCGGGACCCGGCGGCCCGCCGCCTGCCGCAAGCGACGATTTCCTCGACCGCGCGACGGGTGCCCGCGATCCCGGCCTTCGCGCCGCACCGCCCGCGCCGGGCTCGCGGCAAACCGATCCTCGCTCTGCAAGCGGGGTTTCGGTCACGCGCGGGGCGGGGCAGCCCGAGGCGACCCGACCGCCTGCCGAGGCGCCGCGTCGCCCGATAGGAAACGCGCCGCAGGCGATAGAGCCTGCGACGCGTCCCGGTTCACCTTGAACTGTTGCGTCTGAAGCGCCCGCTCAGCGGAGCCTGACAGGAACGTAGGCCGGAGACTGTCCGCGCCGCTGGATGCGCAGCAGGACCGCGTCGCGCTCGGATTGCCGGGCGCTGCGGATCGCGTTCTCGAGCGCCTGCACCGTGGCGGTGTCCTCGTAATTGGCCGAAAGGATGATGTCGCCCCGGCGCACGCCCTTGCGCGCAGCGTCCGAGTTCGGATCGACGGCATTGACCACCACGCCCGAGACGTCGTTGCCAACGCCGAGCTGGCGCGCGATCTGCGCAGTCATCGGGATGACCGAAAGACCGAGCGACTGTTCGGCGACGCCGTCGCCCTGCTGTTCGGGATCCTGCTGGAAGGGATTGCCTTCCTCGTCGTCAGGATCGAACTGCTGGGCAAGCTGCTCGTCGGGCGGGCGCTGCTCGACCGTCGCGCGCACCGTCGTCCGGCGGCCGTTGCGGATAAGCTCGATCGGGATGCGGCTTCCGGGAGACGTGCTGGCCACCAGGAACGAAAGCGTCTGGTCGCGCGTCACGTCGCGTCCGTTGACCGAGATGACCACGTCGCCGGCCCTGATTCCCGCCTTCTCGGCGGCACCGCCAGGCTCGACGGCCTGGACGAATTCGCCGCGATTGCGCTCGATCCCGAGCGAGTCGGCGAGGTCGTCGGTGATCGGCTGGATGCGCA
The DNA here is from genome assembly GCF_013408095.1 of Novosphingobium marinum. GTDB lineage: Bacteria > Pseudomonadota > Alphaproteobacteria > Sphingomonadales > Sphingomonadaceae > Novosphingobium > Novosphingobium marinum. The sequence goes on from NZ_JACBZF010000002.1 coordinate 492,572, forward strand.
CGCCCAGATAGCCGCGCTCGACCCGTTCGCCGCGCCGCAGCTGCTCGACGATCGGCGCCGCGATCTCCGCCGGGATGGCAAAGCCGATGCCGACGCTTCCTCCCGTGGGGGAGAAGATGGCGTTGTTGATGCCGATGACGTTGCCCTGCATGTCGAACATAGGGCCGCCGGAGTTGCCCCGGTTGATGGCGGCATCGGTCTGGATGTAACGGTCGTACCCGCCCTGGCCGGTGTTGCGGTACACGGCCGAGATGATGCCCGCCGTGACCGTCCCGCCAAGTCCGAACGGGTTGCCGATCGCCATCACCCAGTCGCCGACGCGGGCCTGCGAGGAATCGCCGAACGTCACGAAGGGCAAAGCCTTGCCGGCATCGATCTTTAGTACCGCGAGGTCGGAATAGGCGTCGCGGCCGACCATGCGAGCCGGATATTCGGTGCCGTTGGGCATCGTTACGGTGATCGATTCGACCTCGCCACGACCGTCCGCGACGATGACGTGATTGTTGGTCACGACGTATCCGTCAGCCGAGATGATGAACCCGGAGCCGAGCGATTGCGCCTCGCGCGTCTGCGGTCCGCGGTTCTGGCCGCCGAACAGGTCGGCGAACGGCGTTCCCGCGAACGGGTTGTTGTTCACTTGCACGCGCTGCCGCGTCGAGATGTTGACGACGGCGGGAGCAAGCTGCTCTGTCAGGTCGGCGAAGCTGCCGGGCGCACCCGCACGCGGCGTGATGCTCGTCATCCGGCTGTCTTCGTTCTGGGCGACCTGCGCTCCTGCGGGCAGGCCGGTCACCAGCGAAAGGGTTGCGCCGCCAAGCAGCAGCGCGGTGGTTACTCCATAAGCATATCGCACGGGCTTCACGTCCTCTTGTTCCTTTGTCCTGCGTGGCGCCGCTCCCGGCGCGCTGGATTGCCTGTCCTATTCAAGTCCTCAGCCATGAACGGCGATTGAATGACAGGTGTAGTCGGTTCGCCTCAGTTCCCCGGATTGCGGAATTTGCGAAGGTATTCGTTGTCCGGCGAAAGGATGATCGAGCTTTCCCCGGCCCCTTCGGCGAACGTGCGGTCATAGCTCTGCATCGCCCGGTAGAAATCGTAGAAGTCGGGGTCCTTGCCGAACGCATCGGCATAAGTGCTGGCCGCGTTCGCTTCGGCTTCGGCGCGGATGATCTGCGCGTTCTTGCGGCCCTGCGCGCGGATCGTCGCGGCTTCCTGCTCGCGATCGGTCTGCATGCGCGTGTAGGCGGCCTCAAGCGGCGTGCCGTCGGGCAGGTCGGTCCGCTTGATGCGCACGTCGATCACCTGCGCGCCGTAGTTACGGGCCTGCCGGTCGAGGTTGTTGCGGATGTTGGTCATGGCATCGCCGCGCTCGGCGGTGAGCAGCGAAGCCATCGTGCGCCGGCCGAGTTCCTGGCGAAGCACCGAATTCAGGATCGGCTGGAGCTGCGCGACGACCTGCTCCTCGGTGCCCGCGTTCTCGACCATGCGGACCGGATCGATGATCCGGAAGCGAGCATAGGCATCGACCTGCAGGCGCTGCTGGTCGGCGGAAAGCACCTGCTGTCGCTCCATGTCGAGGTCGATCACGCGCTTCTCCACGCGCTGGACGCGCTCGATCAGCGGAATGCGCAGCACCATCCCCGCGCCGGTTTCGCCGTACGCCGTGTTCGGGCGGAAACGGTTGATGACGCGAACGGGCTCACCGGTGCGAACCACCACGGCCTGCTGCGTTTCGGGTACAATGACTACGCTTGCCAGAAGGGCGAGGATCACCACGCCAGCAAGCACGAGGATGGCCTTGTACTGGTCCCAGATACGTTCCATCGCGGTCACTCTCCCTGCTGCGCCGGTTGCGCCTGGTTCTGCGACTGCTGCGATCGGCGGCGTATCTCGGGCAGCGGCAGGTAGGGCGTTACGCCATCGGCTTCGATGACCGTCTTGGGAGTCTGGCTGAGAACGCGTTCCATCGTCTCGTAGTACATGCGGCGGCGGGTGACCTGCGGGGCCAGCCGGTATTCCTCGTAGACCTTGTCGAAGGCGGCGGCCTCACCCTCGGCCTGCGCGAGGACCTGCTGGGCCCATGCCTGCGCGCGGTTCACGTCGGCATCGGCGTCCTGCTGTGCGGCGGAGACGTCCTTGAAGGCTTCGACCACGCGTTCGGGCGGGTCGGTCTTGTCGATCTCGACACCTTGGACGGCGATGCCCGACTTGTAGGCATCGAGGATCGCCTGCATGCGGGTGCGCACGCGCTGTTCGATCTCGGCGCGGCCCGCGCCCGAGAACGTGTTGTCGAGCGTCTGTTCGGCGACCGAGGCACGCATCGCGGCTTCGGCGACTTCGCGGACGGTTTCCTCGGGCTCGGCAAGCTGGAACTTGAATTGCTTCAGGTCCTTGATGTTCCAGCGGATGAGGTAACTGAGGTCGACGAGATTCTGGTCGCCCGTGAGGATCAGCTTTTCGTTCGCGCCTTCAGGAATGCGGAACGAGCGGATGGTGCTCACCGGCTCGACATCGACTTGCTGGATCGGCCACGGCAGCGTGACGTTGAGGCCCGGTTGCAAGGTGCGCGAGTACTTGCCGAAGGTCGTGACAATGCCCTGTTCCTTGGGGCCGACCTGATGGACCATGCTGACGATCAGCCAGATGCCGACGATCGCGGCGACGAGCAGCGGAAACCAGCTACGCCCGCCGGGTGCCTGCGGAATGCGGAAATTGGGTCCGCCCGGCCCGCGCCGCGGACCTTCCGGGCCGCGATGCTTGAACAGGTCCTCGATACTGGCGGAACGGCGCGGCGGCTCCGCGTCGCCACCCGAGGGCAGCCAGGGATTGCGGGGGCCACGACCCGACGAGCGATCGGGGGCGTCGGTGTCGCCACCGTCCTGCCCGCCATCGCCCGCAGCGCCCTCGCCTCCGGCTCTCCGGCCCTTGTCCCCGCCACCCCACGGACTGCGGCGACCGGCCATCGCAAGCACGCCGCTGGTGAAAATACTCCCGAATGGTCTCATGCCTGCAGTTATAGGAATGCCTGACGTACAAAAACAGTGCCAAAGCGCGCTTTTTCCTTGCTAGGGGGCGCGGCGAGGGCCACCGGCAAGGAGAAACGATGACTATCGAGCTTCCCGCAGACGTTTCCGGAAGGCTTCCCGACGATGTGACGGGGAGGCTGCAATCCGCGCGTCTGTCCGAGGGTACCGCCACGCTCGTGCTCGATGTGTCGGGTCTCGAAGGGCTCGCCCGGGACAAGCTCGAGGTTGCCGCCAGGGATGCCTTGCGCGGCGCGCCGGGTGTTCGGGAAGTACGCGTGGCGATGACCGCCGACCGCGTGACGCGCAAGCTTGTCGCCGTGGCATCGGGGAAGGGCGGCGTCGGCAAATCGACGGTCGCGACGAACCTTGCCGTGGCGCTGTCCCGGGCGGGGAGCCGTGTCGGCCTCGTCGATGCGGACATCTACGGTCCCTCGCAGCCGCGCCTGCTCGGCAACGAGGGACAGAAGCCCGAAGCGCGCGACAAGCAACTCGTTCCCGTTCCGAGCGAATGGGGCATCCCGCTCCTGTCGATGGGGCACCTCGTCGATCCGGGCCAGGCGATCGCCTGGCGCGGGCCGATGGCGGGAAGCGCGCTTGCCCAGCTTGTCGATGCCGAATGGGGCGATGCCGAACTGCTCGTCGTCGACATGCCGCCCGGGACCGGCGACGTGCAGCTGACCATGATGCAGCGCTTCAAGCCCGCGGGCGCGGTCATCGTGTCGACGCCGCAGGACCTTGCCCTGATGGATGCGGCACGCGCGGTCAGCCTGTTCGACCAGGGGGGAATCCCGATTGTCGGCCTCGTCGAGAACATGGCCGGGTACGTCTGTCCGCATTGCGGCAACGTCAGCGATCCGTTCGGGTCCGGCGGTGCCGAGGCGGCGGCGCGCGAAATGGGAATGCCGTTCCTCGGGCGCATCCCGCTCGACACGACCATCCGGCAGGAAAGCGACGCGGGCCGGCCCGTGGCGGCGGGCGAGGGCCCGCAAGCGCAGGCGTTCGCCCGTATCGCAGGGCGTATCGCCGGGTGGCTCGAAGGCTCCGGCGAAGCGAAGACCTGATGCACGTTTCGCGGCGGGGCCTGCTGATCGGAGGGGCTGCGGCGGGCGGCCTCGCCGTCGCGTGGCTGCTTCGACCGCGCGACTGGCCGCTGCCGCTCGACCCCGGTCGCAACGAACTTGCATTCGGTGCCTGGCTCAAGGTGGCGATCGACGGCGTTGTGACCGTCGCTGTCCCCCAGCTGGAGATGGGGCAGGGCATCACGACGCTGATCCCGCAGGTCGTCGCGCACGAAATGGGGGCCGACTGGCGACAGATCGCCGTCGAGCCCGCCCCGGTCAGCGCGCATTACGCCAACACCGAACTTGCAGCCCGGTGGTCAGAGATGTGGATGCCCTTCCTGCCTTCGCTGGCGGGAGAAGCGGACGACGTCCTCACGCGTCGCTGGGCCGAGGGTGCGCGCTTCATGGCGACGGCGGACGGTACGTCGCTGGCCGCCTTCGAGCAGCCGGCGCGCGAAGCCGCCGCCGGAGCGCGGGCCATGCTGGCAATGGCGGCGGCGGAGCGCTGGGACGTGCCCTGGGAGGAATGCCGCGCCGAGAACGGGTTCATCGTCCATGAGAACCAGCGGCTGTCCTTCGGCGCGCTTGCCCCCGGGGCGGCGAGTTTCGACCCCCCCGATCCCGCGCCGCTGCTCCCTGTCGCTCCGGGCGAGGGAGCGGAAGAACCGGCGGAGGGCGCGCCGCTGCGGTTTCCCAGGGTGGACCTTCCCTCGAAAGTGGACGGAAGCTTCCAGTTTGCAGGCGATGTCCGGCTGCCCGGCATGGTCTATGCAGCGATCCGGCACGGACCGGCGGGCCGCGCGCGCCTTGCCGGGTTCGAAGCGTCAAGGGCCGCCGGCACGCGAGGCCTGCTGAAGCTGGTGAAGGGTACCGACTGGCTAGCGGCGGTCGCAACCTCGTGGTGGGCGGCGGATCAGGCGCTAGCCCGGATCGCGCCGGAATTCACGGTTTCGAACGCCGCCGACAGCGCAGAGATCGAAGAGGCGCTGGAAAAGGCGCTGCGCTTCGGCCCGGCGGAATGGTCGCACGAACGGGGCGATCCCGGTGCCGTGCTTGCGGACGAGTTCGACGTGGCCGAGCGTTACTTCGCGGCGCCCGCACTGCATGCGACGCTCGAGACGGCCAGCGCGGCTGCGCGCTTCGAGGACGGCCGGCTCGAACTCTGGATCGCAACCCAGGCCCCTGAACGCGCCCGCGCCGCCGCGGCCGGCGCGCTGGGGATCGGAGTGCGCGACGTGGTGCTCTATCCCATGCCCGCGGGTGGAAGTTACGACCGGCGGCTGGAGCACGACCATGCCATCGAGGTCGCGCTGATCGCGCGCGAAGCAGGCCGGCCCGTTCAGCTGACCTGGTCGCGCTGGCAGGAGCACGTGAGAGGCTGGCCGCGCACGCCGGTATCGGCGGTCATGGCGGCCCGGACCACCGCTTCGGGCGACGTGACCGGCTGGAAAGCGCGACTTGCAATGCCGGCGACCGCTCGCGAATTCGGGCATCGCCTGTTCGACGGCGCAACCGCGTCGGCGGCGATCGCGGACAGCGCCGGCAAGGGCGACGCGCTGGCGATGGAGGGCGCGATCCCGCCCTACGCCATAGAGCACATGGCGATCGAGCACGTCCCTGCAACGATCTCGCTGCCCACCTCGCGCCTTCGCGGAAACGCGCACGGGTACACCGCTTTCTTCACCGAGACGTTCGTCGACGAGCTGGCGCATCGTGCGGCGCGTGAGCCGCTGTCCTACCGCATGGCGCTGCTCTCCGACGACCTGCGGCTCGCCGAATGCCTGCAACGCGTAGCCGGTCTCGCCAATTGGGGCGGAGGCGTGGACAACAGCGGGCAGGGCATTGCCTGCCACCGTATCGGGGAGGGGCGGATCGCCGCCGTGGCGACGGCACGGCGCGACCAGTCGGGCGTCAGGGTGGACAGCATCTCGGCGGTTGCCGACATCGGCCGCATCGTGAACCGCGACATCGCCCGCCAGCAGATCGAAGGCGGGATCGTCTTCGGCCTCGGCCTCGCGCTCGGCTGTTCGACGACCTGGGAGCGCGGCATCCCGGCCACCGGCAGGCTCGCCGCGCTGAACCTGCCGGTCCTTGCCGACTGTCCTCGCATAGACGTCGCCTTCGTCGGCAGTGGTGCCGCGCCGGCCGACCCGGGAGAGCTGGGCGTCGCCATTGCCGCCCCGGCGCTCGCGAACGCGCTCTTTTCCGCAACCGGCCTGCGTTTTCGTCGGCTTCCCCTGCTATCGGAGGAATTGTGACCGACACGACCGCACACCGCCCGGACGATCATCGGGACATCCGTCACGGCCGGATCGGCGTACTGCTGGTAAACCTCGGCACACCGGACGAGCCGACAACGAAGTCCGTCCGACGTTACCTGGCGGAGTTCCTTTCGGACCCGCGCGTGGTCGAGATACCGCCGATCATCTGGCAGCCGATCCTGCGCGCGATCATCCTCAATACGAGGCCCAAGCAATCGGCCCACGCCTATCAGCAGGTGTGGACAAAGGAAGGCTCTCCGCTCGCGGCGATCACCAGGCGACAGGCCCGGGCCCTCCAGACGCGCCTGGGCGAGGATGCCCGGGTCGACTACGCGATGCGATACGGCAATCCGTCGATCGGGCGGCAATTGCAGGCGCTGAAGGACGAGGGGTGCGACCGCATCCTGGTGGCGCCGCTCTACCCGCAATACTCGGGCGCGACGACCGCCACGGTGGTGGACTCCGTCGGGGATGCCCTGCGCACGATGCGCTGGCAACCGGCCACGCGGACCATGCCGCCCTACCATGACGACCCGGCCTACATCGAAGCGCTGGCGAGGGACGCGGCACGGCAGATGGCGACACTCGATTTCGATCCGGAAGTGCTCTTGCTCAGCTTCCACGGCATGCCGGAGCGAACGCTCCTGCTCGGCGATCCGTACCATTGCCAGTGCCGCAAGACCGCGCGGCTGCTCGGCGAAGCGCTCGCACAGGACTATCCCCGCCTGCGCATCGACACGACGTTCCAGTCCCGCTTCGGCCGCGCCAAGTGGCTGGAGCCCTATACCGACGATACGCTGGCAGCGGAGGCGAAGACGGGGACGAAACGCCTCGTCGTCGCGGCACCCGGCTTCACCGCGGATTGCCTCGAAACGCTCGAGGAACTGGAGATTCGCGGGCGCGAGCAATTCCTGGAAGCGGGCGGAGAACGGTACGCGACGCTGAGTTGCCTGAACGACGGTGCCGCCGGAATGGACCTGATCGAATCGCTGGTGCGGCGCGAATTGTCGGGCTGGCTCGGGCGCGGATAGTCCATTCTTGGGCGATTATCCCCTTCCGACAAGTGCGGGAGGATGATATGGGCAACGAATGTCGGATCGCTTCTCGTTTTGGAAAACACTTTGGCGGCAGCGCGGCGTCGCGTTGCTCACATATTCGTTTGGCGGCCTCGGTGTTTATGATGCTGCATCTTCTCAGTTCGAGTTGCCCAAGCTTGGAGGATTCGTCCCTTGGGTTTCCAACAATATGAGTGGGATGCTTTTGCCTTGGTGGGGTTGGTTGCTCATCCTCCAAGGGGTGGCCTACTACGCACTTTTTGAATACGTGCGCACACGAACCGACCATTCACCTGTGACTACAGAAACCGAGTCTGACTTGAATGAAATTGATCGTGCGTTGTCTGATTGCCGGGGTGAAGACGGAAACTACGACTACCAAATCGTCCGTTCGAAAATAGATCGCCTGACCGATCCAAAACGAGAATTTTTTGAAGCGTTCGATGAAGCGCTTCAAAAAGACCGAGAGGCCGCGTCCGTTATTTCGGCCGCTCCGTCACCGTTTTCATATAACCGTCAGGAAGGTGAGAAGGAGCTTGTTGCAGGGAGCGGAGATGACCTGGGTTACGAATATCCAAAGGCGATCTTGAAGCCGGAAATTCCAAAAGCAAGGGGTGATAAGGGGGCTATTTCCGGCCAACCCGCTCATGAGATGAGTATTATCTTGAAAGTCTGCACTGATCATCACGATGCAGTGCATGATTGTTCTGTCTTTCTTGATTGGATGGCGATCAACGGGCGGGTTCAGTCTGTTGGTGAGGTCATGCGCGCCGGCAAGAATGGAAGCTTCATAACCCTCCCTCAAAAGGGTTACAGATTTACATTCCTATCGAGAAACATCAGCGACAACGTTACGCCGGAACCGTTTCTTCTACGCCTTCAAAATCGCAGAATGCCGCTTGCCGAACATACAACCTATCTGCTTGGGCTAGAACTTAGATCGAAGTACATTTGGCCAACTCTGGCCACCATCGAACTTCATACTGGTAAAGGTTTGGATGCCGAAGCGAAGGTAATCGAAGTTAAACTCCCCGAGGAAGCTAATGTCTGACACTTCGTCAAAACTCTTCGACCGCCTTTTAAAAGCGATGACCGAAGGTGAACCGCCTAGCGGCGAAAAGCAGTCATCAACTCGCCAATCATCGTCTCAGGACGATCCCGGCGATTGTGACGGTACTCGAACTCGCCGAGATACTTCGGGAGATGCTTCCCGCTGACGTGGATATGCGTGCCGTTGATCGACCTCTTGAGCTGCGCCCAGAAGCCTTCGATCCCGTTCACGGTGACGTGACCGCGCGCATATTCCTTCTCGTCGTGGTTGACCGACTTGTGCCAGTAGCCGTTCACCCCTTCGAGGCCCGTGTAAGAGGTATGCTGATCGGAATGCACTTCGGTGTAAGGCAGGACGTTGGCAGTCACATGCGGCAGCAGGGAACCGCGACGACGGTTCGGGACGACGCGAGTGATGATATTGCCGTTGCGCTGCATCATGCCGAAGACGAGCGTCTTGTTGCCCGTATAGCCATGCCCTCTGCCCTGCACTTCGCCGCCGATAAACGTCTCGTCGATTTCTACAGTGCGAAAGGGACCGCCGAGCGGTTCATCTCCATCGCCGATAGCCATGTACTTGCGGATTTCGTGGCACATGCGCCACGCCGTCTTGTACGTCACGCCAAGCTGGCGCTCGACTTCCTTCGCGGCAACGCCGCTCCGGGTGCTGCAAAACAGGAACATGACGTAGAACCAGTCGCGCAGCGGCGTGCGGGTACGATGGAACGGCGTCCCGGCAGTCGGGTAAACCTGATGGCCACAGTGCTCACAGGCGTACGAGCGACGCTCCCTGACGCGATAGAAATGCGCGGATTTGCCGCACTTATCGCAGTCGTGGCGGTCGCCGTAACGAACACGCATCAGGTGCTCAAGGCAGCTTTCCTCGGTCGGAAAGCGGTCCTGAAACTGGCGAAGAGTGGGGGCCTTAGGCTTTGTCATACCTATTATCTAGCAGAAACCATTACTTGTCGCAAGGGGATAATCGCCCATTCTTGACATATACCCTTTTTGTTCTACCCATGTTCGCAAGAACGGAGTCGGAACATCATGCAGGCCAATTTCGCGTACGACACATCGTCCAGCGATGCCGCGGGGCTGCCGCTGGCGGTCTCGATTTATGCCGACAGGGCTCACTTGCGCGGCACGATGCGCGATGATGCCGAATCGGCGGGGTTCCGGGTGACGGTGGCCTCGGGCCTTGCCGAATTGCTCGAGGGCGAGGCGAGGCCGCTCGGCGAGGTGGTGCTGGTCGACTGTCCGGCAGTCGATGGCGCGACACTGGCCGCCCTTTCGCGGCTCGATATCCGCGCTGCCCGCTGCGGCGCTTCGCTGATCGTCTCCACGGCTGTCGATGCGCTCGACGATGTTTTTTCCTGCCTCGACCAGTCCGGCCCGCAGATCCTCGTCGATCCGACCCGTGCCGAACGCGTCGTAGCTCTCGGGCATCTGCTGTCCCGCCTTCCGCAAGGGCAGGTCAGGGAACTGGGCGAGGAAGACAGGCTGATGATCCTGCGGCTTACCGAACAGGTCAGCAGGATCGCCGGTCGCCTCGACAGCTTCGAGGGAACGTCCACCGATCGCGGGCCGGAGCCGGAAGGCGGTGCGCTTTTCCGCTTTGGCACGGGCGATGGCGGCAAGGATACGCCGGAACGGCAGCTGATGAAGGCTGCCCGGCCCTCGCTTCCCGATCCCCGGCTCGTCCGGCGGATGATCCGGCAGCGGCAATTGCGCGCGCGGTTCTTCGACGGAGACCTCTTCGCCGACCCGGCCTGGGACATGCTGCTCGACCTGACTGCCGCGCGCGCCGAGCATGCCCGGGTTTCGGTGACGTCGCTGTGCATCGCGTCCGGCGTGCCCCCGACGACCGCGCTGCGCTGGATCGGGCAGATGACCGAAGCGGGGCTTCTTCGACGGATCGAGGACGATACGGACAGGCGGCGCGCCTTCATCGCGCTGACCGAGAAGGCTGCGGAGGCGATGGCGCGGTACTTCGCCGAAATCGGAACGCCGGTTCCCGCCTCGATCTGAGCATCGCTGCGAGCAATTGCGAGGGGTCGGCTTATGGCATAGGAATACCTGCCGCCGACGACAGGATTACGATGCCGCGCCCTATCGATCCTCGCCCCCATGAGCGTCCCGGCGACCGCGATTCGCGCCGCCCGCCGGACGGATCGCGCTGATGCACGGCGGCGGCCAGGCCATATTCGTCTACGAAGGCGCGCTTCTCCTCGGCTTCGCGATGCTGTTCGTGCTCGTCTTCCGCAAGCTGGGTCTCGGCGCCACCCTCGGCTACCTGATCGCCGGTGTCGTGGTCGGTCCCCAGGTGCTCGACCTGATCGGGGGCGCGGAGGACAAGATCGACATTGCCGAACTGGGCATCGTCTTCCTGCTCTTCGTCGTCGGCCTAGAACTCAATCCCGCCAGGCTGTGGCGGATGAAGCGCGACATATTCGGGCTGGGGACGATCCAGGTGCTGCTGTGCGGCGTCGCGCTGACCGGCGTAATCCTGCTCTCTACCGGCTTCACCGTGGCCGCCGCCCTCGCGCTGGGCCTGCCGCTCGCGCTCTCCTCGACGGCGCAGGTCCTGCCGATGCTGCAGTCCGCCGGCCGCCTGCGGACCCCTGTCGGCGAAAAGGCGTTGTCGACGCTGCTTTTCCAGGATCTCTCGATCATTCCCCTCATCACGGTGATCGCCGCGCTCAGCCGCAATCCGGCGGACGACGCAGGACCTGCAGGGTGGGAACTCGCTGGGCTGACCGTCATCGCCGTTGTCGGCCTCGTAGCCATCGGCCGTTTCGTGATCCAGCCGCTGTTCCGTCTGATCGCGGTCCTCGGCGAGCGGGAGATGTTCGTCGTGGCGGCGCTTTTCACCGTCCTCGCGTCGGCGGGCGCCATGCAGTACTTCGGGCTTTCGACAGCGCTCGGGGCCTTCGTCGCCGGGGTCATGCTGGCCGACACGCCGTACCGGCACGAGCTGGAGGCGGACGTCGAACCTTTCCGCTCGATCCTGCTCGGCCTGTTCTTCCTCGCAGTGGGGATGATGCTCGACTTGCAGGTCATCGCCGACGACCCGCTGTTCGTGCTCGCCATGGCGGCGGCGCTCATCGTCACGAAGGCGGCGGTCATCTTCGCTCTCGGCCTGCTGTTCGGCCTGCACTGGCGCGGCGCTTTCGCGCTCGGCCTGCTGCTGAGCCAGGGGGGCGAATTCGGCTTCGTCCTGTTCGCACAGGCGCAGGAGGCGCTGCTCATCGCGCCGGAGGCGGTCAGCCTTTTCGGGGCGGTGATAACGATCTCGATGGCGTCCACGCCGTTCCTGATGGCGGCGACCCGACGCCTGCGCCGGGAAGACGCCGCGCAGGAGGCGACAGGCGAACGCGACGGCCCGCTGGCGGACGGGGCAAGCGCCATCGTCATCGGCTACGGGCGGTTCGGCCAGACCGTTTCGCAGATGATGCTTGCCAGCGGTGTCTCGGTCACGCTCATCGACCGCAACGTGAGCCAAATCGACATGGCGGGCGAATTCGGGTCGAAGGTCTACTTCGGCGATGGCACGCGGCTCGACGTGTTGCGGCAGGCAGGTGCCGCCCAGGCCGATGCCATCCTCTACTGCGTCGATGGGGAGCGCCTCACTCCCGAATTCCTCGACGAGGTGTGCAAGGCCTTCCCGAAGGCCCAGATCTACATCCGCGCCTTCGACCGGCGTACCGTCATGCGGCTCGGCGAGCCGAAGGGCATCACGGTCGTACGGGAACTGCTCGAATCCGCGATCCGGATGTCGCGCCAGTCGCTCGAGGACATCGGGCTCTCGCTGGAAGACATCGACCGTGCCGAGGACCGCTACCGCCGCAACGACCGCGAGCGCCTCGACCGGCAGATCGAGTCGGGCGACCTCAAGGCCGCGCGCGACAGGATATTCACCCGGCCCGCCAGACCCGGAGACGATGCCTGACGGGCAGCGAACGAACAAACGAGAATTGCAGCGCACACACTAACGGAGGCCCGATCGATGAACACTGCCAGCCCCTGGTCCCACCAGCGCCAGTCGGGCGTTTCCGACGACATCGATTTCGAGGTCAGGGGACACGAACTCCAGTTCGTCGAGATCGAGCTCGATCCCGGCGAAAGCGCGGTTGCCGAGGCGGGCGCGCTCGTCTGGAAGGACGGGACGATCGAGATGACCACGGTGTTCGGCGACGGTCGCGGCCAGGACGGCGGTTTCATGGGCAAGATGCTCGGTGCCGGCAAAAGGCTGGTGACGGGCGAAAGCCTGTTCACGACCGTCTTCACCCACCGCGGATCGGGCAAGGCGCGCGTCGCCTTCGCCGCGCCGGTGCCGGGCATGATCATGCCGCTCAAGCTCACCGACGTGGGCGGCACGCTCATCTGCCAGAAGGACAGCTTCCTCGCGGCGGCGAAGGGCGTTTCCATCGGCGTCCACTTCCAGCGCCGCATCCTCACCGGGCTGTTCGGAGGCGAAGGTTTCATCATGCAGAAGCTCGAGGGCGACGGGTGGATATTCGTCCAGATGGGCGGCACCATCGTAGAGCGCGAACTGGCCGCCGGCGAGGAATTGCACGTCGATACCGGCTGCCTTGCCGCCTACACGTCGGGAGTGGACTTCGACCTGGTGCGCGCGGGCGGGGTCAGGAGCATGGTGTTCGGCGGCGAGGGCGCGTTCTTCGCGCGGTTGACCGGGCCGGGCAAGGTCTGGATCCAGTCACTGCCCTTTGCGCGCCTGGCGGGCAGGATGCTTGCCGCCGCGATGCCCAGAGGCGGCCAGAACCGGGGCGAGGGCTCGGCGCTCGGCACGCTGGGAGACCTGATCAGCGGCAACTGACGGCCTGCATGGTTACTTGACCGAAAGGCGATTGGCGCTACAGCGCTTTCGCCCCGGCAAGCCGGGACAGGGCGGTTAGCTCAGTTGGTAGAGCATCTCGTTTACACCGAGAGGGTCGGCGGTTCGAGACCGTCACCGCCCACCACATTTCCATCCAGTAGTGTCCAAATTCGTCTTTACAGCGGCAGGAAAACCGCCGTATTTTGCCTTTCATTGGCCGATAGCGTCCAAGCGTGTTCGCTGGAAGCCACTCCGGATTGGGGGCCTGATTGGGGCCTTTTCGAATCCGGGGCTTTTGAAAGGCCCCCAGAATGGCGCTCACAGACACGGCAATCAGGAAGGCCAAAGGTCGCGAGAAGGAATACAAGCTCGCAGATGGGGGCGGGCTCTACCTTCTCGTCACGCCGGCTGGCGGACGACTCTGGCGCCTCAAGTACCGCGTCGATGGCCGCGAAAAGAAGCTGGCGATCGGCAGCTATCCGGAGATCAGCCTGGCCGATGCCCGCAGGCGGCGCGATGAAGCCCGCGAACTGATCGCGGCCGGCGTCGACCCTTCCCGCGAGAAGCAACAGGCGAAGCATCGTGCCAAGGTGAATGCCGCCAACACCTTTGGCGAGATCGCACAGGAGTTCATCGACAAGCGTCGCCGCGAAGGGCTTTCAACGTCCACGGCGGACAAGAGCGAGTATTACATTTCGCGCATGGGACCAGCGATTGCCCGCCTGCCAATTTCAGAGATCACTGCCCCCGATCTGCTGGCGGTGCTGCGCCGGATCGAGGCCAAGGGAAATTATGAGACGGCGCGCCGGGTGCTGCAGCTGGCTGGGCGCGTCTTCCGCTATGCCGTGGCCACCGCGCGGCTGGCATCGGACCCCAGCCGCGATTTGCGCGGCGCGCTTACCTCTCCCCAGCCCAAGCATTATGGCGCAATCATCGAGCCCAAGCGTGCTGGCGAACTGCTCCGGGCTATCGACGGTTATGAAGGGCAGGCGATAACCAAGATCGCCATGCAGCTTTCTGCCAACGTGTTCGTTCGTCCCGGCGAACTGCGCCACGCCGAATGGGGCGAGATCGATCTGGACGGGGGCTTGTGGACCATCCCCGCCGACAAGATGAAGATGCGCCGGCCACACCAGGTGCCGCTGTCCCGCCAGTCCGTTGAACTGCTGCGGCAGGTCCATGAGATCAGCGGGCCAAGCGGATACGTGTTTCCGTCGATCCGCACTAGCATGCGACCGATGAGCGAGAATACTATCAACGCGGGTTTGCGGCGGCTGGGATTCGGCGGCGACGAAATGACCGCGCATGGCTTCCGCGCCATGGCGTCTACGTTGCTGAACGAGAGCGGCAGGTGGCATCCCGATGCGATCGAGCGCGCCCTGGCACATGGCGACGAGGACCGCGTGCGCGCGGCCTACCATCGCGGCGCGCATTGGAGAGAGCGTGTCGCAATTGCCCAATGGTGGAGCGATTATCTCGATCAACTCCGCAAGGGCGCGGACATCGTGCCGTTTCCCGACAGGGAAGCGGGATAAATCCGATGGACGACAGACCCCGTATCGGCATTGATCTGGAGAAACTCGCTGACGCCCTGCCAGCCGAGTACACACAGCTGGCCGGCAAGATTCGCCGATGCCGCGATAGCCATTCGGTCCATACTGACCTTATGCTCGCATCCGACATGATCGGCTCAGTTGAGGCCGCCTTCCGAGCGACGCAGGACGGGGTTGAGTGGGCGCAGCATGCTGTCCCCGCTTTGGTCTACAGCGCCATCATTCTGTATGCCCGCGCGATACACACGGGCTCTGGACATCGCGCGCGGATCAACCTGACCAAACATCTCACGCCAGCTCAAAAGGCGCGCCACGAACGTATTGTGACACTCAGGAACGATGCTCTTGCGCACTACGGTCCTGGCGAGACTACCGAGGGCTTTACATGGAACGAGGAACGGCTGGTGATCCCCCTCGATCGGCCGAACGATGCTCGGATCATGTTGGCCAGCCGCCGGGTCGGATATGCTCCGGGCCTACCTTCCGAGATGGCCGTCCATATCGCTCAGGTGTTGCTCTTGGCCCAACGGGAAATTGAACGGCGCGATGCCGAGTTGGTCGATGCGCTGAACGCCGCCATCGATAGCGATGACGGGTTTTTCGATTTGGCCGCTCAACACAAGATCGATCTGAACGCCATGTTTGGAGGCCACCCGGCAGCAGCGCTGCTTGACGGGGACCGCACTGGCTTGCGGACGGAGATCGTATGGGGCTCGAAGGTGTAGGCAGCGCAAAAGCTCATGTGTCTAACTGGCGCTGCCCTCAAGTATTAGGCAGCTCGAAGATCACGTCTCTGCCAAACACCACACCGCATGCTTCGCAACCCGCTTTCATGATGCGATGTTTCTCCCGATTTGCGATGTTCGTCCCAACAAACCAGCCTGGCACAAGTTCTACAACGGTGTGTGCTAGGTCAGGTCGATCAGGATAAACTTCTGCGGGCGAACGCGCGATATGATTGCGGGTACGTCCTTTGGCGGCGGTGGCGATTTGCTCCATTCTTTCCGGAAATTCGGCTGCCAGCGCCCTCAACAACTCGAGAAACATCGCTGTCGCATCTCGCCCGTGGAGGACGTTTCCACGAAATGTTGCAGAAAGCTGTCGCGGAGTAGCCGGCCTTATCGGACGCGGCTCGGAGCTGGTTTCGGCATCGAGAAAAGCAGGCCGTTGTTCCGGGGGCGCCTTTATAACGCTCGTTTGCCTTTCGGTCGCAAAATCCAAAGTTGATGGCCTACGTAGGATAAAATTCTCGGCCGCTTCCAGCGGGGGACGGATTCCGCACAATGCCTCTGTTCTCTCAACCAACAACTCGATTAGCAAAGGGTCGGGTTCGGTAACGAGTTCCGACCAGGCACGCGCCAAGGTGTCGGAGGCCATGCGCTCGTTGGCACGACTTGCATAGTCTTGCTGCGCATCGGATTGAGCTACACCGCTCCGTTGGCGATCATATGAGAGATAGCGAAAGAGTATGCGCTCACACTCCTCGGGAGACCGTTCCAACAAATCTAGTTTGTAAAGGCGGCGATCTTCATAACTTCCTTGCGCGGATGGGAGATAAAAGCTCCATTTCCTTCCATCAGTAAGGACCGCAAATGGAATGCCTTCGTGAAACGCATACTCAAATAATTGCCTGTCAGCCGCTTCGACTTTTCCTATAGCTTTCGCTTCAATGAAAACACTCGGGCGAGCAGGATAGGCGCACAGCGCATAGTCAACTCGTCTTCCCTGCGAGCTATATTCGGGTAAAACTGTTTGCGGATCGGCGGTATCCCATCCCAGCTTTCCGAGAATAGGCTCGATAATCCCAATGCGAATGGCTGCCTCATTTATGTAGGAGCCACTTTCTAGCCGATGTGCAATCTTTTGAAGAAGGTCAATCATCCCTGTCCCCCCCCTCTCTGAGGGGAACGGTAAAGCTTGAGAGCCCCTTGAGCAACGGTTCACGGTGGACGATGATGGATCAGATTGAACGCGCCAGTACTGTATCTGCCAGCAGACGGGATGGGTAAGGCGAGCCTGCCAGCGCGCTTTTCCGGCGTCCTGTAGAGCTGATTGCGAGAGGGTTATGTCGAGTGATATTCCGCGCGATCTTCGCCGCGTGGTGTTCTTCAAAAATAGAGACGGCACGCGGGGAAAGGATGCGTCCGGCAACCTGCTTGTCGACGCTCTTGGCATGCCAAAACGCCATGAGGTGTCGCCGATTTGGGCAATGGTCGGCCCAGAAGGCAACAAGGCCGATGGTGAAATTCTCCCTCGATACCAGGAGGCGGCCATCTCTCTCGCCACCTCCCCTTTCTTCAAGCGCACATGGGATTCGGACTTCGACGGCGCGAAGTTCTTTATGATCCGCGATCGGTGGATCGAGGCGTGCGAGGCAGCTCGAGCGCACGATTGGGATGTTGATCTGCGTCATGCCGAGTTTCGCCGGTCCATGGACGAAAGAGCTGCCGAAGTCGGGCGGTCCACACGGCGGTTTCGCAACGCGATCGCCATGGATCGACAATGGGGCGCACAAAAGCTCGCATTCTTCCTTTGGGCTGCATTCGAGAATCGCGACGTCGGAGACGATGAAGCCGGGAAGATGATGAGTTCGGTTCCGACCGACGCGATTCTTTGCGCGCTCGATCGCTTCGCAGAGCACTGTGAAACGCCATTAGGTCGCGGCAGCGGCTCGATACCCTTCGGGCCAGTTCATTTTCTCAAGCTACCAAGGCGGCTGACCGCAAGTATGGTTGAGGTGGCGCTGGCGCTGGAACTGGCGGACCTTTTTTCTTGCTGGCGGGCCTATACACCGAAAGTGCTGCCATTGGCGGGGCGCACGCCGAGCCTCACTAGCGGTACGCCGTGGAAGCCGCTTACGCACTTTGTCGATGCGGCGTTCGGGAACGAGGGATCAACGCCCGGCCTTCAAAAACGGGCGGAAGCTATGGCCGTGAACGTCGTGATCTGGGGTCTTCCTTCCCGCTGAACGAACGGTGCCATCATTCTTTGAGCTTCGTTCAGTGGTCGAGGTCGCAATAATTGGCCGGGCTTGTCGAACGTCCATAACTGTTTAGCCCTCGCCAACCGCAAACGAGGTGCGCCAATGCAGTCTCAAAATCTCAATCCTCCGAAGATCGCCTACAGCATCCGCGAGGCCGTTCAGGTCTCCAGCCTGTCCCGCAGCACGATCTACAACCACATCACCGCCGGCCGCCTGAAAGCGAACCGGATTGGAGGCCGCACGCTGATCCCAGCCGACAGTCTGCAAGCGCTGATCGCAGGGGAGGCATGACCAATGTCACAGACATGCAAAACCCCGCCGGTGGGCGGCGGGGCTTCGCGCGATCAACTTGGCGGCTGGTCGCGAAGCCTTCATACCTCTGAGGTCCACCGGACGCAATTCCCGATGGCCCGGCGCCATGGCGACCGCGGCGATGCGCTTCGGGAGGGCATCCGCAATGGCTGAGCCCTTCACAGACTTTCGCGCCGCGGCGCGGGCGCTGCTGACCGTCGATGTGCTTTCCGAGAAGGAAGGGCAGTTCTGCGGCGGGCTCGCGTTTCGATCGGCATCGCTAAGCGAGAAGCAGGCGAACTGGCTGCGCATCCTGCTCGCCCGCCACGCCCTGCCTGCGCTGACCGCGGGAGGCGAGGATGGTTGATCCCCCATCAGGTCGCCAGGAGGCTCCACAGGCCGCTACGGAGCATCTGGGACGGTTGCAGCGTCTTTCCCTCGCCGTCGTGCGCCTGGCGGGCCCTCAGGGGCTTACGGCACACGAAACGGCATATTGGCTCAGGATTGACCGCGCCACGATCCAGCCGCGGCTCTCCGAGCTGCGTAGCAAGGGTCGGATCACGGATAGCGGCATGCGTCGCCGCAATGCCAGCGGCCGACGCGCGATCGTCTGGGTCGTGAGGGATGCCTTTGCCGGTGGTTAAGGATCGCAGGCGACGCAACAGGCCGAATGCTACCGGGAGGAATGATACCAGCCGTTTCGTTCGGCTGGACTATCGCCTGCTCCACAGCAACGCCTATCGCAGTCTCACGCCCAATGCTCGCGTCCTGCTGATCGAACTCGGCATGCTCTACAACGGTGACAACAACGGCTCGCTCTATCTGGGCGTGCAGGATGCCGCCCACCGTATGGGCCTGGCCGATCATCATGCCGCCGGCCGCGCCTTTGACGAGCTGCAATCGCTGGGTTTCATCGAGATGACGCAGGATGCTTATTTCGAGGTCAAGGCATCGGAAACGTCACGGGCACGAACCTGGCGTCTCACATGCTTTCCGCGGCCGGGTCGCAAGCAAGCGGACTGGACATTCATGGAGCGGGAGCCCGAACCGCAGACGGCGGAGCGGCGGCGAATGGAACGCGGTCAGCGCGCCTTGAAGGCATACCGGAAGGCCCGCGATCTGAACAAGCTACCGGTGGTGGATTCCACCACGATAAAGAAAAATGCCGGTGGTGGATTCCACCATGATGGCCCTGTTTCGGACGGAGACCGGTGGTGAATTTCACCACGCGAATCGAGCGTAATGGGGGTTTTCCGCCAAAGCCCTGCGTGGTGGATTCGCACCACTACATAGCTATTACCATGCGTACTGTAGCGCAGCGGTGCGAACTTCGCTGCGTACCCTGTTCGCAAGCTCGTCCGACCTTTGAATGCTTGCGAGACTGGAACTTCTAACTGAACCCAATGCCCGGAATGGCATCTGGCAGGAAAAAAGCGGTCCCCTAGCGCTTCGGCTGGATGGACTTGCGAGGTAGGACCCACGGATTTCATGCATCCGATCGCTGCACGTTGACTCGATGCCTCGCTCGCATAGCTTGCTGCCCATACCTGAACGAAGGGGCAATTCGTGCACAACGGCTTCACCAGAACGCTAATGCCGTTTCTGCTTATCGCGCCTACGGCCTTGTCTGCGGCCATCCCTGTCAGGCAGCAATGGAAGGTTGGCGAGGAACGAGAGGTCGATGAAGGGATTTACTTCCGGCTCCTCAAGGTCGAAAGCGGCTGGCGGTTGTGGCGTATCGAGACGCGGGGGAGCGTCGAATGCCGCGCGGTCAAATCTGCTCGCGGACAAGTGCACCCGTTTCCGATCGGTGCTGGTGCGATGTTTGGCTTTGGTGAGCCCTACATCACGATCTGGAAGCATCGGGGTGAATTGCGGTATTTCTGGAAGGGCGTCGATTTTGAGAACTCGATGGTGCAGATCAGGCGTCAAGGTGCAAAGTTTTGGGACATCGATAACGGCGAACAGGTCTTCAACGACACCAACGTTGTCGAGGTGAAAATCGGTAGCTGGGAATATCCCGCTGTCCGTGTTGGCTATCATGAGACCAAAGGGGTGATGGACTTCGCAGGCTGGTCGGCAATGAGAATGGCCGTCGACGAATGTGATGAAGCCCGATGATGTCCCAGCGAGAAACTGGAAGTAACTGTTCCTTACGATCGCGCATGGACGTGACAGAGGGGGACCGAGAAACAACGGTTCTTGGCGGGTTTCGTCGCCCATAACGCAATGGTGCTTGGCCCCCTGGCGGCAAGAACAATGTTCGAGAGGAGCACTCAGTGCATGTTTTTCGGCCCAACCGGTGGGTCAAGAACAAGCCACCTGATTGGTGGAGCAGTTGCGGTCAGCGATGGCGGATTCCTGCGCCTTCGCGACCGAGTTATGCAGATTCAAATGGCCCGCCTCCTACCAAGTCAGATTTGATTGAGAAGCTGCCATCTCCCGAATGCCCCGGCTTTCCGCCATTTTTGACCGCGATTTGTCGCGCAGAGTGTGTAGTCATTCACTCGCCAGCCGGGACCGGTGATCCTCCCCGACTCGGTCAACGGACCTGCAGCTTCATTCCGGCTGGTGTTCCGGGAGTCGGTTTCAGCGCTCAAGCATCGACTTTGGGGGCCTGATTGGGGGCTTCTCAAAATTCACATTCCCACAGAACGTCTAAAATAAGCCAATCTTGGCTGCCTATGTGAGCCCGTCACCGCCACCATGGCCTCAAGGCGGCGCTACAGCCCCTCGGCCAGCATCTCCGCGGCTTTCGCGTCGTTCCATTCCATTCCCCCGACATAGCGCCACACTTCGCGGCCCTGCGCGTCGTAGAGAACGGTCGTCGGCAGCGTGCCCGTGGCGTAATGGAACGAAAGCTGGTTTTCCGGATCGAGCCACGCCTCCAGGTTGTCGCCCCCTTTCTCGCGCAGGAAATCGGCCACTCCCGATGCGCGCCCGGTGTCCTGCGACACCGTCAGCACCTTCAGTTCCTCGCCACGCTTTGCGGCGACTTCGTCGAGCGTCGGCAATTCGACGACGCACGGAGCGCACCAGGTCGCCCAGAGGTTCAGGAGCACGGGCTTGCCCCTCAGCGACGGGAGCGAGAGGCTTTCGCCGTCGGCGGTGCTCACCGTGAAGTCGGGGATCGGCTGTCCGGCCCGGCTGCGGTCGATCACGCCCGCAAGGCTCGGCGCGTTCGATTTGCCCGCGTCATCGCCAGGTTGCGCCGGGGCGGTGCTTTGCCTATCGCAGCCGCCGGCCATCAGGGCGATCGACAAGGCGAAAAGCGTGAGTGGACGGGACGTGAGCAAGACGGAAGGCTCCAATGCCATGTGGGGCGGGCGGTTCGCCGAGGGACCCTCGGCGATCATGCGCGAGATAAATGCCTCGATCCCCTTCGACAAGGCGCTCTGGCGTCAGGACATCGCCGCGTCGAAGGCGCACGCGGCGATGCTGGGAGCGCAGGGCATCGTCGCGGCGGCCGATGCCGAGGCGATCATCGAGGGCCTGGAGCGCGTCGCTGCCGAGTACGAAACCGATGGCGTGCCCGAGGACTGGGACCTCGAAGACATCCACATGACCACCGAAAGCCGGCTTGCCGAACTCATCGGACCGGCGTCGGGCAGGCTGCATACCGCGCGCAGCCGCAACGACCAGGTGGCGACCGATTTTCGCCTGTGGGTGCGCGATACGATCGACCAGATCGATCGCGGGCTGGAAGCGCTGCAGGTGGCGTTCGTCTCCCGCGCGGGCGAGCATGCCGGTTCGATCATGCCCGGCTTCACGCACCTGCAGACCGCGCAGCCGGTCACGCTCGGCCACCACCTGATGGCCTACTATGAGATGATTGCACGGGATCGTTCGCGGTTTTACGACGCCCGGGTGCGCCTCAACAAGTGTCCGCTCGGTTCGGCAGCGCTTGCGGGAACTGGATTCCCCATCGACCGGTTGATGACCACGCAGGCGCTCGGCTTCGATGCGCCGACGGCCAACAGCCTCGATGCGGTGTCCGACCGCGACTTCGCGCTCGATTTCCTCTCGGCGACCGCGCAGTGCGCGCTGCACCTGTCGAGGCTCGCGGAAGAGATGATCGTCTGGGCGAGCCAGCCGTTCGGCTTCATCCGGCTGCCCGACAGCCTTTCCACCGGCAGCTCGATCATGCCGCAGAAGAAGAACCCTGACGCCGCAGAACTCGTGCGCGGCCATGCCGGGCGCATCGTCGGCTGCCTGACCGCCCTGATGGTGACGATGAAGGGCCTGCCGCTCGCCTATTCGAAGGACATGCAGGATGACAAGCCGCCCGTGTTCGAAGCCGCCGGCCTCCTCGCGCTGTCGATCGCCGCGATGGAGGGCATGATCGCCGGCGCGACTTTCAACGTCGAGCGAATGCGCGGCGCCGCCGAACTGGGTTACGCGACGGCGACGGACCTGGCCGACTGGCTCGTCCGCAAGAAGGACATCCCTTTCCGTGAGGCGCATCACATCACCGGGGCGGCGGTGAAGCTTGCCGAAAGTCGCGGCGTTGCCCTCGATGCGCTGTCGCTTGAGGACCTGCAAGGCATCGACAGGAGAATCGACGACGACGTCTACTCGGCGCTTTCCGTCGAAGCTTCGGTGGCGGCTCGTTGCAGCCACGGCGGCACGGCCCCCGACGAGGTGCGCAAGCGCGTTGCCGAGGCCCGTGCGGAACTGGGGATCGAGCCATGAACGTTCGCGCATTCGCCGCGCTGCTGATCGTGGCCGGGCTGGCCGCCTGCGGGCAGCGAGGCGATCTCGAACCGAGGCCCGGCCAGTCGCTTCCGGTCGCGCCCTATGGTCGCGAGGAGCGACCGACCGCCTCCGAACTGCTCGAAACGCCGCCGCTCGCCATGCCCGAGCGAAGCGTGGAACTGCGCCGCCGGTCCGAGGAGCGCGAGGACGATCCGTTCGACCTGCCCCCGCCCGAAGACGCGTACGACGAGCCCGACGCCGCCACCGGCGTTGCCGATCCGGACTGAGGCATGGACCATTTCGCGCTCAGGAACGGCGTTCTCCACGCCGAGGACGTCCCGCTTCCCGAAATCGCCGAAGCCGTCGGGACTCCCGTCTACGTCTATTCCCGCGCGACCCTGACACGTCATGCGCGGGTTTTCCGTGACGCGCTTTCGGCGCTGCCGAAGGTGCACCTGGCGTTCGCGGTGAAGTCCAATCCCAACCTTGCCGTGCTGCGCGTGCTGGGGCGCGAGGGCTATGGCGCGGACGTCGTGTCCGAAGGCGAGATGGACCGTGCGCTTGCCGCCGGGATCGCGGCGTCCGACATCGTATTCTCCGGGGTTGGCAAGACCCGCAGGGAACTGCATGCGGCATGCCGTGCCGGGATCGGGCAATTCAACATCGAAAGCGAGGAGGAGGGGCTCGAGCTCTCGCGCGTGGCGGCAGGACTGGGAATGCGCGCGCCGGTGGCGCTACGCGTCAATCCCGACGTCGATGCCGGCACTCACTCGAAGATTTCCACGGGCAAGGCCGACAACAAGTTCGGCGTTCCCTATCACGAGGCAGCCGGGATCTTCGAGCGTCTGTCCGCGCTCGCTTCGCTCGACATGCGCGGGCTCGCGGTCCACATCGGAAGCCAGATCACCGACCTTGCACCTTCGCGCGCGGCGTTCGAGAAAATGGGTGCCCTGATGCGCGAGCTCCGCGGTCGGGGCTTGTCCGTGACGCACATGGACCTCGGTGGCGGGCTCGGCGTGCCGTACAAGTCCGGAGAGAAATTGCCGGGGCCTGCCGAGTACGGCGCCATGGTCGCGGAGGTCACCGCCGACTGGGACGCCACGATCATGTTCGAGCCGGGCCGCGTCATTACCGGCAACTCGGGCGTTCTTGTTACCGAGGTCGTGCGGGTAAAGCCGGGTGCGGCCTGCCCGTTCGTGGTCGTCGATGCCGCGATGAACGACCTGGCGAGGCCGGCGCTGTACGATGCCTGGCACGATTTCGTGGCCGTCCGCCCCTCCGGCGAGCGGATGACCGCGTCCGTTGTGGGCCCGATCTGCGAATCGTCCGATACCTTCGCCACCGCGCGAAAGATCGACGCGGTCGCGGCAGGCGACCTCGCCGTGTTCCGGACCGCCGGCGCCTATGGCGCGACGATGGCAAACACCTACAATTCGCGCGCGCTGGTGCCCGAAGTCATGGTCGACGCAAGCCGCTGGGCGATCGTCGCCAACCGCATCGAACCTGCCACGATCCTGGCTGCCGAGCGCGTTCCGGAATGGCTTGAATAGTGCCTGCCCGATGATCTCCTCGCTCCCCCTGTTCCACCGGGTCGCGGGACAACCGGTGATCGTGCTGGGATCGGGCGAGGCGGCAGAGGCCAAACGGCGGATCGTCGAGCGCGCCGGAGGCGTGGTCGTGGACGACATGCAGGAAGGCATCGACAAGGGCGCCCGCCTTGCCTTCATCGCCTGCGACGATCCCGATGCGGCACAGGGGGACGCGATCCGGCTGCGGTGCGCGGGCCTTCTGGTCAACGTCGTCGACCGGCCGGAGCTGTGCGATTTCACCACGCCGTCGATCCTCGACCGCGAGCCGGTGCTGGTGGCCATCGGCACGGGCGGGGCCTCCGCTGGTCTTGCCAAGGCGCTGCGCCTGCGGCTCGAAGCGCTGCTTCCGCAGTCGCTTGGAGAACTGGCGAGGAAGCTGGGCGGCGCGCGTTCGGCATTGCGCGAACGCCTGCCCGACGCTGGCGAGCGACGACGCGCTCTCGACGGGGCGCTCGCGGCATCGGGACCGCTCGACCCGCTCGACGAGAATGCGGCGAATTGCGTGGACGAATGGGTTGCCAGCGGGACATCCGGCAGGGGCGGCGGCGTCGTGGAAGTCGTGCTGCGAAGCGCCGATCCGGACGACCTGACCTTGCGTGAAGCGCGGCTGCTCGGCTCTGCCGATCTCGTCGCGCACGAACCCGGCGTGCCCGCATCGGTCCTCGTCCGCGCGCGGGCCGACGCATCGCGGGTAGCGATCGCGACAGGCGAAACGCCCCGGGCCCCGGACGGGCTGGTCGTCATCCTGAGAGCCTGACCCCGGCAACCTCGCCCGGCATATGTAATATCCCGCAATTACAGAATTTTAACTGGGTTAGCCAACGCTGCCACCCCAATGGTCCTGCCCCGGAGCGCTCCTGCTCCGGAACATGCAATCAATGGGGGACCCTGATGAACCTTCCGAAAATCGATCTTTCGATGCTTCCCGATCTCGAAAAGCTGACCGGCGTGTTCGGCAGCGTGGCCACCGACCTCGTCCGCCTGCAGTCGGACGATTCGCTCGCCATCATGATGGCCTTCATTTACGACCTGAAGTGAGGCCGGGGGGTCGGGACGAATGATCGAGCACCCCGACCTGCGCGCGCTGCGGGGCGATCCCGCCCTGCAGCGCAAGGCGCAGGATCGTCTGTTTGCCGCCGTCGGAGCGTGGCAGGAACGCGATCCCGCCGCCGAGGTCCTTGCCGAGGTGAAAGCATTCGCGCGCGCCCGCTCGCTGGCCGAATGCACCGCGCTGTCCGCGCTCTTCGAAGATGGCGGCATGGCTGCGATCGAATTCGCCTCCGGCTTCGTCGAACAAGTCGCGCGGACGCTTTCCGAAGCGCCGCTCGCGCAAGTGCCCTTGCGCCATTTCACCGACGGGTCGCTGTCGACGCTGGTGCTGGCGCGCGAAGGCCCGGTGACGTTGACGCTGGTGTGCACGACGGCCGAGCGCCTGCGCGGGCTGGCGGAAAGCGAGACTGCGCAGTTTCCCGCCACCGAATGCTGGGAAGTATTCGTGGCGGGGCGCGGACGGGCGGAACTGATCGAGCGACGGCCTGCTCCGGGTGGTAGCCATTCGATCCGCCGGGCGCCCCTGTCGATCGAGCCTGGCAGGACGGTTTGCCGCGATGCGCAGCGACAGGCGCTGCACCTGCTCGCCTGCGACGGAAATCTCGTTTCGCTGCGCCTTCAACGCCGCAAGGCCGGCTTCGCCGCCACGGATGGAATCGGTTTGCGCGACGGCGCGATCGTGCGTCGCTCCGCCGGGGACCCCCTTGAAAGCCGCGTCGAACTGGCGATGGCGATCCTCGGAAGGATGGCGCCGACGCAGCGCCGCACATGGCTGCAATCGCCCGGGAGAGCGGTAGCCCGGCGTTGCGCTGGCAAGCCCTGCGCGAGTGCCTGTCCCTCGACACGCTCGCTGGATTCACTGTGCTCACGGAAATTGCCCGCTCGCCGTCCGACGAACTGGCGCCCGCTGCCGGAGCCTTGCGCTCGCAACTTGTCGAGGCCCATCCGGAACTGGACGAGGTTGTGCCATGCCCCGCGTGATGTCGCCGGAAGGCTGCGAGACGCACACGCTGGAAGAGTGTATCGAGGCCCTGCGCATTCGCGGCTTCGATCCTTCCGACGAGGAAAGCCTCCAGCACGGCGCGCAGGCGTTGCGCGCGCTCGGCAACAACCGGACGTTCCTTGGCGACCGGCTGGTTTCGGAAATCGCTGGCCTGTCGCGCGCCGAGGATACCGGTGGATCCTACGGGCCGCAGGTCATCGTGCTGTCGCGCCCCGACCAGGGCGACTTCTTCCTCCGCGCGAACGTCTGGCCATCGCGCGACGAGCACATGATGCGGGCCAGCGGCGATGCCAGTTTCGTCTACGGGCTGGCGCATGATCACAACTTCGACTTCCTCACCATCGGATACTTCGGTCCCGGCTACTGGAGCGAGTACTACGAGTACGAATATGCCGATGTCGCGGGATATGCGGGCGAGCCGGTGGACTTGCGCTTCGTCGAGCGGTCGCGGCTGGAGGAGGGACGCATCCTGCACTACCGCGCGCATCGCGACGTGCATGCCCAGCAGCCCGCCGATGCGCTTTCGGTGTCGATCAACATACTCCATCGCGACCCCGCGCAGGGCTGGCGCGATCAGTACGCCTTCGATCTGGAAGCGGGCCAGGTCGCGCGGATCGTCAATCCCAGCTCGAGCGAGGCGTTTCTTCGCATCGCGGTGGGCCTCGGCACGCCGGAGGCGCTGGATCTGGCGGAGCGGTTCGGCAAGCGGCACCCTTCCGACCGCATGCGGTTCGCCGCGTGGGATGCGCTTGCCTCGCAGGCGCGGTCCCCAGGCGAGGCGGACCGTATCTGGGCCGGTGCGGAGGCCTCGGGCAGTCGCCTGGTCGCAGGCGAAGCGCGGCAGCGGCGGGCGGCCCTAGAGAATCCCGCCCGATAGCGCGTCGATGGCGCCCTGCAGGATGACGGCCGCGGCAGCCGCATCGATCCGGTCGGCGCGCTTTGCGCGGCTCATGTCCTGTCCGATCAGTCCGCGCTCGGCGTCGGCGGTCGACCAGCGCTCGTCCCACAGGAGGATCGGCAGGCCGAGGACGCCAAGGTTGCGTGCGTAGGCGCGGCTCGCCTGCGCACGCGGGCCCTCGCTCGCATTCATGTTGAGCGGAAGGCCAAGGACGATCCCCGCAATCGAGCGCTCCTTCGCCAGCTTTTCGAGCGCTTGTCTGTCAGCGCCGAACTTGCCGCGCTTCAGCGTCCTGGCAGGAGATGCGAAGTGCCAGCCGGCATCGCAGAAGGCAGTGCCGATCGTCCTGGTGCCGAGGTCGAGGCCCATGAGCGGGCCGCCTGCGGGCAGCGCCGAGCGAAACTCGGCCTTCTGCGTGGTGATCAGGGTTTCCATGCCTCGATCCGGCGCGTCACGTCGGCGCGAAGGTTCGCCCAGAACAGCGGTATGTCGTAGACGTGGTAGTTGTTGCCGGGCAGCACGTAGGGGCCCATTTCGGGTGGCTCGCCGATCAGCAGCAGCCCGCGTTCGTCGCACCGCGCCGGGACGAGGTCGGGCTGGAGGCTCCCGGCGAGAAGGTCGCCCGATGGCACCAGCGTGCCGAGATTGGCATCGGCGGGCGCGCTGCCTCCGACGCCGCCGGTCAGCGGGTTGGTGCACAGCGGCGCTGCATCGAACCGGTTGCCGCCGTCGAGCGCCAGCCCGGCGGGATAGCCCGGCTTCGCCTCCGGAGGCTCGGCCGGTTCGGCAAAGGTCGACCAGCTCATCACGCATCCCGACTGCGCCGGCGTGGCGCATGCGGGCAGGCCCATTTCGGGCAAGTCGTGTTCGAGCGAGATCGGCCAGCCGACGACGTAGGCGGCGGCGATGCGGCCTGCCAGCGGTTTTCCGGCGACCCTGTCCTTCAGCAGGCGCATCAGGTGGAGCGAACCCTGGCTGTGTCCGGCAAGGACGATGGGCTGACCCTCGTCGATACCCTCAAGGAAATAGTCGAACGCGCGCAGGACGTCGTCATAGGCTGCGTCCACCGCCATCTTGCCTTCCGGCTCCTCGGTCAGGAAGGCGCCGAACGTGGCCTGCCGGTAACGCGGCGCCCACAGTTCTGCGGCGACGTTGAAGGGGCTGGCCATCCCCTTGACGTAGGTGAGGGCGCGATTGCGCGATTCCTCGTGGTCGAGCGGGGCGTTCCAGCTTTCCTTCTGGAGGTAGCTGGTCGGATGCACGAAGAAGACGGCGGCATTCAGCTTCTCGACCGGTTCCTCAGCGCCCTCCGGCAGCCAGAGGGCCGGATCGGTCTCGCCCATTCCGGGCCGAGCGATCCACATGTCCGGCATCGCGTAGACGTTGCTTTCCAGCGCAGGCTGCCGGGTGAATTCGGCCGAAGGCACGAACGTCAGCTGCGTGATCTCGTCCGCCCAGATGCGCAGGGCCAGCAGGCCGAGGAGGATCAGGACGACGATCGCCGCCACGAAGTACAGGAACTTGCGTGCCATCAGGTCTCTTCCGCTTGCGCTTCCTCTTCATGCCGGGCGGCGGAGCGTTCGAACCAGGTCTTGATCATCGCGACCAGCGGATCGGCGAGGAACAGGCCGAGGATGCCGAACAGCACACCCATGATGAGCTGTGCGCCAAGCGTGAGAGCGGGCGGCATGTCAACCGTCCGGCGCGCGACCATGGGGATAACGATGTACCCGTCGAACGCCTGGACGAAGACGTATACGCCAATGGTGTAGAGACCCATGTCGGTGCCGCCGGAAAATCCGACCAGCACCATCAGCAGTCCCGAAACGATCGCGCCGATGTTCGGAATGAAGGCAAGCAGCCCGGTCAGGATACCCAGGAGCGCGGCCATCGGCACGCCGTAGATCGCCAGCAGAGCCCAGGTCGCCACGCCTTCGATCACCATCCCGAGCAGGCGGCCAGCCAGCAGCCTGCGCAGCGAGCGCCCCATGAGCGAGGCCGTCTCGCGATAATAGTCGCGCTCGTGCCGGGGCACCATCCATGCGACGCCCCGGTTGTAGAGCTTTGGTTCGAGCGAGATGTAGATGCCGAGCACGACGATCAGCACCATCGTGGTGCCCGCGCCGATGATGCCGCCGACCATGCTGGTGAGCTGGCCCATGCCGCCAAGGACCTGCTGCGCCATGCCGCGCACGTTCTCTCCCCGGATGCCGAAGCCCTGTTCCTCGAGCCAGGAAAGCACCATCGCCGTCTGCCGTTCGAGGATCGCGGGCAGGGAGGCCGCCTGCGCGGCAATCTGCGAACCCGCGAACATCACGAGCCATACAAGGAAGATCGCCGTCAGTATCAGGACGATGGCGACGCGCCAGGTGCGGCCGATGTCCAGCACCCGTCCCAGCAGCCGCGCACCGCCGTCGATCAGCGCCGCGAACACGATTCCGCCGAAGATCGTCAGTATCGATTGCGAGACGAAGACCGCCAGCGCGATCAGCGATGCGATACCCAGCCAGACGAGAGCGCGGCGCGCCTCGACCCGCATCAGCGGATCCTGGATATCCGTGGGCCCCGCACCGTGTCTGTCCGAGTTGGGGCCCTTCAGTCGCGGGTCGTCATTCGCCATCGGCGGCTGGTCCTCTTCTCAGTTCCGGTCGCAGGCTGCGCCATGCCCGGTCGGTCCGCAATCCGTCCCACCACGACAGCGGGTTCCAGCCTTCGCTCCCGCTCAGCGAGAAGGTAATGAACTCGGCACGCCCGCCGATGTCCGACAGCGGGACGGGGCCGCCAAGGCCATTGCCCGCCAGCGTCGCGCGGCTGTCCGCGGAATGGTCGCGGTTGTCGCCCATGAGAAAGACGTGGCCTTCGGGAATGCGTGTCAGCTGCATGTGGTCCAGTGTCTGGTCGAGGTGATCGATGACAAGGTAACTCGCGCCGTTCGGCAGGGTTTCGCGCATGACCGGCAGCTCGCACACCTCGCGCCCGGATGGCAGGCGCGCCTTCATCTTCGGGAAGGTGAAGGCCTCGCACGGCTGGTTTTCGTCGACCGGCAGTTCGATTGCGGGTTCGACGTCCTGCGGGACGGGCTTTCCGTTGAGGATGATCCGTCCGTTACGCACCTCGATCGTGTCGCCGGGAAGGCCGACGACGCGCTTGATCAGGTCCTCGCGCCGGTTGCGCGGAACGACGATCACGATGTCGCCGTACTGTGGGGTATGGCCCAGAAACCGCCATTCGCCGCGCGGAAGCACATGGAACGAGGCGGACGACCAGTTCCACCCGTACGGGTACTTGCTGACGACCAGCCGGTCTCCGACCAGCAGGTTGGGCATCATCGAGATGGACGGAATGTAGAACGGCTTGGCGACGAGGCTGTGGAACGCGAGCACCGCCAGCAGCATGAGGGCGAGGCCACGCAATTCGCCCAGCCAGTCGACCTTCTCGTCGGCTTCCTCGACGGGAGGAACCTCCGGCAACTCGAAATCGGAAGAGGGCGGTTCGGTGGTCAAAGCGGGCGCGCCTCGATCACGACGAAGGCCAGTGCCCACGGATGGTCGTCGGTAAGCGTCACGTGTACGAACGGCTCATGCCCTTCGGGGATGAGGGAAGCAAGGCGCGCCGCCGCGCCGCCGGTCAGCGCAAGCGTCGGCGCTCCCGATCGCGCGTTGACCACCCCGATGTCGCGCATGAACACGCCGGCCCTGAACCCGGTGCCGACTGCTTTCGAGAACGCCTCCTTGGCCGCGAACCGCTTGGCGTAGGTGCCTGCGCGCGTATAGGGCCGCCGCCGCGCCTTCGCGCGCTCGACTTCGGTGAACACGCGGTTTTCGAAGCGCTCGCCGAAGCGCTCGAGAGAGGCCTCAATGCGCTCGATGTTGCAGAGGTCGGATCCGATAGCGATGATCATGTCAGCGCGCCGCGTCCATGAGCTCGCGCATGCGGCGCACACTCGCTTCCAGGCCCACGAAGATCGCCTCGCCGATCAGGTAATGCCCGATGTTGAGTTCGGCGATCTGCGGGATCGCGGCGACCGGCTGCACGTTCTCGAAGTTCAGCCCGTGGCCGGCGTGCGGTTCGATCCCGTTCTTGCTGGCAAGCGCGGCCATGTCGGCGATCCGCTTCAGCTCGCCCGCCCGGGCCTCGTCACCGGCATGGGCATATTCGCCGGTGTGAAACTCGACCACCGGCGCGCCCAGCCGCATCGCCGCCTCCACCTGCCGCGCCGTCGGCTCGATGAACAGGCTGACGCGGATGCCCGCGTCGCCCAGCCGCGAAACGATCGGCGCAAGCTGGTTGTGCAGGCCGGCGGCGTCCAGCCCGCCTTCGGTCGTGCGCTCTTCGCGCTTTTCGGGCACGATGCATGCGGCGTGCGGGGCGTGGCGCAGCGCGATCTCCACCATCTCGTCGGTCGCGGCCATTTCGAGGTTGAGCGGCAGGCCGGTCGCATCCTGCACGCGGGCGAGATCGTCGTCGCGGATGTGCCGCCTGTCTTCGCGCAAGTGCACGGTGATGCCGTCCCCGCCTGCGGCTGCGACGATTTCGGCAGCGCGGACGGGATCCGGATGATCGCCGCCTCGGGCGTTCCTGATCGTCGCCACGTGATCGATGTTGACGCCGAGGCGCAGGGTGCTGGTGTCGCTCATGGGCATACCGTCCGGGACAGGATGTCGTGCGAGAGGCCGGAGCCCGTCCAGATTTCTCCGAACGGGTAGACGTCCTCTCCCTTTCCGATGAAAACGGCCACCGCCACGCCGCGTTCCGGAACGATGAAATTGCGCGCCTGGTAGCCGCCTATGGCGCCGCGCCGCTCGACGATCCGGACCGGATCGGCGCATCCGGAAAGCGGTGCCGAAAATTCCCACTGACCGAGTGCGGTGTAGCCGAGCGCCGGGTCGCCCGCCCACATTTCGGCGAGCGCGTCGCTACCCAGCAGCCCGCCTTCCATGAGCGCGCGGTCGAACGCGAGCAGGTCCGTCGCCGTCGCGATCATCCCGCCCGATGCGCCGTACGCCGCGATTTCCCGCACCGGCGTACCGTTCAGGCTGGGCGCGACTTTCGAATTGGCTTGCGCGAATCCGAGACTTTCGAGGCCGAGCGGACCGGCGATCTCGTCGGAGAGGAGTTTGTCGAGCGTTCTTCCTGTCACACTTGCCAGCACCTTGCCGACGAGCAGGGTATCGCAGTTGGTGTAGTCGAATTCGCCGCCCGGAGCGCGATCCCTGCGCGCGACGCACATCATCGGGTCGAGTGGAAAGGCACCGGTCCGGTCGAATTCTGGATCGTCCTCCGGATCGTAGAGACCCGACTGATGCCTTAGAAGCTGACGAAGCGACGGTGCCTGCGGCCCGCTTCCCGGCCAGCTCTCCAGATAGGCCGACACCGGCGCGTCGAGGTCCAGCTCGCCTTTCTCGACCTGCTGCATGACCAGTGTGGCGACGAACTGCTTGCTGATCGAGGCCAGCGGCCAGACCTGCCCCGCACCGCTTCGGAACCCGTCGTAGCTGCCGCCGGTGACGGCGATCTCGCCATCGAAACCATGGCGACCGAGAACCTGCACGAGTTCGGGCTCGCCGGCGATCCCGGCCGTTGCCGGACGCTCTCCGGCCTGGGCCGGAAGGGCGGCGGCCAGCCAGACGGCTGTTGCCGCGATGACCGGCAGGCACGGTTTCATCAGGCGCGGCTTCCCGGCTTTATTGCGGGCGACGAGGCGAGTTCGGGCGGCAACTCGTCTTCGGCGTATGTCGGGAAGCTGATCTCGATCAGCGGATGGAAAGGCACGCCGAGATCGGCTTCGCCACCCGATCTGTCGACGAGCGCCGCAGCCGCCACGACATGTCCGCCCGCCTCGCGAATGGCATCGATGGCCTCGCGAGAGGATTTCCCGGTGGTGACGACGTCCTCGACGAGAAGGACGCGATCACCCTCGTCGAGCGCGAAGCCGCGGCGAAATTCGAATGTTCCGGTCGGCCGTTCGACGAACATGGCCTCGACCGCCAGCGCGCGGCCCAGTTCGTGCCCTATGATGATGCCGCCCATTGCGGGCGAGACGACCTTGTCGATCTCCTTGCGCAGTTCCCGGGGCAGCTTGTTGGCGAGCGCGATGGCGAGTCTTCCGGCCCGGTCGGGATGCATCAGTACGCGTGCGCACTGCAGGTAGTGCGCGCTGTGCCGACCGGACGACAACAGGAAATGTCCTTCGAGCAGCGCCTGACTTGCACGGAATTCCGCCAGAACCTCGTCTTCGGTCATGTCGTTAGTCTTCCTCGAAAATTCGTGTGGCGATCTTGCGGCAGGCCATAAACTGGCCCCCGAGGCAAAAATTCCCTAGATGCGCTTGAGACACGCCGCAAGCGCGCGTATAGGCCGCCGCGCAAGGGGCGCTCCCCACGGGTTGGATGGTGCGGGAACTGCGGTTTCCCGCGAAAGACGGAAAGCGAAAGCACGAAGACGATGAAATTGGGCAACTACGCTACAAAGGCGGGCCTGGCGGCCAGGGCTCTCGGTCTCTCCCTTGCTCTGGCGGTTTCCGCCCAACCCGCGCTGGCGACGACGGCCGCCACCGGTGAGCAGGTTTCCGTCGCTTCCGACGAACGCGCCGACGTTCCCGTCGTCGAGGAAATGGCCGAAGGCGTTGCGGGCGGTCCCGCCGATACCGCGAGCGAGGCTCCGCAGGCAGCGGGTGCCTACACGCCGATGACGCCGACAGAGGGTGTCGG
This sequence comes from Novosphingobium marinum, assembly GCF_013408095.1. GTDB lineage: Bacteria > Pseudomonadota > Alphaproteobacteria > Sphingomonadales > Sphingomonadaceae > Novosphingobium > Novosphingobium marinum. The sequence goes on from NZ_JACBZF010000002.1 coordinate 526,634, forward strand.
CATGCCCGTCGATGGCGGAATCGGCATCCAGACGCAGTATTCGGCGCTGGGCGACTACGCTGCGTGGATCCACGATGCGGTGCTCATGCCGATCATCGCGGTGATCAGCCTGCTCGTGCTCGGACTGCTTATTTGGGTGGTCGTGCGCTACAACCGCCGCGCCAATCCGGTCCCGTCGAAGACCAGCCACAACACGGTGATCGAGGTCATCTGGACGCTGGTCCCGGTGCTCATCCTTGTCGGGATCGCGATTCCGTCGATCGACCTCCTCGCCAAGCAGTATCGCCCGGCGCCTGCCGATGCCCTTACCGTGAAGATAACCGGCAACCAGTGGTACTGGACCTATGCGTACCCCGATAACGGCGACTTCGAGGTGATCTCGTACATGCTGAACGAGCCGGGTCGCCCGGTCGTGAATGCCGGCGTCCGCGAAGTCGGTTCCGAACCGTGGGACGGCCCGGCGCAGATGGAAGTCGACAACCGCATGGTCGTGCCGGCCGGGGAGCCGGTCCGGCTTCAGATCACCGCTGCCGACGTCATCCACTCGTTCGCGGTGCCCTCGCTCTGGTTCAAGCTCGACGCGGTCCCGGGCCGGGTGAACGAGAAGATGCTCTTCATCGAGCGTCCGGGCGTGTACTACGGCCAGTGCTCGGAACTGTGCGGCGCGAAGCACGCCTTCATGCCGATCGCGATCGAGGCGCTGCCGCGCGAGCAGTACAACCAGTGGGTACTCACCCAGGCCGGCGGCATGATCGACGGTCAGGACGAGCCGGCAGCCGCTGCCGAGCCTGCCGCCGCGACCGAGGGCGAAGCCGAAGCCGCGCCCGAAGCAACCGAATCCGCGGCTCCCGCCGCCTGAGCCCGAATTCGACAAGGGTAAGACAGACCATGGCCACTACCGCCCCCGAATCCTTCCAGCCGCACGCAGAGGATCACCACGATCACGCGCATGAGCATCCCGGCTTCTTCGCGCGCTGGTTCATGTCGACGAACCACAAGGACATCGGCACGCTCTACCTGATCTTCGCGATCTTCGCCGGCATCATCGGCGGCGCCTTTTCGGGCATGATGCGCGTCGAGCTGGCCGAGCCGGGCATCCAGTACCTCGATACGTTCGCGCGCTGGTTCGGCGCGACCAACCCGACGTTCGACCAGTCGCTCCATCTCTGGAACGTGCTGATCACCGCGCACGGCCTTATCATGGTCTTCTTCATGGTCATGCCTGCGGTCATCGGCGGCTTCGGCAACTGGTTCGTGCCGATCATGATCGGTGCGCCGGACATGGCGTTCCCGCGCATGAACAACATCTCGTTCTGGCTGACCGTTGCCGGTTTCTGCTCGCTGATGATCTCGGCCTTCGTGCCGGGCGGCATGGGACCGGGCGCCGGTATCGGCTGGACCGCCTATGCGCCGCTGTCGACCTACGGGGCCACCGGGCCTGCCGTCGACTTCGCGATCTTCTCGCTGCACCTTGCCGGTGCCGCCTCGATCATGGGCGCGATCAACTTCATCACCACCATCTTCAACATGCGTGCGCCTGGCATGACCCTGCACAAGATGCCGCTGTTCGTGTGGTCGGTGCTGGTCACCGCCTTCCTGCTGCTGCTCGCGCTGCCGGTGCTGGCCGCCGCGATCACGATGCTGCTGACCGACCGCAACTTCGGTACGACCTTCTTCGATCCGGCCGGCGGCGGCGATCCGGTGCTCTACCAGCACCTGTTCTGGTTCTTTGGGCATCCCGAGGTCTACATCATGATCCTGCCGGGCTTCGGCATCATCAGCCAGATCGTCGCGACCTTCAGCCGCAAGCCGGTATTCGGCTACCTCGGCATGGCCTACGCCATGGTCGCGATCGGCGTGGTCGGCTTCGTCGTGTGGGCGCACCACATGTACACAACCGGCCTTTCGGTTAACACGAAGATGTACTTCACCGCCGCCACGATGGTCATCGCGGTGCCCACGGGCATCAAGATCTTCTCGTGGATCGCGACGATGTGGGGCGGCAGCCTCGAGTTCAAGTCGCCGCTCGTCTGGGCGATGGGCTTCATTTTCCTGTTCACCGTCGGCGGCGTGACCGGCGTGGTCCTCGCCAACGGCGGCGTCGACGACGTGCTGCACGATACCTACTACGTCGTGGCGCACTTCCATTACGTGCTGTCGCTCGGCGCCGTGACCGCGCTGTTCGCCGGGTTTTACTACTGGTTCCCGAAGATGAGCGGGCGCTGGCACTCCGAACTGCTCGCCCACGTCCACTTCTGGGTGTTCTTCGTCGGCGTGAACCTGATCTTCTTCCCGATGCACTTCCTCGGGCTGCAGGGGATGCCCCGCCGTTACCCTGACTATGCCCAGGCATATGCGTACTGGAACGAGATCGCGACGCTCGGCTACATGATCATGGCAGCCTCGATCGTCGTCTGGTTCGTGAACATCGTCTACGCCTTCACTGCCGGACGCCGCGCAGAGGACAACTACTGGGGCGAGGGCGCGACGACGCTCGAGTGGACGCTGTCGAGCCCGCCGCCGTTCCACCAGTTCGAGACGCTCCCCGTTATCGAGGACCACCACCACCACCGCTGACCGGGCCGGGCTCTTTCCGCAATCGGGAAGAGCCCGTCCATACGAAGTCTTCGCCATGGTGCGAACGAAACGAACATGAACCAGACCGCAGTACTTCACGCTCCGACCGACTGGCGCGACTTCTTCGCGCTGACCAAGCCGCGCGTGATGCGACTGGTGATCTTCACCGGGCTGTGCGGCCTGCTGGCAGCGCCGGTCGCGATCGACCCGGTGATCGGTTTCACCGCCATCCTGTGCATCGCAATGGGTGCCGGCGGCGCCGGGGCACTGAACCAGTGGCTCGAGGCCGATCTCGACGCGAAGATGCGGCGGACCGCCGCGCGGCCGCTGCCTTCGGGGCGCATGAACCCGACGTCTGCCCGCGACTTCGGCTTTGCGCTGTCCGGCGCGTCGGTCTTCCTGATGTTCTTCGCCGTAAGCTGGCTTGCGGCGGCGATCCTGCTGTTCTCGATCTTCTACTACGTCGTCGTCTACACGATGTGGCTGAAGCCGCGCACGCCGCAGAACATCGTGATCGGCGGAGCTGCCGGCGCCTTTCCGCCGCTGATCGGCTGGGTCGCGGCGACTGGCGAAATCACGCTGATGCCGGTCGTGCTGTTCGCGATCATCTTCTTCTGGACCCCGCCGCACTTCTGGGCGCTCGCACTGTTCGTGCGCATGGACTACTCGCACGCAGGAGTGCCGATGCTTCCCGTCGTCGCGGGCGAGCAGGTGACCCGCCGCCAGATCCTGGTCTACTCGGTCCTGCTTCTGCCGCTGACGGTACTGCCGTGGATCATCGGCGGTGCCGGTGCGGTCTACGGCGTCTCGGCGATCGTCCTTTCGCTCGTGTTCCTGGCGCTCGGCTTCCGGGTCGGGATGCGCACTTCGGTCGAGGATGACCGGATGAAGCCGGAAAAGCAGCTCTTCGCGTGGTCGATCGTCTACCTGTTCGCGCTGTTCGGGGCCCTGGTGATCGATCGCTGGACCATGCTGATCATGGCAGGCCAATGAGCGATCCGAAGCACGACAGGATCCGTCGCAACCGCAATCTCGTCCTTGCGGGCATTCTCGCGGCGTTCGTCATTCTCGTGTATTTCATCTCGATAGCCAAGATGAACTGACAGACCATGACCGCAGCCACGCTTCACAATCGCAATCGCAGGACCGGTGCCATTTTCCTGCTCGTCGCGCTGGGAATGCTGGCCCTCGGTTTCGCGTCGGTGCCGCTCTATCGCCTCTTCTGCCAGGTGACCGGGTTCGGCGGAACGACGCAGCGGGTGGACGCAGCGCAGGCAGCGACCGTTTCGGCTACGAACAAGACGATGTCGGTCCGCTTCGATGCGAACGTCGAGCGCGGCATGCCCTGGGAATTCAAGCCGCTGCAGGTGACCGACACGGTCAGCATCGGCGCACGCGACATGGCGATCTACACGGCGAAGAACACTTCCGACCGTCCGATCACCGGCACCGCCACCTTCAACGTCGAGCCGGCCTATGTCGGCAAGTACTTCAGCAAGGTCCAGTGCTTCTGCTTCACCGAGCAGACGCTGGAGCCGGGGCAGGAAGTGCGCATGCCGGTGCTCTACTACATCGACCCCGCGATCCTCGACGATCCGGACGCGGACTGGGTCGAACAGATCACGCTCAGCTACACGTTTCACCCGGCCGCGGACGAGACGAAGTCTCTGGACCGCACGGGATCGGGAAGTTAAGGGGCGCTCCATAATTTCGATCGCGGCGATCTGGCCGCGAATGCTGCAAGACGGGGACACAAGGCACCATGGCCGGAACCAAGAACCACGATTACCACATCCTGCCACCCGACATCGTGCCGCTGATGGCCACGATCGGGGCCTTTACGTTCACCTCCGGCATGGTGCTGTTCATGCACGACATGGCGGCGGGCAAGTACATCACGCTGGCTGGCCTCGCGCTCCTGCTGTTCTCGATGTACCAGTGGTTTTCCAAGATCGTGGCGGAATCGAAGGCGGGCGATCATACTCCCGTCGTCCAGCTTCACCAGCGCTACGGGATGATCCTGTTCATCGCTTCGGAAGTGATGTTCTTCGTCGGCTGGTTCTGGGCCTTCTTCGACTTCGCGCTGTTCCCGTCCGAGCTGTCCGAGGCCGTCGACGGCGTCTGGCCGCCCGCCGCGATCGAGGCGGTACTCGATCCCTTCGACCTCCCGCTTCTCAACACGCTGATCCTGCTGTGTTCGGGCACGACGGTCACCTGGGCGCACCACTCGCTGATCCATGGCGACCGCGATGGCCTGAAAAAGGGCCTGTGGCTGACCATTCTGCTCGGCCTGCTGTTCACCTCGATCCAGGCCTATGAATATTCTGCCGCGCCGTTCCCGTTCGGCGAGAACACGTACGGTTCGGCCTTCTACATGGCGACCGGCTTCCACGGCTTCCACGTCATCGTCGGCACGATCATGCTGATCGTCTGCCTGAAGCGTGCGTACAACGGCGACTTCACGCCGCGCCAGCACTTCGGATTCGAGGCGGCTGCGTGGTACTGGCACTTCGTCGACGTCGTGTGGCTGTTCCTCTTCGTCGCCGTCTACGTCTGGGGCGGCTGGGGCGCGCCGATCCACTGATGGACGGACCGCAAGACACTTCGAAAGGGCAGCCGGGACTCGTTCCGGCTGCCCTTTTCGGTTTGTGCCCGCGCTGCGGAGCCCGGACGCTGTTCGACGGCATGGCGAAATTCGCGCCGCGTTGCCGTGTCTGCACGCTCGATTTCGACCGGTTCAATGTCGGAGACGGGCCTGCGGCGTTCCTCACCCTCATCGTGGGTGCGATCATCGTGATCGGCGCGGTATGGCTGCAACTCGCGGTGGAGCCGCCCTTCTGGGTGCATGTCCTGCTGTGGGTCCCGCTGGCGACGCTTGGCGTGATATGGGGCCTGCGTGCCGGCAAGGCCGCGCTGCTAGCCGCCGAATACCAGCGCGAGGCAGGAGAAGGTCGCCTGCGCAAGTGAGCCTCAGGTCGTCGCCCGTGTTCTCGACGCTGCCTGTCTTCTCGACGCTGGTCGTGCTCGCCGCCGTTGCGGTGATGATCGTGCTGGGGTTCTGGCAACTCGACCGCGCCGATGAGAAGGCGGCGATGAAGGCCGGCTACGCCGCAGCGGCGGACAATCCCGAAGTTCTCGACTGGCCCGCGCTCGGGGCTGACGGCAAGCCTCAGCTCTACCGTCGCGCCCGCCTTGTCTGCGCGCCGATCGCCGGCAGTTCCTCGATCGCCGGGCGCAATGCGAAAGGCGAGAGCGGGCTGGCGGTAACCGCCGAATGCCTTACCCCGGAAGGCGAGCCGGCGCTCGTCGTGCTGGGCTGGCAGCGCGCGCCAGAGAGGATCGAGTGGGGCGGCGGTACGGTGACCGGCATCGTCGCACCGGGGCCGCGCCTTGTCGCCGATCCCCCGGTCGCAGGCCTGCAGGCCAGTGCCCTGCCCGATCCGTCCGAAGTGCCGGACAACCATCTCGCCTACGCCGTGCAATGGTTCTTTTTCGCAGTCATCGCGCTGGTGATCTACGCGCTTGCCGTCAGGAAGCGCCTTGCCGGGCGCGACGGGCCTCGCTAGGCGCGGCGGCACGATGGAATACGTAAGCACCAGGGGGAGCGCCGCGACGCTCGATTTCGCGGGCGCCACGCTTGCCGGGCTGGCATCGGACGGCGGGCTCTACGTACCGAGCGAGTGGCCGCGCTTTTCCGAAGCGGAAATCGCCGGTTTCGCCGGGCTGCCCTACGCCGACCTCGCCCAGAAGGTGATGCAGCCTTTCGTCGGGGACTGCCTTTCGCCCGCGCGGCTTCTCGAACTGACGCGCGAGGCATACGGACGCTTTGCCCATGCCGCCGTCACCCCGCTTACCCAGCTGGACGAGCGCAACTGGCTGCTCGAACTGTTCCACGGGCCGACGCTGGCGTTCAAGGACGTTGCGCTCCAGCTTCTCGGGCTGTTCTTCGAGGAGTTTCTCGCGCGTGGCGGCGATCCGCTGACCATAGTCGGCGCGACGAGCGGCGACACCGGGTCCGCCGCGATCGATGCGGTGGCCGGGCGCGACCGGGTCGAGATCTTCATGCTCCATCCCTCGGGCCGTGTCAGCGACGTCCAGCGCCGCCAGATGACCACGGTGCTTGCGCCCAACGTCCACAACCTCGCCATCGACGGCAGCTTCGACGATGCGCAGGCGATGGTAAAGCGCATGTTCAACGATCCCGACATGAACCGGCGCTTCCGCTTCTCGGCGGTCAATTCGATCAACTGGGCGCGGCTGATGGCACAGGTGGTCTACTATTTCGCCGCAGCGCTCCAGCTCGGCGCGCCGCAGCGCCGGGTCGCGTTCGCCGTGCCGACGGGCAACTTCGGCGATGTCTTCGCAGGCTACGTCGCGGCCCGGATGGGACTGCCGATCGAGCGGCTGATCGTGGCGACCAACGTCAACGACATCCTCCACCGCGCGCTGACCACCGGCGATTATTCGCAAGGGACGGTCACGCCCACCGCCGCGCCATCGATGGACATCCAGGTTTCCTCGAATTTCGAGCGTCTGCTGTTCGATCTCGGCGGTCGCGACGGCGGCGCGCTGTCGCGCCAGATGGCGGGTTTCGAGCAGACGAAGGCGATGCAGCTTACCAACGCGCAGCGCGAAGGCGCATCGGCCCTGTTTTCGAGCGCCCGCGCCGATGCCGACGACATGGCCCGCACCTTGCGCTGGGCCTGGTCCGAATGCGCCGAAATCGTCGATCCGCATACCGCTATCGGACTTCATGCCGCGCGGACCGCCGACCTGCCTGCCGACGTGCCCGTGGTGACGCTGGCGACCGCGCATCCGGCGAAATTCCGTGATGCGGTCGAACGCTCGACCGGCCAGCGGCCGTCGCTGCCGGCACGCGTTGGCGACCTGTTCGACCGCGAAGAGCGCTACACCGAACTGGACGGAACGTACGAGGCCGTGTCCGGCTTCGTGGCAGAGCACGCCGTCCCGCGCGCCTGATGGCGGCGCTTGCATCCGGCCCCGTCGTTCTGGCCGGGGAGGCCTGGCAGGACTACGGCCTTGTCGATTCGGGGCATGGCCGCAAGCTGGAACGCTATGGCGGCTTCCGCTTCGTTCGGCCCGAGCCTCAGGCGATGTGGTCGCCCCGGCTCGATCCCGCGGGCGCGCAATGGCACGCGGATGCCGAGTTCGTCCCCGGTTCCGACGAGGACGGCGGCGGGCGCTGGCAATTCGCCCGCAATGTCCCGCGCGACGGCTGGCCGCTTGCCTGGCCCAACGGGGAGGAACAGGTCCGCTTCACCGCGCAATGCACCCCGTTCCGCCATCTCGGCTTCTTTCCCGACATGGCTCCCGTCTGGAACTGGATGGGAGACCGGGTGGCCGACCGCCAGGGCGACGCCGCAACGCTCAACCTGTTCGGCTATACCGGCGTCGGCTCGCTCGCGCTGTCGCGCCACGGCCCGGTCACGCACGTCGATGCATCGAAGAAGTCGGTCGCCCAGGCGAAGGAAAACGCCGCGCTCTCGGGCTTCGGGGACCGGACGATCCGCTGGCTTGTCGACGATGCGGCCAAGTTCGCCGCCCGCGAGGTCCGGCGCGAGAAGCGTTACGACGGGATCATTCTCGATCCGCCCAAGTTCGGGCGCGGGCCGGGCGGCGAAGTCTGGCGTCTCGAAGAGCACCTCCCCGGCCTTGTCGCCGACTGTCGCAAGCTGCTCGACGAGGACAGCCGCTTCCTTTTCCTCACCGTCTACGCGGTTCGCATGTCCTCGCTCGCCATAGGCGGCCTGCTGGCGGAGCTTTTCGCGGACCTTCCCGGCATCGTGGAACATGGCGACCTCGCCGTGCGCGAGGAGGGCGAGGGCGGGCGCCTGCTCCCCACCGCCATTTTCGCGCGCTGGAGCAATCCGGGCTAAGGGGCGGCATGACCGATTCGCTTATCCTCGAAGTGGCCGACCTCGATGTCGACGTGCTCACCGGGATCTATTCCGAAGAGACCGGCAAGCCGCAGCCGCTGCGCATTTCCATCGCCGCCAGCCTTAAGCCTGCCGACCGTTACGCGGCGGATACTCCGCTCGGCGCGTCCAAGAATTACATGGACCTGAAATTCGCCGCGACCGGGGCGCTGCCGCCCGGCGTGCACTTCAAGCTGATCGAGGCGGTCGCCGACCACATCTGCGAAACGCTGTTCCTGCAGGACGACCGGGTCGAGGCGGTCACCGTCAAGATCGTCAAGCTGGCGATTGCCGAAGCGGGCGAAAGCATCGGCATCACCTTGCGGCGCGAACGCCGGTGATCCTGCGGGTCGCTGCCTTGCCCGAAGGGGCGCTGGCCGCGTCTGCCGCCTTCCACGGTCGCGAGTTGCCCCGGATCGTCTCCGCGCTTTCGGAAACCCGCGACCCGATCACCGTCGTCTTTGCTCCGGCGGACCATACCCATAGCGCGTGGCGGATGGCCGCCGTGCAGTCGCTCGCCCGCTCCTGCGCGCCGCGCCGCGTCAATGCCGTGGCGTCCGACGACGAGGACGCGGTCGCGGCAGCGGTCCGCTACCTTGCCGATGCAGACGGCGTGACGGGTCAATACCTGCCCCTGGATGGAACCGGTGCGGGCACCGTGCTATTCGACGAGAGATGAGTTCCGCCAAACCACTGGTCGACCGGTTCGCGCGCGCGATCACCTACCTCAGGCTGTCGGTGACCGATCGCTGCGACCTGCGCTGCGCCTACTGCATGCCCGAGCGCATGACCTTCCTGCCCAAGGCCGAGGTCCTGTCGCTCGAGGAGCTTCACCGCATGGCGCTCGGCTTCATCGACCGCGGCATTCGCAAGATCAGGCTGACGGGCGGAGAGCCGCTGGTGCGCCGCGACATGATCGAGCTTGTCCGCGCGCTGGGGCGCAAGCTGGGCGACGGGCTCGACGAACTGACGATGACGACCAACGGAACGCAGCTTGCCGGCTTCGCGCACGAACTTGCCGAAGCGGGCGTGCGGAGGATCAACGTCTCGCTCGACACGCTCGATCGTGAAAAGTTCGCCCGCCTGTCCCGCCGCGATTCGCTGCCCGCCGTGATGGAGGGGCTTGCCGCGGCTCGCGATGCCGGGCTCGCGGTCAAGATCAACACCGTCGCGCTCAAGGACCTCAACGAGGACGAGATTCCCGACATCGTCGCCTGGGCGCACGGGCAGGACTTCGACGCGACTCTCATCGAAGTGATGCCGCTGGGCGAGGTCGAGGAAGACCGGATCGATCATTTCCTTCCGCTTGTGGCGGTCAAGGAGCGGCTCGACCGGCTCTGGACGCTGACGGCGAGCGAGCACCGCACTGGCGGTCCTGCACGCTACTTCGACGTCGCCGAGACCGGCGGCAGGCTCGGACTGATTACGCCGCTCACCGGCAATTTCTGCGAAGGCTGCAACCGCCTGAGGGTGACCGCGACCGGACAGCTTTTCGCCTGCCTCGGCGGCGACGAGCGGGTCGACCTGCGCGCGGCGATGCGCTCGGCGAACCCCGAGGCCGAACTGCACGCAGCGCTTGATACCGCGATGCGAATCAAGCCCGAGCGCCACAACTTCGCGATCGACCGGCGCGGACAGGCGCCGGCACTCGCGCGCCACATGTCGATGACCGGGGGCTGACATGGCGATCAGGCTCGTATTCCTTGGCAAGCTGGCCGACGTCGCCGGGGCACCGGAAGTGGAGGTCGATCCCGCGCCGAACATGGACGGGCTGCTGCGGCAGGTGGACGAGGGATTGGCCGGCCAGCTCGAAACCCACCGCATCCGCGTTTCGCTCAACGGCGAGATCGTCGCCGACGGGCGTGGCATCAGGCCCAAGGACGGAGACGAGATCGCGTTCCTGCCGCCGGTGAGCGGAGGCTGAGGAGCCCCGCGTGAAGGACGTCCGCCTGCTCGACAAGGGCTTTTCGCCGGGCAAGTCGCTGGGCCTGTTCGCCAAGGCGCACCCGGAGGCGGGCGGCATTGCCAGCTTCGTGGGCAAGGTGCGTCCCGACGAGGAAGTCAAGGTCCTCGAACTCACGCACTACGAGCCGCTAACGCTGCCCGACATGAACGCGCTGGCGGACAGGGCGCTGGCGCGGTGGGATCTCGACGGCATCCTCGTCCATCACCGCGTCGGCATGATGCGACCCGGCGCGCCCATCGTCCTCGTCGCCGCGGCGGCGCGGCACCGGCGCGATGCGTTCGAGGCGACCGACTTCACGATGGATCACCTCAAGAGCGCGGCCTGGTTCTGGAAGCGCGAGCGGCGATCCGACGGCTGGCACTGGATAGAGCCGCGCGAGGCCGACCATGCCGACCTGCGCCGCTGGACCTGACGTTCAGGCGCCGGGCAGCCTGCCGGACAGCGAACCGATCGTATCGGTCTGCGCCTGTACCCACGAATCGACGGTGTCGCGAGCGGCGGCGATGGCCTCGGCGGTTGGCGAAACCGCGTTGAAGTTCTCGAGCCGTTCGGCCGCGTAGAGCTGGTCGAGCTCTGCCAGCGCGACCATCGCGCGGCTGCGCGCCGCTTCTAGACGGGAAAGCGCGACGTTCGCGTCGATCCAGCTTTCCGATGCAACCCCTCCGGCCCCGGCGACCGCGTTCTGCGCCTGCGGCCTGACCGCGAGGAAGCGCTGGTTCGCCTCGCGCGCCTGCGCAAGCAACTCGGCAAGGCGCGCCTCGGTCGCCGCGCTCGGCGGAAGGGGCGGAACCTGCGGCACGGCTGGCTCCACCGGCATCGCAGTGCCCGACACGCGCTCAATGTCGCGCCGGGCCAGCGAGGGGTACTCGCCCGCGGTCGAAGCACAGGCCGACAGGAGGAGCGCGCCTGCAATCGTTGCGGGAAGGGCGACAATGCGGTTCATCGGCGTTCCATAGCACGCCGCGCGGCGCTGGCGAGAGCAAGTCTCGACAGGTCCCGAGTTCGGTTGACACGAGTCGGCTCTTGGACTAACGGCATCGCTCTTTCCGGCCCCTGCATTCGGCGGGGTGACCGGCGCGTCGCTCGCGCGCACTTCCGCAAGGGATTGCAGCGGCCGGGGCGGCCAGACGAATTTGAAGGTAAGGGCACCATGTTCGCAGTAGTGCGCACGGGCGGCAAGCAGTACCGGGTTGCCGCCGGAGACAAGATCGCGGTCGAGAAGCTGGCGGGCGACGCCGGCGACAAGATCACCCTGGGCGACGTCCTGCTCGCGGGCGACGACGGCAAGGTTGCCGATGCGTCGAAAGTCACGGTTTCGGCCGAGATCATCGCGCAGGCCAAGAGCGAGAAGGTGGTCGTCTTCAAGAAGCGCCGCCGTCACAACTATCGCCGCAAGCAGGGCCATCGCCAGCAGATGACCCTCCTGCGCATCCTCTCCGTCGGCGGCGAGGAAAAGAAGACCAAGAAGGCAGCGCCCAAGGCCGACAAGGCCGAAGACGGCGCCGCCGAATAAGTTCGGAGTAGAGCGAGATGGCACATAAGAAAGCCGGCGGTTCGTCGCGCAACGGTCGCGATTCAGCAGGCCGCCGCCTCGGCGTGAAGAAGTTCGGTGGCGAAAACGTTATCGGCGGCAACATCATCGTGCGCCAGCGCGGTACCAAGGTGTATCCCGGCGTGAATGTCGGCATGGGCAAGGATCACACGCTGTTTGCGCTCGCCGAAGGTCGCGTGCGCTTTCACGACGGCAAGCTCGGTCGCAAGTACGTGTCGGTCGACGCGCAGGCCGAAGCGGCCGAGTAACACCGCGACTCGCAGGCGGCCTCTCTCAGGCGGCCCTTGACGCATGTTAAGCGAATCGGGGGAGGGCCGCAGGCCTCTCCCCTTTTTCGTGCGCGCGCCATTTTGCGTTGCAGAAATATCGTGATTCTGGTGCAACTTGGCGCAAGCGGTCGCGCTTATGTAATATTCTGACTATAGTCGCTGCCAGCGGGGGCGATTTCGTGTCGGAGTTGCCGAGAATGTTTATTAGAACGGAGAGGTTGTTCCTGCGGCCGGGGTGGCCCGAGGACAGCGAAGAGGTGCTGACCCTCCTTCATGAGGAAGAGGTCGCGAGGAACGTCCCGGCAGCGAGCCTGCCGACCAGTGCGCGCGAGGTTCGCGAAGCGCTGCAGGAACCTCGCGGCAAGCTCATGCCGTACTTTTTCATCACCATTCCCGCAGGTCGCGGAACGAAGCTGGTCGGGTGCATCTGGCTTTTCAAGGAAGGCCCCGACACCGAATTGTTCTGCTGGATCGGCAAGGACTACCGGGGCAGGGGATATGCGACCGAGGCCGTGCGCGCGGTCGTCACGCAAGCCCGCGCACTCGGCTACAGGCGCATCCTTGCCAGCCACTTCGCCGACAACAAGGGCGCCGCACAAGTCCTGAAGGAGGTCGGGTTCGAACCGACCGGCGAGACGCGCAAGCGTTTCTGCGCCGGGCGCGGCGGAGACGTGACCTCGGTGATCTACGTCGCGGATTGCCGAGCCTCGTTCGGTGGCGGCGACGACGACGGCTCCGAGGGCGACCGGCAGGCTGCCTAGGCCGAAGGCTCCGGAAGCCAGTCCGGCCGGAGATCTGGCGTGATGTCGTCGATGCGCAGGTGGTCGACCGCGAGCTCCAGCTCGGGATAGGCCGCCCTCCTGCGCTTTTCGTCCGACCGGTCGAGCGGCACCACGATCAGGCGACGGTTTACCTTCTGCCGCCAGTTCATGCGCGCGGTGTTCTCCTGACCGACGTAGCAGCCCTTGGCGAAGCTGACGCCGTTCAGTTCGATCGCGTTGCATTCGAGCCAGAGCGTCTTGTCGCTGCCCAGTTCGGCCACACCCTCGGCCACCCCGAGCGAGAGGCGATGCGCGCGCCACGCATCGTCGGCAGGGGCGTCCCCGTCCGATGCAGGCGCCAGCCAGCGTTCGCCCAGCGCCGCCAGCCGGGGATCGGTCGCCGCCCCGTCGCCGGGGTGGGCGCGCCAGTGCACTGCAATCGAATCGTCTCGCCCGATCGTCAGCTTGCGGCGCAGCTTGTAAAGCGACAGCCGCCTGGCGAGCGCGTCAGCCTGGCCGTCCTCGCAATCGATCAGCAGGTCGTCGCCTGAAGGCCAGACGATGAAGTCGAACAGGGCCTTGCCCTGCGCCGTGAGCAGCGCGGCCCAGACCGGCAGCGACCCCTTCACGTCGCTGGTGACGAGACCTTGCAGGAATTCCGCCGCATCCTCGTCCGGGGCGTCGGCGGAAATACGGATCAGGGCTCGGTCGAACAGGCGGGTTCCGGTCATGGACCGAAGGTGGGGGCTGCAGGACGCGTTGGCAATCGCCCGCCTGCTTCAATTCCCGCCTTCCTCACTCCCCGCCGGACAGTCGCCGAGCCGGTCAGTGAAGGCGTCGAGCGTCCAGCAGGCGGCGGGGCCGGGCGGGCAATCGCGGCGCCAGATGGCGGAGAGCCCGTATTCGAAGACGGGACTCTCGGGCAGCGGCAGGCGCACGAGCGTTCCGTCGGCGAGATCCTTGGCTATCGCGTGGAGCGGCATCGAACCCCAGCCGATGCCCTCGCGCAGGAGGGCATGCTTTGCGCCGAGATCGGCAAGACGCCAGGTCCGCGCGCCGAAGACCGAGAAGTCCTGCCCCTCGGTCAGTTTCGAACGGTCGGTCAGGACGAGCTGCAGGTGCTTGCGCGCTTCGCCCGGCGGGATGCGGTCGAGTGTGGCAAGCGGATGCGACGGCGCGGCCACGGGGGCCAGCGCCACCGACCCTACCGATTGTCGCTCCAGGTCCGGGTGCGTCCCGACATCGGGTCCGGCGATGCCGAACGTCGCCGTGCCGTCGAGCACGAGCGCCGCGATCGCGCCGAGTCCCTCGACCTGCAGCCGCAGGGTGACCGAAGGGAACATGCGCTGGAATTCGCGCAGGACGTGCGCGGTCACCTCTCCCGGTACCATCACGTCGACGGCGATCGAGAGTTCGGCCTCGAGACCCTGCTTCAGCGAGCGGGCGCGCGCCATCAGCCCGTCGATGTCCCCGGCGACGAGACGTGCGTCGGGGATAAGCGCCCTGCCCGCCTCCGTCAGTTCCGGACGGCGCGAGCCCTCGCGCTCGAACAGCGTGGTGTCGAGAACCGCCTCGAGGTTGCGGATTGCGTAGCTGACCGCCGAAATCGCCTTGCCCAGGCGCTTCGCCGCCGCGTTGAAACTGCCCTCCTCGGCAACCGCAAGGAAGATGCGCAGTTGTTCGATACTGGGCTGGCCTACATCCAATGTTCTGAAACCTTGAACATTTCAGATGCTTTTATCGCAATTTTCAGGACGAAGCGCAAAGACTATCTGGGGCTCGACCAAGAGATACAAGGAGCGACAGATGATTGAAGTTCGTCCTTTCGAAAGCCTCGGCGCGGCCGATCACGGCTGGCTCGATGCACGTCACCACTTCTCTTTCGCCGGCTATCACGATCCGGCGCGCACCAACTGGGGCCGCCTGCGCGTCTGGAACGACGACACCATCGCGGCGAAGAGCGGCTTTCCGTCCCATCCGCACCGCGACATGGAAATCGTCACCTACGTGCACGAAGGCGCGATCACCCACCGCGACAGCCTCGGCAACGAAGGCCGGACGGGCGCGGGCGACGTGCAGGTGATGAGCGCCGGAACCGGCATCGAGCATTCGGAATTCAACCTCGAAGACGAGCAGACGAGGCTGTTCCAGATCTGGATCCTGCCCGACCGGCGCGGCGAAGCGCCGAGTTGGGGCGCGCGTCCCTTTCCGAGGGGCGATCGCAGCGGACGTTTCGTCACGCTCGCATCCGGCATCGAAGGCGACGATGCGCTGCCGATCCGGGCCGATGCCCGCGTTCTGGGCGCAACGCTCGCTGCCGGAGAGCAGGCGACCTACGAGACCGAACCCGGCCGCCACCTCTACCTCGTTTCCGCGAGCGGGCGGATCGATGTCGACGGTACGCCCGCCAATGCGCGCGATGGTGTCGCGATTACCGGAGTCGACCGCTTCACCGTAACCGCCGCCGAGGACAGCGAACTCGTCCTCGTCGACGCAGCCTGACCTTTCCAACCCCGAATCCCAAAACCCGAAGGAAAATCCCCATGCCAGAACGCAACGAAGCAGATCCGCGTGTCGAGAAGCTGATCGTCGAGCGGTGGTCGCCGCGATCCTACGACGAGAGCCCCATGCCGCAGGAGGACCTCGAAGTGATTTTCGAGGCCGCCGGCTGGGCGCCTTCTGCCTTCAACGTCCAGCCATGGACGTTCCTCTACGCGCATCGCGGCGACGAGAACTGGAAGCGTTTCCTCTCGGTTCTGGTCGAGTTCAACCAGGGCTGGGCGAAGAATGCTTCGGTCGTGCTGTTCATCGTCTCGGCGCGGAATTCGAGCGGCCCGGACGGCAAGTCCTCGCCCAATCACAGCCACAGCTTCGATGCCGGGGCAGCGTGGGCGATGATGGCGCTCCAGTCGCATGCGATGGGCTACCACGCCCACGGCATGACCGGGATCGATTTCGAGAAGGCTCAGGCCGAACTCGGCATTCCCGACGACCACCGGCTCGAGGCAGCAGTCGCGATCGGGCGAAAGGATGCGAAGGAGAAGCTGCCCGAGGACCTGCGCGAGAAGGAGAAGATGAGCGGTCGCAAGCCGGTGTCCGAAATCGCGATTGCGGGCAATTTCCCGGAGGACTGAGGCGGGTATATCTCGCGAAAACGGCGGAGCGGGGACCAACTCGCTCCGCCGGAACGCAAATCAGAGCGACGTGATCGTGCTTTCCATCAGGCTGGCGAGACGCGCGTTCTCTTCCTGCAGGCGTTCGATCGCGGGGCGCTGGCCGGGAAGCCAGTCGGGCACGAGCAGCATCGCAAGCTCGGTGGCGCGCGTCAGGCAAAGCCATGTCTCCTGCACCCCGTGGTGGAGGCTGACCCGGCTGATCTTGTCGAATTCGAGATCGACGTAGCGCGGCTTGGCGATCGCCCTGCGCACGTCGCCGCCTTCAGCCTGCGGCGAGGGCAACGTCATGCGCCAGTGTCGCTTTTCCTCGAGCGCCCGGTCGGTGAGACCCGGCAGGTTCACCACCGTGATCGGCTCCAGGCTTTCCTCGTCGTAAATCACCACGCGCATGGCATTTTTCCTTTCGCGTGCGCAGGATAGCGCGGCTTGCGTCCGCGCTCAATGTAGTAGCGATGGAACGCCCCCGCCATGCCGGAGGTTGCACTGGTTG
Organism: Novosphingobium marinum; assembly: GCF_013408095.1. GTDB lineage: Bacteria > Pseudomonadota > Alphaproteobacteria > Sphingomonadales > Sphingomonadaceae > Novosphingobium > Novosphingobium marinum. The sequence goes on from NZ_JACBZF010000002.1 coordinate 543,361, forward strand.
ACTGGCTGCGGGATGCGCCCGATGCGATGACCTGCGCAAGGCGCACGCCCGAATCGACGAAAGGAAGCGACATGGACGGCACGTCACCCGAACTCGTATTGACGGGCGGAACCGTACACACGCCCTCCGGCCCCGCGCAGGCGGACGTGGCGGCGCGCGATGGCCGGATCGTCGGTGTCGGCAGCTATCCCGATGCAGTGCGGCGCATCGACTGTACCGGCCTCGACATCCTGCCGGGCGTCATCGACAGCCAGGTGCATTTCCGCGAGCCGGGGCTGGAGCACAAGGAAGACCTCGAAACCGGGAGCCGGGCCGCCGTGATGGGCGGGGTGACGGCGGTTTTCGAGATGCCCAACACCAATCCCAACACCGACACCGCAGACCGGATCGCCGACAAGCTGAAGCGCGCGCATCACCGTATGTACTGCGACCACGCGTTCTACGTCGGCGCGACGGCGGACAATGCGGAGGAACTGCGCGAGCTCGAGAGGATTCCCGGCACCGCCGGCGTGAAGATTTTCATGGGCGCTTCGACGGGCAGCCTGCTCGTGGCCGAAGATGCGGAGCTGGCGCGCGTTCTGGCCAGCGGATCGCGCCGGGTCGCCATCCATGCCGAGGACGAGTTCCGCATGAACGAGCGCAAGGACCTGCGTGTCGACGACGATCCCTCCTCGCACCCCGTATGGCGCGACGACGAGAGCGCGATGCTGGCAACGACGCGCATCCTGCGGCTGGCGCGACAGGCACGGCGACCGATCCACATTCTCCACATCACCACGCCCGCCGAACTCGAACTGATCTCGCGGCACCGCGACATCGCCAGTTGCGAGGTAACTCCCCAGCACCTGACGCTGGCGGCGGAAGAGGCCTATCCCCGGATCGGGACCTATGCGCAGATGAACCCGCCGATCCGCTCCGCCGAGCATCGCGAGGGTCTCTGGCACTGGCTGCGGCAGGGTGTGCCCGACGTGATCGGCTCAGACCACGCGCCGCACACGCGCGAAGAGAAGGCCAGGCCCTATCCGCAAAGCCCCAGCGGGATGCCCGGCGTCCAGACGCTGCTGCCGCTGATGCTCGATCACGTCGCCAAGGGCCGGATGACGCTCGACCGGCTGATCGACATGACGAGCGCCGGGGTACAGCGCATCTTCGGGCTGGTCGGCAAGGGCCGGATCGCCACCGGCTACGATGCCGACTTCACCGTCGTCGACCGCAAGGGCAGCTTCACCGTCACCGAGGACTGGAACGAGAGCCGCTGCGGCTGGACGCCGTTCGCCGGGATGGAACTCGAAGGCCGGGTCGTCGGCACGATCGTTCGCGGCCGGTCGGCGATGTGGGAAGGCCAGCTCGCCGACGCGGCGAATGGCGAGCCGCTACGCTTCGCGGCGGCGCTTTAGCGACCGGGAATAGAGGTCCCAGCAAAAGATCGCGAGCGCGCTCCAGATGCCGATGAAGCAGGCCAGCTGGATCGGGCGGAGGGCTTCCTTGAAATAGAACAGGCCGAGCAGGAAGACGATCGTCGGGGCCAGGTACTGGATGAAGCCGAGCACCGAATAGTCCATCCGCCGCGCCGCCGTCGCGAACAGCAGGAGCGGCACGGCAGTCACCACGCCCGCGAACGCGATCAGCGCGTCGCGGCCGAAGCCCGAGCCGATGGCGGTCCCCTGCGGACCGGCCGCGAACCACGCGACGACGCCGGCAGCAGGTAGCAGGAGGATCGCCGATTCGATGGTCAGTCCCGGCAGCGAGCCGACCGAGACCAGCTTTCGCACGATCCCGTAGGCGCAGAAGCTGAAGGCGAGCGTCAGGCTGATGCCCAGCATGTCGCGTGCTCCCCACGCGAGGATTCCCACCGCCAGCGCCGCGATGCCGACGGCGACCCATTGCAGCCTGCTCAGCCGCTCGCCGAGAAAGATCGTCCCCGCAAGGACATTGATCAGCGGGTTGATGTAGTAGCCGAGGCTGGCGGCGAAATAGTGCCCGTGCTGGATCGCGAGAATGTAGACCAGCCAGTTGGTGCCGATGAGGATCGAACTGACAAGCAGCAGGCCGAGGGCGCGGCGGTCGCGCAGGGCCTTGACGAGGTCCGCGCCCTGTCCGCGCAAAGCCACGATCGCCAGGCACAAGGGCAGCGTAAAGATGATTCGCCAGCCGACCAGCTCGACCGGCGGCACGAATCGCACCACCATCAGGTAGAGGGGCATCAGCCCCCAGATCGTGTACGCGCCCAGCGCGTAGGGAAGGCCGCCCGAAGGGCCCCGGTCGTTCAGCTTGTTCAATCGAAAGGCTCCGTCGGCCGCCCCTAGTCCCCGCCGGAAGCCGCCGCAAGCATCGGCTCGCCGACGATCTCCTCACGGTTCGTCGCAAATCTCGAATCTGACGCAGATGTTGCCGATCGTTCAGGAATGGAGGCGTATTCATGAACACATCGGCCGCTCAGGTGGGAGGCCCGAGAAGCCGAACGAGGAGACGAATTATGAAGATCATCAAGACCACCGCCCTCGCCGCAGCCACTGCCGGCATGCTGGCGACCGCAGTTCCGGCGACCGCCGCTACAGCCTGGAATTCCGAGCGCACGACGATCGGCGCCGGCGAGACGAGCGCGCAGAACTCGCGCTACAGGGACGACCGCCGCTATTACTCGCAGCGCGGCTATCGCGACTACGACCGTCGCGGCTATCGCGGCGATCCGGTCTACCGCGACACCCGCGTCTGGCGGGGCCGCGACGGCCGGGTCTATTGCCGGAAGAAGGACGGCACCACCGGCCTGATCATCGGTGGCGCGGTCGGCGCGCTCCTCGGTCGCGAAATCGATGGCGGCTACGACCGGTCACTCGGCACCATCCTCGGCGCTGCCGGCGGTGCGCTGCTCGGCCGCGAAGTCGCCAGGGGCAATTCGCGCTGCCGCTGATCCGACACCCCGTTTCCCTGTTCTCCTTCGCGTAACGGCGACGCGTTGGGGGACGGCGCGGCATCGCGGGTCGCATGCCGCGCCGAGAGGGCGCTCCTGGCCTGCCGGGGGCGCCCTCTTTCCGTGCGCAAGGCCTTAACTCTGCTTTCCGAAGCTTTCCCGATTTGGCACGCCGGAATCGCTGCGCGTGCATTAACCGTGCTTGGCAATAATGCGTTAACGATTAGCCGCAAAGGCTAACGGCATGTTAAGCGTCGTCCTGCGCGAGAACAGCAGGCTGCGCGCACCGAAGCATGGAGCATAACCGATGACGTCTCCCGCCCGTTTTACCCTGGCAAGTGTCGCCAGCCTCGCGCTTCTCGCGGCCTGCAGCGGCAGCGACAACGAGGCGGGACAGTCGGCGGAGGATGATCCGGCCGCGTCGGGCGCGCTCGAGGACCAGATCATGGTCGATCCCGAACTGTCCGGTCAGAACCAGGGCGGGGCAGGGGTCTCGGCGGGCAGCAACCGCGTCGAACTTCCGCCCGAGCAGCGCAGTCCCGAAGCGATCGCGGCGGCCAGGAACGAGGCGCAGCAGAAGGCTGGCGGATCGCTCCGGACGGCTCCCTCGCCCGCGAGCGGCGGCACCGCCTCGCTCGTCGAAAGCGCGGCGACGGCTGCGCAGGTGGCGCAGGCCACCCGCAGCAGCCAGGTCGATTGCACCCAGCGCGTCGAATACTCGATGAACTGGGCATCGCGCCTGCCCGAGCCGCTGTCGGTCTATCCGCGCGGGTCCGTGCAGGAAGCGGCGGGCACGAACAGCAACGGTTGCGCGCTGAGCGTTGTCAGCTTCGTGAGCCCGGTCACCCCCGACGACGTGCTGAACTATTACTACACGCGCCTGCGCAAGGCCGGCTACAGCGCCGAGCACCGCACCGAGGGCGGCGACCGCGTGCTTGGCGGCGAGAAAGGCAGCCAGGCATACGTGATTTATGCGCGCGAGCTGGACAACGGCCTGACCGAAGTGGACCTCGTTTCCAGCGGGAAGTAAGGCTCCGGGCGGCGGCCTATTCGCCGCCGCTGCGCAATCCGATCCCGATAAGCGCGCGTGGCTGGTCAAGCTCTCCGGAAGACACCGGGTAGGCGCAATAGTCGGCCGCGTAATAGCCGGTCGGCCGGTGGTTGCCCGAAAGGCCGATACCGCCGACGGGTGCCGCGTGGCTCGGGCCGATCGTGCCCTTGTTCCAGTTGATGACGCCCGCCCGCACGTTCGCCCAGAAGCGGTTGTATTCCTGCGGCGTGCCTCCGATCAGAGAGGCGGCAAGGCCGAAGCGCGTATTGTTTGCCTCGGCGATCGCCTGGTCGAAATCGTCGACCTTGATGACCTGCAGGATCGGTCCGAACAGTTCGACATCGGGCCGGTCGGGCATCGCGGTCGTGTCGATGATCGCGGGCGACAGGAACGGCAGGTTCTCGTCCGGTCGAACCAGGTGCTTGATCGCCTTGCCGCCGCGGCTGAGCAGATAGAGAAAGCTCTCCGTCAGGCCGTCGGCCGCGGCATTGTCGATGACCGGTCCCATGAACGGCGCGGGCTCGGCAAAGGGTTCGGCGAAGATCAGCCGGTCGGCCAGCGATTTCAGTTCGGGCACGATGCTGTCGTACATCGAGGACTTGACGATCAGCCTGCGTGCGGCCGTGCAGCGCTGTCCCGCGGTCGAGAACGCCGAACGCACGATCAGCGCGGCGGCGTCGGTCAGCTTAGGGGTGTCCCACAGGACGACGGGATTGTTGCCACCCATTTCGAGCGCGACGATCTTGTCGGGCCGCGTCGCGAGCTTGCGGTTGATGTTGATGCCGGTGTTGGCGGACCCTGTGAACAGCACGCCGTCGATGCCGTCGTGCGCGACCAGCTGCTTGCCCTCTTCGGGACCGCCGCAGACGAATTGCATGATCGCCGAGGTGATGCCCGCGCGGTTGAAGCAGCGCTGCAGCATCTCGCCCGTGGCGGGGGCCTTCTCGCTCGGCTTGAAGATCACCGCGTTGCCCGCGATCAGCGCGGGCACGATGTGCGCGTTGGGCAGGTGCGCCGGATAATTGAACGGCCCGAGCACGGCGAGCACGCCGTGCGGCTTGTGGCGGACGGCGGAGGTCCCCTGCATGGCATTGTCGAATCGGCGCTGAGCGGTGCGCTCGGCAAAGGCGCGGATCGAAACCTCGACCTTGGCGATCACGCTTTCGACTTCGGCGGCCGCCTCCCACTGGGGCTTGCCGGTCTCGCGCGAGATCATCGTGGCTAGTTTCTCGGCATCCTTGCGCACCTCGTTGGCGAATCGGCGGACAAGTTCCATGCGGGTGGAGAGCGGCTGCGCCGCCCAGGCGGGCCAGGCGCGCCGGGCGCGCTTTATCGCCTCGTCGATGTCCGAGACCGGTGCGCGCCAGATTTCCTTGCCGGTAGCCGGTTCGAACGAGACGATTTCCGGGCCGAAGACAGGCGCACTCATCGCCTCGCCATCACCCGTGGACAGGGCGCTGCCGGAGACTACCGCGTCCATCGTGCCCTTCCTTTCCGTTCCATCGGGAAGCCCGTATTGCCAATCATCGAAACCATCCGGTTCGACCCTGATAGACAAAGAGGGTTAACCAAGCCTTTGCGGCGAGGTCCCCAATGCGGCGCCGAGTTCGCGGATCGCGCCGACCTTGTCGCGGAGAGGTTGCCAGTCGTCGTTCTCGGCGATCGCCGCCCAGACCCGCTCCACTTCGTCGATGTGCAGCGTGGGCGGCGCATCGGCCTGCCAGAACGAATTCCCGCCCCCCTCGGTACTCTCGAAAGTGCGGAGCAGGTCGCCGAAAGCGCCCGTCGGAGCATCCCGGCCGCCACGGTGGCGAAAGTGCAGTTCGTCGGGCGAAATGCCGGCATCGCGCATGTGCGCTTCGGCGGCGGACACCAGCGCGATGTTTTCCTCTACGTCCTTCGGGCGAACTCCCAGTCGCCAGGCGAAGCGCAGCGCGAACCGCTCGCGGTAGAGGCCCGCGAAGCTATCGAGCGCCGCGATCAGCGGTTCGCTGTCCGCAATGGGGCGCAGCGCGATCGCCAGTTGCGCGCAATTCCAGTGAAACGCTTCCGGCTGGCGACCGAACGCGTAGAGGCCGGCGTGATCGAAATAGGCTGCGGTGAAGGCCGGGTCCCACCGGGGCAGCCAGCGCCAGGGACCGTAATCGAAACTTTCCCCGGACACGTTCATGTTGTCGGTGTTGAGAACGCCGTGAACGAAACCGGCGGCCATATAGGAGGCGGCAAGGTCGGCCATCCGGGCCACGACCTGGTGCATGAAGATCACGGCAGGCTCGCTCGCCGCCGTCGCTCCCCCGGGTGGCTGCGCGCCGGGAAACGCCTCGAGGCAATAGGAGACGAGTTCCTCGATGCGCTCGATCTCCTCAAGGACGAGGAGCCGCTGGAAGGTCCCGATACGGATGTGCCCGTGACTCAGCCGGACCATCACGGCGGAGCGCGTGGGCGAAGGTTCGTCCCCGCGCCGGAGTTCCTCTCCGGTCTCGATCACCGAGAAGGTCTTGCTGGTGCAGACGCCAAGCGCCTCGAGCATCTCGGTCGCGAGGATTTCGCGCACCGCGCCCTTCAGCGTGAGGCGCCCGTCGCCGTCGCGGCTGTAGGGCGTCCGCCCCGAACCCTTGGTCCCGAGGTCGAGCAGGCGGTCCTCCCCGTCGCGCAACTGAGCGAACAGGAACCCGCGCCCGTCGCCGATGTCGGGATTGTAAACGCGGAACTGGTGCCCGTGATACTTCAGAGCGAGCGGGCCGGGCATATTGTCCGGCAGCGGCTCGAACCTGCCGAAATGCGCGATCCACTGCTCGTCGGAGAGGCTCGACAGCCCCACCGCCCCGGCCCAGCGGTCGTTCCGGAAGCGCAGGCGATGTTCGGGAAAGTCCGCCGCGGCCACTTCGCTGCCCAGCCAGCGGGCCAGCGGCTTGAGGCGGTAGTCGGGACGATAGGGGCTCGCTTGCGGTTCCTGGCTCATCAAGGCAATAGTGGGCGGCACATGCCCGCCACGCAAGCGGGGCGAGGGGACGGCGGGCTTTTCCGGGATCGCAGATGACGCACTATGCCGATGGGTACTGGACGAGCGAGGACGGGCTCGAACTGCATTACCGCGACTATCCCGGTCGCGACCGTTCAAGCCGCGACGATCGTCCGCCGGTGCTCTGCCTGCCCGGCCTGACCCGCACCGCGCGCGACTTCGAGGGACTGGCAGCGCACCTCGCGGGCGAATGGCGCCTCATCTGCCCGGAAATGCGCGGGCGCGGGGACAGCGACTATCCGAAGGACGCAGAGAGCTACAAGGTTCCGGCCTATATCGCCGACATCACCGCGCTTCTCGCGAAGCTGGAAGTCGATCGTTTCGTAGCGGTGGGCACCTCGCTTGGCGGAATCATGGTCATGGCGATGGCGATGACCGCGCCGGATCGCATCGCGGGCGCGGTGCTGAACGACATCGGCCCGTTCCTCGATCCGCCGGGCATGCGCCAGATACAGGACTACGCGGCGCAAGGACGCAGCTTTCCCACGTGGATGCACGCCGCGCGCTGGCTGGAGGAGGTGCATGGCCACGGCTATCCCGACCATGACATCGCCGACTGGCTGCGGATGGCCAAGCGCCAGATGGTGCTATCCGGCAACGGGCGCATCCTGCTCGATTTCGACATCCGCATCGGCGAGGCTTCCGCCGAGCTCGATCCGGAAAGGCAGCCCGACGTCTGGGCGGGCATCGACGCGCTTTCCGACAAGCCGGTGCTCGTCCTGCGCGGCGAGCTGTCCGAACTGCTGAGTGCGGCCACCGTGACCAGCATGCTCGAACGCATGCCCCTTGCCGAAGCCGTAGTCGTGCCGCGTGTCGGCCATCCCCCGTCGCTCGACGAGCCCGAGGCTCTCGCGGCGATCGACGCGCTACTGGCACGCATTGGCTGACCGGGTCCTGCATTCCATGCCGATAAGGATCCTCCACCTCCATTCGAGCTTCCATGCCGGCGGCAAGGAATTGCGCGCCGCCAAGCTGATCAATGCGTTCGGCAAGGGGGCCGGGCACACGATCGTGTCGGCAGTCGAAGGCGCGACCGGCGCGGGCGACGCAATCGACCCGAAGATCGCCGTCGCCTATCCGCGCGAATTCCCCTCGCTCGAAGGCAAGCCGCTGCCCGGACGCCTGCGCCGCATAGCGCAGGCGATGGCGGGCCACGACCTGATCCTCACCTACAACTGGGGCGCGATGGATGCGGTGATGGCGCACACCGTTTTCCGCGACGTCTACCGGCTGGCTCCGCTCGTACACCACGAGGACGGCTTCAACGCAGAGGAAGCGAACGGCCTCAGGCGCAGCCGCAACTGGTTCCGGCGGATCGCGCTGGGGCGAACCTCCGCGCTCGTCGTTCCCTCGAAGCGGCTCGAGGCGATCGCGCTCGACGCCTGGCAGCAGCCACGGGCCCGCGTCCGGCGGATTCCCAACGGTATCGGCACGAAGGCCTACGCCCGCAAGGTGAAGCCCGACGCCCTGCCACGCGTGGTCAAGCGGCCGGGCGAGAAGTGGCTGGGCACGCTGGCGGGACTGCGCGCCGTGAAGAACCTGCCGCGACTGGTCCGCGCGTTCGCCGGGCTGCCCGACGAATGGCAACTCGTGATCCTCGGCGAAGGACCCGAGCGCGACGCGATCCGCGACGAGGCGGTGCGGCTCGACGTCGGGCACCGCGTCCACCTGCCGGGGTTCGTCAGCGATCCGGCGAGCGCGGTCGGGCTGTTCGATCTTTTCGCGCTCTCGTCCGAAAGCGAGCAGTTTCCGGTCTCGGTGCTCGAGGCGATGGCGGCGGGACTCGCGGTAGCCTCGCCCGATGTCGGCGACGTCGCCGACATGCTCGCGCCGGAGAACCGGCCCTACCTTGCGCCCGGCGGGGACGAGACGGCGCTGTCGGGCGCGATAGCTGCGCTGGCCGCGGACGAGGCGCTTCGCAACGAGATCGGCAAGGCGAACCGGGCCCGCGCCCGCGAATTCTACGACGAAAAGGCCATGATCGAGGCTTACAGGTCGGTCTATGCCGGGGCGATGAAACGCGAAAGCTTCCCGTGAATCGAGCGGGTGTTCAGCGCGGCTTCACCGAAGAACGGCCAGTCGATGGAGGCGGGACCATGATCATTTGTTGAAATGGTCGGTCCATCCGTTAAACAGCGCCCCAAATCGTCATAAATCCAGAAGAAAGCGCGATCCTTGGCCCTGCGCCCCGACAAGAACTCCACTCCCGAAGACCAGAAGGAAAAGCGCAAGGCGGCCGAGCAGGACGTCTTCATGCGCGAGGTGGACGATGCCCTCCGCCAGGACGAAATGTCCAATTTCTTCAAGCGCTTCGGCATTCCTGTCATCGCCGCCATCGTCATCGGCCTCGCGGCTCTGGGCGGCTACCTGTGGTGGCAGCACAGCAAGACCGAGAGCGAGGGCGAGCGCGGGGAGCAGCTGATCGTCGCGATCGACCGCGTCGAAGCGGGCAATCTCGATTCCGCGCAGGAGCAGCTTGCCACCATTGTGGCGGACGGTTCGGGGGCAAGCGTCGCGCTCGCCAAGCTGCTGCAGGGCGGTATCGCACAGCGGCAGGATCGCACCGCTGACGCGGCAAAGCTGTTCGCCGAAGTCGCCGCCGATGCAGAAGTGCCCGAGCCGTTCCGCGACCTGGCGACGATCCGCGAGGTCTCGGCGCAATTCGACACGCTCGAACCGCAGGCCGTCGTCGACAGGCTCAAGCCGCTGGCGACGCCGGGCAGTCCGTGGTTCGGCGCGGCGGGCGAACTCGTCGGCGTCGCGTACCTGAAACAGGGCAAGGAAGACCTTGCCGGCCCCCTTTTCGCCCAGATTGCACGCGATGAGAACGCGCCAGAGACGTTGCGCAGCCGCGCGCGCCAGATGGCGGGCCTGCTGGGCGTCGACGCGGTCGACGATCCCGAAGAGCTTGCCACCGGCGCGAGGGCTCCGGGCGTCGGCCAACTGGTCGAGAAAAAGAATTGATCGAGGATCACCGAATGAATTCGCGAGTACCGATGAAACGCCGTCTCTCCGTCCCGCTGGCCCTGGCGATCGCTCTCGGCCTTTCGGGCTGCGGCGTGTTCGGCGGTAAGGACAAGCCCAAGACGCCCACGGTCGGTGAGCGCGTTCCGATCCTGTCGCGTATCGAATCGGGTGCTCAGGTCGATCCGACGCTGGCGACGGTCTCGGTGATCCTCCCGCCCGAGCAGGCCAACGAATCGTTCCCGCAGGCTGGCGGCACCGCCGACAAGAGCTATGGCCACCTTGCCCTGGCTCCCGCTCCGCAGCGCGCGTGGACCGCCTCGATCTCGGGCGCCAGCAACAAGCAGCGTCTCGCCGCGTCCCCCGTCGTCGGCGGCGGAAAGCTCTTCGCGATGGATACCGACGGCGAGGTCCATGCCTTCGATGCGCAGAGCGGGGCGCGGCTGTGGTCGCGCAGCCTGCGCGGTTCGGGCGGAAACGCGTCGTCGGCGTTCGGCGGCGGAGCCAGCTTCGACAATGGCCGCCTTTACGTCACCACCGGCCTCGGCACGGTTGCGGCGCTCGAAGCCGATACCGGCAACGAGATCTGGAAGGTGCAGCCGGCAGGGCCGCTGCGCGGGTCTCCGACCATCGCCTTCAACGCTGTCTACGTGATGACGCAGAACAACGAGCTGCACGCGCTCAACATCGCGGACGGCACGCAACTGTGGAGCGAATCGGGCTCGCTGGGTCAGGCGGGCGTCTTCGGCGTCGCCGCTCCGGCGGCGGGACAGGGCACGGTGATCGCGGGCTACAGCACCGGCGAACTCGTCGCCTATCGCTACGAGAACGGGCGCCAGCTCTGGTCGGACGCGCTGGCCCGGACCTCGATCTCGACCGAGGTGGGCAGCCTGACCGACGTCGATGCCGATCCGATCATCGACCAGGGCCGCGTCTACGCGCTGGGCCAGGGCGGACGCATGGCGGCGTACGAGCTGGTGACCGGCCAGCGGATCTGGGAACTTAACCTCGCCGGCATCTCGACCCCGGCGGTCGCGGGCGACTGGATCTTCACGCTGACCGACGATGCGCAGCTCCTTGCCATCGCGCGCAGCAGCGGCAAGGTGCGCTGGCTGACCCAGCTTGCCCGCTACCGCGATCCCAAGGACAAGGACGACCCGATCTTCTGGGTGGGCCCGGTGCTTGCGGGTGACAAGCTCTGGATGGCGAATTCGCGCGGACAGGTGGGATATGCCGCGGTGGCCGATGGCACTTTCACGCCGGTCGTCCGCCTCGACGATCCGGTGTCGCTCCCGCCCATCGTCGCGAACCGTACGCTCTACATCCTCGACGACGGCGGGCGGATCACCGCGTTCCGCTGAGGTCGCGCTGCCGCAAGGCGTTTCGCGGGCATTAACCTTTTCCGGCTAGTCCCGGCGCATGAACGTCGAGGACCAGCCGGACAGGGTGGAGCACGCCGGCCCCAGACCTGCCAGCGACGTCTCGTCTGGCGTGGGCCTGGCGGGGCTGCTCGGCATGTTCGCGTGGCTGGCGATCTGCCGCAACTGGCCGGGCATCGCCGACGCCTTCGGCCTGCCGGGACCGCGCGAGCCGCTTGCCGGACCCTATTCCTCGCTGGCCACGTTGCTCTTCACCGCTGTGCCGATGGTCGCCTGGTCGATCCTCGTCGACAAGGTGCACAGGCGCGCCTCGACCGGGATCGACTGGGACAGGCCCCGCGCCGCGCCGGCGACGCTCGACATATCGATCACCAAGCTGGCGGGCCTCTGGGCGACGTGGGCGATCATCGGTTTCCTGTACTGCGTGGCGCGCTGGTACTGGCGCGACCAGTACCTCTTCGCGATGGAAGTGATCGGCGCGGCGGCGGTGCCGCTGTTCCTGCTTTCGGTGCCATATGTCGTGTGGCTCGACCGCCGGCTCGTCGATCCGCGCGACGGGGCATGGCATTTCGGCGCGATGCTCGTGGGGCGCGAGCCTTACGACATCGAAGCGGTGAAGGCGCATTTCCGCAGCTGGGCAGTGAAGGGCTTCTTCACCGCCTTCATGATCTCGATCCTGCCCATCGGGTGGATCAACCTCGTCAACCTCGATCTCGCCTCGATCCCGTTCGAGCCGGTCCGGCTTTCTTGGGCGCTCATCGAGCTGCTTTTCGTGATCGACGTGCAGATCGCGATGGTCGGGTACCTTCTGACCATGAAGCCGCTCGACGCCCAGATTAGGAGCGCGAACCCGTTTCTCGGCGGATGGGTGGCGGCGCTGATCTGCTACCCGCCGTTCATCCTGATGGGCGATGGCGGCCCGCTCAACTACCATCCGAACACGTCGGACTGGGCGTACTGGCTGCAGGGACACGACATGGTCCTGTGGGCGTGGGGAGCGTTGCTCGTATTCCTGACTGCGATATACGCGTGGGCGACCGTCATCTTCGGCATCCGTTTTTCGAACCTGACCTATCGCGGCGTCATCACCAACGGCCCCTACCGCTTCACGCGGCATCCGGCCTACCTGTCGAAGAACCTCTTCTGGTGGTGCGCGACCATGCCCTTCTTCGCCACGAGCGGCTCGCTGGTAGACGTCGTGCGCAACACCACGATCCTCGCTATGGTGAGCGCGGTCTACTTCTGGCGCGCGAAGACCGAGGAAGCGCATCTCCTGTCCGAGGACCCGAAGTACCGCGAATACCATGCATGGATGGCCGAAAACGCCGTGATTACGCGCGGCCTTTCGAAAGCGATGCGCGCGTTCCGTCCGCGCGGGCCGCAGCTTCAGCCCGCCGAGTAGGCCTCAGAAGCTTTCCTCGTAGACGCGGGAAATGTCCCCGCCCCATTCGCCGTGGTACTTGTCGAGCAGGCGCCGGGCCGGGACCTTGCCGCTCGCGACGATCTCGTCGAGCGGTTCGAGGAAGCCCGTCTCGTTGTCGCCGCCCGTGTTCAGTCGCTTTCTCGCCTTGAGGCCGCCGCGCGCGATCGTCAGCGCCTCGCGCGCCAGGTCGCGCAAGGTGCCGCCACCCGGCACGGGTGCATCGAGCGCCAGCTTCGGCACGGCGTTGCGCAAGTCCTCGCGCTCGTCGATCGACCAGTGCTTCACGAGGTCCCAGGCCGCGTCGAGCGCCGCCTGATCGTAGAGGAGGCCGACCCACAGCGCGGGCAGCGCGCAGATCCGGCTCCATGGCCCGCCGTCGGCTCCGCGCATCTCGAGGAAGCTCTTCATCCGGACTTCGGGAAAGGCGGTCGACAAATGGTCGTTCCAGTCGGACATGCGCGGGCGCTCGCCCGGCAACGCGGGGAGTTCGCCGCGCAGGAAATCGCGAAAGCTCTGGCCCGCCGCATCGATGTAGCGCCCGTCGCGGAACACGAAGTACATCGGCACGTCGAGCATGTACCGCGCGTATCGCTCGTAGCCGAAACCGTCCTCGAACACGAAGGGCAGCATGCCGGTGCGGTGCGGGTCGGTGTCCGACCAGATATGGCTGCGATAGGATAGGAAGCCGTTGGGCTTGCCCTCGGTGAAGGGCGAGTTGGCGAACAGCGCGGTCGCCAGCGGCTGCAGCGCCAGGCCGACGCGGAACTTCTGCGCCATGTCGGCCTCGCTCGCATAGTCGAGATTGACCTGGATGGTGCAGGTGCGCAGCATCATGTCGAGGCCCATCGATCCGACGCGCGGCATGTGGCGCAGCATGATGCCGTAGCGCCCCTTGGGCATCACCGGCAATTCCTCGCGCGTCTTGTCGGGCCACATGCCGAGGCCGAGAAAGCCCTTGCCGGTGCGTTCCCCGATGGCCTTTACCTGCGTCAGGTGGCGCCCGGTTTCGGCGCAGGTTTCGTGCAGTGTTTCGAGCGGCGCGCCAGACAGTTCGAGCTGGCCGGCTGGTTCCAGGCTGACGGTCCCGTCCTCGCCTGCCATGGCGATGACCTTCCCGTCTTCCTCGACCGTGTGCCAGCCGAATTCCTCTAGCGCGCAGAGCAGGTCGCGTATCCCGCCGGGTTCGTCGTAGGACGGCGCGTGCTTGTCGGAGAGGCAGTAGACGAGCTTTTCGTGCTCTGTGCCGATGCGCCAGTCCTCGCGCGGCTTTTCGCCGGCCGCCATCGGCTGCGCCAGTTGTTCGATCCCCTCGATGACCGGATCGTCGTTGTCCGAGGCCTTGCGCGTGCTCATCGCGGCCCGGTTAGGGAAGCGTGAAAGCTTGCGCCAGCATTAATTGCGCCAGTCCCCCGCACACCCCATCCAAAGCGCGGTCGCGGCGATCGCCGCCGTCTCGCCGCGAAGGATGCGCGGGCCGAGCGAGATCGGGCGGGCCTGCGGCAACGCGCGCACCGCCTCGCGCTCCTCGTCGTCGAAGCCGCCCTCGGGGCCGGTGAGCAGCGCGGCTGGTCCATCGTGTGCGACAAAGGCCGAAGCGGCGGGCTCGCCGCCCAGCTCGTCGGCGAAGAACAGCGCGCGATTTCCGGGCCAGTCGCGCAGCAGCGCATCGAGCTTTGCGGGCCCGGCAAGTTCGGGGAGCGCGGTGCGCGCGCATTGCTCGGCTGCCTCCGTCACTATCGTGCGAGCGCGGCCGGGATTCAGCTTGTCGGCAACGCAGCGCCGCGCCAGCACAGGCCGGATCGTCCTCACGCCCAGCTCGGTCGCCTTTTCGAGCAAGACGTCGAAGCGATCCTTCTTGAGGAGTGCAGGCAGCAGCCAGAAGTCGGGCACCTGCTCGCGCTCGCGCAGCCTGCGCACGGGGTTCAGCACGACGCAGCGCTTGTCGGCAGCCGCGACCGCGGCCTCCCACTCGCCGGTCATGTCGTCGCAGAGGATGACCGCGTCGCCTTCCTTCACGCGCATCACGCGCGAAAGGTAATGCGCCTGACTACCCTCGACGTCGACGGCGGCGCCCTCGGCCAGCGGACCGGGTACGAACAGGCGCGGCGCGCTTCGGGGGGGCCATGCAGGGGTTGCGGGCATAGTCTCCCCTAGCCCAGGACCGGGCGCGGCGCTATGCCCGCAGGCGATGGCCCGGCCCGCTGATCCACCCGATATCGTTCCCGATACTGAGCATCGCGGCATCGTCGCGGCCTTGCCCGGAGGCATTCGCAACTACGCGCTGCTTGCCCGGTTCGACAGGCCGATCGGCTGGTGGCTGCTGTTCTGGCCGTGTGCGTGGGGCGTGCTGCTGGCAGGGGGCGCGGATCGCTGGGCGCTGGTGCTCTGGCTGCTTCTCGGCTCCATCGCGATGCGCGGTGCGGGCTGCGTGTACAACGACATCGTCGATGCAGACCTTGACCGCAAAGTGGCGCGAACCGCATCGCGCCCGGTCGCCAGCGGCGCGGTAAGCCGCAGGCAGGCATGGGTCTGGCTCGTCGCGCTCAGCCTCGTCGGCCTCGTGGTGCTGCTGCAATTGCGCTGGCAGGCGCAACTGGTGGCGCTGGCGAGCCTCGCTGCGGTGGCCGCCTATCCGTTCATGAAGCGGATCACCTGGTGGCCGCAGGCGTGGCTGGGCCTGGTCTTTTCGTGGGGATTGCTCGTCGGCTGGACCGAGGTGCGGCTCGCGGACTGGGACGCGCTGGCGGCGCTTTATACCGGCTGCGTGTTCTGGGTGATCGGCTACGACACGATCTACGCGCTTCAGGACCGCGAGGACGATGCGCTTGTCGGCATCCGTTCGAGCGCGCTGCGTCTCGGCGGCAGGGTACGCGCCGGTGTTGCGCTGTTCTACCTCGGCGCCGTCGTCCTGTGGGCGCTGTCCTTCTGGCTGCTCCGGCCGGACTGGGTGGCGCTGCTTGCGCTCGCACCCGTGGCGCTGCACCTTTTCTGGCAGGTTGCAACGCTCGACCAGGACGATCCGGACAATCCGCTTGCGCGCTTCCGGTCCAATCGCTTCGCGGGGCTGCTGATGGCGCTTGCCTGCTGGGTCGTGGGCAACGCGGGGGCCTGAGGCGATGTGCAATCTCTACCGAATGACCCGCGGCATCGACGAGGTCGCGCAATTGTTCGATGCCCTGCCCGACAGGGGCGCGAACTTCGGCGAGGAAGTCTACCCAGGCTATCCGGGCGTTGTCATCGCCGAGGGGCGGGCGCGGGCGATGACATGGGGTTTCCCTCTGGTGCTCAAGGGCAGGAAGGGGCAGCCGCTCAAGCCCAGGCCCGTCAACAACGCGCGCGAGGACAAGCTGACCGGCGGCTTCTGGGCGCCCAGCTTCCGCGCCCGCCGCTGTCTCATCCCGGTAAGCGCATGGGCCGAGGCGGAAGGGGAGCGCGGCCGGATGACGCGGACCTGGTACTCGCTCGGCGGCGGAGAGCCGTTCGCCGTCGCCGGACTGTGGCGTCCCACCGCCGAATGGGGCGATGCCTACTCGATGGTGATGACCGATTCCTGCGCGCAAATGATCGACGTGCACGACCGGATGCCCGTCGTCCTGATGCCCGAGCACTGGCAGACCTGGCAGCACGGGGGCGAGGAAGAGGCGCTTGCCCTGTGCCGCGCCTGCGACCTGCCCCTCGATATCGAACGAACGGCCGAAAAGTGGACGGGCGCTCGCTAGTCCGCGCGCCGCTTCGCCATCTCGGCCACGTACTCCACCGCCTTCCAGTGCCCGCCCACCGGATCGTCGGGCGGGTAGATGTCGAGCGGGACCACCGGCGAAATGCCGCGTTCCTCGTAAACCGCGCCATCGGGCGCGGCGAAGGTTTCGTTCGAGAGTTCGAGCAGCCATCCGTTGGGCAGGGGTTTGGGCAGCGGCGTCGAGAACGCCCCGCGCGTCGGCATGCCGACCTGCACGACCTGCGGCAGTTGCCGGAAGGCAAGCGTCGCCAGTTCTCCGCCACTGACCGTCACGTCGCTGGTCATCAGGTAGACTGGCCCCGCAAATCGCGGACCTTCTACCGGTTCGATCTCGTGCGGGAAGGGGGCCTGCCCCGAGTTTTGCGCATGTGTGGTGAAGGCGATGAATGGTTCGCTCGTAAAGCGCGCAGGCAGCAATTTGGCGACGCGGTCCCAGCCGCCGCGATTGTTCGAAAGGTCCAGGATCACCGCATCGAGCCCCGCGAACGAGGCAAGCGCTTCGTCCAGAATGCGGTCGAGTTCGGCATGTTCGGCCCGCGCCCAGCCGGAGGATGCAAAGTCCTCGCGGTCGGTAAAGCCGCCCATCACGAATAGCTGCAGGTAGCCGATGCGGTCGTCGATGGTGCCCCACACGATGCGCCCGTTCCCGTCGACTTTCGAGGTCGGGCCGAGCCTCTCCTTCGTCTGTGCGATCAGCGCCGAAAGCCACGCGCTCTCGCCGCCCTCGCTTTCGCGGATGCGCGGCAGGATCTTGCCCTGACCGTCCTGTATGCGGCGGCGCTCACCACCGACCGTCCCGATCAGCTTAGTGTGGCTGTCCGACAGGCCGTCCATGAACGAGGCAAGCGCTTTCCACAGCTGCACGTCGGTCATGCCGGGCCGGATCGTGCCCTCCAGCCTTGCCGCGCGCCCGGCGAAACCGGGCGGACGGCGGTCGAAGAAGGCATAATGCCGCTCGAAGTGATCGAGGAAAGCCGCCGCAACGGCCTGCGGCGAGGTATCGGCAGGGGAAGCACACCCCGCAGGCAGCGCCTCGATCCGGTCGAAAACGACGTTCGTGTCGCCTTCGAGCAACTGGAAGATTGCGGTATCTCCGTCCGGCAGCATCCTGAACCAGCGATACCGGGTAGAGTCCATCTCGCTTTGCGGACCCCCGGTTCCGGCAGGACGGTAGCAGGCATTGCCTTCCTGATAGCGGATTGCGCCCGTTTCGCCGATGTCGAGCACCCAGCCGTAGCCACGCGATCGCCAGACGCCGCGCACCGCAGGGTCGGTGGTGCCGTCTTGCGAAGCGATGGGGCGCATCGGCCCGGCATCGAGCCAGGGGCGGTCGCCTCCGGTGACCGGCGCCGCAGCGACGGTCGTCACCGCAAGCACCAGCGCGCCGGCGACTCGGATCAGGTGGGTGCGGTACCGGTCATGAAGCATGGCCCCAGCCTACCGGACGTAGCGGTATCGGCAAGCGACGTGCTTTCGGCTTGGGCGCGGTTCCCGGCTCACGCGGCTCGCTTTGCCCATCGGGACCGAAGATCGGGCGGGTGAGGATCGGCTCATTCATAGCTGACCACCTCGAATTCGATCCCGTCCCAGTCGAAGAAGTAGAACCTCCGGCCGGGCTCGTAGTCGCCGTGGCTGAACGGTTCCAGCCCGGCCTCGATCACCGTGCGCTCCGCCAAGTCGATGTCGTCGACGAGCAGGCCGAGGTGGTTGAGCGGGGCGCCCTTGGAAAAGCGCTCGTGCGGCTGGCGATCGGTGTAGAGCGCGATGTAGTCGAGATCCTCTCCGACGTGGATCGTCTCGCCGCCGTTCATCGCCGGACCGCGCCACCGTTCACGCCATCCCAACAGTTTTTTCAACAGCTCTGCCGAGCGGTCGGGATCGCTCACGGTCAGGTTTGCATGCTCCAGTCTGCCCTTTGCCACTTCCCGTTCTCCTTTCGATTCATCAGTTTGCAACACTGGCGTTGCACGCGGCGAATCACCGCGCTTGTGCAATGTGCAACCTCAAGCTAAGTTGAGGTCAAGCAATTGTGGGAAACCGATGCCCGAAGACCGTTTCATCACCATCGGCACGCTTGCCAGGCGCACTGGCGTGGCGGTTTCGGCGATCCGTTTCTACGAGGAGAAGGGGCTGCTCCAGGCACTTCGCACGAAGGGCAACCAGCGCCGCTTCATGCGCTCCGACATCCGGCGGATCAGTTTCATCCTGATCGCGCAGAAGCTGGGCCTCGGCCTTGCCGAGATCGAGACTGAACTTGCCAGGCTGCCGCAGGGTCGCACGCCGACCGTGGCCGACTGGCAGAAGGTCAGCCGATCGATCCGCAAGCAGCTCGACGCAAAGATCCAGCTTCTGACACTGACGCGAACCAAGCTCGACCAGTGCATCGGCTGTGGCTGTCTCAGCCTGTCGAAGTGCCAGCTCTACAACAAGGACGACCGGGCGGGCGCGGCGGGGCCGGGACCCCGCTTCGTGCTCGACTGACGGCTACTCGGCGGCGAGCAGTTCCGCTTCGCCGAGGTCGACGCTGACGAGGCGCGAAATGCCTTTTTCGACCATGGTGACGCCGAACAGGCGGTGCATCCGGCTCATCGTCACGGCGTTGTGCGTGACGATGAGGTAGCGCGTCTCGGTTTCCCTCACCATCGCGTCGAGCAAGTCGCAGAACCGCTCGATGTTGGCATCGTCGAGCGGCGCGTCGACCTCGTCCAGCACGCAGATCGGCGCCGGGTTCGTCAGGAACAATGCGAAGATAAGCGCGACTGCCGTCAGCGCCTGCTCGCCGCCCGAAAGCAGGGTGAGCGACTGGAGCCGCTTGCCGGGTGGCTGGGCATATATCTCCAGCCCTGCCTCCAGCGGATCGTCCGAATCGATGAGCGCCAGATGCGCCCGCCCGCCTTCGAACAGCCGCGTGAAGAGCCGCTGGAAATGCCCGTCGACTGCCTCGAACGCGGCGCGCAGGCGTTCGCGCCCCTCGCGGTTCAGGTTGCCGATCGAGCCGCGCAGCCGATGCACCGCCTCGGTAAGTTCGGCCTGCTCGGCAAGACTTTGGCCGTGCTTTTCCTCGGCTTCGGAAAGTTCGTCCGCGGCGACGAGATTGACCGGCCCGATCCGCTCCCGGTCGGCGACGAGCTTGTCCATCGCTGCCGATTCCTCCGGCGCGCCCGAGACGTCGGCGGAGGCGAAAGCGTATCGTTCGGGCAGGACCGGCGGCGGGCACTGGAAGCGTTCGCCCGCGATGCGGTTCATTTCGTTGCGGCGTTCCTCCTCGTTCTCGGCGCGCGTCGCGGCGGCGGCGCGATGCTCGCGCGCACCGGCGAGCGCCTCGGTGGCCTCGGCGAGCGAAGCGTCGGCTTCGCGTCCCGCCGCGTCGGCCTGCGCCATCGCGGCTTCGGCGTCGGCCAGTTCCTTTGCGATCCGTTCGCGAACGGCATCGCCCGCCTCGATCTCGCGCATCAGCGATGCCGGTTTCGCGGCGACGATGGCGCGTTCCTCCTCGATCTCGTCGAAGCGGCGTCCCATCTCGGACAGGCGGCGGGCGGCATCGCCCGCGCGCGTTTGCCAGCCCCTGATATCGGCGCGCTGCGAGGCCGTGCGCTCGCGCGCGACGGCCAGCGCCTGGTCGTGCGCCGCGACCGAAGCGGTGGAGGCCTGCAAGGTGGCGCGTGCGGCATCGTGCTTTCCCTGCGCCGCTTCGAGGGCCGCGCGCCCGGCATCGGGCGCGGGAAGGCCGTCGAGTTTCGCTTGCGCCGCCGCCAGTTCCTCGGCGGCCTGCTCGCTGCGCCCGGCAAGGTCGCGCTCGGCCTCGTCGAGTTCGGCGCGGCGGGCGGTCTGGCGGGCAAGCGCGTCCTCGGCGCGGTCGAGCGCCCGCAGGGCGCCGCGTTCCTCCTCCGCTGCCTGCGCCACGGAGCGGTCCCCGGCGACGATTGCCGATTGCAGGCCGGAGAGCGACTGCTGCACTTCGGCCTGCCGCGCCTCGGCCTCCTCGGCGCGGGCGCGGCGCGCGGGCAGCTCGGCCTCGAGTTCGACGAACCGGTTTTCCGCTTCGAGCCGTGCGGCTTCGGCAGCGCCTTCGCCCCGTGCGACGAAGCCGTCCCACCGGCGCAATTCGCCGGTTCGCGTAACCAGCCACTCGCCCGGAGAAAGCGCGCGCCCGTCGTCGGTATCGACCACGTGGACGAGCGCAAGCCGCGCCGCCAGTTCGTCGGGGCAATCGGTGACGTGCGCCGCAATGCTGTCGGGCACCGCGCCCGGCACCGGAGCCGCCGTCCAGAACCGCCCGTCGCTGCCTTCGGGTGGCTTGCCGAGCGGAGCCCTGGCATCGCGACCGAGCACGGCTGCAAGAGCGCGTTCGTAGCCGGGAGCGGCCCGCACCCGGTCGATGGCGAGCGGCAAGCCGTGCTTCGCATTCGCCTGCTTCGCCCTCGCCTCGCGGTCGCGTTTCAGGGCCGAGTGTTCGCGTTCGATCCCGGCGAGGTCGGCACGTGCGGAGGCGAGCTCCGAGGCCGCGGCGTCGCGATCCGACTGGAGCCGTGCCTTGCGGTCCTGCAGGTCGGAGAGGCCAGCGCGCGCCTGCTCGAGCGCGGCCTCAGCGGCAGTCAGCTTGGATCGTGCGTCCTCGACCGCTTCCTGCGGATCGCCTTCTGAGCGGAGCGCCTCGCGCCGGGCTTCGATCCGCGCCTTCTCCTGCGCGATCCGGTCAACACGCGCCCCTGCCGAACCGATTTCGGACTCGGCGATTCGCCACTCGGCCTCGACCCCGGCCTGTTCCGCCGTCGCCTGCGCCAGCGCCAGTTCGGCCGCGCGTGCCGCGCGCTCCGCATCCTCGAGCGCACGGGCAAGGGCGGGACGACGGGCCTCGTCCTCGGCAAGCCGCTTCTCGCCCTCGGCGACTTCGACTTCCAGCTTTTGCAACGCCCCGGCGGCATCGCGGGTCAGGCGGTCGGCATCGCCCCGGTCTTCCTCAAGCCGCGTGCGTTGCCGCTCCAGGTCGGCGAGCTTCTCTTCCGCTGCCTCGAGCTGGCTGGAAAGCGCCGCCATGCGATGTCCGTGCGCACTGGCATCGTCGCGGCGGTCGGCAAGCTCCTCGCGCGCATCGGCCAGCCGCTTCGCCGCTGCGGCCTGCGCATCCTGAGCCGTCTTCACCGAACCCTGCGCCTCTGCCACGCGAGCATCGGAGGCTTTCGCCTCGGCCCGCGCCGCGTCCGCCGCCGCCGCCGCATCGCGCCAGCGCGCGAAGACGAGCCGCGCTTCGGCCAGCTTTATCCTATCGGACAGCGCCTTGTACCGCTCCGCCGCGCGCGCCTGCCGCCTGAGCGTCGCCATCTGCGTATCGAGCGCGTTCATCATGTCCTCGAGCCGCGACAGGTTCGCCTCGGTCGCGCGCAGTTTCTGTTCGGCGTCCTTGCGCCGCGCGTGGAGCCCGGCGATGCCTGCTGCCTCTTCCAGCATCTGGCGGCGTTCGGCGGGCTTTGCCGCGATGACGGCGGCGATGCGGCCCTGGCTGACCAGCGCGGGCGAATGCGCGCCGGTCGCCGCATCGGCAAAGATCAGCGAGACGTCCTTGGCGCGCACGTCCCTTCCGTTGACGCGATAGGCGCTGCCCGCGCCCCGCTCGATCCGGCGGACGACCTCGAGGTCGTCACGCGCGTCGGTCTCCGCCGAAAGCACGACTTCGGCGAAGGCACGGGGCGGGCGACTCTCGGTCCCGGCGAAGATGACGTCCTCCATCCCGCCGCCGCGCATCGACTTGGGCGAGCTTTCGCCCATGACCCAGCGGATCGCTTCGAGGAGGTTGGACTTGCCGCAGCCGTTGGGGCCGACGACCCCGGTCAGGCCCGGTTCGATGCGCAGTTCGGCGGGCTCGACGAAGCTCTTGAAACCACTGAGCTTGAGCCGCTTGATGCGCATCGGGGCGTTACCGTGCCGTCATCCGCGCGATCCTATCGCGCCCCGGCGTTCTCGAGGCGGGCCTTCACCTCGTTCCAGGTGTTTATGTCAAGCTTGCTGCCATTGAGGAAGAAGGTCGGCGTGCCGGTGATGTTGAACTGCTCGCCCTGGTCCTGTGCCTGCTGGGCAAGCTGCGATGCCGCCTCGGCATTCGACAGGCACTGGCGCGCCTGATCGGCCGAAACTCCGCGCGCCGCGAAGAAGTCGATCAGGCCTGCCATCTGCGCGATCGCCACGCCGCGCCGCTCGGGCGGCTGTTCGACCGCGCTGGAGAAGGCGCCTTCGCCCGCCGACTGGACCTGCTCGAACATCTGGGGCTGATAGGCGAAGACCTGGTCGGTCAGCGCGAAATAGCTTTCGGGCGCGCCGCATCGGGTAAGCTGCGCGGCGGTCAGGTCGATGGGGTCGCGAACGAAATTGCGCATCTCGAAGCTGACACGACCGCTGTCGACCATCTGGCGCAGTCCCTCGGCACTCGCTTCGGCGAAGTCGGCGCAGTGCGAGCAGGTCAGCGAACCGTACTCGACCAGCTTGAGCGGAGCTTCCGGATTGCCCATGAGATAGCCGCCGCCCTCGGTCTGCGAGACCGTTTCGCTCCACGTCTGCCCTTCGGGAGCCGCGATTTCGGCAATCGGCTCACCTGCGGCGGCGGTTGTCTCCCCGGCCTCGGTGCCACCCGAGCACGCCGCCAGCGCAAGGGCGAGCGGCGCGGCGAGCAGGCCGGATGAGACGGAACGGAAACGCGAGCGGGTCATGGCATGTCCTTCGGTGAAGTGAGGTAGGCTAGGCGTGCCCGGTGTGCTCCGGAAGCGGACCGGGCGGTCCGGGCGGGAGAATTCCACAGAAATCGGCGATTTACGGAGCGATCAGTCCTTGATTTCGGCATCGATGGCCTGGTTCAGGCCCTGCCAGGTGTGCGTGCCTTCGAGGACCACGCCGTTCATCGCGAAGCTGGGCGTACCCTGCACACCCGATTCGATGGCGCTCTGCGTCTGGTCGAGCAACTTCTTCATCGTCGCTTCGTCGGCAAGGCATTCGTTCGTCCGGGTACGGCTGAAGCCGCGCGCTTCCATGATCGAATAGAAATCGAAATCGGCGGCGATGGCGCGCATGCGCTGGGGTACCGGGCCTTCGCTCCAGCGCTGGCGCTGCTGCGTGCTGGCGGACTGGATCTTCGGCAGCCACTGCTCCTGGCTGCCGAGAAAATCGTTGTGGCGGCGGAAGAAGCCCTCGGGCTCGCCGCAATTGGTCAGGAGCGCGGCGGCAAGATCGACAGGATCGCGCAGCAGGTGGTGCACTTCCAGCGAGACCGTGCCCGGCTGTACGTAGGCGAGGCGCAGCGGCGCTTCGGACTCGATCTGGAAATCGGCGCAGTGCGGGCAGGTGTAGCTGACGTATTCGGTCACCTTCACCGCCGCTTCCGGGTTGCCGAGCGTGTGCGTGCCGCTTTCGGCGACGCTGACCGTCGCGGTCCAGTTCGCGTGCGGCTCGTCCGTCGCGGCGACGGATATGGCAGCGACCGCGCAGATCGCGGCGATGGGAAAGAAGCGCATGTCCTAGTCCTGTCCTTTCGAGCCCATGCTGCGCGCCAGCGATTCGAGCACTGCGCGCAGTTCGGGATCGCCGATATCGCGCAAACTATCGCCCAGTTCCACAGGAACCGGCTTGAGCGACGGCGGCGCAGCCCGCTTTTCCTCAGCAGGGGGCGCCTTAACCTGTCCTTGCCGAAGCTTGACCCGAGCCACCGCGTTGTACCCGAAGAAGCGGTTCACCCGCTCGACGATCTCGGGGACGACATGCTGGATCAGCGGCGCGTGCGCGGGAAGCACGACGAGCTGGAGGATACCTTCGCTCTTCTCGCCGGGAGGGAAGCGGATCGATTCGGGGACGCACACGCGCGCGTGCTCTCGCCCGACGATCTCCGGCCAGCGCGTGACGACACTCGACTGCACGAAGCCGAAGCGGCGAAAGGCGGTGCGGCCGATCTCCGGCATCAGTTCGCTGATCGAGCGCGCGGGGCCGCCGCGCGGCCGCTCGTAGCGGCGCGCGCCGGGCTTGCCCTTCCTGCTTTCGCGATCCCGTTCCATTGCGGCGGCAGCAATGCCATAGCGTCGGCATGGATGCCAGTTCGACAACCGTTTTGGCCACCGGGTCGGCCACGGGGATCGCCCGGCGTCTGCTCGACTGGTACGACGAGCATGCCCGCGACCTGCCCTGGCGCGCGCGTCCCGGCGCGGCAGCGCCCGGGCCCTATCGCGTCTGGCTGTCCGAAGTGATGCTGCAGCAGACGACCGTGCAAGCCGTGCGCCCCTATTTCGAGCACTTCACCGCGCGCTGGCCGACGGTCGAGGCGCTGGCGGCGGCGGACGAGGGCGAGGTGATGGCGGCCTGGGCCGGGCTTGGCTATTACGCGCGCGCCCGCAATCTCGTCGCCTGCGCACGCGAGGTGGCGGCGCGGGGCGGCTCGTTTCCCGATAACGAGGACGGATTGCGCAAGCTGCCGGGGATTGGTGCGTACACGGCAGCGGCGGTGGCGGCGATCGCGTTCGGGCGACGCGCTGTGGTGATCGATGCAAATGTCGAGCGGGTGGTTTCCCGCCTGTTCGCGATTTCCGATCCGCTACCCGGTGCGCGGAGCGCGATACGCGAGGCCGCCGATGCGATCACGCCGGACGAGCGCGCAGGCGACTTCGCACAAGCGATGATGGATCTCGGTTCCGGCCCGTGCACCGCGCGCGACCCGGCCTGCCTCCTCTGCCCGCTGTCGCAGCATTGCGCAGGCCGTGCCGAGGGCGATCCCGCGCGCTTCCCGGTCAAGGCGCCGAAGCGAGCCAAGCCTGTCCGGCAGGGGCGCTGCTTCTGGATCGAGCGCGACGGCGCGGTCTGGCTGGTGCGCCGGCCGGGCAAGGGGATGCTGGGCGGGATGCGCGCCTTCCCGGACGACGGATGGCACGCGGGCGAGGACGGCTCGGGAGAGCCGCCGCTGCCGGGCGACTGGCAACCGGCGGGACGCGTTCAGCACGGCTTCACGCACTTTGCGCTCGAACTGGCGTTGATGACGCTCCATACCCGGGCGCAACCGGAAGGCGACGGCGAGTGGTGGCCGGTCGCCGACATCGGGAACGCCGGCCTGCCAACGCTGTTCGCAAAGGCGGCGCGGCTGGCGCTGTCGCAGCGAGAGGAAATGGCATGACCATCGTGCAGACCGAGACAGACAGGCGCGCCTTCGTTCGCGGTTCGCTGCTGGCGGGGCTGGGCGTCCTTGCCGCGCCGCGGCTTGCGCTGGCGAGGAGCGATGCGGACCTGCTGCCCGCCGTCACCGAGGTGATCGAGCGGTGGGTCGGGCCGGGCAAGTTTCCCGGCATTGTCGCATCGCTCGGCCTGCCGGGACGCGAGGCGCAGTACGTCGCGCGCGGCAGCGAGGGCTTCACCGATCCCGATCCGATCGGCGCCGACAGCCTTTTCCGCATCTATTCGATGACCAAGCCGGTCACCGGCATGGCGACTATGATGCTGATCGCGGAAGGCAGGCTGGGGCTCGACCAGCCGCTTCACGAGATCCTGCCGCAGTACCGCGAGATGAAGGTGCAGGCGACGCCCGACGGGTCGGTGACCGACGTCAGGCCCGCTCGCACTCCGATCACGATCCGGCACCTGCTCACCCATACCTCGGGACTGGGCTACACGATCATCCAGAAAGGCCCGATCAGGGCGCTGATGGAGGAAAAGGGACTCGTCGCCGGACAGATCGCGCGGATAAAGCTGCCCGGCATATTTCGCGGCGCCACCGTTGGCAGCCTCAAGCTGTTCGCTGACCGCCTCGCCGACGTGCCGCTGGTTTACGAGCCGGGCACGAAGTGGAGCTATTCGCTCGGCCTCGACCTCCTGGGCAGGGTGATCGAGGTCGTCGGCGGCACGCCCTTCGACCGCTTCCTGCACGAGCGCATCTTCGAACCCACGGGAATGACGAGCACGTGGTTCCGCGTACCCCGGTCGCAGGCGCACCGGCTCGCGACCAATCACGCGATGTTCGCGGGACGGCTCATCCCGTTCGACAAGCCGGGCAATTCGATCTTCCTCGACGAACCGGCATTTCCCTTCGGAGGTTCGGGCCTCGTCTCCAGCCCCCGCGATTACGACAGGTTCCTGCGCATGCTCGCGGGTTTGGGTGAAATCGACGGCACGCGGGTGATGCCGGCCGAGGCAGTCCGGCTCGGCACCTCGAACCTGCTCCCCGCTGGGGTGGAAGGCCCCGCGCTGATGATGCCGAAAAGCGATTTCGGAGCAGGAGGCCGCGTCGGGATCGGGGAGGAGGCAGGCATCTACGGCTGGGCAGGTGCCGCCGGCACGGTCGGCATGGTCGACGTCAGCCGGGGGTTGCGTTCCTCGATATTCCTGCAATTCATGCCGCCCGACGCCCTGCCGATCCTCAACGAATTCCAGCACGCGCTACGCAGCGACGTCATGCGGCTGGCCGAAAGGAATACATGAACGTCTCGATCGCCTTTGCCGGATCCCGCATAGACCGGGCCGATCACGTCCGCGCCGACCCGGAAAGGCTCTCCGGCCTGATCAATCCGCGCGCGCGCCTGCTGCGCATGAACGGCCTGTCGCCGGTGGTCTCGACCGAAGGAAGCCTCGAATGGGGGACACTCGCGGAGGCAGCGGACGATGCCGACCTCGTCTTTCTCGGGCTCGACGGGGAATGCGCGTGCTTCGCCCAGGTTCCGACGTCGCTCGGCGGCGATCCCGGACCGGCAAGTCGCGAGATGCGCTCGGCGATGGCGATGCTCGGCGAATCGGACCTTGCGACGTTCGGCGGTGCGCGCAGCCTGTGCGACTGGCACGCGCGGCACCGCTTCTGCGCGCGCTGCGGCAGCGAGACGAAGATCGGCAAGGGGGGCTGGCAGCGCACCTGTGTGTCGGAGAGCTGCGGCGCGCAGCATTTCCCGCGCGTCGATCCCGTCACGATCATGCTCGTCGAGCACGAGGGGCGGGTGCTTCTGGGGCGTCAGCCGCGCTTTCCGAAAGGTTTCTATTCGGCACTCGCCGGCTTCGTCGAACCGGGCGAATCGCTGGAAGAAGCCGTCATGCGCGAGACGCTGGAGGAAGCGGGGGTGAGAGTCCGCGATGTCGAATACGTCGCGAGCCAGCCTTGGCCGTTTCCGTCCTCGCTGATGATCGGGTGCTTCGCGCATGCCGACGATCCCGGAATCGTTGTCGACGAGACCGAACTGGAAGACGCGCGCTGGTTCGAGCGGGCCGACGTGGTCGAGGCGCTCGAGGCCGAGGAACGCGGCGGGCCGGGCCGTGCGTTCACCGCACCGCCGGCCTACGCGATCGCGCACCTGCTGATGAAAAGCTGGGTCGGGCGCGGCTGACTGCGCGCTGCGTTCAGGGGTTGGTCTTGGGTTGGGGCTCGCTCTCGGCCTCGTCGCTCTTGCGAACGCGTTCGACTTCGGGATCGGCGTCCTTCACGTGATGCTTTTCGGCGCGCTTGCCGACATCGCGTTGCAGGTTGCCGCCCGCCGAACCGGCCTGATCCGGCGTGTCGCGGTCGGTCATGCGGTCGATGAGATCGTTGTCGGGGTGGCGTGACTGGCGTTCGGGCATGGTTCTTTCTCCTTTGCCCTCACAACGAGCCGCCTGCCGCGCAGGTTCCGACCGCGCGGTCAGACGAGGCCCAGCTTCGCCAGTTCGCCGACAAGGCGGGGCGGCAGCGCTTCGCCTTCCATGTCCCCGTCGAGATCGCGCGGGGCAGCCTCGGCCTTGAGGTACCGCCAGCCCTGGTGCGCCCGCTTGGCGCGCGGTTCGACGGCAATGAGGCGCGGTTCGAGCCGGATGTCCCAGCGGCCGTCCTGCCGCTGCTCGAAACCGATAAGCGGCGAGCGTCCGACGATGGCATGTTCGTGAATCCAGAAGAGCGAGCCGCCGTTCATCTCCTCGTGCCGCTTGGGCAGGTAGCGAGTGGACAGGCGCGCCTCGGCATCGTGGCTTTCCAGCCAGCGCCTTAGCGATGCGGCGCTTTGCGCCCCGTAGGCGATCTTGGTCATGTGAAGCGGCATCGGCTTCCAGATAGGAAGCGCGCGCGGCCCCCGCAAACGTCAGCCGACCAGCCCGCTGACGACGGCAAGCCCGAGGAATGCGAAGAACCCCATCGAATCGGTGATCATGGTGACGAACACCGAGCTGGCGACGGCGGGGTCCTGCCCCAGCCGCTCGAACAGGACAGGGACGACCACGCCCGCAAGGCCCGCGGTCAGGATGTTGATGATGACCGCCAGCGCGATGACCGCGCCCAGCATCGGCGAGAATATCGCCGCCGTCGCCAGCCCGATCAGCACCGCGACGGTAGCGCCGTTGAGCACGGCGACGCGCGTTTCCCGCCAGAGGATGCGCCTGGTGTTCGACCGCGTAAGCTGGTTCATCGCGATGGCGCGGACCGAGACCGCCATCGTCTGCGTACCGGCGTTGCCGCCGATCGAGGCGACGATGGGCATGAGGATCGCCAGCGCGACGAGCTGTTCGATTGCGGCCCCGAACATCGCGATGATGAGGCTGGCGATCAGCGCGGTGCCGAGGTTCGCGACCAGCCAGCGCACGCGCGAGGAGTAGGCGTCGCGGATCGGCTCGTTGATGTCGCCTTCGCCCGCGCCCGAAAGGAGCAGCACGTCCTCACCCGCTTCGGCCTGGACGATGTGGACGATGTCGTCGACCGTCATCTGCCCGACGAGGCGACCCGATTCGTCGACCACCGCAGCGGAAATGAGCGCGTACTTCTGGAAGCGCAGCGCGACTTCCTCCTGGTCCATCATGACCGGAATCAGCGTCTGGTCGCGCGTCATCACGTCGCTGAGGGGGACGTGGCGGGGCGTGCGCATGATCCACGAAAGCGCGCAGGTGCCCAGCGGACGGTGCGCCGGATCGACCACGAAGACTTCCCAGAAGTCGGTCGGCAGGTCCTTGTTCTCGCGCAGGAAGTCGATCAGGTCGCCGACCATGAGGTGCTCGGGAACCGCGATGAAGTCGCGGCTCATCAGGCGGCCGGCGGTCTCCTCGGGATAGGCGAGCGCCGCCTCGATCGCGGCACGGTCCTCGGGCTCGAGTTCGGCGAGGACGGCGCGCTGGTCGTCGCGGTCGAGGTCCTCGATCATCGCGACGGCGTCGTCGGTTTCGAGTTGTTCGGCGATGCCCGCCACAATCTCGGCCGGGAGGTTGGCGAGGAGCTGCTCGCGAACGTAGTCGTTCAGCTCGGCGATGACTTCCGCGCTCATCTGGTCGCGGATGGCGCGTGCCACGTCGAGCCGCTGGTCCTCCTCGGTCAGCTCGAGAAGGTCGGCGATGTCGGCGGGGTGCAGCGGCTCCACGAGTTCGTAGGCGCGGTCGTAGTCGCCCTCGCGCACCGCCTCGTGCACGTTGCGGACGAATTCGGGCTTCAGGCGGTTTTCCTCGTCGAGGCTCTCGCTTTCCGGCTGCTCCCCGGCGGGCCGTTCGCCGTCTTCGAGCACCACGTCTTCGAGATCCTGCGGAGTCATGCGCGCCGGTCTACGGCGGCCCGCGCCAAAAGCAACCGTCCGAAAAGCGGCGGGCGTGACTTTGCGATGCACGCCCCTATATCGGGCGCGAACACGCACAGGAGATTCCCATGGCCGACGAATACCTCACCCTCACGCTCGACACCGGCAACGGCGAAGGCGGCGACGTGAAGATCAAGCTTCGCCCGGACCTGGCCCCCAACCACGTCGAACGAATCAAGGAGCTTGCCGGAGAAGGCTTCTACGACGGCGTGAAGTTCCACCGCGTGATCGACGGCTTCATGGCGCAGGGCGGCTGCCCGCATGGCACCGGCACCGGCGGATCGGAAAAGCCCGACCTCGATGCCGAATTCAATGCCGAGCCGCACACGCGCGGCGCCTGCTCGATGGCGCGCACCAGCGATCCCAATTCGGCGAACAGCCAGTTCTTCATCGTCTTCGACGACGCCACGTTCCTCGACAGGCAGTACACCGTGTGGGGCAACGTCGAGGAAGGAATGGAACACGTCGACGCGCTGCCGCAGGGCGAGCCGCCGGCCAGTCCCGGCACCATCACCAGGGCGACCGTCAGCGAGGGCTGATGGCGAGCGGTGGCGGGCGGGTCAGTCGGCCGCGCCCGCCTCGATCCCCACGAGTTCGCGGAAGCGCTCGCGCTCGGCCGGGCTCAGGTCATCGATCTTGCGCGGTTTGGGCAATTCGGCGGTGACCGCCCCGACGCGCTCCATGATGCCGGGCATCTGCTCCATGATCCTGGGCACGAAGTCCTGCATCTTGCTCATCACTTCGGGCGCAATGAAGATCTGCATCGATTGCCGCGCGTACTTCGCGCCTGCCGGCGTGGCGAAGAACGCGTTCATCTCCCCCAGCTCGTCCGCCGTGAAGCGCGACGCGTAGGCTTCGACCAGCCCGGCGCGGATCGAAGGCTCCATCGCGGACATGAGCTGCGTCATCTCGTCCATCATCACCGCGTTGGTCAGCCGCATCCGCTCCTCGTGAGCCGGATCGACAAGCTCCATCAGCTCCTGGAGGGTGCCATCGCCCAGCCTTGCGATTCGCTCCTGCTCGATCCCGCTGGCCGCGAGGAGGCTCTTGAGCGGCAGGGTGCCGATGCCCTTCATCATCTGGTCCTGCACCTGCGCCATCGATTCGTTCATGATCCGCGCATAGGTGCCGAGCGGCAGGATCGCGTCGACGGTGGTTCGAGCTGCCTCGGCGCTGCCTGTTTCCGCCTGCGCATTCGCCACCACCGGCACGGCGAACAGCGCGATCGCCGCGATGCCCCGTCCGATCCCTTTCATGATCCGTTACCTCCTTGCCCTGGTTCCCGCAGCGACATTGCGGGGGTGGCATGCTCCGGTCAAGCGACTGGCGGGATCAGCCCGCGCCGGCTGCGGAAGCGCCCGACCTGGACGACGAGCACGGCGACGAAGATCAGCCCGGCGCCCGCCCAGCCAAGCGGCGAAAGGCGCTCGCCCAGCAGGAGGATGCCCGCCATCGCGGCAAAGACCGTCTCCAGCGACATGATGATCGTCGCCTCGGCAGGCGGCGCGTGGGCAAGCGCTATCGCCATTATGCCGAAGCCCAGCGCGCCCGATACCAGGCCGACGAACAGGATGTCGGGCCAGGCCGCCGCAATCCCTGCCAGGCTGCCGCCCTCGCTCGCCAGCGCGACCGGAATGGCGACCAGCGCGACGAGGGCGAACTGCAGGCAGGTGTAGCCGAACGGCCGGCCCTGGCGCGCAGCCGCTTCGGTCACGAGGATGTGCATCGCCCACCCGACCGTGGAAACCGCGACAAGCCAGTCGCCGGTTGAAAGGCCGCCGAACGAGGCTCCTCCGAGCAGCCAGCTTCCCGCGAAGGCGAGCGCCACGCCCACCCAGACGACCGGCAGGGGCGCGCGGCGATGGACGAGCCAGACCATCAGCGGGACCATCACCACGTAAAGCGAAGTCAGCAGGCCCGCATTGATGACCGTCGCCGTCACGATTCCCGCCTGCTGCAGGAAACCCGCCGTAAGGAACGCGAACCCGCCCATCGCGACGATCAGCAGGAAGCGGCGCGGCGAGGGACCCTTGGCCGCCCGCTCGCGCCATGCAAGCGGGGCCAGCGCGAACGCCGACACCGCCGCACGAAGGCCGATGAACAAGAGCGGCCCGATATGCGCCATGGCGTTCTTCTGGAAATAGAACGCAAGGCCCCAGACAAGCGCCGCCGCCAGCAGCAGCAAATCCGCGTAGATGCGTTTCATCGGCCGGCGAGAACGCGCATCGCCGTCACAGTCCGGCGCCGAGCATCCATTCGTGGAAGATTTTCACGGGCCGGGTTTCGAGGTCCTTCGGCCGGCAGACGAACCAGTAGCTATATGGACTTTCGACATCGATATCGAACAGGCGCGCCAGCCTGTCGTCGCGCGATCGCGTGAAATGGTCGTCGTGCATGATCGCGATGCCCAGGCCCTGCGCCGCGGCTTCGAGGATCAGCTGGCCCGAATCGAAGTGGTCGATCGCCGCAGGCTGCAGGTTGCGCAGGTCCATCGCCTCGAGCCAGGCGTGGAAGCTTTCCGGCAGGTCGTTGTGGATGAGAAATGTCTGGCCGGACAAGGCGTCGCGATCGGGCACAGGCCCGATTTCCTCGGCAAGTTCCTTGGAGACGATCGCGTAGACGCGGTTGTGATCGAGCCGGACCGAATAGAACGACGGATCGGGCCGGTGCGCGAGGATGATTGCCGCATCGAGCGTATCGCCGACTTTCGTGTCCGAATGCGGGCTGGTGTCCATGTCGATATGCAGGCGCGGGTGCAGCTTGCGCAGTTCGGGCAGGCGAGGGAACAGGCGCTGCCCGCCGAAGAGCGACGGCACGCCCAGGTGCAGCCGCAGGACCTTGGCATTCTCGATCTGCGAATCGACCGCGTCGGAAAGCTCTTCGAGCTTGGGCGCGACCACGTTGTAGAACGCCTGCCCTTCCTCGGTCAGCTTCATCGACTGGTGCTGGCGCGTGAACAGCCGCTTGCCGGTGAATTCCTCGAGCGCGGCGACCCGTCGCGACAGGGCCGAGGGCGATAGCGCGAGCTCGTTCGCCGCGGCTTTCGCCGAGCCAAGTTTCACGACACGAACGAACGCTTCGAGGGCGCGCAGGGGTGGCAGTCGGCGTACCGGCAATCCAGTTTTTCCTGTTCGAAGAATTGGCGTTCCCAGTCAGGAACTTATGCTTCCTCAATCTCCGTCACTACGGGAGGGTGCAACCGCAGGCGCGTCACATGACGTTCGTTGCCTGCGACGACTTCAATTCGCCAGCCGCTGTCATGTTCCAGAATAGTGCCAACTTCCGGAACCTGTTCGGCAAGAACGAACGTCAGACCTCCGAGAGTATCCACCGCTTCCTCGACTTCCGCAAGGCGCGGATCGATCTTCTCGGCGATGTCTTCCAGTTCGACGCGGGCGTCGGCTTCCCACAGGCCGTCTTCCAGCGGAACCAGCAATTCCTCGGGCGCATCGTCGTGCTCGTCCTCGATCTCGCCGACGATTTCCTCGACGAGGTCCTCGATGGTGATGATGCCGTCCACGCCCGAATATTCGTCGACCACCACGGCAAGGTGCGTGCGGCTCGCGCGCATGTCGGCGAGCACGTCGAGTGCCCCGCGCGCCTGCGGCACGTAGAGCGGCTGGCGCATCAGGCTCTTCCAGTCGCGCGGCGGCGTCTTGCCGCTGGCGAGGAAGGGGAAGACATCCTTGATCAGCATCATGCCGATCACGTCGTCGAGGGTGTCCTCGTAGACCGGCAGGCGGCTGTGGCCGTGCTCGGCGAAGGCGGCGACCATCTCGTCCCAGCTTGCCGAGGCCGGAACCGCCGTGATCTCGCCGCGCGGGATCGCCACGTCGTCGGCGTCGTGCTCGCTGAAGTGAAGGAGGTTGCGCAGCATCTGCCGTTCGAGCGGCGAAAGGTCGCCGCTGGCAGAGCCGCTCTCGGCCTCGTCTTCGTGTTCGTTGATCGCTTCCTCGATCTGCGCGCGAAGCGACTGCTCGCCTTCGCCGCGGTCGAAAAGTCGTCTGATGGAGCGCCAGAGCGCGGGGCTACTGTCCGGGTCTCCGGCAGCTGGATCGCCAACGCGGCCATTGTCGGCCATGATCGTTCGGTTGCCTTCTATGTTGCGTCAGGACGTTCATATGGGTTTTCGATGCCCATGAGGGCAAGGGCCTTTATCTCCGCTTCCTCCATCGCGCCAGCCTCTTCCTCGCCCAGTTCGTGATCGTGTCCCGCGAGGTGAAGCAGGCCGTGGACGATGAGGTGTGCCGCATGCGCATCGAGAGAGACGCCCTTTTCCGCCGCTTCGCGGGCGCAGGTTTCGCTCGCCAGCGCAATGTCGCCGAGCATTTCGGGTGGTCCTTCCGGCGCGAGCGCGAGCAGGTCGGCGCGCCCGATCATCGGGAAGGAGAGCACGTTGGTCGGCTTGTCCTTTTCCCGCCAGGTGCGGTTGAGACCCCGAATTTCCGCGTCGCTTGTGAACAGCAGGCTTGCCGAAAGCCGCGGATTCGCAAGCTCCGGCGCAATCCGCACCGTTGCCTCCGCGACGCGGATCGCCAGCGCCTCCCAGTCCGTGCCGCCGGGCCAGCCCGCTTCGACCGAGCAGTCGAGGTCCATCGCAGGCGCCCGGACCGATCCTATCCCGCCGTGCCTTCGTAGGCATCGACGATCCGGCCCACGATCGGGTGGCGTACGACGTCCGCGGCGCCGAAGCGCACGACCGATATGCCCTCGACACCCTCGAGCCGGTTGACCGCGTCGGCGAGGCCCGAGTGCGAATCGCCGCCTGGTATGTCGACTTGCCGGGGGTCTCCGCACACGACCATTCGACTGTTCTGGCCGAATCGCGTGAGGAACATCTTCATCTGCGCGGGCGTGGTGTTCTGCGCCTCGTCGAGGATCACGAAAGCCTCGCCCAGCGTGCGGCCGCGCATGAAGGCGATGGGCGCGATCTCGATCTCGCCGCTGGCGATCCTCCGCTCGACCTGCTCGGGCGGCATGCAGTCGTAGAGCGCGTCGTATAGCGGGCGCAGGTAGGGATCGACCTTCTCCTTCATGTCTCCGGGCAGGAAGCCGATGCGCTCTCCCGCCTCGACCGCCGGTCGCGACAGGATCAGGCGCTGGACGCTGCCGGTGATCAGCTGGCTGACCGCCTGCGCCACCGCGAGGTAGGTCTTGCCGGTGCCCGCCGGGCCGAGCGCGAAGATGATGTCGCTGCGGATCAGCGCGCGCATGTAGTCGATCTGGGTGGCGGAGCGCGGGACGATGGTCTTCTTGCGCGTGCGGATCATGATCGGCGGCGCGCCGCCGCTGTCGTCGCCGGTGATGATGCCTTCCAGCGTCGGCTCGGCCGACATCGCGATCAGCGATTCGACCGCGCCGGTATCGAGATCGTGCCCCTGGGCAAGCCGCTGGTGCATCGATTTCAGGACGTCGCGCGCCCTTGCGACCGCTTCCTCGGGCCCTTCGATCTGCACCTTGTTGCCGCGCGCCGCGATGTAGACGCCGAGACGGTTCTCGATCTGCACAAGGTTTGCGTCGAACTGCCCGAACAGCGCGCCGAGCACGGCCACTTCCTCGAATTCGACTTCGGTCCTTGCGCGTCGGGGAGCGTCGCGGCGATTCGCGGGCTTGTCGATTGCAGCCTGTTCGGTGCGGGAAGCTTTGCGACTCATGCCATCCTTTCGCTGGGTGCCGGATACAGGTTGCGACGGCTGTCGCGCTTGCGCAAGCGCCGGTGGACGCGCATAGTCGTGCTATCCACGAGCCGAGTGGAGGGCGACATGAAAAGAATTGCGCTGTTGCTTGCGGGCATCGCTGTCCTTGCAGGCTGTTCGAGGGGTGAGGACGTAGCCAGCACTCCCAGTCCGGAGGAACTGGCGCAGGCGGGCGTGCAGGC
This sequence comes from Novosphingobium marinum, assembly GCF_013408095.1. Lineage (GTDB taxonomy): Bacteria > Pseudomonadota > Alphaproteobacteria > Sphingomonadales > Sphingomonadaceae > Novosphingobium > Novosphingobium marinum. Next base: position 579,251 of record NZ_JACBZF010000002.1, read on the forward strand.
CTGGCTTGAGCGAAAGTACGGGGCCCACCAGGACGTGCGCTATGCGCTGGGCTGGGCGGACCTCGACGGCGACACGATCGACGAGGCCATCGTCTACGTTGCGGGACCGATGCTGTGCGGCACCGGCGGGTGCAGCGCGCTGGTCCTGACCCGCGAGGGAGAGCACTGGCGCGCCGTCATGGAGACCAGCATCTCGCGCACGCCGGTGACCATGCTCGACAGCCGCACCAACGGCTGGCGCGACCTCACCGTCGACATCAGCGGCGGCGGCGGTCCTTCGGGCACGGTCAGGCTCAAGTACGACGGCGATGCCTATCCTTCGAATCCCAGCATGGTCAAAGGCGGTCTCGGAGCCGAGCAGGGGGCGGTGCTGATCCCGATCGATCCCGAGTACGTCCAGCTAAACTAGCGCGCGTTCGAGCAGGCGACCGCGCAGCGAGTTCGGCCCCGCCTCGGCGAGCTCGACGGTGACGATGTCGCCGATCGCGGCCTCGCCCTCGAAGAACACCGATTGCAGCCAGGGCGACTTGCCCAGCCACTGGCCGGGCAGCTTTCCGCGCCGTTCGACGAGGACCTCGCAGGTCCGCCCCGTGCTCGCTTGGTTGAAGGCAAGCTGGTCGCGGTTGATCGCCGCCTGCAGGCGCTGCAACCGCTCGTCCATGACTTGGCGGGGGACCTGTCCGTCCATCGTCGCGGCAGGCGTGCCGGGTCGCGGCGAGTACTTGAAGCTGAACGCCTGCGCATAGCCGACCGCGTCGACCAGCTTCAGCGTTTCCCCGAACTCGGCCTCCGTCTCGCCGGGGAAGCCGACGATGAAGTCGCCCGAAAGCGCGATGTCGGGCCGCGCCGCGCGGAAGCGGTCGAGCAGGGCGAGGTAGCTGTCCACCGTGTGGCTGCGGTTCATCGCCCCGAGCACGCGGTCGCTGCCCGACTGCACCGGCAGGTGGAGATAGGGCATCAGCTTCGCGATCTCGCCGTGCGCGGCGATCAGCGCGTCGGTCATGTCGTTGGGGTGGCTGGTCGTGTAGCGGATGCGGGCGAGGTCGGGCATTTCGGCCAGCGCCGCGACGAGGCCCTCCAGGCCGACGCCGCGCCCTTTCGCGTCCTCGCCGGTCCAGGCGTTGACGTTCTGGCCGAGCAGCGTGATCTCGCGCGCGCCGCCTGCGACCAGCCTTTCGGCCTCGGCCACGAGGTCGGCGAACGGGCGGGAGGCTTCGGCGCCGCGCGTGTAGGGCACCACGCAATAGGTGCAGAACTTGTCGCACCCTTCCTGCACGGTGAGGAACGCGGTCGGCCCCGACTTGCGGCGCGCGGGCAACGCGTCGAACTTGGTTTCGGCGGGCATGTCGGTGTCGGTCGAGCGCCTGCCGTCCGCGGCATCGCGCACCATCGCGGGCAGCCGGTGGTAGGCCTGCGGTCCGACGACCATGCGCACCGACGGCGCGCGCGCCATGATCTCCTCGCCCTCGGCCTGCGCGACGCAGCCGGCGACGGCGATCAGCGGGGACGAGCCGTCCTCGCGCTTGAGCCGGCCGATGTCCGAATAGACCTTCTCTGCGGCCTTTTCGCGGATATGGCATGTGTTGAGCACGACGAGGTCGGCATCCTCGCCCTCGGGCGCGGGCGACAGGCCGTCCTCGGCAAGCATCTCGGCCATGCGCTCGCCGTCGTAGACGTTCATCTGGCAGCCGAAGCTCTTGACCCTGTAGGTCCGGGGTTTGTCGGTTGTCTGCATGCGCGGCCCGTTAGCGGATTTGCGCGGGTTTGGACAGGGGGAGGCCGCTGGTGCCGCCGTCCGGGCGAAGTTGACGAAGGCGACACCCTGTCGCCCTGCCGAAATGCGAGCAAGTATCGGAAAAAGCGTGGAAAATCGTCCCCGCGGTGAAGTTGACACCTGTCATTGTCGATTTTCCTCGTCTTCGCGCGACTGCACAGGCCGCCGCTATCGCATCGACGGCCGATGTAGGACAGTTCGCGCTGCGCGCTCGTTCGGCGTGGCACCGGGCGGCTTGCCGGGTTAGGCAGGCGCATGGAAACCGGATTCGCACACTCGCTCGGCAAGGCGGCGCTCGTTGCCGCGATCATGTTCGCGCAGCCCTCGCATGCGCAGGAAGATTGGCGGCAAGTCGGATCGGTGGCGCACCTGCCCGCGCTTGCCGGCGATTATTTCGCGCTGGATTCGCGGGAAGTGGGGCGCACATACCACATCTTCGTCCGGCTTCCCGAAGGATACGATGCGAAGCCCGACGCGCGGTATCCGGTGGTCTACATGCTGGACGGCGATTCGACTTTCCCGATGCTCGCGCCGATGCACCTGCTCATGCACTACGACGACAAGCTGCCCGAGGCGATCCTGGTGGGCATCGCCTACGGCAGTTTCGATCCGTCGATCAACAAGCGGCACATCGATTACCGGCTGAAGATGGACGACGGGACGCCCGGCGGCTCCCCGCAATTCCTCGACATGCTTGAAAAGGAGCTGGTGCCGCGCATAGAGGCGAAGTTCCGCACCGATCCGGACCGCCGCGTGCTTGTCGGCCAGAGCCGGGGCGGCAGCGCGGTGCTGCAGGCGGCATGGCGCAAGCCCGGCCTGTTCTGGGGCCACCTGGCCAGCAATCCGGGCCGCGAGTTCGAGACCCGGCTGCTCTACGGCATGGACCTGCCACCGCCCGACAAGCCGAGGAACGGCTACCTGATCCTGGCGTCGGGTTCGGCGGACTGGGACTACCTGCGCGGCACCGCCATCGAATGGCGCGACGCCATCGCCGCGCGCGACGACCTGCCGTGGGACACGCGTTTCGTGAACGTCCCCGGCGGCACCCACGCCGCCGACCTCGGCAACGCCTACCGCGCCGCGATGCGGATCATGTTCGGGACACCCGAATGACCGCAATCCTGATCATCGGCGGGCTGGTCCTGCTCGCGCTTGGCGGCGAACTGCTGGTGCGCGGGGCGGTCGGCATCGCCAACCTGCTCAGGGTCTCGCCGCTGCTCACCGGGCTGACCATCGTCGGCTTCGGCACCTCGATGCCCGAACTCGTCACCGGCATAGAAGCGGCGCTGGCGGGCGCACCGGGGATCGCGGTGGGCAACGTGGTCGGCTCGAACATCGCCAACATCCTGCTGATCCTGGGCGTGACCGCGGTCATCGTCCCCCTCGCGATCGACCCGAGGGCGTTCCGTCGCGACGGACTGGCCGTCGTCGCCTCCACGCTCGCGGTCGTCGCCTTCGCACTGCTCGGAGAGATCGGCCTGGTCGCGGGCCTGTTCCTGCTCGCCGTGCTCGTCGCCTATCTCGTCTGGGCCTATCTCGGCGAGCGGCGTTCGCCCGACGAGGAGGGCGAGATGCTCGAACACATCGCGCAGGACGCGGCCCCGAAGACGCGGAGCTGGCCGCTGCTTGCGGCGATGGCCGTGGGCGGCATCGCGGCGGCCATCTTCGGCGCGCAGTTCCTGGTCGAGGGCGCGATCGTGCTGGCCCGCGAATGGGGTGTCTCCGAAGCGGTGATCGGCCTTTCGGTCGTCGCCATCGGGACCTCGCTGCCTGAACTGATCGCCTGTTCGGTCGCCGCGCTGCGCCGCCATGCCGACGTCGCGCTCGGCAATGTCGTGGGCTCGAACATCTACAACGTGTTCGGCATCCTCGGCGCGACGGCGGTGGTCAAGCCGCTCGCCGTCCCGCCCGAGATCGCCGCACTCGATGCCTGGGTGCTGCTGGGGGTCACCGCGCTGCTCATCCTGTTCCTGCGGACCGGCTGGACGCTCAAGCGCTGGGAAGGCGCGGTCTTTGTCGCGCTCTACGTCGCCTACTGCACCTGGCTATTCGTCGGCGGCAGCATCGCGCAGGCATAAGGACCCGGCAGCCGCGAAGAATCCGATTTTGTGCAAGCGTACTTAGCAGGTTGGAAACGAACTCCTGCTAGGCCCGGCCCATGTCGGGGCAGAGCCAGTTTTTCATCCTGATACCAGCGATGTACGTGTTGTTCACGCTCGCGCTGGCAATCGTCGCGGTGGTCGACCGCCGGCTGGTCTCGGCACGCTGGGCGGCGCTGGGCTTCGCCATCGCCGGCGCTTCGATCATCGTCGACGGCTATCGCGAGCCGGGCGGCGACCGCTGGGTCTCGTGGTTCACCGTCGCGACGCACTTCCTGCCCTTGCTGATCATGTTGCAGGCGTTCCTTTCGCGCCATCGCCGCAATGCGCCCGCATTTGCCGCGATCCTGACGATGATGGCTGCGGTCTTCGTCATGCCCGACATGCCGTGGGCACCGCCGCACTGGCTGCGCGGAGTCGCCGTGCAGGCGACATGCACCACGATCATCGCCGCCGGGCTGCCCGCGCTCTGGGCCTTGCGACGCGAAGCGCCGGTCGACTGGATCGCCTTCGGCGTGGTTGCAGGCGCGGCGCTGTCCTATGCCGGGCGCACGGTCGTCATCTTCCTCAACCCCATCGGCGACAGTCAGGCCGACGTCGTCGCGTTCTACGAGGGGCTGAACATCGCCTTCCACTCGATGAGCGCGCTGATGGGCATGTCGGTGGGCATCGTGCTCCTCATGACCATCGGCTACGACATGCTGCGCGGCCGCATCGAGGAAAGCGAGATCGACCCGCTGACCCAGCTCGGCAACCGCCGCCGCTTCGAAAAGCGCATTGCCGAGGACGGCGCTGGACGCAGGCGGGTGGGCGCGGTGCTCGTCATCGACCTCGACCACTTCAAGCGCGTGAACGACCAGTTCGGGCACGATGCCGGGGACGAGATCCTGCGCGCGGTGGGTGCGAAGCTCAACGCGCTGTTCGAGGGGCTGGGCACCGTCTGCCGCACCGGCGGCGAGGAATTCGTCGTCCTCCTCGACGATCGCCATGCCGAGGCGGTATCGGCGCTCGCCCTGTCCGCACGGGCGGGGATCGCGGCCCTCTCGTTCGACGGCCAGCTTGCCGGGACGGGCGTGACCGCCAGCGTCGGTTTTCATTACCGCGCCGGCGACGAGGACGTGCCGACCTCGATCCGCTACGCCGACCAGGCGGTCTACTGCGCCAAGGCCGACGGACGCGACCGGGTGGTGTCGGCCGCGAAGGTCAGGGGATTGCAAACGCTGCGCGCCGTCGCCTGAGCGGCACGGCGCATCGCGCATTGCAGCGCCCTGTTTCCCAAACCGTGCAAACCGGCTAACGGCGCGTGCCATGTCCGATACGCCTACGCTCTACGCCCGGTTCACCGAAAAGCTCGACGCCGTCCTCGCCGCCCTCGAGGCGGAGGGGCACATGCCGCCCGATACGCCGCGCCGCGCGGTGACGGTCGAGCCGCCGCGCGATCCCTCGCACGGAGACCTTGCGACCAACGCCGCGATGGTGCTCGCCAAGCAGGCGAAGACCAACCCGCGCGCGCTTGCCGGACTGATCGTCGAAAAACTCGCCGCCGATCCCGACGTGACGAGCGCGGAGATCGCCGGTCCCGGCTTCATCAACCTGCGCGTCGCGCGCGAGGCCTGGCTCGCCGAACTGCGCGCGGTGGCGGAGCTGGGCGCGGACTACGGCAAGTCGACGATGGGCGCTGGCAGGACGGTCAACATCGAGTATGTCTCGGCCAACCCCACCGGGCCGATGCACATGGGCCACTGCCGCGGCGCGGTGGTCGGCGATGCGCTGGCGAGCCTGCTCGAATTCGCGGGGCACAAGGTCATCCGCGAATACTACGTCAACGACGCGGGCGGGCAGGTCGACGTGCTCGCGCGCTCGGTTCATGTCCGCTACCGCGAGGCGCTGGGCAAGGACGTGGGCGAGATTCCCGAAGGCCTCTACCCCGGCGACTACCTCGTGCCCGTGGGCGAGGCGCTGGCGGAGGAATTCGGCGACCGGTACCTGGCCGCGCCCGAAAGCGAGTGGCTCGTCCCGTTCCGCGAACGCGCCGTCGCCGCGATGCTGGAAATGATCCGCGCCGACCTCGCGCTGCTCGGCATTCACCACGACCTGTTCTCATCCGAGGCCGAACTGCAGGCTGCCGGCAAGCCTGCCGAAGCCGAGGCCTGGCTGCGCGAGCGTGACCTCGTCTACGACGGCATGCTCGAGGCGCCCAAGGGCAAGACGCCCGAGGACTGGGAGCCTGTCGAACTGCCGCTGTTCCGCTCGACGAAGTTCGGCGACGACCAGGATCGCCCGATCAGGAAGTCGGACGGCAGCTGGACCTATTTCGGTGCCGACCTCGCCTATCACTACCAGAAGGCGCAAGGCGCGGACGCGCTCGTCGATATCTGGGGCGCGGACCATGCGGGCACGGTCAAGCGGATCAAGGCCGCCGTCGCCGCGATGACCGGCGCGGACGGCGATGCCGTGCCGTTCGAGGTCAAGCTTGTCCAGATGGTGCAGCTCCTGCGCGACGGGCAGCCGGTGAAGATGTCGAAGCGGTCGGGCACGTTCGTCACGCTCGCCGACGTCGTGCGCGAGGTGGGCAAGGACGTGGTGCGCTTCACCATGCTGACCCGCAAGCCCGAGGCGCAGATGGACTTCGATTTCGCGAAGGTGGTCGAGGCATCGAAGGACAACCCGGTCTTCTACGTGCAGTATTGCCATGCGCGCGTCTGCTCGACGCTGCGCAAGGCGGCTGCCGAGGACCTCGCGCCGTCGGACGGGCACCTCGAGCTGCTCGGCGAGGAGGAACTGGAGATGGTGAAGCTCGCCGCCCAGTTCCCCCGCATCGTCGAGGCCGCCGCCACCGCGCGCGAGCCGCATCGCATCGCCTTCTTCCTTCACGATCTGGCCGCCGCGCTTCATGGTTACTGGAATCTCGGTAACGATCGCCCGGACAAGCGGTTCATCGTGGTACAAGATGGTAACCTTAGTCGTGCTAGGCTTTTCCTGGCGGCCCAGATCGGGCAGCTCGTTAGGAATGGTCTGGCGCTTCTGGGCGTCGAGGCGGTAGAGGAAATGTAGCCATGTCGATGTCCGACACGTTTGGACCGCACGATCGCGACGAGGATTATCCGGGCCGGGACGATACCGGGCACGGGGATCGCGACGAACCGTTCGAGACGACCGAGGAGCATCTCGCGCCTCCCGAGGATGAACCCGTCGCGGAGCATGAGCCCGTCGCCGAGGACGCGGCCGGGCCGTACCGGTCAGACGAGCTCGAACTCACCGAGGAGGAAGAGCGGCTCCCCTGGCTCGAGGGCGACGACGACGATATCGACGAAGGCGGCTACGCCACCGGCCAGCTCGTCATGCTCGCGCTGCTCGGCATCGCCGCGCTGGCGCTGATCTTCGGCGGAATCTGGTGGGCGACCCGCGACAAGGGCGAGCCCGGCCTGGTGGCCGAAGGCGGCGTGATCGAAGCGCCCGACACGCCCTACAAGGAAAAGCCCGAGAATCCGGGCGGCAAGACTTTCGAAGGCACCGGCGACACCAGCTTCGCGGTTTCCGAGGGCGAAACCCGTCCCGCGCGGCTGGGCCAGGACGATGCTTCTCCCAAGCCCGGCTTCGATACGCTCGACAAGGGCGCGCAGAAGAAGGCAGCCGCCGAAAAGGCCCCGCCTGCCGAGAAATCCGCTGCCCCCGCCGCGGCCTCGGGCAGCGACGATGCCGCGTCCGCGCCTTCGGGACCGGGCGTGCAGGTCGGCGCGTTCTCGACGCGTGCGCTCGCCGAATCGGGCTGGAGCAAGCTTTCGGCGCAGAACGAGGTGCTTTCGGGCATGCGCTACCGCATCGTCGAGGGGCGCGCCGACATCGGCACGGTCTATCGCCTGCAGGCGCTCCCCGGCGATGCCGCCGCCGCGCGCTCGCTGTGCTCGGACCTCAAGGCCGCGGGCCTGAGCTGCCAGGTCAAGAACTGATCGCGAGCGTACCGGGGAGGCGCCGCACCGGCGGCGCTTATCCCCGGCGAAGCGGCAGCCGGAACTTGCGGAAACCGCGCGATTCTGCGATTCTCGCGCAATGCTGCCTGCGATTTTCGGCCTTTCCGGCACCGAGCTGACCGCCGACGAACGCGCGTTCTTCAGGGACGCGGACCCTGCCGGGTACATCCTGTTCGCGCGCAATTGCGAAAACCGCGCGCAGCTTCGCGCGCTGACCGACGCGCTGCGCGACCTCCACGGGCGCGAGCGCCTGTTCGTCTGCATCGACCAGGAAGGCGGGCGCGTCTCGCGGATGAAACCGCCCGAGTGGCTGGCATTCCCGCCGGGCGACACGTTCAGCAAGCTGTACGAGATCGCGCCCGCCAGCGCGATCGAGGCGGCGCGGGTCAACGCCGAGGCGCTCGGCATCGACCTGGCCGAGGCCGGGATCACCGTCGATTGCCACCCGGTGCTCGACCTGCGGCACGAAGGCGCGCACGACGTGATCGGGGATCGCGCGCTCGGTTCGGACCCGATGCGCGTCGCCGCGCTCGGCCGGGCGATCCTTGCAGGGCTTGCCCGCGCAGGCGTTACCGGCTGCGTCAAGCACTTGCCGGGCCACGGGCGTGCGGGCGCGGACAGCCACAGGGAACTGCCCACCGTCGAGGCCACCGAGGACGATCTTGCCGAGGACCTCAAGCCTTTCCAGGCGCTCGCCGACGCGCCCATCGGCATGACCGCGCACGTGCGCTACACTGCGTGGGACCCTGAAAATGCCGCCTCGCTCTCGCCCATCGTCGTCCGTGAGGTGATTCGCACGAAGATCGGCTTTGCCGGGCTGCTCCTGTCGGACGACCTCGACATGGAAGCGCTCGACGGCACGGTGCCCGAACGGGCCGAGAGGGTGATCGCGGCGGGCTGCGACATCGCGCTCAACTGCTGGGCGAAGTTGGACGACATGGTGGGCATCGCGCAGCGGCTGCCCGCCATGACGGACGAGGCGACGCTGCGGCTCGACCGCGCGCTCAAGGCCTCGGGCGACGGCGGTGCCGCCGGCAACCAGGCCGAACTCATCGCAAAGCGCGATTCGCTCATCGAGATGGCGGAGCGGCAGGCGTGAGCGTCGACTTCGCCGGAAGCGAGCTTTCCGGCGCGGCGTCCGCGCCCGACGGGTCCGACGACTGGAGCGTCGCCGCCACCGCCGAGGAGCGCGACGATGCGCTCTACCTCGAACTCGACGGGTGGGAAGGCCCGCTCGACCTGCTGCTCGACCTCGCAAGGCGGCAGAAGGTGGACTTGCGCGGGATCTCGATCCTCGAACTGGTCGACCAGTACCTGACCTACATCGAGCGGGCCGAGGCGCTGCGGCTGGAACTCGCCGCCGATTACCTCGTGATGGCGGCCTGGCTCGCCTACCTGAAAAGCGCGCTGCTGCTACCGAAGGAAGAGCAGGAGGACCCGAGCCCGGAGGAACTGGCGCTGCGGCTGCAACTGCGGCTCCAGCGGCTCGGCGCGATGCGCGAGGCGGCGGCGCGGCTGATGGCGCGCGACCGGCTGGGTCGCGACGTCTTCGCGCGCGGCGCGCCCGAGGGCCTGCGCGTCGACCGCAGGAACCGCTGGCAGTGCGACTGGTATTCGCTCGTCCAGGCCTACGGGCAGGTCAAGGCGCGCACGCAGCCCGTGGTCCACTTGGTGCGCGAGCGCGCGGTGATGACGCTCGACAGCGCGTTGTCGCGGGTTTCCGCCATGCTCGGCGTCAATCTCGACTGGATGGAACTGCGCGATTTCCTGCCGCCGCATGCCGAACCGCAGCTGCGTCGCTCGGCGCTCGCTTCCAGCTTCGTGGCCGCGCTCGAACTGGCGCGCACCGGCAAGGCCGAACTGGCGCAGGACGAGACATTCGGACCGCTGCGGCTGAAGGCGGTGCGGGCATGAGCCCGCCCGACGACCTCGTCCGCGCGGTGGAAGCGACGCTGTTCGCGGCCGAGGAGCCGATGACGGCAGAGGCGATCTCCACGCACCTCGGCGATGCCGACGTCAAGGCGGCGCTGGCCGAGCTTTGCGCGCACTACGAGGGTCGGGGCGTCCGCCTCGTCGAGCGGGGCAGGCGCTGGCAGTTCCAGACCGCGCCCGACCTTGCCCACCTGTTGCGGCGCGAGCGGATGGACGTGCGCCGCCTGTCGCGCGCGGCGACCGAGGTGCTGGCGATCGTTGCCTACCACGAGCCGGTGAGCCGCGCCGAGATCGAGGCGATTCGCGGCGTGCAGACCGCGAAGGGCACGCTCGACGTGCTGCTGGAGGCGGGCTGGGTGCGCGTTGCCGGGCGGCGCGAGGTCCCCGGACGCCCGGTGATCTACGCGACGACGCCCGATTTCCTCTCGCACTTCGGCCTCGCCTCGCGCCGCGACCTGCCGGGGATCGACGAATTGCGCGCGGCGGGGCTGCTCGACCCGGTCGACGACGACCTCGTCGCCGAGGAACTCGAACGCGGCACCGACAGGGAACCCGCGACCGGGGAAAGCGCCGACAGCGACTGACTGGCGCCGGCGGGCGCGATCGCCTATATCGGGCGCGTGAACGCGAACAAGGTATCGAGAAAATGAATATCGGCCCCTGGCAACTCCTGATCGTCGCGCTGGTCATCCTCGTGCTGTTCGGCCGCGGCCGGATTTCCGAGATGATGGGCGATTTCGGCAAGGGGATCAAAAGCTTCAAGAAGGGCATGACCGACGAGGAAAGCGCCCAGGAAAAGCCCGCAGCCCCGCCGCCGCAGATTTCCCAGCAGACGCCTCCGCCCGCCGAAAGCAAGCCCGCGACCTCCTCCGCCCCGGCGCCCGCCGAAAGCGGAAGCGCGCACTCGGGCAATTGACGCCCCGCCGCTCGCGGCGAATCAGAGCCTGAGCCATGTTCGATATCGGCGCCGCCGAACTGCTGCTGATAGTCGTGGTCGCGGTCCTCGTGATCGGGCCGAAGGACCTTCCGCTCGCCATGCGCACGGCAGGACGCTGGATCGGCAAGATGCGCCGCATCTCCGGCCACTTCCGCGCCGGCATCGACACGATGGTGCGCGAGGCCGAGATGGAGGACATGGAGAAGAAGTGGCGCCAGCAGAACGAGGCGATCATGAAGGCGCATCCGCAGGCGGCCGACCATGACGTCAACGAGATGGCGCCGATCTCCGCCGACGACGCGGTGAAGAGGTACGACGAGCCGGCTCCCGCTCCCGTCGAGGAGCCGAGCGCCGGCGAGACCGGCAACGAGAAGCCCGAGGCCGCGAAGCCCGCCGAAGTGGACGCCGAGCCGCAGCTGCCGCTGCCGCCGCGCCGCTGACATGCTGAAGGTGAAGGACATCGACGATTCGCAGGCGCCGCTGCTCGACCACCTGATCGAGCTGCGCAACCGGCTGCTGCGCTGCGTCCTCGTCCTCGCGGTCGCGTTCGGGATCTGCCTCTATTTCGCCGACGACATCTTCGGCATCCTCGTGCGCCCGCTGACCGAGGCCTTTGCCGAAGGGCAGGGACGGCTCGTCTACACGAAGCTTTACGAGCAGTTCTTCGTCAACGTGAAGGTCGCGCTGTTCGCGGCCTTCCTCGTCAGTTTCCCGGTCATCGCCAACCAGCTCTGGGCGTTCGTCGCGCCGGGCCTCTACGCGCGCGAGAAGAAGGCGTTCCTGCCCTTCCTGGTCGCGACGCCGGTACTGTTCGCGCTCGGTGCGTCGATGGCCTACTTCGTGGTGATGCCCACCGCGTTCCGCTGGTTCCTCGGCTTCGAGGGCGAGGCGGGCGGTCTCCAGCTCGAGGCGCTGCCCGCGACGGGCGACTACCTCAGCCTCGTCATGCAGTTCATCTTCGCCTTCGGGGTGAGTTTCCTGCTGCCGGTCCTGCTGCTGTTGCTCAACCGCGCGGGGATCGTCACGCGCGCCCAGCTGGTCGGCGCTCGCCGCTACGTGATCGTCGCGATCTTCGGCGTGGCGGCGATCATCACCCCGCCCGACGTCGTCTCGCAGCTGCTGCTCGCAGGGCCGCTGATCCTGCTGTTCGAAGGCTCGCTGATCCTCATGCGCATCGGCGAGAAACGCGCGCGGGAAGAGGCTGAGGCGAGCGAGCCCGGCACGTCGGACGTGTGATGCGGGCCAGCTTTCGCTGGCGCGGTTCCGGGAATGATTTTCGTCAGGCCAGCGTTTGCTGGCGCGGCACCTGCCCTCTCCCCCACCCGGCCACCCATAGGATACTGGCGCTAGGTGGCCGGGTGGGGGAGAGGGCCGGTGCCGCATCGACGTCAGCCGATCAAGGAACTCGCCGTATCGACGTCAGTCGATCAAGGAACTCGCCGCTTCGACGTCAGTCGATCAAGCAACGCGCAGCCGGTCGATCGAGGCACCCGGTCAACGCCCCTCTGCCGGGCGGGAGGTTTCCTTGACCTGGTAAAGCATCTTGCCGCCAACCCAGGTCTGAAGCACCCGCGCAGCGCGCAGTTCGGCGGGTGAGGCGAGCAGCGGGTCGACATCGATCATCACGAAATCGGCGCGCAGGCCCGGCGCGATGCGGCCAAGCCGTCCTTCGGCGAACAGCGAATGGGCCGCCCCGGTGGTGTAGCCCGCCAGCGCGTCCTCGCGCGCGATGCGCTCCTGCGGCTGCCAGCCCATGAATGGCTGGCCGTCTTCGTCCTGCCGGGTGATCGCGATCGCCATGCCCTCGAGCGGCTGTGGCGGCTCGACCGGGACATCCGAGCCGAAAGCCAGCGTCGCACCCGTCGCGGCGATCGACTTCCACGCATAGGCCCCTGCGAGCCGTTCGGATCCGAGCCGGGCTTCGGCCATCGCGGCGTCCGATGTCTGGTGACGCGGCTGCATCGAAGCGACGATGCCGTGCCGCCCGAAGCGCGCGATATCGGCGGGATCGACCACCTGCGCATGTTCGATCCGCCAGCGCCGGTCGCCGGTATAGGTTTCGGTCAGCTCGTCGATGGTGTCGAGCACGACCGCGTTTGCCTCGTCCCCGATGGCGTGGACCGCGACCTGGAAATTGTCGATGGCGGCACGGCTCATCAGGTTGCCGAGCTGCGTCTCGTTCATGCGCATGAGACCGGAATTGTCCGGATCGTCGGCGTAGGGCGCTTTCAGCGCCGCCCCGCGCGAGCCGAGCGCGCCGTCGACGTAGAGCTTCACCCCGTTCAGCTTCAGCCGGTCCTCGTAGAGCCAGGGCGTCGGTCCCGGCCCGCCGATCAGCGTCATCGCGTCGGTCCCGGCGGCATAGGAGACGATCCGTACCTGCAGCGACCCGGCGTCGCCTGCGCGGCGATAGGTCTGCCAGTCCTCTATCGAAGTGCCCATGTCGGCGATCGTCGTCACACCGTTCCTGAGGAGGACCTGCTGCGCTTCGGCCAGTGCGAGGTCGCGGTCCTCGGGGCGCGGCGTCGGCACAACTGCCTCGACGAGCTTCGCGGCGGCATCGACGAAGACGCCTGTGGGAGCCTGCGATCCGGCGACGCGCTCGATCCGCCCGCCCGCAGGGTCCGCGGTCCTTGCGGTGACGCCCGCCGCCGAAAGCGCCGCGCTGTTGGCCCAGCCCGCATGGCCGTCCACCCGCTCGAGCCAGACCGGGCGGTCGCTCACCACTTCGTCGAGGTCGGCGGCGGTTGGGAAGCGGCCGAGGCCCCAGGTCTCCTGGTTCCAGCCGGTGCCGAGAATCCACGGGCGGTCCGGGTGCGCGGCGGCATAGGCGGCGATCATCGCCTGCGCCTCGGCAAGCGTGTCGGCCGAAGTCAGGTCGAGCGTCAGTTGCGCGAAGCCGAGGTCCATGACGTGCCCGTGCGCGTCGATCATGCCGGGCAGCAGGGTGCGACCGCGTCCGTCCATCGAATAGTCGACCTTGCCGGGCCGCTTGTCGCGCCGGCCGTAGACCTGTTCGATGCACCCGTCGTCGCCGACGAGGACCGCGTTGAAGCGCTCGACCTCGCCGTTCTCGTCGAGGGTGATGCCGTTGACGTTGTCGATCAGGACGTCGGCACGGACAGGGCCGGAGACTGCGACCGAAACCGAAGCCGCGAGCAGTGCGGCGAATGCAATACCCCTCACGCCTTGCCCTTCCTCGGCAGGCGGCGGATCAGCGCGCTGGTGTCCTGGCGGCCACCCCCCATCGCCTGGACTTCGGAATAGAACTGGTCGACGAGCGCGGCGACCGGCAGCGATACGCCGAGGCCGCGCCCTTCCTCTATGGCGAGGCCGAGGTCCTTCCTCATCCAGTCGACCGCGAAGCCGAAGTCGAATTCGCCGGCGACCATCGTTTCCCAGCGGTTGTCCATCTGCCAGCTTTGCGCCGCGCCGCCCGATATCGCCTCGTAGACCTTGGCCATGTCGAGGTGCGATGCCTCGGCGAAGCGCACTGCCTCGGCCAGCGCCGAGACGATCCCGGCGATGCAGATCTGGTTGGCCATCTTGGCCGACTGGCCCGCGCCCGCCTTGCCGACGTGGACGACGCGCGCCGAGTAGGCCGCCATGATCGGGCGCGCCGCCTCGATCGCGTCCTTGCGCCCGCCGCACATCAGCGTGAGCGTGCCGTTCTCCGCGCCGATCTGGGACCCCGTCATCGGTGCATCGACGCAGTGGATGCCCTTGTCGCGCGCCTCGACCGCGACTTGCCGGGCGATGCGCGGGCTGACCGTGGTGTGGTCGATGAAGACCGAACCCGCCGCCATCTGCGTGAACACGCCGTGCGGGCTGAGCACGACGTCGGCCAGGTCGTCGTCGTCGCCCACGCAGGTGATCACCGCGTCCGCGCCGGTCGCGGCTTCGGCGGGGCTTTCGGCGACGCGCACGTCCAGCGAGGGGTTAGCCTCTCGCCAGGCGGAGAGGCGCGCGGGGCTGCGGTTGTAGATGGTCAGCGTGTGCCCGGCGCTGCCGATGTGGCGCGCGATCGGCCCGCCCATCACGCCGAGGCCGAGGAAGGAGACTTTGCGTTTCTGGCTCATGCTTGCCTCTCTAGCCTGTTTTGCGCCCGTGCAAACCGCAAGAAGGCGGCAGGGCGGAAGCTTCCCTTACGAGCCACTTTCCTTTACGGCCCCGCCGATGAACCAGCCCGCGCTCAGGACCGCGCCCGATGAGGGCCAGACGCTTACCGCCGACCACGTGCGCGCCGCCGCCGCCCGGATCGAGGGCGCCGTCGTGCGCACGCCGACGCTGCGCAGCATCACGCTGAGCCAGATCACCGGCGCGGAAATCTGGCTGAAGTTCGAGAACCTGCAGTTCACCGCCGCCTACAAGGAGCGCGGCGCGCTCAACGCGATGCTCCACCTGGACGAGGAAAAGCGCCGGCGCGGCGTGATCGCGGCTTCGGCGGGCAACCATTCGCAGGGGCTGTCCTACCACGGCACGCGCCTCGGCATTCCGGTCACCATCGTCATGCCGCGCACGACCCCGACGGTGAAGGTGATGCAGACCGAGAGCGTGGGCGGCAAGGTGGTGCTCCACGGCGAGAACTTCGACGAGGCCTATGCCCACGCCCGCAAGCTGGAGACAGAGCTTGGCCTCGCCTTCGTGCATCCGTTCGACGAGCCGCTGGTCGCCGCCGGCCAGGGCACCGTCGCGCTCGAGATGCTCGAGGACGTGCCCGACCTCGAGGTGCTGGCGCTGCCGGTCGGCGGCGGCGGGCTGGCCTCTGGCATGGGCACGATCGCGCGCGACATCAATCCGGACATCGGCCTGATCGGTGTCGAGGCCGAGCTGTTTCCCTCGATGTACAACGTCCTCAAGCACGACAAGCGCCCCTCGGGCGGGGACACGCTGGCCGAAGGTATCGCGGTAAAGGAGCCGGGACGCTTCACCTCGAAGGTGCTCGACGGCCTGCTCGACGATTTCGTGCTGGTGTCCGAACCCGAACTGGAAACCGCGCTGGCGCTGCTACTCCAGATCGAGAAGACCGTGGTCGAGGGTGCGGGCGCGGCCGGCCTTGCCGCCGTCCTTTCGCATCGCCACCTGTTCGAGGGGAAGAAGACCGGCATCGTCCTGACCGGCGGCAACATCGACACGCGGCTTCTCGCCAACGTGCTCCTGCGCGACCTTGCGCGCTCGGGGCGGCTCGCGCGGCTGCGCATCTCGCTGCAGGACAGGCCCGGCGCGCTGTTCAAGGTGATGGAGAAGTTCGACCGCTACAACGTCAACATCATCGAGATCTACCACCAGCGCATCTTCACGCACCTGCCCGCGAAGGGCCTCGTCACCGACATCGAGTGCGAGGCGCGCGACCGCGAGCAGCTCGACGCTCTCGTCGACGCGCTGGAGGCCGATGGCTACGCGGTAAGCCAGGTCGGGGTGAACTGACGCGCCCCCTGGCGCACGGCCGATGCGAATTGCGCGGAACGCACCAAATCCGCTCGCCAACCGTGCAATTGTGCAAATTAAGGGTCGGTTAGGCTTATTTCTTGGTTAAAACCCTTTCAACGCGGGGGGGGGATGGGCATAGTCGGGTCAAGCAATTTCGAACCCGCTCCGGCAAGAGGACCAAGAGTGCGCCCGTGACGGCACCTGTACGCTTTCCCCGATTTTTCGTGACGAGCCCCGCGCCGTGTCCGTACCTGCCGGACCGCAGCGAGCGGAAGGTGTTCACGGAGCTGAAGGGGCCGCATGCCGACGCGCTCAACGATGCGCTGGGACGCATCGGCTTTCGTCGCAGCCAGACCGTCGCGTATCGGCCCTCGTGCATCGACTGCAACGCCTGCGTGTCGGTGCGTGTCGTCGCCGAGGAATTCCAGCCGTCCTCGACCCAGAAGCGCAACCTGAAGCGCAACGGCGACCTGATCGCGACGCTGTGCCGCCCGTGGTCGACGAACGAGCAGTTCGAGCTTCTGCAGCAATATCTCGGTGCGCGGCATCCGGGCGGCGGCATGGCGACGATGGACGAGGTCGATTTCGCCGACATGGTCGAGCACACGCCCGTCACCAGCTACATGATCGAATACCGCGAGCCCTCTTTCGACGGCGTGACGCCGGGCCGCCTCGTCGGCGCCTGCCTGACAGACCGGCAGGGAGACGGGCTGTCGATGATCTACAGCTTCTACGATCCCGGACACGAAAGCCGGCAGGGCCTGGGCAACTACATCATCCTCGAGCACATCCGCCGCGCCAAGAAGATGGACCTGCCGTTCGTCTACCTCGGCTACTGGGTCGATGGCTCGCCCCGCATGCAGTACAAGGTGCGCTATCGCCCGCTCGAGCGGCTGACCCGCAACGGATGGGAGCGCATCGCGGCGGACGAGCAGGACGAACTGATCGCCAGGGCGGTGCGCAACGCGCAGGACAAGGCGAAGGAGCCGGCAGGCGGGGCCAAGGACGGCATGCCCGGCTCGCAGGACCAGTACCGCTTCTCGGACTGATCAGCCGGGATAGGGCGAACCTTTCAGCAATCCGGCAAGGTGGGCGGCGTTGGCCGCGACCATCGCGGCCGTGCTGTCGATCCTGTCGGGCACCTTGTCGAGATCCTTGAAGTCGACCGAACCCATCGCCTCTCCCACCCAGTAGCTGACAGCGCTTGCCGGGATGGTGAAGCCGGTGTCGGACAGCGACTGGAAGATCTGCGAGGAGGCCCAGTGCGCGCCGTCCTCGTTGCCGACGATCGCGGCGACGGCGACTTTCGAATAGCTGGGCATGCGGCCGGCATCGTCGGTTTCGCCCATGAACGCGTCCATGCGTTCGAGCGCGCGCTTGGCGACGCTGGAGACCTGGCCCATCCAGATCGGCGTGCCGAAGACGAGGATGTCGTGGGCGAGGATTTTCTCGCGGATCGCCGGCCAGTCGTCGCCCTTGCCCTCGTCGGACGTCACGCCGGGTTTCACGTCGTGCGCGGCGATGCGGATCGTCTCGGCAAGCGTTACGCCGTGGGCGGCGAACTTGTCCCCGAGAAGGCCGATCATCCGGTCGGTGGAGCTTTCGCCCGACGGCTTGAGCGTGCAATTGATGGCGATGGCGGTGGGTGCGTCTGTCATTCCGGTTCCTCGTTGCTTGTCAACGCAATGCAGGCGCTCGCGCGTCGGTTCCGAAACTCGTCGGGTGACGCGGCAGCGCGCGCCTGGCACAAACGAAAAGGCCCCCGCAAATTGCGAGGGCCCTCCCGCGCCGAAGCCGCAAGGGGGAGGGCCTCGACTGCGTGGCGCGTGGCGTCTTATTCCATCTCGTCGGCGCGCTCGTTCAGCGCCTCGGCGCGGTCGTCGCCGATATCGTCGACCTGCTCGGCGCGTTCGTTCAGCATGTCCTCGCGCGCGTCGGTATTGGCCTCGTCGGCCATTTCCTCGAGCTGTCCGGCGCGGTCGTCGCCCATGTTTTCCACGGCGTCGGCACGCTCTTCGAGCATGTCGCCCTGTTCCTCGACCGCCGAATCCTGGCCGCAGGCGCCAAGCAGCGCAAAGGCGGGCAGGGTGGCAAGCATGACAAGTTTCTTCATATCTCAATTCTCCTCTTCTGCATTGTCTCACGGGTCGCGGTCGCGGAAGCGGCCTGCGCGGAGCGTGGTCCAGTGCGATTCCGGGCACCGGGGCACCCGCGGAAACCCTTCCGGGTTACGTGTTCAATCCCGCAGGCCGCACACTGTTCCGAGAAAGTTCCGGATTCGCGGGTCGCATAGTGGCTGCAGCGAGGTTCCGTTTGTCGCACTTGACGCCCGGATTAACCTTGCGACTAACAGTCCGGCAGGTAACGTTAATGTGCAGGAAAGGATGGCACGAACACGGACGTCACACGTGCGGCCGTTGGCTCGCGCGGACCTGAATTCTGTAATGAGGGGGCATCGACGACCGGGCGGTCCGGAAGGGGGATCGTCGCCAGTGGCGCGATCGGGTCCGGTTGGTCGGTACTGAAGGAGAGACGTTTATGAATATCAAGGCGAACAAGGCAGGCGTGCTTGCTGCAACCGCCATGCTGGCGGTTCCGGCTGCCGGCATTGCGCAGGCGCAGGAAATGGACCCCCGCACGTCCTACACGCAGGGAGCCGCTTACGAGACCACCGTCTACGGCACGCCGCCTGCGGACCTTTCCGACCTGCGCCAGGGTGCCGAGGTCGAGGGTTTCATCTCCGCGCGCAGCGGCGAAAAGGTGCAGATCACCGCGCCCGGCGGCGCGAGCACCGTCGTCCTGCTGAGCGAGGCGACCGAGATTCGCTCGACCGGCGGCTTCCTCGGCCTCGACCGCGACCGGCTCGGCACCGACTCGCTGCTCAACGGCCTGCCCGTCACCGTCGACACGGTTGAGTGGGGCAGCAACCTTGTCGCCAGCCGCATCGAGCTCAAGTCCAAGGACCTGAAGACCGCGGCGATGATCCACAACGGCACCGATCAGCGCTTCGTGCAGAACGAGGCCGCTACCGAGGCGCTGCGCGGCCGCATGGGCGACATCGACCAGTACAACATCAAGGGCACGACCAACGTGAACTTCGATGTCGGCAGGTGGAACCTGTCCGAGCAGGCCAAGGCCGACCTGTGCTCCACCGCCGCGCAGGCCGAGGGCATGGACAACGCGCTGATGCTTGTCGTCGGCTACACCGATTCGACCGGCAGCGAGGAATTCAACCAGCAGCTCAGCGAACGTCGCGCGGGCCGGGTGGTCAACTTCCTGCAGCAGCAGTGCGGCTGGAAGCCCTATCGCATGCTGACGCCCACCGGCATGTCCGAAGCCGATCCGCTGGCTCCCAACGACACTGCCGCCGGCAAGGCGCAGAATCGCCGCGTTGCGGTGAACATCCTCGTCAGCAAGAGCGTCGACGGACTGTAAGACGAACGGACGGGGGCGGGCCTGACCCGCTCCCGCCTTTCAAACGGCTTTAATCGCGCCGCAATGGCCCTATGCTGTCCCGTACCGACCACGGAGGGACAGGCGATGAGCATCGAAAGTTTTGCAGGCGACGTTCTCGACAGGGAACACCCCGAGTACGAGAAGGTCCGTCCCGGCTGGAACGGCATGATCGATCGCAGGCCGGCGCTGATCGCGCGCTGCTCATCGGTCGAGGACGTCGTCGCGGCGGTTCGCCATGCAGCGGCGAACGGGCTCACCGCAGTGGCGCGGTGCGGCGGACATTCCGTATCGGGCGCTTCGCTTCCCGAGGACGGCCTGCTGGTCGATCTCGGCGGGCTGAAGGCGATCTCGGTCGATCCCGAAAAACGCATTGCCCATGTCGGCGGCGGTGTCCTGCTCGGCGAGATGGACGCGGCGACGCAGGAACACGGCCTGGCCGTGACCGCCGGCGTCGAGCCCGAGACAGGCGTCGCCGGGCTGACGCTGGGCGGCGGCATCGGTTTCCTCGTCCGCAAGCTCGGCCTCACCATAGACAGCATGATCGGCGCGCAGGTCGTGCTTGCCGACGGCACCGTCGTCGAAGCCGGGCCGGAAAACCATCCCGACCTGTTCTGGGCGCTGCGCGGCGGCGGCGGGCAGTTCGGCATCGTCACCCGCTTCGACTTCCGCGTGCACCCCATCGGCCCCGACGTGGTCGTCGCGCAGGCGTTCTACCCGATCGACAAGGCGCGCGAGGTGATGCACTTCGTCAGCGAATACATGCGCGGGGCGCCGGACGACGTGACCATGCTGCCCGTCTTCACCACGGTGCCCCTGGTCGAGCCGTTCCCCGCCGAATGGCAGGGCAGGCACGCGGTCGCCGCCATCGCCTGCCACGTCGGAGACATCGAGGCAGCGAAGGCCGATCTCCGGCCCGTGCTCGAACAGGGCGACATGATCTTCGGCTTCGTCGATACGGTGAAGTACGTCGATTTCCAGAAGACCTTCGCCGGGGCGGCACCGCACGGCGAGCGTTTCTACTGGAAGTCGATCTTCGTCGAGGACATCAGCGACGAACTGGTCGACCTGCTGGTCGACGGCCTCAAGGGGCTGCCGGGCGAATACTCGAACATCTTCATGGAAACGCTGGGCGGAGCTGCGGGCCGCGTCGCAGTGGAGGAAACCGCCTTCGCCAACCGCAAGGCGCGCTTCAACCTCGGCATTTCCGCCGGCTGGAGCGACCCGGCGCGCGACGACGAGATCGTGGGCGCCGCCCGCGCCCTGTTCGACAGGCTCCGGCCCTTCTCGGACGGGACCGTCTACCTCAACTACCTCGACCGCGACGAGACCGCGCGCGCCGCCGAAGGCTTCGGCCCGAACTACGCCCGCCTCGTCGAGGTAAAGCGCCGCTACGACCCCGAGAACCGCTTCGGCGGCGTCCTTGGCGGAGCCGGCTGAGCGCACGGCACCGGCCCGTCGACCCGATCGTACGGTTTAGCGAAAACCGAAGGGGCGCCCGGATCGCTCCGGACGCCCCCCTCGGTGATAGCCTGGCCTGATGCGTGTCAGGAGCTGTAGTACATGTCGAACTCGACCGCCGACGGGGTCGTTTCGTAACGCATGACTTCTTCCCACTTGAGCTCGCAGTAGGCCTCGATCTGGTCGGCGGTGAACACGCCGCCCTGGATCAGGAAGTCCTGGTCCGCCGCGAGTTCCTCGAGCGCTTCG
The DNA here is from genome assembly GCF_013408095.1 of Novosphingobium marinum. Lineage (GTDB taxonomy): Bacteria > Pseudomonadota > Alphaproteobacteria > Sphingomonadales > Sphingomonadaceae > Novosphingobium > Novosphingobium marinum. Next base: position 600,557 of record NZ_JACBZF010000002.1, read on the forward strand.
CGCAGCGAGCCGCAGACCGTCGGCACTTCGGCCAGCTCGGCGGGCGGAAGGTCGTAGAGGTTCTTGTCCATGGCTTCGCCCGGGTGGATCTTGTTCTTGATCCCGTCGAGGCCCGCCATGAGCAGCGCCGCATAGCACAGGTAGGGGTTGGCCATCGCGTCGGGGAAGCGGAACTCCACGCGCTTCGCCTTTTCGCCCGCACCGTAGGGAATGCGGCACGAGGCCGAGCGGTTGCGCGCCGAGTAGGCGAGCAGGACCGGTGCCTCGTAGCCCGGGACGAGGCGCTTGTAGCTGTTCGTCGTCGGGTTGGTGAAGGCGTTCAGCGCCTTGGCATGCTTGATGACGCCGCCGATGAAGTAGAGGCAGTTGTCCGACAGGCCGGCATAACCGTTGCCCGCGAAGGTCGGCTTGCCGTTGTCCCAGATCGACATGTGCGTGTGCATGCCCGAACCGTTGTCGGTCATGATCGGCTTGGGCATGAACGTCGCCGTCTTGCCGTATGCCTGCGCCACCATGTGCACGACGTACTTGTAGATCTGCATGCGGTCGGCCGTCTCGACGAGCGTGCCGAAGGTCAGGCCGAGTTCGTGCTGGGCGGCGGCCACCTCGTGGTGGTGCTTGTCGCACGGCAGGCCCATCTCGAGCATGGTCGCGACCATCTCGCCACGGATGTCCATGGCGCTGTCGACCGGCGCGACGGGGAAGTAGCCGCCCTTGGCGCGCGGACGGTGAGCCAGGTTGCCGGTTTCGTATTCCTTCTCGGAATTGCCGGGAAGCTCGACGTCGTCGATCTTGAAGCCGTTGCCGTTGTAGCCGTCGTAGAAGCGAACGTCGTCGAACATGAAGAACTCGGCTTCGGGGCCGACGTAGACCGTGTCGCCCACGCCCGACGCCTTGACGAAGGCTTCGGCGCGCTTGGCGGTGGAGCGCGGGTCGCGGGCGTAGAGGTCGCCGGTCGACGGCTCGACGATGTCGCAGAACAGGATCATCATCGGGGTGGCGCTGAACGGATCGATGTAGACGGCATCGAGGTCCGGCTTGAGGATCATGTCGGATTCGTTGATCACCTTCCAGCCGGCGATCGAGGAGCCGTCGAACATCAGGCCGTCTTCGAGCTCATCCTCGCTGAGCACCGAGGCGACCATCGAAAGGTGCTGCCACTTGCCCTTGGGGTCGGTGAACCGCAGGTCGACCCACTCGATCTCCTCGTCCTTGATGCGCTTGAGGATGTCCTTTGCACTAGCCATTGCCGTAGTTCTCCAATTTTCCCTCCGCCGGGGAGGGGACAGGGGTGGATGTCTTTGTCGAGGGGCGGGCCCGGCCCCCTTGTCGGACCCGCCCCCCGTATCCGGTCCCCGGCGCCGGACGGCGCGGGGTCGGACCGAAAGCCTTAAAGCGCCGCGTCGTCGCGTTCGCCGGTACGAATGCGCACGGCGCTCTCGATCGGGACTACGAAGATCTTGCCGTCGCCGATCCGGCCGGTCTGCGCGGCATTGGTGATCGCCTCGAGCACGTTTTCGACGAGTGCGTCGGAGACCACGACCTCGAGCTTCACCTTGGGCAGGAAGTCCACGACGTATTCGGCGCCGCGATAGAGTTCGGTGTGGCCCTTCTGGCGACCGAAGCCCTTCGCCTCGGTAACGGTAATGCCCGACACGCCCACTTCGTGGAGCGCTTCCTTCACTTCGTCGAGCTTGAACGGCTTGATGATTGCTTCGATCTTTTTCACTACCGAGGAACCCCCTGCACATTGTCCCGGCCCCGCCGACCGGCGGTCCGGATTTCCAATGCCTCCGGCCTATCCATCAAGAATCGTGCCATCGGCGCTGAACCGTTGGTAGGACATGCGACGGGCCGGGAAAAGCCCGGATTCAGACGATTCGAACCCGGATGCGGGACAAAAGGAAATTTTCGGTCCGGCTTCGGGCGCGCGTACCGTGGTCAATTTCCGGGCACCGCTGCCCAATAATTAAGCGATGATTAAAGTCGCAGGCCCGTCGTCTCGTCGAGACCGGCCATCAGGTTGAGGTTCTGCACCGCCGCCCCGCTCGCGCCCTTTCCGAGGTTGTCGAGCACGGCGACGAGCCGCGCCTGCCTGCGGTCGATGGATGCGCAGACATACAGGTCAATCGTGTCGGTCGGCTCCATCGAACGGCGCAGCAGGATCTCGCCGGGCGTATCGTCGCGCACCGTCACGATCGGGCTGCCGCCGTAGGCCTGGGCCAGCGCGGCGCGCATGACCTCGGGGTCCGCCACGGTATCGCCCATCGCCTCGAGCGGGAGCGGCACCTCGAGCACCATGCCGCGGTGCGCCGGCACGACCGACGGCGCGAAGACCGGCGCGATGGACAGCCCTGCATGCTTCTTCATCTCGGGCACGTGCTTGTGGCCGAGCGCGAGGCCGTAGGTGCGAAAGGCGATGTCGGGATCGTCCTCGAACCGCGCGATCAGCGCCTTGCCGCCGCCCGAATAGCCCGACACCGCATGGCAAACGTAGGGCCAGTCGGCGGGCAGGAAGCCCGCGCGCACGAGCGGGGCGAGCAGCATGATGAACCCGGTGGGATAGCAGCCGGGATTGCTCACCCGGCCAGCCGCCGCCACGTCCTTCGCGCCGACGACTTCGGGCAGGCCGTAAGTCCAGCCGAGCGAGGTGCGGTGCGCGGAAGAAGCGTCGATCACGCGCACGCGCGGGTTCTCGATCATGCCGACGGCGTCGCGCGCGGCATCGTCGGGCAGGCAAAGGATGACAAAATCGGCGCCGTTCAGCGCCTCGGCGCGCGCTTCGTCGTCCTTACGGCGCTCCTCGGAAAGCGTGACGAGGTCGAATTCGGAGCGGCCTGCGAGCCGTTCGGCGATTTCCAGCCCGGTCGTCCCCGCCGCACCGTCGATGAAGACCTTTGCACTCATGCCTGCGCCAGCGCGTCCAGCGGCAGGTAGCCGACGAAGCCATCCTCGCCGAGCTGGCCCCAGGCCCATGATCCCGCGATGTCGAGCACGTTGAAAGTCTCGCCCGCATTTACTTCGCAGATCGCCTCGTGCTCCTCGCCGGGGGCGCTGCGCAGCGGCTTCGCCATTGTTACGGCGTGCGGCATCGGCACGGCATAGTGCGGCACGAAATAGCGCCCGGCGAGGCGGATGTGCGCAAGGTCGCCGCGCACCGGCAGGTGGCCCCGTTCGGCGCTCTCGCTCCGGCCCGAAAGCGCGAAGGATGCGCCGGGCTTCGTCTCACGCACGTAAGGGTCGGCTTCCACCAATGTCGTTTCGCCCCGTTGAAAGAAGATCGGCGCGCTTAGACCGCACTCGTTGTCCATGCAAGTTCACCCGTACCGTGCCTGCAGCATCCGCCAGGCCGCGCGCAGGCCCAGCGCCTCGCCGCCCTTGGGCCGCCCGGGCTTTGCCGCGGGACGCCACGCGAACGTATCGAAGTGCGCCCAGTCCGCCCCTTCGGCCACGAACTTGTCGAGGAACAGCGCCGCAACGGTCGATCCGGCGAAACTGTTGGCATGCGCGTTGCCCATGTCGGCGATGTCGGACTTCAGCCACTCGCGGTAGGCATCGTGGAGCGGCAGGCGCCAGCACGGATCGTCCGCCGCCTCGCCCGCCGAAAGCAGGGCGGACGCAGTCTCGTCGGTGCGCGCGAACATCGCCGGCAGGTCCGGCCCGAGCGCGACGCGCGCCGCGCCGGTCAGCGTGGCGAAGTCGATGGTGAAGTCGGGATCGTCCTCGCCGGCGCGGGCGAGCGCGTCTGCCAGGATGAGGCGTCCCTCGGCATCGGTGTTGCCGATCTCGACGCTGATTCCCTTGCGCGACTTCAGGACATCTCCGGGGCGGAAGGAATTGCCCGAGACCGCGTTCTCGACCGCCGGCACCAGCAGGTGGAGGCGCACGGGCAGCGCGCTTTCCATGACGAGGCGGGCCAGGGCGAGGGCATGCGCGGCTCCGCCCATGTCCTTCTTCATCAGCAGCATGCCCGAAGCGCCCTTGATGTCGAGCCCGCCCGAATCGAAGCACACGCCCTTGCCGACGATGGCGAGGCGCGGGTTCTTCGGATCGCCCCATTCGAGCTCGATCATGCGCGGCGCGTGGCTGCGCGCGGCGGCGCGGCCGACCATGTGGACCATCGGGAACTCGCGCTCGAGCATGTCGCCCTTGGTGACGCGCAGGTCCGCCTTGAACGCCCTGGCGAGGACTTCGGCCTCGCCCTCAAGCCGTTCGGGGCCCATGTCCTCGGCAGGCGTGTTGACGAGGTCGCGCACGAGCATGGTCGCCTCGGCCTCGGCAGTGACGGCCGCAATGCCCTTTGCATCGGTGGTCAGGAGGATGCGAGGCCCCGGTTCGTCGTCCTTCGAGCGATAGCGGTCGAACCGGTACTGGGCGACGATCCAGCCGAACATCGCGGCTCCCGGCTCCGTTCCTTCGAGGCGATAGGTACCGGCGGGCAAGGTCTCTGCCAGCCTGGCGAGGCACCAGCTCGAAAGCGACTGCCTGTCGGCCACGCCGCCCGCGGCGAACCAGCCGTCGCCGTTGGGAACGATGGCATGCGTGTTGCCATCGCCATCGAACTTCTGCCCGGCGATCGCGGAGCGCTGCCCGGCGGACAGCGATTTCAGGAAATCGTCGAACCCGTCCTTGTCGGCGAGGCGGATGGTGATTGCGTCCTGGCCGCGATCGGGCTGGATCAAAGCGTCTTTGTCGTTCATTCTGCCAGCATCACTGCCAAAGCCGCGCGGTTTGCGCGAGAGGAAAATCAGATGCAGCGCCCCCATCCCCTTGTCCTCGCCGCTTTGATCCTAACCGCCTGCGAGGGGCAAGGTTCCTCTGCCGAAGCTGCAGGCGCGCCTGCCGGGGCTGCCTCCCCTGCCGCGACCGCGACCGCTTCTGCCGGCGATGGAAGTGCCGAAGCGACCGCCACCGCCGATACGGACGGCGCGCGCGATGTCGATGTGGAAAACGACCTCTACCTGTTCGAATATTCCTGGCCGGGTGCGGCGGGCCGCATTCCGGGCCTGCGCGACGAGCTCGACAAGCGCATGTCCGATGCGCGCACCGAGCTTGCCGCCCGCGCCGAGGAAGAGCGCAAGTACGCGGCCGAGAACGACTTTCCCTATCGCAAGCATTCGAGCGGCACTGCCTGGCAGGTAGTGACCGACATGCCCGGCTGGCTCTCCCTGTCTGCCGAAGGGTACACCTTCTCGGGCGGCGCGCACGGCATGACCTTCTTCGACACGCTGTTGTGGGACAAGGAGGCGAACCGCCTGCGCGAGCCGGTTTCGCTCTTCTCGAGCCCGGTCGACCTGCGCGAGACGATCCGTCCCGCCTTCTGCGACCTCCTCGACAAGGAACGGGCGAAGCGGCGCGGCGGCGTGGTCGACAGGGGCAGCGGCACTTTCAACGAATGCATCGACCCGGTCGACAGCACGGTCATCCTCGGCTCGTCGAACGGCAGGACGTTCGACCGAATCGGCGTGCTCGTCGGCCCTTACGCTGCGGGCCCCTATGCCGAAGGCACGTACGAGATCACGCTGCCGGTGACCCGCGACATTATCGATGCAGTGAAGCCCGCGTACCGGGACAGCTTCTCGATCAGGCGCTAATGCCTCGCAATTCCGGCGAGCAGGCGCTACATCGGGGCCCATGACGCAGTACCAGACAATCGACGACGCCGACACCGTCCTTCGCGACGGCACGATCAAGCTTCACGGGCCCGATGGATTCGAGGGCATGCGCAAGGCGGGCAGGCTCGCCGCCGAAATCCTCGACGCGCTCGCACCGATGGTGCAGCCGGGGGTGACCACCGGCGAACTCGACGATGTCGTGCGCCGGATGACGCTCGATGCCGGGGCCGTTCCCGCCACGATGGGCTATCGCGGATACGCGCACAGCTGCTGCATCTCGATCAACCACGTCGTGTGCCACGGTATTCCTTCGGACAAGGCGCTGAAGGACGGCGACATCCTCAACATCGACGTGACCCCGCTGCTCGACGGCTGGCATGGCGATACCAGCCGGATGTACCTTGTCGGCGACGTTCCGCTCAAGGCGAAGCGGCTGGTCGAGACGACTTACGAGTGCCTGATGATCGGCATCGAAAAGGCGAAGCCCGGTGCGCGGCTTGGCGATATCGGCGCGGCGATCCAGCAGCACGCGGAAAAGAACCGCTACGGCGTGGTGCGCGAGTTCTGCGGTCACGGCCTTGGCCGCCTGTTCCACGACGCGCCCGAGGTGGTGCACGCAGGCAGGGCCGGCACCGGCCCCGAACTGCGGCCCGGAATGTTCTTCACCATCGAGCCGATGATCAACCTCGGCAAGCCGCCGGTGAAGCTGCTGAACGATGGCTGGACCGCCGTAACGCGCGACAAGTCGCTTTCGGCGCAGTTCGAACACTCGATCGGCATCACCGAGGACGGCTGCGAGATTTTCACCGAGAGCCCCAAGGGCCTGCACAAGCCGCCTTACGGTTGAGCGACTGTCCCGCCGGTCCGGCGCGGCTGCCTACCTGGAAGGCCAGGCGTTCTCGAGATAGAAACGGGCGACCGGCTTGTTCTGCTGCCCGTAATCGGCCCCGATAATGGTCGCGATCCTGTCGCGATCCGCCTTGCCGGTGACGATCTGGCCGGTCAGGACCTGCTTCGCGCCTGCCGCGGACAAGCCGAGCTTCTGGAGATTGCTTGCCGCCATGGGGTGCTGCTTCGTCGCGTCGACCATCGTCCGTCTCCTCGAAAGAGCCTGCCGCAATTGAGCGAGTCCCGCGATCCTACGCCTCGAAACGCCGAAAGGAAAGTATCGCCCTAGTTCCGCGACGCCCTGACCGCAGCGCCGCCGGCGAACGGCACCATCGCGATCAGGACGAGGCTGACCGCGCCGGTCAGTGCAAGGCCGCTTTCGCCACCGGGAGCGAGGCTGCCCGCGCCGAAGATGAGCAGCGGCACCGCCATCGGGATGACGAGCAGGCCGGCAAGCGCCGCGCCCCCGCGCAGGCCCGCCGTCAGCGCCGCGACGATCACGCCGAGCGCGGCAAGGCCCGGCGTTCCCGCCAGCAGGCCAAGCTCGACCGTGGCCAGCGTATCGGCGTCGAGGCCGAGCAGCGCAGCGGCGGGTACGGCGGCCAGCATCAGGGGCGGGCCGAAGCTCAGCCAGTGGGCGAGCACGCGCACCGCGATCACCAGTTCCTCGGCAATGCCGCGCAGCGCCCACTGGTCGAAGAAGCCCATCTCGATGTCGGGTTCGACCAGCCGGTCGAGCGGCAGGATCGCGGCGAGCAGCGCCGCCACCCAGATCACCCCGCCGCCCGTGCGCGCCAGCAGCGGCGCATCAGGCCCGACCGCGAAGGGAAACAGCATCGCCACGGCAAGGAAGAACAGCACCGGCAGCGCCGAGCCGCCACGCCGCCCGCCGATAAACAGCCGCGCGAGGTCCCGCCGCAGAAGCGCCGCCAGCCGCCCGCTCATGCCGCATGCTCCGCCATGTCGATCCTGCGCAGTGCCGGCAGCGCGAATTCCTGGTGCGACGCGATGACGCAGATGCCGCCCGCCGCGCAGTGCTCGGCGACGAGTTCGCGCGCCAGCGCGGCGGCGCTCCGGTCGAGGCCGTTGAGCGGCTCGTCGAGAAGCCACACCGGAGCATCCTGCCCGAGAAGGCGGGCAAGCGCGGCGCGCTTCTTCTGCCCGGTCGAAAGGTAGCGCACCGGCACGTCGGCAAGGTCGGACAGGCCGAGCCGCGCAAGTTCGTTGTCGGTCGGACCGTCGATCCTCCGCCAGAACGCCAGCGCCTCGCCCAGCGGCAGCAGCGGGTCGAGCGCGGGCCGCTCGTCCACGAGGCCGCAGGCGCCGGTCCGTTCCACAGCGCCCCCGAATGCCTGCATCAGGCCGGCCACGATGCGGATGAGGCTGGACTTGCCGATACCGTTCGGCCCGACGAGCTGCAGCGCTTCGCCCGGCTCCAGCGCGAAGGATACGCCGGCGAACAGGATACGCTCGCCCCGCCGGCAGGCGAGGTCACGGGCGGCGAGGCGGCACTCTTGCATGGGGCATCGCGATAAGGGAAACCCGGCAGGCTGCCAAGAACGAGGAAGACCCATGGCGATTGCCCGACTGACCGACGCCGAGCGCGACGCCGCGCTCGACAAGCTTTCCGGCTGGACCCTGCGCGACGATGGCCTTGCGATCACGCGCTCGCTGAAGTTTTCGGACTTCAACGAGGCCTTCGGCTTCATGACCCGTGTCGCGCTCCATGCCGAAAAGGCGGACCACCATCCCGAATGGTTCAACGTCTACAACAAGGTGGAGATCACGCTTACCACTCACGACGCGGGCGGCCTGAGCATGCGCGACGTCGCGATGGCGGAGTTCATCGATTCGGTGGTCTGATCGGGTTTCCCGATCGACTGGCGTCGGTGCGGCACGCGTTTCTTGATCGATTTGCGTCGATAGCGGCACCGGCCCTCTCCCCCACCCGGCCACCCAACGGCAGTATTCTATGGGTGGCCGGGTGGGGGAGAGGGCCGGTGCCGCGCCAGCGAAAGCTGGCCTGACAGACAAGAATTCTCCTTGCCGCTGCCCGGCTTATAACGCCGGGTTGTTGTAGCAGTGCCAGGTGAAGATCGCCGCCGCGCCGCGCCAGGGGCGCCAGCCCTCGGCGAGCGCGCGGGTCTGCTTCTCGTCGGGCCGCAGTTCGAGACCGAGGATGCGGCCGATCCCGACCTGCACGGCCAGGTCGCCCGCTGGCCAGATGTCGGGACGTCCCTCGGCGAAGAGCAGGTAGATCTCGGCCGACCAGCGCCCGATGCCTTTGATGCGGGTGAGTTCGGCGATCGCCGCCTCGTCGTCGGCGGGGAGGTTCTCCAGCACGAGCTCGCCCGACTGCACGAGTTCGCACAGCGATCGGGCATAGCCCTGCTTCTGCCGCGAGAGGCCGCAGGCGCGCAGCGCGTCGTAATCGGACGCGACCAGCCTGTCCGCCGGGACGCCTTCGCCAAGGTGCGCCTCGAGCTTGTTCCACACCGATGCGGCGGCGGCCACGCTCACCTGCTGGCCGACGATCGTGCGCAGCAGCGTCGCGTAGCCGGTCGGGCGGATGCGCGGTTCGGGATAGCCTGCAAGCTCGAGCGCGCGGGCCATTGCCGGCTCCGCCTTCGCGATCGCATCGAGCCCTTCGCGGATTTCGCCTGCCTGCAGTCCCAACCCATCCTCCGGTGCCTTGCCGCTCCAGCGACTTGCCAAAGCGGGCGGCAGCCATTAGCAGCCCGCCCCAAGGGCCGCCATAGCGGCGAGGAAAAAGGGATACAGGGCCATGCCGAAGATTACCGTCGTCACCCGCGCCGGCGACGAAACCGTACTCGACGCTTCCGAGGGCATGAGCCTGATGGAAGTCATCCGCGACAACGGCTTCGACGAACTGCTCGCGCTGTGCGGCGGCTGCTGCAGCTGCGCCACCTGCCACGTGCACGTCGATCCCTCCTTCTCGGGCGAGCTTCCCGAGATGAGCGAGGACGAGAACGACCTGCTCGACAGCTCGGACCACCGCAACGAGCATTCGCGCCTGTCGTGCCAGATTCCGGTCACCGGCGCCCTCGAGGGCCTTAAGGTCCAGATCGCGGAAGAGGACTGATCGGGTCCGCGCCCGCGCAAAGCGTTTGCGCGGCGCGGCTTCTCGCCCTACGTCACGGTTATGACCGGCGCGCCCGTTCGCAACGCATCGCTCGACCTTATCGGCAACACGCCGCTCGTCCTGCTTGAGGGGCCGAGCGAGGCTGCGGGCTGCGAGATCTGGGGCAAGTGCGAATTCGCCAACCCCGGTGCGTCGGTAAAGGACCGCGCTGCGCTCTGGATCATTCGCGACGCCGAGGAACGCGGTGAGCTCAGGCCCGGAGGAACCATCGTCGAGGGCACGGCGGGCAATACCGGCATCGGCATCGCGCTTGTCGCCAATGCGCTCGGCTATCGCACCGTCATCGTCATGCCCGACAACCAGTCGCGCGAGAAGATGGACACGCTGCGCGCGCTGCGTGCCGAGCTGGTGCTGGTGCCGCCCACCAAGTTCGCGAACCCCGGCCATTTCGTCCACACCTCGCGCCGCCTTGCCGAGGAAACCGAAGGCGCGGTCTGGGCCAACCAGTTCGACAACACCGCCAACCGCAAGGCCCATATCGAGAGCACTGCCGAGGAACTCTGGGCGCAGATGGAAGGCCGGATCGACGGCTTTACCTGCGCGGCGGGCACCGGCGGGACGATCGCGGGCGTCGGCATGGGCCTGAAGGCGCACGACGAGAAGATCACCGTCGCGCTTACCGATCCGCACGGGGCCGCGCTCTACAACTACTACGCCAATGGCGAGCTCAGGGCAGAGGGTTCCTCGGTCGCCGAGGGCATCGGGCAGGGCCGGATCACCGCCAACCTCGAAGGCGCGCCGATCGATACGCAATTCCGCATCTCGGACGAGGAGGGCCTTGTCTGGGTCCGCCGCCTGCTCGCCGAGGAAGGGCTGTGCCTCGGCCTGTCATCGGGCATTAACGTTGCAGGCGCGATAGAACTGGGACGCAAGCTCGGCCCCGGTTCGCGGATCGCGACGATCCTGTGCGATACCGGCTTTCGCTACCTGTCGAGCCTCTACAACCCGCAGTGGCTCGAAGCGAAGGGGCTGCCGGTGTTTCCCTGGCTGGAAGGCAAGGACGGCTGACCAATGGCGAGCGAACCGCCCAAGGCAATGGTTCCTTCGGTGCAGGCCCCGCAGCATTTCGTACCGCCGACAGGGCGCGAGATGCGCACGCAGGCGGTTCATCGCCTTCAGGTCGGGCTGCTCGGGCTGTGCGCGATGCTGCTGCTCGTCGGTCTCGCCAATATCGTGATGGACCGCGCAAGGCTGGTCGAGGAACGCGACCCGGTCGAGGAAATCATCGCCGCCCAGCAGGAGGAGGCGAAGAAGCCCGCGACCGATCCGCTCGCCGATATCGGCGTCGTGCCCGCCGCCGACCCGAGCGCCACGCCGGAGCCGGTCGAGATCGAGCCGATCGAACCCGGGCCGGTCGAATAGGCTTGCCGCACCGCCGGTCGTTCATCGCCGCGCTGGCCTGTGCCTCGCTGCTGCTGGGAGCCTGCACGCGCGAGCACGAGACCGAACCCGCACCCGACCGGGAAACCCGCGAAACGATCGGCCTGTTTACCAGCCTGCCGATCTTCTGGCGCGAGGCCGGTTCGGTCTCGGAGTTCCTCGGCGAGGCAGGTGCGCCGCACTGGGCGCGGCAGGCGATCGAGCAGGATGCGCGCCTCGTCCCGCTCGACACGCTCGCCGGGAAGGGCAATGCGGGAAAGCCGGGGACGCTGCCGCTCGATACCGATGCGCTGCTTCTGCTGGCGCAGCCGCGCCCGCTTTCGCCCGACGAGAACGTCGCGCTCGACGACTGGGTGCGGGCAGGCGGCACGGTGATGCTGTTCGTCGATCCGATGCTGACCGGGCATTCGATCTACGCGCTGGGCGATCCGCGTCGGCCGCAGGACATCGCGATGCTTTCCCCGATCCTTTCCCGCTGGGGCCTCGAACTCCGCTTCGACGAGGAACAGCCGGAAGGCGGGCGCATGGTCGAGGCGCTTGGGGCGCAAGTGCCGGTGAACCTTCACGGAACGTTTCGTGTGATCGATCAGGAAAGTTGCGAGCCGGGGAAAGTCGGGGATGAAGCCGGCGGGCTCGTCGTGACCTGCCGGATCGGCAAGGGGCGGGTGGTCGCCATCGCCGACGCCGCGCTGTTCGAGGAAACCGGCGAGGACGCGGCGCGCGCCGCGGCGCTGAAGACGATCCTGGAATCGGCGCGCCGCTGAGCGACCGACTCGCACCCGGGGAAAACCGGGGAGGCGAGCCCGACATCCCGGCGATTCGGTCATGAGCGCGCGATTCGCCGGGGAACAAAGGAAAAACAGGCAGCCATGCCGCCTTAGTGCAAGACCCGGTTAACCGAACTTGTGCACCGTTTTTCCCGCCTGATCCCAAGATTTCCCTTCCATCCCCACATTTCCCGCGATACATATTCGTTCATCGGAATGATGACGATTGCCGCGTCCCGAAAGGGGCGAACCGGTCGCACGGGGCTGCGGCCGGAAGGGGTCTGCTCGTTCCGCAAACCGGGGTGCCTTAGGGGACGAGTTTCGAGATGGCGGCGCGTGCGCACATCTACAGCGGTCAGGGCTTCTCGCTTCAGCGCGACAAGAACCGCTTCGTGCTGCCCAATCCCATCCGGGCCACGGTCAAGGAATCGAGCGGCGGCAAGGCCGTCCTGTGCCTCGCCAAGCACGACCGCTGGACCTGCCTGACCGGTTTCGGTTTGTCGCGGGTAGATGACTTCGCCGCCCAGATCGCCCGCGAGGAGGAAACCGCGCTCAAGAAGGGCGTCGATTTCGACCGCGACCTGCGCTCCATGCAACTCTACGGCTTCTTCGAAGTCCCGTTCGACGGCAGCGGGCGCTTCGTCATGCCCGAACATCTCGCCAGCCTCGCCAACATCGAAGGCGAACTGTTCTTCCAGGGCGCGGGCGAATTCTTCACCGTCTGGAACCCCGACGAACTGGCCAGCATGCCCTCGGGCCTCGAATTCGCGCAGGCGGCCTGCGCGAACCTGCGCGCCAAGGAAACCGCGAAGGCGAAAAAGGGATGAGCGCCCCGCATGTCCCCGTCCTCCTCGACGAAGTGGTCGCCGCGCTCGCACCGGAGCCGGGCGCGGTCATCGTCGATGCGACGTTCGGCGCTGGCGGTTACACCCGCGCGCTGCTCGATGCCGGTGCCACGGTCCATGCCTTCGATCGCGATCCCGATGCGATCGCCGCCGGCCGGCAATGGCCCGAAACGCATGAGGAGCCGCCCCGCCTCGTCCTGCACCCGCGCCGCTTTTCCGAAATGGTCTCCGCCCTTGGCGAAGCGGGGATTTCCCGTGTCGACGGAATCGCGATGGACATAGGCGTGTCCTCGATGCAGCTCGACCGGCCGGAGCGCGGCTTCGCTTTCGCCGCCGACGGTCCGCTCGACATGCGGATGGGCCGGGAGGGGCCCACCGCTGCCGATTTCGTCAATACCGCGCCGGAAGGCGAAATAGCCGACGTGCTGTTCCGCTACGGCGAGGAGAGGCAGTCACGTCGCGTGGCCCGTGCGATCGTGACTGCCCGTCCCCTTTCCACGACGGGCGAGCTGGCCGGCGTCGTGCGCAAGGCGCTCGGTCATCGTCCCGGCGCGCCGAAGGACCCGGCGACACGCAGCTTCCAGGCGATCCGCATCCACGTGAACGGCGAACTCGACGAGCTGGACGAAGGCCTTGCTGCCGCCGAGACCCTGCTGAGGAGCGGCGGTCGGCTCGCGGTAGTCAGTTTCCACAGCCTCGAGGACAGGATCGTCAAGCAGTTCCTGCGCGAGGCGAGCGGCGCGCTGGCCTCGGTTTCGCGCCACCTGCCCGAAGTCGCACCCGACCACGCGCCGACCTTCGCCCGCGTCAGCAAGGCGATCCGCCCGTCCGCAGCCGAAGTCGGGCGCAACCCGCGCGCCCGCTCGTCGACGCTGCGCCACGCCGTGCGCACCGATGCGCCGCCCCGCCAGCGACCGACCGGCGAAAGGAATGCCGCATGAACTTCACCCGCGACCGCGTCCGCTCGATCGGCTGGGCCTTCGTCCTCACCGTATGCGCCGCGATGGTCCTCGCGCTCACCTTCCGCGTCAACGCGGTCAAGAGCGAGGTACGGCTGGCCGAACGCAGGATCGTCTCGCTGAAGCTGGAAAAGCAGTTCCTCGAAACCGAATTCCAGACCCGCGCCAACCAGCACCAACTCACCGCGCTCAACGCCATCGAGTTCGGCTACGAGGCACCGCGCGCCGCGCAGTACATCGAGGGCGAGCGCCAGCTTGCCGCGCTGGGCCAGCCGCGTGCGCCGGGCGCGCCCGAACCGATCCGCTTCGCCCGCGCCGAGCAGCCGCGGGAGAACGAGTCTGGCTTCCCGGCGATGGTCTCGCCGCTGACTGGGCAGGCGCTCGCCGCCGAGCCTGCGCACGAGGAGGCGGAGGCCGAAAAGCCGCGCGAGGCGGTAAGCGCCGAAGGGCTTGCGGCACGGCTGGCGCGCCTTGAAGCCGCTGCCGGGAATTCGAGCGACGAATGACCGCGATCCCGGTATCCACCACGATCGTCACCGGCCGGCGAAAGCTGGTCAACGTCCGGCAGCGCTCGCTGCTGGTCGCGAAGTGGCGCGCGCTGTGGGTGCTTTCCGTCTTCGCCGCGATCGCTGTCTGCGCGCTGCTGCGCATCGTTTATCTCGGCGTGTTCGAGCCGGGCCGCGGCAGCTATTCCTATGCCGACGCGCTGACGCCCGCGCGCGGCGAGATCGTGGATCGCAACGGCGTGCCGCTGGCGCGCCAGTTCGACGCCTACTCGCTGTGGTACAACCCCAAGGCGCTGGGCGACGGATCGCCGCTGGTGAAGACCCCGCAGCAAGTCGCAGGCGCGCTCGTCGAGGTGTTCCCCGACCTCGACTACACCGAGACGGTGGAGCGGCTGTCCGCCGGAAAGCCCGGCTACATCCGCCGCCGCATCCTGCCCGAGCACGCCAACCGCATCCATTCGCTGGGCGAACCCGCACTCGAATTCCCGCGCGAGGACGAGCGGTTCTATCCGCAAGGATCGATGGCCGCGCACGTCCTCGGCTTCGTCTCGGCCGACGGCAGGGGCAAGGTCGGCATGGAGCAGGTGTTCGACGACCGGCTGACCGATCCCGTGGCGCGCACGCAGCCCGCGGTGCTCTCGATAGACGCGCGGGTGCAGGGCGCGCTCGAGGACGAGCTGGGCCGAGGCATGGTGCTTTCGCAGGCGAAGGGCGCGGCGGGCATCATCCTCGACGTCGATACCGGCGAAGTGCTGGCGCTTGCCTCGCTGCCCGCCTTCGATCCCAACCAGATCGACCGCGCCGACACGCCCAACATCTTCAACCGCGTGACCAACCAGGTCTACGAACTGGGCTCCACGTTCAAGCCGCTGACCGTCGCCGCGGCCATCGACGCCGGTACCGTCACCGACCTCGGCCACCGGTACCAGGCGAACCGGCCGCTGCAGGTCGGCGGCTTCGCCATTCGCGACAGCCATACGATCGGCGCGTCGCTCAACGTGCCGCAGACGCTCATCCATTCGTCGAACATCACCACCGCCCAGATCGCCGACGAGCTGGGCGGCGAGCGGATGAAGCAGGTCATGGCGGCGCTCGGCATGAACGAGCGGCCCTACATCGAGCTTCCTGCGCGCGGCTTTCCGATCTGGCCATCGGGCAACTGGAAGCGCATCCGCACGATGACGGTCTCCTACGGCCACGGCATCGCGGTCACCCCGCTGCACCTCGCCTCGGCCTACGCCACGATGGTCAACGGGGGTATCTGGCGACCGGCGACGCTCCGCAAGCTGGAAGCCGGGGAAGCGCCGAGGGGGCGGCGCGTGTTCAAGGCGGCGACCAGCGCGCGGATGCGCCAGCTGCTGCGCATGATCGTGGTCTACGGCACCGGTCGCAAGGCCGATGCGCCGGGCTTTCGCATCGGGGGCAAGACCGGTTCTGCGGAAAAGCCGGGGGCCGGGGGCTATCGCCGCACGTCGCTGGTCTCTACCTTCGCGGCCGCATTTCCGATGGACCGTCCCCGTTTCGTAGTGATCGCCATGCTCGACGAGCCCAAGGGCACCGCCGCCACTTCCGGCCAGCGGACCGCCGCGTGGAACGCCGCGCCCGTGGTCGGCCGCGTCGTGCCCCGCGTCGGGCCGCTGCTCGGCGTGATGCCCGACGAAACGCGCGACATCGACATCTCGGACCTGAAGCCGCTGATCCCCGGAGAGGCGAGCCGATGACGCTTGCCGACCTTGCGGCCCGCGCCGGGATTTCGCTTTCGGGCGACGCATCGGCGACGGTCACCGGCTTTGCCATCGATCATCGCAAGGTCGCGCCCGGCACGATCTTCGGCGCGTTCCAGGGGATGCAGGTCAATGGCGAGGACTTCGTTCCCGCCGCTATCGAGGCCGGCGCAATCGCGGTCGTCGCGCGGCCTAGCGTGGCGGTGGAGGGCGCGATCCACATCGCCGACGGCAATCCGCGTCGCACCTTCGCACGGCTGGCGGCGCAATTCTTCCGCCCGGTGCCGCAAACCGTCGTTGCGGTGACGGGGACCAACGGCAAGACCTCGACCGTCGAGCTAACGCGGCAAATCTGGCGCATGTCGGGCGAGCGGGCGGCCTCGATCGGGACTCTGGGCGTCACGACGCCGCAGGAAACGGTCTCCACCGGGCTGACCACGCCCGACATAGTCACCTTCCTCGCCAACATGACCGGCCTCGCGCGCGAGGGCGTGAGCCACGTCGCCTACGAGGCATCGAGCCACGGCCTCGCCCAGTTTCGCAACGAGGGGCTGGCCGTCGCGGCGGGAGCGTTCACCAACCTCAGCCGCGACCACCTCGACTACCACGCCGACATGGAGGACTACTTCGCGGCCAAGATGCGACTGTTCGACGAGGTTGTCGACGATGGCGGCGCGGCGGTGATCTGGGCCGACGACGCTTGGTCCGGCCGGGCGATCGAACACGCGAAGGCGCGGAGCCTATCGCTGTTCACGGTGGGCGAAAAGGGCGAGGCGATCCGCCTCGTCTCGCGCGAGCCGGGTCAGTTGGGGCAGATGCTGGAGATCGAGTACGAAGGCGAGCGGCGCAGGCTGAACCTGCCGCTGATCGGCGCGTACCAGGCTGCCAACGCGCTCGTCGCGGCGGGGCTGGTGCTGGCGACGGGCGGTTCGGCATCGGCGGTGTTCGACGCGCTCGGGCGCCTGCAGCCGGTACGCGGGCGGCTGGAGCGTGTCGCCATCGGGCCTGCCGGAGCGCCGGTCTACGTCGACTACGCGCACACGCCCGACGCGCTCGTCGCCGCGCTCGAGGCGTTGAAGCCCCACGCCGACGGGCGGCTGATCGTCGTCTTCGGCGCGGGCGGGGACCGCGATCCGGGCAAGCGCAGGCCG
Source organism: Novosphingobium marinum (assembly GCF_013408095.1). Taxonomy (GTDB): domain Bacteria; phylum Pseudomonadota; class Alphaproteobacteria; order Sphingomonadales; family Sphingomonadaceae; genus Novosphingobium; species Novosphingobium marinum. The sequence continues at coordinate 617,555 of NZ_JACBZF010000002.1, forward strand.
ATGGGCGAGGCGGCGGCAAGTCATGCCGACGCGGTGATCGTGACCGACGACAATCCGCGCGGGGAAGACGCCGCCGCGATCCGCGCCGCGATCATCGAGGGCTGCCCCGATGCGCGCGAGATCGGCGACCGGCGACAGGCCATCGCGGCGGCCATCGCCGACGCGGGCAAGGACGACATCGTCCTCGTCGCTGGCAAGGGTCACGAACAGGGACAGATCGTCGGCAGGGGCGCGGAGATGCGCGTGCTGCCGTTCGACGACGTGGACATCGCACGGCAATGCGCCGGCGAAGCGGGAAGGGACAATTGAGGGTATGGGTGCACAGGTGAGGGTCCTCGACTGGCCCACCTCTCTGGAAGACCTGAACGGCACCGCGCTGTGGGATGCGGTCGCGATCGCGCGCGCCGTGCGCGGGACCGCCAACGCGCAGTTCCAGGCGTCGGGCGTCGAGATCGATTCGCGTGACGTCGTGCCCGGAGACCTGTTCTTCGCGCTCAAGGGCGAGAGCACCGACGGGCACCGGTTTTTGCAGGGCGCGTTCGAGAAGGGCGCCGCGGCCGCGGTCGTGGACCGCCCTGTCGACTATCCCCACGTGCTGGTGCGCGATACCAACGCCGCGCTCGAAGCGCTGGCGAAGGCGGCGCGCGAGCGGTCCGCGGCGCGGATCGTCGGGGTCACCGGATCGGTGGGCAAGACCGGGGTAAAGGAGGCGCTGTTCCTGGCGCTCGACCGGTCGAGCCGGGGCGCGGCGCACCGCTCGGTCAAGAGCTATAACAACCATGTCGGGGTCCCGCTCAGCCTTGCCCGCATGTCGTCGCGCGCGAAGTTCGGCGTGTTCGAGATGGGAATGAACCACGCCGGCGAAATCTCGGCGCTGACCGCGCAGGTCCGCCCGCACGTGGCGCTCGTCACCACTGTTGCACCCGCGCATATCGAGAACCTCGGCAGCGAGGAGGCGATCGCCGACGCAAAGGCCGAGATTTTCGAGGGGCTCGAGCCGGGCGGCGTCGCGATAATTCCCGCCGACAACCGGCACTGCGCGCGGCTGAAGGCGGCTGCCGAGGCACGCGGGGCGCAGATCGTCTCGTTCGGCGCGGCGTCGCACGCCGACGTCCGCCTTCTCGATGCGGTCGATGCGCCCGGCGGAGGGTCGCTGGTCACCGCCGACATGGGCGACAGACGCGTGTGCTACACCGTTTCCGCGCCCGGCGAGCACTGGATCGCCAATTCGCTCGCCGTCATGGCCGCGGTCCGGGCGGCGGGCGGGGACCTCGGCGCTGCCGGTGTCGCGCTGGGCGAGCTGCCGGGTCTCGCCGGGCGCGGCGCGCGCACCGACATCGCGGCGAAAGGTGGCTCGGCGATCCTGATCGACGAGAGCTACAACGCCAATCCCGCCTCGATGCGCGCCACGCTTGCGCAGCTTGGCCAGACGCCTGCGCGGCGGCGCATCGCGGTACTCGGCGCAATGAAGGAACTGGGCGACTTCACCCCCTCGTTCCACGCCGCACTTGCCGACCCCATCGCAGAGGCGGACGTCGATTTCGTCGTCCTCGTCGGCGATGAGATGGCCGCGCTGGCCGAGGAACTGGGGAAACCGGAGCGTTCCGCGCTTGGCAAAGCGTTGCGCTTCGCGCATTGCGCCGATGTGGAGCAGGCTGGGCAGGCCGTCCGCGAATTCGGGCTGGAGCGCGGCGACGCGATCCTAGTCAAGGGTTCGAACTCGGTGGGCCTGTCCGCGCTCGTAACGTCGCTTGCACGGCAGGAAGACTAAGGTCCGCCCGAAATGCTTTTCATCCTGGCAGAATGGTTTCAGTTCGAGGGGCTCGCCAACCTCGTCCGCTACCAGACGTTCCGCGCCGGCGCGGCGCTGATGACCGCGCTCCTCATCGGCCTCGTCATCGGTCCCCGTTTCATCCTGATGCTGCGCGTGCGGCAGGGCAAGGGGCAGCCGATCCGCGAGGACGGGCCGAAATCGCACCTCGCCAAGAGCGGGACGCCGACGATGGGCGGGCTGATGATCCTCATCTCACTCATCCTGTCGATGCTGCTCTGGATGGACTGGGCGAACCCCTTCCTGTGGGCGTGCCTTGCGGTGACCGTCGGCTTCGGGCTGATTGGCTTCCTCGACGATTTCGACAAGGTGACCAAGCGCAGCCACAAGGGCGTGTCGGGCAAGGTGCGGCTGCTGGCGGAATTCGTGGTGGCGGGCATCGCCGCATGGATCATCGTCAGCCAGATCAATACCAACCTGTACGTCCCCTTCCTGTCCGACAGGTACATCCCGCTGGGTCCGTTCTACTACGTCTTCGCCGCCTTCGTGATCGTCGGCGCGGGCAACGCCGTGAACCTGACCGACGGGCTGGACGGCCTCGCGACCATGCCGGTGATCATCGCGGCGGGCGCGTTCGCGATCATCGTCTACCTCGTCGGGCGCGTCGACTTTGCCGAGTACCTTGGCGTGCCGCACGTGCCGCGCGCGGGCGAACTGGCGATCATGTGCACCGCGATCATGGGGGCGGGCCTTGCCTTCCTCTGGTTCAACGCGCCGCCCGCCGCCGTATTCATGGGCGATACCGGCAGCCTTGCGCTGGGCGGGGCGCTGGGTGCGATCGCGGTCGCCGCGCATCACGAGATCGTGCTCGCCATCGTCGGCGGGCTGTTCGTGGTGGAAGCCGCGTCGGTCATCATCCAGGTGTTCTTCTTCAAGCGCACCGGCAAGCGCGTCTTCCGCATGGCCCCGATCCACCATCACTTCGAGCAGCTCGGCTGGCCGGAATCGACCGTCGTCATCCGTTTCTGGATCATCGCTATCGTTCTTGCCGTGATCGGCCTATCGACCCTCAAGCTGAGGTGACGGCGCGGCGATGATCACTTCGGAGGCCTTTGCCGGGAAGCGTTACGCGGTACTGGGACTGGCCCGGTCCGGCCTCGCCGCCGTCGAAACGCTGCTCGCCGGCGGCGCGAAGGTCATGGTCTGGGACAGCCGCGAGGACCCGCGCCGCGCGCTCGCCGACCGCGCCATCGTCGCCGATCCCGCCGTGGCGGACATCTCCGGCTACGACGGGGTGGTCGTCTCTCCCGGCGTTCCGCTCAACCGCCATCCCATCGCGGAGGCGGCGGAGAAGGCGGGCGTGCCCGTCATCGGCGATATCGAACTGTTCGCCCTGGCCCGCCCCGCGCTGCCCGCGCACCGCGTTGTCGGCATCACCGGCACCAACGGCAAGTCGACCACCACCGCGCTTGTCCATCACCTGCTGAAAAGCGCGGCGATCCCGGCACGGATGGGCGGCAACATCGGCATCCCGGTGCTGTCGCAGGAACCGCTTCCGGCGGGCGGTGTCTACGTGCTCGAACTCTCGAGCTACCAGATCGACCTCACCCGCAGCCTCGATTGCGAGGTCGCCGCGCTGCTCAACATCACGCCCGATCACCTCGACCGGTACGACGGCTTTGCCGGTTACGTCGCATCCAAGGCGCGTCTGTTCGCGATGCAGACGCGCGACCACGTCGCGGTCTTCGGCGTGGGGGACGACGAGACCGCCGGCATCGCCGGTCGTCAGGTTTCGCGCCACGACCGGGGCAACGTGCAGCAGGTCGACGGATCGGACCTTGCCGGGATGCAGGAGCAATGGCCCTCGCTCCAGGGGCCGCACAACCTGCAGAACGCCGCGGTCGCGATCGCCATCGTCGAGGCGCTGGGCATCTCGCGCAAGCAGTGGGAAGCGGCAATGCCGACCTTCCGGGGCCTGCCGCACCGCATGGAATGCGTGGCCGAGGCGAAGGGCGTGATCTTCATCAACGACAGCAAGGCGACCAACCCGTCCTCCGCCGCGCCCGCGCTTGCCGCCTTTCCGCCCAATCCCGGCAAGCGCATCCACTGGATCTGCGGCGGCCTTCCCAAGGAGGAGAGCCTTGCCGAATGTGCACCGCATTTCGGCAATGTCGCGGCGGCCTACACCATCGGCGATGCAGGGCCGATGTTCGCCGACATTCTCTCTCCCCACATGCCCGTCAGCCGCAGCGAGATGATGGCCGAGGCGATCCGCCAGGCGATCGGGGCGGCAGGGCCGGGCGACGTCGTGATGCTCTCGCCGGCATGCGCCAGTTTCGACCAGTTCCGCGATTACGAGGCGCGCGGCGATGCCTTTCGCCAGATCGTCGAGGCCCTGACGGGCGAAACCAGCGATTTGGGAGGCGGGTGCTGATGGCCAGCAATCCCTCGCACACCCCGTTGGGCGGCGGCTCGCTCCAGCGCTACAACCGCAATCGCCGCAGCGAATTCGCGATCTGGTGGCGCGAGATAGACCGCACGCTACTGTTCCTCGTCCTGTGCCTGATGGCGATCGGCACGGCGGCGGTTGCGGCGGCCTCTCCGGCGAGCGCGCGCAGGCTTTCGACCGCTGCGGTCAGGCTCGACGACCTCCACTTCTTCCTGCCGCATATCCGCTGGCAGCTGATCGGCCTTGCCGTGATGATCGGAGCATCGTTCCTGGGCAAGGACATGGCGCGCAGGGTCGGCATCTGCCTTGCCGCCGTCATGATCGGGCTGCTGTTGCTGGTGCCTGTCGCCGGGTTCGAGGTCAACGGGGCGAAGCGCTGGATCAACCTGGGCGCATCGCTCCAGCCGTCCTCGTTCCTGAAACCCGGCTTCGCGATCACGGTGGCGTGGATCCTTTCCTGGCGGGTGCGCGATCCCAAGCTTCCGACGATGGAACTGAGCCTGATCCTGACGGGCCTTGTCGGCGTGCTGCTGATGCTCCAGCCCGATTTCGGCTCGACGCTGCTCTATGTCGGCGTCTGGTTCGTGCTGGTCCTGCTTTCGGGTATGCCGGTGCGCACGCTGGCGGTCACCATCGGGGCGGGCGTCGTCGGCCTCGTCTGCACCTACCTGTTCTACGACAACGGTCGCAACCGGATCGACGCGTTCCTTGGGGGCGGCTCCGCCTTCGACCAGGTGGACCTGGCGCAGCGCACGCTGCTGGCGGGTGGCTGGACGGGGAGCGGGCTGTGGCTTGGCACCCGCAAGATGTCGCTGCCCGAAGCGCATACCGACTACATCTTCTCGGTTATCGGCGAGGAATTCGGCCTCCTCGTCTGCGCGCTGATCGTCGTGCTCTACCTCGCCATCCTCGTGCGCGTGCTGATGCGCCTGGTCGACGAGGAGGACCTGTTCACCGTGCTTGCCGCTTCCGGCCTCGTGACGCTGTTCGGCGGACAGGCTTTCATCAACATGCTCGTCAACCTGCAGCTGTTCCCGTCGAAGGGGATGACGCTGCCGTTGATCAGCTACGGCGGGTCGTCGACGATCGCGCTATGCCTTACGATAGGGCTGCTGCTGGCGGTCACCCGCCGCAACCCGTTCATCGAGCGCGAGCGCTTCTCGCTGCGAGACATTGGAGGAAAGGCATGACTGCCGTCAGCCGCCACTACGTTCTGGCCGCAGGGGGAACCGGCGGCCACCTGATCCCGGCCTTCGCGCTCGCCGCCGAGCTGGAGCAGCGCGGCCACCATGTCGCGCTCATCACCGACGAGCGCGGCGCGGCCATCCCCGGCAAGCCCGCCTCGCTTACCGCGCATGTGCTTCCGGCCGGACGGATGCAGGGCAGGAACCCGGTCAACTGGGTCAAGGGCGTGCGCGGCATCATGGAAGGTCGGCGCATGGCGCTTCGGCTGTTCGAAAGCTTCGAGCCGACCGCCGTCGTCGGTTTCGGCGGCTACCCCGCGCTGCCGACGCTGCTTGCCGCGCGTTCGGCGAAGATACCCTCGGTGATCCATGAGCAGAACGCGGTGCTGGGGCGGGTCAACCGCTTCTTCGCGGGCCGCGTCGATGCGATCGCGACGTCCTATGCCGAAGTGAACCGGCTGAAGGCGAAGCACCTGTCCAGGGTGACGCTGGTCGGCAACCCGGTGCGCAGCGAAGTCCTGACCCTGCGCGACCAGCCGTTTCCGCCGTTCACCGAGGAGGGATTGCTGCGCATCCTCGTCACCGGCGGCAGCCAGGGCGCGCGGGTGCTGTCCGAGATCGTGCCCGATGGGCTTGCGATGCTGCCGCCTGCCCTGCGGGCGCGGCTGCAGGTGACGCAGCAGTGCCGCCCCGAGGATATCGAGGCGGTGCGCAATCGCTACGCCTCGCACGACATTCCCGCCGAACTGGGCACCTACTTCGAGAACATGGCGGAGCGGCTCGCCGACGCGCACCTTTTCATCGGCCGGGCGGGTGCGTCCACGATTGCGGAACTGACCGCGGTGGGCCGCCCCGCCATACTCGTCCCCCTCCCGATAGCGACCGACGATCACCAGGCCGCCAACGTGCGCGAAGTGGTCGCGGCGGGCGGTGCCCGCTCGATCCGCCAGCACAAGTTCACCGCCAGCGAACTCGCCAAGCAGATCCAGGCGATGGCGCAGCATCCCGAAACGCTTGCCAACGCGGCGCACGCGGCGTGGAACTGCGGCTATCCCGACGCGGCTTCCGACCTTGCCGACCTCGTCGAAGGCTTCGGGGGCGAGCCGCTGATGGACGTCATCCGCATGTCCGGCCAGCCCGCCGCCACGTCTTCCGAAGCGCTGGCGCTGGAGCGCGCCGAATGAAGGGTGTCGGCACCGATATCGGGACGATCCATTTCGTCGGCATCGGCGGCATCGGCATGTCGGGCATCGCCGAGGTGATGCACAACCTCGGCTATTCGGTGCAGGGCTCCGACATCGCCGAAAGCTACGTCGTGGAGCGGCTGCGCGACCGCGGCATCGAAGTGAAGATCGGCCATGCGCCGGAGAATGTGGCGGGTTGCGCGGTCGTCGTCACCTCGACGGCGGTGCGCCGCGAAAACCCGGAAGTCGCCGCCGCGCTGGAAGGACGCATCCCCGTGGTGCGCCGCGCCGAGATGCTCGCAGAGCTCATGCGGCTGAAGAACACGGTCGCGGTGGCCGGCACCCACGGCAAGACCACGACGACATCGATGATCGCCTGCCTGCTCGATGCGGGGGGGATCGATCCCACCGTCATCAACGGCGGCATCATCAACCGTTACGGGTCGAACGCGCGGCTGGGCGCGAGCGACTGGATGGTGGTCGAGGCCGACGAAAGCGACGGCAGCTTCCTGCGGCTCGACGGCACGATCGCGGTCGTCACCAACATCGACCCGGAGCACCTCGACCATTACGGCAGCTTCGACGCGGTGAAGGACGCCTTCGTCGAATTCATCGAGAACGTGCCGTTCTACGGCGCGGCGGTGCTGTGCATCGATCATCCCGAAGTGCAGAACGTGATCGCCAAGGTGCGCGACCGGCGGGTGCTGACCTACGGCTTTTCGGCGCAGGCCGACGTGCGCGGCGACAACGTCACGCCGGTGCCGGGCGGCAACCGCTTCGACGTGGTGGTGCGCGAACGCGACGGCGCGCTGCGGCGGATCGAGGGCATCGAACTGCCGATGCCGGGTCGCCACAACGTGCAGAACGCGCTCGCCGCCATCTCGGTCTCGATCGAGATGGGCTGCCCGGACGCGGTCATCCGCGACGGGTTCGAGCATTTCACCGGGGTCAAGCGCCGCTTCAGCCGGGTCGGCGAAGTGAACGGCGCGGCGATCATCGACGATTACGGCCACCACCCGGTGGAGATCAGGGCGGTGCTTTCCGCCGCGCGCGAAGGCGTGAAGGGCCGCGTGATCGCGGTCGCGCAGCCGCATCGCTACACGCGCCTGCGCGACCTGATGGACGAGTTCCAGGCCGCCTTCAACGATGCCGACGTCGTCTACGTGACGCCCGTCTACCCGGCGGGCGAGCAGCCGATCGAGGGTGTCGACGAGCATGCCCTTGTCGAAGGACTGAAATCGCGCGGCCACCGCGCTGCGCGCACCGTCGCGGGAGCCGAGGAGCTGGCGGGCGAGCTTGCCGCCGAACTGGCCGAGGGCGACATGGTCGTCTGCCTCGGGGCGGGCGACATCACCCGCTGGGCTGCCGGGCTGGCCGACGCCGTCGCCGCGCGCAGGAAGGCGGCATGATGGCCGATACGCTCCCCGCCGTGCGCGGCAAGCTGACCGCCGACGCACCGCTGGCGCCGCTCGTCTGGTTCAAGGCGGGGGGCAATGCCGACTGGCTGTTCGAGCCCGCCGATGTCGAGGACCTTGCAGGCTTCCTTGCCGCCCTCGATCCGCAAGTGCCCGTGATGGGCCTCGGCCTCGGCTCCAACCTCATCGTGCGCGACCGCGGCGTTCCGGGCGTGGTGGTGCGCCTCGGCAAGACGTTCGGCAGGGTCGATCCCGTGGACGAGGTAACGCTTTCGTGCGGCGGCGGGGCGAGCGGCATCCTCGTCTCATCGACCGCTCGCGATGCGGGGATCGCGGGGCTGGAATTCCTGCGCTCGATCCCCGGCACCGTCGGCGGCTTCGTGCGGATGAACGGCGGCGCCTACGGGCGCGAGGTGAAGGACATCCTCGTCGATTGCGACGTCGTGCTGCGCTCCGGCGAGCAGCGCACGCTCGCGCTCGCAGACCTTGGCTACAGCTACCGGCATTCCGACCTGCCCGAACAGGCGATCGTCGTCGCCGCGCGCTTTGCCGGTCATCCGGGCGAGCCGCAGGCGATCCAGGCCGAGATGGACCGCATCTCCGAAAGCCGCGAGGCCTCGCAACCGCTGCGCACGAGGACCGGCGGATCGACGTTCAAGAACCCCGAGGGCGCGCGCGCCTGGGAACTCGTCGACGCAGCCGGGTGCCGGGGCCTTTCGCGCGGCGGCGCGCAGGTTTCCGAAAAGCACACGAACTTCCTCATCAACACGGGCGAGGCCACCGCCGCCGACATCGAGGCACTGGGCGAGGATGTGCGCGCGCGGGTGAAGGCGCACGCGGGCGTCGAACTGGAATGGGAAATCAAGCGGGTGGGACGCACATGAGCTTGCCGAAACTGCATGTCGCGGTCCTGATGGGCGGCTGGTCGAACGAGCGGCCCGTCTCGCTGATGAGCGGCGAGGGCGTTGCCAGGGCGCTCGAATCGAAGGGCCACCGCGTCACCCGCATCGACATGGACCGCGATGTCGCAATGCGGCTTGCCGAGACGAAGCCCGACGTCGTCTTCAACGCGCTGCACGGCTCGCCGGGAGAGGACGGGACGGTGCAGGGGATGATGGACCTGATGGGCCTTCCCTACACCCATTCGGGCCTCGCCACCTCGGTCATCGCCATCGACAAGGAGCTGACCAAGCAGGCGCTCGTGCCCTACGGCATCCCGATGCCCGGCGGGCGCATCGTCGATACCGAAGAGCTCTACCGCAAGGACCCGCTGCCCCGGCCCTACGTCCTGAAGCCGGTCAACGAGGGATCGTCGGTCGGCGTCGCCATCGTCACCGACGAGGGCAACTACGGCAACCCGATCGATCCCGGCGCAAAGGGTCCCTGGCAGGATTTCGACCGCCTGCTTGCCGAACCTTTCATCCGCGGGCGCGAACTGACGACCGCCGTCATTGCCGACCGCGCCCTGATGGTCACCGAACTGCGGCCGAAGTCCGGCTTCTACGATTTCGACGCCAAGTACACCGACGGTATGACCGAGCACGTCTGTCCCGCCGACATTCCCGACGAGATCGCCGAAGCCTGCCGCGAATACGCGCTCAGGTCGCATCGCCTGCTCGGCTGCCGGGGGACGAGCCGGTCGGATTTCCGCTGGGACGACGAGCAGGGACTGGCGGGACTGTTCCTGCTCGAGGTCAATACCCAGCCCGGCATGACGCCGCTCAGCCTCGTTCCCGAACAGGCGAAGCACGTCGGCATGGACTATCCCGACCTCGTCGAGGCGATCATCGCCGAAGCGCTGGCCGACGCGAAGGAGCGGGGAGAGGCAGGATGAGCCAGACGATCCGGCGAAAGGCGAAAAGCGCGCGCAAGACCGCCTCCGCGCAGGGCAAGCAGCGCAAGGTCCGTCAGGCGCGGGAGAAGACCGGCTCCGCGATGGGCAGCGCGATGGCGATCGTACCGCTGTCCGAGGATACGCTGCACAAGTTGTTCCTCGCGGTGATCCTCGGCGGAGCGGTGGCGCTCGCGTGGTTCGTCGCCTCGCTTGCCGGCGTGCCCGCGATGGCCGCGCACCAGGTCTCGACCGTTGCCGCGGACGCCGGTTTCGCGGTTCGCCGCGTCGATGTACGCGGGGTCGAGAACATGAACGAGCTCAAGATCTACGAGCGCGTTCTGGCAGAGCGCGACCAGGCGATGCCCGACGTCGATATCCATGCGCTGCGCCAGGAACTCGTCTCGCTGCCGTGGATCAAGGACGCGCGCGTTTCGCGGCAGTTGCCCGACACGATCGTGATCGACGTGGTCGAGCGGTCGCCGCATGCGGTGCTGCGCAAGCCCGGCCGCCTCGTCCTGATCGACGAGACCGGGCACGCGCTCGAACCCGTGACCGAGGATCGCGCCAAGGGGATGCTGGTTGTTTCGGGACCGGGAGCGGGCCGGCAGGTGACCGGCCTTGCGCACCTGCTCGACGCCGCGCCCGCGCTGAAACCGCAGGTCCGAGAGGCGGAATGGATCGGCAACCGACGCTGGAACGTGACGTTCAAGACCGGGCAGGTGCTTGCCCTGCCCGAGGGCGAGCGAGAATCGGCCAGCGCGCTCGTCGCCTTCGCGCGGCTCGACGGCACCAACCGGCTGCTTGGCGGCAAGGCGGTGGCCTTCGACATGCGCGCGCCGGACCGCATCTATTTCCGCATCCCGGGCCGGGCGAAGGAAGAGGCCGCGCTCGCCGCCGGATCGGCGCGCCGGGCGACGGCGCAGTAGGGGGAGCAGACCAATGGCCCAACCGCGCATTTCCCGCGTTTTCAGCGCCGTCAACATCGGTTCCTTCCGCATATCGGCGATGATCGCGGGAGTTTCCGAAACGGGCGAGATGATCGTGCTCGGCTCCGGCCACCGGGCGAGCCAGGGGATCAAGCGCGGCTACGTCACCGACATGGCCGCCGCGACCTACGCCGTGCGCGACGCCGTCGAGCGCGCCGAGAAGATCGCCAATATCTCGGTATCGAGCGTGTGGATCGGGTGTTCGGGCGCGGGACTCGCCAGCCAGGTCGCCGAAGTCGAGATCGACATCGGCGGGCGGCGGATCGAGCAGGAGGATATCGATCATCTCCTCGTTTCCGCGCGCGACGTCATCCGGCCCGACGGGCGCATGGTGCTTCATGCCCAGCCGGCGCAGTACACGCTCGACGGCGCGCACGGCGTTGCGGAGCCCAAGGGCCTGCATGCCGAGCAGCTCGGCGTCGACATCCACGTGATGCTCGCCGATGGCGCACCGATCCGCAACCTGACCGAAGCGGTGCAGGCCGCCCATCTCGAAGTCGACGGGGTCATCGGCTCGCCGATCGCGGCGGGCCAGGCCTGCCTCTCGCCCGAGGAGCGCGATCTCGGCGTCGCGCTGGTCGAATTCGGTGCCGAGGTCATGAACGTCTCCGCCTACGCCAACGGCATGCTCGTCGGGCTCGTCTCGATCCCCAGCGGATCGGCGGACATCACCGATGCGGTCGCCTCGGCCTTCGGTATCCGTCGCTTCCAGGCCGAGCGGCTCAAGTGCGTCAACGGCTCGGCGATTGCCAGCCCGGCCGACCATCGCGAGATGATCCCGGTGAACGCGCCGGGCGAGGAGGGCGGACCGCTCGCCCGCCACGCCGACGACAAGAACCGCATCCCGCGCGCCGAACTGATCTCGGTGATTACCGGCCAGCTCGGGCGGCAGATGGAGGACGTCTCGAAGGCGCTCAAGACGCTGGGCTTCAACGGGCGGCGCGGGCAGCAGGTCGTGTTCACCGGCGGCGGCGCGGAGCTTGTCGGCCTTGCCGACTATGCGCAGTCCGCGCTCGGCAAGCCGGTACGCATCGGCAGGGCACCCGAACTGACCGGGCTTGCCGAAGCGCACGTAAAGCCCGGATTCTCGACACTTTCGGGCCTCGTGCTCTATGCCGCGGCGGACCCGGTCGACATCCGCTCGGTCGGCAGGAACTACCAGAAGACCATGCGCTACGGCGGGTTCGGCACGGTCGGGCGCGTCTATCGGGCGATGCGGGAGTATTTCTGAGTGGCGCCAGCTTGCGCCACGATCCGACCTTGCGCCGTTCACGGTCCGCCGAAGCGGCTGTGGACAACGGTTAACGAGGCTTTGATTCGCCGAATCGAAGCGTGCAATCAATGCCGGTCAAGCGGAGTGTCCCCCGCGGGCCTGCCAGGAGTAATGCAATGAGCATCAATATCGGACCCCCGGCCGTCGAGGAACTGAGGCCGCGCATCGTCGTGATCGGCGTGGGCGGGGCGGGCGGAAACGCCATCGCCAACATGATCCAGGCCGAGATCGAGGGCGTCGACTTCGTTGTCGCCAACACCGACGCGCAGGCGCTGAACAACGCGGTTGCAGAGCATCGCATCCAGCTCGGCCCCGACATCACGCAGGGTCTGGGCGCCGGATCGCGCCCCGAAGTCGGTCGCGCCGCCGCCGAGGAGACCATCGAGGAAGTCGAGCGCGCGCTCGACGGCGTCCACATGTGCTTCATCGCCGCCGGGATGGGCGGCGGTACCGGTACCGGCGCCGCCCCGATCATCGCCAAGGCCGCGCGCGACAAGGGCGTGCTGACCGTCGGCGTCGTCACCAAGCCGTTCCTGTTCGAGGGCACGCGCAGGATGCGCGCCGCCGAAGCGGGCATCGAGGAACTGCAGCAGCACGTCGACACGCTGATCGTCATTCCGAACCAGAACCTGTTCCTCGTCGCCAAGGCGGAAACGACCTTCAAGGAAGCCTTCCAGCTTGCCGACGAAGTGCTGCAGCAGGGCGTCCGCTCGATCACCGACCTGATGGTCATGCCCGGCCTCATCAACCTCGACTTCGCCGACGTCCGCTCGGTCATGGGCGAGATGGGCAAGGCGATGATGGGCACCGGCGAGGGCGAGGGTGAGAACCGCGCGCTGCAGGCCGCCGAACTGGCAATCGCCAACCCGCTGCTCGACGGCGTGTCGATGCAGGGCGCAAAGGGGGTCATCATCTCGATCATCGGCGGCGAGGACATGAAGCTCCTCGAAGTCGACGAAGCGGCCAACCACATCCGCGAACTGGTCGATCCCAATGCCAACATCATCTGGGGATCGGCGTTCAATCCCGATCTCCAGGGCAAGATTCGCGTGTCTGTCGTCGCCACCGGCATCGAGCAGAGCGCCGAGCAGGCCGAGGCCGCTTCGCGCCCGCTCAATCTCGGCGTGTCGCGCGGGCCGGTCCGCCCGATGGCTGCCGCGGCCCCCGCCGCGCCCAAGGTCCAGCCGCTGTTCGAGCGCACTTCGCCCGCCGCGTCTCCCGAGCCGGAAGCCACTCCGGATGCCGCAGCGGCGTCGGCCGACGAAGCCGAGCCGCTCGAACTCGGCAGCGACATGGCCGAAGCGTCAGACGAGCCGGCGATGACCGGAACGCCGCCGGTTCCGGAGGCCTACGCTCCCGAAGGAGAGGAAGCCGAAGGCCTTTCGGAAGACTTCGATGCAACCGGCGACGAAGATGTTTCGGACGACGAGGAAGACGACGATTCCGCGCCGAAAGGCGGCTATGCCAGCCTGATGGGCGTAAAGCCTTCGCGCAACGAACCGCTCGATCTCGACCTCGAACAGGTCGAGGAAGATGCTTCCGAGGAACCCGCTGCGGAGCCCGGGAAGGCCCGGCAGGACGAACTGCTGCTCGATGCCACCCGGCTCGAGAACGAGGACCGTCCGGTCGCGCCTATCGGCGGGCGTCGCAAGCCCCTCCTGACCCGCGAGCCGGAAGAGGAGAACGCGCCGAGCGCTCCGGGCAGCACGTTGTTCGAGCGGATGGCGAACCTTTCGCGCGGGACGAAATCGTCGTCGCCCGCAGCCGAGGAACAGGACGACGAGAAGGAGTCGTCGGTCAACATCCCGCGCTTCCTCAATCGCCAGAACAACCAGTAGCAGCGGAGGGCGGGGCCATGCGGTCCCGCCCATTCCACCGAGGTTCATCTGGTCTCGTGCAAGGCACTCGCGCTGCCGAGAAAACATGAAGAAGTACGCCCTGCCACCCACCGGCCACGCCGCCCGCCGCCTGTCCGTACCCCGCCTTGCCGGAGGTATCGCAGTCGTTGCGTTCGTCGCCGGGACTTCCCCCGCGCTCGCCCAGAGCGGCCAGCCGGCTGTCTCGCAGCCGGTGGTCCAGCCACTGCCTAAGCGCGAAAGCCTGGAACTCAGCGCGGCACTGTCTCGGCTCGGGCGCGATCCCAGGAACGTCGATGCGCTGGTCGATGCCGGAAACGCGGCGACGGCGATGGGCGATCTCGACGCGGCGGTCGGGTTCTTCAAGCGGGCCGACCAGGTTTCCGGCAACGATCCGCGCGTGAAGGCAGGCCTTGCAAACGCTATGGTGCGAAGCGGCGATCCTTTTTCCGCGATCCCCGTCTATGCCGAGGCGGAGCGCGCTGGGGCGAAGCCCGACCAGATCGCGGTCGATCGCGGCCTTGCCTATGATCTCGTCGGAAACACGAAGGCCGCGCAGGCCTATTACCGGCAGGCATTGCAGGGCAACGATGGGAAGGAGGCTGCGCGCCGCCTCGCCATCAGCCAGGCGATCGCGGGCGACCGCCGGGGCGCCGACGCGACGCTGATGCCGCTGCTGCGCGAACAGGACAAGGCCGCATGGCGTGCCCGCGCCTTTGCGCTCGCCATTGCGGGCGAGGTCGACGAGGCGGTGCGCATCGTGCAGACGATCCTGCCCGAAAGCCTCGCCGGCAGCGTCGTGCCCTACATGCGCTACATGCCGCGCCTCACGCCCGCACAGCAGGCGGCGGCGGCGAATCTCGGCAAGTTTCCACGCGCGTCCGAGATCGGTCGCGACGATCCGCGCGTCGCGCAGTTCGGCGGAAGCAGCGCGCCGCGCATCGCGTCCGCCGATGCGGGCCTGGTGCCGCAGGGCCAGCCGCTGGGGCCGAGTGCAGCGCAGCCGCGCCAGTCCCGTCCCGCGCCGGCAAGGCCCGCGCCGCGCGCCGCTCCGCCCGAGCCGAAGCCGACGCGGACTGCCGAGAGCCGACCGGCGGCGACGAGCACCGGCGAGCTTCCGCCCGTCGATGCGGCGCGTCCGGCAACGCAGCCCGGCGCGGTCGCTTCCGCTCCGGCACCGACGCCCACGCCCACGCCCACGCCCTCACCGGCACCGGCCCCGACATCGACAGCCACTGCGCGACCCGCGACGGCGTCACCTTCGCCGGCACCCGCCGCCACGCCTGCGGCTTCGCGTCCGGCGCAAGTCGCGAGCGCCGCGCCATCGGCGCGTCCCGGCTTCGACCTTGCCAGCCTGCCGCGCTCCGCCCCTGCCGATTCGCCCGCCGAACTGCTGGATCGGGCGACCCCGGGTTCCTCCCCCGCCGCCACCACGACCGTGCCGACGGCGGCATCCCCCCAGCAGCGCGTCTCGCTGCTCGATGCATTCGCCGATCTCGGCGCGCCGTCCACCGCCGCCGCTCCGGCTGCGGGCGCCGTCGATATCCGGGGCATCACGCCGGTGATCGAGAAGGCCGAGCCGGCCCCCGTTCCGGAACCGAAGGCGAAGCCCGCGCCGCCCAGCCACCCCAGCCGTATCTGGGTGCAGATCGGCATCGGGCGCGATCGCAAGGCGCTCGCCTTCGACTGGCGGCGACTTGGGCGCCAGGCGCGCAGCCTGCTCGGCGACCGCAAGGCCTACGTCAGCGAGATGGGCCAGACCAACCGAATGGTCACCGGGCCGTTCGAAAGCGCCGCCGCCGCGAACCGCTTCGTTTCCGACCTGGAGGATGCGGGGATCGACGGACCCTATATCTGGACCAGTCCGGCGGGGCAGGTGGTCGATCCGCTGCCCGGTTCTTAACCATCGCGACCGGCGCGGTATCGCGGCGACCGGGCCCGCCCCCTTGCTTTTTCCACAATGTGTGAACAGTCTTATCGACTTATACGCAGGGGTTATGGCCCGCTGCATTGCCGCGCGGGGGGCTTGGCAAGCATCCAGTGTCCCATGAACACGCACACAGGTTATCGCTCATGAGAACAGTCCAGGAAGAAATCGAACGCGACGACGACGCGGCCCCGGTCGAGATGCTCGCATCGCTCTTCGAGGCGCGCGGCTGGTCGTACGAATACGTCAGCAACGACGAGATTTCGGGCGAGGTGCAGGGGAGCTGGGCGACCTACCAGTTCCAGGCGATCTGGCGCACCGAGGACAACGTGCTTCAGATCCTGTGCCTTCCCGACTTGCGGATTACCGACAAGAAGCGGCTCGCGGTCTTCGAGGCGCTGGCGCTTATCAACGAGCAACTCTGGCTCGGTCATTTCGATGTCTGGTCGAACGGCGGGGTGATCCTCTACCGGCACGGCCTGATGCTGGGCGACGAAGGCATGCTAAGCCCGGCGCAGGCGCAGATGGCGGTCGAAGCCGCGATCGAGGAATGCGATCGCTTCTATCCCGTCTTCCAGTTCATCCTGTGGGGCGACAAGTCACCGGCCGAGGCGCTTTCCGCCGCGCTCGTCGACGCTGCCGGAGAAGCGTGAGCATGGCCGACCCGGTTCCCTCCTGGCCGCAATCGCTGCTGTTCGTCGGCTGCGGCAACATGGCGGGCGCGATGCTCGACGGCTGGCTCGCCGCCGGTATCGACCCGTCGCGCTTCGTCGTCGTCGATCCCGGCCGCAAGACCGTGCCGCCGGGCGTGACGCTGCTCGATGCATTGCCGCAGCGGCAGTTCGACGCGATCCTGCTTGGCGTGAAGCCGCAGATGCTGGGCGACATCGCACCCCGGATCGCGCTCATGACCGACGAGAGCACCGCAATCCTCTCCATCCTTGCCGGCGTCGAGCTCGCGACGCTGCGCTCGCGCTTTCCCGAAGCGGGCGCGGTCGTGCGCGTGATGCCCAACCTCGCGGCCAGCCTCGGCAAGTCGCCGATCGCGCTGGCGGGAGAGGGGCTGGACGAAGCAGGGCACAGCGATATCGCGGCGTTCATGGACCTCCTCGGCACGGCGGAGTGGATCGGCGAGGATACCTTCGACCTCGTGACCGCACTCGCGGGATCGGGGCCGGGGTTCGTCTATCGCTTCATCGATGCGCTGGCATCGGGCGCGGCTTCGCTCGGCCTCGATCCGGCACAGGCGGAGCGGCTGGCGGTCGCCATGGTGGAGGGCGCCGGCGCTCTCGCCGCCGGATCGCCGCACTCGCCCGGGGAACTCGCAAGCCGAGTCGCCAGCCCCGGCGGCGTGACCCAGGTCGGCCTCGACGTACTCGACAGGGACGAGGCGCTTTTGCGGCTGATCGAGGCGACCTTGCGCGGCGCGCGCGACCGCAGCGCCGAAATGGCTGCCGAGGCGCGGGGCTAGGCTCCGATTTTCGGGCCTTCGATGTCCGGTTCTTCTTGAAAAGTTAAGGGGCGCACGCGATATTGATTCACAGTGACCCGGCACTGGGCCGGGCCGCACAAAGGAGTTTGAAATGGCGAATTGGAACGACCCCCAGCCCCGCGCGGGCTTCGGAGCGTCTCCGAGCCTTGATGGCAGGGTAGGACAGCGCGCCGGGTATGACGCCGGTCTGCGCAAACACATGCTGTCGATCTACAACTACATGACCTCGGGCGTGCTGCTTTCGGGCGTCGTCGCCCTGCTGATGGCGAACATGGGCTGGACCCAGGCGCTGATGGGCTCGCCGCTGATGTGGCTCATCATCCTTGCCCCGCTCGGCATCGTCTTCGCGATGAGCTTCGGCGCGAACAAGTTCTCGACCGGCACGCTCCAGGCGATGTTCTGGGGCTTCGCGGTGCTGATGGGCATGTCGCTGTCGACGATCTTCCTCGTCTACACGGCCACCTCGATCGCGACGACCTTCTTCGCGACCGCTGCCGCCTTCGCGGGCCTCAGCCTCGTCGGCTACACCACCAAGAAGGACCTGTCCGGAATGGGCAGCTTCCTGATCATGGGTGTGATCGGCCTGTTGGTTGCGATGGTGCTCAACATCTTCATCCAGTCGAGCGCGCTCGGCTTCGCGATCTCGGCGATCGGCGTGCTGATCTTCGCGGGTCTCACCGCCTACGACACGCAGCGGCTGAAGATGCAGTACTATCAGCTTGCCGGAACCGATTTCGCGGGTAAGGCCATCGTGCTCGGCGCGCTGAGCCTGTACCTCGACTTCATCAACATGTTCCAGTTCCTGCTCGCCTTCATGGGCGGCCGCGAGTAAGCTCGCGTACATATCTGGAAACCTATCGTGCCCGGTGCGTTATCCATCGCACCGGGCATTTTCTTTGTGCCCGCGCAGGCGTATGGGAAAGCGCTCAGGATCGGTCGCAGGCATTGAAGAACATGAATATCAGGAAAGTACCGGGTTGGGCCTTCGTCGTGGCAGGAATCGCCGCGCTGGCGGGCTGTGCAGCGCCGCCGCCCGCACCGGTCGCGCCGCCGCCGCAGATCGCCATACCGCCGCGCCCGACCCCGCCGATGGGTTCGGCGACGAACCTGACGACGCCGCCGGTCAACGCGCTCGGCGTGCGCGAGACGGTGAACCTGGGACTGACGCAGGCGCAGACGACCTGGAACCTGCGCTCGGCCCTCAACGTCGCGGCGCTCAACTGCCTCGATCCGCAGTACGCGCCGATCCTCACCAATTACGGCCAGTTCCTCGATCTGCACGAAAAGTCGCTGCGCGCGGCGAACAAGGAACTCGATGCGCAATTCCGCGAGCGGCACGGCAAGACCTTCATCCCTGCGCGCGAGACCTACCAGACGCAGGTCTACAACTACTTCGCCCTGCCGCCGACGCTGCCCGCATTCTGCGACCAGGCGATGATCGTCTCGCAGGAAGCGGCGGCGATCCCCGCAGGCGAGCTGGACATGTTCGCGATGACCGCGCTGCCGCGCATCGACTCGGTCTTCCTCGAATTCTTCAACGATTACGACCGCTACCGCCGCGAAGTCGCGATGTGGGATGCGCAGTACAACCCGGCGACGCCGGTGATCGCGCTGCCGCCCTCCACCGTGCAGGCCAGCGCTCCCGATGCGGGAACGACCCTGGCGGAGCCGGGCTTCACCCTTCAGGACGGCACTTAACTTTTTCGCTTTCAAGCGCGGGACCCTTTCGCTAAGGGGGCCGCTCGCAACGGGCCGAGGCCCGCTGCCTGCATGGGAACGGGGCCGTAGCTCAGTTGGGAGAGCGCGTCGTTCGCAATGACGAGGTCAGGGGTTCGATTCCCCTCGGCTCCACCATTCCTTTGCTTTAAAGTCCGACCGATTGCGTCGACAAACCACCGACCGCCGGACACGACCAGACCCATGCACTTTCTCGACCAGGCCAAGATTTTCATCCGCTCGGGTGCGGGCGGGCCGGGTGCGGTCAGTTTCCGGCGCGAGAAGTACATCGAATACGGCGGGCCGGACGGCGGCGACGGCGGGCGCGGCGGCGACATCGTGTTCGAGGCGGTGCCCGGCCTCAACACCCTGATCGACTTTCGCTACAGCCAGCACTTCAAGGCGCCGCGCGGCGGCCACGGCATGGGCAAGGACCGTACCGGCGCGGCGGGCAAGGACCTGGTGATCGAGGTGCCCGTCGGCACGCAGGTGATCGACGAGGACAAGGAGACGGTGCTGGCCGACCTGACCGAGGCGGGGCAGCGCATCACGATGCTGACGGGCGGCATGGGCGGTCGTGGCAACGCCAGCTACAAGACTTCCACCAACCGCGCGCCGCGCCAGCACCAGCCGGGCGAGCCCGCGCAGGAGATGTGGGTCTGGCTGCGGCTCAAGCTGCTTGCTGACGCGGGCCTTGTCGGCCTGCCCAATGCCGGCAAGTCGACCTTCATCAACCGCATGACCAACACCAAGGCGCGCGTCGGCGACTATCCGTTCACGACGCTGCGACCGCAGCTTGGCGTCGTGCGTCACAAGGGGCGCGAATTCGTGCTCGCCGACATTCCGGGGCTAATCGCGGGCGCGGCCGAAGGCGCCGGCATCGGCGACCGGTTCCTCGGCCATATCGAGCGTTGCCGCGTCCTCATCCACCTGATCGACATCGAGAACGACGATCCTGCCGAGGCGATGCGCATCGTCGAGCGCGAGCTGGCGGCCTACGGTGCCGGGCTCGACGGAAAGCCGCGCCTCGTGGCTCTGAACAAGGTCGACCTCGTCGATGCCGAACTTGCAGCCGAATTCGCCCGCGAGCTCGAGGCGGAAGGGGCCGAGAAGGTTTTTCCGATCTCGGGCGCGACCGGCGAGGGACTGGAGCCGCTGCTCGACGCCGTGATCGCGCGCCTGCCTGCCGCGACCGTGACCGAACGACCCGACGGCGAGCGCGAGGAAGAGGACGACACCCCGTGGTCGCCCGTTTGACGACAGCCGGGCGGCTGGCTGTTCCAAAGCGGGCGGCTTTGTCCTAAGCGCACGACCATGCAGATCGAGAAACTCGAAGACCTCGCCGATCCGGAAAAGTGCCCCCGGATCGTCGTGAAAGTGGGATCGTCGCTGCTTATCGGCGCGGGCGACATCCGGCGGCGCTGGCTGGGCGGGCTCGTGGCAGAGATCGCCGCGATGCTGCGCCGCGGGCAACAGGTCATCGTCGTCAGCTCGGGGGCGATCGCGCTGGGGGCGTCGCGCCTGAAGTTCGACAAGGGCGGACGCGGCAGCCTCGAGGATGCGCAGGCCTCGGCGGCGGTCGGCCAGATCGCGCTTTCGGGAATGTGGTCCGAACTGCTCGGCATGCTGGGCACGCCCGCCGCGCAGATGCTGCTGACGCTCGACGATCTCGAATACCGGCGGCGCTACCTCAACGTCACCGCGACGCTCAACCGCCTGCTCGATGCCGGTGCGATCCCCGTGATCAACGAGAACGACTGCATCGCGACGCATGAAATCCGCTTCGGCGACAACGACCGGCTCGCCGCGCGCGTCGCGCAGGCCGCACGGGCGAGCGCAGTGCTGCTGCTTTCCGACATCGACGGCCTCTATGACCGCGATCCCGGCGATCCGGAGGCGAAGCTCTTGAAAATCGTGAACGGCGTCGATGCCGAAATCCATGCCATGGCCACCGGCGGTTCGGGCTCGGGCATGGGGTCGGGCGGCATGACATCGAAGCTACAGGCCGCCGAGATCGCCGACCTTGCCGGCATTCCGCTCGCCATCATCAACGGCCAGCACGACATGCCGATAGAGCGCGCGATGGAAACGGGCACCGGCACGCTGTTCCGTTCGGCGGAGGGACATTCGGCGCGCAAGGCGTGGCTGGGCGGACGCATGCGCATGCGCGGATCGCTGATCATCGACGACGGTGCGGTCGCCGCGCTCAGGGACGGCAACAGCCTGCTCGCCAAGGGCATCGTCAAGATCGAGGGATCGTTCCAGCGTGGCGCGCCGGTCGCCATCCGCAACCGCGAGCATGCGCTGATCGCGCGCGGCCTCGTCGAGTACGATTCGGCCGAGTGCGAGCACATCCTGGGCACCCACAGCAACGACCAGGAAGCGATCCTGGGCTACGCGCCGCGCTCGGCCGTGGTCCATCGTGACCAGCTCGCATTGCTATGACGATCGCGGTCACCGGTGGAACGGGCTTCGTCGGGCAGGCCCTGATCGACCGCGCCCTGAGCGAGGGGCGGACGGTGCGCGCGCTTGCCCGCAGTGCGCAGGAGCCGCGCGAGGGCGTCGAATGGATCGCCGGAGACCTCGACGACCGCAAGGCGCTCCGCAATCTCGTGTCGGGGGCCGAAGCGGTCGTGCATGTCGCCGGGCTCGTCAACGCGCCCGATGCCGCCGCTTTCGAGAAATGCAACGTCGTCGGCACGCTCAACCTTGCAGAGGCGGCGCTGGGCGCGGGCGCGACGCGGTTCGTCTTCGTCTCCTCGCTGTCGGCGCGCGAGCCGGAGCTGTCGGCTTACGGCGCATCGAAGGCGCGGGCGGAGAAGATCGTGCGGGCCAGCCCGCTCGACTGGACGATCGTGCGCCCGCCTGCGATCTACGGACCGCGCGACAAGGAAATGTTCGAGCTGTTCCGGTCGGCCAAGTGGGGCGTCATCCCGGTCCCCGCCAAGGGCCGCGCATCGGTGATCCACGTCGACGACCTTGCCCGGCTGCTGCTGGCGCTGCTGTCCGGCGGCGAGGACGTGTCCTACCGCACCATCGAACCCGACGACGGCCGCCCGAACGGCTGGAGCCACGAGGAACTGGCCCGCGCGATCGGCTGGGCGATGGGCAAGCGGCGCCCGCGCGTCCTCGGCCTGTCGCAGGGCACGATGGAACTGGCGGCAAGGGCGGACGGGGTCCTGCGCCGCGACAAGGCCAAGCTGACGCTCGACCGCGCGCGCTACTTCAGCCACCCGGACTGGGTCGTCACCGCCGCGCAGGGCGTGCCCGATGCGTTGTGGAAACCGCGCATCGAAACCCGCGCCGGTCTCGAGACCACCGCGCAATGGTACCGCGAGCAGGGGTGGCTCTGAGCGTCGGTCTCTTCGAAATTAGCGATGTGCGTTTTGCCGGCTTGCGGCTACGAAAGTGGCAGGGGCAGCAGGGTGACCGGGCATGGACTACGCGAACCAGCGGTATTTCGACGATCCGGCGTCACGCGTCGCGGCGATGGGCGGCGACGTAAGGTATTCTCCGCACCCGAGAAAATCGGAGTTCGTAGCGCCTGACGGGAAGGTCATCTTCCGGCTGACCAACGGGGGAATCAGCAAGCCGGTCAAGACCGTGCTCCCGGCCTGGTCGCTGATCGTGCGCATCGGACGGGGGCCATTGCCGCAGGAAGTCGCCGCGGGCGCGTGGTGGATGCTCTGGAACGACTACAAGAAGATCGAGAAATTCGCCGACGCGAACGGCTATTCGGTGCCCGTCGCGATCCGCCTCCTGTGTTGCGTCCTCCTCGACTGGAACGAGATGTCACTGATCCTCCAGGCCCGCCTGAAGATACCCCTGCTTGCCTTTTCCGGACCATCGGCCCCGGCGATGGAGCGCAATCCGAACCTCAAGACATCGGAGTACCTCGACGCCGCGAAAGCGAAGGAACTCGGGGTCCGGCAGCTCTATATTCCCGGGATGACCGATCCCGACCTGCGGCACGATGCCCTGCTCATCGGCGGTTACGGGCACCTGCCTCCCGAACAGTCGCGCAACGGATACGTGATCCGGCCCTATTCCTGAGCGGTCAGAACGCCGGTTCGTAACCCGGCGGCAGGTCGCCTTCGTCGCCGTCCTGGCCGGGGACGTGGATGCCGCATTCGGTCTTGTCCCAGCCGCGCCAGCGGCCCGAGCGCGGGTCTTCGCCCGGTGCGACCTTGCTGGTGCAGGGCGAGCACCCGATCGAGGGGTAGCCTTCGGCGACCAGCGGATGCGCGGGCAGGTCGTGCTCGGCCATGTACGCGGCAAGGTCGTCGGCGCTCCAGTCGGCCAGCGGGTTTACCTTGATCCGGCCCTGCGTGTCCGAGGTATCGAGTTCGAAGCGGGCGATGTTGGCGCGCGTTTCGGACTGGAATGCCTTGCGGCCCGTGAACGAGGCATCGAAGCCCGCGAGCGCGGCGGCGAGAGGCCTTACCTTGCGAATTTCGCAGCAGCCGTCGGGATCGTAGGACCAGCGCAGCCCGGTCTCGTCCCGCCGGGCGATGTCCGCCTCGTCCGGGCGCAGGTTGCGCAGGTCGGTCAGGCCCAGGCGGCGCTCGATCGTGTCGCGATAGGCCAGCGTCTCGGCAAAATGCTTGCCCGTCTCGAGGAACAGGACCGGCACCGAGGGATCGACGCTGGCGACGAGGTGGAGGAGGACCGAGCTTTCGGCCCCGAAGCTCGATACCACGGCGATGTCGCCTGCCAGCCCCTCGCGCACCACCGCCGCGATCAGGTCGCGCGTGCCGACACCCTCGAAGCGGCGGTTGAGCGTCTCGACGTCGGCCCCGGTAAAGCGCGGGCCGGTGTCGATCCGGTCGGCGATACGCGCCGCCGCTTCAGGCATGCCGCTTCGCCCAGATCGGCGTACGGTCGTCGGCAGCGGCCTGGTAGAACTCGGGCCAGCGGGCAAGCGCGGCCTGGGCATCGTCCGAACTGAACGGATGGTCGGGCGCGAAGCTGTCGAACCCGCAACGGCGCATGGCCGAAAGCTGGTCGACCAGCACGTCGCCCACCGCGCGCAGCTCGCCCGCATAGCCCGCTTCGCGCAGGATACGCGCCGCAGAGTAACCGCGCCCGTCGGTGAAGGCCGGGAAATTCACTTCGACGAGGCCGATGCGGTCGAGATAGGGAATGAGCGCGCGCGCATCGTCGCCCGGCTCGAGCCGCACGGCGGACGCGTTCGACTGGTCGGCGAAGGAATCGACGGTGACGGCGGGATCGGACACCGGCTCGTCGTCGCGAAAGCGCAAAGTGCGTTCAACCATAGAGCGCCTCCTTGAATGGATCGATGCCGATGCGGCGGTAGGTGTCGAGGAAACGCTCGCCCTCCTGCTTTTCGCGCAGGTAGACGTCGGCGGCCTTTTCCACCGCGTCGACGATGCCGTCCTCGTCGAAGCCGGGGCCGGTGATCTTGCCGAGCGAGGTATCCTCGCCCTCGCACCCGCCGAGGAGCAGCTGGTAATTCTCGACACCCTTCCGGTCGACGCCGAGGATGCCGATGTGGCCCGCGTGGTGGTGCCCGCAGGCGTTGATGCAGCCCGATATCTTGAGCTTCAGCTCACCCAGCGCGTCCTGCTTTTCCTGCGCGGCGAAGCGTTCGGAAATCTTCTGGGCGACGGGGATCGAGCGGGCGTTGGCAAGGCTGCAGTAGTCGAGGCCCGGGCAGGCGATGATGTCGCCGATCCGGTCGAGGTTCGGAGTGCCGAGCCCGGCTTCGTCGAGCTTCCGCCAGAGCGTGTACAGGTCCGCCTTGCGCACGTGCGGCAGCACGATGTTCTGCGCGTGGGTGACGCGGCATTCGTCGAAGGAGTATTCCTTCGCAAGGTCGGCCATCAGCCGCATCTGGTCGGCCGAGGCATCGCCCGGAATGCCGCCGACGGGCTTCAGGCTGATCGTCGCGCTGATGTAGCCCGGCTGCTTGTGCGGATGGCAGTTGCGATCCGTCCACAGGACGAAGTCGGGGTCCGATGCGTCCACTTCATCGGGTGCCCCGGCTTCGAACGCGGGATCCTGGAAACAGGCCTTGATCCGCTCGAGCTCGGCGAGCGGCGGTTCGATGCCCTGGCCCTGCAGGTGCGCGAACTCCTCCTCGACCTGGCGCTTGTATTCCTCGGCGCCGAGTTCGTGGACGAGGATCTTGATCCGCGCCTTGTACTTGTTGTCGCGCCGGCCGTGGCGATTGTAGACGCGCAGGCACGCCTCCGAATAGGTCACGAACTGGTCGAGCGGCACAAAATCGCGGATCAGCGGGGCGATCATCGGGGTGCGGCCCATGCCGCCGCCGACGTAGAACTGCGTGCCGATCTCGCCCGCGTCGTTCCGGACCATGCGGATCCCGATGTCGTGCAGCTTCATTGCCGCCCGGTCGGTGTCGCTGGCGATCACCGCGATCTTGAACTTGCGCGGCAGGGCGAGGAATTCGGGGTGGAAGCTCGACCACTGGCGCAGCAGTTCGGCATAGGGCCGGGGGTCGATCACCTCGTCCGCCGCCGCGCCCGCGTACTGGTCCGAACTGATGTTGCGGATGCAGTTGCCGCTGGTCTGGATCGCATGCATCTCCACCGTCGCGAGGTCGGCGAGGATGTCGGGCGCGTCCTCCAGCCTGATCCAGTTGTACTGGATATTCTGTCGGGTGGTGAAATGGCCGTAGCCGCGATCGTACTTGTCCGCGATGTCGGCAAGCATGTGCATCTGCGCCGAACTGAGCGTGCCGTAGGGCACCGCGACGCGCAGCATGTAGGCGTGAAGCTGCAGGTAGAGGCCGTTCTGCAGGCGCAGGGGCTTGAACTGGTCCTCGGTGATGTGGCCTTCGAGGCGGCGGTTTACCTGGTCGCGGAATTCGGCGACGCGGGTATCGACCATCGCCTGGTCGTATTGGTCGTACTTGTACATCAGATCACCCAGTTGCCCGCTTCGGGATCGGCGGGCTTTAGTGTCAGGTCGGGGCGCACGGTGGGGCCGAGCGCGCGGATGCGGTCCTTGATGTGCGCGGGGCGGACGCCTTGCGCGTCCTTCTCGCCATCGATGGCGTAGGCTCCGACGACGCGGCGCGCGGCTTCCTCGGCGGAGATGATGTCGTCGGCCCGGTCGCCGACGTCCACCGCGTCCTCGACGTGGATCGACCAGCTCTGGCCGTCCCACCAGACGACCGCGCCGGTCTTGAGGTTGTTGCCTGTCAGGATCTTCACGGGTTCATCTCCAGCGCGAGCGCGCGCAAGTTCGTTTCGGGCTCTGCGGCGACTTCGCCGATGACGATGAGCGCGGGACTTTTGACCTTCCCGCGCGCTACGAGGTCGGGCAGGCCAGCTAGCGGACCGCGCAGCACGCGCATCGCGGGACGGGTCGCGTTCTCTATCACCGCGACGGGCATGTCGGGGGAAAGCCCGTCCTCGATCAGCTTCTCGGCGATCTGGGGGGCGGTGGCGACGCCCATGTAGATGACGAGGGTGCGGCCCTTGCCGGCAAGTCCCGCCCAGTCCTGATCGGTCAGACCCTTGCACTGGCCCGCGACGAAGCTGACGATCGAGGCATCGCGGCGATGGGTGAGCGGGATCTGCGCCGCCGCCGCCGCCCCGGTCGCCGCGCTGATGCCGGGCACCACTTCGACGGGCACGCCCGCGGCACGGCAGGCCTCGACCTCTTCGCCGCCGCGACCGAACACGAACGGATCGCCGCCCTTGAGGCGTACGACATCGTTTCCGGCGAGCGCCTCACGCACGAGCAGCGCGCCGATCTCGTCCTGCGGCATCGTGTGGCGCGAACGGCGCTTGGCCACCGAGATCAGCCGCGCATCGGGACGCGCCATGGCAAGGATCGCCTCGCCGACAAGGCCGTCGTGCACGACGATGCCTGCCTGCATCAGGAGGCGCGCGGCGCGCAGCGTCAGGAGGTCGGGATCGCCCGGCCCCGCGCCGACCAGCCAGACTCGGCCTGTGGATTCGGATGACTTTTCCATGCCGTGCCACATGGCGGCGAAGGTCCGCGCACGCCAGCCAGAATGACTTTGCCCGCCGGAAGGGGAGCTTTAGCCGCCGCTGCGCATTGCCGGAACAGATATGGGCGGGCAGGCATTTCCTGTCATGTCCGATGCCAGCGAGGAAATTTTCATGATCACCACCGTCAATCCCGCGACCGGCGAGACGCTTGCCGACCATGAGGAACTCGACGGTGCGGGGATCGAGGAAAGGCTGGCGCGGGCGGCATCGGGCTGGCGCGGGTGGCGGGAAACGCCGCTGGAGGAGCGTGCCGGGCTGCTCCTGCGGCTTGCCGGGGCCTACGAGGCGCACAAGGAGCGGCTGGCGCGCCAGTGCACGCTCGAAATGGGCAAGACGCTCAAGTCCGCGATTGCCGAGGTGGAGAAGTGCGCCGCCGCCTTTCGCCACTATGCCGATAACGGTCCGGCAATGCTCGAACCGCTGCGCTGGGACCTTGCGGGCGGCGGCGTGGCCGAAGGGCGCTGGCTGGCGCAGGGGCCGGTTCTGGCGGTGATGCCGTGGAACTTCCCCTACTGGCAGGTCGCCCGCTTTCTTGCGCCGACGATCATGGCGGGCAACGTCGGCCTGCTCAAGCATGCCAGCAGCGTGCAGGGCAGCGCGCGCCTGATCGAGGAGATGATGGGTGAGGCGGGTGCGCCCCCCGGCCTGTTCCAGAACCTCCCGATCAAATCGGGCGCGGTGAACGGAGTCATCGCGGACGATCGCGTCGTCGCCGTCACGGTGACCGGAAGCGAGGGCGCGGGGCAGGCGGTTGCCGAACAGGCGGGCAAGTGCCTCAAGAAGGTCGTCCTCGAACTCGGCGGGTCGGATCCCTTCATCGTCATGCCGTCTGCCGACCTCGACGAGGCGGTGAAACAGGCGGTGACCGCGCGAATCCAGAATACCGGGCAGTCGTGCATCTGCGGCAAGCGGATGATCGTCCACGCCGATATATACGACGCGTTCCTCGACCGCTTCACGGTCGCGATGGGCGAGGTGACGGCGGGCGATCCCTTCGACGAAGCGACCGACATGGGGCCGATGTCGAGCTTCGAGCAGCGCGACACCGTGCTTGGCCAGCTCGCCATGGCGAAGGCGGAAGGCGCGGACCTGACCGGCGGCGCGGCGTTGCCGGGCGAGGGTGCCTACATGGGAGCGGGTGTGCTGACCGGCGTCGATCCCGACGGACCGATGGCGCGGGAGGAAATCTTCGGCCCGGTGGCGATGGTGTTCAGGGCCGCCGACATCGACGAGGCGATCCGGATCGCCAACGCGACGCCCTTCGGCCTCGGCTCATCGGTGTGGACGAACGACGAGGGCGAGAAGGAGCGCTTCGTGCGCGATATCGAGGCGGGAATGACGGCGGTGAATCGCTTCCTCGCCTCCGCTCCCGAAGCGCCGTTCGGCGGTATCAAGCGATCGGGCCACGGACGCGAACTCGCCCGCTTCGGCCTGCACGAATTCATGAACCTGAAGACGGTCCTGCTGAACGGGTGAGGTTCGGAACGTGATTGTGCGATCGACATGCGTCGATGCGGCACCGGCCCTCTCCCCTACCCGGCCACCCAACGGCAGTATCCTATCGGTGGCCGGGTGGGGGAGAGGGCCGGGACCGCGCCAGCGAAAGCTGGTCTGACGGGAAAACCTTCCCGGTGGCGAGCCGGCAAAAGCTGGCCCGACTAGCTCTCCTCGGGTGGCGGCTTCGCCACCCTTTCGTCGCGCAGGGCCTCGATCAGTTCGCGGAATGCCTCGTTGTCGCGCAGGTTGAGGTCGCGCTGCGGGAAGGGGATCTCGATGTCGTTGTCCTTGAGGAGCCACCACAGCTTCTTGAGCACTTCTGACCGGACGTTGCCCACCCCGTCCTCCGGATCGCGGATCCAGCAGTGGATCGTGAAGTTGACCGCGCTGTCGCCGTATTCCTTCATCCAGACGGTCGGCGGCGGTACCTCGAGCACGCGCTTGCAGCTGTTCGCGGCCTCCAGCATCAGTTCCTCGGCCCGCTTCATGTCGGCGTGGTACGATACGCCTACCTCGACCTGCATGCGCACGTTCTTGGAGGAATAGGACCAGTTCTCGACCTGGTTGATCATCAGGTTCTCGTTCGGAATCAGGTATTCGCGCTGATCGCGTGTGGTCACCGAAACCGCGCGTATGCCGATCTTGCGGATCTGTCCGAAAGTCGAATTGCCCGCCTGGTCGGCGATGGCGATGACGTCGCCCGGCTTGATCGAGCGGTCCATCAGCAGGATGATGCCCGCGATCAGGTTGCCGAAGGTCTTCTGCAGGCCGAAACCGATGGCAAGGCCGAACGCGCCCGAGAACACGGCGAGCGCTGTTAGGTCTATGCCGAGTATGTCGATCCCCATAAGGATCGCGACCGCCCAGACCACCAGCGTGATGAGCTTTTCGGCCAGCAGCCGCTGCGCCATGTCGAGCCGCCCGATGCGCTTCACCGCGCTGACCGCCATCCGGCTGCCGAAGTAGGCGAGCAGCATGACCGCCGCGATGACGAGCAGCACGACGATGCCGTCCCACACCGAGATGCGCGTGCTGCCGACCTGGAGGGCGAGCGCGTCGAGCGTCTCCACCACGCCGCCGATAGTGTCGCTGCGCTCGGCGACCGCCTTTGAAATCGCGTCCGCCCCCGACACGCCGCTTTCGACCGGCTCGCTGGGAACCGCGCTCGGCAGGTCGGACGGGATCGCGGAGGCGGTTTCCGCTGCTTCGGACGCGGCCGCGTTCGCCTCGTCCAGCACGTCCTTCAGCGCGGCGGTGCTCATGGCGTCTCCATTGCGGCGAGGGCCTGCTCGATGTCGGCAATGAGGTCGGCGGGGTCTTCGAGGCCGATCGACAGGCGGACGCCGTGCCGGTCGCTCTCGTCCAGCCCCGGCGGCGGCCAGCCGGTGACGGCGCGCATCGGCGCGGGGTCCACGGGCACGGCGAGGCTTTCGAACCCGCCCCAGCTGTAGCCGATACCGAAGAGATCGAGCGCGTCGATGAAGCGGTTGCGCCGGCGCGCGCCCGCGCCCCTGAACACGAAGCTGAACAGGCCGCAGCCGCCGGTGAAGTCGCGCCGCCAGATGTCGTGGCCGGGAGAGCCGGGCAGCATCGGGCACATCACCAGCGCCACCTCGGGCCGTTCGGCGAGCCAGCCTGCGATGGCGAGCGCGCTCTGCGTCTCGCGCTGCAACCGCACTTCCATCGTGCGCAGGCCGCGCAGGGCAAGCGCCGCATCGTCGGGCGAGACCACGAGGCCGAGCGACTGCGCGCGTTTTCGCAGCTTCGGATAGAAGTCCTCGCCCGCGCTGGCGCTGCCCATCATCAGGTCCGAATGCCCGCCGACGTGCTTGGTCAGCGACATGATCGCGATATCGACGCCGCGTTCGAGCGCGGGAAAGCCGAGCGGTCCGGCCCAGGTGTTGTCGATCAGCGATACGAGGCCCCGGTCGCGCGCGATCGCGGCAAGGCGCGGCACGTCCTGCACTTCCATCGTCAGGCTGCCCGGCGCTTCCAGCAAGACGGCGCGCGCGCGGTCGCAGATCGCGGCCCCGAACGCGGCGGTATCGAGCGGGTCGAAAAAGCGCGTCTCCACGCCGAAGTCGGCCAGCAGCCCCTTGCCCATCGCGCGGCTGGGATCGTAGGCGTTGTCGGTCATCAGCAACACGTCGCCGGGGCGCAGCACCGTCATGAGCGCGCCTGCAATGGCCGAAACGCCCGAAGGATAGAGCACCGTACCCGCCGCGCCGGGCTCCATTGCGGTCAGCGCGTCGGCCAGCGCCCACTGCGTCGGCGCGCCGCGACGTCCGTAAAAGAAGCGCCCGTCCTCGTTGCGGCGCGGCCCTTCGGCAAGCGCCGCCATGTCCTCGTAGAGATGCGTGCTGCCGCGCCAGACGGGGGGATTGACCACCGGTCCGGTCCATTCCCTGCGCCGTCCGGCCTCGACCAGCCGGGTGCCGGTGCCGTGGCCTGCCGATTTCGCGCTGTCGTTCAATGCATTCTCCGAACCGTCCGGTGCGCCAGCGGAGCCGCGATAGCGGGCGAAGTCAAGCCGGACCCGTGGCCTTGGGCGTTGCGGGATCGATGCCCCACTCGGCCCAGCTTCCGTCGTAGAGCGCCACGTCGCGCTTGCCGAGCCGGTCGAGCGCGAAGGCAAGGACGCAGGCGGTGATGCCGCTGCCGCAGCTCGTCACCACCGGCCGGCCCAGATCGACGCCCGCGTCCTCGAACGCGGAGCGCAGGCCGGCATCGTCCTTCAACGTGCCGTCGGGTTCGAAAAGCGCGGCATAGTGGACGTTGCGCGCGCCGGGAATGTGGCCGGCCGCCATGCCGGGGCGCGGTTCGGGCTCGTCGCCGCGAAAGCGCGCCGGCCCGCGTGCATCGACGACCTGCTCGGCGCCGGTGTCGACATTGGCGAGCATGTCCTGCCTGCTGCGGAGCGAAGCAACGCCTGAGCCGGGGGTGAAGTCGCGCTCCGGCGGGACGGCATGCCCTGCTTCGGTTTCGCGGCCCTCCGCCCGCCACTTCGCGAGGCCGCCGTCGAGGATGGCCGCTTCCCCGATTCCGAAAAGGCGCGCCATGAACCACGCGCGCGCTGCCGAATGGACCGCGCTGTCGTCGTAGAAAACGACCCTGCAACCGTCCCCGATGCCGAGCATGCCCATGCGGTCGGCGAAGCGCCGGGGCGGCGGAAGCGTGTTGTCCGAGGCGCCATCGGGATCGGTCAGCGTGCCGAGATCGAGGAAGACCGCGCCGGGAATGTGGCCTGACGCGAACTCTGCGGCGGCGTCGCGCCCGGCATCGGGCAGGTGCCACGAGGCATCGACGATGCGAAGGTCGTCCGATCCAAGCTCGCCTGCCAGCCAGTCGGTCGATACGAGGGTGTCCAAGGCGCCAGCTCCAGCGATTGAGAAGGCGTCCGTGCTAGCCAGCCTTGCCCGCCCCGTCGAGATGCACCCAGTTCTCGCGCTCGATTTCGCGGCGGTCGAGCGCAGCGAAATTGCGCGGCCCGGTATCGAGCCGGAACGGGCGCAACGCGCCTTCGGGCCGGTCGGGGGCCTGCCCGACGCTGTAGATGCGCACCAGCGGCGCGCGGCCGGGCATGTCGAGCACGAAGCGCGCGAGCGGGAAGAACAGCGCGCTCGCCCGGCCCTTTACCGGGACGATGGCGTTGAGCGGGAGCTGGATTTCGCCCTTCAGTTCGGCGGTGTTGCCGGGTTCGAGGCTTGCGAGGTCGTGCAGTTCGGCAAGCGCTGCGGTATCGGGCGCAAGCTGCGCCTCGCTGCCGAGCGAGGCATGCGCCGAGATGATGTCGCCAAGGACGCGCATCGGCCCCTCGTGCTCGCGCGGGCGCGTGACTTCGAGGCGGTAGGACATCGTGGCGTAGAACAGCGAAAGCCGCATCGCGACCGGCTCGAACCGCAGCGGCGAGGGCGCTGCGCCGAAGCTGGGGCGCGGAATGGGCGAGGGCGACGATGCAGGCGCGGCGGCCGGTTTCGGCGGTGGCGCGGGCGGCGGAAGTGAGGCTCTGGGCGCTACCGGCGGCAGCGCTGCCGGAGCGCTCGGCGCGGTGTCGATGTCCGCGGGCGCTTCGTCGCGGTCGAAGCCTTCGTCCTGCGCGGTGCCCGTTGCCGAGCCTCGCCGCGACCACAGCAACAGACCGGCAAGCAGCAGGACCAGCACGACCGGTATTGCCATCCACCAGGGCAGCGCGTCGTCGGGAGCTTCTGCCCCGGCAACCACTTGCGGCGACGCCACAGGTGTCGGTTCTTCGCTCCCTGCGGGAGGTAGCGGCGAGAACCGGGGAGCCGGTTCCGGTTGGGGCGAGGGCTGCGCGACAGTCGCCCCGGTACGCGCTTGCGGCTGGACTGCCGGGGTCTGCCGCACCCGGGGTACGACGGTTTCAGGCCGCGCGACCGGCGGCGAAGGCGTCGCGCGCGCGGTCGGGGCCGGCGCCGGAGCGGGCTGCGCGGTCGGCGAGGGGCGCGGAGTGGGCACGCTGACGGTCGGCGCGACGACCGGGTTTTCCGTATCGACGGGGCCTTCCAGCACCGGGCCTTCCTTCGGCGCGGGCGGCAACTGGTAATCGCTCACCGATTGCGCGGCTGCGGGCACGGCGAAAAGCGCCAGTGCCAGCACCGACGATCCCGAACCCGATCTCGTTACCCGAACCCTCATGCGCCCCCCGTCGCGATCCCGGCGGCCTTGTCGCCGCGCATTGCGCCAGCCGGTCCGCCGCGCGCGCTTAACGCCTCGTGAATTTCGTGCAACTGTCCGGCGACTTGTGTCGAAGGCGCGATGGCGGCAAGGAGCGGGCATGAGCGAAAACGAGACCGACAGGCCGCAAGGCGGGCCGCTGCACCTTGGCCGGCAGAGCGCGCTGCCGGCCTCGCCCGGCGAAGCCGCGCTCGATTACGTGCCCAATCCGCGCAAGGGCGCGCTCTACCTCGTGCGCTTCGCCGCACCGGAATTCACCTCGCTCTGCCCCGTCACCGGCCAGCCCGATTTCGCGCACATCGTCATCGACTACGCGCCGGGGGAAACCATCGTCGAATCCAAAAGCCTCAAGCTGTTTCTCGGTTCCTTCCGCAATCACTGCGGCTTTCACGAGGACGTGACCGTGGGCATCGGGCAACGCCTGTTCGACGAGATGTCCCCGAAATGGCTGCGCATCGGCGGATACTGGTACCCGCGCGGCGGCATTCCCATCGACGTGTTCTGGCAGTCCGGCGCGCCGCCCGGAGGGCTTTGGGTGCCCGATCAGGGTGTCGCATCCTACCGGGGCCGCGGCTGAGGCGGTTCCCGACACGTCGCGAGGCTAGGCGTCACAAGGCTCCGCTTCACAAGGCTCGACAGGGCCGGTGGCATGTGGAATGGCGGGCCAGAACAACGGAATGCCCCTCGCCCTGACGGGTTGAGCGCACGGACAGGATCGAAAGGACAATCGTGCTCGATTTTCAACTCGGCGAGATGGCCGACACGATACGCGATACGACGCGGCGTTTCGCCGAGGAGCAGATCGTTCCCCGCGCTGCCGCGATCGACGAGAATGACGAATTCCCGCAGGACCTCTGGCCGCAGATGGGCGAGCTTGGCCTGCACGGCATCACGGTGGACGAGGCGGACGGCGGTCTCGGCCTCGGTTACGTCGAGCATGTCGTCGCGGTCGAGGAAGTCAGCCGCGCCTCGGCCTCGGTCGGCCTGTCCTACGGCGCGCATTCGAACCTTTGCGTCAACCAGATCCGGCGCTGGGGATCGGATGCGCAGAAGGCGAAGTACCTGCCCAGGCTGATCTCGGGCGAACACGTCGGCGCACTCGCGATGAGCGAGGCGAATGCGGGGTCCGACGTCGTGTCGATGAAGCTGCGCGCCGGGCAGGTCGATGGCGGCTGGCGGCTCGATGGCACGAAGTTCTGGATCACCAACGGAGCATTTGCCGACACGCTTGTCGTCTATGCAAAGTCCGATGCAGGGGCCGGTTCGCGCGGCATTACAGCGTTCCTCATCGAAAAGGGCATGGGCGGCTTCTCGATCGGCCAGAAGATCGACAAGATGGGCATGCGCGGTTCGCCCACCAGCGAGCTCGTCTTCGACGACTGCTTCGTGCCCGACGAGAACGTCATGGGCCCGGTCGGCGGCGGCGTCGGCGTGCTGATGAGCGGGCTGGATTACGAGCGCGTGGTGCTGGCGGGCATCCAGATCGGCATCATGCAGGCCTGCCTCGACACCGTCCTGCCATACGTCCGCGAGCGCAAGCAGTTCGGAAAGCCGATAGGCGCGTTCCAGCTGATGCAGGCCAAGGTCGCTGACATGTATGTCGCGCTGCAATCGGCGCGCGCCTACGTCTACGCGGTGGCGCGGGCCTGCGATGCCGACCGGACGACGCGCTTCGACGCGGCCGGCGCGATCCTTCTCGCCAGCGAGAGCGCCTTCCGCCAGGCGGGCGAAGCGGTGCAGGCGCTGGGCGGCGCGGGCTACACGAAGGACTGGCCGGTCGAACGCTATCTGCGCGATGCCAAGCTGCTCGACATCGGGGCGGGCACGAACGAGATCCGCCGCATGCTGATCGGCCGCGAACTGGTGGGCGCGAGCCTCTAATGCCGCTGGATCGGGTTGACGGGGGAACCGAGAAGGTCAAATCATCGGTGCGCAAGCGTGCCGATGCTATCAAGCCGTTCATTTGCAAGAATCTTGTCGCCGTGATCGAGGCTCCGTCCGACGTGCGGAACATCGGCACTGTTATCCGTAATGTTAACGCTCTGGGCTGCGAGAAGGTCTACGTCGTGGACCCGGCCACCGCACTACCAGACGAGTGGCATCAAATGCGTGAAGAGAGAGCGCTCACACGGACTTCGGTTTCTGCGGTAAAGTGGAGTTTTGTGAAGCGCTTTGACAGCACCGATGACTGTTTCGATCATCTTGAGGTCAACAACTTCCATTCTGTGGTGACCTCACCCCATATCAAAGGCCAAAAAAGCATCTGGCTGCATGAGGGAGACTTTACTGAACACAGCAAGCTGGCAGTCTGGTTTGGCAATGAGAAGCGCGGGATCAGCAGCCGCGCGGTCGAGCGCAGCGATGCATGTGTGTCTATTCCGATGTTCGGAATGATCGAGAGCCTGAACCTTGCTACTTCGTCAGGCATCGTCCTGTACGAGATTACCAAGCAAAGGCGCGCTTATCAGAGCGTTTATCGGAAGGGGCGGGGACGGAGCAAGAGGAGCGAACCCCTGCCGACAGTCATGAACCGAGAGGATGCTCAGAAGTGACCGCACCTGTCCTTCCCGCAAAGGCCGATATCGACGGCCCCGACGCCAGGGCCCGGGCCAGCCACAACCGCGCCCTTGCCGCAGAGCTGCGCGGACATGTCGCCAAGGCGGCGCTGGGGGGCGAGGAGCGGCATCGCGAACGGCACCTGTCGCGCGGCAAGCTGCTTCCGCGCGACCGGGTGGAACGCCTGCTCGACGCCGGTTCGCCTTTCCTCGAGATCGGCCAGCTTGCCGCGTTCGGCATGTATGGCGGGGACGTCGCGGGCGCGGGGATGATCGCGGGAATCGGCCGCGTATCGGGACGGCAGACGATGATCGTCGCCAACGATCCCACGGTGAAGGGCGGCAGCTACTTCCCGATGACGGTCAAGAAGCACCTGCGCGCGCAGGAGGTCGCGCGGGAGAACCGCCTGCCGTGCGTCTACCTTGTCGACAGCGGCGGCGCGAACCTGCCCTACCAGGCCGAGGTCTTCCCGGACCGCGAGCATTTCGGGCGCATCTTCTACAACCAGGCGCAGATGAGCGGCATGGGCATTCCCCAGATCGCCTGCGTGATGGGAAGCTGCACGGCGGGCGGGGCCTACGTTCCGGCGATGTCCGACGAGAGCGTCATCGTGCGCGAGCAGGGCACGATCTTCCTTGCCGGACCGCCGCTGGTCAAGGCCGCGACGGGCGAGGAGATCAGCGCCGAGGACCTTGGCGGCGGAGACCTTCACGCGCGCAAGTCGGGGGTCGTCGATCACCTTGCCGACGACGACGAGCACGCGCTTTCGATCGTGCGCGACATCGTCAGCCACCTGGGGGAGAACACCGCTGCTGCCGCGCATGTCGAGGCGCGCGAGGCCCGCCCGCCGAAATACGACGCGCAGGACCTCTACGCGCTCGTTCCCGAGGACGTGCGCGCGCCCTACGAAGTGCGCGAGGTGATCGCGCGGATCGTCGACGGGTCCGAGTTCCACGAGTTCAAGGCGCTCTACGGCTCGACGCTGGTCTGCGGCTTCGCGCACATCCACGGCCTGCCGGTGGCGATCCTTGCCAACAACGGCGTGCTGTTCTCCGAAAGCGCGCAGAAGGGTGCGCATTTCATCGAGCTGGCCTGCCAGCGGCGCATTCCGCTCCTTTTCCTGCAGAACATCTCGGGCTTCATGGTCGGCGGCCACTACGAGGCGGAAGGCATTGCCAAGCACGGCGCCAAGCTGGTGACGGCGGTCGCGACAGCGCAGGTGCCCAAGATCACCGTGGTCATCGGCGGATCGTTCGGCGCGGGTAATTACGGCATGTGCGGGCGAGCCTATTCGCCGCGTTTCATGTTCACCTGGCCCAACGCGCGCATCTCGGTGATGGGCGGCGAGCAGGCCGCATCGGTGCTCGCCACCGTCCACCGCGATGCCGACAGCTGGTCCGACGAGGAGGCAGAGGCCTTCAAGCAGCCGATCCGCCAGAAGTACGAGGACGAGGGCAACCCCTACTACGCCACCGCGCGGCTGTGGGACGACGGCGTGATCGACCCCGTCCAGACCCGCGACGTCCTCGGCCTCGCGCTTGCCGCCAGCCTCGAAGCCCCGATCCCCGACCGCGCGCCCTTCGGCGTGTTCAGGATGTGATGACATGATCCAGTCCCTCCTCATCGCCAACCGGGGCGAGATTGCCTGCCGGATCATTCGCACCGCCCGCCGGATGGGCATTCGCACCGTCGCGGTCCACTCGGATGCCGATGCCGACGCACTGCATGTGCGCATGGCGGACGAGGCGGTGCATGTCGGTCCCTCGCCGTCGGCGGAAAGCTACCTCGTGGGCGAGCGGATCATCGCGGCGGCGGTGCAGACCGGTGCCGAGGCGATACATCCCGGCTACGGCTTCCTGTCGGAAAATGCCGGTTTTGCGCGCGCGGTGCTCGACGCCGGCCTCGTCTGGGTCGGGCCGAACCCGGAATCGATCGACGCGATGGGCCTCAAGGACGCGGCCAAGAAGCTGATGGCCGATGCCGGCGTGCCGGTGACGCCGGGCTATATGGGCGAGAACCAGGACCCCGCTTTCCTTGCCGACGAGGCGGCGGAAATCGGCTATCCCGTGCTCATCAAGGCGGTCGCGGGCGGCGGCGGCAAGGGCATGCGGCTGGTCGAGCGGGCAGGCGACTTCGCCGACGCGCTAGCCTCGTGCCGGCGCGAGGCGGCGGCCTCGTTCGGCAACGACCACGTGCTGATCGAAAAGTTCATCGAACGCCCGCGCCACATAGAAGTGCAGGTCTTCGGCGACACGCACGGCAGCGTCGTCCACCTGTTCGAGCGCGACTGCTCGCTCCAGCGCCGCCACCAGAAGGTGATCGAGGAAGCTCCCGCGCCGGGCATGGACGAGGCGACGCGCGCCGACCTCTGTGCCAGCGCCGTGCGCGCGGCCAGGGCGGTCGACTATGTCGGGGCGGGCACGATCGAGTTCATCGCCGATGCTTCCGACGGACTGCGCGCCGACCGCATCTGGTTCATGGAAATGAACACGCGCCTGCAGGTCGAGCACCCGGTGACCGAGGAGATCACCGGCGTCGACCTCGTCGAATGGCAGCTTCGCGTGGCGAGCGGAGAGCCGCTGCCGCTGGCGCAGGACCGGCTCGCGATCAACGGCTGGGCGATGGAAGCACGGCTCTATGCCGAAGATCCGGAAAGCGGCTTTCTGCCGTCTACAGGGCCGCTCGAACTGCTCGAGTTCGGCGATGCGCCGGGCGGCCGGATCGAGACGGGCGTGGAACAGGGCGGGCAGGTTTCGCCGTTCTATGACCCGATGATCGCCAAGGTCGTGGCGCGCGGCGACACCCGCGACGAGGCGCGCGAAGCCTTGCACGAAATGCTGTGCGAGACCGCCGTCTGGCCGGTGAAGAGCAACGCATCCTTCCTCGTCAACGCGCTCGAACATCCTGACTTCGTCGCGGGCGATGTCGATACCGGCCTGATCGGGCGCGACGGCGAGGACATGGCGAAGCCGCCTGTGCCGTCGATGGAAGTGCTCGAGGCTGCCGCCGCCGCGCTGGTTCCGGCATCGGACCTTGGCGGATTTCGCCTCAACGCCGCACACCGCCGCGCCGCGTGGTTCCTGCTCGACGGCGAGACGGTGGTGATCGAGCCTGCCGAAGCAGACCCGGACGACGACGGCGAACCGGTCGAATCGGTCATGATCATGGAGCGCGGGCGCGCCCGGCTGCTCGAGCCGTGGCGCAAGAACTCCGCGGGCGGCGCGGCTGCGGGTTCGGGCGCGATCCTTGCGCCGATGCCGGGCAAGGTCATCGCCGTCTCGGTCGCCGAAGGCGACACGGTGAGCGAGGGACAGAAGCTCCTGACGCTCGAGGCGATGAAGATGGAGCACACGCTGACCGCGCCGTTCGACGGTGTCGTGGCCGAACTTTCCGCCAGCGAAGGCGCGCAGGTACAGGTCGAGGCATTGCTCGCGCGCATCGAAGCGGCCTGACCCGCGATGCGCCGTTTCGACCAGCGAATATTCGATCGCAGGTGGGAACTCGACATCGTCGACCTGCTCGCGCTGGAGGACGTCGGGCAGGATCGCTTCGTCGCGCCGCGCAACCAGCCCAATGCCTACGGCACGCTCTACGGCGGGCAGATCGCGGCGCAGGCGCTGACCGCGGCCGACCGCACGGTGCCTGAGGGCCGCAAGGTCCATTCGCTGCATTCCTACTTCCTGCGCGCCGGCGACAACGACAAGCGCGTCGATTACGACGTCGAGCGCACGCGCGACGGCGGGCGCTTCTCGACGCGGCGGGTCACCGCCTCGCAGCAAGGTCGCATCATCTTCTCGATGGAGTGCTCGTACCGGTCGGGCACGCACGGCTTCTCGCATTTCCGGGAGCAGCACGCGACGCAGTCCGCCGAGGACGCGCTTGCCCCCGAGGACATCCGCGCGATGGTGAGCGAGGAACACGCCTCGTTCCTCGGCCTGTTCGCGGGCAACTACCCGGTCGAACTGCGGCTGCCCGGCACCGCCGGCTATTTCGAGACCGCGCCCGAGGCGAAGCGCCACTACTGGCTGCGCGCGCCGGGCGCAGGCCGCGTCTCCGATCCTGCCGTCCACCGCCAGATATTCACTTTCCTGAGCGATTTCATGCTGGTGGGCGTGCCGCTCGTCCCGCACACGGTGGCGCTGCCGGGACCGCACCTGTTCGTCGCCAGCCTCGACCACAACGTCTGGTTCCACCGCGATATTCGCTGCGACGAATGGCTGCTGTTCGAGACCGAAGGACCCAACGCGCACGAGGGCGTCAATCTCGCTCAAGGCCATGTCTACGACACCAAGGGCGTGCTCGTCGCCACTGTCGCGCAGGAGGCGCTGCAGATCCCGCAGGATGGCGATCAGGAATAGGCGGCAAGCCCGAGTGACCCGCGGGCGCGCTCAGGCGGCGTCGGAGTTTCGCGTCAGTAGCATCTGCTCGATCGTCTCGGCGTCCTGCGAATAGCCTTCGGCCCGGTCGAGCAGGCGATCGGTCGTGCTGCCGCCGCGTTCGGCGAGCCGGCGGAGCATTTCGGTTTTCTCGCGCAGCGACCGGAGGCTGTCGTACAGGCTGCGCTCGAGCATTTCCTCCTGGCGTTTGTCGAGCGACGCGGCAGTGTAGGCATGCCCCGTGTGGCAGCGGAACCGGGTCATGGGTCCGTCGCTGATTTCCCAGAGGACTCCATTGCAGTCGGGACAATTGAACGGGGACAGCTCGCCCAGCTTGTTTTCGTTCGCCATGCTGGCCTTCTCCAATCCGGCGATCATCATTTCCAGCTTGATCTTTTCGTCCGCGGCTATGTCCTTGCCGGCGGGTTCGCCGCTGATGCGGCCGACGAGCTTACCGAGTTCGGATGCCGAAGCGATTGCGCGCGGTTCCCCGACCGCGCTGATCGCCGCTCGCGGCATGGCCGGGGAGAGGGCGTCGGCAGGGTCCTGAACCAGCACGATGCCGCCGCTCGCCTCGATCGCGCGAGCACCCGAGGCGCCGTCGTCGAGATAGCCCGAAAGGACCACCCCGCAGACGCGACCCATGCCAAACACCGCAAGCGACCGGAACAGCGGGTCGATCGCCGGGCGGAAGTTGTTTTCGCGCGGGCCACGTTTCAGATGGAGATGCCCGTGGCCGACCATCATGTGGCAGTCAGGCGGGGCAAGGTAGATGCAAGACGACCGGATCGGTTCACCATCCCCGGGTTCGCACACCTCGAACGAGGTTGCCTTGTCGACGATTTCGGCAAGGTGGCTCGTCTCGACCGATCGGTGCAGGACGACGAACAAGCTGCACGGAGCGGATGGCTGGAACGCGTCCAGAAACGAAATCAGTGCAGGCAACGCGCCCGCGCTTCCCGCGATGCCGATGAGGTCGCGCCGCTTCATTCCTTGCCCGCGACTTCTTCGCCGAGGGCG
Source organism: Novosphingobium marinum (assembly GCF_013408095.1). Lineage (GTDB taxonomy): Bacteria > Pseudomonadota > Alphaproteobacteria > Sphingomonadales > Sphingomonadaceae > Novosphingobium > Novosphingobium marinum. The sequence goes on from NZ_JACBZF010000002.1 coordinate 658,792, forward strand.
ATCGCCCGCGCCGAGTGCGCCAGGAGCGTTGCGGGCGAAACCGGCTTGGCGAGGAAGTCGAACGACGCGATGCCCTGCTCTATGATGAGGTTCGATCCGTAGCCCGACACGATGATGACAGGCACGTCCCGCTCGGCGAGTTTCATCGCCAGCGGAGTGACCGGATCGCCATCGATGTTGTAGTCGAGCACGGCCAGCGCGATGTCTTGGTTGTCGATGCCTTCCAGCGCATCCTTCAGCGAATGGAACGGGCCGACGATCTCGGCTCCCATGCTCGACAGTGCCTGGGCGGTCTGCTCCGCCACCAGCCATTCGTCGTCCAGCACCAGCACCTTGCGTCCCCGGATCGTCGTCAGGTCGGTGGAGCCGGGCAGCGAAGCGGACCGTGGCTGCGCTTCGGCCAGGATCGACATTTTCTCCAGCGGGAAGGAGCACGTCACGACAAGGCCTTCGGGACGGAAATCGATCGTGGTCTCGGCCCGGAGCTGGCTCTTCATGATCCGCTCGATCACCGTGGACCCGAAGCCCCGGTGCTTCGGTCTCCTGACTGCGGGACCGTCCGACTCCTGCCAGACGAGGTCGAGGTGTTCGCCGTCGCCGGTTTCGCGAACCGACCATTCGACCAGCAGCTTGCCTTCGGGAACCGACAGCGAGCCGTACTTGATGGCATTGGTGGTCAGTTCGTGGAGCGCCATGGCGAGCGACTGGGCCGCGCTGGGAGCGATGGCGATCTCCGGCCCCCGGGTCTCCACTCTTTCGGGGTTCGGCGCGTGCGCCAGTTCGTCCTCGATCAGCACCGAGAGTTTCGCGCCCCGCCAGCGGTGCTCTGCCAGCAGGCTGTGCGTGCGCGCCATCGACCTGAGCCGCTGTTCGAAGTTCGAGGTGAAGGTGGCCAGGTCCGGCGCATCGCGGCTGGTGATCGCGGCGATCGACACGATGATGGCCAGCACGTTCTTCACGCGATGGTCGAGTTCGCGCATCATGAAGCGGGAATGCTCCTCGGCTTCCTTGCGCGCGGTGATGTCGGCGTTGATCCCGATCACGCGGACCCGGTCTTCGCCTTCGACGCGTTCGGCCTGACCGATCAGCCAGATGATGCTTCCGTCCGCACGGCGCAGGCGGAATTCCTGTTCGAAAGGTTCGCCCCGCTCGGCCGTGGCGGCAAGCGCCCGGTCGACCCGGTCGAAGTCCTCGCTGACGACCATGCCCATGAAATCGTCCACTTTCGGACGCCGCTTCGGCCCGACGCCCATGAGTTCGCGCAGGCGCTCGTCCCAGTAGACTTCCTTTGTCGCCGGATCGTATTGCCATATGCCCATGCCCGCCGTCTTCATCGCCAGCGAGAGCATCAGGCGGTCGCGGGCAAGGCTCGCCTCGCGTTCGATCTGCCGGATCGTGGCTGCGGCCGTACTGGCGGCGGCCTGCACGATGGCGACGTCCTCGGCGGCGAAATGGTTCGCATCGCGATCATGCACGCCGATCACGCCCCACGGCTTGCCGCCCACCTCGACAAGGCAGCTGATGCCCGAAAGCACCTTGTGCTCGATCAGCAGCGAAGGGGCCTCGAACCGCTTTTCCTCGCGGAAGTCGCTCACCAGCACCGGCGATTCCGATTTCAGCGTATAGCCTCCCTGGCTCTTGACGCCGGTCGGCACGGTCCATTTCGCCAGCGACTGCGCCTTCCAGCCGGCACCCGCGACAAGGCTGAAGGCTTCGTCGTCGCTTTCGAACTTCAGGACCTTGGCGTAATCGCAGTCGAGCGAGACCCGCAGCGTGGCGCAAAGCTCGTTCAGGAAACCGGGAAGGTCGCGCGCGCCAAGCGCCTTCTGGCTGATTTCGGCGGTCAGCCGCTGCTGCCTCTCGCGCGAGGCGAGAAGCGCCGACATGTTGGCCTGCTGCGAGATGTCCACGTAAGTGACGACGACGCCGCTGATCCGCTCGTCCGACGTGCGATAGGGCTGGACCCGGCGGACATAGACGGTCTCGCCGGCCCTGACTTCGCGCTCGCGCGGAGACAGGTGGTTGAGCGTGGCCTTCGCGTCGTCGAGCAGGTCTGCATCCTCGACGCTGAACGCAAGGTCGGCGATCGGACGTCCGACATCGCTGTCGCGCAGTTCGACGATGCCGCGCATGGCAGGCGTGAAGCCGCTGATCCTGAGTTCGGGATCGAGGAACAGGACCGGCAGCCGCGTGGAGGTCAGCAGGTTGCGCAGGTCGTCTGTCGTTTTCTCGACCTCGGTGACCTTCTCCTCGAGCTGGTTGTTGACGGTGATCAGTTCCTCGTTGAGCGACTGTAGCTCCTCGCGGCTCGTTTCCAGTTCCTCGTTCGCGGACTGCAGTTCCTCGTTGGCCGCCATGGCTTCCTCATGGCTCGCCTTCAGTTCCTCGTTCGAGGTCTCGAGTTCCTCGACCGTGGTCTGCAGGTCCTCGCGCATGATCTCCAGTTCGCGTTCGAGCTGTTCGACGTGCGCCGAGTTGCGGTCCTCGTCGTCGCTGGCGGCGCTTGCGGGATCGGGCTCTTCCTGCTCGATGAAGGTGACGAGGTAGAGTGGCTCCTGCTCGTCCTCGATCGAGACGCATTCGATGCAGACCATCGCGTCGTCATCCGAAAGGCGAACCCGGGCGCTGCGGTGAGAAGGGCTCTCGCCCTGCGAGACCGCCCGCACCGCCTCGCGCACGCGGCTGCGCAGCGATGCAGGCACCATGTCGAACACGTTGTTCGACGGCTCGCCCGGCGGCATGGCGAGAAAGCGCCGGACGTTTCCCGAAAGGAACGCGATATCGCCGCTCGCGCGTACCGCGACCGACGGGGGCGCATATCGTTCGAGAAGCGAATTGCGAACTCGGCCCCCCAGGTCGAGCGCGCCCCTTCTCTCCCGCGGGCCGGATTTCGACGGCGCAGCGAACTGCGTCGATACGTGGCGCGCGCTCATTTGCGCCATCGACTGGCCGGGGCAGCGCCGATAAAGGTGCGACTTGGTATCGACCGGCGTGAACCGCGAATTCTGCGCTCCCGTCGTCTCCGATGTGCCGAGAAGCAGCATCCCGCCCTCGTTCAGCGCGAAATGGAAGGTTTCCAGAAGCCGGTTCTGGTGCTTGCTGTCGAGATAGATCAGCAGGTTGCGGCAACTGACCATGTCGAGCTTGGAAAAGGGCGGGTCGGTCAGCACGTCCTGGTGGGCGAAGACGACCCTTTCCCGCAGCTCCTTGTTGACCCGCCATCCCGTCGCCTCGCGTATGAAGTACTTCTTGAGCCGCTCGCTGCCGACGTCGTCCGCGATGCTTTCCGGGTACTGCGCCTCGCGCCCCCGTGCGACGGCATCGGTGTCGAGGTCCGTGGCGAAGATCTGCCAAGGCGTGGGACCGGGAATCTGTCGTGCCGCCTCTTCGAGCAGGATGGCGAGTGTATAGGCTTCCTCACCGCTGGAGCAGGCCGGAACCCAGACGCGCAGGGTGCGGTCCTCGCTTGCCGACCGGACGAGGAGCGGCTGGATGACTTTCTCGGCGACTTGCTCCCAGACCGCCGGGTCGCGGAAGAAGCAGGTCACGTTGATCAGCAGGTCTTCGAACAGGCGGCGCAGCTCGTCCTCGTTCGAACGTACGTGCGTGGTGTATGCGCCAAGGTCGTCGAAACGCAGCAGGTTCATGCGGCGCCGGATGCGCCGTCTGAGCGTGCCGAACTTGTAGGCGGCGAAATCCTGCCCGGTGCGCGCCTTGATCAGCGAGAGCAGGCCGCCGATCTCTCGGCGGGCGAACCCGTCGCCGGATACGCCTTCGCCGATGCGGTGCGACAATTCGCGGATAGTATCGACGAGCGTGTCGATCGAGCCGACCTCGTCGACGACACCTGCCTCTATCGCCGAGCGCGGCATCCCGTCGTAGAGCGCGTTTTCCGGGCTCTGTACTAGCGAGACGCCGCCCGCACCCTTGATCGCGCGCAGGCCGATGGAACCGTCGTTGCCGGTACCCGACAGTACCACGCCCACTGCGCGCGGTCCGGCGCTGTCGGCAAGCGAGCGCATGAAATGGTCGATCGGCATGCGCTGCCCGCGCGGCCCGTGCGCCGGCTCGACGAAAAGGCCGTGGTCGACGATCGTCAGGTAGCGTCCGGGCGTGAGGACGTAGACGTTCCCCGAATTGATCGGCATGTCCTGCGATGCTTCCGAAACCGGAAGCGCGCACGATCTCGACAGGATGTCGGTAAGCTGGCTCTCGTGATCGGGGGCAAGGTGCAGAAGGATTACGAACGCGGCCCTGTCGTCGGCGTTCAGTTCGCTCACGAAGTTCTTCAGCGCTTCGACCCCGCCGGCGCTGGCCCCGACCGCAACGATCGGAAAATCGAGTTCCCGTTCCTTCTGGATGCCCACCTCCCATTGGCAAAGCTTACAATGCCATGACGGGGGGCATCCGCGCCAGTTCAAATGTTAAGTATTACAGGGCTTAAGCGCAGTTTACTGGCTGATCGGCCCGGTCGAACGTTCAAAAGTGTCCGCAGCGTGGGAGGAGGGCGTGCCAGACTATCGCCGGGAGATGCGCACCGAGACCGGCCCCGCATCCAAAAGCCCTGCGACGGGCTCTGCCCGCCCGCCGAAGGAAACGGTCGTGTCCCGCCACCAGTCTGCAGTGGGTGCCGGGGCGGTGCCACCGAGGAGCGCGGCACCGCAGCGAATGGCAAAGGCGCATTGCAGCTCGGCATCGTCGAGGCTGCGCGTAAAGCCCAGGACGTTGCCCGCGCGCGCGCCGCCAACCGTCGCCGGTTCGTAGCTTCCGCCGGCGAAGAGTTCCGGCCCCGCCCGCCGCAGCGTCAGCAGGTAGCGGATCAGCGCCAGCTTGGGATGTTCCGCGCGTTCCTGCGCCAGCATCGCATCGCGGACCGCGTAGTCGACCGGGCGGCGGTTGTCCGGATCGACCATCGAGAAGTCGGGAAGCTCGCACCCCTGGTAGATGTCGGGCATCCCCGGCACGGTGAAGTGCAGGCCGGTCTGGACGAGCATGTTCGCTTCGGTCGCGGCGGCGGTTTCTCCCAGGAAGGCCGCAATGTCGGCCAGCAGGTCCGCCGACTGCGCCAGATCGCACAACCGCGTCGCGAAGCTGCGGCAGCGCGTTTCGTACGGCTCGTCGGGCTGCTCCCAGGAAGAGCGCAGCTTGGCTTCGCGCAGCGCCTTTTCCTGCCAGGCGGCAAGGCGCTGGCCATAGGCGGCAAGCCCGTCGCGGTCGCCGGCGGCAAGTCCGTCGGGCCATGCCCCGAACAGCATCTGGTAGAGCATGTAGCGGTCGGCCGGATCGACGTCCGGCTCGCTCGCCATCTCGTCCCAGCGCAGCACACGCTCGCGCCACACTTCAGGGATCGAGGAAAGCACCGCCAGCCGCGCGCGCACGTCCTCGCCGCGCTTGTGATCGTGAGTCGCGGTGGCGAGCATCGATCCGGGGAAGTCGCGCGCGCGCCGTTCGCAAACGCGGTGGAACCGTTCAGGCGGGCAGGCCAGGTGCGCCGCGTCGAAGCCCACGTCGGTGCGCGACAGCAGCTTGCCGTGGCGGTAGAACGCGGTGTCCTCCACTGCTTTTGCCGCGATCGGTGCGGAAAGCTGCTGGAACCGGCACACCGCATCGGCGGCGAGTGCGGCATCGCCCGGGCCCTTTCCGGCCAGCCAGTTCAGGATGGCGTCGGACACGACCTCCTCGCCGGGCGGCGTGAAAGGCGCGGCCTTGCGCCTTGCCGCCTCACGCACGTCCGAATCGCTGGCCGGCGCGTCGTCACCCGTCCCATAGGTTCGGTAGACCGGGAAGGCATCGAGCAGCCGCGATATCGCCCGGCGAAGCATTCCGTGGGTGAAGCCGCGCGTCGCGGCATCGGTGGCTGTCAGCGCACGGAACGCCGCGACGCAGGCGGTCAGCTGCGCCTCGAACGCCCAGGCGAGCATGTCGCGCCGCGCGGCAAGCTCTTCCGCCGCGAAATCGGCGGGCCGGCCTGAAAAGCGCGTCCACAGGTCGGCCAGTAAATCCTCGCCGCCCGGATCGTGCAGCAGGAGCGAGACCTCTTCCATGAAATCGTACCCGCTGGTGCCGTCGACGCCCCAGTCGGTCGGAAGCGCCTCGCCGGGGCCGAGGATCTTCTCGACGACGATGTAGGCCGGCCCTTCGGGTGCATCGGCGGGGCGCTCGCTTTCGGCAAGGCGTTCGCGCAGCTTGCGGCAATAGGCCGCGGGGTCGGTCAGGCCGTCGACGTGGTCGATGCGCACGCCGTCGATCAGCCCCTCGCGCCACAGCCGGAAGTAGAGCGCGTGGGTTTCCTCGAAGACTTGCGGGTCCTCGACGCGCAGGCCCGCCAGTTCGTTGATCGTGAAGAAGCGTCGCCAGTTCAGCTCGTCGTTCGCGGTGCGCCACCAGCCCAGCCGGTAGTGCTGCTGGGCGAGCAGTTCGTGGAGGCCCTTGCGGTGTTCCGGGGAGGGCAGGCGGCTTCCCGGCGCGAGCGGCAGGCGATGTTCGCCGTAGACGACCAGCGCCGGGTCCGCGCCCGCGCGGTCCACGAAGACCTGCCCTTGTGCGATCACCTCATCCAGCGGCGCGCCGAGGATCGGCAGCAGCACTTTCTCGCGCCAGTCGATATCGAAGAACCGCGCGTGGCGACTGCCCTGTCCGAGGCGCAGGACATCGTTCCACCAGGCATTCTCGCCGCCCGCCACGCCCATGTGATTGGGCACGATATCGATGACGAGGCCCATCCCGTGCCGCCGCAGCGCGCCGACCAGCGATCGCAGTCCGTCCTCCCCGCCCAATTCGGGATTGACGCGCGTCGGGTCGACGACGTCGTAGCCGTGCATCGATCCGCTGGCCGCCGTGGTGATCGGCGAGGCGTAGACGTGGCTCACGCCCAGCCCGTCGAGGTAGGGGACGAGCGCCTCGGCACGCTCGAAGGGGAAATCGCGATTGAACTGGAAACGGTAGGTTGCGCGCGGGGTCATGGGCGGGCCTTGTTCACCTTTGCGATCCTTGCGGCAATCCGTTCGTCGGCGAGCAGGTCTTGTGTCGGGGCGGGCATGCGTCGCTGCCAGTTGGGATGCTCGTCGATCGTACCGGGAAGGTTGGGCTGCTCGACAAGGCCGAAGAGGTCCTCGGCAGGGAAGATGGCAAGCTGGCATGGCGTTTTCGCGACGTGCGAGACCACGGCATCGACGACCGGCGCGGTGTCGTCGGGAGCGGGCGGGTCGCCGTTCGCCGAACCCGATGCCTCCAGCGCGTTCCAGAGGCGCGCACGCTCCGCCCCGCGCCCCTCGCGCTCGGCACCCTCGCTGTCGGCCTTTGAGCCACGACCCAGCTGCCAGGTCCAGTCGATGTCGCGGCCCGACCACCAGCCCGCGACGGTCGGCAGGTCGTGCGTGCCGCTCATCGCCACCGCCTGCGCCTGCCAGCGGGAGGGCGCAGTGTACCCCCCGTCCGGGCCGCGCTCAAACCACAGGACGCGCATGCCGTAGACCTGTCGCGCCTCGAGCTGCGGGCGCAGTCCTTCGGGCACGGTGCCCAGATCCTCGCCGATGACGACAGCGCGCCCGCGATGCGATTCGATGGCGAGAACGCGCAGCATGTCCGCCAGCGGGAAGGTGAGGTAGGCGCCCTCGGAAGAGGGCTGGCCGTGGGGGACGACCCACAGGCGGCGCAGTCCGAGCGCGTGGTCTATGCGGATGCCACCCGCGCTTTCCAGTCCCGCCCGCAGCGTGGCGATGAAGCCTTCGAAACCGGTGCGCAGGAGCGCGGCGGGCGCGAACCCGGTGATACCCCAGTCCTGCCCGTCAGGACCGAGCAGGTCGGGCGGTGCGCCGATCGAGAGCCCGCTCAGCAGATCGTCGGGGCGGCTCCAGGCGTGGCTGCCGCCCGCGTCCATCCCGACGGCAAGGTCGGAGACGAGTCCGATCGCCATCCCGGCCCTGCGCGCGCTGCCTTGCGCTGCTGCAAGGCTTTCGCGCGCCAGCCATTGCGCGAAGGCGAAGAAGTCCACCTCGGCGCGATGCTCGCGCGCAAAACCGGCGACCGCCGGGCCTGCCGGATCGTGAAAGCGTGCAGGCCAGTCCCGCCACCCCCGCGCGCCGCTGTCGAAAAAGTGCGCATGAAGAGCATCGAAGGTCGCGTGCCGCTCGAGGTCGTCTCCAGCGCCCTCTCGCCAGTCCCGGACGCGCTCGCGAATATCGGCGGGGCAAGCGTCCCATGCCTTGCGCAGGGCAGCGAGGCGGGCGGGGATGGCGGCGTGCCAATCGACGAGGTCGCCAGATCCGCCCTCCTGCGGAAGCTGGCCGACAAGCGAGAGATCGCCGAACAGGACGTTGAGGAACAGGCGGCTCGACGGCGCATACGGGCTGTAACGGCTGGCGTCGGCCGGGAAAAGCGCATGGGTCGGACTGATCGCCAGCGCGTCCGCGCCCGCCTTCGCGAAGGCCCCGGCAGAAGCCGCCAGCGTTCCGAAATCGCCGAAAGGCCGCTCGTCGGAGGTCCGCAGCGACGGGACCTGTACTGCAGCACCCCACGGGCGCTCGCGAGGCGTCGCGTCGCCCACTCCGAAGCAGCGCGGCGGTGCCACGGCCAGCGTGAACGTGCGGTCGCCGAGATGGAGCCGGTGATAGCCGGCCTCGTCGACGCCGGGCGCGAGCATCCCGCCGTCGCAAGGTTCGAGCGCGATTTCGCGCTCCTCTCCGCTTGCGAGAACGAGCAGGGCCGTGTCGCCGGCAGCCCGGTCGACGGGTAGCACGCAGGCGCAGCCGGCATCGGCAGAGAGAAAGCTGCATTCCCCGGCCTCGACGCGCGCGGCATCGAGGCTCTGCGCGATCTGTGCGTCGGTCTCGGCGGGCAGGCCGAGCGCGCCGAGCACGCGGCGCAGCGCCTCGTCGGAAACGGTTTGCGGCCTGCTCGCCGCATCCTCCCAGTCGATCTGCAGGCCGGCGCTGCGGGCAAGGTCGTGCAGCGCGCTCAAGCCGCGATCTCCGCGCGGAAAGCGGCCGGTTCGCCCGGTTCGCCCAGCGCGAAGACAGTCTCGCCGACCGGTTCGGGGAATTGCACCGGTTCATCGCCGAGGTTGAGCGCAATCGACAGGACCGCGCCGTCGTCCATCCGCCACCGCGCCGCCACCGCCTTGTCGCCGAGCACTTCGGCACCTTCGCCGCACGCGCCTGCGAGGCGCGGGACGACGTGCTCGAACCGAAGGCGCAGCAGGTCTCGGTAAGGCTCCAGCCAGTCGCCTGCATCGGGACCGGGAGCGGCGACCGAGTCCGCAAAGGTCCGCGTCGCGTTGGGATCGGGAATCTTTTCGCGCGCCGCCGGGTCCGAGAACGCGGCGAACCTTGCGAATTCGCGCCGCCGTCCGTTGCGCACGGCCTCGGCGAGTTCGTCGTGGAAGTCGGTGAAGAACAGGAAGGGCGAGCGACTGCCGGTCTCGTCCCCCATGAAGATCAGCGGGATCTGCGGAGCAAGCAGCAGCAGCGCGGTCGCGGCGCGCAGGCGCTCGTTCCCGGTCAGCAGCGTCAGGCGCTCGCCGAAAGCGCGGTTGCCGATCTGGTCGTGGTTCTGGAGAAACGAGACGAAGCGGGTCGCGGGCAGGTGGCTGCTCGGCTTGCCGCGCGCATGGTCCGCGCCGGGCGGAGTTTCTCCCTGGTAGATGAAGCCGTCCGACAGGCAGCGCGCCAGTCGCTCGGTCGCGTCGTCGGCGAAGCCTTCGTAGTATCCCTCGCGCTCGCCGGTCAGCAGGACGTGAAGCACGTTGTGAAAGTCGTCGTTCCATTGCGCGTCGTACGCATCGGGGGCTAGCAGGTCTGCGTCGTTCTTCTCGTTCTCGAGCACGAGGTGGACGTGCCGGCCGGGCAGCGCCTCGCGGATTTCGGCGGCCATCGCGGACAGGAAGCCGTCGTCGGCAATCGCGTGAACGGCATCGAAGCGCAGCCCGTCGAACCGGTATTCGCCCAGCCACATCAGCGCATTGTCGATGAAGAAGCGCCGCACCGGCTCCTGCGAAACCGCGACCGCGCCGCCCCAGGGCGTATCGGCATCGCGATCGAAGAAGTCCGACGCATAGGTGCCGAGGTAATTCCCGTCCGGCCCGAAGTGGTTGTAGACGACGTCGAGGAACATCGAGAGGCCAAGCGCGTGCGCATGGTCGATCAGGGCCTTGAGGTCGTCGGGCGTGCCGTAGGGTTCGGCCAGGGCATAAGGCAGCACGCCGTCGTAGCCCCAGTTGCGAGTGCCCGAAAATGCCGCGACGGGCATGAGCTCGATGGCGGTGATCCCGATCTCGGCAAGTTCGGGAAGCTTGTTCGCCAGCCCCGCGCAGCCGCCCATCGTGCCGAGGTGCACTTCCTGGATCACCGTCTCTTCCCACGGGCGGCCCGTCCAGTCGCCGGTGCGCCAGCTATACGCGGCGGGGTCGGTCACAATGCTCCAGCCGTGCACGCCGCCCAACTGCGCGCGGGAAGCCGGATCGGGCACAGACAGACCGTCGGGCAGGCGAAAGCGGTAGCGGGTGCCGGGGCGCGCTTCGGCACTGGCCTCGAACCAGCCGCCCTCCGTTCGTGCCATCGGAACGTCCGCCGCGCCGTCGATCTCGAGCGTCATGCCCTCGTGGTCGGGCGCCCAGAGGCGGAAGCGGGCGCGCGCGCCGGGCAGGATGTCCGTCCCCCAGCGCGCGCTCATCCGAGCCGCCCGTACCCGACGATGATCATGGCCGCGCGATCGGGTACCTCGATGCTGTCGCCAATGGGGCGTTCCGGCGCCCGCGGATCGGAGCTGTCGACGATGAGATGGCGTTCGAGGTCGGGCGGCGGCATCCGGAATGTCAGCGATGTGTGCGATGCATTCATCACCAGCAGCACCGATTGCAGCGTGCCGTCGTCCATCCGGCGCACCCGGCGCATCATCAGCGCGCGGCCCTCGGCATTGTGCCAGTCGGCTTCGCTCAGGTTGACGCCGCGCTCGTCGAACCAGTCGATGTCGAGCACGCCGGGAGCGACTTCCTCCTGGCCGTGGAGGAAGCTGTTGGCGCGCATCAGCGGGAACTTGCGCCGCGTTTCGGCGAGGCGGCGCACGAAATCGATGAGGGCCTGCCCGCGCTCGCTGCGTTCGAGCGACCAGTCGAACCAGCTGATCTGGTTGTCCTGGCAATAGGCGTTGTTGTTGCCGCGCTGGGTACGACCGAACTCGTCGCCGCCCAGCAGCATCGGCGTGCCGAGCGAGGCGAAAAGCGTGGTCAGCATCGACCGCACGACACGGTCGCGGCATGCTTCGATGCCTTGGTCGTCGGTCGGCCCTTCCGCGCCCCAGTTGCGCGAATAGTTCTCGGAATGACCGTCGCGATTGTCCTCGCCGTTCGCCTCGTTGTGCTTGCCTTCGTAGGAGACGACGTCGCGCAGCGGCTGGCCATCGTGCGCGGTGACGAAGTTGATGCCCGCCCAGGTGCGGCGCGCGCGGTGATCGAACAGGTCGGCGGAACCGGCGATGCGGTTGGCGAACTCGGGCCGCATCCCCGAATCCCCGCGCCAGAACCGGCGGGTGGCGTCGCGGAACTTGTCGTTCCACTCGGCAAAGCCGGGCGGGTGATTGCCCAGCTGGTAGCCGCCTGGGCCGATGTCCCACGGCTCGGAAATGAGCTTGAGCTGGTTGAGCACCGGGTCCTGCCGCAGGACATCGAAGAAGCCCGCGCGCGGCGTGAAGCCGTTGTTGCCGTCGCGTCCCAGCGTCACGCCGAGGTCGAAGCGGAACCCGTCGACGTGATAGCTTTCCGCCCAGTAGCGCAGCGAATCCGCCACCATCTGCAGGACGCGCGGATGGCTGAGGTCGAGGGTGTTTCCCGTCCCCGTGTCGTTCACGCAATAGCGCGGATCGTCCTCGACCAGCCGGTAGTAGGTCGCGTTGTCCAGCCCCCGGAAATTGAAGGTGGGGCCAAGCTCGCTGCCCTCGGCGGTGTGGTTGTAGACGACATCGAGGATCACCTCGATCCCTGCGGCATGGAGGCGGCGGATGGCGATGCGCAGTTCGTCGCAATGCTCGGTCGCCATGTAGCGCCGCTCGGGCGCGAAGAAGGCGAGCGTGTTGTACCCCCAGTAATTGACGAGACCCGCTTCCTGCAGCCGCCGGTCCTGCACGAACTCGTGGATCGGCAGCAGTTCCAGCGTGGTCACGCCGATCCGTTTCAGGTGGTCGATCACGCGGGGATGGGACAGCGCCGCGAAAGTGCCGCGCTCCATCTCGGGCACCTCGTCCATCAGCCTGGTCAGGCCCTTGGCGTGCGCCTCGTAGATCACCGTGTCGCTCCACGGCACCTGCGGGCGCACGTCGCCGGTCCAGTCGAAGCCGCTGGCGGTGACGACGGCCTTGGGCATCGCGGCGGCGCTGTCGCGGCGGTCGAAGGTCAGGTCCTTGCGCTTCGACCGCACGCGGTAGGAATGGAGCGCGTCGGTCCACCTGACCCCGCCGTGCAGGCCCTTGGCATAGGGATCGAGCAGCAGCTTGTTGGGGTTGAAGCGATGGCCTTCCTCCGGCTCCCACCTCCCGTGCGCGCGAAAGCCGTAGAGCAGCCCCGGCGTCGCGCCCGGCAAATAGCCGTGCCAGACCTCGTCGGTCCACTCTGGCAGTTCGTAGCAGGCAACCTGCTTGCGGCCCTTGGGATCGAACAGGCACAGGTCGATACGGTCGGCATTGGCCGAAAATACCGCGAAATTGACGCCGAGCCCGTCGAACGTCGCGCCGAGGGGGTAGGGGGAACCGGGCTCGAGCCGGTCGGGAAAGCCGTTCAAGCGATCAGGCTCCTTCGTGCCGCAGGATCACCGCGCCGAGCGGCGGCAGCGTGACGGCGGCGGACTGGTCCTGTCCGTGCAGGCCGTGTCCGTCGGCGTGGACAGAGCCGCCGTTGCCGGTGTTCGATCCGCCGTAGCCTTCGGCGTCGGAATTCAGTACCTCGGTCCAGCGTCCGTGGCCGGGAAGGCCGATGCAATAACCCTCGCGCGGTTCGGGCGTCATGTTGAACGCCGCGACGACCGGCGCGCCGCCGCCGTACCTGGCGAAGGCGAATACGCTGTTGTCGGCATCGTCCCCGACGAGCCACTGGAAGCCGCCCGGCTCGGTATCGCGTTCGTGCAGCGAGGGTTCGGCCCTGTAGAGGCGGTTGAGATCGCGCAGCAGCTTCTGGACGGCGGCGTGCTCGGGCTGGTCTAGCAGATGCCAGGGCAACGCCTCGTCGTGGTTCCATTCGGGCTCCATGCCCAGTTCGCAGCCCATGAAGAGCAGCTTCTTGCCGGGATGCGTCCACATGAAGGCAAGATACGCGCGCAGGTTCGCGAACTTGCGCCATCGGTCGCCGGGCATCTTGTTCCACAGCGATCCCTTGCCGTGCACGACCTCGTCGTGGCTGATCGGCAGGACGTACTTCTCCGAATAGGCGTAGACCATCGGAAAGGTCAGCTCGCCGTGGTGCCAGCGGCGGTGGACCGGATCGCGCTCGATGTACTGCAGAGTATCGTGCATCCAGCCCATGTTCCACTTGTAGTCGAAGCCGAGACCCCCGTCCGGGACCGGAGCGGTGACGCCCGGCCACGCGGTCGATTCCTCTGCGATGGTCATCGCACCGGGGCAGCGCTCGCCGACCACGGCGTTGAGGTGCTTGAGGAATGCGACCGATTCGAGGTTCTCGCGCCCGCCGTGGACGTTTGGCACCCACTGTCCGGCCTCGCGGCTGTAGTCGCGGTAGAGCATCGAGGCGACGGCATCGACGCGCAGGCCGTCGATGTGGAAGGTTTCCAGCCACCACATCGCCGAGGCGAGGAGGAAGCCCGAAACCTCGTTGCGCCCGAGGTTGTAGATGAGGGTGTTCCAGTCCTGGTGGAAACCCTCGCGCGGGTCCGAATGCTCGTAGAGGTGCGTCCCGTCGAAGTGGGCGAGGCCGTGCGCGTCCGTGGGAAAGTGCGCCGGCACCCAGTCGAGGATCACGCCGATCCCGGCACGGTGCGCGGCGTCGACGAAGGCGGCGAAGTCCTCCGGTTTGCCGAAGCGGGCGGACGGCGCGAACTGCGACAGCGGCTGGTAGCCCCACGACCCGCCGAAGGGATGCTCCATGATCGGCAGCAACTCGACGTGGGTGAACCCCATGTCGGCGACATATGGCAGGAGCCTGTCCGACAGGCCGCGCCAGTCGAGCGCGCGGTCTCCTTCGCCCTCGGGCTTCATCCACGAGCCTGCGTGGACCTCGTAGATCGAGATGGGAGCGCCCGTGCCGTGACGGCGGGCCCGCTCCTCCATCCAGTCGCTGTCGGTCCATGCGTAACGCGCCTTCGCGGCGACGACCGAGCCGGTCGCGGGCGGTGCCTCGGTCTGGCGGGCGAGCGGATCGGCCTTCTGCACGATGCCGCCGTCCGCGCCCGCGACTTCGAACTTGTAGCGTGCGCCGGGACCGATGCGCGGCAGGAACAGCTCCCAGACGCCGGCCGAATGGCGCAGCCGCATCGGGTGGCGGCGGCCGTCCCACTGGTTGAAATCGCCGACAACCGAAACTCGCCGGGCATTGGGCGCCCAGACCGAGAATGCGGTTCCCTCGACTCCGTCGATGCTGGTCGGCTGCGCGCCGAATGCGTTGCCGAGTTCGAAATGCCGGCCTTCGGAAAACAGGTGCAGGTCGAAGTCCGACAGGACGACGCCGAAGGCGTAGGGATCCTCGGTCTCCTGAACCGTTCCGCCCGGCCACGTGATCTTCAGGCGATAGGGCTCGTCCCTGCCGAGCCTTCCGGAGAACAGCCCGTGCGCCACTTCCTCGAGCATGCCGAGAGGCTTGCCGCCCTTGCGGGCGATGGCCTCCACTGCTTCGGCCCCCGGCTGGAACGTGCGCACGAGGACGGCGTCGCCCTCTCGGTGCGGGCCGAGGAGCGCGAACGGATCGTCGAGGCGGCCTTCGAGCACCGCCGAAGCGGCGAGGCCGAGCGTGTTGTCGTGGGCGGTCATGCGGAATCTCCGTCGATGAGGTCCCGTGCGGCGCGGGCAAGGCCGGCAACCGGCACACCGATCCAGTCGGGCCGGTTCGCCGCTTCGTAGGACACTTCGTAGGCGGCCTTCTCGATGATGAAGAGGCCGAGGATGGGGTCGGGTTCGTCGTCGCCGAAATAGCCCTTGAGGAAGGCGGTGATCGCGCTCCTGCGGAACAGGGTCGCGCGCTCGTCGGCACGGGTTTCCCACGTTTCGGCACCCGCGGGGCGCTGTTCCTCGGCGACGGCGGCGGCATAGTCGAAGCTGCGCACCATGCCCGCGATGTCGCGCGCGGGCAGGTCCTTGGCCCGGCGTTCGGCAAGCGGGCGCGTCGGCTCGCCCTCGAAATCGATGATCATCACGTCGTTGCCGGTGACGAGCACCTGGCCGAGGTGGAGGTCGCCGTGGATGCGCGTGCGGGCCTTGCCCTGCGCTGCCCCGGCGGCCTTGCGAATGCGTGCTTCGATCGCGGAACGGTTGTCCGAAAGGAACGCGGCGTCGGCGGCGATCCCTTCTTCCAGTTTCGTGCTCGCAAGGCGGGAGAGTGCCCGGTCGAACTCGCCGACGATCCGCTCGCCCAGCGCCTTCGCCTCCTCGGCGGAAACCGCCTCGGGCGCGAAATCCGCGTTGTCGGTGGGTCGCGCCAGGATGCCGTGCATTGCGGCGAGCTTGCGCCCGAGGTTCTCGGCGAAGTTCTCGTAGTTCGAGAAGGTGAAGTCGGTCTCGGTCGAGAGCCGCTCGAGCGCGCCGAGCGTCCACTGCCAGCCGTCGCCCTGGTTGTAGACAAAGGCCTGCGCGATCATCAGCGTCGTCTCGTCCGCGCCATCGGTGCGCACGACGGTGCCGAGCACGGGCGGCACGTTGGCGAAGCCGTTGTTGGCAAGGTAGCCCGCCATCTCGGCATCGGGATGGACGCCCGGCGCGACCTTGCGCAGCAGCTTCAGCACCGCCTTGCGACCAAGGATCATCGTGCTGTTCGACTGTTCGGCCGCGATCCACTCGGGTTCGGCATCGGCTTCGAGGTCGAAGTGCGCGGTCTTGCGGAATTCCAGAGCGCCGCCCTCGCTTTCGACGCTCGCCTCCCCGGCCATGCCCGAAAGCACCGAGCGCGCGAAGTCTGCGAGCGCGAACCCGTCGGTCAGCAGGCCGACGTAGCGCTCGCGGCGTACCCTCGCGATGGCGAGGTTCGAGGCGTAGGGACCGTGCTGGTCGCCCTCCCACGCGATGCCGAGCGGCAGCGTGTAGCAGGCCGAACCGCTTTTCGTCGCAACCTCGACTTCGCCAAGCAGCAGGTCCTTGACCGCCGGCATCGGGGTGGCGCGAACGAGCGAGACCTTCCCGATCGCCTCGTCCTTCGCGCCGAACCAGCGGCGATGCGGGATGTAGGCGGGCAGCACGTCGCGTTCGAGTACCTCGCGGTTGCCGTCCTTCGTGACGTCGAGAAGATCGGGGCGCAGAACGAAGGTATGCCGCTCGACTTCGGCGCCGGGCGCGGCGCTCGCCCAGTCGGGCGCATCGGCCTCGTCGGTCAGCTCGAACCACAGGAAGCCGTAGGGCGGCAGCGTCAGCAGGTAGGGAAGCTGGCCGACGGCGGGGAAGGCCGCGCCGCCCGATAGCTCCATCGGGATCAGTCCCTCGAATTCGTGCAGGTCGAGCTCGACCGCCTGCGCGGTCCGCGACAGGTTGGCGACGCACAGGATCGTGCTCCCCTCGTGGCGGCGGACGTAGGCGAGGATGCGGCGATTGGCGGGGCGCAGGAAATGCAGCGTGCCGCGCCCGAAGGCCTGGTACGCGCCGCGAACCGCCAACATACGCTTCACCCAGTTGAGCAGCGAGTGCCGGTCGCGCTCCTGCGCCTCGACGTTGATCGCCTCGTAGCCGTAGAGCGGGTCCTGGATCGGCGGCAGGGTGAGCGAGGCGGGATCGGCGCGGCTGAAACCGCCGTTGCGGTCGGGCGACCACTGCATCGGCGTGCGCACGCCGTCGCGGTCGCCAAGGAAGATGTTGTCGCCCATCCCCAGCTCGTCGCCGTAGTAGAGCACCGGTGTCCCCGGCATGGTGAGGAGGAGCGCGTTCATCAGCTCGATCCGCCTGCGGTCGCGCTCCATCAGCGGGGCGAGGCGGCGGCGGATGCCGAGGTTGATACGCGCCCTGCGGTCGGCGGCGTAAGTGTTCCACAAGTAGTCGCGCTCGGCGTCGGTGACCATCTCGAGCGTCAGTTCGTCGTGGTTGCGAAGGAAGATCGCCCATTGCGCATCCTCGGGGATGGCGGGCGTCTGGCGAAGGATGTCGGTGATCGGAAAGCGGTCTTCCTGCGCCACCGCCATGTACATGCGCGGCATCAGCGGGAAGTGGAACGCCATGTGGCATTCGTCGGTCCGGTCGGCGCGCTGGCCGAAATACTGCTGCGTGTCCTCGGGCCACATGTTGGCCTCGGCCAGCAGCATCTTGCCTTCGTAATGCGCGTCGAGGTCGGCGCGGATTTTCTTGAGCACCTCGTGCGTTTCCTGGAGGTTCTCGTTCGATGTGCCGTCGCGCTCGATCAGGTAGGGGATCGCGTCGAGCCGCAGCCCGTCCACGCCAGCATCGAGCCAGAAGTGCATGACCGACAGCACTTCCTCCAGCACCCTTGGGTTCTCGAAGTTGAGGTCGGGCTGGTGCGAGTAGAACCGGTGCCAGAAGTAGGCGCCCGCCTCCTCGTCCCAGGTCCAGTTCGACTTCTCGGTATCGAGGAAGATGATGCGGGTGCCCGAATAGAGCTTGTCGTCGTCCGACCACACGTAGAAGTCGCGCTCGGGCGATCCGGGGGGCGCCTTGCGCGCCGCCTGGAACCACGGGTGCTGGTCGCTGGTGTGGTTGATGACGAGTTCGGTGATGACGCGGATGCCGCGATCGTGGGCCGCCTCGATGAAGGCGCGCGCGTCCTCCATCGTGCCGTAATCGGGGCTGACCTCGCGATATTCGGCGATGTCGTAGCCGTCGTCCCGGCGCGGGCTCGGATAGAACGGCAGGAGCCAGATCGCGTTGACACCAAGGTCGGCGATATAGTCGAGCTTCTGCATCAGGCCGGCGAAATCGCCGATCCCGTCGTTGTTCGAATCGTAGAAGGACTTCACGTGGACCTGATAGATCACCGCGTCCTTGTACCACTGCGGGTCCTCGGAGCCGGTGATCGTCGCGGAGCCGGTGGCGATGGTTGCCTGTTCGTTCATGCCGGCGCCTCCCACTTGCGGCCCTCGGGGGCGATGAAGCGCCAGATGCGATAGGGCTCGTCGGGGGAAAGGCGGGTGTGCTGCCACTTGCCGGTCAGCTCGAAGCGGTTGCCGTTCGCCAGGTCCTCGACCGCGATGGATGCATCGTCGCCAAGGCCGAACTGCCACAGCGGCACCTCGTAGTCGCATTCGTGCGCATTGTGCGGGTCCATGTTGACCATCACCATGATGAGGTCCGACCCGTCGGGCGCGGGCTTGCCGTACCAGATCACGTTTTCGTTGTGCGCGGTGTAGAACCGGGTGTTGAGATGCGTCTGGAGCGCCGGATGCGCCTTTCGCAGGCG
Source organism: Novosphingobium marinum (assembly GCF_013408095.1). Classification (GTDB taxonomy): domain Bacteria; phylum Pseudomonadota; class Alphaproteobacteria; order Sphingomonadales; family Sphingomonadaceae; genus Novosphingobium; species Novosphingobium marinum. The sequence continues at coordinate 677,330 of NZ_JACBZF010000002.1, forward strand.
GTTGAGCATGGTCACGTCGGCGATGATGTTGCCCGGCGAATGCCAGTCGCGCACGCGAATCTCGTACTTCTCGGAATCGAGATACTCTTCCTTGCCGGGGCCGAGCGGCGCGGCGTCGCAGAGTTCGAAGCCCGAGTAGACGCCCCACAGGCCCGACAGCGTCGCCGCCAGCACCGCCCGGATGCGATGCGCCGGGCGGCCGCCCGTCTGCAGGAAGTGCGGGTTGATGTCGGGCGTGTTGACGAAGAAGTGCGGGCGGTAGAATTCCTTCGGCGCCTGGGTGGTCAGCTCGGTGATGTACTCGACCAGTTCATGCTTGCGATCGCGCCAGGTGAAATAGGTGTAGCTCTGCGAGAAGCCGACCTTGGCAAGGCGGTACATCATCGTCGGGCGGGTGAAGGCTTCGGACAGGAAGATCGCGTCGGGGTGCCGCGCGCGCACTTCGCCGATCATCCATTCCCAGAACGGCAGCGGCTTGGTGTGCGGATTGTCGACCCGGAAGGTCTTCACCCCGTGTTCGGCCCATAGAAGCACGACGTCGCGCAACGCTTCCCACAGGCCCGGAACCGCGTCCGGCCCGTAGAAATCGACGTTGACGATGTCCTGGTACTTCTTCGGCGGGTTCTCGGCGTATTTCATCGATCCGTCCGGTCGCCATGCGAACCAGCCGGGGTGTTCCTTCAGCCAAGGATGGTCGGGCGAGGCCTGGATCGCGAAATCGAGCGCGATTTCCAGCCCGTGATCGTGCGCCGCCGCGACCAGCCGCCCGAAATCCTCGAAGCTGCCGAGCTCGGGGTGAATCGCGTCGTGCCCGCCGTCCGGGCTGCCGATGGCATAGGGGCTTCCCGGATCGTCGGGTCCGGGGGTCAGCGTGTTGTTCGGCCCCTTGCGATTGGTCTTGCCGATAGGATGGATCGGCGGGAAGTAAAGCGTGTCGAACCCCATGTCGCGGATGCGAGGCAGGTGGGCGACGACGTCGTCGAAGGTGCCGTGCCGCGCCTTGTCGTCGGTCATCGAGCGGGGGAAGATCTCGTACCAGCTCGAGAAGCGCGCCTCGATCCTTTCGGCGTCGACAAGCTGCGGCTTCGAGGTGACCGAATGCGGGCGATGGTCCGCCGCCATCATCAGCTCATGCAGGTCGGCGGACAGGAGCAGGGCGGCGCTTTCCTCGCCTTCGGCCCGCGAAATCGCGGCATGGTGCTTTTGCAGCGCGGTCTTGAGCTTGCCCTTCGACCGTACTGCCGCCTCGTCGACCAGCAAAGCGCCTTCGGCATGGTCCACGGGCTGGGCGACGCCCGCGTCGAGCTTCTTGCGGAAGTCGCGTCGGAACCCGCCGAACCGGTCGAGCCAGGCCTCGACCTCGAATTCCCAGCGACCGAGGCGGTCGAGGGTGAACGCGCCGGTCCAGCGATCGTTCGGGTGCTGCGCCATGCGCATCGACGACCAGCCCTTCGCATCGACGGGGCGCCAGCGCAGCTCGGCGGCAAGCTGCTCGTGACCGTCGCCGAAGGCCACCGCCTCGACATCGATGCGGTCTCCGACGACCCGCTTTGCCGGGAAGTCCCCGCCGGAAACGAAAGGCGAGACGCTCTCGATCACGAAGCGCGGCGAGTTCTCGGCGAAAGCCTTGGCGGCGACCGGCTTGCGGCGCGCGGGCGGCATTATCGCATCGTGACGTCTCGCGGTGAAGAGGCGCACTTCGTAGGGGTCGAATTCGGGATCGCCGCCGCCTTCACCGGACAGCGGCTCCAGCGCGGCGAAGGTCGCGCCAACCTGCGAGAGGTGCGCCATGCGCGGAGCGGGCTGCGGCTCGCCCGAAAGGTTGGCGAACACGACGAGCGCATCGTCGCAGGTGCGCAGGTCCGGCCCGCCGCCGACGAGCCAGGTGCCGATAGCGCCGCCCGCTCCCGAAAGCCTGCGAATCTCGCCGTCGAAACCGCGCGATTTCTCGCCGATCTGCGCGGCCTCGCGCAGGCGACCGGCGAAAGCATCCGCGCCGCCGCCCATCTCTGCAGGCACGATCAGGCCCGAACCCAGCGCCGCGCCGACAAGGACGAGCGCCGTCTCCGCCTCGCCGCTGCGGTCGGACACCTCGCACAGGACGGGCGCGGCGTGACGCAGCTCCTCCATCTCGTCGACCAGCCATGAGGCATGTCCGTCCCACCAGGCATAGGACGATACGAGGTAGTCGATCCCCGCCTGTGCCAGCGGGCGCGCGGCACTGCGGCGATCTCCGAACGGACCGGCGATGAGCACGAAGCCCGGATCGAGATTGCGCAGGCGCGCCGCGATCCGTGCGGCCAGCATGGGATCGATGCGCTCGGCGCGGGAGAGGCGAAAGCCGCCGATGTGGCATGACTTCGCCAGCGCCTCGAGCCTGCTGCCGACGATGTCCTCCAGCGTGGCGGCGGCGTCGGCGTGGTGAAGGCGGGCCAGCGCCTCGCCGGTTGCGGGCATGGCGGTGCGCGGATCGACCGGCCCGTCCGTGCCGCTTTCACGCCGGATCGCGAAGGCCGAAGGATGTTCGTCCACTGCCGGATGGTCCAGCGGGAAGCGCGAGGCATCGATCTCCACGACCAGTCGCAGCTTCTTCTTGCGACATGCCTTGCCGATGGCTTCGAGGTCGCCGAGGCTCATGTCGAACGGGGAGAACGCGCCGCGAACCAGCAGTCCGTCGAAGCCGATGTCCGCCGCCCTTGAAACGAGGTCCTTCGCCGGGTCGGGACCGCTGGTCCGGGGGTCGAAGGACAGGAGGCGAAGTGTCGGATCGGTCAAGGGCTGCTCCTCGATGGGGGCTCGCGTTCTGTTCGGGGTATCCTCTTCCAACACATCTTGTGGGCCATCGTTCCGATCCTGCCGGACCGCGAACGGTGCGCAGGCAGCTTAACCCAAGTTTACAGCCTGAAAAGCCCGAAAATCCGCGACTTCTATCATCGTCTGCGACGAAATGGTGCGCAGGCGGGGCGGGTTCGGCTGCTGCTCCTCCGATCTGCGGAACGTTTCGCCGCCGCGCCCCGTTGGTTGGGAAAGCGGAAAGGAAAGATTCCATGCATCACCAAAGCAGCAGAGGACCGTTGGCGGGTGCCGCCATCGGCATCGGCATGCTGGGCGCAGTCGCGCTCGGCGGCCTGATCGCGAAACGCAAGGCCAGCCCGCGCAGCGCCGACGACGCGCCGGGCTACACCGCGCGGCGCAGCTTCGGCGCGTACGACGTCGTCGGCCGTACTGTCACCATTCGCGAGGACCGCCACAAGCTCTTCGCGTTCTGGCGCGACTTCTCGAACCTGCCCGATGTGATGGAGAACGTCGTCTCGATCACGCCCAGGAGCAGCGACGGGCGCGCCGTCTGGAAGATCCGCGCCCCTGCCGGTCGCATTGTCGAGATCGAGACCGAGATCGCCCGCGAAATCGAAGGCGAGGTCATCGCCTGGTGTTCGGTCGAGGGCTCGGACATCGAGACGAAGGGCCGCGTTGAATTCGCCGACGCGCCGGGAGATCGCGGCACGCGTGTGACGTTGATCACCGCATACGATCCGCCGGGCGGCGCGGTCGGCAAGGGGCTTGCCAAGCTCTGGCTGCGCGAGCCCGCCGTCCAGGCCCGCCATGACCTGAAGCGTTTCAAGGCGCTGATGGAGACCGGCGAAATCACGACATCCGCGCGCACCATGGACGAGACGCGAGCCGCCAAGATGGAGAATACCCGATGAGAGCGCTTACCTGGCAGGGAACCAAGGACGTTCGCGTGGAAACCGTGAGCGATCCCGAAATCATCAATCCGCGCGACGCGATCATCAAGGTCACGTCCACCGCGATCTGCGGGTCCGACCTGCACCTTTACGACGGAGTGATCCCCGGCGTGCTTGCAGGCGACGTGCTCGGCCATGAATTCATGGGCGAAGTCGTCGAGACCGGGCCGAAAAGCACGTTGCAGAAGGGCCAGCGCGTCGTCGTTCCCTTCACCATCAGCTGCGGCCAGTGCTTTCATTGCACGATCCAGCAATACTCGTGCTGTTCGAACTCCAACCCTGCCGAGAAGCAGGACATGTCGGCAACGCTCTACGGCCATGCGATGGCCGGGCTGTTCGGCTATTCGCACCTGACCGGCGGCTATTCGGGCGGACAGGCAGAGTACGTGCGCGTGCCCTATTCGGACATCGGCCCGATCGTGATCCCCGATCACCTCGACGACGACAAGGTCCTGTTCCTTTCCGACATCCTGCCGACCGGCTGGATGGGCGCGGAAAATGCCGACATCGGTCCCGACGATACCGTCGCGGTGTGGGGCTGCGGCCCCGTTGGCCTGTTCGCGATCCAGTCGGCGCTTGTCATGGGCGCGGCGCAGGTCATCGCCATCGATCACTATCCGCATCGCCTTGAGCTCGCCCGCAAGCTCGGCGCGAAGATCGTGAACTTCCGAGAGACGAACGTGCGCGAGGCGCTGATGGAAATGTCCGGCGGCATCGGCGTCGATGCCGTGATCGACGCGGTCGGCATGGAAGCGCACGGCTTCGCGATCGACAACATGATCGACATCGTGAAACAGAAGGTCGGTTTCGGCGCCGACCGGGCGAGCGCGCTCAAGCAGGCGATCCTTTCGGTCCGCCGCGGCGGGCGGGTCTCGATCCCCGGCGTCTATGGCGGGATGACGGACAAGTTCCCCCTCGGCGCGCTGATGGAAAAGGGCCTGCAGGTCCGGTCGGGCCAGACGCATGTGCAAAAGTACACAAAGCCGCTGCTCGAAAAGATCGAGGACGGCACGCTCGATACGACCTTCCTGATCAGCCACCACCTGCCGCTGGAAGACGCGGCGGACGGCTACACCAATTTCCACGATCACCAGAACGAATGGACCAAGGTGGTCCTGAAGCCCGGCATGGCGCGCGGCAGCACGAACACCGGCACGACCACCAGCAAGGAGTACGCATGATGAGCCGCAAGATCGACAAGCTGAACGGTCTCGCCGTCATTACCGGCGCTTCGAGCGGGATCGGCCTCGAACTGACGAAGCTCGCCGCCGCCGACGGCTGCGCCCTGATCCTGTCCGCCGATACCGACCTGACCGAGGCGGAACGGGCGGCGAAGGATGCGGGTGCGGCCTCGGTCGAGACGGTGCAGTGCGACCTTGCCACCGAACGAGGCGTCGCGGCACTGCTCGATGCCATCGGCAAGCGCGAGGTCGATGCGCTGTTCGCCAACGCCGGGCACGGCGGCGACGTCGCCTTTCTCGACCAGGACTGGCAGGAGGTGGAGCACATCATCGCGACCAACGTAAGTGGCACGGTGCGCCTGATCCAGGACGTGGGCCGCGCCATGCGCGCACGAAATCGCGGGCGCATCCTCATCACCGGGTCGATCGCAGGCCACATGCCCGGGCCGTTCCAGCTCGTCTACAATTCGACCAAGGCGTTCATGAACGATTTTTCGGTCGGCCTCAGGAACGAGCTCAAGGATACCGATGTCGTCGTTACCTGCCTGCAGCCAGGCGTGACCGACACCAACTTCTTCCAGCGAGCGCACATGCTCGATTCGCAGGCGAGCAAGTCGGACAGCAAGGACGATCCGGCGAAGGTCGCAAAGGACGGGTACCAGGCGCTGCTGGCCGACGACGATCTTGTGGTCAGCGGATTCATGAACAAGATGCAGGCCATGTTTGCCGACGTCCTTCCCGATTCGGTGGTCGCGCAGATGCACCGCAAGCTTGCCGAGCCGGAGAGCCGCAAGGAAAACGAGCCTGCCTGACGGCTCGCCCGCCTCCGCGCCGTCGGAGATGGTCCGGCGGCGGCTGGTGGGGGCGGTCCGGTCCGTCTTCAACGATACCGCGCGCGGAGAACGTCCCGTCCAGCCTTCGGACGAGGCGCTTTTCGCGCCGGATACCCCGATCCGCCTCGTCCATGCAGACGTGACCGCGATGATGGTGGGCGGCGTCGCGGCATTGCTGATGCAGGCGCTGCACCCGCGCGCGCTGCAGGGCGTGCTCGACCATTCGAACTTTCGCGAGGACATGCTCGGCCGACTGCGCAGGACCGCCCGGTTCATCGCCGTCACCACCTACGCGCACCGGGACGAGGCGGAAGCCGCCATCGCCCGCGTCGATGCCATTCACGCGCGCGTCACCGGCACGATGCCCGACGGCTCGCGGTACGCGGCGCAGGAGCCGGGGACGCTTGCCTGGGTGCATATCGCCGAAAGCTGGTGCTTCATGGAGGCGCACTTGCGGTACGTTCGGCCAGACATGTCGCCCGCCGATCAGGACAGGTATTTCGCGCAAAGCGGGCTTGTCGCGCGCAAGCTCGGTGCCGATCCGGTTCCCGACACGCGCAGCGAGGCGCTGGCGCTTATCGCCCGCTATCGCCCGGACCTCCGTGGCAGCCCCGATGCCCGCGAAACCGCGCGGATCGTGCTGGCAGGCACCTCGCGCAAGCCTGCGGAGCGCGCATTGCACCGGCTTCTGGGCGAAGCGGCGGTCGATCTGCTGCCGGGTTTCGCGCGCAAGATGCTCGGCCTGCGCCGCCCGCTGCTGACCAGCCTGCCCACCCGCGCCGCGACCGGGATGCTCGCCAACACGATGCGCTGGGCCTTCGGGAGGTAGCCCGCGGCCCCCGGAACCGCCGGCGTTCTCGCGCCTTACAGGGAGGATCGCATCGCGCTGGTGACAACGCCGCCGATTGGCGCGATGGTGAGGCACCTCCGGCACGTCCGGCATGGAAGGAGAGGACATCGTGGCATCCGCCCGCTCGCAAGCGAGGCCCGTCTACCTGGTAGACGGCGCGCGTACCCCGTTCATCAAGGCACGGGGAAAGCCCGGCCCGTTCAGCCCGGCGGACCTTGCCGTGCAGTGCGGGAGGCCGCTGCTGATGCGCCAGCCCTTCGCCGCCGATTCGTTCGATCAGGTCGTGCTCGGCTGCGGCAACCAGCTTGCCGGCGAGATGAACGTGGCGCGGGTCGCGGCGCTGCGGCTCGGTTGCGGCGTGCGAACGCCCGCATGGACGGTGCACCGCAACTGCGGGTCCGGCATGCAGGCGATCGACGATGCCTTTCGCAACATCGCGCACGGCGACATGGACCTCGTGCTGGCGGGCGGCACCGAATCGCTCAGCAGAGCGCCGCTGATCGTCGCCGACGATGCGACCGAGTGGCTGGCGCGGCTGCGCAGCGCCAAGGGGGCCGCGGCACGCGCCGCTGCCTTCGCGCAGTTCGAGCTGTCCTTCCTCTCGCCCGAAATCGCGCTCAAGCAGGGGCTGACCGACCCGGTGAGCGGCCTCACCATGGGCCAGACCGCCGAAGTGCTCGCCCACCGCTTCGGCATCTCGCGCGAGGAAGCAGACGCTTACGCGATGGAAAGCCATCACCGGCTCGCCAATGCGCAGAAGCAGGGCTGGCTCGACGACGAGATCGAGCCGATGTTCGCGCCCGATGGTACGCTCTACGACCACGACGACGGGGTGCGGCCGGAATCGACTCCCGAATCGCTCGCCAAGCTCAGGCCCGTATTCGAGAAGTATGGCGACGTGACGGCGGGGAACGCCAGCCAGGTGACCGACGGCGCCTGCCTGACGATCCTCGCGTCCGAAGCGGCGGTCGAAAGGCACGGCCTCACCCCCATCGCGCGGATCGTCGACAGCGAATGGGCGGCGCTCGACCCCGAGGTGATGGGCCTCGGCCCGGTTTTCGCGTCCTCGCAGCTGATGGAACGCGCCGGCCTTTCGCTCGACGACATCGACCTCTGGGAACTCAACGAGGCTTTCGCCGCGCAGGTCCTCGCCTGCCTCTCGGCGCTTGCCGACGACGGCTTCTGCCGCGAGGTGCTGGGCCGCGACGGCGCGGTCGGGCGGATCGACCGCGACCGCCTCAACGTCGATGGCGGGGCGATCAGCCTCGGCCACCCGGTCGGGACGAGCGGGGCGCGGATCGTGCTCCACCTCGTCAACGTGCTGCGCCGCGCCGGCGGCAAGAGAGGCATCGCCACGCTGTGCATAGGCGGCGGGCAGGGCGGTGCGATGCTGGTGGAGGCGCTGTGATGGAAACCGCGACGATGAAGACCGCAATGGAATTTCTCGGCCCCGACCCGCTGACCGGCGCGGAAGGCACGCGCGGCGTCCACTGGCTGCGGCGCGAGGACGGCGACCGGCTGTGGCTGATCCTCGACAAGCAGGGAGAGAGCGCCAACACCATCGACGAGGCGGTGCTGCGCGAACTCGACATGCAGCTTTCGCGGATCGAGGACGAGGACTGGCGCGCTGTCATCCTGCGCTCGGCCAAGCCCTCGGGCTTCTGCCACGGCGCGGACATCGCGATGTTCCGCGACCTCGAAGGCAGCGCCGAGCTTCGCCGCCTGGTCGACGAGGCCAACGCGGTGATCGACCGCCTTGCCGCGCTGCGTGCGACCACGGTCGCGGTGGTGCACGGGCCGTGCCTTGGCGGCGGGCTCGAGCTGGCGCTCGCCTGCGACCGGATCGTGGCGCGCGACGATGCCACGATGGGCCTGCCCGAAGTGCTGCTGGGCCTCCACCCCGGCCTTGGCGGCACCGCCCGGCTCACCCACCGCATCCAGCCGCTCGAGGCGATGAAGCTGATGCTGACAGGCCGCACGGTGAAGGCGCGCAAGGCGAAGTCGCTCGGCATCGCCGACGCCGTCGTGCCGGAGCGGAACGTCGCCAACGCCGTCGACGCGGCGGTCGCGGGCAAGCTCCCGCGCAAGGAAGGCGGCCTCGTCGGCGGGGCGATGAGCCTCAAGCTCGCGCGCAAGGCGCTTGCTCGCCAGATGCGCGGCGAGACGGCGAAGCGCGTGCCCGAAAGGCACTATCCCGCACCCTATGCGCTGATCGACTTGTGGGAGAAGCACGGCGGCTCGGTCGCCGACATGCTCGATGCCGAGCGCGAATCGTTCGTCCGCCTCCTGCCGCAGCAGACCACGCAGAACCTCGTGCGCGTTTTCTTCCTGCGCGAGCGGCTCAAGGCGAACGGCAAGGGCCGGAGCGGCGTCTCGCACGTCCATGTCGTCGGCGCGGGCACGATGGGAGCCGACATCGGCTCGTGGTGCGCGCTGCGCGGCATGCGCGTCACCATCGAGGATCCGGACCGCAAGTCGCTCGCCCGGGCGGTGAAATCCGCGCACAAGCTGTTCGATCGCAAGCTGAAGGCCAGTGCCGATGCCGTCGCGGCGAAGGACCGCTTCGTGCCCGATACGCATGGCCTGGGCGTGCGCAGCGCCGACCTCGTCATCGAGGCCGCGCCCGAGCGCGTCGACCTGAAGCGCAGGATCTACGCCCGCATCGAGGAAGAGGCGCGGCCCGACGCGATCCTTGCCACCAACACCTCCAGCCTCGACATGAACGAGCTTGCCGAGGGGCTTTCGCGCCCGGCGCAGTTCGTGGGCATCCACTTCTTCAATCCGGTCTCGCGGCTCGAACTCGTCGAAGTCGTGCGCCACGACGGCACCGGAGACGACGCCTTCGGGACCGCGCAGAAATTCGTCGGCGACATTTCGCGCCTGCCGCTGCCGGTCAAGGCTTCGCCAGGCTTCCTCGTCAACCGCGCGCTGATGCCCTACCTGGGCGAAGCGCTCCTCATGCTCGACGAGGGCGAACAGCCCGAACGCATCGATGCTGCGGCGGAAGACTTCGGCATGCCGATGGGACCGATCGAGCTGGCCGACCAGGTCGGGCTCGACATCTGCGTTGCGGTGGCCGATTCGCTTGCCCGCGATCTCGACAAGCCGCTGCCGCCGATGCCGCAATGGCTGCGCGACAAGGTCGCTGCGGGCGACCTCGGCAAGAAGACCGGGCGAGGCATCTACGAGTACGGTTCGGACGGCAAGCCGAAGAAGGATCGCGTTGCCAGCCCGCCCGACGCCGCGATGACCGACCGGCTGGTGCTGCCGATGGTCAACACCGTCGCCGCCGCGCTCGACGAGGGCGTGGTCGAGGACGCCGACAGTGCCGACGCCGCGATGATCTTCGCCACCGGCTTCGCGCCTTTCCGGGGCGGTCCGATGCACTACGCCCGCCTGCGCGGGTTCGAGGAGACGGCAAGCGTGCTCGAATTGCTGGAGGAGGCGCTGGGCGACCGCTTCACCCCGGCGGCATGGTGGGGCAAGGCGACCTGACCGGAGTCAATCGACGCGAACAGTGCATGCAAAGCTTGCACTTATCCCGGCGCTCGCCTAACGGCGGGCCATGCACAAGTCCAACTGGCGTCTCGCGGCCTTCTTCGGCACCTGGTTCCTGATCCTGTTCGGCGGGATGTATGCTCTGTTCGGGCATGCGATCCACCTGAACCCGGTGGAAAAGGCGCACCACGATCCGAAGAAGGACTTCGCCGTGGGTTCGCTCGGCACCGAACGGCTCGAGGAACTGGTCCGCGACACGCAGGCTTACGTGAAGAGCCATCCCGAAGCCCCCGCCACCATGGCGCAGGGCAAGGAACTCGCGCCCGAGGACTTCCTGAACGACGAGCTCGCGAGGAAGGGCCTGAAATGGCGCGTGCGCCGCGTGCACGGGATGGATGCGGAAATCTACAATGTTTCGTGACCGGGTGGCCGCGCCTCCGGCAGTGACCTGCCCTGTCCCTTGCCGGTCATCCATGCTACCTGCAAGCTCATGAAATATCTGGTTATCGGCCTCGGCGCGCTGGGCCTCGTCTATTTTGCCGTCATCGGTGCAGTGCTTTTCTGGCAGTTCGGACCGAAGACCTCGGTCATGGGTTTCGATACGCGGGCGGTTTCGCGAACCGCCGGGTATTCGGCGGGTGCGCTGGGCGGCGTGCGGCACAACGCCCTGCTCGACGCGACCGAGACTTACGTCGAGACGCACGACGACGTCGCGCCGAAGATCCTCGCCGGAGAGGCCTTCGCGCCGGTTCCGTTCCTCAACAAGCAGCTCGAAAAGGACGGCGAGGCCTTCCGCGTGCGTTCGACCGACGGGATGACGGCGCTCTTCTACGAAGTGTCGTAAGGACCGGGCTCGCTGTCGCGGGGCCGTGGCCGTCCGCTTGACGCGGCGCCGGAATCGGACTAGGGGCGCGCCCACCGGAGACGGGGTTTCCCGCAACCGGTCGATATAGAGCTGAACATTGGCGTCTTTTGCGTTCGGGCCTTCGGAAGGGGCAATGCCTCGCCGCAAGGCCGGTTTACGTTGGCCGGACCTGCTTCACCGAGGGGTCCGGGCAAGCGCGGAGACATCAAAGTAATCCGGTGCAATCCGGGTGGAGCGTTTTCGGCTCACGACGTGACCCCTGCGGGTACGCGCTTCCTGCCCGACGAGGCGAGGCGGCGGTTCCCGGTCATTTCGTGACCTTCCAGACGCCTTGCCTTCGCGAACGCACCGGGCCCCACGGACCGGGGTGCGACGGGTCCGTCGCGCGGGACCCGTCCCCCAAGAGTTCCCGCGCGGCGGATCCATCGCACTCCAGACAAGAAAAGAGTACTCGATGCCGACTATCAACCAGCTGATCCGCAAGGGTCGCGAACCGCAGAAGGCCAAATCGAAGGTCCCTGCGATGGAGCAGAACCCGCAGAAGCGCGGTGTCTGCACCCGCGTCTACACCACGACGCCGAAGAAGCCGAACTCGGCACTTCGCAAGGTTGCCAAGGTTCGCCTGACCAACCAGCGCGAAGTCATTTCGTACATTCCGGGCGAGGGCCACAACCTGCAGGAGCACTCGGTAGTGCTGATCCGCGGCGGGCGTGTGCGCGACCTTCCGGGCGTTCGCTATCACATCCTGCGCGGCGTGCTCGACACGCAAGGCGTCAAGGACCGCAAGCAGAGCCGTTCGAAGTACGGCGCGAAAAGGCCGAAGTGAGCCTTTTCGTTATTTGATTGGTGCGCCCTTCGCAGCCGCGAAGGGCTTGCGGCACCGGCCCGCTCCCCCGCCCGACCACCCACAGGGTACTATCGTCGGGCGGGGGAACGGGCCGGTGCCGAAGGTGGCCACGGATGTGGCCACCGCATTCCGAAGGAACTGAAAGCATGTCACGTCGTCGTCGTCCCGAGAAGCGGGAAATCCTGCCCGATCCCAAGTTCGGGGATTCGGTGCTGTCGAAGTTCATGAACAACCTCATGTACGACGGCAAGAAGTCCGCCGCCGAGCGTATCGTCTATGGCGCGCTCGATACCATGGAAACCAAGGCCAAGGCCGATCCGGTCCAGCTGTTCCACGATGCGCTGAACAACGTGAAGCCGCAGATCGAGGTCCGCTCGCGCCGTGTCGGCGGTGCGACCTACCAGGTCCCCGTCGAGGTTCGTCCCGAGCGTGCGCAGGCCCTTGCCATCCGCTGGCTGATCACCGCCGCGCGCAATCGTCCCGAAACGACGATGTCGGCGCGCCTTTCGGGCGAGCTGCTCGATGCGGCGAACAACCGCGGCAACGCTGTGAAGAAGCGCGAGGACACGCACCGCATGGCGGACGCGAACCGCGCCTTCTCGCACTACCGCTGGTAAGGGCGCTGGTAACGGCGCCGGTAACCGGAACACGCGCTCGGCCCGTCATGCGGGCGTCGCACTTTTAACCAATGGGGCGGGGACCTATCTGGGCCGCAAGGCCAAGTCCCCCAACCCCGAACCCTCAAGGAAGCTACCATGGCACGCAGCCATCCGATCGAACGCTATCGCAACATCGGCATCATGGCGCACATCGACGCCGGCAAGACCACGACGACCGAGCGCATCCTCTATTATACCGGCAAGTCCTACAAGATCGGCGAAGTCCACGACGGCGCCGCCACGATGGACTGGATGGAGCAGGAGCAGGAGCGCGGCATCACCATCACGTCTGCCGCGACGACCACGTTCTGGAAGGCCGAGGACGGCCAGGGCGAAGAGCACCGCATCAACATCATCGACACTCCGGGCCACGTCGACTTCACCATTGAAGTCGAGCGTTCGCTGCGCGTGCTCGACGGCGCGGTCGCGGTCTTCGACGGTGTCGCGGGCGTCGAGCCCCAGTCCGAGACGGTGTGGCGCCAGGCCGACAAGTACGGCGTGCCCCGCATGTGCTTCATCAACAAGCTCGATCGCACCGGTGCGGACTTCTACTACTGCGTGCAGTCGATCATCGACCGCCTCGGCGCCAAGCCGCTGGTGCTCTACCTGCCGATCGGCGCGGAGAGCGACCTCAAGGGCGTGGTCGACCTCGTGAACATGCGCGGCATCGTCTGGGAAGACGAGAGCCTGGGCGCGACCTTCAACTACGTCGACATCCCCGCCGACCTCGCCGACAAGGCCGCCGAGTATCGCGAGCAGCTCGTCGAGACCGCGGTCGAGCAGGACGACGACGTGATGGAAGCCTACCTCGAGGGCCAGGAGCCCGACGCGGCGACGCTCAAGCGCCTCATCCGCAAGGGTACGCTCGACCGTGCATTCGTCCCGGTCCTGTGCGGCTCGGCGTTCAAGAACAAGGGCGTGCAGCCCCTGCTCGACGCCGTCGTCGACTACATGCCCGCGCCGACCGACGTTCCGGCGATCAAGGGCGTCCTGCCCGATAGCGACAAGGAAGAGACGCGTCCGTCCGACGATGAGGCGCCGTTCTCCGCGCTCGCGTTCAAGATCATGAACGACCCGTTCGTCGGCTCGCTAACCTTCTGCCGCATCTATTCGGGCAAGCTCGCCAAGGGCCAGGTACTGAACTCGGTGAAGGACAAGAAGGAAAAGGTCGGGCGCATGCTGCTCATGCACTCGAACAACCGCGAGGACATCGACGAGGCATCGGCCGGCGACATCGTCGCCATCGCGGGCCTCAAGGAGACGACCACCGGCGACACGCTGTGCGCCACCTCGGCTCCGATCATCCTCGAGCGGATGGAGTTCCCCGACCCGGTCATCGAGCTTTCGGTCGAACCCAAGACCAAGGCCGACCAGGAAAAGATGGGCGTCGCGCTTTCGCGCCTCGCGGCCGAGGACCCCTCGTTCCGCGTGTCGACCGATCACGAATCGGGCCAGACGATCATCAAGGGCATGGGCGAGCTTCACCTCGACATCCTCGTCGATCGCATGAAGCGCGAGTTCAAGGTCGAAGCCAACGTCGGCGCGCCGCAGGTGGCCTACCGCGAAAGTCTCGGCCGTGAAGTCGAGGTCGACTACACGCACAAGAAGCAGTCGGGCGGTTCGGGCCAGTTCGGTCGCGCCAAGGTCGTGGTCTCGCCGGGCGAGCGCGGCCAGGGTGTCATCTTCGAGGACGAGATCAAGGGCGGCAACATCCCGCGCGAGTACATCCCGTCGGTCGAGAAGGGCATGCGCGAGCAGGCCGAAAGCGGCTACCTCATCGGCTTCCCGATCATCGACTTCACGATCCGCCTGATCGACGGCGCGTACCACGACGTCGACTCGAGCACGGTCGCCTTCGAGATCACCGGGCGCGGCGCGATGCGCGAAGCGGCCGAGAAGGCCGGCATCAAGCTGCTCGAGCCGATCATGAAGGTCGAGGTCGTGACTCCCGAGGAGTTCATGGGCGACGTCATCGGCGACCTCAACTCCCGCCGTGGCCAGATCCAGGGCACCGACACGCGCGGCAACGCGCAGGTGGTGGACGCCCACGTGCCGCTCGCGAACATGTTCGGCTACGTGAACCAGCTGCGTTCCTTCACGCAGGGGCGCGCGCAGTACACGATGCAGTTCTCGCATTACGACGAGGTCCCGGCGAACGTCGCGGCCGAGGTCAAGGAGAAGCTTGCCTGATCGGCAAGGGTCGTCTAGGGGCGGCGCTCGATTCAGCGGGTGCCGCCTAATTCCCGCAGTATCAATCTTAACGAAAAGAAGGTTTGTAGAATGGCTAAGGCAAAATTCGAGCGGAACAAGCCGCACTGCAATATCGGCACCATCGGTCACGTCGACCACGGCAAGACCACGCTGACCGCCGCGATCACCAAGGTTCTGGCCGAGGCCGGCTTCGGCGAAGCCGTCGATTTCGCGAACATCGACAAGGCTCCCGAAGAGCGCGAGCGCGGCATCACGATCTCGACCGCCCACGTCGAGTACGAGACCGAGAACCGCCACTACGCGCACGTCGACTGCCCCGGCCACGCCGACTACGTGAAGAACATGATCACCGGCGCGGCGCAGATGGACGGCGCGATCCTCGTCGTCAACGCCGCCGACGGCCCGATGCCGCAGACCCGCGAGCACATCCTGCTCGCCCGCCAGGTCGGCGTGCCGGCGCTCGTCGTGTTCCTCAACAAGGTCGACCAGGTCGACGACGAGGAACTGCTCGAGCTCGTCGAGCTCGAAGTTCGCGAGCTGCTCAGCTCGTACGACTTCCCGGGCGACGACATTCCCATCGTCGCCGGTTCGGCGCTCGCCGCCCTCGAGGGCCGCGACGACAACATCGGCAAGGAAAAGATCCTCGAGCTGATGGCCGCCGTCGACGAGTCGATCCCGCAGCCGCCGCGTCCGACCGACAAGGCGTTCCTGATGCCCGTCGAGGACGTGTTCTCGATCTCGGGCCGCGGCACCGTCGTCACCGGCCGTGTCGAGACCGGCATCGTCAAGGTTGGCGAGGAAGTCGAGATCGTCGGCCTCAAGGACACCCAGAAGACCGTCGTCACCGGCGTCGAGATGTTCCGCAAGCTGCTCGACCAGGGCGAAGCGGGCGACAACATCGGTGCGCTGCTTCGCGGCGTCGGCCGTGAGGACGTCGAGCGTGGCCAGGTTCTCTGCAAGCCCGGCTCGATCACGCCGCACACCGAGTTCGACGCGGAAGTCTACGTGCTTTCGAAGGACGAGGGCGGCCGTCACACGCCGTTCTTCGCGAACTATCGTCCGCAGTTCTACTTCCGCACGACCGACGTGACGGGCGAGGTCATCCTGCCCGAGGGCACCGAGATGGTCATGCCCGGCGACAACGTCACGATCTCGGTCAAGCTGATCGCGCCGATCGCCATGGACGACGGTCTCCGCTTCGCTATCCGCGAAGGCGGCCGCACCGTCGGTTCGGGGGTGGTGTCGAAGATCACCAAGTGATCCGACACCAGCTCCGGCTGACGACAAGGATTTTGGGCCCGGTTCTCCACGGAGAGCCGGGCCTTTTCCTTTGGACTTTCAAGATTCTTCAAACCCACCGGTGGCATGGTGTGGCCGAGCCAGTGAATCTGCTGTGTCTTCGAATTGGACCTGGAAGGGAGCGTCATGGTCTGGGGAATGGCATTGCCGAAGGGCTTCGGCGAATTCTGGCCTGACGGGGACTTCGAAGGGTGGACCGACAGTCTGAAAGGACATTTTCTGGAATCGATGCCGGCCAGCCAGCAGGCGCCTTTCGGTGAAGGTCCGCGAGGGGCGCTTCGCTATATGGGCTATGCCGTTGATAAGTTCGTCAAGGAATCGGGCACGGTTTCGGCGTCTGAAAAGCCGCCGCTTTCGCCCATCGAGCCGCATGAACCGCCCCGGCACTTCGACACCCAGAAGACTTACGACCAGCTGGGGGCGCTAGTGATGTTGAGCGACAAGATCCTGGCGACAGACGAGGCCTTCAAGGCCATTGTCGAACGGCTTGAGCCCGGCGTTCACCAGTTCTTTCCTGTCGAAATTCGAATGCCCAAGAACAAGGTCTTTCCCGACCCCTATTACATCATGGTGATCGGCGGATACCGCGAGAGCTTTTCCGCCGAAGACAGCGCGGCGGGTTCGTTCAACGAGCGCAGGCCGGGCTTCTGCTACCACGACACGTCGAAGAAGGGCACGGCTGGGTTAGCCTTTGCGCGGAGCAGGTTTGCCGGGGCACACCTGTGGAGAGAGCGTGCGTTCCGCGAGGAGCTGACCTGCATGTCTGACGAACTTGTCGGTGAGATCGCAGCCGCGGGATTGCGTATTCCCGCCCACTACCAGATGCGCGAGGTCTGAGGGGCAGGCAGGGCCAATATTTCCCTGCGGTGCGGGCTTTGTGCGGCCAATCGAAAAATGGCCCAAATCGGGGGTTGTCAGACTCGTCGCTGATACGTATAGGCGCGGCTCCCGAACGAGATTCGTCTTGTTCGAAACGAAATTCGGCAAGGGCCGCCCGTTCCCGGGTAACCGGACAGCAGCGGGGCGGGCCTTTGTTTTTTTTGGGGCGGGCAACCGTCTCGTGGCTCTTTCGCATCGGTAAGTGGACATGGAAGCTCAGAACATCCGCATTCGCCTCAAGGCATTCGACCACCGCGTGCTGGATCAGGCGACCGGCGAGATCGCGGACACCGCGCGCCGTACCGGCGCTCTTATCCGGGGCCCCATTCCGCTGCCGACGAAGATCGAGAAGTTCACCGTGAACCGCGGTCCGCACATCGACAAGAAGTCGCGCGAGCAGTTCGAGGTGCGTACGTACAAGCGGCTGCTCGACATCGTGCAGCCCAACGCCACGACCGTCGATGCGCTGATGAAGCTCGACCTGGCCGCCGGCGTGAACGTCGAGATCAAGTTGGCCTGAGCCAATTTGCCGAAGCTCTCGCTAAGGCGGGGGCTTCCGTCCGCCCGGTCGGACGTTAACCGACCGGACCGAATTTTCGGGGTCGCGCAAGTGGCCCCGGGTTCCCGCCCAGGCAGGGACCCGCAGACACAGGGATACCTCCGGCACCGCCTTCGGGCATCGCCGGGCAAGCGTCCCCCGTCTCGCCGCAGGTGCCGGTACCGGTGCCGCGCGGCAATCAGCCCGGACGGGGCGCGCATCACGAACCAGGGCTGGCAAGCACGCGGGGATGGGCCTCGTGTGCCTCTGTTTTAGGAGTTTTGGTCATGCGTACCGGCGTGATCGCCAAGAAAGTGGGAATGACCCGCCTCTTCCAGGACGATGGACGGCACGTGCCGGTCACCGTCCTGTCGCTTGAGGATTGCCAGGTCGTTTCCGTCCGCACCGAGGATCGTGACGGCTACGTCGCGGTGCAGCTCGGTGCCGGCACGGCGAAGCAGAAGAACGTGAACAAGCCGCAGCGCGAGCATTTCGCGAAGGCGGAAGTTCCCCTGAAGATGAAGGTCGCCGAGTTCCGCGTCGCCGACGACGCGCTGCTCGACGTAGGCGCGACGATCGCCGCCTCGCACTTCGTGCCCGGCCAACTCGTCGACGTTGCCGGCCACACGCAGGGCAAAGGCTTTGCTGGTCCGATGAAGCGCTGGGGCTTCGGGGGCCTGCGTGCCACCCACGGCGTCTCCCTCTCGCACCGTTCGCACGGTTCGACCGGTAACCGCCAGGATCCCGGCAAGGTCTTCAAGAACAAGAAGATGGCCGGCCACATGGGCGACCGCATGCGCACGCAGCAGAACCTCGAGATCGTCCGCGTCGACGACGAGCGCGGCCTGATCTTCGTCAAGGGTTCGGTTCCGGGTTCGAAGAACACCTGGCTGACCGTCGAGGACGCGGTGAAGGTCTCGCGCCACGCCGACGCGCCCTATCCCGCCGGGCTGAAGCAGGCCGGTGGCGACAACAACAGCAACGACGCGCCCGAGACGCCCGCGGAAGATACCGCGGCGCCCGAGGCGACCGAAGGCCAGGAGGGCTAATCGTGAAGGTCAAGGTCCTCAATCTCGACGGGTCTGCCGGCAAGAACGACATCGAGCTTTCGGATGACGTGTTCGGCCTCGAGCCGCGCGCCGACATCCTGCACCGTGTCGTCACCTGGCAGCTCGAGAACCGCCGCGGCACCGCCCGCCCGACGCGCGAGCGTTCGGACGTTGCGCGCACCGGCAAGAAGTTCGGTCGCCAGAAGGGCGGCGGCACGGCTCGCCACGGCGACCGCAAGGCCCCGATCTTTGTCGGCGGCGGCAAGGCGCACGGCGCCCGCAAGCGCGAGTTCGAGCAGTCGCTGAACAAGAAGGTTCGCGCGCTCGGCCTCAAGATGGCGCTTTCCGCCAAGGCGAAGGACGGCCTCGTGGTCGTCGACAGCCTCGACGTGAAGGATGCCAAGACCAAGGCGCTCGCCGGCCAGTTCAAGAAGGCGGGCTGGGGCCGCAAGGTCCTCGTCATCGACGGCGAGCAGGTCGACCAGGGCTTCGCCCGCGCGGCCGGCAACCTCGTCGATGTCAACGTCCTGCCTGCGGTCGGCGCGAACGTCTACGACATCCTCAAGCATGACACGCTGGTGCTGACGCGCGCCGCGGTCGAGAAACTGGAGGCGCGGTTCGCCCTCCCGGGAGGGTCTAACTGATGGCTAAGGCGAACAAGGCGGAAGGCGTGGACACGCGCCACTACGACGTGATCGTCGCGCCGCACATCACCGAGAAGTCGACGCTGCTGTCCGAGCACAACGCGGTCGTCTTCCGCGTTGCCGACAGCGCGACCAAGCCGGAGATCAAGGCTGCGGTCGAGGCGCTGTTCGACGTCAAGGTGACGGGCGTGAACACGATCACCCAGAAGGGCAAGACGAAGCGCTGGAAGGGCAAGCCCTACAAGCGCAACGACGTGAAGAAGGCGATCGTGACGCTGGCCGAGGGCCAGTCCATCGACGTCACCAGCGGAATCTGAGGACCGGACGATGGCACTCAAGAACTACAACCCCACCAGCCCCGGCCGGCGAGGTCTGATCCTCGTCGACAAGTCGGCGTTGTGGAAGGGCAAGCCCGTCAAGGCGCTGACCGAAGGCAAGCGCAAGACCGGCGGCCGCAACAACAAGGGCCACGTGACCAGCCGCGGCATCGCGGGCGGGCACAAGCAGAAGTACCGCTACATCGACTTCAAGCGTCGCAAGTGGGACGTCTCGGCCACCGTCGAGCGGATCGAGTACGATCCCAACCGCACCGCGTTCATCGCGCTGATCAAGTACGATGACGGCGAGCAGGCCTACATCATCGCGCCGCAGCGCCTTGCCGTGGGCGACAGCGTCGTCGCCGGCGAGAAGACCGACGTGAAGCCCGGCAACGCGATGCTCCTGTCGCAGATGCCGGTCGGCACGATCTGCCACAACGTCGAGATGAAGCCCAACAAGGGCGGCCAGATCGCGCGTTCGGCGGGTACCTACGTGCAGATCGTCGGTCGCGACCGCGGCCTCGTCATCGTCCGCCTCAACTCGGGCGAGCAGCGCTACGTGCGCGGCGACTGCATGGGCACGGTCGGGGCGGTTTCGAACCCCGACAACCAGAACCAGAACTTCGGCAAGGCCGGCCGCACGCGCTGGAAGGGCCGTCGTCCGCTGACCCGCGGCGTCGCCAAGAATCCGGTCGACCACCCGCACGGCGGTGGCGAGGGCCGGACTTCGGGCGGCCGTCACCCGGTCACCCCGTGGGGCAAGCCGACCAAGGGTGCGCGCACCCGTCACAACAAGCAGACGGACAAGATGATCATCCGTTCGCGCCACGCGAAGAAGAAGAGGTAAGCGATAATGGCACGTTCCGTCTGGAAAGGCCCCTTCGTCGATCTGCACCTCCTGAAGAAGGCGGAGACCGCCCAGGATGCAGGCACCCGCGCCGGCCCGATCAAGACCTGGTCGCGGCGCTCGACGATCCTGCCGCAATTCGTCGGCCTGACGTTCAGCGTCTACAACGGCCAGAAGTTCATCCCCGTGTCCGTCAACGAGGACATGGTCGGCCACAAGCTCGGCGAGTTCGCGCCCACGCGCAGCTTCCCCGGCCACGTCGCCGACAAGAAGGGCAAGCGCTGATGAGCAAGCAGAAGGCACCCCGCCGCGTCGCCGAGAACGAGGCGCTGGCCGTCGGCACGACGATCCGTGGTTCGGCCCAGAAGCTGAACCTGGTCGCCGGCCTGATCCGTGGCAAGAAGGCCGAGGATGCGATGAACATCCTCTCCTTCTCGAAGCGCGCGATGGCGCAGGACGCGAAGAAGGTCCTCGCCTCTGCGATCGCGAACGCGGAAAACAACCACAACCTGGACGTCGACGCGCTCGTCGTGGCCGAAGCCAGCGTTGGCAAGTCCATCACCATGAAGCGCTGGCATGCGCGCGGTCGCGGCAAGTCGACCCGCATCCTGAAGCCGTTCAGCCGGCTGCGCATCGTGGTCCGCGAAGTCGAGGAGGCGTAAGCCATGGGTCAGAAGAGCAATCCGATCGGCCTCAGGCTGCAGATCAACCGCACGTGGGACAGCCGCTGGTACGCGGAAGGCCGCGACTACGGCCGTCTGCTTGAGGAAGACCTCAAGATCCGCAAGTACATCATCGAGACGATGCCGCAGGCGGCGATCTCGAAGGTCGTGATCGAGCGCCCGGCCAAGCTGTGCCGCATCTCGATCTATGCCGCGCGCCCCGGTGTCATCATCGGCAAGAAGGGCGCCGACATCGAGAAGCTGCGCAAGAAGCTGTCGGACATGACAGACAGCGAAGTGAAGCTGAACATCGTCGAGATCCGCAAGCCCGAGATCGACGCCAAGCTCGTCGCGCAGGGCGTTGCCGACCAGCTCGTCCGCCGCGTGGCCTTCCGCCGCGCGATGAAGCGGGCGGTGCAGTCCGCGCTGCGGCTTGGTGCGGAAGGCATCAAGATCGTCTGCGGCGGCCGTCTCGGCGGTGCCGAGATCGCCCGCGTGGAATGGTACCGCGAAGGTCGCGTCCCGCTCCACACGCTGCGCGCCAACGTCGATTACGCCGAAGCCGAGGCGCTGACCGCCTACGGGATCATCGGCATCAAGGTCTGGATCTTCAAGGGCGAGATTCTCGGCCACGATCCGATGGCCCAGGACCGTCTCATGATGGAGGCCCAGACCTCCGGCGTGCGTCCGGCGCGCTGAGGCTAGGACAGGGTAAGAGCAATGCTGCAACCGAAGAAAACCAAGTTCCGCAAGGCCTTCAAGGGCCGGATCAAGGGCGACGCCAAGGGCGGCACCGAGCTGAACTTCGGCTCGTACGGCCTCAAGGCGCTCGAGCCCGAGCGCGTCACCGCACGCCAGATCGAGGCCGCGCGCCGTGCGATCACGCGCCACATCAAGCGCCAGGGTCGCCTGTGGATCCGCATCTTCCCGGACGTTCCGGTGTCGAAGAAACCCGCCGAGGTCCGTCAGGGCAAGGGCAAGGGTTCGGTCGAATACTGGGCCGCCCGCGTGAAGCCGGGCCGCATCCTGTTCGAGCTCGACGGTGTCTCCGGCCCGCTCGCGGCCGAGGCCTTCGAGCGCGCCGCGATGAAGCTGCCGATCAAGACCAAGGTCGTTGCCCGCCTCGGCGACACCTCGCACCTGGGAGCGTGACGATGGCGAACCGTACCGAAGATTTCCGCGCCAAGAGCGACGACCAGCTTTCGCAGGAGCTGACCGACCTTAAGCGCGAACAGTTCAACCTGCGTTTCCAGGCGGCGACCAACCAGCTCGAACGCCCGGCGCGCATCAAGGAAGTCCGCCGCGACATCGCCCGTATCCGGACGCTGCAGTCCGAACGCGCGCGCGAAGCGGCCAAGGCGTAAAGGAGGACCCGATGCCCAAACGTGTTCTGATCGGGACCGTGGTCTCCGACAAGACCGACAAGACCGTCACGGTGCTCGTCGAACGGCGCGTGAAGCACCCGCTTTACGGCAAGATCATCCGCCGTTCGAAGAAGTACCACGCGCACGATGCCGACAATGCCTACAAGATGGGCGAGCGCGTGCGCATCCAGGAGACCAAGCCGATCTCCAAGACCAAGACCTGGGAGGTCCTCGACCGCATCCAGGCCGGTCAGGTCGCCGCCCTCGAAGCCGATCTCGAAGTCGAGGCCGCAGGCAACTGAGATAGTTTTTTGGAACTGCCGGACACCGTTCCGGCAAGCCAGTGAGAAGGAACCGGATCGATGATCCAGATGCAATCCAATCTCGACGTCGCGGACAACAGCGGCGCAAAGCGCGTCCAGTGTATCAAGGTGCTGGGCGGGTCGAAGCGCCGTGTCGCGGGCGTCGGCGACGTCATCGTCGTGTCGGTGAAGGAAGCGCAGCCGCGCGCCCGCGTGAAGAAGGGGGACGTGCACCGCGCCGTGATCGTGCGCACCAAGAAGGACGTTCGCCGTCCCGACGGCAGCGTGATCCGCTTCGACAGCAACGCCGCGGTCCTCGTGAACAAGAGCGAGGAGCCCATCGGCACCCGTATCTTCGGCCCCGTCGTCCGCGAACTGCGCGGCAAGGGCTTCATGAAGATCATCTCGCTCGCTCCGGAGGTGCTGTAATGGCTGCCGCGAAGATCAAGAAGGGCGACAGCGTCGTCGTGCGCTCGGGCAAGGACAAGGGCCGTACCGGCACCGTCCTCCAGGTCATGCCGAAGGAAGGCAAGGTCCTGGTCGAGGGCATCAACGTCGCGACCCGCCACCGCAAGCCCACGCAGGCTAACCCGCAGGGCGGCATCGACCGCGCGCCCGCACCGATGGCGATCGGCAAGGTCGCCGTCGCCGATCCCAAGGACGGCAAGCCCACCCGCGTCCGCTTCGAGGAGCGCGACGGAAAGAAGGTCCGTGTCGCCGTCAAGTCCGGGGAGACCATCGATGGCTGACAAGTACACTCCGCGCATGCGCGCCCGCTACGACGAGCAGATCGTCAAGGCGATGACCGAGAAGTTCGGCTACAAGAACCACCTCGAAGTCCCGCGTATCGAGAAGATCACGCTCAACATGGGCGTCGGCGAGGCGAGCCAGGACAAGAAGAAGGTCCAGACCGCCGCCGAGGAAATGGAACTGATCGCCGGCCAGAAGCCGGTCATCACCAAGGCGAAGAAGTCGATCGCGCAGTTCAAGCTGCGCGAGGGCATGCCGATCGGCTGCAAGGTCACCCTGCGCCGCGAACGCATGTACGAATTCCTCGACCGCCTGATCACCATCGCGATGCCCCGCATCCGCGACTTCCGCGGGCTCAACCCGAAGTCGTTCGACGGTCGCGGCAACTACGCGATGGGCCTCAAGGAGCAGATCATCTTCCCGGAGATCAGCTACGACAGGATCGAGAAGGTGCGCGGTATGGACATCATCGTGACCACCACCGCGAAGACCGACGAGGAAGCGCGCGAACTGCTGCGCCTGTTCGGTTTCCCGTTCCCGGCGGAAGCCGCCGAAGAAAAGCAGGCCGCGTGAGCGGTCCGTTGAACGCTAGCAAAGCAAAGAGAGCTTAAGTCCATGGCGAAACTGAGTTCCGTGAACAAGAACGAGCGTCGCAAGAAGCTCGTGAAGAAGTACGCGAACAAGTACGCGAAGCTGAAGGCT
Source organism: Novosphingobium marinum (assembly GCF_013408095.1). Lineage (GTDB taxonomy): Bacteria > Pseudomonadota > Alphaproteobacteria > Sphingomonadales > Sphingomonadaceae > Novosphingobium > Novosphingobium marinum. Next base: position 701,373 of record NZ_JACBZF010000002.1, read on the forward strand.
ATCGCGAACGACAAGTCGCTCGACGAGACCGAGCGTCTCATCGCGCGTCTCAAGATGGCCGAGATTCCGCGCAACGCGAATCCGACCCGCGTGCGCAATCGCTGCGCCACCACCGGCCGCCCGCGCGGCTACTATCGCAAGTTCGGCCTCTGCCGCGTCGAGCTGCGGGACCTTGCCAACAAGGGCATGATCCCCGGCGTCACGAAGTCGAGCTGGTAAGGGGTAAAACCGAATGGCGATGACCGATCCCCTGGGTGACATGCTCACCCGCATCCGCAACGGCCAGCAGGCGAAGAAGGACTCCGTCCTGTCGCCCGCGTCCAAGCTGCGCGCCCGCGTGCTCGAAGTCCTCCAGCGCGAGGGCTACATCCGCGGCTTCAGCGAGGACGATACCGGCAAGCACAAGCAGCTGCGGATCGAACTGAAGTATTTCGAGGGCGAGCCCGCGATCAAGCACCTCGCCCGTGTCTCCAAGCCGGGCCGCCGCGTCTATTCGGGCAGCAAGGAGCTCCCGATCGTGCGCAACGGCCTTGGCATCACCATCGTCTCGACGCCCCGGGGCGTGCTTTCGGACAACGAAGCGCGCACCGAGAACGTCGGCGGCGAAGTGCTGGCGGAGGTGTTCTGATGAGCCGCATCGGCAAGAAGCCGGTTGCCATCCCGAATGGCGTGACCGCCGATCTCAAGGACGGCCAGCTTTCGGTCAAGGGCCCCAAGGGCACCCTGACCATGGGCCTGTCCGATCTCGTCTCCTATGAAATGGGCGACGACGGGATCGTGGTCCAGCCGGCGAACGACAGCAAGGAAGCGCGCAGCCACTGGGGCATGCAGCGTACCCTCGTATCGAACCTCGTCGAAGGTGTGACCGAAGGGTTCACCAAGACGCTTGAGATCTCCGGCGTCGGTTATCGTGCGCAGGCGCAGGGCAAGAAGCTCAAGCTTCAGCTCGGCTACAGCCACGATGTCGACATCGACGTGCCCGAGGGCATCGAGGTCAAGACGCCCGACAACACCACGGTGGAAATCTCGGGCATCGACAAGCAGCAGGTCGGCCAGCTCGCCGCCGAGATCCGTCGCTGGCGCAAGCCCGAACCCTACAAGGGCAAGGGCATCAAGTACCGCGGCGAATACGTCTTCCGCAAGGAAGGGAAGAAGAAGTAAGATGGCCAAGCTTTCCCTTTTCGACCGCCGCCGCCGTCGCGTCCGCACCGCGCTTAGAGCGCGTTCCGGCGACCGCCCGCGGCTTTCGGTGCACCGCACCGGCCGCCACATCTACGCGCAGATCATCGACGATGCGCAGGGCCGCACGATCGCCGCAGCGAACACGCTGGGCGGCAAGGGCGCCGACGTCGATGCCGCCGCCAAGGTGGGCAAGGACCTGGCCGAGGCCGCCAAGAAGGCGGGCGTGACCAGCGTCGTGTTCGATCGCGGCGGTTTCCTGTTCCATGGCCGCGTCAAGGCGCTGGCCGACGCCGCGCGTGAAGGCGGACTGGAGTTCTGATGATGGCAGACGATAACAACCAGACGGCCGAAGCAGCCGAGAACCTGACCGAGAAGAAGGTCTCTCAGGAACACCCGCAGGGCGGCGCCCCGCAGGAAACGCGCGAGCGTGGCCCGCGCGGGGATCGGGGCGACCGTGGCGGTCGCGGCGGTGGCCGCGGTCGCGGTCGCGGCCGGGACGATCGCCGTGGCGGTCGCGGTGGCGACGACGACGGCGAGGAGCTGATCGAGAAGCTCGTCCACATCAACCGCGTCTCCAAGACGGTGAAGGGCGGCAAGCGCTTCGGTTTCGCCGCGCTGGTCGTCGTGGGTGACGGCAAGGGCCGCGTCGGCTTCGGCCACGGCAAGGCCCGCGAGGTTCCCGAGGCGATCACCAAGGCGACCGCGTCGGCCAAGAAGAAGATGATCCGCGTCCCGCTCAAGGAAGGCCGCACGCTCCACCACGACGGCAAGGGCCGGTTCGGTGCGGGCAAGGTCAATGTCCGCACGGCGCCCGCCGGTACCGGCATCATCGCCGGCGGCCCGATGCGCGCCGTTTTCGAGAGCCTGGGCGTCTCCGACGTCGTGACCAAGTCGGTCGGCACCTCGAACCCCTACAACATGATCCGCGCCACCTTCGACGCGCTCACCGACCAGACTTCGCCGAAGTCGGTCGCGCAGCGTCGCGGCAAGAAGGTCGCCGACCTGCTCGGCCGTGGCGGCGCGAACGAGGCGGAGGCCCAGGCCGACGCCGAAGCCATCGCGGAGTAAGGACCATGGCCAAGAACAGCACGATCACGATCCGCCAGGTCGGCTCGCCGATCCGTCGGCCCGAGAGCCAGCGCAAGGTCCTCGCGGGCCTCGGCCTCGGCAAGATGCACAAGACCGTCGAGCTTCAGGACACTCCCGAAGTTCGCGGCGCGATCGCCAAGATCCCGCACCTCGTCGAAGTCGTCGCCGACTGAGCGAGGGTTACAGCGTAATTGAGAAGGCCCCGGTGGAAACGCCGGGGCCTTTTCGTTTCGGCGCAAAGGTTCAGCGGCGGCAGTCGCCCCACACCGCGATGGTGTCGGTGCGCTGGCGTTCGGGCGTGCGGACCATGTCGACGAGGCGGCAGTTCTCGCCGACGTAGGCGAGGACGCGGCGGTGGGTCTGTTCGTTGACCGGACCGTTACGCAGCGGATGCGCCATGACCACCGCGCCGGGCCTCAGCGCCAGGACGCGCTTCGTCTCGCCCAGCGTCGAAAGGTGGCTCGTGTCGCGCTCGATGTCGTGCGACAGGTGCGTCGGGAAAACGAGCGGCGTCGCCATCGGCTGCCCGGTCAGGCGGTAGAGCTGCGGCGGCGCATCGTAAAGCAGCAGCGGACCGCTCCCGACATGCTCGCGGACGCCTTGCGCCAGGCGCTCGATCGCCGCGCGCGACTGCGCCGCGTGCCCGTACTGGAAGGGCGAGGTGATCTGGAAGCCGAACACGGCGAGCGCGATTACCGCTCCGATGCCGAGCACGCCGCGCGACAGGAAGGCGCTTGCGGCAAGGCACAGCGGCACTAGCAGCGGGATCGCGTAGTGCAGGTAGAAGTTGGGGACCGCGACGAGGCCGACGATGCCGGCAGCCAGCCAGAGCAGCGTGAAGCGGCGACCATCGCGTTCCTGCCGGGCCAGCCCCAGGATCGCCAGCAGCGCGACCGGGGCGAGGGCCAGCGCCATGAACTTGCCGCGCACGAGCGAGGTCAGCAGGTGAGGCTGCTTGTCGAGATTGGAAGTGACCATCGCGTGCCAGTATTCGGGCCAGTGCCCGATGGCTGCGTACCCCAGCGCGATGGCGAGCGCGGGCGCAGCGCCGATCGCCGCCCAGGTCACGGCCGTTTGAGACAGCCTGCGCGGCGCAACGCCGGCGCGCCACAGCGTCCAGATGCCCAGGAGGCCGAGGAACGCGGCTTCGAACAATGCCGTCGTCTTGAGCGTGATTCCTGCTCCGGCGACGAGCATCGCGAGCAGGACCGAACGCGGCACGCGGCCTTCGCGAAGCGCGGGCAACGCGCGCCAGACGAGCAGCGCGGCACCGGCGATGAACAGGTTGTAGAACACGGGGCTCTGGCCGCCGAAACCCTGCAGCGGCGCAAGCCATAGGAGGTAGACGACGCCCGCCAGCAGCGCGCCCTGAGCGCCCGTCCAGCTTCGTGCCATGGCGGCGATGCACCAGGCGGTACCGGCGGCGAACAGCGTGGCGGCAATCTGGTAGGCCAGCGGCGCTTCGGAGAACGCGGCGATCAGCCAGAACAGTACGAAAAGTCCGAAGGGCTTGCGGTCCCAGACATCGACGTATGGCACCGCGCCGTGATGCATGGCGATGCCGACGGTGTGGTAGAACACCTCGTCGCCGTGGAGGTTGGGATCGCCGAAGGTATCGAACCGCAGCGCCACCGCGACGACCAGCAGGATCGCGAAGACCGCCGCGGGATGCAGCGCGCGGGCGCGCGTCGGCGCCGGCGTTTCCCCGGCGATCGTTTCCGGACCGGCAGCAGCGATGGTTGCGTTCACACCGAATCCCCTTGTTCCCCGCCTGCCGCTATGCGCTCCGATGGTTAACGCGAGGTTACGATGGCCGGGGCGACAGTGCGCCTCGCACGCGCCGCATCTCCCCGGTATCGGGCATGGCCGCAATAGGGGGTGACACGGCGCGCCGTATCGGCTAACGGGCCGCCTTTCCATCCAGCGCGAACAAAGCGAAAGCGAGTGCACGACATGAAACTCAACGACATCCGCGACAACGAGGGCGCCCGCCACCGGCGCATGCGCATCGGCCGGGGCATCGGCTCGGGCAAGGGCAAGACCGGCGGCCGTGGCCAGAAGGGCGCGAAATCGCGTTCGGGCGTCTCGGTCAACGGCTTCGAGGGCGGTCAGATGCCGCTCCACATGCGGATCCCGAAGCGCGGCTTCAACAACAAGCAGTTCGCCAAGGACTACGCCGAAGTGAACCTCGGCATGATCCAGAAGGCGATCGACGCGGGCAAGCTCGATGCCGGCTCGACCATCGATCACGACGCGCTGAAGGCTGCGGGCCTGGCGCGCGGCGGCAAGGACGGCGTCCGCCTGCTCGGCAAGGGCGAGTTCTCGGCCAAGGCCACCTTCAAGGTCGCCGGCGTGTCGAAGGGCGCGCGCGAGGCCGTGGAGAAGGCCGGCGGCTCCGTGGAAGCCACCGCGCCCGCCAGCGAAGAAGCGGCAGCCGAATAAGCGGGGTGCGCCGCTGCGCGATGCAGGGGCGTCCCGTCGTCCGCAGAGGTGTGCGGTGTCGATAGCCGCAGCCTGCGCGGGAATCGACGACGGGGGTTCGACATCGCCGCCCGCACACTATATGGGCGGTCCCACCCTTGAGGATTAAGGTCTTTCCAGTTCGATGGCATCACGCGCCGACAACTTCGCCAGCTCGCTGAGTCTCGCCAATTTCTCGAAGGCGACCGAGCTCAAGAAGCGCATCTGGTTCACGATCGGGGCGCTCATCGTCTTCCGGTTCCTGAGCTTCGTGCCGCTTCCGGGCGTCAATCCGCTGATCCTCGAGGATCTGTACGACCAGACGCGCGGCGGCATCCTCGACCTGTTCAACACCTTTTCGGGCGGCAGCCTCGAGCGCATGAGCCTCATCGCGCTCGGCGTCATGCCCTACATCACCGCTTCAATCGTCGTGCAGCTTGCCGCCTCGCTCCATCCGGCGCTGATGGCGCTTAAGAAGGAAGGCGAGGCGGGGCGCAAGAAGCTCAACCAGTACACGCGCTACGGCACCGTGTTCCTGTGCATGATCCAGGGCTGGTTCATCGCTTCGGGCCTCGAGGCCTACGGCGCGCAGAGCGGGCTGCAGGCGGTTGTCGACCCCGGCTACATGTTCCGCGTCGGCGCGGTCATCAGCCTTGTCGGCGGTACGATGTTCCTGCTCTGGCTTGGCGAGCAGATAACTTCGCGCGGGATCGGCAACGGCGTCTCGCTTATCATCATGGCGGGCATCGTCGCCCAGATGCCGACCTTCGTCGCCAACCTCTTCGAGGGCGGGCGCAGCGGCTCGATCAGCCCGTTCGTCGTCGTCGGCCTGGTGCTGATGATCATCGTGCTGATCCTGTTCATCTGCTTCATGGAGCGCGCGCAGCGGCGCCTGCTGATCCAGTATCCCAAGCGCGCGACGCAGCGCGGCATGATGCAGGCGGACCGCAGCCACCTGCCGCTCAAGCTCAACACCGCTGGCGTCATCCCGCCGATCTTCGCCAGCTCGCTCCTGCTGCTGCCGCTCACCATCACGCAGTTCGCGGGCAACTCGCTCTCGACCGACAGCGCGATGGGCGGTTTCGTGGTGTCGCTGAACCAGTACCTTCAGCACGGGCAGCCGATCTACATGCTGCTGTACGGTGCCGGGATCATCTTCTTCTGCTTCTTCTACACCGCGATCGTCTTCAATCCGGAGGACACGGCGGAGAACCTCAAGAAGAACGGCGGCTTCATCCCCGGCATCCGGCCGGGCAAGAATACCGCCAACTATCTCGACTACGTGCTGACGCGCATCACGGTGATCGGCGCGGCCTACCTGACGGTGGTCTGCATCGTGCCCGAGTACTTCATCGCGCAGACGGGACTGCCGATGTTCTTCCTGGGCGGCACCAGCCTGCTCATCGTGGTGAACGTGACCGTCGACACGATCACGCAGATCCAGTCGCACCTGCTGGCCCACCAGTACGGCGACCTCATCAAGAAAGCCAAGTTGAAGGGCAGGGTGCGCTAAGCGTCGCGGCTGCCATGGGGGGATACGAGAGGTGAACATCATCCTGCTTGGTCCGCCGGGGGCGGGCAAGGGAACCCAGGCGCAGCGCCTCATGGATCGCCACGGCATGCGCCAGCTTTCCACCGGCGACATGCTTCGCGCCGCCGTCAAGGCGGGAACGCCCGTAGGGCTTCAGGCGAAGGCGGTGATGGAGCGCGGCGAACTCGTCTCCGACGAGATCGTCTCGGCGCTGATCAGCGAAGAGCTGAAGGTCATGGGCGATGGCGCAGGCGCCATTTTCGACGGCTACCCGCGCACCGCCGAGCAGGCTGCCTCGCTCGACGCGATCCTTGCCGAACACGGTCGCACGCTCGACCACGTGATCGAGCTGGGCGTCGACGAGGAGGCCCTCGTCGAGCGCATCACCGGCCGCTTCACCTGCGCGAACTGCGGCAAGGGCTATCACGACACGTTCGAGCAGCCGAAGCAGCCGGGTGTCTGCGATCGCTGCGGCTCGACCGAATTCAAGCGCCGTCCCGACGACAACGCGGAAACCGTGCGTACGCGCCTTGCCGAGTATCACGCCAAGACGGCCCCGATCCTGCCGATCTACGAAGATCGCGGCATCGTGCGCCGGATCGACGGCATGGCGGACATGGACGCGGTCACCGCCTCGATCGAAGGGATCCTCGCGGGCTGATGCGCTTGCGGCTAGCCTTCGCGGCATTCGTCGCCGTCCTCGCCGCCGCCCCGGCGCATGCGGCGGTCGAGCGCCAGTCGGACGCGGGTTTCGTCATCCGCCATCTCGCCGACGTTTCCGCGACGCCCGGCGAAGTGTGGGACGTGCTGGTGAAGCCGTCCGAGTGGTGGAACGGTGAACACACCTACACCGCCGATGCGGGCAACCTGTCGCTCGATACGCGCGCCGGCGGATGTTTCTGCGAAATCCTCCCGAACGAGGACAGTCCGCGTGCTTCGCCGCGCGGCAGCGTCGAGCACATGCGCGTCGTCTACATCGAGAAGGACCGCGCGCTGCGCCTGTCGGGCGCGCTGGGGCCGCTCCAGTCCGAGGCGCTGAACGGCACGCTGACCTTCATGCTCAAGCCGCAGGGCGATGGCACGCGCATCCTCGTCGAATATGTCGTTGGCGGCTACATGCGGCTGCCAGCCGGGCCGATATCGGGGGCGGTCGACCAGGTGATCGGCGGCCAGCTTGCCAGCCTTGCGGGCAAGTTCGGTCCGGTGGCGCTTCTCGAGCCGGAAGCCGCCCCCGGGAATGATGGGGCCGGGGACGACGCCGTTGTGGAAGAACCCATCGCGGATGAGCCCGCCGCCGAGGAGCCCGAGGCCGACGAGGGTGACGAGCGGGACGGAAGCGACGAGTTCGACAAGGCTTTCGAGGGGCGCTGACCCGCGCCGCGCAGGACCTTTGACGAGCCGCGAGCGATATAGTAGGTATACGCTCGTGCATGACGGGTGGGTGTCTTCGATCGGGTATCGACAGGCAACGCACGCCGCGCGGCTCGCCGGGCGTTGACAGCTTGTGCGAATCATTCTAAGCGCGCCTTTCACACGACAGGAACGGCCAGGTCCGGCAGGCGGAAGCATGAGCGTGCGCCAACCGGGCTTTTTTCCATTTGGCCTGACCGTTTTCGTCGAGGTGTCAACGCGATGAGATAGGGGATCGCGGACGGTCGCAATGGCCCTTTCCGCAAGCCCCTGTGGAGCAGGAGAATTAAGTGGCTCGTATTGCCGGGGTCAATATCCCCACCAACAAGCGCGTGATCATCGCGCTTACCTACATTCATGGTATCGGCCGCACCAAGGCGGTCGAGATTGCCGACAAGCTCGGTATCGATCATGCCCGCCGCGTGCAGGATCTTTCGGACTCCGAAGTCCTCCAGATCCGCGAGACGATCGACGCCGATCACACGGTCGAGGGCGACCTTCGCCGCGAGACGGCGATGAACATCAAGCGACTGATGGACCTGGCCTGCTATCGCGGCCTGCGTCACCGCAAGGGCCTTCCGGTCCGTGGCCAGCGCACGCACACCAACGCGCGCACCCGCAAGGGCAAGGCCAAGCCGATCGCCGGCAAGAAGAAGTAATCAGGAACCCACGCACGGGTTTCAGGTTCGAACTTTCGCGACATCTGACAGGACACCGATACCATGGCACGCGAACCCCAGCGCATCAAAAGGCGGGAGCGCAAGAACATCTCGAGCGGCATCGCCCACGTGAATGCCAGCTTCAACAACACGATGGTCACCATCACCGACGCCCAGGGCAACGCCATCAGCTGGTCCTCGGCCGGCATGATGGGTTTCAAGGGCAGCCGCAAGTCCACTCCCTACGCCGCGCAGGTCGCGGCCGACGACGCGGGCAAGAAGGCCGCCGAACACGGCGTCCGGACGCTCGAAGTCGAAGTCAAGGGACCGGGCTCGGGCCGCGAGAGCGCGCTCCGCGCCCTGCAGGCGGTAGGCTTCACCATCACCTCGATCCGCGACGTCACGCCGATTCCGCATAACGGCGTGCGCCCTTCCAAGCGTCGCCGCGTCTGATCGAGTCCTTCGGCGGCGCACCGTCTCGCGCCGCCACCCGAATGGATCGGCCGCGGCCCGCACGGGCGTCGCGGCCGTAACCGCAAGTTAACCCAGGGGAAGTCCATGACTGTCAACATCAAGAACTGGCAGGAACTGAAGAAGCCCAACAGCCTTGAAATCAAGCCGGGAACGGACTCCAAACGCCGCGCGACCTTCGTCGCCGAGCCGCTCGAGCGCGGCTTCGGCCTGACGCTCGGCAACGCGCTGCGCCGCGTGCTGCTCTCCAGCCTTCAGGGCGCCGCGATCACCTCGATCAAGATCGAGAACGTGCTCCACGAATTCTCCTCGCTCGCCGGCGTGCGCGAGGACGTCACCGACATCGTCCTGAACGTCAAGCAGATCGCGCTCAAGATGCAGGGCGAAGGCCCCAAGCGCCTTCAGCTTTCCGCGACCGGTCCCGCCGAAGTGAAGGCAGGCGACATTGCCGTTTCGGGCGACATCGAGGTGATGAACAAGGATCTCGTGATCTGCCACCTCGACGAAGGCGCGACGCTCAACATGGAGCTCACCGCCGACACCGGGAAGGGCTATGTCCCGGCGGTCCAGAATCGCCCGGTCGATGCGCCGATCGGCCTGATCCCGGTCGATTCGCTCTACTCGCCGGTTCGCCAGGTTTCCTACAAGGTCGAGAATGCGCGCATCGGGCAGGAGCTCGACTTCGACAAGCTGAGCCTGACGCTCGAGACCGACGGCACCGTCACGCCGGAGGACGCGGTCGCCTATGCCGCGCGTATCCTGCAGGACCAGCTCGCGCTGTTCGTCCACTTCGAGGACATCGCGCCGGTCGGTGCGCCGCAGATGATCGGCATGGCGGCGCCCGCGCAGGAAGAGAGCGACACCAACCAGCTCAACCGCTACCTTCTCAAGAAGGTCGACGAGCTCGAACTGTCGGTGCGTTCGGCCAACTGCCTCAAGAACGACAACATCATCTACATCGGCGATCTGGTCCAGAAGACCGAGGCCGAGATGCTGCGCACGCCGAACTTCGGCCGCAAGTCGCTCAACGAGATCAAGGAAGTCCTGTCCTCGATGGGCCTTCGCCTCGGCATGGACATCCCGGGCTGGCCGCCCGAGAACATCGAGGAAATGGCCAAGAAGCTGGAGCAGGAACTGCTCGGCTGACCGGCTGACGAACGGGGCATGGGCCGGACCCCCTCAATCCGGCCCGTACCGGGGTACCTCGCACGGCCCCTTTACGAACGGAGTGAATTGAAATGCGTCACGGAATTTCGCAGCGCAAGCTCGGTCGCAAGAGCGGCCACCGCACGGCCCTGTTCCGCAACATGGCCGCCGCGCTCATCAAGCACGAGCAGATCCAGACCACGCTGCCCAAGGCCAAGGAACTGCGTCCCTACGTCGAGAAGCTGATCACGCTGGCCAAGCGCGGCGGTCTTTCGAATCGTCGCCTCGCGCACAGCCGCCTGCTCGATCCCGCGCAGGAAAAGAAGCTTTTCGAGGTTCTGGCCGAGCGTTACGCCGGTCGCGACGGCGGTTACACGCGGATCATCAAGGCGGGCTACCGCGCATCGGATGCCGCGCAGATGGCGATCATCGAATTCGTCGACCGCGACACCGAGGCCAAGGGCCAGGATTCGGGTCCGGTCGAAAACGAGGAAGTCGAATACGAAGAGGCATAAGGCCTCTGTATCGCAAGCCTGAAGGGCGGCGCGGTCGATCCGCGCCGCCCTTTTGTTTTGCGTGCGACGCCCGCCTTGACCGCGCGCGCCGAACCCGACAGCCTGCGGCCCGAAACGATACCCGGGAGAGCACGATGGCAAATGGCGCGGCAAGGTTCGGCGCCGGTCCGAAGACGGTCGGCGGCACGCTTGTCGCCGCCGCGAACCTTCACGGCGAGGCTCCCGCGCTCGTATTCGACGGAGTGCGTTCGAACTGGCGGGACCTGCTCGCCGAAGTGCGCGAGATGGCGCGGCGCCTTGTCGGCGCGGGCGTCGCGCGGGGCGAGCATATCGGCGTGCTCATGCCCAACTGCCGCGACTACGTGGTGCTCTACTATGCGACCCAGCTGGTCGGCGCGCGGGCGGTCCTGCTCAACTCGCGCTACCGGCCCGACGACCTGGCCTACGTCATTCCGAAGGCGGACATCGACGTGCTCTTCGTCGGCGGACACGCCCGCGAGCATTGCGACTACCGCCCGATGCTCGAGGAAGCGCTGCCCGGCATCGCGCAAGCCTTGCCGCTCGCCGGGGCGCCGCGACTGCGCTCGATCTACGAACTTGGCGACACGCGCGAGGGGCCGTGGCCGCAGCTTGCGGAGCTTGACGAACGCGCGGCGGGGATATCGCCGGACGAGGTCGATCGCAGGGCTGCGGAAGTGGAACCCGACGATGTCGGCCTGATGATCTTCAGCTCGGGCACCACGTCGCGCCCGAAGGCCTGCATGCTCACCCATCGCTCGCTGACCGACAGCGGCGAGGCGCTGGCCGAACGCTTCCGGCTGGGGCCAGAGGACGTCGTCTGGGACCCGCTGCCGCTGTTCCACATGTCGACGATCCTGCCGCTGGCCGCCTGTCGCGCCGCCGGGGCCTGCTTCATCGGCATGTCGCATTTCGATGCCGACGGCGCGATGGACCTGCTCATCCGCGAGCGCCCGACGGTCCACTACGCGGGTTTCCCGACGATCGTCGGCGCGCTGGTCCAGCATCCGCGCTTCCCCGAGTACGACCAGTCGCGCCTGCGTATCAATCACGTGGTCGGGCCGCCCGATCTCCTGCGGCGCTATGCCGCCTCGTTTCCAGGCGCGGTGCCGGTCAACAGCTACGGCCTGACCGAAGCGACCGGCGTCGTCTGCTACAGCCCGCTCGACGATCCGCCCGAGTTGCTGTTCGAGACAAACGGCCGCGTGTTCGACGGAACGGGGGTCAGCATCCGCGATGCCGGGAACCGTGAGCTTCCCGATGGCGAACCCGGAGAGATCTGCCTTTCCGGTTTCCAGATCTTCGCGGGCTATTACGAGGACGAGGATGCCAACCGCAAGGCTGTCGACGATGCGGGCCGGCTGCATACCGGGGACCTAGGGCGGATCGGGCCGGGAGGAAGGCTCGTCTACGAAGGGCGGCTCAAGGACATGCTCAAGATCGGGGGCGAGAACGTCGCGGCCGTCGAGATCGAGGGCTTCCTGATGCGCCACCCGGCCATCGCCATGGCACAGGTGGTCGGCGTGCCCGATGAGCGGCTGATGGAAGTCGCCGCCGCCTTCATAGAATGCGCGCCCGGCGAAACCGTCGCCGAGGCCGAAGTGATCCGCCACTGCCTGGGGCAGATCGCCAGCTACAAGATCCCGCGCTACGTCCGGTTCGTAAGCGACTGGCCGATGAGCGCCACGAAGATACAGAAGTTCGTCCTTCGCCGCGATTTCGTGCCGACCGGGCGCATAGACCTCGCCGCTTTCCGCGCCGCAGAGGACGCCGGGTGAGCGATACCGACTACGACGTCATCGTCATCGGCGCGGGCGGGGCGGGGCTGGCGGCGGCCTCTGCCGCATCGGAGGAGGGCGCGCGCGTGCTGGTGGTGGAAGCGGCGGACCGCACCGGCGGTTCGACCGCGCTTTCGGGCGGCGTGTTCTACGCGGCGGGAACCTCGCTCCAGCGAGAAGCCGGGATCGAGGACGACACGCCCGAGGCGATGTTCGCCTATTACATGTGGCTCAACCAGTACAAGCTGGAGCCGGGCCTCGTCCGGCGGCTTTGCGAGGATGCGACGCCCGCGTTCGAGTGGCTGCGCCGGATCGGCGTCGCGTTCGACACCGACGGGCTCTATGCCTCGGGCGTCGACAAGGTGCGGCGCGGGCACCGCGCGGCGGGCATGGGTGCCGCGATCGCCGAGGCGCTCGAAGGCTCGTTCGCCGGGCGCGGAGTGGATGTCGCGCTGTCTACGCGTGTCGAGGACCTGCTGGTCGAGGAAGGCGCGGTGCGCGGCATCCGTGTTGCCGGGGAGCCGGTGCGCGCCCGTTCGGTCATCGTCGCGAGCGGCGGCTTCGGAGCGAACCCCGACATGCTGGCCGCGCTCTACCCCGACGCTGCCCGTCACGGCGACCTTCACTGGTACATCGGCGCCGATACGTGCCGGGGGGACGGCATCGCGATGGGTCGCAAGGCGGGCGCGGCGATCAGCCATCCCGACAACCGGGGGCTGCTCCTCCTGACGCCGGGTTTCGCAAAGGAGCTTGAAGTCTACCTGCCCGGATGGCTGGTCATGGTGAACCGCCTGGGCCTGCGCTTCATCGACGAGACCATCGAGTATTCAGTGCTGTCGCAGGTCATGAACGCGCAGCCCGAGCGGGACTGTTTCGCGATCTTCGACGAGGCCTCCCGCGCGGCATCGAAGAGCACGCCGGAGCGGCCTGCACCGAACTGGGAAGCCGAACGCCTGCTCGATCATGTCGCGGACGGCCTGGTCGAGCGCGCCGACTCGCTCGACGCGCTTGCCGGCAAGCTGGGAGTCCCCGCCGCCGCGCTTCGCAACACGGTCGCGCAGTACAATGCCGACGTCGCGCATGGCGAGGATCGGGCCTTCTTCAAGCCGCCAGACATGCTGCGGACGATCTCGGAACCGCCGTTCTACGCCGCGCGCATCCGAGCCGCGATCGTGTGCTGGACCGGGACGGGCCTGAGGATCGACACCGGAGCGCGTGTCCTCGGCACCGACAACGCGCCGGTCCCCGGCCTCTACGCGGCAGGCGAGACGACGGGGGGCATGTTCGGGGAATGCTATGCCGCAGGCGGTGCTTCAATCGCCAACGCGGTGGTGTTCGGCCGGATCGCCGGCGCGAATGCTGCCCGAGCCACCGCCTCACAGGACAGGCGTTCATAAAAAAGACGATAAACCTTAACAACTGCTGCAACGGCAGTTCAGCGTCACCTCACGGGGGCCCTGCTAGAAAGGGCATGCAATCGGGCAATCCGGCCCGACCAACCGAGAGGACCAGACGACATGAAGACCCTTAGCAAGATACTGGTCGGAACCGTGGCCGCCGGCGCTATGGCGGTCTCCACGGCAACTCCGGCCCAGGCACGCGACCGTGACGGCGGCATCGATGCCGGCGAAGTGATCGCAGGCGCCCTCGTCATCGGCGGGATCGCCGCCGTTGCCGCAGCGGCGAGCGACAACGACCGCGACCGCTGGGATTACCGCGACCGCCGCTACGACAGTCGCTACGACCGCGATCGCTACGGCTATCGCTATCGTGGACGCGGGATGGACCCGCGCGCGGCAGTCGACCAGTGCGTCCGCGCCGTCGAGCGCAGGGCGAGCCGCTACAGCTATGGCCGTGCCGAGGTTACCCGCATCACCCGCGTGCGCGACAGGCGCCGGGGATTCGAGGTAAGGGGCCGCCTGGCTGTCGATGAGCGCGGCTACGGCCGTCGCGGCCGCCGCGGTTACGATACCGGCAAGTTCAGCTGCGACGTCGAATACGGGCGCATCCGCGACCTCGACATCGACGGCATCCGCGGCTTCTGATACACGGCGAGGCGGTTCATGCTTGCGACAGTATGAGCCGCCTATTTTTCGACGGATGGGCGAGGCAGATCGCCTTTTCGAGGATCACGATCGCATGAAGAACTTCGTTTCGCGCCCGGCTGTGGCCATTGCCGCCGCCGCGGCGCTTTCGTTGACGGCAACGCCCGCAATGGCCCGCGGTTACGGCGACTGGCACCGCTATCGCCACCATCACGATCGGGGCATCGACGGCGGTGACGTTCTTGCCGGAGTGCTGATCATAGGCGGCATCGCGGCGATTGCTGCGGCCGCCAGCAAGTCGAGCCGCGACCGCAACGAGCGTGACTATCCGGGCCGCCCGCCGCGTCCCGGCGAGGACGACTGGCGCGACTACGGCGACGACCGCGACGACCGGGATCGCGACGACGACTATGCGCGCGGCGCGACCTCGCGCAGCCTCGATGCCGCTGCGGACGCCTGCGTCTTCGAAGTCGAGCGCGGCGAAATCCGGATCGAATCTATCGACAGCGTCGAGCGGACGCGCGTCGGCTACGACAACGTGGACGGCTGGGACGTTGCGGGCCGGCTAGAGGATGGCCGCGCCTTCGCGTGCACCGTCGATACCGACATGCGCATCCGGCGCGCGAGCGTCGACGGCCGGGCGGTCTACTGAGCCCGCCGCGACCGCCCCTTCGAGCCTCTCAGACCTGGCGTGCTCCCCCGTACGAGGGGAGCGCCAGCGACCATCGGATCGCCGCGCCGCGCAAGGCGAAGCCTGCCGCCGCGGCCACCGCCCAAGTGATCGCCGGCGACAGGCCAGCGAGGATACCCACGGCAGCCAGCGAAGCGGCAAGCGCGGCGGCGGTCACGTATAGTTCCGGGCGCATCAGGATCGAGGGCTGGCCCGCCAGCACGTCGCGGATGATGCCGCCGACGCAGCCGGTGACCACGCCCATCAGGATCGCGGGAACCGGCGGCACTCCGAAGCGCAGCGCCTTGATCGTGCCGAGCACCGAATAGGCCGCAAGGCCCGCCGCATCCGCCCACTCGATCAGGTTGCCCGATCCTTCCCACCACCGCCGGGGCGCGATCCACGCAACGATCGCGACGCCAAGGCACACCGGCGCGACGAGCGGGTCGCGAACCCAGAACACCGGCGCTCCGATCAGCAAGTCGCGCACCGACCCGCCGCCGACGCCGGTCACCAGCGCGAAGAACGCCATGGTCACGAACGTCTGCCGCAGCCGCGCGGCAAGCAGCGCGCCGGTCAGCGCGAAGATGGCGATCCCCAGAAGATCGAGCGCAGGGGGAAGGGCGGGCATGTCGCTGGGCATGGCGATCCCCATAATGCGAACCGGCACCGCGCGCCATCGCCGCATGAAGGCGCCGGTGACAGGCAACCCGGCGGCGGCTAGGCGGTTTCACAAGTGTACATAACCCAACGGACATTCGACGATGCGCAAAGCTCTCCTCCCGCTCCTCCTCGCCACTGCCGCGTGCACGCAGGCGCCGCCCATGGCCGAAGCGCCGCCGCCGCCCGCCGCGCCTGCCGAAGAAGCGCCGTACGACATGACGGCGCAGCGCGCGAAGCTCGCCATTATCGAGATGAACCCCGATACGAGTTACCTGACCGCAGAGGAGCGCGAGGTCGTCAACCTGCTCATCGAGGCGTCGAACCTGATGAGCGAGATCTACCTTCGCCAGCGAAGCCCGGACAACCCGGCGATCCGCGCCGCCATCGCGCGCAGCCGCCGCGCCGATGCGAACCTGCTGCTCGAGATGTTCGACCGCAATTACGGCCCCTGGGACGAGTTGCAGGAACTGCACCCTTTCTGGGGCAGCGACGCGATGCCCGAAGGGGCGGGCTTCTATCCCGCCGACCTGACGCGCGCGGAATTCGACGCATACCTTGCCGCCAATCCCGGCCAGCGCGCGGCTCTGACCAGCCCCTACACCGTGGTGCGGCGTGAAGGTGCGCGCCTCGTCGCGGTGCCCTATTCGGTCGCCTACCGCCAGTGGCTCGAACCTGCCGCCGCGCTCCTGCGAGAAGCATCGGCGAAGACGAGCAATCCCAGCCTGGAGCGGTTCCTGCGGCTGCGCGCCGATGCATTCCTGTCCGACGACTACTTCGAAAGCGAACTGGCGTGGATGGACCTGACCGGCACGCCCATCGAGGTCGCCATCGGTCCCTACGAGGTCTACACCGACCGCCTCTACGGCACGAAGACTGCGTTCGAGAGCTTCGTGACGCTCAAGGACCCTCAGGAGTCGGCCGCGCTCGACAAGTACAAGGGCTACCTGCGCGACATGGAAGCCAACCTGCCGATCGAGGACAGCTACAAGAATTTCCAGCGCGGCTTCGAAAGTCCCATCGCGGTCGCCGACCAGGTGCGCGGCGGCGGGGACAACGTGCCGGGCGTCCAGACCATCGCCTTCAACCTGCCCAACGACGAACGCGTGCGCGAAGCCAAGGGCGCGAAGAAGGTGATCCTGTCGAACGTGCTTGGCGCGAAGTACGACCGCATCCTCGATCCCATCGCCGATCACGCGCTGGTGCCTGCGCAGGCCGCGCTCGTGCGCAAGAAGTACATGCAGCTGTTCACGCTGTTCCACGAATTATCGCACAGCCTCGGCCCCGGCACGATCGAGGTCGACGGCACGCCGACGACGGTGAACGAGATGCTGCGCGACCAGTACTCGGCACTCGAGGAATCGAAGGCCGACGTCATGGGCGTGTGGAACATCCTGCTGATGATGGACAAGGGCGAGGTTCCCGTGGCCGAGAAGCCGCAGCTCTTCGCCTCGTACTTCGCCGGTCTGTTCCGCGCGATGCGCTTCGGCGTGCTCGAGGCGCACGGCAAGGGAGCGGCGCTGCAATACGGCTATCTCAAGGACAAGGGCGCATTCCGCTGGGACGCGGGCGCACGGCGCTACGTCGTCGACAACGCGCGGATGGAAGCTGCCGTGCGCGACCTGCTCCACGACCAGCTCATGCTGCAGGCGCGCGGCGACTACAACGGCACCGTCGCCTTCTTCGACAAGTGGGCGAACCTCGACGCGCAGGCCGAGGCGGTGATCGCCTCGATGGACGACATTCCGGTCGACATCCTGCCGGTCTATCCCGACGAGGTTTGAGGGGAGAACTCAGGGCGCGGGCGTGGCGGAAACCTTGACCGTGCGCGGCGTTAGATAGCTTACCGCATTTCCGTCCGCGTCGGTGCGGACGCTTGCGGTCTCGAACAGGCCCGCCTTGCAGATTGCCGCGCCGATCTTGGCATTTTTCATTCCTGCTGAATGGCAGTCGGCGACTCGTCCCGTAGGATCCACGTCGAGGACCAGATTGACAACAGCTTCCGCAGCCCCGTCCGGCAGGCCGGCAACCGTGACAGTAGCGTCGACACCCTTGCGCAGTGCGCCGACGCGGTCACCTTCCTCGTTGCCCGGAAGATAGAGCGGACAAGTACGGTGTCGGCGAAGAAGCGCGTTGTTCCTGTTGCGTCTCTGGCCGACTTCATATCTCTGGCCGATAGTTTCGAGCAGATCTGTCCGGCAAGCCGTTCGTCACCAAAAGTCTGCTGTGGCTTGCAGGAGATCACCCGACCGGCTGGGTCGACGACCACGTCGACAAGCGCGGCTGCGGATTTCTCCTTGCGAATTGCCCAGTCGGGATAGTCTGTCGCCCCCGCTGCTCCAGACACGTCGGGTATGAAAAATGCTGCGGAAAGCATAAATGAAATCAGTGGCAAGGTAATTCCCCGTTCGTCTTCGGCGTGCGCACGCTATCGCGTTACCGATTTATCTCAATGAGGTGATTTTGATAACCTATAACCTCATCCGAGGTCGGTGCCCCTTCAGCTTCGCCGCAGGCTCCGGCGGCGGCGGAACAGGAGGATGAAGCCGATGAACGTGCCCCCCAGGGCCACGGCGGCGAAGGCGATCAGGATGGGGTGATGCGTGTCCTCGCGGGTTTGCAGGTCCATGATGTGAAGACCCCAGGCGAAATCGAACACGCGCCAGAAGGGTGTTCGCACCGCTGAAATCTCGGCGCTTACGGGATCCACGTAGACATGCGTCCCGTCGCGCAGCGTCGCCTGCCAGATGTCCTCTGCCCGGCGCCAGTCGAAAGGAGGGGAGGCGGCCTTGTGGAACGTCAGCGAGGCAAGGTCGCGCCCGCCGACGATCCGGCTTGCGACGACCGCCCGGATTTCCACGGACGAGGGTCCGGGCAATGTCTCGCCGCTGGCCGGATCGAACCTGATGCGCCGTCCGTCCGCCGCCTCGATAACTCCGAACGGACCGTCCGGTCCCGGCATCAGCACGATGCGCCGCGCCGGTATGTTCACGGGCACGCGAAGGCTCGCGCCGGGCGCGATCACCGCTGCCGGGATGTCCCGTCGCAAGTGGTTGCCGCGAACTTCCTCGATGGGCCGCAAGGTCATCAGCAGTCCCGTCGCCGTCCACAGGATCAGCGGAACGCCGATGAGCCAGCCCAGCCAGATGTGCCAGCGCGCCAGGCTCCGCATCGCTTTTCCGTTACGCATCGGCATGGCTTGTCCTGTCTCAGTCCGTCGCGAACAGTTGACCGGGATCGGCGAAGGCCTTCATCTCGATTGCGTTGCCGGAAGGGTCGCGGAAGAACATCGTCGCCTGTTCGCCAGGCTTGCCGCGAAAGCGCACGTGCGGTTCGATCTCGAAATCGACCCCGGCAGCGGTCAGCCTGTCGGCGAGTGCCTGCCAGTCCTCCATCGACAGCACGATGCCGAAGTGCGGCACCGGCACGTCGTGGCCGTCGACCGGGTTCGCGCCGGCGGCGGGCGCGGCCATGCCGTCCACCCGGTGCGCGACGATCTGGTGGCCGAAAAAGTCGAAGTCGATCCAGTCGGCCGCGCTGCGTCCTTCGGGGCAACCCATCGTCCCGCCCCAGAAGCGGCGCGCGGCTGCAAGGTCGTGAACAGAGAAGGCGAGATGAAACGGGCGAAGGGTCATGATCCTTCCCGGGTACGCAGTCCGAGCGCGAATGCAAAGCCGAGGATCGACGATGCACCGTATCCGATCAGCGGGGCCGGGTAGCTCGACATCAGCGCCATCGTGCCGAACCCGAACAGCGCGCCACCGAGCGCGAACCGTTCGACGCGCGGCAACGGGACCGCGAAGATCACGAGCAGGAACGCGGCGGCGAAGCTGGCGGCAAGGCCGAACGCGATCCAGACCGAACGGAGAGCCGCGTCGGTCAGCACGTGCTCGACGAAGGGCTGGGGCGCCAGCGGCGGTCCGGCGGCCATCACCAGGCTGCTGGCGAAAGTGACGATCGCGACGAGACCGACCTTCCAGTCCCGGCTGACGTGATGGATGCCAACCGCCGCGATGGTGAGCGCGAACCCGCTTGCCGCGTCGGGCTGGACAAAAGTGCCGAACAGCGCTGCGAGAAGGATCGGCGCGCATTCGTTCGGTGCGCGCGCGGCAAGGACCGCCAGCGCCGGGATGGCGAAAGCGCCGGTGTGCAGCACCAGCGGACCGAGCGGGAGCCAGCGCGCGACGCCGTTGATCTCGGGTCCCGTGATGCGCGGCATCGCTAGCAGCACGACGAGCGCCGCCGCCAGCAGCCAGATCGCGCGCGCCGCTTTCGGCCCGCGCCCGAACGCGGTCCACAGCGCGCCGACTGCGAGCGCCACGGCGTTTGTCGCGAGGTACCTGCCGGGCGCTCCCGCCGTCCACAGCCAGGCGAGCCCGGCGAGGACCGGGAGGGCGAGCGCGGCAAGGGCGGGCAACAGATGCCTTGCCCCGGCCGGCGTCGCCATCCGCGTCAGATGTGGATCGGCTTGCCGGTCACCGCCATTGCCGCTTCCTTCAGCGCCTCGGCGTGCGTCGGGTGGGCGTGGCAGGTATAGGCGATGTCCTCGCTCGTCGCGCCGAACTCCATCGCCTGCGCGGCCTGCGCGATCATCGTGCCCGCGACCGACGCGATGCACCACACGCCGAGCACCCGGTCGGTCTTCGCATCGGCGATGACCTTGACGAAGCCTTCGGGCTCGCGGTTGGTCTTGGCGCGGCTGTTGGCCATCATCGGGAACTTGCCGACGCGGACCTCGTGCCCTGCTTCCTTCGCCGCTTCCTCGCTGAGGCCGACGCCGGCGAATTCGGGCCAGGTGTAGACGACGCTGGGGATGACCGCGTGGTTCACGATGCCGGTCTGGCCCGCGATGTTCTCGGCGACGGCAATGCCCTCGTCCTCGGCCTTGTGGGCAAGCATCGGGCCGGGGATGACGTCGCCGATGGCCCAGACGTGGTGGACTTTGGTGCGGAATTCGTGGTCGGTCTCTATCTGCCCCCGCTGGTTCGTCTCGAGGTCGATGTTGTGGAGGCCGAGGCCCTCGGTATTGGGCCGCCGCCCGATCGAGACGAGCACGCAGTCGGCCTCGAGCTTCTCGGCATCGCCGCCCTTGGCGGGTTCGAGTGTCAGCGTGACCTTCCTGCCCTTCACGGACGCGCCGGTGACCTTGGTCGAAAGCCTGAGCTCCATGCCCTGCTTCTTGAAGATCCTGGCCGCTTCCTTGCGAACGTCGCCGTCCATGCCGGGCAGGAGCTGGTCGAGGAATTCGACGACGGTCACTTTCGCGCCCAGTCGCCGCCAGACCGATCCGAGTTCGAGCCCGATCACGCCGCCGCCGATCACCACCATGTGGTCGGGCACCTTGCCGAGCGCGAGCGCACCCGTCGAATCGACGATCAGGCCCTTGTCGTTGTCCACCTCGACGCCGGGAAGCGGGGTGACGCTTGAGCCGGTGGCGATGACCACGTTCTTCGCGCGGTAGTCCTTGCCGGCGACGTCGACCGTATGCGCGTCCTTGAACACGGCGTGGCCCTTCAGCCAGTCGACCTTGTTCTTCTTGAACAGGAACTCGATGCCGCCGGTCAGTTCCTTGACGGCGGTTGCCTTCTCGTCCTGCATCGCGCCGAGGTCGAGGCTGACCTTCTCGGCCTTGATGCCGAACTTGGCCATCGTCCCGTGCGCGGCCTCGTCGAACAGCTCGGAGCCGTGGAGCAGCGCCTTCGAGGGAATGCAGCCGACGTTGAGGCAGGTGCCGCCCAGCGTCTCGCGGCTTTCGGCGCAGGCGACCCTGAGGCCGAGCTGCGCGGCACGGATCGCGGCGACGTAGCCGCCGGGGCCGGCACCGATGACGAGGACGTCGTAGTCGAAGTTCTGGTCAGCCATTCGTATTCCCTCAGAGGTCGATCAGGATCCGGGCGGGATCCTCGATCGCTTCCTTCATGATCTTGAGCGCGGTCACCGCCTCGCGGCCGTCGATCAGGCGGTGATCGTAGCTGAGCGCGAGGTACATCATCGGGCGGATGACGACTTCGCCGTTCACCGCGACCGGGCGGTCCTCGATGCGGTGGAGGCCCAGCACCGCGGACTGCGGCGGGTTGATGATCGGGGTCGACATCAGCGACCCGAAGACACCGCCGTTGGAGATGGTGAAGGTGCCGCCTTTCATCTCTTCCATGGTGAGCGTGCCATCCTTCGCTTTCTTGCCGAATTCGGCGATGGCGAGCTCGATCTCGGCAAAGCTCATCGCGTCGGCATTGCGGATGACCGGGACCACGAGGCCGTTGGGCGCGGAAACCGCGACCGAGATGTCGACGTAGTCGTGATAGACGATCTCGTCGCCCTCGATGTAGGCGTTGGCGGCGGGCACGTCCTTCAGCGCGAGGCATGCGGCCTTGGCGAAGAAGCTCATGAAGCCGAGCTTGATGCCGTGCTTCTTCTCGAACAGCGACTTGTACTTCTCGCGCGTCTCGATGACGGCGGTCATGTCGCAATCGTTGAAGGTGGTGAGCAGCGCGGCGGTGTCCTGCGCGCTCTTCAGGCGCTTGGCGATCGTCTGGCGCAGGCGCGTCATGCGCACGCGCTCCTCGCGGCGCTCGCCCCTGGCGGCGGGGGCGGGCGAGGGCGACGGCGAAGCGGACGGTGCGGGCGCGGGAGCGGCGCCGCCGTCCTTCTTGGCCTGCGCCGCGGCGACGACGTCCTCCTTGGTCAGGCGGCCGTCCTTGCCGGTACCCTTCACCGAGGAGGGGTCGATCCCGTGTTCGAGCACGGCGCGGCGCACGGCAGGGGAAAGCACCGCGGCATCGCCCGTTTCCTCTCCGTCGGACGCGCGCGCGGCATCGTCGGAGGCGGCCGCCGGCTTGTCCTTCGCGGCGGGGGCGGGGGCCGAGCCGCCTTCGCCTTCCTCGATCATCGCGATCAGCGCGCCGACCTCCACCGTGTCGCCCACGGCGGCGATCTGCTCGCCCATGACGCCGTCGATCGGCGACATGACCTCGACCGCGACCTTGTCGGTCTCGAGGCTGGCGATGGGTTCGTCCTGCCTGACGGCCTCGCCGGGCTGCTTGAGCCATTCGCCGATGGTGGCTTCGGCGACGGATTCGCCGAGCGTCGGGACTTTGACTTCGCTGGACATTCGTTTTCCTTACCTGCCCGGTGCTATCAGGACTTCTTGCGGCGGATTTCGTCGCGCACGGAAATGCCGAGCGCATCGGCGACGAGCGCCGCCTGTTCGGAGACGTGGCGCGAGGCAAGGCCGGTTGCCGGCGAGGCGGCGACGTTGCGGCCCGCGTAGCGCACGCGGCCGACGTCCCTGCCGGCTTCGGCCAGCGCTTCCTCGATCTGGTTCTGGACGAAGAACCACGCGCCGTTGTTGCGCGGCTCTTCCTGGCACCAGACGACTTCCTCGAGACTGGTCATGCGGCCCATGCGGATCGCCAGCGGCTCGCCGGGGAAGGGGTAGAGCTGCTCGAGCCGCACGATGCTGGTGTTGTCGACCTCGTTCTCGCGCCGCGCCTCGAACAGGTCGTAGGCGACCTTGCCCGAGCACAGGATCAGCCGCTTCACGTCCTTGTCGGCGGGCGGCTGGATGTCGGAGAGGATGCGCATGAAGTGCCCCTCGCCGATGAAGTCGCTCGCGGGCGATTTCGCCATCGGGTGCCGCAGGAGCGACTTGGGCGTCATGATGACCAGCGGCTTGCGGAACGGGCGGTGCATCTGGCGGCGAAGCACGTGGAAGTAGTTCGCCGGCGTGGTGATGTTGCACACCTGGATGTTGTCGCCCGCGCAAAGCTGAAGGAAGCGCTCGAGCCTGGCGGAGGAATGCTCCGGCCCCTGTCCCTCGTACCCGTGGGGCAGCAGCATCACGAGGCCGTTGGCGCGCAGCCACTTTGCCTCGCCCGCAGCGATGTACTGGTCGATCATGATCTGCGCGCCGTTGGCAAAATCGCCGAACTGCGCTTCCCAGAGCACCAGCGTCTTGGGATCGGCCATGGCGAAGCCGTATTCGAAGCCGAGCACGCCGTACTCGGAAAGCGGGCTGTCGTAGACCTCGAACCTGCCGTGCGGCACGCTGTCGAGCGGCACGTACTTGTTCTCGGTCTCCTGGTCGACCCAGACCGCGTGGCGCTGCGAGAACGTGCCGCGTCCCGAATCCTGGCCCGAAAGGCGCACGTTGTAACCTTCCGAGAGCAGCGATCCGAACGCCAGTGCCTCGCCCGTCGCCCAGTCGAAGCCATCGCTCTCGTCGAACATCTTGCGCTTTGCATCGAGCACGCGGCCCAGCGTCTTGTGAATCCTGAGGTCGGCCGGCACTTCGGTCAGCGTGCGGCCGAGGCTGTCGAACAGCTTGGCCTCGATGCCGGTATCGACGTTGCGACGTGCGGTTTCGGGATCGACCGGCTTGTTGAAGCCGCTCCACCGCCCGGCGAACCAGTCCGCCTCGTTGGGCTGGTAGCTCTTGGCCGCCTCGAACTCGGCGTCTAGCTGTTCGGTGAAGTGGTCGGCGGTCTCCTTGAGGAAGCCGTCGTCGATCAGCCCCTCGTCCCTGAGGCGCGATGCGTACATCTCGCTCACCGGCGGATGCTTGCGGATTTTCGCGTACATCAGCGGCTGGGTGAAGCTGGGCTCGTCGCCCTCGTTGTGGCCGAAGCGGCGATAGCACCACATGTCGATGACCACGTCCTTGTCGAAGCGCTGGCGGTACTCGATCGCCAGCTTGCAGCAGAACGTGACGGCTTCGGGATCGTCGCCGTTGACGTGGAAGATCGGCGCCTGGACGCCTTTCGCGACATCCGAGGGATAGGGCGAGTTGCGCGCGAACTGCGGGCTCGTCGTGAAGCCGATCTGGTTGTTGATGATGAAGTGCAGGCAGCCGCCGGTCGCGTAGCCGCGGATACCCTGGAAGCCGAGCGTTTCCCAGACGATGCCCTGGCCGGCGAACGCCGCGTCGCCGTGGATCAGGACGGGCAGCACCTCGTCCATTTCCTTGAGGTCGTTGCGGAACTGGAGCGTCGCGCGCGCCTTCCCGAGCACCACCGGATCGACCGCCTCGAGGTGGCTGGGGTTGGGCACGAGGCTCATGTGCACCTTGATGCCGTCGAACTCGCGGTCGGTGGAGGTGCCGAGGTGGTACTTCACGTCGCCCGACCCGCCGACGTCGTCCGGGTTGGCCGAACCGCCGTGGAACTCGTGGAAGATGACCTTGTAGGGCTTGGCCATCACGTTCGCGAGCACGTTGAGGCGGCCGCGATGGGCCATGCCGAACACGATCTCGCGCACGCCGAGAGCGCCGCCGTACTTGATCACCGATTCGAGCGCCGGGATCATCGATTCGCCGCCGTCGAGGCCGAAGCGCTTGGTGCCGACGTACTTCTTGCCGAGGTACTTCTCGTACTGCTCTCCGCGCACGACCGCCTGCAGGATCGCCTTCTTGCCCATCACGGTGAAGTCGATCGACTTGTCGGCGCCTTCCATCCGCGATTGCAGGAAGCGGCGTTCCTCGACGCTGGCGATGTGCATGTACTCGAACCCGACGGTGCCGCAGTAGTTGAACCGCAACGTATCGACGAGCTCGCGCACCGTCGTCCATTCGAGGCCGAGATTGCCGCCGACGTAGACCTTCTTGTCGAGCTTGTCGGCGGTGAAGCCGTGCCATTCGGGCGTCAGGTCGCGCGGGAGAGCACGCTGGTGCAGACCGAGCGGATCGAGATCGGCGGCAAGGTGCCCGCGCACGCGATAGGTGCGGATGATCATCATCGCACGGATCGAATCGGCCGCCGCTTCCTCGAGCGAACCGGCGGGGATGGGCTTGCCCGCCTTCTCGGCAGACTTCGCGATCTCCGCCTTCAGCGTCGTCGGGTCGAGGCCCTGCGTGAGATCGTCGTCGTTCCCGGCAAGCGGCCAGCCCTCGCGCTGCCAGCTCGGACCCGGCTGCGGGTCGTCGGGGAAGAAATCGAAGCCTTCATTGCCCATGGGCGTCTACCTCAGTCGAGTCCCTGCGAAGGCAGGGACCTCATGGCTCGTTCGAAAGATGCATCGTATCGAACAGATCGATCCATCCCGGGTTCCGTTCCGCGATCCGCTTCAGCTTCCATTCGCGCCTCCGCTTCTTCATGCGAACTTCCGCCTTCCGCGCGTCCTCGAGCCTTTCATACCGCTCGAACCGGACGAGACGGCGACAATCGTACTTTCGCGTGAAGCCGGGCACCGCGCGCCGGCGGTGTCGCCGGACGCGGTTTGCAAGGTCCGACGTCACGCCGTCGGGACGGTTCGTCAGGATCTGGACGTACCCCGGTTTCACATGCCTCCTTCAACAGGACGAGGTCCCTGCCTGCACAGGGACCCAGGTGTCAGGCAAGCTCCTTGAGGAGCGCATCGAGAGTGACGCCCAGCTCGGAGGGCGAGGGGGAGACGCGGATGCCCGCATCCTCCATCGCCGCGATCTTGTCGTCGGCGCCGCCCTGGCCGCCCGAGACGATCGCGCCGGCGTGGCCCATGCGGCGACCCGGAGGCGCCGTACGGCCAGCGATGAAGCCCACGGTCGGCTTGCGGCGGCCGCGCTTTGCCTCGTCCTTCAGGAACTGCGCCGCTTCTTCCTCGGCCGATCCGCCGATCTCGCCGATCATGATGATCGACTTGGTTGCGTCGTCGGCAAGGAACAGCTCGAGCACGTCGATGAAGTTGGTGCCGTTCACCGGGTCGCCGCCGATGCCGACCGCGGTCGTCTGGCCGAGGCCGATGTTGGTCGTCTGGAACACGGCTTCGTATGTCAGCGTGCCCGAGCGCGAGACGACGCCGACCGAACCCTTCTTGAAAATGGAGCCGGGCATGATGCCGATCTTGCACTCTTCGGGAGTGAGGACGCCGGGGCAGTTCGGGCCGATCAGGCGCGACCTGGAACCCTGCAGCGCACGCTTGACGCGGATCATGTCGAGCACGGGAATGCCCTCGGTGATCGCGACGATCAGTTCCATCTCGGCGTCGATCGCCTCGAGGATCGAGTCGGCGGCGAACGGCGGCGGCACGTAGATGCACGACGCGGTCGCGCCGGTCGCGGCCTTGGCTTCGGCCACGGTGTCGTAGTTGGGCAGGCCGATGTGGGTCGTGCCGCCCTTGCCGGGGGTGACGCCCGCGACCATCTGCGTGCCGTAGGCCAGCG
Source organism: Novosphingobium marinum (assembly GCF_013408095.1). Lineage (GTDB taxonomy): Bacteria > Pseudomonadota > Alphaproteobacteria > Sphingomonadales > Sphingomonadaceae > Novosphingobium > Novosphingobium marinum. The sequence continues at coordinate 728,141 of NZ_JACBZF010000002.1, forward strand.
CCTGCTCGGTGTGGAAGGTGCCGGTCGATCCGGTCATACCTTGCGTGATGACCTTGGTGTCTTTGTTTACGAGGATGGACATGAGTCGAATTCCTTCGAATTGTTATTCTGGCGCTGAGCCCAAATCCTGCCCAGCGTGTATGTAACCGCGCCGATGATCAGTTGACCGACTGCGAGCCAGCCAAAATGTTGAAATAGAGGCGAGCTTGATTGAGAAAAGTCTATTGCAAGAGTCATTAACCCACCCATTGCAGCAGGAAAGCTGACCAGAAGGGCCAGCCACCACCACTTTCGCAATCCTGCCCAAAACACGAGGCCGATGTAAATAACCAGGCCTACCAACCCGAGCAATAAAACGAATAGTGATGGCTCCATCACTTCAGGCTTTCGTCGATACCCTTGCAGGCTTCGAGCAGTTCCTTGACCGCGTCGACCGAGACCTGGAAGTTCGACTTTTCCTCGTCGGTGAGGTCGATCTCGATGACCTGCTCGATGCCGTCCGCGCCGATCATCGCCGGAACGCCGACATAGAGGCCGTCGACGCCGTACTTGCCTTCGACGTAGGCGGCGCAGGGCAGGATGCGCTTCTGGTCGCCGAGGTAGGCTTCGGCCATGGCGATGCCGCTGGTGGCGGGCGCGTAATAGGCCGAGCCGGTCTTGAGCAGGGCGACGATCTCGCCGCCGCCGCCGCGCGTGCGCTTGACGATCTCGTCAATCTTTTCCTTGGTCGAGCGGCCCTGCGCGACGAGGTCGAGCACGGGGATGCCGCTGATCGTGGAATAGGACAGCACCGGCACCATCGTGTCGCCGTGGCCGCCGAGGACGAAGGCGTTGACGTCCTTGACCGAGGTTTCGAATTCCCACGCGAGGAAGGTGGCGAAGCGCGCCGAATCGAGCACGCCGGCCATGCCGACGACCTTGTTCTTCGGCAGGCCGGAGAATTCGCGGAGCGCCCAGACCATCGCGTCGAGCGGGTTGGTGATGCAGATCACGAAGGCGTCGGGCGCGTGGGTCCTGATGCCCTCGCCGACCGACTTCATGACCTTGAGGTTGATGCCGAGCAGGTCGTCGCGGCTCATGCCCGGCTTGCGGGCGACGCCGGCGGTGACGATGATGACGTCCGCGCCCGCGATGTCGGCATAGTCGTTGGTGCCGGTGATCCTCGCGTCGAAGCCCTCGATCGGACCGCACTGCGACAAGTCGAGCGCCTTGCCCTGCGGCAGACCCTCGGCGATGTCGAACAGGACGACGTCGCCCAGTTCCTTCTTCGCGGCGAGGTGCGCCAGCGTGCCGCCGATGTTGCCGGCGCCGATCAGTGCGATCTTCTTGCGAGCCATGATTCCGGGATGTCCTCTCTTCGAGCGGGATGGCATCGGACAAACGGCAGCCTGCATGTCCCGCCGCTTCGGCAGGTGCCCCAAGGTTCCGGGCTGCCCTAGGCCGCGCCGGAAGCCATTGCAACCGGGAAAAAGGCCAGTCCGGACCTATCTTTGCAAGCTATTCGCAATAGCAAGAATGATGCGGCGAGCGGCGCCGCGATGTGCCTAGAACCCGGTCGCGTCGGCCATCCGGCGGTCGAAGCTGCGACAGATTTCGAGCCAGCGGCGATAGCCGGCCTCGTCGCCTGCGAGAAACGCGTCCTCGGCATTCTTGCGCGCGACCTTGGCCGATGCCAGCCCGTGTTCGCCGAAGTGGCGCAGCGCGTCGATGAGCAGCGCGTTGCGCGACATGTCCCATCCATTGTCGTTCGCCGCCTTGCCGATCCTGCCTGCTCCGAGAGCACGGGCGACAGGGCGGGGGTAGCCGCGGGAAGCGGCGGCGAAGCGAATGGTCATGGCGGGAAATCTCCGTCTTGTTCCGGCGGTCGGCCATTCCAATAGCGTGCGGCGGCTAAGCCTTCGTTCGACGCTATGGTTGCCGCATTGTTAGCAACCGGGGCTGCGCTCAGTCACCGGGCCGGGCGATCCAGCGCCCGCTGTTGCGATACTCGGGGCGCACCTTCGAGGCTCCCGGCAGGCGATCGCGGCTCGCTTCGCTCGCGACGGGTTGCGGAGCGGCGGCGGGGGCGGTGGCGGCGGTCGCCTCGCGCTCTGCGGGCGGCGCCGCAAGCGCCGTTGCAGGTTTCGCATCGAAGGCGGCCTGGACCGCAACTGGATCGAGAGCGGCTGCGGCAACGGGCGCGCGGCGAAGCGGCGCCGCGGTCGGTTCGCCGCCCGCATAGGCGAAGCGGAACGCTCCCGGCCTGCCCGCCGCGCCGCCGAAGCGGTAGAAGCGGTGCGCGCCGATCGTGCCCATCGAGGTCAGGCTGCTCGCCCAGTACGGATTGACCTGGACGGTGTGATAATGCGTGGCGAGACCGGCGGGTGCGTGGACGTATCCGCCCAGAGCGGCGCGCGCCACGCTTTCGGCGCGCTGCCAGAACATGCGCGAGGGCTTGCGCGCCAGCGAACCGTCGCAGGTAAAGCTGAACTGGCAGCCCGTCCGCCGCTCAGACCCCTGGTAGACCACGCCGCAGACCGTGGCCGGATACGACGGATGCGCGACGCGGTTGAGCACGACCTGCGCCACGGCGCGCTGGCCGGTGTCGGGCTCGCTCGCGGCTTCGTAATAGACCGCCGCCGTCAGGCACTGCAGCGCGCGGGTGCGGTCGACGCCGCTATGGTCGATGCGCAGCGCGCTTGCCGCCGGGCCGACGAAGTTCGCGGGCCCGGGCCCGGCAGGCGCGGGCGCCTCTCCCGTTGCCGGGGCCAAATCGGGCACGGGTGCCGCGTCCTCCACGGCGAGGTAGTAGAAGGCCGATCCCGGAAAGCTCGATCCCGCCTGCTCGAACGGCATCGGCTGCACCATCGCCTGTGCTTCCGGGGCATTGCCGATCTGGAAGGCTTCCCATTCGCCTGGCGCCGCGAAGGCGGGCAGGGCGACCGCGCCGACCAGAGCGAAGGCCGCGCGCGGCGTCGCCCGCCGCCGCCTGTCCGCGCGCACGCTCACCATGCGCGAACGCCGGACCCGCGCGGAAAAATCGCGCGGCCTGGGTTCGGGCGGCAGGGTGAACGCGTCGGTCATTCGGCTCCTTCAATCGGCGCGCCTTGGCGCGTACCGGGCAAAGCCGCCCGCCGCACGCCCGCAGAAACGACCGTGCCAAGGCGGCACATCCCTTCAGCATAGGGTTAAGACGTTAACGATCTGCCGCGCTTGCGAAGCGCGCGGTTCGGGTCTATCGCGCGCTCCACGTCACGGGTTGCCCGTTTTCGCGGGCCGAAGAGGGAAGCGGGTGAGCGGGGCGATGCCTCCGCAAGTCCCGCGCTGCCCCCGCAACTGTGACCGGGGAGCGCGCCTCCATCATGCCACTGGCCCACGGCCGGGAAGGCGGCAGGCGAGCGACGATCCGGGAGCCAGGAGACCTGCCCGAGACGGTCGTTCCGCGCCGGGCGGGGTGTACCGGAATGCAGCGTGGTTCGTGCGCCGATCGGCGCGCGGGCCTCTCGCCATGAACGGCATGTCGTTCAATGGTGGAGGCCCAACCTGTGAAATACCTTGCAATACTGAGTACGTCGCTCGTCGTTGCCCAGCCCGCGCTGGCGCAGGGAGCGTCCGAGAACGAGATCACCGTCGTCGCCGCCGGCCTGCCGCAGCAGGTCGACCGCACCGGACAGTCGATCAGCATCGTCGGTGCCGAAGAGATCGAGGCGGTGCAGGGGCCGGACCTGTCGCGCGTGCTTGAGCGCCTGCCCGGCGTCACGCTTACCCGCAACGGCGGTCTCGGCGGCTTTACCGGCCTGCGCGTGCGCGGCGCCAATGCCGAGCAGGTGCTGGTGCTGGTCGACGGTATTCGCGTTGCCGACGTCGCCGCGCCCGGTGGCGGATACGATTTCGGCAACCTCGCGGCGAGCGGACTGGAAAAGGTCGAGCTGCTGCGCGGATCGAACTCGGTCGTCTGGGGATCGGAAGCGATCGGCGGCGTCGTGGCGCTCACCTCGAAGAAGATCGAGGGCGTCGAGGCCGCTGCCGAATACGGTGCGCGCGACAGTTTCGACGGGCAGGTGAACGGCGGCATCGCGGGCGACGGCTACGGCCTTTCGGCTGGCGGCGGCTACACGCGGACCGATGGCTTCTCGCAAGCCGCCGTCGGAACGGAGCCCGACGGCTGGCGGCAGTGGCGCGCGCACGGGCGCGGCTATATAGGGCTGACCGACCGGCTGACTGCCAAGGCCGCCGCGCGCTACAGCGACAGTCGCCTCGACATCGATGGCTATCCCGCGCCGGACTACACGTTCGCCGACACGCCCGAATTCCAGCAATCGCGGGAGATGAACGCGCGCGCGGGGCTGGACTACGTGGACGAGACGCTCGTCCTCGACGGCGGCTTCCAGCTCTCGGATACGCGCCGCGAATATGTCGACCCGACGTTCGGTCCCGCGCCGTACTACGCGACGAAGGGCCGCGCCGAACGCGCCGAGATCAAGGGCAACTGGACGCCCATCGGCCTTGTCCGCATCGATTTCGGCGCAGACCACGAATGGTCGCGCTTCGCCGACAGCGACGGGACGGAGAAGGCGCGGCTGGCAAGCGGGCACGTGCTTGCGGGGTGGTACGGACGGGGCTTCGCGCTGGCTGCGGGCCTGCGGATCGACGACCATTCGCGCTTCGGCTCCGAATGGACCTTCGGCGCGAACGGCAGCTACGCGCTGTCGCCCGACTTGCGCCTGCGCGCTTCCTACGGCGAGGGCTTCAAGGTGCCCACGCTCTACCAGCTGTTCTCGGACTACGGGAACGGCGCGCTCGCTCCCGAACGGTCGAAAAGCTACGACGCCGGTATCGAGTACGGCAATCGCAACGGGCGGTTTCATGCCGCGCTCACCGCGTTTCGCCGCGATACCGCGAACCTCATCGACTACGTCTCGTGCTTCTCGGTGGCCGACCCGCTGTGCGAAGACGGGCGGTTCGGCTTTTACGCCAATGTCGGAAAGGCGCGCGCGCAGGGCATCGAGATCGAGCTGGCCGCGCAGCTTTCGGAACGGTTCCGCGCGCAGGCGGCCTACACCCTGCTCGATGCCGCGGACAGGACGCCCGGCGGCGCCAGTCGCGGCAACGAGCTTGCCCGCCGTCCGCGCCACGCGGTCACCGTATCGGCAGACTGGCATAGCCCGCTTGCCGGGCTGACGCTGGGCGGCGACGTGCGCATGGTCTCGGACAGTTTCGACGATGCGGGCAATTTCACGCCCATCGACGGGCACGCGCTCGTCACCGTGCGGGCCAGCCTGCCGGTGAACGAAGCTTTCGAGATCTACGGGCGTGTCGAGAACCTTGCCGGTGTCGAATACCGGACGGTCGCCGGATACGGCACCCCCGGGCGTTCGGCATTCGTCGGAGCGAGGGCGCGATTCTGATGCGGACGGCGGCGCTCCTTCTTGCGCTTCTCCTCGCGGCCTGTTCGCGCGGGGGACAAGAAGGCGCGCCGCCTGCCGACCTGCCGACCATCGTATCGCTCAATCCGTGCAGCGACGCGGTGCTGCACGAAATTGCGGCTCCGGGCCAGTTGCTCGCGGTTTCCTCGTGGAGCCACCACCCCGCATCGAGTTCGATGGGTGTCGAGGCCGCGCGCCGCTATCGATCGGTGTCGGGCACGGTCGAGGAAGTGCTGGCGCTCGAACCCGATATCGTCGTGGCGGGCGCGTTCCTGCCGCCGGCGACCGAGGCTGCCTTCGCCGACCTCGGCTTCCGGGTCGAGAAGCTGCCCATCGCGGCGAGCATCGCGCAAAGCGAAGCGCAGGTACGCCGCCTTTCCGCGCTGGCAGGGCGGACGGCAGAGGGCGAGCGGCTGGTTGCGCGGATCGATGCGGCGCTGGCAAGGGCCGCTCCCGGTCCCGGCCCGGCGCTGCCAGCCGTCGTGTGGCAGTCGGGCGGGATCGTGCCGGGCAGGGACACGCTGATTGCCGATGTCCTGGAGGGCACCGGGTTCGCGAGTTTCAGCGCGCTGCGCGGGATGGGGCAGGCCGATTACCTTCCGCTCGAAACGATGCTCGCAGATCCGCCGCGCGTGATCTTCGCCGCCGGCAATGCCGCGTCCAACGATGATCGCCTGCTCGCGCATCCCGCGCTGGCAAGCCTTGCGGAGACGCGGCGCGAGCGGCTCGATCCCTCGCTCCTCTGGTGCGGCGGCCCCACCATCGCGCGCGCCGCCGAGCGCCTTGCCGAAGTGCGCGACACGGTCGCGGCCCTGCGCAAGCAGGGACCCCTGGCCATCGACGACATGCCCGACCGGCAGGAGGCCGCTGCCTTCGCAAGGCCTCGGCAGCGGTGACGCGCACGATCCCGCTGCTGCTGGCCGGGCTGGCGCTGGCGGTGCCGCTGTCGCTGCTCGCCGGGCGGGTATGGATCGATCCCTTCGCACCCGAGACGCGCAACGCCGCCGTCATCCTGATGGAGCTTCGCCTGCCGCGTGCGCTGCTGGCGCTGGCGGTCGGCGCGGGGCTTGGCGCGGCGGGAGCCGCGATGCAGGGTTACCTGCGCAACCCGCTCGCCGATCCGGGCCTGTTCGGCATCGCGCCGGGCGCGGCGCTGGGCGCGGTGCTCAGCTTCTGGACGGGCTACGCCGCCGCGCCGTTCGCACTGCCGCTGTTCTCGCTGGTCGGCGCGGCGGGCGCGATGGCGCTCCTCTCGCTCATCGCCGGGCGCGAAGGCGGGGTCGCGCTGTTCACGCTGGCGGGCATGATGATCGCCAGCCTTGCAGGCGCGCTGATGAGCCTGGCGATCAGCCTTGCACCCACGCCCTTCGCGATGAGCGAGATCGTGACCTGGCTGATGGGCGCGCTGGTCGACCGGTCCTGGCGCGAAGTCTGGATCGCCGCGCCGCTGACGCTTCTCGGGCTCGGCTTCCTGCTCGTCGCTGCGCGCAGCCTCGATGCGCTGACGCTGGGCGAGGCGGCGGCGCGGTCGCTGGGCGTCGATCCGCGGCGGCTGCAAATGCTGCTGATCGCGGGCGTCGGCCTGACCGTGGGGGCGGGCGTCGCGGTTGCCGGGATCATCGGCTTCGTCGGGCTGATCGTGCCCCACCTCGTTCGCCCGCTGACCGACCGGCGTCCTTCCTCGCTGATCGTGCCGAGCGCGCTGGCGGGCGCGCTGCTGCTGCTGGTCGCGGACTGCCTGTGCCGCGTCCTGCCGCTCGCGGGCGGGGAACTGCGGCTGGGCATCGCGCTCAGCCTGATCGGAGCGCCGTTCTTTCTCCATCTCCTGCTGCGCATGCGCCGGGGGCTGGCGTGATGCTGGAAGCCCGCGCCGTCACCGTTCGCGAGCGGCTGGAAGCGGTGGACGCGGTGTTGCGCCCCGGCGAAGTCGTGGCGATCTGCGGACCGAACGGCGCGGGCAAGTCGACGCTGCTGTCGTGCCTTGCGGGCCTGCTCGCTCCCGATGCCGGCGAGGTCCTGCTGGGCGGCACTTCGCTTTCGGCGCTGCGGGCTTACGAACGCGCGCAGGCCATCGGATACCTGCCGCAATCGCCCGAAGTCGCCTGGGACGTCAGTGTCGAGACGCTTGTCTCGCTCGGCCGCATACCCTGGCGCGGCGTTCCCCGGGCCGAAGCGCAGGGTGCCATCGAAAACGCCATCGCGGCGATGGAACTGCACGAATTGCGGCATCGCCCCGTCTCGCGGCTTTCCGGCGGGGAAAAGGCGCGCGCGCTGATGGCGCGGGTGCTGGCGACCCGCCCGCGCTGGCTGCTCGCCGACGAGCCGCTCGCCAACCTCGACCTTGCGCATGCCGCCACGCTCGTCGCGATGCTGCGCCGGCAGGCCGGGGAGGGGCGCGGCGTCGTGCTCGTCCTGCACGACCTTGCGGCCGCGATGAACCATGCGGACCGCGTGATCGTGCTCGACCGGGGCCGCCTTGCCGCCGACGGCACGCCAGCACAGGCGCTGGCCGAGCCGGTGATCGAGCGCGTGTGGCATGCAAAGGCCCGCTGGCTCGGCGAACCGGGCCAGCAGGCCTTGAGCTTGCCCGGCTGATGTCGGGTATTACCGGATGCCCGTCTCGTCCCCGCCGCTCGTCGCGGTCGCGCCCTCGATGAGGCCGCGCGCCTCGAGCATGGGTTCGACGCGAGGGTCGCGTCCGGCGAATGCCTTGTACATCTCGAAGTAGTCCTGCGTCCCGCCCCGGCTGAGCACGGTCGCGCGGAAGTGGTCGCCGTTCTCGCGCGTCAGGCCGCCGTTCTCGCGGAACCAGTCACGGCTGTCGCGGTCGAGCATCTCGGTCCACAGGTACGAGTAGTACCCTGCCGAATAGCCTGCAGGGTTCGAGAAGATGTGCCGGAAGTACGAGCTGCGATAGCGCGGCGGCACCAGCGAGACTTCGAGGCCGAGCTCCTTGAGCGCCTTTTCCTCGAATGCGTCGACTTCGGCGGGCGTGTCGATCGCGGCGGCTTCCTCCGCCGAAAGCGCATGCCACTTCATGTCGAGCAGCGCCGCCTCGACCACTTCGCCCAGTTCGTAGCCCTGGTTGAAGCGCGCCGCTTCCTGGATTTTGTCGATCATCTCGGTCGGGATCGTCGCACCGGTCTCGTGGTGCTTGGCGTAGTTCGCCAGCACCTGCGGGTCGGACGCCCACATCTCGTTCACCTGGCTGGGGTACTCGACGAAGTCGCGCGCGACCGCCGTGCCCGAAAGCGACGGATAGGTCTGGTCGGCGAAGAAGCCGTGCAGGGCGTGGCCGAATTCGTGGAACATCGTCTCGACGTTGTCCCAGCTGACGAGCTGCGGCTCGCCTTCGGGCGCCTTGGGGATGTTGAGCACGTTGTAGATGACGGGCTTGGTGCCGAACAGCCGGTTCTGGTCGACGAAGTTCGACATCCACGCTCCGCCGCGCTTGTTGTCGCGCTGGAACGGATCGAAGTAGAAGACGCCCAGCTCCGAACCGTCGCGGTCGAACACCGTGTAGGTCCACACGTCGGGGTGATAGACGGGCAGGTCGTCGCGGCGGCTGAAGCTCAGGCCGTAAAGCTGGTTCGCGGCATGGAAGATCCCGTCCTCCAGCACCGTGCGTACCTCGAAATAGGGCTTAACCGCGTCGGGATCGAAGTCGTAGCGCGCCTTCTTCACCTTGTCGGCGTACATCTGCCAGTCCCACGGGCGAACCTCGAAGTTCTTGCCCTCGTCCGCGATCGCCTCGTTCAGCATCGCCGCCTCGCGCCGCTGCGTGGCGGCGAGGGCGGGGACCATGCGCTGCATGAAGCCGAGCGCGGTGGTCGGATTCTCGGCCATGCGGTCCCACATCTGGTAGGTTGCCCAGTCGGGCTGGCCGAAGATCGCGGCCTTCCTCGCACGCAGCGCGGCGATCTCGGCGATAAGCGCGCGCGTATCGGTGTCGCCGCCCTGCTCGGCGCGGCTCCAGCTCTTCGCGAAGAGCGCCTCGCGCGTGTCGCGATCCTGCAGGGTCGAGAGCAGCGGCTGCTGCGTCGTGTTCTGAAGGGCGATGACGTACTTGCCGGGCATGCCGCGCTCGGTCGCGGCCTTCGCCGCCGCCTCGATCTCGGCATCGGACAGGCCGGCGAGCGCGTCGCGGCTGTCGACGACCAGCGCGTTCTGCTTGGTCGCCTCGGTCAGCTTCTGCGAGAACTCGGTGGTGATCGTCGAGAGCCGGGTGTTGATCTGCTTGACCTCGTCCTTCTGGGTCTCGGTCAGCATCGCGCCGGCGTGGACCATCTGGTCGTAGGTTTCCTCGAGCAGCTTGGCGTCCTCGGGCGTCATCGCCATCGCCGCGCGGTTGTCGTAGACCGCCTTCACCCGCTGGAAAAGCGCGGGGTTGAGCGTGATCCCGTCGAAGTGCGCGGACAGCCTGGGGCTGACTTCGGCATCGATCGCGTCGAGCGTGTCGTTGGTGTTCGCGCCGGTCAGCGCATAGAACACGGTGGCGACGCGGCCGAGCATGCGGCCGGACTTTTCCAGAGCGACGATGGTGTTGGAGAACGTCGGCGGCGAGGGGTTGTCGATGATCGCCTGCACTTCGGCGTTGTGGATTTCCATCGCCTGCTCGAACGCCGGGCCGTAATCGGCATCGTCGATCTGCGTGAAATCGGGAGCCTGGAAGGGCAGCGAGCTGGGCTGCGCGAAATAGCCGGTGCCCTGGGGGATGTCGGCGGTGGCGGGAGCCCCTGCCATCGGCGGGGGCGGTGTGTCGGGCATGGTGGTGCATCCTGCGAGCATGGCCGCTCCCAGCACTGCTGGTGCGGCGGCGGCCTTAAGCCGGGTCTTCATCAACGTGAAATCTCCTGTCGGTCAGGCAGAGGGGGGATGGCGGCCGCATCGGGGCCGCCGGGTCTGCCCGTGCTGTAATGGCGACAGGTTGAACCAGCGATTGACCGGCTTTGCAAGGCCCTCGCAAGGCAGGCTCCCGCGCCTCAATCCTCGCGGCGTTTAAGCCGGAACGCCAGCGCGACGAGCGCGATCCCGCTGACGAGCGCCCAGAACCCGATCACCCAGCCCAGCGAGAGCGCGGTGACGGCGGGGCTGGCGAAGGCAAGCCAGACGAGGGCGAGGCCGAGCAGCGCGGTCAGCGCGCCCGACGCCGCCAGCAGCCACTCGTTCGCGATCTCGCGCCGCATGCGGATCGCCGCGACCGCCTGGCTCACCCCGGCGACGATGGCCCAGAGCGCGATCAGCCACACGGTCAGCAGTGTGTAGGTGAATGTCGAGAGGAGCGGAAAGACCACGAACAGCGCGCCGATGGCGATCCCCGCGATCCCGGTCACGATCAGCGCGCCCCATCGCTCGGCCCGCTCGCCAGCTCCCCTGACCGCGCTGATCAGCGAGGCGACGCCGTCCGCGAAGCTGAAGGCGGCGAAGACCATCGCGAAGGCGAACAGCGTCAGACCGGGCGCAAGGATCGCGATCACGCCGAGCAGGATCGAAAGGATCCCGCGCACGAGGAACCACGACCAGTTGTGCCGCGGCAACCGTCCCGGCAGCCAGGCGCTGCCCGTGGCCAGCGTCGCGCCTGTCATGCGATCGGTTGCGCTATCCTGCATGTGCCCCTCGGTGTCGATTGAACCCGGTTAATCAATGCGCGGCACGATGCAGGAGTTCCGGCATGCCCCTGGCCAAGTACGAATTGCACGATGCGATAATCGCCGGGGCCAGAAAATGAAAGTTGAGGCAAAATGTTTCAGTTCAAGAAAAAATGTTCGACGACAGATGCTTAGTCAATAATCTCGCGGACTTGCATCTTTAGCTAATTTGCACAACCATAAGTTGCGATTCGCAACGCTTCGTGTGGATGATCGAACGTGATCACGCGATCTGGTCCCTTTAGGGCCCGTCTTGCGACCAAAGCCGTCTGCTGATCAATGGCCCTTGGGGCCTTTTCGCAGACGATGATAACAGGAGGGCAACGTGGCGCTCATCTCCTGCGAGGAATGTGGAAAGCAGGTTTCCGACAAGGCAGCAAATTGCCCGCACTGCGGTGCTCCTGTCGAAGTCACCCAGAACGTGACGTGCGAGGAATGTTCTGCGGACTATCCGGCGACATCCGATAATTGCCCGAACTGCGGAGCCCCGAACGACAGTCTCCCGGCAACGGGAGAACCAGCGCCCACGATGGGCGCGAGGCCACCTGCCACTCCTGCAGGACCGCTGGCCGCGCCGCCGCAGCCCGAACCCGTCGATACTGACGGCGAAAGCGATAAACGCAAGAAGCGCAGCATTATCGCGACCGGTATCTTCATCTTGTTTGTTATTGGGATCGTTGCCTCGAAGATTGCTGCCACCAACAACCGCGAGCGGGAGAGCAAACAGTTCCTCGACACTATGTCCGCGATGTCCTCTTCCGATCGAGATACGGACACCGGTAGCGACGCAATGGCAGAGGCAATGGAAGAGGATGCGGACGTCTTGCCACCGCGCCCGGTCGCGCCGGTGACGAGCTCCGGTTCCCAGCGCTTCGACCGGGCAAACCTGATCGGACAATGGACCTGCCATGCCTCCACTGACATTGCGAACCACGAGGGCGAGTTCATCTATTCGGCTGACGGGACGGGCACAAGCAGCGTCTACTCGGCCGGACAGGACAATGGCACCCCGTTCCAGTCGAGACTCGATTTAAGCACCCGCTGGCGCCTCCAGGGATCGAACCTTGTGGAGACCGTGACTGGCGTCGAAGTCCGGTTCTTTTCGGTCAACGGCCAGCAAATCTACGATCGCGCGTTCCTCTACGACCGGAGCAAGAGCCTGGTCGGACAGGAGGAGACTTCGCGCATCACCCGGCTGTCGGGCTCACAACTTACCTATCGCGATTCAGTTGGGTACGAGACCGAGTGCAGGAAGGGCGGCATGACGGGCAATTCGTGAGCCGCTTTCTCCGACCCTGCTCAACCCGGTTACGTCGATGAGGCAGGGCCAGGCGCGCGGAAGCAGGCCTAGCGTGCGCAGGCTTCGTAGTATCCGGCGCGGCAATCGGCGACGTCGGCGCGCCAGTCGGCCATGGCCTGCTCGTAGCGGCGGCGGTCCTCGGTGTAGCGCCGGGCATCGCGTTCGTAGTCGGCCTGCCGCGCCTCGTACTCGGCGAGGTCCTGCGCATGCTCGTCGCGGGCGCGGCGCGCGCGGTCGTAATCGCGCCAGCCCTGCGCGTAGCGGGCATCGCGTTCGCGCACGTATTCGAGTTCGCCGACATTGAGTTCGCGCGTCAACTCACGGTCGCGCGCGATACCCTCGGCGTCCATCGCCGGATCGAACGGATCGTCGGCCAGCGCCGGTCCCGACAAGATCGCCGATGCCGCCACCGCCATTGCCGCCAGCACTGCCTTCAAGCGCTTCTGCATGATTTCCTCGCCTTCCCAGTCCCTTGCCGCGAGAATGCCCTGAGCGGCCCGCCAAGGCAAAGCCATTGCGATGAGCCGAGCGCATCCCATCTTGTGCCGGTATCCCCCCGCGCCGCTTGAATGGCGTGAACAAATCTGGAACACGGCATTTCATGAGTCTCACCCACATCACCGTGCGCGGGGCGCGCGAGCACAATCTCAAGGGCATCGACATCGCGCTCCCGCGCGAGAAGCTGATCGTCATCACCGGTCTATCTGGGTCGGGGAAGTCGAGCCTGGCGTTCGACACGATCTATGCCGAGGGGCAGCGCCGCTACGTCGAATCGCTGTCGGCCTATGCGCGCCAGTTCCTCGAGATGATGCAGAAGCCCGATGTCGAGCACATCGACGGCCTCTCGCCCGCGATCTCGATCGAGCAGAAGACGACGAGCCGCAACCCGCGCTCGACGGTGGCGACGGTGACCGAGATCTACGACTACATGCGCCTGCTGTGGGCGCGGGTCGGCATTCCCTATTCGCCCGCCACCGGCCTGCCGATCGAGGCGCAGACGGTTTCGAACATGGTCGACAGGGTGATGGCGCTGCCCGACGGCACGCGGCTCTACCTGCTCGCGCCGGTCGTGCGCGGCCGCAAGGGCGAGTACCGCAAGGAACTGGCCGAGTGGCAGAAGGCGGGCTTCACCCGCGTGCGCATCGACGGCGAGATCTACGGGATCGAGGATGCACCCGCGCTCGACAAGAAATACAAGCACGACATAGAGGTGGTGGTCGACCGCCTGGCCGTGCGCGAGGGGATCGAGACCCGGCTCGCCGACAGCTTCGAGACGGCGCTGCGGCTTTCGGACGGGCTGGCCTACATCGATCTTGCGGATGGGACCGTGGCGTCGTTGCCCACCCCCGACCCCTCCGGCAAGCGGGAGGGGATCGAGACCGAGGCAGCCGAAGGCGGCAAGATGAAGGGCGCCGGCCTGCCGCCCAACCGCATCGTCTTTTCCGAACGATTCGCCTGTCCGGTCTCCGGCTTCACCATCGAGGAGATCGAGCCGCGCCTGTTCAGCTTCAATGCCCCGCAGGGCGCGTGCCCGGCGTGCGACGGGCTGGGCGAGAAGCTGCTGTTCGACGAGCAGCTCGTCGTCCCGAACGAGGCGCTGAGCCTCAAGAAGGGCGCGGTCGTGCCGTGGGCGAAGTCGAACCCGCCGTCGCCCTATTACATGCAGGTGCTCTCAAGCCTGGCGAAGGAATTCGGCTTCGGGCTCGAAACCCCCTGGGCCGAACTGTCGGATGAGCACCGCGCCGTCATCCTTTACGGCACGAAGGGCAAGCCGGTGCCGCTCACTTTCCAGGACGGGCGCAAGAGCTACACCGTCAGGAAGGCGTTCGAGGGCGTAATCGGCAACCTCAACCGCCGCATGCTCCAGACCGAGAGTGCCTGGATGCGCGAGGAGCTGGGCAAGTTCCAGACCGCGCAGCCGTGCGAGACCTGCCATGGCAAGCGCCTCAAGCCCGAGGCGCTGTCGGTCAGGATCGCCGGCTCCGACATCGCCGACGCTACCCGCCTTTCGGTCGCGGATGCGTACAAGTGGTTCGGCTCGGTCGAGGACAGGCTTACCGACCAGCAGCGCCAGATCGCCCGCGCCATCCTCAAGGAAATCAACGAGCGGCTGGGTTTCCTCAACAACGTCGGGCTCGATTACCTCAATCTCGACCGGACGAGCGGCACGCTGTCAGGCGGGGAATCGCAGCGCATCCGGCTTGCCAGCCAGATCGGCAGCGGGCTTTCGGGCGTGCTCTACGTCCTCGACGAGCCGAGCATCGGCCTGCACCAGCGCGACAACGACCGGCTGCTCGAAACGCTGAAGCGCCTGCGCGACCTTGGCAACACGGTGATCGTGGTCGAGCATGACGAGGATGCGATCCGCGCCGCCGACCACGTCGTCGATCTCGGCCCCGGAGCGGGCGTCCACGGGGGAGAGGTCGTCGCCGAAGGCACGCTGAAGCAGGTGCTCAAGTCGAAGCGCTCGCTCACCGCGCAGTACCTGACCGGCGCCCGCGCCATCGAGGTTCCGGCAAAACGCCGCAAGGGCAACGGCCACAAGCTGACCGTGCACGGCGCGCGGGCGAACAACCTGCAAGACGTCACCGCCGCGATCCCGCTCGGCACCTTCACCTGCATCACCGGCGTATCGGGGTCGGGCAAGTCGAGCTTTACCATCGACACGCTCTATGCGGGGGCGGCGCGCGCGCTCAACGGCGCACGCATGATCGCGGGTGCGCACGACCGGATCACCGGCCTCGAATTCTGCGACAAGGTGATCGAGATCGACCAGTCGCCCATCGGCCGCACCCCGCGTTCGAACCCGGCGACCTATACCGGCGCCTTCACCCAGATCCGCGACTGGTTCGCAGGCCTGCCCGAGGCGCAGGCGCGCGGTTACAAGCCGGGGCGGTTCAGCTTCAACGTCAAGGGCGGCCGGTGCGAGGCGTGCCAGGGCGACGGCCTGATCAAGATCGAGATGCACTTCCTGCCCGACGTCTACGTCACTTGCGAGGAATGCGGCGGCAAGCGCTACAACCGCGAGACGCTGGAGGTCCGGTTCAAGGGGCTGTCGATCGCCGACGTGCTCGACATGACGATCGAGGATGCGGAGGGCTTCTTCAAGGCGGTCCCCCCGATCCGCGACAAGATGGCGATGCTGAACGAGGTGGGGCTGGGCTACGTCAAGGTCGGCCAGCAGGCGACGACGCTGTCGGGCGGGGAGGCGCAGCGCGTGAAGCTGGCCAAGGAACTGTCGCGCCGCTCGACCGGGCAGACGCTCTACATCCTCGACGAGCCGACCACCGGCCTCCATTTCGAGGACGTGCGCAAGCTGCTCGAAGTGCTCCACCGCCTTGTCGACCAGGGCAATTCGGTGGTGGTGATCGAACACAACCTCGACGTCATCAAGACCGCCGACTGGATCGTCGACCTCGGACCCGGCGGCGGCGTCCGCGGCGGCGAAGTCGTGGCCGAAGGCACGCCGGAAAAGGTGGCGGCCTGCGAGGCGAGCTTTACCGGCGGGTACCTGCGGGAGATGCTGGGGAAGTGACGCAACCCCTCGATTTCGCCGCGATCACTTTCTCGCCAGGACGTACGAGGAGCGGTCCTCGCCCCCGTCCGTTGCCCTTGCCGGACCGGTCCAGCGGTGCGCCTTCGCGGATTGGGCGAGATACGCATCCATCTGCCTCAATCCTTCCTTCGATAGCTTCACGAAGCATCGGCGCAGGTCGCGCTCGTCGGTTTCGCGGGCGACCAGTCCGCGCTTTTCCAGCAGCTGCAGCCAGCGCAGGCCCGTCGTCGGAGGGACATCGGCGCCGATGCACGCGCTCGTCACGCTGATCCTGCGCTTTTCCAGCGTGGCGATGTACAGGTCGAGAAGGATGTCCCAGGCCGGTTCGGCAAAGAGGTCTTCGGGAAAATGCTCCTTGCGGAAACGTCGCGCGCCATACAGTTCCCTTGCCCGCGCCAGCAGGTAACGGTCGGTTGCCGGGCGGGATGGCGCGGAAACCGGTTCCGCCGGCCCGATCTGCGCGATCAGGTCCTGCAGCTGGCCCGCAATTTCCGAGAGCTTTCGCCGGATGTCCGGTTCGCCGTGGTCCTTCGCGAAGGGAACGACCGAGTTGCTAGCCCGCCCGGTCATCGGCGCGCGATCCCATGCGCGTCCGGCGCCGGTGGCATGCGATCGCGCATCCCAGGACTGCGAACTGGAGGTATTGCGGCACCGCCATCATCGCCCAGTAGACGACGTTCTTCCCGTCCACCTGCATCAGCACCGGGATGTGCGCCAGCACCACGACGAGCTGCAGCGCGGCCATGCCGATGGGCCAGAGCCGGTTCGCCCACAACGCTATCCAGACAAGTGCGACCAGGACGGACGTATCCACCGCCGCCATGACCGGATCGACATAGAGGAAGTCGAACTGCCCGATGATCGCGCGGTTGAGGACGCCGAGAAACAGCGATGCCCCGAGGATGTTCGCAACCTGGCGTTCCGGCTTGCCGCCGAGGCGATGGGCCAGGAAAACCAGGGCGGCCAGGACGGCCACGGTTAGCAACAGACGCATGCCGTACGCGAAACATTCCCCGGGTCATCAGGTCAAGGTCTCAGGCGGCTTCGGCTTCGCTATCCACAAGCGCGGTGTTGAGGTCCGGGCAATCCTGCGCCAGGTCGCCGTGAACCTGCCGGTCGATGTCCGCCAGCTGCCCGTGCACGCGGCCGAGGTCGTTGCCCGCCGAAAGCAGGCTGGTCTGCACCTTGTGGAGGCGCAGCAGCGCTTCCTGCCCGAGGAAGGCGCTTTCGGCGACCGCGCGCCTGCCGGCCACCATCGCCGCGAACAGGTTCGCCTGCTGCAGCAGTGCTTCGTCGAGCGCGGTTTCCGCCACGGAAAGCGCATTGCCGACACGTACGCGATTGATATTCTCGATCATCATCAACCTCTCTCGCTCCAGGCGGGCCGGAATTGGCCCGGGGGGTCCGAGAGGCGGACGATCAGGTCGCGAGCATTTGCGACACCGATTCGTAGATCGCCGCGGTGCCCGCTCCTGTCAGGACAAGCACGAATGCAATCGCGGCGATCAGACCGAGCCGGAAGAGCCACCCGTGCCCACCGCCCAGCCACTCGGGAACGATGCGATTAGGATCTTCTGGGCGGGGCGCGGAATCCTGTTCGATCGGATTTCGAACAATCAGGCCCTGCTCGAAGCTTGCATCGTCCTGTCCGGCACTGTCGGCAAAGGCGGAGCTGTGGGCGACGTCCGGCGATCCATATACGAAATCCCCGGATAGGACCGTTTCGGATTCGACGAGCTCGCGGTACGTCCTGGCCAGCTCCGCCCGGTTGCCCAGGCCGAACTTCGCCTTGGCAAGTTTCACGCGCTGATCGACCGTATGCGGCGAGATTCCGAGGATGCGCGATATCTGCTTGGAGGTCTTGTGCTCGATCAGCAGGTCCAGGACTTCCCGCTGCTTGGCGGTGAGGGCATCCAGTCCCGTACCCTCCGATATATGATCGACTGACATGGCGAGCATCCGTTTCGAGCGTTGATGTAGCTAACATGAACCTCCGAATCGGTGTGATCAATTAGGTAAAAGCCCATAGTCTCAATATGATGCATTGCTGCAACGCAGTGTAATCGGGCACGGGAGGAGAGCGCGGTTAGCTAAATGGGCTGTCGGAGGTGTCCGTGTCGGGGGACATGCGCGGGCTCCCCGGAAATGCTCACCCGGCTCGGCGAATGGGGCGCATCATTCGTGGCGATCAAACACTAACCTCGACGTCATCGAGAGAGCTTTGACCGGATCGTCAGCTTCAGCCCCGGCGTCCGCGACGGCGAGATCGTTGCGCGAGGGACGCCGGAAGAGCTAGCACCTTCCGAGACGATTTTTGACGGCGGTAATCTGCGGCGGGATGTTGGTGGAGGTCGAAAGCTTATGAATGCGATAAGGTCGGAAGGAATTACTCTGACTGAACGGTATCTTTCCGGCTTGGGTCAACGTAGCTTTTTGTCCCTTTGGTCTCACTCCAATTTATTTCGAGACAAATCCAAGGAATTGGCAGACCTCACCGTAGTTTGCGGAAATCACGTTATTATCTTCAGTGATAAGTTAATAAAATTCAATGAATCTATCGATATAAATACCGCTTGGCTTAGGTGGTATAATAAGGCTGTTCTAGCTTCTGCTAAGCAGCTAAAAAGAGCGAAAGGGTGGATAATGCGCCACCCAGACCGGATATTCTTCGACAATAAGTGCGCAAATGCGGCATGCTTGTTTGATAATATCGATCAAGATCTTGAAATTCACCTGGTTGCCGTAGCGAATGGCGCTGCAAGTCCGTGCATAAGGCACTTTGAAGGCGGGAGCGGTTCCTTGATCGTGCGCCCTTCAGAAAATGTGAAAAAACCAGAGCTCTTTTCCATCGGTAATCCCGGAGGAGAAAGCGAGTTCATCCATGTCTTTAATGAGGCAAACCTAAACATTGTTCTTCAGGAACTAGATACTTTAGGAGATTTACTTTCTTATCTGAGGGCGAGAGAAAAAGTATTCTCAAACGATAGCCTTCTATACGCGGCCAGTGAAGAAGATTTGTTGGCATTTTTTCTTACAGATATAAATGAAAAGGGCGATCATGACTTTGTAGTAACAAGTCGCCAATCCTTGAGGGGAGATAAAAAATTTCTTATCGATGAAGGATTATACAATTCTTATATAACACGTCCAGAATATAAAAGGAAAAAGAAAGCAGACAAAAAGTCGTATCTTTGGGATAGGATGATAGAGAGGTTTTCGACAAACTTAAATAATGGAACCCTTGTTCCTATTCCAGAAGAAATGTCTGAATTTGATGGCCGGCATGGTGGTGCTGAAATCGGTTTGAGGTACATGGCTCTACAGCCTCGCGTTGTTCGCAGAGCACATGTTTCGGCGATATTAGGCGCGTTTAAATCACTGAGTAAGGCTAAAGCCGATAGATTCTCCAGGGCTATGCTTCCGGATAGTGAATCGGGAGATGGGACGGGGTTTTTTATAATTCTATTAAATAGGAAGGGGGTGCTAAGTTCATGGACTGAAGAAGAGTACAGAAGATATAGAAGTCTTTTATGTTATGCCTACGCTCAAAATCTGCTAATGCGCCGGAGAGACTTGTTGCGTGTCGTCGGCATTGCAACAGAGGGTGAGTTAGGATCGGGTAGATCAGAAGATCTAATATTTCAATCGCAATTAGTTTGGGACGAAGATATTGAGCGAAAAACCTACGATTTAGCCAATAAATTCAATGTATTTTCAAACGTTTCAGAGCAAAAGTTTTCGGAAGATGAGTATCCTAAAACTGAGTTAGGCTTGCGTGGAGGATATGCGCCGATCCCCTATAGATTCTTCGAACCACCTAGGCTGGATGATCGTCATTCGATTGTTGGTAATCGGGCGCAGCGTAGGGCCCAAAAATCAAGAAATCGACAGACGTCCGCTCGCGGTAAAAGGCGGCGCTGACTGGCGCTTTTGTGGGGCAATTGGTCGCATTCTTCGCAAGTGTCCAAATGAAAAGAAGCATGATGGTGTTATGCAATCGGATACACACAATGGTACAGATCATCGACCGGACGGCGGAGACCGCGCAGATCTTCCAGACGCGCAACGGGCGCAATATCTTCTCTCACGGGCGCAACGATGCACGGCGGCCCACGGGCAATCTCCAAGGGGTGATCCTCCACCAGACCGCCTTCGTCTCGCACGACATGGCGCGGATGAACTACATCATCGCCAACTACATCGTCATGCAGGACGGGCGCATCCTGAAGGTGCGCGATCCCTCGATGATGCTCAATTCGATCGGCACCAACCGCCGCTCCATCGATATCGAGTTCGTCGGGCGCTATCCCGACGCGCGGACCGCGCATCGCGCGCACGGGGCGGGCGGGCCGCCGCCGGCGCAGGTGATGCAGGGCCGCGCGCTGGTCAAGCACCTCAAGGAAACCTACGGCCTCACCCACGTCTATGCCCACGTGCAGTTCACCGTGAAGAACTGCCCCGGCCCGCACCTGTGGTACAACGTCGGGCGCTGGGCGATGGACGATCTGGGCATGGCCACCGCCTCCACCCCGCTGCCGCGCGGCTGGGACAGGGAGGAGCTGGCGGTCGCCTGACGCGTCGCAGCCGGGCCTTCACGTCCTCCGGCGGAGCATGCCGGGGACTGCCGCCAGCGGTGTCACCGCCGCGCCGGAGCCTTGCGCGGGCGTTGGGCGCGCGTACGGCACGCTTCGGCTCTGATCGCACAACCGATTGAAATTGCGTGACGTTTCTTCACAGGACGGCGGCTCGCAGGCGTTTCCCCTCTTCACCCTCGGCCGTCGTCACAACCTTCGGAACCCGGTTGCCGACGGCGAAAGCGCCGCGGCCCGCGTCGCCGGGTCCGGGCCAAGGGTCGGGGGCACTCTTGGGGGACGTCCGTGCCGAGCCCGTCGGCGCGGGCGGGGCGGGGGCTTCTACCGGGAAGCCTCCGCCGTACCCCTCCTTCCCCGCCTCGGGTCCCGTGTCAGGTCCGGAGCGGGCGCGGCCCTTCCGTCCGGCGGCGGCGCGGGTTATACTGCGCTCCGCCTCGAAGAGGAGGGGGCGCCCCATGGCCTTGCCTTCCCGATCAAGCCTGGCTTGTTACGTGCTTTGCGCTCTGCTCGTGCCGGGCGCCGCGCCCGCGCTGGCCGACAAGCGCCTGCCGATGGCCAGGGAAATCCACGCCGATCTCGTCGGCGAAACCCAGGTGCCGTTCCCCGGCGACGTCGACTGCACCGGCCGTTTCACCGGCATGGTCAACCGCGAAACCCGCCAGCTGTGCTACGAGATAAAGGTCGCGGACATCTCCGAGGCGACGAAGGCGGTGCTGTTCGTCGGCGATCCGGGAGAGCAGGGCACCCCGCTCCTCGAACTGCAGCCGCCCGCCACGGGGTTCTCCAGCGGCTGCGTCGCCATCGCGGACGACTTGTCAGAGCACCTGATCATGTTTCCCGAATTCTACTTCGTCAACGTCATGACCGCCGGCTATCCGGGCGGCGCGATTCGCGGGCAGCTCGCCGAATAGCCCCGAAAAACAGGCTTTTGTTGCAACGGGCGGCGCGGTATCCTGCGCCCGCCTGCCGGATGCGGTGCCGTGCCGCCCGGCCTACGGGAGAGCCAAAGCCATGACCAGAACCGCAACCTGCCTGCTCGCCACCGCCGCCGCCGCCGCGATCGCGCTGCCGGCCCACGCCTCGGCCGCGACCCTCGTCGCCAGCCTCGCGGGCGCGAACGAAACCCACGAAGGCGACGCCTCGGGCACCGGCGTCTTCACCGCCGACGCCGATGTCGACTCGGGTGACCTTTGCTACACTCTCGCCGCGGAGATCGAAGGTGAACCCATGGCAGCCCACATCCACAAGGGCGCTGCCGGTACCGACGGTGCTCCCGTCGTCACCCTCGAAATCACCGGTCCCGAAGACGATATCTGCATGGCGGTGGAACCCGACGTGCTTAAGCCCATCCTCGCATCCCCTGCGGACTACTACGTCAACGTCCACAGCGCAGCCTATCCGAAGGGCGCAGTGCGCGGGCAGCTCGAAAAAGGTGGATGACGAGCGATTTCAGCACCCTAGAGGGTTACGCCCTGCCCTCAAAAAGTATATGACCCTGAGGTGAACGGGCACGTTAGCGGGAAAGCAGTCCGTTCCGAAAGGTTACGGACATGAAAATTCCGTGGAAGGTGCTGGCGCTAGGGGTTCTGACGGGTTCCATTGCGTCTCAGGGTTCGGCGACGACGAGTTCGACGGCGCGGATCGGCGCGCTGCTCGCCGGTGTGTACGAACCGAGGGGCGGAGACAGCGATGGCGGCGGATCGCTGCTCATGGAAGTCGATGCCGAAACGGGGCGAATTTGCTACACGCTCACCGCCCGTCGGATCGCACTGACCAACTCGGCGAGCCTGCACCAAGGCGAACAGTGGAAGCGGGGACCGGCGGTTCTGGCACTGGATGTGACCGGGCCGGACGGGGACGTGTGCACCGCCGCCGACCCTGACCTGGTTCGGCGCATGATCGCGCAGCCAGAGTCCTATTACGTGAACATTTCCAACTGGCAGTTTCCCGACGGAGCCCTTCGCGGACAGCTCGAAGCCAAGTAGGTGGAGCGTATTGCCCGAACGATCCCGGTCAACTGGTCAGGAGCGAGAGGCGCACCGCGCCGTGACCGCGCTTCAAAAGCCCGATCTGCTTGGCCGCTGCTTCCGAAAGGTCGATGACGCGAGCGCGATGGAACGGTCCGCGGTCGTTGATCCTGACAACAACCGATTTCCCGTTGCGACGGTTGGTTACGCGCACCTGGCTTCCGAAAGGCAGGGTCCTGTGAGCAGCGGTCAGGCCGGTATGCCGGAACGTCTCGCCGCTGGCGGTACGCTTGCCGGAGAAGCGGCGCCCGTAATAGCTGGCGTTGCCTCCCGCGATCTCCATTTCCGACACCACCCCGGGAGAAGGCTCCGCTTCGTCGGCGTCGTTCCTCGCCTCGGCAAGTGCGGGTGCATCTGCCGGGGCCTCGGTCTCGACGCCTTGGACGCTGGCGACGCCGGTACCGAGCGGCACGCGCTCGGGCGACGAAGACTCGTCCGCATACCCAACGGCCAGAGCCGCAGACGCGGGTAGCAGCAGCGCCACCGCACCGACCAGATATTGGCGCTGGCGCTTCAGATTTACGAAAGCTTTCAACCGCTTGCGCCGCGAAGGGAGGTGTGTCTGTTCATTCATATCGCCTTCAGGTTCTACCATGAATGTGCGGAAATGAACACAGTCGTCCGCTCGACCGAGCGCGTATCGCGAACGCCTCGGCTGTCGGCTGTGGAACGTCAGCGGTCGCGCTGTGCGAGCAGACGCAGCCGAAGCGCGTTGAGCTTGATGAACCCTTGCGCGTCCTTCTGGTCATAGGCGCCGGCATCGTCCTCGAACGTGACATGGCGCTCGGAATAGAGGCTGTTCGGCGACTTCCGGCCCACGACGTGCGCGCTTCCCTTGTAGAGCTTCAGGCGAACGGTGCCCGAAACCCGTTCCTGCGAATGGTCGATGGCGGCCTGCAGCATCTCGCGCTCCGGGGCGAACCAGAACCCGTTGTAGATGAGTTCCGCATAGCGCGGCATCAGCTCGTCCTTCAGGTGCGCCGCGCCCCGGTCGAGCGTGATCTGCTCGATACCGCGATGCGCGCGGGCGTAGATTTCGCCACCAGGCGTTTCGTACATGCCGCGGCTCTTCATGCCGACGAAGCGGTTCTCGACGAGGTCTAGCCTGCCGATCCCGTGCGTGCGCCCCAGGTCGTTGAGCGCGGTGAGCAGCATTGCCGGGCTCATCGCCTTTCCGTTCAGCGCAATGCCATCGCCCTTCTCGAAATCGATGGTGATGTACTCGGGCTCGTCCGGTGCGTCTTCCGGATTGACCGTGCGCGAATAGACGTAATCCGGCGTCTCTTCCCACGGATCTTCCAGCACCTTGCCCTCGGACGACGTGTGCAGGAGGTTCGCATCGGTCGAGAACGGGCTTTCGCCGCGCTTGTCCTTCGGCACCGGAATCTGGTGCTTTTCGGCCCAAGCGATAAGCGCCGTGCGCGAATTGAGGTCCCATTCGCGCCAGGGGGCGATGACCTTGATGTCGGGATCGAGCGCATAGGCAGACAGTTCGAAGCGGACCTGGTCGTTGCCCTTGCCGGTCGCACCGTGGGCGATGGCGTCGGCGTTGGTCTCGCGCGCGATCTCGATCAGGCGCTTGGAGATCAGCGGGCGCGCGATCGAGGTACCGAGAAGGTAGTCGCCCTCGTACCGGGCATTGGCGCGCATCATCGGGAACACGAAGTCGCGGACAAACTCCTCGCGCAGGTCGTCGATGTAGATGTGCTCTTCGGGAATGCCCATC
The DNA here is from genome assembly GCF_013408095.1 of Novosphingobium marinum. Classification (GTDB taxonomy): domain Bacteria; phylum Pseudomonadota; class Alphaproteobacteria; order Sphingomonadales; family Sphingomonadaceae; genus Novosphingobium; species Novosphingobium marinum. Next base: position 752,395 of record NZ_JACBZF010000002.1, read on the forward strand.
AGCCGCGCCTTGTCGCGCGCAGGTTCGAGCTCCTCGCCCTGGCCGAGGTCGGCGGTGAAGGTCACGACCTCGCAATTGTAGGTAACCTGAAGCCACTTCAGGATGACGCTGGTGTCGAGGCCGCCCGAATAGGCAAGGACGACGCGCTTGATGCCGGACATGGCTCCACTCCGCTTGGAAACTCGGCTACAATGCCGGGAGCGCCCCTAGGCCATGGGGCCGGATGCGGCAAGGGGAGGTACGCATGAGCGGCAAAGCCGAAAACACCGACCGGTCCCGGGACGAGGTTGTCGAATTCATCGCATCGATCGGGGACGACCGCCAGCGGGATGAAACCCACGTCCTAGATGCGATGCATCGCCGGGTCACCGGATGCGAGCCGGCGATGTGGGGGCCGTCGATCATCGGCTACGGCAGCTATCACTACAGGTACGACAGCGGGCGCGAAGGCGACTGGATGCGGGCGGGATTCTCGCCGCGCAAGGGAAAGTTCTCGATCTACCTAATGGGCAACTACTGCGACAGGCGTGCCAAGGCCGACGATTTGTTTGCGCGTCTCGGCCAGTACAAGACCGGCAAGTCCTGCCTCTACGTGACGCGGCTCGAGCGGATAGACCTCGACGTGCTCGAACGGCTGGTCGACCTCAGTTGGCACATCATGCTCGAGAAGTATCCCGAATAAGCGCGCTTTCCGCTTCGTGCAGGTAGTCGCGCGTCAGCGGGAGCGCGTTGCGGTTGCGCGCGTACTGGATCTGGTAATTGCACATGCCGCCGCTTTCGAAGGCTGCCGTCGCGCCCGAAAGGTAGAAGGTCCACATACGGTAGAACCGCTCGTCGAACATGCCGACGATCGCGGCGCGGTTCGCTTCGCAACGGCGATACCATTCGCGCAGGGTCCTGGCGTAATGCAGCCGCAGCGTCTCGACGTCGCTGGCGATGAGCCGTGCCTTCTCGCTGGCGGCCACTGTTTCGCTGAGTGCGGGGATATAGCCGCCGGGGAAGATGTACTTGTTGGTGAAGGCGTCGGTGCTGCCCGGCTTGCCGAACCGGCCGATGGTGTGGAGCAGCATCACGCCGTCGTCGGTCAGCAGGTTGGCGCAGGCCCGGAAGAAGGTTTCGAATTGCGGACGTCCGACATGCTCGAACATGCCGACCGAGACGATGCGATCAAACTTTTCACCGCGCCTGGGCAAGTCGCGATAGTCGACAAGTTCGAACATGATGCGATCGGACACTCCTGCGAGGTCGGCCCGCTCGCTTGCGAGGGCAAGCTGCTCTTCGCTCAGCGTGATCGCATGGACGCGCACGTCGGCCTTCTGCGCAAGGTAGATCGCCATGCCGCCCCAACCGCATCCGATGTCGAGCACGCGCTGGCCGGGCGCGAGCGCCAGCTTTGCCGCGATGTGCGCCAGCTTCGCCTCCTGCGCCTCGCCCAGGGTCATGTCCTCGCGCGGCCAGTAGGCGCAGCTGTACTGCATGTGCTCGGAATCGAGCATCAGGCGGTAGAGGGCATTCCCGATGTCGTAGTGGTGCGCCACGTTCTTTCGCGACGAAGTCGCTTCGTTGAACGATGCCGCCGCGAACGCCAGGCGATCCCTGATACGGCGAGTAAGCGAAGGGCGGCGCAGCGCGCCGCCCCTGTCCCAGGGCTGGTTTGCGCGCATCAGCGACACCAGGCCCATGATGTCGCCCTGTTCGATGACCAGCCTGCCGTCCATGAACGTTTCGGCGGCGCCAAGGCGCGGATCCATCAGGATGTCGCGCGTCACCTTCCTGTCGGCCATGCGCAGCGCGACTTCGGGGAAGCCGGGCTCGGGCGTGCCGAACGAGACCTTGCGACCGTCGGCGTGGGTCACATCCAGCCTGCCGCGCTTGATGACGCTGCCGATGCCCTTGTCGAAAAGTCTGGAACTCATGCGATTTGAGAAATCTTGCTGCGTTCGAACATGGCGCGACCTTAGTTGGCGCGCCTCGCCGTGCAAGAGTGTTTCGCCTGCCTATGGCCACCCCGCGATCCGTGCAAGTTGCCACAGGCCCAGGACAAGGAACAACAGCGCGGCAGCGATCCGCGTCGCCCTGAGCGAGATGCGCCGCACCAGCGCTTCGCCGAGGAACACGGCAGGCGCGTTGGCGATCATCATGCCGAGCGTCGTGCCTGCCGCGACCACGAGAACCGCCTCGTATTGCGCGCCCAGCGCCACGGTGGCGACTTGAGTCTTGTCGCCCATCTCCACGATGAAGAAGGCGACGAGGGTTGTGAGAAAGGCACTGCCGCGCCGGGTGAAGCCTTCCTCGTCCTCGCCCAGCTTGTCGGGGATCAGGATCCAGCCTGCCATCGCGATGAAGCCGAGCGCGACGACGAGGCGGAACCAGTCCGCCTCGACCAGCCCCGCCACCTCGCGCCCGACGAGGGCGGCCAGCGCATGGTTGGCGAGCGTCGCGACGAGGATGCCCGAGAGAATCTGCCAGGGCGCACGCAGCCGTGCCGCCAGCACTATCGCCAGCAGCATGGTCTTGTCCCCGATTTCCGCGAGTGCGACGACAAGGGTCGACGCGGCAAAGGCTTCGATCATTGCCGGGCGAGGTATAGTACATCGCGCGGCTGCGAAAGGAGGTGCTGGCCCGAATCCACGAACATCGTCTTGCCGCTTGCCAGCCATCCGCCCGCCAGGAACAGCGCGGCGTCCGCGATCTCGTCCGCGCCGGTCTTGCGTTCGAGCAGGTTGAGGCGATGCGATCGCTCGGTTTCTTCCTCGGTCTGGTCGTGGCTGGCAAGGATCGCGCCGGGAGCGAGCCCGTAGACCCGGTCGCGCGGATCGTCCTGCGCCATCGCCAGCATGCGGACGGTCGATGCCAGCGCATGCTTGCTCATCGTGTAGGAGAAGAAGTCGGGGTTCGGATTGGCAAGCTTCTGGTCGGTCAGGTGGATGACGCGCCGCCCGCCGTCAGCCCGGGCGCGGGCAAGGAAGGCCTGGGCCATGCGCGCCGGGGCGGCGGCATTGACCTGCATCGCGCGCCCGAAGGTACGGGGATCGAGACCGGTCGCGAGATCGCGCTCGAACAGGCCGGCGCAATTGACCAGTACCCGCCAGTTCCGGATCGTTTCCGCAAGTTCCTCGATCATCGCGACGGCAGCATCGCCATCCGCAAGGTCGCAGGTCACGACGGAGGCGTGCGGCAGGCTCGCGGCCAGTCGGTCGGCTTCCTCTCGCGAGCTGTTGCAGTGGATCGTCACGTGCCATCCGGCGCGGGCAAACCCTTTTACGATCCGCGCTCCGATACGCTTCGCCCCGCCAGTAACGAGCACGCCGGGGCGCGTGGAATTGGTGGCAAGGTCGCCGGTCATGTCCGGGAAATCAGCATAGCGACGGCTTCAAGGGAAGAGCTGGTTCGAAACAATTTCCCGCGCAATTCCTTGAATCCTCAAAGGCAACTCGAAAAACGGAGAAACGACATGCCACGCACGCTCGTATCTGCAGCGATTGCCGCTGCATCCATCGCTCTCGTCCCCGCTGCCGCACAGGCCGCTCCGGACGGCCTGAACGCACAGGAAGAAGCGCAATGGAACGAGCTCGAAAAGCGGGAACGCGAGCTCGCACGGACGGTCGACGACAGGCTGGAAACGGTCGAGAAGCGCCGCAAGCAGATGGACAAGGCACAAAAGCGACTTCGCGAAGCGCGCGACGACGTCGATGACGCGCGCGAGGATCTGGCGAAGGCCAACAAGCGGCTGATACGCGCTCAGGACAACTTGCAGACGGTCACATCGCGAAGGATCGAACTCGCCGGCTACGGATCGGGTACCGACACCCGGAACTGATCGACGCTGAAAGCAGCAGTATGGGAAGGGGGCGCGGAATCGGTCAGCGCCCCCTTCCCGAACCGATTAGCGGCAGCGCAGGCTGCCCTTGTCGATCTCGCGACCGAGAAGACCGCCGGCCACGCCGCCGATGATGGCGCCGAGCGTCCTGTCGCCGCGTCCGGCGATCTCGTGCCCGGCAAGCGCGCCGACGCCCGCTCCGATGATGAGACCGGTCGTACCGTTGTCGCGGCGGCAATAGTATCGACCGTCGCGCCCGCGCCAGACGCGATCGCGCCGATCCATGCGACGCGGTTCAATGTAGCGTCCGCGCGAATCGTAGATTTTCTTGTCGCGATAGCCATGCGCGGGTGCCCAGGGCGGCGGGTCGGCAAAGGCGGGGGCCGCCGGAACAGCCATCGTCGCGGCAATCGCGGCCGCCAGGAATTTCGTTCGCATTGGATGCTCCTTCCAGGTCGCTTCGGGTTGCCCTGTCAACGCGGGACCTCGTTCATCGCTCCACAACGTCAGATGAACGAAAGCCTGCATTCATTGAGAAAAGACAGGCTGTGGCAGCGGCGCGACGAATGCCGCCGACAGAAGCTAGATGAGTTATCGCATTGTCGATTGGATCACCTCAAAGTCCCGATATGGTTGTGCTTTGACGGAAAAGGGAATCTGATGCGGCGTCTGAAAGAGGTCATCCTCACGATCGTTGCAGCAATGGTCTCGCTTGCTCCGGCGGCTGCGCTCGCTGAGGCACCCGACTGGAGCAACGCGACCGCGCCGGTCCCGCTGCTGATCGAAGCCGATGAGCAATATCGATCGGATGTTATCGCGCTACTTCGTGAGATGCAGGAAGGAGTGATTCGGCCGGAGACCATAGAAAGGGTCGACGCGTTGTCCGCGCGGCTCAGCGAAGCATCGGGAGCGACCGGCCTGCTCAAGCTCTTCAAGGGCAGGCAAATATTGTCCGCGGGCAGGAAAGGCGAAGGGGCGGCGCAACTGAAGGCAGCCCTTCGGCAGTACCCCAATATCCCGGTGGCGTGGCTCTGGACCATAGAAGGCCTGAGCTTTTATACGCCGGAAGTCGGGTTTGCCGCGAACGCCTGGATGGAGCTTGCGCAGCAATCACCCGAATTGGCAAATTTGATCGACCCGATATACCTCACCGCGCTAGCCGGCAATCTGGCTGCCAACGGGGAAATGGAGACGCTTGAGCAGCTCTATCTTGCGCTCGACCGTATCGGTTACGCTGCCAAGGACCCTTTCACGAGTTCGGCGGTCGCATACGAGGCATTCGGTTCTCTGGCCGAGGATGGGCTCGAAGAGGAAGCTCGACTGCGGCTCGCACGCATCGCGGACCCGAGCAAACTGGCGCAAATCCTCACTTACCGCACTTTCGAACCTTACTGGAACGATGTCGAATTCGATTCTGCCGAGCTGCGCACCCGTCTGGTGCGAACCTGGCTGATCGAATCCGGTCGCGCAATCAGCCGTTCCGACGATGCCCAGCGGTTCGGCTGGTTTCTGAGCACGCTCTCACCCTATGTCGAACCGGTGCTTTTCACGGGACGCTACGAGCCCCAATTGCGCGCGGTCATGCAGCGCAAGAACCGCAGCGAGGCAGACGCGTTCTACGCGGCGTGGGTTTCGCCGATCGCGCGAGCGCATGTCAATGCGGGCAACATCGACGCGGCCGAGGCGATGTACAAGGACGCCGAACTGTTCTTCGATGGGTTCGCCAACCGCGCCAAGTTGTCGGTCGGAGCCAACTATGCGGATTTTCTTGCCAACAGGGGGCGCTATCGGAAAGCGCTGGAGAAGACCGATTCGCTCATTGCAATCCTGGAGGAGGCAACCGGCAATGAACTCGCCCTGCTCAAGATGAAGAGCATCCGGTTGAGGGCTCTCCATGGCCTTGGCCGCGACTACCGGTCGGATCCGGCAATGGCAGCTATCGCCGACGCGAGAAAAGGCGTGCCATCGCTGGAATTCGAGTTGATGCTCGATTTGGGCGATTACGACGCCGCGCGCCAACAAGCGCTGAGCTTGCTTGACGGCGACGACTACGCATTCGTGGTCGATGCCTTTCAGCCCCGGCTTGGAGCGTTTGGGCATTCATATCCGGAAGCGAGGGAAAAAACGCTGGAGCGGCTCCGTGCCGATCCGCAGGTTCTGGCAGCGGTTGAAGAGAAGGGCAGGATCCTCGATTTCGAACCCGTAGCAGTTTCGCTGGACGAATGGCCCGCGCTGGATAGCGCGCCCTGACCTACCCCAGCGCCGCCTCCTTTTCGGCATAGAGCCGGTCCAGTTCGGCGCGGCTCTTGCGTTCGGATGCGGTCTTGAGCTGGCCGCAGGCGGCGTCGATGTCGCGGCCGCGCGGGGTGCGCACCGGCGCGCTGATTCCGGCTTCGAAAACGATATCGGAAAAGCGGCGGATGCGCTCGGGCGAGGAGCACTCGTACTGCGCGCCGGGCCAGGGGTTGAACGGGATGAGGTTCACCTTGGCCGGCAGGTCGTACTTGCGCAGGAGGCGGACGAGTTCGCGCGCATCCTCGTCGCTGTCGTTCTTGTCCTTCAGCATCACGTATTCGAACGTAATGCGCCGGGCGTTGGATGCGCCGGGATAGGCCGCGCATGCCTCGAGGAGATCCTCGATGCCGTACTTCTTGTTGATCGGCACGATCTCGTCGCGCACGTCCTTGGTGACGGCATGGAGCGAGACAGCCAGGTTCACGCCGATTTCCTCGCCGCAGCGCGCCATCAGCGGCACGACGCCACTGGTCGAAAGCGTGATCCTCCGTTTCGAGAGCGCCAGCCCGTCGCCGTCCATGACGAGGCGGAGCGCGTCGCGCACGTTGTCGAAATTGTAGAGCGGCTCGCCCATGCCCATCATCACGATGTTGGTAAGCAGCCGTCCGTCGGCGGAATAGCCGCCTTCGTCCTCGGTTTCGTCGAGCCCGTCCATCCGGCCCTTCGGCCACTCTCCCAGCGCATCGCGCGCGAGCATGACCTGACCGACGATCTCGCCCACGGTGAGGTTACGCACGAGCCGCATCGTGCCGGTATGGCAGAACCGGCAGTTGAGCGTGCAACCGACCTGGCTTGATACGCACAGCGTGCCGCGATCCGCATCGGGGATGAACACCATCTCGAAATCGTGGCTATCGGCGGTGCGCAACAGCCACTTGCGCGTCCCGTCGGTCGAATGTTGGGCTTCCACGACTTGCGGGCGTCCGATGAAGAAGCGTTCGGCCAGCCAAGGGCGCATCGTCTTGGCGATGTCGGTCATCGCGGCAAAGTCGGTGACGCCGCGGTGGTAGAGCCAGTGATAGACCTGCTTGGCGCGCAGTTTCGCCTGCTTGGCGTCGAGGCCCGCATGGCCGAACAGTTCGGCGATGCGCTTCCTCGGCAGGCCGATAAGGTCGATCCGGCCATCCTCGCGCGGGGTCACGCCATCGACGACGCTGTCGCGCGGAACGGGGACCGGGTCGATATACCCGGGGATCGGCATCTGTTCTGTCTGGGACATGATGCGGGCGCATATAGTGCGTTCCTGCCGTTCGCGCAAAATTTCGCATCGAGACTTTCCGTCCGACGCTTCTCCCGAACATATCGGCCACGAGGTGTGGCGACAGAGCGGCAGTTGTATTGTTATTTCAGGTTCAGGAAACTTTCTTTCGCCTCTCGGCATTCAACCGGTCCCGGCGGCCACAAGCCGTCGCTGTTGAATGGAGTACGCAATGAAAAAGTTTCTCGTCCCGCTCGCCATCGGCAGTGCGCTCGTCTCGGTACCCGCGCTGGCGCAGAACGCCTCGCCGTTCACCGGACCGCGCGTCGAGGCCGTCCTCGGCTACGACGTGTCCAAGGCGGGGAGCAGCGTCGACGACGACGCCAATGTCGACAACGACCAGTCGATCGACGGCCTGCTCTACGGTGTGGGTATCGGCTACGATCACGATTTCGGAAGTATCGTTGCCGGCGCGGAAGCCGAACTGACCGATTCCACGGCGAAGACCGAATTCGACAACGGCGATTTCGAGGGATTCGGCTTCGGCAACGTCAAGGCCAACCGTGACCTGTACATCGGCGGGCGCATCGGCGTGAAGGCGACCCCGCGCACGCTGATCTACGGAAAGGCCGGGTACACGAATGCCAAGTTCGATGTCCTGTCGAGCGACGGCACCACGGAATTCCGGCAGGATTTCGATGCAGATGGCTACCGCGTGGGCGCCGGCGTCGAGCAGGCGCTGAGCGAGCGCACCTTCGCGAAGGTGGAATACCGATACTCGAACTACGCCAGGGCAGAAGTCGATTTCGATGGCGACATTCCGGACAGCGAGCGCTTCGATATCGATACCGACCGCCACCAGGTCGTCGCCAGCGTCGGCATGCGCTTCTGACGAGGGCGGAGTTCGCGACGGGAGGGGCGGGCCGGTGGCTCGCCCCTTCTGCTACCGGCCCAGCTTGGCGCAGCCGAGCAAGGCTGCGTCCATCGCCGAGGCTGCGCCCGAGAGCGTCCAGGTATTGGAGAAACGCCGCCCCCGCTTGTCGCGAGAGGATACGGTCATGCTCCGGGCAGAGCGCATCGCGGCGGTGATCGCGGCGTTCATCTTGCGATCGGTTGCCCAGGCATCGCCGCCGCCGCCCGCAAGCTCGAACCGTTCGTCTCCTACACGAAGCAGGATGGCGGCGTCCTTCGCCATTTCGCGCGATAGGCGGAAGTGAATCTGCCCGCGCACGCCCCGCTTCGGCCAGGTGCCGATCGCCGCGAAGGGCTGGTAATCGCGCTCCTTCCGGCTCGGTTCCGCCTTCGCTATGGCGTAACAACGCGGGACCATGGGATCGCGGAAGGCGCCCCACGTGGCATAGAGGCCAAGGCTGTCGCGGGCCTGCGCGTGCCCCGTCGCCAGAGCGGCGACCGTCGCGGCGGCAAGCGCAAGGCTACGCATCGGGATATCCGATCGCGAGAACTTCCCACTCCTTTTCGCCCGCCGGGAGCCTGACGGTGCGCAAGTCGCCCACCGACGCTCCGCGCAGCGCCCTTGCAAGCGGTGCGCTCCACCCGATCCGGCCCGCGCCTGCGTCCTGCTCGTCGTCGCCGACGATGGTCCATACGCGCTCGTCGTCGTCCTCGTCCGCAACGGTTACGGTCGCGCCGAACCACACCCTCGTGCGGTCGGGCTGGGCGGACGGATCGACGATGCGCAGCTTCTTCATCCGGCGGGCAAGGTAGCCCAGCTCGCGGTCGATCTCGCGCATGCGCTTGCGACCGTAGAGGTAGTCGCCGTTCTCTGATCGGTCGCCGTTGCCGGCGGCCCAGCTCACGATCTCGACGATCTCGGGCCGCTCCTTGCCAAGCAGGTGGTCGTAGCGGGCTCGCAGCGCGGCCATGCCCTGCGGCGTGATCGGCGGCCCACCCTGCTGCACCCCCCGGCCTTCCGTCAGCCCGGCGTGCGCTTGCCGAGGAAGCTGCTGAGCGGAGTGTTGCCCCTGTCGAACGCGCGTCCCTCATTCAAGTGTTCGTAGATCACGGCGTTTTCCAGCACCTTCTGGATGTAGTTCTTGGTCTCGTAGATCGGGATTTCCTCGATCCATCGAATCCAGTCGATAGTGCCGTTGCGCGGGTCTCCGTTCTGGCGCAGCCAGCGGTTCACGTTGCCCGGCCCGGCGTTGTAGGCACCGACGGCAAGCGGGTAGGCGCCGCCGTAATAGTCCATCATCCGCGCGAAGTAGCCGTCACCGAGCCGGATGTTGTAATCGGGATCGCTGATCAGGCCGCCAAGGCTGTAGCCCAGGCCCATCTTGCCTGCCTGCTCGCGCGCGGTTGCCGGCATCAGCTGCATCAGTCCGCGCGCGCCTGCATGGCTGATCGCGTTCTGTGCGAACTGGCTCTCCTGACGGGAGATGGCATGGACCATCGTCCAGTTGGTCCCCGGCGGCGTGGGGATCAGCGGGAAGGACGTGGTGTGGAAATTGCCATGGCCATCGGTATGTGCCGACTGGCCGAGGATGACGGCAAGGTCGCGCCGACCGATCTCGCGCGCAAGATCGGCGACCAGCACGTGCTCGGCCTCCGTTCCGGCCTGTTCGGCGATCTCGCGGAAGAACTGCACGCCCGTGCGCCAGTCGACGCCGCGCGCCACTTCGCGTACCGCCTGCGTGATCGGGCGCGCCTCGAAAGCGGCGCGCTCGTCGGGCGTCGGGGCGATGCTTGGCGGATCGTCGAGCGAGGGTATCGGGCGACCGAGCCGCTCGAGCGACAGGAGGCCGTAGAAGTGATCGGGATACTGCGCGGCAAGCTCGAAATACCGGTTCGCCCCCGCAGCATCGCCGGCTTGCGCCATGGCGCAACCGGCCCAGTAGAAGCCCTTCGAGCGGGTCGGGGGGGTCTGTGCGGCGGCGCCGTATCGATAGAACAGCGGCGCGGCGCGGCGAGCATCGCCCAGTTCCCAGAGCGCCTTGGTGCCGCCCAGCCACATGAGCGAGGTATAGTCGTCGCGCAGGCGGAAGCTCTTGGTGCTGATGTCGGTGCCGGGCGCGAACCCATCGTCGATGGACGCGGCGATGCGAACCGCGCTGTCGGCGCTCGCTCCGCGCGCGGCGGTCAGCAGTTCGCGCACCCAGGCATCCTCGTCGAAGGGCAGGGTCTGCGCCTCGGGCCGCGTGGCGAGGAGGTTGATCGCCGATCCGATGTTGCCCGAACGCCGGGCCTGCACCGCGCGGTTGTAGATATACCCGATGTCGCGCAGCATCTCGCCTGTGGAAGGCAGGCCGAGCGAACCGGGCGCGGCACCCTGCATCAGCGAAAGCCGCTCCATGAACAGGTCGCGCGAACCGGGGGAAACGTACGAAATCTGCCGCGCGGCCTGCGCCTCGTCGCCTTCCCACAGCAGCGCGTTCATCCGCGCATCGTGATCGGCAGGCGTGAAGCGGTTGCCGAATAGCGCAAAGATCGACGCCGCTGCGGTCTCGGGAAGCGGACCGCCGCGCCATGCCTGTCGCGCAACTTCGGCGGCCTCGCTCCGGCCCAGCGCTGACAGTGCCAGTGCGTAGCGCCCGCGCGCGTCGTTGGTCAGCGGCGGATTGCGGTCGAAGAAGGCGACGAGCGTAGAGTTGTCCACGATCTCGTCCTCGAGCGCAGCCTCGGCATAGCGGCGAAGCTTCTCTTCCTGCGGAAAGCCCGGATAGGTGATGATGAAACCGGCGTAGTCGCTGAACTGGTAGTCGCCCGACCGGCTGAGCATTTCCCAGCGCTGGATCGCCTGGCGCATCGTGCCGCTTTGCGTCTGCATGAGCCGGGCGCGCGCCTGGTCCCATTCGGCGCCGTTCTGGGCCAGCGCCGGCGCAGACATGCATGCGGTTGCCGCCAGCAGGGCGACCGCCGAACCACGGAGCAGCAGCGAGGAAGCGGGAAGAGTGGTCGGGGAGAATCTGGGCATGTACGGTTCCGGTATCCGATTGCAGGGGCAATTAGGGAAAGTGGCCGCGCAATGGCAAGTTCCTCTCCCGCATTCGTCCACCGGATCGACCGGTGGATCGTGCGGAAGCGTGCCTGCCGTTGCGGCTTTCCCTAGACAATCTGGCAAGCGCCTCCTTATCAGGCGCTGAATGACGCGCCGTCCGTAATTCCGGCGATGGTCGAGGAGGGACGTAATCCAGATGTTTTCCGGTTCCATACCCGCGCTTGTCACGCCGTTTCGCGACGGGGCTTTCGACGAGGCCGCATTCCGCCGCCTTGTCGACTGGCAGATCGAAAACGGATCGTCGGCGCTGGTGCCGTGCGGTACCACCGGCGAGAACTCGACGCTGTCGAATGCCGAGCATCACCGGGTCATCGAGGTTTGCGTCGAGCAGGCGGCGGGCCGGGTGCCGGTGATCGCCGGCTGCGGGTCGAACGATACGATGAACGCACTGCTTCACATGAACTTCTCGAAGAAGTGCGGCGCGCAGGCCGCGCTGGTCGTGGGGCCGTACTACAACAAGCCGAGCCAGGAAGGCCTGCTCGCCCATTTCAGCTACCTTGCCGAGAACATCGACCTTCCGGTGATCCTTTACAACGTTCCGGGCCGGACGGTGACCGACATCATGCCCGAAACTGTTTGCGAACTGGCCAAGCGCTATCCCGACACTTTCGTCGGCATCAAGGATGCGAGCGGCGACCTGTCGCGCGTTACCGACCACCGCATGGGAATCGGCAGGCATTTCTGCCAGCTATCGGGTGACGACGAACTGGCGTTGCCTGCCAATGCCGCCGGGGCCGTGGGCTGCATCTCGGTGACGGCCAATGTCGCACCGCGCCTTTGCGCCGACTTCCAGACCGCCTGCGCCGCGAACGATTTCGAGAAGGCGCGCGAAATCAACGACAAGCTCTACCCGCTGCACTACGCGATGTTCGAGGACAGTTCGCCGGGACCGTGCAAGTACGCGCTGAGCCGCGTTCACGACTGGATCGAGAACGAGCTGCGCCTGCCGCTCGTCCCGTGCAGCGAAGAAGCGATGAAGGCGGTGGACAAGGCGCTGGAACACGCGGGCCTTGCCTGAAGCGGTGCGCCTCAGGAAACCAGCGTGATCCGCGGGGCCGGGCGGCCCGTTTCCTCTCGGAACCAGTCGATGGTCCTGCGCACGCCCTCCTCGTAGTCGACCTTGCATTCCCATCCGGGAAGCAGGTCGCGTGCCAGCGTCAGGTCGGGGCAGCGGTTCGTGGGATCCTGCGGGACGGGAGCTTCGTGCTGTATCGGGCACCCGCCCATCACCTGCGAAACGTATCGGGCAACGTCGATGACGCTCACTTCACGGTCGTTGCCGATGTTGAGAGGTCCGGGATAGTCGATCTTGTCGCGCCAGAAATACCGTGCGAGTCCCTCGACGATATCGTCGATGTAACCCCAGCTTCGCGACTGGAGCCCGTCTCCGTAGATCGTCAGCGGCCGCCCGGCGAGTGCCTGGGTGATGAAGTTCGACACCGCGCGACCGTCGTCGGGACGGGTGCGCGGGCCGAAGACGTTGAACAGGCGGACAACCCGGATATCGGTGCCGCGGGTGCGGCGCATCTCGAACAGCAGCGCCTCGGTCGCGCGCTTGGACTCGTCGTACGAGGAGCGCGGGCCGGTGCAGTCCACCGAACCGCGATAGCTTTCCGGCTGCGGCGAAACCAGCGGATCTCCGTAGACTTCGGAGGTGGAGGCGAAACAGAACTTTCCATCGGGCGCGAGCAGGTCGAGCATGCGCATCGCGCCGCCGATGTTGGCGCTCATGGTGCGATAGGGATCGCTCATGTACCAGGGCGGCGACGCGGGAGAGGCGAAATGGTAGACTTCGTCGAAGCGGTCTTCGCACTGGAACTTTTCGATATCGCAGGTAACGACGCTGAAGCGGGGGTCCGTCACGTGGCGGACATTGTCCTCGAGCCCGGTCCAGAGATTGTCGACACAGATTATCTGCTCGACGTCGCTGCGCTGCAGCAACGCATCGATCAGATGCGAACCAATGAACCCGCAGCCTCCCGCAAAGAGGATGCGCCGACCGGAAATCGGGGATATCGACATGCGCGTTACAATTCGCCTTAATCGAAGCTTCGAAAATTTCTTATAGCATTCAGCGGTGTATCTAACAATTGCGCAAAAAAATGCCAGATAACAAAGTCTTCAATCGCGCGCCGATCGTTGGGGCAGTAAATGTCTAGCGCGATAGGGACGATTCCGGGCGTGACCGCAATAATACCTGCCTATAATGCGGAAAAGCATTTAGAAAAGACGCTGCGAAGCGTTCTGGCTCAGACCTACGAAAATCTCGATGTCATCGTCGTGGATGACGGGTCCACGGACAGCACCGCAGAAATTGTTTCAATCGTTGCGCGGCAGCATGACCGCGTCTGTTGCGATACTATCGAGAACCAGGGCGTTGCTGCAGCGCAGAACAGGGGCCTTGCCTTGTCGCAAAGCCGGTATGTCGCATTTCTGGACGCCGACGACCTCTGGCACCCGCAGAAGATCGAGAAACAGGTCGCCGCGCTACTTGCGCACGGCGATTCGCCCGAGTGGGCCGCTTGCTATACCTATTATCGCCGTATCGACGATGACGACCGCGTCCTGTGGGACGGGGCCGAGGGCGGATTGCGGGGCGATTTCCTCGCCCAGCACCTGCTCGACAACCACGTCGGCAACGGCAGCAGCCTGCTCGTGCGCCGCGACCTGGCGATCGAACTGGGCGGTTTCGACCCGGAGTTCGCGCAAAGGGGCATTGGCGGGTGCGAGGATTTCGACCTGCAGCTTCGGATCCTGCGCCGGCACCGGATCGAACTCGTCCCGGAATTCCTCGTCGGGTACCGGACCCACGCCGAAGCCATGTCGAACGACGATCTCGCGATGGGCCGCGGCATCGTCGCGGTGGTCGAGAAGCTGGGAAAGCGCGGGTTGCTCGAGCCGGCCGAACTTCGCAGCGCCCGGTTCGCGATGCGTTCGCACGCGATCGTGCGCTTTGCCCGCGCCGGGGCCTGGGGACGGATCGCCGGTGCGCTGCTCCGTATGTTTTCCATCGCCCCGCTCGCGACGATCCGCTTCGCGCTGTCGGCTCCGGGCAGGCTCTCGCGGCGCAGGACCCGGCTCTCGAGACTACGCGACCAAGGTAGCGGACCGGACTTCGCATCGCTTACCCCGACACAGCGTACCGCTCCGCAGTAACCGCGATGCTTAGTCGGGCGATCCGGGCTTTCGCCAGGTCGCCGCGATCTCGGCACCGGGGCTGCCGGGCCTGTTGGCGAGCCACCCTGCCAGCGAGACCGGCGCGGCAAGGACGTGCGCGGCAAAGCGAAGGGGGCGAGGCAGCTTCGAGAAGGCGATATCGTGGCTGAGCGCGAGCCCCGAATTCACGAAGCTGCCCGTTGCTTCCGCAGCCCGCCCGAACAGCGCATCGAGTTCCTCCTGCCGGTAACCGCGCCTGACGTGTCCCCATTCGCGCAGAAGGCGTTCCTCCGGCGGGCATAGCGGCCGCATGAACCGGTAGTGGGGGTAGCGCCAGCGTTCGCGGCTGGGCGTCGTGACGATGATTACACCGTCCCTGCGCACCACGCGCATCGCTTCGCTGGCCGCGAGCGCGTCGTCCTCGACGTGTTCGAGGATGTCGAACATCGTGACGCAGGCGAAACTCTCGTCCTCGAACGGAAGCGCCGTTGCCGAGCCTGTGACGAGCCGCTGCCCGGCTTGCAGGTTGCATGCGGCATCGGCGACACCCGGATCGGCGTCCAGGTTGACGACTTCGGCATCGGGATAGAGCAGCTTGGTCAGGCCGCTGCGTCCGCCCCCGATTTCGAGGATCTGGCTGCCCGTCAGGTCGGGCGCGACGCGGTGGATCGCCCGCATCTTGTCGCGAAAGAAGAGACCGTCGGTCAGCGCGCCGCGAAACGGATTTCCGGCGAGGAACAGGTGAAGCGGGGCCCTGGCGACCATGGCGCTCATTCGCCGCTGCCGCGCCTGCTGCCGTACCTGGGGGAACTGCGGTGGCGCAGCCAGTAGAACGGCGCTTCGGCCAGCCCCGCCACGCCCGCCGACCAGAACTTGCGGCGCATCGGGTCGTTTCCGAACGGCAACTGCATCCCCGCCTTCGCATAGGTACGCGGCAGGTGGAGGAAGAATCGCCCGAGATGACCCAGCCTTCGCGATTGCGCATATTGCGCGAACAGCGCAACCGCGTGTCCGCGCATGTAGCTGCGCGTCTGCTCCAGTAGCGCGTCGGCGCTGTCGCGGTGATGATGGAAGACGCTTGCCAGCGGCTCGTAGCGGCAGGTCCAGCCTTTCAGGAGCAGGCGATGCCAGAGCTCGGTATCCTCGCTGCATCCCGCCGCGCCCGCACCCAGCCTCTCGTCGAACGGGCCGACGTCGTCGAGGGCTGCGCGGCGAAGCGCCATGCTCGCACCCGCGCCGATCGCATCGAGGTAGGGTGCGTCCCATGGTCTGCTCTCCAGGAAGCGTGGTCCGAAGGTTTGCGGCAGGAACCCGCGCTGGAGACCGCCGTACCCGAATTCGAAACGGAATGCCGCCTCGGTCGACAGGTCGGCGGGCAGTACCAGGCCGGTGACACAGCCGGTTCGCGGATCGTCGAAGCCGGAAGCGAGCATCGCAAGCCAGTGCGTCGTGACTTCGGTATCGTCATCCGTGAACGCGAGGATGTCGCCCGACGCGGCTGCGATGCCAGCGTTGCGCGCACGGCTGAGGCCCGGAGCGGGCTCGGCGACGTATCGCGCCTTTCCGAACCGCTCGACGACGGGTCGCGTCCGGCCATCCAGCGGCGCATTGTCGACGACGACGATCTCGAGGGGAGGGGTTTCGAGTGCGTCGAGCGCGCGCAGGCAGCGTTCCAGCGATCCGGGCCGGTCGCGCGTGCAGACGATTATCGAGGCGCTGCCCGAAAGCGCGCTGCCGGCCACCTTGCGCTCCCCGACGACGCTTGCCGGGGTGGCCTCGCGAGGGTCCTGCCCCGATGCCGCTACCAGCGGGGCGACGGCGTCGGCGGCAAGCGAAGCCGAGGCGGTCGGCGGGAGCGGAAGTTCCTCGGCGGTGAAAACGCGGGTGGCAACGGGCACGCCTTCATGCTCGTAGACGACATGGACGCTGCGAAATCCCTCGGGCAGGTCGAGCGCCCGCGCGGGCGCGCCGATGTCGATGCGCACGACGGCGCAGGGGAAGTGCTCGAGATTCAAGCGACTTCGCGCCGGATGCGTTCCGAGCGCCGCGCCGACCGGTCGTATTCCCCGAAAAAGCCCTTAACGCCGCCCCGGAACTCGGCAAGGACCATTCCGAAGGGCGTGATGTCGTCGCGCAGCAGGCGGACTCCGTAGCGCAGCCACCACCTGACGGTTCGCCACATCGGCCCGCGCATCTCCGGGTCGGTTCGCATCGACTTGGCGATGTAGGCCATGAAGCCGAGGCCCCAGGTATAGAACTGGTGGCGAAGCTGCGACATCTCCCGCCGGTGCTCGTGATAGACGGTGCATTGCGGCTCGTAGACCAGCGGCCGCCCGGCCCGCAGCACCCTGTAGAACATGTCGATGTCGCCGCCGCCCGGAAGCGGCCTGCCGGTATCGAGCGCCTCGTCGAAACCGCCCAGCGCGCGGACAAGCTCGACGTCGAAGCTCATGTGCGCGCCCGCACCGAAGCTCCCTGCGCCGCAGGGGTGGAGCTGGTCGCGAAACCGCCTCGCGCCGAAGCGGAGCGGGCGGAAGCCCCGCCTGAACCCCCCGCGCTTTTCGAACAGGACCTGGGCCGGGGTTTCCACCGCGAAAGGCATGACGAGGCCCGTCATGGCCCCGGCGTCCGGGTTTTCGAGCCATGCCCGGCGCAGGCCGATGAGGTAGTTCGGATCGGCCACGACATCGTCGTCGAGGAATGCCAGTATCCGTCCAGACGCTTCGGCGACCGCTCGGTTTCGCGCGAAATCGAGCCCGGCTTTCGGTTCGCGCACGTAGCGCACGCCCTCGCGAGCCTCGGCGACATCCTTCGTGCGGTCGTCGCTCGGCGCATTGTCGACCAGCAGGACCTCGCACGGTACCTCGCGTCGCAACGGAAGCAGCGAGTCGAGCAGGCGTGCGACCCAGACGGGCCTGTTCCTGCTGCAGATCGCAACGGTGATCTTGTGAGCATCGGCGATGTCCGCAGGCACTCGCGGGCGGAGCCGGTTGCAGATCGCCGCCTGCCGCACCTCGTCGTCCACGGCATCGCCTGCACGGAGCCCGGCGGGACCCATCCTCGCGGACGGATGCAGCGAAAAGCCGACCAGCGCGCCTTCGTCACGCACGGTGCAGGCGATCCCGTCGTCGCCGGCATCCGGGCGATATCGCCGATCCGGGTTGTCGAGCGCATCGGACAATTCGATGGTTATCGGCGTGTAGCCTCCGCTCATCGCCGCCCTACCCGTTCACGGATGCAGGAGCGCAGGAAATACGGCAATTGGCGGACTCCCGTTCGCAGCGCGCGCCCATGATCGACATGGGCTCTATATTTGCGAAAAAGCCCGATTTGAAGCTGTTGTTCTTCGCAGGAGCCACCGCGTTTGGACAGAACCGGCAATTGTGCAAGAACGGCCGGGATCGAGGTCGGGTGCGATGGCGGAATGAAGCTGGCGATACTGCCCTGGGGCAACGTGATCGAGGATTTCCTGGGGCCCATCGGACTGACCGTCGAACAGTTCGCGACCCGGATGTCCGGCGGCTGGCTGTTCGGGTACGCCGAAGCCTTGCACCGTGGCGGGATCGAAAGCTGCGTCATCGTCTTCTCCGCATCGCTCCGTTATCCCGCCCGCTTCGTCAATCCGGAGACCGGTCGCGTCACGGTCGCGCTGCCGGCCGCCGCGACCTACTGCGCGGCTCGTCATGTGTTCGGCGATGTCGACGGGCAGGCGAGGGGGGCGATCCCGGTGCGCGCGCTCGGCCGGATAGCGTCTTTCCTCGCAACCCCGGCCGCTCCATTGGTCGCCGCCCTGCACGCCGAGGCATGCAGCGCCGTTCTCTGTCAGGAATACGAGTACGCTCGGTTCGCGTCGCTCGCACGCATCGCGGGGCGCGAGGGGCTGGGCCTTTTCGCGACGTTCCAGGGCGGTTCCCCGAGCGCGGGCGCTTTCGAAAGGCGATTGCGCGACCGGGCCATTGCGCAAGCCGCCGGACTGATCGTCGGATCGAAGGTAGAGCAGGAGCGACTTGCCGCCACGTCCGCAATCGACGCCGACCGGATAGCCGCGATCGTGAACCCGCTAGACCTCGACGAGTGGCAGGCGGTCGATCGCACTGCCGCCCGCGAGCGACTGGGCATCCCGGCCGACGCCCGCGTCGCAATCTGGCACGGCCGGGTCGATTACCGCCGCAAGGGCCTCGATCTCCTCCTCGAGGCGTGGCGGCTCGTGACCGGGAACGCGCCCGGTGCCGACTTGCGACTGCACCTGATCGGCTCGGGCGCGGACGACGCCGTCCTGCGCCGTGAGATCGCGGCGGCGTGCTTGCCGGGCATCCGGTGGCTCGATCGCTATTCGAACGACCGGAACGCCATGAGGCTCGAGCTCTCGGCTGCGGACCTCTACGTCCTGCCGTCCCGGCACGAGGGCTTTCCGGTGGCGCCGATGGAGGCCATGGCCTGCGGCTTGCCCGCGGTGATGACCGACGTTCCGGGTGCGCGCGACATCGTGCCGGATGGCGACGGGAGCGGCGGCGTCATCGTGCCGCCCGACAATCCCGAAGCGCTTGCCGCTGCCATGCTCGACCTGCTGGACGACCCGCGCCGTCGCAAGGCGATGGGCGCGGCGGCCCGGTCACGGATCGGCTCTTTCGCGTCGCTCGACGCCACGGGCGAAATGCTCGCCACGTTTCTTCGGTCGCGATCCGCCGCGCGCCCGCAAGCATCGACACGGTCGCATGACCGGGTGTAACGGGCAGGCAGAGGAGCCTGACCCGCAAGCCGTGACCCTTCGCCAACTTATCGCAAGCGGTTTGCTCCCGCTCGGACCGTTCGCCGTCCGCGGCCCCCTGCATCGCATCGCGGCACGATATGCCTGGGCGCTGCCTGCGACTGCCGTCGTCGGCTTCCTTGCGAGCCTGTTCGAAACGATCGGCGTCGGACTGCTCATCCCGCTGGTCGGGCTTTTTCTCGGCGACAATGCCCCGATCGGAATGCCCGCGCCGCTGGGCTCGGTCGCCGACGCGGCCACCTCTATGGGCCCGCACGCGCGCTTCTTGCTGCTCGGCGGGACGATACTGCTGCTCTTCCTGCTCAAGAGCGCATTGCAGATCGCCAACGCATTCATGATCGAGGCCGTGACGGGCCGCGTCGGGCACGACATTCGCAACGCCCTTGCCGAACGCCTGCTCGGCCAGGAATACGCCTTCTTCCTGCGGCAGGACGAGGCACGGCTCGTCGACACGATCGCGCGCGCGAGCTGGTCGGCGGCGGATTCGATGCGCTGGTTCCTCCAGCAGCTGCCCGCCGGCGTGGGCATAGTGGTGATCGTCGGCTTCCTGGCTTGGATCGACTGGCGGCTGACCGCGATGGCGATCGCCGGGGGCGGGCTCATATTCCTGCTGCTGCGTGCCAGGGCGCCGCAACTTCGCGCCGCGAGCCGCCTCGTTCGCGAGCGAAACCAGCAACTCGGTGCGCGGATGCTTACGATCATCCGGGGGATACGCCCGATCACCGTCTTCGGGCAGCAACGCCGCGAGGCGACCCTGTTTGACGAGGCATCTGAGACAGTGCGGGCCGTTACTCTGGAAACCGGAAAACTCAAGGCGACCACCGGTCCGGTCACCGAACTGCTGATCGTCGTGCTGTTCATCGCGCTGCTTGCGGCCTCGTTCGAGCTGGGCCTTGCCATCGCCACCGTCACCGCCTTCCTCGTGATACTGACCCGCGCGCAACCCCATGCCCGCACCATTGCGGAGGCGCATGCCGGGATCGCGGCGGTGCGCGGCTCGGTGCAGGAAGTCGCATGGCTGCTCGAACAGGACACGCCCGCGCACAAGGAGGACGGACTGCCCGTTCCCGCCGGAGCCGCAGGCAAGGCGATCCGCTTCGAAGGCGTGACCTACGCCTATCCCAATGCCTCGGTCGCGCTGCACGATGCCGGTTTCGCGATAAAGCCCGGCCTCGCGACGGCGCTGATCGGCCGGTCGGGCGCGGGCAAGTCGACGGTCGTGGCGATCGTCTGCGGCCTTTTGCAGCCATCGTCGGGCAGGGTCATGCTGGGAGATACCCCGCTTGCCGATGTCGATGCCCAAGCATGGCGAACGCGCCTGGCCGTCGCCGGGCAGGACCTGTTCCTGACCGCAGGGACGGTACGCGAGAACATCGTGTACGGAACTCCCGACGCTACGGAGGAAGACGTGCTCGCGGCAGCCGACGCAGCGGGCGCATCGGAGTTCATCGCGCGGCTGCCGGAGGGATACGATACGCAGGTCGGCCCCAACGGCCTCAACCTGTCGGAAGGGCAGAAGCAGCGGCTGGGGCTTGCCCGAGCGCTCATCCGCCAGCCCGACTGGCTCATCCTCGACGAGGCGACAAGCGCGGTCGACGCGATGACCGAGCGCGAGATCGTCGACCTGCTGACCGAACGTCGCTTTTTCCGGAGCGCCATCGTCATCAGCCACCGCCGCAGCACGCTCGCCGCGTGCGAGGATGGCATCGTGCTCGCGCATGGCCGGGTGGTCGAAGCCGGCCCGCTCCGCGACCTCGCCTATTTCGCGACGATGGGCGACGAAGCCTGACGAGGCGAACCACCGTGCCTCGGCGCATGGTGCCGGCTGCAGGATTCGAACCCGCGGCCCCCTGATTACAAATCAGGTGCTCTACCAACTGAGCTAAGCCGGCGTCTCCACCGCGTGAAGAACGCGCGCTCTTTGCTTCAAATCGCGCCGAACGTCCAGCCTTCGGTGCGGGCGATCTCGTCGGTGAGGGCAGGCGGGTGCCAGAGGTCGGAATCGGCGGCGACGCGGCGCAGCCAGGCTGCGGAAAGGAGCGCGTCGGCGCTGTGATCGTCGATGGCGCCTTCGCCTTCGACAGGTGCGCTGCCGAGTACGGCAAGCGCGGCATTCAGGGCGGCATAGTCGCGCATCTTGCTGCGGCCGGGGGACAACCCGGCGGCCACCGCGGCGATGGTGGTATAGATCTCGACGACGACCGATCCGGTGGCGGGCAGCGGATCGACGGGCCAGACGGGCAATGCGCCGCCCAGCGCGTGGAGCATGCGCATGCCGGTCAGGCTCGACTTGCCGACCTGCGCTGCGCCGACGAGGTTGAAGTTCGAGTAGGGCTTGCAACCCATCGCTGCCTGCCTGGCCTCGGTGACGCGAAAGCGTCCGCGCCCGTGGAAGGCACCATCGCAGCGGAAATGCGCGCCTTCGCGTCCGCCGTGGCGGCGGAAGTATTCCCCGAGAGCCGCGTGCTCGACGAAGGACTGGGCTTCCAGGTGCAGGTCGGCGGCGCAGATCGCCTCGACTTGCGCCCAGAGCCGCCGGGCATCGGGTGGGGAGCCGCTCCAGCCCGGAAAGTATGCGCCGCAATCGGCGAAAGGCAGCGCGATGCCGAGGTCGAGGCCGGCGAGCGTTCCGGGTGGCAATTCGTCGCGCAGGACGGCCAGAACTTCGCCGCGCGACCAGGCGCACTCGCGCTCGACGAGCACCGGAGGACCGCCGCGCGCGTCGCACACGGCCACCGCGATACCCTTCTGCCGGGGCCCGCGCGCGCCCGACCAGTCTATCGCCGCGAATTGCCCGAAGCGGTCAGCCATCCCGCTCCCCGCGCAGGCGCTGCCAGTAGGCGAGGCGTTCGCGGACCTTGCGCTCGAACCCGCGCTCGACCGGCTCGTAATAGCTCTGCGGCTCCATCTCGTCCGGCCAGTAGTTCGCGCCCGAAAAGCCCTCGTCGGTGGCATGGTCGTATGCGTAGTCGCGACCGTAGCCGATGTCCTTCATCAGCTTCGTCGGCGCGTTGAGGATGCTGGCGGGCGGCGAGAGCGATCCGGTTTCCTTCGCGCCTTTCCATGCCGCCTTCTGCGCTGCGTAGGCCGCGTTCGACTTGGGGGCGGTGGCGCAATAGAGGCAGGCCTGCACGATGG
This sequence comes from Novosphingobium marinum, assembly GCF_013408095.1. GTDB lineage: Bacteria > Pseudomonadota > Alphaproteobacteria > Sphingomonadales > Sphingomonadaceae > Novosphingobium > Novosphingobium marinum. Next base: position 774,785 of record NZ_JACBZF010000002.1, read on the forward strand.
CCAGCTCGCCCTCGGGGCTCCCGAGGAACTCGTAGGCATCCTTGGCCGCGAGGCACTGGACGAGCGCCTGCGGGTCGGCGAGGCCGATGTCCTCGGACGCGAAGCGCACGATCCGGCGCAGGACGTAAAGCGGCTCTTCGCCGGCGGTCAGCATCCGCGCGAGGTAATAGAGAGCCGCTTGCGGGTCCGAACCGCGCAGGCTTTTGTGGAGTGCCGAAATGAGGTTGTAGTGCCCGTCGCGGTCCTTGTCGTAGATGGCGACGCGGCGCTGCAAAAAGCTGCCGAGTTCCGCCGGGCCGAGCGGGTTTTCGATCGCGGCGGCGTAGAGTGTTTCCGCCTGGTTGAGCAGGAACCGTCCGTCGCCGTCGGCAGAAGCGACGAGCGCCTCGCGCGCCTGCGCCGACAGGGGCAGGTCGCGGCCTTCCAGTTCCTCGGCCCGGCCGAGCAGGCTGGTGAGCGCGGCCGTGTCGAGCCGCTGGAGGATGAGCACCTGCGCTCGGCTGAGCAGCGCGGCGTTCAGCGCGAAGCTGGGGTTTTCGGTCGTCGCGCCGACCAGCGTCACCGTCCCGCGTTCGACGAAGGGGAGGAAACCGTCCTGCTGAGCGCGGTTGAAGCGGTGGATCTCGTCCACGAACAGGAGCGTGCGCTGCCCCGCCTTCATCGCGGTCTCGGCCTCCGCGAAGGCCTTCTTGAGATCGGCAACGCCCGAGAACACCGCGCTGACCGCCGCGAAACGCATGCCGACCGCATCGGCCAGAAGGCGCGCGATGCTCGTCTTGCCAGTGCCGGGCGGCCCCCACAGGATCATCGACGAGAGCCGGCCCGCCGCCACCATTCGTCCGATCGCGCCTTCGGCACCGGTCAGGTGCTCCTGCCCGACAATATCGGCGAGCGAGCGCGGCCGCAGCCTGTCGGCCAGCGGTGCGTCGGCGGGCGGCTCGCCCGGGTCCGGCCCGGGTTGCTGGTCTGCGAAAAGGTCGTCCATCGCCTCCTACCTAGCCATTCGCGCGGGCAATTGCATGGGGCAGGATAGAGGCATATCCTCCGCGCCGGGGTCGCACCTGCATGGAGGGGGAGACGAAATGGAAACGACTGCGGAAATGGCGCACGAACCGGTGCGCAAGGCCACGCCCTGGCATTTCTGGGCGGTGGCCGCGATCGGACTTCTGTGGAACGCGTTCGGCGCTTTCGACTACACGATGACGAACATCCGGGACGAGGCGTACCTGGCCAACTTCCCGCCCGAGATGATGACGATGATCGACGCCTTTCCGACGTGGATGACCGCCGCATGGGCGCTTGGCGTATGGGCGCGGTCGCGGGCTCGGTGCTGATGCTGCTGCGCTCGCGCTACGCGGTCCATGCTTTCGCGATCTCGCTCCTCGGCCTTGCCGCGACGACATTCTACCGTTTCGGGATAGAGTTGCCCGAGGCGCTGAAGTCTTCGGGCAACGATGTGATGACCGTCGTCATCTGGATCATTGCCGTGTTCCTGCTGCTCTATTCGATCAGGATGAGCCGCGAGGGAATCCTGCGATAAGCGCTAGCTCGCGCCCGGTTGCTTCTGGCGGATCAGCCGGAGGTAGGTATCCGCCACCGACTGGTTGATGCGGTCCCACGAATAAGCCTGCGCGCGCGCCTCGCCCGCGTGGCCGTGAGTGAGCCGCAGGGTGTCGTCGCGGACGTAGGCTTCGAGGGCGTCGGCGAACTGGCGAACCGCGCCGGGGCGGATGAGCCGCCCGGAGACGTGGTCGGCGACGAGGCTCTCGCTGCCCGTCGCGGCGGCGGCGACCACGGGGACGCGGCAGGCCATCGCCTCCAGCGTGACGTTGCCGAAGGTCTCCGTCACCGAGGGATTGAACAGCACGTCCATCGCGGCCACCGCCCGGCCGAGGTCGGCGCCGGTCTGGAAGCCGGCGAAGACCGCATCGGGCAGTCGCCCCTCGAACCAGCTTCGCGCCGGACCCTCGCCGATGACGAGCACCTTGTGTGGCACCCCGTCGCGCTTCATCTCGTCGATGGTGTCGGAAAAGACGTCTAGCCCCTTTTCCATGACGAGCCGCCCGAGGAAGCCGATCGCGACCTCGTTGTCGCCGATGCCCAGCCCGCGCCGCCATTCGAGCGAGCGGCGGTCGGGATGGAACACCTCGCGGTCGACGCCGCGCGACCAGATGCCGATGTCGTAATTCATCCGCTGGTCGCGAAGGACCTGCGCCATGCTTTCGGACGGCGCGACGAGCGCGTCGCACCGGCGGTAGAACCGGCGCAGCATCGCTTCGATCACCGGCTCGCCCCAGGCCATGTTGTAGTAGCGCAGGTACGTTTCGAACCGCGTGTGGACCGACGCCAGGATCGGAAGCTCGCGCTTTCGCGCCCAGGCGACGGCGCGGTGGCTGACGAGGTCGGGCGAGGCGACATGGACGACGTTGGGCGAGAACTTCGCAAGGTCGCGCTTGACCGATGGAGAGATGGCCAGTGGAAAGCGATACTCGCCGCGACCGGGGATCGGGAACGAGGGGATCGAGACGAGGTCGCCGGTCGGCTCGAAGGCCGGTTCGTCGACCGTGGGCGAGTAGACCCGGACTTGCGCACCCTGGGCCAGCAGGTGGCCGACGAGCCGGTTGAGCGCCTGGTTCGCACCGTCGCGGACGTAGTTGTAGTTGCCCGTGAACAGGGCGATGCGAAGGTCGGCCGTTTTCATCGGCAGGCCCCTAGACTATCGCATCACACTGGGCGAGTCCGGATGCGGATCGGGAGCAAGGGCGATGGGAAGCGGCGCGGTCAGGATCGAGAGGGCCGATTTTTCGGACCCGCGCATCGTCGAATTGCTCGCGCTCCACTTCCGCACGATGCGCTCGACGGGACCGGAGGAAAGCTGTCACGTCCTGCCGATAGAGCGGATGGACCGTCCGGACCTGTTCCTCTTCGCTGCCTGGAACGGTGAGACGCTGCTGGGCATCGGGGCCTACCAGGTTCTCGACGAGGACCATGCGGAGGTAAAGTCGATGCATGTGCGCGAGGCGGGCAGGCGGCTCGGCACCGGACAGGCGCTGCTCGACCACATCGTTGCCGAGGCCCGGCGCGGCGGCGTTGCGCGCCTGAGCCTCGAAACGGGAGCGGGCGATTTCTTCGTGCCCGCGCAAACATTCTACGAAAGGAACGGGTTCACGCGCTGCGGACCGTTCGGCACCTACACCGGCGATCCGAACAGCGCGTACTACACCCGCACGATCTGAACGGCGTTAGCGGTCGTGCCGGTAATAGCGCTCGCGCCGGTCGTAACGGTCGCGCCGATAGTCGCGACGATCCCGCCAGTCGTAACGGCGATCACGACGATAGTCGCGCCGGTAGTCCCTGCGATAATCGCGGCGATAATCCCTGTAGCCACGGCGATAGTCGCGATAGCGGTCGCGCCCGTAGTAGCGGCCATAATAGTTGCCGTAGTACCGGTCGCGGTAATAGCGCTGCGGATAGCCGCGGTAGTAATAGTAATATCCCGGATGGCCGCGCACGCGCACGTAGCGGCGGTCGCGCCAGTAGCGGCGGTCGTAGTACCGGTCGTCGCTGCGGTCGGCGATGGCCGCGCCTATCGCAAGGCCGATGATCCCGGCCCCGATGGCGATGGCTGCATCGTTGCCGCCCCGGTCGCGCCAGCGGTCGCGCGCGTCGGCGGATGCGGTGGTTGCAGTGAACGTGGTCGCCGCGAGAACGACGGCCATGCCCACCTTCTTCAGGTGTTCGAGCATGGGCATTTCTCCCTTCAGTGGTGCCTGCGGCACGGCGAAACCGGCAGGCGCATTCGCATTGGAGCATGTCGCGCCTGAACTCGCCGTTAACCTTCCGGACAGGAACCGCGCGGGACCGCGTGCGCTTGCATTCTAGTGGGACCCGAAAGCATCCTTGCCACCGGCCTGATGGCCGCTGCCTTCTCGGCCATCCATCTGCTGGCAGGCACTCTTTCGGTGCTCCATCGGGTGCCGCGCAATCGCTGGCTCTCATTCGCGGGCGGCATCGCGGTCGCCTACATCTTCCTTCACGTTCTTCCCGAACTGAGCGCGCACCAGACGACGTTCGCCGAGCTGTTGGGGCTGGACCCGGTCGCGGCAGAAAGCCTCGTCTACGGTATCGCGCTCTTGGGCCTTGCGGTTTTCTATGGGGTCGAGCGCATGGCAAAGACCTCACGCGAACGTTCGCGGATGCGCGGGGAGGGCGACCGGCTGGAGAACGGCCCGCTCTGGATCCACGTCGCCAGCTTTTCGGTCATCAACCTGCTGATCGGCTATCTCCTGCTCCATCGCGAGGAAACCGGGGCATGGAGCCTGGGGCTGTATTTCGTCGCGATGGCGCTGCACTTCCTGACGAGCGATTTCGGCATGCGACAGGACCATCCGCAGGCCTATGACCGGACCGGGCGGTGGATCATCGCGGCAGCCGTTTTCGGCGGCTGGCTACTCGGCGTATTCGTCGAACTGCACGAGGTGGCAATCGGTCTCGTCTTCGCTTTTGTCGCGGGCGGCGTGGTCCTGAACGTTCTCAAGGAGGAACTGCCCGAAGAGCGCAAGAGCCGCTTTCTGCCCTTCTTCGGAGGGACCGCGCTCTATGCCGTCCTGGTCATCGCCGAGCGCACCATCGCCTGATCGGGTTTGCAGCCGACAGGGAGCTTCCCCCCGGTCGCTGCGTTGCACGGGTGCAAGGACAACGCGAACGACAGGACACATCATGGAACGCTTTACCGGAAAGACCGTCATCGTCACCGGATCGTCGAGCGGCATCGGCGAGGGGATCGCCCGCCGCTTCTCCGCAGAGGGCGCGAATGTCGTGCTGAACAGTCGCAGTCGCGACGACCTTGCCGAAGTCGCCGCCGACCTCGACCCGGAACGGACGTTCGTCGTCGAAGCCGACGTTTCGGACAGGCATGCATGCGGAGGGCTGGTCGGCGCGACGGTGGACAGGTTCGGCGGGCTCGACGTGCTGTGCAACAATGCCGGGATCGGCGCCTTCGGGCCGTTCGCCGACGCCGAGGAGGGCAAGATCGACGCGGTGCTGGGCGTCAATGTAAAAGGCACGTTGCTGATGTCGCAGGCCGCCTACCCGCACCTCAAGGCTAGCAAGGGGTGCATCGTCAATACCTCGAGCTGCTCGGGCACCGGCGGCGACTACCAGATGGTCATCTACACCGCGTCCAAGGGCGCGGTGACGCAGATCACGCGCTCGCTTGCACTCGAATGGGGACCGGTGGGCATTCGCGTCAACGCCGTCAACCCGTCGCTGACGAGGAGCGAGATGACCGGGGACATGCTCGACAACGACGCGATGATCGATGCGTTCATGGACCGCTTCGCGATCAAGCGCATAGGCGAGCCTGCGGACGTCGCGGCGGCGGTGGCGTTCCTTGCATCGGACGATGCCGCGTTCATCACCGGCGCGAACCTGCCGGTCGACGGCGGCATCACCGCTTCGAACGGCCAGCCCGACTTCCGCAACGTGCAATAGTCAGGCGGTGGCGGTCCTCGCGGTCGGGGCGGTCGCCAGGCTGATCCCGACGATGGCGACAAGCGACGCGAGAAAACCGGGAATGATCTCGTAGACGCCCGGTCCACCGAGGAACGCGCCGTTCCAGCCAAGCTGCACCCAGACCAGCGTAACCGCCGCGCCGGTCACCAGCCCGGCCACCGCGCCCGCTCCGGTCATTCGCTGCCAGGTGAGCGACAAAAGGACAAGCGGGCCGAACGCGGCACCAAAGCCAGCCCACGCGTTGGCGACGAGGCCGAGTACCTTGCTCTCCGGGTCGGAGGCGATGACGATGGCGGCGAGCGCGACGAGCACCACGCTGGCGCGCCCGACATTGACGATCTCGCGCTCGCTGGCGCTGCGGCGCATGAACAGGCGATAGAAGTCCTCGGTCAGCGAACTCGACGAGACGAGCAGCTGCGAGCTGATCGTGCTCATGATCGCGGCGAGCAGCGCGGCAAGTAGGAAGCCGGTCACCAGCGGGTGGAACAGCATGTTGGCGAGCACGATGAAGATCGTCTCCGGATCGTCCACCGCGATGCCGTTGCGCGCGGCGTAAGCGCGGCCGGCAAGGCCGACGCCGAGCGCGCCGATCAGGCACACGAACATCCAGCCCATCCCGATGTTGCGCGCGGTGGCCACGTCCGCGACACTGCGCACGGCCATGAAGCGCACGATGATGTGCGGCTGGCCGAAGTAGCCGAGGCCCCAGGTCACTGCCGAGAGCCATGCGATGAAGGTCAGGCCATAGCCGATGTCGAGGAAGCCGGGCTGGACGCGGGTCAGCGATTCGCCCGCGCTGCCCCCCGGCCCAAATATCACGACCAGCGGCATGACGACGAGCGCGACGACCATGATGCAACCCTGCACGAAGTCGGTGAGGCTGACCGCCAGGAATCCGCCGATCATCGTGTAGGCAAGGACGACGACCGCGGTCAGCCAGATGCCGGTCATGTAGTCCGACATGCCGGTATCGCCGAACAGCCCCGCGAAGCTCGTCTCGAAAAGCTTGCCCCCGCCTGCGAGGCCCGCGGCGGTGTAGACGGTGAAGAACACGACCACCACGATGGCCGAGAGTACGCGCAGCGCGGTGCCCTTGTCGGGAAAGCGGTTCGACAGGAATTCGGGAATGGTGAGCGCGTTGCCCAGTTCCTCGGTCTGGCGGCGCAGGCGCGGCGCGACGACGATCCAGTTGGCAAGCGCGCCGACGAACAGCCCGATGCCGATCCACGCCTCGACCAGTCCCGCCGCGTAGAGCGCGCCGGGCAGGCCGAGGAGCAGCCAGCCCGACATGTCGGAAGCCCCTGCGGACAGCGCGGCGACGGCAGGCGAAAGCTGCCGTCCGCCAAGCAGGTAGCCCTCGGACGTGTCGGTGGACTTCTTCCAGGCGTACAGGCCGATGCCGAGCATCAGCACGAAATACGCGGCGAGCGAGATAAGCGTTCCGGCCTGCATGGCAGGCGATTAACAGGGCCGGAGCGGCTTTGCCACTCCGGCACCGTATCGGATCAGGCCGCTTCCTTCTTGCGGCCCGCCTTCTTGCGCTCGTGCGGGTCGAGCAGCGCCTTGCGCAGGCGGATCGTCAGCGGAGTGACCTCGACCATCTCGTCGTCGTCGATATAGGCGATGGCCTGTTCGAGCGTCATCACGCGCGGCGGGGTGAGGCGGATCGCGTCATCCTTGCCCGTCGAACGGAAGTTCGTGAGTTGCTTGGACTTCATCGGGTTGACCTCGAGGTCCTCGGGCTTGGCGTTCTCGCCGATGATCATGCCCTCGTAGACCTTTTCCTGCGGTTTCACGAACAGGATGCCGCGATCCTCGAGGCTGTTGAGGGCGTATCCCACCGCCTCTCCGGTGCCGTTCGAGATGAGCACGCCGTTCTGGCGGCCCTCGATCGGGCCCTTGTGAGGTCCGTACTTCTCGTAAAGCCGGTTCATGATGCCGGTGCCGCGCGTGTCGGACAGGAACTCGCCGTGGTAACCGATGAGGCCGCGCGAGGGGGCGGAGAAGGCCAGACGCGTCTTGCCCAGGCCGGAGGGGCGCATCTCGGTGAGCTCGGCCTTGCGGCGCTGCATCTTCTCGACGACGGTGCCGGAGAATTCGTCGTCGACGTCGATGACGACGGTCTCGTAAGGTTCGGTACGCTGGCCGTTCTCATCGGTCTGGAACAGCACGCGCGGGCGGCTGATGCCCAGTTCGAAACCTTCGCGGCGCATCGTCTCGATCAGCACGCCAAGCTGCAGTTCGCCGCGACCGGCGACCTCGAAGCTGTCCTTGTCGGCGCTTTCGGTGACGCGGATGGCGACGTTGGTCTCGGCCTCGCGCATCAGGCGGTCGCGGATCATGCGGCTGGTCACCTTGTCGCCCTCGCGGCCGGCGAAGGGGCTGTCGTTGACGGCAAAGCGCATGGCGAGCGTCGGCGGGTCGATCGGCTGTGCGGCGATCGGCTCGGTCACTTCGGGATCGGCGATGGTATTGGCGACGGTCGCCTTCTCGAGCCCGGCGAGAGCGATGATGTCGCCGGCCCGCGCCTCTTCGACCGGCACGCGGTCGAGCCCGCGGAACGAGAGCAGCTTGGAAGCGCGGCCGGTCTCGATCACTTTTCCGTCGGCATCGAGCGCGCGGATCGGATCGTTGATGCGGATCGTCCCCGACTGGACCCGGCCGGTCAGCACGCGGCCCATGAAGTTGTCGCGGTCGAGCAGGGTGGCAAGGAAGGTAAACTTGCCGTCCGGATCGAGATCGGGAGCAGGCACATGCTCGACGATGCGCTCGAACAGCGGGTCGAGCGTGCCTTCGCGGGCATCGGGATCCTCGCTGGCGTAACCGTTGCGGCCCGAGGCGTAGAGCGTCGGGAAATCGAGCTGGTCGTCTTCCGCGTCGAGCGCGACGAACAGGTCGAACACCTCGTCGAGCACTTCGCTGGCGCGCCCGTCGGGCCGGTCGATCTTGTTGACGACGACGATGGGGCGCAGGCCTAGTGCGAGCGCCTTGCCGGTGACGAACTTGGTCTGCGGCATAGCGCCCTCGGCGCTGTCGACGAGCAGGATCACGCCATCGACCATCGAGAGGATGCGCTCGACCTCGCCGCCGAAATCGGCGTGGCCGGGCGTATCGACGATGTTGATGCGCGTGCCCTTCCATTCGACCGAGGTGCACTTGGCGAGGATCGTGATCCCGCGCTCCTTCTCGAGGTCGTTCGAATCCATCGCGCGCTCGTCGATGCGCTGGTTTTCGCGGAACGTGCCGGATTGGCGGAAAAGCTGGTCGACGAGCGTGGTCTTGCCGTGGTCGACGTGCGCGATGATGGCGATGTTGCGCTGGGGAAGCGGGGCGGACATATCGGATCTTTCGGGGTTCGAGCCTTGGCGGCTTCGCTGCGCCGCACAATCGGCGCGCCCTTAGCCGAAGTGCACGGCCCCGGCAAGGCGCGCACGCATATGTTGCCCTATTGACACACCTGTGCGTTGTCATAGTCCTTTCGGAAACCTGCCATTGTCTGAATTTGTTGTGCTTCCTAAGCAGGCAGACAGAACAAAAGGGCGCCCCGCCACTTCTACCAGGGCGACCCCGCTGAAAAGATTGTCGCAGGAAGGATGCCAGGAATGAAAGGCTTCACCGCAGGTTTTGCGGACCGTTCGCGTGTCGCGCTCTATATCGGCGCGGCCGCCATCGCATTTGCGGTCCCCCAGGTCGCGAGCGCGCAGGATACCGATCCCGCCGTTCCCGATGACGGTGCGGACGACTTCGCCGCCGTTCCGGTCGGGAACGAGATCGTCGTCACCGCCACCAAGCGCGAACAGACGCTTCAGGACGTGCCGGTCGCGGTCTCGGTCACCAGCGCCGAAACCCTCGAGCGCGCGCAGATCCGCGACGTGAAGGACCTGTCGAGCGTCGTGCCGTCGCTGCGCGTCAATACGCTGCAAAGCTCGGCCAACACCAATTTCTACATCCGCGGCTTCGGCAACGGCGCGAACAACGCCGGCATCGAGCCTTCGGTCGGCCTGTTCGTCGACGGAGTATACCGCTCGCGCTCGGCCTCGATGATCTCCGACCTGCCCGACGTGCAGCGGATCGAGGTGCTGCGCGGTCCGCAATCGACGCTTTTCGGCAAGAACGCGTCGGCGGGCGTCATTTCCATCGTCACCAGGAAGCCGCAGTTCGACTTCGGCGGGAACGTCGAGGCGACTTACGGCAACTTCAACGCCTGGACGCTGAAGGGCGTCGTCACCGGCCCGGTCACCGACAGCATCGCGGCGAGCATTTCGGGCAGCATCAACAAGCGCGACGGATTCATCCGCGACCTCGGTACCGGCGACCGCACCAACGACCGGGACCGCTGGTTCGTGCGCGGCCAGTTGCTGTTCGATCCCGACAGCCCGCTGGAAGTCCGCATCATCGGCGATTACGGCGAGATCGACGAGAACTGCTGCGCGGTCTTCAACCTGCGACCCTCGGCCGCGACGTTCGCGATCCAGGCGCTGGGCGGCCAAGTCAACGACCCGACCGACCCCTTCGCCGACGACGTGGTCTACAGCAATTTCAATTCGACCAACGAGATCGAGAACTGGGGCGTTTCGGGCGAGATCGACTACGATTTCGGTGCGTTCAGCCTGACCTCGATCACTGCCTATCGCCGCACCAACGCGGTCACCAACCAGGATTCGGACTTCACCAGCGCCGACCTGCTCGGTCGCAACTTCCAGGACGTGCGGATCAAGACCTTCACGCAGGAACTGCGGCTCGAGGCCGAACTGGCCGACACCGTGTCGTTCCTGCTGGGCGGATACTACTTCGACGAGAAGATCGATCAGGACAACGAGCTGGCCTACGGGCAGGCGTTTCGCCCCTATGCCAACCTGCTGGTCCAGGGGCAGACGGGCGGCGCGATCTCGATACCGGCGCTCGAAACGCAGATCGGCCAGATCGCCGGCGCACCGGGCGCGTTCGACGGGACGTTCTTCGGGGCAGGGCAAGGCTTTTCCGAGACCTACACGCTCGACAACACGGCCTACTCGATCTTCGGCCAGGTCGACATCGAGATCACCGACCGGCTGACCCTGACCGGCGGCGTGAACTACACGCACGACAAGAAGACTTTCACCACCGACGTACAGTCGACAGACGTCTTCGCCGGGCTTGACCTTCCCGCCATCGTGACCGGCGCGACCAACGCCGGCATCTCGCAGCAGGTCGGCGGAATCCTCGGTGTCCCGGGCGGCTTCGCCAGCGCCGAGCAGATCGCCGGCTTCGCACAGGCGCAGCCGCAGATCTACCAGCAGATCGTGGCAGGCGTCAGCGCGCAGACGCAGCCGCTTCTCGGCCTGCGTTCGCTCCAGCTGTTCCCGCCGTTCCTCAACGTGCCCAACGCGGTGGAGCCGGGACGGATCAGCGACGGCGACTTCAGCTACACCGCCAACCTCTCGTTCCAGGCGACCGACACGATCAACGTCTATGCCCGTTACGCGACCGGCTACAAGGCGGCCTCGATCAACCTCTCGCGCGACAGCCGGCCGACGCCGGGCGACCTGGTCGCGATCCGGCAGCAGGGGCTCGGCCTTACCAACCTGACATCGGGCAGCCGCTTCGCCAATGCCGAGGAATCGACCCTGTACGAGATCGGCCTAAAGGCCGACTGGGAGTACGCCTCGGCGAACGTCGCGTTCTTCAAGCAGGACATCAAGGGCTTCCAGTCGAACATCTTCACCGGCACCGGCTTCTTCCTGGCGAACGCAGGCAAGCAGTCGGTCAAGGGCTTCGAGTTCGAGGGACAGGTACGCCCGGTCGAGCCATTGACGCTGAGCCTGGCGCTGACCTATCTCGATCCCGAGTACGACAGCTTCAACCTTTCGGCGTTCGGCGATCTTTCGGGAACGACCCCCGCGGGCGTCACGCCGCTTTCGGTGACTTTCGCGGCCACCTACGAGCATGAACTGGCCAGCGGCGACCGCATCATCCTGCGCGGCGACTATCATTACGAAGCGCCATTCCGGCTGGTCGAGGGGCTTCCGGCCCTCGTCGTCCGCAATCCGGTGACCGGCGAGACGATCGACGTCTCGAACGCGTTGCAGGCCGCGCGCGACTTCAAGCAGGACATCAACGACGTCAACGCGTCGATCACCTACGCGATGGACAACGGACTTGAACTGAGCGTCTGGGGCCGCAACCTGCTCGACGACAGGACCCTTCTCAGCCTGTTCGATTCGCCGGGGCAGCTGGGTTCGATCTCGGGTTATCCGAACCAGCCGCGAACCTACGGCATATCGGCCCGGTTCCGCTGGTAGTGGTCCTGAGCAGCGAATGAAAAAGGGCCTTCCAAGGCCCTTTTTTATTGCGGGTGGCCCCGAATTGTGATGCGTTCCGCAAATCGCATGAGTGTGGGGAAACCAGGGAGGGACTCATGGTCGAATGGATGATCTTGCCGTTCAAGCGGTATGCCGACTTCACGGGGCGTTCGCGCCGCATGGAATACTGGTCGTTCATGCTGCTCAACATCGGCGTCTACATCCTGCTTGCGCTCGTCATGTTCGCAACAGGCGCATCGATGGCGAGCCTTGCTTCGGCGGACGCTGCCAATCCGCTGGCGCTTTACTCGGTGTTTTTCAGCGGGATCGGCCTCGTCTTCTTCGTTTGGTGGCTGGTGACGATCGTACCGGGCATCGCCGTGGCGGTGCGCCGACTGCACGATCGCGACATGTCGGGCTGGTGGCTGCTGGGATTTTTCGTCGCCAACCTGGTGCCGCTCGTGAACATGATTGCCGGGATCGTCTTCCTCGTCCTCATGCTGCTGCCCGGAACGGCCGGGCCGAACCAGTACGGGCCCGATCCCAAGGATCCCGACGGCGCCGAAGTCTTTGCCTGAGGCCCGGCGGTTGCCCGCCCGGCTACCATGAAGCCAGGACCGGACCATCCCGGCCGGACCGCCTTGCCTAAAGGAGTTTTGCGATGGACTGGATGTTGATGCCCTATCGCCGCTACTTCGACTTCACCGGTCGGTCGCGGCGCAAGGAATACTGGATGTTCGTGCTGTTCACCACGATCGTCACCATCGTTTGTCTGATGATCATGTTCGCGGGCGGACTTTCGATGGACGAGACGACGCAGGCAGAGCCGGGTTTGCTGTTCTGGGTCGGACTGATCCTGATCGTGCTCTTCGCCCTCGGCTCGATCATCCCGTCGATCGCGGTGCAGGTGCGGCGCTTCCACGATCAGGACAAGTCGGGCTGGATGGTCCTTCTCGGCCTGATTCCGTACGTTGGCGGCATCATCCTGTTCGTCTTCATGCTGCTCGAAGGGACCAAGGGGCCCAACCGCTTCGGACCCGACCCGAAGGACCCGGCCGGAGCCGAAGTCTTCGCCTAGAGCTCGCGCAGCGCGCGCGCCGGTTTCGCCCGCAGGAGCGGTAGCGAGCCGGCGAGCGCGAAGCCGACGACGAGGACTACGCCGCCGACCAGTACCGCGAACACCGTGGGCCAGTCGGGCAGCCAGTCGAACTCGAACAGCTGCGTCACCACCGCCCAGGCGATCGCGCTGCCGAGCGCCAGCGAGACTATCGCCAGCACCGAGGCGAGCAGCCCGTATTCGGCGAGCTGCAGCAGCAGGAGCTGCTTGCGGCTCGCCCCCAGCACGCGCAGCACGACATTGTCGTAGAGGCGGCTCGCACGCGCCGCCGCGATCGCTCCGAACAGCACGGCCAGCCCCGCCAGCACCGCAACCGAGGCCGCCGACAGGATCGCGACCGACATCTGCGAGAGAATGCCGCGCGCCTCCTCTAGCAGGCTGCCGGTCTCGATCACCGAGCTCGACGGGAAGGCGCGCACCAGCCGCCGCAGCAGCCCGCCTTTCTCGGTGCCCGGTGCCAGGTCGATAGTCGCGGCAAGGTTGTGCGGCGCATCCTCGATAGCATTGGGCGAGAAGACGAGGGTATTGTTGAAGCCCATCGATTCCCAGTCGATTCGCCGGAAGGACGCGATGCGCGCGGTGCGCTCGACGCCAAGCAGCCCGATGGTCAGCATGTCGCCCACTTCCAGCCCCACGTCCTCGGCCAGTTCGGCGTCTATCGAGACAAGCGGTTCGCCATCGTGGTCGGCGCCCCACCATTCGCCTTCGGTGACGACGTTGCCCTCGGGAACCTCGTCGGCATAAGTCAGCCCGCGTTCGCCGCGTAGCTGCCAGGCGCCTTCGGGCAGCTCCTCGAGGTCGGCGACGCGCGTCATCGCGCCTTCGGGACCGTAGGCCAGGATCTTGCCGCGCAGCGCCGGTACGGTGCGGATGTCGGCATCGGGAGCGGTTTTCCCGACGGCCGCGCGGAAATCGGCCTCGCGCTCGCGCGGCACGTCGAGCACGAAGTAGTCGGGCGCGCGCTGCGGCACGCGGGCGCGGATGTTCGCATCGAGCGCGGTCTGGACCGCCGCGAGCAGCACGAAGGCGGAAAGGCCGAAGCCAAGCGCGGTGACCAGCGCCCCGGTCTGCGCCCCCGGCCGGTAGAGGTTCGCAAGCCCCGCGCGGAGCAGGGGTCGCTCGGGCCTCGGCGCGCGCGCGGCAGCGGTGCGGATCGCCCAGCCGAGCAGTGCAAGGAAGGCGAGCATGCCTGCCGCGCCCGCAAGGAACAGGGCGGTCATCTGCATGTTGCTCGCGGTTCCGAGCGCCAGCGCGACGATGGCTGCAATGCCCAGCCCGACGGGCAGCAGCCAGGATCGCCGGTCGAGCCTGAGGCGGGAGACGCGCGCGCGCATCAGCGCCATCGCCGGGAACGTCCGGGCGCGCGCCAGCGGCGGGGCGGAAAAGACGAGTGCGATGAGCAGGCCGTAGAGCGCCGCGCGCGCCATCGCGCCGAAGTCCACGGCCAGCCCCGCCTCGACCGGCAGCAGCGATCCGATCGCGGCGGCGAGCAGCGGCGTGATCGCAACACCCGCGACCAGCCCCGCAGCGCTGCCGACGAGCGCCGCCGCGCCGACCTGCAGCAGGTAGATGCGCGCGATGTCCGTGCTCGTCGCTCCGAGCACCTTGAGCGTCGCGATGCTCGCGCGCCGGGCCTCGAGGTAGGAGGTAACGCCGCCGCCGATACCGATCCCGGCGATGAACAGCGCGGCCAGGCCGACGAGCACGAGGAAATCGCCCATCCGCCCGACGAAGCGCTCGGTATTGGGAGCGGCGCGGTCGCTGGTGCGGAATTCGAAACCGCTATCGGGAAACGCCTCCTCGATCCGCTCGACCGCCTCGTCGGGGTCGATGCCGGGATCTAGGACGATGCGGATCTTGTTGCGGTACATCGAGCCGGGAGAGGTGAGACCCGCCGCCCCGGGCATTTCCTCGCGGACAATGGCGACAGGGCCGAGGCTGAATCCCTCGCTCAGCATTTCGGGTTCCTCGGCTACGATGCCGCCGACGGTCAGCGGCGCGCCGCCTATCGCGATTGCGTCGCCGGGCGAAACGCCCAGCCGCTGGGCCGCGCCCTCGGCCAGCCAGACGGTGCCGGGGGCGGGAGCGCCGGCCTCGCGCCCGTCCTGCAGGACGAGCGTGCCGACCATCGGCCATTTCTCGTCGACCGCTTTCAGCGCGATGGGAGCGGACAGGTCGCCCGCGCTCGCCATCGCCTGCATCCGCGTGCCGTAGGATACGGTGCCGAGTTCGGCGAAGGCGGCGCGCTCCTCTTCGGTCGGCGGGCGTTGCCAGACGCGCATCTCGATGTCGCCGCCCAGGATCGCGCGGCCCCGTGCCTCCAGTTCGCCCTCGATCGAGCCGGTGAGCGTGCCGATCGCCGCGATCGCGCCGACGCCGAGGAACAGGCAAACGAGCAGCAGTCGCAGGCCCCGGAAGCGGGAGGACAGGTCGCGCCGCGCGATGGACCAGGCGGCCCGCCAGGTGAGGCCGCCGGTCACGCCGGGACGGTATCGCTCGCCACGCGCCCGTCTGCCAGCGTCACGATGCGCTCGCAGCGCTCGGCCAGCGCGGGATCGTGCGTGATGACGATGAGCGTCGCCCCGGTTTCGGCGCGGCGGTCGAAGATCAGGTCCATGATCGTCTCGCCGGTAGCAGCGTCGAGGTTGCCGGTCGGCTCGTCGGCGAAGATCAGCGACGGGCGCGGCGCGGTCGCCCGGGCCATGGCGACGCGCTGCTGCTCGCCGCCCGAAAGCTGCGCGGGGTAGTGGGTCAGGCGATGGCCGAGGCCGACCGCCTCGAGCTCGGCCGTGGCCCGCTCGCGCGGAGTATCGATGCCGGCAAGCTCCATCGGCGTCATGACGTTCTCGAGCGCGGTCATCGTCGGCAGGAGGTGAAAGGCTTGCAGGACGATGCCGATCCGGCCGCGCCGCGCGCGCGCCAGCGCATCCTCGTCGAGCGCGGCGAAATCCTCGCCTGCGACCGAGAGAGTGCCGCCGGTCGCCCGCTCGAGGCCCGACAGCACCGCCATCAGCGAGCTCTTGCCCGACCCCGACGGACCGAGCAGCGCGAGTGTCTGGCCTTCGGGCACGACGAGGTCGATGCCTTTCAGGATCTCGACGGGCCGCGCGCCGTCGCCGATGGTCAGGGTAAGGTCATGGGCCGCGATGGCGGGTGCAGGGCTTGTCACGCGCGCCAGATGGCATAGCTATGCCCCGTTCCTCAAGGAGTTTGCATGATCGCCCGCATTTTCCTCGCCCTTCCCGCCCTCGCTCTGGCTGCTTGCGGCAGCGAGGCACCGCCGGCACCGCCGCCCGCCGGGGCCGCCTCGGCTCCAGCCGACCTGCCGGTTATGGGAGACGAGGTTCCCGTCCTGGCTTTCGGAGACAGCCTGCTCGCGGGCTACGGGCTCGACGATGGCGAAAGCTATCCGGCGAAGCTCGAGGCGGCGCTGCGGTCGCGCGGGGTCAACGCGCGCGTCGTCAACGCCGGCGTTTCGGGCGATACGACGGCGGACGGGCTTCGAAGGCTCGAATTCACCCTGAATAGCCAGAACAAGGCCCCGGCGCTCGTCGTCATCAGCCTGGGCGGCAACGACATGCTGCGCGGGCTCCCGGTCGAGGAGACGCGAAACAATCTCGACGCGATGCTCGACGAATTGTCGGAGCGCGGCATCCCGGTGGTGCTGCTCGGCATGCTTGCCGCGCCCAACATGGGCAAGGACTATGCCTCGCGCTTCAACGCGATCTATCCGGCAATGGCGCGAAAGCACAATGCGGCGCTGGTTCCGTTCTTCCTGCAGGCGGTGATGGACCGGCCCGACCTGTTGCAGGACGACCGCATCCACCCGACCGCCGCCGGGATCGAGGCGATGGTCGGCGATACCGTCGACACCGTGGCCGACGCTATCCCGGCCGAAGAGGGCGCAGCGCCCCCTCGCTGACGCGCCAGATTGCCGCCTCGTCCTCGATGGCTGCGAAAGGGGCAAGCTCGGTGCCGGTCAGCCAGACTTGCGCGCCGCCGCCGCGCAGCCGGTCGAACAGCGCCTCGCGCCTGACAGGATCGAGATGCGCCGCCACCTCGTCGAGAAGGAGAAGGCGCGGGCGGCCGTCCTGCGCCAGTTCGTCCTCGAGTACCTGCGAATGCGCGAGCGCGATGGCGATCAGCATCGCCTTCTGCTCGCCGGTCGAGCACTCGGCGGCCCGCTGGCCCTTCCCGGCCATGACCACCGCGATCTCGTCGCGGTGCGGGCCGACCAGCGTGCGTTGCGCCGCGCGGTCCCGCGCCCGGTTCGCGCGCAGGGTGGCGGCAAGTTCCTCGCCTCCCGTCGGCCCGCCCGGCTCGTAGGTCAGGGCAGGGCGCGCGAACGGCACGTCGGGCAACACGGCCAGAGCCCCTGCCAGCCTTTCGAGCATGTCGGCACGCGCCTCGGCTACGGCGGTGCCGGCCTGAGCGATCTGGGTCTCGATGGCGTCGAACCAGGCAGGATCGGGCTCGCGCTCGTCCGAAAGCATGCGGTTGCGTTCGCGCAGCGCGGTCTCGAGCCGCGAGGCGTTGCGCGCATGTCCGGGATGAAGCGCCAGCGCCAGCCGGTCGAGGAAACGCCGCCGGCCGCCCGCGCTGTCGACAAAAAGCCGGTCCATCGCGGGGGTAAGCCAGCCTATGCTCAGCCATTCGCCCAGCCGGTTAGCAGGTGCCTCGGCCCCGTTTACCTGCACCACGCGCCGTCCCGGCCGTTCGGGCCGCATGCCGGTGCCGAGCTGCACTGTCCCGGCCGGGCTCGCCAGCTCGGCGCTCAGTGCAAAGCCGCCGCCGCCTCCCTGCGCCGCCATGTCGGCAAGCCCCGCGCGCCTGAGCCCGCGACCCGGTGCAAGCAGCGATATCGCCTCCAGCACATTGGTCTTGCCCGCCCCGTTCTCGCCGACGAGCAGGTTGAACCGCGCCATCCCCTCGATCGAGGAGCGCGCGTGGTTGCGGAAATCGGCAAGCAGTATGCGGTCGAGCGCCATCAGCCCTTCTGCGCGGCCTTCGCAAACGGCGAGAAGTCGGTGTGCTCGTCGTAGACATCGACGCCCTCGCGCGCCTTGAGCCAGCCGACGACCGCGTAAGTGACGGGCGTGAGGATCGCTTCCCACGCGGTCTTGATCAGCCACTGCGAGAGCACGACCTGCCAGAGCAGTTCGACCGGCCATCCGGCGATGCCGTAGAAGGCCAGCGGGTAGAAGATGAGGCTGTCGAAGCCCTGTCCGACGACGGTCGAACCGATCGTGCGCGCCCACAGGAAGCGTCCGCCGGTCCACACCTTCATCTTGGCGAGCACGATCGAATTGGCGAACTCGCCCACCCAGAACGCGACCATCGATGCGATGACGATGCGCCACGAATTGCCGAAGACGAACTCGTAGGCTTCCTGCCCCGGCCAGCCTTCGGCGGGCGGCAGTGCGACGACGACCGTCGCCATGAAAGCCATGAAGATCAGCGCGGCAAAGCCCGTCCAGATCACCCGCCGCGCGTTGGCATAGCCGTAGACCTCGGTCAGGACGTCGCCGATGATGTAGCTGACCGGGAAGAACAGCACGCCCGCGCCGAACGACCACTCGGTCCCGCCCGGAAGCGTGACGAAGGAGGGCTTGGACGCGCCGATCAGGTTCGACAGCAGCAGGATCGCCACGAATGCCGCCATGACGTAGTCGAAATAGCGGAAATGGCGCCGCGCGCCCCTTTCGCCGTCGATCCGGGATAGCGGGTGATCCATCGCGCGATGCCTACTCCGAAAGCGCCGCCGCGCAAAGCACGGCGATTGATGGTTTGCGAACCGGGCGGGGAAATCTATGGAGACATTCGCGCGCGCCCGTAGCTCAGCTGGATAGAGCACGAGACTTCTAATCTTGAGGCCACAGGTTCGAATCCTGTCGGGCGCGCCATAAAATCAATGACTTAGCCATGATGGGAACGGCTCGGGCAAAGCGCCGCCTTCTCTGTGTCATCACCGTACAAGCACGCGGAGGAATCGGTCCCGTGTCCGATAAGACGCCCAAGCCCGGCTGGTATGCGGTTCTCAAAGGGGAGCCGATAGACCTCGCCCTTTGGCGCGAGGCATTGTCTGAACCCTTCGAGCCAGTCGCTTTGGAGGGGCCCAACGGTGAGACGCTCTTGCGCTGCCGGGAGGGTCATGCGGCAAGCGAAGGCGAGGAGATACGAGAACATGCCATCGAACGCATCGCACTCGTCAACGGGGCATTGCGCCTTGCGAAGGCCGCGCGACCGGTCGAATTCGGGGGACTAGTTCGATACTCTGAGGACGGACGGGCACACCATTATGTTTGGGCTGGGCCTGATGTGATTGAACTCCGCGCAATAATGATGAGCCCGACTTTGACGGTCCTCGGGCCTGATGGGACGCCGCTTCCTCCCGCAGAGCCTATGCCTTCGCCAGCACAGGCATTGTTGGGTTGCGCCGACGGTAGCGACCAGGTGGCGGACGTGCTGTACTACGCCGGTCGATCGGATAGCTGGTTCGAAATCTACAAATGCATCGAAGCGCTTAGAACTCTCGCCGCCCGACAAGGCGCGAAGCTGAGCGACTTGGCTCAGCAATCGGGCGTGCCGCTCAATAAGCTTCAGCGAAGCGCCAATCACTATCGGCACAACAATCGGCGTGACCCCTTCAAGCCGATGCCGCTTGCCGAGGCGAAGTCTCACTTGGTCAACCTGGCCCGCAAGGTGCTCGAAGAGCGCTGATCGATCGAGGCGATCAACGCGCGGGTCCTTACCCGGCGATCCGCGCGGCATAAGCGCAAGGGGACCGCTTTTTTCGACCCTCGCAGCCTTTAGGGGCGTCGGAATAGTTACAACTTCGACTCTTCGGGCTGCTTATTTTCCGAGTTGCGGGGCAGACCTCCTCGGGCAGCTAGCCAACCGAGGCACCAATTGATCGCGTTCAATGAATGCGCCAATTCTTCGGGCATGTTCGCGATTGCCCGGCGCAAGGCCTCGATTTCGCGCGGGTCGAGCTTGGGACAGCTTTCGAGAGCCGGCTCTTGCGAGATGGCAACGCTATTCATGGCTCAATCCTGAGAGTGGGAGTACAACGACCCTCGGCGGAATGATGGACCCGACGCCGGAGGGGTTAGGTTGTCGCCGGGCCCATGCATTGGGTGTATTGGCAGCAACATGCTGCGGCCTCGGGCGATAACCGCCAATTCCTGAAATCTTGTAAATGCGACGCGTAAGGTAGCGCCCAGCGCCACTCGTTGTCGCTGGGCGCTTGGATGACCGGGTATGAAAGACATCGCCCGGCTGTCTTGTAGCCAAAATGACTAATTTCGAGTAAACGCGTTAGTCGGGTACTGTAGAGAAATGAGGCCCGGCCAGCTTGGTACCCGCCACGACCGAGCCCCAGTTCGTCGACTTCGCGATTTGCATCGCATCAGGCTTATTTGCCTTATCGATACTAACAAAGCATTGCCGCGAAACGAAAAATCCCTCCGCGAGCGGGTGTACCCTAGGCTGCAACATTTACCGCAGCGGCACGTTCGGGTCGATTGGAGGCCGCAAATGAAAGTCACAGTTAGGGTAACGCGTAAGGGGCAGGAGCTCGTTTCCATAGTCCAGCCGATCGAGTCGGACGGTACGCCCGCGACTACCGATATCTGGGTTGAAGCAATCTGCATGGCAGCCCAAGCCTGCAAAACGAATGCGTTCATCAACGAAACGCTTCTTGATGACGATACGGTCGTTGAGTTCTCAATTCAGCGCCAGGAGCGATACTAGAAATAGGGCGGCCACCGGCTGGAAAATCGGTGACCGCCCCGCTCGGCGGATGGACGCGCCGCCGAGCCCGGCGCGCGGGAAACTGACCCCCAGAAACCGCGCGCCCGAAGGCTTAGTAGGACAACAGTTGGATCTGCTTGGGCGCCGCCCGGGAAAGCGCCTTGCCCTTATCCGCGAGAGGCTCGAGCGCGTCGACGATCGCGGCTGGCACGTCGGCGAACTTCGTCCGACGGAGCAAGCCGAAGTCCCGAGATGCGCCGTCTAGAGCCGTGCGGGCGGCGCTGGCTGCGCTGTCCGCAAGCGTCATCCTCGTGGCAGTCTCGATCGCCTGAAGGGCGGTGAAGCAATCTCGGATCGTCTCGGCCGCTCTTGTCGCCTCCGCTCGGAACGCGATGGCGAGGTCCTCACAGGCCGCGCCGGCCTTTCGGTCCGCCGCGCGCTTCACAGCGTCTATCTCGCCGCGCTTTGCATCCCGCCGTTGGGCCAGTTCGCCGATACCGAGCCGAAGTGTCTCGCGCTCGTGTTCGAGCTCGTCTCGCGACGGCGCCGCATCGATGACCACGCCTCGTGCATCGCCGGCGAGTAGACGGTCGGCGATGGCGCGCGGAGCGGCGCGGTCGTTCGGGTGCGCGCGGTCGGGATGCAGGATTTGCGAGATTTCCTGCCGGCGTGCGTTCGCGCGTTCGATGGCGGCCTCGATTTCGCCGAGTTCGGTCTCGAGCGTGCCGAGGCGCTCGTCCTCTTCGCTCAGGTCGAGCCGTTCCAGTGCGGTCCGCGTGTCGCGAATAAGGCGTTGGTCAATGCTCATGCTCGTGCCCCTTCATAAGCCCGCGACCACACGTCGGCGGGCGCTTTGTCGGCCGCCTTCGCATTGGTCGCGTCGGTCGCATATGCCCGGTCCCAGACGGCCGCAGCGCGGGCCTTCGCTGCCGGGTCGTTTCGCGCGATCTCCGCGTCGGTTGGCAGGTGCGGCAGTTCGGCGATGATGGCCGCCGCGGTCCAGCCCTTCGCGCTCGTCAGCAGCGAGACGCATCCCCGCTCCCGGCCGCGCGAGTGCGGTGAAGCGAAGACCTTGGCGAAGCGCTCCCGCTCGGCCTTCGTGGCGGCCGCCTCAGCGCTGTAGCGGGTCATGGCGAGGTCAGCACCCGTATACCGATTGGCAGGCCCTGTGGTGGCATTCTTGGCCGCCTGCCGTGGCGCTGCTGGCGTGCGCGCGTCCGTCGCCTTGCGCGTGGGTGCCGAGCCGTAGACGCGGTCCTGAAAGTTGGCGAAGCGCCCCGGCTGGGGTGCCTCGCGTTCGGTCCGTATTCGCAGGGATTCGTAAGCCATCGTTAGGTCCTTCCGTTGTTAAAACTGAGTGGAAAATGCCGGGATTGCGGCACCGCCGCCGCCAGCGGCGAAGCCCTGTCGGACAAGGGTCGCTATATTGTCGTTGACCGCGTCGAGCCGCAGGCCGAGTCCGTTCACGAGCGCGTCGACAATGGCTTGCGTCTGGGCATCGATTGCCGACACGATGCCCGCATTATCGGCGACAGGAATGCTGCCCTCCGCGAAGGGGCTATCGCGCCCGATCGCGGCATCGGCGATGGCCGTCTGCGCATCAATCGCCGTATTCGTCAGGCCGAGGATCTCGTCGCGGATGGCGAAATATCCGTCCTGGCTGCCATAGAGCGCGCGGCTGATTTCCAGCATGGTCTGCGATGCCGCGGCGAAGTCGTCGAACGCCGAGGTATCGCCCGCCCGGACTCGCTCGGCGAGCGGATCGAACTCAGCTTCGGCGTTTGCCAGCCGGGCGCGGAGTGAAAGGCCCGTGTCGCCGGTTAGAAGCTGGCTTCGAAGGTCGGTCAGTGAGCCGAGAAGCGCCTGCTGTGCCTCCCGGACGGCCTCTGCTCGGCGTATCCCGTAAAGCTGCTCAAGGTCGGCGTACTCGGCGGCCGACGCGCCGGCATCCTCGAATATGACCCGAAGTCGCACGAACTCCTTGTCGAGGGCATCGATGGCCGCGCCGACCGGATCCTTGATGCTCTTGAGTTCGGCGAATACGCCCTCGAAATCGAGCGCCCGACGGATGGCGGTGTCGAGGTCATCGGACTGGCGCAGAAGCCGATTGGTGCTGTCCCTGAGACCTTGGAGCACCCCGTCTTGAATGAGGTCCATGGTGGCGAACCGGATGGCCGCTGCACTATCCTCCCCGAAATCGATCGCGCCGCGCTTCGTCTTCGTGATGCCGGTGCCCGACGTATCGACGCGGTAGTTTCCTTTGCGGACGCCGATCGAAACCGCGCCCAAGCTGGCATCGATCGTCGCGCCCAAGGCTTCGGCTATGCGGTCAAGCGTGTCGATCGCCTCGCCAGCCGCGCCCTCGCTCGCTCGCCGACGGGAGCCGGAATTGCCGCGGATGGAGACAACCTCGAGGCCGTTCGCGGTGCCGCCGATAGTCGCCGACGCGCGCGGCGTCGAAGTGAAAACGCCGCCTATGACGCTGCCCAGGACGCCGCCTGCGATGGCGCCGAGCGGACCGGCAAGCGGGCCGAGGCTTGAGGCGATGGACTCGAGCGGCTTTGCGAGGAAGTTCTCGCCAAGTTCCTGCCCTATGGCACCGCCGATTGCCGAACCTAGCGGCGAGCGCGCGCCGGCTCCGAGGAAAACCGAAGCTCCGAGGCCGCCGTACATGGCCCCCTCGAGTCCAGTCGCAAATGATTTGCCGATTTCCTTGGCGGTGCCCGGGTCCACGAAGGCACCCGCAACCCCTTCAACGATCATGCCGAAAAGGCGCCTGGGGCTCGAGTAATCGGCTCTAACCACAATGTCGCTCGCCGCTTCCGGCGCGGCTCCGACGGCCGCATCTACAGGGCTAGGCAGGCCGACTTGGCCTTGCATCGCGCCAGCCGCCAACGTCGCAGCCCGTTCGAGGGCTTGGAGGGCCGTCGCCGTGTTCGTGCCGGCGGCTGCCAGTTCATTGTGCACCCCGATGACGCGTTCCTCTGCGTCCGTGAAGGCGTCTCCGAACAGGTCATCGATCAGGTCATCGGCGAAGGCTTGAGTGTACTGATCGACCATGCGCTCGAAGAACCCGCCGACGGCGCCGATTCCCTCAGTGCGAAGGCCCGTCAGCGTCTGCGAAATGTTGCTGCGGACGCCTTCAAGCTGGCTGAGTTGCGCTTGCTGGCGAGCCAAGAACCTATCTTGCTCCGCATTGCTCTGCCGTAGGAGCCCGACGTTTCGCTGAAGCTGCGCGTGCTCGGCTTCGCTTATGCCGAGCCGGCGGAGTTCGGTCTGCAGCCGGGACGCATCCTCGACGCCCAGCGCATCCATCAACCTGAACTGCAATTGGAGGAGGTCCGCTTCCTGAGACCGGCCCTGCGTTACCAATTCTTGGAGCGCCAGGGTCCGCTCTTGATCTTTCAGGATCCCGCGCACCGCATCGGACTGCCGCTCGAACTCCCGCGCCGCTCGCTCGGCCTCCCGCTCGGTCGCAGAGGTCTTCGACCGGCCGCCGCCGCGTGCCTTGCGCTCGCGCTCCGGTCGTTCCTGCAGGGCGTCGCGGTTCTCGGCCTGGATGCGGGCCACGTCGACCGCGCCGCGGATCTCAGCGAGGTCGCGGTCGGCAGCGCGGAGTTCGCTTTCGAGACGGCGCTTTTCGGTGCGGAGGTCGTTGAGCCTTTGAGCGTTCCGGTCGGCCGATCTTGCTGCCGCCTCGGACGTTGGCGCATCGGCCAGCCGAGCCTGTCGGAGGGCGATTTCGGAATTTACCTTCGCGATATCGCCCAGCGTTTCCACTCGTTTTTTGGCAACCTCCGTGAAGGCGTCGGAGAAAGCGGAGGTTTGTGCCAGGCTTTGCCGGAGC
This sequence comes from Novosphingobium marinum, assembly GCF_013408095.1. GTDB lineage: Bacteria > Pseudomonadota > Alphaproteobacteria > Sphingomonadales > Sphingomonadaceae > Novosphingobium > Novosphingobium marinum. The sequence goes on from NZ_JACBZF010000002.1 coordinate 799,296, forward strand.
TTTTTCATCGCTTCGTCGGCAGCATCGCCGACGTCGTCGAGCGCCGTCGACGTGCGGTACAACTCTGCGATGTAGGGACCTAGCACCGCCGTCGCCGCGAAGATCGCCGCGCCCCAAGGTCCCGAAAGGAATTGCGCGGTCGTCCCGATCGAGCGATACAATTTGTTGTTGCTCTCCGTTAGACCGCTCAGCGCGAATGCAGCTTGCCCGCCCTGTTGCGTCAGGATCGTGAAGGCGTTGGTGCCCATCTGGGCCTGGATAGTCACGTCCTGAAGTTGTTGGCCAAGCTGCGCGAAGGCGAACCGCTGGGCCCTCATTCCAGCCGCATTGTCGTTGGCGACGAGCGCTTGCCGCCGTTGCGCGTTGACTACGCCGTCGACCGTCGACCGCTGCCTGTTCAGCACCGCCTGCACCTGCTCGACGGCCTCCGCATGGCTAAGCGCGGCCTTCGCCGCTTCCCGTTCTTCGCGCGCCAGCGCATCCAAGGCGGCGATCGACAGCCTGGCTTGCTGCGAATGATCCCCCGCCTCCTGCGCAGCGATGCGCGTCGCCCTCGCAAGCTCCATCGAGGCCCGGGCCTGAGCATCGGCGGCGGCGGCGGCGCGGCGAAGCTCGTCGGCCCCAAGGTCCAGCGCACCGAACCGGTTGCGGTCCATGGACAGCGCCCTGTTGACCTGCTGGAGCGCCTCGGTGCCGAACTGCTTAAATCGCCGCTCGCCGTCATTTAGCGTCCGGTCGATTTCGGCGAGGAAGCTGGCCCGCGCCGAGTTGTCGGGTCGATGTTCTAGGCGGATGAACATCGGAAAGTCCGGAACACTACCGGCCATTGGGAAGTCCTTTCAGTTCGGTTTTCGCGCCGAGGTCGGCGAGGTCGTCGTTGAGTTCGCCATCCGGCACCGGCTCGGCCTTGCGGCTCAGACGTCGGCGACGCTGCGGCGCCAGCGGCGATGCGCGGTGTTCGTGGAGGGTGAACAGGTCGGGCTGTTCGGGTGCTGCACCACCCCGATTTTGCACCACCACAGTTCGAGTGCTTGCAGCACCGTGCAGCACCCCCACCCCCTGACAGGGGTGGGGGGTGGTGCTGCAGCGATGGTGCGCACCACTGCAGCACTTTGCAGCACCTGATGATTTACAGGTGGTGCAGGCCGTCATTCGGCTTCTCCGGAGACTACAAATTTGCGAGCCTGGCGGTTCTGATCAGGCCCTTCTTCGACGCGAAGGGCTCCGGCCTTTATCCATTCCTTCGCGATCGATTTCACTTTTGCCTTGTCGGCAGCTTCCTCGAGGTCGAGGCCGATCACTTCGGCAACCAAGTTGCCAATCCAGTGCGGCGATTGCGGGCTCTCGCGCCATTCATGGGCGCTCCCGACACGCCGTTGGACCGTTCGCAAATGCTCGATCGTCACGTCATCAAAAGGATCTGGCGGGCTCCACGGGACGAGGACCCCAACATTGTCGCCGGGGCAATCCTCGGTACCGTTGCCAAGGTCCACGCCGATGATTTGGAACCAATCTGCAGCTTCGGCAGGAGCGCGACTGCTCTTATCGTCGCCGATTCTGACATAGCGTTTGCGCTCAGCTTCAGCGATGCCCCAGCGCTTCGCTTCGTCGACTGTCATCCTGTTCAGGACCATCGCGGCTCGCATCGCATCCACAGCGGCCGAGCCCCCTCGCGATGACATGACCGTTACTTCGCCGGCACCCGCTTTGCTCGAATGGTGGGCTAGAACGATGCTACAATCTGCTGCCATTGCCACGCGAACCCATGCCTTGACGACTTTGTCGACCCGACCATTGTCGTTTTCCTCGATCGCATGGCTCGAGACGAATGGGTCTATGATCAATACATCGATATCGCGCTTACGAATCGCGGCCGCGAGTTCGTCGTAAACGGGCTGTAACAGCCGAAAGCCCGTTTCGTCGGATATGGCCGTGCAAAGCTGTTTCGCGGGCGCATCCATTGCGCTGTCGACCATCAGCCAGCCGTCGAGGTCAGCTGGGCCAATACCGTGGTGCTTCGCAGCCGCCTGAATGGACCGCGAAAGTTCATCGATTTCGTCTTCGAGATTGTAGATCCAGACGCGCTTGCGCCCGCCGTGGACGTGCTTTCCGATCAGGGGCCGACCCGTGGCAAGCGACAATGCGATCCCTGCCAGCGCCGTCGACTTTCCGGATCCGCCCGGCGCGATGATGCCGGCGACAGTGCGACGAAGAAGCCAGCGTCCGAGCACCCAAGGGCGCAGCGGAATTTCAGAGGGGTCGCGCCAAGCGTAGGGCGTCGCCTCGATCGTCGGGCGGGGCTTCGCTTGTTCAAGCGTCGCATTCATGTCCGCGAGAATCTGTGCCGTGTTAGCACCGGGCTCGCGGAGCGCTGCCGCCGCCGCCGCCGTCACCTCAGCGGTTTGGCGTTGTGCCGCCAGTTCCCGAATTTGATGCGCGAGTTCGGCTGACGAGAGCATGCCGCCAGGATCGCCGGTTAGCCGCGCGAGATAGCTCACGCCACCTAGGTCCTTTAGGGCCTCGTCGCTTTCGAAATAGGGCTTGAGCGTGACCGGCGTGACCACCGTCTTACGATCGAGCAACTGCAGGATGCGATCATATATCCGCGCATGTATCGGTTCAAAAAAGTGACCCGGCGCTAAGAATGCCCGAGACCGCCGCGCGACTTCGTTGTCGATGAGCATAGCGCCCAGGAGCGAGGCCTCTGCTTCGATGTTCGAAGGCATCGGCTTGGGGTCGGCAGGGGCAAGGCGGGCGACGCTGCTCACTCTTCAGGTCCCGCTTCGCCCAAGTCGAAGAGCCCGACGCCATGAGCTTCCGCTAGTTCAAGCGCATGGGCCAGCGCGAGGGCGCGGTCCGGGAACCATCGCCGCCGCGCGGCTCGTCCCAGGCCGATGCGCCCGGTTACGCTGGTCATTTCGCGGCCGGCCACGTGGGCGGTCTCGAGGATCACGCCACGCCAGCCGCGCTTTGCGACGATGGGTGGAATTGCGACCTCAGCCATCGCGCCGTCCGAACTTCGGAAGTTCCGGGAAAGCCTCGCGGGTCACCGCGACCGAGCCGCCGAGAACCGCGACGTAGTGTCGGGTCGCCGCTTCGGCCTGTTCGAAAGTCGCGAATTCGTGCGGCTGGCCCGTCTCCCGCCAAATCCCTGACGGAGCATGGTAATGGCGGATCACCCAGTGATCGCCTTCCTTGTCGAGGAAGGTAAAGGGCAGCGACGCGTTGCGAGGATTAGCCATGCCGAGCCCCCCACGCCGCGGCCGCAAGGGCAGGCGCGACTTCCGGTCTTACGCCGCGTCGGGCGAGGAATTGAACCCGGATTGGAACTGCGCTATCTAGGTGATCCAAACCGCGCCCCTCGGGAGGCGCCAGCGCCCCGGTCTGATCGCCGGGGCGCTTTTCGTTTCGCCGCCTCATGCGGCCCGCTCCGAAGTCGAACGCACTTTGCGGCTAGCCAGCCATTGCTGCACATCCGCCGGATCGTACCGGACGGAGCGTCCAATCTTCAGGAACGGCGGCCCCTCGCCAGTGATGCGCCATTTCGCCAAAGTATTCGGCGCGACGTCCAGGGCTTCAGCCGTTTGGACTTCATTCGCGAGCGAGTTGCCGAACGGGCTGGTTGGAGGCGTCCGGGTCTTGTCGGTTTCGTTGGGAATTTGCATTGAGGGCACGCTCGTTCTCCTTTCGGGAAACAAGCGCTACTCCGGGGAACCATCAGCAAAAAGGTTCAGTTATTTCCACTTCAAGTGGGTCTATCTCTTTGGTTTTCCGGGCTTTTCCGGCAAATGAAATTCTTCGAGCTGATATGTGCCCGTAAATTTTTCGTACTGTTGGGTGTCCCTGTTCCATCGCGCAAAGCGGGATCGGTCAGCTTTTTCACGCTCACGCAGTCGCCTCAGCCAGGAGCGCATCCCTTCTAAGCCCACGGGCTCCAATCCCCACTGCCGCTGCGCCATGATGCCAGCGATCACTAAGGCCGATTCCATTCCTGGTTGGCCCGGCAATTCGATGTAAGGATGGTCGGTGATTACACTTGAGTTGGCGAAGAACTTCTCCGCTGTCCAACCTTCCTGATACGCGACGGAAACCCATATGAGCCGTTCGAGATATAGCTCTTCAAGGGGTTGTGGTTCGTCTTGAGAGGTCAGCGCTTCTAGGGCATTTGCGAACTCGTCTTTGAGACCGCCTTCGCCAAGTTCATCTAAAGCGCCGAATATTTCTAGGATTGCTCCAACCTGCGAGTTCCGCACTGCTGGGTCGGGCTCTTGTCCGGTCGTGGAAAAAACTCGCTCGGCCCGTTCGAGCGTTTCAAATAAACGAATGAGCTTTTGTTTGCGCTCAGCATCCATCCGGCGTCCATTCCGGGTCCGTAAGGGTGCGGCGGCAGGGAGCGGACGTCTCCCTGTTCGGCTGGCCAGCCTAGCCGCCGCAAGGTCAAATTCGCGCCTTCTCGGCTGGCGAGCAAGCCCCCGATGCCGGGAAACTGCGGAAAATTGCACTCGCTCAGAGATAGCGGCGGCGCTTGCTTCGGGAACTCGTTTCCACTCTCGCTCCGTCAACCTCCGAGGAATCGACGCGCGTCGCGCAAGACCTGCGCTATGTATTTCTTCGCGAAGCCGGGTGTGAAATCGTCACCGTCCTCGTCCCATCCGAGCGTTATCTCAATTTTCCATAGGAGCGCGGCACGATCGGGTGCCGGCCGCTCCATCAGTTCCCATCGAAGGTCGCTGATTAAATCGCCGAGACGCTCGATTTCGGCGACTACGGCGTTGTAGCCTGACGCCGCCTCCCAAGCAGCAAGTTCCGAGGCTTCCTCGGGAGCCAGTTCACAAGGATTTCGATCTGCGCCAAATCTCGCGCTGCGTTCTCGGTCGAGCGGATCGCAGTCGGCGTTAATCGCATCAAGGTCTCGGCATACCTGGCGGTATTCCGCCAGCCGAGCGTGCCAAGGGTGAGTATCCCATGTCGGGCCGGTTGCGGAGACCGTCGGTCGGCCGGTAGTACCTTCAATAGTCATGCTCGATTCCTTTGTGCTCGAGGGTGATCAGGGGGCGCGCTGAGGTGCAATCTCCGCGTGCCCCCGCTCTTCATGGGGCGTCGCCACCCGATGAACTTGTTGCCGCCCGAAGCGGCACGATATTATCGGCGCTCGCGGCGGGTGCGAGCAGTTTGTCGCAAAAAGTGGCCCACGCTTCGATGGCGGCGCGTTTCTCGACTTTCCAATCATGCCGCTGATAGACGGCGGCGACGCCGGACCGGCTGGCACCGGAGACATGGTTCAAAAGCGCTTCGGTCACTTCGAAGCGCACGCCAAGTCGCTGCATCGCCGTCGCGAACGTGCGGCGGGCATCATGGAACCGCCAAGGCGCCAACGTGACCGCGTCGGGATCGTCGCCCGCTTCCTCGGCGTCTTGTCGCGCTATCTCGAGCATCTTGGCATCGAGTTGCGCCTTAGCCCGCGAGAAACCGGAAATCGGCGTCTTGCCGGTAGTCGTAAAAAGCAATCCCGTCCGAGGCCATTGCGGCTTCTCAGCGTCTTCAACGCCGGCAATGCGATCGAGTATGGCCACTGATCGGGAATTGAGCGGGACAACGCTCGGCACGCCGTTCTTCGACCGGCTGGCAGGTAGCGTCCATTCCGCCGCGGCGCGGTCGAGCTCGCTCCACTGCAAGCCGGCGACCTCGCTGCGGCGCTGTCCCGTCGAAACGAGAAGTTCGACGAACGATCCGAACGGTTGCGAGAGCAGCGCGGCGCCACGAAGTGCAAGAGCAAGCTCATCATCGCTCAGGATCCGGTCCCGTGCCTTCACCGGCTCTGGCGCCTTCACCCCGTCGAGCGGGCTGCGCTCGATTATGTCACGCGACAAAGCCCAAGCGAAGAAAAGGCGCATGACGGCGAAAGCCATTCGCCGAACCGACTGCTGTTCCGCGGGTATCGCGTCCAAGACTTTTATGACGTCGCGCCTCGATATTTCGGGCAGAGGTTTTTCTTCGAAGACCGGTGCGCAATGATTTGTCAGGGCCGAGCGATAGCCCGCGACGGTGCCCTCCCTAGTGCCGGGGGACAGGCCGGACTTGAGGAACTGATCGGCGACGGCATCGAAGGACAGTTCCTTGAGCCGCAGGGCTTCCTCCTCTTCAGCCACGCGAGCGGCTCGAGCCTCATCAATCTTGGCGCGCTTCTCGTCGAGCGGATCGATGCCCTTCCGGACCGCTTCGGCCAAGTCCTTCGCGAACTCCCGGGCCTGATCAGGGGTCCACGGGTCGCCGTGCTTACCGATAGTATAGCGGCGCGTCCGTCCGGCGCGGCCGCCAAGGCGATATTGATAGACATATGACTTGTGCCCTGACGGAAGGACGAGAAGGCCAAAGCCTTTGACGGCCGTGTCCCACAGAATGACCTGGCGCTTGCCTGGCCTCGCCTCGTCGACGGTGCTTTTCTTGATGGAAATCGTCGGCATGCGTCCGTCCAAAACGCCTCTCGTGTAAGCACCGTACAAGCACGGCATGGCCATTGTGAGGAATGTCCGGGAATTGGCATAAACGAAATAACCGCAGAATCCAGAGGGTTTCGCCATTTTACGCAATTTCCATCAATCGTGAGAAATGCGTCGGCACAAAACTTCTAATCTTGAGGCCACAGGTTCGAATCCTGTCGGGCGCGCCACGAACTTCAGCCAGCGAAGATCGTGGGGCGTTCACATGGCAGGTTCGGACTTCGGATTCGAAGCGCCCTCGGGCGCGGCGAGGGGCGCGCGACAGCGCGTCCAATCCTGTCGGGCGCGCCACCGTCTTCGGCTCCACCGCATAAGCCGGGCAACCGGACCGGAGCGGCAATATCCTGTGCCCGTCCTTCATCGCAGCCAGCACTCGGTTGGACCATATTAACCATCTTTGGCAGGCCAGAATTAACCCTTTCGGCGTGAATCGGCTCTCGGGGGCGAACAGGGAAACTGGAGTTTCGCCATGTCAAAAATCGTTTACATCAATCGCGACGCCGAGATCGCGGCCATTCTTCCCAAGTCCTACCGGACCCGTTGGACCGCGACGCGCAAGGCCGTCGTCGTCGAGGCGATCGAGCGCGGCGTGCTGCGGGTGGAAGAGGCCATGGAGCGTTATCGCCTGAGCCTGGCCGAGCTGCGCAGCTGGACCAGTGAATGGGGCGGGCAGCAGCCGCGTGAGCGTCGCGCCGGCCGGTCGTGAGCCTTCCCGCGGGGCGGGCGAGGGGCCTCCCCTTCCGGTAATCGGCCTTGCTGGCCGGTCCGCCCTTTACTTGTCCGGTCCTGCCTGTCATGCTGCTTAGCTAACAGGTCGCCTACAACAAAACCGCTTGCGTTCGGGTCCGGCTTGAAAAAGCCGCCCATCACAAGATCGAGGCGATCGTGGCACATTCAGTACATGACAAGATCAAGGCCAACCTGGCATCGGTGAACGGTGCGCGCGTGCGGGCGGACAAGCAGCTGAGCGACCTGAACATTGCGCTCAGTATGTCCGATCTTTGCCAGACGATTGCCGTGCAGGCGGCGATGCAGGCGGCGATGATGGGGGTGGCGGGCAAGCTCGGCGGCCTTGCCAAGGCCAAGTACGCCGCACAAACGGAAGCAGCCGCGCTCATGGAGGTTTCTGCTGCCAAAGCGATGCAGTTGACACGCGTCAACCCGATCAAGGCTCTGATCGCCCCGATAGCCATTCGCGTGGCAGTCGGCTCAACCGTGGTCGTCGCAAAGAAAGCGCTGTCGTCCTACAAGACGGGAGACGATTTCCTCGATGCCGATCTTGCCCTGAACCTCGCCGTTACGGCTATACTTGGAATCGCCGGCCAGCCGGGTGCTCCTGTCAAGGGCTTCGTGCTCACTGGCCCGGGGGTCAAGAGCCTGCAAGCATTCGCGCAGACCATGGCGCTGGGCAACAAGATCTACAATTTCAAGCCAACGGCCGAGGACAAGAAGCTTCGCGAATTGCTGATGGCGAACAAGCAGAAGCTCGTCGGCGAGATCAGGCGCGCTACCGAGGAAGCACAAGCCGTGGCCGTCGAATGGGCGACACAGAACCAGCAAAGCATCGCGAAGCAGGCGGGCAAGGAAGTAGACACGATTAACTTCGTGGACCGGCTGAACCTCACGACCAAGCTGACCAGCGGCGCGAAGATGTCCGAATTCATGCGCAATTGCGTTAGGGCCTGCATCATGGCCGAGACGCGCTATGCGCTGTGGCTCGCGGTTCGCAACGCCGTTCTCGACATCGAAACCAAGGGCAAGAACCTGTCTGCGGGCGTCAAGGCGGTGACCTGAAACGCCGGGAGCCTGCCCGCCGCGTCACTGGCGCTCGGGCTGGTCCCTGAAGACGGGTTCGTCCGTACCGTCGATGGCTGCGGCAAGTTGCGGCGTCGATGCAAGGTGCGCAATTCGCTGCGCAAGCACTGCCATTTCCCTGGCAGCTTCGGTGCGGAAAGCGGCCGGATCGTCCGGCGTCCATGCTATCGAATCGCATACGCCGATCAGCGCCTCGAGGAGGTGGCGCGCTCCGGTCTTCGCCTTTTGCTCGATCGAGCGCTGGTACTGGTCGGCGGGCATGACAACCCACTGGCGCCCGTCGGTCAGCGGCGCGGTCATCGCGCCCTCGAAATCGCCGTGCGCGTCACGCAGAAGCCTTTCGACTTCGGCGCGAAGTTCAGTGCGATATTGTCCTGCTTGTGATTGTGCCATTATTGCGACCTGTTGAAATTTTCTAATTCGACGTGCTCGATCACGCCCTAGACGCTAAGGAGGCTGCGTCAATCGCAGCGCGACCGGACGTGTGCGATTGCTGATGCCTGCGTTTAACGATCCGTTACCCTTGTGCGGTAAGGTTCGCCCCATGGAACGCGAATTCGTCAATCGCCGAGCAGAGCGCAAGCACGTCGAGATGGCGGCGCAGTGCCGCACGCAGAGCGGGCTGCGCGACATGGGCAAGATTCTCGACATCACCCCCGAGGGGTGCTGCGTCGCTACCAATTCCCTGTTCTTCAAGGTCGGCACGCGGGTGATGATCCGCCCGCCCGGCATGGAAGGCCTTTCCGGCGTGGTACGCTGGATCGGCCCCGACAAGGCCGGGGTCGAATTCGACCGGCCGCTCTATGCGCCGATATTCGAACACCTTGCGCAATCGCATGCCGCCGGCCGGCCCGTATCGTTGAGCCGCTACTGACACATCAGCCACGCATGGCGGTTTCGTAGTCCTCGCCGGTTACCGGATAGCCGAGGCCTTCGGGTATCACGAGCATGTCGCGTCCGTCGCGCCGCTCCCGCCATGGCGTAATCATGGTGACGGGGGTGGTCCGCGCCTGGTCCGAGGCTGACTCGAAGCTGGCGCAGGCCGCCAGCCGTTCCAGATTGCGCCGGGTCGGGAAGATGACGTGCAGGTCCCCGCCATCGGCCGCGGCCAGCGCGTCGCGTGCGCTCGTCCAGAACAGGCGGCTGTTCTCGGTGGCATCGACCGCGATATCGACGGCTCCGGTCCCGAGGTCGGCGAGGAAGAAACGCGTGTCGAACGCCAACTCGAAATCGGGGCACCAGCGCGCGAAATAGACCAGCGAATCGATATCGAACCGCCAGTCGAAATGCCGGGCGACCGGCGCGATCCTGCCGCACTCCAGCAGCATGCGGCGGGCATTTGCCGCCTCTTCAGGATCGACGGGGCGATGGACCGACAGGACGAGGCCGGTTTCCTCGAGCGTTTCGCGGATCGCCGCGATCCGCGCGGCGGCGAGATCGGCGTTTGCGCCTCCGGCAAGCTCGGCGGCGAATTCGTGGTCCGCCGGATCGATCCTGCCGCCCGGGAACACGGCGGCGCCGCCCGCGAAGCGCAGCGCGTTCGATCGCTCGACCATCAGGATTTCGGGCGGATCGCCGGCGGATCCGTTACGGAAGATGACGACGGTCGCTGCGGGGATCGGCTCGGACATGCCGAAGCCTTGGACGTTCACGAAAGCGTGCACAAGTGGGTGGATGGCGAGGGTGTCGGAGGCCTTTACAATCCGATGCCCGCACCTGCGCCGCCCCGGCAGGAAAATGCCGGAAAACCGTGGGCCATTGAATTTGGCACGGGGTATGCATTCCTATGGATGTACCCCCAATGCAGTCCGATAGAGGCGGGGCCGCACAGTCTCCCAGGCCCCGCCTCCCCGGACTTCCCCGAAAAACCGCACGAAAAAGGCCGGCAGCAGCGCCGCCAGCCTCTACCGTCATTCGAACGGGATCGAACGCTTATTCGGCCGGCTTGACCTGCGCGTCCTGCATGTGCTGCTGAAGCTCGCCCGCCTCGAACATTTCCATCATGATGTCGCTGCCGCCCAGGAACTCGCCCTTGACGTAGAGTTGCGGGATCGTCGGCCAGTCCGAATAGGACTTGATGCCCTGCCGGATCTCCATGTCCTGCAACACGTCCACCGTATCGTAGGCGACGCCGAGATGATCGAGGATCGCCACCGCCCGGCTCGAGAATCCGCACTGCGGGAACAGCGGCGTACCCTTCATGAACAGCACGACGTCGCTGGATTTTACAATCTCGCCGATCCGGGCGTTCGTTTCGGAAATGTCATTCATGGGGCAGGGGACCTTGTTCGAATTGCAAGGTCATCACTTGGGCACGGCGGTCGTCAGTTGCAAGGCGTGGAGCTCGCCTCCCATTCGCCCGCCGAGAGCTTCGTAGACGAGCTTGTGCTGCGCCACGCGGGGCTTGCCCGCGAACTGCGGCGAGACGACGTGCGCCGAGTAGTGATCGCCGTCACCGGCAAGGTCGGTGATCGTCACTTCCGCGTCGGGCAGCGCCTCGCGGATCAGCTTTTCGATTTCTGCGGCGGCCATGGCCATCGCGATATTCCCTTCGCTCTCAGCTTTCGCCCATCAGCGCGCGGCGCGCCTCGACGTGCTTGGCCTCGAGCGCGGCGCGCACCTCGGCGTCGCTCGTCTCGACACCTGCGGACGTCAGGTCGCCCAGCAGCTTGCGCACGACGTCCTCGTCGCCGGCTTCCTCGAAGTCGGCCTGGACCACCGCCTTGGCATAGGCTTCGGTCTCTGCGGGCGAGAGGCTCATCTTCTCTGCGGCCCACTGCCCCAGCAGGCGGTTGCGCCGCGCCTGGATGCGGAACTGCATGTCCGAGTCGTGGACGAACTTGGCTTCTTCTCCGCGTTCGCGATCCTTGAAATCCGTCATTTCGGAACCCTTCGTGGTTGTCAGTGCGGCGATAGGGCGGCTGGCCGCCCGGTTCAATCCCGAATGCCCGCCGGTCAGGCGCCGGTGCGCGCCAGGAAAGGCAACTCGCTTGCCATCCGGCCCTCGTGCGTCGCGATGGCGGCGTCCTGCGCCAGTGTCAGGCCGACCTCGTCGAGGCCGTTCAGCAGGCAGTGCTTGCGGAACGGGTCGATCTCGAAAGCGAAGCGGTCCTGGAACGGGGTGGTGACGGTCTGGCTCTCGAGGTCGACCGACACGGGATCGGTGCGGGCGACTTCCATCAGCCGGTCGATCGCTTCCTGCGGCAATTCGACCGTGAGAATGCCGTTCTTGAAGGCGTTGCCGGAGAAGATGTCCGAAAAGCTCGGCGCGATCACGCACTTCACGCCCATGTCGAGCAGCGCCCAGGCAGCATGCTCGCGGCTGGAGCCGCAGCCGAAGTTGTCGCCCGCGATCAGGATCGGCGCGTCCCGGTACCCGGGATCGTTGAACACGCTGTCTGGCTGCTTCTTGAGCGCCTCGAACGCGCCTTGCCCAAGTCCCTCGCGCGTGATCGTCTTGAGCCAGTGGGCGGGGATGATGACATCGGTATCGACGTTCTTGCGCCCGAACGGGATCGCGCGCCCCTCGACTTCGCTGACCGCTTCCATCAGTCGGTCTCGGGCGCGTCTTCGTAGCGCGGCGGCTTGGCGTCCTTCGCCTTCTTGCGCTTGTTGACGTAAAGCAGCGCGGCGGCGATCGCGGCCGAACCGATGGCGGCACCGGCCGCGGCGACGGCCTTGCCCGAAAGCGATTTGTCGGAGTTGTCGGTCATGACGGCTTCTATGGGTTCGGCGACGCGCCCGCGCAAGCACCATCGCCGAATAAAGCAGCGCGCCGGGCGGGCCTCAGCTCGTCAGGTGGGCGATAGCCTCGGGCGGCATGACCGAGAACAGTTCCTCGCCGGTCGGATTGCGACGAAGCGTCAGTCCGCCGTTCACCTGCAGGTTCTGCCCCGACATGAAGCATTCGTCGCGCGCCAGCCAGACGACGGCATGGGCGATGTCCTCACAGGTGCCGTAGCGGCCCAGCGGGTACTCCTTGGTGAAAGCGTCGCGCACCGCTTCGTACTTGAGCGAATCGCCCGCCATCGGCGTTTCGGTGACGCCGGGCGAGATCGAGTTCGCGCGGATGCCGACCTTGCCGTATTCGTTGGCGACGGTTCGCACCACGTGATCCGTGCCCGCCTTCGTGCCCATGTACGCCGAGTGCATCTCGAGCATGATCGTGGCAGTCGCCGAACTGATCTGGATGATCGATCCGCCGCGCCCGCCCGCGGTGTTGTCCATCGCCCCGATCAGCGCCTGCATGAAGAAGAACGGGCCCTTGAACTGGATCGCCAGCATGCGGTCGAGATCGGCCTCGCTCGTTTCGGTCGTGCTCTTGAGAAGGCCCCAGCCGGTCGCGTTGACGCCGATGTCGATGTGGCCGAATTCCGCCTTTGCATCGCGCACGGCTGCGAAGACCTGCTCGCGATCGGTGATGTCGCAGTCGAGAGCGATGCCGCCGATTTCCCTGGCGATGCCGGCCATGCGATCCTTGCCGCGACCGCCGACCGCGACCTTCGCGCCTTCCTTCGCCAGCTGGCGCGCGATGACCTGGCCCATGTTGCCCTCGCCCGCCGCGCCCGGCACGATGGCTCCCTTGCCGTCCAGACTGCCCATGATCGTCTCCCTTCCGGTTCATCCTCGTCAGCGGCGGATAGCCCGCTTGCGCAGTCAGGGGTAGGCGGCGGCAACATGATACGCAAGCTAATCATCGGGGATCCGATGCGAAGGCACCAGACGCGCCCGGACGAAAAAAGGGCGGCCTTGCGGGCCGCCCCATTCTCCGTCCCGTGTTCGGGATCAGAATTCGAAGATGATCTCGCCGCCGTAGGTGCGCGGTGCGCCCGGCGCCGATGAGTAGGCGGAGCCGCCCGCCTGCGCATAGTAGTTGATGTTGTATTTCTTCCCGGTGATGTTCTTCATCCAGAACCGGAAGGTGACGTGCTCGTAATCCTCCGGCGTGAATGCCACCGAACCGTCGAGCAGGAAGCGCGAGGGTTCGTAAATCACGTTGTCCGCGTCCCAGGGGAACTTGGTCGAGTAGCTGGCATTGAGCGTGAAGCGCGCCTCGCCGGTGCCGACGATGTCCGCCAGATAGTCGATGCCGCCCGCAAACTTCCACTTGGAAGTGTAGGGCATGCGATTGCCCGTACAGTCGGTGCCGGTAGTCACCAGCGCGCCCTCTGACGGGATGACGGTATAGGTCGGGCAGTCGTTGAAGTCCGTGAACTTCGCATCGAGGTACGAAGCCGCCGCGCGCAGCGTCAGGCCGGGAGCCGGGGCCGCGGTGATGTCGACCTCGACGCCCTTGGTCCGCGCCGAACCGGCGTTGCGCAGGAAGACGAGGCCGTTGCGCTGCGCCTGGATCTGCGGGTTCTCGATATCGTTCCAGAACAGCGCGATGTTGAGGCGCAGCAGGCGGTCGAGAAGCTCGGACTTGAGGCCGACTTCGTAGGCGTCGACCACCTCCGGCTGGAGTGCAGGCGAATCGAGCGGCAGCGTGTTGAACGTGCCCGCCTTGTAGCCGCGGCTGACCGATGCATAGGCCAGCACGTCGTCCGCGATGTCGTAGTCGATCGCGCCGCGCCAGGTCAGCTTCTTGAACTTCCTGTCGTAGTCGGGGTTGCCGCTGCCGTCGCAGATGCCTGCTGCGGGCACCGCGCCGCCGGTGAAGAATTCGGTCAGCAGCCCGGTGCAGTTGTTGCCCGCGTTGAAGATCTGGTCGCGGAACGTGAACGGCGCGTTCGGATCGATCACGCCCGGAAGGAACGTGATGTCTGTAAAGCCGTTGCCGGTCACTTCGTCGATGGTGTAGCGCAGCCCGGCGGTGATGTTCAGGCGATCGGTGACCGGGTAGGTGATCTGCCCGAATGCCGCGTAGGACTTGACGTCCTGCTGGCCGTTGATGTCGATCATCTGGATGCCGCTGAATTCGACGGCGGGACCTTCGATGGTTGTCGGGGCGAAACCGCCCTTGGCGTCGAGGTAATAGAGGCCGAGGATCCAGTTGATCGCCGAGGTCGACGGCGATTTGAGCTGGAATTCCTGGCTGAACTGTTCGTCCACGATGTTGAGCGAGTACTGTGCGTAGTCGTACGGCGAGTAGTTGCCCGCCGAGTAGTACAGTTCGTCAGATTCGCGGTAGGCGGTGATGCTGACGAGGTCGGCGAAGCCGAGCTCGATGTCGAGCCGGCCGGAGAAGCCGTAACCCTCGACGTCGTCGAACATTTCCTGCGTCGGCGTCTGCCCGCCGCCCAGAGGCACGTCGTAGAAGCCGAGTTCGGGAAGCGCCTGCGGCGGCGTCGGGATGAAGGGGTTGTCTGCAAAGCCCTGCAGCGCCGGATTCGGCGTGCCGCCCAGCGTGCCGGGGAACGGCCGCGAATAGATGCCGATCGAGCTGCGGAAGTTGACGTAATAGCCGACCAGCTTGAGGTCGATCGCGTCGGAAATATCGAACAGCAGCTTGCCGCGCGCGCTGAAGCTGCGGCCCTTCCAGTAATCCTCGTCGTCGTCCGAATAGCCGAGCGAGGGGTTGAGCGGATCGATCAGGCCCTTGTTGCGGCCCCAGCCCTGGTTCTGGTCGTTGTAGCTGACAGACAGGTTCGCCGCGACGCTGTCCCCGATCGGCATGTTGCCGTAGAAGGTCGCGTCCATCGTCTGGTAGTTGCCGTAGCCGAGGCTGGCCTTCAGCGCGGGCGAGGAAAGGTCGGGATCGGCGGTCACGACGTTGATGACGCCGCCAGATGCGTTACGTCCGAACAGCGTGCCCTGCGGGCCTTTCAGGATTTCGATCCGTTCGATGCTGGCAAGGTCGAAGTAGGCGAAGGCGGCGCGGGTGAAGTACACGTCGTCGATGTAGACCGGCACCGACGCCTCGTTGCCCGCCGTGGTGACGGGGTTGCCGATGCCGCGGATGAAGGTCGTGACGACGCCCGTAGCCTCGCCGATCTGGAGCGAGGGGTCGACTGCCTTGAGGTCGGCGACTTCCTCGATGCCCTGCGCGGCCAGCGTCTCGCCCGAAAGCGCGGTCACGCTGATCGGCGTGTCCTGCACGTTCTGCTCGCGCTTCTGCGCGGTCACGACGATGGTCTGTAGACCGCTGAACTGTTCGTCGGCGCTATCCTGCGCCTGCGCCGTACCGGAATAGGCGAGCATGGCCGAACCGGCCAGCAGGCCACCCACGAACGCACGCGTGCCGAAAATATTGCCCTTCATCGTCGAGGCCTCCTCATTGTGGTGGAGGGACCCGCTCTTGCCGGCGGATGACCCTTCCACGTGATCCCTGAAGGGGCGAATCTCGGGAATTCGCCCCGTTGCCCGGCAGCAACCCCGAGTTGCAACCGATTTGATACGATGGCGTACGACTTACGTAGACATGGTGCAAAGGTCAATAGTTTCGCAAAGCACTTGCCCACACCACGACGGTTCGTGTCGCCGGCCCTTGAATACCAACAAGATTCTTTCGCTGATTTTCCGCACCGCGTGATCGGTCAGGGCGCTTACAGGCGAATGGATGCTAGCATACGATTATGCCTTGATTGCTCGTCCGGTCGCGCAGAAGATGCGGCGAAACACCAAGCGAGGATGACGATGGAGAGGATCGAAGGCGATGCGCGCGCGGGCTTCGTGCCAGGCGAATACGAAATGCCTGTCGAGGGCGAGCGCCACCCGGTAGAGCGCAAGTCGCCGGCGCTGCGCGATGTGCAGCCGCACCGCGACCGCAACCTGACGGTCGATGCCGCGCGCTACACCAGCCGCGAGTGGGCCGAGCTCGAATGGCAGCGGCTCTGGCCGAAGGTCTGGCTCTGCGCGGGCAGGCTGTCGGACATTCCCCGCAAGGGTTGCTGGCTGCAATTCGAATTCGGCGTCGAATCGATCCTCGTCGTTCGCGGCGAGGGCGATGCGGTCCATGCGCTGCTCAACGTCTGCCAGCATCGCGGGCACCAGCTCGTCAGCGGAGACTTCGGCGAGGGGCCGCAATTCGTCTGCGGCTATCACTCATGGCGCTACGGCCTCGACGGGCGCAACCGCCACGTCACCGACCGCAGGTTCTTCCGCGAGGAGGCGCTGTGCGGAAAGCTCGACATGCCCTCGCTCCGCTGCGAGACCTGGGGCGGCTTCGTCTTCGTGAATTTCGACAACGATGCGATCCCGCTGTCCGAATACCTCGGCGAGATCGCCGACGTCCTGGCCGACTACCGGATCGAGGACATGGCGGTTGTGAACGACGTCGTCGTGCAGCTGGAATGCAACTGGAAGACCGTGCTCGACGCCTTCAGCGAGGCCTATCACGTCCACGTCACGCATCCCGAACTCATGGAGGCGATCGAGGACAAGTACCTGCAGCACGATTTCTATGCCCACGGCCACAGCAGGCAATGGGTACCAAACGGCATCCCCAGCGCCCGGCTGGGCGAGGCGCGGCTGACCGAGCCGCTCAAGTACCTGCTCGCCGAGGCCGGGCTCGATCCCGCCGACTTCGCGGACAGGCCGGGAGACGTGCGCCCCGCCTTGCGCGAGGTCAAGCGGCGCAGGGACAATCCCTGGGGCCTCGACTACAGCCGCTTCACCGACAGCCAGCTGACGGACTCGTGGGCGATGAACCTGTTTCCCAACCTGCAGATCATCGTCCAGCCCGAAGGCGTCCTGTTCCAGCGCTACATTCCCGACAGGAACGATCCGCAGAAATGCCGCCAGCACATCATGGCGCTGGCGCCCCGGCTGGGACCCGGCGTGCGACCGCCAGCCTACCTCGGCGGTTCGGACGTTCCCGACCCGGACAACCGGCCCGAACGGATCCGCACCAGCTGGGACGCGCCGGACCTGATCGACACGATCGGCCTGCTCCTCTGGCAGGACGTCGATACCACACGTCGATGCCAGCGCGGGATGCAGTCGGTTGGCTTCGACAAGGTGCGCTTTTCCGAGCAGGAGACGCGCAACCTGCACCAGTTCGCGGAAATGGATCGCTACCTTTTCGACGAACTCTGACGAATAGCGGCACGAAACCGCCGGCAAGCAAGGGAGAGATGATGGACGCGACCACGACGATGAACGGCGGCGACCCGACGCGGCTTCGCGGCGATCCGATGTCGGGCGAGCGCTACTGGTCGCGCGAGTTCGCCGACCGCGAATGGCAGTGCATGTGGAAGAAGGTCTGGCACATCGCCGGTCGCGAGAACGAGGTGCCCGAAACAGGCGATTACCTCGTCCACGATTTCCTGCACGAATCGGTTATCGTCGCGCGCCAGCCCGACGGTTCGCTGCGCGCCTTCTTCAACAGCTGCCGCCATCGCGGGCACCGGCTGACGTCGCAAAGCTCCTCGATCGAGGCGTTCACCTGCCCCTATCACGGCTGGGTCTTCGGCATAGACGGAGAACTGCGCAACGTGCCCGACGCCGACAATTTCCCGCAGGGCGATCCGTGCGGCAAGCTGTCGCTCAGGGAAACGCGCTGCGCCACCTGGGGAGGCTTCGTCTGGTACGCGATGAGCGACGAGGCACCCTCGTTCGAGGACTTCATGGGACCGGTGCTCCACCAGTACGATAGCTTCCCGCTGGAAAGTCTCGTGCGCGTCTTCCAGATCAAGATCGACCTCAACACGAACTGGAAGTTCGCGCCGGAGAACTTCTCCGAATCCTACCACACCCGCACCGCGCATCCGCAGGTTCCGGCATTCTGCGACCAGGATTACTGGAACGCGCGGCTCGAGATGTTCCCCGAGGGTCACGGGCGGACGATCCAGCCGTTCCGCCCCTCGCTGCGCGACAGTCCCGAAGGCTCGGAGCCGCACGTCTTCGACGACGTGCTGCGGCACTGGGAGATCGATCCCGCGCACTATCGCAGCTTCGAGGAAAAGGTCGTCGAAGGCTGGCGCGACCTTGCCGAGGCGAAGCGCAGGCTCGGCCCCGGCCGCGGGTCGAAGCATTACGCGCGCCTCAGCGACAGCGAGCTCACCGAATCGATCCACTCGACGATCTTTCCGAACGTCGCGCTCACCTTCGGACCAGACGAGGTCTTCCTCCAGCGGACCGAGCCGCACCCCCATGACCCGGAGAAGTGCACCTTCGACCTCTGGGCGATGGTCTTCCCGGTCGAGGGCCAGACGATGACCGCAACCGCGATGGTCGGGACAGAGCGCCTGCCCATCCGGGAGGCCGAGCCGATCCGCCGGTCCTTCGACGGCGGGCGCGGCGTCCACGAGATGCATGGCGGCGTGGTCATCCAGGACCTGATGCTGGCCGAGGGGCAGCAGCGCGGCATTCGCTCGCAAGCCTACGAGGACGCCTACCTTGCCGGACAGGAGACGCGCGTCCGCTTCTTCAACGAAGTCCTCAACGATTACCTCGAGGGGCGGCGATGAGCCGCCGGGTCCTCGTCACCGCCGCCGCCGGCAACCAGGGACGCCTCGTCGTGCCGAAGCTCGCCAAGGCCGGCTTCGAGGTTCGCGCGTTGCGTGCAACGTCCGGCAAGGACGACGAGGTCCTTGCGCTCGGAGCGTTTGAAGTCATGGCGGGCAACGTTGCCGACAGGGGCTTCCTCGCCGAGGCGGTCGCGGGCGTCGACACGATCTACCACGTCGGACCGACCGCGCACCCTCTCGAGCGGGAAATGGGTTTCGCGATGGTCGACGCCGCGCGCGAGGCGGGGACCGGGCACCTGATCTACAGCTCGACGCTCTATCCCAACGCCACGAAGATGATCCAGCACAAGCTGAAGGGCGAGGTGGAGGAGCATCTTCTCGAAGCGAACATCCCCTTCACGATCCTCCAGCCTGCCGACTACATGATGCCCGGCGTGTTCGGCGCCACGTTCGAAAGCGGCGTCTGGCGCCAGCTCTACGACCTCGACCGGGTTCAGGCGATGGTCGCGCTCGAGGATGTCGCGGAAGTCGTCGCGAAAGTCGCGACCGAGCGCGAGGCCCACTACGGCGCGACCTACCAGCTATGCTCTCCCGGCAACTTTTCGGGCAACCACATCGCCGCCATCGTTTCGCAAGTGACGGGCCGACCGACGGGCGCCGAGATCATCTCACCGGACGATTACTTCGCGCACTTCTACGGCATGGGCCACGGCGACGAGTTCCGCTACGCCAAGGCGCTGATCCGCGCCGTCGCGCTGTGGTACGGGCAGTACGATTTCGCGGGCAACGCCAACGTCCTCACCTGGCTGCTCGGACGATCCCCGCTCACGCTGGAACGGTTTGTCGAGCGCGAATGGCGGACGTGGCAAGAAGCTGCGGGAGAGGCGGGCTAGACCTCGCTCGGGATCGAGAAATAGTCCTGGTACCGGCGGAAATGCTCGCGCTCGCGGGCTATCCGGTCGGCATCGCCCGTCTGGTATCGGTGCGGCTTTCTTGCCTCCTGCGGGTTGCGCGCGAAGTGGTCGGCGATCGCCTCGCGCGCCGCTTGCGACAGGTCGATGCCGATCTGCGCATAGGTCTTTTCCAGCGCCGCCAGCGGATCGTCGACCAGTTCGTCGTAGCGGATGCTGGCGATCTGGTCGGAAGGGATGGTGCCGTTCTCGATCAGGTCGATCGGCGTCGATAGCCGCCTTGCCGACGCTTCCGGGTCGGTCATGAAATCGAACACGCTGGCGGGCGGGATCGTGTCGCTGCGCGCCCAGACGAAGTTACCGATCATGTTGACCGCCGATGCCATCGCCTTGATCGGGTCTCGATGCGGCCAGATCAGCCGCGCGTCGGGAAAGACCTCCAGCACGACGGGCAGGTAGGCGGTCGCCTCGGGCGACTTCACTACCCAGCGCCGACGGGCGCGTTGCGCTGACGCAGCTTCATCACCCGCTTCGCATAGGCGAGCGAATTGCGCCGGTGCGCGTCGGTGATGAAGGCATTGTACGACGGCGTCAGGCCGAGGAGGTTGAGCCAGGCGGGGCACTGGAAACTCATCGATTCGGCAAGGATCGTCTCCATCGGCTCGTCGCCGCCCCAGTCGTGGATGCGGTCGAGTTCGGGAGCGACGCCGGTCCACAGCGCGAAGTGCGCATCGGCCCTTGCGATCCGCGCCGCGACCGGATCGTCGCCCGCCGGGAACATGCACTCCCAGGTCATCAGCGTCCGGTTCGCCGGGTCGAGGCCGAGCAGCTTCTGCAAGATCGAGGTGCCCGTACGGCCCTGGCCGACGATGAACACCGGCTCCTCGATCGCCTCGTCATCGATCGAGGGATCCTGCGCGAAGGCATGCTCGACCAGCAAGCGCCCGGCAAGCAGCCGGATCAGGTCGGCGCGCGCGAGCAGCCGCCCGGTGGGGTTGAGGTCGGCCTCTTCCTCGAGGCTCTTCAGGAAGACCGCGAACGGTTCGCGCCAGTCGTCCGCGCCGAAATCGGAAAGGCCGGTCTCTTTCCGCGCCGCCGCGATCAGCGAATCCGCATCGAGCGGAACGAGGTCGGTCAGCCCGGTAGCGCCCGCCAGCGCGTTGAATTGCTCGACCCACCCGGGCCGCTCGGGAGGGGACCAGGCCGCCTGGCGGCTCTGCTGCACCGTCGCACCGTCGTTCATCGCTTTCCTCCCCGCTCCGTCATTCGCCGTGCAGCTTGAGGACGCCGGCATGGCGCGAGCGCAGCTGCGCGGCGCGTTCCTCTGCCGACACCGTTGCGGTGCCGGGCGGCAGGTGGTCGGCGATCTCGTCGAACTTCACCACCCGCGTCGAGGGGACCGGCGCCTTGGTCGCGCGATAATTACGGAAGACGAGCGAGCCTTGCAGCCGCCCCGTCGTATCGAGCCAGTTCTGCACGCCCGGATCGCGATGGGCGACGACCACGCGCAGCGCACCGTCGCCGTCCACCGCTGCGTGGTGCATGCTGATCGAGCTGTTGTGGTACATGTAGTTCAGCGAGCGGGACCAGACGTCGCCCAGCTGGTAGGACCAGTAGACCCCGTCCGGCACCTCGTCGAGCTCGACGATAAGCGCCTCGTCGGGAGCGAGGTTGTAGATCGCCATGGCGTAGTTCGACGCCGGAGAGCCTACCGTGCTGGTGATCGTGCCCGGCAGGAAGCACAGGCGGTTGAACCCGGCGTCGCTGTCGTTGCGGGCCATCACCTTCGTCCGGGTCTCGCCGCCCTGCTCGTCCTCCGCCGCATTGCCCCGGTACCATTCGTAGAGGTTGATCGCGAAATCGCGCACCAGGTACTTCATGAAGGCGGTGGCGCGGTCGATGCGCTCTGCCATCGTCGCCTCGTCGAACTCGTCGTCGTCGTAGTGGTCGTCGGGCAGGGGGCTGGTGCGTTCGATGTGAAGGCTGGCGGGCGTCTGGTTCCAGTCCCCGGTCGCGCGCCTGAACAGGATGAAGTTGTAGCCGCTGTCGGGCGACAGCTTCATCCAGTTGCCCGGCTTCTCCTGCGCGCTCACCGCGATCTCGTACGATCCGTCGTGGCCGACCTCGAAGTCAGCGAAGTCGTAATTGCCGACCACGTCCGATTCGGGGTGCCCGGAAAGATGCGCGATGACCTGTCCGAGGATCAGCACCGAATCGTTGAAATTGCCGGTGATGCGGTATTCCTGCTCCCCGTCGAGGAAGCACACGCCGTAGTAGAAGTCGGGCCCGTTCTGGCCGAGCGTGTACATGTCAGTCTGCCAGACGGTGTTCACGAACATGCGCGGGTGCAGGCGGCGGGGCGCGACCGCGAAGTTGTAGGCCATCGCGGTAGCCTCTATCGCGGCGTGGTAGGCGCGCGCGCGGCTTTGCGCAAAGCGCTCGAACCGTTCGCTTCCGGTCATCCAGCCCAGCACTTCTCGCTGCGCCTCGTGAAAGCCCTCCCACGCCTGCGCCAGCACGGGCGCGGCCGATCCATGAGCATCCATCGGACTCTCCCGGTCTCTTGTCGTTGCCGGGATGCTAAGACATTGTTCGCAGGATTACTACCTGCTTTTGCCGACCTGCATCAGACGCTCGCGTCGGCCCCCATGAGCTCTCGCACGTCGGTCAGCCGGCCGGTCACCGCCGCTGCCGCCGCCATCGCGGGCGAGACGAGGTGCGTGCGCGCGCCGGGTCCCTGCCGCCCGGTGAAGTTGCGGTTGCTGGTCGATGCGCAGCGCTCGCCCGCCGGGACCTTGTCGGGGTTCATGCCGAGGCACGCCGAGCAGCCGGGTTCGCGCCATTCGAGGCCGGCATCGGTGAACACCTTGTCGAGTCCCTCGGCCTCGGCCTGCTGCTTGACGAGGCCCGAGCCGGGCACGACGATCGCCCACTTCACGCCGTCCGCCTTGTGCCGTCCGCGCAGCACCTCGGCGGCGGCGCGCAGGTCCTCGATCCGGCTGTTGGTGCAAGATCCGATGAAGACGTTCTGCACTTCCACGTCGCTCATGCGCATTCCTGGTTCCAGGCCCATGTATTCCAGGCTGACGCGCGCCGCGTCCTGCTTCGATGCGTCGGCGAAGCTCTCGGGTGCGGGCACGGTGCCGCCGATGGGCACGGTATCCTCGGGGCTCGTGCCCCAGGTAACGGTCGGCTGCACCTGCGCCGCGTCGATGATGACCGACTTGTCGAACCGCGCTCCGGGATCGGTGGCAAGGCCCTTCCACCAGGCGACCGCCTTGTCCCAGTCCTCGCCCCGCGGGGCGTAGGGGCGACCTTCCAGATAGGCGAACGTGGTTTCGTCGGGCGCGATCAGGCCGGCGCGCGCGCCGCCCTCGATCGACATGTTGCACACGGTGAGGCGGCCCTCGATGCTCATCTGCTCGAAAACCTTGCCGCGAAACTCGATGACGTGCCCGGTGCCGCCGGCGGTACCGATGGTGCCGATGATGTGGAGGATCAGGTCCTTGGGCGTGACGCCGGGCGAAAGCTCGCCCTCGACGCGCACTTCCATCGTCTTCGCCTGCTTGAGCAGCAGCGTCTGCGTTGCCAGGACATGCTCGACCTCGCTCGTGCCGATCCCGAAGGCGAGCGCGCCGAGACCGCCGTGGCACGAGGTGTGGCTGTCGCCGCACACGATGGTCGCGCCCGGCAGCGAGAAGCCCTGCTCTGGCCCGACGACGTGGACGATGCCCTGCTCGGCGGCGGCATCGTCGATGTAGCGGATGCCGAATTCGGGCGCGTTGCGCTCCAGCGCGGCAAGCTGCTGCGCGCTTTGCGGATCGGCGATGGGGATGCGGTTGCCGGCATCGTCGCGGCGTGCGGTGGTCGGCAGGTTGTGGTCGGGCACGGCGAGCGTCAGGTCGGGACGGCGTACCTTGCGGCCCGAAACGCGCAGCGCCTCGAACGCCTGCGGACTGGTGACTTCGTGGACGAGGTGCCGGTCGATGTAGACAAGGCAGGTGCCGTCGTCGCGGCGTTCGACGACGTGGGCGTCCCAGATCTTTTCGTAAAGCGTGCGCGGTGTGTCAGACATGAAAGCGCGGTTAGGCCCGCCGCCCGCGCAATTCAAGCGCGAACGGCGGGCCTTCGAAGGTGCCAAGTGGGAACGGCGATCCCCAATGCCGGGCGTCAGCCCCGGCGGCGGTCGCGGTCGCGGCGTTCGGCGCGCAGGGCGAGCTCTACGCCGTCGATGCGGTTCTTCAGGCTGCGCACTTCGCCGCGGGTCAGGCCGTCGCGGGCATATCGGGCATAGGTGCGGCGTATCTCGCGCGTGTCATGGCGAAGCGCGTTCGCCTCGCGCTTCGAAATCGTGCCGCGTCGCTGGGCGATGGCGATGCGGTCGCCCAGCCTGCGGATCTCGGCACTTACCTGCGCCGGGGTGGCGGCGGTGTAGTGGCGGGAATCGTAGTAGTTGCGGGTGTCGTGGCGCATATCGTGACGCGCGTTCGCGTTGTGATACCCGGTATCGTGCGCCTGCGCGGCAGGAACGCCGGCAGCGAAACCGGTAGCGGCAAGAACGAACATCAGGGACTTGTGCATGGCGGTTCTCCTTGGCTTGCGATGCACTTATCCATCTAGCCCGATGAACCGTCACTGTCCGTCACATGGTGTAAGAAATTGTCGCAGGGCTGCGGCATGGCTATATGGGCCGCGATGTCCACGCTCGTTGCCATAGCCATCGTCCTTGCCACCATGCTCGCCATGGAATTCGTCGCTTGGTCGAGCCACAAGTATATCATGCACGGCTTCGGCTGGGCCTGGCACCGCGACCACCACGAGCCGCACGACAACCTCCTCGAGAAGAACGACCTCTATGCCGTCGTCGGCGCGGCAATGAGCATATCGATGTTTGCGCTCGGCAGCCCGCTCGTCGCCGGGGAGGCGGCATGGTCGCCGGCGACGTGGATCGGTGCCGGCATCCTCGGCTACGGCATCGTCTACACGCTGATCCATGACGGCCTCGTCCACCAGCGCTATTTCCGGTGGGTGCCCAAGCGCGGCTACGCCAGGCGGCTCGTTCAGGCGCACAAGCTGCATCACGCCACCGTCGGCAAGGAGGGCGGGGTCAGCTTCGGCTTCGTCATCGCCCGCGATCCTGCGGCCCTGAAGCGCGAGCTGAAGGAACAGCGCCGCAGCGGCATCGCTGTCCTGCGCGCGGCTGTCGACGACTGAGCCGCGGCGTTTCCTACTTCGAGTGTGCGGTGTACAGGAGCGTGCACCGCTCTCCTGGTATCGCTGGAGACATTTTTGGCATGCAGGGTGTCAACCGGCGCATTCTGCCGCATATCATTGAAACAACAGGGAATTAGTGCATTCAGGTAAGGTGACGGGGTGTCAACTTCGTCGCCTTTGGTCCTACTCCGGCCGGGTCCAGATCCACGGGCCGACAAGGACGAGGATCGCTGCCGAGATCAGCACCCACGGCCAGCCGATGGTCAGCGCGGTGAAGCCGACGCCGATGGCCATCGCGGCGATTGCGGAAATCTTCGCCCTGCGGCCGATGGCGCGCCGGTCACGCCAGTCGCGCAGCGAGGCGCCGTAGCGCGGGTGCTCGTAGAGCCGCTGTGCAAGGTCGGGGCGGCTGCGCGCGAAGCAGAACGCGGCAAGAAGCAGGAACGGCACGGTCGGCACGATGGGCAGCGCCGCGCCGACAATGCCCAGCCCGACGAACAGGAGGCCGAGTGCGAAGAAGAAATGACGGCCCACCGGGGCTTGCGACGCTATTGCGCGGCGAAACGGGCGGCGGTTTCCCGGATCAGCGCGATCATGTTGGGCACGCCTTGCGTCCGGTTGGACGATAGCTGGTTCCTGAGGTCGAACGGTTCGAGCCGGGCGGCGATGTCGGTTTCGGCGACTTCGACGGCGGGCCGGTCCTGAACGGCGGACAGGACCAGCGCGACGATGCCCTTGGTGATCGCCGCGTTGCTGTCCGCCAGGAAGTGCAGTTGCCCGGCCCCGGTCTGCGTCGGGTAGACCCAGACGCTGGCCGAACAGCCGCGCACCTTGGTGGCATCGGTCTTGAGCGCATCGGGCATGTCGTCGAGCTCGCGCCCGAGTTCGATCAGCAGCCGGTAGCGCTCGTCGCCTTCGAGGAATTCGTATTCCTCGCGGATATCGTCGAGACTGCGCATGGCGACGCGCTCTAGCCCATTCGCGGTGCGAGGCGAAAGCGGCAATTCGCCGGGGCGGGGACGGGCAAGAGGATCAGGCCGGCGCGCGGTCGCCCAGCTTCTCGAAGGAGGCGGCCTCGCTTTCCTCGATCTGCTGGATCTCGATCACGTTGCCGTCGGGGTCCCAGCCGTAGACCGCCTTGATCGGGCCGAAATCGCAGGGTTCCTCGGCGGCAAAGCGCATTCCGGCAGCGCTGAGCCGGGCATATTCGGACGCGATGTCCTGCACGTCGATGGCGAAGTGGGTGTAGCCCCTGTCGCAGGGCCGCAGCGCTTCCCCGTCGCGCGCCACGGGATTGGTGTACTCGAACAGTTCCAGGTAGACGTTGCCCGCCTTGAAGAAGACCTGCCGCGCCGCCGAATCGCGCAGTCCGATCGCACGGTCGGACGTCGGGTCGTTGGCCCATGCGTGCGGATCGCCGACCTGTTCGAAGCCGAGCGTGGTGCCGTAGAAGTGCTGCATCCGGTCGAAGTTGCCGGTGTTGAGCGCGATGTGGTGGATGCCTCGGATCATTGTCGTTTCCTCTCTGCGCCCGCCCGGTCCGGCGGGTTCGCCCGCGATCCTCTTGGCGAACCGGACGAAATGCAAGGCCGGGATCGGGCAGGGCATCTAAATAAATCGGATAAAACAATGGCGAGAAGTTAATTGGCTGGCAACTAGATCGTTTTACTGACGAGCGCAGCATTGGGGAGACTGTTATGTTCAAAGTTGCGCAATACTTCGTCAGGCACAAGGTACTGACGCTTGGCATCGTCGGCGTCGCGGCCTTCACGTTCATGGGCAACCAGCCCTCGGAGGAAGAGCAGAAGCCGGACAACCCGTGGTCGAAGCAGTCGGTCTCGGTGGCATCGCTCGACAGCAAGAAGGACGACGACTCGATGCTCGGCCAGGTTACCGACAAGGCGATGGCCGTGGCCGGCGAATATCTCGGCGAGTCGGTCGGGATCGATCCGGTCGAGCTGAAGGACCAGACCGTCGGCAACTGGGACGGCGCCGCCTCCGCCTACGAGAAGGCGAACAAGGGCGAACGCTGAGCGGGCCGGAGCATGGCTCCGACCCGCTGATCTTGTGACGCCTAAGGGAGGTCAGTCGCGCAGCGACTCGATCTCCCTGGCGATGTCGTGGGTCTGGCGCTCGTCGGTGGCGATGCGCTCGAGCACCGCGATCCGCTCGCGCAGCTTCTCGACCTCGCGCTCCAGTTCGGGGTCGGCGGAGTGGCTGATTGCCTTGCCGTCGCCCTGCTGGCCGCTGCGATACTTTTGCGCACGCAGCCAGGCGAAGGTGGCGATCGCGAAGATGACGACAACGGCGGTCCAGAAACTCATTGCTTCGTCATCTCCGCATCGGACGAATCGCGCAGGGCATCGATCTGGCGTGCCACGTCGAAGCCCTCGTCGGTGACGATGCGCTCGACCGTGGCCAGCCGGTCCTTCATCGAGGACAGTTCGGCCTGCAACTTGGCGTTTTCCTGCGTCAGCAACTGTATGCGCGCCTTCGCTTCCTGGTCGGTCTTGGGATAGATCGGGGTGCCCCACGCGCTTTCGAGCGGGTAGCCGTGCCGCATCCGCAGCCAGGTCGTAGCAACCCAGCCTAGGGTGAGCAGCACGCCGATAACGACGATTGCGGGCATGGCGACGTCGAAGGGAAAGTTGTCCATGTCCACCTGCCTCAGTTGACCGAGCGTTCGACGTTCTGCGCCGCGCTCTCGCGCAGTTCCTCGACCTTCTGCTGGTCGCGCAGGGCCTCGATCTGGAGGCCGACGTCATAGCCCTTGTCGGTGACGATGCGTTCGAGGACGCGGACGCGTTCCTC
The DNA here is from genome assembly GCF_013408095.1 of Novosphingobium marinum. Classification (GTDB taxonomy): domain Bacteria; phylum Pseudomonadota; class Alphaproteobacteria; order Sphingomonadales; family Sphingomonadaceae; genus Novosphingobium; species Novosphingobium marinum. The sequence goes on from NZ_JACBZF010000002.1 coordinate 826,896, forward strand.
GAGCTCGGTGTTGTCGGACGCGTACTGTGCGGCCTTCTCGGCGGTTTCCTTCATGTGCATTTCGGCCATCCGGCTCTGATGCCGGGTCCAGATCCAGATGCCGCCGAGAATGAACGGGGCGAGCGGGATCATGAGGGCGAGTATGCCTTCCATCTTGATTCTCCTCTCCGGCCGCTCAGCGCAGCCGGTCGATTTCCGCGGCGAGACGCGAGTTGCTCGCCGAGTAGTGCGATTCCACGTTCGCAATGCGGCGGTCGATCTCGCTCAGGTCGCGGCGGACGCGGCCCGAGCGGGCTTCGCGGCGCCGGATCTTGCGGAGCAGCCGTTCCTCTTCCTCGTCGGAATAGAGGTAGGCGGGCTTCGAATCGGCCAGGATCGCGGTGACGATGTAGATCGGGATCGTGATGAACGAGACGAACAGCGTCAGCATCACTGCCGCCACGCGAATCCAGATCGAATCGATCCCGGTGTAGTCGGCGAGTCCCGAGCACACCCCGAACAGCTTTCCGTCCGCCTTGTTCAGATAATAGCGATTGCCGTGCCTGTTCACTTCGATGTCCCTTCCTTGACAGGTGTACCAGTTTCTTCGTCCGGACGGTTCGTCTGTTCGGCTCTCCCGCGACCGGACGGGGCGCGGGAGGCCTTGGGGGTCCGCTTGCGGATCATTCGGCGGGCTTGGCCGCGTCCTGCGATCCGGCGTCGGCGGTCTTGGCGACCGGGGCGCTGTTACCCTTAACGCGCCGCTTCAATTCTTCCAGCTCGGCCTCGACCTTGTCTCCGTCCGCAAGCGCGGCGATTTCCTCGGCCAGGGTCGGCTGCTGCTTCTCCGCGATGCTCAGCGACTCGGCACGACCTTCCGCGTAATCGACCCGGCGTTCGAGCTGGTCGAAGCGGACCATCGCCTCGTCGACGCGCTCGCTCGACAGGAGTGTGCGCAGCTTAACCCGATTCTCGGCACTTTGCAGCCTCGCAGTGATCGAGGACTGGCGCGAGCGTGCTTCGCGCAGGCGCTGCTGAAGCTTCTCGATATCCTGCTCGTAGGCGCGGAGCGCATCGTCGAGCACATCGATCTCGGCATTGAGCTGGTCGGCCATGTCGCCGGCCTTCTTCTTTTCGAGCAGCGCGGCCCGGGCCAGGTCCTCGCGGTCCTTGCTGAGCGCGAGCTGCGCCTTGTCCGCCCAGTCTGCCTGCAGCTTTTCCAGCTTGGCGACATGGCGGCGCATTTCCTTCTGGTCCGCGATGGTGCGGGCGCTCGAGGAACGGACTTCGACGAGCGTCTCTTCCATCTCGAGGATGATCAGGCGGATCATCTTCGCCGGGTCTTCTGCCTTGTCGAGCATGTCGTTGAAGTTGGCGGCGATGATGTCGCGAGTGCGGGAGAAAATGCCCATCTTACGAACTCCGATCTTGTGGTTCTTGACGGTGTAGGGAACGGGATTGCGGCGGATCGCCTCGATTTCTGCGTCGAGCCGGGTCATGCCAGTTCGATCTGGCAGGTCGGCGTCGCGGCAAATGCCTTGGCGGGGCCGAGGTGATCCGAAAGAACGACCAGGTTCAGCGCTACCATCGCCAGAATGCTGGCCACGATAGCCCAGTCGAGGTTGCTCCTTCCGGCTAGCGTTGTCTTGCGCAGTTGCATGGTCCGTTTCCCTCACGATGTCAGTCTGGTGTGTCATTGCCACCCATACGTCGCAAAGGGCGTGCCAAACCGAGAAAACGGCAGAAATCCGCCAAAAGTCCACAGTGCCGCGCAAAAAACACCTGACACATATTGCCAAGTAGTGGGAAATTACACTAACTATTGGGAATGGATCGCGATACCCAGTTCATTGGCCAGTCGCTGGCATTCCTCGACGCGGTCGAGCGGGCGAGCCGGGCCGCGCACATGCGTCGCCCGGTGCTGGTGATCGGGGAGCGCGGCACCGGCAAGGAGCTTATCGCCGAACGCCTCCACCGGCTGTCTCCGCGCTGGGGAGAGCCGCTCATCACGTTGAACTGCGCCGCGCTTCCCGAAACGCTGATCGAGGCCGAGCTATTCGGGCACGAGGCCGGGGCCTTTACCGGCGCGACGCGCGCGCGCGCGGGCCGGTTCGAGGAAGCCGACAGGGGCACGCTGTTCCTCGACGAGCTTGGCACGCTTTCGATGGCGGCGCAGGAGCGGTTGCTGCGCGCGGTCGAATACGGCGAGGTGACGCGGATCGGCTCCTCGCGCCCGGTCAGCGTCGACGTGCGTATCGTTGCCGCAACCAACGAGGACCTGCCGAGCGCCGCCGAAGCGGGCCGGTTTCGCGCCGACCTGCTCGACCGCCTGAGCTTCGAGGTCGTCACCCTGCCGCCCCTGCGCGAGCGGGAGGGCGACATCCTGGTCCTTGCCGACTACTTCGGGCGACGGATGGGAACCGAACTGGGCTGGGAGGAATGGCCCGGCTTCTCCGATGCGGTCATGGCTGCGATGGAAGAGCATCCCTGGCCCGGCAACGTCCGCGAACTGCGCAACGCGGTCGAGCGCGCGGTCTATCGCTGGGACGTCGCCCACGAACCGATCGACGAGATCGTGTTCGATCCGTTCGACAGTCCCTGGCGACCGAAGGCCGCGCCCGGACCGCAAGCCGTCGCCGACCCCGCGCCGCAGCCGGTCGCGGCGGTCGCCGCGCGCAAGCGGGCGCCGGACGTGGCCGAGGTGTCCGACCTGCGCGCCGCGGTCGATGCGCACGAGCGGCGGATCGTCGAGCATGCGCTGGGCCGGAACCGCTTCAACCAGCGCCGCACCGCAGAGGCGCTGGGTCTCAGCTACGACCAGTTGCGCCACTGCATGAAGAAGCACAACCTGTCGGCGAATTAGCGAAATATTCACCCCGATTGTGGACATACGGTGCCCGAATCCGGAACCGGTCGAAGGGGGACTGGCAATGATGGGCTTTATCGGCAAGACCGTGGTCGTGATCGGGCTTTTCGTCCTGTTCGTCTTCATCTTCCACAATGTCGGCGAGGAAAGCGACGCCAGTAGCGAGCGATACGCGGCCGACTTCAACCGGACGCTTGCAGAGAGCCGCAATCGCGAACTCGAAACCGGGATCAACGCTCCGGGCGCTGCGAAGTGGAACGAGGACGGCAACGACTTCGACGATGCCAAACCCGTTCGCAAGAGCGACGACTGGGCATCGAGCCGCAACAACAGCGACTGGGACGGCGGTAGCAGCGACGACTGGGCCGCGGACTGAAGAAGCCACGCCGGGCCGCGTCCCGCCACGGCGCGCAGCTGGCCGATTAGGGTTGCATTTCGCGCGCGACGCGCCTATTTCCCCGCACATACCGACATTGTAGCGACAATGCTTGGTGCTGGCGCCCTCGGGGGCCGGCCCGAACGGCGTTGATGCTCACGGTCGGCCCGAACGGAGAAGGCATGGCGGATATCGCGCGCATTACCCAGATCGTCGAGCCCGAGGCGCAAGCGCTCGGCTTCGATCTCGTGCGCGTCGTCATGACGGGTTCCGAGGCGGGCGACGGCGAACGTGCGCTGCAGGTCATGGCCGAGCGTCCCGAGACGGGACAGCTCGTGCTCGACGAATGCGCCGCGCTTTCGCGCCGCATCTCCGACCGGATCGACGCGCTCGAGGAGCAGGGCGAAGTCCTCGTCGAGGGCGCCTACCACCTCGAGGTCAGTTCGCCCGGCATCGACAGGCCCTTGACCCGGCGCAAGGATTTCGAGGCGTGGACCGGGCACGAGGCGAAGGTCTCGCTCGCCGAGAAGGTCGACGGCCACCGCAACCTGCGCGGCGATCTCGTCGGCATCGAGGGCGAGGTAGTGACGATCGATGACCGCAAGGCGGGACGCATCTCGTTCCCGCTTTCGGCGATCCATTCGGCCAAGCTGGTCTTGACGGACCGGCTGATTGCCGCCACCCGCCCGCTCGACACCAGCGGCGCAGACGAATTCGAGGACGAAGCGGAAAGCTTCGAGAAACAGGAAGACTGACGACAATGGCCAGTGCGATTTCCGCCAACCGCGCCGAGCTGCTCGCGATCGCGAACTCGGTGGCTTCGGAGAAGATGATCGACAAGTCGATCGTCATCGAGGCGATGGAAGAGGCGATCCAGAAGTCCGCGCGCAATCGCTACGGCGCGGAAAACGACATTCGCGCCAAGCTCGATCCGCGCACCGGCGACCTGCGCCTGTGGCGCGTGGTCGAGGTGGTCGAGGAAGTTGAGGACTACTTCAAGCAGGTCGATCTCAAGCAGGCGCAGAAGCTGCAGGACGATGCCAAGCTGGGCGACTTCATCGTCGATCCGCTGCCGCCGGTCGACCTCGGCCGTATCGACGCGCAGTCCGCCAAGCAGGTGATCTTCCAGAAGGTGCGCGATGCCGAGCGCGAGCGCCAGTACGAGGAATTCAAGGATCGCGCGGGCGAAGTCATCACCGGCGTGATCAAGTCGGTCGAGTTCGGCCACGTCATCGTCAACCTCGGCCGGGCCGAGGGCGTCATCCGCCGCGACCAGCAAATCCCCCGCGAAGCCGCCCGCGTCGGCGAGCGCATCCGCGCGCTGATCCTGAAGGTCGAGCGCCAGAACCGCGGCCCGCAGATCTTCCTCACCCGCGCGCACCCCGAGTTCATGAAGAAGCTTTTCGCGCAGGAAGTGCCCGAAATCTACGACGGCATCATCGAGATCAAGGCCGCCGCCCGCGATCCGGGCAGCCGCGCCAAGATCGGCGTGATCAGCCACGACGGCTCGATCGACCCGGTCGGCGCCTGCGTCGGCATGAAGGGCAGCCGCGTCCAGGCCGTCGTGCAGGAACTGCAAGGCGAGAAGATCGACATCATCCCCTGGAGCGAGGACACCGCGACATTCGTCGTCAACGCGCTCCAGCCCGCCACCGTCAGCCGCGTCGTCATCGACGAGGAGGAAAGCCGCATCGAGGTTGTCGTGCCCGACGACCAGCTGTCGCTCGCCATCGGCCGCCGCGGCCAGAACGTGCGGCTTGCCAGCCAGCTCACCGGCTCGCAGATCGATATCATGACCGAGCAGGAAGCGAGCGAGAAGCGCCAGCGCGAATTCGCCGAACGCTCGCGCATGTTCGAGGAGGAACTCGACGTCGACGAGACGCTCTCGCAGCTGCTCGTCGCCGAGGGTTTCACCGAGCTCGAGGAAGTCGCCTACATCGAGATGCAGGAACTCGCCGCGATCGAGGGCTTCGACGAGGAACTCGCCGAAGAGCTTCAGAATCGCGCGGTCGAAGCGCTCGAGCGGCGCGAGGAAGCCTATCGCGAGGAGCGCCGCGCGCTCGGCGTCGACGATGCCGTGGGCGAACTGCCGCACCTGACCGAGGCGATGCTCGTCACGCTCGGCAAGGCCGGCCTCAAGACGCTCGACGACGTCGCCGACCTCGCCACCGACGAACTCATCGCAAAGAAGCGCCCCGAGCAGCGTCGCCGCGACGGTTCCGGACCGCGCCGCCGTGAAGAGGACAAGGGCGGCGTGCTCGGCGAGTACGGCCTGAGCGAGGAACAGGGCAACGAGATCATCATGGCCGCCCGCGCGCACTGGTTCGAGGACGAGGGATCGCCCGGGCCGGACGACGCGGACGCTGCCGCAACCGGGGAGGCCGCCGATGCGGAACCTTCCCAATGAGCGCCTGAGCGCCGACATCGATGAAACCGGACCGGAAAGGAAATGCATCCTTTCCGGGACGACCGAGCCACGCGACGCGCTCGTCCGCCTTGCGGTGTCCCCGCCGGGGCCGGACGGGCGATCCGATGTCCTGCCCGACGTGCGCGCGAAGGCGCCGGGTCGCGGGGCATGGATCGGCGTTTCGCGGGACGAGCTTGAAAAAGCGATCGCGAAGGGCAAGTTAAAGGGAGCTTTGGCGCGTGCCTTCCGGGGCGCGCCGCTTGTCGTACCCGAGGACCTGCCCGAGCGGATCGAAAGCGCGCTGCAGCGGCTTCTTGCCGACCGGCTCGGTCTCGAGATGAAGTCCGGGAACCTGCTGGTCGGTTCGGACCGCATCGCCGAACAGGCGCGGGCGGGCCGCGTGGAATGGCTGGCCCATTCCTCGGATGCCAGTGCCGACGGTTCGCGAAAGCTCGACCAGGCCTGGCGCGTGGGAACGGATTCGGAAGGCAGCGGCCTTGCGGGAACGGCCTTGCCACTGGACCGGGCGGCGCTGTCTGTGGCATTGGGCCGCGACAATGTCGTCCACCTGGCGTTGACGGACAAGGCGGCGGCCCGACGGGTTGCCGTGCCGCTCCAGCGCCTGATGCGTTTCCTGGGGCGGACCGAAGCGAACGGAAATGATCCGGGCACCGTGCCGGCGCATGGCGCCGGGCACCTTGCCGCGACGACGAATTGAGATTGAAGGGCGAAAAGCGAAGTATGAGCGATACCGACAACAAACCTGCGCGCAGCCGCAAGCCTCTCGGACTCAAGCGTTCGGTGGAAGCCGGCGAGGTCAAGCAGACCTTCAGCCACGGCCGGACCAACAAGGTCGTCGTGGAGGTCAAGCGCCGCAAGGTGATCGGCAAGCCGCCGGCCGCCGACGCTCCGCCCGCGCCCGCGAAGTCGGACGAGAAGCCCGCCGCCAGGGACGAGGCGCCCGCAGTGAAGGAAACGAAGGCCGCACCCGCGCCCGCCGCGAAGAAGGCGGCCAAGCCTGCCGCCAAGCCCGGCGAGACTCGCCAGGAAATGCAGGCTCGCCTGCTGCGCGAGGCCGAGGAAGCGCGCCTTGCCGCCCTCGAGGCCGCGAACCGTCGCGAGACCGAGGAAAAGCAGCGCCAGATCGAGGAAGAGCGCCAGCGCGCCGAAGACAACCGCAAGGCCGAGGAAGAGGCCGAGCAGGAAGCCGCCGAAGCCGAGGAGCGCGAGGCGCGCGAGGCCGAGCAAAAGGCCAAGGAAGCGGAGAAGCAGGCCGAGGAAGCCGAGCAGGCCAAGGCCGATGCCTCCGCCGCCGCAGCCTCCGAGCCCGAAGCAAAGGAAAAAGGCCCTGCACCGCGCAAGTTCACCCCGGTCAAGCGTCCGGAACCTGCCGCGCCCAAGAAGCCGGCGGCGACGCGTGACCGCAAGGGCGGCGACCGCCGCCAGTCGGGCAAGCTGACCGTCGCCCGTGCCCTGAACGAGGACGAGGGTGCGCGTGCGCGCAGCCTTGCAGCGCTCAAGCGGGCGCGCGAGAAGGAGCGCCGGGCGCAATTCGCCGGCAAGTCGCAGCCGCGCGAGAAGCAGGCCCGCGACGTTGTCGTGCCCGAGGCGATCACCGTGCAGGAACTCGCCAACCGGATGGCCGAGAAGGGCGCGGACCTCGTGAAGGCGCTGTTCAACATGGGCATGATGGTCACCGTCAACCAGACGATCGACCAGGACACCGCCGAGTTGCTCGTCGAGGAATTCGGTCACCGCATCCAGCGCGTCTCCGACAGCGACATCGACATCGACACGTCGACCGACGTCGATCCGGAGGAAGCGCTGCAGGCGCGTCCGCCCGTGGTCACGATCATGGGCCACGTCGATCACGGCAAGACCAGCCTGCTCGACGCGCTTCGCGGCACCGATGTGGTGCGCGGCGAGGCCGGCGGCATCACGCAGCACATGGGCGCGTACCAGATCAGGACGAAGGGCGGCGACCACGTCACCTTCCTCGATACGCCAGGCCACGAAGCCTTCACCGAGATGCGCGCGCGCGGTGCCAACGTGACCGATATCGTCGTGCTGGTCGTCGCGGCGGACGACGGGATCATGCCGCAGACGATCGAGGCCATCAATCACACGAAGGCCGCCGATGTCCCGATGATCGTCGCGATCAACAAGTGCGACAAGGAAGAAGCCAATCCGAAGCGGATTCGCGAACGGCTCCTCGAGCACGAGGTCATCGTCGAGGAGATGTCGGGCGACGTCCAGGACGTCGAGGTTTCGGCCAAGACCGGCAAGGGTCTGGACGAGCTGATCGAGAAGATCCTCCTCCAGGCAGAGTTCCTCGAACTCAAGGCCAATCCGGATCGTCCGGCAGAAGCCACCGTGGTCGAGGCCAAGCTGGACAAGGGCAAGGGCCCGCTCGCTACCATCCTCGTCAATCGCGGCACGCTCAAGCGCGGCGACGTCTTCGTCGTCGGCACCGAGAGCGGCCGTGTGCGTGCGATGCACGACGACAAGGGCAAGCAGGTCAAGGAAGCCGGCCCGTCGATGCCGGTCGAGGTCCTCGGCCTTGGCGGCGTGCCGATGGCGGGCGACCAGCTTCTCGTCGTCGAGAACGAGCAGCGGGCGCGCGAAGTCGCCGAGTACCGCCAGGAGAAGGCGACCGAAAAGCGCACCGCGATGGCTCCGGCCAGCCTCGACACGATGTTCTCGGCGCTTGCCGACAAGCAGAACGTCATCGAGTTCCCGCTGCTGGTGAAGGCCGACGTGCAGGGTTCGGTCGAAGCGATCAACAACGCGCTGCACAACCTGTCGAACGACGACATCAAGGTCCGCATCCTGCATTCGGGCGTCGGTGCGATTACCGAGAGCGACGTCACGCTGGCGTCGGCCTCGGGCGCGCCGATCATCGGCTTCAACGTGCGTCCCAACGCCAAGGCGCGCGAGCAGATCGAGCAGAGCAAGACGCGGATGATGTATTACGACATCATCTACCAGCTCACCGAGGAGATCGCCAAGGAGATGGCGGGCGAACTCGGCCCCGAGCGGATCGAGAACGTCGTCGGTCGCGCCGAGGTCAAGCAGGTCTTCCCTGCGGGCAAGAAAGACAAGGCCGCCGGGCTCCTCGTCGAGGAAGGCGTCATCCGCAAGGGCCTGTTCGCTCGCCTCACGCGCGACGACGTCATCGTCTCGAAGACCTCGATCGCCTCGCTCCGCCGCTTCAAGGACGACGTCGACGAAGTGCGCGCCGGCCTCGAATGCGGTGTCGTCCTCGAGGACACGAACGACATCAAGGCGGGCGACCGTCTCGAAGTCTTCGAAGTCGAGGAACGCGAACGCACGCTTTAACTTCAGCCCCTTCCGCCCGCGGGAGGGGAAGGACCACGAATGCCACGCCAGCAATTCACGCCAGAGCAGCATTCGGTTCGCCTGCTTAAGGTGGGCGAGCGCGTGCGCCACGTGCTTTCGGACATTTTCGCCCGGCAGCAGGTGCACGACGATGTGCTGACGGCGCATTCTGTCTCGGTCACCGAAGTGCGCATGACGCCGGACCTGCGGCAGGCGAAGGTCTACGTGAAGCCGCTGCTCGGCACCAACGAGGACGAGGTGGTCAGGGCATTGCGCCAGAACACTGCCTTTCTCCAGCGCGAGGTGGCCAGGCGCCTCGGCCTGAAGTTCGCTCCGAAGCTGCAGTTTCGCGCCGACGAGACGTTCGAGGAAGCGAGCCGGATCGACCGCCTGCTAGACGATCCGCGGGTGAAGCGCGATCTGGATGCGGACGAAGAGCGGGACGGGGACTGATCCGGCCGCGCCATGGCCAAGCTCTATTTCTTCTATGCCAGCATGAATGCAGGGAAATCGACCACCCTGCTGCAGGCCGATTTCAACTATCGCGAACGCGGAATGGCGACGATGCTGTGGACCGCCGCGCTCGACGGCCGGGGCGTCGACAGCGCCATCGAAAGCCGCATCGGCCTGGGTGCCGACGCGTACCGCTTCGATGGCGACACCGACCTCTGGGACCGGGTGAGCGCGGCCCATGCGGTCGAGCCGCTAGCCTGCGTCCTCATCGACGAGGCGCAGTTCCTCTCGCCCGGGCAGGTCTGGCAATGCGCCCGGCTGGCGGACGAGGCGAACATACCCGTGCTCTGCTACGGCCTTCGCACCGATTTCAGGGGCGAGCTCTTCCCCGGCTCGGCGGTGCTGCTCGGCATAGCCGACGCGCTGGTCGAGCTGAAGGCGGTGTGCCACTGCGGGCGCAAGGCGACGATGAACCTGCGCGTCGACGAAAGCGGCGGCGCGGTCCGGCGGGGCGCGCAGACCGAGATCGGCGGGAACGAGCGCTACGTCGCGTTGTGTCGCAGGCATTTCCGCGAGGCGCTGGCGCGCTGACCGGCGCGCCCCTATCTATCGGCCATGTCCGAAACCGTGCTCCTTGCGATCATCCTCATCCCCTGCCTGATCGTTGCGATCGTCTTCCACGAAGTCGCGCACGGCTGGGTGGCGAACGCACTGGGCGATCCGACCGCGAAGGAGCGCAAGCGGCTTAGCCTCAACCCGATCCGCCACGTCGATCCGGTGGGGACGGTCATACTTCCGGGCATCCTGGCGCTGACCGGTGCGCCCGTCTTCGGCTGGGCCAAGCCCGTCCCGGTCATCAAGCAGCGGCTCAACAATCCGCGCTTCGGGATGATGGCGGTTGCGGCTGCCGGGCCGGGCACCAACTTCGTCCTGGCCTTCATCGGCGCTATCGCGCTCGGCCTGCTGGCGGGATCGCTATCGGCGCCGCCGACAGGATGGCTCGAGATCCTCGTTTCGGGTCTCAATTACTTCATTGTCATCAATATCTTCCTCGCTCTTTTCAACCTGCTGCCGATCCCGCCCTTCGACGGATCGCATATCGTCGAGGGACTGCTTCCGCGCGAGGCGGCGGCGGCGTACGAAAAGCTGCGTCCGCTCGGCCTGCCGCTCCTTTTCCTGCTCCTGCTCGTCATCCCCTGGCTGTTTCCGGGCCTTGGCATCGTCGAGAACGTGGTCCTGCCGCCCGTCGAATGGGCGCGTGAGCAATTCCTCAAGATCGCCATTCTGGTGGCCGGAGGATGACCGCCCCCCACGGCTGGATCGTTCTAGACAAGCCGCCCGGTCTGGGCTCGACGCAGGCGGTGGGCGCGGTCAAGCGCAACTTGCGCGAGGCGGGGCTGCCCCGGGTCAAGGTCGGCCACGGCGGCACGCTCGATCCGCTGGCCGAGGGAGTGCTGCCGATCGCGCTTGGCGAGGCGACGAAGCTGGCCGGGCGCATGCTCGATGCCAGCAAGACCTACGAATTCACGATAAGCTTCGGGGAGGAAACCGATACGCTCGATGCCGAGGGCGAGGTGATCGCCCGGTCGGAGAGGCTGCCGCCACGCGCCGCCGTGGCGGGCGTGCTCGACCATTTCACCGGAGAGATCGAGCAGTTGCCGCCTGCCTATTCGGCTCTGAAGGTCGACGGCAGGCGCGCCTACGACCGGGCGCGGGCGGGTGAGGATGTGGAACTGAAGCTGCGCCGGGTCACGATCCATTCGCTCGAACTTGCCGGCGGCTACGAAGCGCGCCCGCTGCTCGACTCCGCCTTCGCGACCACGAGCGGCAGGCCCGATCCCTACGATCCCTCCGCCCCGCTCGAACTGGCGGAAAGCGCGACGCTGGTGGCAAAAGTATCGAAGGGTACCTATATCCGGGCCTTGGCGCGCGATATCTCCCATGCGCTCGGCACTCTCGGGCACGTGACCATGCTGCGGCGTACGCAGGCCGGGCCGTTCGACCAGTCGCAGGTGATTTCGCTGGACAAGTTGAACGATATCGGTAAGGGCGCGCCGATTGAACGAATACTCTTGCCGCTGGAGGCGGGGCTGGACGACATCCCGGCCATCGACCTTGGTCCGGAGCAGGCAGGGGCGGTCCGACAGGGCCGCGTTCTGACCGGGCTGTCCCTGAAGGACGGATTGTTCTGGGCACGATCGGGCACGGTTCCGGTGGCTCTCATGGAACTGGCGGGCGGCGAAGCCCGCGTCGTCAGGGGCTTCAACCTTCCCGATGTCGCGGAGTAAGATACATGTCGGTTACCGCCGAGAAGAAACAGGAAATCATCAAGGACAATGCCCGCGATTCGCAGGATACGGGCAGTCCCGAAGTGCAGGTCGCGATCCTCACCGAGCGCATCGCCAACCTGACCGAGCACTTCAAGTCCCATCACAAGGACAACCATTCGCGCCGCGGCCTCCTCATGATGGTCAACAAGCGGCGCAGCCTGCTCGACTACCTCAAGAAGAAGGATGTCGAGCGCTACAACGCCCTGATCCAGAAGCTGGGTCTGCGTAAATAAGCAAACTGGAAAGCGGCCCCGAGGCGGGCCGCTTTTCGCATGGGTCGTACCCGCAATCCGGCGGGTGGCCTTTGGGGCGAAGACAGGCCCCGCACCGGACCGGGACGGTATCCCGGCAGTAAACCCCGCGCGGCAATAGGGTCCGCGGGTCCAAGGAAAAACCAAATGTTCGACACGAAAACCGTATCGATGGAGTGGGGCGGAAAGACCCTCACTCTGGAAACCGGGCGCGTTGCCCGTCAGGCCGATGGCGCCGTTCTGGCGACCTACGGCGAAACCGTGGTGCTGTGTGCAGTCACCGCGGCCAAGTCGGTGAAGGAAGGGCAGGACTTCTTCCCGCTCACCGTCCACTATCAGGAAAAGTTCTCCGCTGCCGGGCGCATCCCGGGTGGCTTCTTCAAGCGTGAACGCGGCGCCACGGAAAAGGAGACGCTGACCAGCCGTCTCATCGACCGTCCGGTCCGCCCGCTGTTCCCCGAAGGCTTCTACAACGAGATCAACGTGATCTGCCAAGTGCTGTCCTACGACGGCGAGACCGAGGCCGACATGGTCGCGATGATCGCCGCGAGCGCCGCGCTGACCATTTCGGGCGTCCCCTTCATGGGTCCGATCGGCGGCTGCCGCGTCGGCTTCAAGGATGGCGAGTACCAGCTCAACCCGTCGATGGCCGAAGTGGCCGAGGGCAAGCTCGACCTCGTCGTCGCAGCCACGCACGAAGCCGTGATGATGGTCGAATCCGAAGCCAAGGAACTGACCGAGGACGAGATGCTCGGTGCCGTCATGTTCGCGCACGACGAATGCCGCAAGGTCATCGAAGGCATCATCAAGCTGGCCGAGCAGGCAGCCAAGGAGCCCTGGGAACTCGCCGCTTCGGACGACAAGTCCGCGATGAAGGAAGAGATTCGCGGGATCGTCGGCGATCGTATCGCCGCTGCCTACGACCTCGTCGACAAGCAGGAGCGTTCCAATGCGCTCAACGCCGCGCGCGACGCAGTGAAGGCGCACTACGCCGAGGCCGACGGCCAGACCACGATGACCGCCATCAAGCTCACCAAGAAGCTGGAAGCGGAAATCGTGCGCAACGCCATCCTCAAGGACGGCAAGCGCATCGATGGCCGCGCGGTCAACGAAGTGCGCCCGATCGAGGCGATGGTCGGCTTCCTGCCTCGCACGCACGGCTCCGCGCTGTTCACCCGCGGTGAGACGCAGGCGATCTGCACCACCACGCTCGGCACCAAGGATTCCGAGCAGATGATCGACGGCCTCGACGGCCTGAGCTATTCGCCGTTCATGCTGCACTACAACTTCCCGCCCTATTCGGTCGGTGAAGTGGGTCGCTTCGGCGCTCCGGGTCGTCGCGAGATCGGCCACGGCAAGCTCGCATGGCGTGCGCTGCGTCCGGTCCTGCCGACGCAGGAAGACTTCCCGTACACGATCCGCATCCTGTCAGACATCACCGAGTCCAACGGCTCGTCCTCGATGGCGACAGTCTGCGGCGGCTGCCTGTCGATGATGGATGCAGGCGTTCCCGTCACCCGTCCCGTCTCGGGCATCGCGATGGGCCTGATCCTCGAAGGCGAGGACTTCACCGTGCTGTCCGACATCCTCGGCGACGAGGATCACCTCGGCGACATGGACTTCAAGGTCGCGGGTACCGAGGAAGGCATCACCAGCCTCCAGATGGACATCAAGGTCGCCGGCATCACGCAGGAGATCATGAAGACCGCGCTGGCGCAGGCCAGGGAAGGCCGCGCGCACATCCTTGGCGAGATGACCAAGGCGCTTGGTTCGGCCCGTACCGAGCTTTCCGCGCATGCCCCCCGTATCGAGACGATGCAGATCGACAAGACGAAGATCCGCGACGTCATCGGCACCGGCGGCAAGGTCATCCGCGAGATCGTTGCCGAGACCGGCGCCAAGGTCGACATCGACGACGAGGGCGTGATCAAGATCTCGTCCAGCGACCTTTCGCAGATCGAAGCCGCCAAGAAGTGGATCGAAGGCATCGTCGAAGAGGCGGAAGTCGGCAAGATCTACACCGGCAAGGTCGTCAACATCGTCGATTTCGGAGCATTCGTGAACTTCATGGGCGGCAAGGACGGCCTCGTCCACGTTTCCGAGATGAAGAACGAGCGTGTCGAAAAGCCGACCGACGTCGTGTCCGAAGGTCAGGAAGTGAAGGTCAAGGTCCTCGAGATCGACAACCGCGGCAAGGTTCGCCTGTCGATGCGGGTCGTCGATCAGGAAACCGGCGAGGAACTCGAAGACACCCGTCCGCCGCGCGAACCGCGCGGCGATCGCGGCGACCGGGGCGGCGGCGACCGTCGCCGTCCGCGTGGCGATCGCGGTGACCGGGGTGGCGATCGCGGCGGCCGTGGCGGCCGCGGCGGTGGTCGCGGGCGCGACCGCGACGACAAGGGCGGTGGCGATCCGGACCACATGCCGGCCTTCCTCAAGGAAGACTGAGGCACCGGACAACCGGGAAACAAGGGGCCGGGGGAGCGATCCTCCGGCCCTCTTGCGTCAGCGCCTCTCGATCCTTGGCGCGTGGTCGGGCACCTTGCCTTCGGGGCCGGGCGGAAGCGAAGCCGCGCGTCCCGAAACCCTGGCCGCCACGTTCGGTCCGAACGATCCGCGCCAGACGAGCGGCGCGGCAGGCCGCAGGTTTTCGGCTTCGGCCAGCGGCGTGGCGCTGCTGACGATGTCGAGTGCAACGTCGTCGGTGAGCATGTCGCCCGGCTGGCCATCGCCTCCGGCAAGCAGCACGAACGCGTCGGTCGTCCGGTCGGTAACGAGCTCTACCCGGAGATCGACATGGCGCGCGCCTTCGCCGAACACGGCCGGGGACCCGAGGAAGAGCGCGGTGTCGACCAGCCGCAGCCGCCCCTTCAGCCAGGATCCTGCATAGGCCGGTCGTGAATTGCGGCACGTGATGTCGAGCGTACCCCAGGGTGCCTCGCCGGGGTCGACCTCGGTCGGGGCATAATAGCGCGAACGTTCGCTCTTGCCGTAGCGCCCGCCCTGGAGCGCGAAAGCCGATCCGCTGCCGCCGATGCCCTTCTTTCCGAAGCAGTCGACGATCTCGGTCGCGACGATCCGTCCGCCGCGTGCACCCATCCAGCCCTCGATGCCGATGAAGCAGTCCTCGATCCGCGCGCCTCCCACGTCGACCATGCATCCTGCAGTGTTGAGGCCCTGCGCGTTCGAATGCGCGAACTCCGAATTGCGGACGGTCAGCGTCGCGCCCGGATCGTTCGATGCATAGACCGTCTCTCCGCGCCACCCGGTGAAGCTGCAATCGACGATCTCGATGTCCCAGCCCTCGCGGTCGAGTTCGGACCAGATGCCCTTGTGCGTCACGTCCCACCCGTCGCCGGTTCGCGGATCGGCACCCGGCGCGGAATTGGCGGTGCGCTTCGTACCGCCGTCGACGACCAGTCGCTCGAGACGAAGGCGCTGGGCCTTGGGCCCGGTTAGGCTACCCTTCGAAAGGTCGACGCGTTCTGCGCCCGGCAGGTAGAAGCCCGAACCGCGCCAGACCTTGCCGTCGACCACCTGGAACGCGCGGCCCGGCTGGTTGCCTCCGAACGAATGCCCGCCGCGCGATCTGAACGCGAGGCGGGAGGGCTCGGTCCCGGTTCCGACGAAGGCGATGCGCTGGCCGGGATGCAGGACGATGGGCCGCCCGTCGAGGGTGCGATGATCCGCGCGCGGGTCGAGGTACCGTTCGGGACACCGGATGCTGTAAAGCGGCTGCGCCAGCGTGATCCTGGGAAGCGCGAAGGCTGCGGCGTAATCGACCGCGGCCTGGAACGCCGGCTGGTCGTCGTGAGCGTTGTCGGCGGCCGGGTCGCCCCGGGCCCCGGCCTGCTCCACGGCAATCGCGCCATCGGCAGCCTCCAGCCGGAAGTGCCTGCCGTTCGCGGTGGCGGTGCAGAAGCGGGGATGCTCGCGGGCCAACGCGGCGTCAGCCTTGTCGTCGGCGATGTACTCCGCCGCGCCAAGCCCGTGTCGAGACCAGCCCTCGGTGCGGATGCGCCGGACGTCTCGCGGGATCGACAGCTGCGCGAGGCCGATGAAGAGCCCGGCGTCGTCGGTCCTCAAGCGGGCTCGGTCCTGAGCGGGCCGTAATAGTCGGCCTTGCCTACCGGGACGCCCTGGTTGCGCAGGATCGCGTAGGCGGTCGTCACGTGGAAATAGAAGTTGGGGATCGAGAACGTCAGCAGGAATTCGGCGACGGAGAACGGCGCCCGGATCGCCTCATGCCGCAACTCGACGTCCTTGTCGGCGATGGTTTCGAGTTCTTCGGGCGTGACGGTCTCGAGGAAGGCGATGGCATCGCTCACCATCGCGCGCAGATCGTCGAAGCTGCAATCGACGGGGGCCAGGTCGGGGTAATAGGTACCTTCGCGCATGGCGCGAACGGCGCGTTCGGACAGCAGCACGACCTGGTCGATCTGCTTGGAAAAGTCCCACATGTCATCGGACAGGCTCGCGGCAAGCAGCGCCCTGTCCTCCATGTCGGCGTCACGGCAGTGCTGCTCGGCCTTGTCGAACATGCCGAGCACGTTGGGCAGCATGTGAAGGTAGGCCCCGACGGTCGCGTCGTGGAGGGATATCGGCATCGCAGGCTCCGGTTCGATTGTCCGGGCAGGCTAGGGCGTGCCGCATCGCGCCGCAATCCATTCCGCGTGAGCTCTTTCCGCGTCACCTATTCCGCAGTCGTCACCTCGCC
Source organism: Novosphingobium marinum (assembly GCF_013408095.1). Taxonomy (GTDB): domain Bacteria; phylum Pseudomonadota; class Alphaproteobacteria; order Sphingomonadales; family Sphingomonadaceae; genus Novosphingobium; species Novosphingobium marinum. Next base: position 843,614 of record NZ_JACBZF010000002.1, read on the forward strand.
AGCCCAGACGATCCTGTCCTTGCCCGCAGCCTTGGCGGCGTAAAGCGCTTCGTCCGCTGCCTTGAGGGCCTCGCGCGGATTGTCGTAGGCCAGCACGTCCGCCATCCCCGCCGAGAACGTGATGCGCCCGAACGGGATGTCGTTGGCGCGGTTCACCAGCTTGCGATTGCCGAGGGCGGTCCTTGCCCCGTCCAGCGTGGCAAAGGCGGCTTCGTGCGTTTCTCCCCGGAACAGGACGACGAATTCCTCGCCGCCGTGCCGGGCGACGTGGCATCGGTCGTCCGAAATCTTCGCCAGCGTGCGCGCGATCGTCTTCAGGATGCGGTCTCCTGCGGCGTGTCCGTGGCGATCGTTGATGCGCTTGAAATCGTCGACATCGCAGAACGCGATGGTCAGGGCCTCGTCGTTCGCGATGGCAGCGGCGTGCTCCTCCTTGAGCGAGGCTTCGAAGGCGCGCCGGTTTGGCAAGCCGGTAAGGTGGTCGATCTCGGCTTCGCGGCGCGCGGCTTCGAGGCTTTGCCTGAGCGCTAGCGTTTCCTGCTCGCTGCGCGCCATGTCCTCTTCGATCTCGCGCGTGCGGTCGAGCATGACGCGCGCGATGGCGGCAAGCTCGGTGATGACGACGCCGGCCTTGCCCACCTGCTCCAGTTCGCCGACGTGGGCTTCGAGGGCATCGTGATACTCGCTCGTCGCATGGCGCGCATCGCGGGTCGTGCTGCCGAATTCCTCGATCGAGGATTCGAGCTTGGACATCAGCTTCGCGAGCATTTCCGCGCCGTCTGACCGACCGCACTTGCGCGCCGCCTCGTCGAGCCAGCCCAGCGTCACGGGCGCGCGTTTTTCGACCTGCTCCTCGATCAGCACGGCCAGCCGAGGGTTCGCGCCGGTGATGACATCGTGCGCGACGGCCAGCGTGAACGTGTTCACCTCGAGCCGATGGGTGATGAGGAAGCTCGACACGTCGGCCAGCACCTGGCGCCTGCGCTTGTCGCGAGGATCGTGCGGCATGAGGTTCGTGCTCTCATCGCCATCGGGCAGGGGCGCCTCGTCCAGGCGGGCCGACCGGCGGTCGCGCCATCGGGAGAGCCAGCCGGCCTTGCGGGAAAGATCGGGATCGTGCGCTGTCATGGGTTGGTTAACGTCGCGTCGCGCCGGTTTTTAAGTCCGACAGGAGCGGTCCGCCCGATGCGACAGTGCACGCCATCGGGAGCCAAGGCATCGCCGAGGCGTTGGTGGTGTCGGGAGGCGGTTTCGGCCGCTAGCGACGGTTTCGGAGAAAAGACCAATGCGTGCAATTACTTGTGTCCTGCCGCTGCTGGCCGTGCTGGCCGGATGCAACGCCGATCCGACCGGCGCGGGATCGTCCGGAAAGGAAGCCGAAGTTTCTTCCAGCGCCAATCCCGAACAAACCGACGAGGACGCGCTTGCAGCGCGCGACCCGGCACCGGGCGAGCAGGCGCAGGTCGACATTCCCGACCCGGAGAAGCGACCCACGATGCAGATGCAGGTCGTCCTCGACCGTCTCGGCTTCACGCCGGGCGTGGTCGACGGCAGGATGGGCATGTCGACCCGCAACGCGATCGAGGGGTTCCAGGAGGCCAACGACATCGAGGTGACCGGCGAAGCTGACGAGGAAACCAAAAAGGCGCTGGAGAAGTGGAATAACATTCCCGCAACCCGCGTCGTCACTATTCCGGCGAGTTTTGCCAGCGAACCGTTCAGGAATATACCCGACAGTGCCGCCGACAAGGCGGAGATGGAACGGCTGGGCTACACCTCGCTCGACGAGAAGCTGGCAGAGCGGTTCCACACCACCGTCGATGTCCTGAAGCGTCTCAATCCGGGCGGGCGGCCCGCAGGCATGGAACAGGCCGGCGCTTCGCCATCCGAACCCGCGCGGCTGGGTCTTGCCTCCCCGAGTGCATCTCCGAGCGCCACGCCATCCGCCGATGCGGGCGGCGATGCCGAACGCGCCCAAACGTCGATGTTCGCCGCAGGGCAGCAAATCCGCGTCCCCAACGTCGGCAACGACAGGATCGAGGACGGCGCGGTCGAAAATGCACAGTGGCGCAGCACGCTGGCAACGCTGGGCATCGGCACGAACCAGCCCGAGGCCGCGCGTGTGGTGGTCAGCAAGTCGGGCGGCACGCTCAAGGTCTACGACGATGCCGACAAGCTGGTCGCCATGTACACGGCAACGATGGGATCCGAGCATGATCCGCTGCCGCTCGGCGAATGGAAAGTGGTCGGCGTAGCGCACAATCCCCCGTTCCAGTACGACCCCGACCTGTTCTGGGACGTTCCCGACAGCGAGGAGGACCGCATGCTTCCGCCTGGCCCGAACGGCCCGGTCGGCGTGGTCTGGATCGACTTGTCGAAGGAGCATTACGGCATCCACGGAACGCCCGAGCCGCAGACCATTGGCCGCGCGCAGAGCCACGGGTGCGTCCGGCTGACCAACTGGGACGCCGCGCGCCTTGCCGAAATGGTTTCGCCCGGCACGCAGGTCCTCTTCGAAGCCTGAGCATGCGGAAACGTCCGGGCACCCTGCCGCGCACCATCGCCGTGACGGCCATCGTCACGTCGATGGTGTGGATCGGCCTCGGGGCCTGGCTGTTCAACCGCCATATCGTCGCCGAGCACGATCAGGCAGGCTTGGTCGCCGATGCGGGCCTTCAGCAACCCGAACCGAGGGGAGCGCAACCTGCCGGGCCGGATCCCGCGGATTATCCGGCGCTCGGGATTCCAGTCGACCGCGTCAGGATCGCGGCATCGGGCCTCGCCATACCCGTAGCGGGCGTCGCCCAGTCGGACCTCGTTGATACCTTTGCGGATTCCCGCGCCGCCGGTGCGCGCAGGCACGATGCCATCGACATCATGGCTCCCGACGGAACGCCGGTGCTGGCAGCGGCGGAGGGCACCGTCGAGAAACTGTTCGTCTCGGACGCTGGCGGCAAGACGATCTACGTGCGCACCCCGGACGGTCGCCGTATCCATTACTACGCGCACCTTGCCGATTATGCCGCCGGGCTGAAGGAAGGCGAGACGGTTGCGCGGGGGCAGGTGCTTGGCATCGTCGGGAGCAGCGGCAATGCTGATCCCGAAGCGCCGCACCTTCACTTCGCCATCATGGCTACCGAGCCCCAGCGGTCGTGGTCGGACAGTTCGGCGGCGCTGAATCCCTACCCGTTGCTGGGCGGCCGCTAGCTATTGCTCTCGGTCGCTGCGGACCAGAGCAAGTCCGCCGACGATCATGGCGACGCCCAGCGCGAAGGGTATCCCGCCGATCGCAAGCACGGTGGGTATTCCGGACATGTCCGCCTCCCCGGTGGTGACGGGCCACAGGATAGTCGACAGCACCAGGCCGGTGCACAGCCCGCTGACGAGCGCGACAAGTATGCCGATCGCCAGCAGGATGCCTCCGAGCAGCTTCTTCATGGCCGTGCTCCTGCCCGCAACGCGCGGTGTCGCGCCACCACTGCGGCACCCTCCGCGTCTTGCCTGTAGAACGTGTTGTAGGTGTCGAACGGGACGATCTGGCCCTCGGGCGTCACGAAATGGACGCAGCTGCGCTTCACCGTGCCCAGATCGAAGTTGTAGCGATCGAGGAACTGCAGGATCACCACCCGGAAGCTGTTCGCGTAGGAAAGGTCTGCAGGAACAGTTGCTTGCGGCAGGCAGCACAGAACGCCTGCGAGCTTCTCCTCGGTATTGCACTGGCTGGTCGCGAGCGACAGCAGTTCGAGCAGCGATGCGCGCAGTTCGGGGTAGGCTTCGTAACTGATGGTGTTCGGCCCCGACAGAATCAGGTCGCGCGGCAGGAGCGAGGTGATCGCAGTGACGCTGCGACCCTGTCTGAGTCCGTACCCGATGCAGATCTGGTCGGGATTGCAGGGCAGGGGGATCATGTCCTCGATACCGAAGACGCCCGCCCTGGCCACTTCGCGCCTCAGCCGTGAAAGGATCGTGCGGTTGTCGCTTCCGAACCCCTCGTTGCGGCCTGCATCCTGCACCGGCTGGAAGGTCACGCCGCGCACACAGGTCCATTCGAGCGCGTGTTCGACGATGTCCGCCACCTCGTGATCGTTCACACCGGCTTTCACGACTGCGACCAAAGTCGTTGAAAGACCGACCCTTTCCAGTTCCTCCAGCGCACGCTGCCGAAGCCGGGACAGGCGCGCGCCGCGCAAGTCGACCAGCGCCTCGTCGCTGAGCGAGTCGAACTGCAGGTAGACTTCGAGCCTCGGTGCGTAAGTTGCCAGTCTCTCGACGAAATTCCGGTCCTGGGCGATGCGCACACCGTTGGTGTTGATCATGACATGGCGAATGGGGCGGGCCTTCACCGCGTCGAGGACCGCGAAGAAATCGGGGTGGATCGTCGGCTCCCCGCCGGAAATCTGCACGAGGTCGGGCTCGCCTTCGCTTGCGACGAGCGTGTCCAGCATCGCCTCGATCTGCGCAAGCGGGCGATGCGCGCCGTGCACGTCCCCGGCATCGGCGAAGCAGACCGGGCAGGCCAGGTTGCAGGCACTGTTGATCTCGACGATGGCGAGACACGAATGCTGTTCGTGATCCGGGCACAACCCGCAATCGAACGGACATCCCGCCTCGGTCCGCGTTTGCGTCGCGAGCGGCCTGTCGCCGGGCTTGAGCCAGAGCTTCTGCTGGCGCCAGTAATCGAGGTCGTCGCTGATCAGCGTCTTCTGCACGCCGTGATCTAGGCAGCGCTTCAGATAGAAGACGTTCTCGCCTTCGATGATAACCTTGGCGGGAACGGGCTCGAGGCAGGTCTCGCAGAGCGACGTCGTCTGGCCGTGGAAGATGTAGGGCGCCACCTTGCGCGGCGATGGGTCAGTACCGTGCGCCTGCTCCATTGCCGCGCTTCCACCAGGCGATCCCATATGCAGCAAGCCCCACCATCAGCAGGTGAAAGCTGTTGAAGGGCCCGAACACCGGCGGGTACGGCTTCAAGAACTCCCACGCGAAACGCTGGGCAGCATAGAAGATAACCAGCGCATGGAAAGCGTGTTCGCATGCCCACGCGCGACCCGCGATACGAGCGCGCGCACAGGCTGCCGCGAACCCGGCCATTGCAGCGCTCTCGTAAAGCTGGACGGGGTGCCTGCCGATGCCGTCGCCCAGGTCCACTGCCCAGGGCAGCGTTCTCGCCGTGCCATGGGTATAGTCGTCGATGCCGGAAAAGAAGCAGCCCAGCCTGCCGATTGCGATCCCGACCGCGATCGGCAGGGCGAAGGCCCCGCCGGTCGAATGCCGGATGCCATGCCGCCACTTCCAGGCCTCCACCGCCGCGATCCCCCCGACAAGCGCACCCGCGATGGAATGCGACGGCGCGGCGGCGAGGCTGCGCAGCGAATTGGCCGAGCCGAAGATCCACGCGCCCGCAACCGCGCCAAGGGCGAGCGCGACGAAGTAGGAGGGCGAGGTCACCTTTGAAAGGCCATGTGCCTGTGCCGGCCAGCGCCGGTGTTGCCAGCGCGCTGCCAGCGCCGCTCCGGCCCAGGCAACCGCGTCGCCGGCATAGTGGGCCCACCATGCCGTCGGGATGTCGATCACGGAAATGCCCGGAGAAGCGCTATTCGGCCTCGATCCGGCGCACGCTGACGATCTCGACCGGGTCCTCGATCATCTGGCCTTTCATCACGCCCACCCCCTTCGTCTGCGAGAGCGGCACGTCGTAGATGGCGTTGACCACGTCCATTCCCTCGACCACTTGGCCGAATGCCGCGAAGCCGAGGTTGTTCGAAGCCTCGTCGGCATCGAGCCCGGTCATGTTCGAGGTCATGATCGTGAAGTCGCCGGTCGCTGTCCCCGGATCGTACCGCGCCATCGAGATCGTGCCGGTCGTGTGGCTCAGACCCGTCTGCGATGTCGGCTCGTGCGCGATGGGAGGCAGGACCCGCTTCGGCGCATTCTGCGTGCCGCCCTGGATCAGTCCGGCGCGTTCGCCCCAGGGCATGCGCATGACCCGGTAGAACTCGGTCCCGTCGAAACGCTTCTCGTCCACGTACTTGAGGAAATTCGCGGTCGTCACCGGAGCGCGGCCTTCGTCCAGCTCGAGCACGATCGTACCGAGCCCTGTTTCCATAGCGACGCGGACGGTCTGCTCGACCTCCGCCTCGTCCGCCGGAAGGGGATCGGGCGGAGGCGGCGTGGCCGCCGTCAGCAGGAAGAGGACGGGAGCGGCGGCAAGGGCGAATCGCTTGAGCATGGGCCGATCATGGCCAAAGCCCGGGCGATGCGCCAGATGCCGCGTCAGCGAACTCGCGGGCCGCCGAACGGAAGCGGCGGAGGCGGACGGCGCGCACCACGCGGAAGCTGCGCCTGGAACGCCCGGCCGCAATGCTCGACGCAGTAGGGGAAGCCGGGGTTCACCTTCTCGCCGCAGAAGTGGAAATCGGGTTCGCCGGGGTGCCCCATCGGCCAGCGGCAGATACGGTCGTTGAGATCGAGCAGGCTCGTCTTGTCGGCGATTTCCGGGCTGGGCTTGGCAGGGACGAGGCGGCGCGGCGGTGCGGGCGGGATCGGTGCCTGCTGGTCGCCCGGTCCCTGGCGAAGGAAGCCGCCGGGGCCGACCGAGACGATCCGCGGCTGCTCCTCTGCCGGCTTCTGCTCCGGCTGCGGGGCAGGCTCCGAGGGCGCGGCCTTCGGTTCGGCGGCGGCGGGAGCCGGGGAGGGTGCGGGCGATGCCTGCGGAGTCGGCTTCTGCGGCTCGGCCTTGGCGGCGGGCTTGGGTGCCGGCGATGCCTTCTTCTTCGCGGACTTGGGCTTTTCGGCCTTGTCTCCCGCCTTGACCGGCGAGGGGCGAGCCTTGAGGCCGAGGCGGTGCGCCTTGCCGATAACGGCGTTACGGCTGACGCCGCCAAGCTCGTCGGCAATCTGGCTGGCGGTCGCGCCGCCTTCCCACATCTTCTTGAGTTGCTCGATGCGTTCGTCGGTCCAGCTCATCAATTATCCATTCGTCAAAGTCGGCGCCCGGTGCGCCGGTCTTGCCACGGCAAGCGGCAGCCGATAGTCGCCGCGCCATGGCCGATCAATCCTTAACGTCCGACGACTTGCGAAACCCCGCATCGCATTCCGGGGAGCGCAGGTTTCCGGCGCAGGGAGAGCCCGTGATCCACCAGGTCAACTGGGTGGGCTTGCGAACGCTCTATATTAAGGAAGTACGGCGGTTCTTCAAGGTTCAGACGCAAACGATCTGGGCTCCCGCGATCACCACGCTCCTGTTCCTCGTGATCTTCAGTCTCGCACTGGGACGAGGCGGGCGCGAAGTGCTCGGCGTCAACTTCGCGACTTTCGTCGCGCCCGGCCTGATCGTCATGGGCATGATGCAGAACGCGTTCGCCAACGCCAGCTTCTCTTTCCTTGCCGGGAAGATCCAGGGCACGATCATCGATTTCCTGATGCCGCCGCTGTCGGAAGGCGAACTGATGGCGGCGATGACCGCCGCCGCGGTCACTCGCGCGATCCTCGTCGGCCTTGCGCTCTACCTTGCCATGCTGCTCTGGCCGGGCGTCGACCTGTCGCTGGCCCACCCGTGGGCAGTGGCGTGGTTCGGCCTGATGGGAGCGATATTCCTGGCGATGCTGGGGTTGCTGTCCTCGATCTGGGCGGAGAAGTTCGATCACAACGCGGCGATCACCAATTTCATCATCGCGCCGCTCTCGCTGCTGTCGGGCACGTTCTACGTGATCGACAACCTCTCGCCCGTGTTCCAGGCGATCAGCCGCGCCAACCCGTTCTTCTACATTATCTCGGGATTTCGCTTCGGCTTCCTCGGAGAAAGCGACATCGGCAATACCAATACCGCGGTGCTGCACGCCGCGATCGGCATATTCGTGCTGAACCTGCTGATTGCTCTCGTGACTTACGCGGTGCTGCGGTCGGGCTGGAAGCTCAAGAGCTGAGCGCCCCCGCCGCACTCTGCGAGGTCGCGATCAGTGCGTCAGGCCCAGCCTCAGGCGATAGCGCCCGCTGTCGTATTCCTCGAACAGCTGGTCGAGCGAGGGATGCTCGACCGGACCGGCTTCCCCGTCCTCGAGCAGGTTCTGCTGGCTGACGTAGGCGACATAGCTCGAATCGCCGCTCTCGGCGAGCAGGTGGTAATAGGGTTGCTCGCGGCTCGGCCGGACGTCCACGGGGATCGACTGATACCATTCCTCGCTGTTCGCGAAGACCGGATCGATGTCGAAGACGACCCCGCGAAAGTCGTGATTGCGGTGGCGGACGACGTCGCCGATGGCGAAGCGGGCCCTCGTCTGGCGGGGGGCATCGATCACCCGCCCGGCCTGAGGAGAATAGAAGGTCGCACGGTTCATGACCCCAGATATAGGCCTTTGAGGACGCACGAACAAGCGAGCGTGCCCTTTCGTCCCCCGAAATGGCGCTTGCAGGGGCTTGGCAAACGCATCGCTCTCCGCTAACCGCCGCGCTTCGTCGACCGGGGTGGTCCCTCGAACCGCCCCTCGCGCTTCTGCGGAGAGGTGCCGGAGTGGTCGAACGGGGCGGTCTCGAAAACCGTTGTGCCCTTACGGGTACCGAGGGTTCGAATCCCTCCCTCTCCGCCATTGATAAGCCAATGATGACGAACAAATTTTCTCGCGGCTCGGAAGGGTGCGATCCAGCGGCGCTTGGCCGCCTTCTGGCCGCTTTTCCCTTTCGGGCGGTGACATGTCGGCAAGGTCTAGGTGAGGGCACCCGCGAGGCGCGATGAACACCTGCGGGTTGCGCGCCTGTCAGGCAGCCACCTGCCATTCGTCCAAGGTCAGATATTGTCGGGCAGGGTGGTCCAAAGCGGATCGCAGTCGGTGAACGTTGCCAATGTGCTGCAGATCGAGGACCTAGCCCTGCGCAGGGATTGCATCGGCCTTGCTGCAGTGCAATATAAGCTGATGCGCATTGCCATTGTCGATGAGAGCGCCGCGCGCGCAACGATCATTGAGGAAGGCTTGGCCAATGTCGACGATTGCGAAATATTCGTTGTCAACGAGCGGCGCGGTCTGGTGGCGCGGATCGAGGACATCGCGCCCGACATCGTCCTGATGGATCTAGGAAATCCGTCGCGCGACGTACTGGAGGAGTATTTTGCGGTCAGTCGGGCGCTTGCGCGGCCGATCGCGATGTTCGTGGACGATTCGGACGACGAGGCCCTCGTCGCCTCGGTAGAGGCAGGGGTTTCCTCGTACGTCGTGGATGGCCTTTCGCCCAACCGGATCCGGCCCATCCTTGACCTTGCGATCACGCGCTTCAATGCCTTTTCGCGCCTGCAGAGCGACCTTGCGGAAGCGAAAGGCAAGCTTGCTGAGCGCGAGATGATCGACAAGGCGAAGCGCATTCTCATGACGTCACGCGGGCTACCCGAACCCAAGGCCTACGCCGAGCTTCGCAGTACCGCGATGAATAAGGGCAAGCGCATCGTCGACATCGCGGAAGCGATCGTCACCGCACAGAAACTCTTGGAGGGGGGAGCATGAAGTGCCCGACGAACTGACCATCGGTTTCCTGCCGCTCGTCGATGCCTGTTTGCCTATCCTTGCCCACGAGCACGGGTTCGCCGAGGAAGAAGGGCTGTCGCTTCGGCTCGTCAAGGATGCGACGTGGGCAACGGTCCTCGATCGTCTGCTTTACGGGCATAGCGACGCGGCCCACATGGTCGCGCCCCTGGCGATTGCTGCCACTTTGGGCCGAGGTCGACCCGCGCAGCCGATTTCCGTTCCATTCGTGCTCGGGCTGAATGGAAATGCGGTCACCCTGCACCCTGAACTGGCGCGCGAGGTACGACCAGAACCGGAAATGGGCGATCCGGCAGAGACGGGCGCGCGATTGCGCTCGATCGCGATGCGCAGGTCCAATGCAGGCGATCCCGTGCGGTTCGGTGTCGTACACCGCTATTCGAGCCACAACTACATGTTACGGTACTGGCTGGCCGCTTGCGGGATCAGGCCGGACCGGGACGTCATCATTTCGACCATTCCGCCGCCGTTTTGCGCCGATGCGCTTGCTGCCGGGGAAGTCGATGGCATCTGCGTGGGAGAGCCCTGGAACAGCGTCGCGGTTGAGCGGGGAGCGGGCGAGATCGTGCTTGCGACTGCGCAGATTTGGCGGCGTGGAGTGGAAAAGGTACTCGCATTGCGGGAAGAGGTGCTGGAGGAAAAGCTCGATAGCGTTCAGCGTCTGATCCGCGCCCTGTGTCGCGCCGCATCGCATTTCGTCGATCCGGTCCACTGGGAGCGCAATGCAGCCATCCTCGCGCGGCCGGAGTATCTCGACGGGCACGAAGGCCTGATCCGCCGGGCCATATCGGACCGGTTGCTACTCGCCCGGGGAGGCAGCCTCATCACCTATCCCGACCTGATGTTCCAGTATCGCGAGGCCGCGAACTTTCCGTGGGTGAGCCAGGCCGAGTGGCTCTACACGCAAATGGCGCGTTGGGACGGCACTCCGTTCGATCCGGCCGAGGCCGCGAAGGCGGCACGGGTTTTCAGGCCCGACGTGTATCGCAATGCACTCGTCGGGACCGGGGAACCGCTACCCGGAGCCAGCTCGAAGGTAGAGGGCAGCTTGGGATCGGCCACCGCAGTGACGACACAGCAAGGCAACATGACACTGGAATCAAACCGCTTTTTCGACGGCATGATTTTCGATCCTCACCATTCGAAAGAATACCTCGAATCCCTGCCATGATCAAAAAATCATGCCGCATTGCAAAAAAGGGCTTTGCGTTTAGCGAGCGAATCGCTTAATCAGGCTGCATCGCAACCGGTTGGGCCCCAAGGGTGGGATGCCCGGACGCCGGACTGCGAAACTTCTGCAATCAGTGGCAACGTCGCCGCCCGTCAGGTCCTCTCCGGGACCCTGTCGAGGCGGTTTTTTGCGTTGGCCAGTCGCGAAACGGGGTTGGAAGCAAGATGGTCAAGGATCGGGGTTTCAGGTTCAGCAGGCGCTCGGCGATGGTGGCGCTTCTCGCCAGCTTGGCGCTTGCGGGTTGCGGCAATACCGGCGATGCCGCCACGGCGGAAGCGGCAGGCGCGAATTTTGCGGCAGGTGCGGTGGAGAAACCGGTCCTCAAGTTCGGCTTCATCAAGCTTACCGACATGGCTCCGCTCGCGATCGCCAAGGAGAAGGGCTTCTTTGCGGAAGAGGGCCTCAACGTGACCCTCGAACCCCAGGCGAACTGGAAGGTCTTGCTCGACGGTGTAATCGGCGGGCAGCTTGACGGGGCGCACATGCTTGCCGGGCAGCCCATCGCAGCCACCATCGGCTACGGTACCAAGGCGGATCTGATCGCACCGCTCAGCCTCGACCTCAACGGCAACGCGATCACGGTTTCGAACAAGGTCTGGGAACAGGTCAAGCCCAACCTGCCAATGGAAGGTGGCAAGCCGAAGCACCCGATCAGCGCTTCCGTGCTCCAGCCCGTGGTTGCAAGCTTCAAGCAACAGGGCAAGCCATTCAACATGGGCATGGTCTTCCCGGTTTCGACGCACAATTACGAATTGCGCTACTGGCTCGCGGCAGGCGGCCTCAACCCCGGCTACTACACGCCCGGCGACGTCGGTGGCACGGTAGACGCAGACGTGCAGCTTTCGGTGACGCCGCCGCCACAGATGCCGGCGACGCTCGAAGCGGGAACGATCGAGGGGTATTGCGTCGGCGAGCCATGGAACCAGGCGGCCGTCCAGAAAAAGATCGGTGTCCCGATCATCACCGACGACGAAATCTGGAACGACAATCCCGAAAAGGTCTTCGGCCTGCGCAAGGATTTCGCGGACAAGTACCCGGCCACCACGGCTGCCATGCTGCGCGCAATCATCAAGGCCCAGCAGTGGCTGGATGCCGACAACGGCGCCAACCGGGTGGAGGCGGTCAAGATCCTGTCGCAGCCGAACTACGTCGGTGCGGACGAGGAAGTGATCGCCGCCTCCATGACTGGCAAGTTCACCTTCGAACCCGGAGACACGCGCGATGCGCCTGGCTTCAACATCTTCTTCGACAAGTACGCCGGCTATCCGTACTACTCCGATGCAATCTGGTACCTCACGCAGATGCGCCGCTGGGGCCAGATTCCGGAAGACCATCCCGACCAGTGGTACTTCGAGCGGGCAAAGGCCGTGTATCGCCCCGATCTTTACCTGACGGCAGCCAATGCCCTCGTCGAGGCGGGTACGATCCCGGCGGATTCGGTCCCCAAGACGGATGGTTATCGCGGCGAGCAGTCGGGCTTCATCGACGGCATCACCTATAATGGCAAGCAGCCCAACGCCTACCTGGCGAAATTCAAGATCGGCCTGAAGAAGGGTCAGAAAGTTTCGGCGTCCGGCGTGACCGGCAGCTGAATTCAGCGGACACGAAAGCAAGGAGACGTCCCATGGCCACCGCTTATGCAGATCTCGCGGGTTCTGGCGAGACTTGCCAGGATCGCCGCACGATGCCGGAAACCGGGACTGAAGCGACAGGGAGCGAAGGCGCGGTGCGCTCATCACCGGTCCCGCCCGTCTTCAACATGCGGGCAATCACCTCCAAGTTCGGATTGAGCCTGGCAGCACCGATCCTCGGTGTCGTCGCATTCCTGATGGCCTGGGGCGTTCTGGCTCCGCAGGTCGATACTTCGCTCGGGGCGTTGCCGGGGCCGGGCGAGGTGGCCGAGCAGGGTGTAGCCCTGTTCGAGGAATGGCAGGCCGCCAAGCAGTCCGAAGCCGATTTCTATTCAGCACAGGATGCCCGCATTGCAGCCGGAACGCAGCCACAGGCCTTCGACTATGCCGGACCGCCGACCTTCCTCGACCAGATCGTGACCTCGCTTCAGACCGTGGCGCTGGGTTTCGCCCTTGCCAGCATCGTGGCCGTACCGATCGGTCTCGCCGCGGGCCTTTCACCGCTCTTCAATGCCGCGATCAACCCGCTCGTGCAGATCATGAAGCCGGTCAGCCCGCTTGCCTGGCTGCCCATCGTGACGATGGTCGTGTCCGCCACGATTACCAGCGCCGATCCGACCCTGGCCAAGAGTTTCGTGATCTCGGCGATTGTGGTGATGCTCTGCTCGCTCTGGCCGACGTTGATCAACACCGCCGTGGGAACGGCTTCGATCGACAAGGATTTGCTCGCGGTCGGTCGGGTCCTCAAGCTGGGCACGTTCGCGAAGCTTACCAAGCTCGTGCTGCCCAGCGCGCTTCCCTACATCTTCACCGGCATGCGACTGTCGCTGGGCGTGGGCTGGATGGTGCTGATCGCGGCCGAGATGCTCGCTCAGAATCCCGGCCTTGGAAAGTTCGTCTGGGACGAGTTCCAGAACGGCAGCTCGCAGTCGCTCGCGCGGATCATGTTCGCGGTCATCGTGATCGGCCTCATCGGTTTCCTGCTCGATCGCCTCATGATGGGCGTGGAGAGGTTTGCCGGTCGCAACCGCACTGTCTGAACGGCAATTACGAACGCAGGGAACATATTCATGGCAACGATCCTCTCCATCAAGGGCGTGACCAAGAGCTACAAGGGCCAGACCGGCGGCGTGACGCAAGTTCTCGACGGCATCGACCTGGACGTGGAGGAAGGCGAATTCATCGCGATCCTAGGCTTCTCGGGTGCGGGCAAGACCACGCTGATCTCCTCGGTCGCCGGGCTGGTCGAGCCGGACGCCGGAGAGATCCTGCTGCACGGAAAGCCGATCGAAGGTCCCGGAAAGGAGCGTGGCCTGGTTTTCCAGTCCTATTCGCTTTTCCCCTGGCTGGCTGTCGAGAAGAACGTCGCGATGGCGGTGGATGCGGTGCACAAGGACCGCACGCCGGCCCAGCGCGCAGAACTGGTGAGGCAGAAAGTCGAGCTTGTAGGGCTCGGTCATGCCATGGACCGCAAGCCCGCGCAGCTTTCTGGTGGCATGCGACAGCGCGTCTCGGTGGCGAGGGCACTTGCGATGGAGCCCGAAATACTGCTCCTCGACGAGCCGCTTTCGGCTCTCGACGCGCTAACCCGGGCCAAGCTGCAGGACGAGATCGAGCGCATCCGCAAGGAAGAGAAGCGCACGATCATCCTTGTGACCAACGACGTCGACGAGGCACTCCTGCTGGCGGATCGGGTGGCCATCCTGACGCCGGCCCCGGCAGCGCGGATCGGGCGGGTCTTCGATGTCGACGTTCCACGTCCACGCGATCGGGAGGCAGTAAACGACGATCGGCATTTCCAGTCGCTCCGCCGCGAGATCGTCGGCTATCTCGGCAAGCTGAACGAGCAGGGTTCGACCGTAGGCGAGAGCGCGACGGAGCTTCCCAAAGTCACTCCGCTCGACCTGGCGCCCCCGCCCAAGGCCTATCGCGAGGCGGGCCAGTCTCCGGTCGAGACACGCTATCTGGAGTTCTTCAAGCTCTCGAAAGTCTATCCTACGCCGAAGGGGCCGCTGACGGTGGTCGAGGACTTCAACCTCCTGATGGACAAGGGGGAATTCGTTTCACTCATCGGCCACTCCGGATGCGGCAAGTCGACGGTTTTGACGATGGCGGCAGGCCTTAACGAGATCAGCGGCGGCGGAATCGTGCTGAACAATCGCGAAATCGCCAGGGCAGGTCCGGACAAGGCGGTGGTATTCCAGGCTCCGAGCCTGATGCCCTGGCTTACCGCACGGCAGAACGTCGAGCTGGGAGTGGAGCGCGTCTATCCGCATGCACCGAAGGGCGAACGCCGCGATATCGTCGATTACTACCTCGATCGCGTTGGGCTGGGCGATGCCAAGGAAAAGCTTGCCGCAGAAATGTCGAACGGGATGCGCCAGCGCGTCGGCATTGCGCGCGCGTTCGCCCTCAGTCCGCGACTGCTGCTGCTGGACGAGCCATTCGGCATGCTCGACAGTCTGACGCGCTGGGACCTCCAGGATGTGCTCGTCGAGACCTGGAACCGCACGAAGGTGACTGCGATCATGGTGACCCATGACGTGGACGAGGCAATTCTGCTCGCCGACCGGGTGGTGATGATGACCAACGGTCCGAATGCCACGATCGGCAAGATTCTGAAGGTAGACCTGCCGCGACCGCGCAACCGCAAGACGCTTCTCGAGGATGCGAGGTTTTACCAGTATCGCCAGGAGGTCCTGCATTTCCTTGCGGAATACGATCACGGTCCAGCCGCGAAGGCTGCCTGACGCAACAGCGCAGGGTCCGCGAACGGGCCCCTGGCGGACAAGGGGGTCCGCCGGCAAAGCGCAAGAACGACCCCGCCGGGGGGTGGGAACATCCGGGAAAACCCGACGGGCAATGGCGCCTGTCTTCGATCCAATCGCATCGCAGCCAGCAACGGCTGCAGTCGGAGACTTTGCGCATGAAAACCGTACTTTCGCTTTCTGCTCTCGCTGCTTCCCTGGCCCTCGCGGCACCCGCCGCCGCCAAGGCGGGCGATCCGGTGCAGGTGAACGACACGCTCACCATCGACCCGATCATAGACGGCCGGGTCCGCTACGAAGGGGTCGACCAGGACAATGCGGCTGGCGATGCCGACGCATTCACGGTGCGGATGAGAGCCGGCGCGGAAGTCTCGGTCGACGGTTTTTCGGTGCTTGCCGAGGCCGAAGCCACGCTTGCGCTTTCAAACAACTACAATGACACCATCCCCGGCAACAACGGGTACCTCGGCGCAGAGCCCTATTCGGTCGTCGCCGATCCGGAGAGCGTCGAACTCAATCGACTCCAGGCGGGCTACAAGGCAGGCGGATTGGGCCTGACGGTCGGGCGCCAGCGGATCATTTACGATAACGCCCGCTTCGTCGGTAACGTTGGCTGGCGGCAGAACGAGCAGACCTTCGATGCCATTCGGGGCGAGGCGAAGTTCGGCCCGGTCGCATTCGACGCGACCTATGCGATTTCGCAGCGCACCATCTTCGGCAGCGAAAGCCCCAACGAGCGATTCAAGGGAGACATCGTGCTGCTTAACGCGGGTCTCGCCAAGGACTGGTACAAGTTGAAAGGCTTTGCATACCTCATCGGCTACGACGACCGGATCGCCTTCTCGAGCAAGACATTCGGTGTCCTTGCGAACGCTTCTGTACCGCTCGGCTCGTCCTTCAAGGTCGACATTCAGGCGAGTTACGCAAGACAAAGCGACTACAAGGACAATCCGGTCGATTATTCCGCCGACTATATCCAGGCGGAACTCGGAGCGTCGATCGCGGGCTTCGGTGTCAAGGCCGGGTACGAGGAATTGGGCAGCGACGATGGCGTCGCCGCCTTTCAGACCCCGCTCGCCACGCTTCATGCCTTCAACGGCTGGGCCGACCTGTTTCTGACGACACCGACTGCCGGTCTGCGCGATTACTATGCTTCCGTGGGCAAGACCCTTGGCGATGCAGGCCCGCTCAAGGGCCTGAAGGCAGCGGTCGTCTATCATAAGTTCGAGAGCGACGTCGGCGGCCTCGACTACGGTTCGGAATGGGATGCGAACCTCGGATTCAAGCTCGGGAACTACGGCATCCTCTTTAAATATGCTCGTTACGACGCCGAGGACTTTGCGGTCGATACCGAGAAGTTCTGGGTTCAGGTCGAGTTTTCGTACTGATCCCGTGTTGTGAAGGCAGGCGCAATCCCCAATCTTGGACCGGCGCCCGCCACGCCCTCCTCGAAATCTACGCTGCAACGCAAAAACGGCTTGTCGCGGAGACTTCGGGCGGGTACATCAGGTGAAGGCAACCGTGCGCCGTCCGACGCTGGACGATCGAGCGCCTGGCCTTCAAGTTTAAGTCATACGCGTGGCAATGGAGCCGCCCGTGCATTCCCGCAAGGAATGCTCGTGGCGGCTTTTTCATTGTGCGTGTCGCAGACGGAGTCGTGACGTGAATGCACCCATGAGCATCAAGGGCCGGAGCAGCCCGGCACGAGGTCGGGAGAGGCTCGTAGTCATTGGCAACGGAATGGCAGGGTGCCGAGCGGTCGAGGAAATACTGGCCCGCGCACCCGACCGCTACGACATCACGATCTTCGGCGCGGAGCCGCGCGTGAACTACAACCGGATCATGCTTTCGCCCGTGTTGGCGGGCGAAAAGCGGTTCGAGGAAATCGTCATCAATCCGCAGGAGTGGTACGATGACAACGCGATCACGCTCGTTTGGGGCGATCGGGTCGACTATATCGATCGCGAGCACAAAAGCGTCGTCGCTCGATCCGGCCGGGTCGAACCCTATGACCGGTTGCTGATCGCCACAGGATCCGACCCCTTCATCATTCCCGTTCCAGGCCATGATCTCGACGGCGTGGTCACCTTTCGCGATCTCGACGATGTCGACAGGATGCTCGCCGCCGCCGAAACGGGCGGCGACGCGGTGGTGATCGGCGGTGGCCTTCTCGGACTGGAGGCGGCGCATGGCCTCTCGCTCCGCGGGATGAAGGTCACCGTCGTTCATCTCATGCCCACGCTCATGGAGCGCCAGCTCGACGAAGCGGCCGGCTGGCTGCTCAGGAAAGAGCTTGAAGGCCGGGGGCAGACCATCCTGACCGGCGCCAACACGAAACATATCCACGGCGTCGACGGGAGGGTCGTCGGGATCGAGCTTGAAGACGGTACGCGCGTCAAGGCGGACATCGTGGTGATGGCTGCCGGCATCAGGCCCGCGACCGGACTCGCCAAGGCAGCGGGCCTCGACGTCGAGCGCGGCATCCTCGTCGACGATCACATGGTAACGTCCGATCCGGCGATCCTGGCAGTAGGCGAATGCGTGCAGCACCGCGGTCTTTGCTATGGCCTCGTGGCACCGCTGTGGGACATGTGCCGTTCGCTCGCCGACTTCGCAACCGATGCGCCCACCGGCTACTCAGGGTCGGTTACCTCGACGAAGCTCAAGGTCTCGGGCATCGACCTCTTTTCGGCGGGCGATTTCTCGGGCGGAGAAGGCTGCGAGGACATCGTTCTTCGCGACGCTTCGCGGGGCATTTACAAGCGCATCGTTCTCAAAGACGACCGGATTGTCGGCACGGTTCTCTACGGAGATACAGCGGACGGTAACTGGTATTTCGATCTCATGCGCAGGCAGGAGGACCTCTCGGACATTCGCGAGGGACTCATCTTCGGTCAGGCATTCGCGTCCGGAGGTGCGCTGGCGGACCCTAGTGCGGCCGTTGCGGCGCTCTCCGACGATGCGGAGATCTGCGGCTGCAACGGCGTTTCCAAGGGGACCGTAGTCAAGTGCATCGAAGGTGGGGCTCATTCGCTCGACGCGGTTCGCGCAGGCTGCAAGGCGTCAGCATCGTGCGGATCGTGCACCGGTCTCGTCGAAAGCCTGCTTTCGGTCACCTTGGGGGGTGACGTAGAAAGCGGACCAAAGGCGATGTGCAAGTGCACGAGCTTCACGCATGGCGATGTACGCAGGCAGATCGTCGAGAAGGGCCTGAGAGAAATTCCACAGGTCATGCAGGAACTGCACTGGAGCACACCGGATGGCTGCGCCTCGTGCCGACCTGCGCTCAATTATTATCTGCTGTGCGCCTGGCCGGGCGAATACGTGGACGACCAGAAGAGCCGTTTCGTCAACGAGCGCATGCACGCCAACATTCAGAAAGACGGAACCTACTCGGTCGTCCCGCGAATGTGGGGCGGCATCACCAACCCGCGCGAGCTTCGCGCGATCGCCGATGTGGTCGAGAAATATGACGCCCCGATGGTAAAGGTCACAGGCGGCCAGCGGCTCGATATTTTCGGGATCAGGAAGGAGGACCTGCCCGCGGTCTGGGCCGACCTCAATGCCGCCGGAATGGTTTCGGGCCATGCTTACGGGAAGTCTCTCCGCACGGTGAAAACCTGCGTCGGGTCGGAATGGTGCCGCTTTGGCACGCAGGATTCCACCGGCCTTGGCGTGCAGATCGAACGCATGACGTGGGGCAGCTGGATGCCGCACAAGTTCAAGATCGCGGTTTCGGGATGTCCGCGTAATTGCGCCGAAGCCACGATCAAGGACTTCGGCGTGGTCTGTGTCGATTCCGGCTATGAACTGCATGTCGGCGGAAACGGCGGAATCAAGGTTCGCGCGACCGACCTCCTGTGCAAGGTGGAGAGCGAGCGCGAGGCGCTCGATCACTGTGCCGCATTCATCCAGCTCTACCGCGAAGAAGCATATTACCTCGAACGAACAGCGCCGTGGATCGAGAGAGTCGGACTGGATCACGTCAAGGAGCGGCTGTTCTCAGATCCCGATACCGTGGCGCAGCTCGCCGCGCGGTTCCGCTTTTCGCAGACTTTCATGCAGGACGATCCGTGGGCCAGGCGTGCCGCCGGTGAGCGTTCCGATCTGCACAGCCACATTGCGACCGTTCGTCCGGTTGCTGCCGAAATGGAGAAGGCATGATGTTCGGAGACTGGCTGGATATCGGGCCCGTCACGCAAATCGAGGCCGGGACCGCAAGGACGCTACCCGTCCAGGGTGGTGAGGAAATCGCGGTGTTCCATACCATGCGCGGTGAATTCTTCGCGCTCGTGAATGCTTGCCCGCACAGAAAGGGGCCGTTGAGCCAGGGCATCGTCCATGGCGATGTGGTCACGTGTCCGTTGCACAACTGGACCATTTCCCTGCGTTCGGGCAATGCGCTGGGATCGGATGAAGGTTGCGTGCCGAGCATTCCGCTGAAGGTCGACGCGGGGCGCATCTACCTCAAACGTTCCGCAGTCGTGGCGCCGCGCGCCGGACCGGCCGGAACCGGGGCTCGGGCGGCCTGACCGGGTGAAAGCTATACGCACCACCTGCGCCTATTGCGGCGTTGGCTGCGGAATCACCGCGCGGGTCATCGGCGATCGTTCGGTGTCGATCACAGGCGACCGCGAGCATCCGGCCAATGCCGGTCGGCTCTGTTCGAAAGGGACGCACCTTGGCGAGACGGTGGGTCTGGAGGGACGCCTGCTCCATCCCCGGATAAATGGCAATCGGGTTTCGTGGGAAGCGGCCCTCGATAGCGTAGCCGGCAGGATGGCGGCCTGCATGGAGCAGCACGGCCCCGATAGCGTTGCCTTCTACGTTTCGGGACAACTCCTGACCGAGGACTATTACGCGGCCAACAAGCTGATGAAGGGCTTCATCGGCTCGGGCAACATCGACACCAATTCGCGCCTCTGCATGGCAAGCGCGGTTGCCGCCCAGGTTCGGGCTTTCGGCGAGGATGTGGTCCCGTGTTCCTACGAAGACCTCGACGCGGCCGATCTGATCCTGTTGGTGGGTTCGAACACTGCTTGGTGCCATCCGGTCGTCTGGCAGAGGATCGAAAAAGCGCGCGAGCGAAGGGGCACGAAAATCGTCGTTATAGATCCCCGCCGCACCGAGACCGCCGAGCAGGCCGACCTTCATGTCGCCGTGCCGCCCGATGGCGATGTCGCGCTGTTCAATGCCCTCTTGTACCAGATGAGGTCGCGCGGACTGCTCGACGAGGCTTTTCTCGCAGATAGGGTGGAGGCCGATGCCGACTTCTGGAGTTCCCTTTCACCGGGCCACGGCGTCGATCCAGGCGCGTTTCGCAAGCTCTGCGGCTTGCTCGCAGCGCACCCTCGCACCGTCACGCTTTTCAGCCAGGGTGCCAACCAGTCGATTTGCGGCACTGATAAAGGTAATGCGATCATCAACCTGCATCTCGCTACCGGTCGCATAAACCGGATCGGCGCAGGTCCCTTTTCCATCACCGGCCAGCCGAACGCGATGGGTGGGCGCGAAGTTGGGGGGCTTGCGACCATGCTCGCCTGTCACCTCGGGTTTTCGGCTGACGAGCGCGAAGCGGTTGCGGGTTTCTGGAACGCTCCGACCATCTGTTCCGGACCGGGCCTCAAGGCCGTCGACATGTTCCGCGCGATCCACAGCGGCAAGATCAAGTTTGTCTGGATCATGGCCACCAATCCGGCCGTTTCGCTTCCCGATTCGGGCTTCGTTCGCGAGGCGCTGGCGCGATGTCCCAACGTAGTGGTGTCCGAGGTCATCTCCGATACCGATACCGCCCGCTTCGCGCATGTCCTGCTCCCTGCCCATGCGTGGGGAGAGAAGGACGGCACGGTGACCAATTCCGAGCGCCGCGTCAGCCGCCAGCGAGCTTTTCTTGCGCCGCCGGGCGAGACGCGCGCCGACTGGGAAATCATCGCCGGCGTCGCATCCCGACTGGGTTGGGGCGATGCGTTTTCCTGGCAGCATCCCGCCGACGTTTTCCGGGAATTCGCGGCGATGACTGGCCTTGCCGCCGAACGCGGCAAGGCGCTCGACATCACCGGATACGCCGGGCTCGACCGCAACGGATACGAAGCGCTGGCCCCTTTTCAGTGGGGCGGCGAGCGGCCCCTGGCATCTGGATTTCCGACAGCGGACGGCAGGGCTCGGCTGGTCCCGGTCAAGCCCGCCGGACATGCAACCGGCAAGGACTTCCCGCTTCGCCTCAATACCGCCCGTTACCGCGATCAGTGGCACACAATGACGCGAACCGGGCTTTCCCCCACGCTCTCGCAGCATCGTCCCGAACCGATACTGGAAATCTGCTCCGCCGATGCTGTCCGGGCTGGACTGACGGATCGGGGACTTGTCAAAGTGGAAACGATGTCCGGGGAATCGGTCTTTCGCGTTGGCATTACAGATGCACAGCGCGCGGGCGAAGTGAGCATCCCGATGCACTGGTCCGATGCGATGGCGGGGGAAGGGCGTACCAACCGCCTGCCGTGTCAGGATGTCGATCCTGTCTCCGGACAGCCCGGCTTCAAGAATACGGCCGCCCGGGTCAGTCCGGTCAAACCTGCCTGGCGCGCCTTCATGGCAACTTCCGAGGCGTTCCATCCCGACGGTTTACTTTACTGGTCGCGCAGCCGGGTTTCCGGAGGCTGGCTTTACGAACTTGCCGGAAACGGCCCCATGACACTCGATGAATGGCTGCCGGATGGCGAACAACTCGAGGCGCTGGACAAGGCACGCGGCATGCGACGGATCGCCGTACGCAACGGCGATGGAGCACTCGTTGCCGCTGCGTTCATCACACGAACCGGCGAACTTCCATCCAGGAGATGGATCGCGAGCCAGCTCGGCACACTTGGCGCAAATGCGTCCGAAGTGCTTGCCGGTCGCCCCAGCAAACCGGCTCCCGACCGGGGGCCGATCGTGTGCGTGTGTCATGGCATCGGGGAAAAGGACATCGCAGTGGCCCATGCCGGCGGAGCGCAAAGCGTCACTGAAATCGGCAAGGCCACCTGCGCGGGCACCAATTGCGGCAGTTGCCGGCCTGCACTTGCCATACTTCTCGATCGCTGCGCCGTGCTTGCAGAGGAGGAACTGTCATGACTCTCCCGGTATTGGATCGCTTCGAAGGATCCGGAACATGATTGCGCCGGGCGAAGTCTGGCTCGTTGGCGCCGGGCCGGGCGACCCCGACCTCCTGACGCGCAAGGCAGAGCGACTCATCGCGTCTGCCAGCATCATTTTCCACGATGCCCTTGTCGGACAGGGAATTCTGAATCTGGCCCACCGATGCGCCACGCTGATACATGTCGGGAAACGCTCGGGACGTCATTCGAAAGACCAGAAGACCATCGATCGAATGATCGTAGAGGCGGCGAATGCCGGAGGGAGGGTTGTCCGCCTCAAGGGCGGAGACCCCTCGATATTCGGGCGCGCCACAGAGGAACTGGAGGCATGCCGCCGCGCTGGCATCACGGTTGGAATCTGTCCGGGGATCACTGCGGCAAGCGCGGCAGCGGCGAGTATCGGCGCATCCCTCACACTTCGCGGAATGGCCCGCAAACTGACTTTCGTTACCGCGCATGCACGCGCGGGCGAAAAGCTCGAGATCGACTGGACGACACTCGCCGATCCAGAAGCGACGCTCGCTGTCTACATGGGCAAGTCCGCAGCGGAGGAAGTCGCGGTCCGTCTGCTCGAACACGGCCTTTCCGCCGATACACCCGTGGCACTGGTCGAGAATGCCAGCTTGCCCGACGAGCGGATATTCCATACACGCCTCGACCTTCTCGGACTTACCAGCAAGACCGCCCTGGGTGACGGCCCCGCAATCCTTCTGATCGGACAAGCGCTGGGCTGCTCCCGGCGAAAAGTAGAGAAAAGGCACTCTAACATGTGCGCCGGTTTGCCGCTCACAGCCTGAGCCTTTCCAACGCAGGTCGAGCTGTGGCCGATGGAGAGAAGCTGCGTTCAGACCATCAGCACCGCCACGCCCCCCACCAGGCCGCGAGGATGGAACTTGGCAACGCAGCGAAGCAGAAGATCGGTCGCTATGCCAGCGGCCGCGCCGAGAACAGCCGCCTACCATTCCGACGACGAGAGCGTGCGATGCTCTGGTTCCGGCAGATGAAGTCTTTACAGAATTTCGCTTCAGTCCATGCATCATTGCACAACCACTTCAGCCAGGAACGCCATCTCGCCGAGTGGAAAACCTATAAAGAACGCCGCTTGGCTGCATGGGCCGAGTGGCAGTCTCTCGTTGCCTGACACATCGCTGTCATAGGGATCGCTCCGCCCAATGGAGAGCCTTACACAGAGAACTGACAGCACCGTTGGCTCAGCCAGCGTACATTTGGTGCGCCTGAGCTCGAGCGATATCCTCGCGCAGATAGACCGAGGACAGGACGAACAGGAGCGATGCAGGCAATGCGGTCAGAGATACAAGCGTCAGCGCAATAGCCAGCGCATTGTCTGAATCAAGTGTCCAGCCTGCAATCATATCGCTCAGAATCCCGGTCAGGAACGGTCCTGCCGCGGCACCGAGACCCGCCGTCACTACGATGCACGCGGCCGAAAGGGCTCGGTCGGCGGGGTTCACCACGAGCTGGCCAAGCGCTGCCTGTGGCGGCATCCAGCAATTCAGCAATATCGCACAGATCACCCCTGCCAGGAGAGACAATGACAAAGAGGGCGCCAAGAGAAACTGGGCCATTGCAAATGCTGGTGCGACGCCGACTGCGATAGCGGGGAACCAGCAATACCACCGCTGATCGCGACGCCCGAGAATATCGCTGACAAATCCGCCGCCGATCATTCCCAGAATGCCGCCCACGCCAGCGGTGAGGGCAACAACATAGGAGACCTCCTGGATCGGCAGCGAATAGCTGCGACCGTAGAATGGTGCATTCCAGTTAAGTACTGCATTGAGAGGAATGGCGGCCATGAAGCCTGCCGCCAGTAGTAGCCTGTAGCCGCGCAGCGTCAGCAGGGCGCGCAGCACCTTCATGGTTCCGTCGCCAGGCTCGATTGGCGCACCTGCGGCTTGAGGAGGCTCGGCGCGGGGTGGCTCCTTTAAAAATGCAAGGACAAGTGGCACGACAAGCAGGCCAACGCCGCCGAGAACGAAAAATGTCTGCCGCCAACCAAGCGCTGCACTTAGGACTCCGCTTCCGAAGATGCCTATGAGGCTCCCCAAGGGGAACACCATCTGCCACATGGCAATCGCCCGGCCCCGCTGATGCGGTGGGAAATAGCCGGCGATCAAAGCTTGGCTCGTCGGCGCGCATCCCGCTTCGCCAATCGCTACTCCCATGCGAAGGATCGCAAGGGCCAGGAAACTTTCGGCAAGACCGCAAAGCATGGTAAGCGCGTTCCATGCGATCAGGCAGATGATAATGACCAGCTTGGGCGACCTGCGATCGGACATGCGGGCAATGGGTATCGCCGCCAGCGTGTAGACGAGCGAAAACGAAAGTCCGGTGATCGCCCCAAGCTGTGTATCGGTAAGACCGAGATCCGCCTTGATGGGAACCTGAAGTATAGAAATACTGAGACGATCCATATAGTTCGTCAGCCCGATCAGCATGAGCAGGACTAGCCCGAACCATTTGTAGGACGTCGAAGGCATCACCATCGGTTCTCTCGACTTCATTTTCTCCTCCCCGTTTTACTTATCTCGAAGAACCAGCTGCCTCTGCCCGGGGAGAGCCGTGCCACATGCCAGTCCGCTGTGCCGAACATCGAACCGATCGTGAGGATTCGTTTTCGGTAATGACCTACCAAGCATTCGTCGGTCATGCCCATGCATGGGACATTGCGACATTCCGGGCATTGCGGCTTGGCGGTCGATTGAGGGTCAGCCGCGCGATCCCTTGTTCGATTTTGTCGTACAAAACAGACGGTTCATCGCTCATCTGGAAGCGCTCTATCAGAATGGAAAACATGAACAGCGGATCATAAACTTCCTGGTTCCTGATCCCGGTAAAGTCGCGCACTCGCACTAAGGCAAATCGCGCGTCACCGGAAACGGGTGAAACATTTCCCATATATTTCAGTGTGTTGACCGATCCCCGAAGGCATCTACAGACTTTTTTCGATCCACTTGCTCCATGCAGGATACCTAGCGCAGGAAAAGTTACATGTCATACTTGATATGATTGACGGATCATTTTTTTTTGCGCTTGATGCACTTGCATGGTGCGCAGGTGGATAATGCCTGACGCATTTTCTTGGGAGGGGAGCGAAAATGACGGTTTTGAGAGAATCTCCGGTGGGTTCGCGTTTCGTCGCGTTGGGAGCGCTTGCGATCGCCAGTTGTTTTACGACACCGGCAATTGCCCAGACCAGCGAAGACGAGTCGAGGCAAAGCGCGTCGCAGGGCGGTCTTTCCGACATCATCGTAACTGCACGTAAGCGCGAGGAGAGCGTACAGAACATCCCGGTTGCCGTGATTGCCGTGACGTCCGAAGAACTCGCCAATCGCAATCTGAACAACATCGAGGCGATCTCGCAGTCGGTACCGCAGTTCGTCGTTGCACGAGGAAGTACCGGCAGCGGCGCGAATTTAAGCCTGCGCGGGATTGGCTCCAACTTCACAAGCATCGGTATCGAACAGTCAGTTTCGGTAAATGTCGACGGTGTCTATTACGGGCAGGGCCGAGTCTTGAACGAAGCCGTATTCGACATGCAGCAGGTCGAAATCCTCAAGGGGCCGCAGGCGCTGTTCTTCGGCAAGAACTCGACTGCCGGCGCCCTTTCTTTCACCACTGCCGACCCGGGGCCAGATTTCGAGGCCATGGCGCGTGCCGGTTATGAATTCCGTACGCAGGACAAGTATTTCGAGGGCATGATTTCCGTGCCCCTGACCGACACCCTCGGTGCCCGTTTCGCAGGGCGTTTCACCGATATGGATCAGGGCTACATCCGTAACCAGTCTACAGGCGGCACGTTCCGGGTCACCGACACGCCGACGGGGACCATCACTGACTACAACGTACCGCCAGCAACCCGCTATGGACCGCTCGAACGCAACCTGAACCTGCGCGGTACACTGAAATGGGAGCCTGACAACCAGTTCAGCGCGACGATCAAGGCTTCCTTTGCAGACCGAAAGGCAACTACGCCGGGCTTTCTGAACGAACTCTTCCTCTGCCCGATCAACGGTACGTCACAACTGCAGCCGGGCAACGAGTGTAACAAGAACTGGAAAGGCTACTGGGATGATCTTCCCTCGGGCCTGGTAAGCGGCAGCCCCCTCCTCGGCAGAAAGGATGGCAAGAATTATGACGAGTACCGGTCCTACACAGTAACGGGTACGATCAGGTACGACACCGACAAGTTATCGCTGAACTGGGTGAATGGTTACCAGAAATTCCAAAACCAGTTCATGTTGAAGTCGGACACGACGTCCAACGCAAACCGCGGAACATATGCAGGAACCGACACGAGCTATCATGCCTATTCAACAGAGCTGAGGGCGCAAACCAGCTTCGACTTCCCTGTGAACGTGCTCGTTGGCATCTATTACCAATCTTCTCAGCTGGATTTCCAGCAGGATATCATTTTCCCGGGCTCACCTACTGCCGGTCACGCGATAAACTCGGCAGCTCCCGACCCCTCGCTGGTCCCCCTCACAGTCCGCAAGCTGAGCGACACCGAAGGCAATACGTTTGCTGCTTTCGGTCAGCTACTCTGGGACATCGTACCGACAGTTCAGATGACGGCAGGTGGCCGACTGACGCACGAAACCAAGGATTCGAATTACGCGCAGCCCTACGTACATCCAAATCTTCGCGGCTTCTTCCGCATGCTCGATCCGACCGTACCAGCAAGTCAGTTCATCTATCACCAGAAGTTCACCGACTTCTCACCCGAAGTCACTCTTACCTGGCGACCCGACAGCAATCTCACCGTCTATGGTGCTTACAAGACAGGCTACAAGTCCGGTGGATTCTCGATCAGCGGCCTCAACACGATCACGACATCCGTCAACGATCTGGCCTTCCAGCCGGAGACCGTCGATGGCTTCGAGGCAGGCATTCGCACTCAGCTGGCGGATAACCAACTGCGCCTCAATGTGACTGCCTTCACGTACGACTACAAGGATCTTCAGGTCGACTTCTTCAACTCGGCAATTACAACCTTCGTCACGTTCAATGCCGGCACCGCCCGGACTCGTGGCATTGAATTCGATGCGGAGTGGGCGCCGCGCGCGGCTCCCGGACTAAATGTCCGTGCGGCATTCGCGTACAACGATGCAGAGTACACAAGATTTCCTGGTGCGCCGTGCTACGCGGGCCAGACTCCTGCCCAAGGTTGTATGGCGGCAACCGCGACAATCCCTTACGTGCACCAGAATCTGAAAGGTACGCCCACCCAGCTTGCTCCGGAGTGGACCGGTTCCTTGACCGTGAACTACGAAACGGAAATCGGATCCGGACTAAAGGCGGGCCTGACCACGAACCTGCGCTACAGCGACTCCTATCTCGTCAGCCCGTTCGGGAACCCGCTGGACCGGCAGTCGGCATATGCAATGCTCGATGCATCGCTCCGAGTAGGTGCCGAGGATGACCGCTGGCAGGTTGCGCTGATCGGCAAGAACCTGACGAACAAGTACGTACTCACCTATGCGCAGGACGCGCCGAGCACGGGTTCCGGAACTGGCACCGCTGCGGGTGTTCCAGCCGACCAGTTCGGTTTCCCCCTACCTCCGCGTACCGTCGCGCTTCAAGCAACGGTTAGGTACTGATTGCTCGCGGGGCTGGAAGGGAGCGCGGCCACACCGCGCTCCCTTTTCAATAGCAGGGCAGGGCACCCGATTGAACGTGAGTATCTGCCAAAGGCCTAGGACTCACGCGTCATCGCGGCCCGAGTCTGCTGCATTGCGTCAAGTCCCTTGCCGAGCGGCGGCTTAATAGGCATCACCACTCAGCCGGCAATCCTCGTCGAAAGCGCGCCACTGTATTCTAAAGCTTGCCGGCGCAATCGCGCCGCGATGGTGAAAATCGGCCGAGCATGTACTGGTGCCGATTTGCAAATCCGGCACAGCTTTTGTTAGTTTCAATTATCGGGATATGGATGTGGCTCTGAATAATCGACGCTGGCTTCTTGCCAGCCGGCCTGACGAAAAGATGGCCGTCGAGAATTTTCGTTTCTCTGAGGAGGAATTTCAAAAGCCGGACCTGGCCGACCGCCAGATCCTGGTCCGCAACCGGATGTTCGCGTGTGCGCCCACCTTGCGCAACTGGGTGAATCAGGAGGGCAAGAGCTACAGGGCTTCCGCACAGCTCGAAGTGCCGATCGTCGGGATGGCCGGGGTCGACGTCATCGATTCGCGCCACCCCGATTTCCCCAAGGGTTCGAGGCATATTCTACTTTCGCGGTGGGAAGACTATTCCGTGATCGAGCCGGACAAGTTCGCGACGCCTACCCTGCCGGTCGCCGCCGATCTGCCCTTCGAAAAGGCGATGAGCATTTTCGGATTGAACAGCATGACGGCTTACTTCGGTATCACCCGGATCGGTCGCCCCGCCAGAGGTGAAACGGTGGTCGTCTCGGGTGCTGCCGGATCGACAGGATCGATGGCCGCGCAGATTGCTCGTATCATCGGCGCGCGGGTCATCGGAATTGCCGGCGGGAAGACCAAATGTGACTGGCTTCGCGACGAGCTCGGCCTCGACGACGCCATCGATTACAAGACCGAAGACGTGGGCGCGCGGCTTGCAGAACTCTGCCCCGATGGCGTCAACGTATTTTATGATAACGTCGGCGGCGAAATCCTTCAGGCTGTCATGGATAACATAGCCCGCAAGGGGCGTATTGCGGTCTGTGGTCAGATTTCCGCCTACGATTCGGACAAGCTGTCGCAGGGACCGAATGACATGATGAAGCTCGTATACTGGTCCGTTCGCATCGAGGGATTCCTGCTCGGCGATTTTGTCGATGACTTTGATGAGGCCCGATCCAGCCTCGAAAAGTGGTACGCCGAGGGCTTGCTGGTAAATCGCACGGACCTGCGCAATGGGATCGAAAACCTTCCTGCCAGCTTCCTCGACCTTTTCAGCGGCCGGAATGAGGGAACTCTGCTGGTTTCAGCAGATTGAGCGATGACAAGACTCCGGCCCGCGCAGGCGTGGCCGGGCCATGCATCTCTGACGAACGAAGCAGGTGGAATGGTTTACGTTCCATGCGCTGCGCAATGTCATGGATCTCGGCGGTTAGGTAAGTTGCATGCCACCATCGGCGACCAGTCCTGTTCCAGTTACGTAGGCGGCTTCCGAAGTCGTGAGCCAGACGGCCGTAGCCGCAATCTCCTGACTGGAGGCAACCCGCCGGATCGGCATCATCTCGCCAAGCGCGTCGATCCCCGCATCATCAAGCGATCCCTCTAGAAGCGGCGTCCTGGTAACCCCGGGCAGTATGGCGTTGACCCGGATATTCCGGGGGCCATAGTTCAGGGCGGCACTTCTCGTCAGTGCAAGGATTCCCGCCTTTGTCGCCTGGTAGTCGGGCTGGGTCCAAACTGGCTTGAGAATCCCGGCCGACGACATGTTGACGATTGCGCCGCCACCGGACCCCAACATCGCCCCGATCTGATACTTCATGCAAAGGAACGTGCCGGTAAGATTGACAGCGATCGTTTCGGCCCAGTCCATGTCCGCAATGTCGCCGATCGGAACGCACGGGCCGGGGACGCCCGCCGCGTTGAAAGACGCGTGCAGGCTTCCGAATGTCTCGACCGCCTTGTCGACGCTGGCTGAGACCTCTTCCGATTTACTTACGTCCGCCCGGATTCCGAGTGCATCACCGCCCGACCGGGCAATCTCGCTCGCGGTTTGCAGGGCGGTCTCCTCGTTGCGGTCGACAATAACGACCCTCGCGCCTTCCTTGGCGAACAGCAGGGCTGCAGCCTTGCCGATCCCACTTCCGCCGCCAGTAACCAGGACAGTCTTGCCTTCGCATCTCCGTTGCACCCAGTCTCTCCTCTGTCTCACCCCTTGGCGCCCTGGCTTTTAACCTTCGTCCATCTCCGAGGCAAAGCCGATGGAGCTAAATATCATGAACTTTGATTCAGCAGTCACCAAGGTGCTTGAAGCGCTCATGGTGTCGCGGTAGAATCCAAAGCACAGAGTTTCCGGAAGAGCTTCCGGCGCAATGAACCGTCGGCACGGGGAGATATCCTTTACAGCTGACAGAGCTGGCCAGCCGCAATCCTGTCGCTCCCTTCACGGGCCGGTTGCCTGCGGGTCTCGAAGAAAAATTTGGGAGCATGGCAGAAGTGGATTACTCAACAGAATTTAACCCCTCGCGTTACGATTTCGGCGAACTCTATAAAACGTTGGAAGAAATCAGAAGTAACGAGCCTTTCTTCTGGTCCAAGAGATATAACGCGTGGGTAGCGACAACCTACGACACCGTGCTGCAAGTGGTCAGGAGCGACCGGTTCTCAATCGAGGGGTCCCTCGAAGCGGCGCAGCCGCACGGGTACTGCCCTGCCGCTCGCGAAGAGCTGGGAAAGGGCGTCGACTGGCTGGTCACCGAGAATCTCCTCACGGGGGAAGGCGAAACGCACCGTCGGTTCAGAGGCGCCATAACCAGCGTGGTCACGCCCACGCAACTCAGGGAGATAAAGCCGGTCATCGAAGGCCTCGTTTCAAAGCTGATCGACAACCTTGAAGGCCGCAACGAGTGCGATTTCGTCAGTGACTTCGCCTATCCCCTGGCCGTGCTGACGACCTTGCGCATGATCGGCTTCGACGATGCCGAAAAAGACATGCATCGCATTCCCCTGTGGGTCGATGAGACGTTCAAGTTCTTTGCAAAGGCGATGGACGACGAAGAGCAGGTCGTTGCCGCAAGAAACGCGGTCGAGTTCCAGCATTACATTCGCGACCACATCAACTCGCGTCTCCAAAGCCCGAAGGACGATCGCCTGAATGCGGTCATCGATATTCTCTCGTCGGAGCCGTGGAACCTGTCTGTCGACGAGATGATAATCACCTTTACGCACACTTTTGTCGGGGCTGGCCAGGAGACGACCAAGTTGGCGCTGAGCAATATGATGCTTCACATGCTCCGCGATCGGGATCACTGGCTTGCCGTCATAGAGAATCCCGGATTGATTCCTGCCTATGTTGACGAAATACTGCGCCTCGATGCGCCGCTTCTCGGGATTTACCGCACGTGCCTTGAAGACACGACCATGCATGGCCATCAGGTGAAGAAGGGCGAGAAAATCTTTGTTCTGCTCGGATCGGCAAACCACGATGGCGCTCGCTTCGCCGATGCGGAAAGCCTGTGCCCGGTTCGACCGGACAGCCCGCCGATGATGACGTTCAATACGGGCAAGCACTTTTGCGTCGGGGCCGGTCTTGCCAAAATGGAAATGGCGATCTCTCTCGAGCAGCTGACGGCCCGGCTGCCGAGCATGCGGCTCAAGAACGATGGTGGCGTCGAGTACGAAGCCAACGACGTGAACAGGTTTCTCTCGGCGCTGAAGCTCGAGTGGGACTGATCACATTCGCGAACTGCGATGGCCGGGTCGAATTGCAAACGCAAAAGTTTTGGAGAGGCCGATGACTGTACCGCTCAACAGGAAAATTGTTCTTACATGTGCCTTGGGCAAGAACGGCGCCGCCGAAGCCAAGGATTTACCATCGACCTTACGCGCTACTCGCGCTTCCATCGGAAACCAAGTTTCTCTCAGTATCTCGATTCTTGTCGAAGAGACGGGCTTGCCTCCGACACCTCACCAGATGCTGACTTCCGAAGGCCCGAAGCCCGCCAATCTCGTTTGCGAACTTTCATCGGAATCGTCGGAGGGCTGGAGCGATCTCTTCTCGGCTGCCAGTGAAGTCGTAGCGCAGCTCGGTTCGGCAATCGACCGATCCAGGTCCAGCGCATTTGCCGGCAACGAAGTGGCGATCACGTCGGGAACGGGGCCGGCGTTGCTCGTGTTCGGGCTTCGGCGGCAGCAAAACCTGTCGCACAAGGAATTCATGTCGCACTGGTTTGGCGACCATCTCGAGGTAGGAAAGGATGTCGAGGGGGTAAGGTACAAGCAATGCCACGTCGACGAAGGTGCGAGCAAGGAACTCGCTGCAAGGTTAGGTTTCTCCGATCGGGTATGGGATGGCGTTGTCCTTTCCTATTTTGATGATGTCGCCGCCGGGGTTGCGCTGATGTCGAGCGAAGCCGTCAGTGGCGCGATCGAAGATGAGAAGGCCTTTGTCGATCACAGCCAGTCCAGTTTCGGGTATTACCAATCGATAACTTCGTGAAATTGCTCCTACGATCGTCCGAGTTTCGCTCTCGGCGTATAGGCAATTGGCAAGGTTCCGGGGCCTTCGCAACGGTACCAACCGGCAAGGTCAGTGCCATCGTCTCACGGTAAGACAAAATGTTTTTTGGCGATGTATGCGATTGTTTCGGGCAACGCCGGCTCCACGGAGGCATAGAAAGCGAAGGGCTCATTCGTTATGACTGATAAATCATTTTCTTGACGACGCGAGGCGTTTGGCGCTTGATTATGACTGGCCAGTCATAGATAATCGACGCTCGTGATAGGTGCGGGATCGCACTGTCTCAACGAGGTAACTCATTCCCTCGACGTGGGCTTGGAGCAGGAAAGTGTCATGGAGAGGAATGCCGTGCACCTGCTTGACGCCCGATGGAAAGGACAAAACTAGTCAGGTCCGATGGATCTGCCTTCTTGTATCAAGATGACCGCCGAACCGCTTTCTCCAAGTCCCTCCGCCTTGATGCCCCCGGCCGCGGTGATCGACGGTCTGCAGGCATGGGCAGCGAGGTTTTGCGGACCGCTTGCCAGGGTCGAAAGCGTGCGGGATCTTGGCGGTCACTCCGGCGAAACATTCTGCTTCACCGTCATCGAGGGCGACCGGCACCGCGATCTCGTCGTCCGGCTTGCGCCACCCGAACAGGGCGACAGGGCAGCCGATAATCTCATGCGCCAGGCCTCGCTTCTTCGCCTGCTTTCGAACGCAAGGGCGAAGGTGCCGTCAGTCGTGGATGCGTCGGCAACCGGGCAGGACTTTGCCGGAGCTCACATGATCGTCGAGATGCTGGCGGGCAGACCTCTCATTATGGGGCCGGAAGGCGGTAAGCCGTGGCTGCCTCCAGAGGACCGCCGGTCGGCCTACTGCGCCGCCGCAAGCGAACTGGCGCGCTTTCACGAGCGTTCGGTCCTGGACCGGCTCGATGGATGGGACACGCAGCGCACACCTGCTGAAGAAGTTGCCCTTTGGCAACCGGCCCTCGATCGCTCGGCCCAGGCGGACTGGACCGGGATCGGCATGGAACTGGCGGATGCCCTCGCGAAGTCCGCACCGGCGGAGTGGACGCCCGGGCTCTGCCACGGCGATTTTCAGACGAACAATATCCTGTTCGATCGGAACGATAGCGGGGTCGTCGTTACCGGTGTGGTCGACTGGGAAGTCGCCCATATCGGTGCCACAGAGCTCGATATTGCATGGTTTATCATGATGAACGATCCGCTTGCATGGGATCCCGTCGAGCGACGTGGTGAAGGACTGGACCTGGCGAGCCTTGTCGCATCGTACGAGGAGGCGGCGCAGCGCGCCGTTGGCAACCTTGACTGGTTCCATGCGCTCGCGTGCTATCGCATCGCGCTTATTGCGGGCTACAAGATCAAGCTTCACAGGACCGGCCGCAAACGCGACGAAGCCTGGGAGCGCGCTTCATCGTCCGTGCCAAGGCTTTTTTCACGCGCGGCCGATTTGCTGAGTTCGTGAAAGTGTCCGTTCAACCACTCTCCAGGGCGCCAAGGCAGGCCAAGTGGCTCGAACCCTATTGGGAGGGGTTGAACGATGGACAGTTGCTTTTGCCGCGCTGCTCGGAATGCCGGGCATGGCAATGGTATCCTGGCGCCGGTACATCTCATTGTCCCGGCGCATCGATCGAATGGCGTCCGGTCGGTCCGCTGGCGAAGGTATTTACCGTGACGCGCGTCGAAAGGCCGCTCCTCGAAAGCGTGCGGGAGCCATATTCTACCGGCCTTGTGGTGACCGAGGACGCACCCGAATGCAGGATCGCGGCCTTCTTCGACGAAAGCGCAGGCGCTGTCGCGATAGGAGACACCGTTCGTCTGCACGTTACATACGGAGAACAACCGTTCCCCTATTTCCGCCGGGACGCAGCCTCGTGATCGCCTGCGTCTACTTCTTGATTGGTGCCGAATGGCCCAACGAGTCCATACCGGAAAACGAATCTGGCCGTGCGTGACGTCGCCATAGTCGGTGTAGGCGAAACGCGTCCGGTCCGTTCGGAACCACGGTCGATGCATGCCATGACCGCCGAAGCGGCGCAATTTGCGCTGGCCGACTCCGGACTGACGATAGCGGAGATCGATGGCTTCGTGACAGAATCCTCCTCGATGCCGCACGAAGTGCCGGCCGAGGAACTCGTCGCTGCTCTCGGTGGCCGGATGCCTGCATCACCCTTCATTGCCTATGGGATGCGATACGGAGCGGGCCTCGTCGCAGCCGCGGAGCTGGCAGACCATGCGCTGAGGTCGGGACGCGCGAATTACGTAATTTGCTGGTTCGGGCTTCAACTCAGCAAGCAGTCGCAGGGCCCCCGCGAGATTTATGCGGCCGATCCTGTGAAGGCCGATCTGGAGATGCCCAGCGGCTGGTTCGGCCAACCCGTCTATTTTGCCGGGATCGCTCAGCGGTATGCTCATGAGTACGGATTGCCCGAAGCGGCCCTCGCGGCTATCGCAATCGAGGCGAGGGAGCACGCGATCCGAACGCCCGGTGCGATGAAGCAGAAGCCGCTGGATTTCGACGGCTATCTAGCGTCGCCTGTCATAGCCTCTCCGTTGCGCGGCCCGGACTGTGCGCTCATCAGCGACGGTGCGATCGCGTTTGTTATGACCACCACCGAGCGCGCGAGGGACCTTGCCCATCCGGTCGTGTCGGTGCGGGGTATCGGCATCGGCTCGACCCCCGTGCCGGGCGACACATGGTTCACCCAGAACCCGGACTACCTCATAACGCCGGCTGCAATCTCGGGACCGATGGCGTTCGCTGAAGCGCAGATGTCCCCGGGCGACATTGACTTTGCCGAGCTCTACGATTGCTTCAGCATCAACACCCTTCTCCAGTTCGAGGACCTCGGCTTCGCGCCAAGGGGAGAAGGAGCAAGGTTCGCAGTCGAGAAGGGCCGCGGCCTTTCGGACCGTTTGCCGACCAACACGCACGGTGGCCTCCTGGCGCATTCGTTCTCGCTCGGAGGCGGACACATCATCGAAGCGGTGAGGCAATTGCGACACGAACGCGGGGCGGGGCAGGTGCCCGGTGCGAGAACCGGACTGGTCACCGCGCTCGGCGTACCCAATCACGCCACAATGATTCTGGAGAGGTCATGACCGGAAACGATACGGACAGGGTCGCCCTTGTGACGGCGGCAACCAGCAGTCTGGGGCGAGCCATGGCGGAGCGCCTTCTTGCCGATGGGTTTCGCGTAGTCATAAGCGGTCGAAACACGGAAAAGGGCGCCAGAGCCGCGGAAGAGCTGTCCTCCGATGGACGGGCAGTGTTCTTCGCCTGCAACGCCCTCGACCAGAGCCAGTCCGAAGCGATGGTCGACGAAGTCGTCGAAAGGTTTGGACGCCTAGATGTCCTGATCAATAATGCTGGCGGTTCGAGCGGGTTTGCTCCGGTTCACGAACTTGCGGACGAGGCCTGGGAGCAGGCATTCTTGTGGAACGTGTCTTCGGCGTTCTGGACCGTCCGACGGGCGATACCGACAATGCTTGGCAACGGCTTTGGCAGGATCGTGAACATCAGTTCGGTGCAGGGAAAACAGGCCAACAGGCCCAATACCAGCCACTACGTTGCCTCCAAGCATGCCCTCAACGGCTTCACCAAGGCCGTGGCGCTCGAATACGGACAACGGGGCGTGACCTGCAACGCGATCTGCGTGGGCGCGGTCGAAACCGATCTCATGCAAACCGCCGGGCGCAAGGCGGCGGAGGCTGCGGGGGTGAGTTACGAGGACTACAAGCAGCGCTATGCCGATGCGTCGATGATCCGCCGGCTGAATACGACGGATGAGGTAGCCGCGATGGCTTCGCTGCTTGCCTCCGACGCGGGCGCCGGCATCACGGGCGCCATTCTCAATGTCGATGGTGGCACGTGCCCCTACTGAAAAGCCCAGGATGACACAGATGATGCCAGAGAACCTCGCCGCGCGCTTCGATATCCATCGCAGGACCGATCCGGACGCAATCGCGTTGGTCGTGGGTGACGAGAGTTACGATCGCGCCGCAGTCGGCGAGATGGCCGATCGCGCCGTGGCCATGTTGAAGGAGAACGGCTTCAAGGCGGGAGACCGCGTAGTCGTCCAGTACGATACCTCCGTCGAGGATGTGGCGGTGGCGATAGCGACGGCACGGCTTGGCGGAACACTGATCCCGGTGCCCAAGCGCCTTGGCGTTCGAGAAATCAATTTTCTTCTTGAGCGATCGCAGGCGGCTCTTTTCTGTCACGTCGGGACCGAACCGACAGAGGGTCTGGCCCCGCCGGCATCCGCCCGCGTCATCAGCACCAGGTCAATCGCATCATTCGAGCCTCTATCCGCCGAGGTCGTCGAAACGCCTGGCGACCATTGCGCCCTCATCGGCGTTACATCCGGCTCTACCGGACAACCAAAGGGGGTAATGCACAGCTGGTCCGGCGTTGCATGGTCCGCAGAGCGGATGCGGGCGCTCGGGAGGGTGCAGGACCGCGAAGCCATTCTCATGACCGGCGCAGGAGCGGGCGCACCGGGGTTCACCTTCTTCACTTACATGCCGCTCGTGACGGGCGCGACGGTAGTGCGCGCTTCGCGCTGGAATCCGGTTGAGGTCCTTCGTCTGGCCAAGCGGCACGATTGCGTCTGGTCGTGCATGGTGCCGACCATGCTGCGGATGCTGCTCGACGCAGGGCCGGAAGCTCTGGGCGGTCGCAAGCTGGAGGCGATGCGTTCGGTCAGCATGGGCGGCGGCTTCATGAGCCTGGAACTGATCGATCGCGCGCGTTCCGAACTCGGCATGGAAGTCCTGCGCATGTATGCGATGGCTGAGTGCATGTGCAACGCGAGCACCGAGCTCTCCGATCCTGTAGAGGTACGCAATGTGCTCGACGGTCGACCCGGACCGGGCGCGGAACTGGCGGTCTTCGATGACGAACGCCAGCCCCTTCCAACGGGCAGCAGGGGCGAAATCGGTCTGAAGGGTCCGTCGCTACTGCTTGGCTACCTCGGTGAACCCGACGGGAAATCGAGCTTGATGACGGCCGACGGCTTTTTCCTTTCGGGCGATATCGGGGTAATCGACGAGGCTGGCTTCGTCAGAGTCGTCGGGCGCAAGAAGGACATGATCAATCGCGGCGGCTACAAGATCGATCCGTCCGAAGTTGAGGAGCTGATTGGCCGCAACCCTGCGGTCGGAAAGGTGGCGGTGGTTGGGTTTCCCGACGATCTCTACGGAGAGCGTTCTTGCGCTGTCGTCGAATTGCGCGACGGTCACTCGCTCGAATTCGATGACCTGAAGAGTTATCTCGTCGGCGAGGGCCTCTCGAAGGAGAAGCTGCCGGAACGCTTCGAGGTGTGGGATGCTTTGCCGCTATCGCCGGACGGGAAGATCCTGAAGGGAGCGGTCAAGCAACGGGTCGGGACAGACCCTGCCTCGGCTCTGGGCTGAATTCGTGCATTGCCGGCGGTCGGAACCCGACGATCTTCAACGAGGACAAGATGATAGATTTCGAACTTGAGGACGAATTCAGGAAGAAGCTCGATTGGGTGCGGACCTTCGTCGACGAGAAGGTCGAAAAACTCGACGTTCTCTGGCCCAGTCCGGCGAGCCCGCACGACAAGTCGCTCGTCGAGGCACGCAAGATACTGGCTTCGCTGCAGCGAGAGGTGAAGGACCGCGGATTGTGGGCGGCGCACCTGGACAGGGAACTGGGCGGTCCCGGTTATGGTCAGGTCAAATACCTGCACATCGCTGAAATCCTCGGGCGGACCAACTGGGGCTCGGTCGTGTTTGGTTGCCAGGCGCCAGACTCCGGCAACTCGGAAATCCTGGCACGATATGGGACGCAGGAGCAGAAGGAGCGCTATCTGGCGCCGCTGCTCGACGGCGAGATTTACAGCGCCTTCTCGATGACCGAACCTGAAGGCGGGTCGGATCCCCGCTACTTTACCTGCAGCGCGGAAAAGGACGGCGACGAGTACGTCATCAACGGAGAAAAGTGGTTTTCCAGCCACGCGAATTACTCCGAATTCCTCATTGTTATGGCTGTAACCGATCCCGACGCCGATCCTTACGAGCGGGCGTCGATGTTCATCGTGCCAACTGCCACGCCGGGCGTCGAATTCGTTCGCGAGACAGGGGTCTTCACCGAATCCCACGATGAACGCGGCGGACACCCTTACATCCGGTACGACAATGTCCGGGTGCCGGCTTCGGCGATGCTAGGCCCGCGCGGACGTGGTTTCGAAGTCGCGCAATCCCGCCTCGGCGGAGGGCGTATCCATCACGCCATGCGCACGATCGGGCTTTGCCAGAAGGCCATCGACATGATGGCCGACAGGGCTGTCAGCCGCAAGACGAGCGGTGTCCTGATCAAGGAGAAGCAGTCCGTTCAGTTCGACATCGCGGATTCGCAGATCGCGCTGCATCAGTTCCGGCTGATGGTGTTGCACTGCGCCTGGCTTGCCGATCAGGCGGGGCGCGAGCGGGAACTGCGGGCAGCCATTTCCATGATCAAGGTCGCCAGCGCCGACGTCGCCGAAAAGATCATCTGGCGCGCGATGCACATGCACGGGTCGCTGGGCGTTTCCAACGAGATGCCATTCGCGCACATGCTCTTCATGACCGGAATGCTGGGACTGGCCGACGGACCGACCGAGGTTCACAAGGTCTCGGTGGCACGGCGGGTGCTTCGTAATGCAACACCCCACGAAGGCTTCTTCCCGCCGCAGCATTTGCCGACGGCGCGGGCGATCGCACTGGAAGAGTTCGGCCTTACCGAGGAAACGGTCAACAGGCGGGGGTGATAGCCATGAGGGATCCTTTCGATTTTACCGGCAAGGTCGTCCTGATCACGGGCGGCAGTCGCGGTCTCGGCAGGGAGATGGCGCTGGGTTTCGCGCGTCGGGGAGCCGACATCGTCGTCGCTAGCAGGAAGCTGGAGGCGTGCGAGGCCGTGGCGGACGAAATCCGAGCACTCGGGCGCGAGGCCGCTGCCATTGCCGTGCACGTGGGCAAGTGGGATTCGGTCGAAGCTCTGGCCGACGCTGCCTACGAGCGCTTCGGCAGGATCGACATCCTGATCAACAATGCGGGAATGTCGCCGCTTGCGCCGTCGATGGCGGAAGTCAGCGAGGAGCTTTTCGACAAGGTTGTCCAGGTCAACTTCAAAGGCGTATATCGCCTTTCCGTCCTGATCGGTTCGCGAATGGCGGAAGGAGAGGGCGGATCGATCATAAACGTTTCGTCGGTGGGATCGCTGCTGCCATCGCCCTATTTCCCCGTGTATGCCGGAGCAAAGGCTGCAGTGAATGCCCTTACGACTGCGCTGGCGCGCGAATATGCCCCGAAGGTGCGGGTCAACGTGGTTTGCCCCGGTGGGTTCCTTACCGACGTCGCTGGTGACTGGGCCGAGGATCCGGAGGCCCTGGAAAGCGTGATGCTGAACAGGTTTGCGCAGCCCGACGAATTGCTGACAACCGCGTTTTACCTGGCAAGCGAAGGATCGAGCTTTACGACCGGAGCACTCATTCGCGTCGATGGCGGCGCCATGTACACGAAATGACGATGAACGAAGCAGGACGACAAATATGCCTCTAGCCGACCAAACCGACGGGTTTCCGCATGAAGGTTTTCCCAGCGGATGGTATCAGATCGCGTGGGCAGCCGAACTGGAAGTCGGCGACGTAAGGCCGCTGCATTATTTCGGTCGCGATCTGGTTCTTTATCGCGGTTCGAACGGATACCACTTGCTCGACGCATTCTGTCCGCACATGGGTGCGCATCTCGGCCATGGGGGAAAGGTCTCAGGCGAAAGCATCGTCTGCCCCTATCACGGCTGGCGGTGGGGCCCCGACGGGGTGAACAAGCTCGTGCCCCTGGAAAAAAAGGCCACCGACCGCTGCACGATCAGGGCTTGGGAGACGGTTACGGCAAACCAGATCGTATGGATGTGGTTTGACGAGCTGGGCCGTCCGCCGCTGTTCGACCCGCCCGTGGATCTTCCGGGGGTCGCGGAGAGGAAGCGGTATGACCTGTTCCCCAACTGCACCAAAAGCTGGCGGAACGTGCGGACGCGACCGCAGTACATCCCCGAGAACAACGTGGACATCGAGCACTTGCGATGGATTCACGGTGCGAAGGGGCCGATCGAGACTACGCGGCTCGAGGAGGAAGGCTACAAGCTGCATATCGCCAACACGATCGTCTACGGCTACGGTAAACAATCGACAAGGCTTACCCCCGATGGCCCTATCGAGGTGGAAGTTGCAGCCGAACTATGGGGGCTCGGGTTCCAGTACACCATCTTTCCAGCTCCCGATCACGCGATAAGCATTCAGGCCCAGACGCCGGTGGACGACGATCACTGCGACATGTTCCAGTCCGTCCTGGTATTGGGCGAGGAAGGGTTCGACCCCGCGGCGGCGCCGACGGGACTGGCCGCCGTGCGCGTCCGCGAGCAGCTGGTCCAGATCGAGCGCGACATTCCGATCTGGGAGAACATGCGGTATCTGGCCAACCCGTCCCTGTCTCCGGGGGAGAGTGAGGTTCTCGGCAGGGTAAGGCAATGGGCAGAGCGGTTTTACCCGACAAGTGCCTGAAGCTCGTCCGATCATCAGGCGTGCGATCGCATTGTTCCACCCTGAACCGGACGTTACCGTTGGCTGGCTGGAGGATAACTACCACCACTTCGGCGTGACGCTCCGGCACGAGGGAGGCGTCGTGAGGGCG
Organism: Novosphingobium marinum; assembly: GCF_013408095.1. Classification (GTDB taxonomy): domain Bacteria; phylum Pseudomonadota; class Alphaproteobacteria; order Sphingomonadales; family Sphingomonadaceae; genus Novosphingobium; species Novosphingobium marinum. The sequence continues at coordinate 884,785 of NZ_JACBZF010000002.1, forward strand.
GTTTCGTCACGGGCGGTCCGGTTTCCCTGGACGACCTGCGGCGGAGCGACGGAAGTGCTTCATGCAGTCACAGGGCAACCCTTGCTGCAAAGGGCGCAGGACCTCTCGAGGAGACTGGGTGTCCATGACCACTGCACCCATCTGTTCGAGCTGGCTGCGCTGGCGATGTCGCACGCGGCGCGTTCGGGCCCGGATCTTCGATACGATGCCTCAGCATACCATGACCCGAAAACGCCCGAGCGGCACGAGGTGGTCCTCAGGCAAAGCGGACGTGAAGTCCAGTCCATGGAAATCCTTGATCGACGGATTGCGGCGCCGTCTGCCTATGCGGGTCACCACTTGTACGAAGGGTTCCGCGAGTGGCTTGCAGGATTGCCTGCCGAGGAAGCGGATCGCCTGTGGATCCTTCGCCGCGTGTTCTGGCTGGCAGAGGGCTATCTGCAGTTCAAGCCAGGCGAAGTTGCCGCGGACTCCGGAATGGGAGCCGTGTGCTATACTTTTCAGCCCGAGCGTCGCACGATCGCTCTCGCATCCGGCACTACGCTCGATCTGAGCGATCCCGGCATCGAGTTGCTTGCACATTCCCGTGAAATACCTTGAACATAAGGTTCGGTTCCGCCGTTGCTTCCAGAGCATCGACCCAGAAATATGACTGGACAATCATAAATGGGTGACAGATTCCGGAGGCCGTGCTAATCGTCGGAACACGGGCCGATGATGGCGATACGTTGGCCTGTTCAGTTCGCGGTTTGGCGGATAGCTATCCAGGCTTGTTGTCCAACGCATGCGGGCGGGGTCCTCAAGGGCCGAAGGGAACGGCGTAGCGGTGCCGCTTTCGATCGCCGAAATTTTCGGGGAGCAATGATTTGTCTGAGACCGAGGCCCTGGTTCTGTACGAACTCGACGATGCCGGCGTCGCACGGATTACCATGAACCGGCCCGGCGCCAGCAACGCGCAGAACGTGGCGATGACTTATGCTCTGGACGAGGCATTCATGCGTGCCGCCAAGGACAACGCCGTTCGGTGCATCATACTTCGGGGAGCAGGCCGGAATTTCTCGGCCGGCCACGATCTTCGCGATCGGAATCATGATGCGGTGGGGCGCGATTACCCGCTGACCGGCGTCTGGGGCGATGTCGAGACGCAGACCGTCGAAGGTTGGATGGGCTGGGAGCACGAGACCTATCTGGATGCCTGCCGGCGCTGGCGCTCGATTCCGAAGCCGACGATCGCCCAGGTGCAGGGAGGTTGCATCGCCGGGGGACTGATGCTCGCGTGGGTCTGCGATATCATCGTTGCTGCCGAAGACTCGGTGTTCCAGGATCCCGTGGTGAACATCGGGGTCCTCGGCGTCGAATACTTCGCACATGTCTGGGAATTGGGCCCCCGAAAGGCCAAGGAACTGCTGTTCACTACCGAAAGCTGGAGCGCTCAGGAAGCGCACCGGATGGGCATGGTGAATCACGTCGTCCCTGGCGAGGAGCTTTCGGACTTCGTCGAGGCGATGGCGAAGAAGATCGCAACAAAACCCACACTCGCCATCAAGCTTGCGAAAGAGGTGATCAATTCCTCGGTAGACATGCAAGGCCTTCAAAGGTCGATGGACCTGGCCTTTGCCTATCACCAGCTCAACCACGCGGACAATCGCCTGCGATTCGGCGGATTGCTGAATCCCCACGGCATTCCCGAGGTTGTCAGGCGAAAGGGCAATCTAAGCGAACTGGTCGTTGGCGACGGCCGCGACACCGAGAATTGAATTCCTGCGCCCTCGTGGCGGAGAAAGGGGCAAGTTGCATGTCCAGATCGGGTGAACTGGCCGAGTTCCGGAAAGAGGTCGCGGACTTCTGCGAAAGCCGGCTGCCAGAGGACATTCGTCGCAAGGTTCTGCTGAACCAGCATCTCGAGAAGGGCGATTTCGTTCGCTGGATGCGGATACTGCACGAGAAAGGCTGGCTGATCGCGCACTGGCCAGAGGAATATGGCGGCAAGGATTGGCCACGCCTGAAGCGGTGGGTTTTCGAGAACGAGTTGTACAGGCTTGGCTCGCCCTGGCTTGCGCCGTTCGGCGTTACCTACGTCGGACCCGTGATCTACACTTTCGGCACGGAAGCTCAGAAGAAGCGCTGGCTGGGTCCGACTGCCAGACACGACATCTGGTGGGCGCAGGGATACTCGGAGCCCAATGCGGGGTCCGACCTTGCAAACCTCCAGACCCGCGCCGTTCGCGATGGCGACCACTATATCGTCACCGGTCACAAGATATGGACCTCAATGGCGCAGTGGGCGGACATGATCTTCGCGCTGGTCCGAACCGATCCCGATGCGAAGCCGCAACACGGGATTTCCTTTCTGCTCATCGACCTGAAAAGCCCCGGCGTTTCGATACGGCCGATAAAGAGCATCAATCTCGTCGAGGACCTCAACGAGGTATTTTTCGATGCCGTCCGCGTTCCCGCCGATAACCTGATCGGTGAGGAAGGGAGAGGCTGGACTTACGCCAAATTCCTGCTCGACAACGAACGTCTTATTTCGGCAGAAGTCGGGAAGGCGCAGCGTCTCATGGAGCAATTGCGTTTCTTCCTTCGGGAGACCAGCGCGGGCGGCCGCCCGCTTATCGAAATGCCGTCCTGGCGTTCGCGGATTGCCGAGCTCGACCTGCGGCTGCGGTCGCTGGTCAGCCTTTGCAATGCGATGTTCGCCGAACTCGAGGCAGGGGACGATCCGGGCCTTTCCGCATCGATGCTAAAAATCGAAAGTGCAGAACTGCTTCAGGCAATATCCGGCGCCCAGATCGATGCCTTGTCTGAAGGCGGGCTCTCCTATCAGGCGGAAGCCCTCGATCCCGATAGCCCGGTGCCGCACGTCGCGCCTGAAGGCGCGAGTGGGGCTCTTGGCGAGTATCTGCATGGCCGCGTCTATTCGATCTGGGGAGGCTCCAGCGAAATTCAGAAGAACATCATTGCAAAGGCGGTGCTCGGACTGTGAAGCACGAAGCAAACCTCGACGCGGAAGTTCGCCGTCTTTTCGCGGCAACGGTAGAGAAACTGGCGAAGCAACACCACAGTATAGAGAGGTGTCGCGGGCCGCGGTTCGAATGTTCAGACGAGGAATGGTCGGCCTTTGCCGAGCAGGGAGTCTTTGCGCTCGGCATTGATCCCGAATACGGCGGCCTGGGCGGAGGAATCTCCGATCTCGCCGCGGTGATGAGGCAAATCGGATATAACCTGCTTGCGGTGCCCTTTTTCGAGAACGCGGTGATGGCCGCGCTCCTCGTCAATCGTTTCGGCTCCGCAGACTTGAAGGAATCGCTGCTGCCGCAGATTGCGGAGGGATCGGTGCGCATGGCCGTGGCGCTTCGCGATCCGGGTACTGTCGGCGCGGATGCAAATCACCGAGCGCAATTCGCTGGAGACACGATTTCCGGCGTGAAGGACCAGGTGATGGACGCGGAGAATGCGTCGAAGTTCCTGGTCGGCGCCCATGATGTCGACGGAAAGATGGTCCTGGGCATGATAGAACGCGACAGCCCCGGACTGTCAGTCCAGCACTATCGCCTTCCGGACAACCGGATAGCAAGCAGGCTGACGCTGGATTCGGTCGTGGCCACGATCCTCGCCGTCCCGGACCCGGGCGACATTCAGGCGATCTTGGATGCCGGCGCGGTGTGTCTGGCTTCCGAAACCGTCGGCGCCATGGCGGCGGCTAATCGGATCACTCTGGACTACGCCAAGGTTCGCAGGCAATTCGGTCGCCCGATCGGAGACTTTCAGGTGCTCCAGCACCGTATGGTCGACATGTTCATCGCCGAGCGGAGGTCGCGTGCCGTCGTCGACGAGGCAGCCGCGGCCCTCGACAATAGTCTGTCCGACCGGACGATGGCAGTTTCCGTCGCGAAGGCGCAGGCCGACAAGTCGGGTCGGTTCGTGGCGGAAAGCGCCATCCAGATACATGGTGGCATGGGCCTTACGGACGAATGCGCAATTGGCCACTACCTGAAGCGGATTTTGCTGAACGGCTCGCGGCACGGTACAGCAGCCTGGCATCTGAACCGGTTGTCGCTGCTACAACGCTGACCCAGCGCGCGCGGGCGTTCAAATGCCCAGTCCATTCGAGGCGAACTTCACGTAAGTCGCGATGGTCCTCGCGATAAAATCCTGATCGGCAGCGGTCTTCCTGTTCACCCGAAAAAGAAGCGCTGTGCGGGCATTGACGAGCATTCGGGCAACCATGTGCAATTCCTCGTCGCTGGCATCGGCGAAGGCACCGCTCGTGAGTGTTCGCTTGAACGAGCGCACGTAGCTGTCAGTGATCCCCTCGAGCCAAAGGCTATAAGACTTCGGCGCGAAGAGCTGCGCTTCGTAGAGGACCCTGTTCATGTAGGGGTGCGCGGCCGTATACGCGATATTGGCGGTGAAGCCGAGGCGCTCCACCTCGATCGGGTCGCTCTCGTCGCCGATCGCTTCGGCGATACTCCTCAACATGTCGTCGCCGAGCGTGGGTAGTATCGTATCGAACAATTGCTGTTGTGACTTGAAGTAGAGATAGAATGTCCCGTGGGCCATTCTGGCCTTGGAGGTAATCCTGGCGACCGAACACCCTGCGTAACCATGGCGACCGATAACCTGCGCCGCCGCATCGAGAATCTTCTGTCTGGTCGCGACCTGCCGGTGAGCGCGTCTTTCGGCGACGGAACTCGCGGTCTTGCGTCTGACCTTTCGCACTTTCGGCCCAGAGCCCTGTTTCGTCACCACACTTGCCATTCCGCTTACCGCTCGAAGTCCCCATTATCGGCAGCAACTGGTTCGGGCAACCGCCGCGGAAGCAATCCGACCACAGCAAAAAATGATCCACAAGTCATTTTTGGCTTGCGGGCATATCGAGAAGTTGCGATGCCGGCGAGCACGACAAGAGAGGTTGGCCGGGCGAGGCGCGCGTAATTCCGCTTTTCGCGATTTCCTGGCCGGTCGGAGGATTTTGCGATGGGCAGGCTCGATGATCGCGTCGCGATCATAACCGGTGGCGCACAGGGACAGGGTGCCGCGACAGCTCGCCTGTTCCTGAACGAGGGCGCTCGCATCGTGATCGCCGATGTTCGGGAGGATGAGGGCAAAGCGCTCGCCGAAGAGCTTGGCGAGCGCGCATGCTTCATTCGGCTCGATGTCTCGGACGAAGCGAACTGGCAGAGCGCAATAGGCTCGATCACGGATCGCTGGAATACGATCGATGTCCTGATCAACAATGCCGGGATCGTGCACATCGCGGCTCTCGTAGAGATGGAGCGGAAAGACTTTCAGCGCGTGCTCGACGTCAACCTGATCGGGCCCTGGCTGGGGATCAAGGCGGTCGCTCCCGTCATGATCGCACAGTGCCGTGGTTCGATCGTCAACATCCTGTCGACGGGTGCCCTCTGGTCGATGAATTCCACCGGCGCGTACATGGCAGCCAAGTGGGGGTTGCGCGGTCTTACCAAGAACGCTGCGATGGAGCTTGGGTGGCAGGGCGTGCGCGTCAACGGAGTTTTTCCCGGCGGCGTCAACACGCCCTTTGCGAACATCGGCAACAAGTCGACCGAAGAGATGAACAAGCTCTACGTCGGCCAGACCATCCAGAGGATCGGCGAACCCGAGGAGATTGCAGAGGCAAGCCTGTTCCTCGCCAGCGATGCCTCGTCCTACATGGCGGGTTCGGAACTCACGGTCGATGGCGGGATGACTCTGGGCGTATTCCACGATTATCTGCCCGGAGCGCCGCCCAACGCGTCTGAGGGGCAAGATTGAACGGGATGCAGAACGGGAAAGATTTGCGATGACCGACGATTTCGCAGAACGGCTTAAAAGGCTGGAGGCAGCCGAAACGGCGCGCAACGCAATCAACAAGTATTGCCTGGCACTCGACCGGCCCGATCTAACGATCCTGGAAACGCTGTTCTACAGGGACATAACGCTGCGTGGCTATTATGTCGGACGTTTAGAAGGCCGGGAGGACGCCTTGGCCTACTTCGCCAAGGCGGTTTCCACGCCTTGCAAACATCGCAAGCATTACACGACGAACTCGATCGTCGAAGGCATCGACGGCGATATCGTCACGGCGCAATGCTACTTCTTCTCGTGTCATGGCGATCCCGAGAAGATGAACGTCGCCTGGGGTCACTACGAGTACAAGGTGCGCCTGCAGAGCGATGGCGGAGAGATTTGCGACCTCAATATTATCCTCGATCAACCTGTGACGCCGATCGGTGCCCTCGAACCCGCCACCTGAAGACAAGCGGCACCTGTCGCACGATCGCTCAAGCCGGAGATTTAGCATGAAGTTTGGAGTGGCCCTCTTTCCGCTGCGTGTGGAACAGATGAAAGAGCTCGTACCCGCCGCGGAAGAGATGGGTTTCGATTCGGTCTGGTTGGGCGAACACGTGGTCACGCCCCTCAAACACGATTCTAAATTCCCGTATTCGCCGGAGGCCGGGAAGGATTCCCACGACGCCTTTCATGCGAACCTGCCGTTCTACGACCCATACGCCGCGCTGGGGTACCTGGCGGCGATTACCAGTACGATGAAGCTTGCGGTCTCAATCTCCATCGTGCCTCTGCACGACCCCTTCCACCTCGCCAGATCGGCGATGACACTCGACCTTTTCTCGAACGGTCGCTTCATGTTCGGCGCGGGCAGCGGTTGGCTGAAAGAAGAATTCGACATCATGGGGCGCGATTTCAAGACCAGGGGCAAGCGCCTCGACGAGACGCTCGATGTCATGGTCAGCCTCTTCAACGAAGAGGTCACGACCTACGACGGGGAAACTCTCAAGATTCCACCTGTCGCGATGAGCCCGAAGCCGGCGTCACGTCCCAACCCACCGTTCTTTTTCGGGGGCCACGCCAAGGTCGCGCTGCGGCGGGCCGCACACCGCGGCAGCGGCTGGCTGGCCAACGAGATGCCTCCGGAAGAGATGGTAGAGGCAGTGAAAACGCTCCAGGAATTGCGAAACGATGCCGGACGATCCGACATTCCCTTCGAGGTCAGCAACGGCCTGATCGGCGATGTCGATGCCGATATGGTCAAGCGGTATGAAGACGCAGGATGCGATCGTCTTGTCGTGCGTCCGTGGCTGCGCGGCCGCGATGCCCTCAAGAATCTGACCGAGCTGGCGGATCGGCTACTGAAATGACAATCGGCGGGATGCCGTCGGCCTAGACGCGCTCGATCACGATCGCAGGGGCCATTCCGCCCGCCGCGCACATGGTCACGAGGCCGCGCCGCAGGTCACGCCTTTCGAGTTCGTCTAGCAAGGTTCCGATGAGGATCGTTCCCGTGGCGCCGATAGGGTGGCCAAGGGCGATGGCCCCGCCGTTGACGTTCACCTTGTCACGGTCGAGCTTGAGGTCGCGAATGAACTTTTCGGCGACCACTGCAAAGGCTTCGTTGATTTCCCACAAGTCGATGTCTGCCGGGGTAAGGCCTGCTTTTTCCAACACTTTGCGTGCAGCCGGCACCGGGGCATTTAGCATCAAGGTCGGATCCCCGCCCATGTTGGCCGTCGCCACGATGCGCGCTCTGGGGGTGAGCGCGTGGCTTTCCGCGTAGTCTTTCGAGGCTACCAGCACGGCAGCGGCCCCGTCGACCACCCCGGACGAGTTCCCCGCGTGGTGGACATGTTCGATTTCAAGGTCGGGGAACTTGCGCAAGATGAGTTCCCGTGCGGTATTGCCGTCGAGATCGACGGGCATGTCGCCGACCTTCCCGAAGCTGGGTTTCAGGGAAGCGAGGCCCTCGGCAGTAGTCTCAGGACGCGGAAACTCCTCGTGGTCGAGAACGAGCGCTCCGCTCTCGTCGTGGACGGGCACGAGGCTGCGGGCGAACCGGCCCTCCTTGATCGCTATGTCGGCGCGTCGCTGACTTTCGAGCGCAAAATCGTCCAGCGCCTGTCTCCCGATCCCTTCAAGCGTGGCTATCGCATCGGCGCATACACCCTGGTGCGACTGGGGATACCTGTCCTGCAACCGCCGGTTCCCGGAGCCCATGATCAGCGGCATGATGCCGGCCGCGATCTCTTCCTGCATGATTGTCATCGTCAGGGACATCATCTCTGTCCCTCCCGCGACCACGAGATCCTCCATCCCCGCCATGACCTGGGCGGCAGCGAAGCCGACCACCGAGATGCCTCCTCCGCAAAACCGGTCGAGCGTGGTCCCACTTACCTTGGGATCGTACCCGGCATCGAGCGCGGCCATGCGTCCAAGGTCGCCGCCTTGCTGGGCCTTTTGCATGCTCGTCGACCAGATCACGTCATCGATGTCGGCAGTGTCGATCCCGTTCCTGTCGGCGATGGCAGCAAGGACCGTCGCGGCGAGGTGCTGGGGATGCATCGCCGCCAGCGCTCCCTTGCCGACCTTCCCTATGCCGCGCGGAGTACGCACTGCGTCGATGATATATGCCTCGGTCATCCCGTTTTCCCTGCAATTTCGATGAACATTGGGCGCCGCCTCATCGCGGCGCCATGCGAATGGCGCCGTCGAGCCTCACGTCCTCACCATTGAGGTAGGGGTTGCGGCACATCTCCAGCGCAAGGCTGGCAAACTCGGAGGGGATGCCGAAACGCTTGGGGAAAGGAACATTCTCGGCCAACGCTTCCCTCACCGCTTCGGGTGCGCCCATCATCAACGGAGTGTCGAAGATGCCTGGCAGGATGGTATTTATGCGAATGCCCTCGCTGGAAAGGTCGCGTGCGATGGGAAGCGTCATGCCGACGATACCGGCTTTCGAGGCCGCATAGGCGGCTTGTCCGATCTGGCCATCTTCGGCCGCTGCGCTGGCGGTGTTGATGATTACGCCACGTTCTCCGCTTTCCAGCGGGTCGAGCGTCAGCATGCCCGCGGCGGACTTCGCCGTGCAGCGGAACGTACCGATCAGGTTGATGCGGATAATGAGTTCGAACGCGTCGATCGGGAAATGCTTGGGTTCGCCTGTCTTCCGGTCTCGGCTCGCGGTCTTGAAGGCGTTGCCGGTCCCGGCGCAATTGACCATGATGCGCTCTTGCCCGTTGGCATCGCGCGCCTTGGCGAAACCGGCGTCCACGGAGGCTTCGTCGGTTACGTCCACCCTGCAAAATGTGGCGCCGATTTCCGTCGCGAGCGTCTTCCCCTTATCTTCGTTGAGGTCGAATAGGGCTACCCGTGCGCCCTGGGCTGCAAGGCTTCGGGCAGTTGCCTCGCCAAGTCCGGAGGCGCCGCCGGTGACTACGGCACCGATCCCATTAATATCCATTTCGTTCTCCGGTCATTCTCTTGCTGTTCGATCGTTTGCGGGAGCGCTGGGTAGGGCTTCGAAAATCTTGCGAAGCTCCTTTTTCAGGATCTTCCCGTTGAGGTTGCGGGGCAGAGGATCGTGGCCAATCGTGAAACTCTCGGGAACCTTGTAGTCTGCCATTCGCGCCGCGCAAAACTCTTGAAGTTCGCGCGATTCCGGGCAGCTTGCGCTGAGCGGCACCGATACGAATGCATGAACCCGCTCTCCTAGAACCGGACAGGGCTTTGCAATCAGAGCAGCTTCCGTGACGGATGGGTGTTCCGCCAGGACGCTTTCGACTTCGGCGGTGAAAATCTTGTAACCACCCCGGTTGATCATGTCCTTCAGGCGATCGAGCACGTACACGAAGCCATCCTCGTCCACTTTGCCGAGATCGCCGGATTGCCAGTATCCCTGGTCGAAGCTGGCCGCCGTGGCGTCTGGATTGCCCCAGTAGCCTGGAGCTACTGTCGGGCCCGCAATACAAAGTTCGCCTTCCTGATCCGGCCCGAGTTCCTCGCCGCCTTCGCCGATGACCCGGAAGGATGTGCCGGGTACCGGGAAACCAACCGAGCCGGAGCGATGCTCGGCATGCTCTGCGGGCATTATCGTGACAGCACCGCATGTCTCGGTTGCGCCGTAACAATTCATGAGGTCCAGTGCCGGGAGCTTCCGTTTCAACTCGACGATGGTCGGGACCGGCATGGGCGCTCCGCCGAAGGCTCCGATGCGCCATCTAGAAAGATCGTATGACGCGAGGTTCACGCGGTCGAGTATCAGTTTGTACATCGCCGGGACCAGGAGCGTATGGGTCATCGCTTCGCATTCGGCCGTCCGAACGAAATGCTCGGCTTCGAATTGCGGAATGATTATCGAACAGCCCCTTGCGAAGGCCATCGCACACAGAGTGGCCGTGATTCCGGTGATGTGAGACAGCGGGACCACGCAGACCGAGCGATCGGCGGCGTCGAGATCCATGCACATCGCATAGATCGCGCCGACGTGGACCAGGGCCACATGTGCTACCAATGCCCCTTTCGGCTGGCCGGTCGTACCTGACGTGTACATGATGAGGGCCGTATCGTCGTCCTTCGGACATTCGAAGTCGGCGGAACCATCCGCTTGCGCAAGGCTGTCGAGATTCTTCCGGGTATCGCCGCATTCCATCGCCAGGGCGGGGACATCGGGCGGCAGGATGTCGGTCAGCGATGGCTCATGCAGGATAAGGCGGGCGCCCGATTGGCGGGTAATATAAGCCAGACCGGGTGCCTGTTCGCGAATTCCGACCGGCACGGCGACGGCGCCCAGGCGGGTGATCGCATAGAGGGCAATGACGAATTCGGGGCGGTTGCCCAGCAACATTGCCACGCGATCGCCCCGCAATATTCCGCGAAATCTCAAATGAAGTGCGAAAGCGCGGGAGAGGTTGTCAAGCTCCGCCCAGGTGCAACGGAAATCGCCGCAAACCAAGGCTTCTCCTTCGGGATTTTCCCTGGCTGCGTTTCTCAGCATTGCGGGAAGCGACGAGGGGCGATCCCGGAGGCATGCAACATCGCGAGCACCGAAATGCCTCTCGGTCTGAAATGCGGCCGTCGAGATGTCCCAGGCGATCATCGACTCAAGTCGCTTGTCGGGCGCCGATGCCGAGCCTGCCAAGACAGAGCCGCGCTTTCGGGATGTTCGCTTTCGCCCGGCTCGTGAATGGTTGGTTCACGTGCCAGTCCACTTGGCCTTGCGCTTCTCGGCGAAAGCGGCTGCCCCTTCGCGCGCGTCATTGGAATCGAAAATCGGGCCGATCAGTTCGTCCTGCCGCTGCCACATCGTTTCCGCCGGCCAGCCGGCCTGTTCAGTCATCACCTTCTTGGTTGCGCGGACGGCGAGTGGGCCGTTTGCACATATTGTTGCGGCGAGATCCTTCGCAGCGATCAGTGCGGGGCCATCGGTGATTCGATTGATCAGGCCGATCTCATAGGCCCTTTTCGCGTCGATCAGGTCACCGGTCAGAGCGTATTCCATGGCGAGGCGTATCGGAATTTGCCGAGGCAGCCTTACGAGGCCGCCGGCGCCTGCAACCAGGCCCAGCTTTGCTTCGGGAATGCCGAACCTGGCATCGCGTTGCGCCACGATCATGTCGCAGGCGAGCGCGATTTCCATACCTCCGGCAAGCGCAAAACCGTCCACTGCGGCGATGAGCGGCTTTTCGGGAGGTCCTTGCGTCAGACCTGCAAATCCGCGGCCCTCGATCACGGGAATCTCACCGTCGAGGAAACCTTTGAGGTCCATTCCCGAACAGAACGTGCCACCAGCCCCGGTGATTATCGCGACCCGCAGCTCGTCACTCTCGTCAAGCCGCCTCATGGCTTCCGCCACGCCCTTCGCGATTTCGAGGTTGACCGCGTTCTTCGCTTCGGGGCGGTTGAGCGTCACTGTCATCACACCTTCGTGGACTTCGATCAGGACAGGACTGCTCACATTCGTTCTCCCATAGTCCGGCAGAGGTAACGGAAGCCGGACCTGAATTCGCATCTCGGGCGGAATGCCGGTGCAAAGGCGTAACGTATCTGCGGTAATATGCGAAATTATGACTCGTCAATCATAAATCCCGCAGGTCTTGGAAACGTACGGGGGGTTTTTCGACTTGGCGCGGACGCCCGAAGGGAAGCTCGGCCGCAAAGTGAGAGATCGCCGGGGCCTTGCCGTCGCAACGGCGATCTCAGCAGGGCGAATCCGAAATGCAAGAAGGCACGACGACCGCTTCCGGGGGCTTGCCTGCGCAAGAAAAATGACTAATAAGTCATAATTATTGACGGCTCTCGCACGACTCGGAAAAGGTTGCATTTGCGCGAGATCCATAGGTCCGGAAGCCGTATGTTCAGCAACGGTTCCGGATCGCAAATGACAATTCTCAAGGGAATGGATTATGGTGCCGCACGCCAGGGTAGTTGAAGACATCCAGCGACTGCATGACATGCTGGAAAGCGGTATGTGCTCGCTCGAGGACTCGATCATGGAACTCCCGTCCGCACTGTACCTTGATGCGAATTACTGGAAGCGTGAGGTCGATACGCTTTTCTACAAGCGTCCCATCTTGCTTGGCCTGAGTTGTGAGATCCCAAAGCCCAACAGCTACTCCGCTCTCGAAGGCGTTCCGGGTTTTCGCATCCTTCTGACTCGCGACGGCGATGGCAAGGCGCATGCCTTCTTCAATTCGTGTCGTCATCGTGGAGCGCCTGTTGCCTCTGGCCGGGGTTCGGCGGCGCGAGTCTCCTGCCCCTACCACGCCTGGACCTACTCGACCGACGGTTCACTCGTCGGCGTACCACAGGACAAACTCTTCGGGAGATGCGACAAGGCAAGTCACGGCTTGGCCGAAATCCGCGTCGAAGAGCGCCACGGACTTATTTTCGGTGTGCTCGATCCGGAGGCCCCATTCGATCTCGACGAGGCCCTCGGCGAATTCGAGCCCGAACTAGCCTCACTCGATCTCGAGGATACCCACCTTTTATGGGTGGAAACGTATCAGGGGCCGAACTGGAAGTTTTGCCGGGACGGCTACATTGAAAGCTATCACTTCCAGACGGTCCACTCCGAGAGCCTGCCGAACCTGATCGGAAGCATAAACGTGACCGATCATTTCGGCGATCACTCGCTGATATTGCTGCCGAACAACGAAATCCGCAGTGAGGTCTCGCTTCCCGAGAATGATTGGACCGGTCCCCGGGCCCTGTCTGACGTCTACGTCATGTTCCCGAATACGCAGTTGTCGACAGCACGAAGCGACTTTCCGCTCATCGTCCGCGTTTTCCCCGGACCCACGCCGGAAACCAGCACGGGCGTGCAGATGCTGCTGTCGCGCAAGACGCCGGACGACGCGATCAGGGCGGAAGGGGAAGCACAGCTCGAGATGTATCGGCAGGTCACGCAGCGAGAGGACTACGTTCTTGACTATGCCATCCAGGATGCCGCCGAAAACAACAACGGGCGCCCTTTCCTGCTAGGTCGGAACGAGGCGGCGGTTCAGCACTTCCACAAGACAATCGCACGATATGTCGACCAGCCGGTGGATGAGGAAGTAGGTTAGCTCTCGCTGCATTGGCGCGATCAACTTATGATCGTCACGACCTGCGCCTGACGCTCGGGCCGGCAGGCGCTCGCAGCTTCAAAGGATAGCAGCAGACCTTGTTGCGGGATTAGAGGAGCGCGCGCATTGCGTCACGATCGGCGCTCGGACCGGAGATAGGAATTGGCGTCGCACACGACGATAAGTGAAACGATTGCGCGTATGGCCGATCCGGCCGGCGTCCATGAAATCGTATGCAATGTTGCCTTGCCGGATCTCGCTGAGGCGGCGCGTGGCGTCGCACTGGCCTCGTTCGGCCAGGTCGTGACCTATTCTCCAAAGGTCTTTGTCCCGCTCACCCGGCTTTGCCGCGACGTTTGTCATTACTGCACGTTTGCAACCACGCCCGGAAAGATCGACAAGCCCTTTCTCGAAATAGAGGACGTGGTCGAGATCGCGAGAGCGGGAGCACGTTCCGGTTGCCGCGAGGCGCTTTTCACACTCGGCGACAGGCCTGAGGCCCGCTATTCGGCTGCCCGCGAGTGGCTCGATCGCCGCGGCTACGAAAGCACGATTGCTTACGTCGCCAAAGCCGCCGCCGCCGTGCTCGACGAGACCGGTCTGCTGCCCCACATCAATGCAGGGATTCTCGAAGCGGCGGACTACGCGCTACTGCGGCCCAACGCAGCCTCTATGGGGCTGATGCTCGAAAGTGCATCGGGACGGCTTTGCGAACGGGGCGGCCCGCATTTCGGATCGCCGGACAAACTACCTGAGAGACGTATCGCTTCCATCGCCGCCGCCGGGCAGGCTCGCGTTCCGTTTACGAGCGGAATTCTGATCGGGATCGGAGAGACGCGAAGCGAGCGGGTCGAGGCCCTCGTTGCCCTCCGAAACCTTCACCGCGAATACGGCCACATCCAGGAAATCATCGTACAGAATTTTCGGGCGAAGCCGGGGACCTTGATGGAGCATCAGCCCGAGCCTTCGCTGGAAGACCATCTCTGGAGCATCGCCGTGGCAAGGCTGATCATGCCCGGGGAGGTCTCGATCCAGGCTCCACCCAATCTCCGACCCGATCATCTGGACGCAATGATCAGTGCCGGTCTCAACGACTGGGGGGGCATCTCGCCAGTCACGCCGGACCATGTGAATCCAGAAGCGCCCTGGCCGAACTTGCGCGCTCTCGAGGAGGCGACGAACCTGTCGGGCAGGGTACTTCGCCCGCGATTGGCAATCGGGAGAGGCCATGCGGCGCACCCCGACGAGTGGGTCGATGAACGGCTGCGGACTACCGTTCGCCGCTCCGTCGATGCTCGCGGCCTGCCTCGCGTCGACGGATGGATCAGCGGCGCGCAAGGCGCGGTTCCGCAGGGTGTCGGGAAAGAACCGCGCACGGTTCGCGTAGCGGAAGTTCTGGATCATCTCTCCGAAGGCGGCGAGCCCGATGAGGAAGTCATAACCGCGCTTTTCGAGGCGGACGGCGGCGATGTTCGTGCGATCACGACGGCGGCCGATCGGCTGAGGCGCGAAGTCATCGGAGACACGGTGACCTACGTCGTAAACCGCAACATCAACTACACCAACATCTGCCTATACAAGTGCGGATTCTGCGGGTTCTCCAAGGGCAGCACCAGGGCCTTGCGAGGACCGGCATACAATCTCGAACTCGAGGAGATCGCCCGTCGCGCAGAGGAAGCTGCGGCCCGCGGCGCGACTGAGGTATGCTTGCAGGGCGGTATTCATCCTGAATTCGATGGGAAAACGTATCTGGCGATCCTGAATGCGGTGCGGACGGCAGCACCGGATTTGCACGTCCATGCGTTCTCGCCGCTCGAAATCTTTCACGGCGCGACGACCCTTGGCCTGTCGGTCAGGGACTTCCTTTCCGAATTGCGGGACGCCGGCCTGTCGAGCCTGCCCGGAACTGCCGCCGAAGTGTTCGACCCGGCAGTTCGATCTATCATTGCGCCGGACAAGGTGACGGGCAGGGAATGGCTTGCGATCATGAGGGACGCCCATGGTGTCGGGTTGCGCAGCACTGCCACCATCATGTTCGGGCACATCGACGGGTACGTCCATTGGGCGCGGCACCTCTTGGAGCTTCGCGACCTTCAGGCGGAAACGGGCGGATTCACCGAATTCGTTCCCTTGCCGTTCGTTCACATGCAGGCGCCGATGTGGATCAGGGGGCAGACGCGCAACGGTCCTACCTGGCGCGAGACGATACTGATGCACGCAATTGCCAGGCTTGTGCTGCATCCGCTGGTCCGGAATATCCAGGCTAGCTGGGTAAAGCTGGGTGCCGATGGTGCCGCAGCGGTACTCGATGCCGGGGCCAACGACCTTGGTGGGGTACTCATGGACGAGTCCATAACCCGCTCCGCCGGAGGTACGCATGGGCAGCAGATGGAGGCCGGCGCGATGGCCCGGATCGCCGCAAGGACAGGGCGACCGGTGAGTCAGCGCACGACGCTGTACGAAAATGTCAAACGCGCACAGAGTGATGCGGCGCTCGAGAGGATTTGAAAATGAATGAGATTGGGACAATCGCCGTAGTTGGCGGAACCGGAAAGCTCGGCAGCGCTATCGCCGCCAGACTGTCCCGGGCCGGTTACCGCATCGTAGTCGGCTCACGTTCTTCCGAAAGCGCGGAAGCAGAGGCGAAGAGGCTGGGCAACGGGGCGGAGGGGATGTCCAATGCGGATGCCGCCGCAGCGGGTGACCTGATTTTCATAACCGTACCGTTCTCAGCACAGGCGGAAACCCTTGAGCAGGTCGCTCCATTTGCCGCTGGCAAGATCGTTGTGGACACGACCGTCCCGCTCGTTCCGCCGAAGGTGATGAGGGTACAACTGCCCGCCGAAGGCAGCGCCGCTCAGTGTGCTGCGAAAGTACTGGGAGAGGACATTCGACTCGTCTCCGGCTTTCACAACGTCGCCGCCCACAAGTTGGCACAGGATATCGATGTCGAGTGCGACGTGTTCGTGTTCGGTGACGACAAGGATGCTCGTGAAGTCGTTGTAGGTCTGGCTCGCGAAATGGGTTTGCGCGGAATCCACGCCGGAGCCCTCGCGAATTCCGCCGCTGCCGAAGCGATGACCTCACTTCTGATCTTCATCAACAAGCGGTATGGCGTTGACGGGGCCGGCATCAGGATTACCGGGGAGCTTTCCGCCAAGGATTGATCCGTTGGAGTAGGCTGATTGCTGAGCATCGTTCCCATAGAGAACCTGCCCGAGATCGAACCGGGTTGCGACTTGGGAGTGTTGTTTGCCGACGCCTTGGCGGATCACGAGCCGAGCGAAACCGATATTCTGGTCATAACGCAGAAAATCGTATCGAAAGCCCGCAATCGCTTCGTTTCGCTGACGCAAATGGATCCCTCCCGTGAAGCTGCCGAACTGGCCGCTACCACGGGCAAGGACCCGCGGTTCGTGGAACTCGTATTGCGTGAATCGATCGCGGTCGTGCGGGCTGTCCCCGGGGTGCTGATCACGCGGCACCGCTCCGGCCACGTCATGGCCAACGCGGGGATCGACAGATCGAACCTGGGACAGGATGATTCCGACACGGTCATCCTCCTCCCGGTCGACAGTGATTTCGAGGCAAGAGCAATCAGGGAAGGGATTGGCAATCGGTTCGGTTGCAGTCCTGCCATCGTCATATCGGACAGTTTCGGACGTCCCTGGCGCTACGGTGTTACCAATGTCGCTATCGGCGCGGACGGCATGCCGGCGATGCTCGACCGTCGGGGAGGTGTCGATCGCGATGGCCGCTCGCTCGAAGTTACGCAAGTGTGCCTTGCGGACATGATCGCAAGCGCCGCGGGCCTGGTGATGGGAGAGGGTGCGGAAGGTATCCCCGCTGCGCTGGTGCGTGGCATGGACTTTGACGCCACACAGGATATTCCCGCGTCCGCGATCATCCGTCCGGTTAAAGAGGATCTTTTCCGGTGAGCGTGGTCGTATTGACCGGCGGTGTGGGCGGCGCGAAATTCGTCGAGGGTCTCGTCCAGGTACTCGGTGGCAGTAATGTCGCCGCCATCGTCAATACAGGCGACGATTTCACGCATCTGGGGCTTCGCATCTGCCCAGATCTCGACTCGGTCATGTATATGCTGTCGGGAAAGAACGACCCGGCGAGGGGATGGGGCGTTGTCGGCGAAAGCTGGAACTTCATGTCTGCCCTGGCCGAGTGGACGGACGAGACCTGGTTCAATCTGGGCGACCGCGATCTCGCCCTTCACGTGCTACGAACGGCAGCTCTGGAGTCGGGCGAAAGTCTGACGGCTTTCGTGCATCGTATGGCCGACAAGGCCGGCATCGATGCGGCCCTGCTTCCGATGAGCGAAAGCCCGGTTTCGACCATCTTGACAACCGACATCGGGATTCTCTCGTTCCAAAGCTATTTCGTCGAGCACCAGTGCAGGCCGAGCGTCTCCAAGATCCGGTTCGACGGAGCCGCCGAAGCGCGCCCTGGCAGGTCGGTGACAAGTGCCTTGGCAGCACCCGACCTCGAAGCGGTGTTTGTCGCTCCGTCCAATCCCTACCTCAGCATCGATCCGATCCTGGCGGTGCCGGGCATGACAGAGGCGATTTCTGCGGCTGGCGTGCCTGTCATCGCGATCTCGCCCCTCATCGGAGGCAAGGCAGTGAAGGGGCCTACGGCAAAGCTCATGGCCGAATTGGGAATGGAATGTTCCAATTCGACTATTGCCTCGCATTACGCCGGACTGATCGACGGATTGCTCATCGACCGGTCGGATGATTGCGAGGGGTTGAGGGTCGCGAGAGAAAACACCCTCATGCGCAATGCGGACGACCGCAAGCGTGTCGCGGAAGCTGCGCTTCGTCTTGCACGTGACGAAGCCACCACATGAGGTGGACAGCAATCGTTCCCTACAAGGCCAACTCTCTTGTTAAATCCAGGTTGGCGCCCGTGCTGGATCGAGAAGATCGAAACAGGCTTGCCACGACCCTGCTCGCACACCTTCAGGAAACCTTGTCACGATGCTCCCGCATCGATCGCTGTCTCCTCGTCTCGAAGGAGCGCTGTTCAGTCTGGGCAGGCGACTGGCTTCGCGATCCGGGAAGGGGACTTAACGCCGCGTTGGAGGCTGGAGCGGAGATGGCAGGCAGACCTCTGCTCGTAATCCATGGCGACCTGCCTCTTGTCACACCGGACGATCTGAATGCACTGCTCGACGTGGCGGAACGGGAAGGCATAGCGATAGCGCCGGATCGGCATGAAACGGGAACCAACGCGGTGGCCTTGTGCGACAACCGAACCTTCTCCTTCATGTTCGGGCGGGATAGCAAGATGTTGCACTTGAAGCAGCTGCACAACCTGCGGCCATGCGACTTTATTGTGAACCGGCTCGGGTTTCAGTTGGATTGCGATACACCGCAAGATATTGAAATTGCGAAAGAGTCAGGATGGTCGCGCGCCTCGGAATTTCCCTTATAGAAGCAGGTCGACCTGAAGTTGCGATCGCAAAAGGCGTTGGCGCTTGTTGGCGTGCCGGATGACGGAATGACCTTGGCATCGATGCTTGCCAGATAGCTTTTCGTACCGATCTGAAACCTCCGCCATTCATCCAAAATCTAAATTTGCTTGCGCCTGGGAGCGCGAAGCCTGGTTCGGATTCGATCGTGGGCTCTGGCAAGGTGGCAATCGCCCACGGTGCAGGTATTTCTGCGGAAGAGAAGGGCTGCGTTCCCTGGCTTGTCCAAAACTGCACGGATCATCGAGCCTTTCGACGTCCGATAGCTAGAATGCGCGGCTGATCGTGGCGTAAAGCAGCGGCCCGTCGAACGGTTCCGGGTCGCTGTCGTTCGAATCGGCGATGCCAAGTCCGACGTTGAATTCCCCGATCGTCCGACCGACGCCGAGCGACCAGTCGAATTCGGTGTCGTAGTCTCCGGTGCCATCGTCGCGGCGCGACGGCTTGAGAGTCAGGCCGGTGTGCCCCGTGATCGACCAATCCTTCACCCTGGCCAGTTCGGTGTCGACCGAGAGGTATGTCGTCAGCCGGTTCCCGGGGATGTAGTCTGGCGACACGTACAGGCGGACGCTCGAAGTCTTGTGGGCGAGACCGATGTACGCTTCGAAGAAGTCCTTGCGATATTCCGGGTCGAGGGAATCGGAATGGTTTCGATGGATAGCGCCGATTTCCATCGAGACGCGTCCGGAACGCCTCGCATATCCGACGTACTGCGACGAACTGCTGATGCGGACGTCCTTGTCGCCGGCAGCGATCGCGACGCTTGCACCTGCGTAGACACCGCTTGGATCGTCCATCCCCAGGGCGAGCGAAAGCGCCGGGTCGTCCATGCTCAGGCTGCGACCGCGATACACGTCGTTACTTGCAAGTGTGACGTTCATCGCGACTTGCGCACTCGCCGGTGCAGCGCCCACGAACAGAAGGATAATCGCGAGTCCGAGATAGACGGCTATCGAAAGCAACTCGCGATCTGAACCTGCGACCCTATTGGCAGGAACGCGAACTGGCAGGCGATACGCGAGCGACCGCCTCGCAGGCGTCGATCGTGCCGTAGTGCCCGAACGAAGATGCCGAAAATTGCAGCGAACCATTACGTTCAGCGAGCTGCCTCAGCAGGGCCACCAGTCCCGTGACATGCGCGGCCGCATAGGAACTGCCGGTCACGATATTCCATTTTCCCTCCGGCTCGGTAGTCAGCACGCGCTGTCCGGGCGCAATGTAGACGCGTGAACTTTGGGCTGACAAGCGTTCGTCGG
This sequence comes from Novosphingobium marinum, assembly GCF_013408095.1. Classification (GTDB taxonomy): domain Bacteria; phylum Pseudomonadota; class Alphaproteobacteria; order Sphingomonadales; family Sphingomonadaceae; genus Novosphingobium; species Novosphingobium marinum. The sequence goes on from NZ_JACBZF010000002.1 coordinate 904,887, forward strand.
CCACCGGGATGACACCCGGCACGTTGGTAGGAAAAGTGGGCGATTCGATTTCAGGCACAGCCGCGGCCACCACCGTCGCACCCCGCCCGATTGCTTGCGAGACAAGCGTTTCGAGCAATCGGTCACTCGGCCCGGTCAGGCTCAGATTGATGACGTCTGCCCTGGCTTCGAGCGCATGGACCAGCGCCTTGGCCAGGCTCAGACTGTCGCACACGGTTTCCCGGCCGTCGGACCTTTCCCAGCAGGCGCGCAGACCCAGAACGGTCGCGTCGGGCGCGATGCCGGCGATTCCGACTGCATTGTTCGGACGGGCCGCGATGATTCCCGCAACGCCGGTACCGTGCTTCTCGGCCCGCCCGGTCTTCTCGTCGATGAAATCGGAAGTCAGGTTGATCTGACCGGCAAGGTCGGGATGGGCCGTGTCGATCCGGCTGTCGACAATGGCGATCTTGACGCCGCGCCCGGTGGTCAGTCGATGAAGCCTGGCAAGTTTCCAGCGTGAGGAAACCGCCTGCGCGCCATAGAGCTTGTCGTTGTAGGTGAGGTTCCCGGTCCCCTGGACGCTGAACTCGTTGAGGGGCTGGGACCATGCGACGCCGGGAGCCGCGGCCAGCATCGCCAGAACATCCTCCACCGATCGACCGTCGCGGATTTCCATGATGATGCAATCGACCCCGATCCGCTCCATCGGCCAGTTCTCGACGAGTTTCAGGCGATGTTTGCGGGCCAGCCTTCTGGCCATTTTCAGGCGAATCTTCTGGCCCATGGCGTCGCCGTATGCCCCGCCGTAACCGCTTCCGGCCCGGTAGTGGTTCGCCGACAGGTCCAGCATCACCATCACCTTGCGCGACGGCTGTGCCTCCTCGATCCGGGAGGTTCCGGCATCGACATCGGCGGCGCTCATCGCAGGCAGCGGAAAGGCGAGTGCAAGCAGCGAAAGGGATGCGGTGACCAGTCGGCGCGGAAGCATCGTCATCCTCCCTCGATCGATTCTGCCAGAAGCACTTCTTCGGACTTCCGCAGTTCCGAGAGAATATCCTCGCTCTCGGCGGGATCAAGGCCGATTGGCCAGGCACCGGACGCGGTCCGCTCGCCGGCGATAGTCGCGCCTGCGGATCGTATGATCGTCCTCGCCTGCGCCTCGCTCACGCTTTCGTCGAACAGCACGATAGCGGAAGGATTCCCGCCGACCTGAGAGGCAGCGGGAGCGCTGAGAGTGCGATATGGCGCGGCACGATCGCCATCGGCGCTTCCCAGCCATGCGGCGCCGGCAAGGCCCAGGCAGGCGACCAGGGCAACCTGCGCCGCCGCTTTCCACCAGCGACGGTTCCCGGTTCCTGGCCCGCCGGTCGTTACTTTCGCGGAAGACCGCCGCTGCGGACGGCTGAACGCCAGCGGCAAGACATTCGTCTCGGCTGGCGCCTGGCCGAGACCGAGCCTTTCAAGAAGTTCGACCGGAACTGCGTCATCGAGAGGAACAGCCTTGCGCACGAGAGCATCGATATTCCGTAGCGAAGCGACACGTCCCTGCAGTTCGTCGTCCGTCTCCAGCTCCGTCGCGATGCGCGCCGCATGGTGAGGCGGCAACTGGCCATCCAGCCACGCCGAAATCTCTTCGTCGGAACGCTTCATGCTGCTTTCCCTGCTTGCGAGGAACTGGCCAAGTGGCGCTCGATGAACTTTCGCGCGCGAGAGACACGGCTCATCACGGTTCCGATAGGGATATCGAACAACTCCGCAGTGTCCTTGTAGCTCTGGCCGTCGATCACGACGGCGCACAGCACCTGCCGCATCTCTTCGGGCATCGCCTCCAGTGCGGTGCCGACGGCGTCGATTTCCGAACGGCTTTCGAGCTTCGTCAACCCGTCCTCGCACGGAAGGTCGTTCGCCAGATCGATGTCGACGGCGACACCGCGCCTTCGCTCGGAACGTATGAGATCGATGTTGAGGTTGCTCGCCATCTTGAACATCCAGCTTTCCAGGTCCGAGTCCGGTTTCCAGCGGTCGATCCGGGACAACGCCCGTTCGACTGTCGACTGCAACAGGTCGTCCCCCTTTTCCCTAGTGCCGGCCAGGCCATGGCAAAACCGCCGCAGCCGCGGCAGAAACGAGATCAGCCGGGCTTGTATCTCCGGATTTGCCTCAGCCATTCCCTGAACCAACACGTCTTGCTGCTAACCAGAACGATCCATAGCGCGGATTATTTCATGGACATCGCGAAATAATCCGCAGCGGTACCTGGCACTGAGCATTGTGGCCCGCCGGATCGCGACGCCTTCGCTCTCGCGGCTCGACCTCCGCGAGGGAAATGTTCGACAGGCATGGAATAATCGACCGTCCCTTCTCGTTAGAGGTCGAGACGACGGCGTTGATCCTTCGGGCAACCTCCGGTCGTCGCTCAGATGCAGGCAAGTCATTACTTTGAAAGGAGGGCGGCATGTCGAAATCAGGCGAGGACGATGACAGCCGGACGACGACGCTGCGGTTGACCGATAACAGCGGGCCGGGCAGCGAGAATAGCGGCAGGGACGACGATCGCGACGAAGATGATGATCGCGACGACGACGACGATCGCGATGACGATGACCGCGATGACGATGATGACCGCGACAACAGCAGCGACGATGACGGCACTCCCGACCAGGGCAGCGGTGACGCTCCGGGCACTCCGACCTCGGGCGGCTCGGGCGACGACGATGGCACTCCCGACCAGGGCAGCGGTGACGCTCCGGGCACTCCGACCTCGGGCGGCTCGGGCGACGATGACGGTACGCCCGACCAGGGCAGCGGCGATGCTCCCGGCACTCCGACTTCGGGCGGCTCCGGCGACGACGATGGCACTCCCGACCAGGGCAGCGGTGACGCTCCGGGCACTCCGACCTCGGGCGGCTCGGACGACGACGATGGCACTCCCGACCAGGGCAGCGGTGACGCTCCGGGCACTCCGACCTCGGGCGGCTCCGGCGACGATGACGGCACCCCGGACCAGGGCAGCGGCGATGCTCCGGGCACTCCGACTTCGGGCGGCTCCGGCGACGATGACGGCACCCCGGACCAGGGCAGCGGCGATGCTCCGGGCACTCCGACCTCGGGCGGCTCCGGCGACGATGACGGTACGCCCGACCAGGGCAGCGGCGATGCTCCACGGACAGGTACGCGTCTGAGGTTGACGGAGCGCTCCGATGACGACGGCACTCCGGACCAGGGCAGCGGCGATGCTCCGGGCACTCCAACCTCAGGAGGCTCGGGCGACGACGATGGCACTCCGGACCAAGGCAGCGGCGATGCTCCGGGCACTCCGACCTCGGGCGGCTCGGGCGACGATGACGGCACTCCGGACCAGGGCAGCGGTGACGCGACCAGAACCGGCGTTCGCCTCAGGCTGACCGACCTTTTCGACGACGACGGCACGCCCGATCAGGGCAGCGGCGACTTTGCCGGTCTCCTGGTCCCGCACTCGGGAGCCGATGCGGACAAGGGAGAGATGTGGGTCGATCAGGAAGCGGGAGGCCTGCAATCGTCGACGTACGATGCAACGAGCATTGATCTCGCCGCGGCGACGTCCTTCGCCACGATGGGCTGAATTGCATGAATCCCGGCAGATGGCAGGCAGCATCCTGTCATCTGCCGCCCCTTATCGTCGGCTTCGTTGCCGAGAGGATCATGCACAGCTTCGCCGCTCTCCGGCGACGCCGGCAAGCCCGCTCCGAAATCTGCTTGCCTCACCGGCGGGGACCGATCGACGATCCCAGTGCCGGCCAACGCGCGGCCTCACCGATCGGACAGACGTGTCGCCGGCGAACGCAGGGCCCGCCGGCGACACCAACTGCAATCAGAATTCGTAGCCGACCGACACACCGTAGGCGCGCGGTTCGCGCGCCGTGGCGAACGACCACAGCCCGGCCACGGTGAAGGCCGTCGCCGCGCCCCGGTCGTCGAGCAGGTTGCGACCGAAGACGGTCACGTTCGCCTCGCCGTCGCCGACCGGGATCGAGTAGGTGATCGAGGCATCGAGCAGGTTCTGCTTGTCGGTCCTGACACGCGGATCGTTCGAGGTAAGGACCGTCGTACCCGAATTCTGCACCACCGGGATGCGGGCATCGCGCGAGATCTGCTGGTCGTACGGATCGATGTACCGATAGCTGCCGTTGAGGCGCAGTTCGCCGGTACCGAGCGGCTGTTCGTAGCTGAAGTTGATCGATGCGGTGATGTCGGGTGCATAGATCATGTCCACGGCCGAATAATCGTACGTGTGCAGGCCCGCTTCGACGACGTTACCGTCGGCATCGGTGATCGTGTAGGCTTCCTGGTTCACGAAGCCCTTGAACTTCGTGTCGAGCAGGCCGAGCGCCGCGCGGATGGTCAGCCGGTCGACCGGCAGGATGGTCATGTCGGCCTCGATGCCCTTGACCTCGGCCGACGCTGCGTTCTCGACGATGGTGATGTTGCCGGTCGAGCCGCCCGACTTGGTGATGTTCTGCTGGATGTCGTCGTACTTGGTGAAGAACGCCGCCAGGTTGAAGATCAGCCTGTTGTCGAGCCACTCGGACTTCAGGCCCACTTCGTAGGAATCGACGGTTTCGGGGTTGAACGGCGTGGTGGCGGAAACGAAGTCGAGACCGCGACCGCTGAAGCCGCCCGAGCGGTAGCCACGCGACCACGAGGCATAGAACATGAGATCGTCGGTCGGACGAAAGTCGACGCTGACCTTGGGCGTGAACTTGCTCCACGATTTCGAGTTGCGACCGAAGTCGGCAAAGGTGCCCGTGGCATCGGGAGCCATCGTCTGCAGCGCCTTCTTGTCCTTCGTCCAGCGTCCGCCGAAGTTGACGCGGACGGTCGGCAGGACTTCCCAGTTGAAGTCGCCGAAGAACGCGTAGCTCGTGGAATCGCCCACCGTGTACTGGCTGCGATAGAAACCGCCGCCGAAAAGGTCGGTGTACTGGTCGAGGTTGTAGTGGCTGTCGAAGTAGTAGGCTCCGACGACGTAGTCGAACGTGTCGGAAAATTCCCCGGCGGCACGAAGTTCCTGGCTGAACTGGCGATAGTTCGAGGACCTGTCGACGCGGTAGAGGTTTTCGGTCAGGCCATCGACATCCTCGAACGAGGAATCCTCGGATTCGCGGTAACTGGTGATCGAGGTCAGGCCAACGCCGCCGGCATCGTAGTTCATTTCCAGCGTGACGGCGGGTGACTTGTAAGTCGCCCGGCTAGGATCGCTGAAGGTGGTATAGAGGTCGGACGTCGTGTTGCGATCGCATTCGATTGGCAGGGCGAACGCGCAGAACAGTTCGCCCGTCCCGGAAATGCTCGACACGCCGTTGTCGTGCGTCGATTCCTGCTGTTCGACCGTCAGCAGCGCGTCGAACTCGGCAGTCGGCTCGAAGCCGATGGCCACGCCGTAATTCCAGTTCCTGCCACCCCCGCGCGGGCTGCCGTCCGCGAAGTAGTCGTAGAACCCGTCCGTCCGCGTATGGAAGCCGAACAGCTTGGCGCTGACCGTGTCGCTGACCGGCACATGCAGGACGGCTCGGCCGGAGAACGTGTCGAAATTGCCGTATTCGACCTGGAACTTGCCCGAGAACTCGTTCTTGGGACGGGTCCTGCGAATGTTGATGACGCCGCCGATGGTGTTGCGGCCGAACAGGTTGCCCTGCGGCCCGCGCAGGACTTCGATCGACTCGATATCGAACATGTCCATGAACTGGCCGGTGCTGGTGCCGATGAAGACGCCGTCCACGACGACCGCGACGGTCGGGTCGAACGACTTCTCGATGTCGGCGAACGAGAGGCCGCGGATCGAGATGTTGGCCGCGGCCGCGCCCGACACCTGCTGCGTGATCAGGAGGTTCGGTGCCTGTCCCTGCAGGTCCGCGATCTTCGTGGTGCCCATCGATTCCAGCATCGAGGACGAAACAGCGGTGATCGCGACAGGCGTATCCTGCAGAGATTCCGAGCGGCGCCTGGCCGTCACGACGATATCCTGCAGTCCCGTCTCCCCGGCTTCCGGAGCGCGTGGGGGCTCTGCCGGTTCGCCCTGGGCCATGGCCGGGGTGGCCAGCAACGCCACCGCCAGAGCGGACGTGCTTATCGCAGCACTACGAATTCCATGAACCATGATTACACCCTCCCTACCAACAATCTTAGTTTTATGGATTTGTAGAATGTCGGAAAATAGAAGGGAACTTAGCAATTTTGTCAGGGGGCGACGGATTTACGAAATCTTTGTGCGCTGGCCGAACTCGCGGGATACTGGTGACGACGCGCCCGCTGCCCGGAACTTGAGATCAAGCCCGTGCAATTCACCAACAGGAGCAGACCGGATCGTCACGACGATGCCCGACCGGTTCCAGTCTCGCTGCGCGGTGTCGCGGACCTGCAAGCCGGGCGCACTGGCCCGACCCGCAGCAGGTCAGGGCTAGACCGGGTGGTTGCAGGCAACTCGCGACCGGACTGTCGGCATCGCTCGTTCCGCACAGCCCCGAAGGTTCACGGCCTGTACCAGATGGGCGAGCTGTAGGCGCGGTCCTGCACGGTGCGGGGGACGCGGTCGGGCAGCGTGATGCCGAAGAACTTCATGTCGTGGGTCGTCCAGCGCGGCCGCGGGATCTCGAGCACGCG
>NZ_JACBZF010000003.1 GCF_013408095.1 Novosphingobium marinum
ACTGCTATACCTCGTTCTCAATCACGCGGCCGAAGAATGGAAACGGCCGCCGCGCGAGTGGTTCGAGGCCAAAACCCAGTTCGCCATCATCTTCGGCGACAGGTTCACGGTCTGATGAACGAAACCGGCCTCGCGCACAAAATTACTGACAGGCCCAGGCTGGGGATAGCTCCTGTGGTGAAGACAGAGGACTAGGCCCTTGGTCAGCCTTAAGGAGGTCTAGAGTGTGTATCTCTCTGCTATTCCCTCTCTGTCTCACCTTCAGCCCTATCCTTGAGCCTATAGTATACCGGGGGCGGGCGGGGGGTTAACCGGTAAGGTTTTTTTCATTCCGGTGCCCCCTCGCCCTTGGCCCCTCCTTCAGGCCAGTGCCATATCTGCTGGCTCTGTGTTTTTCGTTATGTCTCCGTAAACCGGGCGTAGCGCCTCCACGGCTCCCAAAAGCTGACCCCAGCTCATAACGATCCTGTCACCCGCGTACTCGCCCTCAGTTTGCGTTAGAACCGCGCTACCGCAGCCCATATCTACGCACTCTATCGCCTCATGCCCGCCTTCGCTGTCGTCCAGAATAGCCATAAGTTCCATGCATTACCCCCTTCGTGCGTGTGTCGTGACGCGCCCTCCACCTGAGGACGACGCACGCAGGCGTAGACCAACGCCCGCGTTTCGCCAATGCAGAAACGACATGAAGGCGCACTTTTATAGTTGTAAATCAGAGACTTAACACAGAGGCCGACTGTCCACGATAGTATGCCTAGGCAGCCATCCGAGCCAGCAGGTTCCTCACAGACGAAGGGTACCACTTGCCGCCCCTAGGCGTGACGATGCCCCGCTCGTTCAGCTCCCGCGCGATCGCAGGCAGCGAGGTTGCACCCCCTGCCCGAATGTCAGCGACCACAGGAGCCAAGTCAGACGCCCGCTCGTCAGCGTTGGCCTTCACGGTCTCCACGGCAGCGACGTTGCCCTTGGCGGCCCTTCGCAACGCAGCGGCTCCGTTGGGGTTGCCCAGCTTCGTGCCTCTCGCTTTCGCAGCGGCAAGGGCCTCCACGGTACGACGCGAGATAGCCTTGCGCTCAGCCTGTGCGACCGCAGCCATGATATGGACTGTCAGCTCGTTAGCCTCAGGCATGTCAGCAGCGATGAAGCGCCCGCCGCTATCCTGAAGGGTAGAGAGGAAGGCGACACTACGCGAGAGACGGTCCAGCTTGGCCACAACCAGCGTAGCCCCTGTGACCTTCGCCCTGTGCATCGCTTCCCGGAGCTGGGGACGGTCACTGCGCTTACCGCTTTCGACCTCCGTGAACTCCGCGACGATATGCCAGCCACGAGACTGACAGAGCTTGGAGACGGCTTCACGCTGAGCTGCGAGGCCAAGACCGGAGCGACCTTGCCCGTCGGTGGAGACCCGGAAGTATGCGACGACCTTACACATGAACCTGCCCTTACATATCTGCATAACGTCCGTTAGTCGGTTTTGTAAGGCTGCGCAAGAGGGTATTGCAGGCGGACCAATGCCCCAGCCAATGCAGGAGCTTGAACGGGCGACGATAGGCGGGAGAAGCCAGCCATATGTCCCGGCACTCAGGCAGGAACGCGCTACTCTCTGGTAGGTCCGCAGCGTTGCGGGCGAGGGAAGGCACGATGCAAGGCGTTGGCTTTGGGTCCCCTACGGGTCCCCTTTTCGCCTCCCTTGGGTTCCCCCGGCCATTCACCAAGGGACGCTTTCAAAAAGCCGGTAAAGCTCGCAGCATGTGGTTGTTGTTGGAGCTCAGAGACGTGAGAGGGGGCGGCGAAGGCGAGGCTAGCAGGTCCAAATGAAAGACCTGCCGGATTGGAACTCCCCCGCGTAACACGCAGTTCGCTTCCTGACTATCGAGAGCCGCCTCGCCAGCTTTCGCCATCTCCCGCCTTAAGTCTAGAGCCTTACGCCTGTCAAGCACTTTGGCCGACGCTCATGGCCTATTCCGTGACACCCATTTGGCTGACCTGTAGGGGGGATGTATTTATGTCTGATGTGTATGCCTTGATGAGTATATGTTGATGAGTGTGTGTGGATGTGTATACATTGTAAGCCACAGTGGCTCAAGGTTGGGTCGCGCTCTATGTAGGATTGGCTATGTCGGACTTATCAGAAAAATGGGGCAAAGAGGTGGCGGAAAGGGGTTTTGCGCAGATCCCGAACTATCTTCTGATCCTCAATCAGTTCCTCGATGAAGATAGACGCCTGAGCCCAGCAGAGTTGAACGTGTTGTTTCAGTTGGTCGGCGCATGGTGGCGAAAAGGAGAGCATCCTTATCCCTCACTGAAAACCATTGCCGTTCGATCAGGCATATCCGACCGTCAAGCGCAACGTGCAGTGAGTAATCTTGAAAGCATCGGCCTTCTGAAAAGGCAGAAGCGCAAGTCTGGTGGTGGGCTCATAGCGTCAAACGCCTACGACCTTTCACCTTTGGTCGGCTTCCTGGCCCAAGTGGCGAAAGCGTTCCCCAACGAATACCCCCGTAAGGTGCCCGCAAGTGTTAAGGCACGCCTTGCACAATCCTTGCAGTCTAGCAGTAATGCTAAGCCAGAACTGCAGAAGCGCGTCTAGGCGAATGCCCATCTACCCGGACCGCAAGAACGGCAAGCTAACAGGACGATTCCGCGTTGAAGTGACGGTGAACGGCAAGCGTCTGCGGAGGCGAGCCAATGGGATGCGAGAAGCCCGCACCTTGGAGGCAGAGCTGTTGGGCGAGCTTCAGGACTGCACCCTGCCGCCTCCTACGGCCCACCCTGAGGCCCCTAGAATAAACCCTGAGGCCATCACCGTAGGCCATGCCCTCGATAGGGCCAGAGGCATCCTGTGGGCCGGACAGGCCACTGAGGCCAGAAGCTACCGAAAGCTGGAACGCATCGCCTCTATCGTCGGAGAGACGCTGCCTATCGACGGCTTCGATGTGAACGCTGTGGATCGTCTCACTGTGACCTTGCGAAACGAAGGGTGCTCCGACGCTACCCTCAATCGTTACCTGTCATGCGTCTCGACCTTCCTTCGGTTCTGCAAGCGCCGTGGTATCCGCAAGGCCGACCTCCCCAGCATGGAGTGGAGAGACGAGGACGAGAACCGCATCAGGTGGCTTAGCTATGACGAGGAAGCCTCTCTCATGGAGCTTCTACCGTCTCCCTTCGACGCCGTGGTCTATGTGGCCATCAGGACAGGGCTTAGAGCCTCTGAGCTTCTCTCGCTCACCCCCGACCAGCTAGAGCCTCGCTGGGTCCACCTGTGGGGCACAGGGACCAAGAGCGGACGCACAAGGTCCGTTCCGATCACTGAGGGGCTGTACGACCTCTTGGCCTCCCTCGTGACCACCGGGACCATGCCTGACTACTGGCAGCTCAGGAACGAGTGGGACAAGGCGCGGAAGGCTATGGGGCTGATGCAGGACAAGACATTCGTCTTTCATGCTTGTCGCCACACCTACGCCACGCGAGCCGTGAGAGCCGGAGTGAGCCTTAGGGTCCTTCAGCAGCTCATGGGCCATAGGACTATCCAGACGACGCTACGCTACGCTCACGTGGAGGACAGAACGCTCTCGGAGGCCGCGCGGAAGATGACCGCCTTCCCTGCGCCAGATACGCTTCCCAAGGGTGGGGCAAACAGACCGAATTGCCCCACCCCCACCGGGTCGGGAAAACCGCTCCGCCGCTTCGCGCTCTCCATCCGTAGTTGCCCGCCCCGAAACTATCTGCCAGATCGCAAGCTTCCCGGTTCCGGTCGCGGACGTGGCGGAATGGTAGACGCAGGGGACTTAAAATCCCTTGAGCCTTGCTCGTGCGGGTTCGAGTCCCGCCGTCCGCACCAGCTTGCCCGGATTGGCCATGTTCCCTTACTGTCGCCCGGTGTCATTTCGTAGGCTCGCGTTTACCAGCCGGTAATGGTGTGTCGCGTACCCAAATCTCGGTACCCGCCTGAACATTTTGATTCCAAAGCCGCGCGCTCGGGATGGCGCCGGATATTAGGGGGTAATTACCGGGATGAAACTGCCCGAAAACGAGGTCGCACCAGCGGCGGGCAAATGGCCTGCCGAAGAGGAAAAGCGCGAGCTGCCGCGCTTCACACTGCTCATCCGCAGCGCCAAGATCAAATGCCGGAAGGGCGAATTCCTTTGCATCGTGCGCGATGTCTCGGGGTCGGGACTCCGCCTGCGTCTGTTCCACCCGCTTCCGCCCGATGAAACCTACACGGTCGAGCTTGCAAGCGGCGAGGAATTCGCGGTCGAGCCGATCTGGGAGCGGGAGGGCCAGGCCGGTCTTCGCTTCGCCGATCCGATCGACGTCCACCGCTTTATCGAGGAGGCAAGTCCCTATCCCAAGCGGGCGGTACGACTGCGGCTGACGCTGGCCGCCCGGATTTCGGCGGGGGGCGAAGCCTTCGAAGCGACGGTGCTTGACGTTTCACGCCAGGGCGCGCGTATTGAAACCTCGCAGCCGCTGGCGATAGGACAGCGGATCGTCCTTGAAGCGGAAGGCATGCCGCAGGTCGACGCTGTGGTCTGCTGGCGAAATGCGCCGGCATACGGCCTTGTTTTCCGGCAGATCCTCGGAATGGAGGATCTTGCCCGGCGCGCGGCCGACCTGCAGCTCAACCCACCGAAAAAGAGGGCCAGGCCCTCGCCGAAGGATAGCGCCGCCAGGCGCTGCGCCTGAATCAGGCGGGCCGGAAGTCCATCGCAGCGCCGTTCATGCAATAGCGCTTGCCGGTCGGCTCCGGCCCGTCGTCGAACACATGCCCGAGGTGGCCACCACAGCGCGCGCAATGCACTTCGGTACGCGGGTAACCGATCTTGTAGTCGATTGACGTGCCGATGGCGCCCGGCAGCGGCCTGTAGAAGCTGGGCCACCCTGTGCCGCTTTCGAACTTCGTGGTAGACGAAAAGAGTTCGTTACTGTCGGCCGCGCAAACGTAGGTACCCTTGCGCTTTTCGGAATTGAGGGACGAGGAGTAGGGGCGCTCGGTGCCCGCCTGCCGCAGGATGCGAAACTCCTCGGCGCTCAGGCGCTTTTTCCACTCGGCTTCGGAATACCTGACCGGAAAGCTCCTGGCCTCGGCATCGCCGCTACCGCATGCAGCCACCACCGGCAGGGCTGCGCCCATGCCGAGCAGAGTGAGGAATCGTCGGCGGGGCAAGGCTGCAGGGCTCATCGTGTCGGCAATCCTGTGTGGCATATATCCCGCAGGCTACGCGATCGGACCTGAACCGCCGATTTCAATGGGCGCGGGCGGGTCGCAATCTTGCGATCAGGCCGCGGCGAGGTCGCTTAGCGCCGGTCGGTCCGGACTTCATGACGCGCTTGCGGAACAGCCGGGCACCAAAGCGGACAAAGACGATCACGCACAGCGCCTGCCACGCAAAGGCGAGTCCGTGCGGCCATAGCGCCGGGTCCTGCGCGCCCCGCGCCAGCATCGCGAAGGGCGAGCTGAACGGCACGATCGCGGCGGTCAGTTCCACCGCGCTGCCGGGCTGCGTCATCGCGTAGCTGGCCAGGAAGAACACGACGAGCTGCATCATCGTGACCGGCATCGACAGCGTCTGCACCTCGCGCACGGTGGTCGCCATGGATCCCACGGCAAGGAAGACCGACCCGAGGAGTAGGTACGCCATCGCGAAGTAGACGACGCCCATCGCCAGGAAGAGCGGCCAGCCGACCGCAGGGTCCGGCAGGTCCGGCAAGGCCTGCCCCGCCACAAGTCCCATCGCGCCGCCGGCGACGGCCCAGACGCCGACACCGACAATCGAGATGCCGAGCATGGCGAACAGCTTGCCGAAGAATACCGCGTCCATCGGTATTGCGGCGGCCAGCACCTCGATGATCTTGTTGGCCTTTTCCTCGACGAGGTTGGACAAGACCATTCCAGCCAACAGCATCGTAAGCAGGAACAGGAGTGTCTGAGAGGCCTGCGCGGTAAGCAGCTGCCCGCGCCGCTCCTGCGCATTGCTGGTCGCGGTCGCGGCGAGCGCCACGTCGGGATAGCTTTCCGGCTCACGGCCCATCGCCTGCGCCGCCAGCATCGACACCGGGCCTCTCCATCGCTCAATCTGGTCCGCCGATCCGGTCAGCTGCGGCTCGGAGGGAGACCCGGTCAGGACAGCCGCGATATTGCGCTGGCGTCCGGCGAGCGCTTCGTAGGCATCGAACTCCTCGTCGGGTTCGAGTTCGCGAAGCACGACGAGATCGGGCGCGGCCCCCGCCATTCGCCCCGCCAGCGCGGCATGGGCACCTTTCATGGCCAGGACGTCCTTCGCTTCCATCGCAATGCCCAGTTCGGGACGCTCGGTCGTCTGCTGGACACGCTGGCCGACGCCTCCGGCCATCGCCCCCACCAGGATCGGGAAAAGCGGCCCCAGAAGGAAGAGGAAGAAGCTGCGGCTCATCAGGATCGCGGTAAAATCGCGCCGGGCGACCACGAAGGCCGCGCTGAGCGTAGAAAGGCGACCGGTCATGCGCGCTGCTCCACGTTCGTTGCCTCTTCGAGCGCCTTTGCCGCCGCTTCGCCGGCAATGGCCACGAAGGCATCATGGAGCCCCGCACGCTCGATCGACAGCGACAGAATGCCTGCTTCGCCCTCGATCAGTGCCCGCAACAGCGGCTCGACACCCGTTTCGGGGAGCGAAAAGTAAAAGAAAGTGCCCGCACCGGGCTTGGATTCGACGCGTGCGTCGGCGGGAAGCGCTGCGCGCCACGCCCCCTCCATGGCGCGAGTTTCGAGGCGAACCTGCGGACGGATGCGGTCCCGCGCTACGTCGACCGGGCCGGCGAAGGGGACCTTGCCGCCCGCGATGATCGCGACCTCGTCGCAAAGGCGCTCGGCATGGGCGATGACGTGGGTCGAGAAGATGACCGTCGCACCGCGGTCGGCCAGCCCGCGCATCATGCGTTCGAGCCGACCCTGGTTGAGCGCATCGAGGCCCGAGAATGGCTCGTCGAATACGACCAGCCTCGGTTCGTGAACGATCGTGCCGAGAATTTGCACCTGCTGCGCCATGCCCTTCGAAAGCTGGCGAATCTGGCGATCGGCAGCATAGCCGAGGCCGTGCTCCTCAAGCAGTTCGCGCCCGCGCCTGCGTCCTTCGGCAAGCGGCAGGCCGCGCAGCGCGCCGACGAAGGCGATCGCTTCATAGGATTTCATGGCCGGGTAGAGACCGCGCTCTTCCGGAAGGTAGCCGATGGCGCTCGCCATCTCGTGCGGACGTTCGGCACCAAGTACCTTGCGATAGCCTTCGTCCGGATCGATGATGCCCAGCAGCATGCGCAGCGTCGTCGTCTTGCCCGCGCCGTTCGGACCGAGAATGCCGTAAATCGCGCCTTCGGGAACGCTGATGTCAATGCCGTCGACAGCGGTGAAACCGTCGAACCGCTTGACCAGGCCGCGCGCCTCGATGGCAAGCGACTTGCGGTCACCAAGGCCCGCGTTGCCGGCCACCTGCCAATCTCCTAGGTCGAGTTTCATGCAATCGGCCATTAACCTTGGCATGTGAACGGGAGCGACAGCAAGTTTGGTTAACGAGGCGGTCATATCTTCGTTTCGCGACGATCTGGAAACGGAAGCCCGGCGGCTCGGTTTCGCGGCGTTCGGCGTCGCCTCCGCGCGGGAGGATGCGCAGGCCGCCGGGCGGCTGGATAGCTGGCTGGACGAGGGGATGCATGGCTCGATGAGCTGGATGGCCGAACGCGCGCATCATCGCCGCTCGCCGCAGGGGCTGTGGCCCGAAGCACGCAGCGTGATCGCGCTCGGCATGAGCTACGCTCCCGCGAACGACCCCATGGCGCTGGAGAACCACCCCGACAAGGCGCGCATTTCGGTCTACGCGCAGGGCCGCGATTATCACGATACGGTCAAAAAGGCGCTCAAGGGGGTTGCCCGCTGGCTTGTGGCAGAGGCGGCGAAGCGGGGTATCCCCGATGTCGGCGTGAAGGTCTTCACCGATACGGCTCCCGTGATGGAAAAGCCGCTGGCGCAGGCGGCCGGCCTCGGCTGGCAAGGCAAGCACACCAACCTCGTCAGCCGCGAGCACGGGTCCTGGTTGTTCCTCGGAGAAATCTACACCACGCTGGCATTCGAACCGGACCGGGAGGGGCGAGACCTGTGCGGATCGTGCCGGGCCTGCCAGGATGCATGCCCGACCGATGCCTTTCCGCAGCCCTATCGCCTCGATGCGCGGCGCTGCATCAGCTACCTCACGATCGAGCACAAGGGTCCGATACCCCACGAGTTTCGCGAGGGGATCGGCAATCGCATCTACGGCTGCGATGACTGCCTTGCGGTATGCCCGTGGAACAAGTTCGCGCAGACCGCACACCGGCATCGCGCCTTCCTGCCGCGCGCGGAACTTGCCGCACCGGCTCTCGCTGACTTGCTGGCGCTCGACGATGCGGGCTTTCGCGCGCTGTTCTCCGGTTCGCCGATCAAACGGATCGGACGCGACCGCTTCGTGCGCAATTGCCTGATCGCCGCCGGCAACAGCGCCGATCAGGCTCTGCTTCCGAACGTGGAGGCGCTGCTCGACGATTCCGATCCGGTGGTCGCCGAAGCCGCCGGGTGGGCGGCTGCGAAGCTGAGGCCGCTTGCCTAGAGCAGTTCCTTCAGCGGCTTGTCGGCATCGGCCAGCTCGTCGAGGTCGGGCTGGATGCCGGCATCCACGAGCTTGCGCCCCTGCACGTAGTCCTTGACCGAATTGACGCAATCGAGCGCGATGACCTTGCCCTCGCGCAGGTAGACGACCGAGAACGAACGCTCGTCCGGATCGCCGCGCACCACGGTCTTGTCGTAGCCTGCCGAAATGCCTGCCGTCTGCAGCTTGAGGTCGAACTGGTTGGACCAGAACCACGGGAAAGCATGGTAGGGCTGCGGATCGCCGCAGATCGCCTTGGCAACGCAGGTCGCCATGTCGTTGGCATTCTGGACCGATTCGACTCGCATGACCTGGCCGCCGGCGTAATCGCAACCGAACGCCGCGCAGTCCCCGATCGCGTAGACGTCGGGCAGAGAGGTGCGGCAATATTCGTCCACGTCGACGCCATTGGCTCCTGCGGCCCCTGCCAGCATCAGCGGGCCAACCGCGGGCACGATGCCGATGCCGACGATCACTGCCTCGGCGGGAATGACGGTACCGTCGTCGAGCTTCACGCCGGTCACCTTCTTGCCGTCGCCTTCGAGGCAGTCGACTTTCACGTCGGTGCGCAAGTCCACCCCGTGGTCGCGGTGCTCCTTTTCGTAGAAGTCGGAAAGTTCCGGCCCGGCCACGCGAGCGAGGATGCGCGGCAATGCCTCGAGCAGCGTCACCTTGCAGTCGAGCTTGGTCAGGACAGCCGCAGCCTCAAGCCCAATGTACCCGCCGCCGATGACGACGATATTGCGTGTCCCGTCGTCGATTTCGGCCATGAGGCGATCGCAGTCGTCGCGGGTGCGGACGGTGTGGACACCTGCCAGGTCAGCGCCGTTGCACGATAGGCGGCGAGCATCCCCGCCCGTCGCCCAGACAAGCGAGCCGTAGCCCAGCGTCGTGCCGTCGGACAGCGTCAGGTCCTTTGCCTGGGGATCGACCGCTGTCACTTCGACCGACAGCCTGAAGTCGATTTCCTTGTCAGCCCAGAAGGTCGGAGGGCGGATGTAGAGCCTGTCGAAGGCCTTCTCGCGCGAGAAGTATTCCTTGGAAAGGGGCGGGCGCTCGTAAGGATATTCCGGCTCTCGTCCGACGACTACGACCGAACCCTCGAATCCGTTCTGTCGAAGGGCGATGGCGCATTGCGCCCCGCCATGTCCCGCTCCCACGATGACGACGTCTGCTTTGTTTTCCATTTTCCCCCGTTCGGAAATAATCGGCTCCCGGTCAATTGCCCCTGTGCTCGCCTGACCTGCCCGCCGCCTTGATCGAGCGCATTTTTTGCTATCGCGCGAGCAGGCTTCTGGCCTGGCTTGCGAGCTGGGCAAGCATCGCGGGCGTAACCGCCACTGCCCCGCGCGCCCGGTCCACCATGGCACGGAACTGCTCAACCGCCGGTGCCTGCGCCTCGGCCCATGCGACAACCTCGTCTACCGGCTGCCCGTCGCAGCCCGCGATCCGGCGCAGGAAATCGAGGCGCATCTGCTGGAAATCGCGCGCCAGCCCGCCGACCAGGAGGCGCTCCCACGGGTCAGTCGGTGCCATGCGCATCGCCATTCCCTGCGTCCAGTCGAGGCTCAGCCGATGGCCCACCTCGACGAAGGCCTCGGCAAGGACCGTGGCAGGCATTCCGCATTCGCTGGACAGCCCCGAAAGGCCGACCGCGCCGTCGAGGTCGTAGAGCTCGCAGACCAGCTTCGCCTCGGCCTCGGGCGCACCGGCCTCGACGAGCTGCGCGCAAAGGACTTCGGTGTGTTCCCGTGCCTGGCTGCTTAGAGCATTGGCGACGATCCCCCTGAGCTCGGCGATGCCCGCTTCGAGATTCTCGATGAGTTCCGAGGGCTGGATGGACCCCGCGCCGGCACGCAGAAGGTCGGCGATATGGGGCCGCAGTCCGGCAGCCGCGCGGTCGAACAGGAGCAGCCGCGCCTTCTCGGGCATCTGCGCGGTTTCGATCGCGCGCCATACCGAAGGCATTTCGAACAGGCGTTCTGCGGCAACAAACGCCGCGCCCAGATGGCTGGGTGCAGCGCCCTCTTCCTCGAACAGCTCGAACGGGTGGATCAGGCCCATGCGGTTGATCATCTCGTTCGCCAGCTTCGTCGCGATGATCTCGCGGCGCAGCTGGTGGTGATGGATCTCCGTCTCGAAGCGGTCCTGCATCGCCGACGGGAATGCAGCGACCAGGTCTTCCTCTAGGCACGGATCGTCGGGAAGCGGAGAATCCTCGATCGCGGCCTGCAGCGAAAGCTTGGCAGACGACAGCAGCACGGCGAGTTCCGGCCGGGTTAGCCCGCCCCCTTCGGTCGCGCGCCGCGCGAGCGTCTCGCTATCGTCCAGTCCCTCGGTCTTGCGGTCGAGGCTGCCCTGCTCTTCGAGAGTTTCTATAAGCCGCAGGAAGGACGGCAGGGTGTCGCTCCGCCCCGTCTCCGCGATTGAAAGGGCGAGGGCTTGCAGCCGGTTGTCCTCGAGCACGAGACGCGCGACTTCCTCGGTCATTTCGCCAAGAAGTTCGACGCGGCCCGCTTCGGTCAGCGCCCCCGATCGCTTGGCGTCGGCCAGCGCGATCTTGATGTTCACCTCGTTGTCCGAGCAGTCGACACCGGCCGAGTTGTCGATGAAGTCGGTATTGATGGCGCCGCCCCGGATCGCGAATTCGATCCTTCCGGCCTGTGTGACGCCGAGGTTCGCGCCTTCGCCGACGACCCGGGCGCGGACGTCCTCGGCATCGACACGCAGCGTGTCGTTCGCCGGATCGCCCACCTCGACGTTGTTCTCGCTCGCAGCCTTGATGTAGGTTCCGATGCCGCCGAACCAGAGCAGGTCGACCGGCGCCTTCAGGATCGCCGAGATCAGCGTGTCGGGATCGGCTTCCTCGAACTCCACGCCCAGCGCAGCACGGATTTCAGGCGAGAGCGCTATGCGCTTCATCGAGCGCGGAAAGACCCCGCCGCCCTTCGATATCAGCGCTTTGTCGTAATCGTCCCAGCTCGAACGAGGCAACTGGAACAGCCGCGACCGCTCGTCCCAGCTTCGGGCGGGATCGGGATCGGGATCGATGAAAATGTGCCGGTGGTCGAAAGCAGCCACGACCTGGATCGACTTCGACAGCAGCATGCCGTTGCCGAAGACATCGCCCGACATGTCGCCGCAGCCGGCCACGCGGACGGTGTCGGTCTGCACATCGACGCCGCGCTCGAGAAAATGGCGCTGCACCGATACCCAGGCACCGCGGGCCGTGATGCCCATCGCCTTGTGATCGTAGCCCTTCGAACCGCCGCTCGCGAAAGCGTCGTCGAGCCAGAAATCGTGCTCGTCCGCGATGGCATTGGCGGTATCGGAGAAGCTGGCAGTGCCCTTGTCGGCCGCGACGACGAAATAGGGGTCGTCGCCGTCGCGGATGACCATCGGGCTGGGATGGACGACTTCGCCGCCGACGAGGTTGTCGGTGAGCGACAGCAGCGAGCGTATGAAGATCTTGTAGCTGGCCTTGCCCTCGGCCGCCCACGCTTCGCGGTCGAGGCCGGGATCTGGCAGGAGCTTGGGATAGAAGCCGCCCTTCGCGCCCGTCGGCACGATGACCGCGTTCTTCACGCGCTGCGCCTTCATCAGCCCGAGGATCTCGGTGCGGAAATCGTCGCGCCTGTCGGACCAGCGAAGGCCGCCGCGAGCGACCGGGCCGGCGCGAAGGTGGATGCCTTCCACCCGCCGCGAATATACGAAGATCTCTCGCCAGGGCACCGGCTTCGGCAAACCCGGCACGAGCGCGGAATCGATCTTGAAGCCCAGTGCGACGTCGCCCGAGGTTACGCCCGGCTGCATGAAGGCGTTGGTGCGCAGCGTGGCCTCGACGATCGAGCGGTACTGCCGGAGCAGGCGATCGTCGTTGATCGCGGTGACGTCGGCCAAGCCTTCGCGGATGGCAACCGAGGCCTGGGCTTCTGCGTCTAGGCGTTCGCCGTCGAAGTGGGGATCGTGGCGGGACCGGAACAGGCCGATGAGGCCGCGCGTCACTTTCGGGGCATTCTGCAGCGCGTCGACCGCGGTAGCGATGCCGTAGGTGATACCGGTCTGGCGCAGGTAGCGATAGATCGCCCGCAACCAGTTGGCCTCGTGCGCCTGAAGGCCCACAGCGATTATCAGCCGGTTGAACGGATCGTCTTCGGCCTCGCCGTTGAGGACGGCGGAAAGCGCGTTCTCGATGGGATGAGAGCGCGAAAGCAGGGCCTCGCTGTCGAGGCCTACAGGCAATTCGAGCAGGAAATCGTGGATCGCGCCGAGGTCGCCGGTCTCGAGCATCGTCGGCACTTCGCCCGCGACGCGGAAGCCGAAATTCTCGAGCATCGGGACGGCATCGGAAAGCGGCAACGAGCCGCTCTTCTGGTAGAGCTTTAGGCGAAGCCGACCGGTCGCGCAGCCATCGAGGCAATGCAGGCGCGCATTACGGTAGGACGTCGGACCCTCGCTCGAGGGAAGCCTGCGGAGGCGCTCGATGTCGGCTGCGGCCTCGGCGGGGCCGTAGACCGTGCGGTAGTTGAGCGGAAACGCCTCGGCATAGCGCGCTGCGATCGCCGCCGCGCGCGTCGGCGTTTCGCTCCGGGCAAGTTCGCGCTCCACCGCTTCGGGCCAGCCACGAACCATCGCTTCCAGCTGGGCGGACAGCGGCGCCTCGTCGCTCGGCTCGGCACCGTCGCGAATGTCGAGGACCATTCGATAGAGTGCCAGGTTGCCGTCGACTTCCAGTGCCCAGTCGAGTGCCGGGGCGTCCGCCGCGTTCTGCAGCATCGCCTCGATCTGCAGGCGCAACGCGGTCGAAACGGCATCGCGCGGCAGCCACACGAAGGCGAAAAGATGACGCTTGAGCGGCGCGCTCACCAGCGCGACTTGCGGACGCGGGCGGTCGGTCAGGCTGACCATCGTCGTCGCGATGCGCTCCATCTGCGCTTCGTCGAAACCGATCAGGACATCGTGCGGGAGGCGGGTCAGCACATGGACGAAGGCCTTGCCGGTGTGGCCCGACGGCTCGAAATCGAGGCGCGCCATGATATTGGCCATCTGCGTGCGCATGCGCGGCACTTCGACCGGCGGGGCGGCGAGCGCGGCGCTCGTCCAGATTCCGGCGTGCACCGAGAGGCTGACGGTCCTGCCATGCTCGACGACGGGCACGATGAACAGGTCGAGCGGGACCCGGCGATGGACGCGGCTGAGGCGGTTGGCCTTGACGGTGAGTGGCGCAAACCCCTTGCCCTCGTCGAACCATTCGAACGCCCGCTCGAAACTGCGGTCGGCAAGAAGCTCGGTCGCGCCTTCCCGGCAGATCCCCAGTGCGCCGGTCTGGCTACCGTCGCGGTGCCGCTCCACCCGTCCGAGCTGGGTGAGCATGCCGTCGTTGAGCCAGCGCAGGAGCGCACCGCCTTCGGCATCGCCGCCGCCGGCGGCTTCCAGCTTCTCGGCATCGGCGATCATCGCCTTTTGCATTTCGGGCCAGTCGGTCACCGCGCCGCGCACGTCGGCGAGGGTCGCCTCGATCCCGGCGCGCAGTTTCACCCGGGAACGGGCATCGACGCGATTGGCTTCGATGTAGACGAGCGATTCGCGCTGGCCCTGATCTGATCCGCGCGGCGGCAGCGACCGCAGCCAGCCATCCGAATCGCGCTCGGCCCTGACCATGGGATGGACCATGCGGTCGATCTTGATCCCCTGCGCGTCGAGCGCGGCGGCAAGCGAATCGACGATAAAGGGCATGTCGTCGTTGACGACGGCGATGCGGGTGAGGCGCTTCCCGATCGGGCCGGTGACCGATTCGATTGCGATCGAAGGTTCGCCGCGCCGCCGCCTGCTGGCGGCATCGACCAGGAAGCGGGCCGCTTCGTCCAGCTCCATCCTGTCGAAGCCGGGCTCTCCCGGCAGCAACGATTCGCGAAGGCTTTCCGCGATCCTCGCGGCAAGGCCAGTGGCTTCCGGCTCGGCCTGAAGCGTCGTCATGTCCCTCTCCCGGCGTTGCGACACGGCATTGTGTGCCTAATGCACGTGTCGCGGTCTTGTTGCCCTAGCCCGGCTCGCCGACGGGTTCCAGTTCGGAGACTGCCTCCATCGCCAGCCGGGCAGAGCGGATGCGCGCTTCGGGATCGTGGATCGATCCTGCGAATACCAGTTCGTCGGCTCCGGTGCGCTCCATGAAGGCGCGAACGCTCTCGCGGATGGAAGCGGGCGAACCGATGGCGCTGGCGGTGCGGATGAAGCGCAAGGTCGCGGCATCGTGCGGCGACAGGCTCTCGCGATAGCCCCGGACCGGGGGCTGCAGTTTGCCGGGCGTGCCGTGACGCAATGAAACGAACTGCTGCTCGAGCGAGCTTGCGAGATAGTTCGCCTCCTCGTCGCTGTCGGCAGCGATGACCGTCATCGCCGCGGCGACGTGAGGCCTGTCAAGCCGGTCCGACGGCTGGAAGCGCTCGCGATAGACGCGCAACGCATCGTCGAGGTGCGTCGGCGCAAAATGCGAGGCGAAGGCGTACGGAAGGCCGAGATGCGCGGCAAGCTGCGCGCCGAAGAGGCTCGACCCGAGAATCCACATCTCCACGTTGGCGCCGTGACCGGGCGTCGTCGCGAGCGGCAGCCGGGGATCGCCGGAAAACCGCGCCATCAGTTCGACCACGTCGTCGGGAAAGCTTTCCGCCGCACGCATCAGGTCCTTGCGCAATGCCTGGGCGATCCGGCCATCGGCGCCGGGTGCCCTGCCGAGGCCGAGATCGATACGACCGGGAAAGAGCGCCTCGAGCGTGCCGAACTGTTCGGCTATCACGAACGGATTGTGGTTCGGCAACATGATGCCGCCTGCGCCGATGCGGATGGAACTTGTCGCATGACCGACATGCGCAAGCACCACCGACGTCGCCGCTCCGCCGATCCCCTCCATCCCGTGATGCTCCGCCACCCAGTAGCGGTGATAGCCCGCTTCCTCGGCCGCGTGCGCAAGCCGGGCTGCCTCAAGGTAGGCTTCGGCGGGTGTGCCGCCTTCGCGGATGGGGATGAGATCGAGGAGCGTGACGGGGATCATGAAGCCTCCAGCTGTTCGATGTAACCGCGCGCAACGCGGGCCGCATCGCTTTCGGGCGCGGCATCGATAACGGATTGCCAGCTCTTTCGCGCTGCCTCGTCGCGTCCGGAAAGCACGGCGATCACCCCGGCTTCGAGCCCGATGTCGGGAGCGATCGGCATCAGCTCGGCGGCCCGTTCTATCTGCGTCTGCGCCGACGCCAGGTCTCCCATCCGCCGCGAAAGCGTTGCGGAAAGCAGCCAGGCCTGCGCGCTTTCCGGCAGGGCGGCTCGCGCTACGGCAAGCGAACGCGCCGCCTCCTCTTCGCGGCCGAGCGCGACGAGCGCCTGTGCCTTGTCGAGCGCGATTTCGCCGGCGAAGTCTGGTTGTTCGGAGTTTCTCGCGTCGGTCTCGGCAAGTTCCAGCGCGTCGAGGGCGGCGCGCGCGTCACCCGATGCCAGCGCGGCGTTGCCCGCCATCGATCCGCGACGCGCCCTCGCCGCAAGGTCCTCCGGCGCTGAGTTGTCGCGCGACGCGACGAAGGCGACGTAGGCCGGCTCCCATCGCTCGAGCCTGCTCAGTGCGACGCCGAGGCAATGCCCGGCCTCGGCACGTTCTCGCCCCTGCGAGGCGTCGAACCATTCGCGCGAGGCTTCGGCGGCAGCGAGCGGATCCTCGTTCGCTTCGACGAGGCACTGTGCAAGATCGGGCGATATGTCGAGCTTCACTGCCCGGCTTTCCTCCGGCTGGTCGACGACGGGAGCGGCCGCCTCCCGCTCCTTGCGCTCGACGATCTCGGGCGGAAGCTGCGTCGGATCGTCCATGCCCGGCGCGGTCACCGGGCCGACCTGGGCGAGAAGGAGAAGTGCAAGGAAAACAGACATCGGGAGGGCTCCACGTCAGGCCGCCTCGGCCACCAGTGTTTCGACGGTGCGCAAGAGAAGCGCGATGTCCTGATCGCGCGAAAGGCGGTGGTCGCCGTCCTTGATGAAAGTGGCCTGCACGTTCGATGAATGCAGCGCCGCCGCCAGCTTGAGCGAGACTTCCCATGGCACGTCGGCGTCGGCCTGGCCGTGCAGCAGGCGGACCGGGCAATCGAGGGCGATTTCCTGCCCGAGCAGGAGCTGCTCCTGGCCGTCCGCCCAGAACCCCGGATACGTGGGCGTCGGCTCCGGCCCGTAGGGATTTTCCTCGTGTATCGCCTTTCCGCGCTTGAGCAGCGCGGCTTGCGCGCGGTCGAAGCCCCACTCGGTGAAATCGGGCGCCGCAGCGATGCCGATCATGCCTGCAACCTTGCCGGGCGGGAGTGCGAGTGCCGCGAGCAGCATCAGCCAGCCACCCATCGACGAGCCTGCTAGGATCACCGGCCCGTCGCAATGCGCCTCGACCAGCGCGAGGACTTCGTCGCGCCAGCGCGAAAGCGTGCCGTCCGCGAAGTCCCCGCCGCTCTGGCCGCAGCCCGAGTAATCGAGAAGCAGGCAGGCGCGGCCCTTGTCTTGTGCCCATTCGAAGAGCGCGGTCGCCTTGCCCCCTGCCATGTCGGACTTGTAGCCCGGCAGGAAGACGATGGCGGGCCCCACTCCGGTCAGCAGGCGGTAGGCGATGCGGCGCCCGTCGGGCATTTCGTGAAAGGCAAGTTCTGTCATTGCCGGCCAACGTGGGCGCTCGTCGCGGTCCGGGCAAGGGCGGATGCCGCTGTATCGGGCATTCGAGCCGATCTCGCGCGCCGTCAGTCGCGCAGGAAAATCTCCTCGATTGCAAGGCCGAAGACATCGGCTATCCGGAAGGCAAGCGGTAGCGACGGATCGTACTTGCCGGTCTCGATGGCATTGACGCTCTGTCGCGAGACGTCGAGCCGGTCGGCCAGTTCCTGCTGGCTCCACGCGCGTTCGGCGCGCAGCACGCGAAGTCGGTTGTTCACGCGTCGAGCCCCCGCAAGCGGTGATAGAAATATCCGATGGCCCAGCCGGTCGTCAGGACGAGGATGATGTCCTTGCCGGTCAGCGCATCCACGTCTCCGACCAAGACGTCGAAGACGATGACCACCGTCATCATCGCCACGATACCCACGATCGCGCCGTTGGCCATGAGCCGGTAGTGGAAATCCTCGATCATCCGGCGGTCGAAGCGCGACGCGATGGCCGCCACGATCCCGCAGCCAAGCGTGATGGCGAACAGCAGGGCCAGGGTTCGGGGATCGCTGCCGTCGCCGTCGCTAGCCGGCCAAAGCCAATCCCTTGCGATCACGAGTGGCACGAGGACAAGCATTGCACCGAACACCCAGTCCGGGCTGATGCGGCAAAAGCGCTTCCAGGCGCTCCTTGGTCTGGGCGCGTTCATGCCATCCGCCGCGTCTGGACGCAGGAAACGTTTCCGCGGTTCATTGCCACGACCGCAATCGCGGGGGTGGTGATGACCAGCAGTTGCGCGGCGTCGCGCGTCACCAGGCCGGACTGTGAGCCGAGCGCGATGAGAAGGATTACCGCGGCCCACACGAGGGCGGCAGCGGCGGGGCGGCAGAAAATCGACATGGTCAAGCTCCCTTGCTATGATGTAAAGTGACCTTGTCTTACCAGCATCGTGAAGTCAAGCGTGTTTTACATTTTGTCGTGTTTGCATGTCGCCTGTCCCCGTTTTCCGCATTCATCCGCGTAAGAATCGGCCCCTTTCGGCAAGCGGCGCTTTCTGCCAAAGGCCAACTCCATCGAAGTCGAAGAGAATCCATGACCGAAGTCCTCAAGATCAGCCTGCCCGACGGTTCCATGCGCGAGATGCCGGCGGGCTCTACGCCCGGCGATGTCGCCGCCGCGATCGGTCCGGGCCTCGCCAAGGCCGCGCTTGCCGCCAGGGTCAACGGCGAGGTGCGCGATCTCGACCGCCCGTTCGACGCCGACAGCGAACTGGCACTCATCACGGCACGCGACGAGGACGAGGCGCTCGAACTGGTGCGGCACGATTACGCGCATGTCCTCGCAGAAGCGGTGCAGGCGCTCTGGCCGGGTACCCAGATCACCTTCGGCCCGGCAACCGATGACGGGTTCTACTACGACGTGAAGGCGCCCGATACGCGCGACCCGTTCTCGATGGACGACCTGCCCGCCATCGAGGAGAAGATGCGCGAGATCATCGCTGCGGACAAACCGCTGAGGCGCGAGGTGTGGACCCGCCGCCGGTTGATCGACAAGTGGGATGCCGAGGGCGAGACGTTCAAGGCCGAATGGGCCCGCGAATTGCCCGAGGGCGAGGAACTTACCGTCTACTGGTCGGGCAGCGACTGGCTCGACATGTGCCGCGGCCCGCACCTGCCAAGCACCGGAAAGCTCGATCCCCGGGCCTTCAAGCTCATGCGCGTCGCCGGAGCATACTGGCGCGGCGACCAGAAGAACGCGCAGCTGACGCGGATTTACGGGACTGGCTGGCTCAACAGGAAGCAGCTAGACGCGCACCTCATGCGGCTCGAGGAGGCCGCCAAGCGCGACCACCGCAAGCTGGGCCGCGAGATGGACCTGTTCCACTTGCAGGAAGAAGCGCACGGCTCGGTCTTCTGGCATCCCAACGGCTATCGCATCTGGCGTGAGCTCGAAGCCTACATGCGCCGCAAGATGGACGGCGCCGGATATCGCGAGATCAAGACCCCGCAGCTGATGGACGTGCGCCAGTGGGAGCAGTCCGGCCACTGGGGTAAGTACGCCGAGAACATGTTCGCGGTGCCAGACATCGTGCCGGAAGTCGAAGCGGAGGACACCGCCGCCTCGCCCAGGGTCGCACCCGATGCCGACTGGATGGCGATCAAGCCGATGAACTGCCCCGCGCATGTTCTCGTCTTCAAGCAGGGCATCACGTCCTACCGCGAACTGCCGATCCGGCTGGGCGAAATGGGCTGCTGCCACCGCAACGAGCCGCACGGCGCGCTCCACGGGTTGATGCGCGTTCGCCAGTTCACTCAGGACGATGCGCACATCTTCTGCACCGAAGCACAGGTCGTCGACGAAGTGCGCGCATTCTGCAAGCTGGCCGACAGTGTCTATCGCGATTTCGGTTTCAGCTACGAAGTGAAACTCGCCCTGCGCCCCGAACGGCGCTTCGGATCGGAAGCCGACTGGGACAAGGCCGAGCAGGAATTGCGCGATGCCGTCGCCGAAGCGGGCATGCAGAACGAGGAATACGGCTGGGAAGAACTTCCGGGCGAAGGAGCCTTCTATGCCCCCAAGCTCGAATGGCACCTGACCGATGCGATCGGCCGTACCTGGCAGGTCGGTACGATTCAGGGCGACCGCGTGCTGCCCGAGCGGCTCGATGCCAGCTACATCGGCGAGGACGGCGAACGCCACCGCCCGGTCATGCTGCACCGCGCGATCTTCGGGTCGTACGAGCGCTTCATCGGCATCCTGATCGAGCATTTCGCCGGCAAGCTGCCGGTCTGGCTGGCTCCGGTTCAGGCGGTGGTGGCGACGATCGTTTCCGATGCCGACGGATACGCCCGCGAGGCCGAAGCAAAGCTGAAGGCGGCGGGTATCCGCGTCGAGACCGACCTGCGCAACGAGAAGATCAACTACAAGGTGCGCGAGCACAGCCTGGCGAAAGTCCCGCACCTGCTGGTCGTCGGCAAGCGCGAAGCGGAGGAAGGCACCGTCGCCATCCGCACGCTCGGCGAG
This sequence comes from Novosphingobium marinum, assembly GCF_013408095.1. GTDB lineage: Bacteria > Pseudomonadota > Alphaproteobacteria > Sphingomonadales > Sphingomonadaceae > Novosphingobium > Novosphingobium marinum. Next base: position 20,334 of record NZ_JACBZF010000003.1, read on the forward strand.
CAGCGGCAGCAGGTTGTCTCGCTCGACGATGCCATCGCCATGCTGCAGACCGAGGCGACGCCGCCAGACCTGCGCTGAGTTTCAGCCGAATTCCCCGAAGAACGTGACGACGTGCATGTTGCGCGGACGCCCGTACTTCTTTTCCAGGATCAGCCTGACCAGCGTGCACGGGAAGGTGCGTGTGCCGCCCCCGATGGCGTAACGCATCTGGACCGGGGCCGCGAGGCGATGCTGGATCGCGAAGTAGGGGCGGCCCGGCTTGTGCTCGCAGCGAAACTGCTCGAGCGCTGCATCGTTCGCAGGGCTGTTGAGCAGTTCGAGCGCGGCGCCTAGCTGATCGTCGAATTTCACGAAAGACGTGATCGCGGCCACCGCGCGCGAACCGCGCGAGCCCTGCATGCGGTCCCACATAGCGGCGTTGGTTATATCGACGTGGCGCGCTCCGGCATGACCGGTGCCCTGCTCGGACTGTACGAAGATGCGGCGGACCTCGTCGAGAGTGAATGGCGTATACGGCATCGACCGACTCCCCAGCGAGAGCCGACCATACCATCACTTCGCAGCGCCGCTAAGCGCTGCGAGGCTTTGCAGCATTTTCGTCGAAAGTCGGCGGCCGCGAAGGCTTCAGAGTGCCGGAAGCGCCTGTCCTGCAGCGATGAGGGCGAGCGCACAGCCTGCAACCAGGGACGCTCGGAGCATCTCTGCCTGGAGGCGGGCCACAGGAGCGGCGGCAAGGGCGAGGGCACGGGCCATGAACCATGGGTATGCCCCATGCCCTTTGCCAATTGCTTAAACCGGATGGTTTATTTCCGGTTACCGCCTTCCTCGTCGTCCGCCTCGTCGGCGCCGAACGGCATCGGCATCTGCTGGCAAGCGCAGTGGAAGCCCCCGCCGCCCTTCAGGACGGCCTCGGAAGGCAGCCCGATGGTCTCCCGATCCGGAAACAGCGCGTCGATCGCCGCCACCGCCTCATCGTCGTTGGCAACGCCGAAAGTCGGCACCACGATCAGCTTGTTCGTGATCGCGAAGTTCACGTAGCTCGCCGGTTCGATCTTGCCGTCCACCTCGAAGCGACCGGGCGAAGGAACCTCGCGAACGGTGATCCCGCCCGCAGCTTCGGCGCGTTCGTACGCGTCGCGATAGACCTCTGCGTTGGGATCATCGTCTCCGGCAGGCGTCGGAACGGCGAGCGTCCCCGGCCCCACGAAGCGGGCAAGGTTGTCGACGTGGCCGTCGGTATGGTCGTTCATCAGGCCGTCGCCGAGCCAAAGCAGCTTGGCAAACCCGAAATCGCGCGCCAGCCGTGCGCCGATTGCATCGCGGTCGAGTTCCGGGTTGCGGTTCGGATTGAGCAGGGTCTGCTCGGTCGTGACCGCGAAGCCTTTGCCATCGTGATCGATCGCCCCGCCTTCGAGCACCCAGTCGGAGGTCAGAGCCTCCATTCCGGCGCTGTTGGCAAGGACCGCGCCGATGGCGAGGTCACCGGGCATGAGGTACTTGCCGCCCCAGCCATTGAAGCCGAAGCGACGCGCGACGCGGCGGCCCTGCTCGTCCGCCATGATGATCGGGCCGGTATCGCGCAGCCAGATATCGCCGAAGATGCGCTTTTCGAGCTTCACCGCGCTCGAAACGAGCGACCGCGCACGCTCCTCGTTCGCGTCGTCTCTGACGATCAGGCGAACTTCCTGGCCGCTCTCCGCGACGGCGTTGGCGAACGCGGCGATCTGTTCCTGCGCCTGTTCGAGCACGCCGGACCATTCGCTTTCGTCATGCGGGAAGCCGATCCAGAGCCAATCCTGGGGGTGCCATTCGGGAGGATAGCGATACGCCATCAGCACCCCCCCGCAGCTGCACAGGATTCGTCGCGGATCGCGCGGAACTCGTCGCCCGGCAGCCAGTTCGGCCAGTCGTCCGTTTCGGCGAGCGCGCGGCCGAGCCGGTAATAGACGCGCAGGTCGGCCAGCGCTCCCGACCAGTCCCAGCCGGGATCGAATTCGTCGTCCGGACCGTGATAGCGGTTCTCGGTGTAGTCCTTGGCGACCGCCGCGCCGGCCTCGCGTCCTCCAACGACGAGGTCCTCGCCTCCGTCGACGTAGAACATCGGCACTCCGCGCTTGGCGAGACTGAAGTGGTCGGAGCGGTAGTAGTAGCCCTTTTCCGGCGTCGGCTCGGGCGTCGCTACGCGGTTCTCGGTTGCGAGGACCTGGTCGAGGTAGCCGTCGAGTTCGGACTTGCCGCCGCCCACGACGGTGACGTCGCGCGCCGGACCTGCCAGCGAAAGCGCGTCCATGTTGACGCCGCCAACGGTGCGGTCGAGCGGGAAGACCGGGTTCGCGCCGTAGTATTCGGAGCCGAGCAGGCCCGATTCCTCCGCCGTCACGGCCAGGAACACCAGGCTGCGGTCGGGAGCGCCGGCGCGCGCGTGCGCATCTCCGAGAGCTGCCAGGGCTGCCGTTCCGGTCGCATTGTCGATGGCACCGTTGCAGATGTCGTCACCCGCGGCGTTCGGCTTGCAGCGGCCGAGGTGATCCCAGTGCGCGGTATAGAGGACGTACTCGTCGGGACGCGTTGCGCCCGGCAGCATTCCGATGACGTTCCGCGATGCGAAGCGGCGGATCGAGTTATCAAAGGAGACATCGGCCCGAAGCCCCAGCGGGACCGGGCGGAAACCCTTCTGCCTGGCACGTGCCGAAAGCGTCGCGAGATCCTGTCCTGCAGCAGCGAGAATCTTTCCGGCCACGTCCTTCTGGATCCAGCCGTTCATCATCGTCTCGCTCATGCCGTTGTCGGCCGTCTGCGCGTAGGCCTGCGGTCCGGACCAGCTCGATTCGACGACGTTCCAGCCATAGGCGGCGGGGAACGTGTCGTGCACGATCAGCGCGGCGGCAGCGCCCTGCCTTGCCGCTTCCTCGTACTTGTATGTCCAGCGTCCGTAGTATGTCATCGCCCGCCCGTTGAACGTGCCTTCGAGAGCTTCGGTCTCGTAGTCGGGATCGTTGACGAGGATGACTGCGGTCTTTCCCTTCATGTCGATGCCGGCGTAGTCGTTCCAGCCCTTCTCGGGCGCAACGATGCCATAGCCGACGAAGACCATTTCGCTATCGTCGATGTCGATGGAGGGTACGGCACGATAGGTCGTGCCGACGTACTGGCTGCCGTAATCGAACTGCATCGACTGGCCGCTGCCGCTGACGGTCAGCGGGGAAAATTCCTCGCCGGTGATCTCGACGAGCGGGACATCCTGCACCCAGCTTCCGTTGTTGCCCGGCTGCAGCCCTGCCTCGCGAAATTTCTCGATGAGGTAGGCGACGGTCTTTTCCTCGCCCGGTGTGCCGGGAGCCCGGCCCTCGAATTCGTCCGAGGAAAGGACGCGGGTCATTTCTCTCATCGTGTCGACCGAAAGGTCGGGGATGTCGCCGGTCGCGGCGGACGCGGGGGCGGCATAGTCGGTTGCAGGCGCCGTCGTCGCGCAGGCGGAAAGCGCCAGCGCAGCTGCGCCGATAATCAGCGGCTTCATGGAAAACTCTTTCGCGAAAAACATGGATTGGGGCCCAGTTGCCAGACGCAAGACATGGTTACAACCCGGCTTGCCCCAAGAGGTTGCGCACGGCAGGTAAGGCCAATGGACGCCGACTGGACCGGAGCGCTCGAGCGCGCACGGGCGCATTCGCCCTACCTTTCGCAGGCTCTCGAAAGGCTGCCGGAGCTGGCCGGGATACTCGCGGGCGGCGATGGCGAGCAGGCGCTGGACCGTGCCAGGACCGCCGGCGCCGGCTGCGATGACACGGGCGTCGCATTGCGTCGCGAGAAGCTTGCGCTTTCTCTGGCACTTGCCATCGGCGACCTTGCCGGCGCGTTCCCGCTACTCCGGGTGACGGGCGAGCTTTCGGACTTCGCGGACCGCGCGATGGACGCCGCGATCGCCGATGCCATCCGCCGCCGCGCCCCCGACTCGGAACCACAGGGCTTCATTGCGCTGGCGCTTGGCAAGCATGGAGCGCGCGAGCTCAACTACAGTTCGGACATCGACCCTATCCTGCTATACGATCCGGACACCCTGCCCCGGCGCGATCGCGACGATCCGGGGGAAGCCGCACAGCGCGTCGCGCGCACCCTCGTCCAGACGCTCGCCAACGTGACTGCCGAGGGGTACGTGTTTCGCGTCGACCTGCGTCTGCGGCCGGCATCCGAAGTGAGCCCGCTCGCCATCTCGCTCGATGCAGCGCTGACGCACTACGAAAGTTCCGCGCTGGCATGGGAGCGCGCCGCGTTCATTCGCGCGCGCCCTTGTGCGGGAGACATCGCCGAAGGCGAGGCTTTCCTCGCTTCGATAAGGCCTTTCGTATGGCGCAAGAGCCTCGATTTCGGGGCGATAGCGGAAATCGCGCGGCTGACATCCAAGATTCGCGCGGCATCGAACGGTGCGGCGCAGGTCGGCCCCGGGTACGATCTCAAGAAAGGGCGTGGCGGCATCCGCGAGATCGAATTCTATGCACAGACCCACCAGCTGATCCACGGCGGACGCAATCCATCGCTGCGCACGCGGGGCACGCGCGAGACGCTCGATGCGCTCGCCCAGGCGGACCTGATCGCTTACGAGGATTCGAAGTTTCTCGGCGAAAGCTACGACCGGCTCCGGCAGGTCGAGCACCGGCTGCAGATGGTTTCCGACCGCCAGACCCACAGCCTGCCCGAAAACCGGGAGGCGCTCGATTCGGTGGCAAGGCTCGACGGGCTGAGCACGGGCGGCGAACTGGTCGAGGAACTGGCTGCGATCACCGAGGCCGTTGCCCAACGCTACGACGCGCTGATCGACGCTCATACGCCCGCGTCGGGAAGCGCCACCAGGCATGCCGCGGAAGGAGCGCCGCTTGCCGTGGAACTCGAACGGATGGGATTTTCCGATCCGCAGTCGCTGTCCGAACGGATTGCGGGATGGCGTGCCGGAAAGCTGAAGGCCTTGCGAAGCGACGCGGCGCGCGCGGCGTTCGGCGCCATCCAGCACGACCTGCTTGCCGCGCTGGCCGAAGCGCCCGAACCGGAGCGCGCGATCGCGCGGTGGGAGCAACTCCTCTCCCGCCTTCCCAGCGCGATCAACCTGTTCCGCCTGCTCGAAGCGCGGCCGGGCCTCCTCGACCGCCTCGCGCGTATCTTGTCGATCGCACCGCCGCTCGCCGACGAACTCGCCCGCCGGGCCGACCTGCTCGACCCGCTGATCGATGCCAGTGCCTTCGACCTGCCCGGCGACGTTCGCTCGCTCGCCGCGGAATTCGCGGCATCCGATGACGACGACTACGAGCGCCTGCTCGACAGGGTTCGCCGCAAGGTGGGCGACGCGCGATTCACTCTCGGCGTGCAGCTGGTCGAAGGCAGCACCGATCCGCTGGCGGTATCGGCGGCCCTGGCGCGCATCGCGGAGGCCGCCATCCTCGCGCTCGGCAACGCGACCGTCGCCGAATTCGAGCGCAAGCACGGACAGGTCCCGGAAAGCGAGCTGGTCATCCTCGGCCTCGGCCGGATGGGCGGCGGGGCGCTTACCCACTCTTCCGATCTCGACCTCGTCTACCTCTTCACCGGGGAGACCGGGCGCGAATCGGACGGCGATCGCCCCATCGGCGCAACGCTCTACTACAATCGCCTCGGCCAGCGGTTGACCGCCGCGCTGTCGGTGCCCACCGCAGAAGGAGCGCTTTACGAAATCGACACGCGGCTGCGGCCCTCAGGCGAGCAGGGGCCTCCTGCCGCCAGCCTCGACAGTTTCGAGCGCTACCAGAAGGAACAGGCCTGGACTTGGGAACACATGGCGCTCACCCGCGCGCGGTCGCTCTACGGCTCTCCGGACGCGCGGGCGCGGCTCGAGGGAATCGTCGCCGCCGTCCTGACCGCACCGCGCGACCTGGAAAAGCTGCGCGCCGACGTGCTCGACATGCGCAGGACGATGGCAGAGCACAAGCCGCCCAAGGGCCTGCTCGATGCCAAGCTGGCGAGGGGCGGCCTCGTCGATCTCGAATTCCTGGTCCACTACCTGCAACTTCGCGAGCATACCGCGCTTACCCCGCATCTCGGCGAAGCGGTGCGCGCACTCGTGGCGGGCGAACTGCTGCCGCCGGAACTGGTCGAGGCCCACGATGCGATGACGCGCCTCCTGGTCTCGGCGCGGTTGCTCGCACCCGATGCGAAACAGCCGCTCCCGGCCGCCTGCGAGGCACTTGCAAAGACGTGCGGCGTCGGCGAATGGGATGACATCCCGAAAGTGCTCGGCGATGCGCGGCATACCGTCGCGCGTGCATGGCGCGATATCCTGGGCGAGGAACTGGAGATCGAGGAATGAGCGAACAGCCAACCCGCTTTCCTGGCGAAGGCGACACGATGCCCGACATCGCGATGGAAACGCCCGATGGCGCAAGTGTGAAGCCGTCCGATTTTCGTGGTCGCAAGCTTGTCGTCTTCTTCTATCCGAAAGACGACACGCCCGGCTGCACGACCGAGAACAAGGAGTTCACCGCGCTTGCCGGCGAGTTCGAAAAGGCGGGAACGGCGTTGCTCGGCGTGAGCAAGGACCCTCCCGCCAAACATCTGAAGTTCATGGAGAAACATGACCTTGCGGTCCCGCTTGCCAGCGACGCGTCCGAAGGCGGACTATCGGACGCGCTCGGTATCTGGACCGAAAAGAAGAACTACGGCCGCACCTACATGGGGATGGTGCGCACGACGTACCTGGTCGACGCCGGGGGACGGATCGCGAAGGTCTGGAACAAGGTCCGCGTCAAGGGTCATGTCGATGCGGTGCTGGAGGCCGCCAGAACCCTTTGAGCAGCCCGTCGGTTTCCGGAGCCATCGCCTCCGCCCTTGCCGAAAGCGAGCCGTCCGCCAAGGTCATGGCCGCGCGGAGGGTCGCGCGCGAATGGCGCAAGGGCCGGCTGCCGTTTCGGTTCGACGTCGCGATGCCGGACGTGCCGGGCCGACCCGCCCGGCCCGAGCTTCTGCCGCCCACGAAAATGCCCAAGCGCGGGCGCGGGCAGTCGCTGAAGGGGCGAATCGCCCTGTTCCATGCGCTGGCCCACATCGAGTTCGTCGCGATCGACCTCGCACTCGACATGGCAGGCCGGTTCGGCGGCGAGATGGGAAAGGATTTCGTCTCCGACTTCCTTTCGGTGGCCGCCGACGAGGCGATGCACTTCGTCCTTCTCGAAAGGCGGCTCCGCGCTCTCGGCAGCTTCTACGGCGACCTTCCTGCCCATGGCGGCCTGTGGGACGCCGCCGGCGAAACCCGCCACGACGTCGCCGCGCGGCTCGCCGTGGTGCCGATGGTGCTAGAAGCACGCGGCCTCGACGTGACGCCGACGACCATCGAGCGCATGCGGAGCGCAGGCGATTCGGCCGGAGTACGCATCCTGGAACGAATCCTTGACGACGAAATCCGGCACGTTCGCGTGGGCGCAAACCATTTCGCCGAGGTTTGCGAACGGCGCGGCAAATCCCCTGATTCAACGTGGAAAACCCTCGTGAAAAAACATTTCCGCGGAAGGGTTTCCGGTCCATTCAACGATTCGGCGCGTAACGCTGCCGGTTTATCGCGCGAACTCTACGCCGGTATTGCCTATTAAACTTTGGCAGGGGTACCCAAAGCTCGACGAGAAGGCGGGGGGTATTTCCGACCATCTCCAGAACGAACGCCTGGGACGCTTTCGGCGTCGCGGGAAAACTATTGCGGTCGCACGCCTGCACCAGAAAACAGCGGGCGCCAAAAGAAGGTATTCCGAGTGGTCGTTCAGACTCTTGTTTCAAAGATTTCCAAGGCGGTCGGTGGGGCCGCCGCAGCTGCGATCATGATCGCGGCGACACCGGCGGCAGCCAACAGCAGCGCGAACGCCGACATTGCCGCCCCGCTTCGCGCGGCACAGGGCGCAAAGCCCGCCACCGGCGCCAACGACGAGGAGTTCTCCAAGCTCTTCAACAGCTGGCAGCAGTTCGAGGAAAGCGGCGTTCCGGCCCTTGCCGCCGTTGCCGAGGCTACCAGCCAGGCCGGCCTTACTGCCGCTTCCAAGTCCAAGGTTTCGGCAGCGACGATGACTTCGGTGTCGATCCCGTCGCGCATGCCGGTCGACGATGCCCGACTGACAAGCTCGTATGGCATGCGCGATCATCCGGTCACCGGCGGACGTCGCGCCCACAAGGGCGTCGACCTTGCCCAGCCCACGGGCACCCCGATCTATGCCACCGCCGACGGCGTGGTGAGCAAGGCATCCTGGTACGGCAGCTACGGTCTTTACGTTTCGCTCGAACATGGCGGCGAAATCCAGACCCGCTATGCGCACATGTCGCGCCTGAACGTTGCCGATGGGCAACGGGTCAAGAAGGGCGACGTCATCGGGTTCGTCGGCTCGACCGGCCGGTCGACCGGGCCGCACCTGCACTATGAAGTGCGCGTTCGCGGCGATGCGGTCAATCCCGTCCCCTACATGACGGCAGACCACCTCGCCAGCGCCAGCGTTTCGCAGGGCGCGGGCGGCCCCGAGTAAGTCATTTCAGGTCGAGAGCGTAAGAGCGCTCCGGCCTGCTCCTTTTGGGAGAGGAGAGGGAAAGGCGGCGCGCGGCGTCGCCTTTTTCTGTGGTCGATCCGGAAAAAAACCGGGCGGCCGTCACGAGGCAGGCCGCCCGAGTTGGGGAGAAGCAGGTCCGACCGCGAAGCAACCCGAAGGTGGCAACGGCCGGACAGGACTGCCAGCCCCTCTCTCGCCCCGCCGCGCCGGCAGGGCATTGATTTTGATCAAGAAGGCCGGATCAGCCTAGCGGGCTGCCGATTTCGGCTCCGTACCCCGCGATTGCAAAGGCCCAGATCACGATGCTTGCGATCCAGCCTGCATTGAAGAGCGCGACAGCGAAAATGACGGCTTTGCGCGAAGCGCGCGGCCGGCTTGGCGCCGGTCTGACGTCAGCGGTGCCTGCGAACAGGTGAGCAAGCGCCTGGAGATGCAGCATGAGCCAGATGCCCGCCGCAAGCGAAGCGACGGCGCACAGGGCGAGCAATGTCGGGTAAAACCAGATCGGCACGTTTCTCCTCCTGAAATATCAGAGCCAACGCGCAAGTCTTCAAACCGCCGAACTGAACCTCCTCGGCGAATGCTGCGGGTAGGGGTCGAACTGCGCGGCAATGCTGCGCGCATAAGGTAAACCGCCGGGAGCGATGGCGAGTTCCCGAACGGTGAACGCGCACAGGCCCGCCTGCACGAAAGGCGCCAGCCTAGGTGCCGCTTCCCGGCGCAGGTCCTCGGCAACGATTGCCTTGCCGTCGCACAGGAGCTGCTCGATCACCGCGCCCCGACGCGCATCGTCGGCAGTCTTCGCGACGCCGAGCGAGGCCGGGAACCGACCCTGCGACAGCTTCATGCGATATCGGCCCGCGTTCTTCTCGTTCTGGGCGATAAGGCCGGGCAGGATGGAAATCGCCGATGCGCCAAGACCTATCAGGCAATCCGCCGCGTCGTCGGTGAACCCCTGGAAGTTCCGGTGCAGCCGCCCCTGCTCCGCCGCGACCGCGATGGCATCGCCGGGCAGCGCGAAGTGGTCGAAGCCGACCGGCGCATAGCCCGCATCGCTAAGCCTTTCGAAACCCTCGGCAGCCATCGCGAACCGTGTGTCCTGATCGGGAAGCGCCCCGGCATCGATGCGGCGCTGTCGCGCGATGATGTGCGGCACGTGAGCATAGCCGAACAGGGCGATACGATCGGCACCGAGACCGGACGAGCGATCGATCGAATCGCGAAGGGCGGCCATGTCCTGCCCGGGCAGGCCGTACATAAGGTCGAAATTGAGCGAGGTCACTCCGGACTGCCGCAGCCAGCCTGTCGTCCTCTCGATCAACTCAGCGGGTTGTACTCGCCCTATGGCTGCCTGCAACTGCGCATCGAAGGTCTGCACGCCGAGGCTGGCGCGGGTGGCCCCTACCGACGCGAGAACCTCGACCCAGTTTTCCGTCATGGTGCGGGGATCGAGTTCGATGGAGACTTCGGGGCGTCCGAAGCGGAACCAGACGGTCAGGGCGTTGAACAGGCGGACGAAATCGACCGGACTTACCGCATTGGGGCTGCCGCCTCCGAAAGAGAGCCTCGTGACCCTCGCCCCTTCGGGAAGCGCCTCGGCGACAAGCGCGATCTCTTCCTGCAGCGCGTCGAGATAGTTCGCCAGTCGTTCCTTGCGATTCGCAGCTCCGGTATTGCACCCGCAATACCAGCAGATCTTTTCGCAGAACGGAATGTGGACGTAGAGCGAGACTTCGCCCGATACCCGCGACAGCGCCCGGGCGTAGTCGTCCGTGCCCACCGCGTCGGTAAATTCGGCGGCCGTCGGAAAGCTGGTGTAGCGTGGTACCGGCGTCGCCAGAAGTTCGGGGTGGTAAGGCCACATGGCATTCTACCTCGCTGAAAGCCGCCCCGTCTTCATTGCGTTCGATCAAGCCGCTTGCGCCTGCTTCCGGAATGGCAGCCCTTGGCGCAGCACGGCGCCTCACTCGTACCCGGCGTCGGCGCGCGAATCGGTATCTGCACCGTACCTCCCGAACAGAGCGGCGCGACGAGAGGCTGCGCCGCCGCAACCGGGAGCGGGCCGGTCATCGCCGGAAGCAGGGCGATCCCCGTGGCGATCCGCACGAACCGGTTCATGGCGGACCGTCCCCTTGGTCCTCGTCGAGCAAAATCCGGTTCGCGGCGCCGTCAAGATCCTCGAACTGCCCGCTGCGCATCGCCCAGAAGAATGTGCCCAGCCCCAGCAGACCCATCAGGAGCGCGAGCGGGATGAGGAAGCCGAGAATGGTCATCGCTCGCTCCGCGCCAGCCTCAGCGAATTGGCGACGACGACCAGCGAACTGCCAGACATCGCGATCGCGGCGACGAGCGGCGTCACATGGCCGAGAAAGGCGAGCGGGACGGCGAAGACGTTGTAAAGAACGGCGAATGCGAAATTCTGGCGGACGACCTTCATGGTGCGCCTGGCAGTCCTTACCGCATCGGCAACCGGCATCAGTTTTTCCCCGACGAAAACCGCATCGGCCGCCTGCTGGCTGACGTCGCTCGCCGAGCCGGGCGCGATCGAGACGTGCGCCCCTGCCAGCGCCGGTCCGTCGTTGAGGCCGTCGCCGATCATCAGGGCGCGATGGCCCCGCGCCGCAAGGGCTTCCAGACGGCACAGCTTGTCCGAAGGCTGGAGGCCGCCCTCGCCTGCGATCCCGAGCGCCTCGGCCACGCCGCGTACGGCCTCCTTGCGATCGCCCGAAAGTATGGCGCTTTCGATGCCCTGTCCGGAAAGATCCGAAAGCGTTGCGCGCACATCGCTCCGCAGCGGATCGGAAAAGGCGATGGTCTGCCGGCGCCCGTCGCGCACCAGGTCGACGGCGAGGCCGGCGAGCACTCCCTCCGGGCGCAGCAGCGCCACCGCCTCGGTTCCGAAATTGCCGCGTACGCCCGTTCCCGCTTCCTCGCCCACCCCCTCGAGAAGGGCAGGCTGCACACCTCCCATTCGAAGCGACCGGGCAAGGCCCTTGCTCAGCGGGTGGCGGCTTGCCTGAGCGAGGGCGAGAGCGATGGCCCGGTCTTCCGGTCCCAGGAAGGAAAGATCGATCGGACGCGGCTCACCCAGCGTCAGTGTGCCGGTCTTGTCGAAGAGGGCACGGTCGACTTCGGCAAGCCGCTCCAGCGCGCTGCCGTCCTTGATCAGCAGGCCACGACGCATCAGGGCGCCGGACGCGGCGACCTGCGCGGCGGGAACGGCGAGCCCAAGCGCGCAGGGACAGGTAATGATCAGCACGGCCACTGCGATCAGGATGGACTGGTGCCAGCCGGCGCCGGCCAGCATCCAGCCGGCGAATGCGAGCAGCGCCAGCGAATGGACCGCAGGCGCATACAGGCGCGCCGCCCTTTCCGCGATGCGCACGTAGCGCGACCGCGACTGGCCGGCCTCGTCCATGAGCCTCGCTATGTCGGCCAGAACCGTGTCGTCGGCGACTGCGGTGACGCGCACCCGGACCGGAGCGCCAAGATTGATCATTCCGGCATGAACCGCGTCGCCAGCCCTGCACGCTCGCGGCTCGCTCTCGCCGGTCAGCATCGATGCGTCGATGGTCGTCTCGCCCGCCTCGATTTCCCCGTCGGCGGCCAGCGCTTCGCCCGCGGCCACGAGCATAGTCATTCCGGGGCGTAACCCTTCGGCGGCGACCCATTGGGTTCCGCCGTTCTCTTCCAGGACGTGAGCGCCACGGCCCATCCGTCCAAGCAGCGCCGCTATGCCGGACCGCGCGCGACCGCGCATCACGGCATCGAGCACACGTCCCGCCAGAAGGAAGAAGAGCAGCATGACCGCTCCGTCGAAATAGGCATGCTCGCCGCCCGTCAGGGTCTCGTAGATGCTCAGGCCGGTCGCAAGGAGCACGCCGATCGAGATCGGCACGTCCATGTTCGTTCGCCGGTAGCGAAGCGCCATCGCCGCCGAAGCGAAGAACGGGCGGCCCGCATAGGCGACCACCGGCACGGCAATGATGGCGGACAACCAGTGAAAGAGCTCGCGGGTCAGTCCCTCTGCCCCGGACCACACGCTGACCGAAAGCAGCATGATGTTCATCATGCCGAAGCCCGCGACGGCCAGCGCGCGAAGCAATCGCTTCGTTTCGGCATCGTCGCGCGCGAGCGGGTTTTCTGCGGCGCGCTCGGCCTCGAAGCCCAGCTCGCGCAACGCCTCGATCAGGTCGTCGTCGGTAATCTGCGCATTATGGCTGACCGCGACTCTTTTGGCAGAGAAGTTGACTCTCGCCGCAGCGACGCCCGGCAGTTGCGAAAGGCCGCGTTCGATCTTGCCGATGCATCCCGCGCAGCGGATCCCGGGCACGGTGAAACGGCTGTCGGTGCAGGGTTCGGCTGCGGGTTCGAGGTCGGCAACATGCGCGTTCACGGCAACGGGCGCTCCCCGCGCCAGGTTTCGCCGCCGCGCGCGATTTCGACACGGACCGTCCAGCGGCCGGCCGGGAGCGGGTCGCGGCTTACATAAATATCCTTGCCCTCGGGCGCGAATTGCAACGCCGTATCCGGCATCCGGCCAAGCGGATGGCGAGCCGCCGCCCTGACAGTCGCGCCGGCCGGCACGCCGCCGGTTCGCGCTTCGATCCTACCGTCTTCGCGGCGGGCGAGCGCGACTTGCCAGCCCAGTCGCTCCGATTCCCCGGCGGCGTCGAGCCATTCATTGAACTTCTGGCTGGCGACGTAGGAGTTCTTGACGACGACGCCTCCGAAAGTCGAACTCGCCAGGCTTGCCATCGTGAAATTGACCGCAACGACGATGCCGAAACCGCCGACCAGGATCGCCAGCATGTGCCTGCCGGTAAATTCCCGCACCATCATTCGTCTCCGGGCGCTTCGAAGCGCGTTTCGCCAAGGTCGGTCTCCCCAGCTTCGTCGAGGGCGCGAAGCCGGAAGTGAAACTCCTGTTCGGGCGTATCGGGCGGAGCCATCACGTAGGCGCGGACCGTTTCGGTCGAATCGGACGGGACATTGCGGACGATCCGTCGCGATGCCTTGTCCATCGGGATTTCCTCGCTCCACATCGTCGCGCCGTCGAGACCGACAAGCTCGATCGCCATCCGGCGCGGGCGGGTCTGCATGTTGCGAAGCTTGAGCGTGTAGGCGTTGCGCACCGATCCGTCGCTCATCAGCATGAAAGGCGGGTTTCGGTCGGGCGCGACGGTCAGGTCGGTGCGGCTGCGCGTGCCGAGCGCGAACAGCAGCGCAAGGCCGATGATCGCCCAAACCGAGAAGTAGACGACGGTGCGCGGGTGAAGGATGGTCTTCCAGGCCGGCTTCGGCTCCTCGCCGGCAGCCTCGCGCTCGCAGTCCTCGAGGGTCGCGTAGTCGATCAGCCCGCGCGGGCGGCCAGTCTCCTTCATCACGCGGTCGCAGGCGTCGATGCACAGCGCACAGGTGATGCAGCCGATCTGGGGCCCTTCGCGGATATCGATGCCGGTGGGGCAGACGGCGACGCATTGCAGACAATCGATGCAGTCGCCGAACTTGCCGGGGTTCTTCTCCGCCTTCTTGACGCTGCCGCGCGGTTCGCCGCGCCAGTCCTTGTAAGTGACGATCAATGATTTCTCGTCAAGCATGGCGGTCTGGACGCGCGGCCAGGGGCACATGTAGATGCATACCTGCTCGCGCATGAACCCGCCCAGCGTGAAGGTGGTGGCGGTGAGGACCGCGACGGTCGCATAGGCGACCGGTGCCGCCTCGAGCGCGAAGAATTCCCGGAAAAGCGTAGGCGCGTCGGCGAAGTAGAGTATCCACGCACCGCCGGTCGCGAACGAGATGAGCAGGTAGATCGACCACTTGAAGGCGCGCCGCGCGATCTTCGACGGACCCCACGGCGCCTTGTCGAGCCGCATGCGCGCATTGCGGTCCCCGTCCACGAAGCGGTCGACATGCTGGAACACGTCGGTCCAGACCGTCTGCGGACAGGCATACCCGCACCACGCCCTGCCCACCGCGCTGGTGACGAGGAACAGGCCGATCCCCGCCATGATGAGCAGTCCGGCGACGAAATAGAATTCGTGCGGCCAGATCTCGATGTCGAACATGTAGAAGCGGCGGTTCGCGAGATCGATGAGGACCGCCTGGTCCGGCGCATAGGGGCCGCGATCCCAGCGCAGCCACGGGGTGACGTAATAGATCGCGAGCGTGAGCACCATCACCGCCCACTTGAAACGGCGGAAAGGCCCGTCGATCCGCTTGTTATGGACTGCCTTGCGCTTTTCGTAGAGCTTTTCGGGCAGGTGCACGCGCGCCGGTTCGCCCGGCTCGTGCCGCCTAGTGGCGGCCTCCGGCACGGCTACGGCGCTGCTGACGGGGTCCACACTCTTCTCGACCCCGTCCTTCACAAGGGTTTGGTCAGGGTTGTTCATCCACCTCTATCGCCGGGTCTGCGGCGACCTCCACGAAGTCTTCGCCTCCCCCGAGCGAATGAACATAGGCCGCCAGCATCTTGATGGTGACCGGATCGAGCCTTCCGCTCCACGATGGCATCATGCCGTGCGAAGGATTGTCGATCTGCGCGGCGATCTGCTCGCGGTCGCTCCCGTAAAGCCAGATCGCGTCGGCAAGGTTCGGGGCGCCGAACTCGCGAAGCCCTTGCCCGTTTTCGCCGTGGCAGACGACGCAGTTGGCCGCGAAGAGGTCCGCGCCGCGACTTGCAGCGGGGCTCTGCTCCTCCTTGCCCGACAGCGTCAGAACGTAGCTGCTTACATCCCGGATCTGGTCGGGGGTGAGGAGCCCGTCCCGCCCGAAGGCGGGCATCATCGAAAAGCGCGTCTCGATGTCGCCATGCTGGCGGATGCCGTGGACGAGCGTATATTCGATCGCGCGCAGGTCGCCCCCCCACAACCACTCGTCGTCGTTCAGGTTCGGATAGCCCTTGCTGCCCGCCGCCCCGGCGCCGTGGCACTGAACGCAATTTACCTTGAAGGCGGCGCGGCCACCGCTGACCGCAGCGCGCATCAGGTCGCTGTCGTCCGGAAGGCGTTCGATCGGGATGCGGGCAAGCCGTTCTCGCACCGTGGCACGCGCCTGGTCGGCAACGCTCATCTCATTGGCGAGCTGGCCGCGGCTGGTCCAGCCTAGCATGCCCTCCGTTCCCTTCTCGATCAGCGGCCAGGCCGGGTACGCGATCATGTAGGCGATTGCGAAGATGATCGTCAGGTAGAACGTCCACAGCCACCAGCGCGGCAACGGCGTGTTTAGTTCCTCGATCCCGTCCCATTCGTGGCCGACGGTTTCGGTATCGGTGGCTTCATCGATGCGCTTATTCGCCATCGTTCTCGTCCTTGAAGATCATGTTCGCCGCATCGCGGTGCCGTTCGCCGTTGCCTGGGCGGAAGGGCCACAGGACAAGCGTGAGGAACGCTATCACCATGGCCAGCAAGCCCCAGCTGTCGGCAAGGTGCCGCAACGTCTCGTAGGTTGAGTGGACGCTCATCGGCCCGTCTCCGTGGCAAGTTCCTCCTGCGCGGCCGCACTGTTCACGTCGACCAGAGTTCCCAGCATCTGGAGGTAGGCGACGAGCGCGTCCATTTCGGTTAGCCGGCCCGGCTGGCCGTCGAAGTCGCGAACCTGCGCCTTGGGATAGCGGTCGAGCAGGTCCTCGGCATCGGCGTCCGGATTCGCCTGCGCGCGCATGTCCTCCATCGCCCGTGCGATGTCGCGATCGGAATAGGGCACGCCCACGGTCCGCAGGGCCTTCAGGCGCGAAGCCGGTTCGATATCGAGGTCGCTGTCGAGCAGGAAGCCGTACTGCGGCATCACGCTTTCGGGCACGACCGACTGCGGGTTTTCGAGGTGCTGGACGTGCCAGGCGTCGGAATAGCGACCCCCGACGCGTGCGAGATCCGGCCCGGTCCGCTTCGATCCCCACTGGAACGGGTGGTCGTACATCGATTCGGCGGCAAGGCTGTAGTGCCCGTAGCGCTCCACCTCGTCGCGGAAGGGACGGATCATCTGGCTGTGGCAGACGTAGCACCCCTCGCGCACGTAGATGTCGCGGCCCGCCTGCTCGAGCGGCGTATAAGGCCGCATCCCATCGACTTCCTCGATCGTGTTGTCGATCCAGAACAGCGGCGCGATCTCGATGATCCCGCCGATGGCGACGGTGAGGAAAGCGGCCACGCCGAGTAGCGTGACGTTGCGCTCCAGCTTCTTGTGCCGTTCGGTCATTGTGGTCATCGGTCGGTTCCTATTCGGCCAGAACCGCGATGGGGCGGTCGGCTTCGGGATCGTGGGGCGCATCGGACATCGGCTTTTCCTCGCGCAGCTTGCCAGCGATGGTCAGCCACACGTTCCAGACCATGACGCAGGCTCCCGCCAGGTAGAGGATGCCCCCGAACGCGCGCATGATGTACATCGGGTGGAGCGCAGCGACGGTGTCGGCGAAGCTGTTCACCAGGTAACCGTCGGCCCCGTATTCACGCCACATCAGGCCCTGGGTGATCCCCGCAACCCACATGCTGGCGGCGTAGAAGACGATCCCCACCGTCGCGAGCCAGAAGTGCCAGTTCACCATCCGCAGGCTATACAGTCGCTCGCGCTCCCACAGCCGCGGGACGAGGTAATAGACCGCCGCAAAGGTGATCATCCCGTTCCAGCCGAGCGCCCCCGAATGCACGTGTCCGATCGTCCAGTCGGTGTAATGCGACAGCGAGTTGACGCTCTTGATCGACAGCATCGGCCCTTCGAACGTGCTCATCCCATAGAAGGCGAGCGCCATCACCATCATCCGGATGATCGGGTCGGTGCGGACCTTGTCCCAGGCACCGTTCAGCGTCATCAGGCCGTTGATCATGCCCCCCCAGCTGGGCATCCACAGCATGATCGAGAACACCATCCCGAGAGTCTGCGCCCAGTCGGGCAGCGCGGTGTAGTGCAGGTGATGCGGTCCCGCCCAGATGTAGAGGAAGATCAGCGACCAGAAGTGGATGATCGACAGGCGATAGGAGTAGACCGGACGCTCTGCCTGCTTCGGCACGAAGTAGTACATCATCGCGAGAAAGCCGGCAGTGAGGAAGAAGCCCACCGCGTTGTGGCCGTACCACCACTGGACGAGCGCACCCTGAACGCCGGCGAAGACCGGATAGCTCTTGGCGCCGACGATGCTGGCAGGAACGTCGAGGTTGTTGACCACGTGCAGCATCGCGACGGTCAGGATGAACGCCAGGTAGAACCAGTTGGCTACGTAGATGTGCGGTTCCGCGCGTCGCACGATCGTGCCGACGAATACCGCGAGGTAGGCGACCCAGACGATCGTGAGCCACCAGTCGATGTACCATTCGGGCTCTGCATATTCCTTCGACTGGGTAATGCCCAGCAGGTAGCCGGTCGCGGCCAGCACTATGAACAGCTGGTACCCCCAGAACACGAACCGGGCGAGGCCGGGGAAGGCCAGCCGAGCCCGGCAGGTGCGCTGCACCACGTAGAAGCTCGTCGCGATCAGAGCATTGCCGCCGAACGCGAAGATGACCGCCGAGGTGTGGAGCGGGCGGAGCCGTCCGAAGTTGAGGTACGGCTCGAAGTTGAGCACGGGGAAAGCAAGCTGGAAAGCGATGTAAAGCCCCACAAGAAAGCCGGCCATGCCCCAGAAGACCGTGGCGACGATGCCCCACCGAACCGGGTCGTCGTCGTAACGGCCAGGATTCGCCGGCGTGCGCAGGAAGCCCCGCGCGAGCGCGCCATAGTCGGTGCGGCCAAGGCTCACCCACAGGCCGATGAAGGCGGCGAGCGCGATGATTGCCATGTGAATGGCAAATCCCGAATCGGCTGCGGCCGCCATGGCGACGACCGCGATAAGCAACGCTGCCAGCCACCAGCCGGCGCGCGTGAGGACGGTTTCCATGCCCCTTCCCTCGCAATGGATTGAATATGCAGGCGGCAATTGGGGCTTTTGCTGCGCCGCGACATTGACGCGGATCAAATTGCCGTCTCGCGCAATCGAAATTTGTTCTCATTTCCGAATATTGCGCGAAATCAAGGAATCGGCGACGGTTACGCTCGAAGGGTCCGTTCGCCGCCGCAACAATCCTGGTCCGCGCGGGGCGGACACTGCGGCGATGGATGAGGCAAAATGCGCAAACTGACGCTGCTGGCCGCCCTCGCGGCCGCTACCGCTTTCACCGCTCCCGCCCACGCGGGCGACCCCAACGGCAAACTGCAGGTCAAGCTTCTCGGCACCGGCGTTCTCGTCGATGGCGAGATTACCGAGGTTCGCAACGATCCGCTGGCGCTCACCCCGGGCGCGCAAACCGACATCAACAACAATGTCATCCCGACGGTCGCGATCGAATACTACGCCACGCCCAGCGTGTCGGTGGAGACGATCTGCTGCCTGACCCAGCATCACGCCTCGGGCGTCGGCGCTCTGGAAGGCGCGGCGCTCATCGATCACATCATGATCCTGCCCGCGACGGTCACGCTGAAGTACCACCTGAATGCCGGTCCGGTGAAGCCCTACGTCGGCGTCGGCCCCTCGGTGTTCTTCTTCATCGACGAAAAGCCCGGCGCAACTGCGGCCGCTCTCGGCGTCGATCGTGTCAAGCTGAGCAACAAGGTCGGGTTCGCGCTACAGGCAGGCCTCGACATTCCGGTCAACGACACCGGCCTCGGCATCTCGGTCGACGGAAAGAAGTACTTCATGGACACCGTCGCCCATTTCGAGGCGGGCGGTACCGAGGTCCTGACCACCGAGCACAAGCTCGACCCATGGGTCGTCAGCGCCGGCGTCTATTACCGCTTCTAACGTTATTTAGTGCGTGGGCCGGAATCCGGCTCCCTGCGCGCAGGGAGCCGCCCGCTCAACCCGCCTCGGCGGAAAGTGCATCCGGATCGCGGATCACGACTTCGCGCCGGGAAGGCAGGTCGATGACGCCCGCGTTCCTGAGACGGGTGAACTGACGGCTAACGGTCTCGATCGTCAGCCCCAGGACGTCGGCAATCTGCTGGCGCGAAAAGGGCAGCACGAAGGCGCGCTTCGCCCCAGGTTCATCGGTCGCACACCCCGGCTCGACAAGCCGCTCGGACATCTCGAGCAGGAAACTAGCGACCTTTTCGGACGCCGATAGCCGTCCCAGAAGAAGCATCCAGCGCCGAGTCCTGTCGAGTTCGGCAAGGGTCCGCTGAAGCAGCTTGCGCTCCAGCCCCGGGTGCTCTGCCGCGAAGTTGTCGAAATCGCGCCTGCTGAACACGCAGACCCGTGAATCGGTTAGTGCCGTAACCCCGTGCCCTGTCGTGCCGCCGAAGGGCCGCCCGATAAAGTCCGACGGATAGACGACACCCACGATCTGCTCGCGACCGTCCTCGGTATTTGTCGAAAGTTTCAGGACACCGTCGACAACGTTCGCGACCAGGACCGAATCCTCGCCTTCCCAGATAAGCGATTCCCCAGCGCTCAGATCGCGCTTGCGGCCCATGGCGCTCAACGCCTTTATCTCATCGCTGTCGAGCGCCGAACAGATCGCCCGGTTTCGCACGACGCACAGGTCACACGTTGACATAGATTGCCACTATCAATGCTGCCCGCCTGTCTCAACCCAAATGAGACCGCCCCCGGCGCAGCCCTGGCGCACCCGACAGGATTCGAACCTGTGACCTCTGCCTTCGGAGGGCAGCGCTCTATCCAGCTGAGCTACGGGTGCGTGCGGCAGGAGCGGTTAGCAGAGCGGGTGCGGGCTGGCCAGCGGATATTGCCGGTGCGGGCGACCGTTTGCATTTTGGCAACCGTAATCGCGGTATGCGATTCGGATCATGGACGCGACACCGTTCGATACGACCAGCGCGCGGGGAACCGGCGGGCGACTTCCCGGATCGGGGAGGGCGCAGTTCGGGCAGGGTTCTGCCAGCGCGCTCAGCATGCGGTGGTCGGCGCTGCACGACGCCGCGCAGGCAGTGGCCGCTCTCGCAGACATCGAACCCGAGCGAATGACGGCGCAAGTGCGCAACTTCCCTGCCGTGATGCGCGACGCCGGGGGATGGCGCCGCGAAGCGGCCGAACAGGGCATCGACGATATTTCGGCGATGTTGGAGCCGGGACTGGCCGCCTTGCTTGCGGTCCACGCCAGGGGCGCGGACACCGGCGCGCCCGCCATGGCGCTGTGGAAGGAATTCCTTGCCGCGCGGGATGCGCTGATTGCCCTCGCTCCGCCAAAGGGCGCCCACGGGATGTACCGCCGCGCCTGACGCGAAGAGCTTGCAAGTTCGCCATATGTTCCTATGAAGGTGCATGGCCTTTTCTTCAGCTATCGCGACCCGGACTGAAACCGCTGCCGGGCTGACGGCATCGGACCTGACCCGCGGCATCTGCCGGCTCTTCGCTCGCAATGATGTCTGGTGTCTTTCGGAGATGCCGCTTCGTTGCGGACGGCGCGCAGATCTCATGGGCATCGACCGGAAGGGCCGGGTCATCATCGTCGAAATCAAGGTCAGCCGCGCGGATCTTCTCGGTGATGCAAAATGGCCTGACTACCTTGAATTCTGCGACAGGTTCTACTGGGGCCTCGCGCCCGGTCTGGAGCGCGGGTGCCTGGAAGGCGAAGCGTTCCTGCCGGACAGGTGCGGCGTGATCGTCGCCGACGGTTACGATGCCGAGATCGTCAGGCCCGCGCCGCTCCTCGGGCTTGCGGCCGCCCGGCGAAAGGTCGAGGTCGAACGGCTAGCCCGCGCTTCGCTGCGGCGACTGGTGACGGGGGCCGATCCGTACACCGTCCAGTGGGGCACCGAAAGCTAGCGCATCTTGCGCAACAGCCTGCGCCAGAACGACCGTTGGCGCACCTTGGCGAGGACAGCCCGCTTGGCTTCGGTATCGAGGTCCCGCCACGCCGCGATTTCCGCGCGCGTCCGCCGGCAACCGGAACACCAGCCGGTCGCGGCGTCTATCCGGCAAACCCCGGTGCAGGGAGACTGCGGTTCGTACACCTGTCAAGCGTGAAGCAGTATCGCAACCGGCACGCAAGTCTTGGCAAGCGCAGGCGCGTATCCTAGAGGTCGCCCTCGGGCACCTCGGGAAACGGACATGGGCGGAACGACATCGGCATGGGCCGCGGCCGCGCTTTCCGCCATCGCTATGGCGGGCATCGTCCTTGCCCGCTATTTCGCCACTTCGGGCCTGTTTGCGCTCGCCACTTCACGTGCCAGGCCGGGCCTTTACGAAGGTCTCGGTCCGCAGATCAGGCGCGAAATCGGATGGTCGGCAATGTCCGCGGTCGTTTACGGCATCCCCGCAGGGATCGTCGCCTGGGGCTGGCAGGCGCATGGCTGGACGCGAATCTTCACCGATATCGGCGACTGGCCCCTGTGGTGGTTGCCGGCCTCGCTATTCGTATACCTCTTCGCGCATGACACGTGGTTCTACTGGACGCACCGGATCATGCACGAGCCGCGCATATTTCGTGCCGCGCACGCGGTCCATCATGCCAGCCGCCCGCCAACGGCATGGGCGGCAATGAGCTTTCATCCGATAGAAGCGCTGACCGGGGCCATCGTCGTCCCGGCCCTCGTATTCCTGGTTCCGATCCACGTCGGAGTCCTCGGCCTGGTACTCGCCGTGATGACCGTAATGGGGATCACCAATCACATGGGCTGGGAGATCTTCCCGCGCCGCCTCGTTCACTCGCGGTTGGGCCACTGGCTGATAACCGCAAGCCATCATCAACGCCATCACGAGCAGTACTCATGCAATTACGGGCTCTATTTCCGTTTCTGGGACCACCTGTGCAGTACCGATCGCGGTCTCGCCACGCCGCGCTAGGCCTCGCGCTCGCTGTGCCGCTGCTTGTCGGCGCGGCGATGCCGGCGGGAGAGGTCAGCGCGACCGTCACGAACCTGCGCTCGGAACAGGGGCAGGTGCTCGCCTGCCTGACGGCGCGGCCCGGCGCCTTCCCCGATTGCGAGAAGGATCCCGAAGCGCGAACCCTGATCCTCAAGGCGGAAGAGGGCATGCAGCTCGATTTCGGACGGGTCCCGACGGGCCGTTACGCCATCGCCATCGTCCATGATGAAAACGGCAACGGCAGGCTAGACAAGCGGCTCATGTTCCCGCGCGAAGGCTACGGTTTCTCGCGCAATGCGCCGATAGGATTCGGCCCGCCCAGTTTCCGCAGCGCCGCTTTCGCGGTGGAGCGCGAACCTGAGCACCAGTCGATCAAGATGCGCTACCTCTTCTGAAAACCTGCGATAAACCTGACCGCACTTAACGGTTAATTCACCACGATGGGCGAGAACGCTTGCCGAAAGGGCAAGTGGGGAAGCCACATGGACAGTTTGCGCGGACATTTCCCGGAAGATCACGGGTCGGGCGAATCGCACGACTTCGATCTGTCCGACGACGAATCCGACCGCGAGGTTCCTCCGGTCGCTATCGGCCAGGACGAGCGGCGCATGCAGGTGCGCGCCTACAATTTCTGGGTCGCTATGCTGGCCGATCGCAACTTTCCGTCGATCGAGGATCTCGATCCGGAGCGATTGCCCGACTTCGGGCCCTACAGCGTGCTTCTCGATTTCTCGTCGGGCATGGAGGATCCGGCAATCCGGTTCCTTGGCGACAGGCTGGGAGCGGAATGTGGCGCTGGCAGCACCATCAGCCAGCTCTCCGACGTTCCGGCGCGCTCACTGCTGTCGCGCATCACCGACCATTACATGCAGATTCTGGCCAACCAGGCACCAATCGGGTTCGAGGCCGAATTCGTCAATCAGCGCGGCACGACGATCCTCTACCGGGGCATCCTGCTTCCGTTTTCCAGCGACGACGACACGATCGACTTCATCTACGGCGTGATCAACTGGAAGGAACTCGCCGACCAGAAGACCACGGACGAACTCCTGCTGGAAATCGACCAGGCGCTTGAGCCGCGCACCGAGGCGCGGCGCGAGGACGGACCTCTGACCGAGTGGGCGGATGGTCCCGCCGAGCTGCCCGTGCAGTCTATAGAACCGGATGACTTTTCGCAGCCGGATACTTTAATCCCCGAACCTTCGTTCGGCCAGGCGACGGCGGTGTCCGACACCGATTGCGGAACGCTTGCGGATACGCTTGCTTCCGCGCGCGAACTCGCGGAAGCGGCCCGCTGCAGTGAAGAGCGCTCACGCCGCGCTCTCTACGCCGCCATCGGCAGGGCATACGATTTTTCGCTTTCGGCCGCGCGGGAATCCGAGCAGCTCGCGGCACTCTTGGAAGATGCCGGAATTGCCGTGCAGGAACGCGCTCCGATGACGCCGGTCGTGAAGCTGGTGTTCGGAGCCGGTTACGACAAGACGCGTCTTGCGGAATATGCCTGCGCCCTCGATCACGCGCACCGCGTCGGGATGGCGCGCGGGACGCTGGAGGACCACCTGTCTTCGCTGCCGGGCGGCCTCAAGGCCTTCGTCGCCGAGGAGCGGCTCGTGCGCAGGGGAGACAATCCTCCGCAAGCTCTTATCACCGCGCCTCGGCCGGGTATCGCACGCAAGCTGCGCAAGATCGAACCGCGCACTTTCGCCGAAGTCGCGAGCGAGGGCGAGGAATTCACACTTCTCGTTGCGCGTCGCCTGCCCGACGGCGAAGTCGTCTTCCTGGGCGAGATTTCAGATAATGTACCGCTTCTGGAGAAGGCGGCACGTCACCTTATCGGCTGAAAACGCCGGTAATGTACGTGCAATGTCCCTTCAAACGCGGGGAGCGGTAGCCTAGACGGGCATCGATGCCCTTCTTCGGTCGCCCCGCCATCGTCCGTCCCTATTTCGGCTATCGGAACACCGGCCGGCTGGTCCTGGCCGCCCGCGCCCTTCGCGCCCGCGCGCCGAACTGGGACCGGGAAACCACTTTCGCAAAGCTTCGGACGCTGTTTCGCCATTTCGCCTCGCACGAAGTCGCGGAGCTCGATGTCGGCATCGAGGCGCGCAGCGAAACCGGCCGGACCGTCGAGGCGCGCTGCAAGACCGACCGGGAGGGCTTTTGCCATTTCGACCTGGCACTGGGTGCCGGCTGGCCGCTTCCCGAGCGGACGAGCTGGGAGACGGTGACCCTGCGCTGGATCAATCGGGAGGGGCCGCAGCAGGTCGCCGGATACGTGCTCGCTCCCGGTCGCGAACAGGCCCTCGGCGTGGTCTCCGACATCGACGACACGATCATGGAAACGGGCGCGCACGACCTGCTCTCCAACTGGCGCCGCGTACTGGCGCAGATGCCGGGCGAGCGGCTTCCCGTGCCCGGCGCGGCGGCACTGTTCGAAAGCCTCGGCGGCGGAGTGGCGGGGCAAACCCGGCCCGCAACCCGCAGGCCGTTCTTCTACGTTTCTTCCAGCCCGTGGAACCTGTTCGACTATCTCCTGGCCTTCAAACAGGCGCATGGCCTGCCGCAGGGACCGATGATGCTGCGCGACTGGGGCTTCGACCGGGCGACGCTGGGCGGCAAGGGGCATGGGAGGCACAAGGCCGCCGCAGTCGGCAAGCTCGTGGAATTCTACGAAGGCATGCGTTTCGCCCTGATCGGAGACAGCACACAGGCCGATGCACTGGCCTGGGCGGAGGCGGTACAGGCGCATCCTGACAGCATCGCCGGCGTCTTCATCCGCAAGGCGCCCGGAGCGGCGATCGGCGATGAAGAGCAGGCGGCGCTCGAGGCGATCGACAGGGCGGGCGTGCCCTTGTGGATCGGCGAGAACTACGACGTCGAGGCCGATTTCCTTCGCTCGCTGGGGTTTTCGGATCACGGCGAGACGCAAACGGTGGTCGAGGCCGCCCGCAGCGATCCCGCCGCTTCACCACAGGTTCAGGCCCGCGAGCCTTAGGGAAAGACAAGATGCGCGCATTCCAAGGCCTGATCGTCCTCGTCGTCCTTCTCCTACTGTCGGTGCGTCCTGTCGCCGCGCAGTCGATCCTGCGCGATGCCGAGACCGAGGCGCTCTTCAACGACATGGCGGCGCCGCTGATAGAGGCTGCCGGGCTCGACCCGCGCAATGTCGATATCGTCCTTATCAACGACAATTCGATCAACGCCTTCGTCGCGGGCGGGCAGGCGGTCTATATCAACGCCGGACTCATCAACGCCGCGGACACCGCGAACGAGGTGCAGGGCGTGATCGCGCACGAACTCGGCCACGTCACCGGTGGCCACGCCGTCTTCAACCCGGGCGGGAAGGCTGCCAGCGGCATCAGCATCCTGTCGCTACTCCTCGGGGCCGCTGCGGCGGCGGCGGGCGGCGGCGAAGCAGCAATGGGCGTGCTGATGGCAGGCCAGCAGGCAGCGATGGGCAAGTTCCTCGCCTACAACCGCTCACAGGAATCGAGCGCGGACGCCGCAGGGGCCCAGTATCTTTCCGATGCCGGTATCAGCGGAAGGGGCTCGATCGAGTTCTTCAAGAAGCTCGAGAACCTCGAATACCGTTACGGATACCGCCCCCGCGCCGGCGACGAGTTCTTTTCGACGCACCCGATGACCAGCGACCGTATCGCGACCCTTTCGGACACCTATGCCAAGGATCCCGCCTGGAACGAGCCGAGCAATCCTGAGCTCGAGGCGCGGTTCACGCGTGCCAAGGCCAAGCTGTTCGGCTACCTTGCCGAGCCGAACGACACGCTGCGCACCTATCCCGAGACCCGGAACGACACGCCGGCCCGCTACGCCCGCGCCTATGCATTTCACAAGCAGGCGCACATCGACAAGGCAATGGCGGAAGCCGACGCCCTCCTCGCCGACGATCCCGCCAACCCCTATTTCCTCGAACTGAAAGGGCAGATCCTGCTCGAGAACGGGCGCCCCACGGAAGCTCTCGAGCCGTTGCGGCGCGCTACCGAGATGACGGGCAACCAGCCGCTCATCGCCACGCTTTTCGGGCACGCGCTGATCGCCACCGAGGATCGCGAGAACTTCATCGAAGCCGAACGCGTGCTCAAGGCGGCAGTCGCGCGCGACCGGGAAAACCCTTTCGCCTGGTACCAGCTCGGCGTCGTCTATGCGGCCAACGGCGACATGCCGCGCGCGCGCCTCGCCAGCGCCGAGCAACAGGTGATGCAGCGCCAGTACGCGCAGGCGCTGCGCAGCGCCGAGGCCGCCGAGGCGGGGCTTCCCGCAGGCTCGCCCGACTGGCTGCGGGCACAGGACATCGCCCTGCAGGCGCGCGGCGAGATTGAACGTCGCAAGAAGAACCGGTAGCGCCGGACCATGACCGACAGGGGCTCCACGTACCGCGATCCGAAATGGCTGCTCGCTCTTGCCATCCCCGTGCTGTTGCTGGGCGGAGCGATCGGCTGGTTCGCGCACGCGGGTTCCGGCGGCTCGCTCGGCCCCGGCGATCGGACCGCGGTCGAGAACGTGGTGCGCGATTACATCCTCGAGAATCCGGAAATCCTGCCGCAGGCGATGGAGAACCTGCAGCGCCGCGAAAGCGCGGCACAGCTTTCGGGCATCCGCGACGAAGTCGAGACGCCCTTCCCCGGTGCCGTGCTCGGCAATCCGAAGGGATCGGTCACGCTCGTCGAGTTTTCCGACTACGCCTGCGGGTACTGCCGCCAGAGCGTGGAGCACGTGAAGCAGCTGATCGCGGCCAACCCCGATCTGAGGGTCGTGATGCGCGAAATGCCGATCCTCTCGCCCGAAAGCACGGATGCCGCACGCATGGCGCTCGCAGCCGCACGGCAGGGCAAGTACGCCGCGTTCCATGACGCGATGTTCGCGGCTGGGCGCCCTTCGGATGCCACCATAGAAGCCGCCGCACGCGCCGCCGGGCTCGATCTCGCCAGGGCCCGGCAGGACGCGCGCGACCCGGCAATCGAGGCCGAGCTTGCCGGAAACCTCGATCTCGGACGGCGAATAGGGTTCAACGGCACACCCAGCTGGATCGTCGGCGACAGCATCATGGCCGGGGCGGTCGGGGTCGAGACGCTTTCGCGGGCCATCGAGGAACAGGGCGGCGCATGAGATCGGCGGCAAGGACCGCATTGCCGTTTCGCGCAATCCGGCGTTCGGGCTAAAACAGCGCCATGGCCGTACTTCCGTTCCAGCCGATGCCGTTCTTCGCCAACAAGAACAAGGCGTTCTGGCGGCTGCAGTTCGCCGGCTGGGGCGGAGCGATGCTGCTGCGCGCGATGTCGGCAGTCGCCAACGACCAGCCCGCATCGTTCCTCGTCCTCGTCCTCATCGCGACGATCACAGGCTTCTCGATCTCGCTGATCCTGGCGGTCATCTATCGCCAGCTCATCGCCCGCCGCCCGCTCGTGACCTGGGGCGTCACCGCCCTCGTGCTGCCGTTCGCGGTCGGCCTTCATGCCTTCATCGA
Source organism: Novosphingobium marinum (assembly GCF_013408095.1). Lineage (GTDB taxonomy): Bacteria > Pseudomonadota > Alphaproteobacteria > Sphingomonadales > Sphingomonadaceae > Novosphingobium > Novosphingobium marinum. The sequence goes on from NZ_JACBZF010000003.1 coordinate 48,151, forward strand.
TGCATGGGTCATCTCGCTCTACCGCTCTGAAAGCGAGGCAAGTTTCGCACAGTTGCTGATCGGCGTGTTCTACCTTGATGCGACGCTGCTCGGGGCATGGTCGGCGCTTTATTACGCGATCAATTTCTTCCTGCAGGTCGAGGAACAGAACGACCAGCTCATCCGGCTGGAGAACCAGGCGACAAGCGCGCAGCTGGCGATGCTGCGCTACCAGCTCAATCCTCACTTCCTGTTCAACACGCTCAACTCGATCTCCACCCTGGTTCTTCTGAAGCAGACAGAGCCGGCGAACGCGATGCTGAGCCGCCTGTCGTCGTTCCTGCGCTACACGCTCATCAACGAGCCGACGGGGCGGGTCACGGTTGCGCAGGAGGTCGAGACGCTGAAGCTATACCTCGATATCGAGCGGATGCGGTTCGAGGACCGCCTGCGCACCAATTTCCGCATCGATCCCGAGACCGAAGTGGCGCTCCTGCCGTCGCTCCTGCTCCAGCCGCTTGTCGAGAACGCGATCAAGTACGCCGTGTCCCCGCAGGAAAGCGGGGCCGAAATCACCATCGCGGCTCAGCTTGTCGGGAACAGACTTCGCGTTACCGTCTCGGATACCGGACCGGGCTTGCAAAGCAGCATTACCCGCAACAGGCTGTCCGGCGTCACTTACGATGGAGGCGAACCTGTCTCGACCGGCGTCGGCCTTGCCAATATCCGCGACCGGCTTGTCCAGGCCTATGGCGAGAACCACCGTTTCGAAACCACGGAGCCACCCGGTGGAGGCTTCGCCGTCATCATCGAGATACCCGTCGAACGGCGGGAGCAGGTAGAAGAGGCTCCCGCCCAGCCCAAGCTCGCCGCCGCGGCCGAGTGAAGGAAACCTTTGCGCCGCGGCTTCGTTTTTCAGATCGAGACACCAGCGCATGACCATTCGCACCATCATAGTCGATGACGAGAAGCTGGCCATCCAGGGCCTGCAACTGCGTCTTGAGAAGTTCGAGGATGTCGAGATCATCGACACCTGCTCGAACGGCCGCGAGGCGATACGCAAGATCAAGACGGAAAAGCCCGACCTTGTCTTCCTCGACATCCAGATGCCCGGTTTCGACGGCTTCAGCGTCGTGAAGGGCGTTATGGAGATCGAGCCGCCGCTCTTCGTCTTCGTTACCGCCTACCAGGAACATGCCGTGCGCGCCTTCGAGGCGAACGCCGTCAACTACCTGATGAAGCCGGTCGAGGAGGACAAGCTCGCCGACACGCTCGCCCGCGTACGCACCCGCATCGCCGAAAAGCGCTCCGCGGACGAGGCCGAGAAGCTGAAGAGCGTCCTCGCCGAAGTCGCGCCCGACGCGATGGACCAGATGCCCGCCGAGGCCGAGACCGGCGGCGACCGGTACGAAAAGCTCATCAACATCAAGGACCGCGGCCAGATCTTCCGGATCGATGTCGACACCATCGAGCATATCGAGGCTGCCGGCGATTACATGTGCATTCGCACGGCCGACAACTCGCTAATCTTGCGCGAGACGATGAAGGACCTCGAACGAAGGCTCGACCCGCGCATGTTCCAGCGCGTCCACCGCTCGACCATCGTCAATCTCAACCAGGTCCGCCAGGTCAAGCCGCATACCAACGGCGAATGCTTCCTCGTGCTCGATTCGGGGGCGCAGGTGAAGGTCAGCCGGTCCTACCGCGACGTCATCGCGCGCTTCGTCCACTGACCCTCGAAAGGCCGGGATAACGTCCGGCACGTCTCTCGACGCCCAACGTCAGGTCTGCAATCAAGGCTGAGCCATGACTGCCTTCAGCCTGCCCGGCTTCGATCTCGAAGCGTTCGTCGTCCTCACCCTTGCGGAAGACCTCGGTCTCGACATGCCGGGCGGCGGCCACGACGTGACGTCCGAAAGCGTGATCGAGGCCGAGGCCCGCTTTGCCGGCGTGATGGACGCGCGGCACGAAACCGTCGTGGCGGGCCTGCCCATCGCGGAAGCGTTCTTCCGCCGCCTCGACCCCGGGATGGAGATCGAGATCCTGTTCGACGAAGGAGACGTCGTCGGTCCGGGCACGGACATCATGCGGCTGTCGGGCCATGCGCGCGCCATGCTCACCGCCGAACGCAGCGCCCTCAATACCGTGCAGCACCTCTCCGGCATCGCAACGATGACTCGCGAATATGTCGAGGCCATGGGCGATACGAAGGCCGTGCTCCTCGATACGCGCAAGACCATACCCGGCCTGCGTTTCCTCGAAAAGTACGCGACCCGGATGGGCGGCGCGCAGAACCACCGCATGGGCCTGTGGGACGCAGCGATGATCAAGGACAACCACGTCTCGGTGGCAGGCGGCGTTGCCGAGGCGGTCGGTCGGGCCAGGGCCGCAGGAGTAAAGCGGATCATCTGCGAGGTCGACCGGGTCGACCAGATCGAACCTGCCATCGGTGCCGGGGCGACCGACATCCTGCTCGACAACATGGAACCCGGTACCATCCGCAAGGCACTCGAAGTTGTTGCCGGGCGTGTGCCCTGCGAAGCTTCGGGAGGCGTGACGCTGGAAACCATCGGCGCAATCGCGGCGACCGGCGTGGACTTCATCTCTGTCGGTCGTCTCACCCAGAGCGCGCCCGCCGCCGATATTGGACTCGACTTCTCGCCGCTATGAGGCTGCTCGCGGCGATCGCACTTGCGCTTGCGCTGCCGGTATCGGCCTATGGTCAGGCCTACCAGTGCCGGTTGCCGCAAAAGCTCGAACCCGTCCGCCCGGCAAAGCCCGACGGGCCCGCCCGTAAGACCCCGGTGGGCGGCTACATCCTCGCAGCAAGCTGGTCGCCCGAATACTGCAAGATGGGCGGCAACCGCTCTTCGATCCAGTGTTCCGGCCGCAACGGCCGCTTCGGCTTCGTCCTCCACGGACTGTGGCCGCAGGCGCGTTCCGGCCCGCCTCCGCAGTGGTGCTCGCTCACGCCGCGACCGTCACCCGGCCTCATCCGCCGCAACCTGTGCATGACGCCGGTTCCATGGCTGCTCGAGCATGAATGGGCCAAGCACGGCAGCTGCATGACGGAAAATCCCGAAACCTATTTCAAGGTGAGCGGCATCCTCTGGCGTTCGCTGCGATGGCCGGACGCCGACTATCTGTCCCGCAAGGACGACCTGACCGCCGGCGACCTTCGCACCGCGTTCCTGCGCGCCAATCGCGGCTGGAAGCGCAACCAGATCGGTATCGAGACGAGCCGCACCGGATGGCTGAGAGGGATCAGGCTCTGCTATGGCCGGAACTTCATGCCGACCGCCTGTGGCCGTCGGACCCTGGGCCCCGCGGACGGCGCCTCGATCAGGATATGGCGCGGGCTCTAGCGCCTTTCGCGAAAGAATTCGCGGAGAATGGCGGCCGCCTGCGCCTCGCCGATACCCGGATAGACTTCTGGCCAATGGAGGCACTGCGCCTGCTCGAAGACGCGCGCTCCGTGTTCCACCGCGCCCCCTTTCGGGTCCGGAGCCGCGTAATAGAGTCGCGCAATCCGTGCGTGCGAGATCGCGCCCGCACACATCGCGCACGGCTCGAGCGTCACCCACAGTTCGCAACCGGAAAGCCGCTCGTCCTGCAGGCGGTCGGCAGCAGCGCGAATAGCGAGGATCTCGGCGTGCGCCGTCGGATCGTGGCGCGCACGCGGGGCGTTTCGGCCCGATGCGACGACTTCGCCATCCTTGACCACGACCGCGCCAACGGGCACTTCGCCCGCCTCGGCCGCAGCCTGCGCTTCGGCGAGCGCGCGCGCCATGGGTTCGGGAAGCGGCCAGCGGGTCATCCCGGCGGCGCTAGCGCCCTGTCGACCCTTGCGCAACTTGACCTTGCCCCGGTGAATCGGTAAGGGCGCGCCTTCCCGTACCAACGGCAACGAATTTTTCGAGCGAGAAAGACAATGTCCCGCATCTGCGAACTGACCGGCAAAGGCCGCCAGGTCGGCTGCAACGTCAGCCACGCCAACAACAAGACCAAGCGCGTCTTCCTGCCCAACCTGCAGAACGTGACGCTGCTGTCCGAATCGCTGGACCGCAGCTTCAAGTTCCGCGTTTCGACGCATGGCCTGCGCTCGGTCGAGCACAACGGCGGCCTCGACAACTGGCTGCTGAAGACCGCGGACGGCAAGCTCAGCCCGCGCGCGCTCAAGGTGAAGCGCGAGCTTCGCAAGAAGCAGAAGGAAGCCGCCTGAGGCTTCTTCCGGCCTGACAGGCCCGGATCAAGGCGTGCGGCCGTGGTCGCGCGCCTTTTTGCTTGCCTGCGGCAGCCTCGCCGGGTCGACGCTCAGCTTCCACAGCAGCGTGCGCTGGAATGCCGCGCCGTTATCGTCGGAAATCAGCCAGACCGTCGCACGGTCGGCCTTGCCGGGAGTGATTGCCAGCCCCTCGAGATTGTCGACGGGAAGGGCCGAGGACAGGCGCGCGACCACCTCCCCGCTCCAGGTTGCGCCAGCCTTTATCGCTTCGGGATCGGCAATCAGGATGAGGCAGGCGAATCGCGCCGGCAATGGCCAGAGGAGCTTTCGCATGAGGATGAGCACGCGGCCATCGGGAAGCTGGGCCATGTCGGTCGGGCTGTAGTCCGCCGGTCCCGCAAAGATGAATTCGGCGCCGCGACCGCCAAGAACCGGATCGTCGTCGAAGAGCAGGGCCTTGTGCCGGCGATCCTCGAACAGACCGCTGAACCCCTCGCGCAACACGACAAAGCGGCCATCGGACAGCCTCGTCATGGCTTCCGGGCCGGAATTCGCTCCCCAGTCGGCCATTTGCGGCAACTGCTCCATCCGTTCGAGGCGGTGGTCGGCATCGAGGCGCGAGATCGCATTGCGGCTTTCCCAGCCCAGCCAGACCTTTCCGGTTTCCGGATCGACCGTCGCCGCCTCGACATCGCCGTTCGCCTTCACTTCTTGAGGCTGCTTCAGGACGGGTTCGAGGCTCGGGTCGGCTTCTGGCTCGCCCGGTGGCGAGAAGGCCATTTGCCAGCCCCTGTCGCTGAATGCCATGAAGCGCCCGTCCGCCAGCGGCACGAGGGCGGAAAAGCCGCCGAAACCGTGGTGTTTGCTATCGAGGTGCCAGATTTTCTCGAGGCGGAATTCGCCTAGCTGGCCTGCAAGCCTCCGCTCGTCCGGAAGGGCGACGGGCGCGTAGGTGAGGGCCAGTGTCTCAACTCGCGGCGGAAGATCCTCGCGCAGCCAGACGGTCGGCGCCAGGGCGATCGCAAGGATCATGGAAATGACGAAGCCCCGCACGCCGGCGGGCTTAGTCGAATTTCAAGCCGCGCGACAAGGCAATTGCCGTGCCGCGCTTGCGCTCAGGACATCGGGCCGGTCAGCAGGATCGGATCGATCCGCGCGTCGCGCCACTTGATGCTCCAGTGCAGGTGCGGACCGGTCGCGCGCCCGGTGGCACCGATCCTGCCGATGACCTGCCCTTGCTGCACCCTGTCGCCCTCGCGCACGAGGATTTCGGAGCTGTGGAGGAATGCGCTGTTCAAGCCCATCCCGTGGTCGATCATGAGAAGGTTGCCTTCGAGCGAGAACGGCGTGTCGGTCGCGAGGATCACGATGCCGTCAGCAGGTGCCACGAAAGGCGTGCCGCTCGTACCGGTCGTGACGTCGATGCCGCTGTGATAGCTTCCGGGCTCGCCGCGATAGATGCGCTGCGAACCGAACATGCCCGAAATGCGACCCTCGACCGGCCAGATGAAGTCCTGCCGCCAGCCTTGTGCGCCGGTGACCATCGCGCGCGCCGAGACGATCCGTGCAAGTTCGGGGCGCCGGACGCGCATGAACGCTTCGGTCGCGCCGCCTGAACGGCGCGCGACGTTGACGCGCTCGATGTCCCAGTCGCGGGGCGAAACCTCGATCGCGCGGCTCACCCGGTTGCCATCAGGCAGCACGGCAGTAAGTGTCGCGACACCTCCCGCATCGCGATCGAACGCCGCGAAGAACTTGCCATCGTCGTCGAGAACGAGGGGCTCGCCGTTGAAGAGCACCTCCGTGGCACCGCCGGGCGCAGTCCCCCGTATCCAGCCGCCTTGCGTGAGCTCGCCTGCAAATTCGAACTCGGCGGGCCGGACCGGTTGCGGCGGCTCCGGCAGCTGCACCGCGGCACGCGGAGGCTGCGCGGCAGGCGCAACCGCCACCTCGTCCGAACCGCTACCCGCAGCAACGCAGCTTGCGGTCGCAACAACGGCGGCCAGCCCGCCCACGATCAGCGGAAAACGCAGGTTCACGCATCCCCCAACAGTCGACGGGTCGCGATCTCCGGGCTGGCATAGGCTTCCTGACGCTCGACGCTCCAGTAGCGAAGGGCTTCCAGCGCGATAGGCTCACCGGTGACGGCGCATGAGACGTGGCTTCCTGCGGACAGGACGCGAAATCCGTTGGGGCCGTATTCCAGGCGGGCGGGGCGATCTTTCGAGGACATCAGCATGTCCCCGATATAGAAGCGACGAGGCCTAAAACAAATCCCCCTGCTTCGGATTGTCGCCCGCAACCGGCGCCTTGCGTGTCTTCTTCGCGCCGACCGAGACCGCAAGCTTGCCGTCGCGGAACTTGAGAACGAGCGCAGCCTCGCGCGACGCAGCATCGTGGCTCGTCAGCGTCTCGCCCGACGCGGAAAGGACACGCGCGAAGCCGCGATCGAGCGGCTTGTCGGGATCGAGTTGCGGCAACACCCGGGCTAGCGCCGCGAAACGGTCCGTTGCCTGCGCATGACGCCTTGAGAGCAGTCGCACATTCAGCCCGGAACGCTCCAGCCGCTGCCGCTCGGCCACAAGGCGCTGGCGCAGGACCGGCAGCGATAGCCCGTCCGCCGCCTGGTCGAGCCGCCGCTGCGCCGCGGCGGCCCTGTCGGAAAGACCGCGGCGCAGTTTCTCGCCCGCCTCGTCGAGCCGCTGGGCCGCCGATTCCAGCAGGGCCTGCGGCCTGGGAAGTCGCTGCGCGCGGGCTTCGAGCCGTTCACGCCCCAGCAAGACGGGCCGGGTTGCGCAGCGCCGCATCCGAAAGGCCAGTTCGTCGATCTGCGCGGCGAGTTCCCCGCGCACCGGAACCGCGATCTCGGCCGCTGCCGTGGGCGTCGGTGCGCGCATGTCGGCCGCGAAATCGGCAAGCGTCGTATCGGTTTCGTGACCCACCGCCGAGATCGTCGGGATCGAGCAGTCGGCGATCGCCCTGACGACGACCTCCTCGTTGAAGGCCCACAGATCCTCGATCGAACCGCCTCCGCGCGCCACGATGACGAGGTCGGGACGCGGAACCGGACCGTCCTCCGAAAGCGCCGAGAAACCCCGAACGGCCGAAGCGATCTGCGCGGCTGCGCCTTCGCCCTGAACCTGCACCGGCCAGACGATCACGTGCGTCGGAAACCGGTCTGACAAGCGGTGCAGGATGTCGCGGATCACGGCACCCGTGGGCGAGGTGACGACACCGATGACGCGCGGCAGGAACGGCAGCGCTCGCTTGCGTTCGCGCGCGAACAGGCCTTCTTCCTCGAGCCGCGCGCGCAGCCTGGCGAGCAGCGCCAGCAGAGCGCCCTCGCCCGCTATTTCCATGCTCTCGATCACGATCTGGTACTTCGAGCGCCCCGGGTAGGTTGTCAGCTTTCCGGTTGCGATTACTTCCAGGCCGTCTTCGGGGCCGAAAGAGAGGCGCTGCGCCGTCCCGCGCCACATCACGCCGTCGATCACCGCCTTGTCGTCCTTCAGGCAGCAGTAGAAGTGCCCCGACGCCGCGCGCTTGACGCCCGAAAGCTCGCCGCGCAACCGTACGTACCCGAACCGGTCCTCGACCGTGCGCTTGAGGAGCGCCGAAAGCTCGCTCACCGAAAACGGCGCGGCGTTGTCGCCGGCGTCAGCCTTCGCTACGAGCGGCGCCGAATTGTCATCTGGAAGGGACGAAGGTCCGGTCATGAATATCCTGTTACTCGGCTCGGGCGGGCGCGAACATGCACTGGCATGGAAGCTCGCGCAATCCCGGCACTGCGCCAAGCTGTTCGCATCGCCCGGCAATCCCGGCATCGCCGAGTGCGCGGACTGCGTCTCGCTCGATGCGGCCAATCACGAAGCCGTCGTGGCGTTCTGCGAGGAGCGCCGCATCGGCCTCGTCGTCATCGGCCCCGAGGCGCCGCTTGTCGATGGGCTTGCGGATGCCTTGCGCGGCCAGGGCGTCGCTGTCTTCGGGCCGAGCAAGGCCGCCGCGCAGCTAGAGGGAAGCAAGGGCTTCACCAAGGACCTGTGCGTACGTGCGGGTATCCCCACTGCCGGATACGTGCGCGCAACCGACGAGGCGACGGCGATGGCCGCGCTCGACCGTTTCGGAGCGCCGGTCGTGGTCAAGGCGGACGGGCTGGCTGCCGGCAAGGGCGTGACCGTCGCCACCACGCGCGAAGAAGCCGAAGATGCGGTGCGCGACATCTTCGGCGGCCGGTTCGGAGATGCCGGCGCCGAGGCGGTGATCGAGGAATTCCTCGAGGGCGAGGAAGCGAGCTTCTTCGCGCTGACCGACGGCAGTACCATCGTGCCGTTCGGGACCGCACAGGATCACAAGCGCGTCGGCGAAGGCGACAGCGGACCGAACACCGGCGGAATGGGCGCCTACAGCCCGGCCCCGGTGCTGACGCCGATGATCGAGGGCGAAGTGATCGAAAGGATCATCGCCCCGACCGTGCGCGAGATGGCCGACCAGGGCATGCCCTATTCGGGTGTGCTCTATGCCGGCCTGATGCTGACTGCCACGGGTCCGAAGCTCATCGAGTACAATTGCCGGTTCGGCGATCCCGAGTGCCAGGTGCTGATGATGCGGCTCGAGAGCGATCTGGGCGAACACCTCCTCGCGTGCGCCGAAAACCGCCTCGCGCGGGGGGAGCATCCGCGCTTTTCGGGCGATACAGCGCTGACCGTGGTCATGGCGGCCGAGGGCTATCCCGCCACGCCGAAGAAAGGCGGCGCGATTTCGGGCCTGGCCGGTGCGCAAACCGACGGTACGAAAGTTTTCCACGCCGGAACCGGCCTCGATGCCGACGGAACGCTGGTGGCGAGCGGCGGGCGCGTCCTCAACGTCACCGCACGCGGCGCATCGGTCACGCAAGCGAAGGCCCGCGCTTACGGAGCGGTCGACCGGATCGGGTTTCCCGATGGTTTCTGCCGCCGCGACATCGGCTGGCGCGAAGTCGAGCGCGAAGCCTCGGAAAGCTAGCCCGCCGTTTCCTCTCGGCTCTCGAGCAGCAGGCGAACGGCAAGCGCGAGGCGTTTTGCGTCGTCGCGCGCGACGTGTTCACGCGGAAGCTGGGCCTTCGCCTCGTCGAGAGCGTCGGTCACTTGTTCGCGCGTGAAGCCGCGCTCGACGAACAGTTCGCCGAGGAAGCGGATCGGAAATGGCACCGGCTTCCTCACCGCACTCGCGAGAACCTCGAGCCAGTAGGCATCGAGTTCGGCATCGGCAAAGACGTTGCAGCCGTCCGCCGCCTCCGCCAGTTCGGCAAGGACCTTTTCGGGCGCCTCGCCATCCTTTTCGAGGATCTTGCGGGTGATCCCGTGCAGGTCCTCGGCCTCCTGGGTCCAGTCCCAGTGCTCCCAGCGCGGATGGGGGCGAATAAGCCATGTGTGACTCGATCCGTCGGTGCGGGCGAGCGCCACTTCTATCGGAAAGGATGCTCCATGAGCCGGCAGGCAGCTTGCTTCGAAATCGATGAGAGCGACCCTGTCCACCGGACCGGCCCCCGTCAGCCCATCCGCTTTTCGATCAGCGCCTTGAGGTCGGCCTCGGGCCGCGCGCCGTAGTGCGAAATGATCTCGGAAGCGCAGATCGCCCCCATGCGCAGGCAATCCTCAAGCGACTTGCCGCGAACGTGGCCGAACAGGAAGCCGGCGGCGAACAGGTCCCCCGCACCGGTCGTGTCGACGACCCTGTCGACGGGTTCGGCCGCGACACTGGCCCGCTCGCTTCCGGAGACTGCGACCGCGCCCTTCTCGCTGCGGGTGACGACGAGCACTGGCACCTGAGGCGCGAGCGCGGCAATGCCTTCGTCGAAATCGTCCTTGCCGGTAAGCGAGGCGAGCTCGACCTCGTTCGCGAACAGGATGTCGATATCTCCGTTCGCGATCAGCTTGCGGAAATCGTCGCCGTGGCGGTCGATCACGAAAGCGTCCGACAGCGTGAAGGCGACCTTGCGGCCCGCATCCCGGGCGGCCGCGATCGCCTTGCGCATGGCGGCACGCGGTTCCTCGGGATCCCAGAGATAGCCCTCGAGGTAGAGCAGGGCGGCATCGGCGATGGCTTCGAGATCGAGCGCTTCGGCGGGAAGGTACTGTGAAGCGCCCAGGAAAGTGTTCATCGTGCGCTGGCCATCGGGCGTCACGAAGATGAGGCAGCGTGCGGTGGGCGGGTCGCCTGCGCGCGCCTCGGTCGCGAAGGCGATCCCCGCCGCACGGATGTCATGTGCGAAGACTTCGCCCAGCTGGTCCTGCGCGACCTGTCCGATGAAGGCGCAGTCCGCACCGATTGCGGCGAGGCCCGCCAGTGTATTGGCCGCCGATCCGCCGGATATTTCGCGCGCGGGTCCCATTTCTCCGTAGAGCGAGCGGGCCTGGTCGGTATCGATCAGGGTCATGCCGCCCCGCGTCATGCCCAGCCGCTCGATCGTCTCGTCCTCGCACGGGGCCATGACGTCGACGATCGCATTGCCGATGGCAATGACATCCTTGGAGGGCTGGGACATACGGGAAGTACCTCGCGCTTTCAGTTCGGGAAGAAGTCGGCTGCCCGCGACTAACGGCCCGTCCGCCGCCCCGCAAGGCCGCATCCGATTGACAGGGCGCGCTGCCGTGCGCATCACCCGGTGCGATGCTCCATGCCTTCGCACTCGCGCTGGGCCAGCTGGCCGATCCGAGGGTGCTGCGCATCCTCCTGAAGTGCGTCGTGGTGACTCTTCTGCTGTTCGCCGCGATCGGCACGGTGGCCTGGTACGGCCTCGACGCGCTCTTCGCGACCGGCGGCCTGACCGATACGGCGTTCGCAGGAGCCGGCGGGGTTCGCGGGATCGCCGCCGTCATCCTCGTCGTTATCGGCGGCTGGCTGCTGTGGCGCATCCTCGCCCTTGCCGTGCTGCAATTCTACGCCGACGAAGTCGTGCTGGCCGTGGAGGCGCGGCATTACCCTCATGCCATGGCGAACGCCCGCACGCTCGGCTGGCGGGAGGAGCTCGCGAACGGCCTGCGCGGCGCGATCCGCGCGCTTGCCGTCAACCTCCTCGTACTGCCGGTCGCGCTGTTGCTGCTCGTCACCGGCGTGGGTACTGCGATCCTGTTCTGGCTGGTGAATGCGGTCCTCCTCGGTCGCGAGCTGACCGAGATGGTCTGGCAGCGGCACCGTCACGATCCGGCCGAGGGCCTGCCGCTTTCGCGCCTCGAGCGCTTCGTGATGGGCGGCATCGTTGCCGGCCTGCTCATCGTTCCCGTCGCCAACCTGCTCGCTCCCGTGCTGGGAGCGGCGATGGCGGCGCACCTTTTCCATCGCAAGAAAGTTCCAGCCCATGCGCCGTGACCTGTTCGCCGCAATCGCCCTTGTCCCTCTCGTCTCCGCCTGCGCTTCGACGGGGGGCGGCGTTGCTGCCCCCACCCGCCCCGTCACCGTGCGCGAACCTGCCAAGCTCCCGCCACGCGCGGCGCGATTGCAGATGATGCCCGGACTGGAAAACGTCGTCGGCGTCGATGCCGATGCACTCGGCCGGCAGTTCGGGCAGGCCCGGCTCGACGTGTGGGAAGGCGATGCGCGCAAGCTGCAATATAGCGGGCAGGCTTGCGTGCTCGACATCTACCTGTACCCCGTGGAAGGCTACAAGGAGCCGATCGCCACTTATGTCGACGCCCGCCGCGCGTCGGACGGACGCGAAGTCGATCGCGCCGCCTGCGTGGCCGCACTGCGCGGCGGTTGATAACCCGGATTTAAGCTTATTGCGGCAAGAAGGCCCCGCATATCGAAGGGGCTTGTTCACGCATGACCATGCAGTTTCGCGAAATCGCCGAGCAGGCGGCAGCCGACGGCGTCATTTCCGACAGCGACATTCTCGCGCTGCGCCGCGCCGGCTGGGCCAGCGGCAGGATCGAGCCGCACGAGGCCGACGCCATTTTCGAGGCGAATTACCGCCTTGCTGAACCGACGCGCGAATGGTCAGACTTCTTCGTCGAGGCGCTCGGTCATTTCATCGTCGATGGCATCGAACCTAGGGGCTACGTCAGCGAGGAGCAGGCCGACTGGCTGATGGCCCGCATCGACCATGACGGACGTCTCGAATCGATCACCGAGCTGGAGCTGCTCGTGCGGCTGTTCGAGCGATCCTACGCGGTGCCGCAACGCCTGCGCGACTACGCGCTCGAGCAGATCGAACGCGCCGTTCTTGAAGGCGAGGGCGTTACCCGCTGCGGCGGCCGGCTCGAAAAGGGCAATGTGACCGAGGCCGAGGCGAGGCTCATGCGCCGCATCATCTTCGCCAGCGCCAGCGAGCGTCCCGCCGCCGTCAGCAAGCGCGAAGCCGAATTGCTGTTCCGTATCAAGGACGCGACTCTCGGCAAGGACAACACGCCCGAATGGAAGCGCCTCTTCGTGCAGGGAGTCGGCAATTTCCTGATGGGCTTCACCGCCCACCTGCCGGTTTCGCGCGAGCGCGCGGCCGAGCTCGACGCTTTCATGAACGATGCCGACCCCGATCTCGGGCGGTTCTTCGGCAAGGTGGCGCGCCATGCCGCGCGCGGATCGTTCCTCGATGCCTGGCGCAGCGACGAGGCCGATCGCGGCCCCACGCTCGACGAGCGGGTCGCGCAGGCCGGAGAGGTCGAACGCCACGAACAGGAATGGCTCAACGCATTGATGGACGCCAACGGCATGGTCGACGAGTTCGACCGCGCGCTGCTCGACTTCATCACCGAGGAACTGCAGGCCCGCTAGCAGGCGGGCAGGCGCTCCTGTCCTAGACCATGAAGCTCTCGCCGCAACCACATGCGCCCTTGGCGTTGGGGTTGTCGAACACGAAACCGGCGGTGAAGTCGTCCTCGCGCCAGTCCATCGTGCTCCCGACGAGATAGAGAACGCTCGCGCCGTCGATGTAGAAGGTGCCTCCGGGCGTCTCGATCTTCTCGTCCATCGGATCCTCTGCGGTCACATAGTCGACCGAGTAGGCAAGCCCCGAACAGCCGCGCCGCGGGGTCGATAGCTTGACGCCGATGGCATCCTCGGGGGCCTTGCCCATCAGGTGCGCCACGCGCTCTTCGGCGGCGGGCGTCAGGATGACGGCGGCAGGACGGGTGCGGGTCTTGGTGTCGGTCATGGCGGTCTCCCCTCAGTCGAGGGCCTTTTCCCAGAATTGCGCGGTCCCGGTCTCGGGCCGCAGCGAATAGGCGGAGTAGCCGAGCGAGGCATACAGCGATTTCGCGGGCTCGTTGCCCGAAAGCACTTCGAGCGTGACCTTGCAGGCGCCGCGCGCGATCGCCTCGCCCTCGACGGCGTTCATCAGCGCCTTGCCGATGCCGCGCCCGCGATGGACAGGGACCACGGCGATGTCGTGGATGTTGACGATCGGACGAGCTTTGAAAGTCGAGAAACCGGTGAAGCAGTTGGCAAGGCCAACCGCGTCGTCGCCGTCCCGCGCGATCAGCGTGAACGCGCCGGGAAATGCGGCCAGCGCCGGCGCAAGACGCTCCTTGACGCTTTCGTCGAGCCGCTCGCCGCCGCCCATCGGATCGCGGGCATAGGCGTCGAGCAGCGCCACGAGCGCCGCTCCGTCGCGGTCCGAGGTATAGTCGGCCTTCTCGATCGTCAGGTCGGGAGCGAGCGCGTCGGTCACAGCATGCCCAGTTCGAGCTTGGCCTCGTCGCTCATCTTGCCCATGTCCCAGGGCGGATCCCAAACGAGGTTCACTTCGGCATCGCGCACGCCGGGCACAGATGCGACGCGCAGTTCGACTTCGCCCGGCATCGATTCGGCAACCGGGCAATGCGGGGTGGTCAGCGTCATGGTGACGACCGCCTCGCCATCCTCGGACACGTCCACACCGTAGATCAGACCAAGGTCGTAGATGTTGACCGGAATTTCCGGATCGTAGATTTCCTTGAGCGCGGCGACCACCGCCTCGTAGGTCTGGCCACCCGGTTCTCCGCCGGGAACATCCTGCGGCTTTTCGGCGAGGAAACCTTCGAGGTAGTCGCGCTTGCGTTCCAGCTTCTCGCTGGCGGTCTCGGCCGGAGCGGCATCGTCGACGCGCGCGCGGCGCGGTGCTTCGGCGCTCTTCACTTCCTCGACCTTGAAGGGTTTCTCGTCGTTCATCCGAAGATCCTCAGGGTGCGTTCGATCCCGCGAACCAGCGCGGCGATGTCGGTTTCGTCGTTGTAAATGCCGAAGCTGGCGCGCGCCGTCGCCGGAACGCCGAGGCGGTCCATGAGCGGTTGCGCGCAGTGGTGCCCGGCGCGGATCGCCACGCTCTCCTCGTCGAGGATCGTGCCGAGATCGTGCGGGTGAACGCCGTCGATCTCGAAACTGACGATGCCGGCCGCTTCCTCCGGCCCGAACAGGCGAAGCGAATTGAACCGCCCCAGTTCCTCTCGCGCCGTCCGCGTCAGGGCGCGCTCGTGCGCCTCGATCCGTTCGATACCGATGCCGGTGACGTAATCGATGGCCGATGCGAACCCGACCGCCTCGACGATGGCCGGGGTGCCCGCCTCGAAGCGCGCGGGTGCGGGGGCGTAGGTCGTGCGTTCGAAAGTGACGCGGTCGATCATCGCGCCGCCGCCCTGCCAGGGCGGCATCGCATCGAGAATGTCGGCCTTGGCCCAGAGCGCGCCGATACCGGTCGGCCCGTAGACCTTGTGGGCCGAGAAGACGTAGAAATCGCAGTCCATCGCCTTCATGTCGAGCGCGATGCGCGGCGCGGCCTGGCATCCGTCGAGCAGGATTTTCGCTCCCACGCCATGCGCCAGCGACACCGCGCGCTCCACATCGAGGACCGAGCCGAGGACGTTCGACACGTGCGCGAACGCGACGAGCTTGTGCCTGGGCGTCAGCATCGCTTCGGCGGCATCAAGGTCGATCAAGCCATCGTCGGTAATCGGGCAAACGTCGATTTCAATGCCTTTCCGGTCGCGTAGCAGCTGCCATGGCACGATGTTCGAATGGTGCTCGAGCTCGGAAAGGAGGATGCGGTCGCCAACCTCAAGCTGACTTGAGCCCCAGCTTTGTGCGACGAGATTGATGGCCTCAGTCGCTCCGCGCGTGAAAACGATCTCGTTTTCGTCGGCGTTGACAAAGTCCGCCACCGTGCGGCGTGCCGCCTCGAAACCGAGCGTCATTTCCGCCGAGCGCCCGTAGACGCCGCGATGGACGGTGGCGTAATCCGCGCCGAGTTTGCGCGCGACGGTATCGATCACCGCCTGCGGTTTCTGCGCGGTCGCCGCAGTATCGAGATAGTGCCACGGCTGGCCTTCCGGCGTCAGCATGCCGGGAAAGTCGGCGCGACTGGTCATTGTGCCGGTCGTCATACCGCTGCCTCGTCGAGTTGCGCGAGCGTCCGCTCGACGAGATCGTCGCGCGTGGCATCGTCCTCGACCGAATCGAATGCATCGGCGACGAAAGCGCGGACCAGAAGCTTGCGCGCGACTTCGGGCGGAATACCGCGCGATGCCATGTAGAACGCAGCGCGGTCGTCGAGAGCGCCGATGGCCGCGCCGTGGGCGGCCTTCACGTCGTCTGCGAAAATCTCGAGTTCGGGCTTGGCGTTGGCGCTTGCTCCTTTTTCGAGAAGGATCGCGCGGAAATTCTGCGCAGCGTCGACTTTCTGCGAATGCTGCGGAATCTCGATCCGGCCGAGGAAATTACCGACCGAGCGTCCCCAGTGGACCGCGCGGACGACCTGGTTCGACGTGCAATTCGGAGCCGCGTGGATCGTGCGGGTCACGAATTCCTGCCGCTTGTCGCCACCGCCGAGCGTCACTCCGCCGAATTCGAAATGCGCGCCTTCATCGAGCGTCACTTCGATCTCGATGCGTGCATAGCGGCCTGCCGCGATGGTCGCGAAATGTTCGTAGCGCCCGCCCTTGCCGACATGCACGCGCAGCCTGTCGACGAAACCGGAAGCCTCGGGACCCGACAGGCGGACCTCGCAATTGCGCTCGGTCTCTCCCGGAGCGACCTCGATCGTGCGCCAGCGCGCCAGCGCCTCGGCACCGGCGGCGGCGAGATAGTCGCCGTCGGCATAGCGCCAGTCTTCGTCGCGGGTGGTGGGTACGGTCGCTACCTCGCTCACGCCGTGACCGCCTCGTAGCCTTCGTCCTCGAGCCGCTGCGCCAGTTCCGGTCCGCCCGACTTCACGATCCGGCCGTCGGCCAGGACGTGCACCTTGTCGGGCTGCACGTATTCGAGCAGCCGCTGGTAATGCGTGATGAGCAGCACGCCCTTGCCGGGTTCGCGCATGATTTCGTTGATGCCCTGCCCGACGACGCGCAGCGCATCGATGTCGAGGCCGCTGTCGGTCTCGTCGAGAACCGCGAACTTCGGATCGAGGATGCCCATCTGCACCATCTCGGCCCGCTTCTTCTCGCCGCCGGAGAAGCCCACGTTCACCGGTCGCTTGAGCATGTCCATGTCGAGGCGGAGCAGGCCGGCCTTTTCCTTCGCCACCTTGAGGAACTCGCCGCCCGAATAGGCTTCCTCGCCGCGCGCCTTGCGCTGGGCATTCACCGCCTCGCGCAGGAACTGGACAAAGGAGACGCCCGGGATTTCGACCGGGTACTGGAAGCCGAGAAACAGGCCGAGCGAAGCGCGCTCATGCGGCTCGAGCTCGAGCAGGTCGACCCCGGCAAGCTTCACCGAACCGCCGGTGACTTCGTAGCCGGGACGCCCGCCCAGCACATAAGACAGCGTCGACTTCCCGGCGCCGTTGGGACCCATGATGGCATGGACCTCGCCCGCGCCGACTTCGAGCGCTAGGCCCTTGAGGATCGGCTTGCCGTCGACTTCGGCGGTGAGATTATCGATCTTGAGCATCGGTGCTCCTGTGTGTCTGCTCGTCTGGTGCGTTCCTGCGCGGGCGGCTTGCGTTGTGCCTGCGGCGCGCTTCCTGCTTGTCGGCGATGCGCATGCGCATTCCCGCCGTGATCCGGTGCAGGACGGCGTCCATGTCCTCGAGAATGTCGCTGGCCCTGATCCGCATCACGCGGATGCCCACCGCTTCCAGGCTCTTGTCGCGGCGGCGTGCAATCTGGTCGTCCTGCCCTTCCTCGTCGATGGCGATCGCCATGCCGAGGTTGTGGCAGCCGAAATCGACGATCGCCGAGCCGATCACAGCGTGCCGCTTGAACGTGTAGCGGCCGAGGTCGGCCTTGGCGAAGCGCTCGGCCAGTGCCTGGTGCGCGGGCGTCGGCTCACGCCGCATGGCGCGCGCACGGTCGTGGATCGCGTCGAGGCGCTTCTCCGAAATTTCCCAACCCCTGCCCTTTTTCCTGATGGCAGGCGCCGTATCGCTTTCGGACGGATCGCGAAGCTGGAGAGTCTTGCGCTCGGTCACCCCACGCTCCCTTCCAGCGAGATGGCGAGCAGCTTCTGCGCTTCCACTGCGAATTCCATGGGCAGCTGCCGCATGACGTCCTTGGCGAAACCGTTGACGATGAGTGCGACCGCCTCCTCGGTGTCGAGGCCGCGCTGCATCGCGTAGAACAGCTGGTCATCGCTGATCTTCGAGGTGGTCGCCTCGTGCTCGATCTGTGCGCCCGGATTCTTCACCTCGATGTAAGGTACGGTATGCGCGCCGCATTCATCGCCGAGCAGCAGCGAATCGCACTGGGTGAAATTGCGAACTCCGTCGGCATTGGCCGCGACCGCCACCTTGCCGCGATAGGTATTGTTGGACTTGCCGGCGGAGATACCCTTCGAGATGATCGTGGAGCGGCTGCCGCGCCCGTTGTGGATCATCTTGGTGCCGGTATCGGCTTGCTGGAAATTGTTGGTCACCGCGACCGAATAGAACTCGCCGACCGAATCCTCGCCGTTGAGCACGCAGGAGGGATACTTCCAGGTCACCGCAGAGCCGGTTTCGACCTGTGTCCACGATATCTTCGAGCGTGCGCCCTGGCAGAGACCGCGCTTGGTGACGAAATTGTAGATCCCGCCCTTGCCCTCGCTGTCGCCGGGGTACCAGTTCTGTACCGTCGAGTACTTGATCTCCGCATCTTCGAGCGCGACCAGTTCGACCACGGCGGCGTGAAGCTGGTTCTCGTCGCGTTGCGGCGCGGTGCACCCTTCGAGGTAGCTGACGTAGCTGCCCTTCTCGGCCACGATCAGCGTCCGCTCGAACTGGCCAGTATTTTCCGCATTTATGCGGAAGTAGGTCGAAAGCTCCATCGGGCAGCGCACGCCTTCGGGTATCCAGACGAAGGTTCCGTCCGAGAAAACCGCGCTGTTGAGGGTGGCGAAGTAATTGTCCTTCTGGGGAACCACCTTGCCGAGCCATTTGCGCACAAGCTCGGGGTGCGCGCGGATCGCCTCGGAGATCGACAGGAAAATGACGCCCGCCTGCTCGAGTTCCTTGCGGAAGGTCGTGGCCACCGACACCGAATCGAACACCGCGTCGACCGCAACCTTGCGCGCGCCCTCGACGCCCGCGAGGACTTTCTGCTCCTCGAGCGGGATGCCGAGCTTCTCGTAGACGCGCAGGATTTCCGGATCGACCTCGTCGAGGGACTTGATCGCTTCCTTCTTCTTGGGCGCAGCGTAGTAATACGCGTTCTGGTAATCGATGGGCGGCACGTTGAGCTTTGCCCAGTCGGGCGCGATCATGTCCTGCCAGAGGCGGAAGGCCTTCAGCCGCCATTCGAGCATCCATTCCGGCTCCTGCTTCTTGGCCGAAATGAAGCGCACGGTGTCTTCGCTGAGACCCTTGGGCGCGAACTCCTGTTCGATATCGGCGGACCAGCCGTGCTCGTACTCGGCGGCGCGGGCGGCGGCCTCGCGCGCTTCGCGGTCCTTTACCTGCGATTCGCCGGCCTGCGGGTCGCGCGCGTCGGCTTCGGATGTCATCGGTCTGTCGGTCATTCAGTTCGCCGTTTCTGCAAGCTTTGTCAGCGGTACGTTCGCAAGGGCGCCGCGCAGCGCCTCGTTGACGATCGGCCAGTGGGGCCTGATCGCGCACGCTTCCTCCAGCGTACACTCCGCGCGCCCCTGCTCGATGCAGGCGGTCAGCGCGATGGGACCTTCCACTGCCTCGACGATGTCGGCAAGCGTGATCGCCGCGGCGGGTCGGGCAAGCTTCAGGCCGCCGCCCACCCCGCGCGAGGAGCGCAACAGGCCCGCGCTCGTCAGGCGGGTCACGATCTTCTGCACGGTCGGAGCGGGCAGGCCGGTTTCCTCGGAAAGCTGACCCGCCGATACACGCGCAGCGCCGCAGTGACGGCTGGCGGCCGCCATCACGACGACGGCGTAATCTGCCATGCTGGATAGGCGCATTCGGGTTCGGGTCCTTGCCCTGGCTTAAATCGGAGTAATTCGTTCCGGTTTCCACCTAGTGCGGGCGATGCGCTCTCGCAAGCGCCAGACAAAGAAAAAAGGCGGTCCCCTGCGCAAAAGCGCCGGAAACCGCCTTGAAAGTAGAGAACCCGGAGCGAGATTTGCACCGAGCCCTTCGGGTCGCAAGGGCTGGATAGGGCGCGCAGCGATTCGTTAATTGTAAAAAAGCGACACCCGGCGGAGAGTTCGAAAATAGATCGCTGTCGCCATCGCCGCCGGCGCCATCGAGGTTGCCGATTGAGCCGGCAGCTTGCGACCGCTATCGGCCGGGAATGCTCTATTCCCTGATCAGCCCCGCGCTTTTCACGCTCGATGCGGAGCCCGCGCACCGGCTCGCCATCTCCGCGCTCAAGCTGCTGCCCGCCGGGAAGCCGCAGCGGCCGGGCGGCCCGCTTTCCGTGGAGGTCGCCGGCATCGACTTTCCCAACCCGGTCGGGCTCGCCGCCGGATTCGACAAGGATGCCGAGGTGCCCGACGCCCTTCTCGGTCGCGGTTTCGGTTTCGTCGAGGTCGGCTCGATCACGCCGCTTCCGCAGTCGGGCAATTCGAGGCCGCGCCTGTTCCGGCTCGTCGAGGACCGTGCAGTCATCAATCGCATGGGCTTCAACAATTCGGGAGCGGATTGCGCCGCCGCCCGTCTGGAGTCGCGACGCGGCAGGCCGGGGATCGTCGGCATAAACATCGGGGCAAACAAGGACTCGACCGACCGCATCGCGGACTATGCGAAGATGGCGGCGCGGATGGCCGCGCTCGGCTCGTTCCTGACGGTCAACGTCAGCAGCCCCAACACTCCCGGCTTGCGGGCGCTGCAGGACGAGAGGGCGCTCGGCGACCTGCTCGACGCGGTCCTGCAGGCGCGCGGCGGCGCGGGTCCGCCGGTTTTCCTGAAAGTTGCGCCCGACCTGGAGCCCGCTGACATCGACGCGATCGCGCGCACCGCGCTTGACCGCAGGATCGGAGCGCTCGTCGTATCGAACACCACGATTTCCCGCCCCGCCCTGCGCTCCCGCCATGCCGACGAAGCGGGTGGCCTGTCGGGCGCGCCCCTGCGCGACCTTGCTCAGCAGCGCCTGCGCGACTTCCGCAAGGCAACGGGGGGCGAACTGCCGCTCATCGGCGTCGGCGGCATCGCGACGGCCGAGGATGCCTGGGCGCGCATCCGGGCGGGAGCGAGCCTCGTCGAGCTCTACAGCGCGATGGTCTACGAAGGTCCGGGGATCGCGAAGCAGATCGCCCGGGGCCTCGAGCGCCTGATGCTGCGTGACGGGTTCGCATCCGTTGCAGAGGCGATCGGAACCGAATAGCGTGACCGCGATGTTCCGCACGTTCCTGACGCCGTTGGCAGCCGCGCTCGCCGTCGGCGGTTGCGCTTCGCTCCCCCTTCCCCATCCGCAAGCGGCACCCGCATACGAACGCGGCATGGTCAGCGCCGCCGATCCGCGCGCGGCCGAGGCAGGTGCCGAGATGCTGCGCATGGGCGGAAGCGCGACCGACGCCGCCATCGCGACCATGCTCGCCCTGACCGTCGTCGAGCCGCAGAGTTCTGGCATCGGCGGTGGCGGATTCTACGTTCACGGTGCCCCCGACGGCACGGTAATGACCCTCGACGGACGCGAGACCGCACCTTCCGGAGCGACACAGGACTGGTTCCTCGATGAAGCCGGAAAGCCGCTTCCGTTCAGGCAGGCGGTGCTTAGCGGTCTTTCGGTAGGCGTTCCCGGCAACCTCGCGCTCGCCCGCGAAGCGCATGTCCGGCACGGAAACCTTGCGTGGGAGACCCTGTTCGGGCCGGCGATCCGCCTGGCGCGCGATGGCTGGGCGATCACCCCGCGATTCAACGATTACCTCACCCGCCGCAAGGATAACGCGGCGCACGATCCGCTGGGAGCATCGCTATTCTTCGATGCAGAGGGCGAGCCGCTACCCGTGGGGACGCGGGTTGCGAACCCGCAGCTTGCGCAGACCCTCGAAACGATCGCGCGACACGGGATAGGGCGGTTCTACAACGGCGCATTGGCGGACGAGATTGCCGAAAAAGTCGCGGCCGAAACACCGCGCGAAGCTGCGATGACACGAGCGGACATCGCGGCCTACCGGGTTTTCGAGCGACCCGCCGTCTGCGGACACTACCGGATCTATCGCATTTGCGGGATGGGGCCGCCGTCTTCGGGGGCGACAACGGTGTTGGCGATGCTGGGCCAGCTCGAACGCTTCGACATGGCATCGTTGCGCGCCGATTCGCCGAAGGCATGGCATCTGTTCATCGAGTCGCAGCGCCTCGCCTATGCGGACCGCGGGCAGTACCTGGCCGATTCGGACTTCGTCGGCGTGCCCGTCGAAGGGCTGATCGATCCAGCATATCTCGCGCAGCGATCCGCGCTGATCGACGAAGACAGGGCCATGCCCTCGGTATCGCACGGCAAGCCCGCCGGCGCGCCGGCGGACCTCGTACCCGGAAAGGGCCCGGAGGAGTCCGGAACCTCGCACTTCGTGGCCATGGACCGCGCCGGCAACGTCGTAAGCTATACGTCGACGGTCGAGGGGCCTTTCGGGTCGGGCATCATGGCGGGCGGGTTCTATCTCAACAACGAACTGACGGATTTCAGCTTCGTCCCCGAAAAAGACGGTATCCCGGTCGCGAACCGGGTCGAGGGCGGGAAGCGTCCGCGCAGCTCGATGGCGCCGACGCTGGTCTACGGGCCGGACGGCAAGCTGCTGATCGCCGTCGGCGCGGCTGGCGGCACAACCATTCCCGTGCAGGTCGCGCGCGTGCTGATCGGCGTGCTCGACTGGAAGATGCCGGTGGCGCAAGCCGTGGCGCTGCCGGTTGCCTTCGCTCCCGGCGAAACCGTCTACATCGAGGAAGGAAGCGCGCTCGAGCCGATGAAGGCCGCGCTGGAAGCGATGGGCCATGAGCGCATTGTAGTGAGAGAACTTCCCCTCAAGCTGAACGCCATCGAGGTGGTCGACGGCCGGCCGGTCGGCACCGGCGATCCGCGCAGCGAAGGCGTTGCAGTCGCGGAATAGCCGCCCTAGACCTCGGGCACCCGGGGAGAGGAGTTCAGCGGATGCAGGTGACCGACTTCGATACGGCGCGGAACCTGGTTTCGCTGTTTCTGCAACGTGCGGACCTGCGCGGCGAAAGCCCGATGCTCTGGGCCAAACACGACGGGCAATGGTCTTCGACAAGCTGGGCGGAAGCCGCGCGAAAGGTCTGCATCGCCGCCGAATCGCTGCGCGCGCTGGGTCTCGGCGATGGCGACCGCGTGATGCTCGTTTCCGAGAACCGGCCCGAATGGTGCCTTGCCGACCTGGCGATCATGGCGGCAGGATGCGTCACGGTGCCTGCCTACACCACCAATACCGAACGCGACCACCAGCATATCCTCGACAATTCGGGCGCGCGGGCCGTGATCGTCTCGACGGCCAAACTGGCGCAGCCGCTGATCCCGGCGATGCTGCGCACCGGGAGCGCGGAGCACCTGATTGGCTTCGAAGCCTTGCGCCACAGCCAGGAAGGCAGCTTCGCTTTCCAGGAGTGGTCGAAGCTGACCGAAGGCGATGCCGCCGGCGCGCGGGCCAGCGTAGAGGCTCGTCTGGAGGCAATCGGGCGGGATGACCTCGCCTGCATCATCTACACCAGCGGTACCGGGGGCTCGCCGCGCGGCGTTCGCCAGCATCACGGCGCGATCCTGTGCAACGTGGCTGGCTGCGCCGAGATCATCGAGGAGGACTTCGGCTGGCAGGACGAGGTTTTCCTCTCCTTCCTGCCGCTCAGCCATGCCTACGAGCATACCGGCGGGCAATTCCTGCCAATCGGACTTGGTGGCCAGATCTACTACGCGGAGGGACTCGAGAAACTCGCGGCAAACATCGAGGAAGTGCGGCCCACCATCATGGTCGTGGTGCCGCGCCTGTTCGAGGTGCTGCGCACCCGGATCATGAAGCAGGTCAAGAAGCAGGGCGCCCTGCCAAGCTATCTCATGGACCGGGCGATCGAGCTCGGCGGTCGCGAAGCCGAGGGACGCAAGCGATTGCTCGACAAGCCGATGGACCTGCTGCTCGACGCTTCGCTGCGCCCCAAGATCCGCAGGAAGTTCGGCGGACGGCTGAAGGCGCTCGTGTCCGGCGGAGCCCCGCTAAACCCGGAAATCGGCATATTCTTCGATTCGATGGGCCTCACCTTGCTGCAGGGCTACGGCCAGACCGAGGCGGCGCCGGTGATAAGCTGCAACAGACCGCGCGCCGGATTGCGGATGGAGACCGTTGGCCAGCCCCTGCGAGGCGTGGAGGCGCGGATCGCCGAGGACGGCGAGATCCTGGTGCGCGGCGAACTCGTCATGCACGGATACTGGAACAACGAGGCCGAGACGAGCCGCACGCTCAAGGACGGCTGGCTGCACACCGGCGACGTGGGTCATTTCGACGAGCGCGGCCGGATCGTCATTACCGACCGCAAGAAGGACATGATCGTCAACGACAAGGGTGACAACGTGTCGCCGCAGAAGGTCGAATCGATGCTTACCCTCCAGCCCGAGATCGCGCAGGCGATGGTTGCGGGCGACAGGCGGCCCTACGTCGTGGGCCTCGTCGTGCCCGACGAGGAATGGGCCTTCGAATGGGCCGGGCAGAACGGCAAGGAGCGCGACATCGCGCGCCTTCAGGAAATCCCCGAATTCCGGGCGGCCGTTCGTACCGCGATTGATCGGGTCAACGGCGACCTTTCCGTCGTCGAAAAGGTCCGCCAGTTCACTTTTGCAGACGAGCCTTTCTCGATAGAAAACAAGGAAATGACGCCCAGCCTCAAGATTCGCCGGCACATGCTCAAGGAGCGTTACGGCCAACGCCTGGACGGGCTTTACCGCAGCTGACGTTCCTGTGATGCGAGCGTCGCGCAACTGACTTCAACACGCGCTAATCGCGCGCTCTTCACTTGCTGAAAGCGCGCGATGAAAGTCTGGATTCTCTACAAGGATTGCGCCGCGGGACTGAAGCCCGAGGCTTACGAGATCAATCGTTTCATCGAGATCGGCGGCCGCAAAGGCCACGAGATTGAGGTCTTCAGGCCCGAACAGTTCGAATTGCTGGTAACGGCCGACAGTGCCAGAAGCGTGATGGTCGATGCTGCGGTGGCTCCTTTGCCCGACGTCCTGCTTCCCCGTATGGGAGCAGGCACGACCTACTTCGCGCTTTCCGTCATCCGCCAGTTGGAGCGCTTGCGCGTACCGACATTCAACACCTCGCTTTCGATAGAGACGGTCCGGGACAAGCTATACACCCACCAGCTCCTGTCGCGCGCCAAGTTGCCGATCCCCAAGACCATGCTGGCCAAGTTCCCGATCGACGTCAGCCTCGTCGAGCGCGCACTGGGGTTCCCGGTCGTCGTCAAGACCCTGAGCGGAAGCCAGGGCAGCGGAGTGTTCCTCTGCGAAACGCGCCAGAACTTCGAAGACCTGATGGAACTGGTGCGCGCTACGCAGTCGAACGCGAACCTGATCTTCCAGGAATTCATAGCCGACAGCCGCGGGCGCGACATCCGCATGCTGGTCATCGGCGGTCGGGTCGTCGCGGCGATGGAACGGCAGGCGACGAACGGGAGCTTCAAGGCCAACTTCAGCATCGGCGGGGAAGTAAAACCGTTCAAGCCGGACCGCGACGCCGAATGGCTCGCCCTCGAAAGCGCGCGGCTGCTCGGCCTCGACATCGCAGGCATCGACCTGCTCTTCGACGGCGACGGCTACAAGATCTGCGAGGCAAACAGTTCGCCGGGTTTCGAAGGCATCGAATCCTGCTGCGAGGCAAATATCGCCGCCGAGATCCTCGATTTCGTTTCTTTCAGGCTCTGAGAGCGCTCAGGCGGCCTCGCGTTCGATGAATTCCGGATAGAAGCAGGGTTCGCGATCCGACCAGCCGGGCGCGGTGGCTGCGGCTTCGCTGATCGAATGAAGCAGGACCTTGCGGCGGTCGGGCCGAATCTGCGGCAGCGCTGCCGCTCCGCAGAACGCGGCGGGCAGCCAGGGCCGGACGCGCGCGCCGATCAGCCGTTCGTAGAGGAACCGGTAGGAAGAGAAGCACTCGAGCCGCTCCTGCGCCAGGTCGAACGCGGTCATCTTCGCCAGGCGGCCCATAAAGGGATCGAGACCGTCGAAGCCGATGTCATCGGGCATCTCGCCGCGCAGCGCCTTGAGATCGCGATAGGCGACGTACTGCGATCGGATCGACGCCATCTCGTCACGATCGCGCGCCCAGAGCTTGAAGGCATCCTGGCGCCCCAGCCCGATATCGAGACTGCGCCTGATGTAGCGCTGTTCGGCGGCGGTGAAGCTTGCAAATTCGCGCAGTTCGTTGATCGTCAGCGATGCAGTACCCGTGGCCGGCATGACCCTTGCCCCCTGTGTCCGCCGGACTTTCCCGGCAGGACACAGATCACCACAGCGAAGTTACCATCGCGTTAACCATGGTTAGGCATGCTTGCCGGGATCGCCGTCAAGCGGGTCAGATCATTCCGGAAAGCGGACTCGACGGGTCGGCATACTTGCGAATGCCCATGCGTCCGGCGAGGTAGGCATCGCGGCCCGCTTCGACAGCCAGCTTCATGGCGCGCGCCATGCGGATGGGATCCTTCGCCTCGGCGATGGCGGTGTTCATCAGCACGCCGTCGCAGCCCAGCTCCATCGCGACTGCCGCGTCCGATGCCGTTCCGACGCCCGCATCGACGAGCACCGGGACGCTCGCGCCCTCTACGATAAGGCGGATCGTCACCCGGTTCTGGATGCCGAGGCCCGAACCGATCGGCGCGCCCAGCGGCATGATCGCGACCGCGCCCGCCTCTTCCAGTTGCTTCGCCGCGATGGGATCGTCGACGCAGTAGACCATCGGCTTGAAGCCTTCGCCCGCAAGCTGCTCTGTCGCGCGCAGCGTTTCGCGCATGTCGGGATAGAGCGTCCGCGCCTCGCCCAGCACTTCGAGCTTCACGAGATCCCAGCCGCCCGCCTCTCGCGCCAGCCGCAAGGTGCGCACGGCCTCATCGGCCGTGAAGCAGCCGGCGGTATTGGGCAGGTAGACGGTTTTTTTCGGATCGATGAAGTCGGTCAGCATCGGCGCCTTGGGGTCCGAAACGTTGACCCGGCGCACCGCGACGGTGACGATCTCCGCGCCGCTCGCCTCGAGCGCGGCGGCATTCTGCGCAAAGTCCTTGTACTTGCCGGTGCCGACGATCAGCCGCGACCGGAAGGTATGGCCCGCGACCGACCAGCTATCTTGGTCTGGCGCGACAGCATCCTGGCCCCCGCCGACGAAGTGGACGATCTCCAGCGTATCGCCCTCCTCGAGCGAGACGTCTTCGAGCGTCGAGCGCGGCACGATCGCGCCGTTGCGCTCCACCGCCACTTTCTGCGGGTCGAGTTCGAGGGTGCGGACGAGATCTGCAACGCTCGCACCACCGGGGGCGCGGCGTGGATCGCCGTTTACGGTCAGGGAAAGTTCTGCGGACATGACCGGCAGATAGCGTTCAACACGCGTGGCGCAAGTTCCCGATATGTGCGCTCGCCACCAGGGCCACGCCCGCGATGGTCAGCAGAGCCTCTTCCAGACCGTGTCCCGCAGCCAGCGCCAGCGCCATCAGCGCCAGTCCTGCGGAACCGACAAGCAGCGGCCCGGGGCGCTTGTGCCGGGCGACCCCGATCCCGATCGTGACGAGCCCGATCGCGACGGCGAGCGCCAGGCCGATCTCGTGGATTTCCGGCGCCAGCAGGATGCCGCCGCCCAGACCGGCGAGCGACACGAGCACGATGCCGAGGATGCAGTGCGCCGCGCAAAGGCCGGACAGGACAATACCCGTCCGATCGAGCCGGTTCCGAATCGAGGCAAGGGTACGGCGCATACCGTGCTACGTATGTTATGTTGTAACATGCTTCAAGCGAGGGTTACTTAAGCCCTTGCGCTTTTCGGCACTTGGCCGCAGGGATGCGCCGATAATGAGGTCGCCCACATCCAGCTCCGTGGCCGTCAGGGCCCGCGACGCGCAGGCGCTTTCGCGCTGGCTGTTCGCGGTTGCCGCGCTGATCGTGCTGATCGTCGCGGTGGGCGGCATCACGCGGCTGACCGAATCGGGGCTTTCCATCGTCGAATGGAAACCGGTCACGGGCGCGATCCCTCCCCTCAGCGAAGATCAGTGGCAGGCCGAGTTCGAGGCTTACAAGCAGATCCCCCAATATATCGAGGTCAACGGCCCGGCTGGCATGACCCTGGCCGAATACAAGTTCATCTATTTCTGGGAATGGGTGCACCGCCTGCTGGCGCGCTTCATCGGCTTCGCGTTTGCCATCCCGCTGGCGTGGTTCTGGATTCGCAAGCGCATCCCCGAAGGATACAAACCGCGGCTGGTGGCGCTGCTGGCGCTGGGCGGATTGCAGGGCGCGGTCGGCTGGTGGATGGTCTCGTCCGGTCTCACACAGGACGTAAAGGTCAGCCATTTCCGGCTGGCGGCGCATCTCCTGATCGCACTGCTCACCCTGGGCGGCGTGGTCTGGACCGCGCTCGACCTTCGGGCGCTTTCGGAGGAGCGGCGCCGGTCGACCGTGACCCTGCTCTCGGCGATTGCCCTGGCGATGCTGGCGTTGCAGCTTTTCTTCGGCGCGCTCGTCGCGGGCCTGCGCGCCGGATATGTCGCGGGCGCGGGCTGGTTCAGCTGGGACGCCTGGCCGACAATGCAAGGCAGCTTCGTGCCAGCAGGCATCGAATGGACGCAAGGGGCGCTGCACGCACTCGTTTCGGACCCTTACCTGACGCACTTCGTCCACAGGTGGTGGGCCTGGGCCGTCGTAGCGGTGCTCGTCGTCATGGGCCGCGAGTTGCGCAAGGCGGGCCAACGGAAGGTTTCCGTCGTCGTCCACTCGGCTTTCGGTACGCAGGTCCTTCTCGGCATCGCGACCGTCTGGTCGGGAGTCGCGTTGTGGATCGCGGTGGCGCACCAGCTCGTCGGGGCGCTGCTGGTCGCGGCGACAGTATGGGGCGCGCATGCTCTGGGGCGGCGGGCATGAGCGACAGCGAGAACCGCTGCGGCGCACTGGTCTGGAGTCCGTTTCCCGACATGGGCAGTGCGTCGACCGCTGCGAACGTCCTCCTGGACGAGAAGCTGGTCGCCTGCGCCAACATGATCCCGCAGATGGTCTCGATCTTCGGCTGGAAGGGCGAACGGGAGCAATCGAGCGAGACCGGCGCGCTGTTCAAGACCAATGCCGCACTGCTGGGGAAGGCGATCGAACGCATCGGCGAGCTTCATCCTTACGAGGAGCCGGCAATCCTCGGCTGGCGGTGCGATGAGGGCGCGCCCGCGACTCTGGCATGGCTGGAGGAACTCGAGCAGTGACGCGTCGCCACCTGGATACCTCGCGCGCTATCCTGCTGGCGGGCATCGCCGCCGTCGTACCCGTAGCGGCGAGCCGGGCCGATCCGCCGCAACCGGCGGCTGTGGGATCACCGTTCATAGCGCCGGAGGGCGAGTTCGTGCTGACGCGAGAATTGCGCAAGTCGCTGCACGACGGGAAGGAAATAGTCTTCAGACGCAGCTACGCCGTCCGCTTCTCGCGCGAGGCAAGCGGCTTCCGGCTCGACGGGGAACTCCTCGACGTCAGCGTCGATGCGCCCGAAAGCCTGCGCGCTTTGGCGGAAATGGAGCGGCGACGTCCCGATACCGGCATGTTCCCGCTGCGGCTCGATGCCCAGGGCTTTCTCCTGCCATCCGATCCGCGTCCGGCGGCTCCCGCCGTGCGAAAGGCTGCGGCCTTCGTGCAGTCGGAAGTTCGCGAGTTGGGACTCTCTCCATCGGCCGAACGGCAGGCTACCGCCTTTGCCGCCGCCATCGAACGAAATCCCGGCTACACCCGGTGGCCGGTCGATCTCTTCCGTCCTCGTGCGGGTACGCGCCATGAGGAACGGGCCATCAATCTTCCGGGCAACATGCGTGGTACCGTCACG
Source organism: Novosphingobium marinum (assembly GCF_013408095.1). Classification (GTDB taxonomy): domain Bacteria; phylum Pseudomonadota; class Alphaproteobacteria; order Sphingomonadales; family Sphingomonadaceae; genus Novosphingobium; species Novosphingobium marinum. The sequence goes on from NZ_JACBZF010000003.1 coordinate 77,681, forward strand.
ATCGAGATTTCCGCACGCACGCAGGAGCATGGCGACCTGCTCGGGAGCCTGACCCGCACGGTGGTGACGGACACGGGAGAGAGCCGCCGCACTAGCATAGAGAAATGGACTCTCGTCGGTGCCGGATAACGCACGAAATCCAGAGCGGTATTATTATACCTCCCCTGCATTGCCCGGTTTTGCTTGACTTGCGGGAGGCTTTGGACGATTGGGCCGCCTTCGCAGGAGCGGTGCCCCGACTCCGCATCGCGTACCAAATGCACAAAGGGAATGACCAGCCATGAAGGCGCTCACCAAGGTCACCCGGTCGATCAAGCCGGCCGAGGTGGAAAAGAACTGGCATCTCATCGATGCCGAGAATCTCGTCGTCGGCCGCGTCGCGGTGATCATCGCCGACCTGCTGCGCGGCAAGCACAAGCCGAGCTTCACGCCACACGTCGATTGCGGTGACCACGTCGTCGTCATCAATGCAGACAAGGTCCGCTTCACCGGCAACAAGCTCAACGAGAAGCGGTACTACAAGCACACCGGCTATGCCGGCGGCATCAAGGAAACTTCGCCTGCCAAGGTCCTGGAGGGTCGTTTCCCAGAGCGCGTGATCGAAAAGGCGGTCGAGCGCATGATCCCGCGCGGTCCGCTCGGCCGTGCTCAGATGAAGGCGCTGCATGTCTATGCGGGCACCGACCATCCGCACGCCGGCAACCAGCCCGAGACGCTCGACGTCGCTTCCATGAATCGCAAGAACAAGGTGGGCGCCTGATGTCCGACAACGATACCGTCCAGAGCCTGTCCGATCTCAAGGACCTGACCGGCGACGCCCCCGAGGCGACCGAAACCCCGAATGAGCCGCAGCAGCCGGCTGCTCCGCTCCGCGATCAGGAGCTCGATGCGCAGGGCCGCGCCTACGCGACCGGACGCCGCAAGGACGCCGTCGCGCGCGTCTGGCTCAAGCCCGGCAGCGGCAAGATCACGGTCAACGGCCGCGATCAGGAAGTCTACTTCGCGCGCCCGACGCTGCGCCTCGTCATCGCCCAGCCGTTCCAGGTTGCGGGCCGTGCGGGCCAGTACGACGTCGTGTGCACCGTGACCGGCGGTGGCCTTTCGGGCCAGGCCGGGGCGGTGAAGCACGGCATCGCTCAGGCGCTTTCCAAGTACGAACCGGCGCTGCGCAGCGCGGTCAAGGCAGCCGGGTTCCTGACCCGCGACAGCCGCGTCGTCGAGCGCAAGAAGTACGGCCGCGCCAAGGCCCGCCGGAGCTTCCAGTTCTCGAAGCGCTGATTCGCGCAACAGACACCGTCCGATTCGGATCGAAGGGGTCGCGGGAAACCGCGGCCCCTTTTGCGTTGCGGCAAAGGAAAAATGCGAACGGCGGCAGAGCATTGCAAGCTACCTTGCGACAGCCATAACCATTTATAACATGGTACCTTGCGTTACACAGTACCTTGCAGTATATCCTGTCCTCGAGAGCAGGAGGTGATTCGTGCCCGACGGAATAGAAATCCAGCTGAAGAAGGGAGTGCTCGGACTGTGCGTCCTGGCGCTGCTGCAGCGACACGACAGCTACGCCTACGAGATCGCGAGCAAGCTCGCCCACGCCGTCGATATGGGCGAAGGGACGATCTACCCGCTCATGCGGAGGATGCAGTCCGACGGCCTTGTCGAGACCTATCTCGAGGAATCCCGTTCCGGGCCGCCGCGCAAGTATTACCGGCTGACCGATGCCGGGCGCGACCGGTTCGATACCCAGCTTGCCGACTGGCGCGCCTTCACGGCTTCGGTCGAAGGCCTGATCGCCGAAGGCGCGGCACCTGCCGAGAATACGGAGGGACACCATGAAGCGTGACGAATTCCTGAAGCGCCTGCGCCACGGCCTGAAAGGCCTGCCGCCCGAGGCGATCGAAGACATCGTGGCCGATTACGCCGCGCACTTCGAGGCCGCGGCCGACGAAGGCCGGTCCGAGGAGGAAGTCGCCGAGGCGCTGGGAGACCCCGCCCGCCTTGCCCGCGAACTAAAGCTCGAAGCCGGATTCCGCCGTTGGGAGGACGTGCGCTCCCCCTCGTCGGCCTGGACCGCGATCGTCGCCCTGCTCGGACTCGGCGCGCTCGACATCCTTGTGCTGCTGCCGATCATCCTGCCCGCGCTCGGCGTCGTGATCGGCCTCTACCTCGCGATGTTCTTCGTGTTCGTCGCGGGTGGCTTCATCCTCATCGTGGGACCGTTCTCGGCATTCCCCGGGGGGATACTGACCGCGATGTTCGGCGGCCTCGGCATGATGGCCATCGCCGTCGCGCTCACCGCCCTCCTGCTGATCGCCACGATCGGCATCGTCAACGCGCTCGTCTGGTTCGGGCGGCTCCATTACCGGGTCATCGAACCCGCGATCCACTCCGAAGGCTGAAGGAGGAAGACATGATCCGCAAACTGCTTATCGTATTTGCCAGCGGGATCGTCCTGGGCATCGTCGCCCTCGCCCTCGCCTGGATTGCCGGAGGAGAGGAGCTGCGCGCCAGCATCCGCGACGGCGAAGGCGTGAACTGGAACATCGGCGAAGAGTACGACGGACCCGTTTCGCAACGCAGCTTTGCCTACGATGGCTCGCGCACCCTGGTACTCTCGGTTCCCGCCGAGCTGCGCTTCACCCGCGGCGAAGAGACGAAGATGATCGTCGAGGGTCCGAAGGAAGCGGTAGAGGCGCTCGACTGGACCGACGGCAAGCTGTCGCTGACCGAGTCGATGAAGAACCTGCGCCACGGCCTCGACATCACCATCGTCGCGCCGCAAATCGCCGGACTGGAACTAGACGCCCCGGGCGATGTCGAGCTGGCCGATCTCGACCAGCCGGCGCTGTCCATTGTCTCGCGCGGGGCGGTCGAGCTCGACGGTACGGGCAAGGTGGGCAAGCTCTATGTCCGGACCGAGGGCGCGGGCGACATCGACCTCGCCGACATGCGGGCCGGTGACGCCACGGTGCGCATCGACGGCGTCGGAGACATCGACATTGCGGCAAGCGGGATAGTCGATGCCTCCATTTCGGGCGCGGGATCGATTTCGCTTCATGCCAGGCCCAAGACGCTCAAGAGCACGATCAACGGCATCGGGACGGTCGACCACGACTACTGATTGCCTCGCCGCTACCTGTGTCAGTGAACCGGGGGATCGACGGGCGGTACCGCATGCACGGGCGCAACTGGCTCGCCGGGTTCTCTCGGCGGCATCGCATTTTCCGGAACGTCCCCGATCTGCATGTCGCGCGTCTGTACGTGGGCGAGGTTGCGGGCGTCGACCCTGACGTCCCTGCCCTCGATGGTAATTTCGTTGAAGCTGGGCGGCGTCGACCGGATCCGCTGCGAAAGCGTGCCTGCCCCGATCATGCGTATCGGTCCGCAGGCGGTTTGCTTCACGAGATCGAACGGGTCGTGCACGTGGCCGGTAAGGACGGCGATCACGTTCCGGCGCGCAAGCTCCTCGAGCGCCTTTTCTCCGCGCGTGGTCAGCGCGGTTCCCTGCGTGCCGACCTCGACTAGCGGGTGGTGCGCAGTGACCAGTACGCGCGTACCCCTGGGCAACTGGTCGATCAGTCGCAGGGTCTTTTTCAGCGCCGGGCGGGTAATGCATCCCTTCGACCAGTTGAGGCGCCACTGCGCGCGTGCCGTGGTCTTCAGCGGCACGATCGCCACGCTGCCGAGATCGATCTCGCGCTCGATCAGGTTCTCGATCGCGCGGAAGCGCTTGTAGGGATCGAAGAAGCGCTCGATCGGGTTGAAATAGGGCAGGTCGTGATTGCCGATCTCGACCGTCACCGGCGCGTCGAGGCCGGTAATCCAGCGACAGGCCGCGGCAAACTCGCGCGATCGGGCGCGCATGGTAAGATCGCCGGTGATCGCGACGGCATCGGGAGCCTCGTCTGCAATGCATTGCTCGACCCAGCCAAGCGCCCGCCGGTCCTCGAGGCCGAAATGGATGTCGCTCACGTGGAACAGCTTCACCGCGTCTGTGTTCGCAGCGATTTCAGGCATCGTCGACCGTGGCGACGAGGTCCACCCCGCAGCGGGCCAGTTCGAACCGCTCTTCCGAAGCGCTGTCGGCAGGTTCGCCGTCGATCAGCAATCCCATCCCGTTTCCATCGGGACTTGCCACCGTCACTCCCGGCAGCAGGCCGAGGCGCTCGTGCGGACCTTCGCGGAAATTGCGGCGCAGAAGTGCGAAGCCCTGCTTGGCGAAGTCGCCGATCGATACGGCGTAATAGCCTTCGATGTCCAGACCCTCCCCGGTGGGCGACATCATGATGAGCGGGTATCCCTTCCTGCGGCCGATGATCGGGTCGCGACATTCGACCATCGCTCCGGCCGTCGATTCCCCGATCGCCTCGGCGGCATGTTCGATCATCCCCGCAAGATCGGTTGCGCGCATCGCTTCCCGCACGTCGTTCCACGCTGTTCCGGGGCCGGCAAGCACACCCGTCAGCCCGTCTCCGAGCCGCGAGCGGACGACCGTCGGTCGCTTCCTCGTGCCCTTGCCGTCCGCAACGCGGCGCACGATGTCGCATGGTCCGGCATCGCCGTGCAGCCGCCTGGAAAGCAGGTTCATCGTCCCGCCCGGCAGGACCAGGATCGCCCCTTGCCAGCCGTAGAGACTGGTCACCACCGAATTGATCGTGCCGTCGCCCGCAAAGACGGCCAGCAGGTCGATGCCGGCCTCGTCGAGTTCGTCGGCGGTGGGAACCGATTCGTCGGGAAAGCCGATCTTGCGCGCGACGGTGCATGTCGCATCGCCGAATGCCGCGTCGAGCTCGGCGTGCGCATCTTCGGAATTGCTGCCGCTCGCCTCGTTATAGGCCAGCCAGACGGTTCGTTCGCACAACATACGCTGCTGAAATCCCTCGGCCCTTTCGCGGTTCCCGCCTAGACGCGATGCGTCAGTATCAGCCATGCCGAGAGCCCGTTTGCTCCCGAATAGAGCGCGTAGCCCCACGCCCATCCGGTGGAACCGGAAGCGACGAGCAGCATGGCGCCCAGAAGCATGAGAAATTCGACTGCAAGACTTATCCGACCGTTCAGCATGTGAAAGAACCAAGGCATCCTGCCCAGAAGCGGATGCCCGCTTTCGAGCACTGCCTTGTGCATGGCAAAGTTGGCGACGCCGAGGACGAAGAGCATGAGGATGGCCATCGTGCGCCGTCAATGTAGGCAATGGCGGACCAATTAACCAGCCGCTTCGGACCCGGCCATAGCGAATCGTCCCTCCATAATGATCCGCGAGGCACCGTAATGAGTGTCGTTCGTCGGCCATTATCGGCCGTTGATCGGCGCCCCAAGTCGTTCGTCCAACGGGTCTTTCCCTAGTCGAGCGAGAATGCGCAACTGTCGACCAGCGGCTGCACGATGCAGCGATGCGAGGCAGAAAGTCCTCATCGAGCCGGCCAGCACAGGCCGCTCTTACAGGAGGAAACGATCATGAAGAGCACCCCTTTCGCACTCGCCACGCTTAGTGTCGCCGCCATCGGCCTCGTCCTCACCGGCGCAACCGCGCACGCCAAGGACGTCACCGTCACCTATCACGACCTCGATCTCAACACTGCCGCCGGCCAGAAGTCGCTCGAGAAGCGCCTCGACCGCGCTGCCCGCGAAGCCTGCGGCTATGACGAGATCCCCACGGGTTCGCGGCTCAGGTCGTCCGACGCTGTACGTTGCTACAAGTCGGTTTCGGTCCAGGCCCGCGGACATATGGCGAAGCTCGTCGACGATGCCCGGCTGGGCGGATGAAGACGGGTTTCGCGGTCCTAACCAAGACCCGGAAAAACTGAGGCGGGCCGTTTCCTAACGGCCCGCCATTTTTTTGACGTTGGAAAGATAGGTCCGTCCGATACGCAGTGCATCGCCGTCCTCGGTCTCGACGCACCAGACGCCCAGCCCCTCGTGCCGCAAGCCCTTGATGTGATTGCGCCGCAGGATCGTGGATCGGTGAATGCGGATGAACTGTTCGGGGTCCAGCCGCTCCTCGAGCCCCGCGATGGTCTGGAGGAGCAGGAAACTGCCGTTGTCGGTGTGCAGCCTGACGTAGTCGCGCTCGGCGTCGATCTGCTTCACGTCGCTTGCCGCGATACGCAGCAACTCCGATCGGTGCGGCACCCAGAATTCGCGCAGCCACTCGTCGGCCTCGACCGCCTTGCCGCTGCGCCGCGCGAGGACACGCTGGATTGCCCGGTCGAGCCGGTCGGGCGAAACGGGCTTGAGCACGTAGTCGACCGCATCGAGATCGAAGGCCTCGACCGCGAAATTGTCGTGCGCAGTCACGAAGACGATCGCCGGCGCCTTGTCCTTCCTGGCAAGCGCGCGCGCAACCGAAAGGCCGTCCAGTTCCGGCATAGTCATGTCGAGCAGCAGGAGGTCGGGGGAAAGCGCGTCGATCAGGCGCAGCGCCGCCGCGCCGTCGTTCGCAGTGCCGGCGATGGAAAGATTCTCGAGGCCGGCGCAGACGATCTGCAATCTTTCGACGGCGAGCGGCTCATCGTCGACGATCAGGGTTCTGAGTGGTTCAGTCACGATGGAACTCCAACGGCATGCGCAGCGTGGCGCGGTATCCTCCGCCATCGGCGGGCCCGGTGTCCAGCGTTGCATCGCTGCCGAAGCGGGCCCTCAGGCGATCGCGCACATTCGCAAGGCCGATCCCGAAGCCGTGACCCGCCTCCTCCGAAACGCCGGGCCCGTCGTCTCGCACATCGATGATCAGCCAGCCGCTCTCGGTACGCGCCGAGATCGCGATGGTCACGGGCTCCCGGCTGCGGGCGACAGCGTACTTCACCGAGTTCTCGACGAGCGGTTGCAGGATCATGCCGGGCACAAGGGCGCTGGCCAGGTCGTCCGGCACATCGATCTCGCACTTCAGCCGGTTGGGAAACCGCACCGATTCGACATCGAGGTAGAGGCGTTGCAGAGCCATTTCCTCGTCGAGGCGCGAGTCCCCGGTCGGGTCGCCCGACAGCGTGCGGCGGTAGAACGACGACAGCGTCTGGATCATCGTCTCAGCAGCGTCCTTCTTCCCGGTCATCACCAGCGCGGACAGCGAATTGAGCGTGTTGAACAGGAAGTGCGGATTGACCTGGTAGCGCAGCGAGCGAAGCTCGGCGGCGGCGGCGGCGCGACGATGCTCGCCTTCGCGGCGCTCGGCGATGCGCGCCTGCTCACCCTTCACGAGCGCAAGGTAGATCGCTGCCCAGGCAAGCAGCAGGAAGTAGCGTCCCGAAGCAAGATCGCTGAGTGCGGCCCACTTCTTTTCGCCCGAATCGGTTTCGTCCGAGATGATGACCCGGGCAGTCTTGCCGTCCTTGCCGGTAGACGTGATGACGCGCGTCTCGCGCCCGCTCTCGGCCTGTGCCGCGCCCGGAGCAGGGGGTTCGGGCGGAGCAGGCGGGCTCGGCAACTGCGGAAGGTCGACCAGCACGTTGCCGGCCTCGTCCCGGCGGATGCGGATGTCCTGCATGCCTTCTTCGGGAGATACGATTTCGTCGGGTTCCAGATCGGCAAACGCCGCCTGATTGACTGCCGCAAGGAGCAGCGACGCCGGAAATGCGCCCAGCGCGATGGCGACCGCCTTGACCCAGAAGGGCCGCGGGTCGAGCATTCGAAGCAGCGGCCAGAGCGAGGCCGTCACCGCCATCGACGCGATCGTCACGACCAGGCGGCGGGAAACAACGGGCCAGGTGAATTCGAAGCCGACCAGCGCGCCGCGCAGGGTCGCCAGCACGAAGTAGCAGATCCAGAGTCCGGCTATCGATCCAAGGACAAGCCTCGCCGGGACCGGCGGGGATGAGGAGTGATCGGTCATCCGGCCCGGATAGCGCGGCGGAGCCCTCGATGGCCAGCAAGTTGGTAGAACAGCGTCAACGGTTCGTCGAACGCCTGTTGCCCCGCTCCGACACCCCCACTCGCACGGCGATCAGTCCGCCAGAAGCTTTTCCTTCGCGATCCTGTCCTGCCAGTGCCGGGGGGCGAGGCGATGGACGTTCTGCCCTTCTGAATCGACTGCTACGGTCACCGGCATGTCCCTGACTTCGAACTCGTAGATCGCTTCCATCCCGAGATCCTCGAAGCCGACGATCTTCGCGGACTTGATCGCACGCGCCACGAGATAGGCGGCGCCGCCCACCGCCATCAGGTACGCCGACTCGTGATTTGCAATCGACTCAGTCGCGGCGGGCCCGCGTTCGGCCTTGCCGACACAGGCGAGAAGGCCCTGCCCGAGCATCATGTCCATGAACTTGTCCATGCGGGTCGCGGTGGTAGGACCGGCCGGACCGACCACCTCGTCGCCCACGGGGTCGACGGGGCCGACATAGTAGATGACCCGGCCACGGAAATCGACGGGAAGTTCCTCGCCCTTGGCCAGCATGTCCTGAATGCGCTTGTGCGCGGCATCGCGGCCGGTCAGCATCCTGCCGTTGAGGAGAAGCCGGTCACCCTGCTTCCAGCTCTTCACATCCTCTGCGGTGAGCGTGTCGAGATCGACGCGTCTGGCTTCCTTGCTCGGCGTCCACTGGACCTTGGGCCAGGCGTCAAGGTCGGGAGCCTCCAGATAGGTCGGGCCCGAACCGTCGAGCGTGAAGTGCGCGTGGCGGGTTGCCGCGCAGTTAGGGATCATCGCGACGGGCTTGTTCGCCGCGTGGCACGGCCAGTCGAGGATCTTGACGTCGAGCACGGTCGAAAGGCCGCCCAGCCCCTGCGCACCGATGCCGAGCGCATTGACCTTGTCGAAGATCTCGATGCGCAGCGCCTCGATGTCGTTCTGCGGGCCGCGCGCCTTGAGCTGTCCCATGTCGATGGGGTCCATCAGGCTCTGCTTGGCAAGCTTGACGCAGTGTTCGGCGGTGCCCCCGATGCCGATGCCGAGCATGCCGGGCGGGCACCACCCTGCACCCATCTGCGGCAGCATCTCGAGGACCCAGTCGACGATGTTGTCGGACGGGTTCATCATCTTGAATTTTGACTTCGCCTCGCTGCCGCCACCCTTGGCCGCGACGTCGACGGAGACCTTGCTTCCCGGCACCATCTCGACCGAGAGCACGCTCGGCGTGTTGTCCTTCGTGTTGCGGCGCGTAAACGCCGGGTCGGCAAGAACCGATGCGCGAAGCTTGTTCTCGGCATTGGCGTAGGCGCGCCGGACGCCCTCGTCGACGACCTCCTGCAGCGATCGGTCCGATTCCAGCCGGCAATCCTGTCCCCATCTGACGAAGACATTCACGATGCCGGTGTCCTGGCAGATCGGGCGATGGCCCTCGGCGCACATCCGGCTGTTGGTCAGGATCTGCGCAATGGCGTCCTTGGCCGCCGGCCCTGCCTCGGCTTCATACGCCTCGCCGAGCGCGCGGATGTAATCCATCGGATGGTAGTAGCTGATGTACTGGAGTGCGTCGGCGACGCTCTCGACAAGGTCATCCTCGCGAATGACGACCATTTCGCCCATGCTGGTCTCGCTCCTGCAGCGTTGTTCAAATGCGACGCTCCCATAGGCTTGCGAAGGCGATTTGGTCAAAGCGCTTGGCGAGTTTGCCGCATTGGCTTAGACGCTGCTTTAATTCAGGGACATTGTCGGACTGCCCGGCTTCCATTGCATTGCGGCAGGCCATGAGGAAATTGCGCACGATGATGACAACCGAGGACCGACCCTCCGCCAAGTTCGACGCGGCAAGGCGCGCGATGATCGACAGCCAGCTTCGTCCGAGCGGCGTGAACGAGCCGTGGGTCCTGGGCGCCATGGCCCGCGTCCCGCGCGAGGAATTCGTGCCTGCCGAATTCCGTTCCGCCGCCTATATCGACCGGGCGATCCCGCTGGGTGACGGCCGCTATCTCGCTGCCCCGCTGGTCCAGGGCAAGATGCTTTCCGAAGCCGCGCCGGTGGAAGGCGACAAGGCGCTGCTCGTCGGCGACGGCAAGGGCTATCTGGCGCAATTGCTGCGGCCGATGGTCGGCTCGCTCGACGCCGTCGCGCCGTCGGAGGCGAAATCCGCGACCGGGGAGGGTGGATACTCGCTCGTCATCGTGGACGGAGCGATCGAGGAGCTTCCCGAAACGCTTGCCGGCCGCCTGGCGGATGACGGACGCATCGTGACGGGCCTCGTGCTGCGAGGCGTCACCCGCCTCGCCACCGGGCGCAAGTCGGGTGGTCACGTCGCGCTGCTGCCGCTTGCCGAAATCGGTATCCCGGTCCTCTCGGAATTCGCCGCGGCCAAGCGCTGGAGCTTCTGACATGATGCAAAGCGGGCTCCGGCCCGGCCTTGCAGCCGGGATCGCGATTCTGTCGCTGGCGGTGGCCTCGCCCGTGTCGGCCGATACGCTGCGCGAAGCGTTGTCGCAGGCATACCGGACGAACCCGACTCTCGAAGGCTCGCGCGCCCAGCAGCGCGCCCTTGACGAAACCGTGCCGATCGAGCGTGCTGCAGGCCTGCCCTCGGTCAATGCGCAGGCCACGCATGTCGAATTCGTGAAGAACAGTTCGAACAGCTTCACCAGTCCGGAGCGGGCGTTCAGCGCCGACCTCAACCTCGGCGTGCCGATCTACTCGGGTGGTGCGGTGAAGAATTCGGTCAGGGCTGCGAAGAATCGCGTCGAGGCCGGGCAGGCGGACCTGCGTGCGACCGAATCGGCGATTTTCTCGCAAGTCGTCGCCGCCTACATGGACGTCATCCAGAACGAGGCGATCGTCGGGCTGAGCAGCAATCAGGTCGACGTATTGGGCGTGAACCTGCAGGCCACGAGCGACCGGTTCGAGATCGGCGACCTTACCCGGACCGATGTCGCCCAGTCGCAGGCGCGCCTCGCCCTTGCCGAGGGTAACCTGAGATCGGCGCGGGCAAACCTCGTATCGGCGCGTGAGACCTACATCCAGCTCGTGGGCGAGGCTCCCACGAATCTCCAGCCACCCCCGCCGCTGCCGAACCTGCCTGACAGCCCGCAGGACGCCGTGGCGATAGCGCTCGATTTCAATCCCGACCTGATCGCGGCGAAGGAGCGCGTCGACGCGGCGCAGAACGAGATCGACGTTGCCGGCTCGACCCGCCTGCCCACGGTCGAGATCTTCAGCACCGGCGGTTACAACGATTACTTCGGGACGCTGGGCGGACCTACGTCGAGCCAGTTCGACCAGACCGAAACCACCGCGCAGGTCGGCGTGCGCGCCTCGATCCCGCTGTTTCAGGGGGGGCGGCCTGCGGCGCTGCGCAGGCAGGCGCAAGCACTGGCCGCGGCGCAGATGGAACAGGTGATCGAAGTCGAGCGCGACGTCATCGCTCAGGTGCGCGCCGCTTATAGTTCATGGCGCGCATCGCTGGCGCTTATCGAATCATCGCAAGTCGCAGTCGATGCCGCCGAGCTCAGCCTCGAAGGCGTCCGCGCCGAAAACAGCGTCGGGAACCGCACGATCCTCGATATCCTGGACGCCGAGCAGGAGCTGCTCGACACCCAGGTGCGGCTCGTGCAGGCGCGCCGCAACGCATACGTCGCGGGCTTCTCGCTGCTGGCTGCGATGGGCCGGGCCGAAGCGCGCGACCTGAACCTCGACGGTGGCGTTCTTTACGATCCGGAGGTCAATTATCGCCGGGTGCGCGGCAAGTGGTTCGACTGGGACAACGATCCCGCTCCGGTCGCGCAATCTACGCGAACCGTTGACACACCGGCCCAAGACGGTTCAATTCAATCCGATTAACTATCTTTGCCCAGGGGGACAGGGCGATGCGTCAGGCGAGCGAACCAAGCGTCGAGGAAATCCTCGAATCCATCAAGCAAGTGATCGCGCGCGACAATCGCGTGGGCGCGCTTGAAGAACGACGCCGAAGGGAGATTTCGGGCGTTCCCGGCGACGAGGTGGAAAGCGACGATGTGCTCGACCTCGCGCTCGATGCCGAACTCGTGCCCGGGGACGAGAATTTCGACAATGACGGCGAGGACGACGCGACCTCGCCACTCCTTGCCGAAGATGCCCAGGCTTCGATGCGCGAATCGCTTGCGGCGCTGGCCATGCTCTCGACGCCGGGAGCCCAGCCGCAGATCGTACGCTCGGGCGAAACCTCGCTCGAAGGCCTCGTGCGCGAGATGCTGCGACCCGCGCTTGCGGAATGGCTGGACAAAAACCTTCCGCCGCTCGTCGAGCGGATGGTGGCGACCGAGATCAAGCGGATCGTCGGCAAGAAGGATTGAATTTCGCCGCTAGCGGCCCGACGTTCGTATTCATGACGAAACCATTTGTGCACCGCCCGGTTGAGGATCGCTCGCGGGATCGCACGTGTTAAGGAGCCGGGAAAAGGAGCTTTCGCAGGCGCGCCGCGCGTTGGACAAGGCGGGCGGAGAGGACATCCGACGGCATATCTTCCTGTGCGCCGAGCCGCGGAAAGCGAACTGCTGCTCTCCCGAGGTCGGCGCGGCCTCGTGGAAATACCTCAAGAAGCGGCTAAAGCAGCTCGATCTCGACGGTCATGGCGGAGTCGCGCGAACCAAGGCCGATTGCCTAAGGATTTGCGAAGCCGGCCCGATCGCGGTCGTCTGGCCGGACGGTGTCTGGTACCACAGCTGTACCGAAGACGTGCTCGAACGGATAATCCAGCAGCACCTGATCGGCGGTGAGCCGGTCGAGGAGTTCCGGCTTCTTCCCGCAAGCTAGCGGTTGCGCTCTTCCTCGAGCTTGTCGGAGATGGCGCCGTCGTGGCCCGTCCCGCTCGACAGGAAGACCAGACCCATCAGGGCCGAAGTCAGCAGCATCGCAAATCCGATGCCGAGCGCGGTCGCGATATAGAAGTGGATCGAGACCAGCCCGTTGCTCCGATAGAGCACGTAAAGCGAGCCGACCACCATCGTGACGGTGACCAGCATCATCCATTTCATCAGGCGACGATAACGCGCCCACGCGTGCGCGGCGGTCTTCGGGTCGTCTAGCGGTGAGGGCGGGACCATGTACGCCAATTGGCTCCGCCGGCGGGTTGTTGCAAGACGAATCTTGGTCGCGCGGGGCCGGGGTGCGGCGAACTGGCGCTGCTGCGCCATATGTGGCACTCTCCGAGTCATACAAACCGGGAGAACGAGACGATGTCTATCGCCAGGATCATCGAGGGTCGCAACGCCGCCGACATTATCACCTGCGACGTAGAAATGACCGTCCGGCAGGCGGTCAACCTGCTTGCCGGGCGGAGAATCGGGGCCATGCCCGTGATGGAGCAGGGTCAGGTCGCCGGCGTGTTTTCCGAACGCGACGTAATCTACCGCCTCGACAGCAACGGGCCGGGCATCCTCGAAACCCGTGTCGGCGACGTGATGACCGCTCCGGCGGTGACGGTATCCTCGGACTCGTCGATCGACGAGGCACTGTCGATGATGACCAAGCGCCGGATACGCCACTTGCCGGTGGTCGATCAGGGGCGGATGATCGGGATCGTGTCGATCGGCGATCTGGTCAAGTACCGGATCGACGCCATCGAGTCGGAAGCGGCGGCGATGCGCGACTACATTCGCACGGCCTGAACCCGCACGGACGGGCTCCCGCTTGCCGCCCCGGGCAGCGAACCCTACATCGGTACCATGACCGAACAGAGCGTTACCCTTAGCCCCAGCGCCGCCGAACGCGTCGCGTTCATCGCCGGAAAGCAGGGCAAGCCTGCAATCCTTCGCCTCTCCGTGGAAGGCGGCGGCTGTTCCGGTTTCCAGTACAAGTTCGGCCTTGCCGATGCTCCCAAAGGCGACGACGCGGTGTCCGAGACTGCCGGGGTACGGCTGATCGTCGATCCGGTCAGCCTCGACCTCGTCGGCGGGTGCACGGTCGACTACGTAGAATCGCTCGGCGGCGCGGCGTTTCGCGTCGAAAACCCGAACGCGACCGCCGGCTGCGGCTGCGGCTCGAGCTTCGCCGTGTGATCAAGGTAGCCGGGTTCAACATCAACGGGGTTCGCGCGCGGCTGCCCAGGCTCCTCGAATGGCTCGAGGAAACGCGCCCTTCGGTCGCCTGCCTTCAGGAAATCAAGTGCCAGGACGATGCGTTTCCGGCGAACGAGTTCGAAAAGCTGGGCTACAAGGCGATCTGGCACGGGCAGAAAGGCTTCAACGGCGTTGCGATCCTCGCGGACGGCGAAGCCCCGGTGGAGGTCGGTCGCGGCCTTGCGGGCGATCCCGAGGACGAGCATTCGCGCTACATCGAGGCGGATGTCTTCGGCATCCGGGTTTCCTGCATATACCTGCCCAACGGTAACCCGCAGCCGGGGCCGAAATTCGACTACAAGCTTCGCTGGATGGAACGCCTGCGCGACCGCATGGCCGAAATCTCGGCAGAGGAAATCCCTGCCGTCGTGATCGGCGATTACAACGTGATCCCGTTCGACAGGGACGTCTGGTCGCCCGCCGCGATGTCGGGCGACGCGCTGATGCAGCCCGCCTCGCGCGACGCCTATTTCCGCCTGCTGGCAGATGGCTGGACCGACGCGATCGGCCTTCACAATCCGCGCGGGGGCGTCTGGACCTACTGGGATTACCAGGCCGGCGCCTGGCAGCGCGATCACGGGTTCCGGATCGATCACGCACTGCTCTCGCCCGAGCTGGCCGACAGGCTCGATTCCTGCGGCGTCGACAAGGCCCATCGCGCGCGCGAGAAGGCGAGCGATCACGCCCCGGTCTGGGTCCGGGTGCGAGACGCAGCCTGAGCCTCCCGCCGCGAACGGCGAGAGGCGGATACTCAGGCTAACGGATCAGCGATAGAAGACGTGGTTGTCGACGCGCGCGATGCGCGTCAGGCGCCAACGCGGCGAGACGCGGGCGGCATGGAAGAAAAGCGCGCCCTCGACGGGGCTGGTCCAGCTACCCGAATGCGCGATCTGCGCAATCGCGACCGCTCGCTTCCAGGCATTGGAGCCCTTGCGAATCGAGGGCATCGAATTGCCGCGCACGAACGAGAATTGCGAGCGTTGGAACACGACACCGCAATAACTGTCGGGGAACCGGCCCGACTTCTTGCGGGCGACAATGACGCGACCGACGGCAAGCTGGCCGTTGAGCGTTTCGCCGCGCGATTCGAAATAGACGGCACCCGCGAGGCAGTGCAGATCGCGCGAGAGCTCCGACGGAGCCGGCTGCGCTCGCACCAGTTCGGCAAGCGATGCTGCCGACATCGGGGCTTCCTCGGCGAAATCTGGCGTCTCGACGGCATCTTCCTCGACTTCCTTTTCTGGAAGCGGCTGGACGAGAGGCTCGGAAACGAATTCCACCTTCTGTTCCGGCTCGATAATCGCGGGGATCATCTCCTCCGCGAAGGCGCCCGAACCGGTAGCGCCAAAAAGAGCGGTCAACATGGTCGCAGCCACGGCAGCGCCGCTGGCCATTCTCAGCTTGATTCGCATCTATTCCACAATTTAGGCGGTGGACTGCCCGACACAGGTTGGGAACCCTCTTCGTCCCCCAAGCGTAGTACGCTCGTAACAAGACCTGCCGGCCGCCCCCCGTCTGCGCGCTAGCCCGGACAACCGTATGCCGTCCGAACCGCCTGCGCCGAAGCGGTGCGGCCCATTCGTTCCGCAGCGCAGCAAAGTCAATCGGAAAATTCGGGCGCGCCGATAAGCCGTTCACCATGCGCGATATCCAGTTCCACGATCCAGAGATCGTCATCCTGCGCGGCGCGCCTTTCGAGAAAATTAAGGAAATCTGCGGGATTCCGGGAATCCTCGGTCCGTGACAGATGCCAGGCACGCGTACCGTCCGCCTGCGGCATCCGCTCCCATGCCCGGCTTTTCCGGCCGCTTTCGGTAACGACGACCATCAGCGTTCCCGCTTCACGATGCCCCTTGGAAACGACCGTGGCAAAGCCTCCCTCGGCCTGAACGCGGCGGATCAGCCCCGCGATCTCGACGTGGGCCGGGAGCCGCGGTTCCATTTCAGCCCGCTTTCGACGACGGAGTATACCCCGGCAGGCTGGAGAGCGGGATGCGCGAACGCATGAACGTGCCGGTGCCGCGTCCGATCTCTTCTCCTTCGGCGTCGAGCAGGCGCGATTCGGCCACGAGCACTCGCCGGCGACCGCTGATCCAGTGACCTTCCGCGATCGCCTCGCCCGAGTGCAGCGGAGCGGTGAAGTGCAGGTTGAACGAGGTGGTCAGCAGGAAACGGTCGGTAACGTGCGTGTTGGCGGCGTAGAAGGCCGCATCGTCGAGCATCTTGAAGTAGATCGTCCCGTGAGCGGCGCCGGCGGCGTGAAAAACCGACGGATCGACCGTGAACCGGATCCGCGAGCGACCGTCGCCGACAATCTCGAGCGTCGATCTGAAAAGATGGTTGATCGGTGCCGAAGCGTAGAGCGCCTCGAGCCCGCGCCAGTGCAGCGCCGCACCGCCCTCGCTATCAGGCGGCGTCGCGGTCGATGACATTGCAGAGCACGCCGAAGAGCGCCTCGGGCTCGGTGGCTTGCGTGAGCATCTGGTGCATGTGTTCGTCGCGCATCATCCGCGAGATGGCGGCGAGTGCGTGCAAATGCGTCGATCCGGCGGCCTCGGGCGAAAGCAACCCGAAGACGAGGTCGACCGGCATGCCGTCCGCCGCATCGAAGTCGACCGGAGACTGAAGTTTCAGGAACGCGGCGAGCGGACGCCCGACCGAACCGAGCCGCGCGTGCGGGATGGCAACGCCGCGCCCGAAACCGGTGCTGCCGAGGTCTTCGCGGTCGCGTAGTCCCCCGCGCACGTCCTCGTGGTCGAGGCCATAGACCTTCGCAAAGGTGCCGGCGAGCAGTTCCAGGATTTCCGGCTTGCTTCCAGCCGGAACGATGGCGACTGCCTCGGGCAGGAGAGTGAATAGCGCTGTCATCTTCTGTTCTTGTCAAACGGCCCGGCAATGCCGGACCTATAGCCTGAAGAGCCCGAAAAAATCGGGCCGCATTCACGCATCTCGGTCTGTAAATGGCCCCGGATCAGGAGGCGTCAGGACGGTTCGACCCAGCCGATCGAGCCATCGTCGCGGCGGTAAACCATATTGTGCCGCCCCGTGCCAGCGTTTTTGAAGAAAAGGGCGGTCGTATTGCGCAGGTCGAGCATCATGACGGCGTCGGAAACGGTCGTCTCGGGCACGTCCACGCGTGTTTCGGCGATCACGACAGGCGCATCGGGCGTCTCGCTCTCGTCGTCGGTTTCGACGAAGGGGGGCTCCTCGAAGATGACGTAGGCGGCTTCCTCCTCCTTCAAGGCGTGGACCGCCTGCTCGTGCCTGTCCTTCAGGCGGCGCTTGTAGCGGCGAAGCTGCTTGTCGATCTTTTCCGCCGACTGTTCGAAGGCCTGGTGCGCATCGTGCGCGATCGCGGAACCCTTCAGGAGCAGTCCCTGCATGACGTGCATGACGATATCGCATCGGAACGAGGCCGCGGGCGCCTTGCCGAACGTGACGTGAGCGGACAGGGCGCGGTTGAAATACTTCTCGACCATCGCGGTAAGCCTGTCGTTGGCATGCGCCTGGAGCGCTTCGCCGGTGTCGATCTGGTGGCCGGAGATGCGGATATCCATTATTTTCGTTCTCCTGGAATTCAGGCCTTACCGCTCCACAGCGGGGCCTCTATCGTCTTCAAGAATTCGGCATGGGCCGCCATTTCCGCCGCACTCGCCGCATGAGGGCGGGGCGCACGGAAAGGCCTGTCCTGCCGGTGGGAAATCGTTTCGGCAATCGCGGTTTCGCTGGCCTCGGATACGAGTTCGAGCCCGATCTGCCTGCCTCCGCGAAGCTCCACGTAGACTTGCGCGAGCAATTCGGCATCGAGCAGTGCGCCGTGCAGCGTGCGATGGCTGCGATCGATGCCGTAGCGGGTGCACAACGCATCGAGCGAAAACTTCGCTCCCGGATGGCGCACCCGCGCGAGCGCGACCGTATCGACCATGCGCTCCAGCGAGATGGGCGCAAGGCTGCACACCGCTAGCTCGGCATTGAGGAATCCGAAATCGAAGCCGGCGTTATGCGCGACCAGTGGGCAATCGCCGAGGAATTCGAGCAGCTCCTCGACCTTCTCGGCAAAGCGCGGCTTGTCCGAAAGAAAGGTGTCGGAAAGCCCGTGAATCGCTTCGGCTGCCGCGGGCATCGGGCGATCGGGATTGAAATAGGCATGAAAGGTCCGGCCAGTCGCCACCCGGTTCATCATCTCGATGCAGCCGATCTCGACCATCCGGTCTCCGCCTTTCGGGTCCAGGCCGGTCGTTTCGGTATCGAAGATGATCTCGCGCATCTCTATCCATATCGTTCCGCGAAACGCCCGAAGCAAGAGCTTCGCGCGGGTTTATTCATCCTGAGTCAAGCTGTGCGCCAGTCGCTGCACGGCATGACGCGTCTCGGCCAGGGAGGTTCCGGTGTCGATAACATAATCCGCATTGCGGCGTTTCTCCGCGTCGGGCATCTGCAGGCCCAGGATCCGCTCGAACCTGGCCTCGGTCATGCCGGGGCGGGCCAGGACGCGCTGGCGTTGCGCTTCGGCGGGTGCCGATACGACGAGCACGGCATCGACTTCGTCCCGTCCTCCCTTTTCGAAAAGCAACGGTATGTCGAATACGACCAGCGGACTCTCCGCGTGATGTGCCAGGAAATCCCGGCGCGATTGCGCGACGGCGGGATGGACGATCGCCTCGAGACGGGCCAGCGCCGCGGGATCGTCGAAGACGGCGGCACCCAGTCTTGGCCGGTCCACACCTTCGGGGCCGGTAGTGCCGGGAAATCCAGCCTCGATCTGGGCAACGAGCGAGCCGCCGGGTCCCTGCATTTCGTGGACGGCGGCGTCGGCATCGAAGACCGGTACGCCCAGTCCCTGGAACATCGCGGCCACGGCGGACTTGCCCATGCCGATCGAGCCGGTGAGGCCGAGTACGAAGGGCCGGCGCGAAGTCATCGGATCAGCATGGCCCGCAGTTCGGCATCGTCCTCTCGCGGTGGAGCCGTGCCGAAGAAGCGTAGGAATGCCGTGGCTGCCTGTCCAACCAGCATTCGCAGCCCGTCGGCGGTTCGTAGGCCCTGGCGTTTCGCCGTTTCGAGCAGGTCGGTACGAAGAGGCGCGTAGACCATGTCGAAGACCAGTCCGTCACCTGCGACCATCGGAAGTTCGTCGAGGAGGAACCGGGGCATCGGCTGCTGTCCCGCCATACCAAGCTGGGTCGCATTGACGACGAGCGCGGCACCTTCGAGCGCGCCCGATCCGGCTTCGAACGGCAGGATCCGTGCGCCGAGGCCGCATTCACTGGCAGCGCGCCCGGCTTTTTCCGGCGTTCGCGCGAGGATCCGGACTTCGCCGCAGCTTTGCGCGGCAAGGTAGGCGAAGGCCGCGCGCGCCGCGCCTCCCGCTCCGATAACGGTCGCTACGCGATCGCGCAGCGCCAGCGCGCCGACTGCCTCCGCGATCCCGTCGACGTCGGTGTTCGTCGCGACCAGCCGCTTGTCCTGCGTGCGGTAGATCGTGTTGGCCGCACCGATGGCGCGCACCCTGTCGTCGGCACCGGGAATGAGCATCGCCGCGCTTTCCTTGTGCGGGATGGTCACGTTGCAACCGCGCCAGTCGAGATCGAGCGCACGATTCTCGAGGAATCCGGCAAGCTCGTCGGGCCGCACGTGAAAGGCCCGGTAACTGGCCTTTAAATCGAGCTGCTTGAGCCAGTGGTTGTGAATGAGCGGGGACTTGGAGTGGGCGACGGGATCGCCGATGACTTCCGCGTACGGCAGGCTCACGAGGTCAATTCTCCAAGCTGGCGCAGTCCGGCAAGAACCTTGAGAAGCGGCATGCCGAGTATGGTGAAATAGTCCCCTTCGATCCGTTCGAAAAGCTGCACGCCGCGCGCCTCGATCCGGAACACGCCGACACAGGCAGATACTTCGGGCCATTCGCGATCTAGATAGCGTTCGATGAATTCTTCTGACATATCAATGACATGGAGTGACGCCATGGCGTCGGCTTGCCATATTACCTCGCCGTCGCGAGCAAGCGAAGCAGCGCTGTGCAACCGCATGATCCTGCCCGCGAAGAACCGCAGGTGCCGCGCCGCTTCCTCCCGGCTAGCGGGCTTGTCGAACCTGCGACCCTCGACCTCGACCAGCGAATCGCTGCCGAGCACCAGCATCCCGGCATACCCTCCGGAAACCGCCAGGGCCTTTTCGCTGGCCAGCGCCACGGCTACGTCTCCGGGCGACGCTTCGCCCAGTCGTGCTTCGATGGCCCGCTCGTCGACATCGGCGGGTTCGCAAACGAACTCGAGTCCCGCCGAAGAGAGCATGTCCCGGCGCGAAGCGCTGCGAGATGCCAGGACGATCATATCGGTTTGGACCCGCCGACCTTACTTTCGGTCTCGATCCGCCGCTCGGTCAGGAGGTTGATCACCGCAGCGGCGGTTTCCTCGATCGAACGCCGCGTCACGTCGATCACCGGCCAGTTGTTGTCGGCGAAGATGCGCCTTGCGAACTGGACCTCGCGCCCGACGCGATCGGTATCGACATAGTGCGTGTCGGGTGCCTGGTTGAGCGAAAGCAACCGGTTGCGCCGCACCTGGATCAGCCGTTCGGGCGCCGTTGTCAGCCCGACGACGAGCGGGTGTCGCAACCCGAAAAGGGCAGGGGGAGGGGGGCTTTCGATAACGACCGGGATATTCGCGACCTTGTACCCGCGATTGGCGAGGTAGATGCTCGTCGGCGTCTTCGAGGTGCGCGACACGCCCGCGAGGACGATGTCGGCTTCCTCCCATTCCTCCCAGAGCAACCCGTCGTCGTGGGCAATCGTGTACTGGATGGCGTCGACGCGCGCGAAATACGCCTCGTCGAGCTGGTGCTGGCGGCCCGGACGTCCGCGCGCCTGCTGGCCGAGCATGCTTTCGAGCGCACCGGTGACTACGTCGAGCGCGGCGACCGCGGGCAAGCCGAGCTTGCGGCAGTGGTCCTCGAGACGCTCGCGCGTATCGCTGTTGACGAGTGTGAAAAGCACGAGGCCCGGGTGACTGGCGATTTCGTCCATGATCCGGTCGAGATGCTGTTGCGAGCGTACCATCGGCCAGAAATGACGGATGACCTCGGTATCGTCGAACTGCGCAAGCGCCGCCTTCGCGATCATCTCGAGCGTCTCGCCGGTCGAATCCGACAGGAGGTGGAGATGAAGGCGCGCCATGGCTCCGATCCGCGGGACCGCGTGTCCCGGACACTTGTGGATAGAGACCGGCATAAACCACGGGACAGGACCGTGTACAACCGGAGGACGCAAAACGCTCCCCGCTGTCTCGGAGAAAGCATGGGTGTTTTGGACAGGGCCGATGACGTTCCCACAGGTCCGGGACAGCGGGGATAAACATTGCTTGACGCAGCCTGCACCGGAGTCGCACGTCTACCCGGGCTGTTCATCGCGGGACAATTCGGGCAAGACCCCGGTTGTTCGCGCTTTCCACAAGCCAACAGATTCCATCATCCTTCTAATAAGAATCTTATTTTATTGATTGGACCCCGATAGCGATGCCCGGACTCCTGCTTCGCACCTTGCTCGGCGAGAATGCCGGATCACGTCCCGTTTGGCTCATGCGGCAAGCGGGACGGTACCTGCCCGAATATCGTGCCTTGCGCGCCGAGAAGGGCGGATTTCTCGCTCTCGTCTACGATAGCGATGCCGCTGCCGAGATCACGCTGCAGCCGATCCGACGTTTCGGTTTCGACGGTGCGATCCTGTTCTCCGACATTCTCATAGTGCCCTACGCGATGGGTCAGGATCTCGAGTTCACGGCAGGCGAGGGACCGCGCCTGTCGCCGCCACTGGTCGACAGTGCGCTCGATGCGCTCAACGCGGTGCCCGACCGCCTTTCGCCGATTTACGAGACGGTCCGCAAGGTCCGCGCCGCGCTTGGCGACGGACGCACCCTTCTCGGCTTTGCCGGCAGTCCGTGGACCGTGGCTACCTACATGGTGGCGGGCGAGGGGAGCCGTGACCAGCACGAAACGCGGGCCATGGCCTATCGCGATCCTGCGGCGTTCCAGGCGATCGTCGACGAAATCGTGTCGGTGACCGTGGATTACCTCGCCGGACAGATTTCCGCTGGTGCGGAGGCTGTGCAGATCTTCGACAGCTGGGCGGGCAGCCTTGCCCCGGCCGAATTCGAGCGCTGGGTCATCGCGCCCAACGAAGCCATCGTGCGTTCGCTCAAGGTCCGCTTTCCGAAGGTACCCGTCATCGGGTTTCCCAAGGGTGCGGGCGAGAAGCTGCCTGCGTACGCCCGAGAGACGCAGGTCGACGCAGTCGGCCTCGACGAAACCATCGATCCGGTCTGGGCGGCGCGCGCGCTCCCGGACGATCTGCCGGTGCAGGGCAATTTCGATCCGCTTCTCCTCCTTGCGGGGGGAGAAGAACTCGACAGGCAGGCGAAGCGCATCCTCGATGCCTTTGCCGGCCGGCCGCATGTCTTCAACCTCGGCCACGGTATCGGCAAGGAAACGCCGATCGAGAACGTCGAGCGGCTCCTTGCGACCGTACGCGGTTGGCAATCGGCAGGCGCGTAAAGGGATGACGGGCAGGGGCCGCCCGCGCTAAGGCCCTGCCCATGGAACAGGTGCTTTCGATGGTCTATCTCTGGCTCAAGGCGGGTCATCTCATCTTCGTGATCTTCTGGATGGCGGGGCTTTTCATGCTGCCGCGCTATTACGTCTATCATCAGGAGGCCGCCGAGGATTCGCCCGAGAATGCCCTCTGGCTCGATCGCGAGAACAAGCTTCGCAAGATCATCCTGCTGCCGTCGGTCGTCATCGTCTGGGTCCTGGGGCTCGCTCTGGCTTATGCGGGCGACTGGTGGACTTCGGGATGGTTTCACGCGAAGTTGCTGCTCGTCGTGCTTCTCAGCGCCTTTCACGGCTGGCTTGTCGCCTACGGGAAGAAACTGGCCCGCGGAGAGCGGACACTCTCCGGAAAGAAGCTGCGGCTTCTGAACGAGGTTCCGGGCATCACCATCGCCATCATCGTGATCCTCGTGGTCGTGAAGCCGTTCTGACCTGCGGCGCATGCGGCCAGCCGTGCGTCATCGTGGCGCAAGCGAATTGACGCGGGCAGGGCCAGCGCGTATCTCGTAACCAGAAACCGGCTGCCGCAATTCCAGCGCGGCAAGGTCTGCTTTCCCCAAGCCCATAGACCCGCCGGCCTTTCCCGACCCTGTTTCTCTTTCCGGAAAACGACTGCCGATATGCATCTCAAGGAACTCAAGAAGAAGACACCTGCCGAACTGGTCGAAATGGCCGAGGAAATGGGTGTCGAAGGCGCATCGACCATGCGCCGGCAGGACATCATGTTCGGCATCCTCAAAGAGGTCGCCGAGGACGGCGAGGAGATCATGGGCCTCGGCACGATCGAGGTCCTGCCCGACGGATTCGGCTTCCTGCGTTCGCCCGAGGCGAACTATCTTGCCGGGCCGGACGACATCTACGTATCGCCCAACCAGATCCGCAAGTACGGCCTGCGTACCGGCGATACCGTTGAAGGCGAGATTCGTGCGCCCCGCGACGGAGAGCGCTATTTCGCGCTGACCAAGCTTACCAAGGTAAACTTCGACGAACCCGACGTCGTCCGCCATCGCGTCAATTTCGACAACCTGACCCCGCTCTATCCCGACTCGCGACTGCGGCTCGATACGCTCGACCCGACCGTGAAGGACAAGTCGGCGCGGGTGATCGACCTCATCAGCCCGCAGGGCAAGGGCCAGCGCGCCCTGATCGTCGCGCCGCCGCGTACCGGCAAGACCGTGCTCCTGCAGAATATCGCGAAGGCGATCACCGACAATCACCCGGAGGTGTTCCTGATCGTGCTGTTGATCGACGAGCGGCCCGAGGAAGTCACCGACATGCAGCGATCGGTCAACGGAGAGGTCATTTCCTCGACCTTCGACGAGCCCGCGCAGCGCCACGTCCAGGTCGCGGAGATGGTGATCGAGAAGGCCAAGCGCCTGGTCGAGCACAAGAACGACGTCGTCATCCTGCTCGATTCGATCACGCGCCTCGGACGTGCCTACAACACTGTCGTGCCCAGCTCTGGCAAGGTGCTGACCGGCGGTGTCGATGCCAACGCGCTGCAGCGACCGAAGCGTTTCTTCGGCGCGGCGCGCAACATCGAGGAGGGCGGCTCGCTTTCGATCATCGCGACCGCGCTCATCGATACCGGCAGCCGCATGGACGAAGTCATCTTCGAGGAGTTCAAGGGCACCGGCAACTCGGAGATCGTTCTCGACCGCAAGGTCGCCGACAAGCGCATTTTCCCGGCGCTCGACGTCGGCAAGTCCGGCACGCGCAAGGAAGAGCTGCTCGTTGCCAAGGACCAGCTGTCGAAGATGTGGGTGCTTCGCCGCATCCTCATGCAGATGGGCACGATCGATGCCATGGAGTTCCTTCTCGACAAGATGAAGGATTCCAAGACCAACGAAGACTTCTTCGCGACGATGAACCAGTAAGCGGGGCTTGATCAATTGCATGATCTGATCGCACTCGCTGCTGCCGCCGCGCCCTCGCTGGGCGGGCCGGCGGAAATCTGGGCGGCCATCGTCAAGGATTTCTCGAACCTGGGCACGCCATCGGCAATGGCCGCGTTCCTTCAGGTCCTTGCCATCGACATCGTTCTGGCGGGCGACAACGCGATCGTCGTGGGCGCGCTTGCGGCGGGACTGCCACCGGATCAGCGCAAGAAGGTCATTGCGATCGGCGTCCTTGCCGCACTCGTGCTGCGCGTTGCGTTCGCGCTGATGGTGACATGGCTGCTCGGCATCGTGGGGCTGATACTCGCAGGCGGCCTGCTGCTGCTCTGGGTAGCCTGGCGCATGTACCGCGACCTCAAGGGCCACGGAGCCGGGGAGTCGGCTGGATCTCCGGAAATCGAGGGCGACGAGCATTCGGGCGTCGCCCCTGCCAAGAGCTTCGCGGCGGCTGCCTGGTCGGTCGCCGTGGCAGACGTCTCGATGAGCCTCGACAACGTGCTTGCCGTTGCCGGAGCGGCGCGCGACCACCCCGGCATTCTCATCGTCGGGCTGATTGTCGCCGTGGCCCTGATGGGCATCGCTGCGAACGTCATCGCAAAATACATCGAGCGTTATCGCTGGATCGGCTGGGTCGGCCTTGCGGTGATCGTCTACGTCGCGCTCAAGATGATCTACGACGGAGCGTTCCAGGTTGCGCCTTACGCAGCTGCGGCGGTCTGATCAGGCGACGCGCCGGAAGGTTTCGGCCCGCGCCTCCCGCCAGGCCCGGGCAAATTGCGTGTTCTCCGGGTCCTGCAGCAGTCGCCCCGGCTCGAGGAATTCGTAGACCGAATCGATCGGCAGCGCCCGGGTGCTGTCGAGCCGGTCGAACAGGTCCCACGGCCTTAGTTGCCAGGGATCGGTATGTCCCATTGCCACCACGATCTCGCGAAAGCTTTTCAGCGTCTCGCGATGGAAGCGATAGACACGCTCGGCCTTGTCCGGAACGACCAGTCCCTGCTGCCGCCACGCCTGTTGCGTCGCGACTCCCGTGGGGCATTCGTCGGTATGGCAGCGCATCGACTGCACGCATCCGAGTGCGAACATGAACGACCGGGCGGCGTTGCCCCAGTCCGCGCCCAACGCGAAGGCGGCGGCAAGCCCGGCTCCCGAATGGATCTTGCCCGACACGCCGAGCCGCACGCTACCCTTCAGCCCGCACCCGACCAGCGCATTGCGCATCGCCATCAGCCCCTGTCGCATCGGCATTCCGACGCTGTTCGACAGTTCGGGCGGAGCCGCGCCTGTGCCACCTTCGCCGCCGTCGACGACGATGAAATCGGGAGTCCGCCCGGTCTCGATCATTGCTTTCATCAGCGCCATAACTTCATGCAGCTGGCCGACGCAGAGCTTGAAGCCAACAGGCTTGCCGCCCGATAGCTCGCGCAGGTCGTCGATCCATTCGATCAGTTCGACCGGTGTCGAGAAGGTCGAGTGAGCAGGGGGAGAGTTGCAGTCCTGCCCGACATCGACGCCGCGGGCTTCGGCGATTTCCCCGGTTACCTTCGAGCCGGGAAGCACGCCGCCGTGGCCGGGTTTTGCCCCCTGGCTGAGCTTCACTTCGATCATCTTGACCTGATCGTCGCCTGCCTGCTCGGCGAACTTGTCGGGATCGAAGTTGCCATCGGTGGTCCGACACCCGAAGTAGCCGCTTCCGATCTCCCAGATCAGGTCGCCGCCATGCGAGCGATGATACCGGCTGATTCCTCCTTCGCCCGTGTCGTGGGCAAACCCGCCTTTCGCAGCGCCCCAGTTCAGAGCCTCGATCGCGCGCCCGCCGAGCGATCCGAAACTCATCGCCGATATGTTCAGCAATGATGCTTCGTAAGGCTTGCCACATCGTTCGTTTCCGATCCTGACACGCCAATAATCAGGCGCGGACGCGTCAGGAACGATCGAATGGCTCAGCCACTCGTATTCCTCCGAGTACGTGTCGAGCTCGGTCCCCATCGGATGCTTGTCGAGCTCGCCCTTGGCCCGGGCATAGACCAGCGCGCGCTGGTCACGGTTGAAGGGGCGACCTTCGAGATCGCTTTCGACGATGTAGGTGTGCAGGTACGGGCGCAGGTCCTCGAAAAGCCAGCGCATTCGGGCGATCAACGGGAAATTGCGCCGCAGCGTGTGCTGGCGCTGGAAGAAATCCCACATCGCGATCGCAAGCAGGGGAGCGAGCAACATCAGGCTCCAGCGCAATGCCGGAACGATCGCCGCGCTTGCGGTCAGGACGATCAGGATTGCCGGGACGAGGTACCGCGGGGCGAGGCCCATCCTATCAGCCGATATGCCGCGCAAAGAACTCCGTCGTCCGTCCGTCTGCCAACTGTGCGGCGCTTTCGTCGCGGCGCGACCCGAACTCTGTGGCGAAGCCGTGGTCGAGACCCTCGTAGTCGTAGATGGTCACGTGCGGGTTGGGATCGAGTCCCTCGTGCATTGCCTTCTGTGCCTCGGGCGGAACGAAACCATCGGCGGTCGGCACATGAAGCATCAGCGGTTTGGCAATCGCATGCGATTCGTTGAGCATCTGGTCGATCATCACGCCGTAGTATCCGACCGAGGCATCGATGTCGGTACGCGTCGCGGTCATGTAGGCGACCTTGCCACCCATGCAAAAGCCGACAAGGCCGACCTTGGGCACGTCGGCCTCGCGGCGGATCCAGTGTATGGTTGCTTCGACGTCCTCGATCCCCGCATCGAAATCGTGCTTCTGCATGTAATCGATAGCGGCCTGGAACTGCTCCTCGATGTCGGGATCCAGTTCCACATCGGGCTGCTGGCGCCAGAAGATGTCGGGTGCGACGGCAAGATAGCCCTTGGCAGCCCAGTCGTCGGCCTTCTTGCGAATGCCCTTGTTCACTCCGAAGATCTCCTGGATCACGATGATGGCACCCTTGGCCTCTCCTGCCGGTCGGGCGACGTAGGCTCCGAACGATCCATCGTTCCTGAGGGTCGGGATCGTGGTGTTGGTCGTCATGGGCAACTCCTTTCAGGCATCCGGTCAGTATGCGCCGAACATGGACTTTGCCAAGCCCGTGTGTCAGCAATGCGATGTTGCGGTGGCGCGGAGAATGCCATGAAGATCAATGTCGAAGTCGAATGCACTCCCGAAGAGGCTCGTCGCTTCCTTGGCCTGCCCGACGTTACCAAGGTCAACGAGATCTATGTCGACGCCCTTGCCAACGCCATGCAGGGAGTGGGTTCCATCGAACAGATGCAGGAAATGACCAAGCAGATCGCACCTATGGGGCAGATGGCACTCAAGGTCTTCCAGTCGATGCTTGAGAGCGGCGCCGCGATGAGCGGGATGGGCTCATCGTCGCCGAAGAAGGGTCCGAAACAGTAAGTCCCTTGCATTTACCAGCAGGATGATGCGGTCCGGAACCCGATGAGTACGGACACGATTTTCGCCTTGTCGAGCGGCGCCCCGCCAGCCGCCATCGCAGTCGTCAGGATAAGCGGGCCGCGATCGCGCGATGCCTTGCAGGCGCTGGCCGGGACGCTTCCCGCCGCGCGGCGAGCCACGCTGAGGCGATTGCGCGACCACGACGGGCAAGTCCTCGACGATGCTCTGGTTCTCTGGTTCCCCGGTCCCGCGACCGCATCCGGGGAAGACCTCGCCGAGCTACACCTGCACGGGGGCAGGGCCGTGGTTCATGCGGTCGAGCAGGCGCTGTCGGGGATTGCAGAGTTGCGCCGCGCAACTCCGGGCGAGTTCACGCGCAGGGCCTTCGTCAACGGGAGGATCGATCTCGCCGAAGCCGAGGGACTTGCCGATCTCCTTGCGGCGGAAACCGAACTGCAGCGTCGTAGCGCGCTCGCGATGGCCGAAGGAACGTTCTCGGCCACGGTCGACAGGTGGCGCGAACGGCTTCTCGGTCTCTCCGGGTCGGTCGAAGCAGCGCTCGATTTCTCGGATGAGGATGACGTTGCACTGTCCGAAGTGTTTCACGTGGAACTTGTGCAGCTCCGGGACGACATGGCGACCTGGCTGCAGCGCCCTCGCGCGGAGCAGCTGAAGGACGGTTTCCGGGTTGTGCTCGCCGGACCGCCAAATGCCGGAAAAAGTACCCTTTTCAATGCCTTGGTCGAAAGTGAAGCGGCTATCACAGCCGCGACTGCCGGGACGACGCGCGATGTGTTGGTACGATCCGTCGCCCTTGCGGGAATGCCATTCTCGTTCATCGATACCGCCGGGTTGCGTGAGGGGTCGACCGACGAGATCGAGACAATCGGGATCGGACGCGCAATTGCCGAACTCGGCCGCGCCGACCTCGTCCTCTGGCTGGGTCCCGAGGAAGAAGGTCCTGCGGGATGCTGGGAAATCGAGGCCCAGATCGACCGGACGGATCGAGCGAGGAAGGCCAGCGCGCGGCATCGTGTGTCGGCCGAGTCGGGGGTCGGCCTCGATGGCCTGCGAAGCGATCTCCTGGCGGCTGCCAGGACCACGATGCCCAAGCCCGGAGCGGTCGCACTGAACGAGCGCCAGCATCGTCTGTTGCACGAAGCGGTCGATGCGCTTCGTGAAGCAGGATCGGTCGAGGACCTCATTCTGCTTGCCGAATGCCTTCGCCTCGCCAGATCCGCCTTCGACGCCCTTGTCGGTCGCACGACCACCGAGGACATGCTCGATGCGCTCTTCGGCCGCTTCTGCATCGGCAAGTGACGTTCCACGTGAAACAAGTTTTCGCGCGTGTCTTTGACGAGGGATTCGCCTTGAAGTAAGGGCGCAGCGATCATGCAGCGTTTCGATATCATCGTAATCGGCGGCGGCCATGCCGGCTGCGAAGCGGCGGCGGTGGCCGCGCGAATGGGGGCGCGCGTCGCTCTCATAAGCTTCGACCTCGCCAAGGTCGGCGCGATGAGTTGCAACCCGGCAATTGGCGGTCTCGGCAAGGGCCACCTCGTACGCGAGGTGGACGCTTTCGACGGCCTAATTGCGAAGGCGGCGGATGCGGCGGCCATCCACTACCGCATGCTCAATCGCTCCAAGGGCAGTGCGGTCCAGGGACCGCGTGTCCAGGCCGATCGCGCACTTTTCCTGAAGTCCATCCAGCGGCAATTGCAGGAGCAGGGCGATCTGACGATGGTCGAGGGCGAGGCGTCCCGCCTGCTCGTGACCGGGGACCGCATAGCCGGCGTCGAACTGTCGGACTCGACACAATTGCATTCGCCAGCGGTTATCCTGTGTACGGGTACCTTTCTGGGTGGCACCCTCTTTCGCGGTGAGGAGCGACTGAGCGGAGGCCGGGTCGGCGAGAACTCGGCCCATGTCCTTGCGCGGCAGGTGCGGGACGCGGGTCTGCCGATGGCCCGACTCAAGACCGGTACGCCACCCCGGCTCGACGGACGGAGCATAAACTGGGCGAGGCTGGAGGAGCAGCCGTCGGACCGTGATGCCTGGACCATGTCGGCGATGGGATCGCGCCGGGTCAATCCGCAGGTATTCTGCGCGATAACCAGGACCAATCCGAGGACGCACGACATCATTGCGCAGAACCTCGATCGCTCTCCGCTGTTCAGCGGCGCAATCGATGCGAAGGGTCCTCGCTATTGCCCGTCGATCGAGGACAAGATTCACCGCTTTACCGACAGGGACGGACACCAGCTGTTTCTCGAGCCGGAGGGTCTATCCACCTATCTCGTCTATCCGAACGGCATAAGCACGTCGCTTCCTGTGGATGTCCAGCTCGCAATGCTGCGCTCGATCGAGGGGTTGGAGGCGGTCGAAATGGCGGTGCCGGGGTACGCCGTCGAATACGACCATATCGATCCGCGCGCTCTGCGGCCGAGCCTCGAGGTGCGAGCAATGCCCGGCCTCTATTGCGCGGGACAGATCAACGGCACAACCGGCTACGAGGAGGCAGCCGCGCAGGGTCTGGTCGCAGGCATGCATGCCGCTGCGGCGGTCCTCGACACGGAACCGGCGCAATTCGATCGGGCGAGCAGTTACATCGCGGTGATGATCGACGATCTCACCTTGCAGGGCGTTACCGAACCGTACCGGATGCTCACTGCCCGAGCCGAATATCGTTTGCGGCTGCGTGCCAACAACGCCTCGACTCGTCTGACCCCGGTGGCAATTGACGCTGGATGCGTCGGTGACATGCGCCGCACCTGGTTCGAAGCAAGGGGAAGGGCGAGCGATCGGCTTGCTGCCGAATTCGACCGTAGCCTACCAGCCTGCGAACTTGCCGAGGCGGGATTGTCGGTGAGGCGGGACGCCGGAACGAACACCGTGCGTGAGTGGCTCCGTTTCGGAGGCATCACTCTCGATTCGCTTCGCCGATGGATGGACGCTGATGCGCTTTCCGATGAAGCACTTGCAGAAGAAATGGCAGAGGATGCGGCTTACGCCCCCTATCTCGCGCGGCAAGAGGGCGAGTTGCGGGACCTTCGCGCGAGTGAAGCGCTGCACCTGGGAGATGATTTTCCCTACGACTCAATTCCCGGTCTCTCGCGCGAGATGATTGACAGGCTGATTGCGGCGAGGCCTGCGACGCTTGCTGCGGCAGGTCGGGTACCCGGCATCACCCCGGCGGCGCTTTCGGCGCTGCTCGTGCATGCGCGGCGACGCCAGGCGGCATGATCTCGGACGAGGTACAAGCGCGCAAATGGGTGGCCGATCTCGGGATCTGCGACGACAAGGCGATTGAGCGGCTGAAAATTCTCATCGAAGAGTTGGCGCTGGAGAACGCCCGGCAGAACCTGGTATCTGCATCAAGCCTTTCGGCCGTGTGGCAACGTCATATCGCCGACAGCGCACAGTTGCTGACCCATGTTTCACGTGAAACGCGCTCGTGGCTGGATCTGGGGACGGGTGCTGGCTTTCCGGGCCTTGTTGCAGCGATATTGCAGCCATATTGCGAGGTACATCTGGTCGAATCGCGCAAGCGCCGCGTTGAGTGGCTGGAACGAATTACTTCTCAACTCGAGATCAAAAACATTTGTATTCACGGAAAGCGCCTTGAACTTATCGATAGTTTCAAGGCCGATGCGATTTCCGCCAGGGCATTCGCGGCGCTGGACAAACTCCTCAGCTTATCCGCACGCTTTTCCACAAGCAGCACGGTCTGGCTGTTGCCGAAAGGGCGCTCGGCGCAGCATGAACTCGATGAGCTCAAGGGCTGGCGCCATACGTTCCACGTGGAACGTTCCTTGACCGACCCGGACGCCGGAGTCATCGTCGGAGCGCTGTTGGGCAGGAAGGGAAGAGCCTCGTGATCCGCCTTGCCATTGCAAATCAGAAAGGCGGGGTCGGAAAGACGACGTCCGCGATCAATCTCGCCACGGCCCTGGCCGCGACGGGATGGAAAGTTCTCCTCGTCGATCTCGACCCGCAAGGGAACGCATCGACGGGCATCGGACTGGCGACCGCCGACCGGGTGCGTTCGAGCTACGATGTCCTCGTCGATGGCGAACCATTGTGCGATTGTGTTCAGGAGACCCGAATTCCCGGAATGGACATCCTGCCGGCGACGGTCGACCTGTCGGGTGCCGAGGTCGAACTGGTCGGCGTCGACGACCGGACGGGACGGCTGCGCGAGGCGCTCTCGCACGACGCCGGATACGATATCTGCATCATCGACTGCCCGCCCTCTCTCGGCCTCCTCACTCTCAACGCGCTGTGCGCGGCCGACACCCTGCTTGTACCGCTGCAATGCGAGTTCTTTGCGCTCGAGGGCCTAAGCCAGCTCCTCCAGACCGTCGAACGGGTACAACAGCGCTTCAATCCCGACCTGGGCATCGTCGGCGTCGTTCTGACGATGTACGATCGCCGCAACCGTCTGACCGACCAGGTTTCCGACGACGTGCGTGATTGCCTCGGCAAGCTCGTGTTCGAGGCGGTGATCCCGCGGAACGTCCGGCTTTCGGAAGCGCCGAGCCACGGACTCCCGGCTCTGATTTACGACCATGCGTGCGCCGGAAGCCGCGCCTACATGGCCCTGGCACGCGAACTCATCGGTCGCCTCCAGCAAAAGAAGGAAGCGGCATGAACGACGACCCTGTGATCCGTATTTCGGCCGCTCCCAAGACTGCCGGTAGCGGCGGCAAGCGCAAGCCGCCCGCGCTGGGGAGGGGCCTTGGCGCCCTGATGGGCGACACTCGCCGCGAAGAACCGGTATCGTCGGGCGAGAGTTCCGGCGAGGGTGGTGCACTGGCACGGTCCGGCCTCGCATCGCTGGCGGTTTCGAGGATCGAACCGCATCCCGAGCAGCCGAGGCGCCATTTCGACGAGGATGCCCTCGACGAGCTGGCGGCGTCAATCGCACAGCGTGGGGTCATCCAGCCCGTGATCGTGCGCCCGCTTGCCGACGGGGCCTATCAGCTGGTGGCGGGCGAAAGGCGCTGGCGAGCTGCTCAGCGCGCGCAACTCCATGAAATTCCGGCAATTATTCGCGACCTCAGCGAGCGCGAAGTGATGGCGCTCGCCCTGATCGAGAATCTTCAGCGCGAAGATCTCAATCCGATCGAGGAGGCACGCGCTTACCACCGCCTGTCCGAGCAGGAGGGGCTCACGCAGGCCGAGATCGCCAGGATGGTCGACAAGAGCCGGAGCCACGTCGCCAACCTGCAAAGGCTTCTCAGCCTTCCCGATGACGTGGTGGCAATGGTCGAAAAGGGTGACCTGTCGATGGGTCATGCCCGGGCGCTGATCGGCAGCGAGCAGGCGGTCGAGCTAGCCGGAGCGGCAGTTGCGAAACAGCTATCGGTCCGCGAGGTCGAGCGCCTCGTCCGCCGTCAGGGTAGCAAGGCCCGTCAGCCGCGCCGCGCACGGGCCGAGCGCGGATCGGCCGACGATGCCGATATCGCGGCCGTGCAGGGTCATCTCGAGGAATTTCTCGGCCTGCCCGTCAAGATCACGACCGATGCGGACCCACGGTCGGGCGCAGTGACGATCCGTTACCGAACGCTCGACCAGCTCGATCTCATTTGCCAGCGCCTGACCGGCGGATCGATCTGATCGACAACAAACCTGCGCTCATGCACAAGTTACATGTGCCGTAGACCCGAACTTTGAAAGCTAGTTGCGCAGGCGCTTGTCCGGGGCAGTCTTGATGCGCTTGTCCGGCACGACCTTGATCCGCTTCTGCGGCGCGGGGCGCGGCGGCGGAGAGTAGCGAACGGGGACGTCCTCGTACTCGTATTCGACCGTTTCCGTGCACTGCGGCTCGCCGCGATGCGCCATCGGCACCGCCATCATCGGCTGCATCTGGCAGCAACCGCCCGCAGCATGGCCATAGGGCGCATAGCCCTGTCCATAGCCGTAGTGATGGCCCGCCTGCGCGTAATAATCGTCGAGATAGCGCTCGCATTCGTCGCGAACATCGCGGCGATCCTCGGCCTTGTCGATGGCCATTCCGGCCGCCGCGCCGACTGCGGCCCCGGCCACCGTACCGATCGTGCGATTGCCGCGCCCGGCGATCCGATTGCCCGCCACGCCTCCGACGAGGCCGCCGATCAGCGCACCGCCGACCCCATCGTCGCGCCCGCCCATGCGGCGGCGGCATTCGGTCAGCCACTCGTCGCGAACCCTTGGGTCCATGCGGTACTGCGAGGGATAGGCTGCCCGCTGCTCCCAATCCGAAGCGGGGTAGGGCGGTACCGGCTCTTGCGCCTCTGCGGGCGCTGCCAGCGTGACGGCTGCGATCGCGGCAACCGGAAGTAGCCGGGCATATCGGGAAAGATGCATGCGGGAAGCCCCTGTCATTGAGGGACTCGTGAGTCCCGTTAGCTAACCGATGTTACCATTGCCATTCCGCGCGACCCAAGGCCGTTCACGCTCAATTCTCGCGCATGTCCCGTTTCGGTTCACTTGCCGCTCAGATGCTATCGGCGACGATGCGGGCGAGACCTTCGATCCCGCTTGCGTCTTCCGCGTCGAAACGCCCGGTTTCCGGGCTGTCCAGGTCGATGACGGCAATCACGCGGCCGGCGCGCTGGACCGGCACCACCAGTTCGGACCTGCTTGCGGCGTCGCACGCGATATGCCCCGGGAACGCGTGCACGTCGGCCACCAGCTGCGTCCTGCCGGTCTGCGCCGCCGCTCCGCATACGCCCCGACCGAAGGGAATGCGGATGCAGGCCGGCTTGCCGATGAAGGGTCCGAGCACGAGTTCGCCGTCGACATTGCGGTAGAAACCGGCCCAGTTGAGGCGGGGTACGTACATCCAGACAAGTGCCGCGAGATTCGCCATGTTGGCGACCGGATCGGGTTCGTCAGCGACGAGCTCACGCGCCGCAGCGACGAGGTCGCGGTACAGTTCGGCCTTTGGCGCATCGTCTGGCGGCGCAAATTCGTACATCAGTAGGTCCTGTCGGCTTGCCCGTGAAAGAGCCGAACCCTATCTCCGGGAGCATGATGTCCATCAAGCACAAGTTGCTCGCCGCTCTCGGAATTGTCGTTGTCGCGTTGCTCGTTTTCGCGATCTACGCCTGGTACGGCAACCCGTCGGACAAGCCCATCTCGGCGACGACCGGCACCGATCCGGAACTGGTCGAGGCCGAGACGCGATGGATACCGAGTGTGTCTCTGGCGGAACCTGCCGGGTGGGGCGCCAACGATGCGCCGGTCGCCGGCGAGGGGCTGCGCGTGACAAGGTTCGCAGCGGGGCTGGACCATCCTCGCACCATGCTCGCGCTTCCCAACGGGGATATCCTCGTTGCCGAGACCAACGGCCCGCCGCAGGAAGGGGGCGGGATCACAGGCTTCTTCAAGCGCCTCTTCATGGATCGGGTCGGCGCAGGCGTTCCCTCGCCGGACCGGATCATGTTGCTGCGCGACAGCGACGGCGACGGCCAAGCCGATCAGCGCTCGACCTTCCGAAGCGAGGATCTCTCATCGCCGTCCGGCATGGCCTATGGCGAGGGACGGCTTTACATCGCCAATCACGACGCGGTGCTGGCCTTCGATTTCGAGCCGGGACCGGCAAGCCTGACCGGCGAACCGGAAAAGCTCATGGACCTGCCGGGCGGTGGCGACCACTGGATGCGCGCGCTGCTGCTGAGCCCCGATAACGGCAAGCTTTATGTGGCAGTCGGCTCGGCGACCAACATCGCGGACAGCGGACTCGAGGCCGAGCAGGGGCGCGCCGCGATCTGGGAGATCGACACCGCGACAGGTCAGCGCCGCCAGTTTGCGGGCGGCCTGCGCAATCCCAACGCAATGGCCTGGAATCCCTCGACCGAGGAACTTTGGACCGTGGTCAACGAACGCGACATGATCGGTCCCGATCTCGTGCCGGACTACCTGACTAACGTGCCGGTCGGGGCACAGTATGGCTGGCCGTGGATCTACTGGAAGGACCAGTACGACGATCGCGTCGACCTGCCAATGCCGCTCTACATGAACGAGTACGTGCGCCGCCCCGAATACGCGCTCGGCGCGCATACCGCGCCCCTCGGCATGCTGTTCTCGACCGGCGGCAACCGGATGGGAACGAGTTTCGGCAACGGCGCCTTCATCGCTCGCCATGGCTCGTGGAACCGCAAGCCGCCCTCCGGTTACGACGTGATCTTCGTTCCCTTCGACGCCAACGGCAACCCGCAGGACGGGGTCAAGCAGGTGCTTACGGGTTTCCTGACCGACGACGGCGGCGAAGCGCGGGGCCGGCCCGTATGGCTGGCCTGGGACGGGCAGGGCGGCCTGCTAGTCAGCGACGACACGGCGGGGATCATCTGGCGCGTGATCGCGCCGGGTGCCGAGGCTTCCGAAGGCCCGGCTCCGGTCGAAGTCGACAGCATGCCACCGGTCAAGAACCTGCAGGGTGACCCGAACGCGCAGTTCAAGGGCTCGCTGGAGGACGACTACGCGACCTATTGAGGGTCAGAGCGACTTTCCGGCCCTTCCGGCAAGTTCGGTGACATATTGCCAGGCTACGCGACCCGAACGAGCGCCGCGCCGCCTGCTCCATTCGAGTGCATCGGCTTCCTGCCAGTCAAGCCCGAAATGCCCGGCATACCCCGCGATCATCGCCAGGTATTCGTCCTGGTCGCAGTTGTGAAAGCCGACCGACAGCCCGAACCTGTCAGCAAGCGCCAGCCTGTCGTCGACCGCGTCCCGCGGGTTTAGCGGATCGTCCTGTTCCGAATGATGCCGCGCCACGATCGCGCGCCGGTTGGAGGTCACGGCAAGGCGCACGTTCGGGGGCCTCGCCTCGACGCCGCCTTCAAGCCAGGAGCGCAGCAGTCGCGGACTTGTACCGTCGCCGTCCTCGAACCCGAGATCGTCGATGAAGACGAGGAAGCTGCGCTCGACCCGGCCGAGTTCCCCGAACAGTCTTGCAACGCCCTGCAATGCATCCTGCGCCACCTGTACGAGAGCGATGCGACCCGGTGCGGCGTCCTGCGCTGTGCGGACAGCGGCCCGAAGCAGGGCCGACTTGCCCATTCCGCGCGATCCCCAAAGCAGCATGTCGTGCGCGGCATGCCCTGCCGCCAGTCGTTCGACGTTCGTGACGACACGATCCTTGTGTGCGTCGATCCCGCGCAGGAGGTCGAGTGGCGGGGCCTTGATCTCGGAAATCGTTCGCGCACGCTCGCCGTCCCATACGTAGGCCGGACTCGCCATCCAGTCGCATTCGGGAGCGGCGGGCGGAACCAGCCGCTCAAGTGCGTCGGCGATCCGCGCCAGCGGGTCCCCCTGGTCGCTCACGCCACGAGGTCTTCGCTCGACAGTTCGTAGAGGAGCGCGCCGCCGCCGGTCGCGGCAGCCTTCAGGCCGCGCGCCTCGGGGACGATCCGGTCGAGGAAGAAGCGCACCACGACCGGCTTGGTCGTGGCAAGCGTGCCGGATGCCCCCCTGCCTTCCAGGGCGCGCTGCTGGCGCAGCAGTTGCCAGCCCGCGACGCATACCGCGCACATCGTCTGGAAGGGCACGCTTCCGCCCAGCTTGTCGTCGAGCGAGGCGTCGGACACCATCCATTCCGCGATCTGCCGGCAATCTCTCGCAAGATCGGCCAGCATCGGCGCATCGCCTGCCTCGCCGGCGATCTCGTCCATCAGCGCGAACAGCACCCCGCCGCCTTCCATACCGAGCTTGCGGGTGACTAGATCGGCGGCCTGGATGCCGTTCGTGCCTTCGTAGATCTGGGCGATGCGCGCGTCGCGATAGTGCTGGGCAGCACCGGTTTCCTCGACGAAGCCCATGCCGCCGTGCACCTGGATGCCGAGGCTGGCGACTTCGCTGCCGATTTCGGTGCACCACGACTTGACCATCGGCACGAGCAGGTCGGCGCGCGCCTGTGCGGTCTCGTCGCCGAGCGCTCCGCGGTCGACCCGTCCGCAGGCGTAGTAGAGGAGCGCGCGGGCGCCTTCGGTCAGCGCGCGCATGCGCAGCAGCATCCGCCGCACGTCGGGGTGCTCGACGATCGCAACGGGATCCTTGTCCGCAGACCCGGCGCGGGCAGACTGGACGCGATCGGCGGCATAGGCGCAGGCCTGCTGCAGCGCGCGTTCGGCGATGTGAACGCCCTGGTTGCCGACGTTGATCCGCGCATGGTTCATCATCGTGAACATTGCCCGCAGGCCCTCGTTCTCGCGCCCCACCAGCTCACCGATGCATTCGTCGTTGTCGCCATAGCTCATCACGCAGGTCGGAGAAGCGTTGATACCCAACTTGTGCTCGAGGCCGACTGCCCGCAGGTCGTTGCGCTCTCCTGCCGTCCCGTCGGGTTTCACGTGGAACTTGGGCACGATGAAGAGCGATATGCCGCGCGACCCGGACGGCGCGCCGGGGGTACGCGCAAGGACCAGGTGCACGATGTTCCCGGACAACTCATGCTCCCCCCAGGTTATGTAGATCTTCGTACCCGCGATGCGGTACTTGCCTGCATGCGGTCCGTCCTCGATGGGCGTCGCCGTCGTTCGAAGCGCGCCGACATCGCTGCCCGCCTGCGGTTCGGTGAGGTTCATCGTGCCCGACCATTCACCGGAAACGAGCCTCGGCAGGTAGCGCTGCTGCTGCTCCTCGCTGCCGTGCTTGAGCAGTGCTTCTATCGAGCCGACAGTCAGCACCGGCAGCAGGTCGAACGCCATGTTGGCCGCGCCGAGATTCTCGGTCACGCAGGCGGCCAGCGAGAAGGGTAGGCCCTGTCCGCCGAATTCCTCGGGGGCAGCCAGCGCGTTCCAGCCGGCCTCGACATAAGCGCGGTAAGCCTCGGCAAATCCATCGGGCAGGGTCACGACCCCGTCCTCGAGCGTTGCGCCCTCGGTGTCGCCGATGCGGTTCAGCGGAGCCCATTCGCTCGCCGCGAAATTCCCGATGCCCTCGACGATGGCGGCGACGAGGTCGGGTGTCGCTGCAGCGAACCGCTCGCTTTCGGCAAGTTCGCCGATCCCCGCGTTCACTTCGAGGGCGAGGAGCTGTTCGGCAGTCGGCGGCGTGAAGGTCATCGGCTGTTTTCCTTGGCAATCCCGGATTGCGGCTATAGCGGCAGGTCATGAACGGTTCCAGCCGGCCTTGCATCGTTTCCGCCGACGCCGCCGGGATCGCCCGCGCCGCGCAGGTGCTGCGCTCGGGCGGTCTCGTCGCGCTGCCGACCGAGACCGTATACGGCCTTGCCGCACGTGCCGATTCGGACGAGGCGGTCGCGGCGATCTATCGCGCCAAGGGGCGGCCCGATTTCAACCCGCTCATCGTCCATGTCGCCAATCTCGACCGGGCGCGCGTGCTGGCGTACCTCGATGAGAGGGCCGAAAAGCTGGCGCAGGTTTTCTGGCCCGGCGCGCTGACCCTAGTGCTGCCGAAGCGCACGGATGCAGGGCTGGCGGCGGCGGTGACGGCGGGCCTGCCGACCGTTGCGCTGCGCTGCCCTGCGCATCCGGTCATGCGCGCGGTCCTGGCCGAAACCGGGCTTCCGCTCGCCGCGCCGTCTGCAAACCGCAGCGGCGCGGTCAGCCCGACGAGGGCAGGGCATGCAGCAAGTTCGCTTGCCGGGCGGATCGACCTGGTCCTTGACGGCGGAGCATCTTCGGCAGGGATCGAGTCGACGATAGTAGCGCTCCGTGAAGGCGGGAGGTGGCAGGTGCTCAGGCCGGGGCCTATCGACGAGGCCCGGATTTCCGCTGTTCTCGGAAGCGAAAGTGACGTCACGACGCCGGGATCGGTCGAGGCGCCCGGCCAGCTTGCCAGCCACTACGCGCCGGGAAAGCCGGTCCGCCTCGGTGCAGAAGACGCCCGTCCGGACGAATTTCATATCGGTTTCGGCGCGGTCGAAGGCGATGCCAGCCTGTCGCCGTCCGGCGATCTAGCCGAGGCAGCGGCGCGCCTCTATGCCCTGTTGCACGAGGCGTCCGCAGCGGTCGAGCCGCGCATCGCGGTCGCACCGATCCCCCGCGACGGCATCGGCGCCGCCATCAACGACCGGCTTCGCAGGGCTGCGGCCTGATCAGTAGTCGGGTTCGGCGGGGATCGTCGGCATGATGTCCTGCATCTCGCGATATTCGGCGCGGGCGCGGTCGCAGGCCCTGTCGTCGCCGTCCGCGCACTCGCGCAAGTGACGGCGATAGGCGCGGTCGAGCGCGCCAAGGCGTTCCTCGCGCTTGCGGATCTCGCGGCCGCGCTTCTCGTCGGCTTCGGACTGGCTGGTCGTCGCGAGATCGACCGCCTTGCCCGCGACCCTCACAGGCGCGGTGACGACGTCCGCCGCTGTCCTGACGATGCAGCCGCCCAGCATAGGCGCGGTTGCCGCAAGCAGGACGAGAGCACGGATCGAGCGCGGGTTCATGCTGCCCGAATGACACGCGCTTGGTGTCGCGGCAATGAACGTTGCGGAACGCTTTGCCGCAAAGCGAAAGGGCCGCTCCCCGGCGGGAACGGCCCTTCGTCGATCTTCCGGAGCGGCTCAGGCCGTTTCGGTGTTCTCGTAGTACTTCGGCGCATGCTCGTTGAGGATCGCGAGGATCTTCTTGAGCGCGGTCGGCTCGTCGGTCTTTTCCATCGCCGCGAGTTCGCGGGCGAGGCGCGAGGAGGCCGCTTCGAAGATCTGACGCTCCGAATAGCTCTGCTCCGGCTGGTCGTCGGCGCGGAACAGGTCGCGGGTCACTTCGGCGATCGAGACGAGGTCGCCCGAATTGATCTTCGCTTCGTATTCCTGCGCGCGGCGCGACCACATCGTGCGCTTGACCTTCGGCTTCTGGGTAAGCGTGTCGAGCGCCTCCTTCAGCGTCTTGTCCGAAGACAGCTTGCGCATGCCGATCGATTCGACCTTGTTGACCGGAACGCGCAGCGTCATGCGCTCCTTTTCGAAACGCAGCACGTACAGCTCGAGCTGCATGCCGGCGATTTCCTGGCTTTGAAGCTCGATAACCCGGCCTACCCCGTGCTTCGGGTAAACAACATAATCCCCCACGTCGAAGGCATTAGCCTTGGCTGCCATGTATCGTCCTTTCACCTGCAGGTCGGCCGTATTTTCGGCCAGGTTTCACGGTCTGCGAAGCCTACGGAACCGCGCCCGGCGGCCCGATGGATCCATCAACCGTCTGCCTGTGAACCTGCCTCTCTATGATGCCTGCTGCCGAAGGGGCAAAGGCCCCGGCAGTCGGGGAGCTATATAATACTTCTGTAACAAAATTACCAGAGGCGAGAATCCTCTCCGAATTCCCGCCTCTCTGCAAACTTACATCCGGATGCGGTGTCGACCGGGTCTCAGTCGCCCTCGCCGGGTTCGGCGGAGAAGAACTTGTCGAACTTGCCTTCCTCGCCCTTGTGCTCGTCGGCATCATCGGGCGGATCTTTCTTGGACGTGATGTTCGGCCATTCGGCGGAGTACTTCGTGTTGATCTCGAGCCATTGCTCCAGACCGCCTTCGGTATCGGGCAGGATCGCCTCGGCGGGGCATTCGGGCTCGCAAACCCCGCAGTCGATGCATTCGCTGGGGTTGATGACGAGCATGTTCTCGCCCTCGTAGAAGCAGTCCACCGGACAAACCTCGACGCAATCCGTGTATTTGCAGCGGATGCATGCGTCGGTAACGACATAGGTCATGACTGCTAATCCCCTTTGGCAGCATTCTTATCGAGCCCGGCAGCTACGAGATTATTTCGTTCGCCGTCAAGCACCCGATAGCAAGACTGTGCTTCGCTGGCCGGGCCGCGCCGTTCGGGGATGGACAGAACCTCGATCACTCGGACGGTACGGCCGAGCGGCACGGTAAGGACGTCGCCGCTGGCGACCTGCCGATGTGCCCGTTCGACACGCTGGCCATTGAGGCGGATGTGGCCGGCGCATGCCATTTCCTGTGCGACGGAGCGGCTCTTGGCGAGGCGCAGGTACCACAGGAGCTTGTCGATCCTCACGCCGCCGCGCGCCCTTGAGTCAACGGACAAGCTCCGCCAACGCGGCAAAGGCGTTGTCAGGCCTGATGCGAGGCGCGGCGCGTTCGCGGCGGCGGGGACGCGGCGGTCGCCAGCGCCAGCGAACCGGGGCGGGCGGGCCGCAGGCGTTCTCGGGCAGCGGGCGCGGCGCCATCGCCCGGAACCCGGCGAGCCGAAGCAGTTGGGCATAGCTTGCCGGTGTCAGGCCCATCGAGACGGCCTTCTCCGACCCCAGGACGAAAGGCTTGCGCGCCTTGGCGACGCGCGCTCCGTGCGCTTCGCGCAGCAGCTTTTCCGCCATGTCGAGCCGCAGGGCCTGCTTGCCCAGCTTGCGGTATCCGGGGGCGGTGCGCGTCCTGCCGGACGGGATGACGGGCGGCATGGCTTCGAGCGGACTTGCCGGCCTGGTGCCTGCATCGCCTGCGACCGTGCGCAGCAAGGCAAGCGGCAGCGGCTTGACCATGGCGGGCACGAACACGTCGAGCGCGCCGACCCGAACACCGAGCCTGGCAAGTTTCGTGCGTTGCTCCTTGCCGAGATCGTCGAGACCCGAGCCCTGCCGCTCGACCATTCCGCCGCTCTCGACCAGCCGGATGAGCAGCGCGCGAAGTTCCGGTCCGGCATCGTCGGCTCGGCTCGCCGCCTCTATTCGTCGCAGCGGGGCCAGCGGCGCCAGCTCGCGTTCGATCCACGCGGCAAGCGCGCCCGCCAGCCTCTCGCGCGCTCCTTGTCCCACCGCATCGAGGCTGCGGTCGAGAGCGATTTGCGGGGTCAGCGGGTTGCGGCCTGGTTCGAGCAGAGCGATGCGCTGGCCCTCCCATTCGATCGCGCCGGCCCTGAGCGTCAATGCGGCATCGCCGTTGCGCGCCGCGTCGGCGAGACTTTCG
The DNA here is from genome assembly GCF_013408095.1 of Novosphingobium marinum. Lineage (GTDB taxonomy): Bacteria > Pseudomonadota > Alphaproteobacteria > Sphingomonadales > Sphingomonadaceae > Novosphingobium > Novosphingobium marinum. Next base: position 120,369 of record NZ_JACBZF010000003.1, read on the forward strand.
GCGCGCTCCGAAAGCGCCTGCGCAAGGTGCCGCTCCGCTGCGGCGAGCAGCAGCTTGTGATCCTCGTGCCGGGCGACCGGATCGACGACGAACCGGAAACCCCGGACCGTGCCGATCAGCTCCCCGTCCACCAGCACGTCCTCTCCCTCGAGCGAGACCGGCAGGAGGCCGGCATCGGGCCCCAGCTTTTTCATCAGCACAGCGGTGCGGCGATTGACGAAGCGCTCGGTCAGCCGGGCGTGCAGCGCGTCGCTGAGCCGCGCCTCGACGGCGCGGGCGCGTGCGGTCATCTCTTCTTTCGCCAGAACCCAGTCGGGGCGCTGCGCGATGTAGGCCCAGCTCCGGATCGCCGAGATGCGGCCCTGCAGCGTGTCGATGTCGCCCTGCACGTTGTCGAGCTGCGCGATGGCCTGCGCGACGAAGTCTGACCCCAGCAGTCCGTGCCGCAGGTCGCGCCACAGCCTGGCGACGAAGCGCGCATGGTTCTCGACGCCGACCTGCCTGAAATCGGGCAGCGAGCAGGCTTCCCAGAAGCGTGCGACCGTTGCTGGCGAGCGCACCGTCTCGGCGATCTCGGCCTCTTCGGAAAGGCGCTTGAGAACGGCGAGGTCGATCGCTTCCGGCGCGGGCACGAGGCCATCGCGTCCGGGCGGGGCTTCGAGATCGGCGATCAGCACGGCAAGGCTGTCGAAACGCGGGTCGGCCTCGCGCCAGAACAGCTTGGCGAGAGGCGGGAAGCGGTGCTCCTCGATCGCGTAGACTTCCTCGTCGGTGAATTCGGCGTCGTGGCTGCCGGTGCCCGCCAGCGTGCCGAAAGTACCGTCGCGCTGGTGTCGCCCGGCGCGCCCTGCAATCTGCGCCATCTCGCTCGTCGTCAGCCGGCGTTGCCGCACGCCGTCGAACTTCGAAAGTCCAGCGAAAGCCACATGGTTGACGTCGAGGTTGAGGCCCATGCCGATCGCGTCGGTGGCGACGATGTAATCGACTTCGCCTGCCTGGAAGAGCTCGACCTGGCGGTTTCGCGTCTCCGGGCTCAGCGCCCCCATGACCACTGCTGCTCCGCCCCGGAACCGACGCAGCATTTCGGCGATTGCGTAGACCTGCTCGGCCGAGAAGGCGACGATGGCGCTGCGCGGCGGTACGCGCGAAAGCTTCTTCGCGCCGGCGTGGCTCAGTGTCGAGAAGCGCGGTCTGCCGACGATCTCCGCCTCGGGCACGAGCTTGCGGACCATCGGTTCGAGCGTTGCCGAGCCGAGCAGCATGGTTTCGTCCCGCCCGCGTGCGTGCAGCAGCCGGTCGGTGAAGATGTGGCCACGTTCGCGATCGGCGGCGAGCTGCGCCTCGTCGAGTGCCACGAAGGCATGTTCGCCCTGTTCGACGGGCATGGCCTCGGCCGTGCACAGGTGCCAGCGCGCGCCGGGCGGCTCGATCCGCTCCTCTCCGGTGATCAGCGCAACCTGGGCTTCGCCTTTGATCGCGCAGACCTTGGCATAGACCTCGCGCGCAAGCAGGCGCAGCGGAAATCCGATGACCCCGCTCGAATGCGCGCAAAGCCGTTCGATCGCGAGATGCGTCTTGCCGGTATTGGTCGGTCCGAGTACCGCCTTCACGCGATACGGATCGCTGCCCCGGGGGCCGGCAGGCGGGTCTAAAGCCATCGCATCGCCGAATGTGGCATCGCGACTCGCCGCTAGCAAGACCCGCCCCGCCTTGAAATCACCGGGAAATCCACAGCGTTAGGTGTAGATTAACCTTGAAAGCGCAGGAAAACTTGTCTGAAACCTTGGGTGGGCGGAAAAGGTCGCGAGACTTGTTGAGGGAAAGCGGACAGGAATGTGAGGGAACCGGTGCGTCGCCGGGCGGTCCGGCGTCCGCCGCCGTGTCGCTCTCGCATGTGCAAACGCTCGATCCGCAATCGGCCGGGGACGTCCGCGAAAGCTGGCGTGATCGGTACCGGAAATGGAAGCGAGGCATCGAACACCGCTGCGAACGGATCGAGCTGGCGCCCGACCTTGCGCAGGACATCGGCAGCGCGAAATGGTTTCGCGGGCTCGGCACCATGCTCGGCCTCGGCGTTGCGGCGGTGTCGTTCTGGCCCGACTTCTCGACGGTCGAGGCGGCGACGGCGATGCCGGTCAGCGACGGGGTGCGCGACGAATTCCGCAGCCAGATGATCATGCCGCTCGCGCTCGGTGCCGACAGCGGGCGGCGCATGGGAGCGACCTCGCTCGTCTCGCCGCTCAAGACCGCTCCGGAACGCCCGATGATCCAGCTTCTCGCGACGCTGGGGCAGGGCGACAGTTTCGATCGCATGCTGCAGCGGGCAGGTGTCGGTGCAAGCGATGCGCGGCGCGTGACCGAACTCGTTTCTGCTGCGGTACCGCTCGGCGAGATAGAACCGGGCACGCAGTTCGACCTGACGCTGGGCAAGCGGGCAGCGCCCGACAGTCCGCGCCCGCTTGACCGGATCGATTTCCGGGCGCGCTTCGATCTCGACCTCGTGGTCGAGCGGCACGATGGCGCTCTTTCGCTCGAGCGCAAGCCGATCATGGTCGACGCGACCCCGCTTCGCATCCGCGGAACGGTCGGCAAGAGCCTCTACCGCTCGGCACGCGCGTCGGGCGCGCCGGTCAAGTCGATCCAGGCCTATCTCAAGGCCGTCGACGAACACCTGCGGCTCGAAACCGACATCGGGTCGGCCGACGAATACGACATCATCGTGTCGTACCGCCGGTCCGCGAAGGGCGAGCGCCAGGCAGGGGAGCTGCTCTACGCGGGCCTCGAACGCAACGGCAAGCCACGTCTCCAGCTGATGCGCTGGGGCAAGGAGGGGCAGTTCTTCGAAGCATCTGGCGTCGGCAAGGAGCGCCGCACGCGCTTCTCTCCCGTGAATGGCCCGATGTCCTCGCGCTACGGGATGCGGCGCCATCCGATCCTTGGATACCGGCGCATGCATTCCGGGGTCGATTATCGCGCGCGCAGCGGCACGCCGATCTATGCAGTCAGCGACGGCGTCGTTTCCTATGCCGCGCGCAAGGGCGGTTACGGCAAGTACGTCAGGCTGAACCACGGCGGCGGGCTGGGCTCGGGATATGCGCACATGAGCCGCATCGCGGTTTCCCCAGGCACGCGCGTGCGGGCAGGGCAGGTCATCGGCTACGTCGGTTCCACCGGCCTGTCGACCGGGCCGCACCTCCATTTCGAAGTCTATCGCGGCAACCGCAAGATCGATCCCATGTCGGTCAGCTTCGTTTCGCGGGCGCAGATCGACGGAAAGGAACTTGCCGAATTCCGCGCGCGGCTCGCCAGCCTGAAGTCGGTTACGCCCGGCGCAGCCCTCGTCGATCTTGCGCCGGCGACACCCCAGCGCGCGGAGCCGGTTCGCGAAATCGACAGGCTCGCCGCGCGCCGCGAAATCGTGGCCCCGCTGCCGAGTTCTGACGAAAGTCGCGAGCTTGCCGGGCGCGAGGACGCTGGCGACATCCGCAACTGATTGCGGACGCAAGCCGACAGCAATTGAAGCCGCCGCGCTTTTCCGGCAGGTAGCCGGGGATGACATCGCACACGCCACCGCGCTTTCCGGCCACGAGGCTGCGCCGCCCGCGCCGCACCAAATGGAGCAGGGCGCTCCACCGCGAGACCGTTCTCACGCCGGCCGATCTGATCTGGCCGCTGTTCGTGACCGACGGCAGAGACGTGGAGGAACCGATCGGCTCGTTGCCGGGCGTGTCGCGCTGGTCCGTCGATGGGGTGGCGCGCCATGCCCGGTCGGCGGCCGCCCTTGGAATTCCTTGCGTCGCGCTTTTCCCCAATACGCAGCGCGAATTGCGATCGGCGGACGGACGGGAGGCGCTCAACCCCGACAACCTGATGTGCCGGGCGATCCGGGCGATCCGCGATGCCGTGGGCGACGGGATCGGAATCCTGACCGATGTCGCGCTCGATCCCTACACCAGCCACGGGCAGGACGGGCTGGTCGACGAAACCGGCTATGTCCTCAACGACGCCACGGTCGAGGTTCTTGTCGGGCAGGCACGCAACCAGGCCGAAGCGGGCGCGGACATCATCGCTCCGTCGGACATGATGGACGGGCGCATCGAAGCGATCCGCAACGCGCTCGAAGTCGATGGCCATGCCGACGTCCAGATCATGAGCTATGCGGCGAAGTACGCCTCGGCGTTTTACGGGCCGTTCCGCGATGCGGTGGGCAGCCGCGGATTGCTGAAGGGCGACAAGAAGACCTACCAGATGGATCCCGGCAATGCCGAGGAAGCGCTGCGCGAAGTCGCCGCCGACATCGCGGAAGGCGCGGACAGCGTGATGGTCAAGCCGGGCCTAGCCTATCTCGACATCGTGAGGCGCGTGAAGGAGCGGTTCGCCATCCCGGTGTTCGCCTACCAGGTCAGCGGCGAGTACGCGATGATCGAGGCGGCGGTTTCTGCGGGAGCGGGCGAGCGCGATGCGCTGGTCATCGAGACGCTGACCGCCTTCAAGCGCGCCGGCTGCTCGGGTGTTCTGACTTATCACGCCGCCCACGCCGCGCGCCTTCTCAATGCCTGAATTCCGCCTCGAGACCCCGCGCCTCGTGCTGCGCGACTGGCGCGAGGGCGACCTCGATGCGTTCGCGCTGCATGCCAACACGCCTGCAGTGATGCGCTGGCTGGGCGGCCCGCTCGATGCGGAGGGACTCGAAAACCTGAGCGCCCGTGTGATCGGCTGGCAGCAGCGTTTCGGCCACACCTTCTGGCTGGTGGAGCGCAGGGCCGATGGCGGACACCTCGCGGGCGAAGTGCTCGGTTTCTGCGGCCTCAAGCGCGCGGATGCGCCCGGAAGCACGATACCCGGTGAATTCGAGATCGGCTGGCGCCTGCGCGAGGATGCCTGGGGTCAGGGCTATGCGAGAGAGGCAGCCGAAGCCTCGCTCGACGCTGCCTTCGAGAACTTCGGCGCGCGCGAGGTCTTCGCACTCACCGTAATCGGCAACCGGCCGAGCTGGACGCTGATGGAGCGGCTCGGGATGCGCCGGCGCATGGAGCTCGATTACTTCGACGATCGCCATTCGGATGAACTGGGCAGCGCGCTCGTCTGGTCGATCGACGTTTCGGCGCGGACCGAAAGGGCCGCATGACAGCAGTCCATCGCCCGCTTTTCGTCCTTACCATCCTCGTCGGCAGCTTCCTCCTGTTCCTGGTCCAGCCGATGGTCGCGCGCATGGCCCTGCCCCGGCTGGGCGGTGCCCCCAACGTGTGGAACAGCGCGATGGTGCTCTACCAGGCATTGCTGCTCGCCGGATACGCCTATGCGCACCGCCTTTCGCGCCAGCCGTTCCGCAGGCAGGCGAAGCTGCATCTCGTGCTCTTCCTCGCCGCCGCGATCACGCTGCCGGTCGCACTCGTCGGGCTGCCGTCCTCGCCGCCGGGATGGGAAGTGCTCTGGGTTCCGGCGCTGCTGGCGCTGACCATTGGTCCGGTATTCTTTCTCGTTTCGGCGCAGGCACCGCTGATGCAGCGGTGGTTCTCGCTTCACCCGGGATCGGGTGAGCCGTGGGCGCTCTATGCGGCATCGAACCTCGGCAGCTTCGCCGGCCTGCTCGCCTATCCGCTGCTTGCCGAACCGCTCCTCGGTCTGCGCGCCCAGAGCATCGCGTGGAGCATCGGTTACGTGGTTCTCGTGCTGCTCGTGGTGCTGACGGCGCGGTCGCGCTGGAATGTCGGACCGGCGCCGCACGCCCACGAGGAGGACCGCCATCCCGAAGAGCGCATCGGCTGGCGGCGCAAGGGGCTGTGGCTGGCGCTCTCGGCGGTGCCCTCGGGCCTCATGCTGTCGACCACGACGCACCTGACGACCGACATCTTCGCGATGCCTTTGCTCTGGGTGATCCCGCTCGGGCTGTACCTGCTCAGCTTCGTCTTCGCCTTTGCCGACAATCGCGTGGCGGCATGGTCGATCTGCCTCGCTGCGCCGTCGGTGGTCCTTCTGGCCGGCGGCCTCGCCATGGTCTCGCGTACCGACGGCGGCCTCCTGCTGGCACTGGCGAGCGTTGCGCTTCTCTTCTTCGTGTCGGTCTCGCTGCACACCCGGCTCTACGACAGCCGACCCCATTCGGCGCGCCTCACGACGTTCTATCTCGCGATGTCCGCAGGCGGCGCGCTCGGCGGAGCCTTCACCGCGATCGTCGCCCCGGTGGTGTTCGACTGGGTCTGGGAGCATCCCCTGCTGGTCCTGGCCGCAGCCATGCTCATGCCCCTTCCGGAAATCTTCGGCTGGCGGCGTATGCCGGGGCTGGAACCAGCGATGGCGCGCATGGCCGCTGTCGCGATCGTAGCCGTGATCCTCTTCTTCTGCTGGCTGCTCGGCACCCTTTCAACCGAGGACGAGGTCGGTTCGGTGCGAGTCTTCCTCACCTTCATGGCAGGCGCGTTCGGCCTCCTTATCGTCGCATGGCGGTGGCTGTTCGTCGGTGTCCTGCTGGCCATCATGCTCGCGCAGGGCGGGATCACGACGATCGAAGGCACGGTCGACGGCGTGCGCACGCGCAGCTATTTCGGTATCTACACGGTGCGCGACTATCCGGATTCGAAGATGCGCACGCTGGCGCATGGCACCACTCTGCACGGCCAGCAGTCGACCGCGCCCGAGTTCGCCTGCGCGCCGACGACTTACTACGGGCCGGGATCGGGCGTCGGAATCGCGCTGCGCGAAGTGCCGCGGCTGTTCGGCCGGAACGCCAGCATCGGCGTCGTCGGCCTCGGCACCGGCACGCTTGCCGCCTATGCAAGGCCGCAGGATCGCTGGACCTTCTTCGAGATCGATCCTGCCGTGCTCGAGTTCTCGCGCTCCGGGACTTTCACCTACGTCGAGAAATGCGCGCCCCAGTCGCGGATCGTGCTGGGCGACGCGCGGCTCGAGATCGAGGAGATGCGCAAGGGATCGTTCGACATCCTCGCAGTGGACGCCTTCTCGTCCGACGCGATCCCGCTGCACCTCCTGACCGAGGAAGCGGTCGGCGCCTACATGGACGCGCTGTCGCCCGGCGGCATCCTGATCATCCACATCTCGAACCGGTACATCGAGCTCGAGCCCGTTATCGCCGCCATTGCGCGAGAGCGCGACCTGCACGCCGCCGTCCGCGACGATTTTCCGCCCGAGGATTCGCTGCTGTCGGCCTCGTCATGGGTAGCCGTGACGCGCTTTCCCGAGCGGCTCGCCGAGCTTGAGCAGGGCGAAGGCGAGCCGGCATGGAGCGAACTCGATCCGCCCGCCGAAACCGCCTGGACAGACGAATACGCCTCGATCATTCCGCAAATCCGCTGGCACTACCTTCTGGGGAATCCATGACAGACCGCAACGACATCACCATCGCCGCAATCCACGGCAAGACCCCTCGTATCCACGACAGCGCCTTCATCGCGCCCGGTTGTCGCATCATAGGCGATGTCGAGATCGGGCCGGACGTCAGCATCTGGTACAACTGCGTCGTCCGCGCCGACGTCAATCGCATCGTCATCGGCGCGCGTACCAACATCCAGGACGGCACCGTCGTCCACTGCGACAGTCCCAAGCCGGAAAGGCCCGAAGGCTGGCCCACGATCATCGGCGAGGACGTGCTCATCGGGCACATGGCGATGGTCCACGGCTGCACGCTGGAGGACCGCGCCTTCGTCGGCCTCGGCACGATCGTGATGGACGATTGCAGGATCGAGACCGATGCCATGCTGGCCGCCGGCGCGATGCTGACGCCGGGCAAGACCATCCCCGCGCGCCAGCTCTGGGGCGGACGGCCCGCGCGCCACATGCGCGACCTCACCGACGAGGCGCTCGCCGACATGCAGCGCGGGGTGCAGCATTACGTCCAGAACGGCAGGGATCACGCGGCCGCGCTCGGCATGAGTGGCTGATGGCAAGGCCTCCGCTCACTCTTCCCGAGCCGGCGGAAATCCGCGCCCTGATCGATGGCGAAGGCAGGCTGGCAGTGCGTGTGACGCCCGGCGCGCGCGGGGTGGGGCTGGAAATCGGAAGCGGCGGCCTCAAGGCGAAAGTCCGGGAAAAACCGCAGGATGGAAAGGCCACGGCGGCGGTAATCGCGCTCGTGGCAGAGGCCCTCGGTATCGCTCCCTCGCAAGTCGAGTTGTTGCGCGGCGCAACTTCGCGCGACAAGCACTTCAGGGTAATGCTCTAGACGGTGTCGGGCGGGGCCGCCAGCTTCGCTCCTGCAAGCGCAAGCACGAGGGCGATCGCTGCGGCGGGCCAGAGCGCCAGGCCTCCGGTCTTGAGGTACATCGTCGCTCCGGCGGTCGATCCCGCTGCCAGCCCCGACCACAGTACGCCACAGGCGGACCATCCGCGACGCGGTTTTCCAGCCAGCGCGCTGCCGATTCCCTGTCCGAGCCTGACAAGCGCGCCGGTCATGTAGGTAAGCCCGACCGACACCTCGTTGCGCTCGAGCGTATTGTTCATCGCACCCATCGCCAGCACCAGTGCGGCGAGCGCCATGGGTGCGAATTCCTCGACCCCGAACGACGCCGCAGCAAGAAGGAGCATTGCGACAAGGCCGAGCACGGCGGCCTTTCGCCTTCGCCCGGCCCGGATCGCGACGAAGCAGCCGATCGCGCTTCCGGTCACGAACCCGGCGATGAGCAGTGCCGGGGTGAGCGCAGCACGCCAGTCGCGTGCGAGATCCACACCGAGCCGGGTTGTGTTTCCCGACATGAAGGAAACGAAGTAGCTGTCGGCGGAGAGAAAGCCCACCGCATCGACGTAACCGGCAAGGCCTGCGAGCGCGAAGCCCAGCAGGCGACGGGGCGTATCGAAGCTGTCCATGCTCCCGCTATAGCGGAGATGGCGCGAGTGTCAGTCCCGCGCCATGCCGCGCGCCAGCTGGGCGAGCGCGTCGCCCATCGCCCTGGCGAGTTCGGCATCGGCAGTTTCGACATCGGCAACGGCGCGCTCCATCGCCTCGGCCCATTGCCCGGCGACCGCGCGGTTGATCGTGAAGGGCTTGTGCGCGCTCATCATGCACTTGCCGGGATTGTCTTCGAACCAGTCGCGCGGGCCGCCGGCCCAGGCAGCGAGGAAACCGGCCAGCGAACCGCGCATGTGCGAAAGGTCGGGCGCATGCATGGCGCGCAGTTCCGCATAGGCCGGATCACTTTCCATCAGATCGTAGAACCGGGCGGTGATCGCGCGCATCGCGTCGTGTCCGCCCAGCCTGTCGAAAGGCGTATCCGGCTTCTGGTTCGTGTCGGCGGCGGCGGTCGCCATCGCGTCGTTCTCCCGTTTCGTCGTCTCTGCTCGCCCTGCCACCTAGGCGAGCATGGTTCAACGCGCGTTGACCGCGATCAATAAGCGGCGCAGGCTGCAGGGATCAGTCGCGGACAAGCGCGCGCAGGGCCTCGATGCGGTCCGCCTCGTGCGCCGGCTTGTCGGCGCGGATGCGGTTGATGCGCGGGAAGCGCATCGCGAGGCCGGACTTGTGGCGCCTGCTTTCGTGCACCGAATCGAAGGCGACCTCGAAGACCAGGCTCTTGTCGGTCTCGCGCACCGGGCCGAAGCGGTTGACCGTGTGGTTGCGCACATGGCGGTCGAGCCACTTCAGCTCCTCGTCGGTGAACCCGAAGTACGACTTGCCCACCGGCAACAGCTCCGCGCCCTTGTCGGGATCGCCGTCCCAGCAGCCGAAGGTGAAGTCGGAGTAGAACGAGGATCGCCGCCCGCTGCCGCGCTGCGCATACATCAGGACGGCATCGATCAGCAGCGGGTCGCGCTTCCACTTGTACCACAGGCCGGTCTTGCGCCCGGCGACGTAGGGGCTGTCGCGCCGCTTGAGCATCACCCCCTCGATCGCGTCGTCGCGGGCCCGTTCGCGGATCGCGGCCAGTTCGTCGAGCGTCGCCGCCTCGATCACGCGGCTGACATCGAAGCGCTCGGGCTCGAGGCGCTCTGCAAAGGCCTCGAGCCGTGCCCGCCGCGTCTGCCAGGGCTGGTCGCGCAAGTCCTCTTCCCCGAGGATCAGCGCGTCGTAGAGCCGCACAAAAGCCGGGAGCTCGCGCAGCATCTTCTTCGGGACCGTCTTCCGGCCCAGCCGTTGCTGCAGCGCGTTGAAGCTCGCCGCGCCGCCTTCCTCGCCACCCTGGTGTGCACCGCGCACGAGCAGCTCGCCGTCGAGCACCGCGGGAATGTCGAGCGCGGCGGCGACCTCGGGGAAGGTGTGCGAGATATCGTCGCCCGAACGCGAATAGACGCGCGATTCGCCGCCCGCATGGACGAGCTGGACGCGAATGCCGTCCCATTTCCACTCGGCGGCATAGTCGGCCATGTCGACCACCGTCTCCTCGAGCGGATGGGCGAGCATGAACGGGCGAAAAAGCGGCAGGTCCTTGCCCGAGGGCGGCTCGGCGCCGCGTGCGGCCCAGTCGAAGAGCGGCTCGTAGGGCGGTGTCAGACCGTGCCAGTACTCCTCGACGTCCTCGACCGCTACGTCGAAGCCTTGCGCGAATGCCACCTTTGCCAGCCGCGATGAAATGCCGATCCGCATTGCGCCTGTCGCCAGCTTGAGCAGCGCATAGCGACCGTTGGCATCGAGCCTGTCGAGCAGGGTTGCAAGATCGCGAGGGGCGCTCGCCCGGGTCATCGCCGAAAGCGCCTCGACAGCCTCGGACACCGACGGCGGCGGCTCCGGTGCGACAGTCGGCCCGGGCCACAGCAGGCTCGCGGTTTCGGCCGTATCGCCGACGTAGTCGCGCGAAAGCGTCCACAGCGCGGGATCGACCCGCTCCATAAGCAGGTTGCGGATCGTCGAACTCTTCACCGCCGGAAAATCGAGGCCGTCGGTCAATGCCGCCAGTGCCCAGCCGCGATCGGGATCGGGCGTGCAGCGCAGGTATTCCGCGATCAGCCCCAGCTTGGCATTGCGCGACCGGGTGTAGACAAGCCTGTCGATAAGCTGTGCGAACGCGATCATCGCCGGGTCAGTCGTCCTCGTCCTCGTACCCGACAAGCGCGAGCGCGCGCGCCTTGCGCTGGTGAAGCTGGCACCAGCGAAGCATCGCTTCCTCGCGACCGTGAGTGATCCACGTTTCGGCGGGATCGACTTCCTCGATCGTGCGCGTCAACTCGTCCCAGTCGGCATGATCCGAGATGACGAGCGGCAATTCGACGTTGCGTTGCCGGGCGCGCTGGCGAACCCGCATCCAGCCTGACGCCATCGCGGTGATCGGATCAGGCAGCCTCCGGCTCCAGCGGTCGTTGAGCGCCGACGGCGGGCACACGACGATCCGGCCTTCCATTTCGGCCTTGTCCTTCGCATCGGAAACGAGCTTGAGCGTGCCGAGGTCGATGCCGCACTCTTCATAGAGCCGGCACATTCTCTCCATCGCGCCATGCAGGTAGATCGGCTCCAGGTGGCCGCAGCGGCGAAGTTCGGCGATGACTCGCTGCGCCTTGCCGAGCGCATAGGCCCCGACGAGCACGCACCGCTGCGGTTCCGCTTCCAGCGCAGCAAGCAGCTTGCCCATTTCCTCTTCGACCGGCGGATGGCGGAACACCGGAAGTCCGAAGGTCGCCTCGGTGACGAAGATATCGCAGGGGGTCACTTCGAAAGGGGCACAGGTCGGATCGGGGCGGCGCTTGTAATCGCCGGTAACGACGATGCGCTCGCCCGCGTGCTCCAGCAGTATCTGGGCCGAGCCGAGCACGTGACCCGCCGGTATCCACGTCGCGTCCACCTCGCCGGGCAGCCGGATCGTCTCGCCGTGCGAGACCGGGACCGCGCCGTCTTCGGTCTGGTAGCGCAGCCGCATGATCGCGAGCGTCTCGGGCGTGGCGTAGGTCTCGCCATGCCCGCCGCGCGCATGGTCGGCATGACCGTGCGTGACGAGCGCACGGTCCACCGCGCGTGCCGGATCGATCCAGCAGTCGGCGGGGACGACGTGGATGCCCCACGGCTCGGGTCGTATCCAGTAAGGCGCGGAAGACATGGCACATAAATGGGAGCTTTCGCGCGCGGTTCCATCCTTGGCGATTGCCAGTTGCGCAACACGCGCTACTTAGGAGGCGATCGGTAGGGAGCACGAGGCGAAAATGAGAAACCCGGCGGCCATGGCGGCGATCCTCATCCTGGCAGGTTGCGGCGCCCAGCCCGATCAGGCGACGCCGAGCGAAGCGGCCATCGAGGAGGCGCCCGAAGTCGCGACCCCGATGCCCGCCGCGACGCTCGATCCCGATGCCACCGCGAAGCTGCGCAGCTTCAAGGGGCGCGACACCGATGGCGACGGTTTCATCACCAGCAACGAGAACGCGCAGGCGATGAACCGGATATTCCAGTCGATCGATAGCGATGGCGACGGGACGATGACCGTTTCCGAGCTCAACGCCGCGCGCGAGGCGCTCGGGCTCATGATGCTGCCCGGATCGGAAGAGCAGATCGCCGAGGCGGATCAGGACAACGACGGCAAGCTGACGCTGGCCGAATGGATCGCCAATGGCGGCAGGCTGTTCAAGGCAGCCGACGCGAACGCGGATGGGACTCTCAGCCGGCAGGAATTCGATGCGCTGCCGCAGCTCGAATCGATGGCTTCGGGATCGGCCGCGCCATCGCAGGCAGCTGAAAAGTAATCTCCGGGAAGCGAAAGGCCCGCCTCCTTCCGGAAGCGGGCCCTGCCCGTCGGTGCGACCCTCGGGGCCCGGCGCCTCTCAGCTCTCGTCGCTGTCGGCGCTCTTCTCCGCTTCCGGCCCGGCCTTGCGGTCCGGCTTCTTGGCTGCGGTCTTCCTGCGTTTCTTGCGCACCACCTTGGGAGGAGCGGGCGTAAGCTCGAATGCCAGCTCGGCCTCCTTGACCGAGACATGCACCTCGCCCCCGCCGGCAAGCTTGCCGAAAAGCAGTTCCTCGGCAAGCGGCTGCTTGACCTTTTCCTGGATCAGGCGGCCCATCGGACGCGCGCCGTAAAGCTTGTCGTAGCCGCGCTCGCCCAGCCATTCGCGTGCATCGCCGTCGAACTGGATGTGGACGTTCTGCTCGGCAAGCTGGAGTTCGAGCTGGAGGATGAACTTGTCGACGACCCGGCTGACCGTACCCTTGCCGAGGTAGGCGAACGGAACGATGGCATCGAGGCGGTTGCGGAACTCGGGCGTGAACATCTGCTTCACCGCTTCCTCGCTCGCGTCCTCCTTCGATACGTCGCCGAAGCCGATGCCCTGCCGCGCCATGTCCGATGCGCCCGCGTTGGTCGTCATGATGAGGACGACATTGCGGAAATCGACGGTCTTGCCGTGGTGATCGGTCAGCCTGCCGTTATCCATGACCTGCAGCAGGATGTTGAACAGGTCGGGGTGTGCCTTCTCGATCTCGTCGAGCAGCAGGACGCAGTGCGGCTGCTGGTCCACCGCATCGGTAAGCAGGCCACCCTGGTCGAACCCGACATAGCCAGGTGGCGCGCCGATCAGGCGGCTGACCGAATGGCGCTCCATGTACTCGGACATGTCGAACCGCTGGAGCGGGATGCCCATGATCGAGGCGAGCTGGCGCGCGACTTCGGTCTTGCCGACGCCCGTCGGCCCGGAGAACAGGAACGAGCCGATCGGCTTGTCCGGATCGCGAAGGCCGGCGCGCGACAGCTTCATCGCGGTCGACAGCACGCCGATGGCGCGGTCCTGCCCGAACACGACCTGCTTGAGGTCGCGTTCGAGGTTCTCAAGCGCCTTCTTGTCGTCGGTGCTGACCGACTTGGGCGGTATGCGGGCCATCGTCGAGATGACCTTCTCGATCTCCTTGGCGGTGATCGTCTTGCGCCGGCGGCTGGGCGGCACGAGCATCTGCATCGCGCCGACCTCGTCGATGACGTCGATCGCCTTGTCGGGCAGCTTGCGGTCGTTGATGTAACGCGCCGAAAGCTCGACGGCGGTCTTGATCGCGTCGGGCGTGTAGCGGACCTTGTGGTGCTCCTCGAAGGCGCTGCGCAGGCCCTTGAGGATCTTCACCGTGTCCTCGACCGACGGTTCGTTGACGTCGATCTTCTGGAACCGGCGAAGCAGCGCGCGGTCCTTTTCGAAATGGTTGCGGAATTCCTTGTAGGTCGTCGATCCGATGCAGCGGATCGAACCGCCCGAAAGCGCGGGCTTGAGCAGGTTCGATGCGTCCATCGCGCCGCCGCTCGTCGCGCCTGCGCCGATGACCGTGTGGATCTCGTCGATGAACAGGATCGCCTCGGGCATCTTCTCGAGTTCTGCGACGACCTGCTTCAGCCGCTCCTCGAAATCGCCGCGATAGCGCGTACCGGCAAGCAGCGAGCCCATGTCGAGCGAGTAGATCACCGCTTCGGCGAGAACTTCGGGCACGTCGCCCTCGACGATCTTGCGGGCAAGGCCCTCGGCGATGGCGGTCTTGCCGACGCCCGGATCGCCCACGTAGAGCGGGTTGTTCTTGGACCGCCGGCACAGAATCTGGATCGTGCGGTCGACTTCGGGACCGCGACCGATCAGCGGGTCGACCTTGCCCGAGAGAGCCTTCTCGTTGAGGTTGACGCAGAACTGGTCGAGCGCGGAGTCCTTCTTGTTCGCCTTGGCGTCGGCCTTTTCCTCCTGCTGCGGGGCTTCGGCCTCGGCTCCCTTGGGCGAACGGTCCTCGATCCGGCGGCCGCCCTTGCCGATGCCGTGGCTGATGAAGCTGACGGCGTCGAGACGGCTCATGTCCTGCTGCTGCAGGAAATAGACGGCGTAGCTGTCACGCTCGGAAAACAGCGCGACGAGCACGTTCGCCCCGGTCACCGTGTCCTTGCCCGAGGATTGCACGTGCAGGATGGCGCGCTGGATCACGCGCTGGAAACCCGCGGTGGGCGTGGGATCGCCCTGCTCTTCGGTCTTGAGCGACTGGTACTCCTGGTCGAGATACTGCTTCACCACGTCGCCGAGATCGCCCAGGTCGACGCCGCATGCCTGCATCACCTGCGCCGCGTCGCCGTCCTCGATGAGCGCGAGCAGGAGGTGCTCCAGCGTTGCGTACTCGTGGCTCCGGTCGGACGCGTGGCTCAGCGCCGAATGGAGTGTCTTCTCTAGGCTCTGTGCGAAACTTGGCATCTAGGCTTCTTCCGTCTGGGGGCGGGAAAGGGCGTCTCCCGCCGGGTGCAGGATCAGGACGATCGATTGTATCGCTTCCCGCATGAACGCCCCCGATATGGGAATGATCGAAGGCGTTGCGAGGTTGCGCATCGGGATCAGCCGCCCTTCGGCCTGAACAGCGCGTCGGCGGCGTCCATGTGCGCGGCGGCCTTCATGCGGTGGCTGGCGACCCGCGCGATTTCGGCTTCGAGCAGCGAAATGCGCGCGTCGAGTTCGTCCAGGGAGTAGCTGTCGAGGCTCTCGCCGGCGAGGAGGCTGGCGGCGCCGTAATCCTTTTCGGAGCCGCGGGACCTAGGTCGATCGTCGTCGTCCATTGCACTGCAGCATCCGACGCATTGCGCTTGCTGTCAACGGGTACCCGCTTTAGGGCAGGGACCCGCGTGTCAAAAGCGCCACAGGGGGGACATGAGCCAGGTCTTGCTGCCCGATACGATGACCGCCATCGGCTTCGACAACCCGGGAGGGCCCGATGTCCTGCGCGCGCAGGATTGCCCGGTCCCGCGGCCCGGAACGGGCGAAGTCCTCGTGAAAGTCGCGTTTGCCGGGGTGAACCGCCCGGACATCGTGCAGCGCGAGGGGCGCTATCCGCCACCGCCGGGCGCATCTCCCATTCCCGGCCTCGAGATTGCGGGTGAGGTCGTCGCGGTGGGCGAGGGCGTCGACGAACCGATCACCGGGCAGCACGTCTGCGCACTCGTTTCGGGGGGCGGTTATGCACAGTATTGTGTCGCCCGTGCCGCGCATTGCCTGCCGGTGCCGGACACGCTTTCGCTGGCCGAAGCGGCCGCGCTGCCCGAAACGCTGTTCACCGTCTGGCACAACGTGTTCGAGCGCGCATACGCCCGCGACGGGGAGACGATCCTGGTCCATGGCGGGACGAGCGGCATCGGCACGATGGCGACGATGCTCGGCAAGCTGTTCGGCCTTTGCGTGATCGTGACCTGCGGCAGCGACGAGAAATGCGCGCGCGCCATCGAGATCGGCGCCGACCACGCGATCAATTACAAGACGAACGACTTCGTCGAGGAAGTGGCGCGCATCACGCAGGACCGTGGCGTCGAGATCGTGCTCGACATGGTTGCGGGCGACTACGTGACCCGCAACCTCAGGTGCCTTGCACCCGACGGGCGGCACGTGACGATCGCGGTGCAGGGCGGGACGAAGGCAGAGATCAACATGGCGGTCGTCATGGCGCGCCGCTACACGCTCACCGGGTCGACGCTGCGTCCGCGTTCCGACACGTTCAAGGCGCTCCTGGCACAGGAGATTGTCGCCAACGCATGGCCATTCGTCGCCGAAGGTCGGCTCAGGCCCGTGATGGACGAGGTATTCCCGCTGGCGGACGCGGCCACCGCCCATGCCCGGATGGAAGCGGGCGATCACATCGGCAAGATCGTGCTGCGCGCATGATGCGCTTTGTCCTTCACGAGGATCCGCGCAGCGGCAACTGCTACAAGATCCGGCTGGCCGCGGCGCTTACCGGCCAGACGATCGAGCGGGTGCAGTACGACATTATGAAGGGCGATACCCGGCGCGAGGACTTCCTGCGCAAGGTCAACGCCAACGGCCGCATCCCGGTGCTGCAGATCGACGAGCGGTTCCTGCCCGAAAGCAATGCCGCCTGCTGGTTTCTCGCCGAAGCGAGCCCGCTCTTGCCGCACGACCGCTTCGACCGCGCCGACGTGCTGCGCTGGATGTTCTTCGAGCAGTACAATCACGAGCCGAACATCGCGACGCTGCGCTTCTGGCTCCACTTCGTGGGCGAGGCCAACCTCAACCGCTTCCAGAAAGAGCAGATCATGGCCAAGCGCGCCGGCGGCGAGCATGCGCTGACGCTGATGGAAGAGCACCTGGCCGTGCGCGAATGGTTCGTCGGCGAAAGCGTCACGCTCGCCGACCTAGCGCTCTATCCCTACACGTCGCTCAGCGAGGCAGGCGGGTTCCGGCTGCGCGACTACCCGCACGTGTGCGCGTGGATAGAGCGGTTCGAGGCGCTGCCGGACTACGTCGCGATGGATTGACCGCTAAGGCTTGCCGATTCGCGCGGCATGTCCTAAATCGGGCGGGTACACGGCCGCTCCGCAAGGGCGGCCCTTATTGTTTGCGCCGGAGAATTACGATGACACAGCCCACTCCGCTGATGCCGCACGCGACGGCGTCCTGGCTCGTGGACAATACCTCGCTGACCTTCGAACAGATTTCGGAGTTCTGCGGTCTGCACCTGCTCGAAGTCCAGGCGATGGCCGACGATCTCGCTTCGAGCAAGTATACCGGGCGTGACCCGGTGCGCGCCGGCGAGCTGACCAACGACGAGATCGAGCGCGGACAGGCCGACGCCAGCTATTCGCTCAGGATGCACAAGGCGCCGGTCAACGTCAGCCGCACCAAGGGCCCGCGCTACACGCCGGTATCGAAGCGGCAGGACAAGCCCGACGGCATCGCCTGGATCCTGCGCCACCACCCCGAGATTTCGGATGCGCAGATCGGCAAGCTGATCGGCACGACCCGCAACACCATCGGGGCGATTCGCGATCGCACGCACTGGAACATCCAGAACATCCAGCCCAAGGACCCGGTCACGCTCGGCCTGTGCTCGCAGCGCGAGCTCGACGCCGTCGTCGCCAAGGCGGCGAAGAAGGCAGGCATCGTCGAGGACGGCGCGCAGGACGCATCGCTCGGCGACGATCGCGAGGCGCTGATCGAGGAACTGCGCAAGGAGCGCGAGGACGCCGCCAAGGCCGCGGTCGAGGCCGCGCAGGAAGCCGAGGCGCAGGCCTGGCTCGAAGCCAAGCGTGCCGCCGAGGCCGCCGAGGCAGCGGGCGTGGAGATCGAGGAAAAGGAATAAGTCGCCTCCGGGCGGCCAGGTCCCGCCCCGGCGAACGCGCGCTTGCCCAGCGCTTCGCTCCGGTCCATTAGTCGGCCATGGAGAGGACACTGCCGGAACCCTGGCGCGAGCGCTACGTGCACCCCTGCCAATGGGACCAGACATTCGAGCCGCTGACGATGACGGACCTGTTCGCGCAGGCCGCCAGGAAATTCGGAAACGATCCGCTCGTCGATTTCTACGGCCGACGATACAGCTACGCCGAACATTTTCGCGAGGCGCGGGCTTTCGCTGCCGGATTGCAGGCGCGCGGGATCGGCAGGGGCGACAGGGTCGCGCTTTTCCTGCCCAACGTGCCGATCTACGTTCCTGCCTACTTCGGAGTGATGATCGCGGGCGCGGTCGCGGTGAATTTCTCGCCGCTCTACAGCGCGGAGGAGCTGGAAGCGCAGGTCGCCGACTCCGGTGCCCGCCTGATGGTCACGGTCGATGCAGCAAGCCTGCTCCCGACGGCGCTGAAAGTCCTGCGCAATTCCGCGCTCGAGGGGGTGATCTCGGGCTCGCTGCCGAGAATGCTGCCGACCCTCAAGGGTCTCGCTTTCAGGCTGTTCAAGCGCGGCGATCTCGCGCCCATCCCGAAGTCCGCGGACATCTCGACCTGGGAGGACGCGCTGGGCGATGCGGAGCCCGCGCCTGCGGATTACGGGCCGGACGACCTGGCGCTGCTCCAATATACCGGCGGCACCACCGGCACGCCCAAGGGCGCGATGCTGACGCACCAGAACCTTTCTGCCAACGCGCGCCAGATCGAGGCGGTCGATCCGCACCGCAACGAGCGGGACATGATCGCGGGCGTGCTGCCGCTCTTCCATATCTTCGCAAATGCGACCGTCCTCAATCGGACGATCTACAACGGCGGGTGCATGGCGCTCCTGCCGCGCTTCGATGCCGCGCAGTGCCTCAAGATGATCGAGCGTACGCGGGCGACGTCGATGCCCGGCGTACCCACCATGTACCAGGCGCTGCTCGACGATCCCAGTCTGGCGGGAACCGATTTCACGACGCTGCGCACGTGCATTTCGGGCGGTGCGCCGCTGCCGATGCCGCTCAAGGAAAGGTTCGAGGATCGCACGCGGGCCGCCCTGATCGAGGGCTACGGCCTGACCGAGAGCGGTATCGTCTCGACCAACCCCTACGAAGGCGGTGAGAAGCCCGGAACGATCGGCCAGCCGCTGCCCGGAACGCGGCTGCGCCTGCTCGACAAGGAAGACCCGTCGAAAGACGCGGCGCCGGGCGATGCCGGGGAACTCGCCATCTCCGGGCCTCAGGTCATGCTGGGATACTGGAACCGGCCCGACACCGCGGCACATGCCTTCGCCGAGCGCGACGGCGAGCGCTGGCTGCGTACCGGCGACATCGCGAGAATCGACGAGGACGGGTTCGTCCGCATCGTCGATCGCAGCAAGGACATGATCGCGGTTGGCGGCTTCAAGGTATTCCCGAGCCAGGTCGAGGCCGTGCTTGTCGAGCATCCGGCGGTCAAGGAAGCGCTCGTTATCGGCGTGCTCGACGACTATTACGGGGAAATGCCGCGCGCCTTCGTCACGCTGCAGGACGCCGCCGGCGGCGAGGAACTTCGCGACTGGCTCAATGCGCGCGTCGGCAAGCACGAACGGGTGGACAGCGTCGTCGTTCGCGAAAGCCTGCCGCGCACGATGGTGGGCAAGCTCGACCGCAAGGCCCTGCGCGCCGAAGTCGTCGACGCGGCGGAATAAGCCGGTTCTATTCCTGCGAGGCGGCGAGGATCAGCCGGTTCTCGGCATCCTCGTCGTTGTCCGCACGGGGCGCGGCGCTGGGTGTCAGGCGGCCGTCGACTTGCGCGCCCTGCTCTATGGTCAGGGCATCGTAGGAAACGTCGCCCTCGATGTGGGCCGTCTTCAGGATCACGAGCTCGCGAGCCGAGATCGAGCCGCGCACGGTGCCCGCAAGACGAGCGCTCTCGGCAGTGATGCCTCCCGAGACGACGCTGTCGCATCCCTGCACGAGCCTGGCGCAGGCGATGTCGCCTTCGACCTTGCCGTCGACATGGAGGTCCGACGTCGCGTGAATGTCGCCCCTGATCGCGGTATCCGCGCCGAGGACCGAGAAGGAACCGCCCTGCGCGGGCGCTCTTGCGGACATCGCGTCAGCCTGCGTGGGCTTCTTCGAGAACACGGGGGGCAGTCTCCAGGAAGGGGCGCGGATTGACCGCGCGGTCGTGAACGCGCACTTCGAAATGGAGGTGCGGCCCGGTCGAGCGGCCGGAATTGCCGATCTTGCCGATGACGTCGCCGGCCGCGACCTTTTCGCCCGCCCGCGCGACGAAGCGCGACATGTGGGCATAACGGGTCACGAGGCCGTTGCCGTGATCGATCTCGATGCAATTGCCGTATCCCGCCTTGCGGCCCGCGAAGCTGACCGTGCCTTCGGACGCGGCATAGATCGGCGCCCCCATGGGCCCGGCAAAATCGAGGCCGGCATGGAATGCGGCGCTGCCGTTGAAGGGATCGGAGCGGTATCCGAAGCCCGATGAAATGTATTCGAGACGAGCGGGATGGACCTGCGGAATGCCTGCCAGGCCGCGTTCGAGCGCGTCCATTCTCGCCAGGCTGACGCCGAGGCGCTGGAACCGCGCGTCGAGGGAGCCGTCGCCGGCAGTGGCAAGGCTCATGTAGGGGCCGCCACGCGCTGTCCGCTCACCGACGGAGGCGAGCACGGCGTTGGGATTGAGGCCAAGCTTGCGGATCGCTTCGGCTGCGCGCTCGGCGCGATGCTCGGCAACGCGGATGAGCCGTTCGACGAAGCCGTTCTGCGATGCCTCGATTCGGGCAAGGCCGGCAGCCTCGGGCAGGGCGGCGCTGATGCGATCGGCCTTGTCCCCGCCGGCGTCGCGATCCGAAGCAAGTCCGGCGTCCTCGGGCGCGGCCTCGGGCATGTCGCCGAGGTGGGCCTCGACCATCTTCTCGATGAACTGCTGGCGCCGTTCGAGGTCGGTCGCCTTGGCGGCGATATCCTCGCGATAGGAGGAGACGCGGTTCTCGGCGGTCGCGACTTTCGCCTCGCGGTTTTCCAGCGCGAGCCGCTCGCGCGAGGCGGAGTACTGGCTCACTGCCATCGCCGCCATGGTCACCAGCCAGACGATCAGCAGCAGGGCGACCGCGCCGGCGGCAAGCAGCTGAAGTTTCGAGGAGATTTTGATGAAACGAACCTGGCCCTCGGATCGCATGATGAATTCGCGATCCGGGAATATGGTCCGCAGGCGGGTCAACGCTCCGCCGACGGTTATACCTTTCAAGACGACCCCGCTTATTTGTTAACGCGTCCCCGCTTCGGGCTAGCAAGGATGGTGGGTGCGGGCGACTCCGGAAGGCCTGAAAGCGTCGAGTCGAAACAGGAGCGCGACGAACCGTTCAAGGAGCTGGAACCAATTTCCACGCCGCCGCTAAGTGCTTGTCGGTGCGGCGATTCGCCGCCGGCAATGACAGCGCGGGCGGGCAATGCTAGGCGCAGGGACATGAACATCGAAACCCAAATATCGACCGACCCCGCAAAGCTGGTCGCGGATCTGGCCGTGGCCGGCCGTGCGGCACAGCGGAAACTATCCCGGCTGACGTCCGAGCAGAAAGCAGCAGCGCTCCATCGTGCGGCATCGGAAATCCGCGCGAATGCGGCGCAGATCCTTGCCGAGAACGCGAAGGACCTCGCGGCGGGCGAGGAGCGGGGCCTGACCGGGGCGCTGCTCGATCGCCTGAAACTCGATGACGACCGGCTGGCCGGCATCGCCGACGCCATCGACAACGTGGCCGACCTCGCCGACCCCGTCGGCGACGTCATCGATTGCACCGAGCGTCCGAACGGCCTGCGCCTTTCGCGCGTGCGCATTCCGATCGGCCTGATCGGCATCATCTACGAGAGCCGCCCGAACGTCACCGCCGATGCGGCCGCGCTCGGTGTCCGCTCGGGCAATGCCGTGCTCCTGCGAGGGGGCAGCGAAGCGGTGCATTCGAACAATGCGATCCACGCCGCCTTCGTGCGCGGCCTCGAAGCTGCCGGCGTGCCGGGCCAAGCGGTCCAGCTCATGCCGACGCAGGACCGTGCGGCGGTGGGCGCGATGCTGACGGCGGCAGGGCTGATCGACATGATCGTGCCTCGCGGCGGCAAGAGCCTCGTCGCGCGGGTACAGGCCGATGCCCGCGTGCCGGTGCTCGCCCACCTCGACGGCATTTGCCATACCTACGTGCACGAGGCGGCGGAGCCCGCGATGGCTCGCGATGTCGCGCGAAACGCGAAGATGCGTCGGACGGGCATCTGCGGCGCGATGGAAACGCTTCTGCTCGACGCTCGCTTCCCGGCTTCTGGCGAAGTGGTTTCCGCCCTCGTCGACGCCGGTTGCGCGCTTCGGGGCGATACCCGGGCCTGCGCGCTCGACCCCCGGATCGAGCGCGCCGACGACGAGGACTGGGACACCGAGTATCTCGACGCCGTGCTCTCTGTCGCGATCGTCGATGGCATGGACGCCGCTCTCGACCATATCGCGGAGCACAGCTCGCACCATACCGACACCATAGTCACTGCCGACGATGCGGCGGCCGAGAGGTTCCTGGCCGAAGTCGACAGCGCGATCGTGATGGTCAACGCTTCCAGCCAATTCGCCGACGGCGGCGAATTCGGCCTCGGTGCGGAGATCGGGATCGCCACCGGCCGCCTGCATGCGCGCGGCCCCGTCGCACTCGAGGGGCTGACGACCTACAAGTGGCAGGTGCGCGGAAGCGGCCAGATCCGGCCCTGAGGCACGGGCAGGTGACCGGGCACGGGCCGGCGCGTATCGGGCTGCTCGGCGGCAGTTTCAACCCGGCCCACGGCGCGCATCGCCGGATAAGCCTCTTCGCGCGCGATGCGCTCGGCCTCGACGAGGTGTGGTGGCTGGTCTCGCCCGGAAACCCGCTCAAACCGAAGGCCAGCATGGCGCCGCTGTCCGCGCGGTTCGCGTCGGCGCTCGCGCAGGCGCGGCGCGCCCCGATCCGCGTTACGGCGATCGAGCGCGAACTTGGCACGCGCTTCACCGTGGATACCCTGAAGAAAGTCGCAAGGCGCTGGCCGCGCAGGGAATTTGTCTGGCTGATGGGGTCGGACAACCTGGCCCAGTTCCACAAGTGGAGGCGCTGGCGTGATATCGCGAGGACGATGCCGATTGCGGTCGTGGCGCGTCCGGGCTATGATCGGCCTGCCTTCGCGAGCCCCGCGATGGCCTGGCTCGGGCGATACCGGGTTCCCGTTGCCGGATTTCGCAACCGGGCAGAATGGAGCGCTCCGGCGCTGGTGATATTGCGTTTCGATCCCGACAAGCGTTCGGCCACTGCGATCAGGCAGGGCGAACCGGACTGGGCCTCCCGCTATCCCGCACAGGCCCTTCGTGACGGCGTGACGCATCGCCCCATCCGCCCGCCTTTCGAACCAGAGCGAACTGCATGACGCCGACGCCGTCTTCGACCGGCAGCGACATGCGCGATGGCGTTCGTATTCCCCGGATCGTTGAATGTCATGCGGCCAGTAGCCATCTTGCCGCCCAGTCACCGACAGGAGCAAACCGAACCTAAATGAACCAGGCGCAGTCCAAGCCGGAGCAAGCCGGCGCCGCCGTACCGCCAATCGCAGCCGAGCCAGGCTCGGCGCATGCGCTGGCACTTTCATCGCTGGACGACGATCAGGCGCAGGAAGTCGTCTCGATTCCGCTGGAAGGCAAAAGCAGCATTGCCGATCACATGATTGTCGCTTCCGGGCGGTCGAGCCGCCAGGTCGCATCGATGGCGCAGAAACTGGCCGAGCGCCTGAAACAGGCCGGCTTCGGCTCGCCCCGGATCGAGGGATTGCCCGCTGCCGACTGGGTCCTCGTGGATGCAGGCGAAGTCATCGTCCACCTGTTCCGTCCCGAGGTGCGCAGCTTCTACAACCTCGAACGGATGTGGGCGTTCGGAGACACCGCCGGCGCCGCCTGAGCGCCGTTGCCACAAGGCGCCCGCAATCCTTCGGCATTGCGGGCCGAACCGGCGTTGCCGCCCGGCAACCCTGGCATGACGGTGTAGACAACACCGGGAGGCAACCATGTTGCTCCACGTGATCGCGCGCGGAAAGATCGCGCGCTCCCCCGAAGCCGACTTGTTCGAGCGCTATGCGAAGCGGGTCACCTGGCCGTTCCGCCACACCGAACTTCCGGAAAGCGGCGGACGCATTCCCGAACCGTTGACGCCGAGCCGCGAGATCCTTCTCGACGAGCGGGGCAGTGCGATGGACTCGGAAAGCTTCGCGCAGCTTCTCGGGCGATGGCGCGACGACGGTATTCGCGAAGTCCGTTTCGTGCTCGGCGCAGCCGACGGGCATGGAGAGGAGGCTCGACGACAGGCCGACCTCATGCTTTCCTTCGGTGAAATGACCTGGCCGCACCTTCTCGCCCGCGCGATGCTTGCCGAGCAATTGTGGCGCGCCACCAGCATTCTTGCTGGCCATCCGTACCACCGGTCTGGATAAGGTGACGTCGTGACGTCACTTCGCCGCCTCTCGCTCTGGACAGCGCCGCCCGTACTGCTGCTGGCAGGCGCAGCCGCGATTGCGCAATCGGCGGATTTCGTCGGGCCGGCGCCCGTCGATGCCTCCGAGACGCGGCGCAAGCTTGCCGAGGCACGCGCGCAGGGCGAATCCGCGCGGGCTCGGGCCGAAAAGCTGGAAGGCGAGGCAAGGCGCGTCAACGAAACTGCGGAGAAGACGGCGCGCGAGGCCGCCGCCGTTGCTGCCCGGATACAGGAGACCGAAGCCACCATCGCGGCCCAGGAGGCGCGCATCGCCCTGATCGGCCGGGAGCGTGCGAAGCTGCGCGAGCGCCTCGCCGAGCGGCAGCAGCCGCTGGTCCGGCTCACAGGAGCTCTGCAAAGACTGTCGCGCCGCCCGCCGGTGCTGGCAATGCTTCGCCCCGGTTCGGTGCGCGATACGATGTACATGCGCGCCCTTCTCGAAACGATGATGCCCGAAGTCGAGAAGCGGACATCGGCGTTGCGCTCCGAGATCGAGAAGGGCGAGGCGCTTGAACGGCAAGCCCTCGCGGCACGCGAGCGCCTTGCCGCCAGCGAGAGCCGCCTGGAGGAGCGCAGGTCCGCGCTCGCGGCACTCGAATCGCAGCAGCGCCTTGCGTCGCGGCAAGTCGGGGGCACGGCAGCGCGCGAGGCCGAACGCGCGCTCGCGCTGGCTGAAAGGGCGCGCGACCTGACCGACCTTGTCGAGGAGTTCGGCAAGGCCGGACAACTGCGCGAGGAACTCGCGCGGCTGCCCGGTCCGATCATGCGCCCGCCGAGACCCGAGGAGTCGCGGGTCGTCGCGGCCGAAAGCTTCACGGCGCCGCCGGCGGGCCTGCCGGATTACGTATTGCCGGTTTCGGGCCGCGTCGTGGCCGGGTTCGGGGAAGCGAACGAGGGCGACGTCCGTTCGCGCGGAATATCGCTTTCGACGCGTCCGGGCGCGCAGGCGGTTGCGCCGGCACCGGGCCGGGTTGCCTTCGCCGGGCCTTACCAGGGTTACGGCCAGATCGTCATAATCGAGCACGGGGGCGGCTGGACATCGGTCGTCACCGGGCTTGCCCAGCTCGATACGACCGTGGGACGGTCGCTCGTCGCCGGATCGCCGCTCGGAATCGCCGGCGCGGGCGATCCCGTCGTCGGCCTCGAACTGCGCCGCGACGGCGAGGCGGTGAACCCGCTGCAGTACGTGCGAACGCTCTGAGCGCTCGCATTCCGATCGAAAATGCCCATCTTCCGTTCAGGATTGCCGCGCTATACAATGCGCAATTCACGCAAGAGGCACCTTAGCCATATGAAGACCGGCTCGAAGAAGTTTGCATCCCTGACCCGCGCCGCGCTGCTTGTCAGCGCTGTGGCGCTGCTCCCGGCAACCACGGCCGGTCTTGCCGCGGTGGATGCGCGCTCGGGTCCGCAATTCGGAAAGCTCGTGGCCATCTACCAGATCGTCAAGGCAAGCTATGTCGACGATGTCGACGACGACAAGCTGCTCAAGGGCGCGATCAGCGGCATGCTGTCGAGCCTCGACCCGCATTCGTCCTATCTCGACGGACCGTCGCTGCAGCGGCTCGAGACGATGATCGACGGCAACTACCAGGGCCTCGGCCTCTCGGTCATCACCGAGGACGGCGCGGTCAAGATCATCTCGCCGTTCAAGGGCAGCCCTGCCGACAAGGCGGGCCTCAAGGCCGGTGATTACATCACCCACCTCGACGGCGTTCTTTACTACGACCGCGACCTCGACGAGGCGGTTGCCAAGATGCGCGGCAAGGCGGGCACTGACATCCGTCTCACGATCTTCCGCCCCGGCCGCGACGAGCCGTTCGACGTGACCGTCACGCGCGGCGTGATAGAGCTCGAGCCGGTGACGTGGGAGCTCGACGGCAAGGTCGGCATCATCTCGATCAACGAATTCTCGCGCGATGTCGGCGCGGACGTGAACCAGGCGGTCCGTTCGCTGCGCGAACAGGCGAAGGGCAGGCTCGACGGCCTGGTCCTCGATTTGCGCTCCAACCCCGGCGGCTCGCTTGACGAGGCGGTGGCCTTGTCCGACCTCTTCATTTCGAAGGGCGACATCGTGTCCCAGCGCGGCCGCGTCGCCAGCGAAAACGAGTTCTACCGCGCCGAAACGATGTATCGCGGCGACGTGGCGGAAGGCACTCCCATCGTCGTGCTGATCGACGCGGGCAGTGCATCTGCTTCCGAAATCGTCGCAGGCGCCCTTCAGGATCACAATCGCGCCGTCGTCATGGGCGAACGCAGCTTCGGCAAGGGGAGCGTCCAGTCGCTGATCGGGCTTGATCGCAACAGTGCGGTCAAGCTTACCACCGCGCGCTATTACACGCCGGCCGGCCATTCGGTGCAGGAAGGCGGCATCGAGCCCGATATCAAGGTGCCGCAGCTTTCCGATCCCGACGCTCGCCTGCGGGCGGAGCGCGCGCTGCGCGAATCGGACCTGCGCAATCACCTGATCAACGAGATCACTCTCGACGACAAGCAGCTCGAGACCGACAAGAAGGACGACCCGCGCTTCAAGCTGACCGCCGAGGAACTGAAGGCACAGGGGATCGAGGACTTCCAGTTGCACTACGCCGTGGACACCCTGCGCCGAGCCTCGGTTCCCGCGCTCGCCCACCGCAAGCCCTGAGGCAGCGCCGGTGGCGCTTCGCGAAGGTACCAGGATCGCGCGCGCGCTGGCGCTGACGGCTCCTGCACTCCTGCTCGCGGGAGCCTACGTCTCGCAGTACGTCTTCGGGCTCTATCCTTGCGAAATGTGCTGGTGGCAGCGCTGGCCCCACTTTGCGGCGATCGGCCTTGCAGCGCTCGCCTATCTGCGGCCGCCGGGGCGGACCTTCGTCTGGCTGGCGGCGGCGGCGATTGCGGTTTCCGGGCTGATCGGCGGTTTCCATGCAGGAGTCGAATATGGCTGGTGGGAAGGTCTCACCGCATGCGCGACCACCGCGAGCGCCGGTGGCGATCCGCTCGAGGCGATCCTCAACGCGCCGATCACGCGCTGCGACGTGGCGCCCTGGACACTCATGGGAATTTCGCTGGCGGGATGGAACTTCCTCTTTTCCTGTGCGTCGGCATTGGCGATAGCAATTCTGCTGGCCGGAAGCAGGAGGAGCCCCGAATGATCAAGGCGGACCGTGACAGGATGATGCGGGTCGATCAGGCCGGCGAATACGGGGCAACGCGCATCTACGCGGGCCAGCTCGCGGTGATGGGCAATCGCGCGCCGCATTCGGCCGAAATCGCGGCGATGGCGCAACAGGAAGCGGCGCATCGCGAGAAGTTCGATGCGCTGCTCGTTCGCCGCGGAGTGAGGCCCACGGCCTTGCAGCCGTTCTGGTCGGCTGC
This sequence comes from Novosphingobium marinum, assembly GCF_013408095.1. Taxonomy (GTDB): domain Bacteria; phylum Pseudomonadota; class Alphaproteobacteria; order Sphingomonadales; family Sphingomonadaceae; genus Novosphingobium; species Novosphingobium marinum. Next base: position 148,266 of record NZ_JACBZF010000003.1, read on the forward strand.
CGGCTATGCCCTCGGCGCGGCAACGGCGATCCTCGGTCCCGAAGCGGCCATGGCATGCACGGCGGCTGTGGAGGAAGAGATCGACCGCCATTACACATCCCAGCTGGACGAGATCGGAGACGACGATCCGGAGCTCTCGGGGCTGATCACCGAGTTCCGCGAGGATGAACGCGCCCACCGCGATGCCGCCATCGCCGCAGGCGCCGAGAAGGCACCCGCCTATCCGTTGCTCTCCGGCGCCATCCGCCTCGGATGCCGGCTTGCGATCAGGGCGAGCGAGCGCATCTGAGCGCCTTCAGCTATCATTAAGCGCCGGGAAGACCTATATGAGCGAAGGACTTAGTACCGTTTTACGCAAAGGATCGCCCGTGTCCCGCATGTTTCTCGCCGCTGTATCGACCCTCGCCGCCCTCGCAGTGGCAACACCGGCGCAGGCCCAGGGAACGGGCGAAAGCGTCAATCAGCTGATCATCTACGGCGACGATGCCTGCCCGCCATCGACGGCCGACCAGATCACGGTCTGCGCGCGCAAGGACGAATCGGAACGCTATCGCATACCCGAGGCGTTGCGACAGTCGGACGATCCGGCGAACGAATCGTGGACCAATCGCGTGATCGCGTACGAGACGGTCGGCGATACCGGCATCCAGAGCTGTTCGCCCACCGGGGCGGGCGGCTGGACGGGCTGCCTCGGCGAATTCATCGACAATGCCTATGCCGAACGCGATACCGATGCGAGCGTGCGCTTCAGCCAGCTGATCGAGGAAGAACGCGCGCGCCGCCTCGCCGCGATCGACGCCGAAGCCGAAGAGACGCAGTCAAGGGTCGAAGAGGCCGAGCGCGAGTATTTCGAACGGCAGCAGGCCGAAGCGCAGGCTGCATCGAACGACGAAACCGGCACGCCCGAAGAAGAATTGCCCTCTCCGGAATAGGCCTGGATCCGGCGTGGATTCGCCGCCTAGATCTTGTTGAGCATCGTGTGGACGGCACCCAGATAGTCGCGCATGTGCGCGGCTGTCGCATCGGTCAGCGCGATCAGGTCGCGTCGTCGATCCTTGGGATCGGTCCACCTGCGAAGAAGACCGGCTTCGGTCATCTGCCTTACCCAGCGCAAGGCCGTGCTCATCGGAACCGAGGCCGCGATGCATACGCTCGATACCGAGACCTGCTGCCCGTCGAGCCGGGCGCGGGTCAGGTCGAGCAGGATGTCCCAGGCGGGATCGGCGAATAGCTGGCTGGGAAAGAAGCGGCTGCGCAGGCTTCGCGACGCGATGATCGCGCGCAGGGTGGCGCTGACGTCCTTGTCCGAAATACGCTCGGCGGAAGAGGCCTCGACACTCCTGGTTTCCAGCATTTCCACGAGACGCGCCAGCTGCTGCCCGAAGCTCGACATGCTTCCCTCGCTCGCCGCTCGCCGCGCGGCAAGGTAGCGTAGCGCGCGGCGCAGCGCGTTCGAGTAGTTCTCGAAGCCGAAGGGTTTGCACAGGAGGTCGACCGCCTCGACATGAAGGCCGCGCATCGCAAGGTCTGCGGTAATCTTGTCCGCCAGCAGGATCGCCGCGATGCACCGGGACGCGCCGAGCCTTGTCCGCGCTTCCTCGATCAGGACGAAACCGTCCATCGAGGGCATGTCCATGTCCGCCAGCACGATCTGGATGTTCGGATCGGTGCAGATCCTGTCGAGCGCTTCCTTCGGGGACGTGGCGCCGAAATGCTTGTAGCCGAGCTCGTCCAGCATCCTTCCGCAATGCGAAACGCATGCATCGTCGTCATCGACGACCAGCACCGTCGGCGTAATCGACTCCTGCGGTTGTAGCAGCCCCTGTACCGGCGTTGCCAAAAGCTGGCTTGCCATACCCAGTCCTCCTTAAAGGCCTGGAGCCCTGTCACCCTGTGCATCGCCGGTTCGGTCCGGCTTGTTCGACGCAGGGTAGCAGTCCCCCATTGTCTCGATTTAGTGCCAAATTGGCCAAGGCCTCCCCGGCGAGCCGCTTTCGGCTTGGAGACGGATCCCGCTATAACGACCTGCTTCGAGATTGCCACCGTCTTGGCGCGTTTATCGCCAGTTTAGTGCAATACTACCGTCATTTTTGCAGCGACCGGGCAATTTTGTTGCATGATAGCAACGGAGGAGCGCCGAACGAGGGAACGCCTCTCACCAACCGCCATTCCGGCGGAGCCCCGGAAATATCTCTATAAGATATTGAAACCGTTAGCCTCCCTGATCTGCTCACAGATGGCCGGAGTTCACGTGGGGCAATAATCTGTCTCGAATTGCGCGGTTCGGGGCACCATGCATGCTGCGAGGCAACATCCATCGCAATCTAGCGACATCGCCGCCAAAAAGAGGATAATCCAATGTCCGACACCGTCATGCGGGGCTTGTGCAACACGGCCACGCGGCGTGCGGAAAAAGGGCTGGATTTCCTGCCACAATGGCACTAGTTGGCCGCGCATTCGAATTTCAGTGTGCTAATTACATGTTCGATTTGCAGGTAAATCTTGCAGTGGGGTTGGGTGACGAAACGTTCGAACAGCGATGCCGGCGCGGCTGGACAGGGCGCTACCGAGGGTGGCGCAGGGTCTGCGGGAAACCGCGGCCAGGCAGGTCGTGGCTGGCGCGATCTTATCGAGCTCGACGCCCGCCTTCATGAGCAGAAGAACATCCGGATCCTCACGCCCGAGGCGCGGGTTCTGCTCCACCTGAGATTGTCGGGACCGGTTCCGGTCACGACGGCGATGCAGGTTGCGGGAACCTCCTACCGGGGCTTCTACGCCGTGCTCGAGCGGCTCAAGCAGGCCGGTCTCGTGGCGACGGTGAAGGACGAAAAGGATCAGCGGGTTCGCCGGCTCAGCCTCGATCCGTCGGTTCCGATTCCCCCGGTCGATCGCTGAACATTATTTTGAGGATGTCGGACTTGTTCGAATTCGATTGCAACAAGACGGGTCGGGCCCGGACCGGGCGTCGCGGCTGGCTGCTGGCTTCGGCGGCGGGCGCGCTCGCCTGCGCGATTCCCGCGCAGGCCCAGATCATGGACGGCCAGACTCCTGCCGCATCCGACAATCTCGATGCCGGAGATATCGTGCCGCCCGACGGTGTCGGCACCGACCCGGTGCTCGACCGTACGCCGGCCGAGACCGTTCCGCAGCCTCCCGAATCGTCCACCGGCTCGGCGCTTGACGGAACCTTCCTCGAGGACCCGATCGTCGAACCGATGGAAGGCGGGGACGTGGAAGGCCCCGGTACGATCGATACCGAACCCGGTGCCACGATGGGCGGTGTCCTCGCCCCGCCCGCCGAGGAACCTCTTGTCGAGGGCCCGGTTGCCGACGTTGCCCTTTACGGCCCTCCAGCGCCCAAGGCGCGCGACGGCGCGCTTCCCGGGATCGGCTGGCCGCGGGCGCCCGCAGTCGTTCCGCCCGCACTCGACGAGGCGGTTAACCTGGTGACAGAGAACTACCCGTCGGCACTGTCGGCGCGCGCCGCGCTTCGTGCCGCCGCGTCGGACGTCAATGCTGCGAAGTGGCTCCGCTTCCCCAGCGTTCAGGGCAACCTCGCCTACCTCGACGACAGCGGTGCGCCCGAGCCGCAACTGGTGGTCGAGGCGCCGGTCTGGTCCGGCGGACGGATCGGCGCAAGCATAAGGCGCGCCAAGGCGTCGGAAGATGCGTCGTCAGCCAGCTACATGGAGACGATCCAGCAACTCGCACTGACCGTCTCGCAGACCTATTTCGAGATCGTCAGGCTGACCCAGACCGAGCAGTTGCTCGAGGACAGCCTGCGCGAGCACATGCGCCTCGTCGGCACGATGGAGCGCCGCGTGAGCCAGGAAATCAGCCCGCTGGCCGACCTCGAACTCGCCCGCTCGCGCGCGGCGCAGATCGAGCAGCAGTATACGACGACGGTGTCCCAGCGCGAAACGGCGTTGCGGATCATGGCCGAGCTGGTCGCCGATCCCGCCTACGACCTGGGACCGATCCCCTATTACAATCCCGAAATGGACATCGCGAACACCGATGTTCTCGAGGACCAGGCCGTCGCCTACGACCCGACGCTGCGCCGCCTTTCGGCCGAGGCCGACGTCGCCCGCGCCGAGCTCGATACGCGCAAGGCCTCGCTTTTCCCGCAGCTCAATGCGCAGTATTCCTACGACGACATCTTCGGGAGCCGCGTCGGCATGGTGCTCCGCGCGCAGACGACCGGCGGCCTGAGCCAGTTCTCGGAGGTCGAGAGTGCGCGGCTGCGGATCACCGCCGCGCTCGAATCGATACGGACGGCCGAACAGCAGTTGCGGCGCGATATCGCCGCCGACGTCATCCAGTTCGACGCGGCCAAGCGCCGTGCGGCGATTTCGACGAGCGCTTCGGAAACCGCGGCCAGGGTCAGCGCCAGCTACATGCGCCAGTTCATCGCGGGACGCCGGTCCTGGCTCGACGTGATGAACGCGCTTCGCGAAGCGGTCACGGCGCAGGTCGGCAAGGCCGAGGCGCAGGTTACCGCAATGTCCGCCGCGACCCGGCTGCAGCTGCGCAGCGGTCGCTGGCACCCGGTCTTCGACCGGACGGGCGAATGAATTATGCATAAGGGGCACTGAACGTGGCGAATGCAATCCTATCATCCATTGCCGACCTGGCCCGCCTGCGGCGGATCGACCTGCGTCCGGACTGGGCGAACGGCGCACAGGAACTCACGCGCGAGGACGAGGAGGCGATCTCCGAATACTGCAAGGCCATCGGCTGGACGGCGCCCGATCCCTATGCAGACGATCCCCGCGCGCACGAATTCCCGCTGCTCGTCTTCCATCCGGATCACGGCTGGGGCGTTGCCGAGAGGATCGAAAGCGACGACCGCATCTCGGTCGTCAAGAACGGCATCTCGACGACCTGGAACGACGCGAGCGAGGCCCGGCTTTACGACATCGTCATCCCGCTGCCCGCGGGACGCCAGGAATTCACCAAGGCTTTCGACGTCTTCCGCGAAGCGATCGGCCGCCGCAAGAACGCCTTGATTCTTGCCGGCATGGCTACCGTTGTGGTCAACGCCATCGCGCTCGTCACCGGCCTGTTCTCGATGCAGGTCTACGACCGCGTGGTCCCGCGCGGTGCGTTCTCCACCCTCTGGGTGCTCGCCATCGGTGCGGTCGTGGCGCTTTCGTTCGACTTCATCCTCAGGGTGATTCGCGCAAACCTGCTCGAGCGCGAGGCGGTCGATATCGACACCGAGGTGTCCGAGTTCTTCTTCTCGCGCGCGGCCGACGTCCGTCTCGACGCCCGCCCGCCGCAGGTCGGCACAATGGCCGCCCAGCTGCGCGGTCTCGAGCAGGTGCGCTCGACCATGTCGTCGAGCGTGCTGTTCGCCTTCGCCGACCTGCCTTTCGCGCTGATCTTCATCTTCGTGATCTACCAGCTCGGCGGCGTCATCGCGACGGTGCTCCTGGTTGCGTTCCCGCTTGCCCTGCTGATCGCGTTCGCGTTCGCCTACCTGATCAGGGACTACACCATGAAGTCCCAGGTCAGCGGCAACCGGAAGAACGGCCTGCTGGTCGAGGCGATGGACTCGAGCGAAACGGTCAAGGCGAATCGCGGGCACTGGTTCCTGCTTTCGCGCTGGAACGAGCTACTCGACGAACTCCACGCATCCGAATTGCCGGTCAAGCGCCTGCAGGCGATGGCTGGGTCGATCTTCGGCACGATGCAGCAACTCAGCTACATCACGCTCATTTCCTGGGGTGCGGTCGAGGTCTTCGAGAATCGCATCTCGATGGGCGCGCTTATCGCCTGCTCGATCATTGCGGGTCGCGTGAACGGTCCGCTGGTCGGCCAGCTTCCGAACCTTCTCGTGCAGATGAGCTATGCGCGCTCCTCGCTCAAGATGCTCGACGCGATCCTCGCCCTGCCGTCCGACAAGCCCGCCGACCTCGACCAGCTTAGGCCGAACCGGCTCGGGTCCGACATCACGTTCAAGGACATCACCTTCGTCTATCCGGGCGGTCGTTCGGGTATTTCCATCCCCAAGCTCGATATCGCATCGGGCGAGCGCATCGGCATCATCGGCGGCGTCGGTTCGGGCAAGTCGACCCTGCTCAAGGTCATGTCGGGCCTCTATGCGCCCGCCCAGGGGCAGATCCTGATGGACAAGCTCGACATGGCGCAGATCGCCGACGACATCCTGCGCGAGCACATCGGCTACCTCCCGCAGGACTACCGGCTGGTGAACGGCTCGCTGCGCGACAACCTCCTGCTCGGCCTCCCCGATCCGGGCGACGACCGGATCATGGAGGTCGCGGCCAAGACGGGGCTTTCGCGTCTCATCACCGCCCACCCGCGCGGCCTCGACCTGCCGATCGCCGAAGGTGGCCGCGGCCTGTCGGGCGGCCAGCGCACGCTTACCGGCCTGACGCGCCTGCTGCTTGCCAAGCCCAAGGTCCTGCTGCTCGACGAGCCGACATCGAACCTCGACGTCGACACAGAGGCGCTGGTCCTGCGCACGATCCACGAGAGCATCTCGCCCGATACGACGCTGATTCTCGTGACGCACAAGATGCAGCTCGTGAAGCTGGTCAAGCGCCTGATGCTGGTGACCAACGGTGAAATCGCGCTCGACGGCCCGACCGCCGAAGTGATGAAGCGAATCCAGAAACCGAAGGTCGAATCCAAGCCCCAATCCGGAAACGTGGTCAGCACGGCCACAATAGGAGCCAACGCGTGAAGATCTCCCCCCGATTCAAGAATCGCTGGCTAAACCAGTCCTCGATCCTGATCGTCGGCATCATCGCATTCCTCGGCCTCGCCGTGGGGTGGTCGTTCTGGGCCGAACTGGACCAGGTCAGCCGCGCGCCGGGCCAGGTGATCCCGACCGGCCGGATCCAGGTCATCCAGAGCACCGACGGCGGCCAGATCGAGCGCATCCTCGTCAGGGAAGGCGACCGCGTGAAGGAGGGCCAGCTGCTCGTCCGCCTCGAGGACGTGAAGCTGCGCGCTTCGGTCGGCGAGGCCCGCGGCAAGGTGGCCTCGCTCATGGGGTCGATGGCGCGCATCAACGCCGAGCTGTTCGACCGGCCGCTCGAGTTTCCTTCCGAGGTGCGCGACTTCCCCGAATTCGTCTCCAACCAGACGATGCTCTATAACAAGCGCCGCCAGGCCCTGAACGACCAGCTTACTTCGCTCCGCCAGATGCTGGGGCTGATGAAGCAGGAGCTCGACATGAACATGCCTCTGCTCGAGCAGGGCGACGTCAGCCGTGCCGATGTGCTGAGGCTCCAGCGAGGCGTGTCGGATATCCAGTCGCAGATCGTGAACGTCCGCAACAAGTACCTCCAGGACCTGCAGGCCGAATATACCAAGACCGAGGAAGACCTGGTCACGGCGCGCGAGATTCTCGCCCAGCGCACCGATGCGCTGGAGGACACGGAAATCCGTGCGCCGGTCGACGGGATCATCAAGGACATCAACCTGACGACGGTCGGCGGCGTGCTTCGTCCGAGCGACGAGGTGCTCAGCATCGTGCCGACAGGAGACGAGCTTATCGTCGAGGCAAAGATGTCGCCGAGCGATGTCGCCTACGTCCGCACCGGCCAGCCCGCGTCGGTCAAGTTCGATGCCTATGACGCTTCGATTTACGGCTCGGCGCTCGGTGAGGTGACTTATATCAGTCCCGATACGCTGACCGAGCAGACCCAGCAGGGCGAATCCGTCTATTACCGCGTCCATATCACGGTCGACACGAGTCCGATGAAACCCCACCTGCCTGGCGAGGTCATCGAGATTCAGCCCGGCATGACGTCCACCGCCGAAATCCAGACGGGTCGCAACACGGTGTGGCGCTACCTCACCAAACCCATCAACAAGACGATGAGCGAGGCGCTCACGGAACGTTGAGAAGCGGTCCGCCAGTCGCTGCCATGCGGCTGGCGGACCGGCGCTGACCCGCCGATTTCCATGGCCGTGCAGGCCCCCGCGATGCGGCGGCCATGGCGGTGCCTTTGCCGAAGCGTCCGCGCCTCTGCAAAATTCCTTGCCGCCCGGGTACGTTTCCTTAACATTCCCCTCCTACGTGCTGACCCTAAGTCCAAGGGACTCTGCGAGATTGTGAAGCTGCCGCGACATCGCCATATTGGCGGCGTTCTGGTTATAATAGCTTTGGCAAAGTCACGAAGGGCTTGTTAACGCACGGGATGCAGGGAGCAGATTTTCCCCTGCTAAATTCCATGTTGGGGGAATAAATGACCAAAACAGTCGTACCGGCGGCAGCGAAGGCCAAGGCTAAGCAGCTAGTTAGTAACGAAAAACTGACGAAGCAGGCGAAAGCCCAGGCTCCCGCCAAGGATGATGACGCAGAGCGCGTCTCGCACGAGCCGGATGAGGCTCAGGCGGTCCAGACCGAAGAGGCAAAGGCCGAACAGGCCTCTATGTCCGACACCTCCCTTGCGGGTGATTTCTCTTTTGCCGGCGCGCTTGCCGCCGCGGCCGAGAGCACGTCCGAGCTCACGATGGAAATCGGTGAAGCGCAGGACGAAGGCTACTCGGACTATGACGATGACGATGGCGGTGCCAACAGCACGATTCTGCTGATCGGTGCTGTCGCTCTCGTCGGTCTCGGCATTGCCGTCCTGGTTGGCGGCGACGACGATGACGAGGACATCTTCGTCAACGAGGATCCGGTGTTCGGTGCCGACACGTACACGATCACTGTCGACGAGGACGACGCCGACGGCGCTTCTGTCACCGTCGCGGCGACCGATCCGGACGGCAACGCGCTGACCTACTCGATTTCTTCCGATCCGGCCAACGGCACGGTCACCGTCGGCGATGGCGGCGTTCTTACCTACGTTCCCAACGCGGACTTTAGCGGGACTGACTCCTTCGAAGTTACCGTCAGCGACGGCAACGGCGGAACGGACACGGCGACCGTCAACGTCACCGTGAACCCCGTCAACGACGCTCCGGTTCTCGGCCCCGATGCGACGACCGAGATCACGGTCGCCGAAGACGGCCAGGCCGAACTGATCCTCGATGTTGTCGATCCCGATGGCGACGATGTCGAAATCGTCAGCATTACCGGTCCGACCAACGGCACGATCGTGTATGATGCGGCTACCGACACCGAGTTCTACGTTCCGAACCCGGACTTCAACGGCACCGACACCATCACGGTGGTCGTCACCGACGGCACCGAGCAGTCGACCTTCACGATTCCGATCACGGTCACCCCGGTGAACGACGATCCTGAATTCGCCGCTGAAGAAGTGACGATCAACACCGTTACCGGCGTCACCTTCTCGGGTACCGTCATGGCGACGGATGTCGACGGCGACGATCTCACCTATGAGCTCGGGACCGATGCGACCAACGGCGAAGTCGTGGTCAACGACGACGGCACCTACACCTACACGGCGAATGCCGGTTTCGTGGGCATGGACACCTACAGCGTCCTCGTCAGCGACGGCAACGGCGGCACCGACGAACTCACCGTGAACGTCAATGTTCTCGCCAACGAGAACAACGCTCCGGACTTCGGCGTCGACGAGGTCGACATCTCGGTCGAGGAAGGCGACGTGTTCGAAGGTACGCTTGCGGCGACCGACGAAGACGGCGACGATCTGACCTACGCGCTCGACACGCAGGCCACCAACGGCACGGCGGTTGTCAATGCCGACGGCACGTACACCTACACGCCGAACGCAGACTTCGTCGGTGAAGACAGCTATGTCGTTTCGGTGAGCGACGGCAACGGCGGCACCGACACGCTGACTGTCAACGTCACCGTTACCGAGATGGTGCTCGAAGAGACCGTTTCGGTCGACGTCGTCGGCGAAGGCCAGACTGCCGTCGATCTCGAGGAAGGCATCGACTTCAACGTCGAGAACGACGACCCGGTCGTGTTTACCGACGATGCCGACGAGAGTTCGCTCGTCAACATCATCGGCTTCGAAGATGGAGACATCATCGCGGTCACCGGCGCCACGTCGGGCGACTACAACTTCGGCACGGGTGATGGCGGCAACGACCTTGAAATCACCTTCACGTCGGGCTCGGGGGCAACCAACGAGATCGTCCTGGACGACTTCCTCGTCGGTAGTGACGCCATCATCTTCAACTACGACACGGCGGTCCAGGCCGTCGGGTACGACTTCATCACGTTCGCATAATTTCAGCGAAGAATCGGCAATTCGCTAGTTTGCCATTTCAGGGAGCAACAAAATGGCCCGTATATATCTAACTGCTGGTCAAGCCTTCGGCACCGTCGGGAACTTCGATCCCGACGCGCTGGTGGTGGGCACCAACTCGAACGAAACCGTCTACGTCGAGCAGGATGGCGTCGCCACCTTCGACAGCTCGTTCAACCGTGGTGGCGACACCATCAACATCGGCGGCATCGCGTCGCTCTACAGCGCTTACCGTTCGGGTTCGGACATCATCATCACCAACGATAACGGTGCGATGATTTCCATTCCGTTCGGTGCGGTCGGCACGACGATCAACTTCGCCGACGCAACCCGCATGCTCATGTTCGACGGCACCGACCTGCTGCTCGGCACGCAGGCGATTGGCACCACCGAAAGTGACGTTCTTGCCGGTTCGCAGGGCAATGGCGGCGGCGGCAGCGGCTCGAGCGAAATCGCTCTGACCGCGCAGCAGGACATTCTTACCGGCACCGCCGGCAATGACCTGTTCTTTGCCGACGTCGTCCAGGTCGATGGCCGTCAGGTGAACAGCCTCGGCACCGGCGACCGCCTCGAAGGCCTTTCGGGCACCGACACGCTCGATGCGCAGATCACCCGCGCCTCGACGCTCAACGGCGGCATCATGGAAGTCCAGCCGCGCACCAACAGCATCGAGATTCTCGAGCTTGAGGCGCTCAACGCCGATCTTCCGAACGGTGGCGTCGGTGCGGTTTCCGAGTACATGGACGAATACGACCGGATCCTTCTCGAAGAGATCTATCCGTTCGAGCGTCTGCAGAACAACACCGAAGTCTACTTCGATGCCAGCAACGTTCGCGGTCACGACGAAATCTGGTCGTACGACTCGAACGCCAACCTCACCGTCACCGATCTGACGACGATCCGGTCGAACGGTGGTCACGATGATGCCCGTAACACCTCGGACATCACCATCGGCATGGCCTACACCCGTGGTCAGGACACCCGTTGGGACGCTTCGGACTTCGATGTCTACTTCGACAACGACTTCCTGCTCACCGGCCAGACCTCGAACTCGCAGGCCTTCTACTTCCTGCTTGACCAGGACGCCGACCTCGTTGGCGGACCGCTGCTCGACAACATCAACGTCGACGGCATCCGCTTCACGGTCGACGGTGGTCCGATCATCGACCTGTTCGATCCCGCCGCTCAGCAGGCCGACACGCACGTCGGTTTCATCGCTGCGCTGCAGGACGAACTCGACGCGCTGATCGCGGCGGGCGTTGTCCCGGCCGACACCACGCTGACCATCGATCCGTCCATCACGGACTTCACCTTCCTCGATGACGGTTCGCGTTCGTCCGACATCCCGGCGATCGTGCTTTCGACCAGCACCGACGCGGTCTTCACGCCGGTCGGCTTCTCGCAGGCCGAAGACGCCATCGGCGAATACAACGTCTACGGTCGCTTCACCAACGAAGCCGAAACCGTCGATCTCCCGCTCAGCGTGAACATCGCGCTCGAGAAGGTCGGCAGCGGCGGCGAGGGTGGTCACCTGATCGTTGGCGCGATGGACAAGTACGAGCAGGGCATCGACCAGTTCAACGTCACCGTCTATGGCGACGACAGCCGGCCGAGCTGGCTCGAGTTCCTCGACTCGACCGGTGGTGAGCTCGACACGATCTTCATCGACTCCGACAACGAAGGCTTCCCGGAAGACACCTGGGCCAGCCTGTTCATTGGCGGCAGCAACGACAACATGGACCTCATCGATGCGAGCGGTTTCTTCGGCGACCTCACGCTCGGTGCCTACTGGTGGATCGAAGACCTCGCGACGCTGAATGCCACCGGCGGCGGCGACGTGACGTTCTACGGCTACCTGGAAGATGGCGGTGCGTACCTGTACCAGACCGGTTCGGGCGACGACTTCATCTGGATCGAGTCCAACGACGACGCTCTGCAGTGGGCCACCAGCAGCCTGCTCATCACGACCGACGGCGGCGACGACTACGTGATCTTCGAAGGTGATGACTGGGAAGGCAACGAGCTTGCCAACCACATCATCCTCCAGAACACCGACATCGAAACCGGCGACGGCGACGATATCGTGGAAACCTTCTACAACGGCGACCACCGTATCGAGACCGGCTCGGGCGACGATTGCGTATATTCGGGCCAGGAAGGCGCGGGTGCGATCTGGGTCTTCAACGTCGATCGTGCTGCTTACGAGAACGACACCGACAACCTCGACGAGCTGCCGGGCGTTCCCGAAGAGTATTCGCTCATCGGCGGTGGCCAGGTTCGCGTGACCTTCTCGGGTCCGGGCACCAACACCGAAGGCAACGGCGGCGCCATCATGGAGTACTACGGTGCCGACGGTGAAGCTTCTGCCTTCATCAACGGTTTCGAGGCCGTGGCGACCATCGATCCGGAGGACTACACGTACTTCGGCACGCAGGTCGACATCAACAACGCCATCATCGATGCGATCCGCAACGACGATCAGCTCAGCAAGCTGCTCACCGTCCGGGTCGGCCCGAACAACACCCTGATCATCGAGTCGACGATCGAGGGTAACTTCAGCGTCGAGGACCTCGACATCGAGATCATTCGTCCGACGTTCTCCGGCACGACGGTTCCTGCGGGCCTCCGCAGCGAAGCGATCGAGTTGGGCTTCACCGACTCCTCGGTGGGCACGGGGCTGACTGCCGGTCGTCCGACCGATCCCGACCTTTACGGCATGGATCTGGACAACGACTTCTACAGCGGCATCGACAACAACGACGACGATCTCGACTCGTTCGACAACCTCTGGACCGATGGTTCGATCGGCAACTACCAGACCGACAGCATCCACAATCTCGGCACCGGGATGGACCTGCTGGTTCTGGACACCGTGTACAACGACGAATCGAGCACGTTCCCGAACGGGTACGACACGCTCGACGGTCGCTACTACGATGCCCAGAGCAACGAGACGGTGGTCATCACCGGGGCGTTCGGCACCAACACCGTGGTGAACTTTCAGACCGCGGGTGACGGCGATTACCTCGACTTCACCGACGACGATCCGCTGGACATTCCGGCCAACGGGTTCGACTTCCTCGATTTCACCGCCATCCTTACGAGCATGGAATCGAGCAGCGGTTCTTCGGCTTCGCGGACGTTCATTCCTGTCACCCTCGAGGACGACAGCATGGGCACCACGATCAACCTGGACCCGGATGTCGAGATCGACGCTAACGAACTCGTGATCATCGACTTCGACAACACGCCGGATACGGCCGAAACCTTCGGTGGCCTCAGCGCCAGTATCCTGCAGTCGATCATCAACAACACTGACGGCACGGTCGAATACGGTTCGCTCGACGGCACCGAGATCAACGTCAATGCGTCGTACAACAACGGCACGCTGGCAACCGATCCGGATCAGCTGGTCAGCGGCACCGGCAAGGCCATCATCATGGTCCAGACCGCCGACGACCTCGGCGTCTACAAGGTGTTCGAAGTCACCTGGAACGGCCTCGACGACGCAACGTCGAACGCCGCTTCGGTCTCTCTCCTGGGCACCTTCGACTTCGGTACGTCGCTCGAAGGCATCGACGAGATCAACCTCGTCGGCTCGGAAGAATACGGCGTGTGGAGCCCCTCGGTTCCGAACGACGCATTCGAAGACATGAGTGCAAGTGCGATGGCCACTTTCGGCTAACGTCCACGCAAACCGGAAAGGGGCCTCGCCGGCAACGGCGGGGCCCTTTTTCTATGTATGGAAGGGGATGAGAGGCCCGAAAGGATCCCGGCCGAGGGCCGGGCTGCCCAACTTCTCCGCGATATCCGCAAGGTATGGACTTCAGGCATCCCGGTTCCCCTCCCTCGGAAGGGCGAACCAACACCACGTATCAGGCCACCATGGTCCGCGCGCATGCCAAAGCGCGCGTGAGATACCTCAGCGCCGCGGATCGCCTGACTTGAAGTGTTGCCCGGTCCCAGCGGTTGGCACCGCCAACCCGATCTCCGATGCCCTCAGCTGAGGGCGATATCGGGTGCGTCTTCCTGCTTCATGCCGATCGTGTGGTAGCCTGCATCGACATGATGCACCTCACCGGTCACGCCGGACGACAGGTCGGACAGGAGGTAAAGACCGCTACCGCCGACATCGTCGATGGTGACATTGCGCCTGAGCGGTGAATTCAGCTCGTTCCACTTCAGGATATAGCGGAAGTCGCCGATCCCGCTGGCAGCGAGAGTCTTGATCGGCCCTGCCGAGATCGCATTGACGCGAATGTTGCTCGGCCCGAGATCGTTGGCGAGATACTGGACACTGGTCTCCAGCGCAGCCTTGGCAACGCCCATCACGTTGTAGTGAGGCACGACCTTCTCGGCACCGTAATAGGTGAGCGTCAGGATCGAGCCGCCTTCGGGCATCATCGGAATGGCGCGCTTCGTCACCGCCACAAGACTGTAGGCGGACACGTTCATCGTCAGCAGGAAGTTGTCGAGGCTGGTATCGTGGAACTTCCCGCGCAATTCGTTCTTGTCGGAAAAGCCGATGGCATGGACGAGAAAATCGATCGTCGGCCAGCGCTCGGCAAGCGCGGCAAAGGCGCCGTCGAGCGCGTCCATGTCGGACACGTCGCAGTCGATGAGGAAATCGCTGCCAACACTTTCCGCAAGAGGCCGAACGCGCTTGGCAAGCGCTTCGCCCTGGTAGGAGAAGGCAAGCTCCGCGCCATGCTCGTGCAGCTTCTGCGCGATGCCCCAGGCGAGAGACTTGTCGTTCGCCAGCCCCATGATGAGACCGCGTTTCCCCTGCATCAAACCCGTCATTCCAAAGCTTCCCGATCTGCCGGAGCGGCATCCGTGCCTGCTCCCTCCCTGCGCCGGTTCAGGTCTCGCTCTTCGGGACTTTCCGCAAGAGCGGCGTTCAACTCGGCGCCGATCACCATCCCTAACCCGACGAGCCAGAAAAAGAAAAGCGCGATCATGACGCCCGCGAGGCTGCCGTAGGTCAAATCGTAGGCGAAGAACCGTCGAAGCACGATCGGCAGCAGGACCGTCACCGCCACCCACCAGAGCGTTACCAGCAACGCACCCGGCCACTTCGGATAATTCCGGCCCTGGTAGGCGGCAGGGGTAAGGGTCACGAAAAGGAGGAAGATCGAGCAATAGAGGCCGAAGGCACTGACCACACGCGAGTAGATCAGGCCGGTAAAGACGCTGCCCAGCTGTGGGAACCACGAACCGACTACTTCCTGAGCCGCCGAGATGGCGACCGTGGCCGAAAGCGAGAGCAGCAGGAGGACGACCGAGCCGAAAATGACACCCGTCGAACTCAGTCGATAGCGCCAGAACGCACGGGTCAGGGGCGTGCCGTAGGCCCGGTGGAGAATGTCACGTATCGTCTCGATCAGACTGCTAGCCGTCCACAGGCCGAACAGCGCCCCCACCCACAGCAGCCACCCGTCGCGAGCGGCGACGACGTCGCGTGCAACCGGCCCGATCGCCTTGGCTACCATGGGCGGGACTGCTGTCAGGAACGCGTCGATCGATGCCTCGCGCTGGCCGCTGTCCCCTATCGCCGAGGCGATTGCCGCCGCGACGATGAAGAACGGGAACAGCGCGAGGATCGCCATGTACGCAAGATTGCCGGCATGGATGAACCCGTCGTAATAGGCCCCGGTCCAGACACGGCGGGCAACCTTGAGGATGCGGGAGATGCGGTCGCTCCCGATCCGCTCGCGAATGCGGCGGCGGCGGCCCTTGCTGCGGCCAATGGCCTCGACGCGGCGTGCTTCGGGCGAATAGTCCGGCAGCGCTTCGGGATCGGCTACCGGCTTCTCCTCCATGGCGACCGTGCCCGGGCTCAGACGCCCAGGCGAGCCCTGACCTGGCGGGTGTCTCGCCAGCCTTCGAGACGCCTGGCGAGATCGGCGTCCGATTCCGGAAGCTCGATCCCGAGCGTCACCAGCTGATCGCCGCGGGAGCCGTCCTTGCGCTTGAAGCCCCGGCCCTTGAGGCGGAGGGTCCGGCCCGAACTGCTGCCTTCCGGCACGGTCATGACGACGGCCCCTTCCACGGTCGGCACCTTGACCTTCGCGCCGTTCAGCGCTTCGTCCAGGGTCACCGGGAGTTCGAGGCGGATGTCGTCGCCGTCCCGCCTGAAATGGGAATGCGGATCGATCTGGATCGTGACGATCGCGTCGCCGTTCCCGCCGGGTCCGGCTTCACCCTTGCCCGACAGGCGCATCTGCATCCCGTCCTCGACTCCGGCGGGGAGCTTGAGATCGATCGTCTTGCCATCGGCGAGCGTGATGCGCTGGTCGGCTCCGACAGCAGCGTCGGGAAGCGATACTCGCAGGCGGTACTGCACATTCGCTCCCTTCGGCGCCGCGCGCGCCCTGCCGCTGCCTGCCCGTCCGCCGAACCCGGCACCGCCGGTTCGCCCTCCGAAGAGCCCCTCGAAGATGTCGCCGATGTCGACGTTCTCGCCGCCGAAGCCCTCGGCCCGGAAACCGCGCTGTCCGCCAAATCCTCCGGGGCCGCCGTTCCCGCCGCCGAACCCGTACCCCATGGTCGGGTTGCCATCGATGTCGATCTCGCCGCGATCGAAGCGGGCGCGCTTGTCCTTGTCGCTGAGCAGGTCGTAAGCGCGCGTCGCGTCGCTGAAGCGTTGCGCCGCATCGGGATTGTCCTTGTTCCTGTCCGGATGAAGCTCCTTGGCGAGCGTGCGATATGCGGACTTTATATCCTTGTCGCTTGCACTGCGCGAGACGCCCAGGACGGAATAGGGATCGGCTGCCATGGCAATAAGCTAGGTAGGC
Source organism: Novosphingobium marinum (assembly GCF_013408095.1). Lineage (GTDB taxonomy): Bacteria > Pseudomonadota > Alphaproteobacteria > Sphingomonadales > Sphingomonadaceae > Novosphingobium > Novosphingobium marinum. The sequence goes on from NZ_JACBZF010000003.1 coordinate 165,229, forward strand.
TCTCCCGTTCCGGCAAGCCACGCTTTTCTAGTACGGCGCAACCGATTATGGGCGGCATGCCTGCATCGAACCGAAAGGAAACGGACAGTGAGCAACGCCGAATTCGAGGATGTGATACCGCATCGCGATCCGCTGGCGATATTCGACGACTGGTTCGCAGAGGCACGCGTGGCCGAGCTCAACGATTCGAATGCCATGGCCCTGGCTACCGCGACTCCCGATGGTCTTCCCTCGGTACGAATGGTGCTTCTCAAGGGCCACGGCCCGGACGGGTTCGTGTTCTACACCAACGGTCGCAGCCGCAAGGGGCTGGAAATCCGCGCCAATCCCAATGTCGCCCTGCTATTTCACTGGAAATCCTTGCGCCGGCAAGTGCGCATCGAAGGATCGCTGGCGCCGGTCGACGACGAGACGGCCGATACCTATTTCCACAGCCGCGCGCGCGATTCGCAGATCGGCGCCGTCGCGTCCGAACAGTCCGCCCCGCTCGACAGCCGTGAGACGTTCATCCGCCGCTACGAAAATGCCAGGGCGCGTTTCGAGGGAGGGGAAGTCGAACGGCCCGCTCACTGGACGGGATTTCGTGTCGAGCCGCGCGCCATCGAGTTCTGGCAGGACCGTCCGCACCGGCTCCATGAGCGCCGGCGCTTCGTGCGCGGTGACCGGGACTGGTCCAGCACGCTGCTCTACCCGTGACCGCGCGCGCACGTTCACGCTGGCTCAACCGCAGCGCCGCATTCGCGAGCATAGCGACGGCGATCTTCCTTGTCCTGCTCAAGGCATGGGCGGCATGGTCGACCGGTTCCACCGCGATGCTGGGCAGCCTGGCGGATACGGTCCTCGACCTCGTCGCCAGTCTCGCGACGCTGACCGGGGTCTGGATCGCCGCCCGCCCCGCCGATGCCGAGCATCGCTTCGGTCACGGCAAGGCGGAGGCATTGGCGGCGATGTTCCAGGTCGTGCTCATTTCGATCTCCGCGATCGGCATAGCGACGCGCGCGATCGAGCAGATGCTCTCGGGCAGCAGGCCGCATGCGGCGGCAGAGGGCATCGGCGTGTCCGTGATCGCGATCGTGGTCACTCTAGGCCTGCTTTCGTGGCAGCGCTACGTCATCCGGCGTACCGGTAATCTCGCTATCGCGACCGATCATGTCCACTACCAGTCGGACCTGCTGCTGAACCTTGCCGTCATCGCCGCACTTGCGCTCGATCGCTATGCGGGGATCGCGGGGATCGATCCGCTGTTCGGGCTGGGCATTGCCGCGTGGCTCGCCTGGGGCGCATGGGGCGCATCGCACGATGCCATAGAGCAGCTGATGGATCGCGAATGGCCCGACGACAAGCGGGAGCGCTTCCTAGACGTCATCGCCCGCAATCCGGACCTCAAGGGGGTGCACGATCTGCGCACGCGCACGTCGGGCGATCGAGATTTCGTGCAGTTCCACGTGTGGATCGACCCCGACATGACGGTGCGCGAGGCGCACAAGGTCATGGACGACATCGAGGCGCGCCTGCATCGCGAGTTTCCCGACGTCGAGATCCTCATCCACCCCGACCCGGAAGGCCTCGTCGACGAAGAGGGGATGGCGGCGAAGAACGTCCTCCCCGACGCCAACGACCTCGTTACGAAAGCGACAACATGAACCGCTCGGTCCCCTATTTCCACGTCGACGCATTCGCCTCCGAGCCTTTCGCGGGCAACCAGGCGGCGGTGATGCTGCTCGATGGCTGGCCCGACGACGAGACGCTGCAGAGGATCGCCGAGGAAAATAACTTTGCGGAAACGGCCTTTCTCGTGCCGGATACGAGCGGAACCGCAGACCTTGAATTGCGGTGGTTCACACCCGCTCTCGAAGTGCGGCTATGCGGTCACGCAACGCTCGCTTCGGGCCATGTCCTGCTTTCACAGCAGGCCGGCCGCGACGCCGTGACTTTCGGCACCCGCAAGGCGGGCGTTCTCGAAGTGCGCCGTTCGGGCGAGGGCTACGAACTGGCGCTGCCCGCGATCCAGACGCGGCCCGAAAACTGGGCCGAAGCGGCTGCGGCCTTGGGCGGCGAACCGGTCGAGGTCTGGCGCAATCCGGACGGCTACAACGTTTTCCTCTACGACGAGGAAGCGGCGGTCCTCTCCCTCGGACCCGACATGCGCGCGCTTGCCGGCTTCGGCGACCACCAGTTCATCGCAACGGCTCGCGGAACGCGGACCGATGTCGTCAGCCGCGTATTCGTGCCGGGAGCCGGAGTGGACGAGGACAGCGTGACCGGCTCGGCGCATGCGGTCCTGACGCCGTTCTGGGCCGCGAAACTGGGCCGCGACGCCTTTACTGCCTATCAGGCGTCGCGCCGTGGCGGGCATCTCGCATGCAGGCTCGACGGCGAGCGCGCGTTCCTTGGCGGCTCCTGCGTGACGGTGGTCGAGGGCCGGTTTCGCTTCTAGCCGGGAAACAGCGCGACGAGTTCGGCGAGCCTGCGGCGCAGTTCGGGCTGGTCCTCCTCGGCGGTGTGGCCCAGGCGCACAACCGTCAGCTTCTTCTCGCGCGAGGCAAGGGCATACTGGCCGAGGTGCCCCATGCAGGCGAACATCGTCTCGGGCGCGCCCGGGAAGCGTATCTCCCCGTCGCGCGAGTCGGGCTTGTTGAGCCACATATGGCCGCCGTAAGAGGCATTGCGCGGCGAGGGCGAAGTCATGAAATCGATCCAGCGTCTTGGAACGACCTGCGCCCCGTCCACCGATCCGCCATGGCGGAAGAATTCGCCCAGCCGTGCCCAGTCGCGCGCGGTCGCGTAGATCATGCTCGATCCGATGATGGTGCCCGCAGCGTCGTACTCGGCCGTCATCGAATCCATGCCTGCCGGTTCGGTCAGCCTGCTTGCCAGGAAATCGGAGACCACGGCGCGGCGCCGCGCGGGATCGTCGCTGCGCGTCAGCGACCGCGCGACGAGATCGGACAGGATCATGCTCGTCGCCGAGGAGTATCCGAACTGACGCCCCGGCTCGGCCCGGAGCGGCTGCGCCTCCGCATAGGCCGCCATGTCGTCGCGTCCGTCGAGGAACAGCATCCGCACCGTGTCGGCTTCATACGGCGGATCGGACAACTCGGCATGGCGCAGGCCCGAGCGCATCTGGAGGAGCTGGCGCAAGGTCACTTCGCCGCGCGGGTCCCCCGGTCGGCGCCAGTCGGGCACCGGCGCACCCTCGTCGAGCCGCAGGCGGCCATCGCTCACCAGCAGGCCGACGAGCAGGCCGGTGACGCATTTCGACATCGACCAGCCGATCAGCCGCGTGTCGGCAGCATAGCCCGGCGCATATCTTTCGGCGACAACTTCGCCACCGCGCATCACGACAAGCGCGCGCGTCTCCCCGACGGACGATTCATCGAAGATCGCATCGACCGAACGCGCGAGCGCGGTTCCGGGCGCTCCCGGCTCTTCGGAGAGCGAGGCCAGCGCCTCTTCGCTGGGCGGCGGCGGACCGGCAGGGGGCTGGCTGCTGCATGACGAGAGGCTTGGCAGCGCCAGCAACGAGAGGATAAGGGATATGCGGCGCGTCGGCATGGCGCGCTCCTGATGCTCAAGCCCGATCGAAATGGCAATCTCCCAGCAACCTGTTTCCCCGCAGCCGGTCCACCAGCCTGCACCGAACCGCCGCCCGCGACGGCGAAAGCGCAAGATCGCGCTTGCCGTCGTCGTCGCCCTGGCGGGGATCGTCGCCTGGTACTGGCGACCTATGCACGAGTTCGGCCTGACCGCCGCATCCTTCGGCGCGCGGGTGGCTTGTCCGTGCCGCTATATCTCGGGAAGGCCGCTGGAGACCTGCAAGGACGATTTCGAGGAGGGCATGGACCTTGTCTTTCTAAGCGAGGACGAGGAGGCCCGAAGCGTCACGGCGACCGTTCCCCTGATCGCAAGTCAGACAGCCACTTTTCGCGAAGGTCAGGGTTGCGTTCTGGAAGGCTGGCGCGACTAGGCGGCCTGCGGCACTTCGGCAGGTTCGGTCGATGCGATCCAGCCGCCGCCGATCACCCGATCGCCCGCATAGATCACTGCGGCCTGACCGGGCGCTACCCCGTATTCGGGCACGTCGAAGCAAATCTTCGCATCGCAGCCGTCCGGAAGGTCTCCTTCGATCGTCACCGGTACGGGCTTCGCCAGCGAGCGCACCTTGGCCGTCAGCGGCGCGTCCGGTACCGGGCCGATACGATTGACCTCAGTGATGCGCGCCGACGATACCGCCAGCAAGCGACGCGGCCCTACGACGACCTTCCGTGCATCGGCATCGATGCGCACCACGTAGAGCGGCTCGGGCTGGCCGCCGATCTCGAGGCCCCGGCGCTGCCCTACGGTATAGTGGATGACGCCCCGGTGCGTGCCGAGAACCTCACCTGTCGTCGCGTGCACGATCTCGCCCCCCGCGACGCCTTCGGGCCGCATCTTCTTCACGGTGGAGGCGTAGTCCCCGTCGGGTACGAAGCATATGTCCTGGCTGTCGGGCTTCGCCGCGTTGCGCAGGCCCATTGCCTCGGCGATCGCGCGGACCTCGGTCTTCGGCAGTCCGCCGAGCGGGAACCGCAGGAACTCGAGCTGCTCCTCGGTCGTCGCGTAGAGGAAGTAGCTCTGGTCGCGTGCCGGATCGCTGGCGCGATGCAGTTCGGGCCCGCCCTCCCCCTCGAGGCGCTGCACATAATGACCGGTAGCGAGACAATCGGCCCCGAGATCGCGCGCCATGGCAAAAAGGTCGGTGAATTTCGGACCCATGTTGCATCGGATACACGGGATCGGCGTTCTCCCTGCGAGGTAGTCGTCCGCGAACCGTTCGACCACCTCCTCGCGAAACTGGGTCTCGTGGTCGAACACGTAATGTGCGATGCCGAGCCTGTCGGCGACGGCACGAGCGTCCCGGATATCGTCTCCGGCGCAGCAGGCGCCCTTGCGGCCCGTCGCGGCGCCATGATCGTAAAGCTGGAGCGTCACCCCGATCGTCTCCGCGCCGGTCGCCGCGGCCAGCGCGGCGACGACCGAGCTGTCGACGCCGCCGGACATGGCGACCACGATGCGCCTGCGAGAAAGCGGTCCTGGCAGCTGGAACAGCGCCGGTGCATCGACGCCCGGGATGAGGTCGGAAAGGTTCATGGGCGGCGCATATAGGGGGCATGTGCGCGCGTGAACAGGCCACGCGCGCGGTTCATGATCCTCAACACAGGGTAAATCGCGTCTTTACCGGTCCTTGAGGGAAGCCGGTTTAAAGAAGCCGGCATGGAGATCGAAGTCACCCACGAATGGATGCCGCAGGACGGCGCCCGAGTGCCCGTACAGCTCGACTGGCACGGCATGCGCTCGCGCCTGTTTGCAGGGCACGAGTTCCGCCGCCAGTTCGGACCAACCGGAAAAACGGGCCTTCGTCTCAGGCACGGCAGCTTTCATCGCAATGCGGCTCGGTTTCTTGCCGATCTCGATCATGGCTCACGTTCCGTTAACCCAACCGCTTTAGCGGATGGAAAGTTCAGGGGGGCCAACATCTTGGCCATCGCCGGGCCACCCGCGGCCGGTGATCGAGGGTAATGATGATCGAGAACCAGAAGATTCGTCCTGCCCAGGTCATTGGGCCGCTCGGAGAGCCGCTGACGATCGATACGCTGCCTCCGCCCAATACCACGCGCTGGGTCGTACGCCGCAAGGCCGAGGTGGTTGCCGCGGTCAACGGCGGGCTCCTGACCATCGACGAAGTCTGCGAGCGTTATCAGCTGACGCTCGAGGAATTCGCGTCATGGCAACGTGCGGTCGACCGGTCCGGCATGCAGGGACTTCGCGTGACCCGCATCCAGCATTACCGCGACCTTTACGAGCGACAGCAGAAGTACTGACGACCCGCTTCAGGCTCCGGCCGACGATCCCGCACCGCACGACTGTTGCCGATTTGTCGCGTTGAGCCGGCCAGGCTCAGCTTCGCATTGCCACCGGGGCGCGGCGGGTTTATTGCGCATCTCAGGAATTTTTTTGCGAGCACGCGGGCCGGCTGGCCTCGGCACGACATTCGCGCTTTTTCGAGGCGCGGGACTCGTCCGGGCAAGCCAGCCGCGTTCGTGCTGCGACCGGGATGCAAGGTCGAATGAACTACGACACGAAGATCGAGAGCGAAGAGACTGCCGAGGGCGGGGCACGGGCCTACGACCCTCTGGAAGCTGATGCCGCAGACGAACGGCGCAGCCGTCGCCGTCTCTGGATCGGCGCTGCGATCGTCCTCGCGATCCTCATCGCCATGTGGTTCATGTCGCGTGACGACGGCGCCGGAGCACTTGCCGAAGACGCCAGCGAACAGGCGCCGGTGGTCACGGTCGTGAGTCCCGGCCGGACGACGGTTCAGGGCGGGATCAGTGCGACCGGATCGCTGGCCGCTCGGCGCGAATTGCCGGTTGGTGCCGTTGGCGAAGGCGGGCGCGTCGATCGGGTTCTGGTCGACCAGGGTGACTGGGTGAGCCAGGGACAGGTTCTCGCGGTCATCGATCGCTCGGTTCAGACCCAGCAGCAGGCCGGGCTCGCCGCGCAGGTCCAGGTCGCTCAGGCCGACGCCCAGCTTGCGCAGTCCAACCTCGACCGCGCGCTTCAGCTCGTCGAGCGGGGGTTCATTTCGAAGGCGGACGTCGACCGCCTAACTGCGACCCGCGACGCAGCGGCGGCACGGGTGAAGGTGGCGCAGGCGCAGCTCGCCGAGATGCGCGAGCGAACCGCGCGCCTCAACATCCTCGCTCCCGCAGCAGGTCTTCTGCTCGAGCGCAACATCGAGCCGGGCCAGGTCGTCGGACCGGGAAGCGGCGTGCTTTTCCGCATCGCCAGCGGCGGCGAGATGGAGCTGCTCGCGCAAGTCGGCGAGGACGACCTTGCCAAGCTTTCGGTCGGGGCCTCTGCGGAAGTGACGCCGGTCGGATCCGAGCAGACCTTCAACGGCCAGATCTGGCAGCTCGAACCGACCATCAACGAAGGCGACCGGCAAGGCACGGCACGGATCGCGCTACCCTACGATCCGGCTTTGCGCCCCGGCGGCTTCGCATCGGCGCGGATCAACAGCGGCAGCGTGGTTGCGCCCATGCTTCCCGAATCCGCCCTGCTCAGCGACGATCAAGGTACGTTCGTCTATGTCGTCGGCAACGACGGCAAGGTGGCCCGTCGCAACGTGAGGACAGGATTCGTGACCGACGACGGAATCACCGTGATCGAAGGGCTCAACGGGACCGAGCGCATCGTCCTGCGCGCGGGCGGGTTCCTCAACCCCGGCCAGACGGTCAAACCCGTCCGGCAGGATGGAAAGCAAGGCTGAGGGCCGGGTCCGCCGATCATGAATTTTCGCAACATCTCGGCTTGGTCGATCCGCAATCCGGTCGTTCCGATCGTTCTTTTCCTGGGGCTCACGCTTGCGGGGATCGTCGCCTTTTCAGGCATGAAGATCCAGCAGGATCCCGACATCGAATTCCCGATGGTCATCGTCTCGGTTTCGCAGCCGGGTGCCGCTCCGACCGAGATCGAGACCCAGATCACCCAGCGGATCGAGTCCTCGGTCCGAACCATTAGCGGTGTTCGATCGCTCAGTTCGACGGCGAGCGAGAGCAACAGCCAGACGATGGTCGAGTTCCAGATCGGAACCGATATCAACGCGGCCGTGAACGAGGTGAAGAACTCCGTCGACCAGGTGCGCGGCGAATTGCCCGACGGCATTCTCGAGCCCCAGGTCTTCAAGGTTCAGACGTCATCCGATCCCATCGCCTATTTCGCGGTGGCCGCCGACGACATGACCATAGAGCAGCTGTCGTGGTTCATCGACGATACGATCGCCAAGCGGCTGCTCGCCATTCCCGGGATGGCGAACGTAGAGCGCGGCGGCGGCGTTGACCGCGAGATCGTGGTCGAGCTCAACCCGGCGCGCATGCAGGCGCTCGGCGTGACTGCCAACCAGGTCAACGCCGTCCTGCGGCAGGTCAACATCAACGCGGCGGGCGGCAAGGCGGAAGTCGCAGGATCGCGTCAGTCGGTTCGGGTTCTCGGGAACGCGGAAGACGCCTACGAACTCTCGCAGACGCAGATTGCGCTACCCGGCGGTCGCACCGTCAAGCTCGCCGACTTCGCAACGGTGACGGACCGCTACGGCGAACTGACCGCCAAGGGCAAGGTGAAGAACCGCGAAGTCGTGACGTTCGGGATTTCGCGCGCTCGCGGTGAATCCGACGTCAGCGTCTATGATGCGACGGTCGAGGAACTCGAGAAGATCAGCGAAGAGAACAACGGCCAGGTCCGCTTCACGCGCCTGTTCACCAGCGTCGATTACACCATCGGGCAGTACGAGAGCTCGATCGCCGCCATGATCGAAGGCGCGATCCTCGCCGTCATCGTCGTGTTCTTCTTCCTGCGCGACTGGCGCGCGACCGTCGTTTCCGCGCTCGCGATCCCGTTGAGCGCGATCCCGACATTCTGGTTCATGGACCTGATGGGATTTTCGCTGAACACCCTGTCGCTCCTCGCGCTCGGGCTCGTCGCCGGCGTTCTGGTCGACGATGCCATCGTGGAGATCGAGAACATCGTGCGCCACATGCGCATGGGCAAGTCGGCCTACCAGGCATCCATCGACGCCGCCGACGAGATCGGCCTGCCCGTCGTTGCGACGACCTTCTCCATCGTGGCCGTGTTCCTTCCGGTAGGCCTGATGCCGGGCGTTTCGGGGCAGTTCTTCAAGAATTTCGGCCTGACAGTCGTCGCTGCGGTGCTCATGAGCCTCGCGGTGGCCCGCATGATCACGCCGATGGTCGCGGCGTACTTCCTCAAGGCGCACGGCCATGCGGATCACGCCAGCGGTCCGATGATGGATCGCTACCTGCGCATCCTCGCCTGGTCGCTCGACAAGTCCAAGGCGCAGCGATACCGCGAAGGTCGTGGCGGGCTGCGCCGCTGGATGAGCCTGTTTCTCGATCACCGCATGTGGATGATGGGCGTGGGCTTCGCTGCGCTCCTGATTACCGGCGTCCTGTTCACCATGATCCCGATGCAGTTCTTCCCGGACAGCAACAGCGATTTCAGTCGCGTCTCGATCGAAATGGTGCCCGGCACCACGCTCGAACAGACCGAGCGCGTGGCGGACCGGGTCGCCGAGATCATCAATGAGCAGCCCGAAGTCGAAACCGCGCTCGAGCGTATCCGTGAGGGTCAGGCGTACATCTTCATCACGCTCAGGGACGATCGCGAGCGCACCAGCATGGAGTTCGAGCGCGAGTTGACTCCGATCCTGCAGCAGGTCCCGGACGCCCGCGTCAACTTCCTGAGCAATCAGGGCGGCGGCGGCACCGGCCGTGACATCTCGGTCATGCTTTCGGGATCGGATCCCGATGAGCTCAACAAGACCGCGGCGACGCTCGTTGAACAGATGCGCACGCTCGACACGGTCGTCGCGCCCCGTCTCAACGCCGACCTGCGGCGCCCCGAGCTCGTCATCGAACCGCGGCTCGATCTTGCGGCGCAACTCGGCATCACGACCGCAGCGCTCAGCCAGACTATCCGGATCGCCACGCAGGGCGAGATCGACCAGAACAGTGCGAAGTTCTCGCTGTCCGACAGGCAGGTTCCGATCCGCGTGAAGCTGCCCGAGGATTCGCGCAGGAACATCGAGACCCTTCGCAACCTTCCGGTTCCGACGGCAAACGGCGGATCGGTACCTCTCGAGCGCGTGGCCGAGATCCGCTTCGGCTCGGGCCCGACCCAGATCCAGCGTTACAACCAGAGCCGTCGCGTCTTCGTCGGCGCCGACCTTGCGCCGGGCGTGGTCAAGGGGACTGCCGACGAGCAGATCCAGAACCTGCCGATCATGAAGAACCTGCCGCAAGGCGTGTCGAATGCTCCGTTCGGCGCGGACGAGTGGCAGGCCGAGATGCTCAACAACTTCTTCATCGCGCTCGCGGCGGGGATCATGCTGGTCTTCTCGGTCCTCGTCCTGCTCTACCACCGGTTCGTGTCGCCGCTGGTCAACATGGGATCGCTGTTCCTCGCACCCCTCGGCGGCCTGATCGCGCTCCTGATCACGGGCCAGTCGCTTTCGCTGCCCGTATTCATCGGAGTGCTCATGCTTTTCGGGATTGTCGCAAAGAACTCGATCCTGCTCATCGACTTCGCGATCGAGGAGATGGCGACGGGCAGGTCGAAGTTCGAAGCCATCGTGGAGGCGGGCCACAAGCGTGCGCAGCCGATCATCATGACGACCGTCGCCATGACCGCCGGCATGGTCCCCACCGCGATTTCGCTTTCCGGCGACGCGGCCTGGCGCGCGCCGATGGGCACGGTCGTCATCGGCGGCCTGATCATGTCGACGGTCCTGACGCTGCTCATCGTCCCGGCGGGGTTCAGCCTTGCAGACGGTCTCGAAAAGCGGATCGGACCGAAGCTTCGCAAGTCGGTGCTCACTTTCGAGCCCGAGCATGCCGAGGACGATCGACGCCGCAGCCAGTCGGATACCGCGTACCCGGCCGAATAGCGGCCTGTCAGTGGCAATCGACAGGCCCATTTCCAGGATTGCGCCCGACAGGGACAAGGCGCGCCGCATGCGGCTGACGGCCACCGGGCTTCTCGTCGCGATGGCGGCGGCATTCATTTTCCTGAACCGCTATTCGGGCACGCACCCGGCCTGGGGCTATGTCCTGGCCTTCAGCGAAGCCGCGCTGGTCGGCGGCCTTGCCGACTGGTTCGCCGTGACGGCACTATTTCGCCACCCTCTCGGACTGCCGATCCCGCATACCGCGATCATTCCGGCGAACAAGGACCGGATCGCGGACACGATGGCGGCATTCCTGCGCAGCAATTTCCTGACCCCGCAGGTCGTCGCGCGCCGCCTTCACGGGTTCAACATTGCCGCCAGCGCCGGGGCGTTCCTCACCGATCCGGCACGCGGCGGCGAATCGCGCATTCGGGCAGGCGCGGCGGGCCTGTTCGCCGACATCCTCGAATCGCTCGACCAGGAGCGCCTGGGCGGCATGGTGAAGGCGGGCCTCAGGCGGCAGATCGAGAAGATCGACCTCGCCCCGCTCCTCGGCCAGATGCTGACCAATGCCATCGCCGACAAGCGCCATATCCCGGTGCTAGAGGCGATGATCCGCTGGATCGGAGGGATGATCGAGCAGAACGAGACGCTGATCCGCGACATGATCCACGAACGTGCGAACACGATCATGCGCTGGACCGGCCTCGACGAGAGGCTGGCCAACGGCGTGCTCGACGGCACCTACCGCCTGCTTGCCGAAATCCTGGTCGACGAGCACCACCCGCTTCGCAGCAAGGCCGAGGAAGCGCTGCATGGCCTGGCGCGCGATCTTCTCGAAGACCCGGAGATGCAGGCCCGCGTCGAAAGCTGGAAGGCGGAAATCCTGGCCAACCCCGCGATCGGGCACTGGCTCGACGGCATGTGGGAACGCAGCCGGCAGGCACTGCTCAGAACGGTACGCGATCCGGATAAGGCCTTGTCGGGCAGCATAGGCCTGAGCCTCGGAGAGCTGGGCAAGGCCCTGTCGGAAGACCGCCGCCTGCAGCAGCTGATCAACCGGTTTTCCAGGCGCACGCTCGTCGGCATCGTGTCGCGCTATGGCGACGAGATCGTACGCATCGTGTCGGAAACCGTCCGCCGCTGGGATGCCAAGACCGTGACCGCGCGGATCGAAGGTGCGGTGGGCCGCGACCTCCAGTTCATCCGGATCAACGGTACCCTCGTCGGCGGCTTCGTCGGCCTGTGCATTCACGGGCTGGAGAAGCTCCTGTGAGCGAGACGGCACCTGTACTGGTTACCAAGAGGCTGGAACTGTGGCGGCCGTCTGCCGCCGACCTCGAGGATATGGTCGACCTGCTCGAGGAGCCGGAAACGCGCCGCTATCTCGCCATGGACGAGGTGACGCATGCCGACGTGCACCAGCGATTGTGCCGCAATGCGGGAAGCTGGAGCCTCTACGGCTACGGCCTGTTCGCGGTGCGCCTGCTCGGCGGTCCGCAGATCGTCGCGTCCTGTGGGATCTTCCACAGCTGGCGCGGGTTCGACGATGCGATGAACGACGTTCCCGAGGCCGGCTGGATCGTCCGGCTCGACCGCGAAGGGCACGGCATCGCGCGCGAGGCGATGGAGGCTGCGCTCGGGTGGTTCGACGATGAGCACGGCCGCAGCCGTATCACCTGCATGATCGACGAGGGCAACGAAGCGTCGCACCTGCTTGCACAGCGCCTGGGCTTCACGCCGTTCGGAAAGCATTGCGAAGACGGGGACGGCGCCGATCTGGTGCTTTACGAGAGGCTGTCCACCAAGGGTCCTGTCAGCCCATGATCCACGTAACGCTGCCTGCGTAGAACGATGCCACCGGGCTTCCCGCCGCGTTCAGGGCAGGGTCGAAGCGCGCATGGTCCATCAACTGGTGGCACGTTTCTTTCTTGAAGATGTCGGATGCCACGGCGGATGCAATCGTGCAGCCGGTGGGCATGCCTTCCGCATCGACCATCAGGACGAAATTGACGATCCCCTGCATACCCTGGGTAAGGGCACGCAAAGGGTAATCGTTCGGCAGGATCCACCGGCCGGGATTGGAGGACGGGCGAGGTCGGTTTTTCAGGGCGCGCTGCTCGGCCGGATCGAAGCCCCACCTGCTGACGAGATTGTCGGTGCACGACCGAAACGCTTCGAACGGCTTCCCGAGCAAACCCGTCTCGAGGACGAGTGCGTGCCGTTTCCATTCGAGAGCGACGGTACCTATCGCATTTTCGACATCCGGCGGGATCGATGAATCCTCGTCCTCCGCCTCCCGCAATCTCGCTTTCGAGACGAGGACGACCGGTTTGCCCTCGGTCGTCTCGGCGGTTCGGGCCTTCAGGACGTTAGGGTCAGGATCGCCCGGGCCGAACGATACGGTGATTTCCTGCCCGAACCTGATCGACGAGAGGTCGTCGCCGACGAGCATAAGGCCGAAGTCGTTATCCGGTGCGAACCGCTCGAAGCGAAGCACGAGGGGCCGTTCGCGCGTGCCGAACTCGCGGCCAAGATAGCAGGTGCTCTCGTCCCAATGAACGTTCCAGGCGCCCAGAGGTTCGAGAACCCGAGGTTCTTTCGCACTTGCTTCCGGCACGCCGAACGCGACGGCCGGAAGCAGTGCCAATACGACCAGGAGGGAGCCGACCGGTTTCACGGCCCGATCAGAGCTTGTCGGTGAGCTCCGGTACGGCCTTGAAGAGGTCGGCGACGAGACCGATGTCCGCGACCTGGAAGATCGGGGCGTCCTCGTCCTTGTTGATGGCGATGATGGTTTTCGAATCCTTCATGCCCGCAAGGTGCTGGATCGCGCCCGAGATGCCGATCGCGATGTAGACTTCGGGAGCAACGATCTTGCCGGTCTGGCCGACCTGGTAGTCGTTGGGCACGTAGCCGGCATCGACCGCCGCGCGGCTCGCGCCGACGCCTGCACCGAGCTTGTCGGCGAGCGGCATGATGTACTGTTCGAAGGTCTCGGCATCCTTGAGCGCGCGGCCGCCGGAAACGACGATGTTCGCGCTGGTCAGTTCGGGGCGGTCGCCGCCCTCGGCGATTTCGGCGCCGACGAAGCTGGAGAGGCCGGAATCGCCCGCGCCGCTCACGTCCTCGATCTCGGCCGAGCCGCCTTCGGCCCCGGCCTTTTCGAACGAGGTTCCGCGCACGGTGATCACCAGCTTTTCGTCAGTGCTCTCGACCGTCGCGATGGCGTTGCCCGCGTAGATCGGGCGAGTGAAGGTCTTGTCGCCCTCGACCGAGAGAATGTCCGAAATCTGCATCACGTCGAGCAGCGCCGCCACACGCGGGGCGATGTTCTTGCCGGTAGTGGTGGCCGGCGCGAGGAAGGCGTCGTGATGACCCATCAGGTCGACGACGAGCGGCGCGATGTTCTCGGCCAGCGCGTTGGCGTACGCGGCATCGTCGGCGAGGTGGACCTTGCCCACTCCGGCGACCTTGGCGGCTTCTTCGGCCACGGCGCGACAGCCCGAACCCGCGACGAGCAGGTGGACTTCGCCGAGCCTGGAGGCGGCGGTCACGACGGCGAGCGTCGCATCGCTCATCGCCGCATTGTCATGTTCGACCCAGACGAGCGTTTTCATCTTATACGACTCCCATGTCCTTGAGCTTGGCGACAAGCGCATCGACGTCCTCTACCTTGACGCCGGCCTGGCGGACCGGGGGCTCGGAGACGTTGAGCGTCTTGAGGCGCGGCGCGATGTCCACGCCGTAGTCGGCGGGCGTCTTGCTATCGAGCGGCTTCTTCTTCGCCTTCATGATGTTCGGCAGCGACGCATAGCGCGGCTCGTTGAGCCGCAGGTCGGTGGTGACGATCGCGGGCAGGGTCAGCTTGACCGTTTCGAGGCCGCCATCGACCTCGCGCGTAACCGACACGGCATCGCCGTCGATCTCGACCTTCGAGGCGAAAGTGCCTTGCGGCCGGCCCATCAGGGCGGCGAGCATCTGGCCGGTCTGGTTCGAATCGTCGTCGATCGCCTGCTTTCCGAGAATGACCATGCCCGGTTCCTCGGCCTCGGCGACAGCCTTCAGGATCTTGGCCACCGCGAGAGGTTCGACGTCCTCGTCGGTCTCGATGAGAATCGCCCGGTCGGCACCCATCGCCAGCGCCGTGCGCAGCGTTTCCTGCGCCTTGGCGGGACCGATCGACACGGCCACGATTTCCTCGGCCTTGCCCGCTTCCTTCAGCCGAATCGCTTCTTCGACCGCGATTTCGTCGAACGGGTTCATGCTCATCTTGACGTTGGCGAGATCGACGCCGGAACCGTCCGACTTCACCCGCGGCTTCACGTTGTAATCGATCACCCGCTTCACGGGCACGAGGATCTTCATGAGGTCTCGTCCTCTCTTGCTTCTGGCTCGCGATGCAGCGATCCGCATCACATAGTACGTTAGTGAACCATATTGTTGTTCACCGCCGCTGCGTCAATCCCCCGTCCAACGCACGGGGAACCGAATCGCTGCGTTCAGGCGGCTTGCTTGACTTCTGCGACGATCTTCTTCGCGGCATCGCCCAGGTCGTCGGCGGAGACGATCGCGAGGCCGGAGTTGTCGAGGATCTCCTTGCCCTTCTCGACATTCGTGCCTTCGAGGCGGACGACGAGCGGTACCGAGAGGTTCACGTCCTTCGCCGCCGCGACGATGCCGTCGGCGATGATGTCACACTTCATGATCCCGCCGAAGATGTTGACGAGGATGCCCTTCACCGCAGGATCGGACAGGATGATCTTGAAGGCCGCGGTGACCTTCTCCTTCGAGGCACCGCCGCCGACGTCGAGGAAGTTGGCGGGGAATGCGCCGTTCAGCTTGATGATGTCCATCGTCGCCATGGCAAGGCCCGCGCCATTCACCATGCAGCCGATGTTGCCGTCGAGCTTGATGTAGGCGAGGTCGTACTTGGAGGCCTCGACCTCGGCGGGATCTTCCTCGGTCTCGTCGCGCAGCGCCTCGACATCCGGGTGACGGTACAGCGCATTCGAATCGAAGCTCATCTTGGTGTCGAGAACGAGCAGGTTGCCGTCCTCGGTCTCGACCAGCGGGTTGATCTCGAGCATCGCGCAGTCGAGCGCCATGAAGGCCTCGTAAAGCTGCCTGGCGAGTTTCTGGGCCTGCTTGTTGAGATCGCCTTCCAGCTTGAGCCCGAACGCCACGGCGCGGGCGTGGTGCGGCATGAAGCCCTGTGCGGGATCGACCGTGATCGTGGTGATCTTCTCGGGAGTGGAGTGCGCTACTTCCTCGATGTCCATGCCGCCCTCGGTCGAAGCGATGATCGCGACGCGGCCGGTTGCGCGGTCCACCAGCATGGAGAGGTAGTACTCCCTGGCGATGTCGACGCCGTCGGTCACATAGAGGCGGTTCACCTGCTTGCCCGCATCTCCGGTCTGCACCGTCACCAGCGTGTTGCCGAGCATGTCCTTGGCATGCTCTTCGACTTCCTCGATCGACTTGGCGAGCCGGACACCACCCTTGGCGTCGGGGCCGAGCTCCTTGAACTTGCCCTTGCCGCGACCGCCGGCATGGATTTGCGCTTTCACCACGTAGAGCGGCCCGGGAAGTTTCTTCGCGCCTTCGACCGCTTCCTCTACCGTGAGGGCAGGGTGGCCGGCGGGGATGCCGACGCCGAATTTCGAAAGCAAGTCCTTGGCCTGGTACTCGTGGATGTTCATGGGCAATCGCTTTCCTGCTGGTGTCCTGGAAGCGCCTATCGAGGGGAGAGCCGCTTTTGCGTTGCCGCATAAGCACAACACGGGCAGCTTGAAAAGGCCCGGAGACCCGCCAAATCTGTCAGGTAGGCGCAGGAAATCATGATCGATCGCATCCGACTCGAAGCCATTATCCGGGAAGCCGGGCGAATCGCTCTCGGTGGCTGGCCGGGCGGTGGCCACTCGGTCGAGGTCTGGGAAAAGGCACCTGGCAACCCGGTGTCGGAGGCCGACCTTGCCGTCGACGCCTTCCTCAAGCGCGAGCTGGGTGCGCTGCTTCCCGCCGCCGGCTGGCTTTCCGAAGAGACGACCGACGCGCCCGAGCGCCTGCAGGACGGCCTTGTCTGGCTCGTCGACCCGATCGACGGCACGCGCGATTTCATTCGGGGACGGGACGGCTGGGCGATATCGGTCTGCCTCGTGAGCAACGGTCGCCCGCTGATGGGCTTCCTCTTCGCCCCGACCAGGGACGATTACTGGAGCGCCGAGGCCGGGAAGGGCAGCCGGCGCAACGGCACGCTGCTGGCAGCAAGCGCGCGGCGCGACCTGAAGGGCGCGCGTGTTCCCGCACATTCGCTCCCACGCGAGGATTCGGACGTGCTCGTCCCCGTCGAACAACCGAACAGCATCGCCTTGCGGATCGCGATGGTTGCTTCCGACGAGGCCGACATGGTTGCGACGCTTCGGTGGGGCTTCGAGTGGGATATTGCCGCGGCGGGCCTGATCGCGCGTGAGGCAGGCGCGGCGGTGACGGATGCTTTCGGTGCGCCGCTCAACTACAACAAGCGCGACCCGCGCGCCTTCGGTGTGCTGGTGACGGCCCCGGCCATGCATGCGCAGGCGGTCGGATACCTGTCCGAACGCGCAGCGCGGCTGTCACAGCTCTGACGTTCCCGAAAAGCGAAGGGCCGGCGCATGGCCGGCCCCTGCCACATCATCGTAAGCGGCTAGCTCAGTTCGCCGCCTGGACCTCGTCGGTCGTTACCGGCGTGATCTTGATCTCGACACGGCGGTTCAGCGCGCGGCCTTCCGGCGTCGAGTTGTCGGCGACCGGATAGGATTCGCCGAAGCCCTGGGTCTGGATACGCGCGGAATTGACTCCCCGCGAAATCAGGTAGCGTGCAACCGCGTCCGCGCGACGCTTGGACAGGTCCATGTTGTAGGCATCGGACCCGGTCGAGTCGGTGTGGCCGTAGACGTCGATCAGGCTGTCCGGGTACTGCTGCAGGTTCTGCGCGATCTGGTTGAGCGTCGACTGGAAGGTCGGGCTGATCGTGCTGCTGTCGACCGCGAAGGTCACGCCGTCGGGCAGGTTGACGAGGATGGCCTCACCGTCGCCCACTTCGGTCACGTCGATGCCGGAACCGGCAGTCTGCTCGCGGAGTTCCTTGATCTGCTTGTCCATCTGGTAGCCGACCGCGGCACCTGCCACGCCGCCGATGCCGGCGCCGAGGATGCGGGCCGTCTTGCCGCCGATTACGCTGCCCAGAAGGTATCCGAGGCCGGCCCCGCCGACACCGCCGATCGCGGTTCGCGAGACTTTCTGCTCGCCGGTGTTCGGATCGGTTACGCAGGCGGAAACGGTAACCAGCGAGAACGCTGCGAAACCGGACAACAGCAGGCGAGACTTTTTCATTTTGATCCCTTCCTCTCAAGCATCGGAAAATGTGACCTAGTGAACATTGATGGCGCTTGAATTGCAACTTCGTCAACGTTTGTTGCCCTGTCCGGTTCCACAATCCGCCATTCGCGCGATGCTTGGCCTTCGCCTTGCCGGTCCTTTCTGCTAGCGCTCCGGAATTGTGACGCCGTTTCCATGGTCCGACGTCCTCGTCATCGCGGGGCTTATCCTTCTTAATGGCCTGTTTGCCATGTCGGAACTGGCGATCGTTTCGGCGCGCCGGTCGCGGCTGAGCGTGTCCGCTGAGCGCGGCAGCAGTGCGGCAAGGACGGCTCTTGCGCTGGCGGCCGATCCGGGCAGGTTCCTGTCCACCGTCCAGATCGGCATTACCCTGATCGCCATCGTGTCGGGTGCCTATTCGGGAGCCAGCCTCGGCGGGCCGCTGGGCGAACGGCTCGTCGCGATAGGTGTTCCGCAAGACGTCTCGGGCGAGGCCGGCTTCGCGCTTGCCATCATCGCCACGACCTATTTCAGTCTCGTCATCGGAGAACTGGTACCCAAGCAGCTCGCCCTGCGCGCCGCCGAGCCCATAGCGATCGTTATGGCCCGCCCGATGGCCTGGCTCGCGAAGGCGATGGCACCCTTCGTCTGGCTGCTCGACCGTTCCTCGGCACTGGTCCTCAGCATTCTCTCGGTCCGGCGCTCCGGCGACGAGAAGCTGACTGCCGAGGAACTGCACATGATCTTCGCCGAAGCGACGCGTTCCGGCCTCATCGAGGAAGAGGAACGCGCGATGATGACCGGCATCCTGCGCATTGCCGAACGCCCCGTGCGTGAATTGATGACGCCGCGCACCGAACTGCACTGGATCGACCGCGAGGCCAGCGAATCGGAATTGCGCGCGCGAATCAAGGAATCGCCGCATTCGCTGCTTCCCGTGGCGGACGGTACCGCCGACACCATAGTCGGCGTGCTCAAGGTGCGCGAAGTGCTCGCGCTGCTGCTGGCCGGGCGCAAGGTCAGCATCGGCCGGCTGATGAAGAAGGCCGAGATCATCCCCGACCAGCTCGACGCGATGGATGCGCTTCGCATCCTCCAGCAGGCCGAAGTGGCGATGGCTATGGTCCACGACGAGTACGGCCATTTCGAAGGCGTCGTCACGCCCAACGATATCCTTGCCGCGATCGCGGGCAGTTTCGCCAGCCACCAGGACGAGGGTGACGAGCCGATGGTCGTCGAGCGCGAGGACGGTTCGCTGCTGGTATCGGGAGCGATGCCGGCGGACGCCTTGTCGGACCGGCTCGACCTCGAGCTGCCCGAGGATCGCGAATTCGCGACGGCAGCGGGATATGCGCTCTGGATCCTGAAGCGCCTTCCCAAGGAAGGCGAGCATTTCAGCGATCAGGGATGGCGGTTCGAGATCGTCGACATGGACGGCCTCAAGATCGACAAGCTGCTCGTCAGCATGATCGCCGAGCCGGTAGAGACGGCTTTGGAGTCGCCGTCACCGGGCGAAGGCTGACCGACGCGAACCGGTTCCGGACCTAGCCGCCGGCCTGGGTGCGAGCTTCGCGGCCGTCGCCTTCCGGCGCTGCGAGAATGTCGCGCGTCACCGAGCCCTTGGCGACGGTGTTGGTCGCGACGTCGCCGACACTCGAACGGATGCCAGGAGCTGATTCTCCGGCCATGCTCAGCGTGTTCGTCTCGATGCCGCTGCGAGCGGAGGGGCCGCCGAACAGCGCGTCGAGCGTCTGTTCCTGCAGGGTGCCTTCGGCAGGGCGCGGCTCGCCCTGACCCGGAGGCTGCAGCGAGAAGTCGGGCGGAACGACCAGCGGGCTCTTGCGCTGGACCGCGAACTCGTCGGGCCGTTCGCGATTGAACAGTCCGCCGCTGCTGCACGCCGAAAGCGCGACGGCAAGCGTCGTTGCGGTGATCAGGGCCTTGGTGGTCTTCATGATTGGCTCTCCGGGGCCGTGGTCGCTGTCTCTTCGGGCTTTTCGCGCGAAAGCAGCGAGCGGGCAATGATAATCAGGACGCCGATGGTAATCGCGGCATCGGCAATGTTGAAAATGAGGAACGGGCGGAAATCGCCGAAATGCAGGTCCGCAAAGTCGACGACATAGCCGAAGCGCACACGGTCCCGGATGTTGCCGAGCGCTCCGCCGAGCACGAGCCCGAGCGCGACGATCTCGTACATCGCCTTTTCGCGCAGCATCCAGACAAGCACCGCGATCGAGATGATCCCGGTCAGCGCGACCAGCATCCAGCGCATCTCGGGCGACTGTGCGGTCAGCATGCCGAGCGAAACGCCGAAATTCTGCGTCCACCGCAAGTCGAAGAAGGGCAGAATCTCGATCACGCCGACGGTACGTAGGTCGAGCGGGCCGAGCATGAGCCACTTGACGAACTGGTCGGCCACGAAAATCGCTGCCGCCAGCGCGAGACCGGTCATGCGCCGTCCGCGCAGTGTCATTGCGCGCCCTCCAGCGAGGCGACGACGCTTTCGCACCGGCCGCACAATTCGCCGTCCGACCCGACTTCGGGAAGGTGGCGCCAGCAGCGACCGCACTTGTGATGGGACGTACGCGAGACGGACACGTCGTCGCCTTGCCCGCGCGCGACTGACGCGGTGATGAACAATTCCTCTAGATCTGCCTCTGGCGCCGCTCCCGGAACCGTCACCTCGGCCTCGAGGCTCGAGCGGACGACTTTCTCGCGCCGTAGCGGCTCGATCGCCTCGTTCACGTCCTCGCGCAAGTCGCGCAGCGCCTTCCACCGCGCCCGGTCCGCCTCGACCTCCGGAACTTCCGGCCATTCGAGCAGGTGGATGCTGCCGGCATCGGGGAAGCGTGTCTGCCAGACCTCCTCGGCGGTGAACACGAGGACTGGCGCGGCGTAGCGGACGAGCGCATGGAACAGCGCGTCGAGCACGGTGCGATAGGCGCGACGCCCGGGATCGTCCGGCGCGTCGCAGTAGAGACAGTCCTTGCGGATGTCGAAGAAGAAGGCCGACAGGTCCTCGTTGCAGAAATCGACGAGCGCGCGGGTGTAATCGTTGAAGTCGAACTCGTCGACGCAGCCGCGCAGCTTGCCGTCAAGATCGCCGAGCAGCGCCAGCACGTATCGTTCGAGCTCGGGCATTTCGGCGATTTCGACCCGCTCGCTTTCGTCGAAGTCGGCGAGCGCGCCCAGCAGGTAGCGGAACGTGTTGCGCAGCTTGCGGTACTGGTCCGCCACGCCCTTCAGGATCTGGTCGCCGATGCGGTGGTCTTCGGTATAGTCGACCGAAAGTGCCCAGAGCCGGATGATGTCCGCGCCGTACTGCTCCATGACCTGCAGCGGGCTTACCGTATTGCCCTTGGACTTCGACATCTTCTCGCCCCTGGCATCCATCGTGAAGCCATGGGTGAGGACTGCCTTGTAGGGCGCGCGACCACGAGTGCCGCACGATTCGAGGAGCGAGGACTGGAACCAGCCGCGATGCTGGTCCGACCCTTCGAGGTAGAGGTCGGCCGGGCTGCGCAGTTCGGGCCACTTGCCGCTTTCGAGGACGAAGGCGTGCGTCGATCCCGAATCGAACCAGACGTCGAGGATGTCGGTGATCCGCTCGAAATCCTCGATATTGTAGCCATCGCCGAGCAGCGCCTGCGCGTTTTCGTCCGACCAGGCATCGACGCCGCCGTTCCTTATCGCCGTGACGATGCGGGCGTTGACTTGCGGATCGGCGAGATACTGGCCGGACTTGCGATCGACGAACAGCGTGATCGGCACGCCCCAGGCGCGCTGGCGAGACAGGACCCAGTCGGGCCGGCCCTCGACCATGCTGCCGATGCGGTTGCGGCCCTTTGCGGGCACGAAGCGCGTTTCGGCAAGCGCACCCAGCGCCGTTTCGCGCAGCGTCCGGTCGCCGTGTGCCTGCATCGGCTTGTCCATCGGTACGAACCACTGCGGCGTGCAGCGGAAGATGATCTTCTTCTTCGAGCGCCAGCTATGTGGATAAGAATGTTGATAATCTGCGGACGCACTGAGCAAAGCTCCAGCGGACTTGAGGTCTTCGCAAATCGGCCCGCCGGTGCCGTCATCGCCCGGCGGCGCGTTCAGGTTCGGATTGATGACCGCGCGGCGGCGTTCGTCGCTGCCGCCCAGCCACGGCCAATCGTCGCGGTAGAGCCCGTCCGGCCCGACCGCGAAGACAGGTTCCAGCCCGTGCGCCTTGCACAGGTCGAAATCGTCCTCGCCGTGGTCGGGCGCCATGTGGACGAGGCCGGTGCCGCTGTCGGTCGTCACGAAGTCCGACCCGTCGAGCAGCGGGCGCGGTCGGGCGAAGAACTCGCTCTCGGGCAATGCATCCGCCATCGGGTGGCGGGCCTTCGTGCCGGCAAGTTCGGAGCCCTTGAGGCGCTTCAGGATATGCGGGACGAGCAGCGTTTCCTCGCCCGCTTCGGACGCCTCGACCTTGTCGTGCACGAGGCTGCGCATGCGTGCGACGAGCTTTTCGAGCAGGACCTCTGCGACGAGCACCTTGCGCCCTACCTGCGAGCGTGCACCCGGTTCCGCGGAGGGGTGCGCCTTTGCTCCGTACCCCTCCGGTTCGGCATCGAATGCGACGAGCACGTAGTCGACATCCGACCCGTAGGCGATCGCCTGGTTGACCGGGATCGTCCAGGGCGTGGTCGTCCAGATCACCGCGTGCGCGCCGACCAGTTCGTCGACCGCGCTCTCGACGATCTCGAACGCGACGTCGATCTGGGTCGAGACGATGTCCTCGTACTCGACCTCGGCCTCGGCGAGCGCGGTCTTCTCGACGGGCGACCACATCACCGGCTTCGCGCCGCGATAGAGCATGCCGCTTTCGGCAAACTTCAGGAGTTCGGCCACGATCAGCGACTCGGCGGCGAAGTCCATCGTCAGGTAGGGATTGTCCCAGTCGCCCCCGATACCGAGGCGCTTCAGCTGTTCGCGCTGCACGTCGACCCAGTGCGCGGCATAGGCGCGGCACTCGGCGCGGAATTCGCGCGGCGGGACCTCGTCCTTGTTCTTCTTCTTCTTGCGGTACTGCTCCTCGACCTTCCATTCGATGGGCAGGCCGTGGCAGTCCCAGCCCGGAACGTAGGGAGCATCCTTGCCGAGCAGGGTCTGCGTGCGCACCACCATGTCCTTCAGCACATGGTTTAGCGCGTGGCCGACGTGGATGTCGCCGTTGGCGTAAGGCGGTCCGTCGTGGAGGATGAACTTCTCTCGCCCCGCGCGCGCATCGCGGATACGGCGGTAAAGGTCCTGTTCCTGCCAGCGCGCCAGGATGCCCGGCTCCTTCTGGGGAAGGCCGGCCTTCATCGGGAAATCGGTCTTCGGAAGGAAGACAGTATCTCTGTAGTCGCGCTCGTCGGTCATGTTGCGGTGGCGCTTAGGAGTTTCCTTGCATCCTCGCAATCCTTGCGCATCTGCGCGACGAGCGGATCGATGCCCTCGAATTTCGCTTCGGGCCGGATGAAGTGGTGGAATGCCACCTCGATTTCCTGCCCGTACAGGTCACCCGAGAAGTCGAACAAGTACGGTTCGAGCAACTCCCTTGGCGGATCGAAGGTAGGACGAACCCCGATGTTGGCTGCGCCTTGCACCACGCGCCCGTCGGGCAGCTTCCCGGTCACCGCGTAGATTCCAAATCGCGGCCTGAGATACGATCCGAGATCGAGATTTGCCGTGGGATAGCCGATTTCGCGCCCTCGCTTGTCGCCATGCCGGACCGTGCCTCGCATCGCAAAGGGTCGGGTCAGCAACCTTGCGGCGCCTTGCGGATTACCGGCTCTCAGCGCCTCGCGTATCCGGGTCGAGGACACCGGTTCTGCCTCGTCGCTGACGGCGGCGACCTTGCGCGTCTCGATGCCCAGATCGGCTGCCCATGCGCGCAAGCGATCGGGATTACCGCCTCGCCCGTTGCCGAATGTAAAGTCCTCTCCCGTCACCAGGCCTGCCGCGTCGAAATCGCCTTCCAGCATTCCGGATACCCATTCCTCTGCGGGCATAGAGGCCAGCTCCGCGTCGAAGTGGAACACGAGCATCGCATCGGCGCCGGCAGCCTCGAACAGGTCCTGCCGCTGGTCGAGCGTCGTCAGCCTGAAAGGCGCGGTATCGGGTGCGAAATAGCGGACCGGATGCGGATCGAAGGTGGCCACGATGGCGGGCCGCTCCTCGCGCCTCGCCCAGTCGATCGCTTCGCCGACCACAGCCTGGTGGCCCAGGTGGAACCCGTCGAAATTGCCGAGCGCGATGATCGCGCCGCGATACTCCGGCGGAAGGGGATCGCGATGGTCGAGGCGAATCATGGCGGCCGCTATAGGCTGCGGACGAGAGTGACGAAAGAAAAGGCGGGCCGGTCGCCGTCCGCCGGATGATCTTCACGCATGGTTTCGGTCCATTGGCCGCCGATCGCCGGCAGGTGCGCGTCGCCCTCGTAATCGGCATGAACCTCGGTCAGCTCGATGCGCCGGGCCAGTGGCTCGAAAAGATCGTAAATCTGCGCGCCGCCGATCACCGCGACTTCGCCTTGCCCGGCGCGTTCCAGCGCCTCGCCCACCGAATGCACAGGCTCCGCCCCGTCGGCCTGCCACTCGCGGTCCCGCGTGAGAACGATGTGCCTGCGGCCCGGAAGCGGCTTGCCAAGGCTCTCGAAAGTCTTGCGTCCCATGATCATCGGCAGGCCGGTGCCGTACGCACCCATGGTCAGACGCTTGAAACGCTTCAGGTCGACCGGGAGATGCCAGGGCATCGCGTTGTCGCGCCCGATCGTACCGTTGGCAGCACGCGCGAAAATGAGGAAAAGTTCGGCGCTCAACCGAGGATCAGCCGCGTCACGTGCCCCATCTTCCGCCCCGGTCGCGCCGCCGCCTTGCCGTAGAGATGGAGATGGTTCGCCGGATCGGAGAGAATCTGCGCCCAGTCGTTCGCCGAATCCCCGAGGATGTTGTGCATCTCGACACCCGTCGCGGCCAGACCCGGATCGCCCAGCGGCAGCCCGCAGATGGCGCGGACGTGGTTCTCGAACTGGCTGGTGAGCGCCCCCTCGATAGTCCAGTGACCCGAATTGTGGACGCGCGGCGCCATCTCGTTGAAGACCGGACCTTCGGACGTCGCGAAAAACTCGCACGTCAGCACGCCGATGTATCCAAGCCGCTCGGCCACTTTCGCCGCAAGATCGCGTGCGGCGTCGACATGCGCCTGCACCGCCGAAGAGGCCGGAACGGTCGAACGCGCAAGGATGCCGCCTTCGTGCTCGTTGACGGGGGTATCCCAGAACCGGATGTCCCCGTCCTCGGCGCGGCACAGGATGACCGAGAACTCGGCGTCGAACTTCACGAAACCTTCGTAGACGAGCGGCGCGCCGGAAAGTTCGATATTCCCGGCGTCCGAAGCCTCTCGCAATCGCCACTGCCCCTTGCCGTCATAGCCGTCGCGCCGGGTCTTGAGGATACCCGGCAGGCCGATCCGTTCAATCGACGACTCCAGATCGGCAATCGTGTCGACCGCCGCGTATGGCGCGGGGCGTCCTCCCAGCCCCTCGACGAAACGCTTTTCGGCGAGCCTGTCCTGCGCGGTTTCGAGCGCGCGCGGATGCGGCCGGAGCAGCGATTCGTCGAGCGCGGCGAGCGGCGCGACCGGCACGTTCTCGAACTCGTAGGTTATTACCGCGCAGTCGGCGGCGAAGCGCGCCATCGCGGCGGCATCGTCCCACGCGGCGCTGGTGAATGCAGCGCAGACCTCGGCGGCGACGCACTGTTCCTCGGGCGCGTATACGTGTGTTCGGTAGCCGAGTTGCGCGGCGGCCATCGCCATCATGCGGCCAAGCTGGCCGCCACCGAGAATACCGATGGTCTCGCCGGGAGGGATCATGGCTGCGATGTCATCCCTCTGCCGAGGGGCGCTCGGCGACCGAAGCTGTCTGCTCCGCGCGAAAGGCGATCAGGCGCTCGGCCAGCGCTTCGTCGGTCGTGGCGAGGATCGCGGCGGCTAGCAATCCGGCATTTGTCGCGCCTGCCTCGCCGATTGCGAGTGTGCCCACCGGAATCCCGGCCGGCATCTGGACGATGGAAAGCAGGCTGTCCTGTCCTGACAGCGCCTTCGACTTTACCGGCACTCCGAGCACGGGAAGGTGGGTCATCGCGGCGACCATGCCGGGAAGGTGCGCGGCACCCCCGGCACCGGCGATGATGACCCTGAAGCCTTCGCCGGCAGCGCCCTCGGCGAATTCGACGAGCCGCCTCGGCGTGCGGTGTGCCGACACGATACGCACGTCGCTTGCCACGCCCAGCTTGTCGAGCGCGTCCGCCGCACACTTCATCGTCGGCCAGTCGGACTGGCTTCCCATCACGATCGCGACGGCAGGAGTGGACGCGCCTGTCACGTCAGCGCTCCGAGAGGTAATAGCGCTCGACTTCCGCCATCTCGTCGTCGAGTTCGTAGACGATCGGCTGGCCGGTCGGGATCTCGAGGCCGGTGATCTCGTCGTCCGAAATGCCCGAGAGATGCTTCACGAGCGCGCGCAACGAATTGCCGTGAGCCGATACCAGCACGCAGGCACCCGCCTTGAGATGCGGTACGATGCTGCTTTGGTAGTAGGGCAGCACCCGTGCGATCGTGTCCTTGAGGCTTTCCGTCGTCGGCACCGTCGCGTTGGCGTAGCGCGGGTCTCCCGAAAGGTCGAAGCGCGATCCGGGCTCCATGTCCGGCGGCGGCGTGTCGAAGCTGCGGCGCCAGATATGCACCTGCTCGTCACCGTGTTTCGCGGCGGTCTCGGCCTTGTCGAGACCGGTAAGTCCGCCGTAGTGCCGCTCGTTGAGGCGCCAGTCCTTGGTCTCGGGAATCCAGAGACGGTTCGCTTCCTCGAGCGCCAGGTGCAGCGTACGGATCGCGCGGGTCTGGAACGAGGTGAAGGCGACCGTGGGCAGCATGCCCTTCGCAGCGAGGAGCCTGCCCGCCTCACGCGCTTCGGCCTCGCCCTTTTCGGTCAGGTCGACATCCCACCAGCCGGTAAAGCGGTTTTCGAGGTTCCACTGGCTCTGGCCGTGGCGAACGAGGATCAGGCGTGGCAAGGCAACAGGCTCCTTGGGTTCGGGAGCCAGACCCCCTAGCTTTTCGGGGGCGGATTGGGAAGTCCGGCGTTGTCCGGCTCGTCCAGCCTGCTTCGCGCCTGCGCCTTGCGGCGGCGAAGATTCTCGCGAAGCTTGGCGGCCAGCCGCTCCTCGCGGGTCATCTCGTCCTTCTCCGGCATAAGGCCGACTTGCCGCGCGAACGGCGAAACCGCAAGGCTTCACTTGACATCGACGGCGCGCGAGACAATAGCGCGCGCCTGCCCGGCGGCCTCAGGGCGCGCCGGACGTAACCGGTCGGGATCGCTGCTGTAGCTCAGTGGTAGAGCGCACCCTTGGTAAGGGTGAGGTCGGGAGTTCAATCCTCCCCAGCAGCACCATCCGCGCAGCCGCAGCCGGCGAGGCGACGGGGCGGAGCGACCGGGTCCGCGTGCGGGAGCGCTTGCTGCACTGGCGAAGAAGGCGCGATTGCAGTAGTTTGCCGGATACGAATCACGGCAGGGAGAACCGGGCAGTTGACCTTTCGGGCGATCTACAGGACCGCAACCGCAATGTCGTTCGCGTTGGCGCCGTTCGCGGCGCATGCCGATGTCCTTGAAATCGACGCGTCCGGTTACGGCTGGGTCGCAGGTGGTCCGAAGGCTGCCGCAATCGTGGCGGAGCCCGTCGGCGGGTCGGCCCCGATCGTCGATTCCGCACCGCACCCGCAGTCCATAACCGAAGTTTCGGTCGAGGCCGGCCCCGCGCAGTGGCGCGCCCGCGTGGCCGAACTGGCCGCCAAGTACGATATCAGCCCGACGCTCCTCGAAGCAGTGGTCTGGCAGGAAAGCCGCTGGAACGCCCGCGCGATCTCGCCAGTCGGCGCGCGCGGCCTTGCGCAGCTGATGCCTGGCACCGCGCGCGACATGGGCGTCGACCCCGACGATCCCCACGCCAACCTCGAAGGCGGCGCTCGCTACCTGCGGATGCAGCTCGACGCTTTCGACGGCGACATCGAAAAGGCGCTTGCCGCGTACAACGCAGGGCCTGGCCGCGTGATAAGGGCAGGCGGCATCCCCCGCATTCGCGAGACGCAGGCCTACGTGGCTTCGATCATGTCGCGGCTCTCGCAGCCGGTTCGCAAGTAGCCACTGTGTCAATGCGCCCGATCCTCGGCGGAGCCGGCGCGGCATTGCTGCTGGCCTCCCTTCCGGTGGCCGCGCAGGATGCGCGCCTTGTCGACGTTCCTTACCAGGAGCGCGAAGTCGTCAAGATCGACAGCAAGCTCGGAATTCAGGCGACGGTCGCTTTCGAGGACGGGGAGCTGATCGAGAACGTCGCGGTGGGCGATGCCGAGAACTGGCAGATCACCCCGAACAAGCGTGCCGACCTGCTTTTCGTCAAGCCGCTCGAAGCTACCGCGCGTACCAACATGACCGTCGTGACCAACAGGCGTACCTATTTCTTCGATCTGGTCGCGACTCCGAAATCCGATCCCGTCTACATGCTCAGCTTCACCTACGGGCAGGTGCCCGGGGTCGCGAGCGCCGAAGCGACGCCCGAATTCTCCGAGGCCTTCGAGCAGATGGGCGCTCCAGCGACCGGCATGGCGAAGATCGAATCGCTGCGCCAGGAGCTGCTGGCCGGTGCGGCGACCGAGAACGTTGCGCCCCCGGCGAGTGCCGGCCCGGTCGAGGGCGCCTCCGCCGACCAGGCGGTCGACCCCGCGATGCTCAATTTCGCATGGCGCCAAGGCGGCTCCCGTCGTCTTATCCCGGCTCGGGTCTACGATGACGGGACATCGACCTACCTGCTCTGGGGAGAAGGACAGGACGTGCCGTCGATCCTCCTCGAAGGGGCGGACGGGACCGAGCAACCGGCGGAATATTCCTTGCGCGGAAACACGATCGTTCTCGCCCAGGTCCCCGAACGCATCCTCCTTCGCAACGGCAGCAGCCGCGCCTCGCTCGAAAACCTTCGCGAACCCGCCCCGGATGCGAACGATGGTTCCGCGACTGCCGCTTCGTCCGATAACGTCCCCGGCGCGGCAGTCGCCGATAGCCGGACGGCCAACACCACCCGCGGATCGCAGCCCGAGGAGAACTGACCCTTGGCCGATGGTCGGCAGCAACCTTCCGGGTCGATAATACCGACCGACGAGCGGCGACCGCTGGGCCAGGTAATCGACTTCACCTCGGGCAGGGCGATAGACGTTTCTCCGCCGCGCCGTTCGCCAAGATGGCAATGGCTTGTCGTGGCCGCGATCGCGGTGATCGCGGCGTTGGCCGGGCTGACCTGGTGGACCAGCGAGCAGGCGCGCAAAGAGCGCGTTCTGGCGGCGGCGGCGGCCTACGAATCGAGACCGCAACGCATCGAGTTTAGCGATATCGTGCGAGACCCGCTTCCGGCAGGCCTGCCCGACGCAATGCCAACGGAACCAGTGCCCTACGCTGCCTCCTCTTCGGGCGATACTACCGAGGAAAGCGCCGGCGTCCTGGCGCCGCCGCCGATGTCCCCCGTGCTGGCTGCCGCGCCCGAGGCTATTCCGGAGCAAGAGAAATTGTCCGAAGCCGCGCCGCCGAAGCGTGATCGCCGCTCGGTTCCGGTCCTCGTTTTCGATTCGAAGGGCGACACGGCGACGCGGACGGGGAGCGACGGGATACTGGCCCCGACGCCCGAGCGCTCGTCGACCCGCCAGGAACGGAAAGAGACGGTTCGCACCCCTGCGGCGGCTTCGCTGACGCGCGGAACCGTGATCCCCGCGATCCTTGAAACCGCCATCAATGCCGAATTACCGGGTTTCGTCCGAGCTGTCGTCAGCACCGACGTACGCTCGCACGACGGGGCCGGCGTCCTCGTCCCGCGTTCGTCCCGCCTCGTCGGGCGCTACGAGGGAACCGGCGCGGATGCCCGGGTCGTCTGGACAAGGCTCACCCGCCCCGACGGGACAGCCGTGAACCTTGGCGCGGGTGCTGCCACCACCGTGGTATCCTCGCGCAGCAAGGGCGACAGCCTGCGCGTCAGGCAGGGTGAACCGGTTCGCGTTTTCGTCGGAAAGACGGTCGCGCTCCCCGAGTAGGCCTGCCGGTTAGCGCGCGCCGGTCGCTCATCCCAGCATCCTGCGCATCAGCGCCTGCACGTCTGCGCCCATGTCCTCGCGCTCGAGGGCTAGGGCGAGAGTCGCTTCCACGAAACCCAGCTTCGAGCCGCAGTCGAAGCGACGTCCTTCGAAAGTGACGGCGTGAAAGGCCTGCTGGCCGATCATCCGCGCCATTGCATCGGTCAGCTGGATTTCTCCGCCCGCGCCCTTGCCCTGCGTTTCGAGCAGTCGCATGACTTCGGGCTGCAGGATATAGCGGCCCGACACGATCTTGTTCGACGGGGCTTCCTCGACCTTCGGTTTCTCGACGAGCCCCCTGACTTCGGTGAGCGGCCCGTCGACGTCGCCCGGAGTGATGACGCCGTACTTGTAGACCTCGTCGTGAGGCACCTCGAGGACGCTGATGAGATTGCCGCCTACGCGGTTGTAGGCATCGACCATCTGCTTGAGGCAGCCCGGCTCGCCCCACATCAGTTCGTCGGGCAGCAGGATCGCGAAGGGTTCGTTTCCGACGATGTCGCGCGCGCACCAGATCGCGTGGCCGAGGCCGAGTGGTTCTTGCTGGCGAACCGACGCGACGTTGCCCGGCTCGATCCGGGTACAGTCGAGCACCGAGAGGTCCTTTCCGCGCTCCTTCATCGTCGTCTCGAGTTCGAATGCGATGTCGAAATGGTCCTCGAGCGCGCCCTTTCCGCGACCAGTGACGAAAATCATCTGCTCGATCCCGGCTTCGCGGGCCTCGTCCACCGCGTACTGGATCAGCGGCCGGTCGACCACGCTGAGCATTTCCTTCGGGACCGCCTTGGTGGCGGGCAGGAAGCGGGTGCCGAGCCCGGCGACGGGAAAGACGGCCTTGCGAACGGGTTTGCGCGTGTCGGTCATGCTCTGGATCGTGCCCCTCGATTGTTTGCGTGGCGGTTAAAGCTCCTGATCCAAGCGCATGCAAGCACCGGCGGTTCCTTCCCGGCGGCTCCAACTTGCCGCGTCGGCAATTCGCGCTAATAGGCCGGGATGGACAAGATCATCATTCGCGGCGGCAAGAGGCTGACAGGCAGCATCCCGATTTCCGGAGCCAAGAACGCGGCCCTCACCCTGCTTCCCTGCGCTCTCCTCACCGACGAGCCGCTGACCCTGCGCAATCTCCCGCGCCTTGCGGACATCGACGGTTTCCAGCACCTGCTGAACCAGTTCGGTGTCTCGACCACGATCGCCGGATCACGTCCGGAGGATTTCGGGAGGGTAATGACGCTGGAAGCGCCGCGCATCACCAGTTCCGTCGCCCCGTACGAGCTCGTCCGGAAGATGCGCGCCTCGATCCTGGTCCTTGGCCCGATGCTCGCGAGGATGGGCGACGCGAAAGTCTCGCTGCCCGGCGGCTGCGCCATCGGGAACCGGCCGATCGACCTGCACCTGAAGGCACTCGAAGCGCTTGGCGCGGAAATCGAGCTGGCGCAGGGGTACGTGCGCGCATCCGCTCCCGATGGCGGCCTGCCGGGCGGGCGGTTCGGGTTTCCCGTGGTATCCGTCGGCGCAACCGAAAACGCCCTGATGGCCGCGGTCACGGCGCGCGGAAAGTCGACCCTGCACAATGCCGCGCGCGAGCCCGAGATCGTCGACCTGTGCAACCTCCTCGTCGCGATGGGCGCCGATATCGAGGGTATCGGCACTTCCGATCTCACGATCCATGGCGTTCCGCGTCTCCACGGTGCGACCTACCGGGTCATGCCCGACCGGATCGAGGCAGGCAGCTATGCTTGCGCGGCTGCCATCACCGCCGGCGAGGTCACCCTGGTCGGCGCCCAGATCGACCAGATGGAAGCGACCGTCCATGCGCTCCGCAACGCCGGCATTCACGTCGAGCCGAAGGACAAGGGCATCCTCGTCGCCGCCAACGGTGATCTTCGAGCGATCAATGTCTCGACCGCCCCCTATCCGGGCTTTGCGACCGACATGCAGGCGCAGCTCATGGCGATGCTGTGCTGTGCGAATGGAACCAGCGTTCTTACGGAGACGATATTCGAGAACCGCTACATGCACGTACCCGAACTGAATCGCATGGGCGCGCGGATCGAGACATCGGGGCGGACGGCGATTGTCCACGGTGTTCCGAAACTGTCGGGCGCCGAAGTCATGGCGACGGACCTGCGCGCGTCGATGAGCCTAGTCATCGCAGGCCTTGCGGCAGAGGGCGAAACACAGGTGCATCGCCTCTACCATCTCGACCGCGGTTACGAACGTCTCGAGGAAAAGCTCGCGCTGGTCGGCGCCGAAGTGGAGCGCGTCGGCGACGATTGACGGAAACCTCCTGCCCTCCTTGCGCGTTGAACGCACAAAGGAAAAGGAGAAGACCATGGGCCTCATCAAGTTGGCAGCAGCCGGTGCCGCCGGGTACGCATTCTACAAATACGCAACGCGCGAGAAGACCGAGCACGCCGCCTTCGCGGCATCCCAGAACGGAACCGTGCGCGATGCCGGGCCGCAAGCCATGCGGGACGAGCCGCGCCGCTGGCAGAAGACCGATGAGGAAAGCGACGAAAGCTTCCCGGCAAGCGACCCGCCCGCAAATTACTGACCCGTCACGTCGCACGAAAAAGGGCGAGGCTTCCGGCCTCGCCCCTTTTTTCATTGCGCCGTCCGGACGGCCTCCAGCACGAGCCAGACACGGATCGCACTTGCGAGGCCGGGCGGGATGTCGGCCTCGAGCCGCTCGGCATCGATGCGGGCGACAATGGCGTTCAGGGGAACGCCGCTACGCTCAGCGGCATCCTTGAGCAGATCCCAGAACACGGGTTCGAGGCTTATCGACGTCTTGTGGCCTGCGATCTCCACCGATCGCTTGACCGGCGGATGATAGCGGGTTCCAGGCAACGCCCGTCCCCGGTCAGTACATGTGCTGGCCGCCATTGATCGAGAGCGTCGATCCCGTCACGAAGGCCGCATCTTCGGATGCCAGGAACGCCACGCCGCGTGCGATCTCGTCGGCATGTCCGAGGCGGCCGACCGGGATGCGCGCGACGATCTTCTCGAGTACCGGCTCGGGAACGGCGGCGACCATGTCGGTATCGATGTAGCCGGGTGCGATCGCGTTGACCGTCACCCCGAATTTCGCGCCTTCCTGGGCCAGCGCCTTGGTGAAACCATGGATGCCGGACTTCGCGGCAGCGTAGTTGACCTGGCCGTACTGGCCGGCCTGCCCATTGACCGAGCCGATGTTGATGATCCGGCCCCACTTGCGTTCGCGCATCCCCGGAAACGTCGCTTTCGCCATGTTGAAGCAACCGCCGAGGTTGATGCGCATCACCTCGTTCCAGTCCTCGAAGCTCATCTTGTGCAGCGTTCCGTCGCGCGTGATGCCGGCGTTGTTGACGACGATGTCGACCGCACCGACCTCTTCGGCGACTTTCGCGCAGCCGTCGAGGCATGCCTGGTGGTCGCCCACGTCCCATTTGTAAGCCGGGATGCCGGTTTCTTCGCTGAATTCCCGCGCGCGCTCATCGTTTCCGGCGTAGACCGCCACGGGCGTATGGCCGAGTTCCTTCAGCGCCACGGAAATTGCGGCGCCGATACCCCGGCTGCCTCCGGTTACGATTGCGACTCGCGACATAGCTGGAACCCCTTCCTGAAAACGGCGTCTCTCGGGATGTGCAGGCTAGGCGCAGGGCAGTGGCCGCGCAACCGAAGAAGCAGACGTTTCAGGGGCCTGGAGTATTTTCGTGACGGCTGTGTGACGATCAGAACTTGAACTGGGTTCCGACGTAAACGGCTTGGCTATCGTCCTGCTTGCCGTCGGTGAGGGGGCGAAGCCTGTCCCTGTCCTGCGAATAGCGCACGCCTGCCGTCACGTTGAGGTTGCGGGTCACGCGATAGCTTCCGCCCACGTCGACCAGTTCTTCGGTATCGCCGGAGAAAGTCCGTGGAGCGCGGCCGGCGGACTGCTTCTCGTCGAGCACGATGCGGGGACTGAAGCGCGATTCGTCAGGCCTTGCGCCGGGCGACAGGCGAAACTTGGAAAGGTCGGGCAGTTCCGCCCGCTTGCTTTCCTTGGGAGGAACCAGGTCCTGCACGATATCTTCGTACCCGCGCGACACGCCCAGGCTGAATGCCGTGGGCGCTATGCGCAGCGGCGACGAGGCCGTCTCGCTGCGGTCACGTGCGAGCGGATGGCGAACGGTGATGGCCCTGGCCGCGTCCGAATCGACCCTGACCGCCACCGTGACAGAGCGGTCCGGACGATTCGGCGTCCCGGCAGGCGTGAAGCGATAGCGCTGGCCCTTGGCAAGCGAACGCAGGGGCACGGCCCGGGCGAATTCCGCATCGGTTCCGCGCTGCAGGGTCTCGATGGGAGCGCTCGCAGCCGAAGGGGCGCCCGCTTCGTACCCGGTCGAGAAGGCGAGCACCGCGCTGGGCAGGGCCAGCAGCGAAACCGCACCGCCGATCAGCAGGCCGGTAGAGATGCCGTTCCGCGCCGGTTCTCCTCCTTTCCAAACCATTGCCGTCGAACTCCTTTTCAATTCGCCCGCTGCACGCACGCAATGGTGCTGCAACCTTTGAGCCGGACTCCCCGTGCGAGTCGCATGCCGCAACTTAACATGTCCTAGATGGCATTGTGGATAACATTCGTGCGCGCGGTTTTCGCGAACACCTCGCGCGCAATTCATCCAGGGTGCAGCGAGCCCGCGTCAGGGAGGCACTTGCAGCAATGCGGGGCGCCCGTACTTGCCGCGCACGCACGCGGGCTATAGAGGCTCGGGAAAGCGCTTCGCCGTTGTCCGGCGAATGGCGCGCCAAATGGACCTGGAAGGCGACGATGACCGCTAGAATTTCTCACGAAACCCGCACCCCCGGAACGTTCGCGCGTGCCGGCCTCGTCGCCGTTGCCGCGCTCGCGCTGGCCGGATGCGGCGGTGGCGAGCGGCCCAAGGCCGACATCGCCGCGTCGCGCGTCACGACGATCGGCGTCAATAGCTACCTGTGGCGCGCCAGCCTCGACACGCTGGCGTTCATGCCGCTTGTACAGACGGACAGCTCCGGCGGCGTCATTGTTACCGACTGGTACGCCAACCCCGAAAACCCGAACGAGCGGGTGAAGGTCTCGGTGAGCATACTCGATCAGGACCTGCGCGCCGATGCGCTGCGTGTGGCCGCCAGCCGCCAGGTCGCCCAGGCGAGCGGCTGGGTCAACGCGCCCGTGCAGGCGGCGACGGTACAGAAGCTCGAGGACATCATTCTCACGCGCGCGCGCGATCTGCGCCGCAATGCGATCGGCGGCTGACGGAGGCTTTCCTTCGCCATGAGCGAACGTTTCGATCCGCAGCAGGCGGATATCCGCTGGCAGCGTGCCTGGGACGAACGCCAGTGCTTCCGCGCCGACGATGCGAGCGACAAGCCGCGCAGCTACGTGCTTGAGATGTTCCCCTATCCCTCGGGGCGCATCCACATCGGGCATGTGCGCAACTACACGATGGGCGATGTCCTCGCGCGCTACAAGCGCATGCGCGGACACAAAGTACTCCACCCGATGGGCTGGGACGCCTTCGGCATGCCAGCCGAAAACGCCGCGATGGAGAAGGGCGTCCACCCGGGCGGCTGGACGCGCGAGAACATCGCCAACATGAAGGCCCAGCTGCAGCGCCTCGGCTTCGCGCTCGACTGGAGCCGCGAACTCGCCACCTGCGATCCCGAATACTACGGGCACGAACAGGCGCTGTTCCTGAAACTCTACGAAGCGGGCCTCGTCTACCGCAAGGAAAGCTCGGTCAACTGGGACCCCGTCGACGAGACCGTGCTCGCCAACGAGCAGGTGATCGACGGACGCGGCTGGCGTTCGGGCGCACTGGTCGAGAAGCGCAAGCTCTCGCAGTGGTTCCTCAAGATCACCGAATTCGCAGACGAATTGCTGGAGGGGTTGTCCGGGCTGGAAAACTGGCCCGACAAGGTGCGGCTGATGCAGGAGAACTGGATCGGCAAGAGCCAGGGGCTGCAGTTCCGCTTCGACCTGTCGAACGGCGAGGCGGTTGAGGTCTACACCACCCGGCCCGACACGATCTTCGGGGCCAGTTTCGTGGCGGTCGCCGCGGAACATCCGATCGCGCAGGGCGTGGCAGAGCGATCGCCCGAAGCGCAGGCCTTCATCGAGACGTGCCGCGCGGGCGGGACAACTGCCGCCGAACTTGAAACCGCCGCGAAGCTGGGCTTCGACACGGGTATCACGGCCAGGCACCCCTTCACCGGCGCCGACCTGCCGGTCTACATCGCCAACTTCGTCCTGATGGACTACGGGACCGGCGCGATCATGGCGGTGCCGGGCCACGACCAGCGCGACTTCGAGTTCGCGACCAAGTACGCCCTGCCCATCCCGCGCGTCGTCGCGGCGAACGCGGACGAAGCCTGCAAGCCGTTTGCGGGCGAGGCGGAAAGCGGCGACGGCGTCATCGTCAATTCCGACTTTCTCGACGGCAAGAGCGTGGACGAGGCCAAGGCCGAAGTCATTTCGCGCGCCGAAGGCGGGGGCTGGGGGCAGGGCAGGACCGTCTGGCGGCTGCGCGACTGGGGCGTTTCGCGCCAGCGCTACTGGGGCACGCCGATCCCGTTCATCCATTGCGCCGATTGCGGCGTCGTTCCCGTGCCCGAGGACAGGCTGCCGGTGGTGCTGCCCGAGGATGTCGATTTCCAGACGCCCGGCAATCCCCTCGTCCGACATCCGGTGTGGAAGCACACCGACTGCCCGAAATGCGGCGGGGCCGCGGAGCGCGAGACCGACACGCTCGACACGTTCGTCGATTCCTCCTGGTACTTCCTGCGCTTCGCCAGCCAGCCTGCCGACCGACCGTTCGATCCC
This sequence comes from Novosphingobium marinum, assembly GCF_013408095.1. Classification (GTDB taxonomy): domain Bacteria; phylum Pseudomonadota; class Alphaproteobacteria; order Sphingomonadales; family Sphingomonadaceae; genus Novosphingobium; species Novosphingobium marinum. The sequence goes on from NZ_JACBZF010000003.1 coordinate 202,092, forward strand.
GACACCATTGCGAAATGGCTGCCGGTCGAGCAGTACATCGGCGGCATCGAGCATGCGATCCTGCACTTGCTCTACGCGCGCTTCTGGACGCGCGCGCTCGCCCGCGTCGGCCTGATCGACGTGAAGGAACCCTTCGCCAGCCTGTTCACGCAGGGGATGGTGACGCACGAGACTTACGAGCGCAGGAACCCGCAGAACGGACAGACAATCTACTTCAGCCCGGGCGAGGTAGACCGGTCGGGCGAAGCTGCGTCGCTGAAGGACGATGGACAGCCGGTCGAGATCGGGCGCGTCGTCAAGATGTCGAAATCGAAGAAGAACGTCGTCGATCCCGACGAGATCGTCGCGACATACGGTGCCGATGCGATCCGATGGTTCATGCTCTCCGACAGCCCGCCGGAGCGAGACCTGCCGTGGTCCGAGGCGGGCATCGAGGGTTGCGGCCGCTTCGTGCAGCGCCTGTGGCGGCTTTTTGCCCGGTACGACGCCTCGGCCTCGGGCGAGGACAAGGCGCTTGACCGCAAGCGCGACCAGACCGTCGCCGCCGTGGCCGAGGACATAGAGGCGCTTTCGTTCAACAAGGCGGTCGCGCGGATTTACGAACTGGCATCCGCGATCGAGAAGGCCGAACCTTCGGCCAGCCGCTCCGCCGCGATCCGCGCGATGCTGCTGCTCGTCGCCCCGATGATGCCGCACCTTGCCGAAGAGGGCTGGGCGGCGATGGGAGGCGAGGGGCTCGTTGCAGAGGCCGCATGGCCGGAAGTCGATCCTGCGCTGCTGGTCGATGACGAAGTCACTATCGCCATTCAGGTGAAGGGCAAGCTGCGCGATACGCTTACGGTCGCCAAGGGCATGTCGAAGGATGAACTCGAAGCCCTTGCCCTTGCCAGCGACAAGGTCCAGCGTGCGCTCGATGGAGCGGAAGTGCGCAAGGTGATCGTGGTTCCCGACAGGCTGGTGAACCTGGTGGCGTGAAGCGTCTTGCCGCCTCGCTTGCCGCCATCGGCATCGCCTTCGCGCTTTCCGGCTGCGGCCTTAAGCCCATGTACGCTGGTGGCGGCAGCGGCGAAGTGGCGCGCGGGTTGGCGGCGGTCGATGTCGCGGCGATCCCCGGGCGGTCGGGGTGGCTGGTGCGCAACGCCTTGCGCGACCGGCTCGGCGCAGCAGGCGATGCAACCGCCCGCTACCGGCTCGACGTGAGGCTAGACGACACGCTCGAAGGCTTCGCGCTACTTTCGGACGATACCATCGGACGCGAGCGGCGGGCATTGAGGGCGCGGTACCAGCTGGTCGACCTCGCCGACGGGACGATCGTGCTCGATGCGACTGCCGGTTCGGACGCCGGCATCGACGTAGTCTCGTCCGAGTACGCAACGATCGCCGCCGAGCAGACCGCGCTCGAAAACCTCGCCAGGGACGTGGCGGACAGGATCGTCACGCAAGTGGCGCTCGAACTGCGCGAGAGCGGACCGGGAGCGCCGTGAAGGCAACCCAGAAGGACTTCGCCGGCATCGCACCGCGCGCCGCTAACGACGCGAGGCTCTTCTTCTTCTGCGGCCCCGACGAGGCAGGCGCTCACGACGCCGCCATGCGCATTGTTTCGCTTCTGGGCGATGTGGGCGAGAGGATCGAGCTGGCCGGTGCGGACTTGCGCAAGGACCCCGTCGTGCTTGGCGACGAGGCGCGCTCGACATCGCTTTTCGGCGGCAGGCGGCATATACTGGTTCGGGCACAAGGCGAGGAGGCGCACGACGCCGTTGCCAACGTTCTCGATTCCGAGGTGGAAATCTGCCCGATTCTGATCGTGGCGACCGGCGCGACGGACAAGTCGCGCACGGCAAAGCTGCTCGCGAACCGCGGGGACGCGCTCGTCGCAATGTTCTATCCGCCCGACTTGCGAGCGGCGAGCGCGCAGGTGCGCGCTTTCGGCGATGCGGCTGGCCTGCGCATGGATGCCGATGTGGCCGATCGCATCGCGCGTGCGGCAGGCATGGACTCGCGGCTGGCCCGGTCAGAGATCGAGAAACTGGCTCTCTATCTCGACGCAGCGCAGGAAGCGCCGAAGTCGCTGACGCACGAGGCGCTGGCGGAAGTCGGCGCGGCGACCGAGGAAGAAGGCTTCGCCCCGCTGGTCAACGTCGTGCTCAGCGGTCGCCACGCGCGCCTGCCAGCAGAGCTGCAGCGGATGCGCGAACTTGGCCTCAATCCCGTGGGCCTGCTTCTGGCGCTTGAGAGGCGGGCGGCGCAGCTTGCTGGCCTCGCCGCAAAGCTGGGCAGGGGATCGGATATCGGAACCCTCGTGAAGGCGGAATCCGGTGCAAGGCGCATATTCTGGAAGGATCAGGCAGACATCGCCGACCAGCTCCGGCGCTGGCGTGGGAGAAGACTGGAAAGGCTGGTAGACAGGCTGACAGGCACCCACCGCGCTCTGCTGGCTAACAGCAGGGATGCGGAAATACTGCTTTCTCAGGAACTTGCGGAAATCGCGAGAGTTGCCGCATCGCGCGGCTGACCGGCGCATCAAGAGAACGATTCGTCGGCGCAAGGCAATTATGATATTGCCAATCTGGACTAGTGGAATATACGTACTGCAGTGCAGCATAGCGTGACTGCTTGTCGAAAGCATTCGCGCCGGAGCCGCAAAAGAACTTTCGTATACTTCGACCTCGGAGGGCTGCGACAAGCATGAATGCGCCATTCGCTGCCAAGCGCCTTGATCGATCAAGACCCGACGCGGACAAGCTTGTTCTCGCGCCGTCGCTCGAGCGTCGGAGGCTCCAGAGCTATCTGGGCCTGATGCTTGGCGACATTCTTGCGCTGCTTTTCGGATCGTTCCTCGCGGGATATGCGTACCTCGGCCCGGAAGGCGCGGACGAAGCGTTGTCGATCGGACAGCTTCTGCTGCCGCTTTTCCTGACCATAGCGCTCTATAACGGCGCCTACTCGATTGATGCGCTGCGCGATCCCTGGCGGGGAATTTTCAGGGCCGGGAGCGCGCTCTTCCTCTCTGCCGCCGCACTCGTCTTCTTTGCATTCTACACCAAGTCGAGCGCAGATTTTTCGCGGGCCGCATTCAGCATCTGCGTCCTCATGTCCGGAGCCCTGCTGTTGTGGACCCGTTTGCAGATGCGCAGCTTTGTACGCTGGCGCTGCGGATCCAATGCGGTGAACGAGGTGGTCATCGACGATGGCGGTCCGCCGATCGAGCTCGAAGGCGCGATACGGGTCGATGCGCGCGAACTCGGCTTGCGTCCGGACCTGCAGGATCCACACGCGCTCGACCGAATTGGCCTCGTCTTGCGCAATATCGATCGGGTCGTCGTCAGTTGCCCGCAGGAACGCCGCGCCGCCTGGAGCATGATGTTCAAGGGCGCGAACATCGAAGGCGAGGTTCTTGCCGACGAAGTCATCAGGCTCGGCGCGCACGGTGCGCGGGTTGCGGGCGGCCATGGCTTGTTGATGGTCTCGTCGGGACCTTTGGGGCTTCGTGCGCGAGCCATGAAGCGGCTGCTGGACGTCGCGTTGGCGAGCGCCGCCTCGCTCGTCCTGGCGCCGGTTTTCGTTGCAGTCGCGATTGCAATCAAGCTCGAGGACGGCGGACCTGTCTTCTTCGTGCAAAAGCGCATGGGTCGCGGAAACCGCTTCTTCGACATGTACAAGTTCCGTTCGATGACGGTCGTGGGTACAGATCGCGAGGGCACGATCTCGGCTTCCAAGACCGACCGGCGCATTACCCGCACCGGCAGGTTCATTCGCCGGACGAGCCTCGACGAGTTGCCGCAGCTGATCAATGTGATCGCCGGAGACATGAGCCGGTCGAATCTGTCAGGTCGCCGTAGTGCAGGACGAAGCGCTGGTCCTCGACGTGAGGGTCCTCGTAGATGTCCTCGATCCTGCCGGTGTTGAAGGAAGACGAGCGTCGCTTCATACCGTGGACGGTATATCCCTTCTCGAGCAGGAGCCGTGCGAGATAGGCACCGTCCTGTCCGGTCGCACCGGTAACGAGCGCCACTTTCCCGCTTGTATCGGACATCTGCAAATCTCCCGGCGAGCATAATGCTGCAACTGCGAGAGCGATAACGTCGTGCGCTCTCCGCACAAGGAAAATCATCGTATCCGACGCGGCAATGGCCTTCGACCCGTCGCGAAGCGGGCACAAGCGGACCGCCGACCCGGATACCCGGGTATGCTCAGTTCTGGTCAGGGACCCTGAAAGAGCCGGATACCCGGCCACCGCTGTTCCGGGTGCCCGCAGCATTCCCGGATGCGCGTCCGTCGACGCTCGAAACGCCGCTCTGCAGGTCGATGACGAGCCGGCCGCCGCTCAGGGTATCGCCGCTGCGCTGGAGACGGACGTTGCCGACCAAGGTGATGACCCGGTCGTTGAGGTCGTAGATCGCGACATTGCCCCGCGCGCTTTCGCCCCCGCGCGTGACGGTGACCCCGCCGGTCGCGGTGATGCGATTGATACGAAGCGTCCCGGCGTCAGAGAACGCGACAGTGGTACGTCCGGCCCGCAGCCGCAGGTTGTCCTGTGTGATGTCGACGTTGCCCGAAAGCACGACGCGGTCCTGCCGGTCCTGCAGTTCGATGCGGTCGGCCGCATAATTTACCGGTGCGTTGCTGTTGTGCCCGCCAAGCCCCTGCGCCGAAAGCTGCTGCCAGCCGACGAGCGCGGCCGCCGCGATGGCGAAGGAGGCGAGGCCGATGCGCAGCGCCTGGAAAGGAATGATGCGGCCGGTCATGATCAGAACCTCAGCTTGCCGGGAACCATGCGCATGCGCGCGTTGCCTTCGAGCGCTACGGTGCGCTCGGCGAGATCGGCGACGATGCGGTCGGCCCTGAAGGAGCCCGAGGGCACGGCGCCTTCGACACCCCCCGACCCGACCGCACGTTTCGTGTCGAGATCGATTTCGACATTGCTCGTCACCATCCGGTAGCCGTCCGCAGCGCGGAAATTGACCGGCCCCGAGACCGAGATTTCCTCGTCGCGATAATTGTAGAAGCCCTGGCTTGCCCGTAACTCGGCAGGTCCTTCGGGCATCTGCAGCCTGGCGACGAGATCCTGCATCCGCACGATCGGAACGGCACCGGTGGCCTGGATCGCGCTTCCCGCAGTTACGAGAAAGTCGCGGCCGCGGTCGTCCTGCCCGCGATAGGCCGCATCGTCGACGCGGAGCCGCTCGCCGGTGATGGCGACTTCATTGCGGTCCAGGAGGAACGAGACTTCTCCGCGCGGGCTGAGCGGCGTCAGGATCATCACCGCCGCCACGACTCCGACTGCCGCCGGAAGGGCCTTTGCGAGAAAGGAAACGAGTCGGTCGTGCGAGCCGCCGGGCGCCGCGAAGTTCCGCCTTCGGGACCGGATGACCTGGGCTTCGGCCGTCATTCGTGACTGAAGATGTCACGGTCGGCCCAGCCGGCGATGTCGAGCCGGGCGCGCGTGGGAAGGAAGTCGAAACAGGCCTGCGCGGTCGCAGTGCGGCCTTCGCGGGAAAGCCGCTCCGACAGGATGGCCTGCAGGCCGTGAAGGTAGCGCACGTCGGACGCTGCGTATTCGCACTGCGGCTCGGTCAGTTCGGCCGCGCCCCAGTCGCTCGACTGCTGCTGTTTAGAGATTTCCTTGCCGAGAAGTTCGCGCACCAGTTCCTTGAGGCCATGCCGGTCGGTGTAGGTGCGCACGAGCTTGCTGGCGATCTTGGTGCAGAACACCGGGGTCGCCATGACGCCAAGGTAGTATTCGATGGCGGCGAGATCGAACCGCGCGAAATGGAACAGCTTGACGCGCTGCGGGTCGGCAAGGACCGACTTCAGGTTCGGCGCGGCAAAGTCGCTGTCCACCCGGAAGCGCACTAGATGCTCATCGCTGCCCCCGTCCGAGATCTGGACGACGCACAGGCGGTCGCGATGCGTGACGAGTCCCATGGTTTCGGTATCGACCGCAACGGGACCCGGCGCGAGCACGCCTTCGGGGAGATCTTCTTCGTGGAGATGGACAGCCATATGCGGCAAGTGCTTAGGGATTGGGCCGGATTTGCGCAATGGCGAAGCGGGGAACGCGCCGATGGAAAAGACCGCAACGATGACTGCCGCCGTACCCGAAAGCTGGCGCGCCGCGCTCGACCCGGTACTTGGATCGCCGGAAGCGCGCAAACTTGGTGGATTTCTCAAGTCCGAGGAAGCAGCGGGAAAAAGCATCTTTCCGCCGCGCGGATGCAGGCTTCGCGCCCTTGAACTGACGCCGCTGGACAAGGTCAAGGTCGTGATCCTCGGCCAGGATCCCTACCACCGCCCGGGCCAGGCCCACGGCCTCGCTTTTTCGGTGCCGGAGGGCATCAGGATCCCGCCAAGCCTCGTCAACATCTACAAGGAACTGGCAAGCGATTGCGGCGTGGAGGCGGCGGCGCACGGCAACCTCGAGAACTGGGCAAGGCAGGGAGTCCTGCTGCTGAACAATGCGCTCACGGTCGAGGAGGGACGCGCAGGATCGCACCAGTCGCTCGGCTGGGAAGCGATAACCGATGCTGCCGTTGCGGCGGTCGCCGCGAAGTCCGACCCCTGCGTATTCCTGCTGTGGGGCAGCCATGCCCGGCGCAAGGCGCAGCGGGTTCCGGGTCTCGGCAAAGGCGAGCACCTCGTGCTGACGGCGCCGCATCCCAGCCCGCTGTCGGCGCACTCGGGGTTCTTCGGATGCCGTCATTTCAGTCAGGCCAACGCCTTCCTCGAAAGCCATGGACGGGGCCGGATCGACTGGTAACCTGCGGCGATGGACGAGGATGCAGCAAGGCACCGCCTGATCGCCCGCCGCGAGCAGCTCGACGAGGAAGATCGCATCAGCGCGGAATCGCGGGCTCCCGTCGCTCTCGAGCAGGACAGTGTCGGCCGCCTAAGCCGGATGGACGCGATGCAGGTTCAGGCAATGGCTCTCGCCGCCGAAAAGCGGCGCGCGGCCGAACGCCAGCGGATCGTCGCCGCGCTCGTGCGCCTCGACGAGGGCGAATGGGGCTGGTGCCGAACCTGCGGCGAGGAAATCGCAGAGGCACGCCTGCGCCATGACCCGAGCGCGAGCCAGTGTGTCGGCTGCGCTTCGGGAGAGCGGAGCTAGCGCCGCCCGGCTGCTGTCAGAGCGGCAGTTCCGACGTGCCCATGAGCACTTCGTCGACGGCGCGGGCGCACTGGCGGCCCTCGCGGATCGCCCAGACGACGAGGCTCTGGCCGCGCCGCATGTCGCCGCACGCGAAGATACGCGGATCGGAGCTCTGGTACTTCACGGTATCGGCCTTGACGTTGCCGCGCGGGTCGAGCTCGACGCCCGACTGGTCGATCAGGCCCTGCTTGCGCGGACCGATGAAACCCATCGCCAGCAGGATGAGGTCGGCCTCGAGCGTGAACTCGCTGCCTTCGACTTCCTGCATCTTGCCGTCGACCCATTCGACGCGGATGCATTCGAGGCCCTTGACGTCGTTCTCGCCGACGACGCGTTTGGTCAGCACCGCCCAGTCGCGATCGACCCCTTCCTCGTGACTTGACGAAGTGCGCAGCTTGAGCGGCCAGTTCGGCCAGGTCATCGCCTTGTCCTCCCTTTCGGGAGGCTTGGGCATGATCTCGAGCTGGGTGACAGAGGCGGCGCCCTGGCGGTTCGACGTGCCGACGCAGTCCGAGCCGGTATCGCCGCCGCCGATCACGATGACGTGCTTGCCGGTCGCGGTCAGCGAACCGCGCGGCGCGGCGCGCATCTCGTCGTCACCGGCGTTGCGCTTGTTCTGCTGGGTGAGGAACTCCATCGCCAGGCGTACGCTGGGCAGTTCCGCGCCCGGAATGTCGAGCTTGCGCGCTTCCTCGGCGCCGCCCGAGAAGACGATGATGTCGAAGTTTTCCTTCAGTGCCTTGACCGACACGTCGACGCCGACTTCGGTCGAGGTGCGGAAGGTCACGCCCTCTGCCTCCATCTGCACCGCACGGCGATTGATGAGGTGCTTTTCCATCTTGAAATCGGGGATGCCGTAACGCAGCAGGCCGCCGACCCGGTCGTGCTTTTCGAACACGGTCACCGAATGCCCGGCCCGCGCCAGTTGCTGCGCGCATGCCAGGCCCGCCGGACCGGCGCCGACGACCGCAACCGACTTGCCGGTGCGCTCGCCCGGGACGTACGGAACGATCCAGCCTTCCTTCCAGCCCTTGTCGACGATCGCGCATTCGATCGACTTGATGGTGACCGGCTGGTCGATGAGGTTCAACGTGCAGCTGGCCTCGCACGGCGCGGGGCAGATCCTGCCGGTGAACTCGGGGAAGTTGTTCGTCGAGTGCAGGTTGTCGAGCGCGTTCTTCCAGTCGTCCTCGTAGACGAGATGGTTCCAGTCCGGGATCTGGTTGTTCACCGGGCATCCGTTGTGACAATACGGAATGCCGCAGTTCATGCACCGCGAGGCCTGATCCTTCAGCTCGTTGTCGGCGAGCGGGATCACGAATTCCTTGTAGTGGTGCAGCCGCTCCTTGGGATCGGCGTAGCTGCGATCGTGGCGATCCAGCTCGAGGAAGCCGGTTTCCTTACCCATTGCGTATCAGTCCTGTCTTATTCTGCGGCGACCGTTTCGGCTTCCAGCCGCTCGGCCTCGAGTTGCTTGAGCGCGTTGCGATAGTCGCGCGGCATCACCTTGACGAATTTCGGCAGTGCGCTTTCGAAATCGTCGAGCAGCGCGCGGGCGCGCTTCGAGCCGGTGTGCAGAGCGTGACGCTCAAGCAGGATGCGTAGCCGGTCCGCGTCATGGCGCAGCATGTCGCCCATCCCGGCATCGTCGGCGCTGACAGTCCGCTGCTGCGGACGCCCGGTACCGTCTTCCTCGTCGCGCTCGGACGAGATCGTCTCGAGATCGACCATCGCGTGATTGCACAGCTTCCCGAATGCGCCGTCCTCGTCGTAGACGTAGGCGATGCCGCCCGACATGCCCGCGGCGAAGTTGCGACCGGTCTTGCCGAGCACGACGACAACGCCTCCCGTCATGTACTCGCAGCCGTGGTCGCCGACGCCCTCGACCACCGCGACGGCGCCCGAATTGCGCACCGCGAAGCGTTCGCCCGCGACGCCGTTGAAGAACGCCTCGCCCGAAATCGCGCCGTAGAGCACGGTGTTGCCGACTATGATGTTATTGAGGGGATCGCGGTCGACATGATCGGGCTGGCGCACGATGACGCGACCGCCCGAGAGGCCTTTGCCCACGTAGTCGTTGGCATCGCCCGTCAGGTCGAGCGTGACCCCGTGTGCGAGCCATGCACCGAAGCTCTGGCCGGCAACGCCCTTCAGGCGGATGTTGATCGTGTTGTCCGGAAGACCGGAATGGCCGTACCGGCGCGCGACATCGCCCGAAAGCATCGTCCCGACCGTGCGGTTGACGTTGATCACCGAGCGTTCGATGCGCAATGCCTGCCTGTTTTCGAGCGCATCCTTCGATGCCGCGATCAGGTCGTTGTCGAGCGCGGCGTCAAGGCCGTGATCCTGCGTTTCGGACCAGTTGAGCGACGGACTGTCGCCCTGCGGGACCTGATGCAGGATGCGAGACAGGTCGACACCCGCCGCCTTCCAGTGCGAAATGGCCTTGCGCATGTCGAGGCGGTCGACCCGACCGACCATCTCGGCGACCGTGCGGAAGCCGAGTTCGGCCATGATCGCGCGCAGTTCCTCGGCAACGAAGAAGAAGTAGTTGACCACGTGTTCGGGCTGGCCGGTGAAGCGCGCGCGCAGGACCGGGTCCTGCGTGGCGACGCCTACCGGGCAGGTGTTGAGGTGGCACTTGCGCATCATGATGCAGCCCGCGGCGATCAGCGGCGCGGTGGCGAAACCGAACTCGTCTGCCCCCAGAAGCGCCCCGATGGCCACATCGCGCCCTGTTCGCAGGCCGCCGTCCACCTGCACCGCGATGCGGCTACGCAGGTTGTTGAGCAGCAGTGTCTGCTGCGTTTCCGCCAGGCCGATCTCCCACGGTGAACCCGCATGGGTCAGCGAGGTCAGGGGCGAAGCGCCGGTGCCGCCGTCGTAACCGGAAATTGTCACGTGATCGGCGCGCGCCTTCGAAACGCCCGCTGCAACCGTGCCGACACCGACCTCGGAGACGAGCTTGACCGAAACGCGCGCCTTCGGGTTCGTGTTCTTGAGGTCGTGGATCAGCTGCGCGAGATCCTCGATCGAGTAGATGTCGTGGTGCGGGGGCGGGCTGATCAGGCCGACGCCCGGCGTCGAGTGGCGCACCCTGGCGATGACCTTGTCGACCTTGTGGCCCGGCAGCTGGCCGCCCTCGCCGGGCTTGGCCCCTTGCGCCATCTTGATCTGGATGTCGTCGGCATTGACGAGGTACTCGGTGGTGACGCCGAAGCGGCCCGAAGCGACCTGCTTGATCGCGGAGCGCATCGAATCGCCGTTGTCGAGCGGCAGGAAACGGTCCGGCTCCTCTCCGCCCTCGCCGGTGTTCGACTTGCCGCCGATCCGGTTCATCGCCATCGCCAGCGTCGTATGCGCCTCGCGGCTGATCGAGCCGAAGCTCATCGCGCCGGTGGCAAAGCGCTTCACGATCTCGCTCGCCGGTTCGACCTCGTCGATCGGGATCGGCTGTTCGGCCTTGCGGAATTCCATCAGGCCGCGGATCGCAAGCATACGCTCGGTCTGGTCGTTGATCGACTGCGCGAACTCGCGGTACTTCTCGGGTACGTTGCCGCGCACCGCGTGCTGAAGGCTGGCGACGCTCGTCGAAGTCCAGGCATGCTGCTCGCCACGCAGGCGAAGCTGGTAGATGCCGCCCACGTCGAGCATTTTCTCGAGCGTCGGATCGTCCCCGTAGGCAGCGGCGTGGCGGCGCACGGTTTCCTCCGCGATTTCCTTCAGCCCGGCGCCCTCGATGGTCGTGGCGGTGCCGGTGAAGTACTTCTCGACAAAGGAGGACGCGAGGCCGACCGCATCGAAGATCTGCGCGCCGCAGTACGACTGGTAGGTCGAGATGCCCATCTTGGACATGACCTTGCGGATGCCCTTGCCGACGGCCTTGATATAGTTCTTCTCGGCTTCGGTGGCGGAGACGGGCAGTTCCTTGCGGGTGCGGATGTCCTCGATCGTTTCGAAAGCGACATACGGGTTGATCGCTTCGGCGCCGTATCCGGCCAGCACGCAGAAGTGCTGGACCTCGCGCGCTTCGCCCGTCTCGACGACGAGTCCGGTCTGCATGCGCAGGCCCTGCCGCACGAGGTGGTGGTGCACCGCCGCGGTGGCGAGAAGCGCCGGCATGGCGATGCGTTCCGGACCCTGCGCCCTGTCCGAAAGGATCAGGATGTTCTTGTCGGCCAGCACCGCCTCGGTTGCCGCCCAGCACATCTCCTTGATCGCCATCTCGAGGCCATCGGACCCGCTCTCGGCGTCCCAGGTGATGTCGATGGTCTCGGTGCGGAACGCGCCGTCGAGCGCGGCTTCGACCGAGCGGATCTTGGCGATGTCCTCGTTCGTGAGGATCGGCTGGCTTACCTCGAGCCGCTTGTGCGTGCCTGCATCGTGGCCGAGCAGGTTCGGGCGCGGTCCGATCATCGAGACGAGGCTCATCACCAGCTCTTCGCGGATCGGGTCGATCGGCGGGTTGGTGACCTGGGCGAAATTCTGCTTGAAGTAGTCGTACAGCAGGCGCGACTTGTTCGAAAGCACCGCGATAGGCGTATCCGTCCCCATCGAGCCGACCGGATCGTCGGCCTTGGTCGCCATCGGTTCGAGGAAGCGCTGGATGTCTTCCTGCGTGTATCCGAAAGCCTGCTGGCGATCGAGCAGCGTCGTCGCCTCCACCGGCAGTTCGGAGTGCTCGGTCTCGACCACGTCGAGGTCGCCGAGCATGTACTGCGCCTTGTCGAGCCACTTCTGGTAGGGCTCGTCGTTCGCCAGCTTGGCCTTGAGCTCCTCGTCCTCGATTATGCGGCCTTCCTCGAAGTCGATCAGCAGCATCTTGCCGGGCTGGAGGCGCCACTTGCGCACGATGTTGTCTTCCTTGATCGGAAGGACGCCGCTTTCCGAGGCCATCACGCACAGGTCGTCGTCGGTTACGCAGAAGCGGGCGGGACGCAGGCCGTTGCGGTCGAGCGTAGCGCCGATCTGGCGGCCGTCGGTGAAGGCGACGGCGGCGGGGCCGTCCCACGGCTCCATCAGCGCGGCATGGTATTCGTAGAAGGCGCGGCGCTCGGGATCCATGAGGGGGTTGCCCGCCCATGCTTCCGGAATGAGCATCATCATCGCATGGGCCATCGAGTAGCCGCCGGCGACGAGCAGTTCGAACGCGTTGTCGAGGCAGGCGGTGTCCGACTGGCCGTGCGGAATGAGCGGCCACATCTTGTCGAGATCGACTCCCAAGAGGTCGGATTCCATGGTGCGGCGGCGCGCGTTCATCCAGTTCACGTTGCCGCGAACCGTGTTGATCTCGCCGTTATGCGCCATGAAGCGATAGGGGTGCGCAAGCCGCCAGCTGGGGAAAGTGTTGGTCGAGAAGCGCTGGTGGACGAGGCCGAGCGCGGATACGCAATCCTCGTCGCGCAAGTCGTCGTAGAAGCTGCCGACCTGCGTCGCGAGCAGCAGGCCCTTGTAGACGATCGTCCGGCTGGAAAAGCTCGGCATGTAGGTTTCGGTCAGGCCGGGAAGGTCGTGCTTCTCGGCAAGAGCGCGCAGGGGATTCTGCGTCTGCTTGCGGATCGCAAGCAGCTTGCGCTCGAACGCGTCCTGATCCGCGCAGCTTTCACCGCGGGCGATGAAGCACTGGCGGATGACCGGCATCGATCCGATCACCGCCTTGCCGAGGCCATCCAGCGTCGTGGGCACGTCGCGCCACCCGATCAGCTTCTGGCCTTCCTTGGCGACGAATTTCTCGAACGTGGCGATCACGAAGTCGCGCGCCGCCTCGTCCTGCGGCAGGAAGCACATCGCGACGGCATAATCGCCCGGCTGCGGCAGCGTCAGGCCTTCGCCATCGGCCCACTTGCGGAAAAGCGTATCGGGCATCTGGATAAGGATGCCCGCGCCGTCGCCCATCAGCGGATCGGCGCCCACCGCGCCGCGGTGGTCGAGGTTTTTCAGGATTTCCAGCGCCTGGCTGACGATCGCATGCGATTTTTGTCCCTTGATATGGGCGACGAAGCCCACACCGCAGGAATCGTGTTCATTGCGCGCATCGTAAAGGCCTTGGGGCTTCGGAAATCCCATCTATTCCATCCATCCTGTCGTTTTGCCGGCGACCGCCAGGCATCGTGCCATGTACCCCGCAGGTCGGGCGGCTCGCCGCCGTCACTATAGAGCACGACTCGCGCTGCCGCAAAGACGGCAAGGGGGCGCGAACGACCCCCATGACGACAGGACGCCGATTTTGCAACCGCGAAGGCGACGCGGGCGAACAAAACCAGTAGTTTCGACAGGTGGTCGCGCAAAGATAATGCGCGGCATCACGGAATTCTTCGTTTGGGTGATGCCTTCGCCGGTTTGCCGGATCAGGCGGCGCCGCTCATACGCTGCAGCGTGGCAAGCGCTGCCCTCAGCGCGCGCTCGGCCTCTTCGGGATCGCGAACCTGCTTGCGCGACTTTTCGGCTTCGGGCGGCTCGGGCTTGTCGAAGGGGCGTGCGGGTTCGGCCTCTGCCTCGCGCCGCGTCTCGGCGACAGGGTCCTGGCCGGGGAACACGACGACCGGCTCGACGGCGCCTGCTTCCGGCTCCGGTTCCTCGATCCTGACGAATTCCTGCCGTTCTGCTCCGGGTTTGCTCAGGTTGAGAAGCGAGCTGTACCCCTGGGCAAGGACCTGGCTGTCCTCGTCCTCAACCTCTTCGGTTTCGGTCGAAGGGGACGAAGCGTTGGAACCGGCGCTGGCTGCATCGTCTCCGTCCACCGCCGCAGCTTCGGTCGGCATGGCGAAATGCCGCGGCGGTACGAAGCTGGGAAGCGCATCGTCGTCATCGAAATCGTCGGGCTCTTCGATCGACACGGGTTTCAGAGCGGCGGGGATTCGCGGCACCGGCGGGCTGAACGGGGCATGGGGCTCCGTCAGTGCAGCCTCCGGCGTGCCGGTATCGTCCTCGGCATCGAATTCGCCAATGACGGGCTCTTCCTCTGACGCTGCCATCGCTGCGGCAAAGCCGTTGCGCGCATCTTCGGAGACCTCGGCAACCATGATCTTCGGGCTCGCCTCGACAATGGTTTCAGCGACAGCCTGTCGCCTGCGCTCCATCGAAAGGGCAAGGCGCTCGAGGAGTTCGACGTGCGAGAGATCGCCTAGCTCTGCGGAGCCAATCCGTTCAGCTGCGCTCGCGGCTTCCGATTCGTTCTGGGGCACGGGAACCGAGCCGGTCGCGAAGGCTTTTGCTTCGCCTGAAATTTCTCCGGTCGCCTCGCCTTCCTCGACCAAGTGCTCATCGTACTGCTCGACGTCGGCGGGCGTGGTCGGCTGGAAGCGCGAGAAATCGATCCGGGTCGGCGTGAACACCTGCTTGTCGGCACCTTCGCCGAAAAGGCGATTATCCTGCCGGTGGGCCCCGACCGGCTCCCCGGAATCAACTTCAGCGTCCGCTACTGCCTGATCGAGATCGCCTGCTTGGGCGGGTTCCGGGAGGTCCTCGTCCTGCGAAGCGGCAGGCAGATCGATAATGCGCGATGAGTCCTCGGAATCAGTGCCCTCGATCTCGCAGGGTCCGGGCTCACCGCCTGCGTCGGCCGGTTCAGCGGACTCGACATCGGTCTGAGCAACGTCCGGTTCGTCGACCGGCACGAAGACCTGCTTTTCGGGCTCCGGCCGCTTCTCGCTTGCGTAGCGGTCGAAAAGCGATGCCGCATCGGGAAGCGGCTTGTCCTCGTCTGCCGGCGGCACGAAGGAACTGTTGCGCAGCGCAGCGAAGTCTGCCGCGTGGGCCTCTTCCGCACTGGACTGCTCGTCGGTCGCACCCACCGGCTGCTGGTCGCTATCGCGCAGCCCGTCGAAGCCCACCTCCTCGACGTTCAGGTAGGGCGTCCTCGCACCGGGCAGCGGCGCACGATCCTCGTAATCGGGTCGACCGGTATCTTCTTCCATGGCTAGCGAACGACGGCGTGCAGCCTGCCCCTTCGCAGCGAAAACGCGCGCATCGGGTTCGTCGTCATCTGCCTCGCCCGAAGGATCGTCGAAACGCGCCTTGCCGACTGCGCCGCGCTTGCGTTCGCGCTTTTCGGGAGCAGGCCGGGCAAGCCGACGGGCGATGCTCGCTCCGATGATCCCGCCGAGGCCGGTGGCGGCCAGTGCCAGCAGAATTCGTGCCGTCGATCCCAGGGGCGGCGCGGCGGCCGCGAAGATGCTGTCGATACCTGTCGCGATCACGACGCTTTCGAGGAGGGAGGTGCGGATCGCCAGGCTGCCCAGACCGAACAGTGCCCCGAACCAGAGCGCGACGGTCGCCGGAAACAGCGGATGTCGCGTAATCGGCTGTTTTCCGCCGGACGTCTTGCGGTTTTTCTCTGCCAAGTCCCATACCCCGTAGCATGTAGGGCAAGTGGTGCCGTCGAAGCCTCAGGCGACGGTCTCCAGCCTGCTTTCAGCCTCTCCGACTAACAGGCTTTGGTAAACGCTCTGATAACGCTGAACATTGACGGACCAGTCATGTGCGCTCTCGACGTGCTTTCGACCGGCGACGCGCATTGCGGGCCAGCAATCGCGGTTATCGAGAAGGCGGGCCAGCGCGTTCGCGCAGGCGACCGGATCGTCCGGCGCGAACAGCACGCCGGTCTCGCCGTCCCTGATCAGTTCGCGGTGCCCGCCGACGTTCGAGGCGAGAACGATCTTGTCCTGCGCCATCGCTTCGAGCGGCTTCAGGGGCGTAACCAGCTCCGTCAGGCGGCTGGCCTTGCGCGGGTATGCCATGATGTCGGCCAGGGCGTAGTATCGCTCCACCTCGGAATGCGGCACGCGCCCGACGAAGCGGATCGCCTCGTGCGCGGTGCTTCGTGCGGCCTGTTCCCTGAGCGCGGCTTCGCGCGGCCCGCCTCCGACCAGCAGCAAGCGGGCCTCGGGATGCGTTTTCGCGAGCAGGGGCATCGCCGCAATAAGGTCGTCGATACCCTCGTAATCGTAGAAGCTTCCGATGAAGCCGATCACCGGACCCGAACCCAGGCCGAGTTCTTCGGCCAAGCGAAGGTCACGCGACGCGGTCTTGCCGAAGAGCGAAAGGTCGACGCCGTTCGGTACGATTGCAATCCTCTCCGGATCGTTGCCGCGGGCGACAAGGTCCCGCTTCAGTCCTTCGCAGATGGTGACGACGGCATCGGCCCTCGCGACAACGTGGTTCTCAAGGCTGCGGGTCAGGCGGTATTTTGCCGATCGATCCCTTCCGGTACCGTTGCCGACTGCTGCGTCTTCCCAGAAGGCACGTATCTCGTAGACGAGCGGAATGCCGCGCCGATCGGCGACGCGCACGGCGGCATGGCCGCAAATCGCCGGTGAATGGGCATGGAGGATGTCCGGTCGCCATTCGTCGCATAGCAGGTCGATGGCTTCGGCGAACTTGCCGATCTCGCGCCATTCGCGCCAGCCGGCGGGGCCGTACGCTTCTCCGGGCGTCCTGTGAAACAGCAGCCCGTCGACGTCCTGTACCGCCGGTCCGGACTCGGTATGACGCAGCCCGGTAACGCCGCGGACTTCGATGCCGGACGCCTGCTGCGCCCTGAGGATCGCGCGTGTGCGGAAGGTGTAGCCGCTGTGGATCGGCAACGAGTGATCGAGGACGTGCAGCACCCTGGTCATGGCCGCAATTCCTAGGCGGGCAACACTTAACGCGGCGTCAACCGCACGCTGCTAATCGAACTTTCGCATGATCGACAACTTCGCCCTCGCGCTGACGCATGGCCTGCTTGCGCTTGCAGCATGGCGGCTGCTGCAGCGGCCCGACCTCGACCGCGACCCGGTTGCGGACGAGCAGGACCCCGCCCCCCGGGGCCGGGGGCGCCGTGGTTGACCTTGCGCTGACCGCGTTCGTGCTGGGGCTGCTCGGCCTTGGCCTGCGGCGACCGTTCATCTGGGTTATGGCCTACCTCTACATCGACATCGTCGCGCCTCAGAAGATCAGCTGGTTCCTGCTGTCCTCGGTGCCGGTGTCGCTCATCGTCTTTCTGGCCGCATTCGGGGGGTGGATCGCCGCCGACAGCAAGGAGGGCAGCCGGTTCACTTTGCGGCAGGGCCTGATAGTCCTGCTGATGGCCTATTGCGGCTACACCACCCTGGGCGCCGACTTCCCGATCGATGCGGCAAACAAGTGGTCATGGGTCTGGAAGGCGCTGCTCTTTGCTATATTCCTGCCGCTCACGCTGCGCACGCGGCTCAGAATCGAGGCCACGGCGCTCGTCATGGTGCTTTCGGCGGCGACGATCATCATTCCTGCCGGCATCAAGACGAGCCTTGGCGGCGGCGGCTACGGCTCGCTACACCTGCTCGTGAACGACAACACCGGGCTTTACGAAGGCTCGATCCTGTCGTGCGTCGCCATCGCGATCATTCCGCTCATCGTCTGGCTTGCGAAGCACGGCACTGTCTTTCCCGGCGACTGGCGGGCCAGGGTATTCGCATTTGCGCTCGGATTCGCCTGCCTGCTCATTCCCATCGGGACGCAGGCGCGGACCGGCCTCGTCTGCATCGCGGTGCTCGTGATGCTGTCGCTGCGCAACGTGAAGCGGCGCTTTCTTTACGTCTCGCTGATCGGTGCGGTGGGTTTGCTGGCCATCCCCTTCCTGCCGCAAAGCTTTACCGAGCGCATGGAAACGATCGAGAACCATCAGGCCGACGAGTCCGCTTCCACCCGGATCGCGGTTTGGAAATGGACCTGGGAATACGTCCAGGACCATCCGCTCGGCGGAGGCTTCGATGCCTATCGCGGCAACGAGATCCGATACCAGACCCGCGAAAAGGAAAGCTCGGGCAGCACCGTCGCGATCGAGAGCGAGACGGTTGTCGATGCCGCGCGCGCCTATCATTCGAGCTACTTCGAGATGCTGGGCGAGCAGGGCTGGCCGGGCTTCATCCTGTGGTCTTGGTTGCAACTTCTCGGCCTGTGGCAGATGGAGCGCCTGCGCCGGCGGTGGCGAAATCGCACGGGCGAAGGCGAGCGCTGGCAGGCGCCGCTCGCTTCGGCCCTGCAGAACGCGCAGGCGATCTACCTGGTCGGCTCGCTCTTTGTCGGGATCGCCTACCAGCCTTTCGTCCTGATGCTGATCGGGCTGCAGTGCGGTCTCTGGGGATATCTCCAGAGGGTAGAGGCACGGCGCGAACCGGTGCGCTCGATCAGGAAGCGGCCGCGCCCGCTCGCTCCCGCTCCGGCACCCGACGCGCTTGCCTGATCGGCAAAGCGCGCGCATGCTTGCTGAAACGAGAGGGAGCGAGGCTTGGACCAGCCGCTTGGCATCGTGGAGATACTGGGACTGGCGGCGAGCCTCAGCCTGCTCTCCGGCTGGCGCCTCTACCTCACGATCCTCGCGACGGGCATCGCGATGCGGATGGGCGCGCTGCCCTTGCCCGACCACCTCGAAGCCTTGCAGGCGCTCGCCAACCCGTGGGTCATGGGCATATCGGGGATTGCCGCCATCGCAGAGCTCTTCGCCGACAAGGTGGCGTGGCTCGACAGCCTGTGGGACGGCGTCCATTCGGTGGTGCGTCCGCTGGGAGGCGCGCTGCTGACGCTGGCCGTGGTCGATCCCGCCGATCCCGTGACGCAGGTCATCGCATTCATCCTGGGCGGAGGCGGGGCGTTCCTCGCGCACGGCGGAAAGGCAGGGGCCCGCGCCGTGGTCAATACCAGTCCCGAACCGTTCTCGAATGTCGCGGTCTCGACGGTGGAAGATGTGGCGACGGGTGGCCTCCTCCTGCTCGCGTTCCAGTTTCCGGTCATCGCGGCGCTGATCGCTCTCGTGCTCCTGGCACTGACGATCTGGTTCCTGATCGTCGCCCGACGCTTCCTGAAGCGCCTTTTCGGAAGGGAAGGTGCGCCGGTTCGAAAGTGAGCCAGAATTACCGCGACTCGCGCAATCGTGCGGCTTTACGGATAATTAACCTTTAAACTTCATAGATTGCATGGTTAATGGTCGGCAATATCCCTTGCGAAGGGGTTATCGCCCTCCGTTCACGGGGCAAATACAGGGGGACTACCGTAATGCGCGTGCTGCTGATCGAGGATGAGCCGACCACGGCAAGGGCCATCGAGCTCATGCTCACGTCCGAGGGCTTCAACGTCTACTCCACCGATCTGGGCGAGGAAGGCCTCGATCTCGGGAAACTCTACGATTACGATATCATCCTGCTCGACCTGAACCTTCCGGACATGCACGGCTACGATGTGCTGAAGAAGCTTCGCGTCGCCAAGGTGCAGACCCCGGTCCTGATCCTTTCGGGCATTTCTGAAATGGATTCGAAGGTGCGCAGCTTCGGCTTCGGCGCCGACGACTATGTCACCAAGCCTTTCCACCGCGAAGAACTCATCGCCCGCATCCATGCGGTCGTCCGCCGTTCCAAGGGCCACTCGCAGTCGGTCATCAAGACCGGCAAGCTGACGGTCAATCTCGACGCCAAGACGGTCGAGGTCGATGGCGCGCGCGTTCACCTGACCGGCAAGGAATACGCGATGCTCGAGCTGCTTTCGCTGCGCAAGGGCACGACGCTGACCAAGGAAATGTTCCTGAATCACCTTTACGGCGGCATGGACGAGCCCGAACTGAAGATCATCGATGTCTTCATCTGCAAGCTTCGCAAGAAGCTCAGCCATGCATGCGGCGGTTCCAACTACATCGAAACGGTCTGGGGCCGCGGCTACGTCCTGCGCGATCCCGACGAACGCCAAGAAGCCGCCTGAACCGATTTCCCGTTGCGGGGGTAACGAGAAGCGGCTCGCCCTTCGGGGGCGGGCCGCTTTGCATTTCGGCCTAAGGCGCTTCGGGTTCAGCCCTTGTTGATCGGCTCTGCCTTCTTCGGAGCCTTGGGACGAGCCCGCTTGGGCCTCGGCTTCGGTTTGGACTTCTCAGCCGCCTCGGTGGCCTTATCGCCGTCGCCGTCCGGCTTGGCGAGAACGTCTTCGCCCTTGGCCTTGTTGCCGATCGAATAGCGGTAGATCACGTAGGCGGACGCGCCGCCAAGAGCCCATCGAAATAGCTTCACACACGTTTCCTTTCTTTCCCGGGACCCATTTTCGGGTTTCCTTGCCACAGGCGGAGCGGCACTTCTGATGCTCGCCGCGTCTCCGGGAGAATGCGCGGCCCTTATTTCAGGAATATCGCTGCGACTGCAAGCGCAAGGACGCCACAAAAGCGTCATTTTCACGATATTGGACGCGTGTTGACCCCGCCCGGCAACGCTGCCATCGGGCCGCCATGACTGCGAACAAGCCCGGCGATCCGACAACGCTCAACCGCCTTTACGGCCGCGCCAAGGGCAAGGCCCTGCGCGCCGGGCAGCAGGCGCTGATCGACGATCTCCTTCCACAGATCCAGGTTCCCGATGACGGGCCGGTTACTGCGCAGCGCCTGTTCGGACACGATTGCCCGCTTCATTTCGAAATCGGTTTCGGCGGCGGCGAGCACATGGCGATCCGCGCCGACATGCTGCCCGACCATGGCTTCGTCGGAGCCGAACCGTTCGTCAACGGGGTCGCCCAGGCGTTGGTTCACGTGAGCGGTGGCGATCCCACGATGAAAGGCGGCGCGCATCCTCCGCTGGGTAATGTGCGCATCCATCATGGTGACGCGCTGGAAGTCCTGTCGCGAGTGCCCATTGGCGCGCTCTCCTTTGCGTATCTGCTGCACCCCGATCCCTGGCCCAAGGCCCGGCATGCCAAGCGCAGGATGATGAACGACGGGCCGGTGCGCCTGATCGCGGACAAGCTGAGGCCCGGCGGCGAATTTCGCTTCGGCACCGACCACCCGGTTTACCTGCGCCATGCACTGATGGTCATGCAGCGCTTCACCGGCGACTTCGACTGGCTCTGCAATGCGCCGCAGGACTTCCTGAAGCGTCCCGGCGGCTGGCCCGAGACCCGCTACGAGGCCAAGGCCCGCGCGCAGGGGCACGAAGTCTGGTACTTTCGATTCAGGCGACGCTAGACTACGCTGATGTTGCAAAAACAACGACTTAGCTCAAAACACTTACGCCAGAATTGCCTCCAATTCGCCCCTTTTTCCGCTTGCGTGATTACCCGGTGATTGCCAGAAAAAGGCCACGAGGTATCGCATGGCAACAGGAAAAATCAGCAAGCGCACGGTCGATTCGCTCCCGGTTGGACCAAAGGAAAACTATCTTTGGGACACCGATCTCAAGGGCTTTGGCGTCAAGATTACAGCTGCTGGATCAATCAGTTACATAATCCAGTTCCGAATGGGCGGACGAGAAGCGAAGACCCGTCGTTTCACGATCGGATCACATGGATCGCCCTGGACACCGACTACTGCACGCTTGGAAGCTGAGCGGTTGTTGGTGATTGTTGCGCAGGGCATTGATCCGGTTGATGCGGAAAAGCAGCGCCGCCGGGAAGCTGTCGACCTCGCCTTCTCGAATTACGCTGACCTATTCACTCGCTCCTGCAAACGCGAGGGATGGCGTCGCCTCGTGGAGCGATCCATTCGCCTCTACCTTAAGCCTACATTCGGAATGAAGGCGCTGCCCGCGATTACGAAGATCGACGTCGTATCGGTTCTCGATCAGATGCCGCCCAAGCAGGTGGCAAACCGGCGAAATGTCTTTGCCGTTATGCGCCGCCTGTTTCGCTGGGCCGTAAGTCGCGGAGATATCGATCGCAGTCCGATGGAGGGCATGGAAACGCCGCCTCCGGTCAAGCCACGAGAGCGCTGGCTCAAGGATGGCGAACTCCGCCATATTTGGGACGCGGCACCGGAATGTCATCGATGCTTTGGTCCAATTGTCAGGCTTCTGATCGTGACCGGACAGCGCCGTGAAGAAGTCTCCGGAATGCACTGGCAGGAGCTAAGTCGCAGCGAAAGATTGTGGACCCTGCCCGGATCTCGGACCAAGAACGGAGAACCAAACTCCATTCCCCTCAACGATCTTGCAATCGCCGAACTCGACCGGGAGGCTCGCGGCGAGAAGTGGCCACGCAAGGGCCGTGTTTTCGCGACAGCTAGCGGGGCTGGCTTTACGGGATACGCCAAGGGGAAAGTGAAGCTCGACAGCCTGATTGAAGAACGTCGCGAAGAGCCGCTCGAAGCCTGGCGCCTTCATGATCTACGACGAACCCTCGCCACGAACTTCCAGCGGCTTGGCGTTCGGTTCGAGGTCACCGAAGCCGTTCTCAACCATGTGGGCGGATCTCGCGCCGGAGTCGCCGGCATCTACCAGCGCCACGACTGGAAGGACGAAAAGCGCCAGGCGCTCGATGCTTGGAATGACCACCTCGCGACGGTTCTGTCCGAGAGTGGAGCGACGACCTAAAATATTGGCGAGGGCTAGGCCGTCTGCTGGTTCAAACGTCCGACAAGAGCGGGTACCAGATCCTCAATGTGTTGATGATATGCGCGTACCGCCCGGGTTGAGCTATCGAACCCTTGCTGAGCTGTTCGCTCAATTTGCTCAAGGGCATGCGACGCCCCAGGCCAAATCTCCGGCTCGAGTTCACGTAGCGGATGGAGTCTGTCGCTAATGCGTTCGACCAAATGTACGCGAAACCGATTGCCTGAGTTTGCCGCGATGCCTCTGAAGACGTGCGCCAATCGGTCAGCATAAGCACCCTGAGTGTCGCTGGATGCTTCGTCGATTTGCAGTGATTTGCTGTCGGTATCGGGAGCCTCCGTCAAAAGCAGGGCGTTGACTTGCAGGATGTCGCGCAAGGCCTGTTCGGTAAGCAGCGGTACGCGAAATCCTTCGCCGGGCGTGAGGTCGACCAGCCCTTCACCCACAAGCTGGTTCAGGCTGTCTCTTACCGGCGTCATGCTCACTCCGAAATCGTCGGCCAGTCGCATCGCCTCGAGCTTCGCACCGGCCTGGAAGCGCCCTTCCAGCAATGCATTTTTCAACCGCCTGTACGTAGGCTCGAGGACGTGAGCGGGACTCATCGCCCGCTGCGGCGCGTCTCGGCGAACTCACGAACCGCTTCTTTCTGGTCGGGGCGCAGACTATCGGTTGCCTGTGGGAATTCGGGCACCTTGTCGCTCAGCAGAACCGAGGGGCATTGCCCTTCGAAGTTACCCAAATTCGGACGGTGCTGCACATATCCGGCGAGCTCGGCGAGTTCGGGAGAGAACTCTTTTGCTACTGCTGGCGGATAGGCCAGCCAGAGATTCTCGTAGGGTTTGAGCCAGCCGAGACTGTAGCCGATTACGACACCGCGGCGGACATCCTCGGTCTGGTTTGGTCCTGCTCCATGGACGGTGGAGCCAAGAAAGCAGATGGCATCGCCGGGCTTGCCAACAGCGACTATGGGATCGTCGAGACTTTCGAGATTGTCGACAGGCTTCCTGTGCGTCCCGGGGTAGATGCGTGTCGCGCCATTGAGGCGAGTAAATTCAGTCAGCGGCCAGATGACGTTGAGAAGATATTCGTGATCGCCCTTGCGGCCTGCCCACATATCCTGATCGCAATGCGGAAACTGTTCTATCTCGCCGGGATGGATCGCGATCGCCTGGGCGACATTGAGCTGTATCCGGTCGCAGGCGCTGCCGAGAATTGCGCGGGCGAGCGATAGGACTAGCGGCTGCAGGACCAGATCGCCTGCGACCTGCGACCGGCGAAGCAGGCTTCCGAACCGTTTGGTCCGATGGCCATAGAAGTCTCCCTTGCCGAGGGGTGCCTGCGCAAATGCGCCTTCCAGGTCGGCATCGAGTGCGGCGATCTGTTGCTCGGCGACAAGCTGCGGAATGATGCAATAGCCATCCTCTTGCAGCTGATCGAGCCAATACGCCTCGCTCGGCCCAGTCATGCTGCCAGCTCCATGCCGCCATAGGCTTCCGGCTTAGGATTGCGGTAATAGATCCCTGCGTTGGCGAGTTGCGCGCGTGTATCCTGGTCGATGTCGATGCGAAGAGCGACAAGCTGCTGCCCATCGATAGAAACGCACGGTCCAAGCTGCTGGCAGCGCCAGCCGAACTGGGCGATCTGACGGAACCAGGGCACCGGGGCGACCGCCGAATAGCCAGAGATCCCTTCCGATATTGCAAAATCGGCGAGTGCGGAGACGAGCTGGTTGCGAACACTCCGGCGATCAGCGCGCGGCAATGTGGGATCGATACAGAAGCGGGTAATCTCGCGAAATGCCTCATCCTGCGGAACCGGTCCGGTGCACAACTGCGGAAATAGATCGCGCAAGATATGAGGTCCGTCAGAACGCAGCAGACGGGCCGATGCACGATGCTCGCAATTTTCACCGGTGAGGACGAGATAGGCGGCGGAGGGCGTATCGAACTGGTCGATTTCGAAGGTCCCGTCGAGCACCGGAACGTCCCACCCAAGAAGATCCACGAACACGCGCTTGCGCGCCTCGAACATGGCGCGAAGTGCCGGATCGACCAGGCTTGCGCCATTTATACCGCTGCTTTGCTGCATGAAGATTACCTGTGAACTTGATGACTGCTCGCATCTCATCAAATCCGGATAGGCAGCGACATACCAAGAACTGGGGAGGGACCCGTCTGGCGCTCTACAGTGCGAGTTTACTGACCGCCCACCCTGTGCGATGAGCTTCAGCGTTTGAAAATCAACAAGATACGACAGGTATCCTATCGGTCCGATTCTGTTCATCCCGAGAAGGTCACAAGCTGGCTATGAATGCAAAAGTCATCACGAATTTCCAGCTTGGCAGCCGCGAATCCTCTTCGGCGCCGGATGTCTTGCCCCTGGCTACAGAGCATGCGCTGCAATCCGCGGGAGCTGCTTTCCATGCGCTCGCCGACACCATGCCGCAGATGGTGTGGTCGACTCTTCCCGACGGCTCCCACGATTATTACAATGCGCGCTGGTATGAATTCACGGGTGTCCCTGTCGGATCAACCGACGGCGAAGGATGGGCCGGGATGTTCCATGAGGATGACCAGGCCGACGCATGGAAGAAATGGAACCACTGCCTCGCTACCGGCGAACCGTACGAGGTTGAATATCGCCTGCGGCATCACAGCGGTGATTATCGCTGGATGATCGGTCGTGCGCTGCCGATCCTGAACGAGCAGGGTGAGATTCAGCGCTGGATCGGCACTTGCACGGATATCGACGAGCAGAAGCGCACCGCCCTCCAAAACGAAATCCTGAGCCAGGAGCTTAGCCATCGCATCAAGAACATCTTCGCGATTGTTTCCGGTTTGATCAGCCTGACAGCGCGCGCAAATGAAGCGTTCGGTGAAGCGTCGCGCGATTTGCTAGGCCGGATTTCCGCGCTGGGGCGCGCGCACGAATTCGTCCGGCCGCACAGCGAAAAGTCCCAGCCCGAGGGCAGGGAAGTGACCCTCGCCACGCTGCTTGCGACGATCTTCGAGAGCTATCCTGCCCTTTCCGAAGGAAGGATTGCGATTTCCGGCCCCGATATCGCGGTCGAAAGCCGCGCCGCCACGCCGGTCGCATTGGTGTTCCACGAGCTGGCCACCAACGCGATGAAGTACGGAGCTCTGTCCAATCCTGAGGGAAGGATTTCGCTGGACCTGTCGATCGAGGACGAGATGGTCCGCTTCCGCTGGAGGGAACACGGAGCGCATATCGACAAGGCGAGTGAGCCTCAAATGGGTTTCGGAAGTCGCCTCATCGAGTTGGCCGTGAAGCAACAGCTAGGAGGCAATTACGAGAGAACCTGGCATGACGATGGCGTTGAACTCGTCATGGATGTCCGAAAAAGCAGGTTGCAGGAGCCTAGTTGAAGAAGAGCCTAAGACGGGCTGGCGGATCGATTTTTTCGCCCTTCCGGACCGCAATGACATAGTCGAGAACCTGCTTGAGAATGCTAAGATCGACCGGTTTTTCCAGCGCGCCCAGTGTTCCGCTCACCCCTTCGCCGAGTTGTGCGGGATTGGCGGTTACGAAAATAACCTCGATCCCGAAAGCCGCAGCAAGCTTCTCGCCGATCCTCGGACCTGTGGCTCCATCGGCCAGATTAACATCGACGAGCGCCACATCGATCGCTTCTGAAGCCTTTGCCAATGCCGACTCCATGTCGTCGGCTATGCCTGCGGATTCATGACCGAGATCGTGAACCACCGCCTCCATTTCGACAGCTATGAGGAATTCGTCTTCGACAATCAGAATGGTGGTCGGCATGGAAGGCTATCAAAAGTTAAATGACAAGGCTCTGTAGTGAGGGACGGACAGGGCGCATATTCGTTCCCTCGCCTCGTTGCATCCGGCTTCGATCGAAATAGCTTCAAGACGCGCACCCGTTCCGACGGCATTGCTTCACGATCGGGCGCCAGGACCACGACCAAAGAGCGTATCTATGATGGGGCATTCCGGAACATCACCGCCTTCGCAGCGGGCTGATACATCGGCTAGCGTGCGCTCCAACCTAGTCAAATCAGCAATTTTAGCTCGCACGCTGGCCAGATGGTTATTGGTCAGATCCCGAACCTCGCCGCAGCTGTAGTGGTGCGAATCAACGAGGCTGAGCAGGCTTTTGAGCTCCTCGATCGAAAAACCCAGATCGCGGCCGCGCAAGATAAAGCCGAGCCGCGCTTGGTCGCCGGGTGTATAGAGCCTGTGCCCGCTTGCCGTACGCTCGGGAGGCTGAAGCAGACCGATGTTCTCGTAGTAGCGGATTGTCTCAAGGTTGCAGCCCGACCGTCTGGCCAGTTCTCCCCGTTTGATCACTTGCGATGCTGTCATCAGCCATATGCCAATTAGTGCTTGAACCTGTAGTTACTACAGGGAGTACATTGGTTTCCATGGTCGATCAAATGCACAAGAACGCGCAGCGCTTATGGGCGAGCGGCGGGGCGCTCGGCGCGATACTCGCCTCGTCCTGCTGTATTGTCCCGCTGTTATTGCTGAGCCTTGGCATCAGCGGCGCGTGGATCGGCAATCTCACTGCGCTCGAACAGTACAAATGGACGTTCATCGCTGCAGCGGTCCTCTTTCTCGGGCTTGGATTCTGGCGCGTCTATTTTCGGCAAGCCGAACCTTGCGAAGACGGAACATATTGCGCGCGGCCCGGAGCAAACCTGCTCGTCAAAAGCTCCTTGTGGCTGGCAACCGCTTTGATCGGTGCATCGGCCACCGTCGATTGGTGGGCGCCGCTATTCTATTAGGAGTTCGAAAGATGAAGAAGACGATGATCGCCGCAGTTGCGATATTGGGGCTGGCCGGAGCGGGAATCGGAGCAGCGACCCTGTTGCCGCAAAACTCCGACGAACGGGTTCAACAAAATCCGGCAATTCTGCAAACGGCGAGCTTTGCGGTCGAGAATATGACCTGCGCGACCTGCCCGATCACAGTGCGGCGCGCAATGGAGGGCGTTGCGGGCGTGGAAGACGTCACGATCGATTACGAGGCGAAAACCGCCATCGCCCGGTTTGACCCTGCACAAACGACCACCACTGCCATCGCAGCGGCGTCGACCGACGCCGGTTATCCGGCGACCCTTGCGGCGAGCGCGCTATGATCGAACTGAAGTCCGAGATCACATGCCCTACTTGCGGGCATAAAAGGATCGAAACGATGCCGACGGATGCCTGCTGGTTTTTCTACGATTGCCATGGTTGCGGTGTAAAACTCCGCCCCAATGCGGGCGATTGCTGCGTCTTCTGCTCATTCGGCACCATCCCCTGCCCGCCAATCCAGGAAACGCGTGCCGATGGCACGGGCGCCACATGTTGCGGAGGACGATGAGATGAATACGCGATACTTCGATCTTATAGCGCTGGGTGTTGGCATGGCAGCCGTAAATGCCGCCAACAAATGCGCCTCAGCCGGTTGGTCGGTCGCGGTAGTCGACGAACTGCCTTATGGCGGCACCTGCGCCCTGCGCGGCTGCGATCCGAAGAAAATGCTCCGCCGCGGGGCGGAAATCATCGACGCAGCGCGGCTCATGCACGGCAAGGGCATCGAACCGAACGACATCGCCATCAACTGGCCCGATCTGGTCGCCTTCACGCAGACGTTCACCGACAAAATGCCCGGTCGGATCGAAACCGGTCTGGAGAGCAACGGCGTCACTACCCTTCACGGGAAAGCGCGCTTCGTCGGCGAAGATACCGTCGAAATCGACGGCATGGGGCAGTTTCAGGCAAACCATTTCCTGATCGCAACGGGTGCCAAGCCGCGGACGATAGATGTTCCCGGCTCCGAACACCTTACCGACAGCACCGAGTTCATGCGGCTCGATGCGCTGCCCGAACGCATCCTGTTCATCGGCGGCGGCTTCATCTCGTTCGAGTTTGGCCATATCGCAGCACGCGCGGGCAGCAAGGTGTGCATCATCGACCGTGGCGAGAGACCGCTCAAGGGTTTCGATGCCGATCTTGTCGAAAGACTCGTTGCGCGGGGCGAGGAAGTCGGCGTCCAACTGCGACGGCGCACGTCACTCAAAGCGATCGAGAAGGACGGGACGGGTTTTCTTGTCACGGTAGAAACTGACAACAAAACGAGAGATTTGCGGACCGATCTCGTCGTCCACGGCGCGGGCCGCGTCCCGGCAATTGACCGGCTTGACCTGGCCGCAGCCAATGTCGAGGCAGGTGACAAGGGCGTTGAGGTCAACGCCTACCTGCAAAGCACGTCCAACCCCAAGATCTACGCTGCCGGCGACGCGGCCGACACGCAAGGCGCGCCGCTTACGCCTGTCGCGGTTTTCGAGGGCAAGGTAGCTGCATCCAATATGCTCAAGGGCAATCGGACAAAGCCGGATTATGCAGGCGTACCGAGCGCTGTATTTACGGTACCAGAGCTCAGCCGTGTTGGCATGCTCGAAGAGGAAGCACGAGAGGCCGGACATGATATCCGCGTCGTCGAAAATGACACCGGCGACTGGTATTCCAACCTTCGCGTTGGCGAAAGCTGCGCTGCCACCAAGGTAATCATCGACAATGACAGTGACACCATCCTCGGCGCTCATTTGCTCGGACCGGAGTATGGCGAGATCATCAACTTCTTCGGTTTGACCATTCGACTTGGACTGACAACAAGCGATCTCAAGAAAATGGTGTCGGTATATCCGAGCGTTGGCTCCGATCTTGGCTCCATGCTATCATAGATGCGCCTCGCTTGGTCCAGTAAAGCCATCATCGGGTAATCCGGATTGCGATCGACAGTCGAAATCTCGATAGAGGTCAGATGATGACCTTCCTCGCATATCTCGGTGCCGCAATTGCTGAAATTGCGGGCTGTTTCGCTTTCTGGGCGTGGTTGCGTATGGACAAGTCGGCTTGGTGGCTTGTTCCGGGCGTGGCCTCACTTGTCCTTTTTGCCTATTTGCTTACGCTCGTCGATGCGGAGCATGCAGGTCGGACCTACGCTGCCTACGGCGGGGTCTACATTCTATCCGCGTTATTGTGGCTTTGGATCGCAGAAGGCGTGAAGCCCGATCGGTGGGACACTCTGGGCGTGGCGATCTGCCTCGTAGGCGCCGGCGTTATCTTGCTCGCCCCCAGACCGGTATGAGGCAGATCCTTATGGGGCCGAAGGAAATATCCCACGCGTGCGATTGGCAATCGCTACCAGCGACAACATGACAGGCACTTCTACAAGTACGCCCACAACCGTCGTCAATGCCGCACCGCTGCCAATGCCAAACAGACCGATGGCTACAGCGACGGCCAGCTCGAAAAAGTTGGACGTTCCGATCAGCGCACAGGGCGCGGCAACTGTATGCGGAACTTTCCAGGCCTTGGCGGCACCATACGCGATGAAAAAGATTCCGTAACTCTGTACAATGATTGGCGCGGCGATGAGTGCGATCAGCAGTGGGCGGGCAACGATAGTTTCCGCCTGGAATCCGAACAAAAGGACCACCGTTAGCAGAAGACCAAGAATGGAGAGCGGTTTTATGCGTCCGATGAACTCGGATACCGCCGCTTCACTGCCGCCATGCGTCCCCAGCAGTCGATGCCGTACAAAGGCTCCAGCTGCCAGCGGCACGACGACATAGAGCGCGACCGAGAGCAGCAGCGTCTCCCACGGCACGGCTATGTCGGTAACGCCGAGCAGCAGCGCGACGATGGGCGCGAAGGCTACGACCATGATGAGGTCGTTCGCCGCCACTTGTACCAGCGTATAGGCCGGATCACCCTTGGTGAGCTGCGACCATACGAACACCATCGCTGTGCATGGGGCCGTACCCAACAGGATCAGGCCAGCGATGTATTGCTGAGCGTCATCGGGCGCGATCAGGTCCGCAAAGACGACCTCGAAGAACAGCACGCCGAGTGCAGCCATCGTGAAGGGCTTGATTAGCCAGTTGACCACCAGCGTGATGATGAGGCCCTTTGGCTTGTCGCCTACGCGGCGCACCGCGCCGAAATCGACGGCTACCATCATCGGGAAGATCATCGCCCAGATCAGCACCGCGACGACGAGATTGACCGAGGCGTATTCGATGGCTGCAAGCGAGGCGAAGATGCCGGGTGCAATATTGCCGAGCGCAATCCCGGCGAGGATCGCTCCGCCGACCCAGATCGAAAGCCATTTCTCGAACAAGCCCAGACCCGCCGCGCGGGCATCGATTTCAGCAGTGGTTGTGCTCACTGCTTGTCAGCCTCGTGGCCAATGGCTTGCAGTTTTTCGCGCAAGGCCAATTGTTCCAGGCTCGCAATCGGTAGCGCCAGCATCAGGTCGATGCGGCGCTTCAACATGCGGAAGGCATCGAGGAAGGCCGCTGCCTTCTCGGCATCGCTACCCTCGACTGCAGCTGGATCGGGAATGCCCCAGTGCGCCGAGGTCGGACGACCAGGCCAGACCGGGCAAGTCTCCGCCGCTGCGCTGTCGCAGACCGTAAAGATCAGATCGAACTCCGGCCCATCGGTAAACTCGCTCCAGCTCTTGGAAGAATAGCCCTCTGCCGGATAGCCAAGCGTCTTGAGCGTATGGATCGCCCAGGGGTTCACCGTGCCGGTCGGATAGCTTCCCGCGCTGTACGCTTTGAAGCGGCCCTCGCCGTCATGATTGAGGATTGCTTCGCCCAGAATCGAGCGAGCAGAATTGCCCGTGCACAGGAACAGCACGTTGAGCGGTTGATCGGACATGGGTTGCCTCAGCAGCAGGAAGTCTTGGCCGGGGCCAACTGCGGCGCGCAGCAGGCGCTTGACGCAGCGTTGGCGGAAGCGAGCTGGTCGAGGTCAGGGCTGCCGCCGTAGGTTGTGCTTTCGCTTTCGGTCAGGAAGGCTTCCCACACCACGCCATCAGGATCGGCAATCCAGCTCTTTTCCGATTGCGCGTAGCAACAGGTCGTCGCGCCTTCTTCCAGCACCGGACGATCAGCAGCCTTGAGGCGGCCATAGACCTCTTCAAGCTCGACCTTGTCCTCGACCTGCAAGCCTACATGCTCGATACCCTTGACCGCCTCCTCGCGCATAGAGATCGCGAAGTTGATGCGCGGATCGTCAAGCATCCACTTGGCGTAGTCGGCCTTCAGTACGGCAGGCTCGGCACCGAACAGGCTCGAATAGAAGGCAACGGATTTGTCGATGTCGGTCACGCCGACATGCACATGGAAGCGTTTCATCAGGCGCTCTTTCGTTGAGGAGAAGGAAGGCAGGTGGCGTCCTCGGAACAGGACGTATCGTCGGAACAGGATAGGCCGCCGCAGCAGTTTTCGGTGAGGTAGCCCATCAGGCCATTCATCGCGGCATAGTCCGCCGAATAGATGATCGAGCGGCTTTCGCGCCGCTGGGTGACCAGTCCCGCATTGGCCAGTTGGGCAAGGTGAAAGCTCATCGAAGACGGAGGCACGTCGAGCTTTTCAGCCAGCACCCCGGCGGCAAGTCCCTGCTCCCCTGCCTGCACCAGCAGGCGGAACGCAGCGAGGCGATGCTCCTGTGCCAGGCCAGAAAGGGCACGAATGACGCGGTCGGCTTCCATCGCTCACTCCAATGATTCGATAAATATCGAAATATGGAGTGTAGCGAGCCTGGTCAAGCCGTATCGCGCCAACGGATGATATCGCCGAAACCTATCAGACCATCGAACAGTGCCGAAACCACGAGCGACTGTTTACAATGGACCTGATAACGCTCGCGCGCCACCTTGAGATGCTGAATAACTGTCTCCGAGCTGATACCGAGAATCATGGCGACCTCGGCCGCCGTTTTGCCCCGCGCTACCCACAAGAGACATTCACGCTGCCGGTCGCTCAAAGCAGGCACCGGCTTTTGAGGACACTGGCCACTCAAACCCAGAGCGCAGCTCAGGGCTAGCGTTCCGACCATTTCAGCCAAGGCGAAAAGCCTTCGAGGCAATTTCTTCTCGGGCTTCACGGCGAAAGTGCAGGTACCCCGCCCGATACCCGGGAGGTGCCGGGGAACGGTATAACCGTTCCCGATTCCGCATTCGCGACCCACTGCCAGCATCTGCCGATCGCCGCGTGTCAGTGGAACAAGGTCGTCGATCCAGTCCCAGGCGAACCCGATTACAGTTTTGTCGCAGGCTCTGCGCACCGGATCCTGGCCAGCGAGATCGAAAGCGACGTAAACCTTGGCCCATTCGTCGGGATAATCATGCAGGAGCAAACCCGGATCGTCCCGAGATGCCGACCTCGTCTCCAGGCTGAGCGCAAAGTGGTCAAAGCCCAGGCGACGGGAAACCTGTCCCAGCGCTCCGTCGAGCTCGGCATCCGAGCGCACGTTGATGAGTTCCGATGCGAATTGCTCGGCTAGGTGAGAATGCATAGACCCGCCATCCGATCGGCAGGGCGCCATCCAACACGCCGCAGTCCGATCGCCTGCCCGATGCAGGACCGGAGGGTTCCATTCCATCCGCTCTCGCTGTTGCAGTTGCGACCCTGTGGGTCAGTTTACAGGACCACCCCGGCAAACGCCCCAGCGGTCGATTAAAACCATAGTGCATTCAAGGCGTTTGGGAAGCGCGCCGTCCTCGCGCGCTAAGTAAATCACGATATCCTGAAGCCGCCATCTGGCGAGCTTCTACGACGAGACGCTGCGTTTGGCGGCGCGCGGATGAAGTCTTCCAGTCGATCGCACGCAGATCGGTCTGAGACAATCCGAGGATAGTTGCGAGTTCACGAGTGGTCGGGTTCTTGCCCGCTGCTTCGTCAAGAGCATCGAGTAGCTTCAGCATCAGCAGGAACCGGTGCGATTGATAGGGTGTCGGTCGGAGCGGTGAAGCAACGGTACTGACTGTCTGGCCGGATGGTCGCGAGTTGAAGAACTGCAATGCGGTCAATCGTGTCTCGAGCGACTCATCGGCAGAAAGAAGATACGAAATCTTTTGTCCCGGCACCGGCTGCACGACCTTTAGCCGGTAGCGCTGCCAGCGCTCAGTCAGGACAAGATGGCGCTCTTGGTCATCTGCTTCATCGGCGACGACAGCCGCGGTGGCGAGGATAGCATCGCAGTCAGCGGCAGCCAGTACGATGACCTGTGGGTTGTCTTCGGCGCGCCAGATAGCAGGGTTCTCATTCGACGAGAGCTTGGGATCGATCGGGAAATTCGAGGCCCCATGTTCTCGCCATACGACGGGAAGCTGCAGTTCGCGCATTGCTGATGCCGCTTTGCGAAGTCTGATCGAATGCGCGTCGATATGCGTTGTTTCGGCGCAGGAATTCCTGCGCGAAGTCGCAAAGATCGAGTTCGCCGAACTGGGTCTCGCCGTCTGATGGTCGAGCCATGGAGCACCTCCTTTCTCACCGATCGCGCTAGAGGAGCCAGCACCGGGCGGACATTCCGAGACCAAGGTATCTCCTTCCCCAGTATTGGGGATGTTTGATCTGATGTTGGTTGAAACCGTGGCGTTCTTAGAGACGGCGACTACCGCCGCCACAAGGGCATCCAAAACGGCTCTACTCACCTCTTGCCAGTCATTCCTATCTTAGGCAGATTGACTGTGCGCGGATTGATATTTTGGCACCGTCCGCGTGGATATTTCCGCCGGACATCATGCACGCCGGTCCATCGCAGGCCCGGCGGCCGAACCGATCAAGGGGCACAAGCCAGGGCCCGGACGGCGGCACAGACCTGGAACCCGCACGCAGTTCGCCATGGCGAACTCAGGCTGCGGTCGCCTCCAAGTTCAAAGCATGACGCAAATTGCCGCCGAAGTTCGGCACCAATCTCCGCAGTGCGTGGGCCCCGCATATTGCGCTGCGAAAGTGAGCCGAACGGTCGGCCGCCGCCGCACACTCGATGCCCTCTACCGCGAGGAACGGGCTGGACTGATCGCATATTTTGCCCGCCGCGTGGGGCCCGAACGCGCCCGCGACCTAGCACAGGATGTGTTTTTGCGTGCAGCGACCAGCAAGCAGCTAACGGAGCTCGTCAATCCGGCAGGCTTTCTGAGGCGGATTGCATTCAACTTGCTGGTTGACGAGGCGCGACGGCAAAAGTGCCGGATCAGGACGCAGCCACTTCTGGAGAACGCAGACGCGCCAAGCCGCGCCGCGCAAGAAGATGCCGTACACGTTCGTGAAGCCCGGCACGTGTTGGAAGTCGCGCTCGCGGAGCTCCCGCAAAAGACCGCGCGTATCTTCGCGATGAATCGTATCGAGAAGAAATCCTACCGTCAGATACATCTCGAGCTAGGCATCGCGCTGCCCACCGTCGATTATCATATGATGAAAGCTCTAGCGCATTTGCGCCAAGCGCTGGGGCACAGTCGGTGACTGCAACCACCCGGCAAAAAGAGACCCCCTCAAACTTTTATTTCAAATGAAACTAAGGTGTTCGAAAAAGTGAGCGTCATTCTCTGAAGCGGCCCGACCGCGCCGGAACAGGGAGACCCCAATGTCATTGAGAAATCGCACACTTTCCGTCCTTCTAGCCGGGACAGCATTTGTAAGTGCCGCTCCTCCTCTTTTCGCCCAAGACAGTCCAGGCGAACAGGCACAAGATAACGCTGCCGAGGTTGGCGATACGGCTTTGGACGACGAAAGTTCTGCGATCGTTGTCACGGGAACGCGAATCCGAGGCGCACGGGTCATCGGTGAAGTCATCGAACTTGATCGCGAGACGATCGTCGAGGCCGGCCAAGTGGATCTGGGTGAAGCGATCCGCAGCCTACCCCAGAATTTCTCTGGAGGGCAGAACCCGGGGGTCGGCTCCGGTGCAGGGTTCGTCAACGAAAATGTCAATTCGGCTTCCACCGCCAACCTGCGTGGCATCGGTGCCGATGCCACGCTCACGCTGCTCAATGGCCATAGGCTCCCCTACAACTCGGCCTTTCAGGGGGTAGACATTTCGGCAATTC
Organism: Novosphingobium marinum; assembly: GCF_013408095.1. Taxonomy (GTDB): domain Bacteria; phylum Pseudomonadota; class Alphaproteobacteria; order Sphingomonadales; family Sphingomonadaceae; genus Novosphingobium; species Novosphingobium marinum. Next base: position 237,420 of record NZ_JACBZF010000003.1, read on the forward strand.
CCCTAGCGGCGGTCGACCGGGTCGAGGTCGTGCCAGATGGTGCATCGGCACTCTATGGCTCGGATGCCGTGGGAGGCGTTATCAATGTAATCCTCCGGCGCGACTTCGATGGTCTCACGACGTCGGGACAACTCGGTGCCGCAACCGACGGCGGCTACTTTCGCCAGCAATTCGATGCCGTCGGCGGCACCGGATGGCAGGGCGGCGGACTTATGCTCGCTTATGATTACGCCCATAATTCATCGATCAGGGCCGATCAGCGTTCATACGCCGCGACGCTCGATCCTGAAGTGACCCTTTATCCGGACATCCGTCGTCATGCCTTGACCTTGTCGGCGCATCAGGATTTGACACCGGGCATCCGCGCAACCATCGACGGCTTCTACTCCCGGCGCACCACCAGAGCTACGAATGGTGCGCCCGCGTTTCGCATTACCCAAAACCCGAAGCTGGAGGGCTATGCGATCGCGCCAGCCCTTGCGTTCGATATCGGGAATGGCTGGGAGGCGAAAATTGCCGCTGTCTACGGCAGCGACCAGACCCGTTTGGACGGCGCCTTTGCAATCGCGGGATCGGAGCCGATTGACGCGAGTGGTCAATATTTCAATGAAACCACCACGCTTGAGGCGAGTGTGGAAGGGCCTCTTTTCGTCCTACCGGGCGGCAGCGTGCGCTTGGCCATGGGCGCGGGCTTTCGGGACAACAGTCTGGCTTACGAGCGCAATGATGGCACCATAAGCACGAATTTCGATGTGAAGCGCCAAGCCCGCTTCGCTTTCGGCGAACTCTACCTGCCCCTTGTTTCCCCGCAAAACGACGTGGCCTGGATCGCCGAACTCACCGTGACCGCGGCGGTTCGCTACGAGGACTATCTGGGCCTTGACCAGCAGGCAACGCCAAGGATCGCCGTGCGCTACGCTCCTGTTGACAGCATTACCTTGCGCGCGAGCTGGACTCGTTCGTTCAAGGCCCCAACGCTCTACCAGCAGTATGTCTTCTACCAGGCAATCGCGGTCCCGGCATCATTTGTCGGCACGGGAACGGGTTCGGATACGATCATTGCCTCAGCTGGCGGCAATCCCGACGTCGAGGCCGAACGCGCAAGAAGCTGGACAGCCGGCTTCGACTTTTCTCCCTCCAGCATCCCGGAGATCACGATCTCAGGTACCTGGTTCGATACTCGGTTCACCGACCGGGTCGTCGCTCCTATCTCGGGGTCAGTATTTGCCGCCTACGGTGATCCCGCATACGCCAGCCTAATCAATTTCACGCCCACCCTTGGCGCGATCAACGAGCTCATCAATGGAGCGCAGTTTGGCCTTGAGAATTTCACCGGCGCGCCGTTCGACCCGGCGAGCGTGATCGCAATCATCGACAATCGTAGCATCAACGTCGCGACATGGTCCATCCACGGCGTCGATGCGCGTATCGATTGGAACCATGAGCTCGGCGACAGGCGATCGGTCGGGTTCGACCTCTCGGGCAGCTGGCTCGAGAGTGAGCAGCGGATCGTCGACTCATTACCGATCGTTCCACTCGCCGGGACGGTCTTCAATCCACCCAAGTACCGGCTGCGCGGAACAGCGCGTCTCGGATTAGATCGCTTCCTGACAAGTGTTTCCCTGAACTACACTGGGGCGCTTTTGGATCGTCGGTTCGAAAACAAAAGGCGCCTGGCTCCGAGCGCGACGCTTGATGTTGCAGCGACTTACACGCTGGATCAGGGTGACGGTCGCGAGCCAGGCCTTGAGCTATCTCTTTCGATCCAGAACCTCTTCGATCAGGCACCAAGAGGCATCGAGCAGGTCGGCCCCTACGACACTCCCTACGATTCGACGAACTATTCGCCGATCGGCCGCTTTGTCTCCGTGGGCGTCCGGAGGCACTGGTGATGAGCCCGCTACTGCTTGCGGCATTGGCCCAATCCATCGTTCCTGTTGCAACGCCCAGCGAGAGCGGCGGCGATCCGTGTACTGCGTTCGAAAGCGCGCCTACATCGCAAGCAGAAGCGCTTCCGATGAGCATCGCGGAACTCGCCGAAATCGCCGACATTGGCTCGCCCGTCCCCGGTTCTTCACCCGCGTTGGGCATCTCTCCGGACAGGAAGCGGATCGCTGTGCTCGTCAGTCGGGGTAATCCCGGGGAGAACCAATACTGCCAGCGCTTGCTGGTCCTGCCGATCTCGGGCCAGGGCCTCCCCGTCGAAATCGCCCGCGGTGGCGCCTATATTGCCGACGACTATTCGCTACGAGATTTCTCTTTCGTTCAGGCCGGTTGGCCGCGGCCCAATCCGCCACGCTGGTCACCGGACGGGACACTGGTCGCCTTTCTGCGCCGCGAAGAGGGCAGGACGCAGGTGTGGCTGGCGGACCCGGACGGAGGCCTTTCCCCCCGCCAGGCCACGGACCTCGCGGACGACATCGATGCCTTTGCCTGGGCGGCAGATGGCAAAGGCTTGGTCGTTGCCACTAGGCCCGGGATCCACGTGGCTGCTCGAGCAATTGCTGAAGAGGGGAACAGCGGGTTTCTTTACGACAAACGCTTCGCGCCGCAACTCTCCGACCGCCCCATCCCTACGGGCGAGGTAACGGCCCGATATACCTTCGCATCGCTCTCCGAAGGCTACACACGTGTTGCCACGGCGGAGGAGCGCGCCATTCTGGCACCGCTGCGACCAGGCAAGACTTCGGCCACTGCGACGATGTGGCGAACGGGCACACAAGACCGATTGGCGTGGATTGAACCAAAGGAACCGGAGCAAATATTGAGTCCCACCCGGCTCGTGATCGCCGATCCCGACGGCAGGCGCAGGGTCTTTTCGAGAAGCGAGTGCGAAGGGATCTTCGAATTGTGGTGGTCGTCCGATGGGACCTCGCTGATGGCCTTGCAGCGTACAGGCTGGGCAAGGAGCCGGACTGCGCTGCTACGTTGGGACAATGACGAGGCGCTCCCGGAGCGCGTGTTCGAAACCGATGACGTCATCGCAGGGTGCAAGTCGGCTGGGCGGGAGGCAATCTGTACCCGAGAGGGATCGACACGCCCGATCAGGATCGTCGCGTTTAACCTGGGCAGCGGCGCGCAGCGCATCGTCTACGATCCAAATCCGCAATTCGCTGACACGCGCTGGGGGGAAGTGCGTCGCCTACGCTTCCGCAATGCCTACGGGGTGGAAAGCTTTGCCGACCTCGTGCTGCCGCCTGGGCATCGCGCAGGGGAACGGCTCCCGATGGTCGTGGCGGGCTATTCCAGCCGCGGCTTTCTTCGAGGCGGGACGGGGGACGATGTCCCGATCCAGCCGCTCGCCGCGCGCGGCTTCGCGGTCCTTAGTTTCGCACGTCCAGGTTTCCTGCCTGCTGTGAGGGAGGCTCGATCGGAGATTGAGACCCGGACGCTGCTCGAGGAGCCTTGGGCCGATCGCCGCTCGGTGCTGTCGTCCCTCGAAATGGCGATCGAACTAGCAGTAGGCTCTGGAGCGGTCGATCAACGCCGAATTGGAATAACCGGCTTCAGCGACGGAGGGGCTTCAGCGCAGTTCGCACTCATCAACTCGGACCTGTTTTCCGCCGCCTCGTTTACGACTTGTTGCGAAGACAGCGGTTCTTTCGCGCTGGTGGCCGGCCCGCGCTTTACAGACTACCTCAGAGCTATGGGATACCCCTACTTCGACGGTGCGGCCGACGCGTTCTGGCAGCCGATGTCGCTTCTTCGCAATGTCGAGAACATCGATACACCGATACTGATCCTGGCTGCGGATAGCGAATACGAGGCTGCACTCGATGTGTGGGAGACCTACCGGCATCGCGGCAAAGCGATCGAGATGCGTGTTTTTCCGGGCGAGACACATTATCGCTGGCAACCGGCACACCGGCTCGCCACCTACCGCTGGCAGATCGATTGGTTCTCCTTCTGGCTCGCGCATCAATTGGATTGCAGCGCGCCGAGGATGCCCCAATACGCGCGCTGGCTGGCGTTCCCCGGTGCACCGGAACGGTCAGACCTCCACTGCTATCCTCCGGCGTCAACGGCTCCATGAGCGTGCCCAATTCTCGGCCTCGAGCAAGTCCATCAGGCGTTCGATCAACACAAGGTCAGTGACCTCATCTACGTCCAAGGCCGACGCGAGCGCAGATCGATCTAGGATGTTATTGGTCGCAAGGAGACCTCCGAGAAGTCGCTCACGAACGACCGGTCGGTGGCGGGCGAAAGCAAGGCGCAGGAAGCTGTCGGGGCCGGTTTTGGAAGTTCTGGTTCGGATCGATACTGGCAACTCTCGGGCAAAGGCGGACCGCGCCGGTGCACGGTTGCGCCCTCCCTGACTCCAAACCCAGCTGGGGACGCCGAGACAGTATTCGACGAGCGGCTGGCTTGCGAGTGGAGAAAAGCGTCTCCCGTCCTCGGCCACACTATGGAGATGATTCTGGGCATGCATCAGTAGCCGCAGATGATCGATTGCGCCCGACCGGTGTGGCGTCCATCCAGCGAGCCAAGGGGTCAATGGATCGAGCTCGATCTCCTTAACATCGCACGCCAACAGGCTCGAATCTTCGGGCCAAGGATCTTTCGGTCCTGCTCCCCGGATGCGCCGCAGCGCCGCGGCAAGCATGACAGGCACGCTGCATCCGGTAATGTGGCACATATCGAGGACCGTTTGCCACGTCGCTCGGTTAAGACCGCTGGCGCGCAGTCGGTCGACGACTGGCGCGGCCGAATGAAGATAGCAGAACAGATTATCGCCGTTGTTCCCGTCGAGGATCACATCGGCCGCCATCTCCGTGCGCGCCGCGTCAAGCAGATCGTCGAAGGTGGTACGGAATGCGCGCCGAGCTGGTCGCGCTAGTCCCCGAGAGGCGGATCGGGACGGATCGAACGCAGCTGCATCAAGCGTCCGCTCAAGACACCGAACATCGAGCGCCCTAGCGACAGATTGCGCGTGCAGACGCTCGTCGCCGCTCGGATCAGCGGTCGAAATAGTGACGCAATCGAAGTCGATCCCGCCGACTGCCAGAGCCGCAGCGACCAAGGAGGAGTCGACGCCACCTGATAGTGCGACCCCGACCCGACCGAAGCACTCGGCCCAGCAAGTCATGACGGAAACGCTCAGGGCGCGCAGATGTTCGCTCGCTTCCTCGAAACCGGGCGCTTGCTCACCTGGCAACATTGTGCTCGGCTCCCATAGCACTTTTTGGCGCATTTCTGTTTGACCGAATTCTACCAGGACACCCGGGACAAGCTCCTCCACACCGTCCAGACAGGTGGTGCGGCACCTGAGTTCAGGCCGCAGCAGATGCGTCGCAATCGATTGATAATTTATCGTCGCATTGAAGAGGAGAGGATCGCTTGCGACCAGTCTATGCGTGGCGATTTCCATCGAATATACCGGCGCAAGGCCGGATGGGTCAGGGAAAATCCCGATCGAAGATCTCGATGGGTCATGCCGGATCGCAACATAGGCGCCCCAGTATCGGCTCTTCAGGTACCGCGCGAATTGTTCGGTATCGGGAGCGACCGGCTCGATATCCCTTTCGTCCGAGATCGAGCCAAAACTTGATTTCGAGAAGAGTGCGCCAATTAGTATTGCATCACTAGCGACCGCGATGCTGGACACGCCGGGAGCAATCCACAGTGTCGGGTTTCCGGCAATCGCCTCTTCCGGCCGAGAAACGTGTCGGGGCAGGCCCGACATAACTGCACCATGGGGAATAGCCAGCAGGAACCGGAGCGGCGTCATACGACAAGGATTGGGGTATAGCGCAAGACTTCCTCGATCGAGTCGTTGAGCACGGTCTCGCCATGCTGCACCCAGCAATGGGCACGAAACGGATGAAGGCTCACACCGAGCACAACGAAAGTTGCATCGCCGACTGCAGCCAGATTGCTGGAAAGGGCAAGCGATCTGGGAAGACATCGATCGGCCGAGGTACGGAGCAAGCGGGTCTGGCCAAAGGAATGGACCACCGCTTTACCCTGCCCACTCAGGATATCGCGCCGAAAAGCCCGGCGTTCAACGAGGCGGCGGTGGTTCTCGAGGATTTTCTGGAAAGAGGTCGATGCGATCCGGGTCTCAATGCGGCGCTCTATCCACAAGGCGCGCGCGACCCGCGCGAGGTTGAAAGCTCCTCTCTCCTGTGCCGGTGAGGTCTTCGCGGGTTCTGTCCAATCTGATGGGCGCGGAAGAAAGTCGGGCTGGGCCCAGCCACCACGGGCGTTGTTCTCCCCCGCAGCGAGGAACTCGCGTTCGCTTTGCGGGGGCAGCCGAAAATATCGGTCCCGCGCGACATCAAGAAAGACAAGTTGCTCCCCGATGCGACACCAGGCCAGAGCCGAGACGTCTTCTGCAGCAATTGCCATGGGTGCAGATGGCGGGAGCGCGGGCGTCACCGGCCCGCGCTCCGCCTTCAGTCAGTCGTCGACGAGGCCGGGGGTGGAATTCTGCTTGCCGATGCCGGCATCGACGAATAACTGGCCCGCGCCCTTCGTTTCGACTGTCGCCTTGCCGAGATCGATAACCTCGCTGTCGGCGTTCTCGAAGTCCTTCATGATAAGCTCCTAAGGTTGCAGTTGCGACTCTATCAGCCGCCTTGGGAGCATGTTCTTCGATTCAATTATGATCCAACTTATAATGGAATTATAAACAGATAGTCCGGTAAATGAGGTGCGACCGGGCGATGGAAGCACTCGTTGGCAAGTGCAGCGATGCCTTTAACTTGAGCGCCTGGACATGCGCATCGCAACCCGGTCGCGAGGATCCTGAGTTCCCTACGTCACGATAAGGCCAATCATGCCTGATGAAACAGCGCAATTGTACCTATTGGCGCAATTTGCATTAAGTTGTTGCCGAGAAAAATCAGAAAAAATCCGGACACTGTCGGCAATTATTGCTTGGATATTGTGGGCGTCCTTCTAAGTGCCTTGGCAAAATCCCGGTCACTGGCCACGAAGCGCTCGATCATTGGTGGGATCAGAGCTGCGGGCTCGGGTGCGCCCTCTGAAACGCCGCCATTGAGCACGACCCCATATTCGACGAGCCGGCGATGGAGCCGCGCAGGGACCTCGATCGTCAGCTTGACGGGCTTGCCATCGGTGATGTCGGAGAGTTTGAGCCGGGTCATGCCTCACCCTCCAGCACAATATCGCGCGTCACCAGAACGCGTACGGGAAAGCCGGGCCGAATGGTCAGAGTCGGGCGGATATTAAGCTCGCGTGCAACGACCTGCTCGCCCGCCCGATTAATGCTGTCCTGGCTGCCGCGGCGAACGGCGCGGATCAGATCATCATCTCCGCCTGCGCCGAGTTCGCCGCCAATCCCGAGCAAAGTGGAAACGAGCGCCGCCTTAACGACACCGCCCCAATGGTAATCGACGCCGTCCTCCAGCCCGGCATAGCCCGAGGGATCGGCAACTGGCTGGCGATCGAGCACGATCGAGCGACCATCGGGCAGGATGAGCCTGGTCCAGGCCAGCAGCACCCGACGTTGGCCGAATCCGACATCGGACTCGTACTCACCGATCAGGCGCGCACCTTGCGGGATCAGAAGGTGCCGCCCGGTCAGGCTGTCATAGACATTCTCGGTCACCTGCGCGGTCACGAGGCCCGGCTGGTCCGACCGGATACCGGTGATCAGCGCTGCCGGAATGATCGACCCGGCCCGAAGCAGCCAGCCAGATGGCACCGCCTCAAGCCGCTGCACGGACGCCGTTTGCATGTCGGCGGGCCGTTCGAGAAAACTCGGCCGCGCGGTTGAGACGGATGGCTGAACTGGTGCTGGGGGTTGCGGCCCAGCCCCCGAAGCTGCCGGACTGGAATTGGCGGCGGGTGTCCCACTGCCGAAAAACAGTCGACTGCCGCGCGCCGCCTCGCGTTCCTGTTCCAAGCGTTCGCGCGCCATATCCTCGGGGCTAGGCGAAGCCCGCTGGGACGGTGTTGGAGGCGGGCCGCCGACCGGTGGAAGCGCGGCAACAGCCCCGCGATCCTGCGCCTCGAGGATCGGTTGACCGAGATCGCCCGGTAGCGGCGGCCCTAATCTCGGAACCTGGGAATAGTCCGTCGGGGCCGTGGCAAGTCCGTCTGCCACAGCGATTCCGTCGGTGTTCACTAGCTCTTCGCCGACGTCCTGCGAAGCCGGCTGCAGGGCGTAGAGCAGTATACCGCCAAGCACGGTCAGACCCGCGGCGCTGGCAATGCCGATAGCCTTGCGCGAGAGCCTGACCACGCGCGGTCCTTCCCCGCGCAATTGAACGATGCTTTCGGCATCGGGTGGCGGCTCGGTCTTGCTTTCCTCGTTCACGACCGCCCCCGCTTGCGGTTTTCGATCTTCACGCGGACCTGTCTGCGACCGGCACCGAGGCGCAGTTCGGCCTTGTGGAAGAGGCGGTCGACGATGAGATAGCGCCCGGTGACCCGGTAGTTGACCAGCTCGGCTGCGCCACCGGCGCCCACCACGAAAAATGGCGGCATTTCGCCCTGGGCGATATCGGGTGGAAACTCGACCAGGGTCCGCTGTCCGTCGTCGAAGACCCGTAGCGGGCGCCAGTCAGGCTTGTCACCCGAGATGCGGTAATCGAAATTGAGCGCCTCAAACGTGAACCCGTCGGCGACTGGTGCTGTGCGCGCCGCTTGCTCTTCTTCGCGGCGCAACGCGATCAGTTCGTCCGCCGGATAGGACCAGCTGACCGAGGCCATATAGATGTCCGGGTTGGCGCGCAGTTCGATATGATAGGTGCGGCGGTCGGTATTGATGACCAGATTGGTTGCGATATCGGGCCGCGTCGGTTTGATGAGGATATGAACCCGTTGCGTCGCTCCCGAGCCGCTCAGCGTGTCGCCGATCATCCAGCGCACGGTATCACCCGCCGCGACCGGCCCGGGGCCGACCAGTGTTTCGCCCTCTTGCAAGGCGATGTCGGTCACCTGCCCGGGTTTGGCGTAGACCTGGAACAATGCACCTTCGCGATAGGCATAGCGCTGGATGGCATTGTCGAATCCTGCATTGTCCGGTTCGATCCTGGCGGCCTCGTTCGCCGCTCCCACATGGCTCTGAGGATTAGGGGCGGGGTCAGAGGCAGGGGAGCGGCGCGCGGCAGTGGGGGAGGCCTGCCGCGAAGGGGTGATGGCATGTGCCAAGGCCCGAGCAAGGCGGGAAGCATCGGCGAGGTCGGAGGCGGTGATCGCACGCGATGCGGCCTGGGCCTGCGGCGCAGGCGTCGCTGCTGCCGGCGATCCGGCAAGGAGCAGAACGCCGGCTGCGAGCAGCGGCGGACGGGAGAGTTGAAGTAAATGGGTCATCAGCCAAGCTCCTTTGACCAGTTGATCGAGGTGACGAAGATCCCGAGCGGATTGCTGGTGAGCGCGTCGGGCGTTCTGGGAGGCTGGACGGCAATGCCGAGAATGGCGGTCCAGCGAGTGGTTTCGGCGAGCGCGCCGTCACGGTAGCGCCGCTCGACCCAAGCCACGCGAAAGCTGCGCGGGGAGGCACGGATCACGCTGGTGACATCGACCGCCACCTGTTCGCGGCCGATTGCCGCGAACGGGTCGTTGGCCCGCGCATAATCGTTGAGTGCCAAGGCGCCCTTGTCGCTGGCGAACCGGTAGGCTCTGAGCCAGTTCTCGCGCACTACAATTGGATCGTCGGGGATAGCGCGGACATGCTCGATAAACCGCGCGAGGTGAAAGGCGATCTGCGGATCGGTCGGCTCGTAATCCGCAGCGGCGGGAGCGACGGTGCGAGCCTCGCCGAGCCTGTCGACCTCGACCACCCAGGGCACGATGGTGCCGCGCGCATTCTGCCACACGAGCCCGCCGGTCAGCGCTGCCGACAGGCCGAGCGCGCCGAAAAAGGCGTAGCGCCAGCTCTTTGCCTGGACGCGCGCGGAACCGATGCGTTCGTCCCAGACCTGCGCCGCGCGCTGGTAGGGCGTCTCTGCTTGAGGCGTTTTTGCGTACCGGATCGAAGGCCGTTTGAACATTGGAGGCTAATCCTTCTCTTTGGTGTCGATGGAAGCGCCTGCACCATGGCCATCACCGGAGCGCACGGTGTGCGCGGCAAGCGAGGCCGAGTGCCCCAGGCTTTGCCTGTGCTTCATGGACCGCGCCCAGGCCGGCGGGCCGTTCGTCTGTTCCGGATCCGGTGACGAAGCACCGTGAGCAGGCACGATGCGTCCACCCATGTTCCCGACCGACGCACGCGCCCCGTCGCGGAAATTGCTCCTGGCGATGTCTGCCGCCTTGCGCAGCGGCGACATGGCGGCACCGCCTGCTGCGCGGCCAACACCCGCCATTCCGCCTGCAACCGCGGCGCCGCCGCTCTTGCCCGCCGAACCGGTGGCATAGGCCATGGTCGCACCTCCGGCGGCGCGCGAGGTGCCTCGCGCGACGGAAGAGGCAGCACTGGCGACCGCGCCGCCCGCAAGTTTGGCACCGGCCACGCCGCCAACCGCAGCACCGCCTGCAAGAAGCGCGGTGCCCGCAGCAGCGCCTGCACCGAGCTGCGGACCGCCCGCGACAATGCCATTGGCGATCCCCGGCCCGAAAATGCCCAGACCGAGCAGAGTGAGGCTGGCGAGCACGATGGCCAGCGCATCCTCGATGGTCGGCTCGCCGGGGATGGCGCCGGTGAATTCGGCGAAGAGCGTCGAACCGATGCCGATGATGACGGCGAGAACGAGCACCTTGATTCCCGACGAGACCACATTGCCGAGCACGCGTTCAGCGAGGAATGCGGTCTTGCCAAACAAGCCAAAGGGAATGAGCACGAAACCCGCCAAGGTCGTCAGTTTGAACTCGATCAGGGTGACGAACAGCTGGATAGAGAGAATGAAGAAGGCGATGATGACAATCGCCCAGGCGACCAGCAGAATGATGATCTGCAGAAAATTCTCGAAGAAGCCGACATAGCCCATCAGATCGGCAATCGATTCGAGGAGCGGCCAGGCGGCATCGATGCCGACCTGCGCCACCCTTCCCGGTTGCAACAGATCGCCTGCGCCGAGCCCCGAGCCACTCGCCTTCAGGCCTAGCCCGGCGAAACTGTTGAACACGATATTGGCGAGCGCGCTCCAGTTGCCGATGATGTAGGCAAAGATGCCGACGAAGAGCGTCTTCTTGACGAGCCGGGCGATGATGTCGTCGTTCGCGCCCCAGCTCCAGAAAAGGGCGGCGAGCGTGACATCGATCACGATCAGCGTGGTCGCGATGAACGCCACCTCGCCAGAAAGCAGCCCGAAGCCGCTGTCGATATATTGCGAGAAGATCGCGAGGAAGCGATCGACAACACCGGTGCCACCCATGTCAGTTCTCCCTTCGCGCTTCACTGGGCAAGGACTCAGGCAGCGCCTTGTCGCCGATCCCGGAATAAGCCTCGGGGTGATCGACGCCAAAGAAGCGGCGGCGCTTCTCGGCCCAGGCGGCGCGGCAATCGGGCGAGGACAGCGCCAGTTCGCCGATTTGAGCGCAAACCCTCAGCTGTGCCGGCAGCGGATCGCCGTCGGGCACCCATATGCGCCGGTCGGCTTGCCGCACCGGCGCGGGCTCCTCGCGCAGCTGGACGATCGTCGTCGCGATGGCGAGACCGACGAACACAGCGGCACCGGTGCGCGCGAGGAGCTTGGTGTCCATCGCGGATCAGTCCGATCCGCCGGGCAGATAGCGCGGACGAATAGCGAGAAACCGCCCCAACTGCTCGCGCGCCTGTGCCTTGGCCGCCGCGCGTTCGGCGGCATCGAGCGCCTGCGCCCTGCCAGTAGCGGCGATCGTGGCGGTCAGGTCGGCCAGCTGGCGGGCCTGCAATGCCAGCAGCTGGTTGCCAGCCTGTGCTGCCTGCAAGGCGCCCGTGGCGGACTGGCTTGCGGAAACGAGGCTGCCGAGCGCATCGCGCGAACCTTCGATATTGGCAACCGTGCCCGCCTGGACCTTGAGGGCATCTTCGAAGGCCGCCACGCTGTTTTGCCAGCGCGCCTCGGCGCCTTCGACCATCGCCCGCTGCGAGGCACCGAGCGGTACGTTCTTGTAATGCTGGTCGAAAGCGCCCTCGATGGTGCGGACATCGTAGGCGATGCGCTGGGCTTCGTTCAGCAGTTGCTGGGTCTGCCGGATCTGGTCCTGCAGGGGCTGCACGATCGTCAGCGGCAGGCTCTGAAGGTTCTTCGCCTCGTTGATGAGCGACGTCGCCTGGTTCTGCAGCATGCGGATCTGGTTGTTGATCTGCTCAAGCGTGCGCGCGGCAGTCAGCACGTTTTGCGCGTAATTGGACGGATCGTAAACGATCCCGCCGAACTGGGCGTGTGCAGGCGTTGATACCAAGGTGCTCGTACTCGCCAAGGCGAGCGCGGTGCCCATGGCCATGCTGCGGACGATTTTTCGAGAGGTCACTTCAGGTCTCCTTCTGGTGGGTTTGGGGGGTCGGAAGAGTGCGCATCGCTGCCGAGCAATTCGGCGGCCCAGTGGAGGCCGCGATACCTCAGCCAGTGGACGGCAAAGCCGCTCCGACCATGCTTTTCGATGATGCGGGACATAGCGAGCTGGTCGCTCTTGGAAGAAGCGGCGGCAAAGGCGAGCGCCACTTCGCCAAGGCCAAGTTCGAACAGGCGATTACCGCGAGAGGACTGACAGTAATGATCGCGCTTGGCCGTTGCCCGGCTGAGGATTTCAATCTGGCGGTCGTTCAGTCCGAAGCGGCGATAGATGCCCAAAATCTGGGGTTCGACCGCCCGGTCATTGGGCAGGAAGATTCGCGTCGGACAGCTTTCGATAATCGCCGGCGCGATCGCCGAGGTCTCGATATCGGCAAGGCTTTGAGTGGCGAAAACGACGCTCGCATTCTTCTTGCGCAGGGTCTTGAGCCATTCGCGCAGCTGCGCGGCGAAGGCCGGACTGTCGAGCACCAGCCAGCCTTCGTCGATAATGATGAGTGTGGGCGAGCCGTCGAGGCGACCTTCGATACTGTGAAACAAATAGGACAGCACGGCGGGCGCAGCCGCCGATCCGGTCAGCCCTTCGGTCTCGAACGCCTGGAAACTCGCTTCGCCCAGCCGTTCGCTTTCGGCATCGAGGAGCCGTCCGAACGGCCCACCGACGCAGTAGGGGGCAAGCGCCTGCTTCAATGCCTGCGATTGCAAAAGGACAGCAAGTCCGGTGAGCGTGCGCTCAGCGACCGGGGCGCTCGCCAGCGAGCTCAGCGCCGACCACAGATGATCCTTGGTCTCCGGATCGATTGCGACACCCTCCGCAGCGAGGATCGCCTGGAGCCACTCCGAAGCCCAGTTGCGCTGTGCCGGCTCATCGATCCGCGCCAGCGGTTGCAGCAGGACCGCCTCGTCGCTGTCCTCGGAAAGACCCGACCCCAGATCCTGCCAATCGCCGCCGCACGCGAGCGCGGCCGCACGGATCGAGCCGCCGAAATCGAAAGCGAAAATTTGCGACCCGGCATAGCGGCGAAACTGCAGCGCCATCATTGCCAGCAAGACCGATTTGCCCGCCCCGGTCGGACCGACGACGAGGCTGTGTCCGACATCGCCGACATGAAGCGAAAATCGGAACGGGGTCGAGCCTTCGGTCTTGGCGTAAAACAACGGCGGCGCGTCAAAATGCGTATCGCTTTCCGGTCCGGCCCAGACGGCCGAAAGCGGCATCATATGCGCAAGGTTCAGCGTCGAGATCGGGGGCTGGCGAACATTGGCGTAGACATGGCCGGGCAGCGATCCGAGCCAGGCCTCGATCGCATTCATGCCTTCGGTCACGCAGGTAAAATCGCGTCCCTGGATGACCTTCTCGACCAGCCGCAGCTTCTCGGCGGCAAGCGCTGGCTCTTCGTCCCACACCGTAACGGTCGCGGTGACCAGCGCGAGCCCGACATGGTCAGCGCCCAGCTCCTGTAGCGCGGCATCGGCATCCTCGGCCTTGTTGGCCGCATCGCTGTCGACCAGCACCGAGGCCTCGTTGGTCATCACTTCCTTGAGGATCGCGGCGACCGATTTGCGCTTCGCAAACCACTGCCGGCGGATTTTCGAGAGCAGCTTCGTCGCATCGCTCTTGTCGAGCATGATCGCCCGCGTCGCCCAGCGATAGGCAAAGCCCTGCGCATTGAGATCATCAAGCAGCCCGGGGAATGTCGCGCTCGGAAAGCCGATCACGGTCAGTGTCCGCAGATGGGCCGAACCCAGGCGCGGTTCGAGACCGCCGGTCAGCGGCTCGTCGGCAAGCAGCGCATCGAGATGCATCGGGGTTTCGGGAACGCGTACATCGTGCATCCGCGTCGAGATGCAGCTGTGAAGATAGCTCAGGGTCTCGCCATCATCGAGCCATTGGACCTCGGGAAAGAACCCTTCGAACAGGCGCAGCAGCCGGTCGGTCCGATCGGCGAAGCCCTCGAGAAGCTCGCGCGGATCCACGCCTTTCTCGGCCTTTCCTTCGTAGAGCCAGCTTTCAGCCCGCGCGGCATCCTCGACAGGCGGCATCCATAGGAAGGTCAGAAAATAGCGGCTCTCGAAATGCGCGCCCTCCTCTGCGAACTGCGCGGCGCGCTCTCGTTCGACCAGTGCCGAGGCCGGATCGGGAAATGCGCAGACGGGATAATCCAGTGCCGGACGGCGCACGGCCTCGACGAAGATCGACCAGCCCGAACCGAGCCGGCGCAGCGCACTGTTCAGGCGCGCCGTCGTTGCAACCAGTTCGGCAGGGGTCGCGCTGTCGAGATCCGGCCCGCGAAAGCGAGACGTGCGCTGGAAGCTGCCGTCCTTGTTGAGCACGACGCCGGGGGCGACGAGCGCCGCCCATGGCAGGAAGTCCGCAAGCCGGTCGGCCTTGTTCCGATATTCGCGCAGGGACAGCATGGCTCAGACCTGCAGATCCGCGGGGAACCGCAGATGCCGCCGCGCGACATCGACGAATTGAGGATCGTGCCGGGCGGCCCAGACCGCGACCATGTGGCCGAGCGCGAAAAACGCGACGCCTGCGATCCACAGCTGCAGACCCAGTCCGATCGCACCCGCCAGCGTCGCGTTGGCGATGGCAAGTCCGCGCGGCGCACCGCCGAGCAGGATATGCTCGGTCAGCGCCCGGTGGACAGGGACGGCAAAGCCGTTCGGCAGAGAAGATTGACCGCTATCCATCACACCAGCGCTCCGCCGCCGAAGGAGAAGAACGAAAGGAAGAAAGAGGACGCGGCAAAGGCGATCGAAAGCCCGAAGACGATCTGGATCAGGCGCCGGAAACCTCCCGAGGTATCCCCGAAAGCAAGTGCCAGCCCGGTGGCGATGATGATGATCACCGCGACGATCTTAGCGACCGGGCCCTGGATGGATTCGAGGATCGCCTGGAGCGGCGCTTCCCACGGCATCGACGAGCCGGCGGCATGGGCGGGCGCCGCAAATGCCAGCGCAATGACGCTGCCAACGATCAAAGCGGACAGGCGCGGGTGCGCTCGCGACAAGATATGGGTCACGAATGGTCTCCTGTTGTGGATGGAAGGGGTGCGAGGACGTATTCGCCGGCGGCATCGAGTCCGCGCACTTCGGCGAGTTCGGCAAGGCGCCGCCCGGTGCCGTCGCGCACGAGCACGGCGATGATATCGATGGTTTCGGCGATCAGCGCGCGCGGCACGGTGACCACGCTTTCCTGGATCAGCTGTTCAAGCCGCCGCAGCGTGCCAAGCGCCGAGCCGGCGTGGAGCGTGCCGACCCCGCCTGGATGACCGGTGCCCCAGGCTTTCAGCAGATCGAGCGCCTCGGCACCGCGCACCTCGCCGATGGGAATGCGGTCGGGCCGCAGGCGCAGCGCCGACCGGACAAGATCGGACAAGGTGGCAACGCCGTCCTTGGTCCGCAGCGACACCAGATTGGGCGCTGCACATTGCAGCTCCAGCGTATCCTCGATGAGGACGACACGGTCGGACGTGGCTGCGACCTCGGCGAGCAACGCATTGGTGAGCGTCGTTTTGCCGGTCGAGGTGCCGCCAACCACCAGAATGTTCTTTTTCGCAGCGACTGCACCGGCAAGCGCTGTGGCCTGCCATTTGCTCATGATCCCGGTCGTCACGTAATCGGCCAGCGAGAACACCGCGATGGCTGGTTTGCGAATGGCAAAGCTGGGAGCGGCAACCACCGGGGGCAGCAGACCTTCGAAGCGCTCGCCGCCTTCCGGCAGTTCGGCGGACACACGCGGTGCGCTAGCATGCACCTCGGCGCCGACATGATGGGCGACCAGCCGGATGATCCGCTCGCCATCGGCTGCGCTCATCAGACATTCGGTCGCCGCGAGACCCTCGCCCAACCGGTCCACCCAGAGACGCCCGTCGGGGTTGAGCATGACTTCGATGACATCGGGCTCGTCGAGCCAGCGGGCGATGTCGCCGCCAAGCGCAGTGCGCAGCATGCGCGCGCCGCGCGATGAGACTTCGGATCGAAGGGGGATGACCCTCATGGACTGCCTCGGATGCGGCAACCGACCATCGGCTGCATTCGCGAGGCAGATCAAAAAGACATTACTTTGCCCTCAGGCAATAGCGATCTGCGATGAGGGTAGAAGAGCGAAGAATAAGAAAGAAAGGAAAAGGCCAAATCGGAAGGTCGCCGCCGTCCAAGCTCCAACGCCGCGCGATCATGGTTGCTTTGCATGGCCAGGTTTGGTCTTATCGGTGCACCGATTTCAATGAAGGTTGTTCCTTGCGCAGACCCGGCCCCGCCTATCTCGATTTCATGGCCTCAACTCCGGTCGATCCCTCGGTGATCGATGCGATGGCGGATGCGATGAGCAATGACTGGGGCAATCCGCATTCGGATCATGCGCATGGCCTGCAGGCCTCGAAAATTGTCGAACGATCGCGCGAAGCGCTCGCAACGCTGCTCGGTGCCGGAGAGGACGAAATCCTCTTCACCAGCGGAGCAACCGAGGCGAACAACCTCGCCATCAAAGGTGTCATGAGCTCAGCGGAACGACGCGGAAACCATCTGGTGGTGTCGTCGATCGAGCACAAATGCGTGCTGGAAGCCGCCCGTTCGCTCGTGAAAACCGGGATCGAGGTCACCGAAGTCAAACCGGGGGCAGATTGCCGCGTTCGCGCAGAAGCCATCGCGCAGGCCCTGAGGCCCGACACGGCGCTCGTATCGGTCATGCACGCCAACAACGAAACCGGCGTCATTCAACCCGTGCGCGAGATTGCCGAAATCTGTCATCGCCAAGGTGTCCTGTTTCACACAGACGCGGCGCAGACCGTCGGAAAGATCGATGTCGATTTCACTTATATCGGTGCCGATCTGCTGAGTTTCTCCGGTCACAAGTTCTACGGTCCAAAAGGCATCGGCGGGCTTGCCGTGTCGCGCGCCGAGCGGTTACGGCTCGTTCCGCAGCTTGATGGCGGTGGACAGCAGCCTCTCGGACGCAGCGGTACAGTGCCGGTTCCGCTTTGCGCCGGGCTTGCAGCGGCGGCGCGGCTTTACGAGCGCCACGGCCAGTCGGCACGCACACATATTCAATCATTACAAAGACTTTTCGAAGATCGGATCACCAGGAAGGGATGCCCTTTTACTATCAATCCGCATGCCGAGCGCATCCCGGGTTGCACAAGCCTCAGGGCCGAGGGAGTGAATGCGGAAGACATCCTCTTGCATGCCCGCGGCGAACTATCGGCATCGACAGGCTCAGCCTGCAACTCAGGCAGCATCGAGCCGTCTTACGTCCTGTTGGCGCAAGGGCTTTCCTTTGACGAGGCTTCGTCGTCCGTTCGCATCGGGATTGGCCGAACCACTTCCGAGGCGGACATTGACCGTGCCGTCACTGCGCTCTTGGCTGCGTACGAGAAAGCCTACCGCGCCGCTGCCTGAAGCCTAAAACTTCGTACAAGAGGCGCGGGCAGGGTTGCCAACTGGGGGAAATCCCCAGTAGGAACAAATCATGCTCAGAGGACCCCTTGGACAGCCCGGCGTCAAGACGCGCTTCGCGGGACATGAAACCTTCCCGCTGAGGCGGCTGTGGCTGCGCAAGGCTTACGATGCCGTCTGCGAGGATTCGGAAGCTCCGGCCCCCAATACCTTCGACAAGGACGAAGGGATCATCCGGTTCGGGGTCGGCAAGAATATGGTTGCGGCGATCAAGCATTGGGCGCTCGCGTGCCGAATCATTGAAGAAGACCCGGAGAGGGGTGTCGGTGCCTTGAAGGCAACGCCCTTCGGAGATCTCATCTTTGACCGCGATTCAGGTCTCGATCCGTTCATGGAAAGCCTCGCGACCACATGGCTGCTCCATTGGCAGATCGCCAGCAATTTCGAGCGCGCCACGACGTGGTATTATGCGTTCAACCATCTGAATGCACATGGGTTCGACCGCGACGGCATTGCCGAGCCGATCCGGCTGCTGTGTGCCCAACTCGACCGGTCGCGGGCCTCCTCCACAACGATCAAGCGCGACGTGGAATGCTTTGTCAGATCCTATGTCGCCAAGGTCGGCGCGGGCGCGGTTGACGATCAGGTGGAAACCGTACTTGGCGAACTTGGCCTTATGCGCGAAGTGTCATCGCGATCGTTCGCTTTCCGCCATGGGCCCAAGCCCGGCTTGCCCGACGGTATCTTCCTTTTTGCGCTTGCAGATTTCTGGGCGAGGCGTGCGCCCGAGCAAGCAACGCTCGCCATCGATACGCTGGTATACGAGCCCGGATCGCCGGGGCGGATCTTCAAGCTAGACGAGGATGCGCTGATCGACCGGCTTGTCGATATCGAAAGGGTCGCCAAGGGCGCCTTTCTGTGGACCGACAGCGCAGGTGTGCGCGCGATTGCCAGGCGGGGAGAAGGCCTGCCTGATCCGGCCTCCTTCATCGCCAGCGCCTATCCGCACACCAAGGCGCTCGCGGCATGACGCAGGCCTATCTCTCAGACCATGTTTCGGTCGCCCCGCGCTACCAAAGATCGATCAGGATCGATGCCGATTTTGGCCAGGCCGATCCCCTCTCCGGCTATGTACTTCAAGGATCGGCGCGCGATGCGTTGACCACCACGCTCCGCCTCGCGACAAACGGCCAGGGCGCGTTCACCTGGACGGGCCCTTACGGCGGCGGCAAGTCGAGCCTCGCGCTTGCGCTTGCCTCCTACTCGCTCGGGCGCGGGCCCGCCTACAGGGAAGCGAAGCAACTGCTTGGCGATGTGCCCGAAGTGGCCGACGTTTTCGGGCGTGCGCCCAAAGACTGGCTCTGCGTGCCGGTGAGCGGTCGGCGGGGCAACCCGGTGGCGGACCTGCGCGAAGCGGTCGCATCCGCAATCGCTGGCGAGCCGGGCCACGCTCGGACCAAGCGGTCCAGGATGGAAGCCGCTGACGGGCGCGATATCGTCGAGCGGCTGCAACGCGAGGTTGAAGCGCGTCCCAAGGGCGGGGTTCTCGTCGTTGTCGACGAACTGGGCAAATATCTGGAAGGTGCTGCCGATCACGCCGTCGACATCCATTTCTTCCAGGATCTCGCAGAGGCGGCCAATCGCAGCGAGGGAAGACTTATCGTTGTGGGCGTGCTGCACCAGGCTTTCGAGCGCTATGCGGATCGCCTCGGGCAAAGCGTCCAGGACGAATGGCGCAAGGTTCAGGGCCGCTTTGCGGATGTCCCGATCATTACGGCGGTCGACGAGGTCATCGAATTGGTCGGTCGTGCCGTCACGACAGAGCGTTCGCACCCTCAGTCGCATCAAATTGCCGCTATTGTTGCCAGCGAGATTGCCGAACGGCGACCAGGTGTGCCCAAGGATCTTGCGGAAAGGCTCGACGATTGCTGGCCTCTCAACCCTGCGGCGGCAGCGCTGCTCGGGCCGATCACCCGGCGGCGCTTCAGCCAGAACGAACGCAGCCTGTTCGGTTTTCTTGCCTCGGCGGAACCCAGCGGCTTCACCGAATTCCTTCAGCGCACGACACTCGCCTCGGGAAGAACCTTCGGACCGGCAGAACTTTGGGATTATCTGCAGGTCAATCTGGAGCCTGCGATCATGGCTTCGCCCGACGGCCATCGATGGGCACAGGCCGCAGAGGCCATAGCGAGGGCGGGCCGCGACGGCACCCACCTGCGCTTGCAGATCGCGAAGACCGTGGCGGTCATCGATCTGTTCAGCAATGGATCGGGTCTGGCAGCCTCATCCCGGACGATTGCGGCAAGCCTCGGTCATTCCGATGCGGACGTCGAAGAGCAGCTTGCCGATCTCGTGAAGATTTCGGCGCTGGTCTACCGTCGCCATCTCGGCGCCTATGCAATCTATGCCGGCAGCGATTTCGACATTGAGGGCGAAATCGAGGCCCGCATCGCCGAACGCGGGCGGCTCGAGATAGCGTCTCTGAACGATCTCGCCTCGCTGCAGCCGATTCTGGCCAAGCGGCATTACGCCGAATATGGCACGCCGCGCTGGTTCGACGCACAAATCGGCGAACTGGCGCCGCAAGGGCTTGGTCCGAAAGACGTTCGGGTTAGCGCCGGGGCTGCTGGCAAGTTCCTGCTGCTTCTGCCTGGGATCGACGTCGATCCCGGCCAAGCGGAGGCGAGTCTGATCGAAGTCTCGCGCACGGAGCATCGGCACGGTCTGCCCGTAATTGTTGGTCTTGCATCGAACAGTGCGGACATTCGCAAAACAGCGATCGAGCTCGAAGCCGCGCGAGACGTGCGCAACGAAAGCCCCGAACTGGCCGGAGATGCAGCCGCCAGGCGCGAGATCGATGCCCGCATTGCCCATTTGTCCGCGCAGCTGGAAGGTCTCCTGAGAGAGGGTTTCGAGCGCGCGCACTGGTTCGACACTGGTAAGCCGCTCGATTTGCAGTCGCTTTCCTATGGCCTGTCGCAAGCAGCAAGCGATATCGCCCGGCGGACTTTCCGGCAGGCTCCGATCGTGCATTCCGAACTCATCAATCGTCGGCGGCCTTCGAGCAATTCCAATGCGGCGTTGCGAGCCCTGTTGCATGCTATTGTAGTGGGCCGCGGCGAGCAGCACTTCGGGATCAAGGGCTATCCGGCCGAGAAGGGCCTAGCGGTTACCGTTCTGGAACGCGCGGGTCTCTATGTCCGGCAAGGCGAGCGGTGGGACTTCGTTCCGCCCGGCGAAACCAGCACGTTCGCCCCTCTCTGGTCGCTAACCGATGGCCTGCTCGAAGCCGGCGAGCAGGTTGGTGTTGCCGACATCTACCGGGCTTGGGGCGAGCCGCCTTACGGCGTGCAGCAAGGCGTGATGCCCCTATTGCTCGTGACCTATCTTTTCTCGCGCCGTCACAGCACTGCGATCTATGCGAAAGAGGCCTTCCAGCCGGCAATATCCGATCTGGTCATGGATCTTCTGCTGCAGGACCCCGACCATATTGCGCTGAGATCGGTTCCGACCGATGCCGCGAATGCGGTCGCGCTGAAGGAGTTTGCAGCCGTCGCGAGCGAATTCGTCGAAGAGGCGCCGTCGGAGGAGCCGCTCGAGATAGCACAGGCGCTCGTGCAGTTTGCGTACAGCCTTCCCAACTGGTCGCGCAAGGCGCAAGCCACGCTCTCCAAGCAAGCAATCGATGTGCGTCGCTTGTTGCTAGATGCGGACGATCCCTACCAGCTCCTCTTCGTCGACATCCCCGAAGCGCTCGAGGCTTCGGGCGAAGGCACCGCACCTGCGCTGCGCACGGTCCTGAGCGAACTTGATCACGCTTACCCAGACATGATCGAGGATCTGAAAACCCGGATGCTGGAGGGCCTGAAACACCGCGATGCAGGAAATCTCTCCGAGTTGGTGGAACGAGCCAAGCGAATAGCGGGTCACGGGGGAGACGACCTCAAGCTTCGAGGCTTCATCACGAGGCTGGCCGAGTTCGATGGGTCGACGGAAAGCATGGCGGAAATTTGCGGTCTCGTGATGGGTAAGCCGGTGACGACGTGGCACGATCTCGAGCCGAGTCGGGCGGGGATGCAGCTGTCGGAATACGCCTACCGGTTCCGCCGCGTGGAACTGTTCGGCGACAGCGACCAGCAACCGACCCAGACCGCGGTGATGGTGATGGCGGGTGTCGGGTCGACCGAACGAAGCGTCGTCCGCAGAGCACAGATTGCAACCGAGGCGCAGAAGCGCCTCGGGCCACTCCTCGACGAGATCGGCAAGACGCTCGACGCCGCACAGCTCGAGCCCGATATGGTGCTCGCCGTGATCGCGGAGCTCGCACAGCGTTATATCGAGGATGACGGCGAGCGCGATGTCACTGTGCCCATCAGCGCGGAGAAGGAAGCGTGACCGGCGAGGCGATGCATGTTCTGGGTCTGTCCGGTGGACGAGACAGCGCTGCCCTCGCGGTCTGGATGCGCGATCACCGCCCGGACATCGATGTGCGGTATTTCTTCACCGACACCGGCAAGGAGCTACCCGAGGTCTACGATTATCTCGGCCGCCTTGAGGGCTTCCTTGGCAAGCCCATTGAAATGCTCAACCCTGGTCGGGACTTCGATTTCTGGCTAGCCGAATACGGCCATTTTCTGCCTTCCCCGCGGACACGCTGGTGCACCCGGCAGTTGAAAATTCAGCCATTCCAGAAGTGGCTCAAACCGCATCTCGACGCAGGCGTGGAGGTGCATTCCTATGTCGCGATCCGCGCCGACGAACCGAGCCGTTCGGGGATGATCGCAACCCACCCCAACATGCACGTCCATTTCCCATTGAGGGAGGCCGGTCTTGACAAGGCATCGGTCATCGGCCTGCTGGAAAACTCCGGACTCGGCCTGCCGGACTATTACCGCTGGCGCTCTCGCAGCGGTTGCACATTCTGCTTTTACCAGCAGAAAATCGAATGGGTGCGGCTGATGCGCGAGCACCCGGACGCCTTCGAGGAAGCCAAGCGCTACGAAAAATCAGCCATCGAGCACGGTTCGCCGTTCACCTGGACCCAGAACGAAAGTCTCGAAGAACTGGCGCGGCCGGAGCGGGTTTCCGAGATCGAGCGTAATCATGAAGAGCGCAAGGCACAGGCGCTCGCTCGCAGAATGCCAAATCCGCTGCGAGCACGGATCACCGATGAGACGGTGGAACAGATGCTGGCCGACGAGGAGAGCGGCTGCCTCGTCTGCCACAAATAGCCAGCCGCCAGCTTTCTGCTCAACGAAGGCGCGAACCCGCACCCAGTATATGCCTCGGAGTGTCCCGGGTCCGAGAATTCTTCTATCACAATTCTGTTGCCTCTTGCCCGAGCATGCTTTTCTTACCAGCCGAAATATCGCTAGGTAATCAAAGCACATGGATACAACCGCTGGGGGTAGGGTCTCTTGACCATCGATGTAGAAAAGGCCTTTCGGGCAAATCCAAGAAGCGTCTTACAATTCCTGCAGGTCCCGGGGCAGGGTTGCTACATTCCCGCATATCAACGGGAATACCGGTGGGATAAAGAAAACGTCAATCGACTGTTCGAGGATGCGCTTCACGGCCTGAGCCTGCTCCCTGAGCGCGAGGAAACGATCAGCTTCCTCGGTACG
The DNA here is from genome assembly GCF_013408095.1 of Novosphingobium marinum. GTDB lineage: Bacteria > Pseudomonadota > Alphaproteobacteria > Sphingomonadales > Sphingomonadaceae > Novosphingobium > Novosphingobium marinum. Next base: position 260,851 of record NZ_JACBZF010000003.1, read on the forward strand.
ATCATCGCGATCCACGACACCCAGTATGTGACCGTGAAGCCGCATTTCCGGAACGAGATGCCACGGCCGGTGATGACGATCATCGATGGCCAGCAGCGCATCTCGACGTTCATTCTGCTTTTTGTTGCAATTCACAATCTTCTGGCGACCTGCCTGCCCTCGGTCGAGAAAGATGACGAAGAAGGCAGCGCCTGGCTGCTTGAAGAAATTCAGAAGATGATGGCGGAACTTCGCGATTGTTTCATTCTCGACAAACGCAGCGGAAAGGCGCTCAACAGGTACTATCCACGTCTCATCAGATCCTTCGACGATGTGTGGTCTTCAAAACCGGAAGCCCGGTATTCGAGCGCGATCGCCCGCCTGATTTGGGACTACCTCAAGCATATCGAGAACGAGGAGACCGAGGCCAAGCAGTTTCGTCCGAGCGAGCCCGATGGCGAAAAAGCTTCGACGCACAAGAATGTGGCCGCCGTCTTCCGGCATATGAACAAACGCCTTCGCGACCTCGTGCAACCGCAGGAGGAGATGCCCAGCCTGATCGAGCACGCGCTCAAAGCGGGCTTCGGCGAAGCACTCTTTGGTTTCGAAGTCCCATCCGAAGTCGCCGAAAGGCTCCGCAAGGATGACGAGACGACCACGGGCAAGCGTTTCCGGCTTGCCTTTGCCGCGATCATTTTTGCTCACTATTTGCAAAGGCGAATGGCCTTCACAGTTGTCGAAAGCGAAGGCGAAGATGACGCTTTCGATATGTTCGAGGCTCTCAATACGACCGGCGAACCGCTCACCGCCTTCGAAACCTTTCGGCCCCGGGTGATCGACGCGGAAGGGCTAGAGGATTATCAATCCACCCCTTCGCACGCGGACATGCTGCGGACCGAGAAATACGTCGATCGCTACGCCAAGGACGCGAGCAAGCTGCAGCGCACGACCTCCGAACTTCTTGTCGCTTTCGCGCTCGCAGAAACGGGCCAGAAGCTGGGTAAGAAGCTCAACGAGCAACGGCGTTACTTGCGCGCACAATACGGCGATCCGGACGACAAGACCCGGACGGAATTTCGGCGGGGCTTCGTAAAGCGTTTGGGCGATGTGTCCGATCTCATGTCGACTTCGTGGGATCCTGCAGAAACCCTTAATCCCAGCTTCGGCGGCCTCTCGAACATCGACGAGCCGGCGAAGGTCGCGTTCGAGTTTCTGCGTGGACTTAAGCATACGGTCACGATTCCACCGCTCAGCAGATTTTTCGGGGCCGCATTATCCGCCGATCCGGAAGAGCGCCTTCAGAAATCGGTGGCCTTTGCCGATGCAATCAAGGCGAGCGCTGCCTTCACTGCGATCTGGCGCGGAGCATTCGGCACGACGTCGGGCATCGATGCGGTGTATCGCGATGTCATGCTTTCCGGCGACGGGCAGGCTGCCCTTGCGGCACGGCCCTTCTCAGGAAACCCATCCACCAAACGCAAGAGCGCGCTCGACATCGCACTTTACAAACGCGTCCTGTGCGATGCGCTGGAAAAGGCCGGCATTTCGGAGAAAGGGAGCTGGTCCGGTAAAGTCGAAACGAGCCTGTTAGCCAAGCACGCGACCGAGGTTGCGAAATTCCTTCTGATAGCTTCGGCGCACGACGTAGAACCCGACCTCAAGAATCCGGGTTTGGTCGTGTCAGGCAGGAAAGGTGTTCATCCAACCCTGACGCTGGACGCGTGGAACCTGCTTTCGCCCATGCAGGTCGAGCACATTGCTCCACAGCAAGGGGCTAGCACTGACTGGCCCGCTGACCTCTACGACGAGCGAGAGCTGTTCCAGACTCTGGGCAACCTCACGCTGCTGCATCGCGACCACAACATCGTGGTGTCAAATCATCCCCAACCGAAAAAGATGGCAAGCTACCGCGCCTTGGCATCGCGAACGCCCGAAGCGTTCGAGGCCGCGCGCGAAGAAGCCAGAAAGTTGGGGTATGACTTGCCCGAAAGATCGGAAGCGATCCTCGCCGAAGCAACCCACGCGAGATTGTTGATCCCGCTCGTCGAATGTCCGTCCGACTGGGACGGGGAATTTGTGCGTCAACGCTCGCGAAGGTTGGCGGAAATTGCATGGGATCGCTTACGGCCGTGGCTAGATTAAGAGACTCAAACAGCGAACTGTTTGGTCAGTGCGCTACAGCCGCGCTATGAGATAGGTGCGGTGGTCTCTTTTGACCCTCTACAAAAACAAATGATGAAAGACACGAACTGGGCCGATAGCGGTCCGTCCGGTTTTAGGCACCGGGCTGGGGAAACTGCCTTTCCGCTGACTCCCCCAATTCAGACCAGCCGCCATGGTTGCGAAGGCAAAACTTCCACTTGGAGCGCCTCTAGATGACGCGGTTTTTGCGAGATCATTTTCCGACCGCAGCGTGTTAACGAACCCCGCATGTTGCTTCCCGTGCATGGCACTGAGTACGGATAGGCGAACCTGTTGCGGCTACCGGGAGCTTCCAGGCGGCGAAGGGGCCGGGGGCGGAATGTGACCTTCCGGCATTGGCGGGGGCGGCGGGGGCTCGAGAACGCTCTCCTCTGATCGTAAATCGAGCCGACGGCCCTCTTCGCCCGATCCATCTACCAGCACGATGCTGTCTGCTCCGGTGCGGATCACTGCAGGGTTGGCGGACAGCATCATCATTACCGCTCCCGGTCCATTGCTTGTCGTGCGACCGACGGCGGGGCACGCGCTTACATCGATATCATCTGTCGCTGCCAGCCGTGCGTCTGCAGTCCATCGTATAGGAATCTGCAGATTGGGACACCGCGACCACAAAAGGCGCTCCCGCCCGATCGTTAGAACACCTGGGTCATCTCCAATCCCAAACCCGGCCGACCCCCAACCGTCGTAGGTTGTCGACATTTGCGGCACCCACCGCCCTTCAATCTCGCGGAAATCGGGCTTATGCGCCTGGCGCCAGAAATCTGGCTCAATGAGCACCAACTCACCTGTCTCGCTTCTTAGGGAAACGCGCCCCGGTCCGATGCTGCGAACTTCGGGGTTACTGCCGAAGAAAGCGAAGAAGCGCTTGTCGCGCGCTTCTCGAGCAGGTCCGCAACCTTGCAGCGTCTGCAGGCGTGTTCCGTCGCCGCTATCACGCAGGATGCCATCCGGACCGAGGGAAGCTGAATTACCAGACTGATTGCAGCCGACGTTGTAGGTTATCCTGTCATCGTCGATCTGGAGATATGCGCTGCGCCATGACGTGCCGTTTCGCCATGAGGGTGTGAAATTCTCGAACCGCTCAATGAGCCAGAACCCTTCAATCTCACGCAGAGATGTCAGCAGCCGCCCGTGCTCCGCGCCCGAGTTCTCAGCATTGCTCTCTTCGTGATCTGTAGTGCCGCAGGCCGCTAAAGAAGCGCAGCATGCGCAAGCGAGTAGAGAATTACGAATAGAGTGGGTCATTCCAACACCAACGGTTAATGGGTCGTCTGGCTCCGACATGTGGAAAATGCCGTCCCCATCCCTGTCCTCCATCGCGCTCTGCTCGTCTGGACAGAAAGCCACCTGCCATGAACAACCCCATTATCTGAGATTGACCGGGCGGGCCTTCGAGCCTGAAATTTGCCGCGAGCACTGATGCGGTGTGTCAGCAACTTCGGGGCCACTAGCGGTCCGGCTACTTTTGACCAAATTTTTCTAAAAGTGGAACTTCCGCTTCCGACCCCTGTGTGGACGGCTCTCCGTTGGCAAGGGTTAGTTTGAACTTAGCGTAGCGTGTTGAGGCGCCCATGTGTCCGGCCTTTGTGTGCGGTTCACATGGACCGCTGGCCTTGATGCCTTTCGCGCGGTTCAGGTCCCTGTCCAATTGCACGCACTTCAAAGTGCTCGGGTCGTTCGGGTTGTCCTGCTCCGGCGGTTTCAACCGGCTTGTTGCATCAGTTCATTCATGCCCCTTCCAACTCTGTTAGCGCCGCAAGGCGCGTGTCTTCAGGCGGCCTGCATCTCGCGGTAGCTCTCGCCTCTTGTCATCATCGCCCAGATGATCCGGGCGTTCTTGTTCGCCAGCGCCACCGCGGCCACCTTGGGCTTCTTGCGTTCGAGCAACTGGGCCAGCCAGGGGCGCTTCGCGCTGCTGCGCTGCGCATGGCGCACGACCGCCATCGCGCCCATCACCAGCAGCTCACGCAGATAGCCGTTGCCCGCCTTGGTGATCGAGCCGAGCCGCTCCTTGCCGCCGCTCGAGTTCTGGCGCGGGGTCAGCCCGATCCACGCCGACAGGCTCCTGCCATTGGAGAACATCGCCGGGTCCGCGACCGAGGCGACGATCGCGCTGGCGAGCAGCGGTCCGATCCCAGGGATCTTCATCAAGCGGCGACCCGCCTCGCTCCTGCGGGCATCGGCCATGATCCGCCGGTCGTTGTCGAGGATCTGCTCCTTCACCATCTCCAGCTGGCTGGCGAGCACAGCCAAGCTCTCGCGTGCCTGTGTAGGCAGGCGGTCATCGTTGGGATCGGCCACTACAGCGAGCAGGCGATCGAGGCCCAGCCTTCCGACACGCGCGGTGATCCCGAACTCGGCAAGGTGCGCGCGCAGGGCATTGGTCAGCTGGGTGCGCTGGCGGGTCAAGATCTTCCTCACCCGGTGCAGCATCATCACTGCCTGCTGCTCGGGCGACTTCACGCCAACGAAGCGCATGGTGGGCCGGGTTACCGCCTCGCAGATCGCCTCGGCATCGGCGGCATCGTTCTTGCCGCGCTTGAGATAGGGCTTCACGTACTGGGCCGGCATGAGCTTCACCTCGTGGCCCAGCGCCATCAGCTGTCTGGCCCAGTGATGCGAGGAGGAACACGCCTCCATCCCCACCAGACACGGCGGCAGCTTTGCAAACAGCTTCACGAACTGACCCCGCGAGACGCGCCTGCGCAGTACCACCGCGCCGCTCTCGTCTACCCCGTGCATCTGGAAAACCGACTTCGCCAGGTCCACGCCTACTACCGCAACTGTCTCCATCTTCGCTCTCCTTTTCCGACTCACTCGAGGGAATTATCCCCCAAGGGATGGAGAGCCGTCCACGGCAACAATTGCGGACGTTCGCTTGCCGTGAGAGGCTTGCCGGGATGCGCCTGTTTCTAGTCCTCGCCGTTGTTTCTCTTATAGCGTCTGCCAGCCTTGTTGCGGTTCCGCTCGTTTCACGCGAAGCTGTTTTGGCTCCGTTGCTAATCATCAATTGGCTCGGGTTTGTTGGCTCGGTGGCTCGTCTGGAACGGGGCGGCAAAGTGACATCTCAACAGTGTCGCGCTTGGCGCCCTTTGTTGGTCTTCGAAGTGTTGGCATTCATAGGAGCTGCCTGGTTCGCATTATCTTCAGGCAGCCCGGTGCTGTAAGTTCAAGTGTCAGCTTTCCACCCCGTTCTCGCCGTTAAGACCAAGTGTGGATTGTGCCAGAAGCGGACCAGCAGATTGCGACGCCAAAGCGGCCATGTGAGACAGCCTCCTGCTTCCCGATATCTGCCGTCGACTCAGCTTATGCGCTTCAGCCATTTTGGGGCCGCTTCGAGACAGTCTGGTTTCGGGCGTTTTCCTAAGGAAACGGACAATCCGTTCGCAACCCAAATCGCATTCAAAGGCAACCCCGTAAAGTTAACGACATAACTCACGTCCCGGCCATTTCGAAGACAATGCCTGTCGCAATGAGGTGCAAGCGATCGCTGCCTTACTGATTTTTATCGGAATGGTTGCGCCTATCCGGTTTCGGCCTGTTCGTTACGGGCAGCAGCAATCGCCGCTGCAAGCTCTTTTGCTGGACCCACTCCCCAGTAGTGGAGGAAGTAAAACATCGGTTCACCGCCGATCATGTGGTTATGCAATGCTACGATATGGATATCCCGCTCGCGCAGTGCGCGGAGCACGGGCTGGACTTCGTCCTCGGTCATGATGAAGTCACCATCCACGGCGGCAAGGTCGTTGGTGCCCGAGAACGCCGCCCAGGTCGTAAGCCCCATCGAACCACCGATCTCAACGCCGTGCATGCGGCCTTGGCGAGCGAAGGTGTATTTCACGACACCATCGGCGATGCTTGGCTCGGTGCCCAAGATTTCGCTCAGCGCCAGGGCTTCGATCGTGCCGTTTGCATCCGGCGTCATGCCACCGAAACTGCGCTGCGGCGTCGGCGAGGCGGCGCGCACTTCCTTGATGGCATCCCAGACGGCTTTTACACCCGCTGCCAACTTGGCGGTTTCCCCATGCCCGCCGATATGCATAAAATAGACCGGCGGATCGTCGAATATGAAGTGATTGTGCAGCGCGGTGACGGTCAACCCGTTGGCGAGGGCAGCGTCCATCGCGGCTGTTATCTCATCCTCGAATACGACCGTGTCGCCCATGACCATCACTCCGCCATCGACGGGTTTGAAGGCAGCCCATGAGCCGAGACCTGCCGGGGGATCGAGGCGCATGCCGTCGACCATCACCGGCACGTCGGCGCGCGTCCAACCGATGCGTGCGACCCCATCGTCGGTCATGGTGACCTCCGAGTGCGATGCCTCGAAAATTAGCGCCTCGAGATTGCCGAGATTATCCTGCGCGTGAAGAGCCGCCGACATCGCTGATAGCGATAGAGCCAAGCCGCCGACGAACAATGTTCTGCGTAATTGCTTCATCTTAGTTCTCCTTGGATGTGATTTCAGGTGCCAGCCATCGTTGCGAGGTAATACAGCGACCCAATGAGTGCGCTCACGAAGAGAACGAGCAACATCCCGATCTTGAAGCGCAGCATGGCGATCAGGGCCGCAGCGGCAATGACGACGGAGGCGACGTCGATCGTGGCGAAGTCCGGCACGAGCAGGCGTGCGCCGTAACCTCGAACCTCGTCAAGCCGTGCGAAGGCAACGTGCAGCGCAAACCAGATGGCAAGGTTTAGGATCACACCGACGACTGCTGCCGTCACCGCCGAAAGCGCCGCTGTCAGAAGCTTCACGCCGCGCAGTTTTTCGATAAATGGCGCACCAAGGAAAATCCATAGGAAGCACGGCACGAACGTGACCCACGTGACGATGACCGAAGCCGCGATGCCCGAAGCCACCGGGCCTAACATGTCTGCTTCGCGATATCCCCCCATGAACCCCACGAATTGGACGACCTGGATCAGTGGACCCGGCGTGGTCTCCGCCATGCCCAACCCATCGAGCATTTCACCGGGGGCAAGCCAGCCATGCGTCTGCACGGCTTCCTGCGCCATATAGGCCAGCACGGAATACGCGCCCCCGAATGTCACGACCGCGAGCTTGGAGAAGAAAACCGCCAGTTCCGTGAACACGTGATTTGGGCCAACAAGAAGGATCAGCGCAATTATGGGAGCTGCCCAGATGCTGCCCCAGATCAAGGCCGTGCGGACTGCTCCGCGCCATGTAGGCTGCGCTTTCGCCATGCCACCTGTATGAAGCACGGCTTCCGGCTCGCTCTCCCCGTCCTCGGTCGTTTCACGGGCGCGAATGACCAGAAACCGTGCAGGATCGAAATGCCCTCCAAGAAAACCGACCAGCGCGGCGGCCGCGATAATCAGCGGGAAAGGTGCATCGAATGCGAATATCGCCACGAAGGCTGCGGCGGCAATCAGATACATGGGCCAAGTTTTCAATGCCCTTTTCCCGATGCGCAGCAGGGCCTCGATGACTATGGCGAGCACCGCCGCCTTAATGCCGAAGAAAATCGCCTGGACGAAGCTGGCCTCCTGAAAACTGGCATAGAGCACGCTAAGCGCCATAATGCTGAGGAAGCCGGGAAGGACGAACAGGCATCCTGCGACGAGGCCACCGCGAACGCCGTGGAGCAACCAGCCAATATAGGTGGCAAGCTGCATGGCTTCCGGTCCGGGCAGGAGCATGCAGTAATTGAGCGCATGCAGGAACCGGTTCTCCCCGATCCAGCGCTCTTCATCGACTAGAATGCGGTGCATCACCGCGATCTGGCCCGCTGGTCCACCAAAGCTCAACGCGGCCACGCGCGCCCAGACACGCACCCCTTCGGAAAACGGGATCGGAGTTTGTTCTACGGAACCTGAATTAGCGGGAGAATTCATCAACGCGTCCTTCGCACACAGCTCATCGAGCCGGACTTGGGCGCATTGCCTTACCGGGCGCCGGAATAAGTGCCCGAAGTCAAACTGCTAGATCATTGATCTGGTGTTGTCAAAAGCCTTACGCGAACAGTCTGCCTTGCACTTGGAGAATGTCGGCTTTCGAGATCGGCATTTGTATCTCCGATTTCCGGAATGGGGGCGCGAAGCGGACATTATCGGGGTAGGGGAACTGAAATTCCCCAATGATTACAGTGCCCATCATATTCATGCCGGGCGCGCCAGTGTTTGTGAAGGGGCAACCCGCAAGTTCCTGGAATTCGCCACACCAACTGTGGAGAATTTCCAATAATAGGCTTTGCCCGTGTGTCCGGATTGCGCCCCCGTCCGGCCGTTCGGCCTTGTCGCCGACGATCCCGAAAGCCGCCATTCTTTCCGCCAGCGCTAAACCGGTTCAGACCCGACATTGCGCTGACGGCCGAGCAGGCGTGGCCACAATTATATTCGGAGTGCAGCAATCAGGGCGTCCCGAGCCATGGCCACGCGCGGGTGTCGCAGCGATGAGCGTGCCCACACGAGGTAGTAAGCGTTGAGCGGCACCGTGACCGGGGCGGGTATCTCGATCAGCGTGCAGGCTGCGCGTTCGCTGCGGGTGAGATAGCCGGGCAGTACCGTCCAGCCGAGGTCCGCGCACAATCCGGATCGCAACACTCTCAAATCTGGCGCGGTCAAGGCAGGCTGGCTGGTCAGCTCGATCTGGTTCGCCTCGAGCCAGGTCCGCAGCAGCGGCCGGTCAAGATCGTAGGCGAGGTGGGCTGTTTGATTAAGCCCTTCGACCAGCGGCAATTCGGCAATCCGGCTCGCCACGGCGGGCGAGGCTATGGCGCGCAGGTGTTCCTCGCCCAGCGCATGGAAGGCCAACCGCGGCTCTTCGGGTTGCGAGGCGGTGACGGCCAGATGCACCTTGTCTTCGAGGAGCATGGCATAAAGCGCCTCGCGCCCGCCGATATGCAGGCGCAGGTCCAGCCCTGCTTCCAGCAGCGGAGCCAGTCGAGGCGTGATCATCTCTCCCAGCAGGTCCGACGGCGCGGCGATGTGGACCGTGCCCGAGATGCGCGACGATCGGGCCCGCGCGCTGGCCAGTGCCGATTCCGCCGTGTCGAGGCTGCTTCCGATCGAAGCCGCGAGATCGTCGGCAATTACTGTTGGTCGAACACCCCGTGAATGGCGATCAAACAAGGGACGGCCCAGTTGCGCCTCGAGCGATGCGATGTGCTGCGAAGCAGCCGGTTGGGTGATGCCGATTGCCCGGGCCGCCTCGCTCAGTGAACGACGGCGGTAGACTTCGACGAAGGTGCGCAACTGCAGGAGGGACATTCCGGTTCCATAAGCGAATTTATGGCCGTCCACCATTCCCGCTGGATTTCATGATGCCGTTCCCTGCCTATCTAGGCCGCCGAAAGGAACGAGCGAATGCAAAATCGCCTCCAACTGCTGAAAGCTTTCACCGCTGCCCTTGTGGCGGGTGCGGCTGCGCCGGTTGCGTTTGCTCGTGCCCCCGACATCAATGGAAAAGGACAATTGACGATGACCCGCATTCTCATGGTGGCCACATCCGCCGACCGCATGACTCCCGGCACCGAACCGACGGGTGTCTGGCTCGAGGAACTTACCACCCCGTACTATGCCTTCCGCGATGCGGGCGCCGAGGTGACGCTGGCCTCCATCAAGGGTGGCGCCATCCCCGTCGACCAGCGCAGCGTCAACGCCGACGGTGAGAACGACGCTTCGGTCGAGCGCTATCTGAAGGACGACGCCCTGAAGACCGAGGTTGCCAGCACCCCTGTATTCACAAGCATCGATCCCGCCGGCTACGACGCGCTGTTCCTGCCCGGCGGCCACGGCACCATGTTCGATTACCCCGGCAGCGACGAACTGGCCCGCCTGGTCGAACGCTTCGACCGCGAAGGCAAGATCGTTGCCGCCGTCTGCCATGGACCGGCAGGGCTGGTCTCGGCGAAGAAGGCCGATGGCACTCCCCTCGTGGCTGGCCGCCGTGTCGCGGGCTTCACCGACAGCGAGGAACGCGCGGTCGGCCTCGATCAGGCGGTGCCGTTCCTGCTCGAAACGCGCCTCAAGGAACTTGGGGGCAAGCACGAGGGCGGCCCCGATTTTGCCCCTTTCGCCCTGCGCGACGGCAATCTGGTGACCGGCCAGAACCCCGCCAGCGCTACCCGCACCGCGGAGCTCGTGATGGAAGCCCTCAAGGACAAGGTTGCCTGATCATGCGCTATCTCCACACCATGGTGCGCGTCGCCGATCCCGAGGCGGCGATCCGGTTCTTCACGCTGCTGGGTCTCAAGGAGACCCGGCGCATGGAGAACCAGGCCGGGCGTTATACGCTGATCTACCTTGCCGCCGACGAGGATTTCCGCGGCGGTGGCGAGCAGGGCGATGCCGAGGTCGAGCTGACGTACAACTGGCCGCCGGAGGACGGCAGCCCTGCCGAGACTTATACCGGGGGCCGCAACTTCGGCCATCTCGCCTACGGGGTCGACGACATCTACGAAACGTGCGCGCGGCTGCAGGCGGGCGGCGTGACGATCAATCGCCCCCCGCGTGACGGATACATGGCGTTCGTCCGCTCGCCGGACGGGATCTCGATCGAACTGCTGCAGAAGGGCGAACCCAAGGCTCCGGCCGAACCCTGGGCCTCCATGCCCAACACGGGCGAATGGTGATGGCGAAATTGTTCGATCCGATTGAGGTTGGCGGGCTGCGGCTCGCCAACCGCATCGTCATCGCGCCGATGTGCCAGTATTCGGCAGTCGACGGCGCGATGACCGACTGGCACCGGATGCATCTCGGCCAGTTGGCGCTCTCGGGCGCGGGCGCGCTGACGATAGAGGCGACGGCGGTCAGCCCGGAAGGGCGCATCACCTACGGTGACGTCGGCCTGTACGATGACCGTACCGAAGCGGCGATGCGAAGCGTGCTCGAAAGTGTGCGCCGTTGGTCGGACATGCCGCTAATCATCCAGCTGGCCCATGCCGGGCGCAAGGCGAGCTGCGCCAAGCCGTGGCACGGCGGAACGCAGATCGCTTCCGATTCGGAGAATGGCTGGCAGACCGTGGCACCCAGCGCCATTCCCTTCGCTCCGGACGACCATCCCCCTGTCGAACTGGACAAGTCAGGGCTTGCCCGCATCCGGGAGGCGTTCGCGGATGCCGCGCGGCGCGCCGGCAGGCTCGGCATCGAAGCCATCCAGATCCACGCCGCGCATGGCTATCTGCTCCACGAGTTTCTTTCGCCGATCTCCAACCGGCGCGGCGACGACTACGGCGGCAGCTTCGACAACCGGATGCGGTTCCCGCTCGAAGTGTTCGATGCCGTGCGCGAAGTGTTTCCGGCCGACCGCCCGGTGACCGTCCGCGTTTCCGGGACCGACTGGGTTGAAGGCGGCTGGACAGCGGAGGAAACCGCATTGTTTGCACAGGAGCTGGAGCGGCGCGGTTGTTCGGCAATCCACGTTTCCAGCGGCGGGCTCGACCCGCGCCAGCAGATCCCGGTCGGTCCCGGCTATCAGGTGCCGCTGGCCCGGACGGTCAAGGACGCGGTCGCCATGCCTGTCGTGGCGGTCGGAATGATCACCGATCCGCACCAGGCGGAGCGCATCCTCGAAGACGGGCAGGCCGACGCCATAGCGATAGCCCGCGCTGCGCTGTGGGATCCGCGCTGGCCCTGGCACGCCGCTGCGGCGCTTGGCGCATCGGTAAAGGCGCCCCCGCAATATCTCCGGTCCGAGCCCCACGAAGCGGGCCGCATCCTCAAGGAAATGATCCCATGAAAATCTCCGTCAAACTGCTTCTGGCCGCTGGCGCTGCCCTCTCGCTTGCTGCCTGCTCGACGACCCGCGAGGGTGCATCCGCGCCCCAGATCGAACAGGTCGCGACCTTCGATGGCGCGATGCCGACTGGCGTGACCGTCGCCCCCAACGGGCGCATCTTCGTCAACTTCCCGCAATGGGGCGACAACGCGCCGTTCACGGTTGCCGAGCTGGTCGACGGCAAGGCGGTGCCTTATCCCGACGCCGCGACCAACCGGCCCGATCCGGCCGACCCGGCGGGGCACTTCATCTCGGTGCAGAGCGTGGTGGCCGATGGCGCCAACCGCCTCTGGGTGCTCGACACGGCCGCGCCTAAATTCTCTCAGCCGCAGGCCGGCGGGGCAAAGCTGGTGGCGATCGATCTTGCGACCAACCGGGTGGTGAAGACGATCGTCCTGCCGCCCAGCGTGGTGCTGCCCACGACCTACCTCAACGACGTGCGCTTTGATCTGCGTCAGGGCGCCGAGGGCGTCGCCTACATCACCGACAGCAGCAACGCCGGTGTCGGCGGCATCATCGTCGTCGATATCGCCAGCGGACGTGCGATCCGGCGCCTGTCGAACCATGTGACGACCAACCCGGAGCCCGGCTTCACCCCGGTTGTCGACGGTGTGGTGCTGATGAACCGTCCCGCTGGTGGACCCGTGACGCCGCTAGCAATCGCGAGCGACGCAATCGGGCTTAGCGCCGACGGCAGCTTGCTCTACTACGGGCCACTATCGGGTCGCACGCTGCACGCGGTCCCCACGGCCATGCTGCGTGACCCCGCGGTGTCCGAGGAGGAACTGGCCCGCGCGGTACGCAGCCTGGGGCGCAAAGGCGCCTCGGACGGGATTGCCGAAGACGACCGGGGCCGCGTGTTCGCCGGCGATTACGAGAACAACGCGATCCGCGTGCTCGACCAGGGCCGCTGGACGACGGTAGTCAGCGACCCCCGCATCAGCTGGCCCGACACACTGTCGATCGGCACCGACGGCTATCTCTACTTTACTGCCAACCAGCTCCACCGCCAGCCCGGCTTTCACGGCGGACGGGATTTACGCCGCAAGCCTTACGAGCTGCTCCGCATCCGGGTGGGCGCCGGGCCCGTCCTCTTGCGCTCACAGTGATCCCATCAGGCCGGGCAGGCTCGCGCGGGGCCGCGATCCGGCAAAAAATCAACAACTGACTTGAAGGAATGCAATCATGACAAAGGGTATCGAAGGCAAGGTCGTTCTCATTACCGGCGGCAGCAGCGGCATCGGCGCGGAAACTGCGCGTCTTCTCGCGGAACGCGGCGCGAAGGTGGCGATCGCCGCGCGTCGCAAGGACAGGCTCGACGAGGTCGTCGCTGACATCGCCGCAAACGGTGGCACGGCACGTAGCTACGCGCTGGACGTGACCGACAAATCGGCGGTCCAGTCCGTCGTCGCCGCAATCATTGCCGACTTCGGCCGCCTCGACGTGCTGATCAACAATGCTGGGCTGATGCCGATCCGTCCGATGGCCGAGGTCAACACCGACGAGTGGGACCAGATGATCGACGTCAATCTGAAGGGTACGCTCTACGGCATCGCGGCGGCCCTTCCCGGTTTTCTCGAGCAGGGCAGCGGTCACATCATCAACCTGAGCTCGGTTGCGGGTATCAAGGTCTTCGCACCGGGCGGCACGGTCTACTCCGGCACCAAGTTTGCCGTCAGCGCGATCAGCGAAGGCTTGCGCCACGAGGTGGGGGAAAAGGTCCGGGTCACGTCAATCGAGCCTGGAGCTGTCGAAAGCGATTTGAAGTTCACGACATCAGGCACGGCTGCCGAAACGGTGCTCGACTTCTATAAGCAGGCCATCCCGACGGCATCGGTGGCGCGTGCTATCGCGTTCGCTGTCGAACAACCTGATGACGTCGACATCAACGCGATCGTCATCCGGCCGACCGCACAGGAGTTCTGATTTCGACGAGGAGGCGGGGCTGCGTGTGCTCCGCCTCTTGGGGAACGTACCGGCCCGCTCGTCTGTTAGATTGCCAAACAATATCTGTCCGTTTCACTTGAGGAGTAAATTATGCCCAAACTTGCCCTGTATGTACCGCTGAAGGCCAAGCCCGGAAAAGAGCGCGATGTCGCCGATTTCCTGACCTCGGCATTGCCGCTCGTTCAAGCTGAGCCGGGCACTCAGACCTGGTACGCGATCGAGGAAGGTCCCGGTGCGTACGCGATCTTCGATACGTTCGAGACAGAGGAGGATCGGCAGGCCCATCTTGACGGCAAGGTTGCCGCCGCACTGATGGACAAGGCAGACGAACTGTTTTCCGAACCGCCGCAGATTCACAAGTTCACCCTGCTGGCCGCGAAATAGCGGAGCGGTCGGCACCCTAGCACGTCGCTCTCGCCCGCGGGGCGACCCGCGCGCGGCGGCGTGCGCTGAACAGCTTTCCCCGAACTGGCCAAGGAGAGACGCCATGCACACCATCCAGACACTCGACCTGAACGACACGCGGACCATCATCGATGCGGGCATCGCGGAGGCCGAGCGGATCGGCAGCCCGTCGAACATCGCGGTGGTGGACGCGGGCGGCTGCCTCCTGGCGTTTGCGCGGATGGACGATGCGTGGCGCGGCAGCGTCGACATCGCGATAAGCAAGGCGTGGACGGCGCGCGCGTTCGACGTCGAGACCAAGGCGCTGGCCAAGCTCTCCCAACCGGGCGCCGACTTCTACGGCATCCATGCCTCCAACGACGGCAAGGTGATGATCTTCGCCGGGGGCGTGCCGATGAAGAAGGGCGAGACGGTGATCGGCGCGGTGGGCGTGTCGGGCGGCACCGGCAAGCAGGACCAGGGCGTGGCCGAGGCGGCGGCGAAGGCTTTCGCGCACGGCTAAGCTTTAAAAGCGCGGCGGCGCCGGCTCAGTCGACAGCGGTGGGCCCGGGCACCGGCCAGTGCAATGTAAAGCAATACAGCCGGCGGCTGATGAAGCTTATCGAGCAAAACCGGGCCAATCCTGCCCAAATCATCTCGCACCGACTGCCGCTTGATCAGGCACCAGACGCCTTCAAGCATTTCGACGAGCGCGATGCCGGTTGGACCAAGGTCGTGCTCAAGCCGGGCATCTGACCTTAATCTTGGACGCAATAGGAGATAAATTATGACTTTAGAAGGCAAATCAGTTGCCATTCTGATCGCACCCCGCGGGACGGAAGAACCAGAATTCTCGAAGCCCAAGCAAGCTGTCGAGGACGCTGGTGGCAAAGTGACCGTGGTCAGTTTTGAACCGGGCAAGGCTCGCACAGTCAATGGCGATCTTGACGAGGGCGGCAGCTATACTATCGACAAGACGTTTTCCGATGTCAAAGCCGACGATTTCGACGGACTTGTCGTGCCCGGAGGGACCGTCGGTGCCGACAAGCTGCGCGGCAGCGACGAGGCAATCGGTTTCATCCGGGCATTCTTCGATCAGAAAAAACCTGTCGCGGCTATATGCCATGCACCCTGGACATTGATCGAGGCGGACGTGCTCAAGGGTCGCACCTTGACGTCCTACCCGACGCTGAAGGTCGATATCGAGAACGCCGGCGGTACATGGACCGATGAGGAAGTCGTGGTCGACAACGGGCTTGTTACCAGCCGCGATCCCGATGATTTGCCCGCCTTCTGTGCCAAACTCGTCGAGGAAATCGCAGCAGGGAATTAAGACGGGGCGTTTCGACGAACCACGTGAGGGCCATCTCCATGGATAAGGTCTGCACAAAGCAAGCGTGGCGGATGGCCAGCGATTGGCCGTCCGCCACGCCGCGTATCACACGAACATGGCCCACCTCACGGGCAATCGAACCCTGAGCCGCGTCAATCCGCGGTGACACCTCGCCGGCTCTCGCATCCAGAATCGACCCATTCCAGCGTGGGTTTGAGGTGCACCTGATCGACGTGCCTTCGACCAGATTTACGACCTACAGCGCCGACTTGAGATAGCGGGCGGTGAGGCTGCCTTCCGCTTCCGCAACGACGTCAGGGACGCCGCTGGCAACGATACGGCCCCCATCTTCCCCGGCCCCCGGTCCAAGGTCGATGATCCAGTCCACCTGTGTGATGGCGCGCATGTCATGTTCGACGACCACGACGGTATTGCCGGCGTCTACGAGGCCCTGCAGGTGTTGCATCAGCCGGTCGCTGTCGGAGGGATGAAGCCCCGAAGTTGGCTCGTCGAGGATGTAGATGGTGTTGCCGCGTTGAGCGCGTTGCAGTTCAGTCGCCAGCTTGATGCGCTGCGCCTCCCCCCCAGACAGCTCGGTCGCCGGCTGACCGAGCCTCAGATAGCCAAGACCGATCTCTCGCAACACATCGAGGGAGCGCATCACAGATGCCTCGCCAGCGAAGAAATCGCACGCATCGTCGACCGTCAGTTCGAGCACCTGGGCGATATTGCGCCCGTTCCATTCGACTTCGAGCGTTTGCGGGTTGTAGCGAGAGCCATGACAGGTCGAGCACGGGGCAAAAACGCTCGGCAGGAACAGCAGCTCCACCATGACGTATCCCTCGCCCTCGCACACAGGGCAGCGGCCTTGCGCAACGTTGAACGAGAACCTTCCCGGGCTGTAGTGCCGCCGGCGGGCGAGCGGCGTATCAGCGAAGATCCGTCGCACATGGTCGAACATGCCGCTGTAGGTGGCCAGGTTCGAGCGCGGCGTGCGACCGATCGGTTTCTGATCGACCCGCACCAGCCTGCGAACATGCTCCATGCCTGCGACAATGCGTCCTTCAGTGTCGTTCTGCGCAACATCGAGCAGCGGATCGATAGCCTCCTCCTCGGCCACGGGGGAGCCGCCGAGGTGTTCCGTGACGAGCTCGGGCAGCGCCTGACTGACAAGACTGGATTTGCCCGATCCCGAGACGCCGGTGACAGCGGTGAAGCAGCCGATGGGAAACTTTACGTCGAGACCATGGAGATTGTTCCGCCTGATCCCTTCCAAGCGTAGCCATGCCTTGGGATCGCGCGGTGTGCGCTCACTGCGGAGCGGCTCTGCGAACAGGTAGCGGCGGGTGATCGAAGTCTCGACGTCGGCAAGCCCCTCTATCGGCCCGCTGTAGAGGACTTCACCGCCCTTTTCCCCGGCTCCTGGCCCGACATCGACAAGCCATTCCGCGCGGCGGATCACGTCGAGATCATGTTCGACGACGAACAGGGAGTTACCCGCCGCCTTGAGACGCTCGAGGATGGTGAGCAAGGCTTCGCCATCTGCCGGGTGCAACCCTGCCGAAGGCTCGTCAAGCACATAGACCACGCCGAAAAGCTGTGACGACAATTGCGTGGCAAGCCGCAAGCGCTGCAGCTCTCCGGAGGAGAGCGTCGGCGTGCTGCGGTCGAGCGAAATGTAGCCAAGGCCAAGATCGATCAGCGGATCCAGCCGCTCGATCAATTCGCAGGCAAGGCGTTGGGCGGCGACCCGCTTCTCGTCGGAGAGATTGGGCGTGCGGCGTACGTCGGGCGCAGCCTTGTGCGCCGAACCTCCTGCCGCGACTCGCCGTTCGACCGCCGCATCGCGGGCCGCCTTGCCGAGGACATGGCCCTTCGGGACCGCCGCGGCGCCCCCGTATTCGCCATGCGCGACGGGCGTGAGCAAATCCCGGAGTTTCAACACCGTCAGGTCGCCGAGCTCGGCAATGTCAAGGCCCGCGAACTTCACGGACAGGGCTTCGCGCTTCAGGCGCTTGCCGTCGCAGGTCGGGCAATCGCGGCCGATGATATATTGCGAGACGCGCTTCTTCATCAGCGCGCTTTTAGTGTTGGCGAAGGTTTCCAGCACATAACGGCGCGCGCCGGTGAAGGTGCCCTGGTAGCTCGGCTCCATGCCGCGCTTGAGCGCCGTCCGGGTCTGTGCGGGCGTCAGGCCCGCATAGACCGGCACCGTCGGTGCCTCTTCAGTGAAGAGGATCCAGTCGCGATCCTTTTTCGGCAGGTCGCGCCACGGCGTATCGACGTCATAGCCGAGCGAAACGAGGATATCGCGCAGGTTCTGGCCATGCCAGGCGGTCGGCCAGGCGGCGATCGCCCGGTCGCGAATGGTGAGGCTGTCGTCAGGAACCATGGTCTCTTCGGTCGCGTCATAGACGCGCCCGATGCCGTGACAGGTCGGGCAGGCGCCGGCGACCGTGTTGGGGGAGAAATCCTCCGCATAGAGCATGGGTTGATGGCGCGGATATTCGCCGACGCGGGAATAAAGCATCCGCACCAGGCTGGAGATCGTCGTCACGCTGCCGACCGAGGATCGCGCGTTGGCCGAGCCGCGCTGCTGCTGCAACGCGACCGCAGGCGGCAAACCGTCGATCGCGTCGACCTCCGGCACGCCGGCCTGGTCGATCAGGCGACGGGCATAGGGCGCAACCGATTCCAGATAACGTCGCTGGGCTTCGGCATAAAGGGTGCCGAATGCGAGCGATGACTTGCCCGAGCCCGATATGCCGGTGAACACCACGAAGGCGTCGTGCGGTACATCGACGTCAATATTTTTGAGATTATTCTGGCGCGCGCCGCGAACCTGCACGCAATCGGGCGGCCCTGCATGCCTATGATCGGTGGCCGGCGTCGTCGCGTGAATATCCTTGCTCTTCACTTCAGTCTTCCTGCCTTATTCGCCCGTGGGCCCGTGGTTCATCACGGTCGGGCAAAAGATGAATGCATCGCGACGCGTTGCCCATTTGCCAGAGGGCGCGTCATCATGGCCGGGGTCGGGCCATGATGACGGCTGAGTTGTCGATCCGAGCGCTTCGCGCCGCTTCGGATCGGTGGGTCAGTAGTGAATGACTGAGCGGATCGACTTGCCTTCGTGCATCAGTTCGAAGGCCTCGTTGATCTCCTCCAAACCCATCGTGTGGGTTACGAACGGGGCCAGATCGATATCGCCTTTCATCGCGTCCTCGACCATGCCGGGGAGCTCTGTCCGTCCCTTGACACCGCCGAAAGCGGACCCCTTCCATACGCGGCCCGTGACGAGCTGGAATGGGCGGGTGGAGATTTCCTCGCCCGCGCCGGCAACGCCGATCACGATCGACTGACCCCAGCCACGGTGCGCTGATTCAAGCGCGGCGCGCATGACGTGGACGTTGCCGATGCACTCGAAGGTGTGATCGATACCCCAGCCCGTCATCTCGATCAGCACTTGCTGGATGGGCTTGTCATGATCCTTGGGGTTGATGCACTCGGTCGCACCGAACTGGCGTGCCAGCTCGAACTTGGACGGATTGGTGTCGATGGCGATGATGCGACCCGCCTTCGCCTGGCGCGCACCCTGAATCGCCGCGAGGCCGATGCCGCCGAGGCCGAACACGGCGACCGAGTCTCCGGGCTGGACCTTGGCGGTATTGTGGACTGCGCCGATGCCGGTCGTGACGCCGCAGCCGAGCAGGCAGACGTGTTCGGGGTTTGCCTCGGGATTGATCTTGGCGAGCGAGACTTCGGCGACGACAGTATATTCACTGAAGGTTGAACAGCCCATGTAATGATAGAGGGGCTGACCATTGTACGAGAAGCGGGTGGTCCCATCGGGCATCAAGCCCTTGCCCTGCGTTTCGCGGACAGCGACGCACAGGTTGGTCTTGCCCGACAGGCAGAAGTCGCACTTGCCGCATTCGGCGGTGTAGAGCGGAATCACGTGATCGCCCGGCACGACGCTGGTGACGCCTTCACCGACCTCGACAACGATGCCCGCGCCCTCATGGCCCAGAACCACCGGGAAAACACCCTCCGGATCACTCCCCTCCAGCGTGTACGCGTCGGTGTGGCACACACCGGTATGCGTCACCCGTATGAGGACTTCGCCTTTTTGCGGTGGGGCGACATCGATTTCGACGATTTCGAGGGGCTTGCCGGCCTCGAAGGCAACAGCGGCGCGAGATTTCATGTTGGGATACCTTCGTTGAGTTAAACTGATTGGTGGTGCGAGTCCGTTGCGTCAGCGCCGCTATGCCGGTCAGACCGTAACGACGACCTTGCCGATCTGGTCGTTCGATTCAAGGAAGCGGTGCGCGTCCTGGATGGCGTCGAGCGGGAAGGTGCGCGCGATCCGCGGCTTGAGCGCGCCCGATTCCAGACCCGCCACGATGAACGCCTTGGCGCGATCGAGGGCGGCATCGTCCGAGACGATCTCGCTGTAGAGATACCCCTTGAGCGTGAGGCTCTTGCCCAGCACGGAGAACAACGGGAACGGCGTCGGCTCGTCGCTGAGCGCGCCATATTGGAGCAGGATGCCGCCGCGTGCCATGCTCTCGGTCAGTGGCTCGAACGACGGTCCTCCGACCGGATCGAGCACCACGCGCGCACCCTGACCATCGGTTATCTCCATCACCCTCGCTACCAGGTCCTCTTCCTCGGTCGCGACGACATGATGTGCGCCGGCATCGATCAGGGCCTGGCGCTTGGCGCCGGTACGCGTCGTCGCGATTACCGTCGCGCCGACCATCCGCGCAATCTGGAAGGCAGCAAGGCCGACGCTGCTGGAAGCAGCTATGACGATGACGAAATCGCCCTCGCCGAGCTTCGCCTGCTCCACCAGTGCACCCCAGGCGGTGACATATTGCATCCACACGGCCGCCGCTTCCTCGAACGACAGCGCCGCCGGATGCTTGACGACGAGGCGGGCGGGCACGTTGGCGACTTCGCCATAAGTGCCCCAGCGCGCGATATCGAGCGGGGGGATGACGCTGACGGCGTCGCCTTCCGCAAACCCGGTCACGTCCGCGCCGACCGCAGCGACAGTGCCGGCAGCCTCATAGCCAAGGCGGCTCGGGAACTCGGCTTCCTGAAGGTAGGCATGGTTGCGGAACATTACCTCGGCGCGGTTTATGCCAATCGCCTTCACCGCGATCTGCACCTCGTCGGCCGCGGGCGCGGGTACTGCCACATCTTCAATTTTGAGGACGTTGGCGTCGCCATATTCGTGGATACGGACGATACGGCTCATTGGAGACTCCTTGATTATTGAATGATCGTTCTGTAAGCGGGTAGACCACCAGTTTCAAGATATTATTTATCGATCGTTCCATATCGTGCACCAGAGATGACAGAGACGAAAGCCCGTCGCCGCGCAGGTCGCCCTCGAGTGTTCGACACTGACGCTGCGCTCGACAAGGCGGTGCGGCTGTTCTGGCAGCGCGGCTACGAGGCGACATCGATGGCCGATCTGGTGGCGGAGACTGGCGTCGCCGCTGCCAGTCTCTATGCAGCGTTTGACAACAAGGCGGGGCTGTTTGCGGCGGTGATCGAGCGCTACGCCGCAACGTTCAGCGTCCACCTCTATGCACCCATCAACGATCCGGCGTTGTCCACTTACGAGGCCGTCAAGGGCCTGCTGGAACGAGCGGCGTCATCATTCTCGGAACCTGGAACGCCGGCCGGCTGCTTCATGTATTCGGCAGCGGCAGCCGTTTCGCCGGCGTCCGCCGCCATCGAATGCCTGCTGCGCGACAAGCGTATCGCGGCGGAGGCCCTCCTGATCGAGCGTCTGCGACGCGGCGCCGCACAGGGCGAGCTTGCGGCCAACACCGATCCGGCCGTGCTAGGCAAATTCATCAATACGGTCATGGAAGGCATGTCCGTTCAGGCGCGCGACGGCGCTACGATCGACGAACTGCTCTCCATTGCCAAAATGGCACTCGATCGATGGCCGGCCGCGATATGATCGTTACATGGTGGTCATCTGCCAATCCGCCTTCCGCGACTGAACAATCGAACTCATCTCATAGGACGAAAGCACATGAAACACGTGACATTGCCCGGCGGGGAAGTGGTTCCTTCAATGGGTCAAGGCACCTGGAAGATGGGCGAACGTCTCGAGCGCCGATCCGATGAGATCGCCGCGCTGCGCGCCGGTGTCGAACTGGGAATGACGCTCATCGATACGGCCGAAATGTACGGCGATGGTGCGGCGGAAACGCTGATATCCGAGGCCCTGGGCAGCGTTCGCGACCAGTTGTTCCTCGTCAGCAAGGCATATCCGCAGAACGCATCGCGCTCCCGCCTTGCCGGTGCGTGCGAGGCGAGCCTGAAGCGGCTCGGCACCGACCGGCTGGACCTCTACCTTCTCCATTGGCGGGGATCGGTGCCGCTCGCTGAGACAGTGGAGGCATTGGAGGCGCTCAAATCGGCAGGAAAGATCCGACACTGGGGTGTCAGCAATCTCGATACCGACGATATGGAAGAACTTGTCGCTGCGGGCGGGAATGGCTGCGTGACCGATCAGATCCTCTACAATCTGGTCCGGCGAGGCCCCGAATTGGACCTGCTGCCGTGGCTCGCCGAGCATAACATACCGGTTATGGCGTATAGTCCAGTCGAGCAGGGACGACTTTCTACCCACCCCGCTCTCGACAAAATTGCAGCCGAGGTTGGCGCAACCCCCGTGCAGGTCGCACTTTCGTGGACGTTGCGGCAAGATGGTCTCATCGCAATCCCGAAAGCGAGTTCAGTCGCCCATGTGCGCGAGAACCGCGCGGCCGCCGATATCGTTCTTTCCGACGCTCAGCTTGCGACACTCGACGCGGCATTTCCCAGGCCACGCGACCGCCGTCCACTCGAGATGCTTTAGCGTCAGATGACGATATTATCGCTCGAAGGAACAGAACCCAAACCGGATCGGCGGTGGAAGCCGAATTTAAACTCGTTGAGCCTGCCACTGGCGCGTGAAGTATCCTTCGCAAGCCTTCGCGCAGCAAGGTGAACCACTAGGAGTCTTTTTATGGATCGGATGCCCGCACTCTTTATCGGCCACGGAAGCCCGATGAACACGCTCGAGAGCAATGGCTACACCTCGGCCTGGCGGGCATTGGGGCCTGAGTTGCCCCGCCCCAAGGCGATCCTCGTGGTTTCTGCACATTGGTATTTCGGTGCCACGGCGGTGACGGCCATGGCACGCCCTCGCACAATCCACGATTTCTACGGTTTCCCACAGGAGCTGTTCGACTTTGAATATCCGGCCAAGGGCGATCCGGACCTCGCGAAAGAGATCGTTGAGCTGGTGAAGCCCGAGTGGGTGGGTCTCGACCAGGATCAGTGGGGTCTCGATCACGGAACGTGGTCGGTGCTCGCCCACCTCTACCCTGAGGCCGACATCCCGGTGGTGCAGCTCTCGATCAACGCGCTCAAGCCGCTGAGCTATCATCTTGACCTTGGCGCAAGACTGGCAGCCTTGCAGGACCGCGGCGTCCTGGTGGTCGCTAGCGGAAATGTCGTTCACAACCTCCGAGCCGTGCGCTGGAACCAGCCCGATTTTGCGTTCGACTGGGCAGAGCGTTTCGACGAAGCAGCGGTTAACCAACTGGCAAAAAACCCGGGCGATCTGCTGCGCCTCGTGGAGCATCCCGATTATGCCGCGGCGGTTCCCACTCCCGACCATTTCGTTCCGATGCTTTATCTTGCCGGAATGGCGGTTGCCCGCAACGAAACCCTTGATCCGCTGGTGCGCGGCTATTCGATGGGTTCAGTGTCCATGACCTGTTACGGTCTTGGCACTGAAGGTTTGGCATGCTCCGAAAAAACGGGCGCGGCCAACTTGCCGAGTGATGTGCCGGCCGACCAGACGAATACATGATCCCTCGGCACACGGGGGACAGGCATGATGAAGTCAGGACGGAAGATACGAAACGTCGGAGTTCGTCTTGATCCTCGAAGACGGGAACATGTCGGAATCCTGGCTCTGCCCTCTCGGCTCGCGAAGTCGCGCCTAATGATTTTGCCTTCCTAAAGGGCGTGTTCAACCGAACTGACGAGGATCATGCCGCGGGTTTTCTCGATCATCAGCTGTGGGCGCTGCGCACAAGCCTCGACCAAGACGCAATAATCGTCCCCCTCTTTGTCGATGACGGTACGATAGACAGTTACACCCTGTAGCGACATGAGGTCGAGCACACGCAAAGGCATGTCGAGCGAGCCGACCCCGCGAATAAGAAATCGGTCCACGGTCACGCAGCGACAGCGAGTTCGTCAGGCGCGTCCAGCGAGGCTTTGGCGATCCGCTGCCGAGCCAATTGATCTGCAGCGGTTTGTGGCGCGACTCCGTGCGTTTTTCCGTGGGTGAACACGTCTGCCAGACGATCTGCGGTCGCTTCCACCCGTGCGTTCGAATCTGCTTGGGGCCAGCCCAGATATTTCGCGGCGACGTTGATGATTCCTCCTGCGTTCACGACGTAGTCAGGCGCGTAAAGAATATCGCGCTCGGCAAGACGGTCGCCGTCCTCCGTAGTGGCCAGCTGATTGTTGGCAGCCCCGCGGACCACCTTCGCCCGCAATTTGCCCGCCGCCACTTCGTCGATCACGCCGCCCAGCGCACAGGGAGCGAATATGTCCGCCTTGGCCGAGAGAATGTCGGCGGCACCAACGACGGTGCCGCCGGTTGCGATGGCAAAGCGCGCTGCCGCGGCGGCGTTGACATCGGACACCAGCAATTGCGCCACTGCCTGATGCAGCATCTGCGCGAGTGCGGCGCCAAGGTGACCGACGCCTCGAATGGGGATCGGGCAGTCGGACAGTGGCCGATGCAGCCTTCTGTGGGCGGCAAGCTACATCGAAGGAAAGACCCCCCGTGCGGTCCATGGCGATGGATCGCCGCCGACGCTATCAGCTTCCAGCGGTAACCCGGCGACATGGGCCGTATGTGTTCGCACCAGCGCCATGTCTTGGGGGGTCGTACCGACATCCTCTGCCGTGACGTACTGCCCATTCGCCGCCGCTGCCTGTTACCCTTTTCATCCTTTTACGATGCCGAAGGACCAAAGGACGCTAAAGGCCGTATCTGGTGTTCCCCGTCAGCACCAATGGCACAGATTTGAGGTTGTGATTTAAGGAGGATTTGGGTCTCGTCGTAGTGACGAAGGAACGAAGATGAGACCCAAATCCTCCAATGCAAAATCGCGCACCAAGGCCTCTGCGGAAGCGGTGGTGAAGGACATCCGCCGGGCCACCCGGCGGCACTTCTCGGCCGAGGACAAGATCCGCATTGTGCTCGATGGACTGCGCGGCGATGACAGCATTGCCGAGCTGTGCCGCAAGGAAGGCATCGCCCAGAGCCTCTATTACACCTGGTCGAAGGAGTTCATGGAAGCGGGCAAGCGGCGCTTGGCCGGCGATACTGCCCGTGCCGCGACCACAGATGAGGTGAAGGATCTGCGCCGGGAGACCGGCGCGCTGAAGGAGTGCGTCGCCGACCTGACGCTCGAGAACCGTCTGCTCAAAAAAAGCATTCTCGCGGATGGGGGCGACGACGAATGAGGTATCCTGCATCCGAGAAGCTGGAGATCATCAGCATCGTCGAGCAGTCGCACCTGTCCGCCAAGCGCACGCTGGACCAGCTCGGCATCGCCCGCCGGACGTTCTATCGCTGGTATGACCGCTACCTCCAAGGCGGGCCGGAAGCGCTGGAGGATCGGCCATCGGCACCGAGCCGGGTGTGGAACCGCATCGGCGAGGACATCCAGGACCAGATCGTCGAGATGGCGCTGGATCACAGTGAGCTGTCCCCGCGCGAGCTAGCCGTGCGCTTCACTGACGAGAAGCGCTACTTCGTGTCCGAAGCCACGGTTTACCGCCTGCTCAAGGCCCACGATCTGATCACCAGCCCGGCCTATGTCGTGATCAAGGCCGCCGATCAGTTCCACACCAAGACCACCCGGCCGAACGAGATGTGGCAGACCGACTTTACCTACTTCAAGATCATCGGTTGGGGCTGGATGTATCTGTCGACCGTGCTCGACGACTTCTCGCGCTACATCATCGCCTGGAAGCTTTGCACCAATATGCGGGCCGAGGACGTGACCGACACGCTGGACCTCGCTCTTGCGGCTTCCGGCTGCGACAGCGCCACGGTGCTGCACAAGCCCAGGCTGCTGTCGGATAATGGTCCCAGTTATATCGCGGGCGAACTGGCTGAATACATCGAGGCCCGGAAGATGAGCCATGTTCGCGGCGCCCCATGCCACCCGCAGACCCAGGGCAAGATCGAGCGCTGGCATCAGACCCTGAAGAACCGCATCCTGCTGGAAAACTACTTCCTGCCCGGCGACCTCGAGGCCCGGATCGAGGCGTTCGTCGAGCACTACAACCACCAGCGATACCACGAGAGCCTGAACAACGTGACGCCCGCCGATGCCTACTTCGGCAGAGCCCCAACCATCATCAAACAGCGTGAAAGGATCAAGCGACAGACCATCGAACATCGGCGCTTGCAACACCGCAGGCTCGCCGCCTAACATCAATCCCCAGACGAGGCCGACACTCCGCTAATCTACGCCGCGAGTTGCGCCAAATGTTCTGACGACGGACAATCGAACTTCGCGATTTCGTAGCGCTTTAGCGCTGCGGAATACCAGTCGTCGAAATACTCCTGCGACATCGCCAGCGCCTCACCGGCAGTCTTGGGCTTGGGCGTGTGGAGCTCGGTGTCATCGGATTGGTAAAGCGCGATACCGTCCTTCGCGACGTCCATGAAGAAATAGCGTCCGTGCGCGAGACCGTCGTTCACCTCCTGCAGGGTATGAACGATAAAGTTGACCGGCGTCTTGAGCGATTTGGTCACGCCGTACTCGCGCATCAGCCGGTCATCGAGCTTCGACCAGTACTTGACCCGGTCGACCAGCCGCTTGTCGTTGACGATGATGAGCAAATCGTAGTCCGACTGGTAGCCCTTGGCCGTATGCGGCTCGTCGACCCAAGTGCCGCGGGCATAGCTGCCGTAGAGAATGACCTTGAGAATGCGACCGGCCTTCTTCCACTCGTGCTTCGCCAGCGCAAAGGCATCATCGAATTCTTCGAAGATCAGCTGCACCACGCGCTCAAGTTCGCGTTGCTTTTGCGGAGGCAGATGATCTAGTTCGGTGCGCATTACTGGACCTTTAGCAAGCACTTGGAATGGTTGCACCCTCGCATTCCTGCAGGTGCGCCGGCGCATGAAAGAAAGCGTTCCTCTGCTCTATTCATGTGGGTTTCCTGCCGGACTATCGAAGGTCTTTGTCAGGGCTACGCCGGAGGCTCTGGGCCGTCTCCGTCCGGATTTTCAATCTCACCCCGCCTTGGTTCTGAAGCCGCGCGAATGAGATCGTCAGCGAGATGCCTGCCTGTTTCCATGCGCCGCGCGAGCGCTTCGACGAAGAAGTCGAACCGCTTTTCTGCATCGGCACGCGCAGCGGCATTGGCTTCAAACGGCATGGCCGGGGTCACCGCCAGCCATCGCCTGAGGTAGAGCGCGAATGCCTCGTTCCCGACCTCGATATGATAGTCGAGCTTGCCGATCTGTCGGCCTATGCGATCAAGGCGTCGGCTGAAGGCCGCTTCCATGCGTTCCGATCCATCGGGAGAGAGAAAAGAGCCGACGGCGGCCTCTACCACCGAAGCCTGGGAAACGCGCTTTCGACCCGCATAGTCTGCAAGCTGCCTGGAAAGGGCTGGCGGCAGGCGGAAGGTATGCTTGATACGGTTGCCCTTTCTCATAGCTCGATCCCGTCGCCGGGATCGAGCGCAGCGCGCCGCGCATTGGCCTGCATCCGCTCGGCCATTCTGCGATTGCGGTTTGCCTGATCGTCGTCCGTTCGGTCGGCAAACTCAAATTCGTTGGGGATCTCGACTGGCGGCGGCGCCACATCTTCGTATTCCGGCAATTCAGGGGATTGGCGGATCCCGCCATCGGACTGGCGATCATCGACCTGAAACTCTTCAGACGCGGTCGGCGATTTCTCCAATTGCGAAGGCGCGGTCACATGTCTCCCGTGCCATTCGCTCTCGTCCGCTGCGAACTCCGGCTTTTCAACCGTCGGTGGACACTCCACCCGTTTGCTGAGCCGCGGATCGCGGTAGTAGCGCGCTTTCCTGGCACGGATCGGATGCACGCCTGCGAGCATCACGATTTCGTCGGTATCGGGAAGCTGCATGATCTCGCCCTGGGTCAGAAGAGCGCGCGCCGTCTCCGAGCGCGAGACCATCAAATGACCGAGCCACGGGGAGAGGCGGTGCCCGGCATAATTGCGCATTGCCCGGGTTTCGGTGGCGGTCCCGAGCGATTCCGAAACGCGCTTTGCGGTTCGCTCGTCATTGGTCGCGAAGCACACCCGCACATGGCAATTGTCGAGAATGGCATTGTTCTGTCCGTAGGCCTTCTCGATCTGATTCAATGACTGGGCGATCAGAAAGGCCTTGATGCCGTAGCCCGCCATGAAGGCGAGCGCGCTTTCGAAGAAGTCGAGCCTGCCCAAAGCCGGGAACTCGTCGAGCATAAGGAGAAGCCGCTCGCGACCGGCACCTTCCTGCAGGTCCTCGGTCAGGCGTCTTCCGAGCTGATTGAGGATGAGCCGGATAAGCGGCTTGGTGCGGCTGATGTCTGACGGCGGGACGACGAGATAGAGCGTGACCGGCCGGCCCTGTGCCACGAGGTCCGCGATGCGCCATTCGCAATGCCGCGTGACGCTGGCGATGACCGGATCGCGGTAAAGCCCGAGGAACGACATGGCGGTCGAGAGCACGCCCGAGCGTTCGTTTTCCGACTTGTTGAGCAATTCTCTCGCCGCGCTCGCAACCACCGGATGGACGCCGTCTTCCCCCAGATGCGGCGTGCGCATCATTGCGGTCAGTGTCGCCTCGATCGATCGGCGCGGATCGGACAGGAAGTTCGCCACCCCGGCAAGCGTCTTGTCAGGCTCGGCATAAAGCACATGCAGAATGGCCCCGACGAGCAGCGCATGGCTGGTCTTCTCCCAGTGGTTGCGCCGTTCAAGCGAGCCTTCGGGATCGACCAGCACATCGGCGATGTTCTGCACGTCGCGCACCTCGTTGATGCCGCGTCGCACTTCCATCAGCGGGTTATAGGCTGCCGACGCCTCATTGGTCGGATCAAACAGAAGCGTGCGACTGAACCGGGAGCGGAAGCCTGCGGTCAGCTCCCAGTTCTCGCCCTTGATATCATGCACGATCGCCGAGTGGGGCCAGGTCAGCAGCGTCGGGACGACAAGGCCTACACCTTTGCCGCTGCGGGTCGGTGCGAAGCAGAGCACATGTTCGGGCCCGTCGTGACGAAGATAGAGATTGGCATGCTGGCCGATAATGACGCCCTTGCCTGCCAGAAGGCCCACGCGTGATATTTCGGAACGGGTCGCCCAGCGCGCCGAGCCATAAGTCGCGCTGTTCCTGATCTCTCGGGCGCGCCAGACCGACATGCCGATCGCGACCGCCACCGACACGAGACCGCCCGATGCGGCAATCATTCCGCCGATCTCGAAGATGCGCGGCGCATAGGCTTCGTAGCTGAACCACCACCAGAAGATGGCATAAGGCGGATAGACGGGCGCTCCGGAGACACTGAACCACGGCGCGCCCAATTGTGCTTGATAGCCGAGCGCGTGCGCCGTCCATTGAGTACCCGCCCACACACCTGCGAGCGTGAGAGCAAAGACGACGAGTATCTGACCCCACAATATCCGGGTTGCCGACAAGGCTGGCTCCTTTCGTGAAGGACAGCACGGCGGCTTTGCATTGCATATTCAAGTCGGAAGCTGCGTGATCGCAGGTTGGCGTAGCAAAAGCGGCGTACGGCTAGATTGCTTCCCGACTATAGTCCGGGTTACCGGACCAGGTCAGGCGGTACATCGCCCCTTGCGCGACCGATTGCACGACGTTGGGCCACAGGGCCGCGATGCAAGTTCCATCCGCATGGCGCACAGAGGGATAGATAATGCCGTTATGACCGGCTGCGCGTGCCTGCGCCGCTAGAGCATTGCCGACAGGATAGCCTTTCGTCTTGTCCGGATCGAGGGCCGGGTGTCCGGGCTGCTCGCGCAAATCGATGAAGACGCCCGCCATGCTGGCAATCATCTCGCCATATTCGACAACGGCATCGAAATCGCCGGCATCGGCGAGCGCCTGTGTCAGGTGATGGCCGACCTCGGCAATACAGGTCTCGACATCGAGCGCGGCATACCATGCGCCGCGGTTCGCGGGGTTGAAGCGATTGGGCTCGCGCGGTTTGGCGTAGGCAAAGCTCGCATTGATGAACCTGGCATGCGGCACGCCGTGAACCAGTTCGTCGGCTGTCAGCCCGCCAAACCCGCGCTCTTCGGCGATCAGGCGCGAACTCGTCGCCCCCTCGATTTCAGCGAGCAGCGCAAGCTCGGCATCACTGTCGGCAAGTGGAGCCATGACCGCTTCGCGCAAGCGCGCGCTGGAAACGAGCCGGACAGTCCGCTCGAACGCTTCGCGGATCTGCGGCGGCTCGCCTGCCTCCTCAGAGCCCGCCACGAAGCGCGTCGATATATTGTCTGGTCTCCAGCATGCGCGGAATGCCGCCTTCGATCATCGCCCCGATGGGCGAGCGGCGATCAAACAACGGGGCCCTGTTTTCGAGCTTTGGCCAGCGATCGGCCATGTCGTTGGCGAACAGCAGATGCAGTCCCTTGAACAGACCGATCAGCGCCGACGCGCGGGTCAGCTGGTCCTGACCGAGCGAGCCCTCCCAGGTTCCGGCTTTCATCCGGTCCCAGGTGCTTTCGGACACGCCGAGCAGCGCAGCGCCCTCAGCGTTGCTCGCACCCCAGGCCCCAATGAGGCGCAGCACGGCCTTTACCGCAGCGCTGGTGAGGCGGCTGCGATCACCGTCGCTTGCAAAGGTCTGAAGCCCCGGGGGAGCTTCGGCATGCTGAATCGCTGCACTTACCATATCGCATCTCCTGATGCGTTTATAAGCATCATATGGTGCGTTTGTCAAGATTTCCGTTATGATGCCGGTGCTCCTCAAACCGCCGGACCGTGCGAACGCGCAAAGTTCCAGTCGACACCGCCTCGCACATGGACCTTGCCAGCGACTTCTTTTCCAAGATGCCGCTCGAGGTCTTGCCTCCAGGGCACGAGCTGCAAACCCACTCCGTCATCGATCATGGCGAAGCGACCCGACGCCAGCGAAATGCGCTCGCGGTAGATGCCGGAAATGTGATCACCTTGCGTTACCGGATTTGCCAGACGACCATGACGCGCAGCCAGCGCTTTACCTGCCGCGTCCAGTTCCTGCTTGCGGAGCGTTCCGAGCAGGTTGCGCACCAAGGTCACGCTCCTACCATGTCGCTTCGCAAGACCTTGATCGACGAGCCAGTCACGGCGCTCGTCAAGAGCCTTCCGGACTTCATTGCCGAAGCCGCCTCCCAGCGACGCGGCTCGTGCCGACAGCAGCTGCCGGTCGAGCCAGGTCGCCCCGCGCGCGTCAATCTGCCGCTCGAGCGGCAGGTCCGAACGCACCAGCAGGCTGCTGCGCCGTCGCCCGTTGCGGTCGGTCCATTCGCCTGTCTCGACGATTGCGCCGGGTGCTGCATCGCTTGTCTGGTCCAGATCGGGAAAACGCAGATAATGCGTACGCCCGTCCACTCCTTCGACGATCGCATAAGCCTCGCCTGTCAGCTCGTTATGGAAACCGCGCTCGACCAACCTGCCGATGACTCGGCGGTTCTCGTCTTCGCCATGCAGCGCGAAGGCTGCAGGGGCAACTTGTACGCCCCGTTCACTCATCGCCTTGTGCAAGGTCTTGATGATGTCGCCGCGCTCGCCAAGCGCGCGCAAGGTCGGTTCGAGATCTGCGGCCAAGGTCCAGCGCGCCGCCCCGATCCGCTCGGCCAATCCCATGCGTTCGAGCGTTCGTGCGCGGCCGATAAGGAATGCGCGGTTGCTGCGGCGTGTCGCATCGACTTCGGGGGACAAATCGACCACGCCGAGATCGTCGCGTTGCTTTTGCAGCCGGCGGTCGAGTGAGGTCCAGCGCTCGGCATCGACCTCGCGGCGAAGCGCTAGCTGAATATCGCGCTCGCTGCGCGGCCCGAGTTCGATAGTGACGCGCTCCTGGGCACGGGCACGCATGCCTTCGCTGATATAAGAGCGATCGATCACCAGATCCCTGCCGTCCGAGGCAACTCCGCGGACCAGAACATGGACGTGCGGGTTATCGGTATTCCAGTGATCGACCGCTACCCAGTCGAGGCTGGTGTCGAGGTCGCTCGCCATATCTTCAAGCAGTTCGCGCGTGAAAGCGCGCAGGTCAGCCATCTCGCTCGCGTCTTCCGGCGACACGATGAAGCGGAAGTGATGCCGGTCGTCTTCGCAGCGCGCGGCGAAGGCATCGCCATCGACCTCATCCGACGAGGCATCGAACATCTGGGCATCCGATCCGTCACGGGTGACGCCGTCGCGTTCGAGATAGGCGATGTGGCGAGCGAGCGGTGCAGAGCGGAAGCGGCTGCCGCCATGACGAACGACGCGCGCCTTGATGATGACCCGCCGCTGGAAAGCATGGGGGCTGCCTCTGAACGCAGCATGTTTGCCGCGCCCCAGGTGACCGGCTCCGCCACCTGCCCGGCCTCGCCCGAGCGGTGTATAGCCTGACCGGCGTGAGGCCTGCAGCACGCGTCCCACCAGCGAACCGGCCTTGCGATAGGCGCGCGCATCGCTGTCTCTCGACCGACCCGGCCTGATGTCGAATTCGTCGTCAGCCACAGACAAGAAAATCGGAAGACGGCGCTTTCAGCATTGAAAAGCCTAAGGATTCCGATCCAAGCGCCTGCAGGCGTACAGCAGAGACGGCGCATATTCTCCCGCAAAACCAACCACCTGCAGCCCGGCCGACGGCGCTGCTTTTATCTCGCCATCTTATTTGGCTTCGTTTTTGAGCAAGTATTCGCCATCGTCGTTTCCTCTCTTTAGCACTAAAAGACCAACTATTCGACGCCAATGTAGGCTGGTCTGCGAAGTAGCGGTTGAGGTCTGATACGCCGCGCAATCTTCCGTGCTCATCGAAGCCGGTATCGCTCTGCATCGAGGCGATACTTGGGCGCTCGCGGCACATGTCGCTATCGGAGTTACGGGGCATCGTCACAGGCAATCAAGCGTGGTCAGTCTGCACTGCCACAGGCGAGATATCGTGCTTCCCGTTGTCCTGGTCTGTATCATTCCTTCTGCCGCTTGCGCGGACCTCCGTATGTTGTCGAGCCGTCAGTCGGCTGCGTTCTTCGTGTTCGTCATCATGACCGCGCGTAGCTCAGCCGCTGCATCTTGGCGGCGTAGGCGCTGTCGAACTCGTGCGCTTCGGCGTCGGGATCGCCGACATAGAACGTGCCGTCGCGCCACATCGCATGCATCACGATGGCGAGCTTGCGGGCGACCGCGACACGCGCCTTGGCGTGGCACTTGGTCTTCGCGAGCTTCAGTCCCCACGTCTTGATCGTGTCGCGCCCCTTGAACCGGGTGAGCATCGCGGATGCAGCCTCGTAGAGCGCGCGGCGCATATCGGGATCACCCGCCTTGCTGATGCGGCCCTTCACGTCGATCGACGAGCCCGACTGCCAGCGGCGCGAGGTAAGCCCGAAGTATGCTGCGACGTTGCGCGAGCGGCGGAAGCGGGTGGGATCATCGATCGCGCTCTTGAAGCTCAGCGCGGTCACCGGGCCGACGCCCGGGATCGCCATGAACCGGCGGCACAGCTCGTCGCGCATGGCGAGCTGGGTGACGAGCTTGTGCAGGATCAGATACTCTTCCCACAGCGCCGCGCGGGCTCTGAGCATGCAGTCCATCAGCCCTGCGGTCATCGCATCGCCTGCGACCGCCTCGCGCACGGCCTTCGCCATCGATCCGCGTCCGACCTTGCCAAGCCGGATCCCGAACACCTTCAGCGAGTGGCGGATGGCGTTCTCGATATCGAGGAACTTGCGCTTGAGGTTGCGCCGCTGGACCAGCAGCAGGCGTATCCGGTAGCACTCCTCGGTCTTGATATGCGCCTGCCGGAACCACCCGGTGCGCATGATATGGGCGATACCGAGCGCATCGGCGGCGTCGGTCTTGTTGCGCTGGGCCGACAGCGCGGCGCGCACATGGCGCGTCTCCAGACAGACGGCGGGCAAGCCCAGCTCGATCAATCCGGCATGCAGCCACGGCGATACCGATCCCGCCTCATGGCCGACCCGGCGCAGCCGTCCCGCAAACCGCTCCAGCGCCTCAGCGATCAGCTCCGGCTCGGTCGGGACCTCGGTCTCCAGTACCACCTTCCCGTCATCGCCCACCACACAGATCGCGGTCTCCTCGATCGATACATCGAGCCCTGCAAAGTACTCCATCATCCGACTCCTACGCTTCCGTTTAACCGGAGCGAGGGAAGCGCCTGATGCAGCCGCTGTGCAAGACTTGGCCGCAGCCAAGTCCTCCCCAAATACAGCGGCAATCTTATTTGGCTTCGTTTTTGAGCAAGTATTCGCCATCGTCGTTTCCTCTCTTTAGCACTAAAAGACCAACTATTCGACGCCAATGTAGGCTGGTCTGCGAAGTAGCGGTTGAGGTCTGATACGCCGCGCAATCTTCCGTGCTCATCGAAGCCGGTATCGCTCTGCATCGAGGCGATACTTGGGCGCTCGCGGCACATGTCGCTATCGGAGTTACGGGGCATCGTCACAGGCAATCAAGCGTGGTCAGTCTGCACTGCCACAGGCGAGATATCGTGCTTCCCGTTGTCCTGGTCTGTATCATTCCTTCTGCCGCTTGCGCGGACCTCCGTATGTTGTCGAGCCGTCAGTCGGCTGCGTTCTTCGTGTTCGTCATCATGACCGCGCGTAGCTCAGCCGCTGCATCTTGGCGGCGTAGGCGCTGTCGAACTCGTGCGCTTCGGCGTCGGGATCGCCGACATAGAACGTGCCGTCGCGCCACATCGCATGCATCACGATGGCGAGCTTGCGGGCGACCGCGACACGCGCCTTGGCGTGGCACTTGGTCTTCGCGAGCTTCAGTCCCCACGTCTTGATCGTGTCGCGCCCCTTGAACCGGGTGAGCATCGCGGATGCAGCCTCGTAGAGCGCGCGGCGCATATCGGGATCACCCGCCTTGCTGATGCGGCCCTTCACGTCGATCGACGAGCCCGACTGCCAGCGGCGCGAGGTAAGCCCGAAGTATGCTGCGACGTTGCGCGAGCGGCGGAAGCGGGTGGGATCATCGATCGCGCTCTTGAAGCTCAGCGCGGTCACCGGGCCGACGCCCGGGATCGCCATGAACCGGCGGCACAGCTCGTCGCGCATGGCGAGCTGGGTGACGAGCTTGTGCAGGATCAGATACTCTTCCCACAGCGCCGCGCGGGCTCTGAGCATGCAGTCCATCAGCCCTGCGGTCATCGCATCGCCTGCGACCGCCTCGCGCACGGCCTTCGCCATCGATCCGCGTCCGACCTTGCCAAGCCGGATCCCGAACACCTTCAGCGAGTGGCGGATGGCGTTCTCGATATCGAGGAACTTGCGCTTGAGGTTGCGCCGCTGGACCAGCAGCAGGCGTATCCGGTAGCACTCCTCGGTCTTGATATGCGCCTGCCGGAACCACCCGGTGCGCATGATATGGGCGATACCGAGCGCATCGGCGGCGTCGGTCTTGTTGCGCTGGGCCGACAGCGCGGCGCGCACATGGCGCGTCTCCAGACAGACGGCGGGCAAGCCCAGCTCGATCAATCCGGCATGCAGCCACGGCGATACCGATCCCGCCTCATGGCCGACCCGGCGCAGCCGTCCCGCAAACCGCTCCAGCGCCTCAGCGATCAGCTCCGGCTCGGTCGGGACCTCGGTCTCCAGTACCACCTTCCCGTCATCGCCCACCACACAGATCGCGGTCTCCTCGATCGATACATCGAGCCCTGCAAAGTACTCCATCATCCGACTCCTACGCTTCCGTTTAACCGGAGCGAGGGAAGCGCCTGATGCAGCCGCTGTGCAAGACTTGGCCGCAGCCAAGTCCTCCCCAAATACAGCGGCAATCCCTCCCTTCCTTTGGTGCGCAAGCCTCCCGTCCTTCGCCCGCTTTCGCCAGGGAACGCATGGCTGCGCGAAGGTGCGAGGCTCGCTTTCATTGGGAGGAAGCCGTCGAGACGGGCGCGAATAGATCGTGCGCGGCTTGTTCCGGTCGCGCGAAGGGGTTCGCCGCGGGGCCGGGCATAGCCACCTCGTCCAACTCTTTTCGCGCTGCGCCGGGAGGCTGCAAGGCGCCAACCGGAACATTCCTGGCTTGTAGAGGCGCCGCCGCAAACATGCGCTCGGACTGCAACAGCGGCGCAATCCGGGCGACATAGCGGCGCGTTTCGAGTGGCAGCGAACGCCGTCCGGCAAGCCAGTCTTCGTAGCGTCCCGGACCTGCATTGTATGCAGCGAGGAAGCCTTGCGCGCCGTAGCGATCGTACATTTCGCGCAGGTAAGACGTGCCGGCCAGAACGTTGTCGCGCGGGTCGAACGGGTCTTGCCCGAGGGAGAACCGGGCGCGCTGCCGCGACCAGGTTCCGGGCATGAGCTGCATGAGACCCATCGCTCCTGCTCTGGAAACCGCCCGCACCCGGCCCGCACTTTCGGCGCGGATCACCGCGTAGATCCAGTGCTCGGGAATGCCGAATTGCTGCGATGCTTCGCTGACATGCGCTGCAATCTCGACGCCCTGGGAAGCTCGGACAAACTGCTCCGATTGCGCAAAAACCTGTGCCGGACTCGCCGCCACCATGGCCGCCAGGAGTCCCGGCAGAAGATACAGGCGGAGCACGGAATCAATCCTTTGCCGGGCGGCGCGCACCGCGCGACCATATAAGGACATGGCTCTGGCCGTCAGAACTGAACAGATTGGCGCGCAGAGGCCGCGGCAATACCGGATCGTCGATGACGAGCGTGACAAAACTGCCTGCCTTGTCGCCGACATGTTTCCAGCCTGCACCCACCTCGTAGGTTTCCTCGCCTTCACCTGCCATGATGCGATAGTCAGGGGCGTTCTCGGTGTCGCCGGGGTCGGCGGCCACCAGGGTCAGCGGTGCGTCGATGGTCAGGGTTTGCAGGCGCCCTTCAAAGCCGTCGGGTGTGGCTGCAAAAGTGCCGATACAGGTCATTGTGCGTCTCCTTCAGTGGTGTTTTGGATGGGAAAGTCGGCGGGCGAGGCGAGCAGCACATAGTCCCCGTCGCCCGATTCGTTGGTCCAGACGGGCCGCGCGCGCCCGATGACATCGGCGCGTGCGACCGGGCCGAAATAACGCCCGTCAAAGCTGCCGGGGGCGCGCCTGTTCATCACGAACAGTTCATCCGCAGCGATAGTCCGGCATCCTTTCCAGACGGGCAGTTCGCGTCCAAGGCTGTCGCGCCGACGCGCCGATCCCGCAGGTGTCCCATTGATCTCGATGAGCAGGTCGCGCCGGCAGACCGTATCCCCGCCAAGCGCCGCAACCTCCTTGATGAGCGGAACGCCCGCAGGAAGATAGCCGCGCGAGGCGAGGTATTTCTGCAGCCTGAAAGCAGGATCGATCGCGACGCGGTCGCCCCTCTGGAGACCGGTCTTTCCGCCGATTGAGTACAGTCCAACCGGCACGCTGGCCGTCACGTTCCAGACCAAAAGTCGCGAGAGCGGGATTGCGATGCTGGCCAGTGTCGCTGCCGCGACCATGCCTGCCAGAAAGGCGGTGCGCCGCCTCATGATTGCAGCTTTCGCCGCCGCAGCCAGTCGCGATGGCGCGCAGGGGAATAGGAACGTACTTGCATGCCCCCTGCCAGCCTGTTGTGGACATGATGCCAGTGGTCGGGAGCTACATCGCAGGGATGGATGCCAACGTCCTCGATCGCATCGATCAGCGCAAAGACCTGGCGAACCTTTGGCCAGCTTCGCACCGAGAGCAGGATTTGCGCGCCAGGATCGACCTGCGGCAGAGTGGTGAACGGCTCGCCGAAACCGGCGGCTTGGGCGATCGTGAGCGTGGAGCCAACGGTCCCGTAGTCGTTCGAAGCCCACCGAACCAAGGCAAAGACCTGTCCCGGAGCATAGCTTTCGATACGCGTCCGGCGGTCGAGGATGCGCTCTGCAACGGGCTTGCCGAACCGAAGCCAGTCTTCCTGCACGCCGCCGCGCCACACCAGCGTGACATGCGTGAGTGGCGGATCACCGGAACCTGCGTCGACCGGTTCCGGAGGCGGAAGCGAAGCGCGCGCTGCGCTTTTGCACAGGCGTGGCTGTGTTAGCAGGAATCTGAAAGATTCCTTGTTAGCATTGTTAAGGGCTTCGCAGGCGCCGCGTTTCCGGCGAGTCGCGCAGGCTCCCGGTTCCCGATAGTCCGGGAATAGGGTTCCCGATCGTCCGAACATCACGGTTCCCGATAGTCCGAACATCACGCACCCTTTTCCACAGGGGGCAGCCCGATACGGCGCCGCGCGGACGCGAAGGGATCGACAGGCGCTGCAACGAACAGGAGCCGCTCGCGGCCGAACTGGTGCTCAAGAGCGAGATTGTAGCCGGGGAGCGACTGGCGGCGAACGATGGCCCGCACTTCGAAAGCGAAACGCTTCAATGGCGAGAGCGCGCCGGACTTCACATGCAAGTGCGAAATGTCGAAACTCCACCCGCCCTTCTGCTTCCCGCCATGCTTGCGTACGATGCGATAGAGCCAGCGCTCGAGACCGCCGGTAAGCGCAAAATAGGCCGGGTCGATGGTCAGAACGAGCGCACGATCGAGCACGCCCTCGTAAAGCCAGTCCGGTACGATCATTTCGATGCCGAGCGCGCGCCCGTTGTCATCGAGCCGTTCGCGCCATTCGTTGATCCAGGAAAATCGTCGGCGGCGTCGCGCCCCGGCCTGCCGGATGGAGGTGGCAATGCTGGTCGACTGCAAGCGGTCGAGCGCCGCCTTCAGGCGCTCGTAGCCAGCCTTTCCGGTTCCGCGCCGGGTGAAGGTAAGGATTTCATGGGGCGTCGCCGCGATAAGGCGCGAGGTGGCTTTGCCGGCATCGCGCGCCTCGACGATCTGGCTCGCTACCCAGATCAGCACATCGGCGTCCCAGATGGTGGCCATGCCATGTTCGGCGGTCGCTTCGACCAGAATGGCGACCTCGCCCATGCGAAAGTCGATCGGCTTCACGCGCTTCGACTTGGCGAGGCTGAAGAAAGGCCAGGCCATCAGATCCTGTGCATCGCGCGCGGCGATGTCGCTGCCGGCGCCAACGAAAAGGTCGAGCTGCCCGGCCTCGCCGTCCGATGTCCTCAAGGAGCGCATCGTACCGCCTCAGCGCCGGACCGGACCGGTGTAGCCGTCGATCCGCTTGGCAGGATGAACGATGCCCCTGCCCGGATCGCTGGTCGAACGCCGGAGACCCTGCTCGGCCCAGGCGTCGAGATCTTCGCACCGGTAAACGATGCGGCCGCCGAGCTTGTGGTAGACCGGCCCTGTTCCATAGCATCTGTGCTTTTCGAGCGTGCGCGGCGAAAGCCCCAGATGCACCGCGGCATCGGGGGTGCGCAGGTAACGGGGACGGACCGGATCGGGAACGGCGGACATATTCTGAGCTCCACAAGGCTTGGGTAGCTGCGGCTAACTGCCGCTGATTGCAGAGGGTGATGGAGCATGCTTTGGCAATGGGGGGAGCGACACAATGGTGCGTTCGGATTTGTCGCCCCTACCGGTCGTGGGCTCGGCAAGATTGAGGGGGGGCGACAACCGTGCAGAGCCCGACGCTATTGCGCCGCCCGGCAGGCTTTCGGCTGCAATGCCGAAAGGCCCGAAAGAGTAGGCGCACCTGCGAGAGAGGCAGCGGCCAAGGGCCTGTGGGAAGCAAGGCAAGCGGGGCATGTCGCGGTCGTAGCTTCCCGCTCGCCCGACCCGCTGCCGGTTCGCAAGTGCGTGCGGGGCCCCGGAACGCATAATGCCGCACCCTCAGGAGCGCATCGCCGGATGCGCGGGACAGAGTGCGTCCCCAGCCCCGCTCCAAACACCCACGAAGGCCAGTGGTCCAAGATGATATTTGGAGAAACACCGGCTTCCCCGGGATCGACATCTTGACCCTGAAGCCCGGCCACCGAGACACACGAAAAAGGGCAGGAACCGCTGCTGGTCCCTGCCCTGCCGGATGACTCAGAATTCGTCGAGCATTCCGCCATGGACGGTATGAACGACCCGGATCGCAAGATGCGGGGGCAGCGCATTGTAGTCGCCTTCGTCGACCGCGCGATATCCGATCTCGTCATCCTCGATGACATGCTGGTCGAAGAAGCTGTGCAAGGCCCGTTGCTCAGCTGTTTCCAGAGCCTCGAAATAGTTGCGCGAAGGCAGTGTGCATTTCGTGAAATAGGTCATGATAATCCTCCTGAAATCTGTCGCGAGACGACAGGAGGTTGGCCGATGGGCCCGGGCAGACCGGGTCACAGGATCGCCTGACAGGGCGACCGCGAAGCGGCGCAGGGGGAAACGGTTTTGTCCGGTGCCGGATGCAATCCGGCGGCGGACAAAATGGTGGGGCCCCTGCCGTCCTTGATGCGGGCGGCGCGGGACCATCATGCTGGAAATGCGGTAAGCCAGGCCAATCCAGTCCACCTCAAACGACCGTTTCAGATGATCGCTGCCATAATGGGTCGGGCCCTCCGGGCAGCGCCTGGCTATTCCCCGGAGAAAAGACCGAGCGAAAGGACGTGTGAACAGCGAAAGAGGCCCTGCCGTTTCCGGCAGAGCCTCCTTTGGCTGGTTCGATGGCGCCGGATCAGTCGATCGGAGGGGCGTCCTGGTTGTCGCCGCCATTGGCCCGCGAGAGGAAATCGACCTTGTCGGCAAGGATCTCCGAGCCATACCGCGTCACA
Source organism: Novosphingobium marinum (assembly GCF_013408095.1). Classification (GTDB taxonomy): domain Bacteria; phylum Pseudomonadota; class Alphaproteobacteria; order Sphingomonadales; family Sphingomonadaceae; genus Novosphingobium; species Novosphingobium marinum. The sequence continues at coordinate 301,353 of NZ_JACBZF010000003.1, forward strand.
CCGTCCTGGTCTTCCCACTGCGTGTAGTGGATACGGCCCTGGACCGAGACCAGCTGGCCTTTCGAGCAATACTGACCGACGGTCTTGGCGAGGCCGTTGAAGCAGGTCACACGGTGGAATTCGCTGTCCTTGGCGGTGTAGCCGTTCTCGTCCTTGTAGGTCTTGCCGTCCTTGTCGCGTGCAGGACGATCGGTGACGACAGTGATCCCGGTGACGCTGGTGCCGCCCTTGGTCTCGCGGGTGTCGGGATCGCGGGCGATGCGGCCGGTGAGGATTGCGATATTGGTCATGATCAAATTCCTTCAGTTCCTCAAACCGGAGACCATCTCCGGCTTGCGAACATCCAGAAGAAGCAGGGCATGGGAGGACTGCACCGCAGGCCTGAAGGGCCGAAGGGAAACCTGTTCATGACGGGTGGTGCGGGCAGGCGGCGAAGCCGCCAACACGGCCGGAAAGGAACGGGTTGCGGCTCCTCAGCTGACCTGGTTCAGGACTGTTCGCGAAGAAAGCCGGATGGGTATCGGGTGCGGGTCTGAAGGTGCCAGGACCCTGCTGCAATCAGCTTACCTCATTGCCTTCCGATGCCGCCAGGAGATCCATGAAGTTGCGGGCTGCTTCCCGGTCTTCCTCGTTCTCGAAGGCCACGTCGAGGTCGGGGGCAGACCCGAGCAGGTAGAGCATGGCCCACAGGGCAAAGCGTTTTCCCCGGTCCTGCTCCAGACCGAGATCGACCTGGCATCGCTCGATCCCCGAGGCCAAGGTTTCTGCGCCAATCGCTCCAGGATCGGCAGTGCCAAAATAGCGGATGAGAAGCGTATCAAGGTCCATCGCACTCTTTTCGGATCATCGGTCGGGCCGCGGCGAGGAAGGCCAGCATTCGTGGCCCGGTCATGCGTCGCTCAATCAGCGGTGGGTTGCTCGCGAAGCCGCCGGGCGCGCTCGACGAAGTGCTCCATCTGGGTGGCGGCATGCAGGGTAAGCGGATGCGGCTTCGCATCGGCACGCGGGGATATGAATTCCGCGATTTCTTCGATTGCTGCAAGCTGATCGGCGCTGGCCTTCGACAGAAGGCCGAGCACCATGTTCTCAAGGGCGATCACCCTGATGCGCAATTGGATGATCTCGGCATCGGAAAGTGGCGGAATATCCCATTTCTCGCAATCGGCAGCGAGCGCTTCCTGCGGCCCGCAGGGCAATGCCCCGCCTTCGTCTTCCCAGCGCGACAGCGCCCCGGCTTTTCCCGTTTCCGACATATGCGGTTCCTTTCATAACCAACGAGGCGATCGTCTGCACGCTGCTCACATAGCACAAAGCCCTACCGGGATGCGCCTGGCACGGCGACAGCGAAGCCGGGCAAACGGAACCCCGCGCGGGTTGGTCTTCACGCGGGGTTCCTGAACGACCCCTTGGGGGCACCTGCGACCCGCAGGGCTTCGGGGGGAGGCGGGGCCGTCCTTTCCTGATCTTGCGTTGTTCGTTGCGATTTCTTGCCGAGGGTCTCTCCTGAATAACTGTGTCACCGGGAAACGCGTCCGATCACATGCCTTCCATGTCGTGATCGGCCATCGAGGACATGTCATGGCCCGCATGGGGATCGGCGGGTTGGGTCGCTTCGCTCGCGGGTTGTGTGCCCGCTGCTGGCGCTGCGGGTTTGGCAGTTGCGCGTGATGCGGGAGAGGCAGCAGGCCGTGAGGCGGTCGGCGCGGCGCCATTTGTCGAAAGAGCGTCCTGCCGCGCAGTCGCTGCCTCATCTTCGGAGGGAGAGGCTGCCGGATCGGCGAGGCCCGGCTCGGGTGCCGTGCCAGCCACCACCGCAGCTTCGCCCATAGGCGAAACCTCGGTGATCGGTGTGCTCTCCTGCGCCTCGTCGCAAGCAGCAAGAGCGGACATCAAGGGCGCGATCGCGAGAAACCCGATCGCTACATTCAATCTGGAAGTACGCATGCTTTTCAACTCCTTCAGAGCCAGGAAATACCGAGGTGGTTCGGTCCATGCGCGAGCTCGCCGCCAAGGAAGCCCTGGATGAGAACGAGTGCCGCCATGGAGAAGATCGAGGCGCGCAACCATGCACGGCTCTGGCTCGGCCTGCTCGCGAGATACGCCATCGCAATACCGAGAACCGCGATCAGCATACCGTTCCATCGATGCACCTGCATGACAGTGTCGCCGCCGAACCACAGCCCGGTGTGAATCCATCCGAACAGGACTGCGACCACCGCGCCGATGGCTCCGCCGTAGACAAGCACGCGCACCGCACTTTCCAGGCCCGCTCCTTTCCGGCGCATCACGAACAATTCGGTGGCCGCAGCCATGAGAAACAAGGCGATCGGGAAATGGATCGTTGCCGGATGCAGCTTCTTCATTACGGCCATGAGTCCGGCCTCGCCCACATCCGCATGGCCACCGGCCTCGTCATGGCCTCCGCCCGCTTCGTCGTGCGCGCCGGACGACTCGCCAGCATCGGCAGTCTCGCCCATCTGCGCCATGGCCGCCTGGTCGTGCGCATCGCCATTGGTGGCAGCAGGCGCGGCGCTCGCCTGTTCGCCGTGCTTTTCGTCGCCATGAGCCTGAACGGGTCCGACGAAGAGCAGGCTTGCGGCGAGCAGCGCCAGAAATGAGGGGGCTTTCATGTCTCGTATATCTCCCGACCCTGCAGTTAAAGTGCGACCTATGTGCCTGATACGCACCGCAGCCGCATGCCCCTCGCATTAATTTGATGGTATTGGCGCGACAGATGTGCGTCCGCCGTATCACGTCTGATGGCGGCACCATCGCGATCGTCGAACGCATTCGGCTCCTGGCCGCGTTCGGCCTGGCGAACGAGGGTAAGGCGTTCGCCCACGCGCATTAGCCCCATGGGCTCAGGCGAGCTTGCTCTTCTTTGCGCGGCGGCGCAGCCTCGGCATCCGGTTCGCAAGCAGGACGAAACCCGACAGGGCTATGATCGTACCGCCAATGCCGAACAGCAGAAGCCACCAACTGTTGATGCGATCACGCTCGGTCCAGTCCATGATGTGCAGGCCCCAGATGAAATCGAACAGGCGCCAAGTATCACTACGCGCCGCCCCGAGGGTACCGCTGCTGGCATCGATGTAGAGGCGCGTCGAAGCCTCGTCAGCATAGGTGACCTGCCAGGCCGGAAAAGGGCCGCGAAACTCGGTCCCCACCGGTTCGTGAACGAGCCGCGCGCCTTCGATCGTCGTGCGCGGTCCGGTCCATGCGCGCAAGGCGATGGATCTTGCCGTCGCAGCCGAGATGGGGGAGAGTTTGCGCCCTGTCACCGGATCGTGAAGGCTCACGCTACCGTCAACCTTTCGGACCTCGGTCACGGCATCGCCGTCGAGCGAACGCGTCGTCACCGCTGCAAGAGTACCGTCATTTGCGACCCAGGCCGGGAGCGGGGCATCGGCGGGCAGCGCCTCTTGTTCACGCGAAACGACATGTTCGGAGCGAACTTCTTCCAGGTCGAGAAACGACATGAGGGCGCCGGTTCCCATCCACAAGAGAACCTGGACACCGACGAAAATCGCCAGCCATTTGTGGATCTTGCTGCCGAGCACATGCAGGCGCAGCTTCAGCGACGGCGTTGCCAACCGGTGCTACCTCTTCGAAAGCCGTAATCAGTTGCGCGGCGCGCGCGACGAGGAATGGTACTGGACGATTCTCCACCCGTCCGCATCGTGAGCAAGCACCGATGTCGCCACGCCGTCGCGCTCGATCACCCGGCCATCGGTAAGTTCGATACGATATCCATACGTCTCATTAGCATGGGCCATGTGCCCCATCCGGGTGACGGTCAGCGTGGGGTCGGTAAAGGTGAAGCTCACGATCGCGTCGAGCTCGGGTCCGAGATGATGCTCCATGTAATTCGCGAAACTTCCTTCGGCCTTGCCATTCTCGAAGATGGCCGAGTCCTCGGTGAAGAGCGCGCGCATTGCCTGCGCGTCGCGCGCTTCAAGAGCGGTCCGATAGGCCTTGAGAGTTTCTTCCGCGCCCGTGACATCCTCCGCCGTAGCGTCCATCGCGTGCATCTGATGGTTCGCATGGGAAGAGTGGTCCATCTGCTGCGCGAAGGCTGGCAGCGGTATCAGCGTGGCAACAAGCGCAGTCGCCGCGATGCGTGTCAGAGTCTTGGTCATAGGAGTTCTATCCTTTTTGAGATTTCAGAACCAGAATCGCACACCGACGACATAATTGGTGACGCTCGGATCCTCTCCCGCGGCCCGCGCAAAATCCGCGCTGTCGCCGATGCGCCATTCCTGCGAAACGCCGACATAGGGTGCGAATTCGCGTGCGAACTCGTAGCGAAGACGCAGGCCCGCCTCGATCCGATCGAGCCCGGCACCGATGCCCAGCTCGGGAATGTCCTGCGCAGAAAGCGCGACCTCGGCTCTCGGTTGGAGGATCAACCGCTGCGTGATGCGCTGGTCGAGTTCGCCCTCGATCCGCGCGGTCACATCGCCCTTGGTGGACACGAAGGCCGCAGCATCGACCTCGAAACGGTACGGCATGAGGCCCTGGATCCCGATAACCGCGTGCGTGCGCTCCGGACCGGTGAGGTCCTGGCGAACACCCGCCTGGAAATCGAAGAAGGGCGCAATGGCGCGGCTCCAGAGCGCCTGAACCTCGGCGCCTTCTATGGGTTCGCCGAAGCTGCCCTCCCCCTCTGACTTGAACCAGAATTTGTCGATGTCGCCGCCATAATAGCCCTGGATGTCCCACAGATATCCATCCTTCCCCTCGCGGGCGCGGTATTCGAACCGATCGCCCTGAAACCAGAAGCGCATTCCTCCGTCGGTCTCGCGGACAAGCTCGCGGCGCGCTTCGTTCATGGCTTCCTCGCCCCAGATGGCGACCGCCGCGCGCGCGGGGCCGCTCCCGGCTTCTGGAGGAGGCGGCAGCAGCGGGATATCATCGTCCGCGCCCATCTGCATCGCCGAATGGTCCATGCCCTGCATGTCCTGCGAAGGCGTCTCCCCATGGTTCATCTGGCTGTGATCCATCTGCCCATGGTCCATCGACGAACTGGCTTCCGCCTGTCCCATCTCGCCGTGATTCATCTGCGAATGATCCATCGCGCCTTCGGCAGGCTTGCCCTGCGGCACCGAGCCGTGATCCATTCCGTCATGACTTTCGGGCGATGCCTGTGGACGGGCAGCGTCCATCGGCATTGTCATGCCAGAATGACCGTCCCGAGCGGTCATCGAACCATGATCCATGGTTGAATGATCCATCTCGGAGTGGTCCATGGCGGCTTCAGGCTGAGCAGCCGGTTCGCATGCTCCATCTGCTACGGGATGCCCCATTGCGCGATGGCGCTCGGCTTCTAGTTCGCACTTTGTCTTCGCGTCAGACTGCGCCTCGACACTCTGCTGCGGTTCCGTCGGCGAATGACCGGCATGCTGCGCCGCCGCGGGGGAGGCGAGAACTGAGCCGGCTGCGACCGATGCGAGCAGGCTGGCAATACGAATTTTCATGCTTCGCTCCCGTCGGGATTGGCGACCGTGACGATCTGAAACATCCCGGCATGCATGTGGTAGAGAAGGTGACAGTGGAAGGCCCAGTCGCCCGGCTCGTCCGCCGTCAGGTCGAACTGCGCGCTGCCACCCGGCTGCAGGATTACCGTGTGCTTGAGCGGTTGACGATCGGCCGGCGCGCCATTGACCAGCTCGAAGAAATGACCGTGCAGGTGAATGGGGTGCGCCATCATCGTGTCGTTGATAAGTTTCACGCGCACGCGCTCGTTATAGGCGAAACGGATCGGCTCGTCTGAGACGGCGGAGAACTTCTTGCCGTCGAACGACCACATGTAGCGCTCCATATTGCCGGTCAGATGAATTTCCATTCGCCGGGACGGCGTGCGGCCCTCGCGGTGCGGCGTCAGAGCGCGCAGCTTGCGATAGTCGAGCGTACGATGCGGCACATCGGCGAGACCGATGCCGGGATCGCCCATGCGGTCGACCGGGTTCATCGAGACCATGTCGAGACCGGGCCCGACCTTCACATCGGGCGGCAGAAGCGACGTGTCGCGCATCTGCATCCCCGACATGCCGGCCATGCCTGCCATCTCGGATTGGCCGGACGAACCATGATCCATCCCCGCCATGTCGCCGCCACTTCCGTGGTCCATGCCCGACATGCCGGCATCGCCAGACGAGCCGTGGTCCATGCCGCTCATGCCCATGTCGGCCATGGTCAGAAGCGGCGGATCGCGCAGCGGCGGAATGGCGGCGCGAGCGCCGGGTGTGCTCGCGAGTGTGGCAATACCCATGCCCGAGCGGTCCATCGACTCCGCGACCAGCGTGTAGGCCTGTTGCGCGCCCGGCGTCACGACGACGTCATAGGTCTCGGCCACACCGATCTGGAACTCGTCGACCTCAACCGGCTCGACGTTCTGCCCGTCTGCCTGAACGATGGTCATCGGCAGGCCGGGAATGCGAATATTGAAGAAGGTCATGGCGCCGGCATTGATGAAGCGCAGTCGCACGCGTTCGCCCGGGCGGAAGAGGTATTCCAGATTGTCGAGCGGGCCATGGCCGTTCAGAAGATAGGTATAAGCCGCGCTCGACACGTCGAGGATGTCCGTCGGCATCATGCGCATTTTCGCCCACATCCGGCGATCCTCGCCCGAAAGCGGGTAATCGTCGGTCCATGTATTCTGGTTGTAGTTGAAGTAGCCTTCGCCCTTCTTGAGCTTGTCGAAAATCGTGTGAGGCGACATTTCGCTGAATTCGCTCAGCACCACGATATATTCGCGGTCGGCCTGAACCGGATCGGGTCCGGCGGGATCGACCACGATCGCGCCGTAATGCCCGGCCTGCTCCTGCAGGCCGCTATGCGAGTGCCACCAGTAGGTACCTGACTGGCGAACCGGAAATTCTGCGGTGAAGGTCTCTCCCGGTTTGACACCGGGGAAGCTGACGCCGGGCACTCCATCGAGCTGAAACGGCACGAGCAGACCGTGCCAGTGGATCGAGGTATCTTCCTCGAGCTGGTTATGGACATTGAGCCGGACGGTCGTGCCTTCCTGCAATCGCAACAGCGGACCAGGGATAGTGCCGTTGACGGCGATCGCTCCCCCGCGCCTGTTACCGGTCGCGAAAGCCGATCGGGCAACGTTGAGGTCGATATTGGGGCCAGATACCTCGTCCAGCCCCTTGCGGGCGTTACCTGCGAGGATGTCCGCGCCGCGTGCCCAGGCAGGCATCGCCCCGGCAAGGCCGAGCAGGCCCATTCCTCCTGCTCCGGCTCCGAGAAACTTGCGTCGATTGACGGCGATCATAAAGGGCTCCTGACTTGGCGTTTACCGTTACTTACGCGCGCGCCCATCCAACCCCTCAAAGTTTTTCGAAGCGCTCCTTTAGCCTGTTGCGCGCGCGGTATACGCGGGTTTCGATCGCCTTTTCGGTCGTTCCGAGAAGATCGGCCGCCTCGGCCTGGCTACGCCCCTCGATGGTCACGAGCACGAGGGCTTCGCGCAGCCTTACGGGCATTCGCGCGATCTCCGCCTGAACGAGATTGAGCTCTTCCCTGGAAACGGCCGACGTTTCAGGACCCGGCAAATCGTCGGCGATGGAATGGAGTTCGTCATCACCCGACAGTCCGAAAAAGCCCGCGACCTTGCGCCTGCGCAGACGGTCCCGGCAGCGGTTGAGGACGACGGTTGTCAGATAGGGTCCGATCGGCTTGTCCGGATCGAGCCGATGGCGCGTCAGCCACACCGAAGCAAGGCTGTCCTGAACAACGTCCTCTGCCTGAGAAGGAGAGGAAAGCATGCGTGTCGCGAGCGCGAGAAGCCGGCCCGTTTCATGCTCGATGAGCTGGGTAAAAGCCCGCTTGCTTCCGGCCCTTGCCTGCGAAACAAGGGCCTCGTCCGGATTGTCGCCCGCCCCCGACATGGCGCTTCAGTCGCGCGGGTCGCGGGTCAGGGCGTCGGAGACCTTGCGGTCGAACTGGCGTTGCTGCTCGGGTTCGAGAATTTCGCGCATGTCGAAGACATGCCGCACCGTTGCCTTCTGCAGATCGCCCATACGCGCATGCACCTCGTCGATCGCGGCCGAAACCTCGGGACCGTACTCGTGCTCATTTTCCATCGCCTGGGCGAGCCGGGCATTGGCTGCGCGCGCCGATCCTTCGAGCCGTGCCCTTTCGACAGCGAAACGAGCCTCGAGCGCATCGAGACGCTGCTCCTGGTCGGCCGTCAGGGTGAGTTCGTCGTGCACGAAATCGTGGAGGCCGGAGCCAGCCTCGTGATTGGCCCAGCGGTCCGCGGCAATCGCGCCGAGGCATCCTGCAAGTGCTGCGAGAAGCACCGCGAGAACGATATGCGTCGTCTTCAAACCCTATTGCTCCACATGGAGGAGCGCCGATGGGGACAGCTGTTCGCCGAGGATAAGACTCTCGCCAAATGACGCGGAAGACGTGCCATAGCCGCCGGGCCAACCGCTCGTTCCGGCGCCAGCTCCAAGCCCGACGACGAACAGACCGACGAACAGAGCCGTCCGGCGGCGTCGGTCGGCGATTTCGCCAAGCTGTCCGGCGCGCTGCCAAACGCCATCCATGAAGTCGGCGGGGACCTCGCTGGTGCCGGTGGCGGAAAGGGTTCCGAGCACCGCATCAAGAGAGTGATTGTCACGCATCCGAAAAACTCCTGTGGGTTGCACGTGTCCTATACGCGCTCGCCTGCACAATCCCTTAAACTTCTTTTTTTGAGGGAATGTCCACCACCATACGTAATCGAGACGGGTCTGTCAGAATCGGGTCGAACCCGGGATGAATGGAAACCAACTCGTGAGCAATATCACCGCACCTGAAGATCACGGCGAATTTACGCCTCTTCTTGGCAAGAGCTTTCTGACGCCGCTTTACGACCGGGCGATCGGTCTGTTCACCCGCGAACATCTCTGGCGCCAAAGGATTGTCGAAGAGCTGCACCTTGTCCCCGGCGACCGGGTGATCGATGTTGGCAGCGGAACCGGCACTCTTCTCAAGGCCTTGATGACGGATTGTCCGGAAGCGGGTCTGATCGGTGTCGAACCCGACCCGGATGCGCTCGCGCTTGCGCGGCGCAAGTTTGGCACGGGAGCCGATCTCGTGAAATGGCACAATGGCTTTCTCGAAAGCCTCAAGCTACCCGCAGGGTGGCAGCCGAACAAGATCGTCAGCAGCCTCGTCCTGCACCAGGTCCCCTTGCGCAAGAAGCAGACAATCCTGGAAACCATCGAAAGCTTGCTCGTGCCAGGCGGAACCGTGTTGATCTCCGATTATATGAAGCAGGATAGCCCACTCATGCGGAGCCTCTTCCGGGCGACCGTCCAGTCTCTTGACGGCATAAGCGACACGCAGCCCAGCGCCGACGGCGAAGTCGAAAAACTGTTCGCCGAAATCTTCACCGAGCCATGCCTGCTCCAACGGTTCCCGACGGCAACCGGGACGATCTCGCTATGGCGCGGATACAAGAAAGGAATTGCACAATGAATTTGAAAAAGCCTTCGCTGCTCCGGCGATCGATTAGCGGCGCGGCCTTGCTCGTGCTGGCAGCCTGTTCGAACGTGGCTCAGGCAGCGACCTATACGATGTTCCGGGATCCAGGATGTGGGTGCTGTCTCAACTGGGCAGGCCATGTCGAAGACGGGATGAACACGAAGGTGGCATCGGTCGACAGCAACGACATGGCGGCGATCAAGACCGCGCGGGGCGTACCCCAAGAGTTATGGTCATGCCATACGATGGAGGTCGATGGATACATCATCGAAGGTCACGTGCCTGCAGAAGCCGTCGCCAAGCTTTTGCGCGAACGGCCCGCCGGCGTTGCCGGCCTCGCGGTTCCGGGAATGCCTCTGGGATCGCCCGGCATGGAGGCCGGAAACCGGGTGCAGCCCTTCGAGGTCATCGCCTTTGGTTCAGCCGGACGGAGCGTCTTCGCGTCGTTTCCGTGAGTGTGTGGAACCACACCATGCGTCACCGTGAAAGGGATGAAGGTGATGAAGATTATTTGCGGGAAGCGACACAGAACCCGGTAAAACCGGGACAGGCGGTAAGAAGCCTATCGAATTCTCGCAGGGTCCGGGGCTGGCTGCCCCCACCGCCCCGGACCCGTCCAATTGTATGATTTAAGCACGCATGAAGTGGGAGAAATGCGATGGTAAAAGGATCAATCAAGAGCTCGATATTCGCATGGGGCTGGACGCTCAGCGTGTTCCTGCTTGTCAGCTATCTCCTCTGCATTGCCTTCGGAGTCCTCGCACCAGAGCGCTTTCACATGCACGAAGCCTGGGCTCCCTTACTGCCATGGTTCGAATGGCTAACGCCGCGCGGGTTCCTCGCCGGAGCGGTGGGGAGCTTTCTCTATGGCTGGTACATCGCACTCATCGCGGTTCCGCTCTATCGGTATTTCCGGAGACGAACTGGTAATTCGGTCTGATTTCCCGATGCCCTTCGCGGGACAAGACGTTTTGCATGCGAAGCCATTAGGCCGGTAGCCTGAAAAAACGAAAAAAGGGAATGCGCGATCTACAGGACAAAGCCTTCACAGAGCGCTCGAACGCTAACCGCCCATGCGGTTCTTGGTGCTGCCCTCGGCATCACGATCCTCCATCCGGTAACCACCCTCGTCTTCTGGTACGAGTTCGGTCCGTCGCACGACACCGGCAGCAATACTGCCATTGGGTTCATGATCGGCCGGCTGGTAAATGCTTTCGCGTTCGAAATGCTTCCCATGAGCGCCATCTACGCGGTGATCGGCGGCGCCCTTGGTCTGGGATTTGGCATGTATCACATGCGGTTGGCGCGAGCTCAGTCCAAGGTACTTTTTCTCGAACGCGAACTCGACGAGGAATTGCCGCTTCTTATCGCACGCGGCGAGGGCGAGCGATTGGAATTCAAATCGTCCTTGCGGTGGGACAGGCGTGAGAACCGGGTCAACCGGTCACTCCAGCAGGTCGTACTCAAAACGGTTGCCGGCTTTCTCAACCATGAGGGCGGAACACTGCTTATCGGGGTTGGAGACGATGGGAACATCACTGGCATTGAAGCCGATATGCAGACACTCAAACATGCCAATCGGGATGGGTTCGAGCGCCTTGTGATGGACCTCGTGAAGGATGGTTTCGGCGGTCACGCGTGCGCTTTGGTCCATTGCCGTTTTCACGAAATGACAGAGAAGACGGTATGCCGGGTCATTGCTGAAAGGAGCGCTGATCCTGTCTACCTCGTAGAGGGAGGTACCGCGCGCCTGATGTTACGTATCGGAAACAGCACGCGTGAGCTCGACGTGCGCGAAGCGCAGGCACATTTGCGCAATCGATCCCCCGGTCGAGCTTAATCCGGCTGCTGGGCACGTCAGATTGATCGAACAGGGCCAGTTACCTCTCGCGAGACCTGCTAGAGAAAATTCACAGTGGGCCACCCTGGCGATACGCGTCGCCTCCTATCGACGCACCTTGTGCTGAGAGAAGCCTCGCGAAAAGCGGACTCCCTATCTTGCCAAACCGCCCCCTGGGGCAGGCGCGCACCATGTCGAAACTTTTTTGAGGGGTGAGGCGCTACGCAACGTACTGTCTGGCGTGATGTTTCTCGGACGGGAGGACATCGACAGGGGAAAGACTTGCAGACAGATGGCGACGATCAACATAACGAGAGTGCGGCCTCGATAACATTGCTGGGCGGCGTCGCGATGGGAACCGGCGTCATGATCGGCGCCGGTATCTTCGCACTGACTGGCCAGATTGCCGAACTGGCTGGACCGCTATTTCCGCTTTCGTTCATTGCCGGCGCGCTGGTTACTTCGCTCGCCGCCTACAGCTACATCAAGATGTCGAACCGCTGGCCATCTCCGGGCGGCATCGCGATGATACTGGTTCGCGGCCTCGGCATTGCTCCTGATGGCGCTGTCGATAGCCATCAACGAAAGCCTTGTCGCTCGGGCCTTTCCGAGCAATGCCCTGCGGCCCTTCAGTTTCGGGAGCAGCGTCAATCTAGGGCTGACAATCTTGAGTTCAGCCTCTGGTATGGTAATTGCTTCGCAGCACCGCATATACCCCCACGCCGTATTATCGGAAGGCGCTTTGAGTGCTGCAGGAGGTTAGTGTGATGTCGATTGGCAGCGTTAAAATAATGAACCGATTGCGCCGTGTCGAAGGGCAGGTTCGCGGCGTCGCCCAGATGGTCGAGAACGATCGCTATTGTGTCGACATCTTGACCCAGCTTCAGGCGGTTAAAGCTGCGCTTGGCCGAGCCGAAAGTGAGATCCTGAAGCGTCACGCGGCGCGCTGTGTCGCCGAGGCGATCGCCAGCGGGGACGAAAACGAACAACAGCAGAAGTTCGACGAACTGATCGACCTGTTCGAGAGAGCGAAGAGATGAACACGCGAGCCCGGCAATCGAAGATCGCTACCGTTTATCGCATGGTCATGCCGGACCACGTCTGTCCGTATGGATTAAAAACGGTCGACCTGCTCAAACGCGACGGTTTCGAGGTGGACGACCACCATTTGACAACGCGCGAGGAGACCGATGCGTTCAAAGAGCAGCATGGTGTAGAAACCACCCCCCAAACCTTCATCGGGGGGAAGCGCATCGGAGGTTACGACGATGTCCGTGAGCATGTCGGCAAGAAACGAACGCAAGCCGGCGATGACGAGACCAGCTACCAGCCGGTCATTGCCATTTTCGGCGTCGCTTTCCTCCTGGGTTTGGCAATTAGCTGGTACGTTTTCGACACGATTTTCACGGTTGAAGCGGTCGAATGGTTCGTCAGCCTGTCGATGGCCTTGCTCGCGATCCAGAAGTTGCAGGACGTGCGCAGCTTCTCGACCATGTTCCTCAACTACGATCTGCTGGCGCGACGCTGGGTACGATACGGATTTCTATACCCGTTCGGTGAGGGTTTGGCTGGAGTACTGATGGTCGCGCACGCGCTTCCGGTCGTCTCGGTTCCGGTATCGCTGTTCATCGGGACGGTCGGCGCGGTCAGCGTGTTCAAGGCGGTCTATATCGACAAGCGCGAGTTGAAATGCGCTTGCGTCGGCGGAGGCAGCAACGTGCCGCTCGGCTTCGTATCGTTGACCGAGAACCTGTTCATGATCGGCATGGGTCTTTGGATGGGTGCCAAGGCCCTGGGTTGGGTCTCGCTATGATTTGGGCACTGCTTCTCGGTTTCGCGCTGTTCGCGATCTCTCTCTACTTCCACATGTGGATGCTGCGCGGGGCGAAAGCCATTTCTCCGCCAGGCAAGGACCCACGCCATTTCCGGCTGCTTGCAGGCTCCAGCCTCGTTCTTCTCAGCCATCTGGTCATCGCCGGCATTTTCGCGGGCGGAATGTATCTTGCTTCCGCCTGGGGCCTTGGCGGGCTCGAGAAGGACGTCATCAACAGCTGGATGGATTATTACTACTTCGCGCTGATCACGATTTCGACGGTCGGTCTGGGCGATATTCTTCCCGCCGGGCACATGCGGGCCATTTCCGGCATCGCCGCCCTTACCGGGTTCCTGATGATCAGTTGCACCGCCCAATATGTCTATCAAACCATGAGCGAAAAGGAGAATTGATATGGCTGAAGCTAGGCACGATGCACACGAAAAAGGTGGAGGGGGCGGCAACTACTGGCGGTTCATGGCAATGGTATCGACCTCGACCGTGATCATGTTCTTCCTGATGTATGCCAACAGCTTCGACATGGACGACGTTTTCTGGAGCGAGACGCGCTTCTGGATGATGTTCGTCATGGGCGCGATGATGATGGTGGTCATGCTTCTCTTCATGTGGGGCATGTACAAGGACCGGACCAAGAACTTCATCATCTTGGGTGTCGGAGCCGTCGTCTTCGCGCTCGCGCTATGGCTCGTACGCAGCCAGACCACGGTGGACGATACCGAATACATGGCCGCGATGATCCCGCACCACTCGATCGCGATCATGACTAGCGAGAGGGCGAGCCTGAAGGATCCGCGGGTTCGCGAACTCGCGCAGGCCATCATCGTCGCGCAGCGGCGCGAGATCGCCGAGATGAAATATCTCATCCAGGACATCGAGGAAAACGGTCCGCGCACCGAAGAACGCCTGCCCGAGGAGATGCAGCAATGAACAAGATCGCAATCCTGACGCTTGCAGCCCTCCCTCTGGCGGCCTGCAACACCAATACCGCGGTCGGCAATGATCGCGAAGCACAGCTCGATCCCCCGGCAACTGCGGCGCCGATAGAGAGTGCTGCGAGCGCTCTTGCCAACCTCAGCCCGGGCCTCATGCTGCCCGAGACCATGAGCGACGCGGACCTCGCCACGCTGGGAGCCGAGAACACGTGTCAGTTTCGCCTGACTGAGGTCGCGTTTCCGTCGTTCGTCTACGACAACAGCGGTGGCGGCGCGATCAAGATCAACGACAAGCTGATCCCTGTCACAGCAAGCGCCTCGGGTGAGTATGCGAATGGTGAGCTTCGTATCCGCACGCGCCTTCTCGATGACGAAGGAGACGCGGGCCTGCAGATGCAGGAACTCATCGTCGCCGGACCTCGGATGAAGGACGAGTTCGGGTTCTGGGGGTACACGACCTGCGGCAACAGCGAGGCGTGAACACGAGCGAGCGGGCGCCAGCGTGCGTCGGTGCCCGCTCTATGATCATGTTCGGCCCGGCACGCGCGGCCGAATTTATAATGAGGTGCTACAGTGGAAGCTGAGCCTGTGAGCGATGCAGCCCCCCTTGCGGTCTTCGGTGCCGGAGGAAAGACCGGCACGGAAATACTGCGCCATGCGGTTCACAAGGGCATCGAAGTTCGAGCGTTCGAGCACACCTTGCCCGAACCATCGGACCGGGTCGACAACGTCGAGTACCTCCAGTGCGATGTACTCAATGACGACTTCAGCAGCGAGCTCGAAGGTTGCCGTGCTGTTATTTCCGCACTCGGTATAGGATTTAGCCCATCCACGGCGATCGATCCGCCTCCGCTTTACACGGAGGGAACCCGCAGGCTTGTGGAAGCGATGTCGGCGACCGGCATTTCCCGGATCGTCGTGATATCGGCGGCGTTCGTAGAGCCGCAGCCCAGCGTTCCTGCATGGTTCGAGCTCACAGCAAGACCAGCCTTGCACAATATTCTCGAACAGATGCGCGCCATGGAAGATCTTCTGGAGCGCGCGAAAGGCCTGAAATGGACGGCTGCGCGACCGGGCTGGCTCCTCGACGAACCCTATACGGGTGAAGCCGTCATTACCGACGAGCGCCTTGCCCAAGATTGCTTTCGCTGCAGGCACGCCGACCTCGCGGCAGCGATGCTCGAATTCGTCTGCGAGAACACCTGGGTCAACGCTAAACCCGCTATCGCCCGGCCAGAAGAAGACCGCTTCGAGAACGTCTCGGCGCTCAAGACCGAACTCGGGATCGACTAGATCGATGCGGACTTGCGGAAACATTCCAACAACGAGGTAAGATATGCTGCTTGAGAAGATAAAGACCCCCGGCCTTTCGCACCTTTCCTATCTGATCGGTTCGCAGGGCAAGGCAGCGGTCATCGATCCGCGCCGCGACTGCGAGATATATCTCGAGCGAGCCCGCGCCGAAGGGCTGGAGATCACGCATATCTTCGAAACGCACAGGAATGAGGATCTCATCACGGGATCGCCGGTACTGGCCAAAATGACCGGCGCCCGGGTTCTGCACGGTCCAAACCCTGCGGATGAGGTTGTGTTCGCCGACACCGCGCGAGAGGGCGATGTTTTCGAGATCGGTAAGATCAGGGTCGAAGTGCTCGAAACCCCCGGTCACACCGACGATCATCTCGCCTTCGTCTTTCACGACGACGATTATCCCGAAGGACCGGTCGGCGTGTTCACCGGCGATGCGCTCTTCGTGGGCGACGTCGGCCGAACCGATTTCTATCCCGAGCGCGCGCGGGAGGTCGCGGGCCTCCTGTACGATTCATTGCAAAAGATTTGCGCTCTGGGTGACCAGACAATCATATACCCGGCGCACGGTGCCGGATCAGTTTGCGGGTCCGAAATGGCAGACCGGGAATTCTCGACAATCGGCCATGAGCGGCGCAACAACCCGCGGCTGCTCATTGCTGACCGCGACGAGTTCATCAAGGCGAAGGTAGAAGAGCATCATTACCAGCCACCTTATTTTCGGCTAATGGAGCGGCTCAATCTCGAAGGCGCCAATGCCGCGCCGCGAGTCATGCGGCCAAAGCATCTGGGGCTGGAAGACCTCGGCGAGAGCGGCGCCGATCACCTGGTCGATGTACGCGAGCCGCTCGCCTATGCCGCCGGTCATATGCAGGGTGCCGTGTGCCTTCCAGTGGGAATGATACCCGCCTTTGCCGGGTGGTTCATCAGCGAAGGCGACACGATAGCCCTAATCGCTTCCGAAGAAGACGAGCTCGCTCAAGCTATGGCGCATTTGGTGCGCATTGGTCTCGATAATATTGTCGGCGGTTATGTCGGCGTGATCCCAGCCGCCGCACAGGGCAAAGCGATGCAAAGTATTGCCATGATCGACACCGAGGAAGTCGCACGCAGGCTCGCTGAGGACAGCGAAGATTGGACCTTGCTCGACGTGCGCGCCCTTGACGAACGGCAGCAAGGCAGCATCGATGAATCCGAACATGTCTATGTCGGCGAGCTCAACACCCGCTGGAAAGAGCTCGATCGCGACCGTCATTACACTTTGATGTGCGCCAGCGGCATGAGGGCGAGCGTAGCAGCGGGCTGGCTCGCAAGCCAAGGCTTCAAACACCTCGACGTCTATCTGGGCTCCATGGGCGCATGGACAAACGCGCAGGGCTAAAAAGCTGGAAAACCTCGAAAATGGCCAACCCGCGATCCCTTCAGGGCCGTGCGCGAAAGCTGTTTGGCCCACCGGAAGACACGCTGGTCTATCCTGCGCTTGATTGTGCAGGGGGGCGCGTCTCGACGATCATACAGGCAGGCAAACGCAACCCCCGCTTGAATGGCGATGTCTCACTTTTTCGAATTTCAGCAGATCAGGGCCGTGCTGGACCTGCCCTACCTTGAAAAAATCGACGTGGCCGTGCCTACCAATCTGAAATGCGGAAATTGCTCTGAAGATGCTGTCGAGCGACTGCACGAGCTCGGCGGGAAATCACCGCAGGGATAGGTTGGATTGCCTTGGCCACCGCGGAGCCATGTGCGGGCTATTGTGCGCTATCCGCATTCCCAATCATTTGAACGAACCGGGAGGCTATCATCAGAACCACATCGGGATGACAGTCGAATTGGAGTCCTTCGGGATTGGGGAGCTTTTTTGAACCTGTCGCAATTAAGACCGCTTTTTTTTCGCTCGATTCCGAAAATGCTTCCCCTCGAACATTGCCAAGGCGCATTTGTCTGTAGGACGTTGCGCGCAGAAGATCGTCTGAACCCTCATTGTCCGGTGGCGGTTTATAGACCCCCGCAAAGTTTCGCTATCGCAGTAAAAGGAGCCAATCCGAGTGTCGTTCTCTCAGAACCTCGGATTACATAAATGCTTTCATGAGAGTTGGCTCGAAATAGCCCCAGGCGGCCGCGATGAAGCTCATCACGGTTGCAACCAGGAGCAAAATTATCTGACGGTTCTTGAGCCATTTAACTGCGGCCCGGGAGTGGCAATGACTCTTATGCCGATACTTGCGCAGAACAATGAGCCAACTAGCCGCCACCGCAATCATCGAAAATGCGGTCATTGGCCAATGGAGCGAACCCAGAGGTGCCAAAACACTGCTCAGGCTCGCACTCAGCCCGGCGGCAACCAGCACCATCGGTAGAATGCAGCAAGAGCAAGCTGCCAAAACAGCAGCCGAACTGCTTATGATGCTAACAACGGTCGTCTTGCCGTCGTGCAAAGGTAGTGGTTCGACAGCATGAGTCGGTTCGGCCATCAAGCGACTAGCAACCACGAACGGCCCTTACCCATATGAAGTCTTCAAATAGGTCTGCCATAGTACTCTTTCGAACAGAGGCTTCACACGCGAGGGTTCATTGTATTTCGCGGATGTGGCATAGCCCTCCACCAAATGAAGGTCGAGGTCAATTGCGTCAAACTTTCTGACAGCTCCTCAACCCCGTCACGCAGCTGAGGTGTCCAAGCTCGGCGGACGCCGCAGTCCTTTGACCAACATAGCCGCGCTCAACAGCTATTGTACCTGAGAGACGGAACCCCGCGCCAGGCTTGGGTGAAGCGCGGGGTTCCTGAACGGCCCCGGGACACCTGCGATCCGCAGGGTTCAGGGGGAGGTGGGGCAGCCATTCGATTAACGAGGAGAAAACCGATCAGGACCGGATTTGGTTTCACCGTACACCTAATCGCTTACGCTTCTTGCCAATCTATATTGAACCGCCCCGGGATTGCCGGAGGCCATTCGGTTTAAATTATGCCGCCATGGGCGTGTCGTCCAGCATGGCGTAGTATCGTGCTTCAGCTTCGGCAGGCGGGATATTGCCGATGGGCGCGAGCAGGCGCCGGTTGTTGAACCAGTCGACCCATTCGAGCGTGGCGTATTCCACGGCTTCAAATGATCGCCACGGACCTCGGCGGTGGATGACCTCGGCCTTGTAAAGGCCGTTGATCGTTTCGGCCAAGGCGTTGTCGTAGCTGTCGCCAACACTGCCGACCGATGGTTCGATCCCGGCTTCGGCAAGACGCTCGGTATACTTGATCGAGACATATTGGCTGCCACGATCACTGTGGTGGATCAGGCCGCCACGGTGAACAGGCCGTCGGTCATGGACCGCCTGCTTCAGGGCATCGAGTACAAAGCTGGCATGCGCCGTTCTGCTCACCCGCCAGCCCACGATATAGCGGGCGTAAACGTCGATCACGAAGGCGACATAGACGAACCCGGACCACGTCGCGACGTAGGTGAAGTCCGAGACCCACAGCATGTTGGGTGCCGGTGCATGGGACTGGCGGTTGACCTGATCGAGCGGACATGGCGCTGCCTTGTCGCTCATCGTCGTCTTCACCGGCTTCCCCCGGATCACGCCCTGCAGGCCCAGCTCACGCATCAGCCGTTCCACCGTGCAGCGGGCAATATCGAAGCCCTCGCGCTGCATCTGCCGCCACACCTTGCGATACCCGTAGACCTTGAAGTTGGCATCGAACACGCGCTGAACCTCGGGCTTCATTGCTTCGTCGCGCTGGGCGCGTGGTGACAGGCGCGACGGATCGCGGCGCTGTGCGACACGCTCGTGGTAGGTTGATGGGGCGATCGGCAGAACCCGGCAGATCGGCTCGACCCCATACTCACCCCGATGCTCATCAATGAAGCTGGTCATCGCTTGAACGGGCGGTCGAGCTCCGCCTGGGCAAAATATGCAGAGGCCTTGCGCAGGATCTCGTTGGCCTGGCGCAGCTCGCGGTTCTCGCGTTCCAGCGCCTTCAGCTTGTCTGCAACCTCCACCGGTACGCCGGCACGCTTGCCGCTGTTCACCTCGGCTTTCTTCACCCACTCCAGCAACGTGTGCCCTGAACAGCCAATCATCGCCGCTATGGATGTGATCGCTGCCCACCGGGATGGATGCTCGCTCTCTTGGTCCAGAACCAGGCGGACTGCCCGCTCGCGAACTTCCGGTGCAAACTTGTTCGTCGTCTTGCTCATCGTAGACCCTTCCTCTCAGGAGTTAGGGCCTCCGACAATCCCGGGGCGGTTCAATATATCGAACAGATAGATCCACTCGCAGGTGTGGCGACGCGCTCAAATTCTAGCATGAGCATGCTCTATTCACGCCGACATGCAATTGCTGGCAACCTGTTCGCGCAATTAGTCGATCGGTTCTTGGATCACACGCAAATACGGTTTCTTTTCGTCCCAGCCATCAGGATATTTGGCTTTCGCATCTTCGTCCGACAAGGAAGGCGGAATGATCACATCATCACCCTTCTGCCAATTAACCGGTGTCGCTACACCCTTGCGTTCGGTGAGTTGGACCGAATCCAGCAGCCGGAGCACTTCATCGAAATTCCGCCCGCTGCTCATCGGATAAAGCAGCATGGCACGAATTTTCTTGTCTGGGTCGATGATATAGACAGCGCGGACGGTGGCATTGTCGGCTGCGGTTCGCCCCTCCGCATTGCCCGTTTCGTCGGCCGGCAGCATGTTATAAAGCTTGGCAACCTGAAGGTCGCTGTCGCCGACCACGGGATAGTCGACCTTATTTCCGCTCACCTCTTCGATATCGGGAAGCCAATCGCGATTATCCTGGCTGCTGTCGACCGACAGGCCGATAATCTTAGTGCCGCGTTTGGCAAATTCCTCGCCGAGCCCGGCCATGTAACCAAGCTCGGTCGTGCAAACCGGTGTAAATGCCTTGGGATGGGAAAAGAGGATTGCCCAGCTGTCACCCATCCAATGATGGAAGTGAATGCTGCCTTGTGTGGTCTGAGCTGTGAAGTCGGGGGCTGTCGAGCCAATTGAAAGGGTCATGTAGATACTCCTATTTATCTTGTGGGAACTCAGGGCACATTACTAGGGTCAGGACCTATTAATTTGCATTGAAGACGAAGACGTGATTCAGAGTGGCAAAGGAGCTTTGCCATGTCTGATCTGTTTTTGCTTTCGCCGTTGCAGATGTCGAAGATCGAACCGTTTTTTCCAAGGTCGCACGGAGTCCCCCGCGTCGATGACCGGCGTGTTGTCTCTGGCATTGTTTATGTGCTCAAGCATGGGCTTCAATGGCGCGATGCTCCACCGGCCTATGGTCCTCACAAGACGCTTTACAATCGCTTTCGACGTTGGACCGAGATGGGCGTGTTCGACAAGATATTCAGTCATTTGGCAGCTGAAAGCGGCCCACCCGACACACTCATGATCGATGCAACCCACCTGAAGGCGCATCGCACGGCTTGCAGCCTGCTAAAAGGGGGGCACTTCCCAGACATATCGGGCGCACAAAAGGCGGTCTGAACTCAAAGTTGCACGCCATATGCGATGGCGAAGGGCGACCGCTCTTCATGTGCCTGACTGCCGGACAAACTTCAGACCATGTCGGAGCCAAAATCCTCTATCCGACGCTGCCGGAACATGGTGATACACTGATGATCGGCGACAAAGGATACGACTCCGATCAATACCGCCAAGCCTTGAAGGCGAAAGGCATTAGCGCCTGTATCCCGCCACGCAAAGGACGCAACTCACCAGCGGCGTTCTGCAAAACACAATACAAACAGCGCCATAAAGTCGAAAACATGTTCGCCAAACTCAAAGACTGGCGAAGGGTCGCAACCCGATACGACCGACGCGCCGATGTCTTCATGGCCGCAATCATCATCGCGGCCATCGTCATATGGTGGCTCTAATGAGTCCTGACCCTAGCGATTTTCTGAGAAGAATGCGGGTCCGACCTCGTCTTCATCCTGTTCCTCAAGGATGGGCACCAGATCCGCTTTGCTCGGGTCAACCGGTCATACGACAAACCGATCCCAGCCAGCATAATGCTCACCGCTACGCTTGCCTTGAGGCAGGCTCAGTCCGATCAAGAGCAGGCCGGCCACAACCGACGCCACCGTTCCGGCAGACGACGCCCCCGCAAGGAGGAATGGCGCTGCGACAAGCCAGGCACCGAATGCAGCATTGATGAAGCGGAGGGCGCGCGCGACTTCCGCAGTCGCGATGATTGCCACCGTAATCACCAAAGCACCCACCACGTGATCGCTGTTGGCCATCGCGCCCTCGCTGCCAAGCGTGATCCTTGTCAGCATCAGCCAGGCTCCCAGAGCCGTGCTGGCCATCAGGGTCCAGGGGAAGGTTACGCCGCGCACCGTGTTGTTCCAGATCGAGCGCGCATCGGTCATATAGTCGGTATCGTCGATTTCGCCGTGTGACACTGCGCCGCCCTTGAAGAAGGTTCGGATAAGCGGTTTGCCTTCCTTTTTCGACCAGTAGAGATACTGTCCCATGGCGATGACTTCATCGAGCGAGAACGGGATCATGATGAGCATCGCAAGGGCAGCGATCAGAGCCGGCGTACTCCACGTTCCGATCATGATCGGCTGAATGATCACGAAGTAGATACTGACCACGCCCAGCGGAATGACCAGAATGCCGAAAAAGGTGACCATCCACGGCATCGTGCGCCAGCGCGCGCGGGTTCCCATGACCGCCATCAGGATTTCGAGCACATAGCTGACCGCGCCAAGCCCGGCATCCGGGATCGGCCAGGCCTTGGATACATCCGAAGTGATGATTTCCTCGGTCCCGTTCTTGGGATCGGCGAGCGATCCGGAAAAAAACGGTTCCCACGCCACATCGATATGGCCCAGCTGGTAGGAGGTGAGCATGCGCGATATCAACAGGCCGATAATGCCCATCGCAACAATCGGGAATCGCTGGGCATCTGTCGAGGGACTGTAGGACCACCCGGGCGGGATGGACTTCTTGTCCATCATCCCTTCCATGCTCATGCCGGGCATCATTGGCACCAGCACCGAAAATGCGATCGCCAGTGTACCGACAAGCAGATTGGTCAGATATTGGGCCGCGCTCGGACTCCAGAAGAACAACGGCGCGAAAAGCAGCCAGATGCCAATGAAGGCTGTCGCCCACTGTCCGAACCAGGCGGTGCGCTTCGAAAGCGACATCGCGCCGAAGATCATCAATGCGATCCCGCTCAGCATATCGCTTAGGGCAAGAGCGTTGGCCCGCCATTCGATCGATGGCAAACCCCGCTCCAGAGTGACCGCTACGACCGACGCACGGGCAGTATCGGCGGATACGACGTCATAGACACCCGGACTTGCAGCGAGCCACAGACCGAGCCCGATGACAGCAAACTGCGTCCAGCGGGCACCACGCTGGGGGCCGTCCATGTCGTGCATGTCGCCGTCCATCTGGTGCCCATCATGAGCCATATCGGTGTCATGCGATTGGGGCCGCGCCGGTTCGGTCTTCCCTGCATCCGAACTCTTTGGATGCCAAGCTACGCGGGACGTGTTCAGCTTATTCGTTTCGTACCAGTCCTGCGGGTCGGCTTTCAACGCGTCGATGATGGTCGGAAGCGTGTCGCGGAGCGAATGTTCTGGCTCCCACCCCAACAGGTTCCGGGCACGGGAGATATCAAGGATGTAGTGAGCGTTGGCATCATCGACCATCCATTGCTTGATGAATCCGTCATGGCCAAGGACTTCTTCCTCGATCCACGTGCCCAGTTTCGCCACGCTCTTTGGAATGCGCACTGTCGTCCATTCCTCGCCGTGGATCCGGCAATGGACGATGTCCTGAATCTCGGCGTAGCCCAGCGTTTCGGGCTCGCCGACAAGTATCGGCGTCTCGCCCTCGAGGTCAGCGCGATTTGCAATTGTACGCTCTACCGCTCTGGTCAGATCTTCGAGGTGCAGTGCCGATTGCGCTGCGCACAACATGCCGGGATACAGATGCGCCGACACGCGGTGCTCATAGACACCGGCAATTTGTTCGGCGAGAAAGGCGGAGTGCCCCTTATCGTCATAGACTCCGGCGAACCGCAGGAACACAACCGGAATGTCGCCACGGTTCTCGCGCAGTACCTGCTCGGCGTCGGCTTTCGACTGGGGGTAAGGCCAGGTTGGTCCGAGCGGGCTCGATTCGTCGATACGTACGCCCGGCAGCGGTTTGGGCTCGTGTACAAGCATTGAGCTTGCATAGATGAACTGTTCGATGTCGAAGGCCTGCAGCGCCGTGATCAGTCGGCGTGAACCCTCAACGTTGACCTTCTCGTAGAGAGGATTGGGCTCGCCGGTGATATCGAAATAGGCGGCCAGATGGATACAGGCAGCAAGCTCGTTTCCGAAATCGTCCCTGACCTTTTCGAGGGCAGCAGACACGGACGCGTCATCGGCGAGATCTATCGAATAAGAAGCGGCGAGATCGGGATTATCCTCGACGGGAGACCGGTCGAGACCAATCACGCGATATGTCCTGCCGAGGCGCTGCGTCAGCGCGCGCCCAATATATCCGTTCGCGCCTGTAATCAGAACGATACGCTTGTCCATGGGAGTGCCCTCGATTTGGTAGCCGGAAGATGTTCGACTTCGGTACGATGAAGACGGCAGCCGCTCCCTTCAAGGAGCGGCTGCTGCATGTCGCCGCCCTAACAACAGCCGGAGGATTTCCCATCTGCGCGTGACTGGGAAACTTCCTGCACGAGCTCGGCCGTCTTCGCATCGCTTCCGGTACGGGCGACATCGGCTTGCGAAACCATGCCGCAGCATTTCCCGTCATCGTCGATAACCGGGACACGGCGAACCTGGTTTTTCTCCATGGATGCTAGACAGTCTTCCAGAGAGGTGTCGGGGGTAACGCTTACAACCGACCGGGTCATCACGTCTCCGACGCGTGTCTCCGCCGACATTCCCTCGGCCACGGCCCTGCAACACACGTCGCGATCCGTGATCACGCCGACAAGACCACCTTCATCGTCGACGACCGGAATTTGCCCACAATCATTGTCAATCATAAGCCTGGCGGCGTCCTGAAGGCTTTGGTTTTCCTTGCAGCATGCCGGATCGCTAGTCATAATTTCGCTGGTTTTCATCTGTCTCTCCAAAAGTTCGGCGTTCCGTTCAATGGGAAGCCATCTCCGCCTAAGCAAATGGAGGACGTGACCGCCGCATCGAATCATCGGGTCCAGCAAACCTAGTGCTTGCCATCATTGGAAGGTCAAGGCCGGCTTGCGAGATTCCAGACTTCCAACAATCTGGCGCCGGGTCGGTTTCCATGGCCCAAGGCTGAAACGATCAAGCATTGGTTTGTCTCAATAGAGACGTTTATTCGTGCTCGATGCAAATACCTCCTGACCCTCCAACGATGGCAAGCGGCACCGTGGGCCAGGGCCCGGTGAGTGGATCTTCGTAGGCTGTTCGGTTTGGAGCTACGGAACTCGACCCAGCATATTCGGGTCTGTGGCGATGCCAGAACTTCGTGGCAGCGGGCTGCATTACGCAAGACAGGAAACTCTGTCGGCATAGGCAAGCGAAGGGGGAAAGACCGATGGCTTGGGGTTTAGCGGCGATCATGGTCGTCATCGTATCGTGGGTTTTCTACCGGTACTTCGCCCCGCGCGGATGGCGCGAATGGACCGGCGCCGGCCTCGTGCAGGCTTTCATCATCGCCCTCTACGCTGAAATGTTCGGCTTTCCGCTGACAGTCTATGTGCTCATACGGACGTTCGGACTAGACCGGGAGTATATCAGCGCCAATCTGTGGTCGACACTCGTGGGTCTGGGCGAAACCGGGATGTTTGTCTCGATGCTGGTAGGCTACTCGCTAGCGATCATCGGCGTGGGAATGTTCATTCACGGATGGCGCGCGGTCTATAAGGCGCGTCACGATGACCGGCTTGTCACCGATGGACAATATCGTTTCGTACGGCACCCGCAGTATACCGGGCTGTTTCTCGCTCTGTTCGGAGAAGGCGTCATTCATTGGCCGACAATCTTTTCGGTCGTTCTCTTCCCGGTCATCGTGCTTGCCTACTATCTTCTCGCGCGCAAGGAAGAACGCGGCATGATCCGTAAATTTGGCGACGAGTATCGCGCTTATATGCGCAAGGTCCCAATGCTGCTGCCACGCCCCAGTCGTTGGAAAGAGCTGGCCAAGAAATCGCAGCAGCCAAGAAGCTAACGGGACCTGGGCCAAGCGCCAACTCTGCATACCCATATCAAGAGAAACGGCGCTGGACCCGGCGAACGGTAGGCGTGAAATTTCGGGGTGGAGGATAATTGTCCTGCACCTGCCTGCGCGTCCTCATACAGAGAAGTTTCGGGGTCTTCCGTGCCTTTAACGGCTGATGTCCAATGAGCCGCCTTGACCTTCCCATGATGGGAAGGACTACATTGTGGGTCGAACCTTAATCTGGCGCTGCGGAGATGCTTTCTATGCAATCAAAAGAATCACGATTGACGCGCCGCGCGGTCCTCGCCGGTTCCGGTGCTCTGGCCATTGGCGGCGGATTGGCCGCCGTTCTGGGAGCCGGAGGTAAAACGCCGGTGGGTGCCAGCACAACCGCCGGTCGCCGCGTCCTCAAGGCCGGAACGACCAGCGCGCCACTTATCGACGAAGCCTTTCAAATACCAGTGTGGGGTTACAATGGCTCGGTACCGGGTCCTGCTCTCAGGGTTGGGCAGGGAGAGGCCTTCGAGGTCCTGCTGGAAAACGCTCTGGATGAGGAAACAACCATCCATTGGCACGGCGTTCGTGTTCCCAACGCGATGGATGGCGTTCCCCACCTCACCCAGCCCCCCGTGGAGCCCGGCGAAAGGTTCAGATATGCCTTTACGCCGGAGGATGCGGGCACTTTCTGGTACCATCCCCATCAGCGCAGCTTCGAGCAGGTCGGTCGCGGCCTCTACGGACCGCTCATTATCGAAGAGGCAGATCCGCCGCAGGTCGATCGCGACCTCGTCTGGATGCTCGACGACTGGAGGCTCGATGACCAGGGGCAAATAAGTGGAGGGTTCGGCAGTCGGCACGACGCGATGATGGCAGGCCGGATCGGCAACACGATCACTATCAACGGAAAGCCGTCGGCACCACTGATCGCGAGGCCGAATGAGCGGATCAGGCTGCGGCTCGTGAACGCTGCCAATGCCCGCATCTTCGGGCTCGATTTCGGTGACCTCGATCCAATGGTCGTCGCGCTCGACGGCCAGCCCGTCAAGCCTCACCGCCTAAGCGCGCCCCTGCTTCTCGGGCCGGCAATGCGGGCGGACCTGATCGTCGATTTCGATTATCCCGCCGGGACCCGGCATTCACTGCGCGATGTGTTCTATGATGGACTGGAATACGAACTCACCACATTCGAGTGTCAGGGCAAAGAGGTCAGGGAAAGACGCCTGCCCGACCCCGCGCCGCTACCGCCCAACCCTCTCGCCGAACCCGAACTGGCAACGGCCGAGCGTCACCGGATCATATTCGGTGGCGGAATGATGGGCATGATGGGGCGAACAGCCAGCGGCTCTGACGCGCGGAACGAACAACGAACCGGCTCCGGCATGATGATGGAGCGGATGGGAGGTTCGGGAATGATGTCCGGAGGAATGATGGGCTGGACCGTCAACGGTGTTTCGGCGAGCGGCCATGTTCACGATCCGATTATTTCCGCCGCGCGAGGAACCACGCTTCTCCTCGACATGACCAATGAGACTGCGTGGTGGCACCCGATCCATCTGCATGGCCACAGTTTCCGTGTCTTGTCGCGCAATGGACAGCCGACACGATATCAAGAGTGGCAGGATACCGTGCTCATGGCGCCCGAAGAGCGCGTCGAGATCGCATTCGTAGCGGACAACCCGGGCGACTGGATGTTCCATTGCCATATTCTCGAACACCAGGCCGCAGGAATGATGGCCACCATTCGAGTTAACTGAAAGAAAGGAAAACTGATGCGTTTGTTACCCAAGGTCTTGATGTCGTTTTCGGCCCTCGCGCTGCTGCCCTCGGCAGCGGCGGCACAGGAAGCAAGACCATTTGCCACGATCTTCAAGAACCCTCAGTGTAGTTGCTGTGAAAGCTACGGCGACTA
Organism: Novosphingobium marinum; assembly: GCF_013408095.1. Classification (GTDB taxonomy): domain Bacteria; phylum Pseudomonadota; class Alphaproteobacteria; order Sphingomonadales; family Sphingomonadaceae; genus Novosphingobium; species Novosphingobium marinum. The sequence goes on from NZ_JACBZF010000003.1 coordinate 328,837, forward strand.
TCTCGAAGCCAGCGGATATGAGGTGAAGATGGTCGCGACCCACGACCTCGCCCTAATCAAGGAACGCCAGGGTGTGCCCGCCGGGCTCGAGGGATGCCATACGATGCTCATCGGCGGCTACTTCGTCGATGGACATGTGCCGGCCGACAGCGTTGACCGCCTGCTGGAGGAACGCCCGCGGATTTCAGGCATCACGCTTCCCGGCATGCCTGCAGGTTCGCCGGGCATGGGCGGTGCCAAGACAGGCACGTGGACGATTACGGGCGTAAGAGCGGATGGTGCCACGAGCGTCTTTGCGCGATACTGAGCACCGTCCGAAGCCTAGCAAACGCGCTCGAAGCCAAACTTGTGACCAACGTCCTTGGGACGAGCCGGATTGGCATCGTCAGCGAGGTCCTTGAGGATGGGACAGTCGGGACGTTCGTCATTCGTACAATTCTCGAAAAGATGTTCGAGCGCGTCTATCATAGAATGGATTTCGGCAGCCTTCGACCGCAGGGCCGAAAGATGGCCATCCGCCACTCGGCGAACGTCCTTGCTCGCTCGGGTGTCGTTTTTCCATAAATCGAGCAGTTCGGAAATATCGTCGACCGAGAAGCCTAGATTGCGGGCGCGTCGCACAAACCGGAGCGTATGGATATCTGCCGGAGTGTAGAGGCGGTAACCGGCATCGGTCCGGTCCGCCGCCTCGATCAAACCGATCTTTTCATAATGTCGGATCATCTTGGCAGAAACCCCGCTCGTTGCAGCCGCCTCGCCAATCGTGTGTGAATGTTTCATGTGGGCGCTTTAACCTTCCAATGATGGGAATGCAAGGTGGCTGGCTGAAAGCCGGGAAAATCCCCACAAAGTGTCTTGACCTTCCAATGATGGGAAGCCCTACTTAATGTGCATTGGTTGATTCGATGAAGGATACGACATGACTATTCCGTCGTCCCGAGCCCCGGTGCCCGTTACCGCCATTTCCGCACGCTCCAATACCGATGCGGAAGGCCTCTGTTCTGCCGGTAAAGGCCGACAGCGCAAGTGGATGCTCGCCCTTGGTGTCGTTCTGGCATTGGCCGCGCTGGCGCTTGGCTCGATGTGGTTGGGCTTCGCAGCCATTCTTCCGTTTCTTTATGTACTGCCCTGCCTGGCAATGGTCGCCATGTGCATGCGCAAGAGCGGAACGTCGACCGAAACCTGAAAACCCGTGCCGAATTCGCTCGTGCGCCGAAGAATAAAGGACGGAGCGAAGCCCAAGGCATCAATAATTTGAAAGGAAAGATCATATGAACACTTTTAAGATGACCGCACTCGGTGCGCTCGCGACGGTTGGCCTCGCAACGACGGCCGTCGCGCAGTCCAAGGTCGATCACCGTCCCGACAGAGCCCAAAACACGCAGGAGCAGCAGCGCGCAGAAATGCGGGGCGGAATGCAAGGCGATATGAGCGAGAGGGAGATGTCCGGCATGATGGCCATGATGAACGATCCGGAGATGCGCGCCGAGATGATGGAAATGATGCGTAACTGCAATGAAATGATGAAAAAGAAGCGCGAGCAGATGGCGCAAGGCGAAGCAGGCTGAAGCCTGCGTGCCAGTATGTCTGACGCTTCAACCAGTCCCCCCACCTGCCCCGCATGAACCTGCGGGGCAGGACCCTTCTGTTATAAGGCCAATGCAAACGCTATGACGATAGTCCGCCAGGATAGAACGATGGGGCGCCGCGCGGTGGCGGCAAACCTGCGCTTGCCGGTGACGGCTCGTTTCCGTATTGTGGGATGATGCGGATGCTGCGCGCTCTCGGCCTTATCTTGGTTGGCGTTGGACTCTTTGTTCAAACGGCAGCTCATGCGTCGGCGCTTCCCCAGGAGCCGAGCATGGTCGAGCGCAATTGCAACGACATGGTCATGGACACCACCGACGACGAGGCTGAAAGATCGCCGTGCGCCGACCTGCGGCTCGATTGCCTGGTTGCCCTTGGCTGCATTCCGCCGCTTGTCATGACTCAAGACCTCGCGGTTGTGAGGGTGCCGCTGGCGGTCGCTAGCCAGTTTACCGATCTCGCTTTCTTCGAGTTGACTGGCACCGGCGCAGGGCCGGAACCGCCCCCTCCGCAAGCCTAGAAACCTGGAATTGATGCAGATATAGCTCTGCAGGCTATGGCTGGACATTTTGCGCGCGCGAAGGATGTGCGCGAACTGTCTCGAACGCGCGCTCGCCGCGCCCTTTAGCGGAATCCTACTGTCATGAAACGAATATGCTGGACCGCGCTTCCGGTCCTGCTGGCTATCGCGCCGGCGAGTCACGCCCAATCGGTGGGCTATGAAGAAACTCTAGAGGCTGCGGTCAGCGGCCAGCCCCAGGTTCGCACCAGCGAACTACGGCTCGACGCCCGGCGAGAGATCGCCGAGGCGGCTGACGAACTGCCCGATCCGCAATTGCGCGGCGGCATTCGTAACCTCCCGGTGACGGGGCCGGACATTCTCGATCCCACGATGATGACCATGGTCGAGATCGGGATCGAGCAGGACTTTCCCAACCTTGCCGAACGGCGTGCCCGTGCGGGCATCGCTTCTGCGGATATCGATTTTGCTTCGGCCCAACTGGCTCATGCGCGGCACATGGCACGACTGGGCGCTGGACGCGCGTGGATCTCGCTTGCCTATGCCCAGCGCGCGGATCTGGTCGTTGGCGAAGCACTAGACGAGATCGAACGCCTCGTACCCCTTGCGCGCAGTTCGGTTGCGGCGGGTACTGCACGGCCTGGCGAAAGTCTGGAGATCCGCCGAGCCGTCCTTGAAGTGGAAGACGCGCGGACGCGGATCGCGGCAGAGCGCGAAGCCGCGCAGGCTCGTCTCGGCCGATTTATTGGCGCCGAGAATGCGGTCGCTTCGGGCGAAATTCCACCGGTCGATATCCAAGCCGAGCGGCTGCGGGCTACGCTGGAATACAACCCGGAGATTATTCTGGCGGCAGCTCAAGTCCGTCAGGCTGACGCGGCAATCGACCTCGCGCGGTCGGACTTGCGCCCGGATTTCAGCGTCGGGGTCAGTTACGGCGTCAGGGAGCGCCAATATGGTGATTTGTTTTCCGTTATGGGGACGGTCACCTTGCCGCTGTTCAGCAAGAAAAGGCAGGAGCCACGCATTGCTGCGGCGCGGTCGGAAGCGGCTGCGGCACGTGAGGCGCAGCTCGACGAGCTGCGCGCGCTCGAGGCGCAATTCGAGGCTGATCTGGCCGCCTGGCGCAGCGCCTTCCGACAATGGCAGCGCGCGACCGAGGAGTTGCTTCCATTGGCCGAAAGCCGAGCCGAACTCGAACGAGCCAGCTTTGCGGCGGGCAGAGCGGAACTGCTCGACGTGATCGAAGCCATCAAGGCGCTGGCGCTGCTTCGCATCGATATTCTCGAACGCGAGGAAGCGACTGTCGAAGCTGCCGCCAACCTACGACTGACATACAAGGAACGCCATCTATGAGAGCCGCAATGGGAGCTGCGTGGGACAGATTGTCACCACGCCAGAAGTCTTGGACGATGGCAGCCACGGTTGCCCTCATCAGTGTTACCGCCGGATATGGCCTCTCGCAGCTTGGCCAAGATGGCGCAGGAACGGCCGAGAGCAGCGGAACGTCGAGCGCAGAATGCGAGGATGTCCTCTACTGGTACGACCCGATGGTCCCCGGACAGCACTTCGACGAACCGGGCAAATCGCCGTTCATGGACATGGAACTGGTGCCCAAATGTGCAGGCGAGGAGGCGACCGCTGGCGTTCAGATCGACGCGGGCCTGGTCCAGAATTTCGGCATTCGCACCGCCGAAGCAGAGTACGGTCTTCTCGAGCCCGAGATAACCGTCACTGGCGTGCTCGCTTACAATGAACGCGACGTCGCGATCGTTCAGCCCCGCGCCGGGGGCTATGTTCAAAGGACTTACGGTCGTGCGCCGGATGACGTGATTGGACGGGGCGCGCCGCTTGCGGATATCCTGGTTCCCGAATGGGGCGGAGCGCAGCAGGAATATCTGGCCGTCCTGAATAGCGGTGATGAAGAACTTGCGCAGGCGATGCGCGAGCGAATGCGCCTTCTGGGCATGTCTCCAGGCCTGATTTCGTCGGTGGGACGCAGCGGACGACCGCATTCGACGATCACTGTTACCGCGCCGATCGGCGGGGCGATCACATCGCTCGGCGTGCGTCCGGGGATGACGGTCATGGCCGGACAGACGCTCGCTGAGATCACCGGTTTCTCGCCGATCTGGCTGGAAGCCGCGGTGCCTGAAACGCAGGCGGCGAATGTACGGGTTGGCCAGCCTGTCAGCGCGAACCTGACCGCGTTTCCCGACGAACGGTTCGCGGGGCGCATTATCGCCATCCTGCCGAGTGCACAGGATGCGAGCCGGACGATCACCGTCCGTGCGCAGCTGCCCAACGCATCCGGACGCCTCAAACCGGGCATGTTCGCGCAGGTTTCGCTGACCCCGGACACACGCCGCGCGCTGCTGGTACCGTCCGAAGCGGTTATCAGGACCGGACGTCGAACCATCGTAATGGTGAAGCAGGACGAGGGCGGTTTCATGCCCGCCGAGGTTCGGATCGGCCGCGAAGCGGGTGGAAGGACCGAAGTGCTGGCCGGACTTTCCGCCGGCGAACAGGTCGTGACATCGGGTCAGTTCCTGCTCGATTCCGAGGCAAGCCTGGCCGGGCTCGATGTCCGCCCGATTGAACAGGGCAGCCGCGAGCAGGCAGATAAAGACGAAGCAACGACTTTCAGTGCGATTGGAACAATCGAGAAAATCGCCGATGGCTCGGTGACGCTGCGCCACGGGCCCGTCCCGCGGCTCGACTGGCCAGCCATGACGATGACCTTCCGCACGAAGAGCGCGGCGCAGATGCGCGGGCTCGAGAAGGGAGACAGAGTCCGTTTCACCTTCATCCAGGAGGATGAGGGCCCCCGGATCGAGACTATCGGGAGGGCCGGACAATGATTGCTCGGATAATCGATGCCTCGATCGCCAACCGCTTGTTCATCGTTCTGGCGGCCATCGCGGTAACGCTAGGCGGTTTCTGGGCAGTGCGCACGACGCCGGTCGACGCGCTGCCCGATCTTTCCGACGTCCAAGTTGTGGTCCGGTCCAACTATCCGGGGCAAGCCCCCCGGATCGTCGAGGACCAGGTTACCTATCCGCTGGCAACGACCATGCTCTCGGTGCCGGGAGCCAAAACCGTCCGCGGTTACTCGATGTTTGGCGACAGCTATGTCTATATCATCTTCGAGGACGGAACCGACCTCTACTGGGCGCGCTCGCGCGTGCTCGAATATCTCAACCAGGTGCAGAACCGCCTGCCCGATGGTGTGACGAGCACGCTGGGTCCAGATGCCACGGGGGTCGGCTGGATTTACGAGTACGCGCTGGTCGATCGCACCGGCGGTCATGACCTTGCCGGGCTACGCAGCCTGCAGGACTGGTTCCTGCGCTACGAGCTCAAGACGATCCCCGGCATTGCCGAAGTCGCGAGCGTCGGCGGTATGGTCAAGCAGTACCAGGTGGTGCTCGAACCTTACCGGATGGCCTCGCTCGGCGTGACCCACGCCGAGATCGTGAGCGCCATCCAGTCTGCCAACCAGGAAGCGGGCGGCTCGATCGTCGAGATGGGCGAAGCCGAATATATGGTTCGCGCCTCGGGCTATCTCGGCGACCTCAATGATTTTCGGCAAATCCCTTTACGTACCGCGAGCGGCGGCGTTCCGGTCACGCTTGGCGACGTAGCGACGATCCAGGTCGGCCCTGAACTGCGGCGTGGCATCGCCGAGCTCAATGGTGAAGGTGAGGTTGCCGGCGGCATCATCGTTCTGCGCCAGGGAGCGGATGCGCGAAGCGCGATCCAGGCCGTGGAGCAAAAACTCGACGAGTTGCAGGCGAGCCTGCCCGAAGGCGTCGAGATCGTCACGACCTACGACCGTTCACAGCTTATCGACGCCTCAGTGGAGAATCTGACCCACAAGCTGATCGAGGAATTCATCGTGGTTGCGCTCGTTTGCGGGCTGTTCCTCTGGCACGCGCGCTCCGCCCTGGTCGCCATCATCACCTTGCCGCTGGGTGTGCTGGCCGCTTTCATCGTGATGCGCTTCCAGGGCGTCAATGCCAACATCATGTCGCTGGGTGGCATCGCCATCGCGATCGGGGCGATGGTCGATGCCGCGGTGGTGATGATCGAGAACGCCCACAAGCATCTCGAACGATGGGAGCACGAAAACCCGGATACCGTGCTCGCGGTAAAGGAACGGTGGAGGATCATCGCCGATGCATCGAAGGAAGTGGGACCGGCGCTGTTCTTCAGCCTGCTGATCATTACGCTGTCGTTCCTACCGGTCTTTACCCTGCAGGCGCAGGAAGGGCGGTTATTTGCACCGCTTGCTTTCACCAAGACCTATGCGATGGCTGCCGCGGCCATTCTTTCGGTAACGCTGGTGCCGGTGATGATGGGTTGGCTGATCCGTGGGAAGATCCCTTCGGAAGATTCCAATTTTCTAAACCGCTGGCTGACGAAAATCTATCGTCCGGGGCTCGACTGGGTCATGCGGCGCCCCAAGGCAACGCTGGCGATCGCGGCGCTGATCTTTCTGACCACCGCGATCCCCTTCACCCGGCTTGGCGGCGAGTTCCTCCCGCCGCTCGATGAAGGCGATTTGCTTTATATGCCGAGTGCATTGCCCGGCCTTTCCCCCGGCGAGGCGTCGGCGCTGCTGCAGCGCACCGATCGCCTGATCAAGTCGGTCCCGGAAGTGGAAAGGGTGTTCGGTAAAGCGGGGCGCGCCGATACGGCGACGGATCCGGCTCCCCTGACGATGTTCGAAACGACGATCCGCTTCAAGCCCCGCGAAGAATGGCGCGAGGGAATGACGCCCGATCTGCTGGTCGAGGAACTCGACCGGGTCGTCCAGGTGCCGGGCCTCGCCAATGTCTGGGTGCCGCCGATCCGCAACCGGATCGACATGCTCGCGACCGGAATCAAGAGCCCGATCGGGGTCAAGGTGTCAGGCGACGATCTCGATCAACTGGAACGCGTTGCACTCGATGTGGAGCGTATCGCCAAGACCGTGCCTGGCGTGAGTTCCGCGCTGGCCGAGCGGCTGTCGGGCGGTCGCTATGTCGATGTCGATATCGACCGGATGGCGGCCGCGCGATACGGACTCAACATTGCCGACATCCAGCAGATCGTCTCTGGTGCAATAGGCGGCGCCAATGTCGCACGGACCGTCGAGGGGCTGGCGCGCTATCCGATCAATGTGCGCTATCCCCGCGAAATCAGGGACAGCGTCGATGAACTCAGGGCCCTGCCGGTTCTGACGCCGTCCGGCCAACAGATTACGCTCGGCACTGTCGCCCGTATCGCCGTCAGCGACGGTCCGCCGATGCTCAAGAGCGAGCAGGGTCGTCTGACCAGCTACATCTATGTCGATGTCCGGGGCCGGGATCTCACCTCGGTGGTGGCCGATCTCCAGGAGGCGGTTGCTGCGGGTGTCGATCTGCCTGCCGGTGTCAGCCTCTCATATGCGGGCCAGTTCGAATATCTGACACGCGCTTATGAGCGGTTGCAGATCGTGGTGCCCGCGACACTGGTGATCATTTTCCTGCTGCTCTACCTCATCTTCAGGAGAGTGGATGAGGCGGCACTCATCATGGGCACCCTGCCTTTCGCGCTCAGTGGCGGTTACTGGCTGCTTTATCTGATGGGCTACAACCAGTCTGTGGCGACAGCGGTTGGCTTCATCGCGCTCGCCGGTGTCTCGGCCGAGTTCGGCGTAGTGATGCTGATCTACCTGAAAGCCGCCCTCGAGCGGCGGCAAGGTACCCTCAGCGCTGAAGAAGTGGACGAAGCCATCCGGGAAGGCGCGCTCCTGCGCGTGCGACCCAAGGCGATGACGGTGGCGGTCATTCTTGCTGGCCTTTTCCCCATCCTGATCGGCACCGGTGCAGGTTCTGAGGTGATGAGCCGGATCGCCGCACCGATGATCGGGGGTATGATAACTGCCCCGCTTCTGTCGATGTTTTTGCTTCCCGCCGCATATTTGCTGTTGCGGCGGCCCCGTCCGGAAAAACCGGCACAAACCGAAGGAGACGAAGAATGCGTACCCCAACCTACATGATCCTGCTCGCAGCTCCGCTGGCGTTGGCAGCCTGCGATAGCGCCGAGGACGCAAGCCAACCGGCAGAAACGATGATGGCCGACGAGATGTCCAACGCGGACAGCATGCCGATGTCAGACGATATGCCGATGATGGACAATGGGGAGGTAGGCCAGTCTGGCAGCGGCGAAGGCTCGGTGACCGAGATCGATGAGGCCGAAGGAAAGATCACGATCGATCACGGCCCTATCCCCGCGGTGGGATGGCCGGCCATGACCATGGCTTTCGCCGCCGATGAGGAAAGCCTCGGCAAGGTGTCGGTCGGCGACCGCGTGACTTTCGAGTTCCGGACTACAGAAGGCGGGGGCGGAGAGCTCACCGCAATCGCCAAGCAGTGAATCGAGAAGCGCCGCACCGAAGGACGGTGCGGCGCACTTCAACCCGGATTGTTTAAATCGATACTCGTCAGAAAGGAGCGCGAGATGATGACCGGAAACAGCATGATTGATGCCCCCATGATGATGTGGGCGATGGGCCTCTTCTGGGTCCTGCTCCTGACACTTATGATCCTTGGGATCCTGGCACTGCTCAAATACCTCAGAACGTAGAAGACCATATGGCGGCGCGAAGTGGTCGTGGTCGAGGCCTTGGACGGTTCGGAACAAGCGCGGCCAGAGCATCGTATTTCAATAGGCGCTTTCGAAACGGGAAGAATACATGACTGACAAATCTGTCACAGGCACGCAGACCGCTGTCCCGAACGAAACGGCGGTCGACCCCGTATGCGGAATGAACGTCGCTATGAAGACTGCGAAATATACGCATGAGCATGAGGGAGCCGAACACTACTTCTGCTCCTCGCGCTGTCTCGACAAATTCCGCGCCGATCCCGAACTCTATCTCTCGAAGGCTCACCTCGACGCCGTAGAAGATGTACCCGAAGGCACGATCTATACCTGCCCCATGCATCCCGAAATCAGACAGCCCGGGCCGGGGTCCTGTCCCATTTGCGGGATGGCGCTCGAACCGGAGACAGTCAGCCTGGACGACGGGCCGGATCCCGAACTCGTCGACATGAGCCGCAGGTTCTGGTGGAGCGCGCTCTTCACGCTTCCGCTGTTTGCGTATGCCATGGGCGACCTTTTACCCTCGAGACCATTCCACGGGGTCATCGACCCGGCCTGGGCACAGTGGCTGCAGCTGGTGCTTGCCTCTCCGGTCGTTCTGTGGGGCGGCTGGCCTTTTTTCACGCGTGCCGTGCAGTCGGTCCGCACGATGAATCTCAACATGTTCACCCTGATCGGGTTTGGCGTAGCGATCGCCTATTTTTTCAGCGTGGTGGCGACGCTCGCGCCGGACATCTTTCCCGATGCGTTTCGCGATGATGCGGGCCGCGTCGGCGTCTATTTCGAAGCCGCCGCGGTCATTACCACACTGGTACTGTTGGGGCAGGTGCTGGAGCTCAAGGCGAGGGGGTCTACTTCGAGCGCCCTACGCGCCCTGCTGGAGCTAGCGCCTCCAAAAGCGATGAAGATCTTCGCCCGCGGCGACGAGCGAGAAGTGCCGCTCGACGAATTGAGTTCGGGCGATCTCCTGCGCGTCCGCCCAGGTGACAAGGTTCCGGTTGATGGCAGCGTCGAGGAAGGCAGCAGCACCGTCGACGAATCGATGATCAGTGGCGAGCCCATCCCGGTCAAGAAAAATGCCGGCGATACGGTAATCGGCGGTACGGTGAACCAGACCGGCAGTTTCACCATGCGCGCCACGAAGGTTGGCGCGGACACCATGCTGTCCAAGATTGTCCAGATGGTGGCGGAGGCGCAGCGCAGCCGGGCGCCGATCCAGCGTCTCGCCGATCAGGTTACTGCCTGGTTCGTACCCATCGTTGTTCTGGTGGCCATCGTCAGTTTCGGTGTCTGGGCGGTGTGGGGGCCTGCGCCGGCTCTGGCATACGCATTGATAAACGCGATCGCCGTTCTGATCATCGCCTGTCCCTGCGCCCTCGGACTGGCGACGCCGATATCGATAATGACCGGCACGGGCAAAGGTGCCCAGCACGGGATCCTTATCAAGAATGCCGAGGCACTCGAAACCCTCGAAAAGATCGATACACTGGTGGTCGATAAGACTGGCACGCTGACGCTCGGGAAACCCGATCTGGTCGATGTGCAACCCCGCTCCGGCTTCACCGACGGCGAATTGCTCAGCCTGGTGGCGGCGGTCGAACGCGGAAGCGAACACCCGCTCGCGCATGCGATAGTCGAGGGTGCTGAAAACCGCGGAGCAGCCATTCTGGATGCCGCGAATATCGAATCCGTCACCGGCGAAGGCATCCAAGCAAACGTCGAGAAACGCAGGATCGCGATCGGCAATGAGAAGATGATGGAGCGCATCGGCGCGCTCGAAGACAGCTGGCGGTTGTCGGCAGATGAAGGTCGACAGCTGGGCCAAACGGTGATGTTCGTGGCAGTGGACGGAGCGCCGGCGGGCCTCATCGCGGTCGCCGACCCGATCAAGGAAACGAGCCGCACTGCCATTACCGCGTTGCACGAGCGAGGCATCAAGGTCGTGATGCTGACCGGCGACAGCGAGGCTACCGCCCTCGCGGTTGCCGAACAGGTCGGCATCGATGAGGTCGAGGCGAACGTCTCGCCAGAAGACAAGCATCGCAAGGTTGAGGAGTTGAAGAGCGGCGGCAGCCGTGTCGCCATGGCCGGCGATGGGATCAACGACGCCCCTGCGCTCGCCGCTTCGCATGTTGGAATTGCAATGGGAACCGGGACCGATGTCGCCATCGAAAGCGCGGGCGTGACACTGGTCCGCGGCGATCTGGTTGGCGTTGTTCAAGCGCTGGTCCTGTCCCGGGCCACGATGCGCAATATCCGCCAGAACCTGTTCTTCGCCTTCGCTTACAATACGCTCGGGATTCCCGTGGCCGCCGGCGTCCTTTATCCTTGGACTGGCATGCTCCTCAGCCCGATGATCGCAGCCGCGGCAATGAGTTTGTCGTCGGTCTCCGTTATCGGCAATGCGCTGAGGCTTAGAGGCCTATCGCTCCCAAGGTTCGACGCGTGAGATGTACTGACCGAAAAGACGAACGCACGGATGTCGCCACGCGATCGCATGGAACGAGCGCTAATCCGAGCGGTGAGACATGGCGCGGCGCACATCCATTGGTTTGGATTTCGGTGATCGGGTTTCTGATCGCCTTCGTCTGGGAGATGCTACAATTGCCCTTCTACGAGGCGGGCGGACTGACGCCCGCGCAGGCCGCATACCGCTGCGGCCTCGCATCGTTCGGCGATGCCGGTATCATGGTCGCGGCCTATCTCGTGGGCTCCATCGGCAACTCGTATTCCCCATGGCTGGTGCGCTGGCCCGCGGGGCGGTTTAGTGCATACCTCGCGACAGGTCTTGTCATCACTGCGAGCGTCGAGGTTCTCGCGGTCGGGACCGACTGGGGCTGGACCTACAGCGATCTCATGCCCCTGCTGCCAGGAACGCATATCGGACTTGTTCCTATGCTCATGTGGGTCATTGTCCCTACTGCGACCCTGTGGCTGGTCCGCAGAATAGGCGTCGGACCGAAGGAGCATCTCCCGAACAATTAGAGCGGGTTCGAGATGCCCCGTTACTGTCAGCGGTGGTGACGATTGCCGTAGCGAAATCCAAGCACCAAAGCGAGGAAGGCTACCAGCTGAGCGGCGAGCGTTTCCACGGTGGGAAAGAACCCGAGATCGGGCAGGCGGGGAAGTCCCGACACCGCGGTCATGGAGATCGTGCCCGCTTCCTGGAACGCGCCCACACCCTTGCCGGCCAGGATGATCGCGAGGACTGCGATCAGTATCGCGCTGTACTTGAAGAATTGCGTGATCGGCAGCTTGCGGCTGTAGCGGAGCATGAACCATGCAATGGCCGACAAAACCGCGACAGCCGACAGCGCTCCTGCAAGTATCACCGAACTGCTATCAGGGCTCCAGAGGGCGGCATAGAACAGGATCGTCTCGAAGGCTTCGCGGTAGACCACGACAAAGGCGAGCCCGAAGAGAAACCATGCCGATCGCCTCGAAAGAGCCTTCCCCATCTTCTGCTGAATATAGCGTCGCCATTCATCCGCATGGCTCTTGCCGTGCATCCAGATCCCGACGGAGATGAGGATAACCGCCGCCAACAGCGCACCAAAACCTTCGGTCATCTCGCGGCTCGCTCCGCTGATAGCGACGAAATAGGTCGCGGCTACCCAGGTGGCGACGCCTGCCAGCAGCGCGGCGATCCAGCCGCCATGAACGTAGGCGATTACTTCGCCGCGGTTCGATTTGCGAACGAAGGCGATCATGGCAATCACCACCAGAAGTGCCTCTACCCCCTCGCGCAGCAGGATCGTGAAGGCGCCCAGAAAAGTGGAGATGTCGCTGGCTGCTTCGGGCGCGAGAGCAACCTCCGCTTGCTCGAGGAGGTTCACGGCGAAGGCGTGTCGTTCGCGCAATCGCAAGACGGATACGTCGCTCTCGATATCTGAACGATACTGGCTGAGCGCTTGCTCGATCTGCCGCATGAGATCGCCATCGCGCGTCGCGAGGATGCCCTCGACCGGTTCGAAGCCGTCAAGATAGGCCGACAGGGCGAGTCGGCGCGCCTCTGCGCGCTCGCCCCGCTCGTAGGCGGCGAGACTTTGCTGGAGCGTCCGGCGCGCGAGATCGAGCGAGCCGTCCGCGCTTTCTTGCCCGACAATCCCGGGATTCGATCGCAGGTACGCCATGACGGCCAATGCCCGGTTCTCTCCGATCGCGTCGGCGAGCTCTGCGGGCGTGATGGCCGCAAGTGTCTCGAGATCGGGTATCAGACGCCGCACCCGGTCATCTTCGCGCCAGATTTTCTCCCCCCGTTCGAGATCCTCGAATGCAATGCCGCCTGCATAGAATGCGAGGGCCCAGCGATCGGCTTCCGAAAGTCCAGCAAAGCTGGGCATCGACGTGCCCTCGAGACCCTGTGTTATGACCTGATAGAGACCGAAAATGCTGCGCTGGCGCGCTCGGTCGGCATCGGTGAAATCGATTGGAGGAGGCTCGAGCGTCATGCTGGCTGCCGGAGGGGAACGGCCCGATGCACCGTGACACGAGGCGCAGTTCTGGGAAAAGAGTGTCGATGCGCGAGACAAATCGGGCGGGCTTCGGGGAGCCAGCGGAACCGGGTACGCCTCCAACAGCGATCCACCCAAGGCACGGGCCAGCCGGGAAACGCGCTCGACCGAAGCTTTCTTCTCAATCGCCTGACGCAGGTCCACAGACATCGCGATTAGACCGGGTTTGGCCGAAACATCGGGAAGCGCGGCTACTTGTTCGCCGACGGTCGAAGAAAATTCGACCATTTCGCTGTATTCGAAATCGTCGATGACCTGCCCGTTCGACACCGCTGCGGAGTAATCGACAGCAATGTAGTCGAGAAGGCGCCAGGTCGTGCGCACCTCTGCGCCCTCCGCGCGCGCTACGCCGGACAGGCTTAGAAGGAGGGAGATGATGAAGACCCTTAGCACCATGTGCGGCGATGGAATGGAAACAGACATCCGAACCCTTCTCAGGCTATGCAATTAAGTCGCAATATCAAATAAACTACTTCTCATGTCCGACGCAACCGGCGGCTGTGCTTTAGACCGTTCATGCTGCCCTGAGCTCGCGCCTCGCTTGGACGAACACGTCGGCACTTCCCCAGATCGCCAAGCTTGCCAGGATTCCGGCAACAGCAAGATCAGGCCATGCCGCCCCCGTCCCGAAAACACCGACCGCGGCCGCTAGCACCGCGACGTTTCCGATCGCGTCGTTGCGCGAACAGATCCATACCGAGCGCATATTCGCGTCCCCGGTTCGATACCGAAAGAGCATCGCCGCGACCGCGAGATTTACTGCGAGCGCCAGGAAACCGACGATGCCCATCGTTCCGGCATCCGGAGATGCGCCGGCGAAGAGGCCCCAGATCGCCGAGCCCAGGACCCAAAGACCAAAGCCCAGCATGGTCGCCGCCTTCGCGAGCGCCGCGCGCGCCCGCCATGCAATCGCCATTCCGGCAACTCCGAGACTGATGGCATAATTGGCCGAATCGCCCAGAAAATCGAGTGCATCGGCCTGTAGCGCGCGCGAATCGGCGGCAATCCCGGCCACGATTTCGACTGCAAACATGATGGCGTTGAGACCAAGGGCCACCCACAGGACCTTGCGCCATCTCGGATCGTTATGGACATCGCCGACATCGGCAGCATCGCAACAATTCTTCGCCATCTACTCGACTCCTGGTTTCAAGACCGCCTATGCACCTTGTAGCCACTACAAGGTCAAGCGATTGGGGATGATGGTATGAGAATTGGTGAGGTCGCGCGGAAGACCGGCGTCAAAGCCGAGACGATCCGCTTTTACGAGCGCGTAGGCATTTTAACCGCCCCATCCCGAACCCGATCGAACTATCGCGATTACGGACCTGCCGAAGCGGCGAGATTGATCTTCATTCGCCGCGCGCGCGATCTCGGCTTTTCGATGCCGGATATCCGCGAACTGCTCGAGCTCTCGGAAGAGGATGATCGATCCTGCGCAGAGGTTGATTCATTGGCGCGCGCGCATCTTGGTCAGGTAGAGCGTAAGATTGCCGCCCTGCAGGTCATGCGCGACGAACTCTCGCGCATGATCGCGAAGTGCGAACAGGACACGATCAGTGAGTGTAGGATCATAGACACTCTTGCCGTGCGCGATAGATAAATCGGAGGCGCCTCTAGAAGCGCAAACTAGCTCCTCCCACGAATCGGCGCGGCGCACCCGGTCTCAGGCCGGTTGGCTGGCGTGCGACAGCATATGTTTCGTCGAGCAGATTATCGATACGCGCGAAGAGTGATACCTCGTCGGTTACGGCAAATCGTCCAGCAAGATCAAAAATGATCCTGTCGTCCACCCGCTCGGCAACCGGAATGGGGCCGCTGCCGGCTTCGGTTCGCACCTTTGATACATAATTGGCACCTAGCGTCATGGATACAGGACCGTAAACAACGCCCGTCTCGGCATACAGCTGATGGCGGGCGAGATACGGCAGGGCATCGCCGGCGGAAACGGAACCGAAAAATTCGCTCTCAAAATTGCTGTCGAACTGTGCGTCGGTAAACGTGTACGCAACTGAGATGGGAAATGAAATCGCCTCGCCGATCGTCGGTGTCGCCGAGGCGGAGAGCTCAACACCTTTGGCCGTAACGGCCCCACCATTGAACTGATCGCCGATGTCTCCCACGCTGCACCCGACCGACTGCGTGCAATTTCCGAGCAGGTTGGAATAATCGGAGTAGAACGCAATTGCAGAGGCGCTTACCAGATTGTTTTGGAACCTGGCGCCAGCTTCGTAATTCCAGCTTTTCTCCGCACGGGCGTCCGGATTGCCCGGGCCGGGAGGGGAGAAGCCGCGTGAGACTCCTGCAATCAGCCGAACATTCCCGAGATCGTATGTGGCACCGAGCGCTGGGAGCCATTCATCGATGTTCGTTTTGCGCGTGCGTGTCGGACCAGCCAGTCGCTCGGGATCGTCCCGACCATAATCCAGCCTGGTCAACGTGATGCCCTCGTAGCGAATGCCAGGTGTGAGTGTGAGCCTTCCAAACTCAATCCTGTCCTCGAAGTAAAAGGCGATGGCATCAGCTTTGGCCTCGCGATTGGCTTGTGCTCCGAGCGCCGTCTGACGGACAAAAACAAGATCGCCGGCTGTTTGCGAATAAAAGTCCTCATTTTGCAGACGGTCCTCTTCATCCTCATGGATGCGCGCCGATACAGTAAGATTGTGTCGAAGCGATCCCGTATCGAAAGGCTTTTCCAACGACACCTGCAACCCTTGACTGCGGTACACGCGATTGTTGTTACGGACCCGAAGCGCTCCCGCGGCGCTGTCCGCTCCACGAAGAATGGCCAAGGCTTCAGGGTTTGCATCAGGATCATCAAACACGGGCTGAATGGCCTCAAAGCGGCCATCGCCATCGAAGTCGATATCCTGCAATTTTGACCAGCTTCGAGCGAAATCGTTGCGATAGAGCGTCGCGGCGATCTTCGTATCATCGATGAGGCGGAGACTGCCTGTTATCCGGTATTGGTCATGCTCACCGGTAAAGCGGTCGCGTTGGCTTGCCGCATAACGTCGATAAGGGTCGGCGGCAAAGTCTGTATCAACAAGCCCGAGATAGGTCTCGTTCGCGTCCAGCTCGGATCTTCCATAGACAAGCTCGAGGCGAGCGTCGGTGGGCGCGTCAGGGCTTGAATGCACGGCAAACCGCCCGCGGTAATCCTGACGATCAAAGCCGGTGTCGGCATTCGGGAACCCGTCAATCGTCTTGAACCCGTCGCTCCCCTGCTGAAAGGTCTCGAGCAGCGCACCCACATTATCTGTCTCGCCACCGACCCAGCCATGTCCCTGGTAGTAGCCGCGCGATCCGTATTGGCCTGAAGCCGAACCGGCGAAGCCCGCGACGGGGATCGGCGTCGAGCGAAAGTTCACGGCCCCGCCGATCGTGCGGGGTCCGTAAGCCACAGCCCTAGCTCCCTTGACGACTTCGACAGCCGCCATTCGGCCAACCGCCGGAAAATAGTAGGCTGCGGGGGCCGCGTAGGGGGCTGGCGCAATGAGCACCCCGTCTTCCATCAGCGTGATATTGCTCGAACGTTCCACCGGAGTACCGCGCAATCCGATATTGGGAAAAAGTCCGAACCCGTCCTCTTCTTGAAGATTGACCCCCGGCACCTGCCGCAAGACCCTATTGACGTCGCCATACTCAAATTCGCGAAGGTCCTCGGGGCCGACAATGTCCGCCGACCCGGCGACGTCGCCCTCATCAACTCGCCCGCCGGTGACGATGATCGATTCGGATTGCGGAGGCATGCCGCCCTGCGCGCCTGAACCGCTTTTGGCATCAACCGACTGCGCGACCGCCGGACTGGAGAGCGCCAATGCCAGAAGAGAGACAGTTGCACGGTACATATTCAATCCTTTCAAATCCGTTCGACGCCCTAATAACCATTCTGCTATTGATTCGCAATAGTGATATATGCCGATGTCCTGCGTTTGCGAGGAGGCGAAAGGTGGGTGCTAGAGACTTGGCGGGACGCTCAAACAGCTACCTCACCGAGAAGAGTGATGAGGCGGAACCAGGTCGGTGTTGCAATCGTGCGCTTTGCAAGCCTCGAGCGTCGCATGCGCAATTTCGAACCGCTGAGCGAGTTGCTCTTTCACGGACATTTTTAAGGTTTCAAAATCATCGAGTGATCCCGACGAGAGAACAATGTGCGTTTCGAGAGCGCGATGGTGTTCGCCGAGATTCCAAATATGGACGTGGTGCACGCTTTCGATGCCTTGCTGGCTTTCAAGAAAGGCGACGATCCGGTCGAATTCCAGCTCGTCGGGAACAGCTCCCATCAATAGTCGCACAGTTCGCGGAAGAAGCGTAACACCCTGCCAGATCACATAACCTGCGATGATCAGCGTAATCACAAGGTCGGCGATGGTAAGATCGTAGAGAAGGATGAGTACGCCGGCTACAATCACGCCAACCGATGCCAACGCGTCCGAGACGTTATGCAGGAAGGCTGCCTTCATATTGATGCTGTCATGCGCGCCGCGATAGACGATAAAGGCGGTCACGAGATCGATGATCAGAGCGATGCCCGCCACCCAGATCACCGTCCATCCCTCGACCGGCTGCGGCTCGGCGAAACGGTTGACTGCCTCGACGATCAGATAGAATCCGATGATGAGCAAGGTCGTCAAATTGATGAGCGCGGCGACCACTTCTCCCTGGGCGTACCCGAAGGTCATCAGCTTGTCGGCCGGACGTCGACCCATCCGGCGCGCAAACCATGCAAGGCCCAGGGAAGCCGCGTCGCTGAAATTGTGCAACGCATCCGCGATTAGTGCCAGCGAGCCCGAAACGATGCCGCCGATGATCTGGGCCAACGTCAGGAGAACATTGATGGCGACAGCAAACACAAGCTGGCGATCGCTCAGGTTTTCCTCACCGTGGCTGTGTCCTGCATGGCCGTGGGCGTGCGCCATCATCGCGCTCCTTCTTTAGAAAGTTTACTATCGGTTGCGCTCGGATGCTGGAGGATGGCATCGGAAACCCCTGTCGCTTGGAGCACGGCGTCGAGACCGGCGGCGAGCAGGCCGAATCCCGCCATGCCGCATATAAATGCCACCAGCGCCTTCACGTTCATTCGGCATCGCTTGACAAAGGGCCGGGCAATCAAGTGAACAGAGGCCAAGAGAAAATAGCCCGCGAGCAGTATCGCCATCGCGCCATCGACGTTGCTGTTTCTCCCGTGCAAAAGCCAGAAAGCCCCGACAACCCAGGCGACGAAGACAAGCGCGAGAATGACATGGACCGCGCCGCGATCCATGGGGTTCACGATCTCTTCGAGCAGACTGGCGGTGGTTCTTCTTGCGACCAAGAGAGCGGATAGGCCGACTCCAAATGTGGCAGCCAAGCCAGCGTAGACAGAGATGGCCGATGCAGCTCCTAAAACGAGCCCACCGCATGCCAGCGCGATGCCGGATGCACACAGAATGCCTACTTTCGGCCCGCGCTTGGGTCCCCAGCGCCGGTAGATCCCTTCTACGACCTTCGTCGATAGAAGATAGAGGGCACCGCCCGCAGGAAACAAGACGACGGACCCCAAGCTTCCCGCTATAAAACCGCCCGACTGCTCGGCCATAATGAACGCGAGCATGACGAACACACCGGAAATTATAGCGCCCCAGAGTCGCTCTACGGCGTGCGAGGATCCGTTCCGTTCTTCCCAGATTGCACCGATCCCGAGACCTAGGCTCGCCATCATGGCCATGCCTAGAACCCGCGAGGCATCCTCGGTGGCGAATATTTCATGAATAAGCGTCATTCGCGCTTGTCGCCATGCACGGTTCCGCGTTCGTCATGCCGATCCTTGTGGGTGTCGCGCAGAATGTCGATCCCGCCATATATGGCAATTGCCGCAACGGCGACGCCAACGACGAGATCGGGCCAGTTGGCACCTGTCAGCATGACGATAATGGCGGCAATTATGATGCCACCATTGGAGATGAAATCGTTAAAGCTGAAGGTTGTGGCGGCGCGGAGATTGACGTCCTTCTCCTGCATGTTCTGCAGCATTCGTAGACAGATCAGATTCACGACAGCTGCCACTGCAGCCATCGCCATCATCATTACTCCGCCGGGATCGGAACCCTCCACGAAGCGCCTTATGGCATCGGCAATGACCCCGGCAGCGAAGACCAGCAGCATGATCCCTGAAAAGCGAGCGGCTCCGCGCTTCCATTTCCGTGATCGGGTCAAGGCGAGCAGGCTGAGCGCATAGACAATGGCGTCCGAAGAATTATCGAGGCCGTTAGCCAGGAGGGCGTTGGAATCGGCCAGATAGCCGACGGCGAAAAACCCGATGGCAATCGCCACGTTGAGCCACAGAACAATCGAAAGCGTTTTCCGCTTGGCAGTTGTATCGAGTTGCAGATCCCCTTCGCCGCTCATGCGTTGACACCTCGGGCTTGAGCCCAATTCTCCGCCTGCTTGCGTTTGGAAAACGGAAAGACCTGCAACTCCGCGCGGAACAGGCGGTCAAATATTCGAGTGCCCCGCTTTTCCGGTTTCTGGTCGTCGACGATAGCAATCCGCCCGAAGCTGTCCTTGGGCCGGATGTCGAACTTAAGGTCACGCCAAAGACCTCCCGAAAAGTTTGGTGCGAGTGCGAGCAGCATCGGAACCGTATCGTTTCTGCGCCGCGCGCTACGTTCGAAAACGGCCACGAAGGTATCGCAATCTGATGTTTGCACCGTTCGGGCGGCCTCGACCAGGTTCAGTCCATCCTCTTCCGACAAATTCAACACAGCTCCCTCCAAAGTTGGTACACTTGAAGTTCGTTCAGCGCGGGCCGTCGGCATGGGGACGTGGGAAAGTTCAAGCGCCGACATTTGCCAAAGCCTGCTCACTGCTATGGTGGGATGGAGGCCCATTGTCGCTAGAACGTTTCTCGCGATAGGCGAGAAGCCGTAGAGCATTGGCAACGACAATCAGTGTAGAGCCCTCATGCACAGCAACTGCGGGACCAATGCCGAGACCGAAGATGGTCGCCGGAATGAGCACTGCGACAATCCCGAGGCTCACCACCATGTTCTGGCGAATGATGGAACGGGTCTTGCGGCTGAGGTCGACCGCGAACGGCAGCTTGGCGAGGTCATCTGCCATAAGTGCGACATCGGCGGTTTCCAATGCGACGTCGGACCCGGCTGCGCCCATTGCTATCCCGACGGTTGCATTTGCCATGGCAGGAGCATCGTTCACCCCGTCTCCGACCATTGCCACTTTGTCCTGACCGGCGAGCTTGCGGATAGCTTCGACTTTGTCATCAGGCATTAGATTGCCCCATGCCTCATCGAGACCAACATCCTCTCCGACAGCGTCGGCGACCCTCTGATCATCGCCGGAGATCATGATCATTCTCGTGATTCCGAGTTCGCGCAGCGCGTTAAGCGTCGTTCTTGCTGCCGCGCGCGGTGTGTCCAATAGCCCAATGGCTCCAAGATCGCGCGTCCGCGAACGGATAGCCATCGTGGTCCGCCCACGCTCGCGCAAAACCTCGATTGCGCTCGTCAATTCAGGGCCAAGCGGAGGGACCCCGTCGACACCGAACATCTCGAGTTTGCCGATCCAGACTTTTTCACCTCCGACGATCGCGGTAATGCCCTTGCCCGTGAAACTTTCGAGGTCGGTCGCCGCCGGCAACGCTTCTTCACCATTTCGCTCGGCACTATCCCTGACGATGGCTTGGGCCAGCGGATGGTCGCTCAAACTCTCCGCTGCCGACGCGATTCTCAGCAATTCGCGCTCGGACACGCCGGTCGCTGTCTCGATATCGGTTATTCGGGGCTCACCTTCAGTCAGCGTGCCCGTCTTGTCGAATGCGATGGCCTTCAATGCACCTAAATCTTCGAGGGGTGCGCCGCCTTTTACGAGGACGCCGCCTCGCGCAGCTCGCGCGACCCCGGACAGGACCGCGCTAGGCGTCGCAATAGCGAGTGCGCAGGGGCTGGCAGCGACCAACACTGCCATGGCGCGGTAGAAGCTATCGCGGAACGGCTCGTCTATGATGACCCAGGAGAAGAGCAAAAGCCCCGCAAGCGCGAGCACGGCAGGCACGAAAATGCGCTCGAAGCGCTGCGTGAAACGCTGGGTTGGCGATTGCTGCGCTTCGGCGGCACTCACCATCTGCACCACTTTCGAAAGAGTGGTTTCGCTCGACCGGCGGGTCACCACGACTTCGAGAGCCCCCGAGCCATTTATTGTGCCGGCGAAAACCCGGTGGGTGTCTGCCAGCCTGTCGGGAGTCTTCCGCGCGGAAGCGATATCCGATACCGCGCTCTTGTCGACGGGCACGCTTTCGCCCGTGACCGGGGCCTGGTTAATGGCGCTCGCCCCTTCAGACACAAAGCCATCGGCAGGCAAGCGCTCATTCGGGCGGACGACCACAACATCGCCTACCACGAGTTCCTCGACGCGTATCTCCTCGACAGCCTCGCCGCGCTTCACGCGAGCTGTTTCGGGAGCGAGCTCGGCGAGCGCTTCGATCGCTCTTTTCGCGCGACCCATTGCATAGCGCTCAAGGGCGTGGCCGAAGCTGAACAGAAAAAGCAGCAACGCGCCCTCCGCCCATTCGCCGAGGATCGCAGCGCCCGCAGCCGCCACAAGCATAAGACTGTCGATCTCGAACCGGCGGAGCCGGAGATTGTCCCAGGCCTCTCTGAGTGTGTAGAACCCACCGAAAAAATATGCCGTAACGTAGCAGAGAAGAGGCACGAACTGGGGGTAGTTCCCCCATAGTTTTTCAATGCCGAAGCCCGTTGCGAGCAAGCCCCCCGACGCCAGGGAAAAATAGAGCTCCGTATTGGCACCAAGAATGCCGCCATGCTTATGATCGTGCTCGCCACCTCCATCGTGGGCATGCCGTTCGCGTGAAGAGTGGGAAACATTGCCGGAAGTTTTCGCTCGTCGCGTAGCGCCAAATCCTTTTAGCGCTGCGACAATTTTCTGCTCGTCGGTCCGTTGGCGGTCGAACTCGATCACGAACGTCCCCGCCGCATCGGCATAGGCTTCGAGCACCCCGGTTTGCCGAGCGATAAGATCGGCAACGGTCCGGGCGCGCCGTGTGGAGTTCACGCCATCGACGTCATAGGTCAGGTGGCCGTACCGACTGGAGATCTCTGCCCCGGCCACATGCGCAAGCTCCTTGATGCGCGCGACGGAGAGCCGGTCTGGATCATAAGAGATGTTAAGCCGCGCTGCAGATTGGCCCGGCTGCTCTTCCACGGTGACGTCGTGAACACCTGTCTGTCCACGCAGCAGCGCCTGAAGTCTTCCGATACACGGATCATCGCTCGTTGCTTCGGGCACGAGAGCTGACACTTCGATTTGAATAGTACGTGCCAATTTGCCTTTCTCCTTTGAAGAAACCGTCGAACGCAATTGAGCCGTGCCGGAATTCGCGGCACCCGAGCCTTCATGGATCGAACGAGCCGGTCATTCGATAGCTTGGCGGGCCAGCGCTGCCACTCCTCCGCGCGCTTGCGAGAAAGGACGCTGTCCCGCCATATAGCTTCGCCACTAGGTCACATTTTGAAGCTCCTCGCGCTCTTCAGGCGTGACATTGCGCCGCAGCCTGTCCCACCAACGCTGTCGCCAGGTCCGGTCATCTTCTCTGGTCCCGAAAACCAGCTTCAAGATTGCGGGCAAGACGAAGAGGGTGAGCGCGGTGGCGGTGATCAACCCTCCGATGACCACTGTCGCCAAAGGACGCTGCACTTCCGCGCCGGTCCCCGTCGCAATCGCCATCGGCACGAAGCCGAGCGATGCAACGAGCGCGGTCATGAGAACCGGCCTCAGGCGCGCCAGGCCACCGGCCACGATGGCGTCATCGAGCGCCATGCCCTTGTCGAGCCGCTGACGGATCGCAGTCACCATCACGAGCCCGTTCAAGGTCGCTACGCCCGACAGGGCGATAAAGCCTACCGCCGCAGAAACCGAGAATGGCATCCCGCGCAGGGCCAAGGAGAATATTCCGCCTGCCAGGGCCAGCGGGATCGCGCTGAATACGGCGAGCGCCGGCACCCAGCCCCCGACCGCCATGTAGAGCAACAGGAGAATGACCGCGAACGCGATGGGAATGACGATCTGAAGTCTTTCCTGGGCAGCTTGGAGGTTCTGGTATTGCCCGCCCCACTCGATAAACGCGGCAGCGGGCAGTTCGACTTGCGCCGCAACCCTTTCCTGGGCCTCTTCTACAAAAGACCCGAGGTCGCGTTCTCGCACGTTGGACGAGACGATCACCAGTCTGCGTCCCTGTTCCCGGCGAACCTCCGCGAGACCATCCACCACACGGAACTCGGCAACCGAGCGTAGCGGTATGGTTGCCCCGTTCGGGAGCAGCACCGGCAAAGCACCCAACTGGTCGAAATCGTCGCGGGTCGCGTCCGACAACCGCACAACCACATCGAAGCGGCGATCGCCTTCGAAAACGAGGCCCGCAGGCCGACCGCCCAGTGCGATCGCCACCGATTGCGCAACGTCTTCGACCTTCAGCCCGTAACGGGCAATCGCTGGCCGATCGAAGGCAATATCGAGGGTGGGGAACCCGGTCACTTGCTGGACCTTGACGTCCGCGGCGCCGTCGACATTGCGCAGCGCGCCCGCAACCTCGTTCGCCGCCGAGGTCATGGCGCTGAGATCGTCTCCGTAGATCTTGACGGCAACATCTCCGCGAACGCCTGCGATCAATTCGTTGAACCGCAATTCGATCGGTTGGCTGAACTCGTAAAGGTTGCCGACGAGACTGCTGAGGGCGCTCTCCATTTGCGCGACCAACTCGTCCTTGGCGAGGTCGGGATCGGGCCATTCCTCACGGGGTTTGAGGATCACGTACGCATCGGAAGCGTTCGGCGGCATCGGGTCACTGGCCACTTCCGCCGTGCCCGTCCGCGAAAAGACGAGCTCGACCTGCTCAAACTGCTCGAGCCGGTCCTCGACCCGCCTTTGCATCGCGAGCGAACGTTCGAGCGATGTCGAAGGAATACGCAGCGATTGCACGGCGATGTCGCGCTCGTCCAATTGCGGTGTGAACTCGCTCCCGAGGAAGCTGAACACGAAGGCCGCAAAGGCGAAGATGCCGACGCCCATGCCGATGACCGGCCAAGGGCGGGTGATCGCCCTGCGGACCAGCGGTCCGTATCGCTCCTTGGCGATCCGGATCGGCTTGACCTCCTTTTCCGTCAGCTTCTTGTTGAGCAGGATGGCGATCATTGCCGGGACGAAGGTCAGCGACAACACGAACGCCGAGGCGAGCGCGAGCATGACCGTGATCGCCATGGGCGAGAAGGTTTTGCCTTCGACCCCGGTAAAGGTCAGAAGCGGTGCGAAGACGAGAAGAATGATCGCCTGCCCGTACACAGTCGGCTTGATCATTTCCTGCGCGGCAAGCCGCGTTTCCGTCAGCCTCTCGCCCAGTGTGAGAAGTCGCCCTTCGTGTTCCTGTCGGGCCGCGAGCCTCGCGACGCTGTTCTCGACGATGATGACTGCACCATCGACGATCAAGCCGAAGTCCAGCGCACCCAGGCTCATGAGGTTGCCCGAAACGCCGAGCCGGTTCATTCCGATCGATGCCATCAGCATGGAAAAAGGAATGACCAGCGCCGCGATGATCGCTGCCCGGATATTTCCCAACAGCAAGAACAGGATTGCGATCACCAGAAGCGCGCCTTCAACGAGGTTCTTCTCGACGGTCGCGATCGTGGCATCGACCAGCGAAGACCGGTTGTAGACGATCTCCGCGACAATTCCTTCCGGCAGGGAGCTGCGAACTTCCTCGAGCCGTTCGGCCGCCTGGGCCGAAACGGTGCGGCTGTTCTCGCCCGCGCGCATGAGCACGGTACCCACGACTGCTTCATCGCCATTCAGCGACGCCGCGCCCGTTCGCAGGTCGCCACCGATGCTGACCGTGGCAATGTCGCCTACGCGAATGGGGACCCCCTCGCGGGTGGAAACGACCGCCTGCTCGATATCCTCGACACTGCCGAGGCGCGCATCGACCCGGGCGAGGAGCGCTTCACCGGCCCGCTCGACGAAATTGGCGCCTTCGGCGAGGTTGGCCGCTTCCAGCGCGGTAATCACTTCGTCGAACGACAAACCGTATCCGGTCATTCGCGCGGGATCGGGTTGAACGAGGTATTGCTTTTCGAAGCCGCCGATCGAGTCGACACCTGCCACACCGTCGACCGACCGCATGAGGGGTGCAACCACCCAGTCTTGGATGGTTCGCAGATAGGCAGCCTTGGCAACATCGCTGTCGAGCCGGTCGCCACGTTCGGTCACAAAACTCCCGTCGGACTGCCAACCGACCGCTCCGCCCCGCGGTGCTTCCTTGCCGTCCGGAAACTCGTACTCGATGGTATACATGAGCACTTCGCCCAAGCCGGTCGAGATGGGTCCCATCACCGGTTCGGCACCCTCGGGTAGGGAGGCGCTTATGGGCGTCAGCCGTTCGTTGACCTGCTGACGCGCGAAATAGATGTCGGTCCCTTCCTCGAAAATTGCGGTCACCTGGCTGAACCCGTTGCGCGATATCGAGCGGGTCATCTCCAGACCCTCGATACCGGCAAGCCCGGTTTCAACGGGATAGGTGACCTGCGTCTCGACTTGCGAGGGCGACAAGGCTGGTGCCTCGGTGTTGATCTGCACCTGTACGTTGGTGATATCGGGCACGGCATCGATGGGCAGGCGGAGCAAATTCACCACGCCATAGATTGCCACACCGAGCGTCAGCACGACCATCGCCCAGCGAAAGCGCACGGCGACGTCGAGGATCATGCCGATCAGGCCATGGTGGTGGGAGCGATCCGCGTCCTGCATGTGATCAGTGTCCATGCTCGGCCTCCTCCTTCTCGAGTTCAGCCTTCAGCAAAAAGGCATTGGTGGTGGCGATCCGCCACTGCGCTTCGAGACCGGACTCGATGACCACCCGTCCTCCCGAACGCGCACCGGTGACCACCGGACGGGCTTGAAACCCGCGGCGCGTGCGAACGAAGACCACTTCTGCGCCATCGATTGTCTGGACGGCACTTTCCGGCACCGACATGCGGCCTGTATCGACCTCACCCGAAGGGCGGATACGTGCCTGCAGGAAGGCCCCGGGCTGCAGGCCGGGAATCGGCCTTGCCAGCGACAGGACCGCCGTAGCGCTGCGGCTTTCGGGATCGAGCGAGGGAGTGACAGACCGCACGCGCGCACCCACTTCCCGGTTGTCCGCGATTTCCAGCGTCGCCTCGTCGCCAGGCTGGATGCGGCTTGCTTCAGCCGACGGGAGGGCAACCTCGACCTGCATGCCGTTCGGATTCACGACCTGATAGAGTTCTTCCCCGGCATCGACGAAGGAACCGAGAACGATAGGCGCCGAGGTCACTCTGCCCGCGAGCGGGCTCGTAACCGCAAGGGAGCGCCCGTCGCCGCTAACGCCCGCCGCGGAGACTGCCGCCTGGGCGCGCGCAAGTTCCGACTGGGCGACCTGCAGATTTGCTCGCGCGGCCTCGAGATCCTGCCGTGCGGTGACATTGGCCTCGAACAGGCGGCGCTCCCGATCGTAGGCAGCGGACAGTTCGTTGACCCTCGCGCGTGCTGCGCTCAACTGCGCTGCGAGAGCAGCCGCGTCGGCGCTCTCGATGCGGGCAATCGTCTCGCCCTGCCTCACGTAATCGCCCAGCGTTTTGCCGACACTGCGGACCACGCCCGCCGCGCGGGCATCGATGCGGGCACTTGCCGTCGGGCTTGCCGCGACGGTGGCCGGGAAGACCAGCTCGACCGCCGATCCCTGGCCGACGGTTTCAACCACTATCTGGGACGCTTCAATTTGTTCGGCGCCAAGCAGGACAAGGCCTTCGGGAAGCTCGACCTCCTCACTCGTCTCCTCGGCGTTTTGGTCAGCTTTGTTATCGGGCCACAGCATGAGCGCCGCGACTACAAAGAGAATGGCAAGGCCGATCACGACGGCCAGACGTTTACGGTTCATCGGGAAATACCTCATTGTGCACCGAGCCAGATCAGTGTCGCCGCCAGGCGACCACGATCTTCCTGAGCTTGAATCAAAGCTTCACGGATGGTGTCGCGTGCTTCGGCCGCAGCCAGAACTTCGATCAGCGGAAACCTGCCGTTGCGGTAGCCAATCCGAACGAGGCGCAAGGCTTCTTCGGCTTGGGGTAAGGACGTCTCCGCGAGGGTCTCGACCCGCGCTTCGGCTGCCAGAAATTGTCCGCGGGCCTGCGTGACCTCGAGTTCGAAATCGGTGCGGGCAATTGCTTCCCGCGCCGTCGCGGCGCGAAGCCGCGCTTCGGCAGCGGCGATGTTTCCCTGGTTGCGATTACGGAATGGAAGCGGGATCGAAACCCCCACGAGAAACGCCTGGTCTCTACTTTCCTCGAACCGTCGGATTCCGGCGGATATTGCCGGATCCGGAATGCCTAAAGAGCGTTCCCGGGCGATCGCGGCATCCGCGGCCTCGCGTTCGGCACGGGCGACCTGAAGACGTAAGGCCGAAGGTGACGCGAGCAGCGTCGCCGGAGGTTCGATCTCGGGGAACACCGAAGGCACGTCCGTAGCAGGTGTTGCCTCGCCCCAAAGCGCGGCGAGCGCGTTCCTCGCCGTACTGTCGGCAGCCAGGGCCGCTTCAAGCTCCGCGAGCGCCTCCGCAAGTGCCGCTTCGGCACGAAGCGAGCGCAGGGGAGGCTCCCGCCCAACATCGACCAGTACGCCTGCGATCCTGGCAAGCTCGCGATTGCGCTCGACTATGTCGCGCGCGAGTTCCAATCGGGCTGCCGCAGCGACGGCTTCGACATAGCGTTCGCGCACCGATCGCCCGAGCTGAGCAACCGAGAGCGCTCCTGAAAGGGTCGCGACGCGCGCTTCCGCCTGGGCGGCGCGGACGCGCGCTCCTTGTTTGCCGCCCAATTCGAGCCGCTGGCTCAGGGACAAAGTGTACTCGGTGGCCTGCAATCCCGAAAATGCGCCGCTTCCGGCAATGTTTTCGGCTTCGAGAGCAAT
Source organism: Novosphingobium marinum (assembly GCF_013408095.1). Taxonomy (GTDB): domain Bacteria; phylum Pseudomonadota; class Alphaproteobacteria; order Sphingomonadales; family Sphingomonadaceae; genus Novosphingobium; species Novosphingobium marinum. The sequence continues at coordinate 357,079 of NZ_JACBZF010000003.1, forward strand.
TTCGGGGTTGGGCCGCAGCCGCGCCTGGTCGACCAGGGCCCGCGCCGCGTCGGCTTCGGCCCGCGGTCCGATCAGGCGCGGATTTTCTGGGGGCTCATCTGCGCTGTCGACGATGCCCGCACGAGCGAGCGCAGCTTCGAGCGTCAGAAGCTCACGCTCCTGCGCCGCCACGGTCGTGGCTTGAGCGGCGAGGAACAGCCCTCCAAGGAGGACCCCTCGCCAATGAATGGCTGACATTTTTCGAAAATTCCTCTGCTGACGATCCGAACTGCGCTGCGGCATGCAGCGCGGTGACGGTCGTCAGGCGCGAGGGGGGCGCTTCAGTCGGTCGGTAATGTCGGAAGCGAGCGCTTCGGCGGGAGGCGCATCGGGAACCACGACCAAGTGAGGGACCGAATTCTTCTGCACGGTGCCGGCAAAGCTCGCCCCGTGATGGCAATGGCCGTGTCCACACACGCCGTGTTGCTCGGCCGGCGCATCCGGATCGCCCGGCACTTCGTCGGCGGCTGCGGATGACGCAGACGCGCTATCGAGCGAAGCCAGAACGGGCGCGCTTCCGGGCGCCACTTCGGCACCGCAAGCAGCAGCATCCGCCGCCGTCACGAACACCATCGCGACCAGCATGAGCAGGACGACGAAAGGGTGCAGGACAAGGCGACGATAGCTTGTAGTCATGGATTCCAATGGCTCATAGCAAACCGCATCAAGATTGCAAGTTCCGCAACACGATGAAGTATAAGTCTTTTGTTACAGTATAACAGTCCTCGAATACTGTTTCGGTCTTTTAGAACGGCGCGATCAGGCCGCGCGAAGCTCGGGATGCGGATGCTCGCAGCGATGCACCTCGATCGTAACGTGCACGTATTCTGCATGCTCTGAAAGTCGACTGGCATAATTGTCGGGCGCGAGCGGATCATCGGCGATGAGCGAGGCGATGACTGCATACTTGCCGGGACCGATCCGCCAGATGTGCAGATCGCCGATCGCGGCGTCCCGGTCCTCGAGCGCCTCGCGCACCTCTGTGTACCGTTCAGAGGCCGCTTCGGCGTCGACAAGCACGGCAGCGGTATCGCGCAGCAGTGACCATGACCAGCGCCCGATCACGAATGCACCCACCAGCCCGATTGCCGCGTCCATCCATGCCCAGCCGAGGTACATGCCGGCGAGAAGGGCCACGATAGCCAGGACCGAGGTCAGGGCATCGGCAAGCACGTGGAAATAGGCGGAGCGCAGATTGTTATCGGCATGCGCGTAGTCGTGGTGATGATGATGGTCATGATCATGCCCATGGTGATGATTGGCACCAAGCAGCCAGGCACTCGCGAGGTTCACCACGAGGCCGAGCACGGCGATCCAGATCGCCTCGGTATAGGCAATCGTGAGCGGGCTGACGAACCTTTGAGCCGATTCAACCGCGATCCCGATTGCGAAGATGGCAAGGACAAGCGCGCTCGCGAAGCCGGCGAGGTCGCCCACCTTGCCGGTACCGAATGTGAAACGCGGGTTGTTCGCATGGCGCCTGGCAAACCAGTAGGCGAAGGCCGCGACGCCCAAGGCACCTGCATGGGTCGCCATGTGGATACCATCGGCTAGAAGCGCCATCGATCCGGTCCACAGGCCAGCGATGATTTCGACCACCATCATCGCGGCGGTCAAGGCAACGACATAACGCGTGCGCCGCTCATGGGCGTCGTGCGAGGCGCTCAGGAAGTTGTGATCATGGGCGAGCGGATTGGAGTCGGCGTGGTGCATGCGGGGCGGATAACCCGAGATGCCTTCCCAAGAAATCCCCTCTCCAACCGAAAAGGCAATCGACGACGATTGTCTGTGATGATCGCCGCAGCTAATCGATGGTAGAAACGCTGCGGCGACCAACAGGCTATTATCCCTTAGTCTTGGATCGGGACGTGACGGTCCTGCGATCGACCACGGTGATCCGGCGCGTCTTGGCGTCGATCACTAGCCGTTCAGTCACGCCATTGCCCGGAAAGGCGACAACGTAGCGCGGATTGAGCGAGAGCATCTGCTCGTTGCGCTTGAACCCGGCGCGGGCACCAAGACGACGATCGAGCGAAAAGGTCAGCTGCTGGACTTCGCGGCGTTCAGCCCAGCTCGCGGCGAGGCGATCGGCACCCTTGCCGTCGCCGCCATGGACCAGGAAGAGATCGGGAACCGCATCGCGAACCTTGTCCAGCGTTGCCCAGATAGTGTCGGCATAGATGCGCGCGTCCTCAGCGTTGTCGAAGCTCTGGCGACCACCGGCAAAGACGACCGGAGTTCCTTCAGGGATCAGGGCGTGACGCCGGTTCTCAGCACGTGCGCGGAGGAAATCGCGGGCATCGATCACAGCCGAAGTAAGGTGGCGCGAATGGCTCGTACGCGAGCCCGAAACGGGCTTCCACGAGGAACCAGTTTCGTCGCGATAGAGTGCTGCAGCAGCCTCGCGCATCTGCTCGAAGGCCAGCATGCTGGCTTCGGCAGCCTGCGCACGCTCGACCTGCTCTTCAAGATTGCTCGAATGCACTTCGGAGCCATCGGCTGATGCTAGAAGGACCCTGATCTCGTCGCTGGCCCGATCAAGTTGAGCCGACTTGCGGCTGGCTGCGCGGTGAAACAGATTGACCACGCCCCAGGCAATGTCCTCGGCATCGGCTTCCAGGGCGGTGTCGGAAAACATCGCGAAGAGGTCGGACCAGACGGCGCCAAGCGTCTGGTCAATCGCGTCCTCGCAGGGAAAGTCGGTCTCGTTGAAGGGAGCTGGCCTGATGCTGAGGCCTGAAAGGTCAAGGCCGCTCAACTGGTCGATGAAGCTGTCGTACATGGGTGTCTCCTGATCGCGGGGACAAGGAGAGGAGGCACTATTGCCTCGGCCCTGTCCGCCGGAGCCCGATCAGGGCCGGTAAAAGGGGCGAGACGCACCGCGCAGCGGGAAACCTGCGGCCCTAGGCTGGCGCGGGCAACACGGGCCGACGGGCCGCAGGTTGCGGCGCGCCCCGACCGGCCCAAGGGCCTCTCCCGGCGGACAGGGATGAGGCAGGATCAGGTCCCGATGTCGCAGGTGGATCGGGAGCGCTCGAAGATCGCTTCGCCATTCGAGAATCGCCCGATCAGGCGCAGATCCCCGAACAGGTCGATGAAGCGTCCCGACACCTGGGCGAGCCAGTGCCGTGCCCTTGCCGTTCGTGGGACGTAGAAATCGGCTTCCCAATAGCGGGCGTCATCCCGCTCGGCGAGCCAGATCGCAGCGAGCCCGCAATATGTCGATATGCCGCAATCGGCGAAGGCGTTGCGCAAGAGGATGCGATCCTCGCGGCCGCGCCATCCATCGAAGCGTTCGAAGGAAGGAAAGGTCGCCTTCATGGTGTCGATGATCTCGTCGACGAGGCACTCATAAACCCAGTCGACATCGTCGTCTTCGCCCTCATCGAGCAGGCGAAAGGCCACCACGGAGCCGGTCGGATAGCTGACGGAACGTCCCATCTCACTGCTCCTCAGGCTGCATCAGCGAGATCGATGTCGGCCTCGCTTTCACGGGATTGGTGACCACCAAGGTCAAGCAACAGGCTGGCCGCTTCCTCGGCCTTGGCCGCAGCGGTCAGGATCGCGCGCTCGTCAGATTTGAGGATCTTGAGCCAGGACGCGATGTAGCTGGCGTGATGGTCGAGGTGGGTGACCGGAAGACCCAGTTCGGCCCCGAGGATGGCCGAGGACAATTCGGCGATCAATTCCTCGGCAGCATAGGCATCGCTGCCGAAGCGGTTCTTGAGGTCGCGGTCGAGCCGCGAAGAATGCCCGGTCCAGTGCGACAGCTCGTGGGCGAGTGTCGCATAGTAGTGGTCGTAGGCTTGGAAGAGTTCGGCTGGCGGCATGGTGACCCGGTCGCGCAGCGGCTCGTAATAGGCCTGCGCACCGTGATGGCGCAGGTCTGCGCCGATATGGGCAAAGAAGGCATCGAGGCGGTCTTCGCGTCCTGCGGGCTCAAGCGCGGCAACCAGCGGCTTGGGATGGTAAAATGCAGGGAGGCCGTCGCACTGGTCGGCGTTGAACACGGCATAGGCCTTGAGCACGCGCCGGCTTTCGGTGTCGGCCTCGCCTTCGGCGTTCTCGACCTCCTTGGTGTAGCTCTTGTAGAAGATCGCAATCGTCGACTTCTCACCTTTGCGGACCTGTCCGCCGAGCGCCTGGCACTGGCGATAGGTCATCCAGTAGGGCGAGGCGTAGCCACAGCCATCGGCCACCATCCACAGCCAGAAGGTGTTCATGCCGCGATATGGCGTTCCGCAGGAGCGTAAGGGCCGTGAAACCGGCACACCGCGCCACGGCTTGACCCAGGGCTTCGTGCCCTGCTCGAGCTTTTCAATGATGGCGGCAGTGATGCGGTGGGCTGGCGAAGCTGAAGCAGCGCGGCGGGACTTGGTCATGGGAGGTCTCCTGATCGCCGGGACGGGCATATCCCGGTTCAGGAAGAGCAAAGCTCCCTCTTCTCTCTTTTTGCTGCGTGCAACCTCGCACGCGCCGGATCTTCCGTCGGACACGGGGTCGTACGGCAAGCAATCGCTCAAAAACCGGTCCCCGCGGCTTGCCCATTCGCTTGCGATCGGCTAACCGCCCGCCGATGCGCCAGCTCCATTTCCTGTTTTTGTTGGCATTGCTCCTGGTCTCGCATGGCGGACTTCCGGGATCGATTCCGCATCTGGAAGCGGCGCATGCACACGAGGCGGCAAGCGCGCATCATGCGCATGAGCACAATTCCGCCGATGTCATCGAGGTCGAGACAGACGCCGATTCGCTCGCGTCCGAAGATATCGTGCCTCACCCCGCTTCGCATTCGCACAGCTCGATTGCGATGCCGGACCAGACCGAGTTCGCGGGCAACGCCCCTGCGCCTCGAACACTTCTGCGGCCGGGCGAGACACCGCCTCTCATCGGCTCTTCGCCGGCTCCGTTAACACAGCCCCCATCAGCCTGATTTTCTGAATCCGGCCCGCATTCCGGGCCAATTTCCATTCAGACAATCAGGAGCAGTCTATCATGCACGTGTCCACGCGTGCCGCCCTTCTGGCGGCCACGTTGGTGTGGGCGACCTCGGCATCCGCCCAGACGTACACACTCGAGGAGGCCGTTCGAACTGCGGTCGCCAATTCACCGCAGGGCGAGGCGACCGCCGCGCGCCTCGACGGCCTCAACGCAGCGCGAAGCGCTGCCGATACCAACCCCGCGCCCACGATCGATGGGACCGTCGAGAACATCGGCACCCCGGGCTTTTCCCAATGGCAGATCGACGGGACTTACAACCAGCGACTGGAGCGCGGCGGCAAACGCGCGGCGCGCGTGGGCCTCGCGCAAGGCGATATCGCCGTTGCCGAGGCCGAGGCGCTCGTGCGGCGTCTCGATCTCGCGAGCGAAGTCCAGGCGTTGTACGTGGAAGCGCAAGCCGCCGCCTTGTCGCTCGAACTTGCCAGGAGCAGGGTCGAGATCGCCGAGACCCTCGCCAATGAGGTGCAGCGCAGGGTCGATGAGGCGCGCGACCCTCTGTTCGCCGGAACGCGGGCCCGCACACAACTGGCCGAAGCCCGGGTGGATCTTGGGCTGGCGGAACACGCCTTCGAAGCCGCTCTGGCGCGCCTGGCGCTCCTTACCGGCGGAGATCCACGCAGCATCGGAGTCGTGACCTCGGGCTTCCTCGAAGCCGAAGAGATTGCCATCACCACTGCCGACCTTACGCCAGTCGATCTTGCCGTTTTCCAGGCCCGGCGCGAGAGGGCGGACGCGAACTATCGCCTCCAGGAAGCCAATTCGCGCACCGATCCAACTGTCTTCGCGGGACCCAGGTTGTTCGGCAATGGCGACGTCGCCGTCATTGCGGGCTTCTCGCTGCCTTTGCCCAACCGCGCGCTCAATCGGGCCAACATCGACCGCGCCGCGGCCGAGCAGCGGCAGGTAGAGGCGGACCTCGCGGTCGAACGGTTCCAGCGTCGCCGGCAGATCGCTCTGGCTGCCGAACGCGTCGAAGAGGCGCGCCACGAGGCCGAGGCGATCCAGGAGCAGGTGGTGCCCGGTGCCGAACAGACCCTGCGGGAGGTCCGTGCCGGCTACAATCGCGGAGGGTTCACCTTTCTCGATGTCTCCATTGCCCAGACCGCATTGCACGAAGCCAGAGTCCGCTTCGTCGATGCGCTCGCCGAATATCATCAGGCCAAGGTCGACTACGACCGACTGACTGGCCGCTTCATCGAACTTGTTGGGGGTTATTGATCATGCGCAAGACGCATTTATTCCTTGCTGCATGCTTTGCAGCGACACTTGCCGCCTGCGGCCAGTCGGCAGATACGCCGGAAACTTCCGAAGAACAGGCAGCCGCAGAGAGCGAGTACGAGCGCGGTCCACACAACGGGCGCATGCTTCGTGACGGCGACTTCGCTATCGAGATTACCGTCTTCGAAGACGGTGTTCCGCCCGAATACCGTCTCTACGCCTACCGTGACAACGAGCCCGTCGATCCCGAAACGGTCCGTGCCCGGGTCCTGATCACGCGTCTGGACGGCGAAAAAACCACGTTCGAATTCGAACCGGAACAGGATTACCTGCGAGGCCAAGGGGTTCTCGTCGAACCGCACAGTTTCGACGTCGTGGTAGTGGCAAACGAAGGCGACAACAGCCATCGATGGGCGTTCGAATCCTACGAGGGTCGGGTCACGATCTCGGACGAGGCGGCACGTGCGGCCGGCATTCGGACCGAAACGGTCGGACCGCAGCAGGTCGGTGAAACCGTGGAAATCATCGGACGGGTTGAGCTCGATCCCTCCGGCAGCGCCGAGGTGGGAGCCAAATTCCCGGGCACCGTCATGTCGCTGCATGCCAATCTCGGCGATCGTGTAGTCCGGGGGGCGCTGCTGGCGCGGGTGGAAAGCAGCTCATCGTTGCAGACCTATCCGATCTACGCGCCGATTTCCGGAGTGATCACGCAGCGCAATACCAATATCGGCGACATCGCGGACAGCGATCCGATGTTCGTCATCTCCGATCCGTCCCGCACGGTTGCGACCTTCCCGATCTTTCCACGCGACATCGAGCGGGTTCGTCCCGGACAATCGGTGCTCATCCGGGGCCTCGAAGGCCAGCGTGCGCAGGGCTCCCGCATCCGGGACTTCCTGCCTCTGGCGGAAGTCAGCAGCCAAGCGGTGACCGCACGTGCGCCGCTCCCCAATCGCGATGGCTTCTGGCGACCGGGAATGGCGGTCCGGGGTCTGGTCTCGGTCGACCAGCGACGGGTGCCTCTCGCCGTCAGGACGGACGCCATCCAGCAGTTCCGCGATTTTCGCGTCGTCTTCGCCAAGATCGGCGAGACCTACGAGGTGCGGATGCTCGAGCTTGGTCAGGAAGGTCCCGAGTGGACCGAGGTGCTGAGCGGGATCGATGCAGGCACCGTCTACGCATCCGAGAACAGCTACGTGATCAAGGCCGACATCGAGAAGTCGGGCGCGAGCCACGATCACTGAGGAGCGCGATTTCATGTTGGAAAGAATTGTCGAGCTGTCGATCAGACAGCGTTTCGCAGTGCTGGCAGCGGTGTTCATTTTCGCCGCCGTGGGCATTTACAGTTTCGGCCGGCTCAAGATCGATGCGGTGCCGGACATCACCAATGTGCAGGTGCAGATCAACACTTCGGCGCCGGGCTTTTCTCCGCTCGAAGCCGAGCAGCGCATTACCTATCCGGTCGAAACCGCCATCGCGGGGTTGCCGGGGCTTTCCTATACGCGCTCGGTTTCGCGCTACGGTCTGAGCCAGGTTACCGTCGTTTTCGAGGATGGCACCGACATCTACTTCGCCAGACAACTCGTCAACGAGCGCCTGCAGGCGGTACGTTCGAACCTGCCGGAGACGGTCGAACCCGAACTCGGACCTATCGCCACGGGCCTGGGCGAGATCTTCATGTACACGGTCGAGGCCGAGCAGGGCGCGGTCAAACCCGATGGGTCGCGCTATACCGCGCAGGATCTGCGGACGTTGCATGACTGGGTGGTTCGGCCACAGCTTCGCACGGTTCCAGGGGTCACCGAGGTCAACTCGATCGGCGGCTACCGCAAGGAGTATGTCGTAGCGCCGCTTCCCGAACGTCTTGCCGGCTTCGGTCTGACGGTCGAGGACGTGATCGAGGCGCTCGAAAACAACAATGCCAATGTCGGTGCTGGCTACGTCGAGAGGTCGGGTTCGCAATATCTTATCCGCGTACCCGGACAGGCCGAGGACGAACGCGATCTGTCCGGGATTATCGTCGATTACCGTGATGGGGTTCCCATTCGCATCGCTGATGTGGCGGATGTCGAGATCGGATCCGAGATCCGCAATGGCGCCGCGACCAAGGATGGCCGCGAAGTCGTGCTCGGCACGATCTACATGCTCGTTGGCGAGAATGCCCGCGATGTCAGTGTCGCGGTGGCCGAAAGGCTGGAAGAGGTAAACCGCTCGCTGCCCGGCGGCGTTGTCGCCAATACGGTCTACGATCGCTCCGAACTGGTCGAAGCAACGGTCTCCACAGTCGAGAAGAACCTCGCCGAAGGGGCGCTGTTGGTCATCGTTGTCCTGTTCGTCCTGCTCGGCAACTTCAGGGCTGCACTCATTACCGCTGCCGTGATCCCGCTCTCTTTCCTCCTGATGATCACGGGGATGGTCGAGAACAACGTGTCGGGCAATCTGATGAGCCTGGGGGCATTGGACTTCGGCCTGATCGTGGATGGTGCGGTCATCATTGTCGAAAACTGCCTACGTCGGTTCGGCGAGGCGCAGCATTCGCTCGGAAGACTGCTGAATCGCGAGGAACGCTTCAAGCTGGCGGCCCGCGCATCTGCCGAGGTGATCAAGCCGAGCCTTTTCGGCATTCTGATCATCACGATCGTCTACGTGCCGATCTTCGCTCTCGAAGGCGTGGAGGGCAAGACGTTCCACCCGATGGCGATCACGGTCGTCATGGCGCTCACCGCCGCCATGGTGCTCTCCCTCACCTTCGTTCCGGCCGCGGTCGCGACATTCGTGACGGGCAAGGTCGAGGAGAAGGAGACGCGCGTCATGCGCGCCGCCAAATCGGGCTATCAGCCTATGCTCGACTTCGCCTTGCGTTCGCGCAAAGCTGTCCTTGCCGGAGCCGTGGCTCTGGTGGTCCTGAGCGGATGGGGCGCAAGCCGGATGGGATCGGAATTCATTCCCAATCTGGATGAAGGCGATATCGCGCTCCACGCCCTGAGAATTCCGGGTACCAGCCTCAGCCAGGCGGTCGCCATGCAGACTGCCCTGGAAGACAAAATTCGGACCTTCCCCGAGGTGGACCAGGTGTTCGCGAAGATCGGTACCGCCGATGTGGCCACTGACCCAGTGCCGCCATCGGTCGCCGACACCTTCGTGATCATGAAGCCGAGAGAGGATTGGCCGGATCCCCGCAAACCAAAGGAGCAACTCGTCGCCGAGATGAACGAGGCCGTCCAGCAGGTGCCCGGTTCGCGCTACGAGTTCCTTCAGCCGATCCAGATGCGCTTCAACGAGCTCATAGCGGGCGTGCGTTCCGACGTCGCGATCAAGATCTTCGGGGACGATCTCGACCAGCTTGCTTCCGTTGCAGCCGAGGTCGAGGGCGTCGTCTCTTCGATCGAGGGATCGCAGGACGCGCAGACCGAACAGGTGACCGGCTTGCCGTTCATTCAGGTCATCCCTGATCGCATCCGCCTGACCCAGCTCGGGTTGAACGTGGACGATGTTCAGACGGTGGTGTCGACGGCAATCGGCGGGACCGAGGCCGGCCAGATCTTCGAGGGTGATCGACGCTTCGATATCGTTGTCCGGCTGCCCGAAGAGATGCGCGAGGATCGCCAAGTCCTCGAGCGTCTTCCTATCGCACTGCCAGGTGGAGGGTCTGTCCCGCTGTCGGAGGTTGCGACGATCGAGAACGTTCAGGGGCCGAACCAGATCAGCCGCGAGGACGGCAAGCGGCGTGCGGTGGTCACCAGCAATGTGCGCGGACGGGACCTGGGTTCCTTCATATCCGAGGCGCAAGAGAGGATCGCCACGGAGGTCGAGCTGCCCGAGGGCTACTGGGTCGACTATGGCGGCACATTCGAGCAACTCGAATCCGCGAGTGCGCGGCTTCAGATCGTCGTTCCGCTCGCCTTGCTGCTGATCTTCGGCCTGCTGGTGGCGCTGTTTCGCTCGGTGAAGGACGCGCTGGTCGTGTTTTCCGGGGTGCCATTGGCTCTTACCGGAGGCGTGGCGGCGCTCATGCTGCGCGGCATCCCCTTCTCGATTTCCGCGGGGGTTGGCTTCATCGCCCTGTCGGGAATCGCCGTGCTGAACGGCGTCGTCATGCTGACGTTCATCCGGCAGCTGATGGATGAGGGCAAGCCGCTCGAGGACGCCATTAAGGAAGGAGCCATGGCTCGTCTGCGGCCCGTTCTCATGACCGCACTCGTTGCAAGCCTCGGCTTCGTTCCGATGGCTCTGAATGTCGGGCTCGGTTCGGAGGTGCAGCGTCCGCTCGCGACGGTCGTCATCGGCGGGATCGTTTCGGCTACCGCGCTGACACTGCTGGTTCTGCCAGCACTCTACAGGGTGGTTCGCGGCGAACGCACGGAAGTCCCGGAGACAAGGGCGTCCGACGAAAACCCCAACCCCCAACTCGCAAGCTGAAGCCGGAGCGGTCGTCCGCAGGGTGCAATCCCGCGGGCGGCCGACATCCGGGACCGGAGAACGAAATAATGTCCATAACGCAATCTCTTTCCAATACATCAGTCGTGCGCATTCTCGCGCTCGCTGCAGTTCTGTTGATCTTCCTCGCCTCGGGTGCCGAAGCGTGGGCGCACAATGTCGCCGAGGGGGACAAGGGCTACATCCAGGAGAGCAGCGGAACGCTGATCCTGCCCTTCATCTATCTCGGCGCGAAACACATGGTGACCGGATACGATCACCTGCTCTTTCTTTTCGGCGTCATCTTCTTTCTCTACCGGTTGAAGGACGTCGGAATCTACGTGACGCTGTTCGCGATCGGCCATTCAACCACGCTGCTTTTCGGTGTCCTGACCGGTATCACCGCCAACGCCTATCTCATCGATGCGATCATCGGTCTGTCGGTCGTCTACAAGGCCTTGGACAATCTCGGTGCCTTCCAGCGGTGGTTCGGATTCCAGCCAAGTACCAAGGCAGCAACCCTCATTTTCGGCTTCTTTCACGGCTTCGGCCTTGCCACAAAGATCATCGAATTCGAGATCGCCGAAGATGGCCTCATCCCAAATCTTCTCGCCTTCAATGTCGGTGTGGAAATCGGGCAATTGCTCGCCCTTGGCGCAATCCTGATCGTGATGGGCTTCTGGCGCAGGACCGAGAGCTTCATGCGTCACGCCTTCGCCGCCAACACTCTTCTCATGACCGCGGGCTTCATGCTCGTCGGCTACCAACTCGTCGGCTTCGCCGTAGCCTGATCACATTTTTCCAGGAGCAATAGACATGTTCAATTCACAGCGCCCGTCCATCAGCGACCTTCCCACCAACCGCCAGCTTGTCAGGGCGACCGCGTTCGCCTTGGTGACCGCGACCGTCCTCTTGGTCACCGTGGTTCTACCCGCGGAATATGCGATCGATCCGACCGGAGCGGGTCGTCTTCTTGGATATTCCGAGATGGGCGAGATCAAACAGCAACTTGCCGCGGAAGCAGCCGCCGACGAGCAGAACACAGCCATCGGGGAGGTTCGTACGCTCGCCGGTAACAGCGATAACGGCGCAGAAGCGGCAACGCGCAGCGATGTGACCGAATTAACGCTCGCGCCTGGTGAGGGTGCGGAAGTCAAGGCGGTCATGGCCGAAGGGGCCAGCCTTCAATACGAATGGTCGGTGCAGGACGGCCACGTCAACTTCGATACGCATGCCGATGCGCCGGGCATCTCTTATCACGGGTATGACAAGGGCCGTGAATCCACGGGAGAAGCGGGCACGCTCGTCGCCGCCTTCGATGGCAGCCATGGATGGTTCTGGCGCAATCGTTCAGGCGCAACCGTCACCGTGACCCTCAAGACCGACGGCAGCTACTCCGATATCAAGCGCGTGGTCTAGATCACGCTCTGGCTGAAGGAAGACATCGCCATGCTCTCCGTTCTGACCAATCGCACTTATCGTCACCTGTTTCTTGCCCAGGTCATCGCGCTTGTCGGAACGGGGCTGGCGACGGTCGCTCTGGGCTTGCTGGCCTACGATCTCGCCGGTGCCGACGCCGGCGCGGTCTTGGGAACGGCCCTGGCCATCAAGATGGTCGCTTATGTCGGCATCGCCCCCCTCGCGGGCGCTTATGCCGACAAATTACCACGCAAACGTCTGCTTGTAGGAATGGACATTGTCCGTGCCGGCGTGGCGCTCCTGCTTCCCTTCGTCGATGCGGTCTGGCAGATCTATCTGCTCATTTTCCTGCTGCAATCGGCATCGGCCGTGTTCACGCCTACCTTCCAGGCCACCATACCCGACATCCTGCCCGACGAAGAGAAATACACCAAGGCTCTGTCCCTGTCCCGACTGGCCTACGATCTCGAGAGCCTCATCAGTCCGGTCCTGGCCGCCGCGCTGCTGACAATCCTGAGTTTTCACTGGCTATTTGCAGGAACAGCCGTCGGTTTCGTGATCTCTGCGTTGCTGGTGATGAGTGCCGCTCTGCCGTACAGGAAATCGGTCGCAAAGCGGGTCGAGGGCGTCTGGCGTAAAACCACGCGCGGTATGCGGGTCTATCTCAAGACCCCGAGGCTTGTCGGCTTGCTGGCGGTCACCCTGGCAGCGGCAGCCGGCAGCGCCATGGTCATCGTCAACACGGTCGTGATCGTGAAGAACATGGGAGGGACGGAGGGCGACGTCGCGCTGGCTCTGGCGGCTTACGGAGCGGGCTCGATGATGGCTGCCCTCGCCCTCCCACGCATTCTGACGCGAATTGACGATCGCACGATCATGATCGCCGGCGGCGGCCTCTTGCTGGTCACGCTGGCAACGATAGGCCTGGTGTTCGGGCAGTTGGGCCCCCGAACCTTCTGGCCGGTTGTGCTGGTCGGCTGGCTGACGATGGGTATCGGGTATTCGCTTTGCGTCACGCCCAATGGGAGATTGCTCAAACGCTCGTCGGCGGATGAGGACCGCCCGGCATTGTTCGCCGCCCAATTCGCGCTCAGCCATGTTTGCTGGCTCGTCGCATATCCCCTGGCAGGTCAAATCGGCGCACGGTTCGGCATGGCACCGACCTTCCTGGTTCTCGCTGGCCTGGCCGCACTGGGTGTCGGACTTGCCCTGTGGCTATGGCCCCGCAACGACCCCGCGAAATTGCTCCATTCGCATCCCGACCTGCCATCCGATCATCCGCACTTGGAAGAGCACGGAGGCAGCAGTCACCAGCATCATTTTGTCATCGACGATCTGCACACTGGGTGGCCGGGCAAGGTGTGAAGCAAGAAAGGCGGCCCGTCCCGATTGGGACGGACCGCCCGCCGAGTGACCTGGACCTGTCAGGAGGGGTCAGGCAGCCTGCTCGGCAATCTCACCAGTCGCATCGTCGCTGACCGTTTCGTCAGCTTCGTCATCAATCCACGCAGCTTCTTCGAGATCGGCTGGAACATCGGCATCAGTGAACCGCATGATCGAAGGAACCCAGGCCTGCGCCCGTTCCTTGACCTCGGCCTCGCCGATGAAGTTGCCCGAGAAGATGCGTTCGGCAGCGCTCGCCAGTTCGGCCTTCTTCGATGCGGCATAGCGACTGACCAGTTCGGGACCACCAGCAGCGTCGAGCGCTTCGAGCGTGCGAGCCTTGGCCACGCGGTCGAAGTAGTTCGCCGCCGTAGGACGCCACCAATGCGCGGTCTCGATTTCGAGGAGGGAGCCGAGTGCTTCGTGCAGCGGCACCGAGCGTTCGCCTTCGCAGGCCAGGCTGGCAACCAGTGTGCGCGAGACGACATGGCCGAGCCAGGCCGAACGCACTTCGTCGGAAAGCGCCCGGAAGCTCGCAAATCGCTCCACGTCGCTTTCGCCAGAACGCCAGCTCTCATTGAGCGAACCGGCAAACTCGGCCAGCGCAGCGCTCGCCGGCTCGTCCTTGGCCTCGAACCCAGTGACCGGGCCGGACGCGACGGGGCCAGACAGCGTCGATGCCTTCTTGGCGCGCCAGTCGTGTCCATCTGCATCTGCGAGCGTGAAGACCATGAAGTCGAGCGCCAGTGCCGGATCGTTGGCGAGGTGGATCGCCAGGATATCGCGGCGCTGCATTGCCAGTTCGTCGAGTAGGCGCTGCGACAAAGAGCTTCCCTTGGGCTTCGCCGCACCGCTCTCTTCAATGGGCTCGACCACGCCTTCGTCAGCGATGACCTCGGTCTCGGTGTAGAACTGCGGGACCAAGGTCGGCTCGCCATTGCGCGAGAGGACGAGGAAGGCACCGGCCTCGGCTTTCAGTTCGTCGGCCAGCACCGGCGGACGATCGGTGAGGTCCCGCATGGCGCGATTGATCGCCACCAGTTCCTCCTCGGCCTTGGCGACCTCGTCCTCGTCGCTGTCCTCGTCTTCGAGAATGGCGGCGACGCGGTCGTAGTCGGCCTCGAGCTCGCCGAGCTCCTGCGCTTCCTGCTCGGTCATCGGTGCAGGTTCGCAAGGCAAGCGATTGAGGCCGTCGACAAGGTCATGGCTGACATAGGTGCCAAGCGTCGGCCGGACCCAGGCAAGGCCATATTCGAGCGCGGCCTTTTCTGCCGCCCCTTCCATGGCCTTGTGCGCGAGGTCCTCGAGCAGCGCGACATCGATCCAGCTCTCGCTGGCATCATCGTCGAACAATTCGCGCTCGATCCGGCCACCTGCGGCGAGGTACGCATCGCGTCCGACCAGAACGGCTCGCGGATCGGAACCGCGCACCGTGGCATCAAGCACCATGCGGCGGATCGTGTCAGGCGTGATCTGGTACCAGGCGTCCTGCAACTCGGCATAGACATGCGCCTGTCGCTCGATGTCAGAGATTGCGCCGTAGGCCTTGGCCATGTCGAGCGTGATGGTGCCTTCGGCGAGCGCTTCGAAGACGCAAGGCGCGAGAGAGGCCAGGCGCAGCCGTCCTTCGACAAAACGGACAGTGAGGCCGAAGCGGCGCGCCACGTCTTCTGTGGTAGCCCCCGCCTCGATGATGGAGGCGAAGGCCTGGGCCTCGTCGGCCGGATTCATCGCGAGACGTTGGAAGTTTTCGGCAAGGCTGGCTTCACGCACCTCGCTTTCCTCGCCTTCGATCACGAGGCAGGTGACCTCGTGGTTTTGGGACAAGGTGCCCTCTTCGGCCAGTGCCTGCAGCGCGGCGAGCCGACGACCGCCGGCCTCGACCTCGAACTTGCCGCGCTTTCCTTTGCGAACGACGAGGTTCTGCAGCAGACCGCGCGCAGCAATGTCTGCCCGCAGCTGGAGGTCGGCGAGCACGTCGCTCGACTTGCGAACGTTGCGGGGGCTCGCAGCGAGCTTCTTCAAGGGGATCGACTGGATCATGGGTTTTCTCCTGATGGAATGAAGGCGCAGGTGAGGATCACGAGGCCCACAAGCCCAAAGGGCTCCCTCCACTCTCTTCAATGGCTGTGGCGACCATCTATACGACCGAGATGGGGCGAGCAGGGATCGGCTGAGTTCCGTCCATGAGAGCAGTTGTTCTCAATGCGCGAACCCATTCGCAGGCCCGTCATCAGCGGGCACAGGCAGATCAGCCGCTCGGACTGGAGGAAGGACGTGATTAGGCTCCGGCGTACGCGATACGGGAGCTTATCGATTCATTCAGTCACACGGAGGGGAGGAGAGAAGGGGAAACTTGAGCGCAATCGAAGGCAGCGCTCAGATTCATCCGGACCCTGACCTCTTCAGCGGAGCCTATGCCTATCCGCTGCTAAGCAAGCGCTCTTCGAGAAGCGTCCGAAAATCCCGACGCGCATCAGCGATTACGAACACGGTCACCTGACCGGGTGCTGGCTCGGGCTGATACCCGTAGATGATGCGGAACGGAAAGCGCGACAATTGCCGAAAGTCGGTAATCCCGAGAGCCTCAAGTTCCGGTGGAACCGGTCCTTTCTCAGGATTGTTCACAAGGGATTCGATAGACGCGACAATGTCATCCAGCAGTGCGTCCGCACCATCGTCGCCATCCGGCCCGCGCTGCGTCAGGCGGCGCTGCCAGATACCCGTGAGATCGCGCTCCGCACCGGAGGTGATCTCGATCGCTACGGCGGCCGTCATCATTCAGTTTGACTTACCCCGTACGCGATCCGCAAGGCCTGCCACCAGGCGGGTCCGACCGGCGGCAACATCGGCCTGTCCGAGCGCCAGAAGTTTTAGCAGAGCGAGCGTTTCCTGTGCGCGCTCGTAGCTGGCGACATCCTGCAGAACTGCCTTGGCTTCGCCATTCTGCGTGATGACCATTGGCCCGGCGCCATCTCCAATCTCCCGGATAATTTCGGCGCTGTGGGCCTTCAGATAGCTGATCGGTTTGATGCGCTGGTCCAGCTTCATAGAACACCTTAGGACTGAATTTGGTCTCTATATAGACCAGTTTAGGGCAAATGAGAAGTTCAAGGCTCGATTGCGATGCTTTGGAGGATCTCGCTTGCTCTCGAGACCGAGGCAAATAGCCGCGTGCGGTAGCGGATGATCTCGGTGAAGCAGCCCTTGTTCTTGTACCAGTCGAGGCGATCCGGCGAGAATCCGGTCAGTTCAAGGCGCTGTTCGCCGCCGACCAGCGAGCGCTTCAAGGTGAGTGGATCGTGGCTCACAAGGCCCAGCGGTTTGCCGCTGGCGAGGACGAGGTCGCCGATCTGATCTGCCGATGGTCCGACAACGCCGGAGAGGCCAAAGGTTTCGGCGATTGCGGCGAGATCGATATCGAGCACTTCGCGGCCGATGATCGCTTGACCATCTTCGGCAACGAGCCGGGTGACCCGAACATGATCGCCGGGCAGGCGCTTCCAGACCGGGAGCAACAGGCCGGTAGCAAGATGGACGCGCTCGGTCACCGGTGACATGGCCGCCTCTGCTTCCTCGGCCCGCCAGGCGCTCGTGAACGCGGTGACGCCAATTTCTTCCCAGTGGCTTTCACCGAGTGCCTCAAGCGTCCAGTTCGCGGACTTGAGCGGTCGAAGCAGGCGCCGGCGTTCGATCACGGCGCCGTCGTCAGCGATGAGGCGCCGGACAGGAACCGACAGGGCGACCTTGCCCGAGCGCGCATTGCGCATCGGGATCGCGTGCGGGCTGCCAATCTCGTGCATCCGCACCAGGCGCTGCAATCTTAGGGGCCGAAGGTGCCTCGTTACTTCGAGCGAGACAAGACGGGTCTCGGCACCGGTCACGGGGTCCGTGCGCAGGAGTTCGTCGGCGAGGACCGTGAAGTGATCGACCCTCACGGTTTCCAGTCCCTGGTCGAGCGTCCCGGCCTCGCGCGCGGCTTCGATCCGCGCTTCGACGAGGCCGAGATATTCATCGAAGATCGCGTTCTGGAGCGCGATCGGCAGCGCGAGGATGCGGTTGAGCCAGCGCTGGATCGTGGGGAGATTGTCAGTCAGCCCGCCATCGGGGTTTTCGAGCCTAAGCCCGGTGCGCTCGACGAAGTTACCGAAGCTCGTGGCTTCGAGCTTGCCGTCATAGAGCAGCTGGAACCAGCGGCTGAGCGCATCGCGCGCATAGTCGCTTTCGAGATTGTCGGCCGGATCGAAAAGGTTTTGTCCGCCGGTCTGGCGCTGACCGCGCGTAAGCGCGCCCAAAGCGTCGAGCCTTCGCGCAATAGTCGAGATGAACCGGCGCTCGCCCTTCACATCTGTGGTGACCGGGCGGAACAGCGGGGCCGAGGCCTGGTTGGTGCGGTTGGTACGACCAAGACCTTGGATGGCGTTGTCGGCGCGCCATCCCGGCTCGAGCAGAAAATGGACCCGGCGTTGCTGATTCCTGGCGCCGAGGTCGGCATGGTAGGAACGCCCCGTACCGCCGGCATCCGAGAAGACCAGGATGCGCTTGGTCCCTTCCATGAAGCTTTGCGCTTCGGCGACATTCGCACTGGGGCTCCGGCGTTCGAGGCGCTGCTGACCATCGCGGCCCAGGACCAGCCTGCGGGTCCGGCCCGTAACCTCGGCCACGGCTTCGGTTCCAAAGTACTCGATGATCGCATCGAGTGCTGTGGCGATCGGCGGCAGCGCACAGAGCTGTTCGATCAGCGCATCGCGCGCGGCCATGGCGCGCGGGCAGAAAACGGGATTGCCTTCCTCGTCGCTCATCGCCTCGGAGCGAAGATTTCCGTCCTCGTCGGCGAAGACCTGCATCAATCGCACAGGGAAGCTCATCGCAAGATAGTCGATGACATATTCACGCGGGGACAGATCGATGTCGAGCGCTTCGCGTTCTTCCACGCTAAGGTCGGCAAGGCGCCGGTCGAGCATGGCCTCGGCGGTCGAGACGAGCTGCACGACAACCGAATGATCATCGCCAAGCGCCGCTTCCATCGCGGGGATCAGGCTCGGCAGTTTCATCGAGAGCAGGAGCTGGGCAAAGAAGCGCTGCTTGGTGCCTTCGAAGATCGACAGCGCAGCAGCTTTGGCGTTGCGATTGAGCGTATCGCCGCTGTCCTCGTCGACCACGCGGGTTGCTTCGAGCGCGGCTTCTAGGTTGCGGTGAATGATCGCCCAGGCATCGGCATAGGCATCGTAGATCCGCACCTGTGCTTCGGTCAGGCTGTGTTCGAGGATCTCGTACTCTACCCAGGCGAAGGACAGCGCACGGGCGAGATAGAGGCCCTGAGCCTTTAGGTCGCGGGCGACAAGCTCCATCGCCGCGACGCCGCCAGCGCGGATCTCGGTCAAGAACGCCTCGTGGGTCGGGAAAGCGGTCTCGGGTCCCCAGAGGCCAAGCCGGGAAGTATAGCCCAGATTGGCGATATCCGAGGCGCCAGTGGCAGACGCGTAGAGCACCCGGGCGCGCGGGAGACGGTTCTGTAGCCTGAGGCCCGCCATCCCCTGTTCGGAGCCTTTGACCTTGCCACGGGTTGATGAGCCCCCGAGCGCATTGGCCATGGCGTGGGCTTCGTCGAAAGCGATCACGCCGTCGAAATCCACGCCCGCCCAGGCAAGAATCTGGTCGAGCCGCGTATCCTCGGCGCGGCCCGAGCGCAGCGTCGGATAGGTGACGAAGAGAATGCCTTCGGACATCGTAATGGATTGGCCGAGTTTCCAGCGTGAGAGCGGCTGGAGATCGAGTGGCAGCCCGCCAAGCGCTTCCCAGTCGCGGCGTGCATCTTCGAGCAGCGCCTCGTTCTTGGTGATCCAGATATGGCGACGCTCGCCTGCGAGCCAGCGGTCCATGATGACTGCGGCGATCTGTCGTCCCTTGCCCGCTCCGGTTCCGTCGCCAAGGAAGAAGCCTTGGCGGAATGCGTGCCCGTCTTCGGACAGTTCCAGCGCGGTGCCTTCCTGACTGATTTTGAACTGGCCCGGTAGGTCGCGCGCGAATGCCTGGGCAGCGTAGACCAGTGTCTCGCACTGAGCCTCGGATAAAAGGCCATCGGCCTGCCAGTTGGTGGGGAGACGTGGCCGCACTTCCGGCTGCGGAGCCGCGACCGAGCCCATCGCGACCGATTCCACGAGCGGGGTGGGATGTACCAGCGCATCCTCGAACGCGATGCGGCTGGGCCGGTAGGGCAGGTAGATGCCTGTTTGTTCAGGCACCGGCGCAGGTTCGGCGAGGACCGAATAGGTCAGCTCGATCGCAGTTGCTGTGAGTGCAGGAGTCCCTGCAAATGGTGCTACCGGGCGGACTGGCGCGCGATACACTGAGGTCTTGCCAACGAGGCAGACTGGCTTCCCGATTGCCAGGCGATGGATGTTGGTGGAGGTCTCTACGCGTGGCGGAAGCGCGTTGAGCAGCTCGTGGAGCGCGATGAGATCGCAGGTATCTCCGGTGATCGCTGACGAGGGCGCAGTCGACACCTTGTCGATCACGATCAGGCGAACGGCAATCCCCGTCCCTGTCCGGCGAAACATCTGCTCCAAGCGGACATTGAGCAGGAGCGACGCTTCGTCCTGTGCTTTGGCGAACGTGGAAGCATCGAATCCTTCGGGCATGATCGCAACAATCCTCGCCCCAGCAGCAGCAGACCGGATTGCACTTCGAAGGTGGCGCTGTGCCGTCTCGCCGTCCATGCCTCGTTCCTGGCTCCGGGCGAACGGCGCGTTCATCAGCACGACTGACGGAACAGGGCCGCGATGCAGGTCGGCGATCAGTTCCCCGTCATGCGCAGTGATTGTGGCCTTGGGGAAGATATGGCCCAGGCTGTCTCGTCTTGCCGGATCGATCTCATTGAGAAGCAGCGAGGCACTCTGAACGCTGCCCCAAAGAGCAAGCGCACCATTGCCTGCGGATGGTTCGAGGAGCGTGTCTTGCGCAGAGATAGCTGCGGCCTTCGCCGTCAGCCAGGCCAGCATCGGCGGGGTGGAGAACTGCTGGAGCTCGACCTGTGCTTCGCTGCGAACGTGCCGGGGCGGCAAGGCTGCTTCGAGCCAGTCGAACCGCGCTTCGGCTTCGTGCACGCTTGTCGTCAGATCGATGCGTGAAGACTCGCGAAGCCAGAGCAGTGCGCCGATCTCGGCCGCGTTGTTGTAGTCGTCGATAGTCCAGGCGCTTCCCCAGTCCAGGGCGCCGGTCTCTTCAGCGAAGAAGCCGGAAATGTCCGCACGGGTAAGATGACGTCCCGAAGCGAGAAGTTCGGCAACTCGGGTGCCGATGGCATAAGCCAGGGGCTCTGACGGCGACTGCTCGCCAGCTGGAAACAGGTCTGATTGAAACATGGCAATTCGTGCTCCTGATGGGGGCATCGGGACACGCCCTCTGCCGGATCAGGAATTCGAGAAGCCCTCTCTCCTCTACCGCGCCGCTTTGCGGCGCAGCCATGCCGTGAGTTCATCGTTCCAGTCGGTGTCGTTTAAGGAAGGCTTGCGAACGTGGATTGACCGCCCATCGTGGGCATAAGCGGCCAGGCCACGGGACGCGGCTAGCTCGCCGCCAGCATCGTGATCGACGAAGAGATGAAGCTCGGTCACGCTCTCAGGCACGCTGACGAGGCCGAACCGCTCATTGCCCAGGGTCGCCCAGACGGGGATGCCGGTAAGAGCATAGGCCGACATCGCGCTTTCGATGCCCTCGGCGAGGCCGAGCTTGCCGGAAACCGGAGCGAAGAGGCGGACGGCAGCTTCACCGAGCGCGCCGAGCGCGCGCTTCGGTTTGTCGAATTCGGCCTTGGCATTGCCCGAAAGGAATGTGCGATGGATGGCGATCGGCCCCTCATCGAGACTGACCGCCGAGATCATGGCCGGCAAAAAGCGGGTGCGTCCCTTCGGGCCAAGCGGTGTTCGCGGATGAAAGCGGAGCGCTGACGATGCGGCGAGAATGCCTCGGCTCTCCAAGTAAGCCTTTGCCGGACTGGTAAGCAGCGGTTGCGCATCGCGCCAGATGCGCAAGGCAGCGGCCGAAGGCTTCGCTGCGTGACCAGTGTCCATCGTGGGCTCGATTGCACCTTCCGAAAACAAGGTTGACGCCGGTACGCCTTCACGCGCTAGCGCTGCGAGCACGGACTCCTGATCGCATCCGGCAAAGCAATGGAGGAGAATGGCTCCTCGCCCGAGTGACACACCGAGTGACGGCGTACGGTCGTCATGCGCAGGGCAGCAGGCCATGCCCTTTGTGCCGGACCATTTGCCGCCCCGGTTTTCACAGATGCGGCGGGCGGCTTCTTCCAAAGAGCTTATCTTGGTGGAATATCGGTGGGACATGGCACATCGCGATCCTTTCGGCTCGCTCACAAAGGCCCTCCTCCCCTCCAGCCCTTCTGTGTTGTAAGAACAGGTCGGAGGGGATTCACGTCTGCACTGCGAGCCCGTCGATTTGAGCGTCACATCGACATCGCCGCTCACCCGCGAGGTCTACCGATTATTCGTAGTGACTTCTCACTAGCGCCATTGATCCTTATTGCTGCCCCACGACCTGGTCAGTTTAGATCATGCGACACGTTACCTAATCGAAAATTCCGGTCCGATCTTTCCTTTTGCAAATCGCGTCGTGCCTTCGGAAGGTAGTCCCGCCAAGTCCGTCGATGAGTGATATGGCTGATTTTGCCGGGCTTGCTCATTCCCGCCATCGCGGCAACCGCCATTCTGCCATGGCCGGTTTGATCATTTTCACGAGCGAATAATGTCTTCGCGCGTTCGATTTCCTCGTCTGAATAATGCATTCGATGCTCCATCGGGTTGGACCTGCGAGAGCGTTCGAACGAAATTCGGCGAACCCTCTGCAGGGTCCGCCGGTTAACCTCCAACTGGAGGACGGGACCTCGGAATTCTTCCGAGGCTGTCGGCTTGTGCCGACATGCGTGACGTTTGCGATATAGTCGCTGAGACAATTCGCGCAACTGCACAGCGACTTTTGAAGTACGATGGTCAAGCCGCGGCCTAGCGACCGCTCACTAGCGCCTCTCCACTCAGTCATGGTCATTGTAAGCCTCGTGCAGGAGGCGGTGAAGCATCTTCCTTCGGTAAATCTGCTTCAAGCGAAAGAGCACAAAAACATGACATATCATTTCTATTTGCGGAATTTAGCATGATATGTCATATATCGGGCCATGCCCCGTTCGTCTCGAGCTGCTAGCGGACTACCGCCCCAGAGCCAACGTGCGATTACACGGCTAGGTAAGGATATCGCCCTTGCTCGCCGCCGGAGAAAACTTCCTCAGCGTTTAATGGCCGAGCGCATGATCGTCTCGGTTCAAACGCTGCAACGCCTCGAAGCGGGAGATCCTACCGTGGGCCTCGCGGTTCTGGCGAGCGCCCTGCATGTCCTGGGGATGACACAGCGCCTTGCCGAGCTGGTAACCCCAGACAGTGACCGGGCTGGCATCAGCGAGGATTTGTCCCGCCTGCCCCAGAAGACCCACGCTGTCAGCGACGATGATCTGGATTTCTAGCAAGCCGTGACGACCATCCGCACCTATGTCTTCGTGCATCTTGAGGAGGGGCCTGTTCCGGCAGGCCTTCTCACGATGACCGACGAACCGCGCAACCAGTTTGCTACCTTCGCTTACGGGCGGCGTTATCTGGAACGCGCTGACCGTATTGCGGTCGATCCTGTAGCTCTGCCGTTGCACGAAGCTGGAACTTCTCGAACATTCAGGACGGAAGAAGGCTTTGCCGTGTTCGGTGGCATTCGGGATGCTGCTCCTGACGGCTGGGGCCAATACCTAATGTACAAGGCGATGGGCGATCGCTTGCCGAGCGAAATCGATCTCATTCTGGCCTCGGGCGAACATCGCGTGGGTGCGCTCGCCTTTGGGCCGACGTCCGCCCAGCCTGAGAGAATTACGCCATGGGGGGACGGCCCTGCTCCGGGCGAAGAGTTCACGCTCGCAGAGCTAGCAGAAGCCGCCGAACGAGCGCAGCATGTCGACGAACTCGACGAGAACTTGAGGGCGTTGCTGGCCGCCGGGTCATCTCTGGGCGGCGCCCGGCCGAAGGCAGCTACAAAAATCGGCGAGCAGCCCTGGATCGCGAAATTCCAGAAGCGGGGGGATAGCTTTCCCGAATGCAGGGTCGAACTAGCGACAATGCGGCTTGCCGGCGAATGTGGTCTCGACGTTCCGCCACTCGACTTCCGCTGCGTCCTTGATCGCGACATCTATCTGATCGAACGGTTCGACCGGATTCCTCACGGGAACTGGCTGGAGCGTAGGCCCTTCGCTTCGGGGCTCACAATGCTCGGGGCGCATGAGAGCGAGGTCAGCAGCTTCAGCTATGCCGATCTCGCAGGAGCGATCCGGCAATTCGGAACCGAAGTACGTCAGGATCTGCACGAGCTATTTCGTCGTATGCTGCTCAATATCCTCGTCACGAATGATGATGATCACCTGCGTAATCATGGCTTCCTGTTCGATGGTGAGGGTTGGCGGCTATCGCCGCTTTACGATGTAGTGCCAAAGCCGCAGCTGGGACTGGAGCGACGGCTCGTCCTCGGTGTGGGGCCGGAAGGCCGCAATGCAACGATCGAGAATGCTCTCGCCGGTGCCGCGGTCTTCGACCTCGGCCATGAGGACGCGACAGCAATCGCCGAAGACATGAGTAGGATCGTAGCGACACGGTGGGAACACCTATTCACAGAAGCAGGGATAAGCGCGGCTGATCGCAAGCGTTTCGCCACCTGCTTCCGATTGGCAGCACCTGCGTCATGATCACAAACGCAGAAATCCGTTCATGGGGGCGCGCGCTTACCAAATTCGGCACGGTGATTACCCGGTGATTGCTAGCCGAGAAAATGGGGATCAAAAAATGCTAGTTAGTGATTATATATCAGTGTGTTATGATAGTATAGCCACTAAGGTCTGGTATTTCAGGTACCGGCGCCGGTAGGAATTTCCTCTTCTACGCAGCGTTCGATTTCTTTGTCGATTTCAGGCGCGTTTCATCCGAATTGAGAGTCCTCGAAACCTTGGAGGGCGCGGCCTGTGGACTTTGCCTCTTTCGACCTTGCCGCACTCTTGCCGTTCGTCGCGGTGGGCTTTGCGGCGCAACTGGTGGACGGCGCTCTCGGCATGGCGTTCGGGGTGATTTGCAATACCCTGCTCGTCGGGGTTCTGGGCGTTCCGCCCGCCCTGGCGTCGCAGCGGGTCCATCTCGTCGAATGTTTCACCACGGCGACGTCGGGACTCAGTCATCTTATCCACCGCAACATCGATGCTGGACTCTTCTTCCGGCTACTGGTGCCGGGGGTGCTTGGCGGCCTTGCCGGCACCTACCTGCTTGCCAGCATCGATGCAGAGGCGATCAAGCCCTTCGTTCTCGCCTATCTTGCCGCCATCGGCGTCTGGCTGCTGGTCAGGGGTATCCTTTACCCGCCCCGATTGAAGGAAGCGCGCTTCGTTTCCCCGCTGGGTTTTGTCGGCGGTTTCCTCGACGCGGCGGGCGGCGGAGGCTGGGGCCCGGTTGTCACCTCGAACCTGCTCATTCAGGGCGCAGAGCCGAGAAAGGTTATCGGGACGGTGAATTCCGTGGAATTCTTTCTCACTGTCGCGATATCCGCTGCCTTCATCTTTCACCTGGGGATAGCGGATCTGGTCGGGGCGACGCTCGGTCTCCTTATCGGCGGAATGGCGGCCGCGCCGATCGGTGCCTGGGCGGCAAAGCGCATTCCGGCCAAGCCGATGCTCATCCTCGTCGGCATCGTCCTTTCGCTGACCAGCGCATTCGGCATATGGAACGCGCTGATCCGGTAACCGCTCAACCGCAAACGCCACCCGCGGCGAGCACGGCCAGCGTCAGGACGTCGGGGGCAATCGCCGTCATCGGGGCGACCTGCACCGGTTTCTCCATGCCGATCAGCATCGGGCCGATCACCGTGGTGCCCGCCAGTTCGCGCAGCAGCTTGGCCGAAACGTTCGCCGATTGCAGTCCTGGCATGACCAGGACGTTGGCTGGGCCGGAAAGGCGCGAGAAAGGATAGGCCTTCTGGATGATCGGATTGAGCGCCACGTCGGGCGACATCTCGCCTTCGTATTCGAAGCCCGGCGCTTCCTGGTCGAGGATGCTGACCGCCTCGCGAATGCTGTCGAGCCACTTGCCCGAGGGATTACCGAAGGTCGAATACGACAGGAAAGCAACGCGCGGCTCGTGCCCCATGCGGCGCGCGACGGCTGCGGTTTCCTTGGCGATGATTGCCAGGTCGGCGGAGCTCGGGCGCTCGTTGACAGTCGTGTCGGCCATGAACACCGTGTAGTTTTTGCCCACCATCACGTGGATGCCGAACGGCAGCGCACCGGGCTTTGGATCGAGAACGCGGCGGACCTCCTGCATGGACTTGGCGAAGGGCCGCGTCATGCCGGTTATCATCGCATCGCCGACGCCCAGCTTGAGCAGCCCAGCCGAAAAGACGTTGCGGTCCTGGTTGACCATGCGCTGCACGTCGCGCTCGAGGTAGCCGCGGCGTTGCAGTCGCTGGTAGAGCATGTCGACCATCGGCTTGACGTAAGGCGAGCTTGCGGAATTCTGGATGTCGAACGTCGCGGCATCTGTTTCCGACACGCCGAGCTCGGCGAACTTGTCGAGTACCGCCTGCGTGCGCCCGACGAGCACCGGCTCGCCGTACCCGAAGCTGCGGTACTGGATAGCCGCGCGCAGCACGATCTCGTTCTCCGCCTCGGCAAAGACCATCCGCTTGGGGTTTTCCTTCACCTGCGCATAGACCTGTGTCAGCACCGAGGTCGTCGGGTTCAGGCGGCTCTTGAGCGCGTGACGATAGGCCTCGAAGTCCTCGATCTGCGTGCGGGCCACTCCCGATTCCATAGCTGCTTTCGCCACGGCGGAGGGGACGACCTCCATAAGGCGCGGGTCGAACGGCGCGGGGATGATGTACTCGCGACCGAACTGCTGGGTCTTGCCGTAGGCGGCGGCGACTTCCTCGGGAACGTGCTCGCGCGCCAGTTCGGCGATGGCCTTTGCCGCGGCGATCTTCATTTCCTCGTTGATCGCGGTCGCCCGCACGTCCAGCGCGCCGCGGAAGATGAAGGGAAAGCCCAGGACGTTGTTGACCTGGTTCGGGTAGTCAGAGCGCCCGGTGGCGATGATCGCATCGGGGCGGACCGCCTTCACGTCGGGCGGCGAGATCTCGGGATCTGGGTTGGCCATGGCGAAGATGATCGGCTTGGCCGCCATCGACTTGACCATGTCCTGCGTGACGGCGCCGCCGACCGACAGGCCGAGGAATACGTCGGCACCCTCGAGGGCCTCGGTCAGGGTGCGCTTGTCGGTTGCGATCGCGTGTGCCGACTTGAACTGGTCGACCTTCTCGCGACCGGTGTAGATCACGCCCCGGCTGTCGCACATCGTGACATTCTCGTGCTTCACGCCCATCGACTTGATGAGCGAGGTGCAGGCGATGGCCGATGCGCCCGCGCCGTTCACCACCACCTTGATGTCCTCGAACTTGCGCCCCGTGATCAGGCAGGCATTGACGAGGCCTGCCGCCGCGATGATCGCGGTGCCGTGCTGATCGTCGTGCATGACGGGGATCTTCATCCGCTCGCGCAGGGCCTGCTCGATGATGAAGCATTCGGGCGCCTTGATGTCCTCGAGGTTGATGCCGCCGAAGCTCGGCTCCATCATCGCCACTGCCTCGATAATCGCGTCGCAATCCTCGGTGGCCAGTTCGATGTCGATCGAATCGACGTCCGCGAAGCGCTTGAACAGCACGGCCTTGCCTTCCATCACCGGCTTGGATGCGAGCGCACCGAGATTGCCCATGCCGAGGATCGCCGTGCCGTTCGAGACGACGGCGACGAGGTTGCCGCGCGCGGTGTAGTCCCACGCCGCGTCCGGGTCCTTCGCGATCGCGTCCACGGGCACCGCCACGCCCGGCGAATAGGCGAGGCTGAGATCGCGCTGCGTCGCCATCGGCTTTGAGGCGATGATCTCGAGCTTACCGGGCCGGATCGTCTTGTGGTAGAACAGCGCCTCGCGCTCGGTGAACTGGACTTTGTTTTCTTCGGACAACGGCCTTCTCCACGATTCGCCAAGCCGCCTAACCAATGTCAGGCCGACGCGATAGGGGAAAGCTGACCCGCGGCGGCTTCCCGAATCGCACGGCAGGCCTGTAACCGGGTACGCCCATGCCTGCGCAACCCACCCCGATGATGGCCCAGTACCTCGCCCTCAAGGAGGAGGCGGGCAACTGCCTGCTGTTCTATCGCATGGGCGATTTCTTCGAACTCTTTTTCGACGATGCGCGCAAGGCAGCCGGGGTCCTCGACATCGCGCTGACGACGCGCGGCGAGCACGACGGTCAGCCAGTGCCGATGTGCGGGGTGCCCGTGCATGCCGCCGAAAGCTATCTTGCGCGCCTGATCAGGGCCGGGTGCCGGGTGGCGATCGCAGAGCAGGTCGAAACGCCGGCGGAGGCGAAGAAGCGGGGCGGATCGAAGGCGCTGGTCGCGCGCGACATCGTGCGCTTCGTCACCGCTGGAACCCTCACCGAGGAAGCGCTTCTCGAGCCGAGACGCGCGAACGTCCTTGCGGCGGCCTGCGAAGTTCGCGGGAGCATCGGCGTTGCGTCGTGCGACATTTCGACCGGGCGGCTGGAGGTCGAGGAATGCGAACCCGGTGCATTCGGTGCCGCACTTGCGCGCACCGGGATCAGCGAGCTGGTCGTTCCCGACGAGTGGGATGGCGCACCGCCGGGCGCAATCGTCCGGTCGCGCGGCGAATTCGCAAGCGGTGAAGGCGAGCGAAGGCTCAAGGCGATCCACGGGGTCGCGACACTCGACGGCTTCGGCGCGCTTTCGCGCTCGATGCTTGCGGCGGTGGGCGGGCTGCTCGCCTACCTTGAGCATGTCGGGCGGGGCACGCTGCCGTTCCTCCAGCCCCCGGTCGTGCGTACTGGTGGTTCCAGCCTCGCAATGGACGAAGCGACGCGCGCGAGCCTTGAAATCCTTGCGGCAAGCGGCGGCGGCCGGAAGGGGAGCCTGATCGACGCTGTCGACCGCTGCGTGACCGGCGGCGGCGCCCGCCAGCTTGCCGAGGACCTCGCAGCCCCGCTGACCGAAAGGGACGCCATCGCCGCGCGGCTCTCGCTCGTCGGCTGGCTGAACGACGAGGCATTGCTGCGCGACGACTTGCGCGCAACCCTGCGCGCGCTTCCCGATATCGAGCGCGCGCTCGGGAGGATCGTCGCGGGACGCGGCAGCCCGCGCGACCTGGGCCAGCTTCGCGATGGCATGGTCGCAGCGGGGCGGATCCGCGACTTGCTGACCGGGCGCGAGGGTGCTCCGCCATCGCTCGATTCGCTGGTACCGCGACTTGGAGGGCATGCCGCGCTCATCGACCTGCTCACCCGCGCACTGGTGCCTTCGCCGCCGACCGAGCGGTCGCAGGGCGGCTTCATCGCGAGCGGCTACGATGCCGCGCTCGACGAACTTCGCGAAATGTCAGGCAACGCCCGCCGCTCAATCGCCGCGCTCGAAGCGAAGTATCGCAAGGAAACCGGGATTGCGGCGCTGAAGATCAAGCACAACGGCGTCCTCGGCTATTTCATCGAGGTCCCCGCGAAACATGCCGACGCTCTGATGGCGCCCAACAGCGGCTTCACCCATCGCCAGACGATGGCGGGAGCGGTCCGGTTCAACGCGCTGGCGCTTCACGACGAAGCGACGCGGATCGCCGAGGCGGGGGGCCATGCGCTCGCAGCGGAGGAAGCACATTTCGAGGATCTGACCGGGCAGGTCGTCGCGGTTCGAAATGCCATTGCCGCGACGGCTGCTGCGCTCTCGCGCCTCGATGTCTCGGCGGGTCAGGCCGAGCGGGCCGCGGAGGGCGGCTGGTGCCGCCCGGATATCGTGGAGGAGCCCTGCCTGGAAATCGACGGCGGCCGCCATCCGGTCGTGGAGGCTGCCCTGGCCGGATCGGGCGACCGTTTCGTCGCGAACGACTGCAGGCTGGGGGCCAACGACAGACTGTGGCTGATCGGTGGCCCCAACATGGGCGGCAAGTCCACTTTCCTGCGGCAGAACGCGCTGATCGTGCTGCTTGCGCAGGCCGGGGGCTTCGTGCCCGCGCAAGGCGCTCGCATCGGCCTCGTCGACCGGCTGTTCAGCCGGGTGGGGGCCTCCGACAATCTTGCAAGAGGGCGCTCGACGTTCATGGTCGAGATGGTCGAGACCGCTGCTATCCTTTCTCAGGCGACCGAACGCAGCTTCGTCATCCTCGACGAGGTCGGGCGGGGTACATCGACCTACGACGGTCTCGCTCTTGCCTGGGCGGTGGTCGAGGCAGTGCACGAGACGAACCGCTGCCGCTGCCTGTTCGCAACGCATTACCACGAACTGGCCCGGCTGGCCGAAACGTGCGACGCGCTTTCGCTCCACCATGTCCGGGCGCGCGAGTGGAAGGGCGAACTCGTCCTCCTGCACGAGCTTGCCGAAGGCCCGGCGGACCGAAGCTACGGCCTCGCCGTCGCCCGGCTGGCAGGTGTTCCGGCCAACGTCGTCTCACGTGCCAAGGCCGTGCTGGAAAAACTCGAGCGTGGCAGGGCGGAGACCGGGGGGCTGGCAGCCGGCCTGGGTGACCTTCCGCTGTTCGCTGCCGCCGCCGACGCGCAGGAGGAGCGGTGCGA
Source organism: Novosphingobium marinum (assembly GCF_013408095.1). Taxonomy (GTDB): domain Bacteria; phylum Pseudomonadota; class Alphaproteobacteria; order Sphingomonadales; family Sphingomonadaceae; genus Novosphingobium; species Novosphingobium marinum. The sequence goes on from NZ_JACBZF010000003.1 coordinate 387,268, forward strand.
CACCCTGAGCGACCGGCTTCGCGACCTGGACATCGACGCGCTCAGCCCGCGCGACGCGCTCGACCTGCTCTACGAACTGAAGCGGGAAGCAGGAACCGGGAGTTAACCCGTCGGGCATAGATCCGGGGGCATGTTCGGGCCTCGCATCAATACCCTTTTTCGCAGTCGCTGGAATGCCATGGTCTGGGCCTGCTTCGTCCTCGCCACGGCCTACTGCTCGGTGCCCTCGCAGGAGGAAACCCACCGCAAGGACGAGACTGCGGCGCAGCACGTGAACCCCTGGGCAAAGGACAGCGCCGAGCCGCGCTGACGATCGCAGCGGTCGCGCAACGCCACCGTCGACGAATGGTTAACGTTTTCGCGGTAGCCTTTCGGACATGTACCAGCTGCTGTTCAAGAACCGCTTCAACGCGCTCGTATTCGTGGCCATCATGCTCTTCAGCGTGCGCATTCTCGTCGGCACCGAGGGTGAGGAAGGAGCGTTGCAGAACGCGACATTGCAGATCGCCGACGACCCTGCGAGGATCGTGCCCACCCAGGCGCTGCCGGTCGCGAAACCGCAGCGTCACGCGTCCGACAAGCAGCAGGACGATGACGACGAAGTGCTTTACGGCTTCACGCCCGAAGCGGACCTGGTCGACGAAGCCGAGGGATTCGATCCGTCGGGCTTTTCCGCCGATCCCAGCGTCGATCTTGGCGAACCCGAAGACGCCTGACCCGAAGGTGCCCGGCCCAGGGTCGCCTGAAATCCCGCGCTGGCAGGCTTGACCTCACGCCGGCAGGGCGTTTTAACCGCCCGCCTGATGTCCGACGATCATGCTTACAACCGGGCCGCGAAAGCGGACAAGGACGATACGCGCGTCGAGCTCGCGCAGGACCGCACCGACATGGCCGAGGACCGCACGGTCATGGCGGTCGAACGAACCTACGCGGGCTGGATCCGCACTGCATTCGGCGCGATAGCAATTGGTCTGGGCTTTCGCGCTCTGTTTGGCGAACTCGAGCCGCCCTGGCTGGCAAAGGTTATCGCCACGGTCTTTATCGCGCTGGCGATCCTGCTCTCGCTGAATGCCCAGCACCATGCGGTGTGCACTCTCAAGAAGATGAAACCGCAGGCGGTCGAACTGCCCGGAAAGACGAGGATTCGGATCATCGCCTACTGTGTTGCTGTGGGAGCGGCGCTGCTGATCGCGGGGCTCTGGATGCTCAACGACGGCGATATCTCGTCGGCTTCGCCGGGACCAGCCTGAGCAGCGCCGCTGCGCGATCAGGTTCCGTCGCCGCGCAGGCCGTCCGGTTTCGATTCGCGTCCGTACTTGTCGACGTTGTCGTCGTGGTTCGGTTCGCCGGCGAAAGCCGAATTGTCGATCTGGCCGCTCGTGTCCATCTGCTTCATGTGATCGACAAGGTCTTGCGCCTCGGCTGCGTTGAAAGTCGATTCCAGCTTCTCGCTGTCCACGCTGCCAAGCACCGAAATGGACCGGTTCATGGCCTGCCCGGCGACCGTCTGCGCCTGACCGTAGGCTTCCACCTGCTCCGAATTCTCGTTTTCGGGAGCGAGTTCATCGGTCTGGCGACGCTCGCCGTCGAATTTGCTGGGCTTGTCGTTCATGCCAATTCTCCTTTGCCCTGCACAACGGCCGGGCAAAGGAGCAGGTTCCACGCCCGGTCCCGGGCGCGCGAACGGTTCAGCGCGTGGGCACGGGCTTGTCGCCGGAATAGTCGTAGAAGCCGCGACCCGACTTGCGCCCGTACCAGCCTGCCTCGACGTACTTTTGAAGAAGCGGCGCGGGCCGGTATTTCGGATCGCCGGTGGTCTGCAGCAGCACCTTCATGATCTCAAGCAGGGTGTCGAGGCCTACGAAGTCCGCAAGGGTGAGCGGCCCCATTGGATGCGACAGACCGAGGATGCAGCCCTTGTCGATATCCTCGACCGAGCCGACGCCGGCGCCCAGAACGCAGATCGCCTCGTTCAGCATCGGACACAGGATGCGGTTGACCACGAAGCCCGGCTCGTCGCCCGCGATGATCACGGTCTTGCCGATCTTCTCGCCGAAGGCCTTGGTGCGCTCGACCGTGTCGGGCGCGGTCGCGAGGCCGGGAATGATCTCGAGCAGCTTCATCACGGGCACCGGATTGAAGAAGTGCATGCCGATGAAGCGCGCCGGATCGGGGGAACTGGCCGCCATCCGGGTGATCGGTATGGATGACGTGTTCGACGCCATCAGCGCTCCTTCCTTGAGCACCTTGCCGGCGGCCTCGAAAATCTTGAGCTTGATGTCCTCGCGTTCGGTCGCGGCCTCGATGATGAGGTCGGCCTTGTCCATCGCGGAATAGTCGCCCACCGGCGTGATCCGCCCAAGCGTGGCGTCGGCGTCGGCCTGCTCGATCTTGCCCTTGGCGACGAACGAGCCTAGGCGCTTCTCGATGCCGGTCTTGCCCTTTTCGGCCCGCGCGACGTCGATATCGCTCAGGACCACGTCCATGCCGTGCTGCGCGATCGTCTGGGCAATGCCGGAGCCCATGATTCCCGCGCCGATTACGCCGACGGTCTGCATCGTCTCAATCCTCCAAAACAGTTTCGCGCGCTGCCTAGCTTCAAAGACGGCGCGTGCAAACCTAGCGTTTCTTCGAAGTGGTCAGCGATTTGCGCCCGGCACCCACAGGACATCGCCCGAAGCATCGGCATTGACGGCGCGCGCAAGGACGAACAGGTAATCGCTGAGGCGATTGATGTAGGCCATCGCGGCGGGATTGACCGGCTCGCTTTCGGCAAGCGCGCTTATCGCCCGTTCGGCGCTGCGGCACGACGCCCGCGCCAGATGCACTCGCGCGGCCGCCTCGCTACCGCCCGGCAGGATGAAGCTGGAGAGCGGCGCCAGTTTCTCGTTCGCCTCGTCGATACGCTCCTCGATCCACGCGGGCTGTGCCGGCACGATGCGCAGGACCATTTCGGAGGGTTCGAAATCCTCGCCGGGCGTAGCAAGATCGGCGCCCAGGTCGAACAGGTCGTTCTGGATGCGCGAAAGGTTCGACGCGTGGGGCTGCGTGTCGAGGGCGGCGAGCGCGAATCCCAGGACGCTGTTCAATTCGTCGACCGCGCCGATAGCCGCCATCCGGGGCGCGTGCTTGGCAAGCCGCGAGCCATCGACGAGACCTGTCGAGCCGTCGTCTCCGGTGCGGGTATAGATGCGGTTGAGCTTTACCAAGGCTGCGGTGCGGTTTGCCTAGCGGCTGACCGCCAGCAGGATGCCGACGACGATCACCGCCAGCGCCTGGTACTTGATGCGCGCGAACATGGCCTTGTTCTGGCGAAGCTGCATCTCCGTCGCGCCGGCGCCTTCGCCTTCCTCGAGATCGGTTTTGGTGCTCTGCATGAATGCGACGATGCCGCGCACCAGGCTGACGACGACGAGGACCATCAGGATGATGAGCGCGGGGATGAGGATGTATTCCATGCGATCTATCTAGGCGCTCGACAGCGAAATTCCAGCGGGAAACCGGCCTAAACGAAGATCGTCGGCTATTGCACGTCCGTCCTCCCCGGCACGGCGCCTGTCGGCCAGCGAAGGCGAGCCGCGGCGTTTGGCAAGCTTGCGACCGTCCGGTTCGACCAGCAGCGGGTGGTGATGCCAGACCGGCACGGGCAGACCGAGCAACTCCTGAAGCAGGCGATGGACGTGGGTCGCGGTGAACAGGTCCTGCCCCCGCGTCACCACGGTGATGCCGTCCTTCGCATCATCTAGCGTCGCGGCAAGGTGGTAGCTTGCAGGTAGCTCCTTGCGGACCAGCACGACGTCGCCAAGCAGATCGGGCCGAGCGTTCCGAACGCCTGCTATCTCATCCGTCCATTCGAGCGGACCAGTGAAGGCAAGCGCCTTCGAGACGTCGAGCCGCCATGCCGCACCGCCGGGGTCGCGGTTCTTCTCGCGGCAGGTTCCGGGGTAGATCGGTCCTTCCGGCCCGGCCGCTGTCGCCGCAGCGGCGATCTCGGCGCGCGTGCAGGTGCACGGATAAAGGACGTCCATCGCCTTCAGGCGCTCGGCAGCATCCTCGTAGTCCGCGAAGCGTCGCGACTGGAAGCTGACATCGTTGTCCCACGGGAGGCCAAGCCATTCGAGGTCTGCAAGAAACTCGCACACGAATTCGGGACGACTGCGCGGGCCGTCGATGTCCTCGATCCTCAGCAGGAACTCGCCGGAACCTCTCCGTGCCAGGTCGTGCGCAACTATCGCGGCGTATGCATGGCCGAGATGGAGGGCCCCGTTGGGGCTTGGCGCAAAGCGCGTGCGGATCATGACCGGTGTTCCTGCCGGGGCTCGGCACACTTGGCAAGCGCTGCACCGAAGCTGTGGATTCTCGCGAGTCGCGAAGCTTGACCCGTCGTCAACCCCGTGCTTCAAAAACTGCCATGCGGTGCCATCAAAGCGCAATATCCGCCTGCGACAGGAGGCCATGCTCAAGTCGGAGCTGATCGAGCGCGCGGCCCGGTTTCGCAGCGCAGAGGAGGATCCCTCCCGCAATCTGGCCGAGTGTCCCGCGCTTGTTCTGAACGCCGACTACACGCCGCTTTCGTACTACCCGCTCAGCATCTGGCCGTGGCAGACGGCGATCAAGGCGGTGTTCCTCGAGCGTGTCGACATCGTCGAAAGCTATGCCCGCGAAGTGCATTCGCCCAGCTGGTCGATGCCTATTCCCTCGGTCATCGCCCTGCGCCAGTACGTCAGGCCGTCCGAGTTCCCCGCCTTCACCCGCTTCAACGTCTTCCTTCGCGACCGGTTCAGTTGCCAGTATTGCGGAACGACCAGCCACCTCACCTTCGATCACGTCGTGCCGCGCCGGCTGGGCGGAAAGACGAGCTGGGAAAACATCCTTACCGCCTGCGCTCCCTGCAACATGAAAAAGGGCGGCAGAACGCCCGAACAGGCCCGCATGCCGCCCATCGTGAAACCGATCAGGCCGACGAGCTGGCAGTTGCAGGAGCGGGGCAGGGCTTTCCCGCCCAACTACCTGCACGAAACCTGGCGCGACTGGCTCTACTGGGACATCGAGCTCGAAGCCTGAACGTCCGCGCATACACATCTATGGTCAGGCACGACCGGATGTGTTAAATAGGCGCTAATCCGACGGAAAATGGCGAGTCCGGCGGGTCGCATTCTTCCGCTCTCGAAAAATGAGTTGGTGAGACGCCTCGTTCCGTCGAGCGTCCGTAAATTTCGCGCCGCCGATTTTTTGCCTATTTCACTGCCTGGAGTGCTCGCGCTTCTCCCGACAGGCGACAGGAGATGCCAATGCAGACCTACACCCTGATCTATCCGCAAGACCGACGAGGGGAAGCGAAGAAGATCGAATTCAATGCCGAGGATCCCAGTTCGGCCCTGCGTATCGCCCAGGACGAGGCGCCAGAGCGCAGTGCGGAGCTGTGGGAAGGCACGAAGAAGATCTGCACGCTCCATCGCCGGATGATCGGCACCGACGACCTCTGGACCGTCACGAAGTAGCGGCGCTCTTCCCGGCGGACTGCCGATCCGCCACGGTCGTTACCGACACGTCCATTGTCACGTTCGCCACTGTCCGCACGATGTCGGGCAGCATCTCGACAGCCACCAGAAGTGCCAGCGGTTCGACCGGCACGCCCATCGCCAGCGCAATCGGCCCGGTCGATGCGACGAAGCTGACCGTTCCGGGCAGCGAGACCGAACCGAGCGTCGTGATCGACGCGACGACAACGCCTGCCAAGATTATGCCGGGGGTCAGCTCGACACCGGTCAGCGCGGCGGCATAGATCACCACGGCCAGATTCATTGCGGGACTCGTCGCCCGGAACAGTGCGACGGCGAGCGGGAGCACGAACTCGGCGCTCTCGTCGCGCACTTGCAGCCTACGGCAGGACGCGAGCATTGCGGGCAGGCTGGCAAGCGACGACTGCGTCGACAACGCGACCGCCTGCGCCGGGAGCACGGCCCGGGCGAAGCCGGTCGGGCTTTTCCTTCCCCCCACGATTGCAAGCACATAGGCGGCGAGCAGGATCACGACGCCCATCGCGCTTACCAGCGCGATGTAGTGCCCGAGCGCCCCGATCACCGACGAGCCGGTGCGTGCGGCAACGCCGAAGGCGAGCGCGAACACGCCGACAGGTGCGAGCGCGAGGACCCAGCCGACGATCACCATCATCGCGTGGGCGAGCGCCCTGAAGATACGTGCGAGCAGGATTCGCGGACCGTCGTCGAGGCGCATCGAAGCCAGCGCGAACAGCGCGACGAATACGATCACCGGCAGCACGGCCCCGTCGGCTGCGGCGGCGAACACGTTGTCGGGCACGAAGCTGGCGAGAAAATCGCCGAGCCCCGGCATCTCTCCCGGATCGGCAGCTACGCCCAGCGCCCCCCCTGCCTCCTGCGGGACCGGAATGGCCTGCAGCAAGGCTGGCATCGCCAGCGCGGAGAGTATCGCGCCTGCAACGAGGATGGAGAAGAACAGGCCCAGCGTCCGCCGCGCCATGACGCCGCCCCGGGCAGCCCCCGCCGTCTCGATGATACCGGTGAACAGCAGCCCCGCGACCAGCGGCAGGATCGTCATCTCCAGCGCGCGAAGCCACAGGTCGCCCACGGGTGCCGTTACCGAGAGCGCCGCCGGCAGGATCTCGCTCGATCTCGCCAGCAGGCCCGCGGCAAGGCCCGCCACCAGCCCGGCGAAAGTCAGCAAGGCCGGCACCCTGATATCGGGAAGCGAGGCGGCCGAGCCCGTCGTATCCGTCATGCCGCCTCTTTCGTTGCCGTTCGCAGCGCGCCAGCTTAACGTGTGCGCACGACATAGCAATTTCGCAGTATTTCAGGGCTAAGCAGCACGCATGGGCAAGCAGTATTTCGGCACCGACGGTATCCGTGGGCGCACCAACGCGGGCGTGATGACCGCCTCGGTCGCGATGAAGGTGGGACAGGCGGCGGGAACCCGCTTCCTGCGCGGCGATCACAGGCACCGTGTGGTTATCGGCAAGGACACGCGCCTTTCGGGCTACATGCTCGAAAACGCGATGGTGGCAGGGTTCACGAGTGTCGGCATGGACGTGGTCCTGCTCGGCCCGATGCCGACCCCTGCGGTCGCTCTGCTCACCCGCGAATTGCGCGCCGACGTCGGCGTGATGATCTCGGCCAGCCACAACCTCTACGAAGACAACGGGATCAAGCTGTTCGGCCCCGATGGCTTCAAGCTGTCGGACGACGACGAGATGGCGATCGAGGAGATGCTCAGGCAGGACCAGCAGCTCGCCGCTTCGCAAGACATCGGTCGCGCGCGCCGGATCGAGGATGCCCGCGGTCGCTACATCCACGCGGTCAAGCGCTCGCTGCCGCAGGAAATCCGGCTCGACGGCCTCAAGATCGCGATCGATTGCGCGAACGGCGCGGCCTATCAGGTCGCGCCGTCCGCATTCTGGGAACTTGGAGCGGAGATTGTCGCGCTCGGCGTCGCGCCGAACGGCAAGAACATCAACGACGGGTGCGGATCGACCAGTCTCGGCCAGCTCAGGAAGGCGGTGGTAGATAACGGCGCCGATATCGGCATAGCGCTCGACGGGGACGCCGACCGCCTGATCGTGGTCGACGAGAAGGGCGAGGCGGTCGATGGCGACCAGATCATGGCGCTGATCGGCAGCCGGTGGGCGCACGAAGGACGGCTGACGGGCGGCGGCGTCGTCGCGACGGTCATGTCGAACCTCGGCCTGGAGCGTTTCCTCGCCGGCGAGGGTCTCGATCTCGTGCGGACCAAGGTCGGCGACCGCCATGTCCTCGAAAGGATGAAGACCGGCGGATACAATGTCGGCGGCGAACAGTCGGGTCACATGATCCTGCTCGACCATGCCACGACCGGCGACGGCACGATCGCGGCCTTGCAGGTACTCGCCGCATTGGTCCAGTCGGGCAAGCGGGCGAGCGAGCTCCTCCACCTGTTCGATCCCGTGCCGCAGCTTTTGCGAAATGTCCGGTTCGGCGGGGGCAAGCCGCTAGAGGACGGCAGCGTCCAGGCTGCCATCGCCGATGCCGAAGCCTCCTTGCGGGGGAGAGGGCGGCTGGTAATCCGACCGTCCGGAACAGAACCCGTCATCCGCGTCATGGCCGAGGGCGACAACGAAGACGAGGTCGAGGCTGTGGTCTTCAGCATCTGCGCCGCTGTCGAGAAGGCCGCGGCCTGACCTTGGACCGACCTGCTCGCATCCTCGCCATCGCCGGTTCGGACAGTTCGGGCGGCGCGGGCATCCAGGCGGACATCAAGACAATCACCGTGCTCGGCGGCTATGCGATGACCGCCATTACCGCCGTGACGGCGCAGAACACGCGCGGCGTATCCGCAGTCGAAGTGCTGCCGCCGGACTTCGTCGCAGCACAGGTCGAAGCTTGCCTGTCAGACATCGGCGTCGATGCGATCAAGATCGGGATGCTGGGGTCGGCCGCCATCGCCGATAAAATCGAGGGCATGCTGGAGGATATCGCCGTACCGATCGTTTTCGATCCGGTCATGGTCGCGACGAGCGGTTCCGCGCTTGCCGATAAGGAAACGATTGCCGCGTTCGAGCGGCTGATGGCGCTGGCGACAGTCACGACGCCCAACGTTGCGGAACTGGAAGCTCTGGGCGGGCACAACGCGATGAGTGCGCGCGGCATAACCTACCTCGCCAAGGGTGGCGACGCCTCGGGTTCGATGGTCGAGGATGTGCTTCACGTGCCGGGCAGGTCGCCGCAAACATGGTGGGCGCCGCGCATCGAAACGCGCCACACGCACGGCACCGGATGCACGCTCTCGAGCGCTGTCGCTACCGGTCTGGGACGCGGCCTGCCCCTGACCGATGCCATTGAAAAAGCCCGCGCTTTCGTCCGGGCTGCGCTGGAGGCGGCACCCGGTTTCGGCGGCGGCGCCGGCCCGATGGGACACCACGCCGCGCGCTGATCGCGAACCTCAATCGCAGTCGAGGTCGTAGAATTCGACGATCTTCGACCAGCCTTCCTCAGCGGTCTCGCACCAGTGGAACAGCTCGGTATCGTTGGGATTGATCACCCCTTCTTCGGCCATCGCCTCGAAGTCGATGATGCGCTCCCAGTACTCGCGCCCGTAGAGCAGGATCGGGATCGGCTTCATCTTCCCGGTCTGTATCAGGGTCAGCAGCTCGAGGAATTCGTCGAGAGTCCCGAAGCCGCCGGGAAACACGGCGACGGCCCGCGCGCGCAGCAGGAAATGCATCTTGCGCAGCGCGAAGTAGTGGAACTGGAACGACAGGCGCGGCGTGACGTAGGAATTGGGTGCCTGCTCATGGGGCAGGACGATGTTGAGACCTATCGATTCGGCGCCGACATCGGCCGCACCGCGGTTCGCCGCCTCCATGATCGACGGGCCGCCACCCGACGTCACGACGAACTGGCGCATGCCCTTTTCCACGATCGCGCTTTCGCTTGCCGTGCGTGCCAGCTTGCGCGCCTCCACGTAGTATTTCGACTTTGCGACGAGGCGCTCTGCGACCTTCCTGCGTTCGGGCGTAGTCGCAGTTTCGAGAACCGCGTCGCAATGCTCGGGTGAGGGAATACGAGCCGATCCGTACATCACGAGCGTGGAACCGATGTTGGCTTCCTCCAGAAGCATCTCGGGCTTCAGCAGCTCGAGCTGGAAGCGGACCGGACGCAATTCGTCGCGGAGAATAAAATCGGTATCGCGAAAGGCGAGCTGGTAAGCAGGATGCTGCGTTTGCGGCGTGTCGTGCGGATGCGCGTCCTCGAAGGAGGCTTCCTGCTCGGCCTTGTAGAACTTTCGTTCGGTCACGTCTTTTTCGTCGTCTGTCATGGCGCGCTGCATGGCGAGAGGCTCGCACGGTGTCGAGCGTTTTCGCGTGCCGTCACGCTCCGCAGATTCAGGGGCGGAGCCGTTCGACCCTGCCGACCTCGACATGCATGCGCAGAGCCTGCTCGAAACGAGCGGAACGTTCTTCGTCGCCGAATGCGAGCCAGACCCTGTCGATCCTGTCTACCGCGAGGCCAGGCACAAGGAAGTCGCGCTCGCTGCCGGCCATTACGATGGCATCGACATCGGGCCGCATCGCCAGCGCAAGCGCCCGGTCGAACAGGCGTCCGTACCGCAAGGGCATGGTTTCGCCGGACGGTCTTTGAGTTCGCGTCGCCGTCGTCACGTGCGCCCCCCCGAAGTTTCCGGCGAGCGACAGCGCCCGTTCGAACAAGTCGCCGTCGCCTGCGAGCAGCGATACAGGGATGCGGCCGTCGCCTTCGATCAGAGCCGGTATGACGGTCGCCGCTTCGTCCTCGCGCTCGAATCGCTTGAATTCTGGGCCGTGGTTGACCTCGTTCACCACGGCGCCGTTCTCGTGCCAGGGGCGCGAGATGTCGGTCGTTATCAGGTCGACACCGGCGACCGACATGCCGATCATGCGTGCGATATCGAGTGCCATCTGCGCGTTCTCGGGGTGGATGCTGTCCGTCAGGTTTTCCACCCAGCCGCCCCACTCGTTCGATGGCACGTCGCGCAGGTCCACGCGCCGGCCTGCTTCCGGGACGTCATCGCGTGCCAGGCCCTGGCTTGCCAGTACGGCATCGACATCGCCGTCGAGCGACCATGGACGCAACCTGCGCCACGGCGGCCTCGAAAGTTGCCTTTCGTTTTCCTGCCCGGCGAGTTCCGTGATCGTGCTTTTGCCATCGCCCGTAACGCTCTTCGGAATGCGGCGAACGACGTAGATGAGCCGCCCGCCAGCCACGAATATGCGGTGGCAGTCGCCCGGAACGTGCCGTTCGACAAGGACGCGTGGTTCGTACTCCTGCGCCCGTTTCACCGCAGCCGCGAGAGCCTCGCGATCGCGGATATTGGTGGTCACGCCCTCGGACCGCTCTCGGTTGGGAGGCTTGACCACGACCGGCCACCCCATCGCGCCGGCGATGCGCTCGGCTTCCTCGACCGAACCTGCGACCGAATGCTCCGCGCCCGGGAATCCGGTGGCGTGGAGGACATGCGAGGTCATCAGCTTGTAACCGCAGATTTCCTTCGACAGCGAGCTGTCCGCATCGGATTTTGAATATTGCAGCAACCGCGACCGCGATCCCGTCCCGAGGCGCGTGATCCCCATCCCGATATGGCGATAGGGAACACCTTGCCGGGCCGCGATTTCGAGGATCGATTCGTCCTTGATGTTGAACGGCGTGCGGGACGCGAAAGGTTCGAGTACAGTTTGCTTCACCTGACCGAGCACTTTCTCGGCGAGATCGCGCTCGGGAGCCTGCCGAAAGTTCCTGCGGACCATTCCCAGCGCAGCCGAGAAAAGATCCGAGAAGTGCCGAAGCGAAACGTTGTCGAGCGCGGTAAGCAGGATGGATACGCGGTAGCCCGGATTTTCCCCGTCGAGTGCCACGACATTCGTCACCAGACCGGGTCGCTCGCACGCGATTCCGCAGGCGCTTACGAATTCGCCGTAGAGCAGAATGGCGCGCGAGACGACCTCGCCCACCCGGGTGCGCGATGTGTCGTCGGCGAAGCGTGGCGCCGGAGGACGGTTCTCCGGGTCGAGGCCGACATAATCGCGCAGCCAGGCGTCAATCACGGACGTATCGATTTCGTCCTCGTCGAAATACTCGATCGCAATCGGCGCGGCGGGATGGCCGAGTCTGAAGTGATAGGCGTAGAAGCTGGTCTGTTTCACCAAGTGAGGCGGCCCTTTTTGTCCTTGTTCGCGCCGGATGCGCGTATTACCTTCGCGCCGCGATACGACATCATTTGGGGAGCATCCACATGTCCAGCACGCTTATGCCCTACGGCTCGTCGAGAAATGCGCGGCTCATGTCGAAAGTCGGCGAAACCAAGCGGCCCTCGCTCATGCCCTACGGTTCTCGGGAATCTGCGGGTCTCGTCGCGAAGGTCGGCATTGTGAAGTCGCCGGCGTTGCGCCCCTACGGTTCGGAGGAGAAGGTCCGGCTCGTGTCGAAGGTCGGCGATCCCAAGGCGGCGGTTTCGCAGGACGGAACCCGTCGCATCATCCGGTTGAACAAGGCGCGCTGATCAGCCGGGGGGCGATCGAAGCCGCCCCCGCAGAACCGGATGAACCTGTTCGAGCCTTCCGCCGCGCGAGCCGAAGAGCTGCGTCGGCTCATGGACGGGTCGCTGTGGTCCAGCGTCGAGGCGACCCTTGACGGTCCGGCGTTTCGATCCGCATCGGGCCGATCCGCTCCCTCAGTCGCGGGATCGCACCCGCTCGACTACGGTGCCTATTTCGATCTCGTGCTGACGCCTCCCGACGGCGCTCCGGACGGGAGTGAACTGGAAGACGCACGCGCGCACCTTAGCGGGCGTCTGGCCGGCAAGGGGCCCGGGGCTCCGGCAAGTCCTGCGGTCAGCAACCTTTCGGACTATTGCGAGCAGCAGGCGGACCGCCTTCGGCGCTGGTGGGATATCGAGGCCGAGAACGCCATGGGGCTATCGGGCGTTTCGCCCGACTACCTTGCCGCTGCGCAATCCCATATCGAAAAGGCTCTCGGGTTCCTTTCCGCTGCCGCGCCGGAAATGCATGGCGAAGTGATCGCGATCGTGCGGGAGATCGTGATTGCACAGCCCGACGGTTCGCAGCGCATGGACTTCGGTGGAGCGAGTTCGTTCGCGCTCTGGGGCGGCTTCACGATCAACGCCGCGACGCATTCTTGCTGGCCCGACTTCTATAAGACCATCGTGCACGAGACCGCGCACAACCTGCTCTTCGCCATCGCGCGCGATCAGCCGCTCGTCGAGGACGACGTAGACGACCGCCATGCCTCGCCGCTGCGCGAAGACGCGAGGCCGATGGACGGAATTTTCCATGCAGCTTTCGTTTCCGCGCGCGAAGCCTGCGCGCTCGACGCGCTTCTGGTGCACGATGACAGCGAGACATTGCTGACCCCTTACGAGCGCCCGCAGGTCGAGGACATGCTCGAAGAGAGTGTCCTCGCGTTTCACGATTGCGCAACGACATTGCACGCTCAGGCGCGGATGTCCGATCTCGGCGTACGGGTCTTGCAGGAATGCTCCGCCTGGATCGACGCGAATTTCGCGGTCGCGACGGAGTGAAAACCTGCCGGCCTAGGTTCCGGTTCGCGTCGGGTGCTCGAGTTCCGAGTTCAGCTCGGCGCCGAACAGGACGATGAACGCCGAAAGCCAGAGCCACGTCAGCAGGATGATGACGCCGCCCAGCGCGCCGTAAGTCTCGTTATAGCTGCCGAAGTTGCGCACGTAGACGGTGAAGGCAGCCGAACCGAGAATCCATATGACAGTGGCCACTGCCGCTCCCGGGAGTACCCAGCGCCATCCGGGCGTTTCGCGCGACGGTCCCAGCCTGTAGAGCAGCCCCAGCCCGCCCGCAGCGAGCGCGGCAAGGACGATCCAGCGCAGCACTCCTGCAACGGTTTCGAGAGCGGGCGGCAGTTCGAGGAAAGCAAGCGCGACGGGAACCGCGACCAGAAACGCCACGACCGCGATCAGACCGATGATCACGAGCAACGTTAGGCCGAATGAGAGCAGGTTGATCCGGATGAAGCCGCGGTCTTCCTGCTCCTTGTAGGCGACGTTCATGCCCTCGATCAGCGTCTTTACGCCCTTCGAGGCACTGTAGAGCGTGAGCAACAGTCCGAAGATCGCCGCGAGGCCGAGGCCGGAACCCGCGCCTTGCGCCACCTTTTCCCCCTGGCCTTGCAGGATTTCGGCTGCCGAGGCGGGGAGCGTCGCTGCGAGCTGCGAAAGCTGGTCCTGTACCGTCATCGGATCCATGACGAGAGCCGCGATCGAAATCAGCGCCGCAATCGCCGGGAACAGGGCAAGCAGCCCGTAGAACGCAACTCCGGCCGACACCACCGAGACATGGTCTTCGGCCAGCCTCTCCTTGACCCGCCAGAGCGCCTGTCCCCACCCACGTGCCGAAATCGTGGAAGGTCTGGCGGTATCGTACGCTGTGGTTTCCATGTCGAGGCAACGCGGGGCGTCCCGGCGCGTTCCATCGCATTCTTCCGAGTTCCCTCTACAAGCGCGACGGTACCTGCGAACCGTGCCGCTCATCGGAACGGGTAAAACCTGGAAATGCTGGATGCCCCGCGAGAATCCATACCCGCTTTCGCCAGCTTTCGCCGACGTTCTGTAAGAACAAGGGATTCCGCCACAGTTCTCCACATGTTCTTCGCCGACTTTCGTTGACGTTCGCCTAGAGCCGCGTCAAAGTGTGGGAGTGAATGTGGGGGCATTGGCTTGCCCAGACTGACGGCCCTGAAGGTGAAGAGCGCGAAGCCCGGTCGCCATGGTGATGGCGAAGGGCTCTACCTGCTCGTATCGAAATCGGGCGCCAAGTCCTGGATGATCCGCGTGCAGGTTAATGGTCGCCGCCGGGACATCGGTCTCGGTTCGGTGACCGACCTTACTTTAGAGGAAGCTCGCGAGAAGGGCCGGGAGCTGAGGAAGGTCGCGAGGGGTGGTGGTGATCCTATTGCTGCGCGCGACAAGAAGGACGAAACCCCGCCCTCATTCCGCGAGGCAGCGGAGGCTTGCCATAAAGCGCTTGGACGAGGATGGACCGAGCGGCATCGGGACGCGTTTCTCTCGACGCTGAGGCTCCACGCTTTTCCGAAGATCGGAAAGCTCCGGATCGATTCGATCGAGGAGAAGGACATCCTCACGGTTCTGTCGCCGATCTGGACAACGAAGCCTGCTGCTGCGCGAAAGATACGGCAGCGGATCGGGGCGGTTCTGGATTTTGCGAAGGGCAGTGGATGGCGAGAGACGGCTGCGCCTCGGGAAAGCCTGAGCAAGATGCTGTCGAAGCAGGCTGACTCCGGAAACTTCGCCTCGATGCCATACGAGGAGGTGCCGGCGTTCGTCGCAGACCAGTTCGGCGAAAAGGAGACGGTCGGAAGGCTGGCGCTCCTCTTCACCATACTGACTGCGGCCCGGTCGGGAGAAGTGCGCTCCGCAATGTGGTCGCATATCGATCTTGATGCGAACGAGTGGCACCGACCCGCCGACCTGATGAAGGGCGGCAAGGCTCACACGGTCACGCTCTCGCCCGATGCCGTGGCCGTTCTCAAGCGAGCGCAGGCGCTCCGAACAACGTTGAAGGACTGTCTGGTCTTCCCCGGCAAGAGCGGAAATCCGTTGTCCGACATGACGCTGAGCAAGATCGTCAAACCGCTTGGTGTCACGGTTCACGGCTTCCGCTCGTCGTTTCGGACATGGGCAGCCGAGCAAGCTCACAGGATACCCGAGGCGGTGGCAGAAGCCGCCCTTGCGCACACGATCCCTGATCAGGTGGAGCGCGCGTACAACAGGGCCAAGTTCATGAATATGCGGCGCAAGCTGCTCGATAAATGGGGCCGTTACGTCACGGGCCATGAAGGTGAAGTTGTTCAACTCGCGCTCTGGCGCGGGTGAACGGCGAGGCGGCTACGGTAGCTCCTGAACAGCCGGAATATCCGCCCGGCCTGCCGCCTCGTTCATATCGCGGATCGCCTTTGGAGGGCTCGATGTTCGGCGAAGAAGATCCATTACTGACAGAGGACGTATTCCCTCACGGATGGAAAAGCGGATGGCTTGAAGCTATGCTGGAGAACTTCGCCGAACGTAACGACAGCCTGCAAAGGCTGATCGACGAGGATGATGCTGAAGCGGCAAAAGTTGCGTCGGAATTTTTATCAGATTTTTCGATTTTTTGTCGAAAGTTGATTGGTGTTCGTGTTCTTCGCGCCGGCTATTCTCGAATGGACGATCACGCCAAAGCCGTAGATGATGAGCTGTGGCAATCCTATTGGAGAATGTTGCTCTGGACACCAGTCTTGGCGCTCGACGACGATACGCTACACCAAGACCTCATGACTGATCTGGGCTACATTTTATCAGGAGACGCTCCGCTACTGCTAGCACGTCGAGGAGCCGGGAAGAAGGGCAGGTCGGAGCACTTTCATCGCATTGCACGCTTGAAGTTCGAAGCACTTCTATGGGCAGAGCATTTTAAGGCGTCCGGTATGCGGTCGATTGATTGGAAATACCGCGTTGCGACTGCTTTTGGTCGCGAATGGGAAACGATTTCAAAATGGAAGGCCGAATGTAAGACGAACCTCACGAGTGACTACGTTGAGCGTGCATTGCTCCAGGTGAAATCATCCGCGTGTAGCTCAGCCTGTGCCGATTTTCCTGAACCGCTCCCGATGGACCATGCTTCAGTCGAGGACGCTGGCAACACCTTTCAGATGCTAATCCAGCAAGAGAACGGTCATTCTCCTGCGGCGAGAAGAAAGGCCTGACAATGAAGCCGAAGAACGACATTTCCTTGTAATTGCAGTAGCTTACTTTAGATGTTTGTTTGCTGTCACCCGCTGGCCTCCGCCAGCCTTTGCGAAAGGGTGACAGATGGAACGACCACTCGCAGTTCCTCCCAAGAAGGGTTTCGACATGCTCGGTGTCGGAGTCACGAAGGGGTACGAGCTGATCAACTCCGGTGAGCTGGAAAGCTTCACCATCGGACGGGCCCGGCGGATCACCACCGCCAGTATCGAAGCGCTGATCGACCGCCGCCTTGCAGACAGCAAGGAGGACCGGTGATCCGCGATGGCCATAACGGAAAGGAGCCCGCTTCCTGAAAAGCGGCGGGCCTACCAGGGCACCATCTCTCTTGGTGCATGGCAGGCCCGGAAAATTGCTCACGTTGGCTGCGGCGAGCAATCCGACATTACCGACACCGACCCTGCGGCGCAACTGTTCGAAGCATGGCTCCGGATCGAGGTGAACCGCTGGGACGTCTACCGGCGCATCGGACCGGGCGGCCTGTTCGCTAGCAAGGCGCGTTGGGACCGAAAGGACGCCGAACGCGCCTGGCGGGCTCACTTCGGCAAGCAGAGGGAGATCGCCTGATGGTCTTTTCCTCGCACCGCGATGCAGCCATTGCGCTGCTGAACGATCCCGAAGCGAAGCTGTCGCGCAAGGGCGGGAGCTTCCTCGGCCAGTGCGTCGTCGACGATACGCCGCTTTCCGAAGCACAGACCGACTGGCTCGCCACGCTGCTTGATCGCGCTGGCCTGCCGACGCTCGACCTCGACGGAGGTGAAGATGACTGACTATCCCGATAGCCCCGGTGTTCGTGCAGGTTCTCCCGACACCGCGTTCGAAGCTGCCGATGATGCTGCCGACGCCGCCAAATCCCGTGAAGCGATGGCGCTGAAGTTCATTCGCGGCAGGGGCCTCTACGGAGCCACTGCCGATGAGGTTGCGGATACGTTCGGTTGGGAGCGCTACAGTTCCCGCCCTCGCCTGTCGACGCTCAGGGCGCAGTCGAAGATCGTCGATGGCGGTGGTCGCCGCGAAGGCGCTTCCGGCCGCAGGCAGGCGGTATGGATCGCTGCCGAATATGCCCCGCCCCTCGAACGTGAGCAGGGGGAGTTTTGGGAGGCAGCAGAATGATCGGTCTGGTCCGAGACTTCAGGGGACAGCGCTACGAGGTCGTCGAGAAATCGGAGCGCACCCGGCGTGACGGCACTCTTGCGATCATCCTGCATTGGGAATCGATGTGTGCCGACTGCGGAGAGCCGTTCCGGCTGACCACCCCGGCGGCGTCTTCGAAGTTCGAGCCGAACCGCAGGTGCCAGAAACACAAGCGACCGGGCCAGCGGGTGAAGTCATGACCTCGGCGGCCATCAATGATACCGGCAGGCTGCTGGAAGCCGCGCTTGCCTATGCACGGGAGGGCCTGCCGGTCTTCCCGTGCCGTCCCGACAACAAGCGGCCCTGGACTAGGCACGGGTTCAAGGAAGCCAGCACAGACGAGAGCGTTATCAGGTCATGGTGGTCCGCCCATCCCGACGCCATGATTGGCATCCCGACTGGTCAGGCGTCAGGGTGCTGGGTTCTCGATGTCGATGACCCGGACCTTTTCGAGGCCAATTGTCCTGTACCGCTGCCTGAGACGCGCAAGTGCGAGACAGGCAAAGGCCAGCACCTGTGGTTTCGGCACGATCCGGAAACACCGGTTCGGAATGCGCAGATTGCGATGGTCGACGGCGAGCGCTCCTGGCCATTCTCCAGCATGCCGGGAGCTGAGGTACGGGGTGAAGGCGGATACGTGATAGTACCGCCCTCTCGCCATCCCACAGGCCGCCTGTACCGCTGGCTAAGCCATGCGAAGCCTGTTCCGGCCCCGGCAGGGCTTATGTCGATCGTGCAGCGGCCAGACCGGGTCAAGAAGGCCAAGGAACGACAGCCGCTCAACGTCTTGGCCAAGGCGATCCGAGGTGCCGACACCTCTTACGGTCTAGCCGCGCTGGAAGCAGAATGCAGTGCTGTCAGGTCTGCTTGCGACGGTGCTCAGGAAGCCACGCTCAACGCAGCTGCGCTAAAGATCGGAGCGCTCGTTGCTGGCGGAGAACTGTCCTCCGGCACGGCGCGCTCTTCGCTGATCGCGGCCGGCATGGCGATGGTGTCCCATGAACCTAGCGACCCGTGGACCGCCGATACGATAGCCGCGAAGGTTGATCGCGGAATGTCAGATGGCGCCAGTGAACCGCGATGTGCCCCGAAGCTCGTCTCTGAAGATGGCGAGCGCATCGATCCTGACACCGGAGAAGTGCTGGAGGAGATCGGCGTCTACCGGACCCTCGATCCAGGTTCGTGGCAGGGCCTCGCGCCTGAACCTCGCCGGTGGGCTCTCAACGAGTGGATACCGCACGGGCAGATGACCTTGCTTACTGGTGCGGGCAGTTCGGGCAAGTCGCTCCTGAGCCAGCAGCTTGCCACGTGCATCGCGGCAGGCATTCCCTTCCTGGGAGTCGAGACGAGGAAAGCCGTCGCGCTCTATGCCACCTGCGAGGACGACAGCCACGAGCTGCACCGGAGGCAGGCAAGCATCTGCCAGATGGTCGAGGTGGAGCTGGCCGACCTGTCCGGCAAGCTACATCTCCTGCCGCTTGCAGGGGCGCTGAACAACGAACTGGCCATATTCGACGACAAGGGCCGTCTGATGCCCACGCTCGCCTGGGAGCGCCTCAAACGGACAATACGGGCAATCGGAGCAAGGTTCGTCGTTGTCGACAACACCGCTCATCTCTTCGCAGGAAACGAGAATACTCGCAACGAGGTAGCGGCGTTCGTGAACCTGCTCAACGGTCTAGCGGCAGAGATCGACGGCGCGGTGCTCATGCTCGGACACCCCAACAAGGCAGGTGATGCATACAGCGGCTCGACTGCCTGGGAAAATCAGGTGCGCTCGCGGCTATTCCTCGAACGACCGAAAGAGAGCGATGGCACGATAGCAGATCCGGATGCCCGGACTCTTTCGCGTGCCAAGGCCAACTATGCAAAGCATGGCGAGGCGTTGTCATTTCGTTAGCAGGACTGGGCTTTCGTACCCGACGACCTTAGCGAGGCCAGCGATCCGATGCGCGAGACCATCCAGGCAGCGGGCGACAACCAGATATTCCTGACATGCCTGCGCGAGCGCAACCGGCAGCAGCGAGCAGTTTCTGAGAAAGTCTCCTCGACCTATGCGCCGAAGATTTTCGCCGCGATGCCGGAGAGCAAGAAAATCGGGAAAGCCCGGCTCGAAAAAGCTCTCGACCGGCTGTTTCGAATCGGCAAAATCGAGCGCGTCAAGCTCTGGAAAGGGGAAGATCGCAAGTGGATTTACGGTCTGCGGGAGACCGATTGAAAGTGCGGGAGACTGGTGCGGGAGACACTATGGTCGTTTGCGGGAGACACTATCGCAAACCCGCAGAAAACCGTGCCCATTTGCGGGAGACACACACACCATATACTACGTATATGAAGGCGCGGCCCTTTTGGGCCCGCCGCGCCTTCTCTTTGGTGGAGCGGTCAGCACTTGCAGGTCGGGCTTAGCGTCCCATCGCAGCACTTCTTTCGTCCGCCTGCGCAACTGCACACGCCGCCGTGCCACGAACAGCAGCCGCGCTGAACTGCCAGATCCCCGATCGCATATGAGCAGACTGGCGAGGCCGAAGTCATGCCGATAGCCATGGTTGCCGCGAGAAATCCCTTGATCATGCCGCTCTCCCGACTCGAAGGTCAGGCGACAGGATGCCGAATTTCCAAGTACTTCGCTACGTCCGGACCTCTCCTGGCTCGGAGCCCGGTTGGCCAGCAAAGCATTGACCTGCACCGTCACAACGTCGTGATCGGGCAAAGCAGACTTCGGTTCAGGCGGCTTGGGGTTTAGTGCGCGGCGAACCGTGTCGTCGCTCAAGCCCGTCACTTCCGCGATCTGAGTAGTGACGCTCTTGGGCCGCCCGACCGGACGCGGGGATTGTTCCGCAGTTTGCGGGACAATTGACGCCCGCGCTTCCAGCAGTTCCGCATATCGCCGGATATGCTCGTCGCGCTGCTCTCTCGTCAGGTCGAGGCGATACAGGTTCTCGGACGGGCTGTGCGTGAAGGCGGATGACCGGTCCGCTCGCCCCTTACAACTTGCTCTGGCTGTTATGACATCGCCCGTGGTGTCGCCGGCCGCGTAGACTGCTTGCGCGTGTCGGTGGCATCTTACGCGATGGCAATTACGCCCAGCAAGACTAGCAGGAACACGACAAGAGCCACGACGACGATGATCTTAGCGCCGGTGAGCGCTGCGCCGGAGAGGCGCCCAAAGCCGAAAAAGCTAGCGATGGCGGCAACGGCTAGCAACATCAGCAGAATCTCAAGCATCGGCACGTCCTCTCATCTTCCCGCTTAATCAAGTCGGCCGAAGGGACGTTGTTCCACGCGAACCGTGAGTGCTTCTAGGGTCTTGCCCACCCAGAATCTCGGGCCATGAAAAACCCCCGCCGAAGCGGGGGCTTCCTGATCGCCGTGTCTCAACGATTTTGAGATTAATCTCGATCCTGCTGGCCGGGCTGGCGGTTCTGCCCTTCCTGCTGTTTCTGCTGGCCGGGCTGACTTTTCTGTCCGCCCTGCTGCTTGCCGGCATAATCCGTCTGGTTCTGCTGCTCCGGCCGACGCTCGCCATCTTGTTGTCGGTTGCGATCGGGGTTCTGTTCCATATCAGGTGTCCTCTCAGCCGCATGAGCGCGGCGGAGATTAAACACCGGAAAGTCAGTTATTTATCCTTGCAGGCCCTGGTTATGTGGCCAAGCGTTACGGATAAGAGCCAAGACGAGTGGACTGGCGCATATTGGGATCGACTCTGAAATTCCGCGAAGATATAAATAAAGTTCCCCCAACCGCTTTGCGTTGGCGCTGAGGGCAGCGCGTCGGCTCCTAGCTCTTTAAGGAGTGCCGACATGTCACTCTTGCATATTGCAGCAATTCTGGTCGTATTGGCTTTGGCGGCCTGGATCCTTTTCAGTCGCGGCTCAAAGCGTCGTGACGCCCAGGATTCGTCAATCGACCCAATGGAGGAAGAGGAACTTCGCGAAGAGATCCTCCACGGAGAGACGGCAACGGTCCCTGCGGTCAGTGAGCGGACACCAGCATCGCGTCAACGATTGCAGCGCGAAGGACGGGAATCGGAACCGGAACGTTCGTGCTGACGTACCCCACATTGCGCGCACGCCGTTGTCCGTAGTCGGATATCCATCGCCTCCCGTTTCGCCTCCAGGCGCGCTGTAGGAGCGCCACAGGCAGGAGATAGCAGCGTCGGGAGGGTGCATAGGCGTATGCGATGAAATCGCAAGCTAGGGGCTTCTGAATCCATCCTGCCTTGCGCCGTTCCTCGTCGGACCACTGCTCCAGCAGGATGTCGGGCCAGTCGTTGGTTCGCACCTTCTCGTCGACGGTGATGATCCGCCCGCAAGCCAGCGTCAGAACGCGGTCGATGCCACCACGCTGCGCCCAGCCATCCTCTCGCACGCATACGGCGCTGACAAGGCTGGGAAAGGCCTTGCGGTAGATGTCGAGCCACCATGGCGCCTCGGAGTAGCGATGCGACAGGGCAAGACTGGTTTGAAAATCATGGCTAGCCGACGAAAAACGCCCCGGCGGTGAAACCGGGGCGCTGTTGAAATCGAAGGACGGTTGGACGGTCAAAAGCCCTCCTCGTCGTGTTCAGAGCCCCAGACCACCCGCCCTCGGGATACGTGTGGGCCGCAGCCGTCATCGCGGGCCTCGCACCAGTCGGTTTCCTCTTCGAGATCGGTGTCGCCGTCGATCGTGTCGAGCCGGTCGATCAGTCGTTCGGTCAGGGCTTCGAGGTCGTGCCGCGACAGCTTCGGGATCGCCTGCGCGATAAGGGCGAGTGGCAAGGCGGGGTCGCCATGAAACCCGGGCATGTCACTGGCCTCCCTTCTTGTGCCTGGGAAAGGCCAGTACATCGCCAGCAGGCCGTCCGTAGGTCGTGGAGTGCATGAAGGACCGCATGATCCGCATCGACCGCTGCGCCATGGCATTGGCCTGATACGGTGTCATCGACAGCAGCAACTCGGTCCCGCCAGACGGTACACGAAGGATAAGCTGCCCGTCCTCGTTTTCGAGCATGGGGGCTTCGTCACAGAGGATCAGCATGAGCTTTCCTCCGCGATAAGCGCTCGTGCATCGCGAGCGAGTTGCGCGGCGGCCTGTGGCGCCATCGTCCAGCCATCGGCGACTTCGAGGTCATCGAACAGGTCCAGCTTGGTCCTGAGCGCCCTGAGATTGGGCGCAGGGGTCAACAGCAGCTTGCGAAGCGCCTCGACATGAGCATCGGCATGGATCGCCGTCTGCGCCTCGTACGCATCGCATTCGGCAGAGAGCGCCTCGAAGTCGCAGGGCTCGTCCGAATGTAGCCGAAGCGCCTGCGCTGCCTCGCGGTATGTAGCGAGCCGACGATCCCAGACAGACCCGTCGTCATTCTCTCGCTTGATGTGCCGCTCGATCATGCGGAGTTGCTCGGAAGAGACATTCTTGCGCATCCGGCAAGCCTCGTTCTTCAATTCGCTATCGCAGGAATGTACGAGGCGAAGCGCGCCATCAGGTGCTACTACGTACCCGCCGCCGTATCCCTCGAAGGTGGCAAGCCATTGAGCAGGATCGAATGGCTTGCTGCATTCGCCTCGCAGCCTTGCGAAGTCGGCCTCCACGATCTCCATGCAATCAGCCTTCAGTTCGGTGTCGTTCCATACCTCCTCGGCCTCGATCAGCATCGCCTTGAACGTCGCGGCGGTGATAGTAGGAGCGGGGGTTTGGACCAGCCTACGGCAAGCGTCCCAGAACGGTTCGCAATACCGCTTCTGCCAGCGCTCCTCAGCTGCATGGAGGTCGCTGCTAAGCTTTTCGAAGATGGGCCTGGCGTCGGGATGCGCGCGCCAGTGCTGCCCGAATGTCGTTTCGAGCTTCAAGGTTTCCAACGAATGCCGCGTAGTAGCCTCGTGCTGCACTCCATAGTCAGCTTCGGCCTGCTGAAGGGCGTTTGCGCAGAGGAAAGGTGATAGCGCCTCATCCCATTCCGGGGATGATCCAAGGGTTTGAACGGCTGCGGAATTGTAGGCGCAGCGGTATGTGATATGGTCGATCATAGCCATGTCGATCTCCTATCGATCGGTTGTGGTCAGGACGACTTGGGAGGGCCTAATCTCCCTTGTCGTCCGCACTTTCTAGCGCTAGAAAGTTATCATGGCAAGACTAAATAGCGCTAAAAAGAAAATGGGACGGCCTCCAGTGGACAGCGAGGCCGTGAACGTCCGCATGCAGCGTGATCAGATTACCCGGTTAGACCAATGGGCGGCGGAGCAACCGGACAACCCGACGCGGCCTGAAGCGATCAGGCGATTGGTGAGCAAGGCGCTCGAGGGTGAGTCGGAGTGACGCGTTAGGCGAACACGCCCAACTCGGTGGGCACGGTGCCAATCACCTGGTCTCCGATCAGCAAGGCACGAGCATCGGAGTCACAGACAAGCAAGCGTCCGCCATCGTTGAACGACAGGGTCGCGCCTGTGGCGCCGTAGGGTATTTCCAGCTTCGAAAGAACGGACTTGCCTGAGCCCATCAGCCCGAGGATGTAGTAAACGTTTTGTCGCTCTAGCGCCGCCCCCTCTGGAGTGCTGAACTAACGGGATCAAACGCGTCTGAGAGTACCGTTTGCGCCGTAGCGGCCACCCCAACTGCAGCAGACATACCTGCAATTGTGATGGCAGCCCATTGCATCAGTCGCGAGAGGTATGCAGCTGGCAGGCCAATAGCTTTATTTCTCGGCTGTATGGAAGCGGTAGACTTCCCGGCGTGCAGCAGAGTCGCCAATTGCCTGCCTACAGTGCCTAGAGTGACATTGTCCCGGGTGCGGACGCCCATTCGACACCCATTGCTCCAGACAACGCGAGCAACCCAGCTCTGGTCCCCCGTCCGCACCTCGACATACTCGCCACGCTCGGGTGGACATGGTGCAGAAAGCATCATGCCGCGCGAGGACCAATTGAGGATCAGAACTTCAGATTCGCGGCCTCCCAGCCGAATGCTGGCACGAAGGTGAACTTGCCGCCTCGGCTCGCGACATTTGAAACCTGCACTGTGCATCATGGCCACCCCTCCCATTCTCAAGCAGACCCCTTATGGCTCCTTGCGCACTTCGACACGGAGTAGCCCGTTATCGAGGCTTGCAAGGCGCTCGGCGATCTCCATGTGCGTACCCTTGAGGTTCATTCGAGCAACCGGCCGGTCATCTCGGTCGAAAAAGTCGATCTGGTAATTTGCCATCGCCATTCCTCGGTGACGTTGCTGCTGACGAGAGCAATTTCACTCGTGCCTTGCTAAGAGCCGGTAGCCAGAGCGGGGCGTGCGACCACCACCGTATTCATACGGTAATAACCTCAAGTTTCCTTCCGTTGCACGGTTGGCGTATGGGATGGTTCAGGAGGCAGAATCAATGACCAATTCACTGATTCGTTTGGAAAATGCGAGCTATATTACCGTACGTTTATGTGGTCGACGATGATCGAGGAGTACGATCGTCACTCACTGTCTTGCTACAAGCGCTAGAGGTTCCCGTAAGACCCTTCAGAGAGGCCGAAGACCTATTAACCGAGCTAGGCGATCTGGCACCAGGCATACTCTTGCTCGATGTCCGTATGCCGAATCTATCCGGCATTGATCTATTGCAGAAACTTCGCACGGAGGACTGTCATTGGCCGGTCGTCATCATGACTGGCCATGGAGACATTCCCTTGGCCGTAAAGGCAATGAAGCTGGGCGCCATGGAGTTTCTGGAAAAACCGTTTGATGATCTGGAGTTGGAGCGTGTCGTCCGAGAGGGATTCGCGCAGCTCCCTGCATCGATCGCCCGGTCCCAAAAATGCAAAGAGGCGCGCAGTCTCGCCGCATCACTAAGTCCACGTCAGAAAGATGTCTTCAATGGCGTGGTCAACGGGCTTACGAACAAGGAGATTGCTCAGCGGATCGGTATCAGCCACCGAACCGTTGAATCCTATCGGCTCGACATGATGCACAAGCTTTGCGCACAGAACCTGGCCGATCTAATTGAGCTTAAGCGTAACCGTGGCGTGCAGGCCGCCTTGTCGAGGTAGGCGGCGCCAGCCACTGAGTGGTGATGGCTGAGGATACGCAAGAGCAGGGAGCGAGTAGTC
>NZ_JACBZF010000004.1 GCF_013408095.1 Novosphingobium marinum
GACTACTCGCTCCCTGCTCTTGCGTATCCTCAGCCATCACCACTCAGTGGCTGGCGCCGCCTACCTCGACAAGGCGGCCTGCACGCCACGGTTACTTCCCCACGACGGTTCTTGTCGTCGAAGACGAACTTCTCATTCGAATGGATGTCGTCGACCAATTGCAAACTGAGGGTTTTCAGACGCTCGAAGCAGGGACAGGTCGGGAAGCGCTTCATCAAATGGAGGGCGACAGACAGATCGATATAGTCTTCACGGATGTGGACATGCCCGGCAACGTCAACGGGATCGTTCTTGCCCATGAGGTGCGTGAAAAATGGCCATCGGTCGGCATTATCGTGACCTCGGGACAGGCCGTTATCAGTGTAGATACTCTTCCTGCAGGAGCTCACTTCTTCTCGAAGCCTTATGAGATGAAGGCCATTTTCGCGATTATTCAAGAGCTAATTGCATAAGACACCGTGCGCGGAACGCTTAAAATTAAGGGTGGTTTGGTCAGCCGCGGAGTCAATGCTGAGGCAGAATCTTGGGCGTGAGAAGTCGTTGCTGAGATAGCCTTTAAGAGGCCGAACCCTTCATCCGTTGGACATGTCGATCGAACGCGTAGCGGGCGGATTATGAGCACCGTAACCATTAAAACCTACGCAAGTCACCTCGCATCAAAAGAAGCCCCGTCCCTGCAGCGAGTTCGCCTGAGCGTCGTCCGCCTTCTTCAACCGGGCCTTTTCGCGAACAGCTTCGACCTTCCTGGCGTGGTCAGCTAGTTTCGAAAACATCGCCTCGGAGCGCAATGCTCGCAAACGAACGTTTTTCAACGTTGATTCCGCTGCCTCCGCCTTCGCTTCAGCCGCGCGGGCAGAATAGTATTTGTAACCTTGCTGCATTCAGACCTTCCCTTGAAAAATTGATAGCACGCGGCGTGGGGGACGAATTCCTTCACGGCGCGCGCCATCGTCATAGGATCAACTGGCGTTGCTCAGGTTGACGGCGCTGGCCTTGCCGTTGCGCCCGGTCTCGAGTTTGTAGTGGAGCCCCTGATCCTTTTCGAGCGTGGTCATGCCCACCGCCTGGACTGCGGAGATGTGGACGAAGCTGTCGGCAGAGCCGTCATCGGGCTGGATGAAGCCATAGCCCTTGTAGCTATTGAAAAATTTTACGGCACCGATCGTCATTTCGCCTCCTTCCAAGAAATGTTGGAGTCCGGCTCGCCGGGATTGCGAGCAGGGGTCATGCGTCAAGTCGTCAATTGAAAGGGGGTCGCCCCCTTGAAGGCACGAGAAATGGAATGATCTGATTCCCGCGCCTGTCGTTGATACCCCTCGAAATTCAACGAGAGCAGGGTTTGTATCGCAAGTTTCCATGCAATTAGATGGCCTTATCCAATCCTTTCATTGATCCCGAAGGAGCCATGAGGTGCGCATTGCTCCATGCGCAGGCCGCCGCAGCGCCTAGGCCGTGCTGAAAATCGCTTATTCGTCCCGCTATTCGGGAGGCTTTTGCGAGCTTCGCGAGCCGGTCATCGTCGTTGGCAGCCGCATCGGCGCCCATAAGTGCGCGCTGGTGTGCGGCATATTCAAGGTTCAAGTCCATGTCAGTTCTCCTGCGTGGGCGGGAATGCTGATGCATGGCCGCTGGTTGAATTGCGTGTCAGTCGACCATGGTCGCGACGAGGCGTCGCAATTCGAGGGTCGGGATTATTGCGACAATGGGCGGATAACCCTTTCTCGCCAGCGAGTGCGATGCGCCATAGCGCGGCGAAAGTATGGCACGCGACGTGGCGCGTGCAGTGCTGTCGTTCATTTGTCTTGTATCCGGCAGGTCCATCCTGCCGCTTTCATAAAAGTGTCAGCGCCTGTATCCGCGCTTGCGAACACCGCCGGGGCCTTGCCCGGGTGTTCGTTCGCGAAAGACGATCCGGCCTTTGGTCAGATCGTAAGGCGTCAGTTCGACATGTACGCGGTCTCCAACGACCGATCGGATGCGGTAGCGGCGCATCTTGCCTGCAGTGTAGCAGATCAGACGATGCTCATTATCGAGGGTGACGCCGAAGCGGCCATCGGGCAGGATCTCGTTGATCTCACCCTCCATCGTAATGAGCTCTTCCTTCGCCAATCCATCTTCCTAGCGTACGAAAAATCATCCGCGCGGACGGATTCCGCTGCGGAGCCAGGTTGTATGAAATGGATTGGCGCCGATCTCACGCTTAAGCGCTAAGTGCAGCAATCAAAATCCGCCGCAAACGACGCTGGGCAATTTCAATATAGCATGCTGTAAAAAAATTACAAGCCCTCACGCAATGATGGACAGTAATTGTTTAATGGGGGTTTCCGTGAAAGGCGCTTCCTGCGTTGCCATGTCCATCAACCCAACTGCCTCCGATGCTCGGCCATCGCATCTTCAAGGTTGGTGTAGCTGTATTTCCCAACCCGGTAGTGGGTCACGGTAACGGCTTGGATGCCCTCAGGCAGTTTTTCCTCACGGGAACTCAACGAACCGCCTTCGCTTTCCCATTGACGGGTTGCGGGTGTTTCCTTCGAGACGGGCCCAGCATCTTTAGCGTTCATGTTATCGGTCGCTTCCTTCATGACGATCATCTTGAGACCACTCGGTCACATGCCTGCCGGTTCTGCTCTGCGCCGCTCTGATCCGTTTCGCGTAATAGGCGACGAGATCGAAATGGGTTTGGCGCTCTTCCGCCGAGTTTGACCGCGCGGCATTTGTTTTCGCCAGCTCGTGATTGCGGATCAACTGTTCGAGAGTCATTGCTGGGCGGCTCCTCTGGCGCTTGAGGCGAGAAGGCCGGCGTTCATCGACGCCGACCTTCTCAGGTGCTAACCCTGCTGGGCGCGAGCCTGCTCCTGCTGCGGATCACCCTGCTGCTGCTGGAGATTCACCGCGCGCAGGTCCTGGCCGTCGACCTGATTAGTCTCGTAGCCATAGCGATCGCCGATCTTCGGCACCTGGGATTCCTGTTGCAAATCCGCCTTGCCGAACGGGAGCACGTTGCCGCCCTTTTCAGGACTGATCGTGCCGGCTCCCTTGCCACTGTCGTAGCTCTTGATCTTGCCGAAATGTGTCATAAGAAACTTCCTTCAATTTCGCGCAGGCCATCATCAGCGATCGCTTTTGCGCGCGCTAAGAGGCGAAAAAGAAAGAAGGGAGGGCCAAAACTTTCAGCCTTCAAGACCGTCGATCGCGACTGGTAGCTGCTAAAGAGATGGGGAGCTTGCATCGCGAAACAAGGTGTGAAGGACATTCGCTCGATAATACGATCCAAAATTGATAGTCTGCAGCTTCTGTAGGTCTATTCTCCAAAATCAGTCGGACCGAAATCGGCCCATTTCTGACCAATCGATGGCGCTCGGATCCAATCCAGATAGTCCGATTTTAACGCCGCGAGCGATTGAAAAAACACACGGTACCGTCAATGGCTACCCTGGCGTATCATGCCGACAAGCGCTTCGATTTGTCATTAACGTCGCCAAATATATTTCCTAGATCGGCGGCCGGGGTCGGCTTTCCAAAAAGGTATCCTTGGATGTAACGACATCCTTCTCGCCGTAAGACTTCGAGTTGATCCTCTTGCTCGACGCCCTCTGCCAGAGTTTCCATACCAAGTGCTTCGGCGAGAGTTGTTATCGCACGGATGACAGCATGCGCGTTCACTTCTTTTGATATGGCCTGGACGAAACTGCGGTCGATTTTCACCTTGTCGAAAGGAAAGGATCGAAGATAGCTCAGCGAGGAATAGCCAGTTCCGAAATCATCCAGTGCAATCCTCACGCCAAGCGCGCGCAGGCTGTGCAAAGTCGAGAGTGTCTTTTCGACATTTGCAATGAAGATGCTCTCGGTAATTTCAAGTTCGAGCCGCTTGGGCGAGAGTTCGCCATGCGCAAGCGCCTGCATGATTGTCTGGGACAGTCCCGGTGAGGCAAACTGTTTTGGCGAAATGTTGACCGCAACGGACAGTTCGCCCGGCCAGGTCGCAGCCTGCTGGCAGGCTTCTCGCAGCACCCATTCGCCAATCGGAATTATCAGGCCCGTTTCTTCGGCCAGTGGAATGAATTCAGCCGGACTGATGAAGCCAAGCTCAGGGTGGAACCACCGTATGAGTGCTTCGAAGCCCTTAAGCTCTTCCTCAACCGCGCCGTATAGCGGCTGGTAGTAGAGCTCAAACCCGCCGTCGCGCAGGGCCATGCGCATGTCGAGTTCCATTTGTCGCCGCTTGCGCGCTTCCTCGTCGAGCGAAGGCTCGAAAAAGTGATATGCGGCCTTGCCCTCGCTTTTCGCCCGGTAGAGCGCCAGATCGGCGTTCTTCATTAGGACCGTGCCGTCCCGACCGTCACCCGGAGCGACAGCGATACCAAGGCTGGCAGAGGACTCCGCAAGCTGCCCGTCGATCATGAGGGACCGCTGGAAGCAAACGAGAATCTCGGAGGCAATTGCCGCCAAACTGCGGTCACTGCCGAGATTGTCGATCAGCAGCGCGAACTCATCGCCGCCCAGTCGCGCGACAAGCGCGTCGGGCAGGTTTTCGCGAAGATGCGCTGCAACATCACACAGGAGCCTGTCGCCTGCAGGATGGCCAAGCGTGTCGTTGACCACCTTGAAGTCGTCGAGATCGGCGTAAACGACCATCAAGCGCCCGGAATCATCGAGCCGGCGGACAGCCTGGTCGAGCTGTTCCACGAAAAGCTTGCGATTGGGGAGCCCGGTCAAGCCATCGTGCAGTCCGACATGGATGATCTTGCGTTCACGATCCTCGATCGCCGAGGACATCTTGTTGAAGCTGTCTGCAAGCCGCCCGATCTCGTCGTCTGTCTCCGCCTTCAGTTCGAAAACGCGCCCTTCGCTGATGGCGCGTGTCGCCTCGTCCAGTTTCTGCAACGGGCCAGTAACTGTGCGCGCCACGCGCCAGCTAAGGGCGATCACGAACAGGACCGCGGCGATGGCCAGCGCAACAAGCCAGATTTGCAATCGCGTGTACTGCGCGAGTGATGCATCGAGCGAGTGCTGCAGCACCAGTCTTGGCTTTAGGTCATCCTGGAGCGCAGGGAGAGGCGAAACATGGAATAAAGTCGACTGCCCCTCAGCACGCTGGAATACTGAATCATTCGGAGCGGAGAGCATCCAGTCCGGCATGGCTGCCGGGAGCATGACCCGGGCTTCGACGTCGACCGCCGCGAGTTTTGCCAGTCGGTCCAATTCTGCCTTGTCGAGCGGTTGTGCAAGGACCAGCCAGCCGATCGTGTCAGGCACCTCGACCGGGGAAGCTGCGGCAAGCGCCAGTTCTCCACCGACGGCAATGATTCCGCGTTGCTGCCCTTCATCGAGCGGATACCACAATGCATCCGGATTCCCGATCCGGGCGTCGCCCGAGGCAAGCAGCTTTCCGTCCACACCGATGACGAAAGCGGCATTCGCGTCCGACCGGGACTTCAGGCTTTCAAGCGCACTGTCGATAGTGATTGCGTCGTTAGTCGCCACAGCTTCGCGAAAACCAAAATCGCGGGAAAGGACTTCGGATGAGCGGCGTAACTGGCGCGCGCGCAGCTCCAAGATTTCGTCGAACACCCGCGCATTCGATTCCAGATCGCGTGTCGCGCTTGCTTCGCCGAATCGGCTGAGGGCGTTTCCTGCCACGAGCACCACGACGGCAAGCACTAGCGCAAACAGCCCGGCATAAAGCGAAGCTATGCGCAGCTTTAGCGAGCCGAACCGCAATTTATCGAAAGTCCTGAAAGCGCGGGTCATCGCATTCGCAGCTTGTACCTGCGCGATTGGCTTCCACTCGAAATGGTTACGTCACTGGAAGTTTCATTGCCGGGACTGCGCAGCCGGGGATGCCATACGCCCACAGTCGCGCCTCCTGCCGGGACCGAGGTGAGTGTCACAAAACCATTGTGATCGGTCTTGCCCGCGAACGGCGTATCGGTGACACGGATATAGCCGCGCATCTCATCATGGATGTTGCAGCCGAGTGCCACGGTTCCGGCAATTAGAAAGCCCTGTGTGCGGGTTTGGTCCCGACCGTAGAGATCAATGCTGAATTTAGCTGCCTTGGAAAAGCTGTAGATCGAGTGCCGGACGTTATCGAGGTTCGGGAACGCTACAGTGCTGCCGCGCGCCACGATGAGCGTACCGGGGACGAATTCGCGATCCTTCTGCGCCATCGCCTTTCGCCACGGGAATGAAATGCGACCCGATGTCCCGCCAGCAGGCTTCAATTCGACGACTGCATCGCGCACCGGCAATCCGCGTTGGTCGACCAGTTGCACGGTGATCGACGACGAGGGCGCGGCATTTGCAGCAAAACCCGCCGCGCAAGCCAGCCCGCTTGTGATCAGCAAGGTTAGGAGTTTCGCCATCGGGATGGAGTTAGCGCCCTGATATTAATAATCCCTCGCGCCTTGCTTAAGTGGTCATTTACCAAGGCAGGTTAGCAGCGGCTGCATGACCGTAATTTGGAAGACAGCAGCCACATTGGGCGCTCTGACCTTTAGTGCGGCTGCGCAAGCGGAAGACTTCGCCTGGTTCGAAGGCGATAAGCTCGTCCTTACCAACGGCGTGTCGACAATCGAAGGTGCAAGCGGGGGCGGACTTGCCAGCTGGGCAACGATCGCGGGGCGCGAGCTTGAAAACGGTGTTGGCATCTCTGGCCATGCGACAATCGTCGAATTGTCCGACTACGGTTGGCAAAGCCACGGCGTATCGGTCGGCATCGCCAATCGCGTCGAGCTTTCCTACGCACGACAGAATTTCGACACACGCGATGTCGGCGCCGCGCTGCGTATCGGCAAAGGCTATAAGCTCAACCAAGATGTTTACAGCGCAAAGGTGCGCCTGTTCGGCGACCTCGTCTACGGCGACCCGCTGGTGCCGCAGGTAAGCGTAGGAGTGCAGCACAAGCGCAATCTCGACGGGCCTATCGCTGCATTAGTGGGAG
Source organism: Novosphingobium marinum (assembly GCF_013408095.1). Classification (GTDB taxonomy): domain Bacteria; phylum Pseudomonadota; class Alphaproteobacteria; order Sphingomonadales; family Sphingomonadaceae; genus Novosphingobium; species Novosphingobium marinum. Next base: position 6,944 of record NZ_JACBZF010000004.1, read on the forward strand.
CGGGCAGCGACGAGGGTACCGACTACACGCTCAGCGCCACGAAGCTATTCCTGTCTCACAGCGTTCTTGCAAGCGCAACCGTGCGGCTGACAAATGCCAACCAGAATGGTCTGCTCGGGTTCGGCAATGCGTCCGGCAAGGGCAAATCGGTGGAATTCGAAGGATCGCTTGCTTACCAGCTATCGCGCCGCTTTGTCCTTGGCGCCGAATACAGGACCAAACCGGATAACCTGGGGCTGGGCGAGGAAGACTGGTTCGACCTGTTCGCCGCCTATGCCGTAACGGACAACGTCACCGTCACAGGTGCCTATGTCGACCTTGGTTCCATCGCGACATTCGAGAACCAGCGCGGTACATTCCTTTCCGCGCAGATCGCATTCTGAAGGACGACACGATGGTCGTTTCCATAATTGCAGCGCTGCTAATGCAGCAAGTCCCGGAGGAGAATGTCGACTGGGACAAGGAGTTCGGCGTCGAAGAGCGCGTGCGAGACCCGGAAACCGGGGAATTTCCCGTCGATCCCTACACTCAAAGCAATGACAACGCCGGGGCAAAACCTTTCTCCTCCGACAGTCTTGCGCGAGAGTTCGGGGAGCAGGAAGGCATTCGCCGTATTGCGGATCGCCTCGTCGAAGTAAGCAAGGAAGATCCGCGCATTTCCGAGATCTTCGTGTCGCACGACATGGTACGACTGAAACGCACCCTGTTCGAACAGTTCTGCTACATCCTGAACGCCGGCTGCGACTACACCGGCCGCGACATGAAGACCGCGCACACGGACATGGGCCTGCGCAAGGCCGACCTGAACGCGCTCGTCGAAAATTTGCAGTTCGTCATGCGCGAACAAGGCATCGCCTTTGCCGCCCAGAACCGATTACTCTCGAAGCTCGCACCTATGTCTTACGACTTGATTGAGCGTTAAGGCGGCGTGGACAAATTCAGCGAAGCTTTTCGACGATGGCCACTTTGAGGTCGCCGACAAAAGGTTCGAAACCGTACAGGCAGAAGCCGGCCCAGGTTCTGCCAAAAGATGGTTTTACCAAATGAACCCAGAACGCTGCCGGGCGAATGCAACCCTGCTGTCGGGAGGGTGAGGGGCTAAAAAAGCCATCTGCAAATCCCGCGATACCTTCAGTTCGTGGCTGGCGGAGATGAACCGTTTTGCCCTCGCCTATTGCTTCAATTTCTCTGCAGCTCGAACAATTTGGCTGGGCGCCCGCCGGTCAGCTTCTCGCGGCCGGTCGCGCGCAGCCGGGAGCCATCGGGGAAAATGCGTGCAAGCATGCGCTTGCGAAACCGAACCTTGTCGACAGCTTCGCCGAGGATCACCTCGTGCACCTGCTGGAGTTCGAGCAGCGTGAACGCCGGTGGAAGAAACTCGAACGCAATGAGCGAGTTCTCGAGCATTTGTCGGAGGTAGGCGATGGCCTTCGCGATCATCGCCGCATGGTCGTAACCTGCCGCAACCGGGTGTCCCTCAAGGGACAGGTCGCAAATGTCATCATTCGCCTGAATTGCTGTCACGATCCGGAACCTTTTGTCCTGCTCGAGGCGAACTTCCAGATCATCGAGCTCGACTATCGCTGCATAAGTGGCACTGACTCCGCGAGCCTTCGGGTCCCGCCCCGGTTTGCTGCACACGCCGACCAGGCGCGGCTCGCAAGGGTACATTCCGAGCTGGGCCAGAATAACATGTGCCGTAGCGTCGAGATCCCTGTCACCGCGCAAATAGCCTCCCGGCAAGGCAAGCCAGCCTTTGAAGGGCTCCGCTTCGCGCTCCATCATGAGGACGACCAGGCTGCCATTCGCGATGGCGCAGATGGCGAGCTCGGCGCGTAGCGTAATGCCATCGACACGCTGATACTCGTCAAGATCGAAGTCCGAACTCATCTATCTCCTCGAAGTTCAGAATCCATGATCAGATACTGGACAACGCGCTTGCCGGGACGAGGGTCAAAAGCCAATGCCGGCAGACGGTTATCCCCCGGAGCATCCGAGCAGGTCCAAAGGAAACGCAGGAGATTTGCCTGGCGGGCAGGCTGCTGGAACAGTCCGGGACCAGTTCACTTTATCCGACGGGAGCGAACGCTTTCGCCTAAGGGTGGTTAGGCGTGACGTGACAAAGTTGCATTGGCCAGCATCTCATTCCAGCTGCGTGATGACGCAAGTATCGCCGGCTTCAGTCTGGCCAGAACAGCGCGCGTGGCGCCAATGAGCCCCGAGGCGTCAGCATGGCGTCTTGTCCCGACCTCCGGAAAAATCCCGGAAATCCGCGGCGTCTGAGGAGGTGCGTCAGCATTTTACTGACACCAGAGCGCGGGATGTCAGTATGCCCGTCAGCAACATGATTGTCCGGTATATTAGGGCATCCGCAGAACTGCGGCGTTTTTCGGCCTGGTCGGAACGCTCTTTACCATGAGCAATTGTCAGCTTTGTCAGGTCTCCGATACTGACACCTCGAAAAATGCTGACAGTCTCAAACTCGAAACTTTCGCAGAATTCCGGGGCGCACCGGTCAATCAGCGCTCCCAAAAGCTGACAGGAGGTCGAAAAATTCCGGCGATTCTGATGGCACATTTGTCCATGCCATAAGCCAGGCCATTACAGCGCCAGCCTGCTCGACGGAGATTTTAGAATGAGGCGGCCTTGCTCGGACATCGCCTTTCCAGGATCGGAAACGCGCCGGCGGGTGCGTCAATACAGTGCGAGCGATGCAAGTGCGTCCATACGCTTCAGACAACCACCTGGCGTGGTTTCCTGATGCGATTGCCAATGCGCAATGCTCAGGCCGCTATTAGGAAAGGGACGAAACTGAACCAAAAGTGCGCTATCTGGGGACAGACGCAGCGCATTTCACCGCCGCATGCTATCCCTGCCGGTATCTCGCGAGATCGATCATCGAGATATTTGGCAAAGAACCGTGCCGATAGGCGCCCGATCCAGAGAGATTTAGAAGGCGCAGATGGTCAATGGCGGAGCGGGAGGGATTCGAACCCTCGATACGGGGTTGCCGTATACACACTTTCCAGGCGTGCGCCTTCGACCACTCGGCCACCGCTCCGCATGCCCGGGCGGGCAAGGCAAGCCCCCTAGCCGCAGATCGGGCCTTTCGCAAGGCGACAGGTGCTGGCATTGACCGGGCATGAGACGCTTTCCCATCTCCCTCGCCGGCATGGCCGCGATCGCGGCCTGTGCCCCTGCCGTCCTCGCGCAGGATACCCCGCCCTCTCCGAACGAGATCGTCGCGCAGGCGCCTGCCGGCGACTGGCGTCCGATAGCGGCGGAGGACCTCCTGGTGATGCGCCTGGAGCCTGCGGAGGGCGGGGAGGAACGGCAGGTCGTGATACAGCTTATCTCCGGGCCGTTCGCGCAGGACTGGGTGACGAATATCCGGACGCTGGCGCGCGCAGGCTCCTGGGACGACGCGGCGGTCGTCCGGGTGCAGGACAACTACGTCGTGCAATGGGGCATTCCTCCGGCAGCCGAAGGCGAAGAGGCCGCCCCCCTGCCGGATGGTCTTTCCGGTACGGACGAATCCGGTTACGCGAGCAAAGTCGGGGATTCACTTGCGAGCGCGCTAGCGTCCCGGGCGGCCAACCGGACCGACCCCTACGCAAGCGTGACGACGCATTTCAGGGGATGGCCGGTAGCGTCAGACGGCGAGCGGGCATGGCCGGTCCATTGTTACGGCATGGTCGGCGTCGGCAGGGGCATGTCACCCGATGCCGGTTCGGGGGCGGAACTTTACACCGTGATCGGCCATGCCCCGCGCCATCTGGACCGCAACATCGCGGTGGTCGGTCGCGTGGTCGAGGGAATCGAGCACCTGTCCTCTTTGCCGCGCGGTACCGGACCACTGGGCTTCTACGAAAGCGCGGAGGAGCGCACGGCCATCGCCTCGGTCAGGCTGGCCAGCGACCTGACGGAGGAGCAGCGACCGGGCTTCGAATACCTTGCCACCGACAGCGAGGCGTTCGCCCGCTATGCCGATGCCCGTGCGAACAGGCGGGATCCGTTCTTCATCGTGCCCGCCGGCGGAGCCGACATCTGCAACGTTCCGGTTCCGGCACGCCGCCTCCCCTGAGCGGGCCTTCGACCGCAGGTCAGGCGCGTTCGGCCTCGGCGACAGCCTCGCTCGCGCGCAGGGCGGTGACGATGCGAGTGAGGTGAGCGACGTCGGTAACCTCGAGATCGATCTGGTATGTTCCGAACGGATCGTCGCGCTGCATCATCTCGAGGTTGACCACGTTCGCCCGGTTGTCGGCGAAGATCGACGTCACTTCGGCAAGGGTGCCGGGCCGGTTGTAGAGGATGATCCGCAGCCTGCCGACTGCGCCTGCCGAACGCTCCCCCCAAGAAAGGTCTAGCCAGTCGGCGTCGATGCCGCTTGCCAGGGTCATGCAATCGATCGCGTGGACCTCGACCTTGCGGCCCGATGAGCGCAGGCCGACGATCCTGTCGCCCGGCACCGGGTGGCAGCAGTCGGCAAGATGATAAGCCATGCCCGACGCCATGCCCTTGATCGAGATCGCCCGGTCCTGCTTGGGCCACTCGATGTCGTCGGGCAGTTCGGAGGTGCTGCCGGGAACGAGCGCTTCCATGACTTCCCTGTCCGAAAGCTTGGCCGAGCCGATATTGAACATCATTTCCTCGGCGTCCTTGTAACCTAGTCGCTTGATCGCAGCCTGGATCGCCTTCTTGCCGATGCGGGTCGGCAGGCGGGCGGCAATCTCGTCGAACAGTTTCGATCCGATCTCGGCGACTTCCTGCCGCTCGCGCGCGCGGACCGCACGCCGGATGGCGGCGCGCGCCTTGCCGGTCACGACGAACCCCAGCCAGGACAATTGGGGTTCCGAAAGATTTCCCTTGATGATCTCGACGACATCGCCGTTCGAAAGCGGCGTGCGCAGCGGCATGTGGCGGCCGTTTATCTTGCCGCCGACAATCGCGTTGCCGAGGTCGGTGTGGACGGCATACGCAAAGTCCACGGCCGTCGCTCCCTTGGGTAGCTGAAAAAGCGCCCCCTTCGGTGTGAAGGCGAAGATGCGGTCCTGATAGATCGCCAGCTTGGTGTGCTCCAGCAGTTCCTCGGCATCGTGGCTGGCATCGACGATCTCGATCAGGTCGCGCAGCCAGCCGACCTGCCCGTCGGGCCTTCCGCCCTGCTTGTAGGCCCAGTGAGCGGCAAGCCCGAACTCGTTGGTGCGGTGCATCTCGCGCGTGCGGATCTGCACTTCTACACGCATCGAATTTTCATAGATCAGCGCGGTATGGAGCGAGCGGTAGCCATTGTTCTTCGGAGTGGAGATGTAGTCCTTGAAGCGACCCGGGATGAATTGCCAGGTCCGGTGGAGCGTGCCGAGTGCGGCGTAGCAATCCTCCACGTCGTCGGTCAGCACGCGGAAGGCCATGATGTCGGTCACCTGCTCGAACGACACGTGGCGTTCGGCCATCTTTTTCCAGATCGAGTAGGGATGCTTCTCGCGCCCCCAGACCTCGACCGAAAGGCCCGCTTCGGCGAGCGCATGTTTCATGGCGAGCGCGATTGCATCGACCTGTCCGTCCTCGCGTCCGCGGATCTGGGCCAGCCGGCCGGTTATCGTCGCATAGGCCTCGGGCTCAAGCTGTTCGAACGCGAGAAGCTGCATCTCGCGCATGTACTCGTACATGCCCACGCGCTCGGCGAGCGGCGCGTAGATATCCATGGTCTCGCGCGCGATGCGGCGGCGCTTTTCCTCGCTGGAAATGTAGTGCAGCGTGCGCATGTTGTGCAGCCTGTCGGCCAGTTTGACGAGTAGAACGCGCAGGTCCTCGCTCATCGCCAGGAGGAACTTGCGCAGGTTTTCCGCCGCCCTCTCGTTCTCGGTCAGCGTCTCGATCTTGGAAAGCTTTGTGACGCCGTCGACGAGCCGCGCGACATCGCTGCCGAACGAATCCTCGATCTCGCCTATCGTCGCGAGCGTGTCCTCGACGGTATCGTGCAGCAGCGCGGTGACGATGGTTTCCTGGTCGAGCTTGAGCTCGGTCATCAGGCCGGCGACTTCGATGGGATGGCTGAAGTACGGGTCGCCGCTCGCGCGCTTCTGGCTGCCGTGCTTCTGGACGGTGTAGACGTAGGCACGGTTCAGGATCGCCTCGTCGGCGTCCGGATTATACGCTTTGACGCGTTCGACGAGTTCGTACTGGCGGAGCATTACCCGCTAGATGTGCGGATTATTCGGATGCGGGCAAGGGCAATAAGGCCCCTGCCGTCACCCGGCACGAAGTCCGCAGGCCTCTATCGCGGCAAGCGCACAGGCCTCATCGTTGTCGGAGGTGTCGCCGGTAACGCCGATAGCGCCGAGTACGCGGCCATCGGCGTCGGTCACGATCACGCCGCCCGCGGCAGGGACGATGCCGCCGTCGGCCAGCGCATGGAGCGAAGCGACGAAATGAGGCCGGTCGACCGCCATTTCCCCGATCTTGCGGCTCGAAACGCCCAGCGCCAGTGCGCCGCAGGCCTTCCCGCTGGCAAGCTTTTGCCGCAGGCTGGAAGCACCGTCCTGCCGCTGGCAGGCGATCATGTGCCCGCCCGGATCGTGCACGACGACGGTAATGGGCTTTAGGCTGAGACTGACTGCCTTATCGATCGTCTCGCCGATCAGCTTGTTAGCCTGTTCGAGTGTAAGCATGCTCATTCTTTCAGTTCCAGGTCGCTTCGGGCGGCAGGCTCATCAGGATGGCATCGACGTTGCCGCCCGTCTTGAGGCCGAAAAGCGTGCCCCGGTCGTAGACGAGATTGAATTCGGCATAGCGCCCCCGCCATTCCAATTGCCGCGCCTTGTCCGCGTCGTTGAAATCGCTTTTCATCCGGCGTCGAACCAGTTCGGGAAAGATGTCGAGGAACGCGCGCCCGACGTCCTGCGTGAACGCCAGGTTGCGATCGAAACCGGCGTCGTCCGCGCATTCGAGGTGATCGTAGAATATGCCGCCGACGCCGCGATGCACACCCCGGTGCGGAATGAAGAAGTACTCGTCGGCCCACTTGGAAAAGCGCTCGTAATAGGTCGGGTTATGGGCAGAGCAGGCCGCGCGCAGGCGGGCGTGGAAATCCTGCGTGTCCTCCTCGTACGGCAGCGGCGGGTTCAGGTCGGCGCCGCCGCCGAACCAGGCTTTTGTCGTCGTCAGAAAACGCGTGTTCATGTGCACGGCGGGCACGTGCGGATTGGCCATGTGGGCGACAAGGCTGATGCCGGTTGCCGAAAACTCCGGCTGTTCCGGCGAGGCGCCGTTGATCGAGCCGGCGAATTCCTTCGAGAACGCGCCGTGCACGGTCGATACGTTGACGCCGACCTTTTCGAAGACCTTGCCCTTCATCAGGCCCTGCGTTCCGCCGCCGGTGTCGGCCTCGCCATCCTGCCCTTCGCGCAGCCAGGGAGTGTACCGGAACTCGGCCTCGCTCCCGGCCTCCCGCTCGATAGCCTCGAATTCGGCGCAGATAAGGTCGCGCAGGTGTTCGAACCATTCGCGCGCGCGGGCTGTGTGGGGCGTCCAGTTTGTCATCGCGTATCGGCTTGCCAAATCGCCGGGGCTTCGGCAAGGGACGCACATGGTTCCCCTTTCGTTCGCAAACGAGGAAATGGCGCTCGCCGAGCACCGTGCGCTCTACTGGCCGCGCGAGAACGCGCTGCTGGTCGCCGACCTGCATCTCGAGAAAGCGAGCTTCTTTGCCCGATCGGGACAGCTCCTGCCACCCTATGACAGCCGCGAGACTCTCGAAAGGCTGGCGCTGGCCATCCGGCGCACCGGCGCGCGACGCGTTTTCGCACTCGGCGACAACTTCCACGATCGCGAAGGGACGGAAAGGCTGGAGCCTCACGCTGCCGGAATGCTCGCAGCGCTGACGCGGGCCGTCGACTGGGTCTGGATCACCGGCAACCACGATGCCGACGCCGCCGGTGCCTGCGGCGGTACGGTCTGCGAGGAAGCAGAAGTCGGGCCTGTGGTGCTGCGGCACCGGGCGGAGAAGGACGGGGACAGGCCGGAAATTTCGGGCCATTACCACCCGAAACTGGTGGTGTCCGCGCGCGGACGGCGGATCGCGCGCGCCTGTGCGGTCCGCTCGGAAAGCCGGATGATCCTGCCCGCTTTCGGCGCGCTGACCGGCGGAATGGACGCATCGGACCCGGCTATCCTTTCGGCAATGCAGCCGGCCCGCGCGATCGATGCGCTGGTCCCGTCGAGCCGGCGCGTGCTGGAGTATCCCCTCTGGCGCGCGGCGGCCTGATCGCCTATCCTGCAATGTGAAACCGCAACGGCGTTACGAACGTTTGCGGCATGGCGGGTTTTCCCGCTTTTACAGCGCGCGCGAATCGGCTTATGGACGCGCGCGCCCGAATATTTGGATGAACGATACAGGAGAACGCATATAGCACCCCCACCCCGGCGCTCGCTCACGCCACCCGTGAAGAGCGGGCCCCGCTACAACAATTTCATCAACGTCGACAAGGTGCGCGTCATCGACGACGACGGTGAGAACCTCGGCGTCATGTACACGCGCGAAGCAATCGAACGCGCGGCGGATGCCGGCCTCGATCTCGTGGAAGTCTCGCCGAACGCCGATCCGCCGGTCTGCAAGTTCCTCGATGTCGGCAAGTTCCGCTACGAGGCGCAGAAGAAGGCGAACCAGCAGCGCAAGACGCAGAAGACCCAGGACATCAAGGAGGTCAAGATGCGTCCCAACATCGACACGCACGATTACGACGTGAAGATGCGCAACGTGAACAAGTTCATCGAGAACGGCGACAAGGTGAAGGTCACCCTGCGCTTTCGCGGTCGCGAGATGTCGCACCAGGAGCTCGGCATGAACCTGCTGACGCGCGTGCGAGAAGACGTGGCCGAGATCGCCAAGGTCGAATCCTTCCCCCGCATGGAAGGTCGCCAGATGCTGATGGTGCTCGCTCCGAAGTAGGCTTTCCGTCGCCGGCCTGCGTTCATTCGAGCGTCGGCGGCTCCCAGAGTTCTATCGGGTTGCCTTCCGGATCGTGGATTCGGGCGAAGCGCCCGATGTCCGGGTGATCCCACTCGTCCCTGCGCTCGGCTCCGATGCCGGCTGCCGAGAGGCGGGCGACGAGTGCGTCGAGGCCGGACACCCTGAGGTTCAGCATGACCTGCCGGTCGGCCGGGAAATAATCGGTCTTGCGCTCGAACATAGAGAAGACCGTGTCGCCCGCGTCCTGCCGCCATGTCCAATTGCCTTCCGGATCGGGCTGGCCCGCCGCGGTCACCACGATGCCGAGGTTGTCGCGGTACCACGCGGCCATGCCCCCGGGATCGTCGGTGCGCAGGAAAATGCCGCCGATGCCGAGAACCCTGCCTTCGCCGTTTCCTTCGGCCATGATCGACTCCGCTACTTGCCCCGCCGCGCGGCAAGCCTAGACTCCGCGCCGCGAGGAGCAAAGCGGGGGATGCAATCGTCATGAGCGCAAGGCGCATCGGCTTCATCGCCGGAATCGTGCTGTTCGCGCTGACGCTGGTGCTGCCGGCGCCCGCCGGCATGCCCGCACCTGCATGGCCGGTGGCCGGGCTCGTCGCGCTGATGGCCGCCTGGTGGATGACCGAGGCGCTGCCGCTGACCGTCACCGCCCTGATGCCGTTCCTTGTGCTGCCGTTCGCCGGAGTGATGACCGCGACCGAGACGGCCGCTTCGTACTATTCGCCCACGCTGTTCCTGATCCTCGGCGGTGCGTTCATTGCGCTCGCGATCGAGCGGACCGGGCTGCACCGACGGCTAGCGCTCGCGATCCTGGACCATCTCGGCAAGGGGGGCGGCTCCGGCCGCGTGCTGCTCGCCTTCATGCTGACGGCGGCGGTACTTTCGATGGCGATATCGAATACGTCGTCCTCGCTGATCATGATGCCGATGGCGCTCGCGGTACTCGCTGGCGGCGGGATCGATACCGAGGATCGCGAGGGACTGGCCGGCGCCTTGCCGATGGGAATCGCCTTCGGAGCGACCATCGGGGGGCTCGCGACCATCGTCGGTTCGCCGACGAACGCCATTGCCGTCGCGCTGTTCGACCGGCTCATCGGCGTGCGGATCAGCTTCGCCGAATGGACCGCCTACGGCCTGCCTGTCGCGATCCTCGGCGTACCGCTTGCAGCATTCATCATCGCCAGGGTCCAGGGCCTCAAGAGCCGCTCGTTCGACCTGTCCGCCGCCCGCGAGGCAGTGCGCGTGCAGACCCGCTGGACGTTGCCGGAACGACGCCTCGTTCCCCTCGTGGCCGCGACGTTCGCTTTGTGGATGTTGCGCCCCCTCATTGCCCCGTGGTTGCCGGAGGGATCGCTTACCGACGGGACGATCGCCATCGCGGCAGGGGTGCTGCTTTTCGTGCTCCCCGACGGTACCGGGCGACCGCTTCTGGTCTGGGAAGAGGGCGACCGCGCTCCGTGGGGCGTCATCACCATGTTCGGCGGAGGCCTTGCCCTTGCCGCCGGAATGGGAGCATCGGGCCTCGCCGACTGGCTTGGGCAGTCGCTTTTGCCGCTGCGGTCGGTACCGCTTCCCCTCGTCGCCGTCGCTATCGTCGCGATGGTCGTGCTGGTCACGGAATTTGCCAGCAACGTCGCGACGGCCAGCGGTATCGTGCCGGTCGTCGCCAGCCTGACGGTCGCGCTCGGGGTCGATCCGCTGCTGCTGGCGATGCCCGCGGCGCTCGCCGCCAGCTGGGGTTTCATGCTGCCCGCGGGCACCGGCCCCAATGCCATCGCCTGGTCGACCGGTCACATCGCCCTGCCACGTATGGTGAAGGCCGGGATCATCCTCGATATCGCAGGCATCTTTTTGCTGGTCGCAGTCGTTTGGACGGTACGAGCGCTGCTCTGACGGCGCGCATCCATTGAACCGGAGAGAAATCGCCGATGTCCGATCCGATCGACACCCCCACCCCTCGCCGCAAACCGAAGCCCGAAGTCACTACTCTCGGCGGGCGCGAGTTGAAGCCCTCCACGCTGATGATGGGCTACGGCTTCGATCCTGTCCTGTCCGAAGGCGCGCTCAAGCCGCCGATCTTCCTGACCTCGACGTTCGCGTTCGAGAGCGCCGCTGCGGGCAAGCGCCACTTCGAGGGCCTGACCGGCAAGCGCGCAGGGGATGTCGAAGGCCTCGTTTATTCGCGCTTCAACGGTCCCAACCAGGAGATTCTCGAAGACAGGCTCGCCATCTGGGACGAGGCCGAGGACGCCTTGGTCTTCTCCAGCGGCATGTCGGCAATCGCGACGCTGCTGCTGGCATTCTGCAACTCGGGCGACGTGGTCGTTCATTCCGGACCGCTCTACGCCGCCACGGAGGGCTTCATCGCGAAGATCTTGTCGAAGTACGGCGTGACCTACGTCGATTTCCCGGCGAACGCGAGCGCGAACGAGCTCGAAGCCGCCGTGGCCAGGGGCAAGGAACTGGCCGAAAGCCAGGGCGGCAAGCTGGCGATGATCTACCTCGAAAGTCCGGCCAACCCTACCAACGCGCTGGTCGACATCGAGGCGGTCGGCAAGGCCCGTAAGAAGTCCTATGGCGAGGCGGACGACGCCCCGCCCATCGCCATCGACAACACCTTCCTCGGCCCGCTGTGGCAGCATCCGCTCGATCACGGAGCGGATATCGTCGTCTACTCGCTGACCAAGTACATCGGCGGGCACTCGGACCTCGTCGCGGGCGGCCTTTCGGGCGAGAAGCGCTGGATGGACCCGGTGCGGGCATTGCGCAACACGATGGGCACCATATGCGACCCGAACACCGCCTGGATGCTGCTGCGAAGCCTCGAGACCGTCGAACTGCGCATGGCGCGGGCGGGGGAGAATGCGGCCAGGGTTTGCGAATTCCTGCGCGCCCATCCGAAGGTCGATGGCCTCGGCTACCTCGGCTTCATTTCGGACCCGGCGCAGAAGGACATCTTCGAACGCCACTGCCTCGGCGCCGGCAGCACTTTCTCGCTTTTCGTCAAGGGCGGGGAGGCGGAGAGCTTCCGCTTTCTCGATTCGCTGAAGATCGCAAAGCTTGCGGTCAGCCTCGGCGGCACGGAAACGCTCGCCAGCCATCCGGCCTCGATGACGCACCTGTCGGTACCCGAAGAGCGCAAGGCAGCACTCGGAATCACCCAAAATCTCGTGCGAATCTCCATCGGAATCGAGGATGCCGATGATCTGATCGCCGATTTCGACCAGGCTCTCGCCTCGATCTGAAAGTCGCGCCAGACGCCGCTTTGCACGACTAAGCTTGACATACGTTGCCGGGCGGGGAAGCATATCGCCCGAGTTTCCAGTGCCTCAAAGGGGGAAATAAGATGAAGAAATCTCTTGCCGTTTTTGCCGCCGTTGCCCTTGCTCCGCTCGCTGCTTGCGGTGGCGGTGTAGAAGACGCCGAAGGCGAACTCGCCGAACAGCAGATGGAAGCGTCCGAGGACGTGATCGAAGAGCAGGCCGATCTCGCCGACGAGATGGGCATGGAGGCTTCGGAAGAAGCGCTCGACGATACCGCCGATGCGATGGGCGAAGCTGCCGACAACGCGGAAGAAATGGCCGACGACGAAGCCATGTGATCTTTCGGAGGCATCGGCGGGCTGCCCCTTGCACCCGCCGCGCTTCGAAAAAGGGCCTCGACCTGACCGGTCGGGGCCCTTCGCTTTCGGGTCGGCTTTTTTGGCGCCCCGTGTCGCTTAGCCGTGGCCGTGCCATTCCCGGCGTTCCTCGGCCTGCCGCAGCACCTCGTATGCCAGCTGATAGGCCTGGAAAGCCTTGGCAGCTTCCTCGTCGCCCGGTTTCACATCCGGGTGCACCTCCTTGGCCTTCGCGCGCCATGCCTTCCTGACCGCTTCGAAATCGGCATCGGCGTCGAGGCCCAGTACATCGAGTGCGCGCATCTCGTCCCTCGTACGCGAACCGTCGCCCGAACCGGCCCATCCGTAGTGCGCCGCTTCGCTGTAGCCTTTCGATTCGGCCTGTTCGGCCTGCTCGCGCTCGGCGGCTTCCTCGGTATCGAGGCCCGCGAAATAATCCCAGCCGCGATTGTATTCGGCAGCATGCTGCTGGCAGAAATACCAGCGCTCAGGGCTGTTGGGAGATTTCGGCGCAGGGCAGTCTCCCGGCTCGGAGCACCCGTGCCGGTCGCACAGGCGCACTTGGGCGGCCTCGCGCCCGCCTTCGTAGCCACGCCAACGCGGGAAGCCCCAGTCGAGCGAGCGCCGGGGCCTACTCACCTGTCCTCCGGGAGAACGGCGCGGTTGCCGATTGTCGTTCGTCGATGCTCGTCCGCACCTTCTCGAATGCTCCTAGCTTGGCTTGACCACGGCTGCAGGGAAGGAACCAACGGAACCTGCCGCATCGAGCGGCCGCAGAAAGGATCAGCATATCATGAGCGATCGTCTGGCCATAGCCGCGACCGCATCGATTCTGGCGATGTCGCTGTTCGTGCTGTCGGGCAGCGGAAGCGAGGCCGCCGCTGCCGGACACGGCTTCGACCATGCGTCGCCGCAAGCCGCGACGCATGGCTTGCCCGACCTGTCCCTGAACCTGGCGCTGCCCGTCATTCGCTGAAGCGCGACGAGCAGCGCCGGCAGATCAGTTGACGGTGACGGTCACCGCGCGGCGGTTCTGCGCCCAGGCCTGTTCGTCGGAGCCGAGCGCCACCGGACGTTCCTTGCCGTAGCTGATCGTGTTGACGCGCGACGGAGAGATGCCGAGGCTCACGAGATAATTCTTCGCGGCATTGGCGCGACGCTCGCCGAGAGCGAGGTTGTATTCACGCGTTCCGCGCTCGTCCGCATGCCCCTCGACCGTGACGCGCGTGTTCGGATAGCGGTTGAGCCATTGCGCCTGCTTCTGGAGCGAGGCAGCGTCCTCGCTGTCGATGTTGTAGCGGTCAGTATCGAAATAGATCGTGTCCGCGCCCTGCGTGAAGTTCACGAAGTCGGCCTGGCTGCCCTGCTGGAGTCCGAGCTCCGAACTGGACGGCTGCGACGAGGTCGACGTGCCGGTGCCGGACGGCTGCGGCGGCAACTCCTCGGGCGCATTGGTGGCGCAGGCAGACAGGGCAAGCGAGCCGGCAAGGATAAGGCCGGTTCCGATCTTCAGGTTGGCAGGCATTGGCAATCTCCTCGTCCTTCGAAATTCACGTTCCGTGCGATCGTGCACAGAGTCAATCGTTTCAGAAACGGATTCGTTGCGCGCGCCCTGCTCACTCGCGGATCGGCCCCCACGCGGGGTCCGACGCGCCCACCGGCGTCGGCAACTGCCGCTCGTTCCGCCCGGTGAGGTCGACCTGCCAGATCGAGGTCTTGCCCGAGTTGCGTTCGGTCCTGAAGAACTGGATGATTCGGCCGTTGGGGGACCATGTCGGCGCTTCGTCCTGCCAGCTGTCGGTCAGGTGGCGCATGTTGCGGCCATTGGGGTTCATGACCGCCACGCGCAGGTCGCCCGCGATATGCGTGAAGGCGATCTGGTCTCCGCGCGGACTCCACTCGGGCGTCGCGGCCCGTCCGCCGAAAAAGCTGATCCGGCGCTGGTTCGATCCGTCCGCGTCCATGAGGTAGACCTGCTGGGTGCCCGAACGGTCGCTTTCGAACACGATGCGCTGCCCGTCGGGAGAAAAGCTGCCGCCGACGTCGATGCCCGGGCTGTCGGTCAGCCGCTGCGGTTCACCGCCGCTGGCCGAAATGCGGTAGATGTCGGTGTTGCCGGCGATCGCCATCGAATAGAGGATCCAGCGCCCGTCGGGCGACCAGCGCGGGGCGATGGTCGGGTTGTCGCTGCGTGTCACGAGCCGCTGCGTATCGGTCTGCAGGTCGTAGACGTAGATGCTCGGCTGCCCGTTGAGATAGGACAGATAGAGGATCTTCGAATAGTCGGGCGAATAGCGCGGCGTCAGCGCCGTCGCCTGTCCGCTGGTCAGGTAGCGGTGGTTTGCGCCATCCGAATCCATCACCGCCAGGCGCTTCAACCGGCGGTCTTTCGGGCCTGTCTCGGCGATGTAGGCGATGCGGCTGTCGAAGAAGGGGCTTTCGCCCGAAAGCCGCGAGTAGACGAGGTCGGCGCACTTGTGCCCGGCTCGCCGCCAGTCGCCCGCAGATACGACCCAGCCCGCCTTGGCGAGTTCCATGCGCAGCGCAACGTCGTAGAGATAGCAGCCGACAACGAGGTTGCCGCCCGACTGCTGGCGAACGTAGCCCTGCACCAGCATGTCGGCGCTGCGCAGCTGCCAGACGGGATAGTCCGGCGCCTGGACTTCGCTGAATTGCGGCTGCGGAAGTCCCTGCGGACCGGCGGGCTTGAACAGCCCGTTGTTGCGCAGGTCGTTCGCGATGACTTCCGAGATCGCACGGCCCAGCGCCGCGGTCGATCCCGCGTTGGTCTGCGTCGGCACGTCGCGGTCCGTCGCGAAACTGGTGATCGCTATGCCGAGATCCTGCCACTCGCTCTCGTCGGAGACCGTAACCGTAAGACCGCCTTCCTCGGCGGCGGGTGCGGTTTCGGTGGCCACCGGCTCGGCAGCGATCGTCGGCGCTTCCTGTACCTCCTGTGCGGACGCGGGCAGCGCCACGAACATGGTGGTGGCAAGAGCGAGCAGTTTCAGGGCGGACTTCATTTCTACAACCTTCTGTCGAACTGTGACGTGACTGTCTTCCAGCCCTCGTAATATTCCTCGGGCAGGTTGAACGGAGCGGCCAGCCGCACTGCCCGGATCGCCTGCTCTGCGTGGCGTTCCTTCTGCGCTTCGTTCGCGGGCGTCACCCCGCTCTGCCGCACCACGCTCGGCGAGCCGGAAAGACTGCCGTCGCGGTTGAGGCTGAAACGCACGACCGTGACAAGAAGCTCCGCCTCGGCACCCTGCGGCGCCGTCCAGTGCGGCTTGAGCTGGCGCGTGATCGCACTGGCGAGCGAGGACTGCACGCGCGGCCCGATCGTGGCAGCGGGACCGTTGCGCGAAGAACCTTCGGACCCCGATGCGCCATCGAGGAAATTGCTGCCGACGCGGCTGCCTCCCGACTTCTCGGCTGGAGCGGACGTACGCCGGGGAGCGGGCGCGCTGGTCTGGCGCGGCGCAGGTGCCGCCGTCTGCCTCGGTGTGGGCCGCGATGTGGTTCGCGGCGCAGGGCGTGGTTCGGGCCGGGGTGCGGGCGCGGGCCGGGTCACGGTTTCGGGGATCGGCAGCGGCAAGGCATCGACGATCGCAGGCAGCGGCACCGAATCGGCAAGGCGCTCGCCCAGTTCGGGCGCGATGTCCGGCGCGGGATCGGCATAAGGCGTCGGCGAGGTCGAAGTGAGGCCGACATTGTCGCTCAGCGTCACCTGTATCCGCTCGGGCTTCGGAATCGTCTCGACGGCAGGCGGGCGCAGCAGCAGGACGCCCAGGACGGCCGCGTGCAGCACGACCGCGACGGCGAGGCCGACGCGTTCGTCTCCGTTGAGGGAAATCGCTGCCATCGTGCCGGGCTATTCGGACGCGCCTGAACCGTCGCTGACGCCGGGCACGCCGGCCGACGCGCTCGTCACCAGCGAGATCGAGTTGAAGCCCGCCCGGTTGAGTTCGCCCATCACGCCCATCACGCGACCGTAGTCGAGCGCCGTATCGGCCCGCAGCGTGACCAGCGGCGGACGCCCGTCGCCGCCGGTCGGTATGTCGGCCAGCCGCTCGGGCAGTTCGCCGGGTGCAAGCTGTTCGTCGTCGAGGTAGACGGCGCCGTCCCGGCTCATCGAAATGGTGATCTGCCGCGCTTCCTCGGCGAGCGCCTTGGCCCGGCTTTCGGGCAGTTCCACCGGCACCCCGGCGGTCAGCAGCGGGGCGGTCACCATGAAGATGATGAGCAGCACCAGCATGACGTCGACAAACGGGGTGACGTTGATTTCTGCCATCGGCGCCCGCCCGCCGCGTCCCTTGCGCCGCGTACCTCCGCGTCCGCCGGCAAGGCCCATCGCCATGCTACTTGGCCTCCAGCTGGCGGCTGAGCGTCGCAAGGAAGCGGTCGGCAAACCTTTGCAGTCGCGCCTCGAACCCGTTCACGCGGTGGGAAAAGCGATTGTAGGCGATAACCGCCGGGATCGCCGCGAAAAGGCCGAGCGCGGTCGCGAACAGCGCCTCGGAAATGCCGGGCGCGACGACCGCGAGCGAGGAATTCTGCTGCTGTCCGATCTGGAAGAAGCTGTTCATGATGCCCCATACCGTCCCGAAAAGCCCGACAAACGGTGCGACCGATCCCACGGTGGCGAGGAAGTTCAGGCGGTCCGAAAGCTTCTCGGCCTCGAGCGCGACGGCGGAGTCCATTGCAAGCTGCAGGCGCTGGCGGGCGCCTTCGCGATCGACCGACTTGCCGGCGATGGACCGGTCCCATTCGGCAAGTCCGGCATTGACCACATTGGACGGCGGAATCGCCGGCTTGCCGTGTTCGGACTGGAAGGACTCGATGTCGCGCGCCTTCCAGAACGCGCTTTCGTACCGTTCGCTGCGACGGCTGAGGCGCCCCACCCGCATCGAGAACGAGATGATGATCGCCCAGACCCACACAGACGCGAGGATCAGGCCGACCATCACTATCTGCACGACGATGTCGGCCTGCAGGAACAGTTCCAGCGGATCGAGCCGCTCGGGACTGCCGCCAAGCCCGGAGGCAATCTGCGAAAGCGAATTGGTCATTGGCATCCTTCGTTCTCGGGAAAGGCAGTTGCGAAAGCCTTTCGCCATTCATCGGGCTGGCGGCGCGGCTTTCCGTCCGGACTGACGAATCCCACACGCAAACGCGCTTCGCACAGCAATGTTTCTCCGCGCAGCGCCACTTGCGAAAGGCGGCAGCTGGCGGCGCGAATCTCTTCCGGCCGGGTCTCGATCAACACCGTCTCGCCCAGCCGGGCGGGCGCGCGATATCGCATTTCGACCTCGGCGATGGCGTAGTTGCCCTCGCCGCTGGCGAGCGCTTCGGCCTGGTCGATGCCGAGAAGGCGCAGCAGGTCTGTTCGCGCCCGCTCGAACCAGCGCAGGTAGTTGGCGTGATAGACGATCCCGCCCGCGTCGGTGTCCTCAAAGTAAACGCGCACCGCATAGCGATGGACACGGTCCTGCAGGATGCCGCTGGTCGGTTCGGGAAGGATCGTCATGGCGCGCGGCTGTTTAGCGCCGGGGCGACTCGCTGCACAAGCGCTGTTAGCCGGCTCATGCAATTCGTCGCACGGTTCGCGGTGGAAATCCGCCGGCTACAGGCCTCAGTCGGGCACCATCTGGAAGAACTGGCGACCGCCGAAGATGTGGACGTGCAGGTGCGGGACTTCCTGGTGGCCGTCCCCGCCCATGTTGACGAGCAGGCGATATCCCGGCCCGTCGAGTTCGAGCTGCCGCGTGACGTGGCCCACCGCGCGCATGAACCCGGCGATCTCGCCATCGCCCGCCCTGGCGGTGAAGTCGTCCCAGCTGACGTACTCGCCCCTGGGGATGACGAGGACGTGAATCGGCGCCTGCGGCCTGATGTCATGGAAGGCGAGCGCGAAATCGTCCTCGTAGACCTTCTTGCAGGGCAGTTCCCCGCGCAGGATCTTCGCGAAGACGTTGTCGGGATCGTAGGGCTGGCTGGGGTCGATCGGCATGGACAAGTTCCTCAGGATATGCGCGAAGCCTTTTCTTCGATGCCGGAGATGCCCTCCCGGCGGTCGAGCTCCTCGAGCACGCTGGCGAAGGGAACGCCGCGCGCGCCAAGCAAGACCAGCAGGTGGAACAGGAGGTCGGCGGCTTCGCCCACCAGCGCCTCGTTATCCTCCGAAAGGGCTGCAATCACGGTCTCCACCGCTTCCTCGCCCAGTTTCTGCGAGATCTTGCCGATGCCCTTCGCGTTCAACCGCGCAACGTAGCTGGCTTCGGGATCGGCACCGCGCCGCTGCACGATGATCGCTTCGAGGCGGTCGAGGGTTCCGGTGTCACTCATGCCCCGGCAATGCGCGGAGGCACCGCCGCGGTCAAGCGGGGGCGTGTCAGTCGCCCGAGCGCTTCGATGCCCAGCGGCGTCCGATGATGAGACCGGCCAGGCCCAGCGCAAGCAGGGTCATGCCATCGGGATCGGGCAAGGGTGTGCTGCCGGCCGCATAGGCGGGAGCGGCAAGCGCAAGGCTCAGCAGGCTGGCGAATCCGGTCCGGTACATCGTGGAGCCGTGATCGGTTAGATTTTCGCCTAACGACAGGGCCTTGATCGCCGTGTTCCAGCTTGGGACAGGTGTTAGCGGGTATCCTAACCCGTCAGCCCCGCGCGGGGAGTCCCGCGGCCCGCAGCGCGGCGTGCGCCTCTGCAATGGTGTGCGTGCCGAAGTGGAATATGGACGCGGCGAGGACCGCGCTGGCATGACCGTCGCGCACGCCTTCGACAAGGTGGTCGAGCGTCCCCACGCCGCCGCTGGCGATCACCGGGACCGGTACCGAATCGGCGATGGCGCGGGTAAGGGCAAGGTCGTAGCCCGCCCTGGTCCCGTCCCCGTCCATCGAGGTGACGAGCAGTTCGCCCGCGCCGAGTTCGGCCAGCTTCACGGCATGCCCGACAGCGTCGATGCCGGTACCGCGTCGTCCGCCGTGAGTGAAGATTTCCCAGTGGTCGCCCTGCCTGCGCGCATCGACCGACGCCACCACGCACTGGCTGCCGAAGCGGTCGGCGATGTCGGCGACGATCTCCGGTCGGGCGACCGCGGCGGAATTGACCGCGACCTTGTCCGCCCCGGCCAGCAGGAGCGCCCGCGCATCGTCGACCTTGCGCACGCCGCCGCCGACGGTGAACGGCATGAAGCACACTTCGGCGGTGCGTTGCACGATATCAAGCAGCGTGCCGCGTCCCTCGTGGCTGGCGGAAATGTCGAGGAAGCACAGCTCGTCGGCGCCTGCCTCGTCGTAGGCGCGCGCCTGCTCGACAGGATCGCCCGCGTCCTTGAGGTCGACGAAGTTCACACCCTTCACGACGCGCCCGTCGGCCACATCGAGGCAGGGTATGACGCGGACGCGGACGGTCATGCCCGTTCCGCGATCTGGATGGCGGCGGCAAGGTCCAGCCGCCCGTCGTAGAGCGCGCGTCCGGTGATCACGCCCTCGATACCGTCAGCGGCGTGGATCGCCAGCATGCGGATGTCGGACAGTCCCTTCACGCCGCCGCTCGCGATCACCGGCATCTCGGTCTGCCGGGCGAGGTCGACGGTCGCCTCGACGTTGCAGCCGGTCAGCAGGCCGTCGCGTCCGATGTCGGTGAACAGCAGGCTCGCGACGCCGGCATCCTCGAACCGGTGCGCCATGTCGGCTACGGGCACGTCGGAGACATCGGCCCAGCCGCCCGTCGCGATCATGCCGCCGCGCGCATCGACGGCAACGACGATGCCGTTCTCCCATTCGCGCGCCATGTCGCGCACGAACTGCGGGTCCTTCAAAGCCGCCGTACCGATGACGACGCGGCTGACGCCCAGTTCGAACCAGCCCTGCACCGCCTCGGGCGAGCGGATGCCGCCGCCAAGCTGCACATGGCCGGGAAACGCTTCGAGAATGGCTTCCACCGCCTCGCGGTTCTTCGATTCGCCCGCGAATGCGCCGTCGAGGTCGACGACGTGGAGGAACTCCGCGCCCGCCTCTGCAAAGATGCGCGCCTGCGCTGCCGGGTCGTCGCCGTAGACGGTGGCACGGTCCATGTCGCCTTCGGCAAGACGGACGACCTGCCCTTGCTTCAGGTCGATGGCGGGAAATACGATCACGGCTTCCACTCCAGGAACCGGGCGAGGAGCGCCAGCCCGTAGGCCTGGCTCTTCTCGGGATGGAACTGCACGCCGATCATGTTGTCGCGCGCGACCGCCGCGACGATGCCGCCGCCGTGATCGGTCATCGCCTCGACATCGTGCGGGTCCTCGGCAACGAACTGGTAGGAGTGGAGGAAATAGGCCTCGCCCGGCTCGATGACTTCGTGGCCGCGCGCATGCGGCGTGGGTGCGACGTCGTTCCAGCCCATGTGCGGCACCTTGATCGCCGGATCGGTACGCTCGATCGTGCGAACCTCGCCGCCGATCCAGTCGAGCCCCGGCGTGCTACCGTGCTCGAGCCCGCGCGTCGAGAGAAGCTGCATGCCGACGCAGATGCCGAGGAACGGCGCTCCGCCGACATGGACGCGCTCGGTCATCGATTCGACGAGATGCGGTATTGCCTTCAGGCCCTTCGCGCAGGCCCTGAACGAGCCGACGCCGGGCAACACGATGCGATCGGCGGCCCGAACGACGTCGGGATCGGACGTGACCTTCACACCTTGCGCGCCCGCCGCCTTCAGCGCGTTCGCGACCGAATGGAGGTTGCCCGCCCCGTAATCGATCAGCGCGAGGACCTCAGCCACGGCGGCGCTCAGCCACCGAGCTGGCCCTTGGTCGAGGGCACGGCGCCGGCCTTGCGCGGATCGAGCTCGACCGCGGTGCGCATCGCACGCGCGAAACCCTTGTAGATTGCCTCGCACACGTGGTGGTTGTTCTGTCCGTAGAGCAATTCGATGTGGAGCGTGATCCCGGCCGCCTGCGCGATCGAGTGGAACCAGTGCTCGAACAGTTCGGTATCCATCTCGCCGAGCCGTTCCTGCGTGAACTTCGCCTTCCAGACGAGGAACGGCCTTCCCGATATGTCGAGCGCGACACGGGCCAGCGTCTCGTCCATCGGCGAATAGGCGTGGCCGTATCGACCGATCCCGCCCTTGTCGCCCAGCGCCCGGTCGATCGCCTGGCCGATCGCGATGGCGCTGTCCTCGGTCGTGTGGTGCTGGTCGACATGGAGGTCGCCTTCGATACGGCAGGTCACGTCGATCAGCGAATGGCGCGAGAACTGCTCGATCATGTGGTCGAGAAAGCCGATGCCGGTCGCGACGTCGTACCTGCCCGTCCCGTCGAGATTGACCTCGACCTCGATATCGGTCTCGTGAGTCTTTCGGGCTATCCGGGCAGTGCGCATGCGCTGGCCTATAGCCCTGCACGGCCGGGAATCAATCGGCCTGCGCAAGTTTCGTCGTTGCGGCGACCCGCGAAAAACCGAGGAAAAAGAACCGGCGGGCACTCGCTTGTGACACAAACCGCCTTGACCGGTACCGAATCAGTCTACACTTGGGGAGCATGAGCGACACCCCGCCCGACAGCCTGATCCCCTACGACGAGATCGTGCAGGAAGCGCTGCGCGCGGTCGTCGGCCGCGTGCTCGGCCAGATCGAGGCCACGGGCGGCGAGCTTCCCGGCAGCCACCACTTCTACATCACGTTCAAGACCGGCGCGCCCGGCGTGGACATTCCGGCGCACCTGAAGGAACGCTTCCCCGACGAGATGACCATCGTCCTTCAGAACAAGTTCTGGGACCTGACCGTCACCGACATCGGCTTTTCGGTCGGGCTGAGCTTCAACCAGATGCCCGCCAAGCTCGACATTCCCTTCGCCGCGATCACGGCGTTCGTCGATCCGGCTGTCGACTTCGGCCTCCAGTTCCAGGCGATGTCGGGCGAATCGGAGCCTGAAGCGCACGAGGCGGCGGAAAACGACGGATCGGAACAGTCGGACGAGGCGCGCGTTGTCGAAAGCGAGGACGGGTCCAACGTCGTGACGGTGGATTTCGGCAAGAAGAAGTGACCGGGCCGGCACGGCCCCAGGACGGGTGACCGATGGCGAAGACAAAGCTCATAACCAAGGCCGACGACGCCAAGTACGCGGTGAAGCGTCGCGCCAGCAAGGCCAAGGCGAAAGCCAAGGGCGCGATCGAAGCGGTCCACGGCCCCAGCCCCAATCCAAAGACCAACCTAGTGCTTGCCGACATCGCCCTTCGCGGCGGCAGCCTCTTGTTGCGCCAGGGCGTCGAACGCGGCCTGCTCGGCGCGAAGTATTCGCCCGGCAAGGCGAAGGACATACTTAAGGGCCGCTCGATATTCGAGAACCTGACCGGCGTGGCTCTCGCCCGGCTCGCGACAAAGTCGGTGCCCGGCGCAATCCTTGTCGGCGGCGGGATCATCGCCAAGACGCTCTACGACCGGAGCAAGGCGCGAAAAGCCAAGGCGGAAGGCGAAGCCGAGCTCGACGAGATGGCCGCCGAAGGCCGCGATTCCTGACCTTGCGTACTGCCGCTCACCAGCGCACTTGATTCGCACGGCGCCGCCCGCCATCAGCGGGCATGGCCGATCACACCGACAACGCCGATGCGCCGCTTCAGCGACGCGGCCTGATGTTCATCCTGTCCTCGCCCTCGGGTGCGGGCAAGACGACGATCTCGCGCATGCTGCTGGCGCGCGACGAGCATATCCGCATGTCGGTCTCGGTGACCACGCGGCCGCAGCGCCGGGGTGAGATCGAAGGCAAGGACTACTTCTTCACCGACCGCTCCCGCTTCGACCGCATGGTCGAGGAGCGCGAGTTCCTGGAATGGGCCGAAGTTTTCGGACACTGCTACGGAACGCCGAAGTCGCACATCCGCGACGGCCTCGACGAAGGGCAGGACTTTCTCTTCGACATCGACTGGCAGGGTACCCAGCAGCTCTACCAGAAGATGGAGCGCGACGTCGTACGCGTATTCCTGCTTCCCCCGAGCCTGGCAGAACTGCACCGCCGCCTGACCGCGCGCGCCACCGACAGCGTCGACGTGATAGCCGGCAGGATGGCGCGCGCGCAGGCCGAGATCAGTCACTGGGACGGCTACGACTACGTCGTCATCAATGACGATATCGACCGCTGCTTCGACAAGGTCGTGCAGATCCTCGAAGCCGAACGCCAGCGCCGCGCACGGCAGACGGGCCTCATCGGCTTTGTCCGCGACCTGATGCGTCCGGTCTAGCCGCGCGTCCCGAACCGGATCGGCAATTCCTCGAGGTTCCTGCCGAAAAAGCTGGGCGTGTAGCGAAGCTCCTCTTCGGCGCATGCGAGCGAGAATTCGGCCAGCCTTCGCAGCAAAACGGAAAAGCTCACGACCAGTTCCTGCCGGGCCAGCGGCGCGCCGATGCAATGGTGGCGGCCGATACCGAAGGCGAGGTGCCTGCCCGGCGACTTGCGGTCGAGATCGATCCTGTCGGCGTGCGGAAACTCGTCGCCGTCCCGGTTGGCAGCGCCGAAGCGCAGGCTCAGCAGGTCGCCGGTCTTAAGTGCAACGCCGCCCAGCTCGGTCGGCCTCGTGACGCGGCGGAACATGCCCTGCGCCGGCGATTCGAGCCGCAGGACTTCCTCGGCGAAGTTGGCGATCCGGTCGGGCTCGGCAACCAGCGCCCGTGCCAGGTCCGCGTCCCGTGCAAGCATCTGCATGCCCGATGCGATGGCGGCGGTCGTCGTCTCGTTGCCCGATGCGAGCAGGTCGACCGCGATGATCGTCAGCGTGTCCTCGTCGGCGAGGTATTCGCCGTCCTCGCCACGCGCGGTCGCGATGGTTGTAAGCAAATCGTCCTTCGGCTGCGCGCGCCGGTCCTCGACCTTGTCCATGAAGAATTGCTGCATCTCGACCACCAGCCGCGCGCACTCGACCTCGCGCTCCTCCGAGATCATCATGCTGAACGGTTCGACGATCGCATCGGACCAGCGCTTGAAAGTCTCGATCATGCCGGTCGGCACACCGAGCTGCTGCGCGATGACCATCATCGGCAACGGATGCGCGAACGCGCCGACGAATTCGCATTCGCCGCGATCCGCAAAGCCGTCGATCAGGCGACCGGCTGTCTCTTCCATCCACGGCGTCATCTCGCGCACCTTGGCGACGGTGAACAGGCGGGCAAGCAGGGCGCGAACTTCGGTATGGCGCGGCGGATCGGACGTCGAGCACGACATCCGCGGCATCCAGCCTTCCTCGGCATAGACGCGCAGCACTTCGGCGGGCACGCCGCCCGGGCGCAGCTTCGCCGGGCTCACCTCGCTCGCGAACAGGTCGGGCTGGCGGATCACCTCCTCGCACAGCGCGTAGCTGGTCACGAGGTGAAAGCCGGTGGCGGGCATCCGGTAGACCGGCGCCTCGCGCCGCAGCCGGTCGTACAGGGCATAGGGACATGCCTGGACTTCGGGCTTCATCAGGTCGGGAACAGGCTCCACGACATCTCTCCGGGATTTGCCTTTACGGCCCGAGAAGTAGGTCGCGGCCCCTTGCCGGTCAACTGGTCCGGCGGGCGCCGATCAGGCCGCCTCTGCCTTCTCGATTTCGGCGCGGACGTTGGCGTCGAGCGCTTCCGAGGTCGTTTCCTGGATGATGAAACGCGGACGACGCTTCGTTTCGAGGTAAATCTTGCCCACGTATTCGCCGAGCACGCCGATCGACAGGAGCTGGACGCCGCCGAGGAACAGCATCGGCAGCACGGTCGATGCCCAGCCGGGCACGATGTCCGAGCTGTGAGCGAAGTAGACGTAAAGAAAGAACAGGCTCGCCAGGATGGTGCCGAGGAAGATCACCGCCCCCGTCGCTGCGATGATCCGCAACGGCATGACCGTGAACGAGGTGATCCCGTCGAGCGCCAGCCGCAGCATCTTCCGCAGCGTGTACTTGGTCTCCCCGGCGGTGCGCGGCTTGCGCGCATAGGGAACGAGCGTGACCGGAAAGCCGAGCGTGGGGATCAGCCCGCGCAGGAACAGGTTGACCTCGCGGTACTGGAGCAGTGCGGCGAGCGCGGTGCGCGACATCAGGCGGAAATCGGCATGGTTTTCGATGATCCTGATGCCCAGCGCCGACAGCAGCCGGTAATAGGCGTTGGCCGACCCGCTCTTGCCGCGCCCGTCAGAGCTGCGATCGTTGCGCACGCCGAGCGCGAGATGCGCGCCGTCCTCGTAGGCGGAGATCATGCCGCGCACGGCCTCTATATCGTCCTGCAAGTCGGCATCCATGGTCAGGATCACGTCGGCATCGGCGATGGTGAGGCCCGCCAGCATCGCCGACTGGTGGCCGAAATTGCGCGAGAGCATGACGCCCTCGACTTCCGGATTGGCGGCGCAAAGCCGCTCGATCAGCGACCACGTGCCGTCCGAGCTGCCATCGTTGACGAGGATGAGGCGGAACCCGGTCAGCCGGTTCGAACGATCGGCAACAAGCGTGCGAAAGAAATCGAGGATCACCGGCGCGGTTTCGGGCAGCGCCTCTTCCTCGTTGAAGCACGGTACGACCACGTCGGCGTAGTATGGTCCCTTGATCGTCGTCATGACCCTGCTGTCAGCCCCCGGTCCGGCAAACCCTTTCCCGCTTATTGCGCGAAACAGTTAATAGGCCATAACCGGGCGCCGCGCGAACTCGAAAAATCGGCGCAGTCGTGGAAAGCCGCGACGGATGGGCCGGCCGCGCTTGACCGCCCGAATCGCTTCGACCATGCACGGATGCGACAATGCGGGCGAAGTGCATCGCCCGCCGGACAGGGACCGACGCGGGCATGGCAGGCCACGTATACAACGACGATTTCTACGCCTACATCAGCCAGGGTTCGCGCGCGTCGGCGAACGTCGTGATCCCGCTGATGCTTTCCAACATCGATATCGACAGCGTGCTCGACGTGGGCGCGGGCAACGGATCGTGGCTGGCCGCATGGCTCGATGCCGGGGTCGCCGACGCGCTGGCGGTGGACGGCGACTACGTCGACCGCACCAAGCTCGCCATCCCGGCGGACCGTTTCCAGCCGCACGACCTGGCCCGCCCGCTCGATCTCGGCCGCAGGTTCGGCCTCGTCCAGTCGCTCGAAGTTGCGGAACACCTTGCCGAGGACCGCGCCGACAGCTTCGTCGAAACGCTCGCACGCCACGGCGACGTGGTGATGTTCTCGGCCGCAGTGCGCAACCAGGGCGGCGAGTATCACGTGAACGAGCAGCCGCCCGAATACTGGCGGCGCAAGTTCGCCGCGCGCGGCTACACCTGTTTCGACTGGCTTCGTCCGCAGCTTGTTAACCATGGCGAAGTGAAGCCGTGGTACCGCTTCAACACGCTGATCTACGCGAACGAAGCAGGACAGAAGCGCTTGAGCCAATCCATTCTCGAAGCCCGCGTGGCCGAAGGCAGCGAAGTGCCGATGTGCGGCAACCTTGCGTGGAACGCGCGCCGCGCCGCCGTCGCGCTCATCCCGCAGGGTCTCATCCACACCGTTGCCATGGCGAAGGCCGCAATCGAGGCCCGCACGCGCGGGCACCGGGCCTGAGCGCGGGTCGCGATGGCCGATGGTGCGATCACCGCCGCCGATGACCGACCGACGAGGCGCACCTTGCCGATAGCGACGTTCATGATGCTGATGGGCGGTGCCTTCTGCGCCGCGTGCGGCACGCTCCTGCTGAAAGCCGGCGCGACCGGGCGGACCGATATCCTGCAATTCGTCAATCCGTACATCTTCTTCGGTTTCGCGCTCTACGGGCTCGGCAGCGTGCTGTGGATCCTCAGCATGGCGAAGGAGCCGCTGAGCGTCGTCTACCCGTTCACCGCGCTCAGCTTCGTGCTGGTGCTGCTTGGCGCCGTCGTCTTCCAGGGCGAGCGGCCGACGCTGACCAACCTGATCGGCGTGGCGGTGGTCGTCGCCGGGATCGGCCTTGTCGTATGGGGACGCAGATGACCTCGATCATGGAAATCGCCAAGAAGCCGCTGGCCGCGCCCGCGGTCTTCGACCTCTACCAGCGTATGGTGGGCGCGCCGCGCATGCTCGAACGCTTCGTTGCCGAGTGGCTGCGGCCCGAATCCGGCGACCGCCTGCTCGACATCGGCTGCGGCACGGGCGCGATGGTGCCCTACCTGCCGGACGATGTCGAACTGCTCGGGATCGACATCAGCGAGCCCTACATCGCCGCCGCGAAGGCGCGTTACGGCGGCAAGGGTACGTTTCGCGTAGCAGATGCCTCGGATCAGTCGCTGGACCTTGGCGAACCGTACGACATCGCATTCGCCTCGGGCGTGCTCCATCACGTTCCGAGCGTGCCCGCGCGCAGCCTGATCGAGGGCGCGCTCGCCCGCCTCAAGCCCGGCGGTCGCTTCGTCGCGATCGATCCGACGCTGGTCGAGGGACAGGGCTGGTTCTCGCGCACGGTCGTCAAATCGGATCGCGGCGACTTCATCCGCTCACCCGCCGAGATGGCAAGCCTGATGGACGGCCTCGACCCGACGTTCGAAGTCGTCACCAACATGCTCAACATCCCCTACGCACAGGTCGTCACTACCATCCGCCGCTAGGGCCGGTTGCGGGTCGGGGCAGCAGGTCCGCTCCTACCACTCGTCGGGGCCGAGGCAGCAGAACTCGCCGTTCTGCTTTGCCCTGGCGCGCAGGTCCGCCGGCAGCATGTGGCAGCCGACGATTACGCCGTCCGAATTGCGCTCCTTGAGGTAGGCGACGGGATCTTCGAGAGCGCCGGTCCAGATCTGGAACAGGCCAAGCCGGTGCTGCGGCAGGTGGCTTTTCATGTAGGCGAAATAGGTGATCTCGTCGACGCCCACGGCGCGCGCCTTTTCCGGTTCGGGGATACGGCACATCCGCGCGGTCGCCATTATCTGTCCGCGCACCTCGTCGTATCCGAACAGCGGCGTCGAGAACGGCTGGCGGTCGATATAAGCGGTCTGCTGGCGCGCATGGTCGAGCGACGGCCACCAGATGCGCGCGATCAGCACCGGGCTGACAATCGCCGCCAGCGCGACGAGAACGGCGGCGACTTCCGCCAGCGTCCGCAGCCACCCCTTCTCCGGTATGCACGACATCGCGAGCACGATGGCGAGCGCCAGCAACGGCAGCACGAAGCCGGCTTCGTAAACGTTGCGGATGAGCTGGGTGGAACCCCAGCCGAGAACGGCGGCGAGCACAAACAGCGCCAGCACGATGCGAACGTCGACCCGTCGCCGCATCGCGGACCGTCCGGCCGACACCACGAGCGAGACCAGCGCAATCGCCATCGTCGCGCCCCATGCCAGCGTCAGGGCGAGGAACCACTTGTACGACGTGGCTCCGTCAATCTGGTCGTAGGCCAGCCAGCCCGATAGCGGCGCGGCTTCGGGAGTCGCCAGCCGGACGTAGCCGAAGACCGAAATGTTCGAGAAAAGCGCGCCGAGGCTTTCGAGCGCCTCCGAAACGGAACCTGCCTGCACGATGCTAGAACTGATGTTGTTGCCGGCATAGGCGGCGCGCAGCACCGGGTCGTCGGGACAGCGAAACCGCTCGATCCAGTAAAGCGCCGCGCTTGCAGCCATTGCCGCGACCGCCAAGCCCCCGGCGATGCGCGGGACGATCGATTTCCGCCCCCAGCTCGCCAGCAGGACGCACGCAAGGAACAGCGGGACGAGGAAGATCGACTTCAGGTGATAGCTGAGCGCTACGGCGGTCAGCGCGAGGACGATGCCGGTCCGCGCCCACGCGCTTGCCGCGTCCATGGCGGGCGGCAGGCGATCCCAGCCATTTTCGCGCCAGGGCAGGCATGCCACGATCACCGCGCCGATGGCGGTCAGGATCAGCGGCTGTTCGGGCCTGCTCATCACCATGATGAGCGGAAGGTTCGCAAATGCGATCAGTCCGAACCCGGTCATCGCCAGTGCCGAACGCTCGCGCGTCCCCGCTGCAAGCCTGCGGACGAGTAGGAACATCAGGACGCCGAAACCCAGCGCGTAAAGCACGCCCGAAAGCCTCAGATAGAACGGATCGGCGAAGGCGCCGTTGAAGAACGCCGAGTACCAGCGCGCGGGCATCATGAAGAACGGCGGCTGCGCCAGCGTGTTGGGACCGCACAACTCGCTGAACATCTTGTCGACGCCGTCGAACCCGGCGCGCTCGTGGAAGCGCCAGCCGCTCTCGTCGGTGTAAACGGGCAGGAAGATGCCGAACGCGATCGCCGCCGTGAAAGCGGCAATCACCAGCGCCCGCAAGCCGAGCAGCGCCCTCATTCCCATTCGCGACCCCCAAGTCCTGTCCGGCACGCCTCTGTGCTTTCACGCCGACGCGCCTGCCCCATGCACATGCCGGGAGCTTCGTGCCAGAGGATAGTTCGCGCCATCGCGCGCGTTCTCACCATTGATCCGGCCCGAGGCAGCAGAACCGCCCGTTGCGCAGGGCCTTGTCGCGCAAGCTTTCGGGCAGGATGTGGCAGCCCACGACGATACCGTCCGAGTCGCGGCTTTTCAGGTAGCCCACCGGGTCCTGCAGGTCGCCGTTCCAGTGCGAGAAGGCCCCAAGCCGGTGCTGCGGCAGTCGGCTTTCCATGTAGGCGAAGTAGGTCAGTTCGTCGACGAGCACGGCACGCGCGTTCTCCGGTTCGGGAATACCGCACATGCGCCCGGTCTCGAGAATCTTCGGCTCGATCTGGCGATATCCGCGGATCGAGACCGAAAGGGGCTGGTCCTCGATGTAGCCCGCTTGCCCGAATGCGCGCGCCATTCCCGGAGCCCAGACCGTGCCGAGAAGCGCCACGTTGACGAGCGCGAGCAGCCCGACGCCCACCGCCGACACCTCGAAGATCGACCTTGCCCGCCCCGCCTTCGGTGCCGTCGCCAGCGAAAGCAGCACGGCGAGGAGCAGCAGCGGAATCACGAAGGTCGTCTCGTAGATGTTGCTCCAGTTCTGGCTGGCGGTCCAGCCGACGAAGGACACGAGCGCTGCCACCGCGAAGACGAGCGGCGCGGGTATCGCTCGCGCCCGCCACGCCCGCACCGCCGCTGCCACGAAGGCGACCAGCCCGATGAGCAGCACGCCGCTCCAGACGATGACGAGCGAGAGGTACCAGCGCAGCGATTCCGCCTTGGTGACCTGTTCGGCGGGAAGCCATGAGGCAAGCGGATACTGGTCGGGATTGGTCAGCAGGATGTAGCGCAGCACGCCGACGTTGCCGAACACCGTTTCCGCGAGTGCGCGCAGGTCCCCGATGCCCGAAACCGACGAGATCGACGCGCCGATGCTGTGAGCCTCGTAAAGTTCGCGGAGGGCCGCGTTGCCGGGGCAGGACAGGCGATCGAGCCAGTATGAGGCAGAAACCGCCGCTATCCCCAGGATCAGGAGGGCGGCGGCGATGCGCGGCACATGTGCCTCCCGACCCTTCGCGCAGAAGAACAGCGCTGCAAGGAAGATCGGCAGGCCGGCAAGTCCCTTCAGGTGATAGCTCGCCGCCACGACGACGAGCGCGACGATCGCGGCGCAGCGTAGCCACGCGGTCGCGCGGCCCGTTTCGCGACCGGCCACCGCTCCTCCGAGGCCGAGGCAGACAGCGGAGAGCACCGTCAGCGCGATCGGCTGTTCGGGGCGGCTCCACACCAGCAGCAGCGGCGTCATTCCGAGGCACAGCATGCCGATACCGAGCGTGACCAGCACGTCCCGCTCGCGCGCATTGGCGGCAACGCGGCGCAGGATGGCGAAGAGCATCGCGGCAAGCAGCAGCGCGTATAGCACGCCCGAGGCACGTACCCAGAACGGGTCGGCGAAGGCGGTATTGAACAGCGCCGAGTACCAGCGCACCGGCATCATGAAGAACGGCGGCGCGGCAAGCGTGTTGGGGCCGCACAGTTCGGTGAACATCTTGTCCACCCCGTCGAGCGCGGCACGTTCCTGGAACCGCCAGCCGATCTCGTCGGAATAGACGGGCACGAACATGCCGAGACCGATTGCCGCGACGAATGCCGCGAGCACGACGGTACGCAGCCATCGCATTGCCGTTGATTCCATCGGCCCCCCTTGCCGGCAAAGCCCCGATGACCTGCCGCAACCTTGCCACCGCTCCTGCCACAGCATGGTTAACACGGCTTTACGCACCTCCGCACCATCGCAGGTTCGCGATGCCCGGCACTTGCCCAACCCCGCCGCGCGCGATAGGCGGCGCGGGCCGATAACCAGACGAAGGACAAGTGGATGTCAGACCTGCAAGCCGCCATCGACGAGGCCTGGAACGCGCGTGACAGCGTGACGCCGGCGAGCAGCGACGTCCGTACCGTGGTCGAACAGGCGCTCGCACTGCTCGATTCCGGCAAGGCGCGGGTGGCGGAACCCGATGGCAGCGGGGGCTGGCAGGTCAACGAATGGCTCAAGAAGGCGGTGCTCCTGTCCTTCCGCCTCAACGACAACGTCGTCGTACCCGGCGGCGCGGCGGGTGCGCCCGGCTTCGACAAGGTGCCCTCGAAATTCGCCGGGTGGGACGATGCGCGCTTCCGCGAGGCAGGGTTTCGCGTGGTGCCGGGCGCGGTCGCGCGCGCCGGCTCGCACATCGCGAAGGGCGTCGTCCTCATGCCCAGCTTCGTCAACATCGGGGCCTACGTCGACGAAGGGACCATGATCGACACCTGGGCCACGGTGGGAAGTTGCGCCCAGATCGGCCGGAACGTCCACATCTCGGGCGGTGCCGGCATCGGCGGCGTGCTCGAACCGCTGCAGGCCAACCCGGTCGTGATCGAGGACGACTGCTTCGTCGGCGCGCGTTCCGAGGTTGCCGAGGGCGTGATCGTCGGCAAGGGCTCGGTGCTGTCGATGGGCGTCTACATCGGCGCCTCGACCAAGATCGTCGACCGCTCGACCGGCGAGGTCCACATGGGGACGGTGCCGCCGTACTCGGTCGTGGTTCCGGGATCGCTTCCCGGAAAGCCGCTTCCCGACGGGACGCCGGGGCCGTCGCTTTACTGCGCCGTGATCGTCAAGACCGTCGATGCGCAGACCCGTTCCAAGACGGGAATCAACGAACTTCTGCGCGATTGATCGTCGCGCGCCGGTGGAACGGGTGGCACGGTCATGCGTTTTCTGCTGTGATAGACCCTCACGGGGAACGAACTTTTCGAAAGGGATCGGACAATGGAACGCAAGGGGGACGAAGTACACGTATCCGAGGACGAGGCACGCAGCGGTTCGACGCCGCATATCGTCCGGTACGTCCTTATCATCAGCCTGGTGCTCGCGATCCTCGCCCTGTCGGCGATCTGGATCACCGGCGCGCTGACTTCCGCCGACGAAACCGGCGGGTTCAACGATACCGAGCGGGCAGCCCAGGAAGCGGAAATGCAGGAGTGACGGTTTGAGCAACAAGTTCCAGAAGGGCCAGTGGGTCGAATGGAATTGGGGCAACGGCAGCGCCAAGGGCAAGATCTCGGACCGCTTCGAGGAAGAGGTCACCCGCAAGCTCGGCGGTAGCGAGATCACCCGCAAGGGCAGCGAGGACAACCCCGCCTACCTGATCGAACAGGAAGACGGGGACAAGGTGCTCAAACTGGGGTCCGAACTGAAGGACGCCTGAGAATGGCGCTTTCCCGCTTTCACGAAGCGCAGGAAGGCACTTACCAGACTGCGCTCGCCGAACTGCAGGCGGGCGCCAAGCGCACACACTGGATGTGGTTCGTTTTCCCCCAGATCGCGGGTCTGGGATCGAGTTCGACCGCGCGGTTCTATGCCATCGCCGACATGGCTGAGGCGCGAGCCTACCTTGCCGACCCGGTTCTCGGGCCGCGCCTCGATGCCTGTACCGACGCAATGCTTTGCTGGGCCGGGAAGAAGTCGAGCCGCGACATCCTGGGCCCGGTCGATGCGATGAAGTTCAGGAGTTCGATGACGCTGTTCGAGGCTTCAGGCGGGAACGATCGCTTCGCCCGCGCGCTGGAAGCTTTCGAGAACGATCAGAGGGACGAGGCTACGCTTAAGCGACTATGACCGGCGAAGACGTCATCGACGAACAAGTGATCACCGCGACGTTCAACAGCCAACTGGCGGTCGGCGCGCTGATGATCGGCATTTGCGTGCTGCTCCACGGTTTCGGCCTGTTCGGGCTGCAACGCGCGCTCTTCGCCGAAACGATGAAGGAGCGGATCGAGAACCTGCGGCCATTCTCCATCCGCGGTGCAGCCGCGACCACGCTGATCGTGTTCGCGCTGCTGTTCCTCCATTTCGTGGAGATCTGGCTGTTCGCCTTCCTCTACGACTTCCTGCAGGCGCTGCCCAATTTCCAGGAAGCACTCTATTTCTCGACGATCAGTTTCGCGACGATCGGCTATTCGGACGCCTCGATCGCCGACGAATGGCGTATGGTCGCCGCGCTCGAGGGTATCCTCGGCGTCATCCTGCTGGGCTGGTCGACGGCATTCTTCGTCCGCGTGCTCGGCAAGCTCGAGGGAGGCGGTTCGCGGAGCGACGCCTAGTCGTCGTCGAGGTGCCCGACCGGATACTCGACGGGCGCGGTCCCCTTTTCGGAAGCCGCGTGGCGTTCGGCCATGCGCATCACCCGCATCATGTTGCCGCTGCTGATCTTGCGCAGGTCTGCCTGCGAATAGCCGCGCCGCGCCAGCTCGGCAAACAGTGCGGGGTAGCCAGCGACGTCGTCGATCCCCTCGGTAGTCGATGACATGCCGTCGAAATCGGCGCCGAGGCCGACATGGCCGATGCCGGCGACCTCGACGATGTGGTCGATGTGGTCGGCGAGTTGCGCCAGCGTTGCACGGGGAACAGGATTGGCCGCTTCCCACGCTTCCAGCGCCGCCTTCGCGGCGGCTGCATTGCCCGTGTTGAGCGCCTTCAGCCGTGCTTCCTCGGCATCCTTGCGAGCCGACCAGTCGCGTACCTCGTCGCTGACGTAGGCCGGGAGCGTGACCGCCATGACGATGCCGCCGTTGGCGGGCAGCCGCGCGAGCACGCTGTCGGGCACGTTGCGCGGATGCGAGGCGACGGCGCGCGCGCCCGAGTGGCTGAAGATCACCGGCGCCCGCGCGACATCGAGCGCATCGAGCATCGATTCCTCGCTGACGTGGCTGAGATCGACGAGCATGCCGATCCGCTGCATCTCGCGAACGACATCGCGCCCAAAATCGGTAAGGCCGCCGTGGACCGGCTCGTCGGTCGCGGAATCGGCCCAGGCGGTGTTTTTCGAGTGTGTAAGCGTCATGTAGCGCGCGCCAAGATCGTGCATCTGGCGCAGCACCGCGAGCGAGTTGGCGATCGAATGCCCGCCTTCCATGCCGATCAGCGAGGCGACCTTGCCCGCGCGCATCGCTTTCGCGACATCGTCCGACGACGTAGCCAGCTCGAGCTGCGGGTAGCGCGCGACGAGGCGCTTGGTGATGTCGATCTGTTCGAGCACCGCCGTCACCGCTTCGGCCTCCGGAAGGTCGGTAGAGACCCACACCGACCAGAACTGCGCGCCGACCTTGCCCGTCCTCAGCCGTGCGAGGTCGGTGTGCATTGCCCCCCGGTCGTTCTCGGGATCGGCGGTCCCTGTGGTGTCGGCGAAGTCAAAGTCGGCAAGCACGTTCCTGGCGCGCGCCCTGATCTGGATCGGCACGTCGTTGTGACCGTCCCAGACAGGCGCGGCGCGCAGCGCGGCTTCGGCGCTCTGCTCCGCCGTCTGGGCAATGGCAGGAGAGGACGCAAGCGAGAAGGCGAAGACGGTTGCGGCGGCAAGCCGCAGGGTTTTGCTGAGCGCTGTCATGGCCGCATCACAACGGCTTTGCGCGCCGGAACGCAAGACATTTCAGGCCGGCACGTGCTCTCGTTCGAACATCGCCAGCGCCATCGCCCGCTCTTCGGGATAGCGCCCGCGCACGACGTTCTCCAGCGTCCGGCGCACAGCGCCGGCGCTGCGCCCGGCGATCCTCGCGACATAGGCGCAGCGTTCGTCGAAGATCGCATCGACAAGCGCACGGTCGTAGGCGTCGGAGGCGCGCCAGTGCAGGCTATCGGCGCGCGCCACCGCCGCGCGCAGGATACGCCTCGCGCCCCCGTGCTGGACCGCGACCGACCACGTGGCGTCGCGCACCGCGTCGTGCCTGCCGTCGAGGTCGAGCCCGGTATCGGCCAGCACACCCGCCACCGCCGGGTCGTAATGCGTGCGCGCGATGAAGGCGTGCTGCGCATCGTCGAAAGCGTCGCCCTCGGCCGCCGCGATCGCGCGCCAGGCGGTCGTGAAGCGTTCCGTTCCCGGCTTCGCATCCCCGAAGATTTCCGCCCATCGCCTGCCTTCGTTCGCGACGAACGCCTGCACGGTCCCTGCCTTCGACGAGAGCTGGTAGGTGCCGTAGGACACGCCGCCGGGATCGCCCGCGCCGCTCGAGACAGCACCCGGCCCCCTGCCGCCGCTCTCGAACTTCGCCGACAGGCTGCCGAGCCGGTGGGCGCTTGCTTCCTCCGGTGCGGGATCGTCGCGAGTGGCCGCGTCGATCGCACGGTCGAGCATCGCGACTTCGGCCTGCGCGAAGCCGCGGCCCAGGATGACGCGGACGGTATCGAAGATCGGCTTGCGGTCCATCTTGCGGATATCTCCCTCTTTTGCTTTGAGAATCGCCAATGCCATCAATCGGATGCTGTAGGACAGCACGGTCTGCGAACGAGGCACTTCCCGGCGGTGGCGACAAGGGCTATCGCGGACGGGGATGGAGGAATTCGATTTCATCGTGGCCGGCGGCGGCAGCGCCGGATGCGTGCTCGCCAACCGGCTGAGCGCTGACCCGCAACATCGCGTCCTCCTGCTCGAGGCAGGCGGACGCGACAACTACCTGTGGATTCGCGTGCCAGTGGGCTACCTCTACTGCATCGGCAATCCGCGCACCGACTGGTGCATGAACACGGCGAGCGAACCGCGGCTCAACGGCCGCTCGCTCAAGTATCCCCGCGGCCGCGTACTGGGCGGCTGCTCGGCAATTAACGGCATGATCTACATGCGCGGCCAGGCGGCGGACTACGACGGGTGGGCGCAGGCGGGCAACGCTGGCTGGAGCTGGGACGAGGTGCTGCCCTACTTCACCCGCGCGGAAGACCATTATGCGGGGCCGAGCCGCTTCCACGGCGCGGGCGGGGAAATCCGGATCGAGAAGCAGCGGCTGCGCTGGGACATCCTCGACGCGTTCCGCGGCGCTGCCGAGCAATACGGCGTCCCCGCCATTGCGGACTTCAACACCGGCGACAACGAAGGTTCGTCCTTCTTCGACGTCACCCAGCGCCGGGGCTGGCGGTGGAGCGCGGCCGACGCGTTCCTCAAGCCGGTGCGCAGCCGCGCCAACCTCCGCGTGGTGACGGGCGCGCTGGTCGACCGGGTCCTGTTTCGCGAAGGCCGCGCCTGCGGGCTCGCATACCGGACGGGAGAGGACCAGCACATTGCGCATGCCCGGTGCGAAGTCGTGCTGGCGGCGGGCGCTATCGGCTCGCCGGCGATCCTCGAGAGGTCGGGCATCGGCGACGCGCGCAGGCTCTCGCAGCTCGGCATCGAGGCGGTGCGCGACCTGCCGGACGTCGGCGGCAACCTGCAGGATCATCTCCAGCTGCGCTGCGCCTACCGGGTCGAGGGCGTCGACACACTCAACGAGCGCGCGCGGGGCATCGTCGGGCGCGGACTGATCGGGCTGGAGTACGCGTTCAGGCGATCCGGGCCGATGTCGATGGCACCCAGCCAGCTCGGCATGTTCGTGAAAAGCGATCCGCGCTTCGCGACCGCCAACCTGCAATACCACGTGCAGCCGCTCAGCCTCGAGGCGTTCGGGGGCGGGCTCGATCCCTTCCCGGCGTTCACGGCGAGCGTGTGTAATCTCCGCCCCGAAAGCCGGGGCGCCACGCATGTCGAAAGCGCGGACCCGGCGATGCCGCCAACTATACGGCCCAACTACCTCGATACCGAGGAAGACCGGCGCGTCGCGGCAAGAGCCATCCGGGTCACTCGCGACATCGTCTCGCAGCCCGCTCTCTCAGGCTTTGTACCCGAGGAGGTGCGGCCCGGCCCGGCATTCGAAAGCGACGAAGATCTGGTCCGCGCCGCCGGTGACATCGGCACGACCATTTTCCACCCGGTCGGCACCGCGGCAATGGGGCGGGTGGTCGATTCCTCGCTGCGCGTGGCAGGGGTCGACGGTCTGCGCGTGATCGATGCCTCGGTGATGCCCACGATCACGTCGGGCAACACCAACGCACCGACCATGATGATCGCGGAGAAAGGCGCCGAGATGGTAATCGCGCAGTCACGCCAGCCCGCGCGGGCAGCGCTCGCGAGGGCATGACCGGCGTCGCCTTCACCGGCTTTCGCCACTTCCCCGGCGTGCCAGACAATCCGTCGCAGCGCCTGATCGAAGCCCTTCGCAACGAGCGGCTGCCGGCTCTCGCGCAGGCGAGTTTCCATTTGCTCGACACGGCCTACGAGACAGCTCCGCAGGACGTGGCCGCGATCCTTTCTCGACGGCCGACCGCCCTCGTCATGACGGGGTACAGCGCGATCGCGAACGGCCTGAAGATCGAAACTGCGGCCACCAACATGCGCTCGCGCAGGTTCGCCGACGCCAGCGGGTTCCGGCCAGCCGACGCGGAGCACGCACCAGTGCGGATCGACGCCGCGAAGATCGACTTTACGGCCCTCGAAAAAGCGCTGCAACGGAATGCCATCGCGCACCACCTTTCGAACGACGCGGGCGAATACGTTTGCAATCACGCGTATTTCTGCGCCCTGTCACACCCGAACCCGCCGGGCGCCGGGATACCGACCGTATTCGTGCATCTGCCGGCGATTGCCGGAAGCGAGCTTGCAAGGTCGAGCGCAAGCGAGATGGCGCTTCCCGAGATGGTTAGGGCGATGGCCGTACTCGCCGAAACGATCTCGCAACCGGGAGGATCGAGGGGATGACCGACGCACGCCGCATCATCGAAGCGCTTCGGCTTGCACCCCATCCCGAGGGCGGTTGGTATCGCGAGACCTGGCGAGCAGAAGCAGCCGGCGGCGACCGCGCGAGTGCGACGGCGATCCACTTCCTGCTGGAGGAGCACGACCGTTCGCACTGGCATCGCGTCGATGCGGCGGAAGTCTGGCTTTGGCACGCAGGCGCCACGTTGACCCTGTCCATGGCCGCGAGCGATGACTCCCCGTCTGTAGACGTCACGCTCGGCGCTGACGTGCTTTCCGGCCAGTCACCGCAAGCCGTCGTGCCTGCCGGCCACTGGCAGGCGGCAGCGCCAGACGGCGGGTGGACACTCGTCAGTTGTATCGTTTCTCCGGGCTTCGAGTTCGACGGCTTCGAACTCGCTCCCGAAGGCTGGTCGCCTGGCGCGGCCTGAGGCCGCGGCGACGGCGCCTAGTCAGGAAGCTTGCGGATCATGCGGACCGCGCATCTTTGCGGCCCGATCGCGCCCGGCACGATCAGGTCGACATCGATGCCGTTGCAGATCTGCCCTGGGCCATTCTGGTCGAACGCCAGCGATTCGGCGAAAGCCAGATCCGGGCAGGGACCGAAGGTTTCGAAGAGGTAGTCTTCGCCGGGGCCGGTCGAAACGCGTACCTGGTCATTGCCGACGTAGTTGTAGCCGTTGACCTGCGACAAGAAGAAGCACTGCCGCTCACCGCTCGCGGCGTAAGCCGCTTCGGGCTCGTTCTCATAGGCAGCGCATCCGCCCAGCAGCATGGCGGCGACGGCGGCGGGAAGGAATTTCACAGGGTTCATGGCGTCTCTCCGGTGGGGTGTCGCGGGTCCCTCTTTCCGGATCAACGCGGCACCACGCCGCGATGTTCCCCTATTTTCGGGTCAGGCGACGACGGTTCGAGCGTACGCGCGGCGCGTAGAACTGCATCAAACCCGAGAAGATAGACAGCGGTGCGAGGCCGAACGCGCCGCTTGCCAGCCGCCATTGCGCCTCGGCAGCGGCCGAGACTTTCTCACCGACCATGCGCCGCGCCTCGCGCTCGGCAACCGCGCCACCGGCTCCGATCCGGACCGAACGCAGCCAGACCACCGTCAGGGCATCGAAGCCAAGCAGCCAGGCGCGAAACATGAGTTCGGGCAATTGTACCTGTCGTCCGGCCACCGTCGGTCTCCATGTCGATCGAGATCGCATTGGGAAACCCCGGAAACGCCTCCGCGTTCCCGAACCGCGAGTTTCAGGGACTTTCCGGGCCGGTGTAGGGACTTGCTTCGGACCAGGCGCAACCTTGCCGGTTGCCGCCTGCCACTTCCAGCGTGACGGTGAAGGGATAGGTCCTGTCCGACATGCCGTCGCTGCATTCGGCCTGCGTCACCATCATGTCGAAAGGTTCGCCGCCAAGCATGCCGCTGAACGAAAGGCCGCCGCGCCCGGCGAACCGTTCGACCGTTATCGTCTCGCCCTCCATGTCCTCGGGCGTGGTATAGGTCAGCGCGGTGCCCTTGACTTCACCGCCCCAGAAGGGCTCGGTCCCGGTGAACTTCACGATCTCGTTGCGCCCGATGGCGCCGAAGGGCTGCTTGTCGGCGCTGTCGCCCGGCACCCCCGGCTCGCCGCCGCCGGACTGGCAGGCGGCGAGGGCGAGGGCAGCCGCGATCGCGACTTCTGCTCGATGTCTCGGTTGCAAGGGGCGCGTTGGGCTTCAGGCCGCCTGCTTTTCATGCGTGGGAAGACGGCATGCCACGTCGACGCCGAGCACGTGGGTCACCCGGCCGAGCGCCATCCAGGCCGCAACGCTGTAGGTCAGGTCGACGATTTCCTCGTCGGTGAACTGGCTCTTGAACTCGGTCCAGAAATCCTCGTCGGCGGCCAGTGCCTCCGGCTCGGTGCCCATCCGCTGGGAGTAGCGCACCGCAAGCTGCTCGCGCTCGGTCAGCGTGGAGAGATCGCCCGCCAGCACCGCCTCGTACATCGCCTCGTCCGGCGCTTCGCCCAGACGGCTGACGTCGCAGCCGAGGTAGCTGCAGTCCCGTTCGGCGCGCCAGTTCTTGCACACGATGCAGCCGTTGATCACCGCCGTCGCGATGCGGCAGGCCTCGAACATGCGCAGCGGCAGTTTCGAATGCCTGTAGGGCGCAAGGCCGAATGCGCCGCCGGCCCGCGCAAGCTCGGGCATGTACTTTTCGGACAGGTCCGGCATCGGCTGCCCCGGCTTCATCTCCAGATCTACGCGCATGTCTCTCTCCTTCGTGGTCTGTCTTGGCGCGCAGCCTATCGCGAAACCGCGCGCGCGCAAAGCGAACGGAACCGGATGCCGGCCAAGTCGTTGATTTGGCAAGACGGACGAACCTGCCGCGAAGAGGCGAAACGAGATGATACCGAACCGAATCCTGTTCACCGCCGTCGCCGGGGGTGTCGCCCTGGGGCTGCTTACCGCATCGGCCACGCCGACCACGATGAAGATGGGCGAGCGCGAATGGTGGCGCGACCGGATCGAGCCGGCGCAGATCGAAACCGCGACGACCTACGAATTCGTCGATCGCGGCCCCATCGACCTTTCGCCCCCGCCGCTTCCCGAGCGGCACTTCGCGGATCGCATGCCCGAGCCGCAGTACGAGCGCCTCGGCCTCGCCGACCTGCGCGTGGAACCGCCCGCCCCGCTGCCCGAACCTGCCGCCGCTCCCGTAGAGCCCGCAATCGCGCTCGACGAAGCGGCGATCCTCGCCGACGCCGAAGCCGCGCTGGAAGCGGCCGAACCGGTCGAGCTTCCCAGGCCCCGCCTCGCCGCGATCCGCTAGGCGAACGCCAGCAGCAGCGTCGACAGGCCGAGGCCGAACGACAGGGGCACGCGCAGCGCCATCCACCAGTACGGCGCGGACGGCGCGATGCGGCGGTCGACTGCTAGGCTCGCCATGATGGCAAGGCCGAGCACCACCAGCGACGGGCCGGGCCATTCCTCGCCGAAGACCCATGGTATGTAGCTGGCCAGCGCGACCACGCTGGGCACGACCGAGGCGATCCACAGCCACCCCGGCACCCGTTCGCCCTCGTGCATGCGCGATGCGGCGATGCCCCACCACAGTCCGCCGAGGAACGAGAAGATCAGCGCGGCATATCCCCACCCGATCGCCAGTGCCGACCAGCGCCACTCGGGCGGGCCGAACCATGCGGCCAGGAGGCAGGCGAGCTGCGGCAGGAGCCCGGCGAAACCGAGTGCGCGGGGGTACGGTGGGATCGGCGTCATGCCCGCACCCTTAGCGGCCCCGCGCCGCCGGTGCATCCCTTGTCGGACCGGGCGGTCCGGGCAGCGTCAGTTCGCCGCCTGCGCCTCGTCCTCGCGCCGCGCGATGCGTTCGCGCTCGTACTTTTCGCGCTCCTTGGCGACGTAGCGGGCCTGGTCGGCCAGTTCCTGCCACGATTTGGCCGAGCGCAGCGCACGGTCGCGCACGTTGGCGAGCGTGGCGGCTTCGGCTTCGGCGCGCGCTTCGGCGGCGCGCTGGTCGTAGAATTCTATGGTCTGGGCCATGTCGGGCCTCCGGTGTTGCAGGGAAGGAACCCCCCGCGCCGCACCCTGGCGACGCGGAGGGCCTTTGCGAGTCTTCCCGTCAGTCGGCGGCGCTGAGGTTGACGGCGCTTTCCTTGCCGTTGCGGCCCTGCTCGATCTCGTAGTTGAGGCGCTGGTCCTTATCGAGCGTGTGCATGCCGGCGGCCTGCACGGCGGTGATGTGGACGAAGCTGTCGTTCGAGCCGTCGTCGGGCTGGATGAAGCCGTAGCCCTTGTCTGCGTTGAAGAATTTCACGGTGCCGGTCTTGGCCATGTACTGTTCCTTTCGAGAACGGAGAGTTTCCCGCGGGCGACATGCCTGCGAGTCGTGCGTCAAATCGTCATCGAAAGGGAAGTCGTCGTCCGGTTAACGCCGGGGCCCGAGGGCAAACGGCGGAGCGCAAATTTCGAAGTCCGTCGCAAATCCCGACGTCAGCGCGCGGAGCATAGCACAGCACCCGGCGATTGCCTAATCGGGAGGATTTGTTCGATCGACTGACGTCGATGCGGCACCGGAATCATTTCCTTGTCAGGCCAGCTTCGCTGGCGCGGCACCGGCCCTCTCCCCCACCCGGCCACCCATAGAATACTGCCGTTGGGTGGCCGGGTGGGGGAGAGGGCCGGTGCCGTCATCGACGTCAGTCGATCAAAAACCTCTAAAGTTGACAAAGGCGACACCGTGTCACCCTGCCCTGAACCCGCGCAAAGCCCCTGAACGCGCGGGTTTCGGGGGGCCGGGGCGAAGTTGACAGGTCTGCGCTTCGCATCACTCCTCGCAGTCGAGCGAATCCCAGCCCTCCGCCTCGTCCTTCGCGAATTCGTCCTCCCAGGTCGCCGTGCCCTTTTCGACGCGTTCGAGCAGGCCGCGAAAGTCCTCCGGTTCGTAGGCGGCGGATTCGCAGCGGGCAGGGCCGGGCGCGCGCAGGAAGCTTTCGCGCAGGCGGAAGAGCGCGATGGTCAGCCGCTCGTCGTAGCGGCGCGAGGTGCCGACAAGCTCGCCCTTGTGGAAATGCGGAACCTCGACACCGTTGAGCGCGCGGTCCATCGCCGCCTCGGCCAGCCGGTCGAACGCGGACTGGAACGCGGCGTCCCAGGCAAGGTCGAACGGCTGGCCCTTCAGCCGCGCGCGCAGCTTGTAGGCCGACTGCCGGCTCTTGCCCGCCGCCCGTGCGGCGGCGGAGACGCTGTGCGTGCTCGCCAGCGCCCGCAGGAACGCCCCCTGCCGCGCCCGCGTCCACCCGTCCCGCCGCAGGACCTCGCCCGCGACCGTCTCGACTTCCACCAGCGCACCCTCGCGCGCGGGGTCCTTCTCGTCCGTGCTCATCGGCAAGGATAAGTCAGATTTCGGCGGAGTAGGAAAGGGTTTTGGGCACGCCGTCCCCCTGGGCTAGTACCCCGGCATGAGCAAACCCGTCACCATCCTAGTCGATGCCGATGCCTGCCCGGTGAAGGAAGAAGTCTACCGGGTGGCCGACCGGCACGAGGCCCACGTCCGCGTGGTCAGTAACAGTCCCTTCCGCGTGCCGGTGAGCGAGCGGGTCAGGCGCGTGGTGGTGGATGGCTATGCCGAACACATCTCGGGCGACGACCAGTCGCCCGCAAGCGCGACCGCGCCCCGGCCGGTCAGGCCGCAGCCAAGCGGGCCGGG
Source organism: Novosphingobium marinum (assembly GCF_013408095.1). GTDB lineage: Bacteria > Pseudomonadota > Alphaproteobacteria > Sphingomonadales > Sphingomonadaceae > Novosphingobium > Novosphingobium marinum. Next base: position 50,643 of record NZ_JACBZF010000004.1, read on the forward strand.
AAGCGAAGCTGAACCGGCAGAGCCGGGACACTCCCAGCGCCCGGCGTCTGAGGGCCCGAAATACGACGCGGCGGACGACTGGATCGCGGAGCACGCCGACGAGCGCAGCGTCGTGGTGACGGGCGACATATTGCTGGCCGAACGCTGCCTGAAAGCAGGCGCGCGCGTGCTGAAACACGACGGGCGCGAATTCGACGCGGCGAGCATCGGCAGCGCGATTGCGACGCGCGCCATCATGGAAGACCTGCGCGCCGGGATGGACGGGGTCGGAGGCGGCCCGCCGCCGTTCGGCAAGGCGGACCGGTCGCGGTTCTTGCAGGCGCTGGACCGGGTGCTGGTGGGGATGGGGAAATAGGTAGCGTGTCGCCTAAACCCCTTAGTGTGAAATGCGGAAATAACGCCTATTCACGTTCCTGTTGGACAACAACTGAGGCAGTCGTGCTCAAATGAAACGTGACCCGAAGGCTTACACCGCCGTCATCTACTTTCACGGGATTGGAAACCCCCGACGTCATGTCTCACTCGCCCAGTTTCTGGACTACTTCGATAGGTTCGGAGAACGCCAAGGTAAGGACCAGATTGGGAAGCCACGCGACTTTACATATGGTAGTGATTTGCTTGGTGATCAGGAACCCACTCATTATGTGAGCTTTAAGAGGGTGATCGAAGTAGCCGGTAAACCTCGGGTTGCCAAAAACATAAGAATCTATGAGGCTTACTGGGCCCCGGAATCAGGCGGGCGAGCCAACGCTCTGTTCCTAGCGTTTTGGCTGATCAAGCGCCTTCTTAACCCTCTCGTTGTGCTTTTCTCACGATGGAGAGCTTTCCCCGGTCTACGACTATCGCATCTTCATAGATTAATTGGACAGGGTATCACTCAGGCTCAAGCTCAAAGGATCGAACGGGCATATCGAGACTTCGAAAACTGGGAAAATAGATCGACTTATCGTAAGGGTTCTTTTACTGAATTTAGGGAATTTTGCTCGAAAAGAATCTCGGGCGACCTCCAAGCGATCGATAGGTGGAAATATAAATTTAGGTCTTATAACTACTCTTTAAGTTTTTACGCGTCCATAGTTACGGCTTGCAGCGTTTTTATAATTTTAATAATAGCTCGCTCATTTTCAAATTTTCTTGCTAATTTTTATGATTTTGGCTTCAGACTAAACCATCTGTACTCATTTGACGCGACTGCCTCTGCCATTGGGCTGATCTTGGGTGGATACCTTTATGCCAAAGGTGACAGCTATGTATTAGATGTCGTTGCATGGACAGCTGACACCGAGCGTGGCGAACGCTTTCAGGCCAAAGACAGGGTCGTGAAATACGGACAGAGTTTGCTCAGAAGGGTTACCTCTGACCCGAGGTGCCAGGAATGTGTAGTGATTGGGCATAGCCTCGGGACATCTATTGCGTCCGAGGCCTTGTTGCGGGAGGGCCGCCTTGCGTTGATAACCGACGATGCTGAGGCGAAAGCTCGTATATCAGCCCTCGCCAAGGTGAAATATGTCTTCACCGTAGGCTCGCCTGTCGACCGCATTTTTTATCTTTTCCAAACGGACAGCTCGTTCTCGCACCGCTATAGTCGCTTAATTGAGGAACAGCGGCTGGCTGTAGATCTCCCTCCATTTGCAATACCACAATCAAAAGCGGAAGCTCGCATTGTGAATTTTTGGTCTCGCTTTGATCCAATTAGTTCGGAAATCTCCAGTCTCCGTAAAAATTCATCCGACCGTCGAGATGCGATAATCAATATCGAGGCACTGCCGCCAGCTGCGCCTTTACCAATTGGATCCCATACCAGTTTCTTTGCAGATGCGGCTGTAATGAAACCAATATATTGGGCGACAATGACCGGTCGCCTTCCTCGAGATTTTCAGTTACGTGATAAAGTCAGGAAATTGCCGCTCTTTTTTGGTCGAGGCAGTGTCGTGGCACTGCTCCTGATATTTACTGGAGCATTCTGGTCGCTCGCCACATGGACCGCCCCCGCCGTCACCGGGATCACTGCAGTGATTGGAATTGCTGTCATCGCATACCAACGCCGAGCAGCGCTCAAAAAACATTCCGATGAATTTGGAGACTTTATCCAGCGGTAATCTTGAAATGCGTGAAGCCAGTGCCTAATGTGATCGGTAGAGCAGGATGCAGGCTCTGCCAAATATGCATCCGTTACAGGGGCCACTCCTTCGTGGGTGGTCCCGACCGATAGGAAGGGAGCCGCCGTCAGGTGGCTCCCTTTTCGATTTGAGGGCAATTACATTTTATCGCCCTTCTCCCGATGCGCCTTACCGATTTGTGATTTGCGCGTCGCCGCGCTCCGGGGGAGCGCTCCAAACTCCCCCAACCCCGAGCGCGCCTTAGTCCACCTCTTCTTCGGGCAGATATAGCCGTTCGCCTTTCTCTTTGTAGCGGCGCGACATCTCTTCCATGCCTTCCTCGGCATTCCCGCGCGCTTCGGGCGGGGTCTCGCGCCTGACGCCCACGCCCGCCAGATAGCTGTCCGAGTTCTGCTCCGCTGCATAATCCCGCACCCCCTGCGTGATCATCATCCTACAGGACTTGGCCTCGGTCCAACCCCCAGCACTGCGTCCGCCAGTTTGCCGTCCATGTACTCGCGCACCTCGACGATCTGGCCGTCCCTCAGGCGGAAGACGAAGCAGTAGTCGTTGGCATAGGTGTCGCCCTCGGTGGTGACGGCGTGCCCCCTTGCCAGCACGACGACGCGGTCGCCGTCGGCCAGCACCAGTTCGGGGATGTTGCAGTAGGGGCCGGAAAACCGCGCGAAGAGCGGGGCGACGAGGTCGCGCTCCACCGCTTCCAGCCCGTGCGCCTCCTTCGACCAGGCGCTGGTGCCCATCACCTTCCACGACACGTCCCCGGCGAACAGCGGCAGGAAGCGCGAGGGGTCTCCGGTGCGCAGCCCCTCGAACGCGTCGGTGAGGAGGCGGCGGTTGCGTTCGGTGTTTCCGCCAGGGTCCCTCGCGGTCTCTCCGGTCATCGCGCGCGCCTCCTCCCGTCCGGTCAGTCGGCCTTGTCGGCGGGGACGTAGAGGTCGCCGCCCTCGCGGTAGCGGCGGCTCATTTCCTCCATGCCCTCGGCCGCGTTCCCGCGCGCTTCGGGCGGAGTCTCGCGCCGGATGTTCTCGCTCGCGAGGTAGCTGTCCGCGTTCTGCTTCGCCGCGAAGTCGCGCACTTCCTGCGTGATCTTCATCGAGCAGAACTTCGGCCCGCACATCGAGCAGAAGTGCGCGGTCTTCGCGCCCTCCGCCGGCAGCGTCTGGTCATGGTACTGCTCGGCGGTGTCGGGATCGAGGCTGAGGTTGAACTGGTCGCGCCAGCGGAACTCGAACCGCGCCTTCGACAGCGCATCGTCGCGCACCTTGGCCGCCGGGTGCCCCTTGGCAAGGTCGGCCGCGTGGGCGGCGAGCTTGTAGGTGACGACGCCGACCTTCACGTCGTCGCGGTCGGGCAGGCCGAGGTGTTCCTTGGGCGTGACGTAGCAGAGCATCGCGGTGCCGTACCACCCGATCTGCGCCGCGCCGATGCCGCTGGTGATGTGGTCGTACCCGGGCGCGATATCGGTGACGAGCGGGCCGAGCGTGTAGAACGGAGCCTCGCCGCACGCCTCCAGCTGCTTGTCCATGTTCTCCTTGATCTTGTGCATCGGCACGTGGCCGGGGCCTTCGATCATGACCTGTACGTCCTGCTCCCAGGCGCGCTTGGTCAGCTCGCCCAGCGTGTAGAGCTCGGCGAACTGCGCCTCGTCGTTGGCGTCGGCGATGGAGCCGGGGCGCAGGCCGTCGCCCAGCGAGTAGGCGATGTCGTAGGCCTTCATGATCTCGGTAATCTCGTCGAAGCGTTCGTAGAGGAAGCTCTCCTTGTGGTGGGCGAGGCACCACTTGGCCATGATCGAGCCGCCGCGGCTGACGATGCCGGTGACGCGCTTTGCCGTCATCGGCACGTAGGGCAGGCGCACGCCGGCGTGGATCGTGAAGTAGTCGACGCCCTGCTCGGCCTGCTCGACGAGGGTGTCGCGGAAGATCTCCCACGTCAGGTCCTCGGCGATGCCGCCGACCTTCTCCAGCGCCTGGTAGATCGGCACGGTGCCGATGGGCACGGGGCTGTTGCGGATGATCCATTCGCGCGTGTCGTGGATGTTGCGGCCGGTCGAAAGGTCCATGACCGTGTCCGCGCCCCAGCGGATCGACCATACCATCTTCTCGACCTCCTGCGCCACGTCGCTGGCGACGGCGGAGTTGCCGATGTTGGCGTTGATCTTGACGAGGAAGTTGCGCCCGATCGCCATCGGCTCGCACTCCGGGTGGTTGACGTTGGACGGGATGATCGCCCGGCCCCGCGCCACCTCGTCGCGCACGAATTCGGGCGTGACGAAGTCGGGGATCGCCGCGCCCCACGAATTGCCGCCGTCGCGGTCGACGTCCTTGAGCGCCGCGCGGCCGAGGTTCTCGCGCTCGGCGACGTATTCCATCTCGGGCGTGACGATGCCCTTCCGCGCGTAGTGCATCTGGGTGATGTTCGCGCCTGCCTTCGCGCGCAGGGGGCGGCGCACGACGTTGGGGAAGGCAGGGACGCCTGCCGAGCGGTCGGGGCCGAGCTGGCCGTTGTCCTCGGGCCGCACCTCGCGCGCGTCGTAGGCCTCGACATCGCCGCGCGCCATCTGCCATTCGCGGCGCAGGCCGGGCAGGCCCGCCTGGATGTCGATCGCCGCCTCGGGATCGGTATAGGGACCGGACGTGTCGTAGACGCGCACCGGCGGCTCGCCCGAGGACGGCTCGAGCGAGATCTCGCGCATGGCGACGCGCCGCTCTCCGACGTAGATCTTCCGCGATCCCCGGATGGGGCCGGTGGTAACGCCGATTTCGAGCTTGGAATTGATGTCGGCCATGGCTTCGCGCTCCTTGCGAGGGTCCGGGGCCGGGTTTCGGGGAGCGGTGGCTTTGGAGAAAGGCCGCCCACTCCCTCCGCCCGTCCTAACGGGTTCAGGTTCGACGGGTCGTGCGGAGCATACCCGCACCTCTCAGCCAGTTTGCTGGCTCCCCGGGGTTCGAATACGCAAGATAGGGCCTGCACGCCCGTCCGTCCAGTGAGTTCGCCGAAGCGCAGCCCCGGTCCGGCGCGGTCAGAAGCGCGGGACGGATACCGCGATCAGCGCGACGCCGATGGCGATGGCAAGGATTACCCAGACCTTCGAAAGCGGCCCGAACCGGCGCAGCCAGAAGGCGGTGTAGACGTCCGAGAAGGCGAGGATAACCAGCGCCTCGATTATCATCAGCCCGCCGACGACGCTCATTGCGCTCGACAGCCAGTCGGGCGAGGCCCACGGATTGGCAAGGTAGATCGCCGCGCCGATGAACAGTTCGAGCAGCCCGGTGATCATCTGCAGCGCAGGCGACCGGCCGATCTCGTCGAGCATCTTCTGCCAGTGGCCCGCCACCCGCAACTCGCCCACCGCCGATGCGACGGCGAAGAGCCCCAGGAACATCGCCGTCCACGCCGGCGCGAGCGAAAATTCAGGCATCCTGCATCGTCCTCCTACCCATCCTCCGGCAGAGAATGGCAAGCCGTCGCGCGCAGGTCCAGAGGGTGCTTCGCAAGGAGGCGGGGTCGCGCGCCCGCTCAGGCCCTGTCGCGGGGGATCACCGCCACGGTCAGGCGGGAGATGCAGACGAGGCGGCCCTGCCCGTCCTCGATGCGGATCGACCAGACCTGCGCCGTGCGGCCGCGCGATTCGGGGCGCGCGGTGGCGTAGACCCAGCCGTCGCGCACGCCGCGCACGTGGTTGGCGTTGATCTCCATGCCGACGGCGGCGAAGTTTTCGGGATCGACGGTGTGCGCGGCCCCGACCGAGCCCACCGTTTCGGCCAGCGCGACCGAGGCGCCGCCGTGCAGCCGCCCGTACGGCTGGTGGGTGCGGGCATCGACCGGCATGCGCGCGCGCACCCAGTCGTCACCCGCCTCGACGAACTCGATGCCGAGGTGGGCGGTCATGGTCCCTTCGCCCAGCGCGTCGAGCGCTTCCGGCGAAGGAGCCCTGCCACCCCACCAGACCGGATCGCTCATGCCTGCTTCGACGCGATCCAGTCGTCGATCTTCTGTTCGAGAACCGGCAGCGGCAGTGCCCCGGTGCCGAGCACCTGCTCGTGGAATTCGCGGATGTCGAAATCGTCGCCGAGCGCTTCCTGCGCCTTGCCGCGCAGTTCCTGGATCTTGAGCGCGCCGACCTTGTAGGCGAGCGCCTGGCTCGGGATCGCGATGTAGCGTTCGACTTCGGCAGTGGCGTCGGTCTCGCCCATGCTCGAATTGTCGAGCATGTACTTGATCGCCTGTTCGCGGGTCCAGCCCTTGGAATGCAGGCCGGTATCGACCACGAGCCGCATGGCGCGCAGCATCTCGTCGTCGAGCGTGCCGAAGCGGCTGTAGGGATCGTCGAACAGGCCCATCGGGTAGCCGAGCGTTTCGGAATAGAGCGCCCAGCCCTCGACGAATGCGGTGTTGCCGCCGAAGCGCATGAACGCCGGCAGCGCCTCGTTTTCCTGCGCCAGGCTGATCTGGAAGTGGTGGCCCGGTGCGCCTTCGTGCAGGTAGAGCGTCACTTCGCCCGGCGTGGTGCGGCTCGGCAGGTCGTAGGCGTTGAAGTAGAACACGCCCGGCCTTTCGCCGTCGGGCGAGCCCCCCTGGTACGATCCACCGGCCTGGTGCTTCTCGCGGAACGGTTCGTAGGGACGGATCTCGAGCGCCGACTTGGGCACGGTCGAGAAGTATTGCGGGATCAGCGCATCCACTTCGCGACCGATTTCGTAATAGCGTTCGGTCAGCGCCTCGCGGCTCTCCGGCTTGAACTGCGGATCGGTGCGGATGTGGTCGAAGAATTCCTGCAGCGTGCCGTCGAAGCCGACTTCGTCCTTCACCTTCTCCATTTCGGCGGTGATGCGCTCGACTTCGGAGAGGCCGAGGTTGTGCAGGTAGTCGGGGCTGAGCGGCAGCGTCGTGGTCTGCTCGATCATCTGGCGGTAGAGCGCCTCGCCGCCCTTCATCTGCGACAGGCCCACGCTGTCGCGCGCCTTCGCGTAGTATTCGTCCTTGAGGAAGGTAAGCAGGCGCTGGTTCACCGCATAGACGTCCGCGATGCTGTCACGGTATTCGGCGGTCAGTCGCGTCTTGTCGGCCTCGGAGAAGTCCTCCGGAAACTCTTTCACCGGACCCCAGTAGGGCGATTCCTCGAGGTCCTGCGCAGCCTGGGTCTCGAGCTGCTCGATGACGTTGCCGATCGTCAGCTTGGTTTCGAGAACGCCGCTGTCCATGCCCTCGCGGAACTTGGCGATCGAACGGTCGATCAGCTTCACGTAGTCTTCGTGGCGGCTGAGATTGTTCTCGTAATCCTCGACCGTCTTGAAGGGCGCCGCGCCCGAACCGCTGGCGAAGCTGGGGTAGTAGGTGTGGAAGCCGAAGAAGTGGTTGATCGGCCGCACTTCGGTGAGGGCGAGTATATCCGGCGTGTAGTTCGAGAGTTCCTCGCGCATGTTATAGGCGAAGACGTCGTAGGCCAGCTTGTCGGTGTAGCTGAGCTTCGCCTTGTCGATCTCCTGCAGCGCGTCGAGGTTTGCCTGCGCCTGCGCGCGGCTGGCGTCGTTGTACTCGTCGGTCAGGTAGTCGCCGAGCCGGTCGGCGTAGCGCATGTCGCCGCGAAAGATGCCCGAGATCGGATTGAGCCTGAGCTGCGCCTCGTCGGCGGCTTCGAAGATCGCGAAAAGCTTGTCGTGCTCGGACTGCTCGGCGGCGGTCGCGGAATGGCCCGCCATGTGGTGGTCGGCATGGGCGACGCCCGGCACAAGCGGGAGCGCTGCCGCGCAAAGGAGCAGGCTGCGAAGACGGGTCATGCGGGAATTTCCTTCTCGTCCGAAATGCGGTGTGAGACGAGATAGGCGCGGTTTACCATAATCGCAAGAAATGCACGGACCGACGACTATCCGTTTGTTGCGCAAATGCAACGCCGCCTCCATCTGTTCGGGATGATCGCGGACCTCCTCGAAGAAATTCGCGCCTGCCGGGCATGCGAGGCGCACCTGCCGCACGGGGTGCGCCCGATAATCCAGGCCGGGCGCGATGCGCGCGTCCTCATCGTCGGGCAGGCTCCCGGAAGCCGCGTCCACGCCAGCGGCATCTCGTGGGACGACGACAGCGGAGACCGCCTGCGCGACTGGACGGGCCTGTCGCGCAGGGATTTCTACGATCCCGAACAGGTCGCGCTGATGCCGATGGGGCTGTGCTACCCGGGCAAGGGCACGGGCGGGGACCTGCCGCCGCGTCGCGAATGCGCGCCGCTGTGGCACGATCGCCTGCTCGCCGCGATGCCCACGGTGCGGCTGACCCTGCTGGTCGGCCAATACGCGCAGAAGGCCTGGCTGCCGCCTGCCCTGCGCCCGTCGATGACTGCAACGGTGCGGCGCTGGCGCGAGATGCCGGAGGGGCTCTTCCCGCTACCGCACCCGGCGTGGCGCAGCCGCCTGTGGATGGCGAAACACCCGTGGTTCGAAGCCGGGGTTCTGCCGGTGCTGCGCGAACGCGTATCGGCCGCGCTGCGGCGCGACTAGAAGGTGTAGCCCAGCCCCGCGCCCGCGACCCACTGGTTCGCGCTGCCCCGGACCGAGGTGTACGGCGTCTCCTTCGCATCGCCGAGCATGCGGCTGTAGCTGCCCAGCACGAAGATCGCGAAGCCGCCGTCGAGGATGTTGCCGTTGAGGTCGTATCCGCCGAACACGTTGACGCCCACGCTCTCGAACCCGCCGTCGGCCCGGTAGAGCGGCAGGCCGCTTGCCGCCGACTGTTCGGGAGAGACGCTGAAATAGTAGTCCGCGTAGTCGTCGTCGACGTACTTCGTGCTCACCCCGATGGTGACGAGCGTCGCGCGGTTGAGCGGCGTGACATATGTGACGCCCGGCGAGACGACCATGCCGCCGTGCGCGCCGTTGACATCCCACTTGGTGTCCACCGCGAAACTCAGGCTGTCGTACTGGTGGAAGAGCCGGTCGATGGTCACGCCCGCGCTGACGCCGAGTTCGATGGCCGCCTTGAGCTTGCCTGCCGAGCGGACCACCGGGTCCTCGATCTGGTTCTTGCGGTTCGCCGAGTAGGACGCCACCGGGCCGAGCGAGAAAGTCACCTTCGCATCGTCGGGATCGGGCACGAAGTCGAGCGCGATGCCGCCCGCGCGCGGGGTGATCTCTATACCCGCCAGCTTGCCCTGGATGAGCGGGATCGGGGTGACCACGTAATCGTCCGACCCGTCGTAGCTCGGGTTGTAGAGCACGCCCGCGCCGATGGTGATGTGATCGCCGTCGAAGATGTTTTCCTCGACCGCGCCGTCGATGGTGCCGCGCGTCTGTGCCTGCGCGGGTGCGGCAGTGACGAGCGCGGAAAACGCGGCGACGGCGGCCGCGGTGGCGAAGGAATGGGCGAAACGCATGGAAATCCCCTGTCTTTCGTATTCCAACGCCGCCGCACGCCGCCGGTTGCAACGATAACGGCCCGGAGCGCCATACCCGCTTGCAAGCGCCTTGCCGAGGTGCGGCGTTGCGGGCCGCGCCGCGAACGCCTAATGCCGGAAACGATGCAGGGGCGCGACATCGATATCGCCATTCTGGGCGGAGGCCTCGCAGGCGGGCTGATCGCGCTCGCGCTGACCGAGCGCCGGCCCGAGCTTTCGGTCGCGCTGATCGAGCGCGACGACCACCTTGGCGGCAACCACGTCTGGTCGTTCTTCCGCTCCGACGTCGGCCCTGAGGACCGCTGGCTGACCGATCCGCTGGTGGCGACGCAGTGGCCCGGCTACCTCGTCCACTTCCCCGCGCATACGCGAATCCTTTCGACGCCCTACCTCAGTATTAACGACGAATCCTTCGACGCCGCGCTGCGCGAACGGCTGCCCGAAGGCACGATCATGTGCGGCGAGACGGTCAGGGAAGCCTGGCGCGACCGCGTGATCCTCGAAGGCGGGAGATCGATCGACGCTGGCGGCGTCATCGACGCGCGCGGCGTCACCGCGATGCCCGGCATGCGCGGCGGCTGGCAGAAGTTCGTCGGCCAGATGCTGCGCCTGTCGCGCCCGCACGGCCTGTCGCGTCCGATCCTGATGGATGCGCGCATCACCCAGCACGGCTGCTTCCGCTTCGTCTACGTGCTGCCCTATTCGGAGCGCGACATCTTCATCGAGGATACCTACTACGCCGACACGCCCGACATCGACATGCCGGTGATCCGCGACCGGATCGATCATTACGCCAAGAGCCGGGGGTGGAGCGTCTACGAGGTGATCCGCGAGGAAAGCGGGGCGCTGCCGGTCATCGCCGACGGCAACTTCGACACCTTCTGGCCCCACGGCGGCGACGCGCCCGCCCGCGCCGGGACCCGCGCCGCGCTGGTCCATCCGCTGACCAGCTACTCGCTTCCCGACGCGGTGCGCTTCGCGCTCAAGGTCGCGGGGATGAAGGACCTGTCGGGCGCGGCGCTTGCCGAAATGAGCTACAGGTGGTCAAAGGCGCACTGGCGGAGGGGAAGGTTCAACCGCATGCTGTCAAGGATGCTCTACGGGGCCGCCGAACCCGAGGAACGATATCGCATGCTGGAAAGGTTCTACACCCTGCCCGAGCCGCTGATCGAGCGGTTCTACGCCGGGCGCTCGACGCGGATGGACCACGCGCGCATCCTGACGGGGCGTCCCCCGGTCTCGGTCTTCTCGGCACTGCTCAGCATCATGGGCGGCGGACGCCCGCTCGCCCGGCTGGACGGTCGGCCATGAAGCGCGCCTGCGTCGTCGGGGCTGGGTTCGGCGGGCTGGCGCTTGCCATCCGCCTGCAATCGTCCGGCATAGAGACGGTCGTCGTCGAGGCGCGCGACAAGCCGGGCGGCCGCGCCTACTTCTGGGAAAAGGACGGCTTCACCTTCGATGCCGGGCCGACCGTCATCACCGATCCCGATTGCCTGCGCGAGCTGTGGCAGCTTTCGGGCCGCGACATGGCCGACGACGTCACGCTGATGCCGGTCAACCCGTTCTACCGGCTCAACTGGCCCGACGGAACGAACTTCGACTATTCGAACGACGAGCCGGCGCTGCGCCGGGAGATCGGCCGCCTCGCGCCCGAGGATCTTGCCGGTTACGACGAGTTCCTGCGCTATTCGGCAGCGGTCTACCAGGAAGGCTACGTGAAGCTGGGGCACGAGCCGTTCCTCAACTTCACCGACATGATCAAGGCCGCGCCCGCGCTCGCCAAGAACCAGGCGTGGCGTTCGGTCTACTCGATGGTCTCGTCCTACGTGAAGAACGAGAAGCTGCGGCAGGCGCTGTCTTTCCACACGCTGCTTGTCGGCGGCAACCCGATGACGACGAGCGCGATCTACGCGCTGATCCACAAGCTTGAAAAGGACGGCGGCGTGTGGTGGGCCAGGGGCGGCACCAACCGCCTGATCGCCGGGATGTGCACCCAGTTCGAGCGGATCGGCGGCACGATCCGGCTGGACGACGCGGTCAGGCAGGTCCACACCGTGGGCGACACGGTCAGCGAGGTCGAGACCGAGAGCGGCTGGCGCGAACGCTTCGACGCGGTCGCCAGCAACGCCGACATCGTCCATTCGTACCGCGACCTGCTGGGCGACAGCGCGCGCGGGCGCGATTACGGCAAGTCGCTGACCGGCAAGCGGTTCTCGCCCAGCCTGTTCGTCGTCCATTTCGGCGTCGAGGGAAGCTGGCCGGGCATCCAGCACCACATGATCCTGTTCGGCCCCCGCTACAAGGAACTGCTCGCCGACATCTACGATCACGGGGTGCTGCCGCAGGACTTCTCGATCTACCTGCACCACCCGACCGTGACCGACCCGTCGATGGCGCCGCCGGGCAAGAGCACGTTCTATGCGCTGATCCCGGTCGCGCACATGGGCAAGCTGCCGATCGACTGGGAGCAGGCCGGACCGATGATCGAGCAGCGCGTGCTCGACGAAGTCGGTCGCCGCCTCATTCCCGACATCCACGACCGCATCGTCACCAAGTTCCACTACGCCCCGAAGGACTTCGCCGCCGACCTAAACGCCTACAAGGGCAGCGCCTTCAGCCTAGAACCGATCCTGACGCAGAGCGCATGGTTCCGCGGGCACAACCGCGACGCGAAACTGCGCAACTTCTACCTCGTCGGCGCGGGCACGCATCCGGGCGCGGGCATTCCGGGCGTCGTCGGCAGCGCCAAGGCCACCGCCAAGCTGATGCTGGAGGATCTTCGGTGAAGCGCCTTGCCGTTTACTGCGGGTCGGCCACGCCCGCGGACCCGCGCTACATCGACCTTGCCGAAGACGTCGGTCGCACGCTTGCCGGCGAGGGCATCGGCATCGTCTACGGCGGCGGCCGGCTCGGGCTGATGGGCGCGGTGGCGCGCGCAGCGCTGGCAGAGGGCGGCGAGGTCATCGGCGTCATCCCCGAGGCGCTCGTCTCCGGCGAGGTCGCCAACACCGATTGCACCGACTTGCAGGTCGTCGCGAACATGCACGAGCGCAAGCGCCGCTTCACCGACCTTTCGGACGGCTTCCTGACGATCCCCGGCGGCGTCGGCACCATGGACGAGTTGTGGGAAGCGGTAAGCTGGGCGCAGCTCGGCTATCACATGAAGCCGGTCGGCGTGCTCAACGCGTTCGGGTATTTCGACCACCTCCTCGCCTTCAACCGGCACATGGCGCAAGTCGGCTTCGTGCGGCCGGTGCACCAGGGCATCATCCTTGCCGAGACCGAGCTTTCGATGCTGCTCGGCCGGATGCGCGCGTTCGAGCCTTCGAAGCCGATCTTCGACATGAAGGCGGAGGACCTGTGACGCCTTTCCCGGAATGACCGGCGCTTTCCCAGACCGCCAGTCGCTCGTCGCCCATGCGTCGCGCTCGATCGCGAGGGGCTCGAAAAGCTTCGCCGCCGCCAGCCGCCTGTTCGACCGCACGACGCGCGAACGGGTCTGGCTGCTCTATGCCTGGTGCCGGGTATGCGACGACCTTGCCGATGCGCAGGACCACGGCCACGCGCTCGGCCCGCAGGTCGATGCCGGCAAGCGGCTGGCCACGATCCGCTCGCTGACCGACCGCGCGCTGTCGGGCCAGCCGACCGGCCGCCCCGCCTTCGACGCGCTCGGCGTCCTGGCGCAGGAGACGGGCATCACCCGGCAGATGGCCGAGGACGTGATCAACGGATTCGCGCTCGATGCCGACGAATGGCGGCCGCGCAGCGAGGCCGACATGCTGCGCTATTGCTACCACGTGGCAGGAGCCGTCGGCGTGATGATGGCGGTGGTGATGGGCGTGCCGCCCGGCGACGAGGATACGCTCGACCGTGCGTGCGACCTGGGTATCGCCTTCCAGCTCGCCAACATTGCGCGCGACGTGTGGGAGGACGACGCGGCGGGCCGCTGCTACCTCCCCGTCGAGTGGCTGGTCGAGGCCGACATTCCGCCGGGCCAGCTCATGAAACCGCCTTTCCGCAAGGTACTGGTCGGGATGGTCGGGCGGCTGTGCGACCTCGAGGCGGTTTACGAGGCATCGGCGCGGGTGGGCGCGGCGCGCCTGACCTTCCGCCAGCGCTGGGCGATCCTGTCGGCCGCCAACATCTACGGCGCGATCGCCCGCGAGGTCGAAGAGCGCGGCGAGCACGCCTGGGACCACCGCGTCTACACCACGAAGGCGCAGAAGCTGCGCTTTGTCGCCAGCGGCTTCGCCGACGCGCTCCGCCGCCCCGGCAGCGCGCCGATTCCCCCGGTGACCCGGCGCGAGCTGATCGAAATGGCGCGGAACTAGCGCGCCGGGTTCTGCACGATCCACCGCGCCAGCCCGTCGCGCTCCGCCTCGCTCATGTGGAGGCCGAGCTTGGTTCGACGCCACAGGATGTCCTCTGCCTCCCGCGCCCATTCCTCGCGGCGCAGGTACTCGACTTCGGCCTCGCTCAATCCCGCGCCGAAATGCTCGCCAAGGTCGCTCCACGCTTGCGCCTCGCCAAGCCAGCCGCGCGCAAGCGAGCCGTAGGCATGCGCGATCCGGTGCGCATCGCGCGGCGAAAGGAAGCGATGGCGCGCGGCAAGCTCGTGCCCGAGCGCATCGGCATCACCCGCCAAATCGCCGCCCGGCAACGGCTGCGAGGCGGTCCAGCCCGGTCCCCCGAGCACGGGCAGCCGCGCCGCGAGCATGCCCACCGCGTCCTCGGCGAGGTGGCGATAGGTCGTGATCTTGCCGCCATAGACCGACAGCAGCGGCGCGCCCTCTGCCGCGTCCGACATCTCCAGCCTGTAACCGCGCGTCGCTGCCTCGGGCTTTCCCGATCCGTCGTCGATCAGCGGACGCACGCCCGAGTAGGTCCACACCACGTCGGCGGGCGAGATGGCTTTCGCGAAGTAGCGATTCGCCCCGTCGCACAGGTAGGCGATTTCCGCGTCGCTCGCGCGGATGTGGTCGAGCGGGCCTTCGTGGTCGGCATCGGTCGTGCCGATCAGGGTGAAGTCGTACTCGTAGGGGATCGCGAAGAAGATGCGCCCGTCGGGAAGCTGGAAGAAGTAGGCGTAGTCGTGGTCGAACAGCTTGCGCACGACGATGTGCGATCCGCGCACCAGCCGCATGCCGTGGCGCGGCGTGCCGCCAGCTTCGCCGACGACTTCGCGCACCGCAGGTCCGGCGGCGTTGACGAGCGCCGAGGCATGGAAGGTGCCGCCCGTCGTCTCGATCCGCCAGCCGCCCCCTTCGCGTCGCGCCGCCGTCATCGCGGTGCGCGTTCTCACTTCGGCCCCGTGGCGGCGCGCGTCGATCGCGTTCAGCACCACGAGCCGCGCATCGTCTACCCAGCCGTCCGAATACTCGAAGCCAATGCGGAAGCCGGGCTTCAGCGGCGCGCCCGCCGGGTGGCGATCGAGCCGCACGGTGTCGGCGGCGGCAAGCCGCTTGCGCCCGCCGATGTGGTCGTAGAGGAACAGGCCGAGGCGCAGCAGCCAGGCGGGCCGCAGTCCCTTGCGATGCGGCAGCACGAAACGCATCGGCCACATGATGTGCGGCGCGATCGCCAGCAGCCGCTCTCGCTCGCCCAGCGCCTCGCGCACCAGCGCGAACTCGTAGTGCTCGAGGTAGCGCAGCCCGCCGTGGATCAGCTTGGTCGAGGCGGACGAGGTTCCGCTCGCCAGGTCGCGCGCTTCGAGCAGCAGCACCTTCGCGCCGCGCCCGGCCGCGTCGCGCGCGATCCCCGCACCGTTGACCCCGCCGCCGATCACCGCAAGGTCGAACATCGCGCTCACCGGTTGTGCCAGTCCGACGGCTGGCGCGGCGGCCGGACCTGGTAGAGCCGCCGGAACAGCTTGCCGCGCTCGGAATAGAGGACGAGCGCGAGCGACCCCACACCCGCCGCGATCAGGGCGAGGGCCAGCGGCTGCGCCGTCCCGTCATACGCCTGCCCGATCAGCGTGCCGAGAACCGCGCCAAGCGTCATGCGCAGGCACGCCTGGATCGAGGATGCCGCCCCGGCGATGTGGCCGAACGGCTGCAGCGCGATCGCCTGGAAGTTGGCGTTGGTGAAGCCCATCAGCACCATCGCGACGGTCATCAGCGGCACGAAGGACCAAAGCGTCGCCAGTCCGGTCTCGACCAGCGCCAGCATCACCGCTCCGTTGGCGATGTAGAACAGCACGGCGGTCTGCGAAACACGGCGCGCGCCGAACCGCTCGACGATGCGGGCATTGGTGAAGTTCGCACCCGCCATCATCAGCGCCATGCCCCCGAAAATAATCGGGAAGAGCGTACCTGCCGCGAAGTGCTCGGCGATGAGCTGCTGCGAACTGTTGATATAGCCGAACAGCGCCCCCTGGATGAGCGAGGCGGCGACGAAATAGCCCGAGGCCTCGCGCCGGGTGACCGCTGCGAACATGTTGACCGCGACGATGCCGGGCCGGATCTTCTGCCGGTGTTCGGGACGCAGCGTCTCGGGCAGGCGGTACCAGGCCCACAGCGCCATCGGCAGCGCGATCAGCGCCATCGAGACGAAGATCATCCGCCAGCCCGCGACGAGATAGACCGCCTGCCCCGCCGTCGGCGCCAGCATCGGCACGACCATGAAGACCATGCCGACGAGCGACTGCGCGCTCGCCATGCGGTCGCCCTCGAACCGGTCGCGGATAATCGCCATCGGCAGCACGAACAGGCCCGAAGTGATGAACCCCATGGCGAAGCGCACCGCCAGCAGCATCTCGAAACTCGTCACCGCCGCGCTTGCCAGCGACAGCACGATGTAGGCGCCGAGCGAGCCGAGCAGCACCGGTCGCCGCCCGAACCTGTCCGCCAGCACGCCGGGAAAGAGCGATCCCGCCCCGGCGGCGACGAGGTACAGCCCGACGACCAGCTGGCGCTCGTTGGGATCGGAGACGCCGAGATCGGACGAGATCGCCGCGAGCGCGGGAAGCATCATGTCGATGGCAAGCGCCAGCAGCGCGATCGTGAAGGCCATGAGGATCACGAATTCGCGTTCGCCCATCGGAAAGGGCTCGTCTGCGGGGACGTCTGTTCTCGTCATCGAAAGGGCTCTTGGAGGAAAGGCGGCGCGGGGGCCAGCAGGGAAATTCCGCAAGTGCGTAACCTGCCCTATAAAGGCGACATGACCGCCCCGGTTCCTGACGACGACGACGATGATGGCGA
Organism: Novosphingobium marinum; assembly: GCF_013408095.1. Taxonomy (GTDB): domain Bacteria; phylum Pseudomonadota; class Alphaproteobacteria; order Sphingomonadales; family Sphingomonadaceae; genus Novosphingobium; species Novosphingobium marinum. The sequence continues at coordinate 67,349 of NZ_JACBZF010000004.1, forward strand.
AGCGCAGGGACTGCGCAAGATCATTCATGTCGACATGGACGCCTTCTTCGCCAGCGTCGAGCAGCGCGACGATCCATCGCTGCGGGGCAAGCCGGTGGCGGTGGGCGGCTCTTCGGGGCGCGGCGTGGTGGCGGCGGCAAGCTACGAGGCGCGCGCGTTCGGCGTGAAGTCGGCGATGCCGTCCTCGCGCGCGGCGCGGCTGTGCCCCGACCTTGTCTTCCGCAAGTCCCGCTTCGACGTCTACCGCGAGGTTTCGCAGCAGATCCGAGCGATATTCCGGGAGTTCACGCCGCTGGTCGAGCCGCTCTCGCTCGACGAGGCGTACCTCGACGTCACCGAGGACGTGAAGGGCATCGGGTCGGCAACGCGCATCGCGCAGCTGATCCGCGCGCAGATCGCCAGGGAAACGCGGCTGACCGCGAGCGCCGGCGTTTCCTACAACAAGTTCCTCGCCAAGCTTGCCAGCGACCAGAACAAGCCCGACGGCCTGTGCGTGATCCGCCCCGGCGAGGGCGCGACTTTCGTCGCGGCGCTGCCGGTGCGGCGCTTTCACGGCGTCGGCCCGCGCGGCGCCGAGAAGATGGCGGCGCTCGGTATCGAGACGGGCGCGGACCTGGCCGCGAAGGACCTGCCGTTCCTGCGCGCCCATTTCGGCAGCTTCGCCGACTACCTTTACAGGGCCGCGCGCGGCATCGACCTGCGGCAGGTGCGTCCCGACCGCCAGCGCAAGTCTGTGGGCGGCGAACGCACGTTCTCGCAGGACATATCGACGGGAGCAGACCTGCGCGAGGCTCTCGACAACATCGTCGACATCGTCTGGGAACGCATCGAGCGGGCAGAGGCGCGCGGGCGCACGGTGACGCTCAAGCTGAAGCTCAACGACTTCACCATCCGCACCCGCGCCAGATCGCTGCCGCGCGCGATATCGGGCAAGGCCGAGTTCGCGAGAACGGGGCATGCGCTGCTCGACGAAGTGCTGCCGCTGCCGCGCCCGATCCGCCTCCTCGGCCTGACCCTGTCGGCGCTCGAACGCGGCGAAAGCGAGCCGCCGCGCGAGGCGAAGGACGGCCAGCTGCGGCTGCTTTGACGCGGTCCTACGCGCCGGCCCGGGCGATCCATGCGGCAAGGTTGTCGCGCATGATCGCGGGCATGGGGCCGGGAAGATCGCCGGTCGCGAAGTAGCGCGCCTCGGTCACTTCTCGGCCGTCGGGCGTCGGCAGGCCCGCGGCGGTTCCGGTCACGATGTGTACCGTGTTGCGCGCGCCGTGGAGGCGGACCTCGTAGGTGTCGACATGGCGTCCGCAAGACAGGGCCACCCCTGTTTCCTCGACCAGTTCGCGCGTTGCGGCGGCGACGATGTCCTCCCCGCGCCCGAGGCCGCCGCCCGGCAGCATCCACGCCGCCGATCCATACGAATGACGGACGAGGAGCACGCGCCCGGCTTCGTCGAGCGCGACCACGCGCGTGCCCTCGATCCGGGGCCGGGCGAGCCGCCACCAGACCTTGCGCAGCTCGTGCGCGGTGCCGAAAAGAAGGCGATATGCCGGAGCGGGAACCGCTTCGCGGATCAGGCGAAGCATGTGACCGGCTGGCGCGCGGCGGCCAGCAGCCGCGCCACCGGCAGGTCGTTCCCGCCCGCAGCGGCCTGTTCGAACAGCGCGCGCTTGTCCTCTCCGCGAATGACGAAGAGCAGCTCGTCGCTGGCGAGCAGGGCCGGAATCGTCATGGTCACACGGTCGAAAGGCGCTTCGGGCGGAAGCGGATCGGGCGTGATGCGCCGGATGCGTTCGGGATCGTCGGCGCGCGGATCGGTGTTCGGGAACAGCGATGCGATGTGCCCGTCGCCCCCCATGCCGAGCCAGGCGAGCGCGAAGTGCGGCACCCGCACCACGTGTTCGAGCGAAACGATCCGCGCACCCGCCGGCGAAAGCACCTGCCGGATGCGTCCGACGTTGCTGGCATCGTGGTCCTCGGGGACGAGCCGGTCGTCGCCGGGCCAGACCGCGATCTTCGGCCAGTCGAGCGGCGCGTCGGCCAGTTTCTCCAGGATGGGAAACGGCGTCGATCCGCCCGGAACGGTAATCGCGATCCCTTCGGGGCTCTTCAGCAGGGCCGTGCCCAGCCTGCCCTCGATCCAGGTCGCGATGGCGGCGGTATCGGCGTCGCGGACGATGACGGGCGTGCTCATTGTCTTCACATAGCATCGGCCGGTCCCGCTGGGGAACCGGCCGATTTTCGCGTGGGCGTTTGGGGGAGGATCAGCGGGTGATCTGGCTGAGGAACCAGACGCGCTCCTCGGCCTCGTCGGTCCAGTCGTCGATCAGGCCGTCGGTGGCGTTGTCGCCCGCTTCGCCGGCGGCGTCCTTGACGCGCTTGAGCGAGGCGACGAGCGCGGCGTTGTCGTCACGCAGTTCCCGGACCATGTCCATCGCGTTGAGCGAGGTGTCGTTCTGGTCCTTGATCGTGCTCTTGCCGCCGATCGCGCCGATCGAGGTGAGCGTGTCTCCGCCAAGCTTGCGCACGCGCTCGGCAATCGTGTCGGTCAGCGCGAACATCTCCTGCGCCTGTTCGTCGAACAGCAGGTGAAGGTCGCGGAACTGCGGCCCGGCGACGTGCCAGTGAAAGCTCTTGGTCTTCATGTAGAGCGCGAAATAATCGGCAAGAAGGCCGTTGAGGCTGTCGACGAGAGCGGCGGTGGCGTTGTCCTTCGGATTGGACATGGGGTAGGTCCCTCCTTGATCCATGATAGTGTCATGAGAGATAACGCCGATAATTAGGGAAAGTTCAATCGGTTTTGCCGATTACAGAAATCCCAGCACGTTCAAGGCGATACCGCTCGCGATCAGCAGGAGAACGACGCCGACGATGCGGCGGAAGACCGTCCGGCTGCCATGCATGGGAACTCCCGGCTCGAACCATGCGATGGCAAGCAGCGCGACGCCGCCCACGGCCCCGGCGATGCCTGCCGGGACCGGCGCGTTGGTCGCGACCGCCACCGCGAAGACCAGGAAGCGCGCGGCATCGGTAAGCTGGTGGGCGAGCACGACGATGGCGAAGGCGCCCAGCGAGCGTGTCGGCTCGCGCGGCGTCTTTCGCGCCGAAACGAGGAAGACGAGCTCCACGCCCGACAGCGCCAGCGCGATCGCCGCCAGCATGCGCCGCGCATCGGGCGGCAGGACCGGCGCCACCAGCGTTGCCGCGAAAGCCGCTGCCGCCGCCGTCGCCACCGCCAGCACGCAGGCAATGGCCAGCGCGGCGGGCCGCCTGCCGCCGGCCGCGGTCATGCCAGCAAGCGCCAGCTGGTCGCGTGCGCCCCACCCCGTCAGCACAACCGCCAGCAGGGTGAGGTAGAACGCGCTCACGCCGCGCCCGTCCCCGTTTCGCCGGTCTCCGCACCGCCCGCGCCCTCGCGCGCGGCGAAGTCGCGCATCGCAAGTGTCAGGTCGTGCCCGCTCGGGTGCTGGAAGATGCGCAGTCCGAACTCGGGCGCAATGGCGATAAGGTGGTCGAAGATGTCCGACTGGATGCGTTCGTACTCGGGCCAGGCGGTGGTGCCGGTGAAGCAGTAGATTTCCAGCGGCAGCCCCTTCTCCCCCGGATCGAGCTGGCGCACGAGCTTGGTGCCCTTCGGGTTGACGTCCGGATGCGCCGACAAATAGGCCAGGATATAGGCGCGGAAGGTTCCGATGTTCGTCGGCCTTCGCTTGTTGACGTTGCAGCCGCCCTGCTCGGCGACCTTGGCGTTCCAGTCGGCAAGCTCGGCTTCCTTGCGCTCCCAGTAGGGGCGCAGGAGGAAGAAGCGGCGCATCTCTTCCCAGTCATCGCCCGAGACGAAGCCGATGGTCGTCTGGTCGATGTAGAGCGCACGCTTGATCCGCCGCCCGCCCCATTCGCGCATCGAGCGCCAGTTGCGGTAGGAATCGGAGATGAGGCGATGCGTCGGGATCGACGTGATCGTCTTGTCGAAGTTCTGCACCTTCACCGTATGCAGCGCGATGTCGACCACGTCGCCGTCGGCGTTGAGCTGCGGCATCTCGATCCAGTCGCCGACGCGCAGCATGTCGTTCGAGCGAAGCTGGACAGACGCGACGAGCGACAGGATCGTGTCGCGGAACACCAGCATCAGCACCGCCGCCAGCGCGCCGAGGCCCGACAGCAGCAGCAGCGGCGACTGCCCGATCAGCGCCGCGATCATCATGATCGTCGCGCCCGCGTAGACAAGGATCTTGCCGACCTGGACATAGCCCTTGATCGGGCGGCTCGCGGCGTCGGGACGCTGCTCGTAGGTGTCGTTGACGAGATCGAGGACGTCGGAAACGGCACGCGCTATCGTGAAAATGATGAACGCGGCCATCACGTTCTGGACGATCGTCACGGCCTTGTCCGGTATCTCCGGAATCACCTCGACGCCCTGCTGGATGATCAGCGCGGGCACCGCGTTCGAAAGGTGGGTGACCATCGCGCCGATATGCAGCGATTCGTCGCGCAGCTTCGACGCGGAAACCGCCTTCTTGATGAGCCTGACGACAATCTTCTTCACCAGCCAGTTCGCAACGAATGCCGCAAGCAGCAGCACCGTGACGGCAGCGACGGGCTGCATGGCCGGATAGTCGGCGAAGAACCGTTCGACCGGTCCGATAAGGGCTTCCATGTCGAGGATGGGCATCTCCCTGGCAATCCCCCGGGCGTGTGGGACGCGCCTGCCTGGCGCGTATACCGGCGCCCCCGTTCTGCGAGCGCACACGTTTCGCGAGCGCACACATGGCGCGCCGGTCCCGAGGTTGCAAGCGGGGCAAGGGCGATTGCACGCGCAGCAACCGAAGGATTTCCGGTTGGCGTGCGGGGCCGCGCTGCTATTACTCTGGACCCGATGACCACCGACACCAACGATTGTCGCCCGGCGGGCCGGAACGCGCTTCCCGCCCCGCCGCCGCTCGATTGCTCGGCCAATTGCGCGCTGTTCCTCGATTTCGACGGCACGCTCGTCGACATCGCGCCGCAGCCCGATGCCATCGCGGTGGACCCGGCGCTGCCCGGCCTGCTCGATGCGCTCTCGACCCGGCTCGACGGACGCCTCGCGATCGTCAGCGGGCGCGCGGTAGCCGATCTCGACCGGCACCTCGGCAAGCTCGACGTCGCCTATGCAGGCTCGCACGGCGGCGAGTTCCGCCCGTCGGGCAGCGACGCGGTCGAACTGCTCGCCCCGCCGCTCCCGCGCGAAGCCGAGGACGAGGTCCGCGATTTCGTCTCGCACAGCGAGGGACTGCTGGCCGAGGCGAAGCCGCTCGGCATCGCGATGCATTACCGCGCGGCTCCCGCCCGCGAGGATGCGGTCCTCGAACTCGCCAGCGAGCTCTCCGCGCGCCTCGGCCTCGAGATGAAGCGTGGCAAGATGGTGGTCGAACTGCTCACGCCCGGATCGGACAAGGGCAGCGCGGTCGCCAGGTTCATGGACATGGAGCAATTCCGCGATGCCACACCCCTTTTCCTGGGAGACGACGTGACCGACGAAGACGCATTCGAGATCGTGCGCGAGCACGGCGGCACCGCCATCCTTGTCGGCGAGGAGCGCGAAAGCGCGGCGGGCTGGCGGCTTTCGGGCGTCGGCGAGGTCCACCGCTGGCTGAAGGCGGCGCTGGCATGAACAACCTCGAACTCTGGCCCGTCGGCAATTGCCAGGTAAGCGGCCTCATCGACACGAAGGGCAGCCTCGTCTGGGGCTGTGTCCCGCGCGTCGACGGCGATCCGGTGTTCTGCTCGCTGCTGCGCAACGGCGGCGACGAGATGCTGGGCGGTTCGTGGGATGTCGAGCTCGAGGATCAGGTCTCGGTCGACCAGCGCTACATGCGCAACACGCCGATCCTGCTGACCCGCCTTGTCGACAAGTCGGGCGGCGAGGTTCTCGTCATCGACTTCTGCCCGCGCTTCGAGCGCACGGGCAGGATGTTCCGCCCGGTGTCCTATATCCGGATCATCCGCCCGGTCTGCGGCTCCCCGCGCCTCAAGATGCGGCTGATGCCGATGAACGGCTACGGTTCCTCGCTCGCGGCGATGACCTACGGGACCAATCACATCCGCTACCTGGTCGACAAGCATCCGCTGCGGCTGACCACCAATGCGTCCGTCGGCTACCTGATCGAGGAGCGGTACTTTCGGATCGAGCGCGACCTGCACTTCTTCCTCGGTCCGGACGAGCCCTTCGTCGGCAACGTCGCGCACGAGGTCAACGGCATGCTCGAGGCTACCGAGGCCTACTGGCGGCTGTGGGTGCGCGGCCTTGCGACCCCGCTGGAATGGCAGGACGCGGTGATCCGCGCCGCGATCACGCTGAAGCTCTGCCAGCACGAGGGCACGGGCGCGATCGTCGCGGCGCTGACCACGTCGATCCCGGAAGCGCCGCATTCGCAGCGCAACTGGGACTATCGCTACTGCTGGATCCGCGATGCGTACTACACCGTGCAGGCTCTGAACCGGCTGGGCGCGCTCGACGTGCTCGAGAAATACCTCGCCTACCTGCGCAACCTCGTCGACGATTCGGAAAGCGGGATGATCCAGCCGCTCTATTCGGTCACCGGCCAGCGCGAGCTGGTCGAATGGGAGGCCGACGGGCTGGAAGGCTATCGCGGCATGGGGCCGGTACGCGTCGGCAATGCGGCCTACCACCAGGTGCAGAACGACTGCTACGGACAGATCATCCTGCCGAACATCCAGGCCTTCTACGACCGGCGACTGCTTCGCATGGCGAACGAGGAGGACTTCGCCAGCCTGGAGAAAGTGGGCGAGATGGCGTGGAAGATGCACGACCAGCCCGACGCCGGCCTGTGGGAACTTCGCACCCGCACCGCGGTTCACACTTACAGCACGGTGATGAGCTGGGCGGCGTGCGACAGGCTCGCCAATGCCGCCGAGGTGCTGGGACTCGCGGACCGCCAGAAATTCTGGACCGACCGCGCGAACGCGATCAGAGGGGCGATCGAGGCAAATGCCTGGAACGAGAAAGCCGGCCACTACGCCGCCAGCTTCGGCGGCGAGGAGCTCGATGCGAGCCTCCTGCAGCTCGTCGAGCTGCGCTTCGTCGATTCGCGCGACGACCGCTTCCAGGCGACACTGGCCGCGGTCGAGAAGGCGCTGCGCCGCGGCGAGCACATGCTCCGCTACGATTCGGAAGACGATTTCGGCAGGCCGGAAACCGCGTTCAACATCTGCACGTTCTGGCTCATCGAGGCGCTGCACCTGGCAGGGCGCGACGCCGAGGCCCGCCAGCTTTTCGAGACGATGCTCAGCCACCGTACCCAGAGCGGCCTCCTGTCGGAGGACATGGACTTCGAGACGGGCGAACTGTGGGGCAACTTCCCGCAGACCTATTCGCTGGTCGGGATAATCAATTGCGCCGGGCTGCTGTCCCGGCTGTGGAGAGACGTCAGATGAGCAGGCTCATCGTCATTTCGAACCGGGTTTCGGCCCCCAAGGCACAAAGCGCGGCGGGCGCGCAGGGCGGCCTCGCGGTCGCCCTCTCGGCCGCGCTGCGCGAGCATCGCGGTATCTGGTTCGGCTGGTCGGGCAAGGAGACCGAGGAGTTCACCGGCCACCTCGACATGCAGCGCAACGAGGGCGTGACCACCGCGACCATCGACCTCGAGCAGCAGGACATTGACGAATACTACAACGGTTACGCCAATCGGACGCTCTGGCCGCTGTTCCACTACCGCATCGACCTGACCGAGTACGAGCGGCACTTCGGCAGCGGGTACGAACGCGTGAACGAGCGGTTCGCGCAGTCGGTCATGCCGCTTGTCGAGCCCGACGACCTCGTCTGGGTTCACGACTACCATCTGCTGCCGCTTGGTGCGATGCTGCGCGAAAAGGGCGTCAAGAACCGCATTGGCCTGTTCCTGCACATTCCCTGGCCGCCGACGCGGCTGTTCGTGTCGCTCCCCTTCCACGAGCGTCTTGTCACGTCGATGCTGCAGTATGACCTGATCGGCTTCCAGACGCAGGAATGGCTCGAATCGTTCCTTCACTACGTGGAAAAGGAACTGGGCGGGAAAACGCACCCCGACGGCACAGTCGAGTACAAGGGCCGGACGGTGCAGGCGAAGGCATTCCCGATCGGCATCGATTTCGACGAATTCACCGAGGGAGCGCGCTCGAAGATGGCGCAGGACGCCTGCGACCGCCTCGTGAAGAGCGCGCGGGACCGCAAGATCATCATCGGCGTCGACCGCCTCGACTATTCGAAGGGTCTGGCGGAACGGTTCGACAGCTACGAACGCTTCCTGTCCGACAATCCCGAGATGGCGGGCGGCGTCATCCTTCTGCAGATCGCCCCGCCCTCGCGCGAACTCGTCGCTTCGTACCAGAACATTCGCGAGAACCTCGAGACCAAGACCGGCCACATCAACGGCGCGCACGCCGATGTCGACTGGGTGCCCATCCGCTACGTCAACCGAGGCTATCCGCGCGCCGAACTGGCGGGATACTACCGCGCGGCGGATATAGGTCTCGTCACTCCGCTGCGCGACGGGATGAACCTCGTCGCCAAGGAATATGTCGCGGCGCAGGACCCGGAGGACCCCGGCGTGCTGATCCTCAGCCGCTTTGCGGGCTCGGCCTCGCAGATGCCCGACGCGCTGATGATCAACCCGCACAGCGCCGAGGAAGTGAGCGAGGCCATCAGCCGAGCCCTCGCCATGCCCAGGACCGAGCGCAAGAAGCGCTACGAAGCGCTGATGAAGTCGGTGCGCGAAGAGGACGTGGTGAAGTGGCGCGAGGATTTCGTCGCCGAGTTGTTCCAGAAGCAGCGGGCGAACTGATCGCCCGTCAGAACGGCCCCAGCTCGGTCCCGACCGCCAGCGTCCCTTCGCCGTAGAGATAGTCCCGCCGGAAGCCGGCGAATTCCTCCAGCGCGGTCCTGTCAGGGATCGTGACCCGTCCCCGGTTGATCTCGACCAGCCCGCGCTCGCGCAGCGACCGGATGACGCGGTTGATATGGACCGCGGTGGTCCCGCAGGCGTCGGCCAGATGCGACTGGAACAGCGGCATGTTGAAGCCGTGGGGATCGGCCAGCCCGACGAATTCCAGCCTGTGCCACAATTCGACGATGATGTGCGCCAGCCTCTGGTCGGCGCGCAGTTCCTGAAGCTTCAGGATCCACTCGCGGTGGATCGCCGCGTCGAGCAGCGTCGAGAACCACAGCAGGCGGGCAAGGTGCGGCTGCTCGCGCATTACGCCCGTCAGCCTCTCGTGGCTGGCGTAGACGACGCTTACCGTCCCGATCGCCGTCACATCGTGATCGAGGCGCTTGAGCGCGAAGGCGTGGAGGTCGACGAAATCGCCCGGTACCTGGAGGCCGACGATATGCCCGTCCGACTTGTCGGTGATCGAGCGCGCGATGAAGCCGTCGATCAGCAAGGTGCTGCGATCGGCGACTTCGCCCCGGCTGACGATGCGGGCGCCGTCGTTCAGGCGAACCGGCTCTCCGAACAGTCCTTCGAGAACCGACTTGTCCTCTTCGGTCATCGCGTGACGCAACCGTCCCCTCAGGAACAGGCCGGAGAGGGGGTAATCGCTATCGGTCAAACAGGATCTTCTTCGAGGCGTGCGCCGCAGGAAAAGCGGTATTGATCTTTGTTAACGGTAGATGGCGGGCGTCGTCACGGCAAGTGCGACGCCTTATCCCCATAAGCTTATCGCCTGATATTCACATATGTTCCCGACAGACGCGGCCGCCGCAAGCGCGCGATCCGCCCGCCGCATCTGGCGAGCGACTGGCCGATAAACGCCTCCAGCATGAAACTCTCCGGCAACAGTCGTCGTTCAACGGCAGGAGCGTCGTCGAGGGCGGATCGGCCCTGGCGCGACGCGCATCAATGGCGAGCGGAGCCGGACAATGGCTATTCACGGCGATTGCGTCAGCGCGACCCAGGCTGCGGGCGTGCTGGTATCGCACCTGGCAGCGGACAGGTGCGACCTCGTGAGCGAGACGGGCACGATGCTGGCTGAAGGCGAAGCCTCGCTATGGATCGGCGCGATCGGCCCGCTAGCCGTCGTGGCCGAGGAACGGCGCGGCAAGCACGTGATCGTCCGCTTTCGCGAGCCGCTCGACCCGCGGATCGTGGATCACTTCAAGGGCGCCTGAGCCCCCGCGTTCGGGAACCTGCACCCCTTTCGGGAGCTTTGTTCCCGGAAAGGGGTCTATCGCGATGGCAGCACGTGCGTATTGGCAAGGCCAGATCCGGCTGGCGCTGGTATCGATTCCCGTCGAGATCTATCCTGCGACCAAGTCGGGCGCGTCGATCAGCTTCCGCCAGATCCACGAGCCGAGCGGCAAGCCGGTGAAGTACGAAAAGGTCGTGCCGGGCGTCGGTCCGGTCAGCACCGACGAGATCATCAAGGGCTACGAGATTTCGAAGGGCAACTACGTCCTGCTCGAGAACGAGGAGATCGAGGCGGTCAGGATCGAAAGCCGCAAGACACTCGAACTCGTGCAGTTCGTCGAGGCGCACGAGATCGACGTGCTCTATTTCGAGAAGCCCTATTACGTGGTTCCCGCCGACGATCTGGCGGAGGAAGCCTATATCGTCTTGCGCGAGGCGCTGCGCGCTTCGAAGAAGGTGGCTCTCGGCCAGCTTTCGGTGCGCGGCCGCGAACAGCTCGTCTCGCTCAAGCCCTGCGGCAAGGGCATCGTTCTCGAAATGCTGCGCTATGCCGACGAGGTGCGCGAGGCGAAAACCTATTTCCGCGACATCCCCGACGACGATCCCGAGGAAGAGCTGCTCGACCTTGCGGCGACGCTGATCGACAAGAAGACCGCGCCGTTCGAACCCGGGGAGTTCGAGAACCGCTACGTCGCCGCGCTGAAGGACCTGATCGACAAGAAGGCGAAGGCAAAGGGCGACGCCGTCATCGAGGACGTCGAGGAAGGACCGGCGTCGTCCGGCGGCAACGTCATCGACCTGATGGCCGCGCTCAGGCAGTCGGTCGAGGGCGACGGCAAGTCGGCATCGAAGGGTTCGGGTTCGTCGAAATCGAAATCCCCGTCCCGCTCGAAATCTCCGGCCCGCTCGAAATCCTCGTCCGGGCGCAGCCGCAAGCGGGCCTGATCCCCGTGGAACTGAACCCCCACGTCCCCCTTGAATTCCTCGACTGGAACGTGCTGCTCCGGCTCGGCGTCGCAGCGATCCTGGGGCTGCTCCTCGGCCTCGACCGCGAGATCAGGGGGCACGCCGCCGGCATGCGCACGCACGGCATCGTGTGCTTCTCCGCCGCCGCGCTGACCGTCTCGATCCTCAATCTCAATTTCCAGCTCGACAGCCAGCGGGTCGATGCGCTGCGCCTGTACGAAGCGACGGGCGCGTTCATCGGCATCGTCGGGGCGGGGCTCGTCGTGTTCAGCCGGGGGCGCCTGCACAACCTGACCACCGCCGCGCACCTGTGGTTGGCGAGCGTGATCGGCATCGCCTGCGGCGCCGGGCAATGGCCGCTGGTCCTGATCGCTTCGCTTATCAGCCTGGTCATGATGACCTTGCTGCGCACCATCGAATCAAAGGTTTTCAGCGAGGATCGCAGGCTCGACGAGAAGGACGCCGAGAATGACGAAGAGGAGGTCGGCAATTGAGCAAGGCCGACCCGCTTGCCGACTACAACGCAAAGCGCGACTTCGCGAAGACCGCCGAACCCGCGGGCGAGGCGAAGGGAAGCGACGACGGCAATCTCTTTATCGTCCAGAAGCACGATGCGACGCGGCTGCACTGGGACTTGCGGCTGGAAACCGATGGCGTGCTCACGAGCTGGGCGGTCACGAAGGGCCCCAGCCCCGACCCCGACGACAAGCGCCTTGCCGTGCGCACCGAGGACCACCCCCTCGCCTACGCCGAATTCGAAGGGACGATCCCCAGGGCCGAGTACGGCGGCGGCTCGGTCATGCTCTGGGACAAGGGCACGTGGGAGCCGATCGCGGGCAAGAGCGCGAAGGACCTCGCGGAAGGCCACCTCCACTTCGTGCTCCACGGCGAGCGGATGAAGGGCGAGTGGCTGCTCGTCCGGATGAAACCGCGCAAGGGCGAGAAGCGCGAAAACTGGCTGCTGCGCAAGATACGCGACGAATACGCCGAAGAGGGCGACCGCCTCGTCGAGCATTGCCTGACGAGCGTGCTGACCGGCCGCTCGATGGCGGAAATCGCCGCGGACAAGGAAGGCCGCTTCGCGCTGGAGGGCAAGGACGGGAAGGACTTCAAGGCGCAGATGAAGGCCGCTGCCGAGCACAACGCTGACGCCGGCAAGCCGGCGCGCAAGCGCCAGAAGACCCCGGACAAGCCTCCGATATTCCGCGCCTTGCAACTGGCGACGCTGGTCGACGAGGTTCCGGCGGGCAATGGCTGGATGCACGAGATAAAGTTCGACGGGTACCGCGCGCTTGTCTCTGCGGCAGGCGAGGTGGTTCGCGTCTACACGCGCAACGGCCATGATTGGACCGACAAGTTCGGCCCGCTCGCACAGCACGTCGCCGCGCTCGGCCTGCCGCCCTGCCTGATCGACGGCGAGATCGTCGCGCGCGGTAACGACGGCAATCCGGACTTCTCGACGCTGCAGGCGGTGCTCAAGCGCGGCCACGGTTCGCAGTCGCAGGCCGACGCACTCGATTTCCATGCCTTCGACCTCCTCGAACTCGACGGTCGGGACCTGACCGGACTTGCGAACATCGAGCGCAAGGAACGCCTCGAAGCGCTGCTGCGCGATGCACGCCCGCCGATCCACGTCGCCGACCATGTCATCGGCGCGGGCGAAAAGCTCCTTAGGGCGATGTGCGACGCGCGGCAGGAGGGAATCATCTCGAAGCGGATCGACGCGCCCTATCGCGGGCGGCGCTCGAAAAGCTGGGTCAAGGTGAAGTGCACCAACCGGCAGGAATTCGTGATTGTGGGCTGGTCGCAAAGCACTTCGAAGGCGCGGCCCTTCGCCTCGCTTCTCCTCGCCCAGCACAAGGGCGGCGAGCTTGCCTACAAGGGCAAGGTCGGAACCGGCTTCGACGCCGATACGCTCGACGACCTGTCCTCGAAACTGGCACGCATCGCACGCAAGACGCCGCCGCTCGACGTGCCGAAATCCGACGCGCGCGGGGCACATTGGGTGACGCCCAGGCTCGTTGCCGAGATCGCCTTTGCCGAATTTACCGCCGAGGGCCGCGTCCGGCACGCCAGCTTCCTCGGCCTGCGAACCGACAAGGATGCCGACGAGGTGACGCCCGAACAGGCGCAGGCAGGGGCAAAGGCCGCGCCCGAGACGAAGGTCGCGATCTCCAGCCGCGACCGCGTCGTGTTTCCCGACAGCGGCCAGACAAAGGGCCAGCTTGCCGACTATTACTACAGCATCGCGCCGCTGATGCTCGCTTTCGCCGCCGACAGGCCGATCAGCCTGGTGCGATGTCCGCAGGGGCGCGCGAAGAAGTGCTTTTTCCAGAAGCACGACAGCGGCGGCTTCGGCGATCACGTGCGAAAGGTTCCGATCACCGAGAAGGACGGGTCGGCGGAAGACTACCTCTACATCGACGATGCCGTGGGCATCCTGCAGTGCGTACAGATGGGCACGATCGAATTCCACGGCTGGGGTTCGCGGGCAAGCGCGGTCGAGAAGCCCGACCGCCTCATCTTCGACCTCGACCCCGACGAGGGGCTGGACTTCCGCGACGTGAAGCAGGCGGCAACCGACATCCGCGACCGGCTGCGCGACATCGGGCTTACCAGTTTCGCCATGCTGTCGGGCGGCAAGGGCGTCCATGTCGTCGCGCCGGTCCTGCCCGGCCACGGCTGGGACGTGCACAAGGATTTCGCCCGCCGCTTTTCGGAAGCTCTCGCGCTGGCCGAGCCCGACCGCTTCACCGCGACGATGAGCAAGGCCAAGCGCAAGGGCAAGATCTTCATCGACTGGCTGCGCAACCAGCGCGGCGCGACGGCGGTCGTGCCCTACTCGGCGCGGGCGCGCAGCGGTGCTCCGGTCGCCGCGCCGATCGCGTGGAACGAGCTTTCGGGCTTCGACGGCGCCGATGCGTTCTCCATCGACGATGCCGACAAGCTGCTGAAACGCGCGCGATCGAAGTCGCTCGCGGGCTGGGGCTTTGCCGACCAGAAGCTGCCCGACGTGTGATGCAACGGCGCCGTCGCTCCCCCACCCGGCAACACAACGGCAGTATTCCATGGGTGGCCCGGTGGGGGAGCGGGCCGGTGCCGCCTCAGACCAACAAGGCCGGCATCGCCTGGTAGACGACCGCGATGGCCGATACGGCGGCGGTGATCCGCGTCACGCCGATCCAGAATTCGCGCACCTTTCCCGCGACCGGGGCGAAGCGCGGAGCCTTCCAGCCAAGCCAGCCGATGACGGCGAGGAAAAGCAGCGTCCCGCCCGCGATGACGAGGCGCGAAAGCAGCGTGGCGCGCTCGGTGAACACCATCTCGAGGCTCGCGCTCGCATAGACGAAGCCGAAATGCACGAACCACAGCGTCGGCGGCCCGAGCATCGCGACCCACGGCGTAAGCTTGTCGTCCTGCGCCCTCATGCCAGCACCTTGAAGCCGCCGACGATCACGAAACCGATGAGCGCCTGCGCGACGAGAAACAGCCACAGGATCTGCAGGCATTCCTGCCCGACACGCCGTTCGCGATCCATCCGGCCCTTCCAGAACGCGGCGATGTTGAACGCGGCGTAGATCGCCAGCATCGCGATCACCTCGCCGTTCAGGAAGCTGTAGAGGTAGACCATCGCGCCGTAGGCGTTGGCGGACGGCGAGATATGCCAGCGGCTTATCAGTTCGACTGCGAACGCAGCGGCCAGCAGCACGAGCGCTCCGCCCTGCCACAGTGCGTATCGCACCGCGCTCTCGCCCTTCGCAGGGAGCGAGGCGGTCGCGCGCCAGACCGCGAAGCCGCTGGCGAGGTAAAGAGCGCCCGATGCCAGCAGGCCGTCGGTGGTGGGCGGCAGCAGGCCGGCGGGCGGCCAGAAGCCGGGCTGGCGTCCCCACAGGAAGAACCATGCGAAGATCGAGCACGCGAAGATCATCCCGAGCACGGTGACGAGCACCCATGCGGCCCACACCCCGTGGTTCATTGGCCCCGAGACGTAGCGCGGGATCTTCATGCCGCCGCCGATTGCGATGTCCGGCCCCGGCTCTCCCTCCAGCTCCCACATCCAGCGCCATACCGAATAGACCGCCAGGATCGCGAAAACGGCCGCCAGCGACAGCAGCTTGACCGTCAGCGCGAGGAAGAAGCCCGCCGTGCCGATCGCGGCGAACAGGTGCCACTCGCTCGGGCCGGGGATCGTCACCATGTATTGCGGCACGGCATAGACAGGGCTGGTCACGATCGTCTCGCGCCGCCCGGTAGGCGAGTCGGGGAGGAACCACTGGCCCTTGTCGGACTCCTCGGCGAGTTCGGGGTGGTCCCAGAGCGGCTCGAGGCTGTCGACGACCGGCATCGAGCGTGCAGCGTAGTCCCCCTGAGGCAGCCATTCGAGCGTGCCGCCGCCGTATACGTTGCCCGCAGGTGGCTCTCCGAAGCGGAACTTCTGGATAAGGTCGAGCATCACGATGGCGATACCGGCGGCGAATACGAACGCGCCCACCGTCGCGATAAGATTCACCGTCCCGAGGCCCTGTTCGGGCAGGTAGGTATAAACCCGGCGCGGCATGCCCATCATGCCCGTCCAGTGCATGATCATGAAAGTCAGGTTCATCCCTGCGAACATCAGCCAGAACGCCCACTTGCCGCGCTTTTCGGACAGCGCGTTAACGCTGACCATCGGCGTCCAGTAGTAGATCGCGGCAAACAGCGGGAATACCATCCCGCCGATCAGCACGTAGTGCAGGTGCGCGACGACGAAGTAGCTGTCGTGCGCCTGCCAGTCGAACGGCACCATCGCCACCATCACGCCGGTCAGACCGCCGATCACGAAGATCACGATGGCCCCGATCGAAAACAGCGCGGGCACGTTGAACTCGATCTTCTTCGCCGCCATGAGCGTGCCGATCCACGCAAAGACCTGCACGCCCGCCGGGATCGAGACCGCCATCGACGCTGCCGAGAAGAAGCTGACCGAAATGTCGGGAATGCCGGTCGCGAACATGTGGTGCGCCCAAACGCCGAACGCGATGAACCCGGTCGCGATCAGCGCGAAGACGACGAGCCGGTACCCGACGAGGGAAGTGCGCGCGACGACCGGGATGATCATCGACATCAGGCCGGCGGCGGGCAGGAAGATGATATAGACTTCGGGGTGGCCGAAGAACCAGAACAGGTGCTGCCACAACAGCGGGTCGCCGCCCTGCCCGGCGATGAAGAACGGCCAGTGAAACGCGCGTTCCAGTTCGAGCAGGATCGTCGAGAGGATGACGGCGGGAAACCCGACTATGATCATCGCGGCGAAGACCAGCATCGCCCAGCCGAACACCGGCAGCTTGTCGAGCGTCATGCCCGGAGAACGCGTCTTCAGCGTGCCGACGACGATTTCGATGGCGCCCGCGATCGCGGAAATCTCGATGAAGCCGATGCCCAGCAGCCACCAGTCCTGGTTGCTGTCGGGCGAGAATACGTAGCTGGTGTGCGGCGGGTACATGAACCAGCCGCCGTCGGGCGCGACTCCCCAGAACAACGAGGTGAAGAACACGAGACCGCCGATCAGGTAGGCCCAGAAGGCGAAGGCCGAGAGGCGCGGAAAGGGCAGGTCGCGGGCGGCGAACATCTGCGGCAACAGCAGCACGCCCGCTGCCTCCACCGCTGGCACGGCGAACAGGAACATCATGATCGTGCCGTGCATGGTGAAGACCTGGTTGTAGGTCTCCTGCCCCATGAATTCGTTGAGCGGCATGGCGAGTTGCAGGCGGATCAGCAGGGCAAGGATGCCCGCCAGCACGAAGAAAAGCAGCGCTGCGCCGACGTACCACGAACCGACGTAGTCGTTGTTGACTACCGTCAGGACGCGCCAGCCGCGGGGCTTAGCCCATACCTTCTCGAGCAGTTCCAGCTCGCCTTCGGGCCGGGGCGCGCGGTCGGGAAGGTTCGCCTTCGCCTTCTCGAATGCCTCGAAGCGTTCCTCCGCGGTCATTCGAGCTCCATCAGGTAGGCCGAGATCGCGTCGATCTCGCGCACCGGCGCATAGGGATATTCGGGCATGAGGTTGTTGGGCTTGATGTCCTGCGCGCGCCGGGTCCAGCGCGTCAGTTCGTCGCGCCCCATCGGCATGATCCCCGAAGCGAGCGTGCTGCGCGAGGCAATGTGCGTGAGGTCGGGCCCCTCGTGGCCGTTGGCCGGCGTGCCGCGCACCGTGTGGCACTTGCCGCAGCCGATGGTCAGGAAAAGCTCGGCGCCTTCGCGTGCTTCCGGCCCGCCCGGAACCGCCGCCCGCCGCCGCTGCCCCGCTTCCCAGCGCGCGTAGTCGGCAGGCGCCAGCGCGTGGACGCGCATCTGCATCAGCGCGTGCGGGCCGCCGCAGTATTCAGCGCAGATGCCGAAGTAGGTGCCGGGCCGGTCCGCCTGGATGTTCAGCCGGTTGTCGTGCCCGGGGATCATGTCGCGCTTGCCTGAAAGCTGCGGCACCCAGAAGCTGTGGATGACGTTGTCGGAGACGAGCTGGAGCTGCACCGGCCGGCCCGTCGGAATGACGATTTCGTTCGCGGTCTCGAAGCCTGGGTAGCTCACCCGCCACCACCACTGCTCCCCCTCGATACGGATCGGTAGCGCGCCCGGCTTCGCCTCGCTCGAAGACAGCGAGGCGGTCATGGCAAGGCCGATAACGAGCAGGCCGGTCAGCACCACAACCGGAAATGCAAGGCCAAGGCCAAGGATCGGCCTTTCGCCCGAAAACCGCTCGCGCCAGCGCTGCGGCCCGAACAGGGCGATGCCTAGCCAGACGAGGACGACGAGAAGGACTAGCCCGCCGCCGACGAACAGCGCGACCGACAGGACGGAAACCGGCGCCGCTTCCGGCCCGGCGGCTTCGAGGACGAGGGCCGCGCCCCTTTTCAACTCGCCGCTTTCGAAGTGGTATGCCCCGCCATCGTTTCCCGCCTTCCCGTCGCGCGCAAACCGACGGGCCGCACTTTCGGTTCCGGGTTCGAACCAGCGTCCGTCGCGAAAGGAACACATGCGGACGCGATGGGTTTCCAGTGCCGATGGCGCAGCTTTTCACCGCGAAGGAAGTCAGGCGGCTCCGGCGACTGGCGTGGCTGCCGCTGCTGCTCATCGGGGCCGTCGTCGTGATCCTCATCGTGCGGTCGGCAACGGGCGCGGCGCACGGCGTCGGCAGCAAGGCCGAGCAGCCGATCCCATTCAGCCACAAGCAGCATATCGAGGAAGTCGGCCTGACCTGCGAGCGATGCCACGCGGGTGCGGAAACGAAGGCAAGCGCGGGCATTCCCGCCAACGCGGTCTGCCTCGAATGCCATGAAGGGCTGTTTCGCGGCACGCCGGACCTGCGCCCGCTGCACGAAGCGCAGGCGGGCGACCGGCAGGTCGCATGGAAGGCGGTGAGCTTCCTGCCGGACCATGCCCGCTTCCACCACGGCGCTCACGCCAGGGCTGGCGTCACCTGCGCCACCTGCCACGGCAAGGTCGAGGAGATGGAGCAAGTAGAGAAGGCGAAGAGCCTGACCATGGATTTCTGCGTCGATTGCCACCGCGCGGCCCAGTCCGCTGACGGCAAGTTCGTCGAGGGCAGGCGCATAGCGATCCATTCCGACTGGCGCCGCGACCTCACCGACTGCTCGGTGTGCCACTACTGATGGCGGAGCCGGGCGACATGGACGGTGGGGCCTTGTGGCGCGAGATCGGCGGCGAGGCCCATGCGATCGACCAAGCCCGCCTGCATTTCCCACACCTTGCCGAAGCGGCGCTGGTCGACCGGCGCATGGCGATGCGGCTGATGGGCGCGTCGGCCGCGCTGGCGCTTGCTTCGGGTTGCGAGGGCGGCAACCCGGCACGGAAGGCAAGCCCCGGTTCGCGCGACTGGGACACGACCGACCGGCGCACGACACTTGCGATGAATGGCCTCGGCTTCGGAGTGATCGTCAAGACCGCGAACGGGATGCCGGTGAAAATCGAGGGCGATCCCGACCATCCGGCGAGTTTGGGGCGAAGCAACATCTTCGCGCAGGCCGCGATCCTTTCGTATTACGACCCCGCCCGCCCGGACCGCGCGCTGCTTCGCGGCGGTGCAGGAGCAGCGGAAAAGCTTCACGCCGCAATCGATGCGCTGGCTCGGTCGGCCCGGCAAGGCGGCGGCGCGGGCCTGCACATCCTGATCGAGCCCGTGGCATCGCCTACGCTCGAGCGCATGGTAGAGGAGGCGCGCGCGGCCTTGCCGCAGGCGCGCTTTTATGCGCATCGCCCAATCGCACTCGCCGCGAACGCCGTAGCCGGCCTCGACACGGCGCACGCAATCGTCAGCCTCGGCGCCGACTTCCTCGGCCCCGGACCGATGCAGGTGCGCCACGCCGCCGACTTCATGGCGGGGCGCAGGGCGGCGCTGGACGCGGGCGAGGCACACACGATGCTCGTCGCCGAAAGCGTGCCGAGCCTGACCGGCGCGCGCGCGGACAGGCGGATCGTCGCCGGTCCCGCCCGGATCGAGCGGATCGCCCGCGCGCTCGCCGAGGACCCCGTCGCCGATCCCGAGGCCGGCCGGATCGCGGCTGCGCTCGATGCCGCCGGGGACCGCGGCGTCCTTGCGGTTGGCGAGCAGGTGCCGCGGGACCTGCGCGCCGCGCTCGCCGCGCGCTATGGCGGGCCCATACCGGAACGATGGCAGAGCACGCTCGAGGGCCTGCCGGGCATAGCCGACGTTACAGCCGCGCTCGAGGCGGGCGAGGTGGAGCGGCTGCTCATCCTCTCGGGCAATCCCGCGTACAACGCCCCCGCCCAGGTTCCCTTTTTGCAGGCGATGGCGGGGGCCAAGGCGAGCCTTTATCTCGGCGAGGAGGACAACGAAACCGCGCGGCTTTGCGGAACGCACCTCGCGGCGCGTCCGCACCTTGCAAGCTGGGGCGACCTGCGCGCGTTCGACGGTTCGGTATCGCCGGTTCGACCGGTCGCTCCCGGCGCGGGGATCAGCGCGATCGAGTTCCTCGCCCGGCTCGCAGGAGTGACGGGCAGCGAGCGCGAACTCGTCGCGCAGACTCACGGTGCTTCGCCGCAGGACCTGGGCCAGGAAAGCTGGAGTCCCGTCCCTGCGCCGCTTCCCGCCGCGCCGGCGACGGCGATCGAGGCCCTGCCTCCGTCGCTCGCCGCGCCGCAGGGCCTTGCACTCGCCTTCCTGCCCGATGCGACCGTCTGGGACGGGGCGCTGGCCGCCAACGGCTGGGCGCAGGAGCTGCCCGACCCGTTGACCGGTCTTGCCTGGGGCAACGCCGTCACCATCGCGCCCGCCCTGGCCGACCGCTACGACCTGAAGGACGGCGACGAGATCGAGCTGCGCCACGGCGCGCGGCGGCTGACCGCTCCCGCCAGGATCCTGCCCGGACAGGCGGAAGAGGTGCTCGGCATCTCGCTCGGCTACGGGCGACAGTTCGCAGGCGTCGGATCGGGCATCGGAGCGAACGCCTATGCCCTGCGCGGCGACGGGCCGCTGCTGTACGGCGTCACCCTGCGTGCGACGGGCCGGCATGTCGCGCTCGTCCGGGCAAGCCCCTACCAGACCCCCGACGATATCGATGCCGTTCGCTGGACCCGGCCAGGCGCACCGGCGATCCGCGACGAGCCGTTCGGCCCCTCGTTCGTCGATCCGCAGCGGCGTGCCGACAGGCAATGGGGCATGGCGATCGACCTCGACGCCTGCATCGGCTGCAACGCCTGCACCATCGCCTGTCAGGCGGAGAACAACATCCCGGTCGTCGGGCCGGAGGAAACCCGGATGGGCCGCGCGATGCACTGGCTGCGCATCGACAAGTACCATCGCGGGCGGCGCGACAATCCCGAAACCGCGTTTCAGCCGGTGCCGTGCATGCATTGCGAGACCGCGCCGTGCGAGCCGGTGTGCCCAGTCGGCGCCACCACGCATTCGAGCGAGGGGCTGAACCAGATGACTTACAACCGCTGCATCGGCACGCGGTCCTGCTCGAACAACTGCCCGTACAAGGTGCGCAAGTACAACTGGTACGACTATCGCGAGGATCCCGCGAACCGGCCCGACGAGGGCACCAACCCCCGCGTCACCGTGCGCGACCGCGGGGTCATGGAAAAGTGCACCTACTGCGTGCAGCGGATAGAGGCGGCGCGCGTCGAAGAGGGCGGCGGCGTGCCGATGACCGCCTGCCAGCAGGCCTGCCCGACGCAGGCAATCACGTTCGGCGACATCTCCGACCCGGCCAGCGAAGTTTCGCAGGCGCGGCGCAGCCCGCGCAACTACGAATTGCTCGACGGGCTCAACCTGAGGCCGCGCACGACCTATCTCGCGCGGCTGAACGCGGACGGCGGCGGCGATGGCTGAGCGCGAAGCCAGTCTCGAGGCGATCGCCGGCAAGCCGCTGTCGCACGATTTCGGGCGGCGCTGGTGGATCGCGCTCGGCATCGCGGCGCTGTTCGTCGCGCTTCTGGTGGCGGGCCTTGCAATCACCGCGATTGCCGGAATCGGGCGCTGGGGCAACGACATGCCTTTCGTCTGGGGCTTCGACCTCGCGAACTACTCCTGGTGGATCGGCATCGCAGACGGCACCGCGCTGCTCACCTGCCTGCTCGTGCTGTGGCGCGCGCCGCTCCGGCTTGCCGTCAACCGCTGCGCCGAGGCGCTTGCGCTGGCTGCGGCGATCTGCGCGGGCGTGTTCCCGGTCATCCACCTCGGCCGGCCCGCGCTGGCATGGTGGACCGCGCCGATCCCGCAATCGACCGGGCTGTTTCCCAACCCGCTGAGCGCGCTCACCTGGGACTTCTGGGCAATCATCGCGCACCTCATCACCGTCGCCACGCTCGTCTTCATCGGCGCGCTGCCCGACATGGCGCTGATGCGTGACCGCGCGAAGCCGGGGCGGCGCAAGAAAATCTACGGCCTGCTCGCGCTTGGGTGGACAGGTTCGAGCGCGCAATGGGCCTACCATGCCCGCGCACACCGCCTCGTCGCGCTGGCGATGATACCCTTCATCTTCGCGATGCAGAGTGTCGTCGCGCTCGAGCTTGCCTCGACCATCGTGCCCGACTGGCATGACAGCGGACTGCCCATCCGCCTCGTCTTCAGCCACCTGGCGTCGGGCCTCGCCGTCGCATTCGGCTTCATCGCGATCCTCAAGATGACGTTCGGACTCCACGATCCGGGCGACCGGGACATCCTGGACAGGCTGGGGCACATCGTGCTCGCCGCCGTCCTCATATCGACGTTTCTCGTAGGAGTGACGGGCCTCGTCGAATTCCTCGGCCCGCCGTCCAGGTTCGACGCGTTCGGTGCCTGGACGACGAGCGAAGTCGCCTGGATCAGCTGGCTGAGCGTTCTCCTGAGCAAGGCGATCCCGCAGCTGCTGTGGTTCCGGCGCATCCGCATGAGCCCGCCGTGGGCGCTGTTCATCGCGCTGTGCATCGCGGTCGGCACTTGGGCTGATTCGCTCGCCGTCCTCGTCATCGGCATCGTCCACGACCGGCTGGTGCGACCGATCGGTTCATACGTCCCGACGATCACCGAATGGATGATCCTGCTCGGCAGCCTGGGCCTCTTCGCGCTGATCGCGATCCTGTTCGTGCGGTTCGTCCCGGTCGTCTCGATCTACGAAACCCGCGCCGACGATGCGGAGCTGGTGGCATGAGCGTGCTGATCGTCGCCTGCCTCGCCGACGAGGACGCGGCGTGCGATCTCTACGCGGACCTGCGCGAGGGCCATCGCGCCGAAATCCATTCGCAAGTGCCGCTGCGAAATGCGAAGCCGCCGGCCGAGACGCGGCCCGTCCGGCTTGGGCACATCGCGGCAGTCGTCGCCGTGATCGCGGTCGCGGCGGGACTGGCGATCCAGTACTACACCGGGCGACTGGCCTACCCGCAGGACATCGGCGGCCGCCCGGTCAACTGGTTCACGTACCTGTTCGTCTCGATCGCGCTGGCGATGATGTGGACGGCGATCGCGTCGACGGTCGCATTCCTGCGCTATTCCGGCCTGCCCGACCTGCGCGCCCGGCTGTTCTCCTCGGAAATGTCGGACGTGCTGGGCAACAGCGGCATCCTCGTGACGGTCGAGACGGAGGTGGACGAGGCAGACCGGCTGCAGCGCGAACTTGCCGCTCGCGACGGCGTCCTGCGGGTGGAGGTCCTGCGCGGTGAGGATTGAGCCGCTCTCTGCACGCCCCTGGCTGGTGCTGGCCGCGATCACCCTCGCCGTCGTCGCGGCTGGCCTTGCCGGGCTGGTCGATGCGGACGGCTGGCGGATGGGCGTCACTGCGATCACCGGCCTTGCGCTTGCCAGCCTGATGCTCGCGATGATCGGCAGCCTCCTGCGCCGCGAGTGGCTCGACCTCGTCGAGGACGAGCTGCTGCCGGCGGGTGCGACGTTGCCCGTGTGCCTGGTGCTGGCGCTGCCGCTCGTCGGACAGACCGAGATGGCAAGCGCGCTCGTCACCCGCGGCATCGAGGAGACGGCCCGGCGCGAGGCGTGGTTCGCGGACTGGTTCGTGCTGCTGCGGCTCGCCGGGAGTTTCGCGCTGGCGCTGGGTTTCGTCGCCGCGATGATCCGCCTGCGCCCGCTGCGCCGCGAGGTCGCCATGATCGGACTGCCCTTGGTCGCCACTGCCTTCGCCGTGCTGCTGATCGACTGGGACCTCGTGCGCGCGCCGCGCTGGTGGACGCCGATCGTCCCGTTCATCGCGATCACGGGGCACCTTGCCGGCGCGCTGGCGATCACCTTCATCTACCACCTCGCCCAGCGCGAAAAGGGCGACCGCATCGAGTTCCGGAGCCTGGCGGCGACGCTGCTGTCGCTGGCGCTGCTGTCGATCTGGGCCAGCGTCGTCCAGTACCTCATCGCCTGGTACGGCAACCTGCCCGACGCGGCGGGCTGGTACCTCGCCCGCTTCGAAGGCGCGCCCGGTCTCCTGCCCTTATCCGCCCTAGTCGCGGGCGCGGCGGTCTTCCTCCTGCTGTGGTCGCGGCGGCAGAAGGTAATGCTGATCGCCTCGATCCTGATGCTTGCCGCCTACCTCATGCATACCGTCTGGTGGTTCGCGGGCGCCGACCTGCCGGACCTTGCCAGCTTCGCCGCCGTCTTCGCTGTCTGGGCGGCGTGGCTCTGGCTGCTGGGTGCCTGGTACGATGCGCGCATCGGGCCGGCGCAAGGTGCCTAGGCGATCAGCAGGGCGCGCTGCGCAGCAACGGTCAGCGCCTGCTCGGTCTCCTCGGCCGGGACACCGAGTTCCATGGCGGCAATTTCCGGAATCGTGCGGGAGCCGTCCGCGGCTGCCAGGAACGCCCGGAGCGGAGGTTGCGCGATCCGGATCTTGTCCTGCGCCAGGTTGAAGACTTCCTCGTCCCCCGCCCCGAACTTGGCGCGCACCATCGGGCTCAGTTTCGGGTGCTCACCGGGCTTGCGGACCCACGGTTCCGGGCCCGGATGGAGCGTCAGGAAACGATGCGCGAACATGGCGAGCAGCGGGCGCAGCTGGTCCGGCCCGCGCGCGATGTCGGAGACCTTCACGCGCAGCGGATAGACCGACCCGGCCTGCTCCAGCGCGTCGGACAAGTCTCCGTCGGGTATCTCGAAATTGTCCTTGCCGACGTGGAAGCGCCCGTCCTCGCCGCGCGACATCGGCGTTGCGAGCCACATGTCCGAGAGGCGCTCGAAATCGATCGTCCTGTCGATCCGGCGTTCGGGCCGGACGAACAGCGACTGGCGGAAAAAGCGGATATCCCGGAAGTCGCCGCGCATCTGCCTGCGCAGGATAAGCTCGTCCGCCTTCGCGGAATTGAAGGGCGCATCTTCCCCGATCTCGAAAAAGCCCTGCAGCTTCAGGTGCCGGCCCGAATCGGTCAGGTAGCGCAAGTTGTGCCGGGCGCCGGCGCGGACGACATCGACGAGCTTCTGCGGATAGTAGACTTCTCCCAGTTCGTCGTGGAACAGCGCGCCCCAGGGCCGGTCCAGCATCGAATCGACATGCTCCTTGAGGCAGGCGATCATCGGGTGGTCTTCGGTCCGGTCGCGGTATTCGTGCAGGACGCGCATCGTGATCTGCTTGACCTCGTCGGGATCGTCCACGCCTTCGAGCTCGAACTTGATCGTGTCGCGCAGCATCTTGCGGAAATGCCCGCCGGGGATCGCATTGTAGCTGACGAAAGCCACGCCGTTGTCCGACAACACGTGGTCGAGCAGCTCGAGGATGCCTTCGCGCACCTGCGGCGGCACCCAGGCATAAAGGCCGTGGACGACGACGTAGTCAAAGCTGCGCGCCGGATAGCGCTTGTGTGCCTCCATCACGTCGTCGACCGCAAGCGTGACGTTGTCGAACCGCCCCGCCTTCACGAGGTCCTGCCCGCGCCCGATCGCTGCCTCGGACAGGTCGAAGCCGTGTGCATCGCACTTCGGCCAGGCGGCGGCGAGGCTCAACAGGTTGACGCAGTCGCCACCGCCGACTTCGAGCAGGCGCGCCGTCGAGGGATCGGGCATGTCGAGCCCGGCAAGCCGACCGAGAGCCCAGTGGACATCGGGATGCGCCGTTTCCAGCAGCATCGACGGGTATTCGACGATGTCGTAAGTCGTCTTCACGCAAGCACTCCCGGTCGCTTCGCCATGTTCCGCATTCGCCTCAGGCGAATTCGTAGGCGAAGTCGTCGTCCTTAACCTTGACCTCGATCCGGTTGATCACCTCGCCGCCCATCTGGCGGTTGAGCAGCTCGACCGAGACTTCGGGCAGCATCGTGTTGGTCAGGATCGCGTCGATCATGCGCCCGCCGCTGGCCATTTCGGTGCAGCGCGACACGATCATGTCCATGACCTCGTCGCCGTAGACGAACTCGATGTCGTGGTTCTCGCCGATGCGGCGGACGATGCGCTCGAGCTGGATCTTGACGATGCCCTTCAGCATCTCGGGCGAAAGCGGGTAGTAGGGCAGCACGATCAGGCGGCCGAGCAGCGCGGGCGGAAAGACCTTGAGCAGGTCGGGACGCAGTGCCTGCGCCAGCCCTTCGGGATCGGGCTTCATCTCGTCGTCCTCGCTCATCGAGGTGATGAGTTCGGTGCCGACATTGCTGGTGAGCAGGATCAGCGTGTTCTTGAAATCGATGTGCCGTCCCTCGGCATCGTCCATGTAGCCCTTGTCGAAGACCTGGAAGAACATCTCGTGGACGTCGGGGTGCGCCTTCTCGACCTCGTCGAGCAGCACGACCGAGTAGGGCCGCCTCCGCACCGCCTCGGTCAGGACACCGCCCTGCCCGTATCCGACGTAACCCGCCGGCGCGCCCTTCAGCGTCGAGACGGTGTGCGCTTCCTGGAATTCGCTCATGTTGATGACGATGCAGCTGTCCTCGCCCGAGAACAGCAGTTCGGACAGGACCATCGCGGTCTCGGTCTTGCCGACGCCCGACGGTCCGCAGAGCATGAACACGCCCACCGGCTTGTTCGGATTGTCGAGCTTGGCGCGGCTGGTCTGGATGCGCTTGGCAATCGCGTCCATCGCGTGATCCTGCCCGATGACGCGCTTCTTGAGCTGGTCGGCAATGGTCAGCACGCTCTCGATCTCGTTCTTGACCATGCGGCCCATCGGGATGCCGGTCCAGTCGCCGACAACGGCCGCGACCGCGTCCTGATCGACCACCGCAAAGACCATCGGCTGGTCGCCGTGCGCCTCTTCCAGAGCCTTGAGCGCATCCTGCAGGTCGGTCTTGAGCTGTTCCTCGTTCTCGACCTCGCCGCCCTCGCCGGCGGCCTCGCGCGCTTCGGACAGCGCGTTGCGGGTGGTGGTCACCTGCTCCAGCGCCTGCTTCTCGCGCTCCCACTTCGCGTTGATCTCGTCGAGATCGGCCTTCGCCTCCGCGATGGCCTCGTCGAGCTTGGGAATGCGACCGCCATCGGTGTACTGGCCCGACGCCTCGCGCGCTGCGATCTCGCGCTCGACCTCGAGCAGTTCGAGCCGGCGCGCGCGGTCCTCGACCGGCGCCGGCGTCGCGTGCTGCGACACCGCGACACGCGCGCAGGCGGTGTCGAGCAGGCTGACCGCCTTGTCGGGCAGCTGGCGCGCCGGCACGTAGCGTTGCGACAGCTTGACCGCCGCCTCGGTCGCCTCGTCGAGGACGACGACATTGTGGTGCGATTCCATCATCGGCGCGACCGAGCGGATCATCGCGACCGCCTTGTCGGTCTCGGGCTCGCCGACATTGACCGTCTGGAAGCGACGGGTCAGCGCCGGGTCCTTCTCGAAGTACTGGCGATACTCGGCCCAGGTCGTCGCAGCGACGGTGCGCAGCTTGCCGCGCGCGAGCGCCGGCTTCAGAAGGTTCGCGGCATCGCCGGTGCCCGCCTGGCCGCCCGCGCCGATCAGCGTGTGCGCCTCGTCGATGAACAGGATGATCGGGGAATCGCTCTGCTCGACCTCGTCGATGACCTGCCGCAGGCGCTTCTCGAACTCGCCCTTCATGCTCGCGCCTGCCTGCATCAGCCCGATGTCGAGCGAACGCAGCGTCACCTCGCGGAGCGCGGGCGGAACATCGCCGTCGACGATGCGCTTGGCGAAGCCTTCGGCCACCGCGGTCTTGCCGACGCCCGCCTCGCCGACGAGGATCGGGTTGTTCTGGCGGCGGCGCAGGAGGATGTCGATCGTCTGCCGGATCTCGGCGTCGCGGCCCACGATCTTGTCGATCTTGCCGTCGCGCGCCTGCTGGGTGAGATCGACCGAGAACTTCTCGAGTGCCTCGCCGTCGCCCACGGGACCGGCGGGCGATGCCTCGGTGCCGTCGGTGGCGAGCGAGACCGGCGCGCCGTCTTTCTGCGTCTTCTCGTGGCTGGTGCCGCAAATGCTCTCGAATTCGCTCGACAGCTTCTCGACCTGGATTTTGCGGAATTCCTTGCTGATGTTGAACAGCGCGTTTTTCAGCGTCGGCGTCTTGAGCATGCCGTAAAGCAGGTGCCCGGTGCGCACGCGCGCGGCGCCGAACTGCAGCGAGGCATAGAGCCAGCCCTTCTCGATCGACTCCTCGACCTGCGGCGAGAAGTCGGAGATCGACGTCGCCCCGCGCGGCAGCCCGTCGAGCGTTGCGACAACCTCGCGCGCCAGTGTCTCGTCGTGCAGGCCGAAGGCCTTGCGGATCGATGCCACGTCGTTCTGCTCGTCCTGCAGCATCACGTGAATCCAGTGGACCAGCTCCACGTACGGGTTTCCGCGCATCTTGCAGAAGCCGGTGGCGGTCTCGATGGCCTTGAGCGCGGTCGAATTGAGGCGACCGAACAGGGCGCTGCGGCTGATCTCTGTCATTGCACGGGCTTCCTTCTCTTCATGCTGGTCTTGCGCAGGTGCGCGTCGGCGCGAATTCGGCCGCTGGGCGGCCCCACGACTTTCCCGCGACGCACGGCGCGCGGCGGGGTCGGTTTCTTTATCCATCCCGTCCAGCCGAGGCGGGCCTTGCCATCGAGCCGCGCGGCGGGCGCGTCGGCATCGTCGAGCTCGACGGTGAGGTCCCATTCGAGATGGGTGGGCTTGAACGCCTCGATCGCTTCGGCCGCGACCTGGAAGCGTTGCCCCCCGGGCATCAGCGAAAGATAGTCGCGGTGGCTTTCGGCGCGCACGATCACGCGGAACGCATCGGATGCGGTGAACATGCGGCTGCCGGTGACCGCGTCGAAGCCAAGCGTCGCGAAGGACCTGCCGAGGCGGCTGCGGTCCTCGGGCTCGAGACTGCGCCAGCGCGGAACGTACTCGATGACGCGCACCGGCTGCCTGAGCAGGTGGGTCAGCGCATCCTCGATCGCGATGGCGCTGCGCAGGCCGCCGAACAGCGCCGCATAGTGCGTGCGCGAATCGGGGAGAAAGGCGTCGCCTTCGCGCGCGCCTTCCTTGCAGCCGGTCAGCGCCGCGATCCAGTCGGCGAAGTTGTCGTCGCCGGGCCGGTCTGCATGGGCCACCGGCTGCGAATCCGCCCAGGCGCGGTAGAACAGCTGCAGCATCCGACCCGCCAGCACGTCGAGCCAGTCGCCGAAGGGCCGCTTCTTCGAATAACGCCTTTCGAAGAAGGCGAACTCGCTCATGTGCGTGGGCAGCGGCCCCATCGGGCCGGTCAGCCCCAGCCAGTATCCGCGCAGCCGTGCCCGCCCCTTCATCTGCTCGAGCCGGGCGAGCGTGCTCGCGGCGAATTGCAGGTGCGGTTCCTGCGCCAGGTCGATCACGCTGTTTTCCGGACGCTTCGCCCTGCCGACGCGCGGCTTACCCTGCACGCGCGCCTCCATCTGGCGCACGATGGGGAACAGCCCCGTACGGCTCAGGTCCTGCTCCTGCAGGAACCGGGCCGTCAGATCGTGTGTTTCCGTCCGATCCTGGCCGGCCATCTGGCGATTACCCCTTCCCCCGGTGACTGCGCGATAGTTTCCGTAAAGCTGTTGATCGTTGCGAATTCGGCAAGGAACCTTTCGACGACCGCGGCGAAAAGGAACATCCGCCCCTTCTCGAACGAGGCGTCGTCGAACGTTATCGTGATGCAGCTCCCTCGGGCGACCGCCATCTGGCCGCCGCCCGGAATGCGCCGGATGATCGAGCGCGAGCGGACATCGGTTATGCCGTCGATCTGCCGCCGCATCGCCGGATCGTCGCGCTGGCCGTAGAGCGCGAGATGGTCGCGCAGGATCGAGGGATCGCCGCCGTCCTCGGGCGCGAGCGTCGCGTAATTCGGCGTGAGGTGGGCGATGACGCGCCATGCCGCGTCGGTGAGGCCGAGCGGCGGGCGCGGCTTGCTGGGACTGCGCAGCACCGAGACCGCACGCACCGGCCCGCTGGGCGGGGTGAAATGCTGCGTGCCGCGAAAGGTCAGGTCGCCGGCGAGCTCGCGATTGGTCACGAGCGCGCGGACCGAAAGCTCCTTGATGTCGGCCAGGCGTTCCGGATTTCCCGGCGCGCTGAGCGAAATCCAGGTCTCGGTGCCGATGTAGTCGCTTCGCTTCTTGAGCTTGCGCTGCCGCGACGACAGCTTTCGCATCGTCAGTCGCGGCAGGTAGAACATCGCATCGCGCCAGTCGTAGAGCAGCGCACCGAGCGCGTAGAGCGGCGCGACCGGCCGGGGCTCCTGGTCGTCGCGCATGTGCGCCGACACATCGATCATGCGGAACACTTCGAAATCGAGCGGTCGTGTACGGTCGGGCACGACGTGGAACTCGTGATCGAATGCCGTCACCTGCACGCGCCCCAGCTGCTTTTCGAACAGGTTGATCGCGGGCGCCGCGAACAGCCGGAAATTCGCGGGAGAAAGCGCGCCGGTCAGCGTGTCGGAAGAGCGGTTGAACAGCAGCACGATGTCGCACGCGCCGCCCTGCGCCTCGGCAAATGCCTTGTCGAGGCCGGTCAGCCGCGCGAAGAGGAAGCGTTCGGGGCAGGCGAAATATTCGCTGAGCAGGCGGTACCCGCGGAAGGAACGCTCCTCTGCGGGAAGCAGCGCCTCGTCGTCGTCGAAGCCGACCTGCTCGGGCTGTCCGATCATCACGGGTTTCGCCGACGCAGACTTGGCGGGCTTGCCCATGACCGCGATCGTCTCGCCGATGATCTGGCGGTAAAGTTCGCCCGGCACCGTCTCGGACCCGTCGAGATAGAGCGGCAGGCTGTCGAGCTTGATCTTCTCGAGCGGGATGCCGCCCGTCGATTCGAAGCGGAGCCGCAGGCCGGCTTCCGCGCGCACGTCGGCAGCGGCGGCGAAAGCGGCGACCGCCGAACGCGAGGACAGGTATTCGACCTCGGAAATCCTCAAGGGGTAGAGTTTTACGTTGTGCCCCATGCGAAACGACACCGGAGTGCCCGCGTTTTCGGTCGATGCCGCGGTCAGGAGCGTGCCGCGCGGGACGGTGTAACCTTCGGCCAGCAGCGGGTCGCTCGCCTTGGGCTCGAACCCGGCGACGCAGATCGACGGCATCGGGGCGAGGTAGTGCGGCTGGATCGCCGCGAGCAGGTGCTGCGTGAATTCCGGGTACTGGTCCGCCAGCTTGAGCTGGACGCGCGCACCCAGGAACGCGACGCCCTCGAGCAGGCGCTCGACATAGGGGTCCGGATCGTTCGGCGTCTTCAGGCCGAGACGCGCCGCGACGGTCTCGTGTTCCTCGCCGAACTCGCGCGCGGCCTCGCGCAGGTAGGCGAGCTCGTCGTTGTAGTATTGCAGCAGGCGCGGATCCATCAGCTGGCTCCGCTCCCGGCCGCCCCGGCGTCTGTTCGTCCGATGATACCCATGCCCCCGCTGCCCCCCGCGTTACTCGCGCACGGTCATCGAGGCAGTATCGACCTCGAGGTCGGTGCGGATCTTGACCGGGATCGCCCTGACGGCGGAGCGCACGTCGGCCTGGATGACGAAGGTAATCGAATTCTCGCGCTCGACCTCGGCCAGCGGTTCGACCTCGAGCGAGGACTTCTCCACCCGCTGTTCGAACGCAAGGATCGCCTGCCGGATATCGCGCGCACGCTTGAGCACGAGCCGGTTGCTGATCGCCTTTCCGGCCATGTCCGGCACGCCGTAGTTGAGGACGCTGGTCTTCACTTGCGGGTAGGGATCGAGGTCGATCGAGGATTCGAGGTTGGTGGTGTTGAGCAGCCAGCCAAGTTCGCGCCGCACGGTCGAGCGCAGCGCCGATTCATTGAAGTTCTCGATCTGGGGGACGGAGAAATAGCGCATCGTGTCGCGCTTTTCCTCGAGGTCCTGGATTTCGTCGCCCCGCATGCCGCGAACGTTCTGGTCCGCGACGAGCTTGTCGAAGATCGTCGGATCGAGATGGCCCCGGCGTGATCCCTCCGCGGCCATCAGTCGAATTCGAGATTGCGTAGCTCGAAAATGCCCTTGTCGGTCCCGTCGGACAGGGTCCAGAGGCGCTGGCCGATGCCTGCGTCGCCCCATTCGCGTTCCTGCCAGTCGGTGACGCGGGCGAGCTTCTGGTCGTTGGTGCCGTCGGTATCGGTACCGGGATAGCGGGCGGGCAGGAAGGCCGCACCGGACTGACCGTTGCGGAAGCCGATCTGCACCGGATACCAGATCATGTCGCGCAGGTCGCGCGGCCCCTCTGAGCGGATCCATTCCACTTCGTCGAAGGGCATCAGGCCGTAACGGCCGCCGATGATCGCCTCGAACGTCGGGCCGAAACGACTGTCGGCATCGGCGATCCATTCGATCGCGGTGCCGTCGAAAGTGCCGGGCATGTCGGGCGCGTTGTCGAAAGCTTCGTCGCGAGCGGCGATTCCGCCTTCGACGTCGCCGCGCGCGATGAGCGAAATGCCCTTCGCCACGCCTTCGGCCCAGCCGCCTTCGCCGGCATGGAGCGGCAGGTCCGCCTTGCCCGCGAAAACGTCGGCGCGCTGCTTTTCGCCGCCGATCGCCTGGTTGTAGGTGACGCCCAGCATCTGCGCCTCGGGGCTCAGATGCACGAGCGATTCAAGCTGTTTCAGCGCCTTGTCGTACTCTCCCGAGACGGCAAGGAGCTGAAACAGGAACATGCGGGCGGTCTGGTCGCCCGGCTTCGTGCGAACGATGTCGACCAGCGCGGAGCGCGCTGCGTCGACATCGCCATCGCGAAGGAGGGTATCCGCGTCCGCCACGGTCGCTTACTTCGGCGTACGCGTCTTGAGGTCGTACTCGAACTGGGCGTTGCCGGAAGCCTTGCCGGTCGCTTCGTCCTGCGCGACGTACTTGAACTTGATCGCCGCGAAGTTGAGCGAGACCGATTCCATCGGAGAGTCCGCGCCACCGACGTTCGAGACGTTGGTGATGAGAACGTGCTTCATCTCCATCAGGTAGTAGTCGAGCTGCTCGCCACCGGCCTTGCGACCGACGAGGCGGGCCTTGTCGATGTGCGTGCCCTTGGCGCAGTTTTCCATCAGCGCCGGCGACGCGAGGTCGACGGACTTGTTGAAGGACAGGTCGGTGAACTGGGCGCGGCCTTCGCCACCGCCCTGGCCGTACTGCATCGTGCCGCCGTTAACGACGGACCACGAGAAATCCATGATTTCGGTCCAGCCGTCTTCGCCAAGGACCTTGACCTTGGATTCGCCCTTGATGTCGCCGATCTTTACAAAATTGTCTGAAGCCATGGCAGCTTCTCCTTTTGGTTAACAGTGTAACGTCAGTTCGAAGAGCGACCCATCGCTTACCCCATCGTTGCGTGACGATGGTTTGAATACGAAACTTATGCCGCCGGCTTGGGCAGGCGGGAAACCATGCTGAGCGCCACGTCCATGCCTTCCAGCTGGTAGTGCGGCACCATGTGGAACTTGCCCTTGTAGTAGCCGGGATTTTCCTCGTCCGGGATGACCTGGACGCGGGCTTCCTTGAGCGGCAGCCGCGCCTTGGTCTCTTCCGACGAGGCGTCGGGCTGGCCGTCGATGTACTGCGCGATCCAGCCCTGCAGGTCGTCCTGGATCTGCTTGGGCGTGCGCGTGCCGCCCACCCAGTCGCGCACCATGCACTTCAGGTAGTGCGCGAAGCGACAGCTGGCGAAAAGGTACGGCAGTCGCGCCGAGAGATTGGCTGACGCGGTCGCGGCGGGATCCTCGTAAACAGCGGGTTTGTGGACGGTCTGCGCGCCAATGAACGTCGCCTGGTCGGTGTTCTTGCGATGCACCAACGCGAGCATGCCCGCCTTGGACAGTTCCGCCTCGCGCCGGTCCGAAATCGCGATCTCGGTCGGGCACTTGAGGTCGACGCCGCCTTCGTCGGTCGGGAACATCGAAGTCGGCAGGCCCTCGACCGTGCCGCCGCTTTCCACGCCGCGAATGCGGGTGCACCAGCCCCAGGTGCTGAACGCCTCGGTGATGCGCACGCCCATCGCGTAGGCCGAATTGACCCACAGGTGCTTGTCGTGATCGCCGGCGGTATCCTCCTCGAAGTCGAACTCGTCGACGGGTTCGGTCTTCGGCCCGTAGATCGGGCGGCCGAGGAAACGCGGCATCGTCAGCGCAAGGTAGCGGCTGTCGGTCGATTCGCGGAAGGTGCGCCACGCGACGTAGTCGGTCGCGTCGAACTGCTTGGCGAGGTCGCGCGGATTGGAAAGCTCGGTCCAGCTTTCCATGCCGAGCAGGCCCGGAGCCGCGGCGGCGATGAACGGAGCGTGCGCCGCGGCGCCGATCTTCGACAGGCCCTTCTGGATTTCGAGGTCGGGCGCGGAATGATCGAAGTCGTAGTCGCAGACAAAGGCGCCGTAGGGCTGGCCGCCGAGCTGGCCGAATTCGGCCTCGTAGATCTTCTTGAACAGCGGGCTCTGGTCCCACGCGGCGTCGCGATACTGGCGGAACATCTTGCGGACCTCGTCCTTCGAGATGTTCATGACGCGGATCTTGAGGTCGGACCCGGTCGCGGTGTTCATCACCATGTAGTGCAGTCCGCGCCAGGCGCTTTCCAGCTTCTGGTAGTCGGGATGGTGGATGATCTCGTTGATCTGGTCGGACAGCTTCTTGTCGATCGCCGCACGCAGCGAGTCCATCGTCTTGAAGACATCGTCGGAGACGAGGCTCTCGTCCTGCAGGACCTGTTCGGCCAGCGTCGATACGGCCTGTTCGATCCGCGAAGCGCGCTCCTCGCTCGCCGGCTTGAATTCCTTGCGCAGCAGCGCCGAGAAATCGTCGGGCGCGCTCTCGGTCTCGGTTGCCGGCGCGGCAGTTGCGGATTGGACGTTTTCAGTCGACATTTGCTGTTCCCCAAAACAACTTGGTTATCCGAAGCAACCGGGCCGCCGGATCGGTATCCGGCGGCCCGCGCTCTCCCTTACTCCTTGGTCTCGTCTTCCGGCGCGGCATCGGCACCGGAGTCCGCTTCCTGCGATTGCGCCTTGGCGGCGGTCATCGACTTGAGCAGATCGGGATCCTTCATCAGCTTCTCGAGAAGGTCCTGCGCGCCGTCCTTGCCGTCCATGAACAGCATCAGGTCGTTGAGTTCCTGCCGCGCGTCGAGAAGCTTCTTGAGCGCGGGCACGTTCTTCGCGACGGCGCCGGGGTTGAAGTCCTCCATCGAGCGAAAGTTCAGGTCCACGGCCATCTTGCCGCCGTCTCCCGCGAGCGTGTTCTCTACGTTGAAGGCGGCGCGCGGCGCGATCGCGGCCATGCGTTCCTCGAAATTGTCCATGTCGAATTCGAGCAGGTTGCGCTCGGCAAGCACCTTCTTCTCGACGTGGCTCTTGCCGGAAAGGTCCGACATCACGCCCATGACAAAGGGCAGTTCCACTTTCTGGCGGGAACCGAAGGTCTCGACTTCGTATTCGATATGGACACGGGGTGCCCGGTTCTCCTTGATGAACCGCTGGCCACTCTTCGCCATGTAATCCCTCCGATGCTCGCGTTACCAATTCTCCGGCTGCGAAGTAATCGCACCCGATGGAACCACGTCCGACAACATCGCGTCGGCAGACGCGTAAATCTCTTACCAGCCGTCCGAACTTGAACTGTCGCTGTCCGAACTGCTGCCCGAATCGTAGCTGTTATTTTCGCGAACCCGTTGGCTTTTGAGAACACTCCCGGCCTCCGAAAGGCTGCCCGGGGCGATGTCCTCAAGTACCGCCATGAAGTCGAGGCTAATCCAGTCTCTCGCCCGACGCAAGACCAATGGCACCGGACTACCTGGTTCATACTTCTCGTAATAGGCGCAAATCGCGTCGATTGCCCTCGCGACATCGTTGCGATTGTTGATTCCGCCGGAGAAACCCGCGCCCTTGGGCGCGGTCGCCGCTCCGTCGCCGCTTTCGACCGGCCCGTCGCTCTCCACCGGGTCGTCCGGCTCCTCGCCGGTTGCCTCGGGGGGCAGATTGGCCTTCACCGCGCGGCGAATCTTGTCGAGCGCCTGGTACGTCGGCTCGAAATTGGTGGCCGAGTCGCCCTCGGCATTCTCGGTAAATATCTGATCGGTACGCTGGATCGCGTCGACAAGGCGATCTACCTGCACGAGGATGTTCTGCAGTTCCTCGACCGGCGTCGCCTCGACCAGCGCGCGGAACTGGCCGAACCCGTCCGCGCCCGCGCCTTCGTCGACGAAGCGCTCGAAATCGCTGCCAGAGAAACTGCCGAGCCGCTCGTGCGCGATCAGCGGGACCTCACGCAAAGGGCCGAGAAACTCTCCGATGCGGGTCAGCGACTCGCAGGGCGCCTTGCGCCCGATGAAGCCGACCTCGTCCAGCTGCGGGTGAACGTCGGCCCAGCGTTCGCTCGACAGCGCGGCGAGCCAGTCGGCTGCGTCGCAAAGGGTCTCGAACTTCTGCTGCTGCGCGGCCGCGCGCATGAGGTAGGTGGCCAGCCACAGGTCGCGCGTCTGTTCTGCCTGGGCAAGGATCAGCTTGACCGTCTCGCCCCAGTCGATGTCGTCGCCGCCGACCGAATCGGCACTGATCGAGCGCTCGAACGCGGCCTCGATCTGCTGCCGCACCGGATCGGCGTAGAGATCGGGCCCCGACGGCTCCT
Organism: Novosphingobium marinum; assembly: GCF_013408095.1. Lineage (GTDB taxonomy): Bacteria > Pseudomonadota > Alphaproteobacteria > Sphingomonadales > Sphingomonadaceae > Novosphingobium > Novosphingobium marinum. Next base: position 103,902 of record NZ_JACBZF010000004.1, read on the forward strand.
CCTCGGAAAGAGGCGCAACCAGAGCCCCGATATCAATCGCCATATTTTCTACCCCCCTGGCGCCGCGATCAATCGAGTTTGATTACCTCGACGCGGCGATTGGCGGGGGAAGTGGCTTCCATTCCGACTCGCGGACGCTCGTCTCCGTAGCCCCTGGCGCGGAAACGCGACCGGGGGATGCCCTTCTCGACGAGATAGGCGACGAGCGCCTCTGCCTGCTGCCGCGAAAGGTCGAGGCTGGCACCAGGATTGCCCGTCGACTCGACGTAGCCGGCGATCAGATAGCGCTCTCCGATGAGCTCGGGCGATGAAATCGCGCGAAAAAGTTCTTCGGCCTGCTCGGTCCCGTCGGACTGCAAAGCGGAGGAACCCGGCTCGAACTGCACGGTGATACTGCTGCGTCCCTGCGCCAGCGCGGTCTTCAGCAGGCCGCTCGGAACCAGCTTCGGTTCGAAGGGTTCGGGCTTCGGCTCGGGCGCCGCGCGCGTCGTGCGCCGGCGCTGCTGCGGCGCGGGCGTCGGCGTAACGCGTTGCTTTTTTTCTTCTTTTTTCGCCTTGTTGGTGCCGAACGTCCACCCGCGGGTGGGCGCTTCCTCGGCAGAAGCCGGCGCGATGGCTGCTGCAGGCAGCAAGAGCGCGGCGGTCGTGATCAGGAAACGTGTCGGCATCACAAATCTCCGATGGAACACGGGCAGATACGCATCTACCCTCGATACATTGTTCTTTCTATCACACTTCATATGCGCAAGCCAATCTGATAGCGTGCATTCACTGCGGGTCGCCATAACAGCAAGAGCGTATTTCGAAGGACTTAATCCGGACGGCGATTATCCGCGTTCCGGCCATTAAAGGAAGGAAACGCCATTGGCTGACGGCTATGATCGGCAGACAACCGTTACCCTTACACTGGGTGACGGCGGCGGTGAGCAACTCAAGATGTTCCAGCTTCGGGCCAGCGAAGGCCTGAGCCGGCATTTCCACATCGAAGTCGAGGTCATCACCCAGGTCGAAATCGAACTGCTTCCCAACATCGGGCTTCCGGCGGCACTGGAGGCCCAGACCGAGGGCGAGCACAACCGCTACTTCCACGGCACCGTGGTCGATGCGAAGTTCCTCAGGTACGAAGAGGGCCTGGGCGGAGACGACTCCCCGGGCTTCTTCTACATGTTCACGCTGAAGCCCGACGCCTACCTTCACCAGAAGGGCAAGTATTTTCGCATCTTCCAGAACAAGTCGGTCATGTCGATCATCACCGAAACTTTTGAAAGATGCGGCATCCTTTTCGAAGCGAAGGCCAACAGCGCGCAGCGCCAGCTAACCTATTGCGTGCAGTACGGGGAAAGCGACTTCGACTTCGCATCGCGCCTGATGGAGGAATACGGCCTCTATTACTACTACCTGCACGAGGCCGCTTCCCACAAACTGATCATCTGCGACAAGCCGAGCTCGCATCCCGCGCTTCCGAATTCGAAACTGACCTACAATCCGGTGTCGGCAAGCCTGTCGACTCCCGAGGCGATCAAGCGCCACCTGCGCCAGCGCAATACCTTCGTCCAGGAATGGACGGAGATCGCCCAGTCGGGTGGCGAACAGACGTTCACGATGCGCGATTTCGACTTCATGGCGCCGGGAAGTTCTGTCGAATCGGTAAAGACCGAGGAAAGCGCGCACGAGAACGACAAGATCGAGGTCTACGACTGGCCGGGCCGCTACTGGGAAACGGGCGACGGCGACACGCTGGCCATGATCGCGCTGGAGGCGCGCCGGGCAATGCGTGTGCGGTTCCTCGCCAAGAGCTCGTACATGAGCGCGCAGACCGGCCACACCTTCAAGCTGGCCGAGCATCATCACGACCGGTTCAACCGCGGGTACATGATCGTCGAGCTCAAGACGACGATTGCCGCCGAGCAGTACAGGTCGGGCATCGAAGCCACGCCGAATACCGTGGCGTTCACGTGCATTCCCGACGACACCCAGTACCGGGCGCCGCAGACGACGCCGCGGCCCGTCGCCCGCGGACCGGAAACCGCGGTGGTCACCGGGCCCGAGGGCGAGGAGATCTGGGTCGACGAATACGGCCGGATCAAGGTCCAGTTCCACTGGGACCGCGACGGGAAGAAGGACGACAAGTCGAGCTGCTGGATCCGCGTGACGCAGCACAGTCACCTCGGCACGATAACCCACCCGCGCATCGGGCACGAAGTCCTCGTCGAATTCATCGGCGGCAATCCCGACCGGCCGATCGTGGTGGGAAGCGTCTACAACGCCGGCCACAAGCCGGTCTACGAGCTGCCCAAGCACAAGACCAAGTCGCTCTGGCGCACGAAGACGTACAAGGAAGACAAGAGCGTCGCCATGGGCGTCAAGAAGCTCGACACCAAGGATCCGGGTGCCAACGAGCTTCGCTTCGAGGATGCTACCGGCGAGGAAGAGCTGTTCATCCACGCCGAAAAGGACATGAACATCCGCGTCCGCGACAACGAGACGCACCATATCGGCACCGACCAGGCAATCGAGATCGGCCAGGACCGCACCGAGACCGTCGACCGCGACGAGAAGGTCCACATCAAGGGCGATCGCGAAAAGGAAGTCGGCGACAAGAATAAGAACGGCAACGAGAAGATCAAGCTTCACGGCAACCAGGAGCAGGAAATCCTCGGCAACCGCGAGGTCGATATCAAGGGCAGCGACGAACTCAAGATCGGCCAGTCGCTTGAAATCGACGTGGGAACGACGATCCACATTAAGGCGAACCAGAAGATCACGATCGAGGTCGGCGGCACCTCGATCACGATGGATCCCACATCACTGAAGGCCATGACCACCCTGCTGACCGCGCAGGGAACCGGCACCGCGACCCTCAAGAGCGGAGGGCAGACCACTGTCGAGGCCAGCGGCCTCGTCACGGTCAAGGGCGGCATGGTGATGATCAACTAGGGGTGCGCGAACATGGCTGAAACCAAGACATGGAAACGCTCCGCCTGGACCGACGCGGGGCAGCTGGTCGAACTGATCGATCCCGATTCGCCGACCCGGGAGGCGGTCGGGAAGACCTTGCCCGCATGGTACTCGGGCCTCGTCGACAGCGGCGACTTGACCGGTGCGTGCAATTTCCTCGCACACGCGCTGCCGCGCTACGAGTGCATTGCCTGGGCGGCGCAGGCCCTGCTCGAGATCGGCGCTGTCGATCGTAAGGACCCGCTGATGGTCGCCTCGCTGCGCTGGCTCGACGATCCGGACGACGCCCGGCGGCGAGCGGCGAACGACGCGGCGCAACAGGTCCGCCCCGATACGCCGGCAAAGCTGCTGGCGATGGCGATCTTCTTCTCGGGCGGTTCCATCGCGCCTGCCGACCTCGCACCGGTGCAACCCGCGCCGGACGTCTGTGCCAAGCTGGCGGGGGCGGCGGTCCTGGTGGGCGGCTATGCCCAGCCCGATCCCGACACCGCGCTGCGTAAGGTCCTTGCGCTCGGCGAGATGATGGCCAAGGAATAGTTGCGGGATTTTCTGTACTTGCGCATGACAAAACTCCACCGCAACGCTAGGCCTTAGACCGTGCCGCTGACCCTGACGATCCGCAACGCCTCGCAGCTCGACAATGGCTCGCCGCTCTCGCTGGTTCTCGACCGGCGCGGGGCGATGATCGGTCGCGCAGCGACGTGCGACTGGTGCCTTCCCGATCCCGCGCTTCACATTTCGTCGCGTCACGCGGAAATCCGCTTCGCGAACGAGACCTACGAGCTGATCGACATCAGCACCAACGGCACGTTCCTTGCCGGCCAGTCCGCCCGCCTCGACGGACCGCACCAGATCAGGCAGGGCGACATCTTCCTGGTCGGCCAGTTCGAAGTCGCGGCCAGCCTCGACGAGGCTTCGGCAGCGGCCGCGGCAGAGGCCAATGCGGGCCCTCCCCCTCCGCCCGAATGGCAAGGCTGGAAGGCCGCGGGCGGCGGCGGAAACGCACCTCCCGCCGATCCCGACGAGGGCGCAGGCGGGGGCGGCGGCTGGGGCTCTGCCCCGGTCAACCAGCCCGCACCGTCGGGCGGTGGAGGAGGCGGCGGAGGCGGCTCTTCCGGATGGAGCAGCGCGCCGTCGCGCGCCGCCACGCCGACGCCAAGCGGCTGGTCTTCCTCAAGCGAATGGGGCGGTTCCTCGCAACCGGGTCCCTCCGCGCCGCCGTCGGTTCCGCCCGCTCCGGGACAGGACAAGGCATGGCCACCGCCACCGCCGACACAAGAACAGGCGCCCAAGGCCTCACCGTGGAACTCGGCCGCTCCGCCGCCATCGGCTCCCGCCTCGGCGTGGTCGAGCCCGCAATCCGCGCCGCTTCCGCCGTCGGGCGACGATGTCTGGGGCAAGTTCGCCGCCAGCAACGTGGTAGACTGGGCACGCGGCGGCTTCGGGCAGGCGAAAGTCGACCTGACGCCGACGCCCAACGCTCCGGGCGCCGACCACGTGCCATCGGCGACGTCCGATCCGCTCGGCCTCGGCAGCCCTGCGCCCTCACCCTCCGCGCCGCCTGCCGCGCCGCAATCCGGATCCGCCCCGAACGCCACCGCGCATCCGGGCGGTCCGCAGGGCCAGCCGCCGTCGGCGCAGCCGTCCCCTGCAGCGCCACCTGCCCCCGGTCCCGCGCCCGCCGCTCCTTCGGGCGGCGGCGGCATCGCCGCGCTGGCGAGTGCAGCGCAACTGGACCCGGCCCGCCTCGGACAGGGCGAGCAGGAAACCCTGCAATCGGCAGGCAGCCTGCTTTATCGCCTCATCTCCGGTCTCGTCGTCCTGCTCGAGGCTCGGGCGCGCGCCAAGGACCAGATGGGTGCGCAAGGCACCAGCCTCGAATTCGACGGCAACAACCCGCTGAAGTTCGCACGCACGCCCGAACAGGCGCTGGTGCAACTGCTCAACGCGCCCGAACGCGGCTTCATGTCCACCGAGCAGGCGGTCGAGGATGCGTTCAAGGACCTGCAGGCGCACCAGATGGCGACGCTGATGGCGATGCAGGGAGCGCTGCGCGCCACGCTCGACCGGTTCTCCCCCGACGCCATCCGCAAGCGGGCCGAGAATACCGGCGTGATCTCGAAAATCCTGCCCGGAGCCCGCGATGCCGCGCTCTGGAAAGCCTACGAGAAGGAATTCGGCGGCGTCGCGCAAGGCTCCGACGAGGCGTTCATGGACATGTTCGCCAAGGAATTCCGCCGCGCCTACGAGGAAATGGCGCGAAACAAGCGTTAGTTAAGCGCAAGCGCGCGGCGGAGGGGCATTGCCCGCTCCGCCAGGCTGTCCCTCCGGGTCAGTTCGCTACTTCGTCGACCGTCCGGTACCAGACCATCTCCGACTTCCAGCCACGCCGCTCGGCCAGCGTCTCGAACTGGTCGGCCCAGTTCGAACTGCGGTTACCGCCATCGCTGGTCAGCAGTTCGCCGGGAAACGGTCCCTGGCCGGTCAGCATCAGGATTCCCGACCAGCCCGAATGCGTCGTGTTGAGCGTGAACCGGTAGCTGTCGTTGCCCAGCGCCTCGACGTTCTGGAGGATCACGTCCTTGTTCGGCGCGAACTGGATCATCTCGCCCGATTCGTTGAGGCCGATCAGCGTCATGTCCTCTTCGAGCCCGCCGAGGTCGAGCGTGAATACAGCCTGCGCGCCGAGCTTGCCCGCATCTGCTCCGGCATTTCCGGGCAGGACGCTCATCTCGAACTTGCGCTGCTTGACCGAAAGCCGCTGGGAGCCTTCCGCGCGGATGTCGTCGAACACTTCGACCGGGCGGCAGAAGTTCGCCGGGATCGGAGACACGTCGCTGAAGTCGATGACCGGCGCTTCGAGACCGACGCGGCGAAGCGCCTGCTCGATGCTGTCCATCGCCGACGCCGAACGGCCCGAAACGCCACGCAGCGACAAGGAAATCTGGTTGCCGTCGGCGTTGACCTGCGATGTGTCGAGCCAGCTGCACGGAATGTCGTGCACCATGCCCTCGATCGTCTCGTTGGCGGCCTGCAGCGGGTTTTCCGGTGGCGGGGGCGGCGGCCCCTCGGCCACGGGCCCGCCCGCACCGGCGCCTGCGGTCGCGGCGTCGTCGCCGCCGGTGAAGAAGACGAGGCCAAGTACGGCGAGCAGCGCGATCACGCCGCCGCCAATGACGAGACCCTTGTTCTGGTCGAACCAGTTGCCTTGCGCGCCGCCGGGCATCGGCCCCGGCGGGACCGAGCGGCCGGACGCAGTGAATTGCCGCCCCGTAGCCTCGCCGAGCAGGTGGAGGACTTCCTCCATCGACTGCGGACGATCCTTGGGATCGGGCTGCAGCATCTTCTGCAGGACCGGCTGCAATTCGGCGGGCGCTTCGGAGACATCGACGCCGGCGCGCCGCTTGTCCACCGCCTCGACGAGCGTCGCGCCCATCTTGACGTCCTTGCCGGTCGCCACGGCAAGCAGCGTGAGCGCCAGCGAATAGACGTCGGTCCAGGGGCCCACGTTGCGATTGAAGTCGCCGAGCTGTTCGGGCGCGACGTAGTTGAGCTTGCCCGCGAAGCCGTCGCCGACGATCGTCTGGCCCGCCGCGTCGAGATCCTTGGCGATGCCGAAATCGATGACCTTCGCGCGTTCGAGGCTGTTGCCTTCGAGCATGACGTTGTCGGGCGAGATGTCGCGATGGATCGCGCCCAGGTTGTGCGCGGCGCCGAGGCCCTCGGACAGCTTGCACAGCAGGCCGATCATGTCCTCGGTCGAGGCATCGAGGCTGGCCAGCTGGTCGGAAAGGTTGGTGCCGTCGATGTAGTCGGTGACGATGTACAGGACGCCCAGGTTCGGCTCCTGCGCCAGCACGCGGTACTGGACGAGGCCGGGGTGGCTGAGCCGCGTGAGCGTGCGCGCTTCCTTGCGGAACATCGCCTGCACCTGCTCGTCCGCGGCGAGATGCGGCAGGATGACCTTGATCGCGACGCGCTCGTCGGTGTTGACGTTGACGCCCTCGAACACCTCGCCCATGCCGCCGCGCGCGATGAAGCGACGAACCTCGAAGATGGAGTTGAGGCAGTCGCCGATCTGGATCTGGCGCGCCGCCCCGGCAAGCTGCGGGTCGATGCTGGGCACGGCCGAAGTGCCGGTACCGTGCGAGCCAAGCGGCACCGCCGATACGCCCGGCGCCGGAGCGGCCTGCGGCGGCATGGACGTTTGCGGCGGCATCGATGTCTCGGGCGGGGTCGATGTCTGCGGCGGCGCGTCGGCCGGCGGGGCGTCGGGCGTCGCCGGCGGCTGGGCGACCGGCCCGTCGTCCGCGCCTGCGGGAGTGTCGGCCGGCGTCGGCTGATCGGGTTCGGGCGGCGTCGGTTCGCCATCCTCGCCGGCCGGGGTCTTCGCCGGTCCGCCGGGGAGCGATCCCGGAAGGGGACTGAACACCGTCCGGTCCTCGCCGGGCGGCGGCTTGCCGTTCTTGTCGTCGCCGCTCACGAAGCTTCTCCGTTAGTCGAAAGGAGGGTGGGTTCGCGCAGGCCAACAACCGTCACGGTGACGTTGTCCGGCGCGCCATGTTCAAGGCATTCCTCTACCAGCGCCTCGCTGGCGTCGTGGCCCCTGGTCCGCAAGAGCTCGACTATCCGGGAAGAGTCGAGCACGCCGTGCAGGCCGTCGCTGCACAGGAGAAACAGGTCGCGCGATTCCACGACGTCGCGGATCGCATCGATCTGGAGGTGCTCCTCGACCCCGACGGCGCGCGCAAGCACGTGCTTCATCGGGTGGTCGACCGCTTCCTCGGGAGTAAGCAGCCCGCGTTCGAGCAGCGCCTCTATCTGGGTGTGGTCGCGGGTGAGCTGGATGAGATTGCCGTCGCGAAACAGGTAGACGCGGCTGTCGCCCGCCCAGAGCACCGCGAATTCGTGCCCGCGCACGACCAGCGCCACGAACGTGGAGCCCATCTGGCTGCCCATTTCCTGAGACTTGTCGAAAATGATGCCGTTGGCGGTATGCACGGCGTCGGCCACGGCATCGCAGGCGCCTTCGAAATCCTCGGGCACGTCCGCCGCCGCGAGCGTTTCCGCGATCGTCTGCGAGGCGAACTGGCCGTTGGTGTGACCGCCCATTCCGTCCGCCACTAGCCAGACGCCCAGACTGGGTTCGCTGAAGTGGCTGTCCTCGTTCTTGCTGCGCACGTTGCCGACATGGGTGGCCGCCGAATCGTCGATTATCATCTGCTGCGTCACCCGGCCATCTCCAGCATGGCGGCGACGATACCGGTGGGATAGCGATCCGCCTCGACGTGGGCCGGCCCCTCCTCGCCCAGCAATGCCCATGCCGGGGAATCGGGAGCCCACGGGAGTTCGGCGGGCACGAGTTCCGCCTCGTGCAGGTCGGACGCTTCCCAGCCATGCTCGAAAGCCTCGTGCAACGCGGCAAGGCAGGCGCCCGAAACGGCCGTGGCCTCTTCGGCATCGCGCGCAGGTGCCGCAAGGATTATCGGAAATTGTCGCCCCACGCGGTCTACTGAAGCACATAATGCTCCGCCGCTCCATAGTCCTTCCGGGTCGCGGTCGACAAAATTGCAGGCAGGTGCGGCCATGTAACGGTCGTTGAAATCGTCGAATGCCGACTGGGCCGTTTCCATCTGAACGGACAGCCAGGCGTCCAGCTGGTCGCGGAACGCGTGATCTATTCCACGCGAAACGAAGTCACCCTGCGATGGCAATTTGCCGAAAAGCCAACGGCTTACAGGACGACCGGACATCGAAAGCTCCATACGCCACCGCCTCGGATGAACGGGTTGTGCTTGTCGGGCAGGCTCACGCGGAAGACGACCGACTTCGCCCCCTGTCCGAACGTCGCGTCGATAGATTGCGGTCCCGTGTTCTCCAGCCGGGCATTGTCCATGAGGCGGAAAAGCGCCCAGGGCCCGCTTTCACGAATCCGGTCGACGACCTCGGGCTTGGCCGCTTCGGCCTCGGGCGGCGCGTACATGGTGAGCGATGCCTCGGGCACGCCCCCCTGCGCCGACCAGACGAGCGGGCGCTCCTCCATCTCGTCCTTTTCGAAGCGGTAGCGCGTGCCGCCCGCATTGAGGTCGACGAGGGTCACGTCCGCACCGAAGGTCTTCGGCTCGATCTTCACGGCGATCCCGGCAACGAGGAGATCCCGCAACTTGCGCGCCTTGGCGAATTCGTCGGGACTGGACGGGGAGAGGTTCGCGGTCTGCGGCGATTCCTCGTTCCACCGCCAGATCGGTCCGCTCATGTCGAGCAGGGGCACGATGCGCTGCTGAACGAAGGCATCGAGCACGCCGTTCATCGCGAACACGCGCTGCACGTCCAGCAGCGACGCGTCCTCCTCGGCAGCCCCGAAGAACGGGTACTTATCGGCCGTCGCGGTCTGGCATTCGGGCAGGATCTTTTCCGAATAGGCTTCGGTCAGCGCGCCCTGCGCGGTGCTGACCGTGGCGGTCGCCCCGCCTTCCGCGGCCGAGGCCACGAAATCCTGCAGCAGCGGCGGCGCACCGCCGGCGGCCGTCGCCACGCCGCCCATCGCCATCGCCATCTGGCCCTGCGCCGATTCGGACCCCATGCTGCCGCCCGCGATCTTGGCGGAAGTCACCGCCGAGCCGGCCTGCCGGATCGACTTGACGAACTCGTCGAGCGGACCGGGGTTCTTGCTGCTGCCGACGTACTGGTGGATGTCCCCGAAGTAGGTCGAAATCTCGGTGCCGGCGTCGAAGCCTTCGGCGCCGCCAGCCGAGCCGACACGCTGCGCGCGGCGGATCGACCGGCCCATGCGCGTGTAGTCGAGCCGCTCCTGGACGATCTGGCCGACCGCGTTCGCCGCGCCGCTTTCTCCGAAAGTCGTATGCTTGCGCAGGTCGAGCAGCAGGATCTTGAGCGGCGACGGCTGCTTGGTGAAGGCACCCAGCGCCGCCGGGTTGTTGAAGTAGTCCGCCGGCTTTGGCGTGGTGATCACCTTCTCCCACGCCTCGATGTAGTCGCGGGCGTAGAGCCGCGCGACGTTCGGGCGTATCTCGGAGATTTGCAGCATCGTGCCCTCGGTCTGCGAATCCTCGCCGAGCACCCAAAGGTCGTTGCGGAAATCCATCGAGACCGTCGTCAGGCCGATCCGGTAGGCCTTGGTGAAACCGTCCTTCGTGAAGAAATACGGCACCTCGAGCTGCATTACCTCGTCGCCGTTGGCGAAGGCCTGCGCATCGCCCGCAGCCAGCGCCGACGTCGCGCGCCAGGGCGCGCCGCCCGAGGCCAGCGCCTTTTGTTTCATCACCGCATAGGCGCGGTCCGCCATGCTGAGCGTCTGCAATGCTGCGCGCGCCGAGGCGATCGTCTGCCCGTCGAGCGGCGCCTTGCGTCCGCCCTCCCAAGAGCTGGCAAGGCCATCCTCGTCCTCGAGCAGCGCGTTGAGATGCTCCTCGAGCTGCTTGCGCACCGGCGCCTGGTCGGCACCGGGGTACATCTCGAATTCCCAGTCGGCCGTGACCCACGACTTGACCGTGCCCTTGTCCATCGGCCCGAGGCCGCCGAGCATCATGTAGGCCTTGAGCGGCTGGTAGAGCTGCATCGGATCGGACGCGTTTGCCGCCATGTATTGTTCGATACGCAGGAGGATGCGCGGCAGCAGGATCCGGCGCAGCGCGTCGCGATAGCTTTCCTGCGCCTGATCGGCGTGGCTGCTCTGGAACAGGCCGAAGCGCATCATCAGGCCCGGCGCGCCCTTACGCTTGTCGGTATAGCCCTGCGGCAGGTTGCGCAGCTCGTTCAGGATCGGAAGCACCTGGTCGAGCTCGGGATCGGTATCGCGCACCTCGACGAGATCGACACCGGTCGACCGGATCGTCCCGGCAAGCGAGTGCGTCTTCTCGTTGAGCTCGGACAGGAATGCGCGGTTGTTGAAGAAGCTGATCGTCCACAGTGTCAGCACCAGCGCGGCTATCGTGGCGATGGCCGCGGACCCGACGATGAGCTGGCGCTGCTGTCGCCGCCGTGCCGAGGGATCGGCGGTGACGAGGCCGGCCTCACCGAAGGCGACCTCGGTCATCAACCGGTTGAGGAAATAGGTGCGTCCCGACTTCGCCGAAGCCTGCGTCGTCGACTGGAAGGCATCGGCGACGCCCGCCAGGATGCGGTCTAAAGGCGCGCCTTCCTGTACGCCGCTGGTGAAATAGAATCCGCGCAGGGTCGCTGTCGGCGTGTCGCCCTCGACGAAGGCGCCGTCGATAAACCGCGCCAGGCGGCTGCGCAGCGCGGCTAGCTGTGCCGGGTAGCCGAGGATCAGGCTGCGGCGCGCGTGGTCCACCTCCTCGAACAGGCGCTTGGCCTGCCGTTCGCTTTGCGCGTTCACGAGCTGGTCGAATTCGGAGACGATGTCGTCGATGGAGGGATTCTTGTTCTCTACCGGCAGGGTCGCCCCCAGCACCGCGCGCCGTCCCTCGACGTCGAGATCGTCGTAGTATTCGCAGAAGCCCGCGATGAGGTCGGCCTTGGTGACGAGCAGGTAGACGGGGACCGACACTTCCAGCTCGGAGCGCATCTCGATGAGCCGCCGCCTGACGAGCGAGGCGTGCCGGTCGAGTTCGGCGCGGTCGGACTTGACGAGTTCGTCGACGCCGATGGCGACGATGACGCCGTTGATCGGAGACAGCGGCCGGTGCTTTTTCAGGAGCGAGAGGAAACTCTTCCACCCCTGCGTATCGACCGATGTGTCCGAATCCTGCGTGGTGTACCGACCGGCGGTATCGACCATCGCGGCTTCCTCGGCGAACCAGAAGTCGAGGTTGCGCGTTCCGCCGACGCCCTTCACCGACTGGTCGGCGAACGGGAAGCGAAGCCCGGAATTGAGGAGCGCGGTGGTCTTGCCCGCACCCGGCGGGCCGATGATGACGTACCAGGGGCGGCTATAGAGATAGTCGCGCTTCTTGCCCGACTTCTCCTTCAGCGAGGCGAGCGCTTCCTTCATGCGCTCGGCAACGGCGGCGGATTCCTCGTCCTCGGCGGTGGGGGTGGCCAGTTCCTTCTCGATCGCCTCGGCCGCCTTGCGCGCCTTGCGGCGGCGCCACCAGGCCCAGAACAGCCAGAGCGCGACGATCGAGACGCCGATCGTGATGCGGATCCACATGGGCCGCATCGACAGCACGAAGAAGGGCAGGCCGACGCACAGGGTCAGCACCAGCAGCACGACGGCGAGCCCGGTCAGGAACCACCAGCTCTTGAAGAAACGCTTCATCTCTTCTTCTCCCGGTCCCGTTTACCTGCGCCGCGGCACGACGACTTCGACGCGGCGGTTCTTGCTCTTGCCCTCCGCCGTCTCGTTGGTGGCGATCGGTCGTGCATCGCCGTAGCCTTCGACCGAGACGCGGCCCGGCTGCGACACCTCGCTCCTGATGATGCCCGCCACGGTTTCGGCGCGTGCCTTCGAAAGCGCGGTGTTGTCGGGGAAGGCCAGCGTCGCGATCTGGTCGCTGTCGGCATGGCCTTCGACCTTCACGTAGCCTTCCTCTTCCTCGACCGCCTTGCCGATGCGCGTGAACAGCGCGGCGCGCCCGGGTTCGAGCTGGTCTGAGCCCGATTCGAACAGCTGGCCGATCGTCGTGCGCACGCGGACGGTGGAGGCGTCTTCCTCGACCACCACGAGACCCTCGTTGATCTCGGGTTCGAGGAAGCCCTTCAGGCGCGATGCCTGCGCGCTGTCAGCCGACGGCGGCGGCGCGGTGCCTTCGCGCGAGAGGCGCAGCGGCTCGCTGGGCGTGATGTTGTTGATGCCGTCCCACGGATCGGACCCGCTCGCCATCAGCAGCAGGCGAAGGATGATGTAGATCAGCAGCAGCCCCGCAACCGTCGCGGCGGCGATCAGCATCACCTTGTTCCACAGGCCGACCTTGTTGAGCGGCGCGTCCGCGCCCTTCCAGTGCGGCGAGATGACCTGCTGCGACAGCGAGCGAGGGTGTTCGAGCGCGCCGTAGAGGTTGTGAATGATCTGCTGCAGTCGCGCGCGCCCGTCGGGCATGACGCGGAAGCGGCCCTCGAACCCGGCGGCAAGGCAATCGGCGAACAGCTCGATCAGCTCGGCATTTTCGGCGGGCCGGGCGAGAAGCTGGTCGACGAGCTGCCAGAACCGGTCGCCGCCGATGTTCTCGCGGAAGAACATGACGACGAGGCTTCGCCGCGCCCACTCTGCCCCGTCCTGGCCGATGTTGGGCAGGTTCTGCGCGATGTCGTCGACCGTGGCGCAGAGCGCGTAGCGCGCGCGCATGCGCACTTCCTCGGGATAGGCGGGAGCAATGGCCCGGTCGTAGGCGGCGATGCGCTCGCTCGCTTCCTTGTGGAACGCGGGCATCGAGATACGCGCCCGGCCCGAGCGGACGCTGGCCGCCAGCGCAAGCACCGCCGACGCTTCCATGACCAGCAGGCTGCGCGATTCGCGCGCCAGCTTGGGCGTGGGAATGTCCTCGTCGTTGAGGCGATGCTGCGACTGGACGAAGGCGGCCTCGTTCTGGCCCGCGCCGACGAAGCCCGGCGGCGGGTTGTCGTAGAACATCGGCGTCTGCGGAGGTGCGGCCTGCGGCGGCGGGGGCTGCGGCGTGCCGAACTGCGGCGGCGGCTCGTACCCGCCGGTCCCCCAGTTTTGCGGGGGAGGAGGTGGCGGCGGAGGCGCGGCGCCGGCGCCGCCCTGCTGCCCCTGTCGCATTCCCGAAAGCGGCGATGGCCGGAAGACCGTGCGGTTGCCGCCGCCCGAATTATTGTCGCCGCTCATCGTGACGTTCCCTTAACGCACCACAATTCCATCTTGAGCTCAGGCCAGTCGCCCGCGACGTGCAGGCCCATCGCCGTCGACGTCGCGAAATCGCGCCAGTCCGGCACGCCGCGGTCGAGCTCGAAATAGACGAAGCCCGGCAGCACGCGCAGTTGCGGCGGCGGCGTCGGCGTGTGGCGCAGCGGGACGCCGGGAAGCGCCGAATCGACGATCTGGTTCATCTTCTCGACCGCGCCCAGCTTGGCGACCGAGGGGAACAGCCCGCGCACCTCGTCCGCCGACGCGGCCGCGCGAACCGCGAGGAAGAAATACCCGTGCTGGTAGAGATTGCGGTCGACGATGGGCGAGACCCACGCGCCCGGCCCCGCCTGGTCGAGCGGAAGCTGGACGGTCGAGCGGTCGAACACCGCCGACAGCATCGACTGGAGCAGGTCGAACAGCGGCTCGAAGGTGCCGCGCAGGTCCTCGTGATCGTAGGGCGGGAGCGTCGGTGCCTTGCGCTCGGGCTTGATGCCCGTCGCGATTTCCCCGGCAAGGCTCGCCAGTTCCTCGTAAAGACGCTCGGGATGGACGACCGGCAGGCTCTGCAAGTGGCGCAGCACGGGAATCCAGCGGTTGAGCGCCTGCAGCAGCAGGAAGCTCTTGAAGGTGTCGGACCCGCCATCGGTTGCTTCGGCGGCGCGCAGCGCGAGCTCGTCGGCGCGCTGCGTGCACCGGCCCAGGATGTCGTCGAGCCCGTGCTCGAGCGGGTAGGCGGCCGCGATGTCCTGGACGGGCGGGATGTAGCGATCATCGAACATCACCTTGGTGCCCTGTAACTCGCGGACATGGACGAGGCCGCACAGGACGCGTCCGTAGGTCTGGTCGCGGGTGACGCCGTAGGTGAGGTTGGGCCAGGCTAGTTCGAGCGGCTCGCTGTCGCGATCGGCGGAGAAATTGTCGACCACGCTGGCTTCGCCGACGACGTAGCGAATCTCCGGCCGGACATCCTCGGCTTCGGCGAATTCCTGTGCGCCGCCCTGGGCCGTGGGCAGGGTGAGGTAGATTGTCGCGTCGCGGGTGTCGCCGGGAACCTCCAGCGGCGGCGGCGGCGGCTGGTCACCGGGTATGGAGAACACGGTGCCATCGGGCATCACGCCCCGCGCGCGCGTGATCGTGAACTTGCCCATCTGGGCCAGTTCCTCGTCGAACTGGACCTCGGTAAGGCCCCAGGAATAGGGCCGGATCATCTCGGCGCGCGCGCGCAGCCGCGAATCGAAGGAACGGTCGGCCTGCTGGAAATGCTGGGGGCGCAGGAACTGCCCCTCTCTCCAGGCGACGCGATTGTTCCCCGACATGTAAGTCCCCCGAGCCTCGTTCCAATTAGTAAAGCACAGCTTCACCGGAAGCGAAAGGAACGTTATAGCCTATTCGACTGGTCTGCTTGGCGATTTGGGGCAACGGGGAGAAATTATGGACGAGATTTCGTTCGACCCCCGCAGTTGGGCCGGTCGCGATCCCTCGAAAAAGGATGCGACGAAAAAGCCGGACGCAGAAGACTCGACCGATTCGCGTGAGAGCCTGCCCGAGATGTGGCGGGGTGTCGCGTCTTCGCCTGCCCAGCCTTCGAGCGCCACCTCCGCCGCGCCCGCCGAGCCCGCTGCACGGCCCGCAACCCCTCCCGACGACGCGGCGGCTGTTGGCGCCGACGCCGGAAAGTCCGCCTCGCTCGGCCGGATGCCGATCATGCTGGGCGCATCGGCGGCGCTGCTTGCCGGTGCCGCGGCGCTGGCCTGGTTCACGCGCGAGCCTCCCACGCTCGAAGCGGTCCCGGTCGTCGCGGACGCGGGCGCACCGGTCGAGGCCCTCCCCGCCGCCGCACCACAGGAAGACGGTCCGATTCCGGTCGAGCGCGCGCTCAACCTCGCCGATCCGGGCGACCTGTTCGCCGCTCTCGCCTCGATGCACATTCCGCCCGAGGAGGCCGATGCCGCTGCCCGCGCCGCCGCAAGCCTGCTGAGCGCACCCGGCAACATCAAGGCCCGCATCACGCTGCTGCCGGCAGGCGAAGGCTTCACGCTCGACAGCATCCATGCATCCTATGCCGACGGGTCGGGCGCCGCGATCATGCGCGATGCCTCAGGAACGTTCACGGGGCAGGCGATCGCCGCCGAGCTGACCAGCCGCGTCACCGTCCTTCGTGGCGAGCTCGACAGCGAGAGCTTCTACAGTTCGGCGGTTTCGGCCGGTGTCATCGACACGCTCATTCCCGAATTCATCAATGCCTTCGCCTACGACTTCAACCTCGCGTCCGAAATCGAGGCCGGCGACACTTTCGAGGTCGCCTACGAGCAGGCGGTCAACCAGGAAGGCGATGCGGTCGGCCAGCCGCAGCTGCTGTTCGCCTCGCTCACCACCAAGGACAAGAGCCTCGACCTTTATCGCTTCCAGCTGCCCGGCGGGAAAGTGGGCTGGTACGATGGCAACGGCGCGCTGACCCAGCGCGGCTTCATGCGCACCCCGATCGACGGCGCGCGCATCAGTTCCAAGTTCGGGATGCGGTTTCATCCGGTGCTGAAGTACAACCGGCTCCACGGCGGGGTCGACTTCGCTGCCCCCACGGGCACGCCGATCTACGCCGCAGCGGCGGGGACGGTCGTTTCGGCGACGCCCAGCCGGTGCGCGGGTAACATGGCGATCCTCTCGCACGACAAGGGTTACCAGACCCGCTATTTCCACCTCAGCCGCTATGCCGACGGGCTGTCGGCGGGCTCACCGGTCCAGCAGGGCCAGACGATAGGCTTCGTCGGCAACACCGGGACATGCACCACCGGCCCGCACCTGCACTACGAAGTGCATGTCGAGGGCAAGAAGATCGATCCGCTTTCGGTCAAGACCGCCGACAGCGAGCGCAAGCGCATCGACGGCGACGCTCTCGCCGCCTTCCGCAAGGAGCGCGACCGCGTTGACGTCGCCCGCGCGCAGCAGAGCTACTAGGCCGGCGCGGCCTGCGGGTCCCGAACCCCGCCGGGCCTGGGCAATGCGAACAGCGGCACTATCAGCGCGACGAGCACCAGCGTCGTGCCGATGCTGGTGTTGAGCCCCTCGCCCCCGCCGCCCCACAGGACCGCGCCCGCAAGCTCGAAATCGGCGACCGACCCGAACGGTCCCGAACCGGGATTGGGGACAAGCCCGAGGCCGAGGTCCTCGGTCGCGTTCCATGCGACGTGCGCGCCGACAGGAGCGGCCAGCCCGCCGCTGCGGTCCGCCAGCGATCCGAACAGGACGCCTGCAAGCACGATGTTGACGAACGACTGCCAGTGCACCGGCCCGCTGACGAGATGGAGGACGGCGAAGAGGAAGGCGGCGAGCAGGATGCCGGCAAAGGGCGTGACCAGCTTGCCGAGCACGCGCTGGAGCCAGCCGCGCACCAGCACTTCCTCGGCGCCGGCCTGGACGACGATTACGCCGAGGCCGCCAAGCAACGCTGCTATGCCCGCGCCTCCCGCCGGCCCCGTGACGACTCGCCCGTTGAGCCAGGAAAGCGCGAATGCGAGCAGCAGTCCCGCGACGCCGATGGCAAAGCCAGCAGCACTCCAGCCGACCGGCGCATCGCCCGCGCGAAGGACGCGAACGCGGCACAGCCAGCCCAGTCCCAGCGCCAGCAGCGCGAGCGGAAAGAACAACAGGAGGTAGAAGACCGCCGCTGCCGCGAACTCGCCTTCGACCGGGACGTAGGCGAAAGCGTAGGGAGCGCCCTTGATCCAGCCCCAGGTGGCAGCGAGCCCCAGCGGTATCGAAATCCAGCGACGGATTGCCAGCGAACCGCTTTCCGGCCCGACCGGCGCTTCGCCCGGAACTGTTTCGGCAGTGTCGGCCATCGTGCCCCTCCCCGACATCGGGGAGGATTATGCCAGCCCCGCGCCGACAGGCAAGGTCAGAGCGACGGCGTCATCGCCTTTCGGGGAAAAAGTCGGGGCTGGCGCGCGGCTTACTTGCCGACGCCGGCCGGCACGAGATAGCCGCCGCACGAACCGGTGTTGGCGCAATAGCGGTCCTGCAGGTAGGCGCGGTCTTCCTCGTACTTCTTCTTCGCCTCGCGATAGTCCGAGAAATGCACGCCATCGGGGTTCGAGGCAGCATGCTCGGCCATCATTTCCTTGTAGAACTTCTGCTGGCTCTGCGGCGAGAAGCGCTGCTGACCGGCAACCTGCTGGTTGTACAGGTTAGTAATCGCTTCCTGGTGACCGACCATCGAACGGGCAAAGCCGTTCATCTTGTTCTCGTAATAGCTGGCAAGCGCCGAGAGGCACTCGTTGATCTTCACGACGCGGCCGAGGCTGTCGGGCACCGCCTGGAAATCCTCACGGCAGGAAGGATATCCTTCGGCCGGGAACTTCGGCGTGGCGGGCATCTGCGGCAGCGCGGCGCGATCGTGCACGGTGTTGGCCGAAGCGGAGATAAAGGCCAGCGAGTTGGGATCCTCGTCGTTGCCCGGGAAGGAGGGCCCGGCCTGCGACGACGGCGCGGGTCCGGCTGCCGGAGCGGGCTTGGGCTGGACCATCGCGGTGCTTTCCGGCAGCGGCTTGGGCGCCGGCGCGGCGGCCATCGGAGGCGGCGTCACCGCCTTGGGCGCTGGCGAAGGAGCTGGCGTTGGAGCAGGAGCGGCAGCGGCGACCGACGTCGAAGACTGCGAGCCGGAGAGCTGGACGATGCGCTCGTTGGCGATCTTCGCAAAGACACCGTTGGGGAAGCGGTTGAGATAGTCCTGGTAGTCCTCGACCGTGTTCTTCGCATCGGCGTACTTCCAAGCGTAGGCGTCCGCCAGGCCGGCGGCCGCCGACGAGGCGTTGCCCTGTTGCTGCGCGGCCGATTGCGGCGGGTTCACGAGGAAGAATTCCTGCCCGCCGATGCTCATGTTCGTCCACGGGGTCTGCTTGCCGCCCGTCTCGTTGAGGACGTCCTCGCGAACGACCGAGCCGAGGCGATGGATCGACAGGCCCGGTTCGGGGAGACGTTCGGAAAGGGCGCGGGCAAACGGCGAGTTGTCGCCAAGACCGTCGGTCGCGACCTGACCGCTGGCTGCGGCGAAGAGGACCAGTGCGCCCTCCACCTCGGTTTCGGCAAGGCCGCGCGGAACCGAGCGAACCGCCGATTGCCAGTTGCTGCCGAAAGGATTGTTGCGGCACGCGTCGAGGACCACGATGCGGTACTGGGCACCGGCCAGAGTCTCGAGAAGGCCGTCGAGCTCGATCGCCTCGAAGCGCAGGTCGCGCGATTCCATCAGCGAGGCGTCGACGGGCAGAACCCAGTTGCGCCCGGCGCTCTCCATGCCGTGACCGGCATAGTAGATCATCGCGACCTCGGCGCCGTCCGCCTGCGAGCGGAAGTCGCGCAGAGTCTGGTCGAAATTGTCCTTCGTCAGGTTCTCGACGAGAGTGACCTTGAACCCGGCCTTCGCCGCCGACGTCGCCATCAGCTTGGCATCGGCCACCGGGTTGGGAAGGTAGCTGGTGTTGGCGTACGCGGAATTGCCGATGATCAGCGCGGCACGGCGCGCGTTGGCCGGTGCCGAGATCAACAGGGCGACGACCAGCGCGAGGCCGGCAAGAACCATGAGGCGATAGGTCGGACCAAGAGGACCGGAACGGGCGAAAACTGACATTTCAATACAGCAGCCTCTGCAGAAGAGGCCGTCCCTCAAATCGGTTAAGTCGCGATTCACTCCCTAATAGCGCAATTTCGCTTTCAGGTTAACTGCCTTTTTCTGTCGGGGGCCGGCGCGTCTCCCGCCGGGACAACCCCGATGCGGGGACTTAACGAAGTCGTCGCAAGTTGCGCCACGGGTCCGGCAGTGTCCTCCGAAGTACCGGATCATGACATTGCACGGCCCTTGTCGCTATGTACCTATGGCCCAATTGGATTTTTGTGGTTATGAACCCGACGCACAATAGGGTCGTACAGCGGGCAGGGAGTCACGAATGCGCGGAATTATCGCGAGCATGGCGCTGGCTGTTGCCGGCGCGGCCGGTATTGCCGCATCGCCTGCAGAAGCCCGCTCGCGCGCCGAGATCGAGCGGTGCGCGGCGCTCCAGCCGATCGACGAACGCCAGATCGTCCGCCAGACGGGCGTCGAGATACCGCGCAATCCCCGCGGTCTGCGCCGTGCGCTCGAACGCACCATCGATTCGAATCGCCAGGTGCTCGCGGTCGAAACACTGAGCGGCAAGACCTATTGCCTCGACATTCGCCGGATGGCCTCGATCTCGAAGCTCGACATGAAGCAGGACGGGCGCTTCGTCACCTTCGACTGGGAAGGCTACGCGCCGAACGGCTATCGTTCCGATGGAGCGATACTGATCGACCGCTGGGGCGACGGGCGGCATGTCGACGTTGGCGGAACACCGGGTTTTTCGCCTTCCGGACAGCTCGTGGCGGCGGTGCACCAGTCGAATTACGCCTTCACCGCGCTCGAGGGCCTCGGTATCTGGCGGATTTCGCCCGGCGGCATCGAGGAAGTCGCGCACGTTATCAACATGCCGCAACTGTTGGACTGGCGGGTCGACGGGTGGCGCGGCGAGAATTGCCTCATCCTTTCGGGGGTACGGTTCAGTTCGGTCCCGCTCGAAGTCGGCGATCTCTCGCAATATCAGCGACTTCAGTACGTGGCGCGCCAGAACGGTGCCAGCTGGGAAGTCACCTATGCCCAGACCGGCGGCTGCCCCGGCTGAGTTCGCTTCCGGGCAGTAGTGACCTTGCCTTAAATCAATTTACGTAAGACAATAAGTGTGTAAACGGATCGCTCCGGCGGCCCGCGCGTGCCCGCGCGGCCGCGTCGCGACCGGCACGGAGGAAACTTGGAAGATCAGCGCGAGAAACCGCCGTTGCGCATCGGAGACAGGGTCCCCGGCTTTGCCGCGCGCAGCACGCAAGGACCCGTCGAGCTTGCCCAGTTCCGGGGGCGATGGCTCATCCTGTTTTCGCACCCTGCCGATTTCACGCCGGTATGCACGAGCGAGTTCGTCGCGCTCGCGAGCGCCGCGGACCGGTTCCGCGCGCTCGATTGCGCGCTGATGGGACTGTCGGTCGACAGCCTTTACGCCCACATCGCCTGGATTCGCCTGATCTGGGACAGGTTCGGGGTTCGCGTAGACTTCCCGATCATCGAGGACCCGACGCTGGAGATCGCCCGCGCCTACGGGATGCTAGGGCGCGAGGCCTACGACGCGGCATCGGTGCGCGCGACCTACTACATCGACCCGGACGGCATCCTGCGCGCGACGGCCTGCTACCCGGTGACGGTCGGTCGCTCGATCGACGAGATGCTGCGCATCCTCGCCGCGCTCCAGCGCGTGCAGGACGGAACCGCGCTCGCGCCTGCCGACTGGAAGCCCGGTTGCGACTTGCTGAGGACACCCGAGGAGCAGATCGAAAAGGCGCTTTCGCCCGAGGGATCGGCGGACTGGTTCTATTCCACCATCCCGGACACGTCCGGGTCGGGGAGCGAGCGATGACCGGCGACGACGCCGCGCAACTCGAGGAGCGCGCCGAACTGTTGCGCGCGCTCGGCCATGCGACCCGACTCCAGATCCTCGGCACGCTTGCCGGTCGCGAGCTTTCGGTGGGCGACATCGAGGGCGAGACGGGGATCGGACAGCCCGGCCTGTCGCAGCAGCTTGCCGTCCTGCGCAAGGTGGACCTCGTCTCCACCCGGCGCGACGGCAAGCAGGTGATCTACAGCCTGGAGGCGGACAGGTTGCGCGAAGTAGCCCGGTCGCTGGCCGGACTGGCCGGTATCGAGCAGGGCGAGCGCGGGGAAAGCCATGCCGAACGCCTGCGGCGCGGCGGCGGGGCGGCAGTGTTCGCCAAAGTGGGCCAGGACCGGTTCAGCCCTTGAGCCAGAACCGCAGGAGGTAGGCGACCGCGCCGAGCACGGTCACGCTCGCGCCCCAGATCGCCGCCATCCAGGCAAGTCGCTTCCACAGCGGCGCGCGGTCCGCATCGAAAGCGTCCGCCTCCGGGGCGTCGACCTCGACGCGCGGCGGCGGCGTCTTGCTCAATGGTAACCCTCGTCGCCGACCTTGCCGCGAAACACCCAGTAGGCCCACGCGGTGTAGGCGATGATCAGCGGCATCGTGATCGCGACGCCGACCAGCATGAAAACCTGGCTGCGCTCGGGCGCGGCGGCGTCCCAGATGGTCACGTCCGGCGGCACGACGTAAGGCCACATGGTGAAGCCCAGCCCCGCCATGCCGAAGAAGAACAGCAGCAGGGACAGCCAGAACGGCTTGCTGTTCCGGTCCTTCGCCACCGCGCGCAGCATCGATACGGCAACGATCGCGGTCAGGATCGGCACCGGGGCGGCGAAGTAGATTTCCGGCTCGGTCAGCCAACGCTCGGCGTATTCCGCGTTGAGGAAGACGTTGTAGAGGCTGACCGTGCCCATCAGCACGAGCGTCGCCCACGCCGTACGCTTGGCGAGCTTTCGCGCATGCGCCTGCGGCGGCCCTTCGAGTTTCCAGATCAGCCACGCCGCGCCGAGCAGCGCATAGCCGGCAACGGTGCCGAGCCCGGTCAGCAGCGTGTAGGGCGTGAGCCAGTCGAACCAGCTGCCGGCGTAGGCGCGATCCTCGACGGTGATGCCCTGCAACAGCGCGCCCAGCGTCATCCCCTGCGCCAGCGCCGCGGCGAGCGAGCCGAGCGTGAACGCGCCGTCCCAGAACGGCCGGTGGGCCGGATCGCGCCAGCGGTACTCGAACGCGACACCCCGGAAGACGAGGCCGAGAAGCATCGCGATGATCAGCGGATAGGTGGCTGGCAGGACGATCGCGTAAGCAAGTGGAAACGCTGCGAACAACCCGCCCCCGCCCAGCACCAGCCAGGTCTCGTTCCCGTCCCAGACGGGCGCTATCGAATTCATCGCCTTGTCGCGCTCCGGCCCCGGATCGAATGTCGGGAACAGGATGCCGATGCCGAGGTCGAACCCGTCCATGACCACGTAGGCAAACACCGCGAAGGCGATGATGAAGGCCCAGATGACCGTCAGGTCGAAATTTACCGCCATCAGCGCAGCTCCCTGTCGGCGACGGCTTCGCCCTTGCTTTCGCGGGTCGGGTCCTGCGTCGGTCCGGGCGTGATGCCCGCGGTGCGGATCGGACCCGTATCGCCCCGCTTGACGCCGACTTCGCCGGTGTGGGGAACCTTGCCCATCAGCCGCAGGATGTACCATGTGCCGATGCCGAAGACGGTGAAATAGACGACGACGAAGGCCAGCAGCGAAGTCGCCACCGCCGGCGCTGCAAGCGGCGCGACCGCGTCCTCTGTCCGCAGCAGGTTGTAGACGACGAAGGGCTGGCGTCCGACTTCGGTGGTGATCCAGCCGGCAATGACCGCGACGAAGCCCGATGGCGCCATGACGAGAGCGGCGCGGTGCAGCAACGGCCAGTCATAGAGCTTGCGCCGCAGCCGTGCGAGCAGGCTCCAGGCCCCGAGACCGAGCATGGCGAAGCCGATCGCGACCATGATCCGGAACGACCAGAACACGATCCCTACCGGCGGCTCCTCGTCGTCGGGTATCGTGTCGAGCCCGGCCAGCGGCGCATCGAGATCGTGCTTGAGAATGAGCGAGGAGAGCTTCGGAATCTCCAGCGCGTACTTCACTTCCTTCGCCTCGCTGTCGGGAATGCCGAACAGGATGAGCGGCGCGCCGTCCGGATGGCTTTCGAAATGCCCCTCCATCGCCATGACCTTCTGCGGCTGGTGCTCGAGCGTGTTGAGCCCGTGCATGTCGCCCGCGAAGATCTGGACCGGCGCGACCAGCGCGGCCATCCACATCGCCATCGAGAACATCTTGCGCGCGTGAACGCTCGTCCGGTCGCGCAGCAGGTGCCATGCGCCCACCCCGCCGACGACGAAGGCGGTGGTCAGGTACGCGGCGATCACGGTGTGGACGAGGCGGTACGGAAAGCTGGGGTTGAAGACGATCTCCAGCCAGGAATCGCCGGGAAGGTACTGGCCGTTGCCGCCCATGACATGGCCGACCGGCGTCTGCATCCAGCTGTTGACGGACAGGATCCAGAAGGCCGAGATGAACGTGCCCGCCGCGACCATGCAGGTCGCCGCGAAGTGCAGCTTGCGTCCCACCCGGTTCATCCCGAACAGCATCACGCCGAGAAAGCCCGCCTCGAGGAAGAACGCGGTCAGCACCTCGTAGGCCATAAGCGGACCGATCACCGGCCCCGCCTTGTCGGAGAAGACCGACCAGTTGGTCCCGAACTGGTAGGACATGACGATGCCCGAGACGACGCCCATCGCGAACGCGATCGCGAAGATCTTCAACCAGTACCTGAACAGGTCGAGGTAGACCGACTTGCCGGTTTTCAGCCACAGGCCTTCGAGCACCGCGAGATAGCTCGCCAGCCCGATCGAGAACGCCGGGAAGATGAAATGGAAGCTGACGGTGAACGCGAACTGGATTCGCGCCAGCAGCACGGCGTCTAGGGCTTCGAACATTGCGAGCCGTTCCTTAGCCGATCAGCGGACAAAGCGACACTGCACAGGATGCAAGTCAGCTTGCCTTCCTGCATCCTGCGACTTGCGCCAGCGATAGAACGTCTTTTCTGAGATGCCGACTTCGCGGCAGCTTTCGACCACGCCCTTGCCGCCGGCCACGAGGCGGACGATGCGGCGGCACTTTTCCTGCTTGTCGGGAATGGCGTTCACAGCACCGCGCTCCCGCTCTGCCAGAGCATGTACGCAGCGACCACGAAGATGAGGGCGGCGAAGACGGTGGTCAGCTGCCCCTGCCCCGAAAGCCGCTTGGCAAGCATCGTGCCGCCATAGCCGCCGGCGACGCCGCCCGCGATGAAAACGGCGGCGAGTACCCAGTCGACAAGGCCCGAAAGCGCGTAGTTGAACGCTGTCGTCAGCCCGAAGGCGGTGACCGCGACGAGGCTCGTGCCGACCGCGTTGATCACCGGCATCGAAGTCGAGGCGACGAGGCCCGGAACGATGAGGAAGCCGCCGCCGATCCCGAAAAAGCCGGAGAACACGCCAGTGCCCAGTCCGTAGCCGAGAACCCTGGGCGCATTCGTGCGGTTGCACTGCGCACCCGGAATGCCCGGGTTGTTGCGTCCGCGCAGCATGAGCACGCCTACCGCGATCATCACCAGCGCGAACAGGAACAGCAGCTTCTGCCCGTCGAAATTCTTGCCGAGCGTCGAACCGGCAAGCGCGCCGACAATCCCCGCGCTCGCGTACATTGCCCCGCAGCGCCACTTGACCGTGTGCTCGCGCGCGTGGCTGAGGAGGCCGGAGGCGGCGTTGACCGCGACGGCGAGCGCGCTGGTCCCGATGGCGACATGCGGGCTGCGCACGCCGACGAGGTAGACCATCAGCGGCACGGCAAGGATCGAACCGCCGCCGCCGACAAGGCCGAGCGTGAAGCCGACGAGCACGCCCGAAAGGCCGCCGAGCGCCAGATGGAGGGTGTCGATCACCGTCGTTGTCCGGTCAGTAGAGCGGCATGGGGTTCACGAGCCATTCGCGCCCCTTCAGCATGCCGTGCCAGTAGATCGGCGGAAGAGCGTCGGCCTTGAGGTGCCAGGCAAGCCGCGAGGGCTTCGTCCCGTTGATCAGCCATTTCGGCAAAGTGGGCGAAACCTTGCCGCCATAGGCGAACTCGGCGAGCACGATCTTGCCTCGCTCGACGGTCAGCGGGCAGCTTCCGTAGCCGTCGTAGCCTGCTTCCGGCTCACGCCCGGCAAGCGCGGCAAGGACGTTGACGGCGACGACCGGCGCCTGCTTGCGCGCGGCGGCGGCGGTCTTGGCATTGGCCGTATTGCCGCAATCGCCCAGCGCGAAGACATCCGGGTAGCGCGTGTGGCGCATGGTCGCCTGGTCGATGTCGACGTAGCCTGCCTCGTCTGCGAGGTCGCTCGCGGCGACGAGGGGATGTCCCTTCTGCGGCGGGCAGACGTGGAGCATGTCGAAGCGGCGGGTCACTTCGCCGCTTTCGGTGCGGAAGGTCGCTTCGCGCGCCGGCCCGTCGACCGCGACGAGGTTCGAGCCGAAGTTGAGGCCGATGCCGTAGCGATCGACCGTTTCCATCAGCGCCGGGACGTAGTCGGGCACGCCGAACAGTACGCTGCCCGCATTGTGAAACTCGACTTCGATGCTGCCGAGGTGTCCCGCCTTCTCCCACTCGGAGCACGACAGGTACATCGCCTTCTGCGGCGCGCCGGCACACTTGATCGGCATCGGCGGCTGCGTGAACAGCGCGCGGCCCGACTTTATCTGCTGGACGAGACGCCAGGTATAGGGTGCCAGGTCGTAGCGGTAGTTCGACGTCACGCCGTTCCTGCCGAGCGCCTCCTCGAGCCCAGTGATTTCCTCCCAGGCGAGGCGATTGCCGACCGCGACGACGAGGACATCGTAGCCGACCTCCCCTCCGCCATCGAGGTGCACCGTCTTGTTCTCGGGGTCGAAGCCGGCCGCGCCCGACCGGATCCACTTCACGCCCCCGGGCATGACTTCGGCCATGGGGCGAGCGGTCTGGTCGAGCGTGAAGACGCCGCCGCCCACCATGGTCCAGCCGGGCTGGTAGAAATGCACCGCGCTCGGCTCGACGATGGCGATGTCGAGGCCGGGCCTGCGCCTGATCATCGAGGCTGCCGTCGCGATGCCCGCCGAGCCGCCACCGACTATCACGACGGAATGGCGTGCGGTGCCGCCAGGTCCGATCGGCGCGCTGCGCACCAGTTCGGCCAGCTGGCGCGAACGGTTGCCGGTGCGGCAGAAGGCAAGCACCGGCTCGGGAAGCCCGGACAGGGCGTCGGCGAAGGCACCCGCCTGCAACTCGGCCGTCATGCCTCCGCCGACCGGGATGTAGCGCGTCTCCAGCCCCGCCGCCTTCGCTGCGGCCTCGATCGCGGACCATGCGGGCTGGCCGGGTTCCTCGTCGTCGGGGCGGTTGCAGATCAGCGAGCGGAAGCCGTTTTCCTCCAACGCGGCAATGTCGTCGAGGCCTAGCTGCCCCGCCACCGCAAGGCGGGGCGTCACGAAATCGATCTGCATGTCTTCGGTCCTTTCAGCCCTGCCCGCGGCTTTCGGTCATGCGGAAGATGGCCATGCCCGCGAGCATCGCCGTCACGAAGACGAGCGCGGGCAGCGGGTTCACCGCCAGCGAGGAGATGGCCGGTCCGGGACAAAGGCCGGAGAGTCCCCAGCCGATGCCGAAGAGCACCGCGCCGCCGATCAGCCTGCCGTCGAGCCGGGTCGTGCCGGGAAGCGCGAAGGCGTCTTCGCAGACGGGCGCGCGCATCCGGCTCTGGATCGCCCAGGCCACCGCCATGATGATGACCGCGCCGCCCATGACGAAGGCCAGCGTCGGGTCCCAGCTTCCGAAGAAATCGAGGAAACCGCGCACGCGTGCCGGGTTCATCATGCCGGAAATCGCAAGGCCCGCTCCGAAGAGCGTACCGCTGACGAGCGAGACGATGGACGTGCGCATCACCAGCCTCCCCCCGCCGCGTTGACGATGGCGACCGTCGCCACGCCGCTTGCAATGAACGTCAGGGTCGCGACGATCGACCGGCGGCTGAGCCGCGACATGCCGCACACGCCATGTCCGCTCGTGCAGCCGCTGCCGAGCCGCGTGCCGAAGCCGACTGCGATGCCGCCTGCGACCAGCCACCATAGCGACGGCGGGAAGGTCGCCTCGATCGTGCTCACCGCCCCGACGACGATCGCACCGGCGATCAGGCCGAGCACGAACAGGGCGGCGGTGAAGCGCGAAGGCCCGCTGTCCGAAAGGCCCGTCGCGCGCGCCGTCAGGCCGCTGACGCCCGCGATGCGGCCCGCGCCGAGCAGCATCAGCGCGGCGGCGAGGCCGATCATGATGCCGCCGATGAAGCCTTCGAGCGGCTGCGCCTGGGGAAATGCGGCGAGCATCAGACCGCGTTCACCGGGATCTTGATGTAGCTGACGCCGTTGTCCTCCGGATCGGGCAGGCGTCCGCCGCGCATGTTTACCTGGACCGACGGCATGATGAGGTTCGGCATGGCGAGCGTCGCGTCGCGCTCGGTCCGCATCTTGACGAACTCGTCCTCGCTCACCCCGTCGCGCACGTGCACGTTCTCGTCGCGCTGCTGGCCGACCGTCGTCTCCCATGCGTAGACGTCGCGGCCCGGCGCCTTGTAGTCGTGGCACAGGAACAGCCGCGTCTCGCGCGGGAGCGAGAGAAGCCGCCGGATCGACTGGAAAAGCTGCCGCGCATCGCCGCCCGGAAAGTCGGCCCGCGCAGTGCCGAAATCGGGCATGAAGATCGTGTCGCCGACAAAGGCTGCATCGCCGATGACGTAGGCCATGTCGGCGGGCGTGTGCCCCGGCACGTGCATGGCTATGGCATCGAGCTCGCCGATCGCGAAGGTATCGCCGTCGACGAAAAGATGGTCGAATTGCGAGCCATCGCGGGCGAATTCGGTCCCGGCGTTGAACATCTTGCCGAAGACGTCCTGCACCCGGATGATGTCGCGCCCGATGGCGAGCTTTCCACCGAGTTTCTGCTGCAGGTACGGCGCTGCCGACAAGTGATCGGCGTGGGCATGCGTCTCGAGCAGCCACTTCACTTTCAAATTCTTGCTATTGATATATTCGATGATGAGGTCGGCGGACGAGAAGGTCGTACGGCCCGACGCGGAGTCATAATCGAGCACCGAATCGATAATCGCCGCCTCGCACGTGGCGGGGTCGTGCACGACATAACTGACAGTATACGTGGCCTCATCGAAAAAGCCTGCAATCGTGGGCTTCTTGGCCCTGATTTCATTGGCCTGGCCAACGATCGCGGTCGCTTGTCCGACCACGTCGTCACCGGTCTGCTTGCTGGACATCGCATTTCCTCTCGCGAAATCACTTTACGAAACTATGTATATGTATATTTTGCGAGGCGTCAAGTGTGCAAGGTGCGCTCCGGCTGCGCCGGGCGGGTCAGAGAAAGCGGCGCACCTCGGCCACGAAGCGTTCGGTCCGGTCGTGATGAACCCAATGGCCGGCACCGTCGAACAGCACGGTCCGCGCATCGCGGAAGTGCGCCGCGCGCCCGTCCTCTTGGGGGTTGGAAGCCCAGCTTTCGGCGCCATAGACCAGCAGGACCGGGCATTCGACCGCACGCCAGAACGCCTCGCGGTCGTGAAGTGGCGTCTCCCCGGGAGAGGGGTCGCGCGCCCGGTCGTCGAATTTCCAGCCGAAAGTGCCGTCGGGATTTTCGCGCACGCCATGTTCCGCCAGATGCCGCGCGGTCTCCACGGGCAACCGGGGATGCATCGCCTTCATGCGCGCCACCGCCTCCGCGATCGAGCCGTAGCGACGCGGCGTTCGGGCCAGGTTGCGCGCGCGCCGGTCGAACCAGTTCCGCCAGCGCCGCGCCACCGGCTCCGCCTCGCGCTTGCGCGAAATCGCCGGAGAGGAGCCCAGCCCCTCTATGGCGACGATCCGGCGCGCTTTCTCGGGATATAGCGCCGCGTAGCGCAGCAAGATCGCCGCGCCGAGCGAATGGCCGACGAACGTCACGTCGCCGCCACCCAGGTGCTCGATGAACCGGGCAAGGTCGAACACATACTGAGCAAATCCGTAAGCGCCATCGGGCGACCAGGCGCTGTCGCCGTGTCCCCGCAGGTCGATCGCCACCACGTGCCACTCTTCCCGCAACACGCGCGCGACGTCGTCCCAGCTGCGCGCATGGTCGAGCTGGCCGTGGACCAGCACCAGCAGCGGCGCGTCCCGGTTGCCCCAATCGACGTAGTTCAGCGCTAGGCCTTGCGAGGTGAAACTGAAGCGCGCGGGATCGTGCTCGGCCATCGCATCGTTCTAGGGCGGAATTGCCGACAGGCAAGCAAACGGACTGGCGCGCGGGCCACGGCGCGGTATCAAGGTGGCATGACCGATTTCGTAGGCCCGACCTCGCACAGCTTCGTCTCGCAGCGCACCCGGCTCCATTACCTCGACTGGGGCAACCACGAAGCGCCGCCGCTGATCCTTGTCCACGGCGGGCAGGACCACGCGCGTACCTGGGACTGGACGGCAGAGGCGATGCGCCGCGACTATCACGTCATCGCGCCCGACCTGCGCGGCCACGGCGACAGCGAGTGGTCCTCGGACGGCAGCTACGGCATCCTGTCGTGGGTATTCGACCTCGCCCAGCTAATCGACGACCTTGGGCTTGCGCCCGTCAACATCGTCGCCCATTCGCTCGGCGGCGCGATTTCGCTGCGCTACACCGGGCTGTTCCCCGACAAGGTGCGCAAGCTCGTCTCGATCGAGGGCAGCGGCGCGGTCCCGCGAAAGATTCACGAATACATGTCGGCCCCGGTCGAGGAACGGCTGACCCGCTGGATTGCCGAGCGCCGGCGACTGGCGAAACCGTCGTATCGCTATCCCGATGTGCCCAGCGCCATCGCGCGCATGCGCGAGGCCAATCCGACGCTGACCGCCGAACAGGTCCGCCACCTCGCGCTCCATGCCGTGCGCCGCAACGAGGACGGGACGTTCAGCTGGAAGTACGACCGCTACACCCGCAACCTGGCGTCCTTTGCCCTCTCCGATGCCGACAGCATCCGGTTGTGGCAGCAGATCGAGTGCCCCGTGCTGCTGTGCTGGGGAAACAAGAGCTGGGTCGACGATCCGAACAGCGACGGCACCGCAAGGCATTTCAGGGACGTGCGAACAGCCGAATTCGACGCCGGCCACTGGCTGCACCACGATTGCTTCGACGATTTCGTGGCCCTCGTCCGCCGCTTCCTTGCCGAGGGCTGAGGCCATGCGCGCCAAGCCAGATTGACCGCCCCGCACCGCTGTGGCAATCGCCGGCCACGCCGCCGCTGCGCGCGGGTGTAGCTCAATGGTAGAGCAGCAGCTTCCCAAGCTGACGACGAGGGTTCGATTCCCTTCACCCGCTCCAATAAAATCAATGCCTTACGGCGTTGAGCCCATCAGATCCTTCCAACATTTCGCGAAAATCGGGCAAAAATCCTTCCAACATGGGCGATTGTTGGAAGACCTAGATTAAGCCCTTGAAAGCTTTACTAAACAACTAAATCAGCAGAAGCCTCCTAAGCTTAGCTGCCTTACCGATGGGTTCGGATAGTGTTTTTCTGAATCACAACGAACATCCTTCGATCGTTGTCGCCATTGCCGCACTCCCATTCGTGCAAGATGAGCGAAAGCGCCTTTCGCAATCGCTCGACCGCCCGAGATTCGCGACACTTTTCAAACCGCAGAATGCTTAGTGTTTTGAATCGCCGTTGTCCGACACCGGCCCGCTGGGCGATAGACTTGAAGTCGGAGTCAAAGGTAACCAAGATCGCATGGTTCGCTTGGGCTACAGCCGCAACGAGAGTGTCTTTCGAACCCTTCGCAATGCGGTCTTCGAGAAAGATGACTTCGTAGCCCTCTTCTTGAAGAAACCTGCCGACGCTTCGAGGGACACCCTCGTCCAGAAAAAAGCGCATTACTGGCGCGGCGTTCACGCTGCCTTTTCGAGCTTATGCTTTAAAGCTGCGCGAACATCCTTCGCCGTCAAGCGAGGATACTCATCGATAATCGCTTCAATCGAGAACCCATCCTCGTGCAACCTCTGGATCGAGATCACCGGTATCCTTGTTCCGGAGATGATTGGCGCTCCACGATGGACGCCCTTCTCCACGACTACCTTCCCGAAATCTCCACGGTCGCGAGACTTCATCGCACGAATTTCATCTCCAGTCTCAGCGATTATCTCTACGAGTTCATATTCTTCTACATACTGCCCAGACACGACCTCTCGTGCTCGACCAGTTTCAGGTTCATCGAAGACGACCTTCCTATCCCAAACACGCAATTTTGTTTGGGTCCAAAGATCATCTCGGAGGTGTGAAAGCCGTTCTGCAACCTTTCGCAGATGCTGTAGCGGCACGCCATTGCGCACTCGCAGCATCTCTAGCGTACGGAGGGCAACGATATCCTTAAACGAGTAAAACTTGCCGTAAGGCCCAGGAGCATTCGCAATAAAGCTTGGTGCGAAAAACCCAGTCTTCGCCCAATAGCGTAGACGCCCTATGGAAAGGCTCGTCAGTTTGCTGGCTTGGTCTTCGCTAAAGGCAGCAATGACGTTGTCGATATCGAGCATCACTCCCTCCTATCAAAGCTTTGGCAAAATCGCCTTTGGGTCGAAGTGCTATCGAATGCACCGCCCCCGGATGAAGCACTGTCTTGGCAGCTACGCAAGCATGATCCTTCCAACAAAGTAGGCAATATTATCGAAAATTGGAAGGTTTTCGTCCCGCAAACCCGCAGAAATGCGTCAACCTGCCACCTTCCCAAGCTGACGACGAGGGTTCGATTCCCTTCACCCGCTCCACGCAAGCACTGGACGAATCCCCCCGAGACATAATATTACGCCGCTTTGAAATCGGAGCGACGGCACATGACCTCGTCGACGGCCTGGGACAGGATCGACCAAAACAAGTTCGCGGACGAGGAGACGGTTGTCGCCGGGCTGCTCGACAAGGTTCCGCTCGACCCCGACGAGCGCCAGCAGGTCTGCGCCGAGGCCGTGAGGCTGGTCGAACGGGCGCGGCAGGCGGGGGCGCACGGAGGGCTTGTCGAGGGATTCCTGCAGGAGTTCTCGCTCGGCTCGGCCGAAGGCACCGCGCTCATGTGCCTTGCCGAGGCGCTGCTGCGCGTTCCCGACAGCAAGACGCGCGACCGGCTGATCGCCGAGAAGATCGGATCGGCGAACTGGGCCAGCCATCTCGGCCAGTCGGAAAGCATTTTCGTCAACGCCTCGACCTGGGGGCTGATGCTGACCGGCCGCCTCGTCCGCCACGACGAAGAGGCCGAGGAGGATACGGCCGGCTATGTGCGCCGGCTTGCGGGGCAGCTTGGCGAACCGGTGATCCGCCGCGCGGTGGCCACTGCCGTGCGCATCATGGGCGAGCAGTTCGTGCTGGGCCGCACCATCGGCGACGCGCTTGCGCGGGCGCGGCGCGAACACATCGTCTGCTCTTTCGACATGCTCGGCGAAGGCGCGCGCACCGATGGCGACGCCGAGCGCTATGCGAAGATCTACGGCGATGCGATCGATGCCGTCGGCAAGGCTTCGGGCGCCAGCGGACCGGAAGCGGGCCACGGCGTCTCGGTAAAGCTGTCGGCGCTCTGCCCCCGTTACGAGGCAGTGCATGAAGAGCGTGTGTTCGACGAGCTTTACCCGCGCCTCCTGACGCTGGCGCAAAAGGCCGCCGCGCACGACCTCAACCTTGCCATCGATGCCGAGGAGGCCGACCGCCTCACCCTGTCGCTCAAGCTGCTCGGACGGCTTGCGCGCGAGGAATCGCTCGATGGCTGGACCGGCCTCGGCTTCGTCGTCCAGGCCTATCAGAAGCGCGGCCTCGAAGTGATCGGCGCGCTCGACGACCTTGCCCGCGAAACCGGGCGGCGGATCATGGTGCGCCTCGT
The DNA here is from genome assembly GCF_013408095.1 of Novosphingobium marinum. Taxonomy (GTDB): domain Bacteria; phylum Pseudomonadota; class Alphaproteobacteria; order Sphingomonadales; family Sphingomonadaceae; genus Novosphingobium; species Novosphingobium marinum. Next base: position 137,098 of record NZ_JACBZF010000004.1, read on the forward strand.
CAAGGGTGCGTACTGGGACAGCGAGATCAAGCTGTCGCAAGTGGCCGGGATGCCCGACTACCCCGTATTCACCACCAAGGCGGCGACCGATGTCTCCTACATCGTGTGCGCGCAGGCGCTGATCGACGCCTCGCCCCGCCTTTACCCGCAATTTGCGACGCACAACGCCCATACCTTCGAGGCGGTGCGCTTCATGGCGCGCCGCGCGGGCGTTCCGATCGAACACCAGCGGCTGCACGGCATGGGCGAATCGCTCTACGAGGGCGCGCAGCAGCTTCACGGCGACCTCATGGTCCGCACCTACGCGCCGGTCGGCGGGCACGAGGAACTGCTGCCTTACCTGGTCCGGCGGCTGCTCGAGAACGGAGCCAACAGCTCGTTCGTGCACCTGCTCCTCGACGACGAGGTGCCCGCCGAGCACGTCGCCAGCGATCCCGTCGCCGAACTGCTTGCAGGGCCGAAACGTCACCCGCGCATCCCGCGCCCCGCCGACATCTACGGCGCCGAGCGGGCCAACCCGCCGGGGCTCGACTGGAGCCAGCGGGCGATGCGCGAGGCCTCGCTCTCGGCGATCGGCGGCCTTGCCAGCCAGGACCTTCGCGCCGGGCCGATCATCGGCGGCAAGCTGCGCGAGGGCGAGACTACCGACATCCGCAATCCGGCCGATACCCGGCAGAAGCTGGGCCAGGTGGCGGCGGCTACTCCCGAACATCTCGACGAGGCGGCGGCGCTGGCAAGAAAGGCGCAAATCAAATGGGACCGCAAAGGCGGCATCGAGCGCGCCGTCACCTTGCGCGCGATGGCCGATGCGCTGGAAGGCGCGCGCGACCGGCTGCTCGCGCTGCTGACGCTGGAGGGCGGCAAGACCGGCCCCGACGCGGTCGCCGAGTGGCGCGAGGCGATCGACTTCCTGCGCTATTACGGAAGGCTGGCCGAACGGCAGTTCGCCGGGCTGGAGCGACTTCCCGGTCCGGCGGGCGAACGCAATTTCTTTCGCCACATGGGGCGCGGCACGTTCGCCTGCATATCGCCGTGGAATTTCCCGCTCGCGATCTTCACCGGGCAGATCGCCGCGGCGCTTGCCGCGGGCAATGCCGTGATCGCCAAGCCTGCCGAGCAGACCCCGCTGATCGCCGCCGAGGCAGTTCGGCTGTTCCACAAGGCGGGGCTCGACCCAAACCTGCTTCACCTGCTGCCGGGCGAGGGAACGGTGATCGGATCGGCGCTCGTCGCGCATCCGGGGATCGACGGCGTCGCCTTCACCGGCGGCACGACCACGGCGCGGGTCATCAACCTGTCGCTGGCCGGGCGCGAGGGGCCGATCCTGCCCTTCATCGCCGAGACCGGCGGCCTCAACGGCATGTTCATCGATACCAGCGCGCTGCGCGAACAGGTGATCGACGACGTGCTGCATTCGGCCTTCGGCTCGGCGGGCCAGCGCTGTTCGGCGCTGCGCGTGCTGTTCGTTCCCGCCAGCAAGGCCGACGCGCTGCTCGAAGGACTGGCCGGCGGGCTTGCCGCGCGCGTCGTCGGCGATCCGGCGCTGGCAAGGACCGATATCGGACCGGTAATCGACGGCGAGGCACTGGAGGCGCTCGAAGCGCACGTCCGGCGGCTGGAACGCGAGGCGCGCATCGTCGCGCGCCACCCGGTCGCGAACGACAAAGGGCATTTCTTCGCCCCGACCATTGCCGAAATCGACGCGCCCGACTTCCTCGACAAGGAGGTGTTCGGGCCGATCCTGCACGTCTGCCGCTATCGCGCCGGGCAACTGGAGGAGACCGCGCGGCGCTTCGCGGCGAGCGGATACGGCCTGACGCTCGGCATCCACAGCAGGCTCGAGGGGTTTGCAAAACGAATCCGGAACTACGTCCCGGCAGGCAACGTCTACGTGAACCGCACGATTACCGGGGCGGTCGTCGGCGTGCAGCCGTTCGGCGGGCTGGGGCTTTCCGGGACCGGCCCCAAGGCGGGCGGGCCGAATGCATTGCTGCGCTACGCCAACGAGCAGGCGATCTCGCGCAACATCATGGCAGAAGGCGGCGATCCCGCCCTGCTCAAGCTGTAAGGGTAGCCGGTCTCAGGCGAAGAAGATGAAGTTCCAGCCCGCATCGGCGTCGCTGGCGACATTTCCGTCGAGGAACAGCGGTTCCTCGAACGCTTCAAACAGCTCGCTGAGCGCGTCGGTACCGACGAGGACGTCGTCCCCGGCCTTCGCCTTGTCGTCTTCGAAGATGAACTCTTCCGCCATTCCCGTCACCGTCAGATTCGCATTGTCGCTTGCGAGGCGCGCCCTTTAGCGCGTTCCGTCACCGATTTCGATAGGCCATTTCGCAAAATCTTGCGGACAGTTGCAATTGCGTCGCTTCGTGCGACGCAATTGCGGCAATCATGTCCATGACTTCGGGAAACTGGAGCGGGCGAAGAGATTCGAACTCTCGACCCCAACCTTGGCAAGGTTGTGCTCTACCCCTGAGCTACGCCCGCTCTGGCGTTTCGCGGTCCGCTGCGTGAAGCTGTCCGGACCGGGGTGAGGCGCGCGGTTAGCATCGGTCCCGGTGCCCTGCAAGCGGAAAATCGCCTGCCCGCAGGGCTTTCGCCCCGATCTTGCCGCTGCCCCGCTTTCACCCTTCACAATTGGCCGGAAAGGCCCAAATTGGTTCCTGAACATACGGCAACCGAACGGAGGAATCGCCTTGGCTAGCGCTGGTCTCAGCATCGACGAACAGAAGGCGGTGGAACGCTTCCGCACGCAAGTCGCAGAACCGTCGATGACGAAGCTCGTCATCCTCGATTTCTGGGCCGAATGGTGCGGGCCGTGCAAAGCGCTGGCACCCGTGCTCGAAAAGGTCGCCGCCGAATATGCCGACAAGGGCGTCGTGCTTGCCAAGGTGAACGTCGACGAGGAACAGTTCATCGCCTCGCAGTTCCAGGTGCGCTCGATCCCGGCGGTGTTCGCACTGTTCCAGGGACAGCCCGTGGCCGACCTGACCAATGCCCGCAGCGAATCGCAACTGAAGGGCGCGCTCGACCAGTTGCTGGAGAAGCTGCCGGTCGAGGCAGGCGCGGCGATGCCCGGTCAGGAACAGCCGCAGCAGGACATCGCGCCGTTGCTCGCAATGGGCGACGAAGTGCTGGCGGGCGGCGATGCGGAACGCGCCGCCTCGATCTTCGCGCAGATCGCCGAGATGGCGCCCGACAACGCCGAGGCACACGGCGGTCTCGCGCGCGCCCTGATCGAGGCCGGCATGTATTCGGAGGCGGAGAGCCGACTTGCCGCCCTTCCCCCGGAAGTCGCCGACGATCCTGCGATCGAGCGCGCGCGGTCCGCGCTTCAACTTGCGCTCGACAAGCCCGACGACACCGAGCTCGAGAACCTGCGCAAGGCCGCCGCCGAGCGTCCCGCCGACATGGACGCGCAGCTTTCGTTCGCGACCGCCGCATTCGCCGCCGGCGAGCGCGACGAGGCCGCCGACACGCTCCTGACCATGATCGAAACCGACCGCGAATGGAACGAGGGCGCGGCGAAGGCGAAGCTCCTCCAGATTTTCGAGGCGGTCGGGCTGGAGGACCCCTGGGTTGCGGCGAAGCGGCGACGGCTTTCCACGATCCTGTTCGGTTAAGGCCGGCGCATGGCCGGCAAGGCGCAACGCATCACGATCTTTCCGCTGTCGGGCGCGGTGCTCTATCCCGGACTGCAATTGCCGCTCCACATCTTCGAGCCGCGCTATCGCGCGATGGTCAGCGACTCGCTCGCGCGCGATCGCCGGATCGGGATGGTCCAGCCGCAGCGGCCCGAGGAGGGTGCGCCGCTCTTCGCGATCGGATGCCTTGGGCGGATCGACGATGTCGAGGCGCTCGAGGACGGACGCTTCAACATCGTGCTCGGGGGAGAGAAGCGTTTTCGCATCGTCGGCGAACTCGATGTCTCCACCCCCTTCCGCCAGGTCGAGGCCGAACTGATCGAGGAACCGGCGGGCGAGCACCTCGCGCCGGTCGAGCGCGCCGGGTTCGAGCGCGAGGCTCGCCGGTTCGCCGACGCGCTGGGCTACGGGGTCGACTGGGAATCGGTCTCGCGGCTCGACGACGTGTCGCTGATCAACGGGGTCAGCCAGGTCGTGCCCTTCGACAACGCGGCCAAGCAGGCCCTGCTCGAGGCACCGGACGTCGCAGCGCGGTGCGAGCTTCTCGTCCAGCTCATGCAGTTCTTCCGGCGCCGCGGCGACGACGACGACAGCGAGACGATGCAGTAGCGAAGAAGCTCAGGCGAGGATCGTGCCGCGCAGGCCGTCGATCACGTATTGCGCGGCGAGCGCGGCGAGGAGCACGCCAAGCAGCCGGGTGATGACCGCCTCCACCTTGTCTCCCAGCAGCCGCATCAGCGGCCCCGCCGCGACCAGCGCCACCAGCGTGACGATCAGCACGGCGGCGAGAGCGCCGAGGATGACGAGCGTCGCCTCGGTCCCCTGTGCGCGGGACATCAGCAGCATGATCGTCGCGATCGATCCGGGTCCGGCCAGCATCGGCATCGCCATGGGGAAGACCGAGACGTCCTCGACCTCGTCGGCGATCAGCTTTTCGGCCCGCTCCTCGCGCCGCTGCGAGCGCTTCTCGAAGACCATTTCCAGCGCGATGAGGAACAGCATGATGCCTCCCGCGATGCGAAAACTGTCGAGCTGGATGTGCAGCGCGGCAAGCAGGGCCTCCCCGAAGATCGCGAAGACGAGCAGGATCGCCGCCGAGATGAAAGTCGCGCGGATCGCCATCGCGCGTGCCGCCCTGGGCGCGGCGTTGCTAGTCAGCCCCGCGAAGATCGGCGCACAGCCGGGCGGGTCGATCACCACGAAAAGCGTGATGAACGCGGAAACGAACAGTTCGATCATTCAGCCGGTGCAGCTTTGCGCCGGTTTGCCGTTGGAACCGAGCGGAGGATCGACACGGCGCGTGACGACGGTTTCCATCGCCTGCCTTTCCGCATCGTAGACGCTGACGGTAACGATGCGGCCGCACCACGGATCGACGCGGGTCGACCAGCGCAGGGTGCCGTCCGTGCTCGCGCCGCCGCGCTGGATGCCCTCGACCGGATCGGCGGCGGCGAGCGCGGGCGGCAGCGGGCCGCAATCGGCAACGGTTCCCGCCAGCATCTCGGGGGTTTCGAGCGGCTTTGCCAGCTTGCCCGTATCGCGCATCACCCACTTGTACTCGCCGTCGGGCTGGAGCTGCCAGACGCCGACGAAGTAGCCCCTCGTGCCGTCGCTGCCCTGCCATGCGCCCTCTGCCGCGCCGAGCGTGCCGTCGCAGCTTACCCACGAGACGTGCGGCCGCCATGCATCGGGCTTGACCGGGTTCGGCCTGCCGTTCAGCCACTGGCGCGCGAGCACCGGCTGCGGCACGAACATCACCGCGCCTTCCGCCGCGAAATCGCCCAGCGCGGTCCATTGCCCGTCGGCCTCGGCCAGCAGGTTGGCGGCGACTTCGGCGCCGATGATCTCGGTGGGATTGGCGTAGGACTTGCCGGCGACCTGCGAGGCGGGCCCGGCGATCTGCTTCTGCGCGGAGCCGGACTGCGGACCGGCGGCGCAGCCGGCGACCAGCAGCGCGAGCGGCAGCGAAAGGGCGGACAGGCGGGACGGGACAGACTGGCGAGACTCGGCAAACCTCATAGCGATCCTTCCTCCAACGCGATCTTCTCGTTGCGGTGCGCTGCGACGATGGTGTTGCGCAGCAGGACCGCGATTGTCATCGGGCCGACTCCGCCCGGCACCGGCGTGATCGCACCGGCCACCTTCGCAGCCTCGTCGAAATCGACGTCGCCGACAAGCCGCGTCTTGCCTTCCCCGGCAGCGGGGACGCGATTGATGCCGACGTCGATCACCGTCGCGCCGGGCTTGATCCAGTCGCCCTTCACCATCTGGGGCCTGCCGACCGCGGCGACGACGATGTCGGCGCGCCGCACGACTTCGGGCAGGTCCCGCGTCCGGCTGTGCGCCACGGTCACGGTGCAGCTGGCGGCGGTGAGGAGCTGCGCCATCGGCTTGCCGACGATGTTCGAGCGCCCGACGACCACGGCATCAAGGCCCGAAAGGTCCCCCAGCCGGTCCTTGAGCAGCATCATGCAGCCGAGCGGCGTGCAGGGCACGAAGCCGGGCTGGCCGACCGCGAGGCGGCCCGCGTTGACGACATTGAAGCCGTCCACGTCCTTGTCGGGATCGATCGCGGCGATGACCTTCAGCTCGTCCATGTGGTGCGGCAGCGGCAGCTGGACGAGGATGCCGTCGACGGCGGGATCGCGGTTCAGCCGCTCGACCAGTTCGAGAAGCTCGGCCTCCTGCGCCCCGGCGGGCAGGCGGTACTCGAAGCTTTCCATGTTGCAGGCGATGGTCTGCCTGCCCTTGTTGCGCACGTAGACCTGGCTCGCGGGGTCTTCTCCCACCAGCACGACGGCAAGCCCGGCCTTTCGTCCGGCAGCCTTCGCGAACGCGGCGGCGACTTCGCCGACCCGCTCGCGAAGGCCGGCGGCAAAGGCCTTGCCGTCGATCAGGTCCGCGCTCACGCCATCGACCTCGCCACGTTGGTGAGGACGATCAGCAGGATTTGCAGGATGATGATGAGCACGAGCGGCGAGAAGTCGATCGAACCTGTGCTGGGCAGCACGCGCCGGATCGGTCTCAGCACCGGTTCGAGCAGCGAGTTGATCGAGGTGTAGACCCCCATGATGAACTGGTTGCTCGTGTTGATCACGTTGAAGGCAAAGAGGAGACCGATCACGAACTGGATGATGATCAGCATGACCAGCACGTTGACCAGGAGATCGACGATCTGGATGAGGGTATAGAGAAACAAGGGGTGGACCTTCGCTATGAAAGGATGGGCGTGTTTTGCCTTCCCCTAGCCGACCGGGTGCGCGCCCGGCAAGCGCATGTGCGTGCGGCTTCAGCGGGCTGGCGTGCTTTCAACGATGCGCCAGGAAAGCTGTTCCTCGCTCGCGCCCGGCACGTCGTTCGCACGGCGCAGCCTGATCGTGCCTTCCTGCACTGTCCGCTCGCCGTCGCGCAGCGTCGCCGGAACCTCGTAAAAGAGCGACCCTGCCGCCCCCTCGACTCTGCCCCTGCCGGTGACGAGAAGAGGCTCCGAAAGACTTGCATACATGTTCTCGAGCCGCTCGGCGGTCATCCCGCGCGAGGCGCGCCATGCCTGAGCGGCGGCGGGCCAGTCGCGCGCCCGGATCGCGCTGGCGTAGAACCGCAGCAGCCGGTCGGGATCGTCGCGCGAACGAAGCGCCGCGAAATCGAGCATCGCTGACGGCACGCGCGGGCTCTCGCTAGCGATGCCCGAGGGCACAGCATCGAAGTTGTCGTGAGGCGAGGATGACACCCACTGACGCTCGGGCGGCGCGGGAAGGTTCGCGGGATCGCCTTCCTCGCTGACGGTCACGAGCTCGTCGGACGGGTCGCCTTGCTGCCCGCATCCTGTGGCCAGTGCCAGCAGCGCGAGCGAAGCCATTGCCGCGCGGATCATGCCGCCCGGATCAGCGTGCCCGCGCCCTGCGACGTGAACATTTCGAGCAGCATCGCATGCGGCACGCGGCCGTCGAGCACCACCGCCGCCTCGCACCCGGCCTCGACCGCGTGGATGCAGGTCTCCAGCTTGGGAATCATGCCGCCCGATATCGTGCCGTCGTCCTTCATCCGCCCGATGTCGGCGGGCGTCAGGTCGGTGAGGAGCGTGCCCTGCTTGTCGAGCACGCCCGACACGTCGGTGAGCAGGAACAGCCGCGCCGCCCCGAGCGCGGCGGCGATCGCGCCCGCCATCGTGTCTGCGTTGATGTTGTAGGTCGCGCCGTCCTCGCCAGCCGCGATGGGAGCGATCACCGGGATCATTCCGGAAGCGGAGATCGTCTCGATGATGCGCGTGTCGACATGGTGCGGCTCCCCGACGAAGCCGAGATCGAGCACCTTCTCGATATTGCTGTCCGGGTCGCGGCTCGTCCGGCTGAGCTTGCGCGCGGTGACGAGACCGCCGTCCTTGCCCGAGATGCCGATCGCCTTGCCGCCCGCGCCCGAAAGCCAGCCGACCAGTTCCTTGTTGATCGATCCCGAAAGGACCATCTCGGCAACCTGCGCGGTCGCCTTGTCGGTGACCCGCAGGCCATCGACGAAGCTCGATTCGACGCCGACCTTCTTGAGCATCGCGCCGATCTGCGGGCCGCCGCCGTGGACGACGACGGGGTTTATGCCCACCGCCTTCAGCAGCACGACGTCCTGCGCGAAATCGTGCGCAAGGTCGGGATCGCCCATCGCGTGGCCGCCGTACTTCACCACGAAGGTCCGCCCTTCGTAGCGCTGGAGGTAGGGCAGCGCGTCGACGAGGGTTTCGGCCTTGGCCAGCATGGCGGGATCGTTGGCAGCGCTCAAAGGAAGATCCTCCGGTCGAGATGGCGGCCGAGGGCGACCGCGAACTGGATGAGAAAGGGCACGAGGACGAGGCTGAGGACGACCTTGGCCATCATCTGCCCGGCAAGCAGCGGCGCAATGGGAAACTCGCCCCAGAATGCCACCGTGATGAAAATGAGGGTGTCGACCACCTGGCTCAGCGCCGAGGCGATACCGCCCCGGATCATCAGCCACAGGCTGCCCCCGTCGCCCGCCCCGCGCAGCCGCGAGAAGATCGCCACGTTGAGCATTTGCGATACGCCGTAGGCAAGCGGGCCAGCCGCCATGATCCGGAGGTTCTGCGACAGCACCTTGTCGAAGGCGGCCAGCCAGTCGGCGGGCATCGTCTGCGCGGCCGGAAGCTGCAGGACGAGCGCGATCAGTGCCATCGAACTCAGGAGCGGCAGGAAACCCCACAGCACGAGCTTGTTGGCGATCTCCCGCCCGTGGAGCTCGGCCACCGCGCTCGACAGGATGACGAGGACGAGGAAGGCGAAGATTCCGGACTCCACCGCAAGCGGGCCGAGCGCGACCTGCTTGAACCCCAGCACCCCGGCGATGACCGTCATTCCCCCGTAAAGCAGCGCATAGACGAACAGCGACCGGGCGATGGCGGGCTTGTCGATCAGATCCATTCGCGCGCGATAGCCGCTGGCGTGCCCGTAGGAAAGTGGGGCAAACCGGCGTGCGCCCCTCGCGCTGATCGCAATCGGGCCTTAAGAACCGTTTGCGAAGGCCAATCCCGGAGTACGCCCGCGCCATGTCCATCCTGTTCAGCCTGGTCGGCATCGCGCTGATCCTGGCTGTCGCCTTCGCGCTGTCATCGGACCGCAGTGCCATAAGGCTGCGCGTGGTCGGCGCCGCGTTCGCACTGCAGGCCGGGTTCGCCGCGCTCGTCCTCTACGTCCCGGCAGGCCGCGCGGTGCTGCGCGGAGCCGCCGCCGGGGTGGAGAGCCTGCTCGGCTATGCGCAGGCCGGCGTGAACTTCCTGTTCGGCCCGCTTGCCTCGCCAGAGATCGGCGGCACGAGCTTCGCCATCGCCGCGCTGCCGGTAATCATCTTCTTCGCGTCGCTCATCTCGATCCTCTACTACCTCGGCATCATGACCCTCGTCATCCGCTGGATCGGCGGCGGGCTCGAGAAGATCACCGGCATCAGCAAGGTCGAAAGCCTGTGCGCTGCGGCCAACATCTTCGTCGGTCAGAGCGAATCGCCGCTGGTGATCCGGCCCTACCTCGCCGCGCTTGCACCCTCGCAGCTCTTCACGGTGATGACCGTTGGCCTTGCCGGCGTCGCGGGGACGATCCTCGCGGCCTACGCCAGCATGGGAATCCGGATAGACTACCTCGTCGCGGCGGCCTTCATGTCGGCGCCGGGGGGCATCCTCATGGCCAAGATGATCATGCCCGATCCGCGCATCGCATCCGATCCGGAGAGCGCCGATGCCGTCGCCGCGGAGGAGCCTCCGCCCGCCGGGATGACCGCCGCCGCGCTCGACCGCGCCGACGTCAACCTCCAGCCCGGCGTCCACCCCGACGAGCCGGTGGCGGTGGAGCACGACGAGGAGCGGCCGGCGAACATCATCATGGCCGCGGCGCAAGGGGCGCAGACGGGGGTGAAGCTTGCCGTTGCGGTGGGTGCGATGGTGCTTTCCTTCGTCGCGCTGATCGCGCTCGCCAACGGCATCGTCGGCTGGATCGGCGGGCTGTTCGGGATCGGGGGCCTCACTTTCCAGCAGATCATCGGCTATGTCTTCGCACCAGCGTTCTGGCTCCTTGCCGTGCCCGACTGGGGCGAGGCGATGCGCGCGGGCGGGCTGTTCGGCACCAAGATCGTGCTCAACGAATTCGTCGCCTTCATCGAGTTCGGCGCGATGGAGGGCCTGTCGGAACGGACCGTGGCAGTGGTGACCTTCGCGCTGTGCGGGTTTGCGAACTTCTCCTCGATCGCGATCCAGATGGCGGTGACCGGGGGGCTTGCCCCCAACCAGCGCCCGATGATCGCCAGGCTCGGCATGAAAGCGCTCGCCGCCGGGAGCCTGTCCAACCTGATGAGCGCGGCGCTGGCCGGGCTGTTCCTCGGGCTGTGACGGCGCTGGACATCTTCTCCGAGCCGGACGGCGCGACGATGGCGCTGGTGGCGCTGTGGTCGCTCGTCATCTTCTGGGCGGGCTACCGCCTCGGCGGCGCGCGCGAGCAGCGGGGCCACCCCTACGACCGCGACAGGATGCAACCGCCGCGCATGCCGCTCGATCCGCCGACGCTCTCGGCCGAGGCGCGCGCGGAGATCGAGGCCGCGATCCTGGCGGGCGAGAAGATCGAGGCAATCCACCTCATGCGCCGCCACACCGGGCTGGGCCTTGCCGAATCGAAAGGCCAGGTCGAAGTGCTGGCCAGCCGCCTCAAGGCCGCCGGCCGGCTCTGAAACCTTATTCGCCCGCGACGCCGGTTGGCTCGACGGGTACCGCTACGTCCTCGACTTCGGAGTCCGGCAGCGTCACGGGCACCTGCTCTTCGGCGGCCATCGACTGGCCGAGCTCGGTATCGCTGGTCTTGCTCATGTCGACGTCGGCGGGATCGGGGCCGGACGCGGTATAGACGATCCACGCGACGACGAGGATCGCAAGCGCCGCGATCATGACGATCCAGAACTTGTTCTTCGGTTGCGGAGCGGGGTCGGCCATGGTTTCCTCCTGTTGGCGTTTCAAGAGCAACGCCGCGTCCTTGCGGCAGGTTCCGTCTCGCTGGACGGGTGACAACCGGCAACACCTGTGTTAGAAAAGCCACATCGCACGCACACTTGCATGTAAGCGCGTGCGACCGGGAGATACGCCGCCGGGCCGCAAGGTCCCGCCGCGCTTCCGCTTACGTTACTTCTGGAGCCTCCTTCTTGGACCTCAACGAACTCTACGCACGACACCAGACCTCGCTGATCCGCGCTGCCGACACCGACGACGACAGCGAGCGCGATCGCCACAATGCCGAGGCCGACGCGATGGCCTCGTGCATCGAGGAACGCCGCATCGCCCGCGGGGCCCGCGCCGCCCCTCTGCTGCCGGCCGAGCAGGTCTGAACCTCCTCGCGCATCGGGGCGTGACGTCCGCGCCCCGATGACGTAGCCTGCTGCCCAGGCAACACGGAGGGCAGGCCATGGACGACAACCGACCCAACCCCGAACCCTATCCCGGCGAGCGAGGCCCCGACCCCCGCCCGGAAAGCGAGACACGGCCAGCAGCCGGCCCGACCTCGGGTTTCGACTTCAACAATCCCACGATCATCAGCCTGCTCTACCTCTCGTCGTTCTTCATCGGGATAACGTCGATCGTGGGCGTCGTGCTCGCCTACGTCTGGAAGGGCGAAGCGAAGTCGGCCTGGGAAGCCTCGCACTACGAATACCTCATCAACACCTTCTGGATCGGCCTTGTCGGAGCGGTCATCGGCGTGGTGCTGATCATCGCGCTCGTCGGCCTCATCATCCTCCCGCTTGTCGCGGCGCTGGTCATCGTGCGCTGCGTGATGAGCATGGTGAACGCCCAGAAGCACCAGCCGATGCCCAACCCGGGCACGTTCCTGATCTAGCTTCCGACACCGGCCCGATTCGATTTCTTGTCGGGGTTTCGGCACCGGCCCTCTCCCCACCCGAAGTTGACGAAGTTTACACCCTGTCGCCCTTCCCTGCAGCGGCGAATCGCCTGTATTTCCGGGCGATTCGCAATCGCGCGCGAAGTTGACAGTGCGTTGGAGCGAAACAACGAAACGCGCGTCCTGCTTTGCGAAACTTGCGCAAATCATAGCCGCGACGCACTGTGTAGGACAGCGCGGCTTGCACATGCCTCTGCCCGTCGCAGGCGCGGCATTCCGCCCTTGCGCGGCGTCATGACAGTCGAAAGGCTTGGGCCCGCGACGTGGGAGTCGCACAAGCATTTGTGAAATCTTAAGTATTCGCCCGCAGCCTCCGACAGAGAGGGGAAACGGGCCGAAGGAAATGGGGTCGTGGGTATCCTGACTATTCGCAAGCACCAGCGTTTCGCTGTGCGCACCGGCGCACACCTGTCCCGCACGTCGGAAGGCGACAACCTCGACGGCCTGCTCGTCGAGCTGTGCCTCGGCGGCTGCCGCATCGGCGGCATCGGCGAGAAGCCGCCCAGTATCGGCGAACAGGTGCGGGTCGAGGTGGACGGCTTCCGCCCGATCGAGGGCGACGTGCGCTGGTCGGGCGAAGGCGCGGTCGGCGTCCGCTTCCCCGTCCCGCTCCACACCTACGAGCTCGACAGCCTGCTGCGCCTGTGCCGCGGGGCGGCCGACGACGAACCGATGCGCGCATACGGGTAAGCCTTCCCCGCTCTCGCTGGTGATCGAGATCGACGGCTTCAGCCACGAGGTTCGCTCCGACGCCGCGCGCGACGCGTGGATGGCCCGGCACGGCTACCGCGTCCTGCGCTTCACCAATGACGACGTGCTCGGCACTACCGAGGGCGTGTTCGTCGCGATTTGCAAGGAAGTGGCGAGGCTGAGGGCGGAAAAGCCCCACCCCTGACCCCTCCCGAAGGCGGGAGGGGGACCCCGACTTCTCCCCTCCCGCTTGCGGAGGGGCGGGGGGTGGGTTGTCGCGACAACCGTCAGCGCGACACTATCGACCGGGTCCAGGTCCGGCCCGGCATTACCGAGATATCGATGGGCAGCACGCTGATCCCCGCGGAGATCGTGTAGGCGACGCCCACCACCTGCGGCGTGTAGCGGCCCGCGGCGGCAAGGGCGGAGAGCATGCTTCCCACCCTGCCGCTGATCCCGCCCGTTGTCGGCGTGGGGGTAAGCCCGCCGGGCGGCGCGGTGAGGAGGAGCGATCCGCCGATACTGACGATGCCGGCATCGACCGTCACCGATATCGCGATCGAATCGCCGGCGAGCACGCTGGGCGCGGGGCCGAACAGGTACCCGATCTGCACTCCGCCCGATCCGCCGATGTTGGTGACGAGGCCGATCGAGATCGAGCCGTAAAGCCCGATGTCGAAGCCGGGATGCTTTCGCCACATGTAGATGCCCCCGCCCAGCGAGTAGGCCACGCCCGCGCCCCCGCCGCCGGTCAGCCCCTCGGTGAAGGTGTAGTCGCGTACAGACGGCATCAGCGCGCCGGGAATGCGGCCGAGCAGTTCGAGGTTCGCGCCGGCGCCGATCCGGTCGCGCGCCTGCTGGGCGATCCGGCCCTTCTGGTTGCCGGCGGCGGAAAGCGCGGTGATCGCGCCGCCCAGCACCGTTTCCTCGCCCATCGAGGGCGGTTTTCGCTGCGGGATGGTTATCTTGCGGGCGGTCGAGAAATCGAGGCCGGTCCAGCCCCGGAATCGGATCTTGAAGTTTTCAGGCACGCGCAGCCTCCTTGCTGATGGCACACGCGACCCCGGTTATGTTTATGGCAGCAGCTTTCGCGCGCGCGTGCGCGAAGGCAAGCGGCGAGCGGCAGGACGCGCGAATTCGCCGACGTGATGGTGTACGTTCCCGTGATCGACCGACTTTTCCTGATCGACTTGCGTCGATTACGGTGAGTTTCCTGATCGACTGACGTCGATGCGGCACCGGCCCTCTCCCCCAACCCGCCAGCGGGAGGGGCCGGGGGTGGGCTGCGGGTCTATCCGTCCCTGTACCGCCCGCAGGTCGTGGGGTTGAGGCTGGCGGCGAGCATCGTGCCGCCGCCCTCGAGCGCGAAGCGGACGTAGATCGTCACCTCGTTGGCTTCGAGCGGGGTGCCGAGGTAGTGTTCGGGGCAGACCTTGCGCAGCACCGTCTCGGCGCGCATGTCCGACCCGAAGGCGGGCGTCTCGTCGTCCCCGAAGCGCGTATCGACGACGATCTCGACCCGCCGCCGCGCGGTATCGTACGTCCGCTCGCGCACGTTCCAGGAAATGCCCTTGCCGCCGGGCAGCGATCCGGTCAGCCCGTCGTAGACCCCCAGGCTCGTCGCCTCCAGATAAGCCTCCCGCTCCCCCTCGCTCGCCGCGTCATAATCGAACGGCGCGGGAGTGCAGGCGGCGAGGGTGGCGAAATAAATGAGAAAAAATGATGATGGGCGGAGCACGCTTCACCCTTTATATTCTAGCAAGCCAATTTCATCAACTCTAGCATCTTGGATTGCATCGGTCTGCATTTGCTCCTTTACTTCTTCTATGATCCTCTGTCTTATATTTTCTCTCACATTGACTATAGAATTATCCAAGTCAGAGGCTGTAGCTTCATAACCCTTGATTAATGGACCAATAATATTGTTGGACTTCGCATATTCTTTTAGTATATTTGAAACCAAACTTTTCGTGAAGGTCCATGTCAATACCTTTGATAAGAAGGTTTGATCTTTGCTTTGTTTCAAGGTAGATATTATGTTATTTAGGTCCCCAATAGCCTTAAAGCTATCTATCTCTCCTGAATTTACGAGAGCAGAAAGACAGCAAATTATCTTATCGTATAATGCATCTATCTTGTAATCACGGGCCGCCTGCTCTATTATCTTATCTGCATCGAAAATTGAGTCTTCAGTGTCTGGGAAGCCCCAGTTTTCATGAACAAGATCATGGTAGTTATCTATTATACATTTCAAATGGGCTAGCCAGATTCCGCTGCCTTTGCTGTGGCTACTCTTGTAAAGTTGACACTTCTTCAAGAAATCCGTCAGCCAAGTTGGGTGATGCTCCCTAGCGATAACATCTTTCAATGCATGCAAAGACTGCAGAAGGTTACTATTAGCAAGATCAATAGTATTTTGATCTGTCCCGACAATAGCAAGTAATAGCTTTTCAAGTCGATCTTTTACATCACTGTGGCGCTCTTTAATCAAAGCCATAATGTAGGCGGCTTGAGATTGGCTAACCATCGTAGGTCACTCCGCCGCTTGCGTGGCGCTCCCTTCGCCGAACATGTCGGGTTCGCTGCCGTCGTCGGTGTCCTCGGTGTCGTTGGCCTTCGCGTTGCGGCGCTGGTCGAAGTTGGCCCAGACGGTGTTCCAGTCGCCGCGGGTGGCGCCCTTGGAATACTCGGTGGCGCGCGTCTCGAAAAAGTTGGCGTGCTCCACGCCGTTGAGCAGCGGGGTGAGCCAGGGCAGCGGGTGCTCCTCGATCATGTAGATCTCGGGCAGGCCGAGCTGGCGCAGCCGCCAGTCGGCGATGTAGCGGATGTAGCGCTTGATGTCCTTGGCGGTCATCCCCGGCACAGGCCCCTGCTCGAACGCAAGGTCGATGAAGGCGTCCTCCAGCCGCACCGTCTTCTGGCAGGCGTCGATGATGTCTTCCTTCACCGTCCTGGTCAGGCAGCCGCGCTCCTTGACGAAGGCGTGGAACAGGCGGGTGATGCCTTCGCAGTGCAGGCTCTCGTCCCGGACAGACCAGCTGACGATCTGGCCCATGCCCTTCATCTTGTTGAAGCGCGGGAAGTTCATCAGCATCGCGAAGCTGGCGAAGAGCTGCAGCCCTTCGGTAAACCCGCCGAACATGGCGAGCGTGCGGGCGATGTCCTCGTCCGAATCGACCCCGAAGTTCTGCAGGTAGTCGTGCTTGTCGCGCATCTCCTGGTATTCGAGGAACATGCCGTACTCGCTTTCGGGCATGCCGATCGTGTCGAGAAGGTGCGAATAGGCCGCGATGTGCACCGTCTCCATGTTGGAGAAGGCGGTGAGCATCATCTTCACCTCGGTCGGCTTGAACACGCGCCCGTACTTGTCGTGGTAGCAATCCTGTACCTCGACGTCGGCCTGCGTGAAGAAGCGGAAGATCTGCGTCAGCAGGTTGCGCTCGTGGCTGGAAAGCTTCTGCGCCCAGTCACGGCAATCCTCGCCCAGCGGCACTTCCTCGGGCAGCCAGTGGACCTGCTGCTGGCGCTTCCAGAACTCGTACGCCCAGGGGTATTCGAAGGGCTTGTAGGTCTTGCGGGCTTCGAGAAGGGGCATCGCGGTCTGGCCTTTCCGGGTGTTCTGGACGCGGGTGGACGGACCTTCCCATGTAATGCCTGAACGCCGCTCTCGCCACTGGCGCGCGCGCGCAATCCACACCTTGGAGCACGGCGGGCGCAAGTGCGCGGGAATGCGGGACAAATCGGGAACTCTCTTGCGCCCTTACCCGTTCAATCCCTGAGGAATTTGACGGAGGAGACCCCCATGACAGCCAAAGGCGAACTCGAACCCACCGATTCGCGGCGCGTCACCGGCACGAAGCCGGGCAAGGAGCGCCCCTGGCACGAACTGGAGGACGTCGCGCGCGGCCGCGGCTCGGAATACGAGCCCGAGGATTCGCGCAACGTCACCGGCACCGCATCGACCCCGAGCGGCAGGTGGACCGACGACGGACGCGACACGCCCGACGCCGAAGGTCGGACCCGCAAGCGTCCGACCGGGGATGAACCGCCCGCGACCGACCCGCAGCGAAAATAGTTTCCGCTTTCATTCAGGAACATGCCGCCATGCGATGCGTAGTAGCATGACAGGCGGCGAAACCCGGTGCATACAGAAGCGGGTCGCTGCCGGAACGGAGCTTTGAAGCACATGGCCTCAGCCGCACGAAAACCCGAGCGTTTCCAGACGCAGGCAGGCACTATCGAGCAGGGCATGGAAGTGGTCGACGCCGACGAAAAGCACGTCGGGATCGTCGACAAGGTCGCCAACGGCCAGATCGCGCTCAGCCGCGCGGACGAAACCGGCGGCGAACAGACATATATCCCGCTTTCGCTGATCGACGGCATCGGCGAAGGCAAGGTCATCCTGGCCGGACGCGGCGACGCCTCGTTCGGCGTGGAGGCCGCGCACTAAGGACGCCCTTCGAAAAGGGTCGCACAAACCCCCGGTGTTGAACAGCCACCGGCGGGGAACGCCCCTCCGCTATCCGGCGAGGGGCGTTTTCCTTTGGGGCGTATGTGTTGCGCCTCAGTCCCAGAACCAGCGCGGCGACTGGCGGCGATGCTTACGGTTGAGCCACATCCGCACGTAAAGCCACAGCCCCGAAAACGCGAAGAACAGGAGCGCGATCCCCGACAGGATCGATATCGCGATGCCGACCGGACCGAAGCTGTCGCCCGAATGCAGGTGGTGGAACAGGCCGACCAG
The DNA here is from genome assembly GCF_013408095.1 of Novosphingobium marinum. Lineage (GTDB taxonomy): Bacteria > Pseudomonadota > Alphaproteobacteria > Sphingomonadales > Sphingomonadaceae > Novosphingobium > Novosphingobium marinum. The sequence goes on from NZ_JACBZF010000004.1 coordinate 154,605, forward strand.
CCCGCGCACGCTGCCCTCGGGCGGTGGCGGGCGGCAGCGCCAGCCCTCCGGACATTCGAAGGCCGGCGGCGGTTCCGAAGCAGCAGCGGTCGCGGCGCTCTCCGCCACGGGCCACAGCGCCGCCCAGTGACTGAGCAGCCCCGTCGCCGCGATCCAGAACAGGAATATACCGAAGAATACCGAAAGCCAGCGATGCCACTTGCGCACGAACCACCCCTTGTTGCGACTTGTTCGCAAGAGCAAGAGCGGTTTTTCGCGAGCAGTTCAAGTATCAAATTGTCGCAAGCGCTGCGCTGACCCCGGCTCACCCGGAACTACCTGCCGCAGACTCCGGTCGGCCCGGCCCTGCCCGGTCAGTTCAGGTCGGGATCGGCAACCTCGACACCGAGCGGGATCTGGCTATGCTGCACCACGTCCCAGTCCTCGTGCGAGAGGCGTCGCAGCGTACTGGTGCACAGCGCGTGGTACTCCTCCTCGCCGCGCTTCGCGTGCGCGCGATAGGCAATCACGATCAGGCCTTCCTGGGGACGTTCGACGCGCTGGTTGCGAAACTCCACGCTTTCCCAGCGCGGCGTTCCCGCGACAGCCTTCGTCGCGGCCTTGCCGTCGAAAATATAGGGCGTTGCGGGCAGCGCCATGACGCAATCGTCGCTGACGCGCTCGCGGTAGACGTCCTCCCCGCCGGTCCACAGGTCGCTTTCGAAATTCCAGATGCGCGCATCTTCCATGAGGTGCTCCTTCGATGAAGTTGGTCCTGTCAGGCAACGCACGAGCGGGGCTCGGGGTCCGGGATTTCCGGCCGTGACCGGGCTCCTCCGGGCGTGGCTCCACGAACCGTTTCCCAGCTGCGACAAGTACTGGAACGAATTGCCGTTCCTAACCGTTATATTAACGTAAGTAATTGAAACAACAACGAAAGGACGCCCCTCATGTTTGAGAAGCTGCGCATCAAGGAACACATGGAAGTCACCGATCACGCCGGCCAGCACGTCGGAACCGTGGACGAAGTCGAGGACGAACGGATCAAGCTGACCCGCACCGACAGTGCCGACGGCGCGCACCACTTCGTCGCGCTCGACAATGTCGAAAAGATCGACGACAACCGCATCTACCTGAAGCAGGGTACGCCCATCCCGATGGGTGCCGGCGCGAACTGATGGCCGCGACATTTTCGTGATATTGGCTGTTCCATCGGACAGTCCGAGACCCCGGTCCCCCCTCGTGGGAGCCGGGGTTTTCACGTTCCGGACCGGTTCCCCGTAAGTGCGGGCTGCCTCGGCGGCACGCAGCGGGGGATGGCAACGAAAGAAACACTTGCCGCAAGATATTTAGGCTGCACTATGGCGCGCTTGTTACCAGCGGGGCGATACCGGACAGGCGATGACCACCACGACAGCAGAACAGGGCGCCTTCGCGGCCGCATTCGAGCGCGCGACGGGACCGATCGTCAATGTCTCCGACTTCGTGTGGGGCGGCACCTGGAACGGGCAGGAAGTCATCCCGGTCCCGCCGATGGTGCTGATCCTGCTCGGCATCGGTCTTTACATGATGGCGGGGCTGCGGTTCTATCCGCTGCGTTTCCTGCCCGCCGCCTTCGCCGGCCTTTTCCGCAAGACCGAGAAGAAATCCGAAGGTGAGATTTCGCCCTTCGCGGCGCTGTCCACCGCGCTTTCGGGGCAGGTCGGCACCGGCAACCTCGCCGGCGTCGCCACCGCGATCACGCTCGGCGGGCCGGGCGCCATCTTCTGGATGTGGATCACCGCCCTCATCGGCATGGCGCTGGCCTTCGCCGAGGGCTCGCTGGCGGTGCGTTTCCGCGAGCGCGGGCCGGACGGCCACGTTCGCGGCGGTCCGATGTCGTACATCATGCTCGGCCTCGGCGGAAAGTGGAAGATCCTCGCGATCCTGTTCTGCCTCGGCGCGCTGTTCTCCGCGCTTGTCACCGGCAACGGCATCCAGGCGAACAGCTTTGCTGACTCGGTCAACGAGCTCACCGGGCTCGACGAATGGATCGGCGGCCTGATCGCCGCGATCGCGGTGTTCATCGTCATCATCGGCGGCATCAAGTCGATCGGCGCCATCGCCGAGAAGGTCGTGCCGATCATGGCGGGCGCCTACATCGTCATGGCGATCATCGCGGTAATCCTCAACATCCAGGACATTCCCGAGACCTTCGGCCGCATCTTCCACGGGGCGTTCAACGCGCAGTCGGCCAGCGGCGGCTTCCTGGGGGCGGCGCTGATCGTCGCGATCCGCGCGGGCGTCGCGCGCGGGCTCTATTCGAACGAGGCCGGACAGGGTTCGACGCCGATGGCTCACGCCGTCGCCGAAACCGACGATCCCGCTTCGCAGGGCCGCTACGCCATGCTCGGCACCTTCATCGACACGATCATCATCTGCACGATGACCGCGCTCGTCATCCTGACCGTCGAGGGCAACTTCGTGCACACCGACGCCGCGACCGGCGCGACCGAGGCGGTGCGCCATGCCTGGCAATCCGACCTTGCGGGCTTTGCCATGACATCGGGCGCGTTCGCCGCGGCCTTCCCACTCGAGATTATCGGCATCCCGTTCGGCACGCTCGTCGCCTCGCTGGCGCTCGTCCTGTTCGTGTTCACCACGCTGCTTACGTGGAGCTACTACGGCGAACGCGCGATCACCTTCCTCTACGACCAGTTTCCGGGATCGAATGCGCGCGGCGAGAAGACGCTGCACCTCATCTGGCGCACCGTGTGGTGCATCGTCATCTGGATCGGATCGTTCGCGCCGCTCGGCTTCATCTGGCGACTGGGCGACATCTCGAACGCGGCCATGGCGCTGCCCAACCTGATCGCGCTCGCCGCACTGTCGGGCTTCGTCTTCGCGCTGGCGCGCGGGGAGAAGGTGACCGGGCGCGGCGAGGCCGAACCGGGCGTTCGATTGGACGCGAAAACAAGCGATTAGGTCGCACTTCCGGTCGGCAGCGGGCACGCGCGAGCGGAACTTTCGCGGCGCTGTCGCATTGTCCGTAAGCAAAGGCGCCGACGCATCTCGCGGCGGGCCAAGGACGATTGCCGCCAAATGACGATGACGACATTGCAGGTTTCCGAAGGCGAGGAAGCGCGCCTCAAGGACGCGTTCGAAAACTGGGTGAAGGACCCGGAGTTCCCGTGCGTGGGCGCGAAATCGGCGCTGGCGCGCGGGACGCTGCGCACCGTGGTCTGCTGGTCGGTCGAAAGCGGCTGGGACGACCTGCGCATGCATCGCGAGCTGATGGCCTGGGCGAAGGAGTACAAGAAGGATCCAGGTCTGTTCCGCAGCCTCGCCTTCCTCTTCGCGCAGGCGCCCGCGATGAACGAGGAGCGCTTCGAAAAGGCGATGTGGGCGCGCATCCAGTCGCTTGCCGACAAGGACGCCTGGCTGGCCCAGCCGCTCGACAGCCGGGTGAGCGGCGATCCGCAGGACCCGCACTTCTCGCTCAGCTTCGGCGGCGAGGCGTTCTTCGTCGTCGGACTCCATCCGGGCGCGAGCAGGCCCGCGCGCCGGTTCGAGCGGCCTGTCATGGTCTTCAACCTCCACGACCAGTTCGAGCAGCTGCGCGAGGAAGGCCGCTATGAGAAAATCCGCGAGACGATCCTCGGTCGCGACGCGGAACTGGCCGGATCGGTCAACCCGATGCTCGCGCGGCACGGCGAGGCGAGCGAGGCGCGGCAGTACAGCGGTCGGCAGGTCGGTGACGACTGGAAATGCCCCTTCCACGATCCGCGCGCGGCAAAGGCAACGTCCGGCGAATGAGCGAGACGACGCGCATCCCGCCCCGTTCCGGAACCGCCTTCGAACTGGCGAAGGGACGACGGCTGACGGTGATCGATCCCGAGGGCGTGCAGGTGTCCGACCTCCTTGCCTTCAGCCGCGCCGACCTGCGCGAGGTAATCAGCAACGGCCGCACCTTCGATTACGAGGAGACGATCCGGCTGGGCCGGGGCAACCGCCTGTGGTCGAACCGGTCGAACCCGATGCTCGCCATCGAGGAGGACAGCGTCGGCTGCCACGACTTCCTGCTCACCCCGTGCAGCAGGGCGACGTTCGAGCACTTCTATCCGGACAAGCCCGTGCATCGGGGCTGTTTGGGCAACCTTGCCGAAGCGCTCTCGCCGTGGGGCATCGGCGAGGACGACATCCCGGTCGCTTTCAACTGCTTCATGAACGTGCCGGTCGCGCCCGACGGATCGGTGCGCGTCGATCCGCCCGTCAGCAGGCCCGGCGACCGGATCGTGCTGCGCGCCGAAATGGACCTGGTGATCGGGCTGACCGCCTGCTCCGCCTACGATTCGAACGGCGGCAGCTTCAAGCCTATCGACTACCGCATCGACTGACGCGGCCGCGCCGGGGGTTGACCTTGCGTGGAAGTCGCTTCATTATTGCTATTGATAATCGTTCGCACTAGTGCGACAGGGTGAGCGATTGCTATATGCCGAGGGAGCCCGGAACCACATGTACGAATTCGTCGACAGACCGCTCGCCCGGATGGACTACGGCGCGCGCTTCCTCGTCTTCTCGATGCGCATGTGGGTGTCCTCGCTGGGCCGAAAGCAGTGCCCCGCCTCGGCGGTCGCGCCGGGCTTCGCGAAATGGGGCATGATGGCAGGTCTGCAGGCATTCCACCGCGCGATGCTGCTGCTCAACCGCGACGGCCTCGAACAGCTCGGCTTCTGCTCGCTGAAGTGCAACCACGTGTCCGAGCACGAGGCGATCCTGCTCACGCTTGCCTGCGACCTCGGCGAAGGCCGCGCAGCCCATGCGCGCGAGACGCTGGCCTTGATCGTCGCCGAAGACAGCGTCGAGGACGTGCTTGCCGGCATCGCCCAGACCGTCGCCGCTATGGGAACCGCCCGCATCGCCCCGCAGCGCCCGGCACTGGCTCCGAGGGACAGCGACAGAGGCTAGGCATTTTCACTTTCCTCCACCGGCGCGACGTCGACCGAGAGGAACATCGTCTGCTGCGCGCTGCCGTGGAATACGCCGCCCAGCGGCGACACGTCCGAATAGTCCCGGCCCATCGCGATGAAGATGTGGCTTTCGTTCGCCAGCTTGTCGTTGGTCGGGTCGAAGCCCACCCAGCCGAGATCCTCGCCGCACCACAGCGCAACCCAGGCGTGCATGGCGTCTGCGCCGACCATGCGCGGCTGGCCCGGCGGCGGGAGCGTGCGAAGGTAGCCGCTGACGTAGGCGGCGGGAATGCCGCAGGCGCGTGCGGCGATGATCATGACGTGCGCGAAATCCTGGCAGACGCCGCGCTTCTTCGCGAAAGCCTCGCCCGGCTGGGTATCGGCGAAGGTCGCGTTGCTGTCGTACTCGAACTGATCGTTTATCGCGTGCATCAGCGCGTGCCCGGCGTCGAGCGCGGGACGGTCGTCCCCGAGCCACTCGCGGCCCCATCGCGCGATTTCGGCGTCGGCACCCGCCATCGGAGAGGCGAAGAGGTACGAGGCCGGGCACGCCTTGCCGAGGTCGGGCAGCTTCAGCGCCCGCTCGCGCACCTCGCGCACAGTCGGGCTGGGCGTGGAGCCCGCATCGATGCCGCTGTCCTCCACCTCGACGGTAAAGGTGCTCGCGATCTTGAGCTGCGTGATCGCATCGCGCACCACCAGCCGCGTTTCGTTGACGACGTACGCGCCCTCCTGGTCGACCCGCGTCCAGGGCAGCGGATCGACGCTGAGCAGGTAGTCGCTCACCGTCTCGCCCGGCCATGCCGCCGGTCGCAGCCGCAGGTTGAGCTGCGCCAGCCGGATCGGCGACGCGTACTGGACGGTCGTGTTGTGCGAGACGCGGTAGATCACGAAAGCAGCCCGCTGCGCACCTGCAGTTCGGGCTTCTCGAACTGCAGAAAATAGCGCGTCGAGATCGCTTCGGAGAGCGCCGTCAGCCGCCCTTCGAGGTCCTGCAGCGTCTGCGGACCGACCTGCCCGGCAGTAGTGGTCTGGAGCGGGGCGAGTGCGCCGCGCGCCTGCCGCAGCGGCTCTTCCGGCAGGGTCTCGGCTCCGAGCTGCGGCAGCGCGACGAGATGCGCGACAAGCTCGCCGAGCTGGAAGGCGAGCGAGCGCGGGTTGTCGGGATCGAGCAGCACGAGGTCGAGCACCGGGTCGCGCAGCGGCACCGTCAGGTATCGTGAACGATAGACGATCTGGCTGTCGGTCAGGTCGAGCAGGATGCCGAGCGCGTCGTCGAGGTCGTTCGCCTGCGTCAGGCGGCTGGCGATGCGGCAGGTGGCCAGCGCGCGCTCGATCCGGCGGCCCATGTCGAGGAAGCGCTGCGCGGGCCCGCGCGTCATGTTCTCGCAGATGAGGCCCGAAAGCGATGCGAACCGCTCGAGCAGGGTGCGCGTTGCGTTGAGCATTGCCGCCGGGCGCGATCCGTCGACGTGGGGCATCGGGCGCTTGGCGATCGCCCAGAAATCGCGCGACAGCCGCTCGCGCAGGACGAGGCCGACCTCGTGCGTGCGGGCGAGCAGGCTGGCGACACCGCCGGGCAGGTTGTCCTCGCGCAGGGCCGCGGCGCAGGCCTGCGGGAAAGGCATGTCCACCGCGTCCCTGCGCACCGCGCCCCAGTCCGCCAGCAGCGCGACGAGGCTGCGGCGAAGCTGCGGATCGCGCGCGTAGTTGCCGTCGACCTCGATCGTCGAGCCGAGGATCGAGCGTACGATGCGCACGGACATTTCCGCGCGTTCGAGGTAGCGCCCGAACCAGAACAGGTTGTCCGCCGACTGGCTGGCAAGGATGCCGCCGCCGCGCGTTACCTGCGCATCCGATTCGAGCACGGTGGGCGACTGGCGCACGGGCGGCGCATCGTCGACGATGCAGACATCGGCGGAAAGCTCGCCCTCGCCCATCAGCGAGTTGGGTAGCGCGTCGCTGGCCGAAAGCCGCGCGAAACCGCCGGGCATCACCCGCCAGTCGCCGCTGCCGGTCCGCGCGACGAACGCGCGCAGCGTGAACGGGCGCGGCTGCAGCGTGCCGTCGATCAGCGCGGGCGTGGTCGAGAGGTGGACGATCTCCTGCCCGACGTAGTCCATCGGCCGGCGCCGCATCGCATCGGCAAGCGCGGCGCGCTCCTCCGCGCCGAGATCGATGCCCGGCACCGGCGCGACACCTTCCAGCGCCTCGACCGGCCTGCCGAACGCGGGTCGCACGGTAAGTTCGTTGAGTCGCTTCATCACCGCGTCGGCCTCGGCGGCCTGACCGCACCACCAAGTCGCGATGTTGGGCAGGATCGGTTCCTCGCCCATCAGCTTGCGGCACAGGCGCGGGAGGAAGGCGGAAAGCGCGGGCGATTCGAGTACTTCGACACCCGGCCAGTTCGCCATCTCGAGCCCACCGCGCGCCCATGCGTCGAACAGGTTGGCAACGCCCAGTTCGGAGCCGGAATCGAAGGTCAGCGGGTCGAGCGAATTGGTGTTCACCCAGCGCCACAGGCCGTCGACGCGTTTCGGCCCGGCGATGGTGCGCACATAGAGCCGGTCTCCGTCGATCACGAGGTCCCGCCCCTCGACCAGCGGCAGGCCGAGGTAGCGGGCAAGGTGCGCCTGCTCCGAATAGGTCTGGTTGAAGCGGCCCGGCGTCATCAGCGCGATGCGCGGACGCTCGCGCTGGCAGTCGCGCGCAAGTCCCTCGCGCAGGTCCTTGAAGAACCCGGCGAGGCGGCGTGCGTGAATCTCGGACAGCAGCAGGTCGGTCATCCGCGCCATCGCCATCCGGTTCTCAAGCGCGTAGCCGATCCCGGTCGCCAGCCGCACCCTGTCGGACAGTACCCGCCATTCGCCGTTGGGGCCGCGCGCGAGGTCGGCGGCGTAGATGTGAAGGTAGTGGCCGCTCTTGGGGCCGACCCCCATCATCTTGCGCGCGAAGAAGGGGCTCCCGGCGACGGCGGCGGCGGGCAGATTCCCTTCGCGCACCAGCGATTGCGAGCCGTAGGCGTCGGCAACGACCTTTTCGAGCAGCGTCGCGCGCTGGACGAGGCCCTTCTCGACGCTCGACCATTCCTGCGCCCCGATGACGAGCGGCATCGGCGTCAGCGGCCAGCTTCGCTCGTCGGTGTCGCCGGTGATGCGGAAGGTGAGGCCGAGGTCGGCGATCTGGCGCGCGACCTGCTCGTCGAGCGACGCGCCGCCGTGCTGCGCAAGCGCCGCCAGCCCGCCCGCCACGCTGCGCCACTTGTCGGCGACGGGCGCGGCGGCGCTGGCATAGAGGTCGCCCCAGGCACCGCTTGCCGGGTATGCGGACAGCCAGTCCTGCGCCGAGCCGGCGTCGACCTTCTCGTCAGCCAGCACGTGGCGGGCGCCTCAGGTCGAGCGAGTGGCGGAATTCGCCGGGCAGTTCCTCGGGCGGGATCGCCTGCGCGCCGGGCGAATGCCCGTGCGGCTGGAACCGCGCCTTGCGCCGCGCTTCCGCCTCGTAGCCGTTGATCGGCACGTCGTCGTAATTGCGCCCGCCCGGATGCGCGACGTTGTAGACGCAGCCGCCCAGCGAGCGTCCGTTCCAGGTGTCGAGGATATCGAAGGTCAGCGGCGCGTGCGCGTCCATCATCGGGTGCAGGCATTCGGCGGGCGCCCAGGCCTTGTAGCGCACGCCGCCCACGCCCTCGCCCGGCGAGACCATGGTGAGCGGCACGCGGCGACCGTTGCACGCGATCACGTGACGCCCCTCGACCAGCCCGGCGGCGCGCACCTGCAGCCGCTCGGTCGAACTGTCGACGTAGCGCACGGTGCCGCCGATCGCGCCGGTCTCTCCCAGCACGTTCCACGGTTCGAGCGCATGGCTGATCTCGAGCGAGACGCCCCCGCCCTCGATCTCGCCGTGGACCGGGAAGCGGAACATGCGCTGCGCCTCGAACCAGGCCGGATCGAAATCGTAGCCGGCGTGGCGCAGGTCCTCAAGGACGTCGAGGAAGTCTGCCCAGACGAAATGGCCGAGCATGAACCTGTCGTGCAGCGCGGTGCCCCAGCGGACCAGCGGCCCGCCCTGCGGCTGCTTCCAGAACCACGCGGTGAGCGCGCGCAGGAGAAGCTGCTGGGCCAGCGACATCTTCGCATCGGGCGGCATCTCGAACCCGCGAAACTCGACGAGGCCGAGCCGGCCGGTCGGGCCGTCGGGCGAGAACAGCTTGTCGATGCAGATTTCGGTGCGATGGGTGTTTCCCGTGACGTCGACGAGCAGGTTGCGGAACAGCCGGTCAACCACCCACGGCGCGGGTTGTTCCTTGTCCGGTCCCGGCACCTGCGCCAGTGCGATCTCCAGCTCGTAGAGGCTGTCGTGCCGCGCCTCGTCGATGCGGGGTGCCTGGCTGGTCGGGCCGATGAACAGGCCGGAGAACAGGTAGCTGAGCGAGGGGTGGCGCTGCCAGTAGGTGACGAAGCTCTTCAGGAGGTCGGGCCGCCGGATGAAGGGAGATTCGAGCAGGCTCGGCCCGCCGAGCACGATATGGTTGCCCCCGCCCGTACCGACCGAGCGCCCGTCGACCATGAACTTGTCGGCGGTCAGCCTGCATTCGCGCGCGCAGTCGTAGAGCGTCTCGGTGATCGCCACCGATTCCTTCCAGCTCGCCGCCGGCTGGATGTTCACTTCGATGACACCGGGATCGGGAGTTACCTTCAGGACGACGAGGCGAGGGTCGGGCGGCGGCGGATAGCCCTCGATCCGCACCGGTGTGCCGCGCTCCTCGGCGACCTTCTCGACCGCCGCGACGAGCTCGAGGTAGTCCTCCAGCCGCTCGGTCGGCGGCAGGAACACGGAGAGGTGGTCGCCCGCCGGTTCGACCGTCATCGCGGTGCGCACCGCGCCCTCGATGATCGTCTGCTCGACGCGCTCCTGCGAGCGGTCGTCGGGCGCGGCGACGCGCTCGGAGCGCTGGCGCGGATCGCCCACGGGTGCGCGTTCGTCGCGCACCTCGTGCCCGCGCTGCACCGCCTGCTCGCGAAAGTCGGCGAGCGGCTCGCGCGGCTCGGCAGTATCGCGCGGGTGGATGTAGGGGTAGTCCGACGGCGGCACGTAGGGCAGCGAACCGAGCGGCAGGCGATAGCCCAGCGCGCTGTCGCCCGGTACCGCATGGAGCGCGCCGCGACGCACCTTCCACTGCTCGCTCTTCCAGCGCGGGATCGACTGGTCCGCCGCGTTCCAGCGCTGGATCGGCAGCGCGAAGCCGACGGGCCGGGACAGCCCGCGCTCGAACGTGCGCATGAAACGCTGGCGAACCTCGGGATCGTCGAGTTTCGGATCGGCGGGATCGGTGTTGTCGGGCAGCTCGGCTTCCTTGACGATCCAGCTGACCGCGTCCTCGTAGACCGGCTGCACGTAGTCGGACTCGACGCCCAGCGTCGCCGCGGCATCGGCGAGGAAGGCGCTCGCCGTTTCGGCATCGGGGCGCGAGGCGTCCTTTGCTTCCGGCTCATCCGACTCGCCCGGCAGCTTCTCGCCCGCGATCAGCAAAGGGTCGCGCCAGATCGGCACGCCGTCCCTGCGCCAGTAGATCGAATAGCCCCAGCGCGGCAGGCTCTCGCCCGGATACCACTTGCCCTGCCCGTGGTGGAGCAGTGAGCCGGGCGCGAACTTCTCGCGCAGCAGGCGGATCAGCTTGTCGGCATAGGCGGCTTTCGTGGGCCCCACCGCCTCGCCGTTCCATTCGGGCGCGTCGAAATCGGAATCTGCGATGAAGGTCGGCTCGCCGCCCATCGTCAGGTTCACCGCGCCGTCATCGAGAACGGCATCGACCTTGTCGCCGAGATCGAGCAGCGCCTGCCAGCGCGCATCGGTGAACGGCTTGGTGATGCGCACCGCCTCGGCGATGCGGCTGACATCCATCGCGAAACTGAAGTCGACTTCGGCGGGCTCGGCGAGGCCCTCGATCGGGGTCGCGGAGCGGTAATGCGGGGCGGCGCATAGCGGGATGTGCCCCTCGCCCGCGAACATGCCCGAGGTGGCGTCGAGCGCGATCCAGCCCGCGCCGGGCACGTAGGCTTCCGCCCAGGCGTGCAGGTCGCAGATGTCCTGCATCACGCCCTTCGGCCCCTCCTTGGGGATGACGTCGGCGACAAGCTGGATCGAGTATCCCGAGACGAAGCGCGCCGCGAAACCGAGGCGGCGGAGCAGCTGCACCAGCAACCACGCCGAATCGCGGCACGATCCGGTGCCGGCCTCCAGCGTTTCCTCGGGCGTCATGACGCCCGGCTCCATGCGGATGACGTAGCCGACGCGCGTCTGCAGCTGCCGGTTGATCTCGACGAGGAAATCGACCGTGCGCCCCTGGTACCCTGCGTGCCCGGCGACGAGCTCCTCGAACAGAGGGCCCTGCTCCTCGGTCTCGAAATAGGCCGAAAGGTCCGACTTCAGCGTGTCCGAGTAGGTGAACGGATATTCCTCGGCATCGGGATCGACGAAGAAATCGAACGGGTTGATCACCGCCAGTTCGGCCAGCAGGTCCACCTCGATCGAGAAATGGTCGACCGGATCGGGAAAGACGATGCGCGCCTGCCAGTTGCCGTGCGGGTCCTGCTGCCAGTTGAGGAAATGCTCGGGCGGGCTGATCTTCAGCGAGTAGTTCGGCACAGCCGTGCGGCTGTGCGGCGCGGGGCGCAGCCGGATCGTCTGCGGGCCGAGCTTTACCTTGCGGCTGTAACTGTAGCGGGTGAGGTGGTGGAGTGCTGCCTTGATCATCGCGCGCGATTGTGCGCCAATCCATGCTGCGCCGCAACGACGTTCGGGATATGCTCCAGTTCGGCGTTCGCCTTTGACGGGGGGCGGCGCGATGCTTCACAACTGTCACCATATTGTAACACGGTTGCCGGATGCGATAACGACCGATGCTTGAAACGACAGAGACAGACGGCGAGGACGGCCCCGCCCGCCCGGCGCCCGAGGGATGCCCGGGCGACGACTGCCGCTACTTCAACCGCGAACTGAGCTGGCTCGCCTTCAACGAACGCGTGCTGGCAGAGGCGAGCAACCGCGATTACCCGCTGCTGGAACGGCTGCGCTTCCTGTCGATCTCGGGCAGCAACCTCGACGAGTTCATGATGGTGCGCGTCGCCGGGCTTGCCGGGCAGGTGCGCCGCCAGATCGAGGAAATCTCGATCGACGGGATGACGCCGTCGCAGCAGCTTACCGCGATCCACGAGAAGGTGCTCGAGCTCGAGATGGAGCAGCAGCGGTCGTGGGCCGAGCTCAAGGACCTGCTCGCCGACCAGGGAATCCGCATCATCGGCGACGAGCGCCTCGATTCGCCGCGCGAGCGGTGGCTTAAGGAATTCTTCCTCGAACACATCATGCCGGTGCTCACCCCGCAGGCGATCGACCCGGCGCACCCGTTCCCGTTCGTCGCCAACCAGGGCATGGGCGTCCTGTTCTCGCTGAGCCGCGTCTCGGACGACGAGCCGGTGATGGAGATGGTGCTGATCCCGCCCGCGCTGCCGCGTTTCGTGCGCGTGCCGGGGGACGAGGCGGTCTACATCAGCGTCGAGGACCTCGTCTGCCGCCACGCCGAATCGATCTTTCCCGGCTTTCGCGTCCACGGCCATGGCGTGTTCCGCATCCTGCGCGACAGCGACATCGAGATCGAGGAAGACGCCGAGGACCTCGTCCGTCACTTCCGCTCGGCGATCCAGCGCCGGCGGCGCGGGATGGTCATCGTGCTGCAACTGCAGGGCAAGTTCGACCCGGCGGCCGAGGAACTGCTGCGCAACCAGCTCGGCCTCGACCGCGCGCTCGTCATCAAGACCGGCGGCCTCATCGGCATGACCGGGCTTTCGGTGATCGTCGACGAGGACCGCCCCGACCTCAAGTTCGAGCCGTACTCGCCCCGCTATCCCGAGCGCATCCTCGAGCATGACGGTGACTGTTTCGCGGCGATCCGCGAGAAGGACATCGTCATCCAGCACCCCTACGAAAGCTTCGAGGTGGTGATCGATTTCCTGCGGCAGGCCGCGTCCGATCCCGACGTCGTCGCGATCAAGCAGACGCTCTACCGCGCGGGCAAGCAGTCCGCCGTCATCGCCGCGCTGATCGCGGCGGCAGAGGAAGGCAAGTCGGTCACCGCCGTCGTCGAGCTCAAGGCCCGCTTCGACGAGGAGCAGAACCTGATGTGGGCAAGCCAGCTCGAACGGGCGGGCGTGCAGGTGATCTACGGCTTCGTCGACTGGAAGACGCATGCGAAGGTCTCGCTCGTCGTGCGGCGCGAGGGCGAGGGATACCGCACCTACTGCCACTTCGGCACCGGCAACTACCACCCTGTCACCGCGCGCATCTATACCGACGTGTCGTTCTTCACCGCCGACCCCAAGGCCGGGCGCGACGCCAGCCGGCTGTTCAACTTCATCACCGGCTATGTCGAGCCGCGCCGCACGGAGATGCTGTCGATCTCCCCCATCGGCCTGCGCGACAAGCTCTACGAACGCATCGACGTCGAGACCGCGAACGCAAGCAACGGCAAGCCAGCGCAGATCTGGGCGAAGATGAATTCGCTGACCGATCCCGACCTGATCGACAGGCTCTATGCCGCCAGCAATGCGGGGGTGGAGATCATCCTCGTCGTGCGCGGCATCTGCTGCCTGCGACCCGGCATTCCCGGCCTGTCCGAAAACATCACGGTCAAGTCGGTCATCGGCCGCTTCCTTGAACACAGCCGCATCTGGGCCTTCGCCAACGGCGCGGACCTGCCCAACCGGCGGGCCAAGGTCTACATCACCTCGGCGGACGGGATGAGCCGCAACCTCGACCGCCGGGTCGAACTGCTCGTGCCGATGCGCAACCGCACGGTTCACGACCAGGTGCTCGGCCAGGTGCTGCTCGCCAACCTGCTCGACAACGAACAGAGCTGGCTGCTGGCGCCCGACGGGCACTACGAGCGCACCGATCCGGACGACAATCCATTCAACGTGCACCGCTATTTCATGACCAACCCCTCGCTCTCCGGACGTGGCGGCGCGCTGTCGAGCGGACGAAAAGTTCCCAAACTTGCACTGAGGCGTGGAAACATCTGACCGCCCGCGCCCGTTCGGATGGACAGGCATACCCGCAAGCAGGCAGGCATACCCGTCATGAACGACAGCCACGCGATCATCGACATCGGATCGAACACGGTGCGCCTCGTTGTCTATGGCGGCCCGCCCCGCGCGCCGGCCGTGCTGCTCAACGAAAAGGTCACGGCAAGGCTCGGCCGCGAACTGTCGCAGACCGGTCGCCTCCCCGAGAAAGGCGTGGAAGTCGCGCTTGAGGCGCTCACCCGCTTTGCCGCGCTCGTCAGGCTCATGGACGTGCGCCACGTCGACGCGGTGGCGACGGCGGCGGTGCGCGATGCCGCGAACGGCCCCGAATTCCTCGCCGCCGTGCGCGATCTAGGCTTCGAGCCGTCGCTCCTGTCGGGGATCGAGGAAGCCTGCATCAGCGCGCTCGGCGTCATTTCCGCTTTCCCCGAAGCCGACGGCGTCGCGGGCGACCTGGGCGGCGGCAGCCTCGAGCTGACCGCGCTGGGCGGCGACGAATGCGAGCATGCGGTCAGCATGCCCTTCGGCACGCTGCGCCTGCCCGACCTTCGCGAGGGCGGTGCGGCGCAGTTCGGCGCGACGGTGCGCAAGGCGCTGAAGAACGCGAAGTTCAGCTACGGCAAGGACCTGCCGTTCTTCATCGTCGGCGGATCGTGGCGCGCGCTTGCCCGCTACGCCATGCAGATCCGCGGCTGGCCGCTCGACGACCCGCACGGCTTCGAACTCACCGCCGGGGAAGCGCTGGCGGTGTGCAAGCCGCTCTCGCGCGGCAAGGTCGAGGAGAGCGTGACCGGCATTTCCTCCTCGCGCATGGCGAGCCTGCCCGACGCGGCGGCGCTGCTCGAGGTGCTGGTGCGTCAGATCGGACCGTCCTCGGTCATCTTCTCGTCCTGGGGCCTGCGCGAGGGCCTGCTGTACCGCCGCCTCGAACCGAGCCTGCGGCGGCAGGACCCGATGCTCGCCGGGGTAAGCGCATTTGCCGGCCAGTTCGGCATCTCGCCCTCGACCGCGACGATGGTGGCGGGATGGACCTCCGACATCAGCGAGAGCAGCAACGAGAAGCTGCGGCTCGCCGCCGTGATGCTGGCGCTGGCATCGATGCGCAACGAGCCGAACCTGCGCGCCGAACTCGCCCGCCGCTGGGCGCTCGGCAAGCGCTGGATCGGCCTCGACGCACGCGGCCGCGCACGGCTCGCGATGGCGGTGCTGGCCAACGCCGGCGAATGCGCGATTCCCGAGGAATTCTCGGTCCTCACCAGCGAAGAGGAACTGCACGAGGCGGTCGGATGGGGCCTCTCCACCCGGCTGTGCCGCAAGCTGACCGGCTGCTCGGCCTCGGCCATCGCCAACACCGCCCTGAGGCGGGAGGACGACCGGATCGTACTCTCGCTGCGCGAACCGGCGCAGGCGCTGTACGGCAACGCGGTCGCCAAGGACCTCAAGCTGCTCGGCGAATGGTTCGGTTGCGATTACGAGGTCGAGACCCTGACCGCCGACGCGCTGCTGGATTAGCGGTACGGGGGACGTTGCCTGTACCGGGTCTGGCACCGGGTTTCCTGTTTGATCGACTTGCGTCGATTGCGGTGTGTTTTTGATCGACTTGCGTCGATGACGGCACCGGCCCTAGTCGAGCAAACTCACCGATTCCGCGATGGCGGCGATGCCGCGCTTTCCCTCGATGCGGTCGAGCTGGACCACGATATCGATGACCGAGGCCGCGTATTCGAGCGTTTCGGCGCGGGTCAGGCCGATGCCGGTCTGCATCGCCATCAGCCCGATCTGGTCGAGCGCGCCGCGCGGTGTGTTGGCGTGGACGGTGGAGAATGATCCGGGGTGCCCGGTGTTGATCGCGCGCAGGAAGCTCACCGTCTCGCCGCCGCGCAGTTCGCCCAGCACGATCCGGTCGGGCCGCAGCCGCAGCGCCGCCTGCAGGAGGTCGTTGGCCGAAACCTTGGCCTCGCCCAGCTCGCCCTTCACCGCGATCAGGCCGACGCCGTTCGCGCCGGGCAGCTTCAGCTCCGCCGTATCCTCGACAAGGACGACGCGCTCGTCACCGGGGATTTCGTGGAGCATGGCGTTCAGGAAGGTGGTCTTGCCGGT
Source organism: Novosphingobium marinum (assembly GCF_013408095.1). Classification (GTDB taxonomy): domain Bacteria; phylum Pseudomonadota; class Alphaproteobacteria; order Sphingomonadales; family Sphingomonadaceae; genus Novosphingobium; species Novosphingobium marinum. Next base: position 170,713 of record NZ_JACBZF010000004.1, read on the forward strand.
CGAGGTGCCGCCCGAGATCAGGATCGTGCGCCGCCGCCGGATCGCCTCGCGCAGGAAGGCGATGGGTTCGGCCATCGCGCTTGGCATCGGCTCTTCGGGTTGCGGCACGATCGGGCCGCGGTCGTAGGCGTCGAGCGGCAGTTCGAGCAGGCGGTGCCGCCGGATGGCGAGCGCCCAGTGCGAGCGCGTCGCGGGCGGGCCGACGAGCTGGATGCGCGCGCCGTCGGGCAAGGTTGCGGCCAGCAGCGGATGTTCGCGGTTGATGCCCTGGTGACTGACCCGCGCGACCTGCTCGGCCAGCCGCTGGAGCAGCCGGTCGTCGAGTTCGGGAAGGTCGATGCGCTGCATGCCGGGATGCGCCGCGTCCTCGACCCACAGCTCGCCGGGACGGTTGACGAGAAGCTCGGTCACGGTCTCGCGCTCCAGCCATTGGCGCAGCGGCGCGAGGTAGGCATCGAGGTAGACGCTGCGCGGCACCTGCGCAGGCGGCGACATCGCCGCGCCCTCGGCCTGCGGCTGCAGGGGCGTGACCGTTCCCGTCATCACGAGACTTTCGAGAAATCGAGGTCCTTGGCAGTGAACACGCGGATCGGCTCGCCCTGACGGACGCGCACGGTCGGGCCCATCTGGCCGTTCTGCTGGACCGCCGCCGCTGCCGCCGACTGGCCGCCGCCCGCGATCACCACCCCGGCGTTGCCGGTAAGCGTGGTCAGGCCGCCGATGACCGAAAGCAGCATCGCCGAGCCGAAGCGCTGGAAGAAGTGGCTGTTGACCTTGCCGGCAAGGCCCGTCTCGCCGCCGAAGCCAATCGCGGGCGAGGCAAGGTCTACCGACACCCCGTCGGGCCGGATCAGCCGCGTCCAGATCACGAACGCGCGCTTCTGCCCAGCCTGCAGCCCGCTCTTGTACTGCCCGATCAGGCGCGAGGAGCGCGGGACGAGGACGCGGGTGCCGTCGAACGAGCGCACGTCGGTGCTGACGACGGCGCGCACGTAGCCGGGCACGTCGGTGTTGATCGCGGTTTCGAGCACCGCCGGGATCAGCGTGCCCTGCGTGACCGTGGTCTTCGGATCGAACGAGGCGCTGGCGGTCGCGGTGGTGCCGGTGCTGACGCCGAGGCGCGCGGCGAAATCCTCGTTGCTGCTGCCCTTGCCGAGTTCTCCGGGCGCGGCTGGCGAGCCTGCCGAGGGACCGGGAAGCGCGCTGGCGTCGAAGACCACGGTGGGCGAGGACAGCGGATTCGCGGCCTGCGCCGGGCCGACCGCGTTCTGCGGCGGGTTCGAATAGACGGGGCTGGGCGCGGGCGCCGCCGGGGACGAGACGCGCGGCGTGTTCGGTATGTTCTGCGGCGCGGCCTGAGGGACCTGCGCCGGGGCCGGGGCGGGAACCGCCGCCGCCTGCTGCGGCTGCGCCTCGCCCGTGTTGCCGTTGCGCGCGGCGTCCATCGACCACAGCGTCACAGCGCCGAGCGCCGCGACGATGAGCACGCCGGCGGCCATGCCCAGCCCGTCGCCCTTCTTGCGCTGGCTGACCTGCGGCAGGACATTGCGGGTCGAAAGGTCGATGACTTCCGCGCCCTCGCCGCCCTGGCCCTCGCGCGGGTCGCGGTCGTTGGCCGGGTCGAGGCGGCCCGTGCGGACCTTGCCGATGGGTTTGGCGTTCAGCATGGCTCAGTTCCCCCTGCCGGGATTGGGTCCGATATCGGCGGCGGCGACTGCCGGTCCGCCGCCGTTGCGCGCGCGTGACGGGCCTGCCGCCGGGCGCGGTCCCGCGTGGCGGAGCTCCGCCCTTGCCTTGCCGGTGCGCAGCACGATTAGGTCGGGCACGTCGTCGATCACGATGGTGCCTTCGCGCACCGCGAAGTTGACCGGCCCTTCCTCGCCCTTGTCGTTGACGACGAGGATCGCGGGCAGCGCGCGGTCCACGCCCCAGACGAGGTACGTTGCGTTGCCGTCGTCGTAGATGCGGTCGGGCACCAGCTTGGCATCGCCCTTCTTGCGCCAGGCGAAGTTCATCTGCGCCGGATCGACCGGCTCGAGTCCCGGCTCCGCTCCGATCGCGCCCGCCTCGGCCGAATTGAGCGCGGCAAGCGAGGGATCGGGCTGCGCGTCGGGCCGCTCGGGCTGGTTCTCGTAGGTGAAGCGCAGCATGTAGACGGGCCTGGCGCTCGCCGAGGCGACGAGGTCGAAGAAATAGGTGTGCCGGTCGGTGATGACTGTCATGTTGGTGCGCGCGTTGGGGCCGAGCGGCTTCACGAACAGCGTGTCGGCGCGCTTGTTGGGCGTGATCTGCCACTTCTCCGAATCGCCGACCGCGACGTTCTCGATGTGCTCGCCGTCGCCGAAGACGACGGTCGCCTGCACGCCCGCCTTGCCCTCGATTCGCACGACCTCGTCCTGGTCGAACTCGTGGTGGACGAGACGCGGGTCGCGGTCCTGTGCAGAGGCGGGCGCGGCAGCGAGCAGTGCTGCGGCGGCGCAGGTTGCGGCAAGGATGTTGCCACGGATCATCGGATCATCTCCCTGGAAGCTCTCGAACCGGCGCCTGCAGAGTGGGCGCGGAAACGGCTGCCGATCCCGCGCGCGCGCTGGCGGGCGATGGGAGGCAGCGAACTCGATTGCGGCGCGGCGGCATGCGTGACGACGGTGCGCCGCTCGGACGTGCGCACCGCGCCCTGCTGGCCCTGCACGGTCTCGACCGCCGGGCCGCTCGCCGATGCAAGCGCGCGTGCGCGCTGTGCCGAACCGCCCGACGCGGCGGCAACGGACTGGCCCTGCGCGGTTTCGGTGACGGTGTGCGTCGAGATCGGCGGGGCGGCGCGGTCCGTTACAGGCTTTTCGCCAAGGCCGAAGACCTGCCAGCCCGAGACGATCGCGGTCGCGACCTTGATGACCATGATCATCAGCGCGCAATGCACCGACGCGATGAGGAACAGCGCCATCGCCGCGCGGCCGTTGATGCCTTCGAGGCCCCCGAGCGCGCTGATCACGGGCGCGGCCATCTCGGTGGTCAGGCCGCCGCCGAGCACCACGAACAGCGGCACGATGGCGGTGAGGACGACGCCGCGCAGCCAGCCGGCGGTCAGCCCGCGCGTGCCCGAGAACAGCGCGAAGACGACGAAGACCGGACCGAGCGCGAGCAGCACGGCAAGCGCGATGCGGGCGGTGACGAGTATGCCGACGGTGCCGAGAAGCAGCAGCAGCGAGGCAAGCCACATGAGGTTCGAGGGCGTGAACGTGCCGCCTTCCCCTTGCGCCTGCCCTTCGGTGCCGCCACCCGCCAGCTTAGATATTTCCTCGATCGCGGCGAAGATGATGTCGATGCGGTCGGCGAAGATCTGCGTCGCCGATCCTTTCGCGCCCATCAGGATGCCCGCGATCTGGTCCGGTCCGCCGACCGCGAGGTTCCAGACGACGCCCTGGTAGGCGATCCAGCTCGTCGCGAAAGTCAGGACGAGGCCGAGCGTCAGCATGCGCGGGGTCAACGCCGAGATGCCGAGCGTGGCGCGCCCGGTCAGCAGCGAGATCGCGAAAAAGGCGATGTAGAGCGTCAGCAGGATGGTGAGCACGGGCGCGAGTGCGCCGCCCGCGCCGAACAGGCGTCCGAAGGCGGCGGCGGTCATCTCGCCCGCCATGCAGTCGACCGCGCGCAGCGCGGGCGCTGCCCCGGCGGATGCGCCGGCGACAAGGGCGTCGCAGCTCACTCTGCAGCCTCGGTCCAGAGCGCGTCGTCGCTTGCCTCGCCCGGCCACATCTCGCCGGTGAGCGCCGGGTACCAGGCGGCGGGCGCCTCGCCGTATTCCTCGCGCAGGCGGTCGAGCTTGCGCACGGTGCTTTCGCGGCCCGACAGGACCTGCAGCACCTCGGGCATGCCCGAAAGGTCGAGCCGGACGACGACCGAGCTGTCGGACTGACGGATGAGGAAGCAGCGCGAATGCGCGGGCAGCGAGCGGATCACGTCGAGTTCGTGCTGCGACAGGCCGAAGCCGTCGCAGTAATCCTCGGCCCTCGCGCGCGAGTTAGGCATGAACAGCATCGTCGCGGTCTGCTCGACCAGCGCGGTCGCGATCTTCGAATCGAGCGCGTCGCGCGCCGACTGCGTGGCGAAGCCGACGAGCGCGTTGCGCTTCCTGAGCGTCTTGAGCCAGTCACGGATGCGCGCGGCGAACACCTCGTCGTCGAGCGCCTTCCAGCCCTCGTCGATCAGGATCATCGTCGGTTCGCCGTCGAGGCGCTCCTCGATCCTGTGGAACAGGTACATCATGACCGGCGTGCGCAGCCGCGGGCTTTCGAGAAGCGCGGTCATGTCGAAGCCGAGCACGCGCGCGGAAAGATCGAGCCGGTCCTCGTCGTTGTCGAACAGCCAGCCATGCTCGCCGCCCTCGATCCAGGCCTCCAGCCGCGAGGCTAGATCGCCCGGCTGCGGGCGGCGCGATCCGGCAAGCAGTTCGCGGAAATGAAGGAGCCGGCGCAGCGAGGCATCGTTGGCATAGGCTGCGTCGACCGCGCCGGCGATCGTCGCGCTCTCCTCCGCTCCGTCGGCCTTGAGCAGGACGCACAGCCAGTCGCGCAGGAAGGCGCGGTTGGCGGGCGTGTCGGGCAGCGCGAGCGGGTTGAAGCCGGTGGGGTGCCCCGCCGCGATGCGGCTGTAGGTGCCGCCGATGCCGCGCAGGAAGACTTCCGCGCCGCGATCCTTGTCGAACAGGATCGTGCGCGGGCTGAACTTCTGCGCCTGCGCGGCAAGGAAGTTCATCACCACCGTCTTGCCCGAACCCGACGGGCCGATGACGGTGAAGTTGCCAAGATCGCCCTGGTGGAAATTGAAGAAATAGGGCGTCGAGCTGGTCGTCTGGAACAGCGTGACCGCATCGCCCCAGTGGTTGTCGGTCGCCTGCCCCATCGCGAAGCCGTGCAGCGAGCCGAAGCACGCCATGTTCGCCGAGGAGATGAGCGCGCGGCGCACGATGTAGCCCTCGTTGCCCGGAAGCTGGCCCCAGAACGAGGGTTCGAGGTTGACGTCCTCGCGCACCGCGACAGCGCCGGCATCGGCCAGCGCGGCGGCGCACGACGCGGTTGCGTCGTCGAGCGCCTCGAGCGTGCCGGTGCGCACGAGGACCGAGAGGTGGTGATCGCCGAACGCGACCGCGCCGGTGCCCAGCGAATCGCGCGCGGCCATCATCTCGCGCCGCTCGGCCATGGCCTCCTCGTCGGCGGACTTCAGGCGGCGGATGGCCAGGTCGATGCGCTCGCGCGAAAGCTGGCGGTCGGACGGCGCGTAGCTTTCGGTCAGCACCAGCTCGCACGGCAGCCGCAGCAGGCTGTCGGTGAGGCCGGGCGCGGTGAAATCGGGATAGTCCTTGAGGCTGACCATCGCCGCGAAGCTCGCCCCCGAACTGCCGCGCAGCTCGAGCGCGTCGAGGCCGAACGACGCGCGGCGGTAGGGCAGCATGTGGCCGATGTCGGTGCCGTCGGACGGACGCCGCACCGGGCGCATCTCACCGTTGTACAGCGCCGAGAGCAGTTCGAGCACTTCGGAGCATTCGCCCGCCGGGGCATCGTAATCGCCGAGCAGGCGCGCGCCATAGGGCGACAGCGCGGCAAGCAGCGAAGTAGCGGCAGCGCGAAGGGCGCGCACGTCGCCGATATCGGCCTCGATCGCGGTGTCGCGCTTGCGCTTCATCCGGCGCGAAAGCTTCTCGGCCCAGCCCGCCTTGCCGCGCGCGGGGCGGCGGACGAGAGTGACGAACTGGTCGTTCACGAACAGCGCGCCGCCCGCCATCTTCTCGCGCCAGCGCGCATCGATGTGGGCCGCGAGCGAATCCTCGAACTCGGCATCGAGCTCGACATCCACGCGGCGGCGGATGACGTGGTGGTACATGACGAAGCGCGAATCGAGCACCGAGCGCAGCAGCACTTCGCGCGTCGCGGCATGGGCGTTGAGTTCCTCGGCATCGGCGGTCTCGAACGCCAGGCCGGGCACCATGAGCGAGAGCATCACCGAACCGTCGCGCAGCAGCACGACGTTCTGGTCGACCAGGGCGAGGTAGGGAAGCCGGTCTCCTGCCAGCGCTTCCTTCTTCGCCCAGCCGCCAAGGTCCCCTATGGCGAGCTTGCCCATGTCCCGTCGCCCTCCTTCAGGCGGAGTAACTGTTGCAGCCCCATCGCTGCCAGTTCTTCACGCGCGGACACTTGCTGACCCTGGTGATCCAGAGGTCGAAGACCCGCGGTTCGCGCAGGCACGCAAGGTAGCCCACGCCGTGAATCGCAAGCGCCGCCGGCAGCGCGAGGAAGCTCTTCGTGATGAGGAAGATCTCGGTGGTGACGGCGGCGTTGATGATGAAGAAGCTGTACGTCACGCCCGCGAACATCTGCGGGCGGGTAAGCGCGCGATGGACCGGGAAGCGTGACAGGTCCACGAAGCCTCAGCCCGCGGTGGCCTGGATGCCCGACACGATCGCGCCGGCACCGAACAGGATGAAGCAGCCGATGATGACGGTCGCGCCGAAGCGCCAGTTCATCCGGCCGGTCAGCATCATGAAGCCGACAGCGGCGACGGCCATGACCGCAACGGCGGTGGCGACGTTGCCGAGCAGCGTGCCCTGCAGCCAGCCGAGCGCCGACACGATCGGGCCGGAACCGGCAGGATCGCCGCCCTGCACCGCCTGCGCAGCGGCAAGCTGCGGAAAAATCGAAAGAAAAATGGCCGCCATCGCGCTCGCGAAACGGCCGAATCCTGTTTTGGTACGAATCATCGCGCCCTCCATTGGGGCGCAATGCTCCGGTTACATGACAGCCTTGTGACGGTCCGGTCGCGCAGCGGCGCGGACCGCGAAAGGCTTTATATTATAGGCCGGCTCAGCGCGCGGCGAAGGTGCGCTGCGTCGCGAGCGAGCGGATCGCCAGCGTGGCGGCGCGCTTCGAGTCCATCCAGCGGCCGTCCGACAGCTCGAGGTCGTAGCGCCTGTCGCTGTTGGCGGCAGCGAGGTAATATTCCATCGCCTTTTCGTTCTGGCCCATCCGCTTGTGCGCGGTGCCGAGGTTGATCAGCGCGGAAGGATCGTCGGCCGCCAGTTCGTCGTTGGCGCGGATCGTCTCGATGGCATCGGCGGCCCGGCCCTGCGTCAGTTCCTCGAAACCGACGTCGGTCTCGGCATAGACCGGCTCGTCGAAGCCCGGGACACTGATCGCCTGCAGCATCATCGCTGCGATCATCGTGGTGGCAGGCATGGCATCATCCTTTTTCTCGTTATCGTTGCAATGTCCGGGAGTTTCCGCCCGAAACACATCGATTACAAGAAAATGCCGCAACTGTCATAAAAGTGCAATGTTGGCGTGAACCGCCCTGATTCGGGCGAGTCCGGACACGTCCCTCGCTCTCGTCATGCGATGGTCGCACGAATGTTACAGTTCGTGTCATTCAACCGAAAACAAACTGTCACGGAGCCTCTCTACACGGCGAAACCGCGACGGCGGAGTCGCCGCGTCGTTCGACCTTCAAGGGGGACTCATCGTGAAGAATATCCATGGCTTGCTGCTCGTCGGTTGCAGCGCCCTAGCGCTCGCCGGCTGCGGTCCGAGCGAAATCGCATCGCCCGGTACCGGCGGTGACGTAATCATCAACAACCCGGCTCCCACGCCGACTCCGACCCCGACGCCGACGCCGACCAGCTCGCTGGTCACGCCCGCGAACGGCTGCCCCACCATTGCCGACGCGCAGGGCCTGACCGACGAGGGAACGATCTCCGGCCCGACCGGCGAGTACCGCGTCTGCGCCATGCCGGCGCGCTTCAATGCTTCCTCGACGCTGCCTTTCGTCGAAGGTCTCGTCTACCGCATGCCGGGTCGCGTCGACGTCGGCACCGACGGCGGCCCGACCGCCGACGATTCGGACGGTCTGAGCGACACCGACGTCACCCTGACGATCGAGCCGGGCGCCATCGTCTATGCCAGCGGCTCCTCGTTCCTGATGGTCAACCGCGGCAACCAGATCCAGGCCAACGGCACCATGTCGCGCCCGATCATCTTCACCAGCCGCGACAACATCCTCGGCCTCAACAACGCGAACTCCTCGGGCCAGTGGGGCGGCGTCGTCCTCGGCGGCCGCGCTCCGGTCACCGACTGTATCGCGCCGAACGCCACGCCGGGCACGATCAACTGCGAACGCCAGGTCGAAGGCGCGGCGCAGCCCGCCCTGTTCGGCGGCGCGACTCCCGACGACAGCTCGGGCAGCATGACCTTCGTCCAGATCCGCTACTCGGGCTTCGTCCTTTCGGGCGACAACGAGCTGCAGTCGCTGACCACCGGCGGCTCGGGCTCGGGAACCACGCTCGAGAACATCATGAGCTACAACAGCTCGGATGACGGCGTCGAATTCTTCGGCGGCCGGGTCAACGTGAAGCGCCTGATCGTCGTCGGCGCCGAGGACGACTCGCTCGACACCGACACCGGCGTCAAGGCCAACATGCAGTACGTGATCGCGATCCAGCGCCCCGGCGCCGGCGACACGATCATCGAGGCCGACTCGTCCAACGCCGCGATCGAGGACACCCCGCGCCAGAACACGCAGATCTCGAACGCGACCTTCGTTCACCAGAACGACGCCGCCTCGCAGGTCGTGCGCATCCGCGGCGGCGCCGACTACGCGCTGGTCAACACGGTCATCGCGGCGCCGAACTCGACCTGCCTGCGCATCGACGATCCGGAAACGATCCGTGCGGCCAACTCCGGCCTCGACGACGTCGGCCCGCCGGTGTTCGAATCGCTGGTCCTGGCCTGTGCCGATCCGTTCCGTTCGGGCGGCGACGTCACCGAGCAGGAAACGACCGACATCTTCAATGCCGGCTCGAACAACAACGCGAGCTTCACCAGCACGCTGACCAACCTGTTCATCAACGGCAGCAACGAAGCGGGCGTCGCGGTCTTCGATCCGACCCAGCTTTCGAGCTACTTCGATGCGGTGAACTACATCGGTGCGGTCCGCGACAGCTCCGACACCTGGTACCAGGGCTGGACCTGTGACTCTGCCACGGTGAACTTCAACGGCGGCAGCGCCTGTACCTCACTGCCGGTCTACTGACCTGACAGTAAATTCGGGGGGAGGCGCCGGCCGCGTGCTGGCCCTCCCCTCTCGTTTTTCCGCCGGCGAAACGGCCGGGTCGTTTTCGGACCTGAAACTTTAGGGGGTCACTTTCATGTCCACTGGCATGTCCACTGGAAAGCAGCTGGCAGGGCTGCTCCTGCTCACCACCGCGCTGACGTTCCCGGGGGCGGCCATCGCCCAGGGTTCCGTCGGAGCGCCGAACACCGGTGCAGAGGGCAGTGCCCCGACCGATCCCAACGCCGACGAGAACCTCGTCGACCAGGTCCAGGGCGTCGACAACGAGCCCGTCGAGGACACCTACGAGGAGCCCGACATCTCGATCCCGGGCGGCGGCGGCGACATCATCGTCACCGGCCGGCGCATCCGCGACGTGACCCGCTCCTCGACGCAGGTCATCTCGGTCCTGACCAACGAGCAGATCGCCCGTACCGGCGAAGGCGACATCGCGGGCGCGCTCGGCCGCGTCACCGGCCTTTCGGTGCAGGGCAACGGCTTCGTCTATGTCCGCGGCCTCGGCGACCGCTATTCGCTCGCGCTGCTCAACGGCCTTCCGCTGCCATCGCCGCAGCCGCTCAGCCGCGTGGTCCCGCTCGACATCTTCCCGACGAACATCGTCGCGTCCTCGCTGGTCCAGAAGACCTACTCGGCCAACTTCCCCGGCGAATTCGGCGGCGGCGTGATCAACCTCACCACCCGCGCGGTTCCGGAGGAATCGTTCGTCAAGATCAGCGCCGGGATCAGCGGCGACACCGAGACGACGGGTGGCGACGGCCTGGCCTACTACGGTTCGGAGCTCGATTTCCTGGGCTTCGACGACGGCACCCGCGACGTGCCGCCCGCGCTGCAGGCGTTCCTCGACAGCGGCGCACGCATGTCGGACCTCGGCGTCGACCAGCAGGCGATCGCCAAGGACCTCATCAACCCGCAACTCGTCGTGATGCAGAAGATCCCGAATCTGCCGCCGAACTGGTCGGCCTCGATCACGGCGGGCACCGCGTTCGACGTGGGCGACGGTCGCCTCGGCGTGATCGCGACGGCATCGGTCAGCAACAAGTGGCGCAATCGCTTCGTCACGCAGCAGACCGCGGCGAACGTCGACCTCGACCTCGACACCGATTTCCGCAACGTGCTGACCGACAACCGCATCCTGGTGAACGCCCTTCTCGGCTTCGGCCTCGAAATCGGCGAGCACAAGTTCCGCTGGACCAACCTCTACATCCGCGACACGCTCAAGCAGTCGTCGCTTTCGGTCGGCGAAGATTTCCAGGACGACCGCTCGAAGCAGATCCAGGACACCGCCTGGTACGAGCGCCAGCTGCTCGACACGCAGTTCGTGGGCGAGATGGAATTCGGCGATTTCGACGTCGACCTGCGCGCCGGTTACGCGCAGACGCAGCGCGAGGCACCCTACGAGTACCAGTTCGAGTACGTTCGCACGAACAACCCGAACGACCCGACCGGCGATCTTTTCCTCAACGTGCTCGATCGCCAGCGCGGCAACGCGAGCGTGACGTTCTCGGAACTGAAGGAAGACCTCTACTACGGCGGCATCGACTTCAGCTACCCGCTGACCGACTGGCTGCGCGCGACGGTGGGCTATGCCTATACCGACACCAGCCGCTATTCGGAACGTCGCCAGTTCTTCTTCGACGCCTCGACCGACTTCGAGGACGGCGTCGGCTCGCTGATGCCGCTCTACCTGCTCGGCGACGCGATCATCGAGTACTACGACATCGGCCTGATCGAGACGACGCAGGCCGACCCGGCGTTCCAGGCCGACCTCGAGATCCATGCCGGCTACGGCCAGGTGCGCATCGAGCCGGGCAGCGGGATCACCGTCGACCTCGGCGTTCGCTACGAGGATGCCAAGCAGTCGGTCGATCCGGTCGAGGTCTTCGCGGTCCCGATCAACTCGGCCAGCTCGACCCAGATTGCCAACGACTACTTCCTGCCCGCCGGTACGCTGACCGTCGAGTTCGGCGACGGCTTCCAGGCGCGTCTTTCGGGATCGAAGACCATCGCGCGGCCCCAGTTCCGCGAGCTGATCTTCCAGACCTACTACGATCCCGACACCAACCGGCAGTTCAACGGTAACCCGCTGCTGCAGGATTCGGAACTGATCAACGGCGAAGCGCGGATCGAGTATTACTGGGGTTCGGGCCAGAAGTTCAGCCTGGCTGGTTTCTACAAGGACATCGACAACCCGATCGAGGCGTACTCGAGCTTCTCGGACAACGAGCGGATCACCAGCTTCGCCAACGCTCCGAAAGCCACGCTCTACGGTGCGGAGGTCGATCTCCAGTACAACTACGATCTCTACGACTGGGGCGGCTGGTTCGACACCAAGCGGCTCGTAGTGGTGGCCAACTACACCTACACCAAGTCCGAGATCAAGGTCGGCGACGGCGACACCACCTTCGTCTTCCCCGGCGGCGAGCGTCCGGCGACCGACTTCTTCATCGACGGCGTCCCGCTCACCGGCCAGTCCGACCACATCGTCAACCTGCAGCTCGGCGTCGAGGACCTCGACCGGCTGCAGCAGTTCACCGTCCTGCTCTCCTACGCCAGCAAGCGCGTGACGAGCCGCGGCACGAGCGGACTGCCCGACATCATCGAGAATCCGGGCCTGCGCCTCGACTTCGTCGCCCGCGAGGAAGTCAATTTCATGGGGCAGCCGATCGAGCTGAAGTTCGAGGCGCGCAACATCACCGGGCGCGACCACTTCGAATACCAGTCGAACGGCACCACCCGGATCGAGATCAACTCCTACGACGTCGGAACGTCCTTCTCGGCTTCGGCCTCGATCGAGTTCTGACCCGGACGGGAGGGACCTGCCCTCCCCAGACACCTTGAGGCCCGGTCACTCCTCGGGAGCGGCCGGGCCTTCCTGTTGGGATGGGTAGCGGAGAGCGCCGGGCAGGCCGCGGCCGCCTTCGCTGTTCAGGCGACGTCGGACCTGGCTTCGGCGACCTGGTCGAACACGTAGCCGAGCGAGCGCACGGTGCGCAGCGGGTTGCCGGCTCCGGCAGAGCGCAGCGCGCGACGCAGGCGGCCGATCCAGACATCGACGGTCCGCTCGTCCACCGGCGGTTCCTGCTTGCCGAGGGCGGCGATCAACTGTGCCCGGGTGAAGACGCGGCCCGGATGCTCCGCGAAGTAGCGCAGGAGGCGGAATTCGTTGGGCATGAGCGAGATCGGCTTGTCCTGCCAGCGCGCCTGGAAGGCGGCGAGGTCGATGGTCAGGTCGCCATGCCGCACCGCCTTGAGCGCGCTGCCCGGCTCGCGGTCGAGCACCTTGACCGAAAGCACCCGGTCGAGGAGCGCCGTCCGGTCGATCGGGCCGATCATGTAATCGTCGGCGCCGGTCCTGAGCGCTCGGCGCTTGTCCTCGGCGTCGTCCTCCTCGAGGATCATGGTGATATGCGCCTGCGCGGTCAGCGGGTCGCTGCGCAGCCGCCGGACGAGTTCGAGGCCCGAAATGTCGGGAAGCACCCAGTCGACGAAAGCCCAGAGCGATCCTTCGAGCAGCGGAAGTTCGGCAAGGCTGTCCCACATGTGAAAGACGAGCTGCATCTCGCCGTGTTCGAACGGCGCGATTCCGCCCTCGGGCTCTCTCGTCAGTAGGATGTCGATATGATGCATCGCCGCCCCGGTCCCCGGTGATGCCCGCTTGTGCATCGGGTACATGACGGAAAGGTGACGGATCGATGACCGATGCGTGAAACATTGCACAAAGGCGTGCTCCTTATCCACAGTTGTCACCGAACCGCCTTCAATTTGTCATCGGTTCGACACCCGCGCCCCGTACCCGCGAGCCTGAGACAGGCAAAAGCGAGTGCGCCATGCTCGACAAGGACCGCGCCGGACTGGCCGAACAGGCCCTCAGGGCCGCATCGGGAAGCGATTTTCCCAAGTGGCTCGACCTTCCGGAACCCAAGTCGTTTCGACCCAAGCGGAAGTACCGGACGGTGTGGATATCGGATGTCCACCTCGGCACGCGCGGCTGCAACGCCGGGATGCTCGTCGATTTCCTGCGATCGATCGAATGCGAGACGCTCTACCTCGTCGGCGACATCGTCGACGGCTGGCGGTTGCGCAAGGGCTGGTACTGGCCCGACGCACACAACGAGGTCGTCCGCCGCATCCTGAAGATGGCCCACCGCGGCACGCGCGTCGTGTTCATCGCCGGCAACCATGACGAGGTGCTGCGCGACTATGCGGGGATGACCTTCGGGGGCGTCGAACTCGCGCTAGAATCGGTCCACGTGACCGCGGACGGACGGCAGCTGCTGGTCACCCACGGCGACGCCTTCGACGGGGTGGTGCTCTACGCGCGCTGGCTCGCCTTCCTGGGCGATGCCGCCTACGGCCTGCTGCTGCGCTCAAACATCTGGTTCAACGCGATCCGCCGCCGGCTGAAAATGCCGTACTGGTCGCTCTCCGCCTACATGAAGAAGCGCGTCAAGAACGCGGTGCAGTTCATCTCCAGCTTCGAGGAAGCCGTCGCGCACGAGGCGGTGACGCGCGGGCTCGACGGAATCGTCTGCGGCCACATCCACAGCGCCGAAATCCGCGAGATCGCTGGCATCACCTATTACAACGACGGCGACTGGGTCGAAAGCTGCACCGCGCTGGTCGAGGATGCGCACGGCGCGATCACGATCGTCGACTGGGCCCGGGTGACCGCCGAGAGCGAAGCGCAGCGCGCCGTCGAGAAAGCCGCCATGGATGCGGCATTGAAGGAACCGGCCGAATGAGACTCGCCCTCGCCACCGATGCGTGGTTCCCGCAGGTCAACGGCGTCGTCCGCAGCCTTTCGGCGACGGTCGCCGAACTCGACCGGCGCGGCTACGAAGTCGAGCTGGTTACCCCGCAGCGGTTCCTGACGGTGCCGATGCCCGGCTATCCCTCGATACGGCTGGCGATGGCGCCGCGTTTCGGGCTGCGCCGCATGCTCGACGCCTACGAGCCCGACATCGTGCACATCGCCACCGAAGGCCCCATCGGCTGGAGCGCGCGCGGCTGGTGCCTGTCGCGCGGCGTGCCCTTTACCAGCGCCTTCCACACCCGTTTCCCCGACTACGCCAGTGTCCGCACCGGGATCAGCGCCGAACGGTTCTGGCCGATCATGCGGCGGTTCCACGGGCCGAGCCGGGCAGTCCTCGTCTCGACCGAGAGCCTGTCGCAGGAACTGGCCGCGCGCGGCATCGCGCATACCAGGCGCTGGAGCCGGGGCATCGATCACTGGCTGTTCCGTCCCGGCGGCGACCTGCACGAGGCGATGGCCAAGCTGCCCCGTCCGATCCTGCTCAACGTCGGCCGCGTCGCGCCCGAGAAGAACATCGAGGCTTTCCTCGATGCCGAGGTCGAGGGCAGCAAGGTCGTGGTGGGCGACGGTCCCGCGCTCGACGAACTGCGCCGGCGGTACCCGGACGTGCATTTCCTCGGCTCGCTCTCTGGCGAGGAGCTGGCGGCGGCCTATCGCACTGCGGACTGCTTCGTCTTCCCGAGCCTCACCGACACCTTCGGCCTGGTGGTCATCGAGGCGCTGGCGAGCGGCGTGCCCGTCGCGGCCTACCCGGTGACGGGTCCGATCGACATCCTCGGCCCCGGGGGACGCGGCGCTGACGGTGCGCTGGCACGGCCCGCCGCAGCGGTGGGCGAGGACCTCGCGACCTCGATCCGCACGGCGCTCACGCTCGACCGCGATGCGGCGGCGGCGCTGGGCAGGCAGTACAGCTGGGAAAACGCGACCGAGCAGTTCCTCGACGCGGTCGAGGGCGCACTGGCCGATCACCGCGCCGGCCAGGTCCTCGAGCCCGCCTGAAGCGCGACCGGCGGGGAAAGCCCCGCCGGCGCTCATCCGAACGTCAGGACACGTCCATCGCGTAACCGGCGGCCCGCACGGTGCGGATGGGATCGACTTCGCCGGGGCGATTGATCGCCTTGCGCAGGCGCCGGATGTGGACATCGACGGTCCGCTCGTCGATGTCCGAATCCATGCCCCAGACGCCGTCGAGGATCTGCTGGCGCGAAAGGACGCGGTTGGGCCGTTCCATGAAATAGGTGAGCAGCCGGAACTCGGTGGGGCCGAGGTGCAGCGCCTCGCCTGCCCGGCGCACGCGGTGCGATGCCGGGTCGAGCTCGATCTCGCCGAAGCGCAGCGAATTGCCCGCCAGCGACGGGCGGCTGCGGCGCAGCAGCGCCTCGACCCGCGCCATCAGCTCGCGCGTCGAGAACGGCTTGGTCACGTAGTCGTCCGCCCCGGTCTTCAGGCCCCGGATGCGGTCTTCCTCCTCGCCGCGGGCGGTGAGGATGAGGATCGGGATGCGTTCGGTTTCCTTGTCCTTGCGGATCTGGCGGCAGACCTCGATGCCGGGAACCTGCTCGATCATCCAGTCGAGGATGATGGCGTCGGGTTCCTGCTCGCGCACCATGACGAGGGCTTCCTCGCCGTCACCGGTACTGCGGACCTCATAGCCTTCGGCACTGAGGTTCCAGGTGAGCAGGTCGCAAAGCGCGCTGTCGTCTTCAACGACCAGTATCGAGGGGTTCATCCGGTTCCTCATCGTAGGTGTCGGGTATATCGCGATCTGAATGATGATATTCCCCGGTGGCGGCGAAGTAGACCATCTCGGCGACATTCGTCGCATGGTCGCCCACACGTTCGAGGTTGCGCGCCACGAACAGGAGTTGCGCCGCGCTGGAGATCGTTGCGGGATTTTCCATCATGTAGGTGACGAGATTGCGGAAGATCGAGTTGTAGAGGTTGTCGACCTTCTCGTCGCGATCGATCACCTCGACCGCGAGCAGCGCATCGCGCGCGCCATAGGCATTGAGCACGTCGCGGACCATCGACTGCGCGATCTCGGCCATCACCGGAATCAGCGCCAGCGGCTTGATCCGCGCCCGCCCCTCGACCTCCCGCACGCGCTTGGCGATGTTCTTCGAATAGTCGCCGATGCGCTCGATGACGCCAGAGATCTTGAGCGCGGCGATGACCTCGCGCAGGTCGTCAGCCATCGGCGCGCGCAGGGCGATGATCTTGACCGCCAGCCTGTCGACCTCGGCCTCGAGCGCGTCGATCCGCGCGTCGTTGTTGACGACCTGCCGGGCAAGGTCGTGATCGTGGCGGGTCAGGGCATCGACCGCGTCGCGGATGGCGACTTCGGCCAGCCCGCCCATCTCGGCGATGAGGCCGCGAAGCTGACTGATCTCGTTTTCGAAAGACTTGACTGTATGATCGACCATTCGCGCGTCCCCCTCAGCCGTAACGGCCGGTGATGTAATCCTTCGTCCGCTCTTGCTGCGGATTGGTGAAGAGATCCGACGTATCACCATACTCGACCATCTTGCCGAGATGGAAGAAGGCGGTCTTCTGGGACACGCGCGCCGCCTGCTGCATGGAGTGGGTGACGATGACGATCGCGTAACGCTCCTTTAGCTCGTCGATCAGTTCCTCGATGCGCGCGGTGGCGATCGGGTCCAGCGCGGAGCACGGCTCGTCCATCAGGATGACTTCGGGGCTGACCGCGATGGCGCGCGCGATGCACAGCCGCTGCTGCTGGCCGCCCGAAAGTGCTGTGCCCGCGTCCGAAAGGCGGTCCCTGACCTCTTCCCAGAGGCCGGCGCGCGACAGCGACTTCTCGACGATTTCGTCCATCTCGGCCTTGCCCGCGGCAACACCGTGGATACGCGGGCCGTAGGCAACATTCTCGTAGATCGACTTGGGAAATGGGTTGGGCTTCTGGAAGACCATCCCGACGCGGGCGCGAAGCTGCACCGGGTCCATCCTCGAGATGTCCTCACCGTCGAGGTCGATCTCGCCGGTCACCCGCGCGATGGGGATCGTGTCGTTCATCCGGTTCAGCGAGCGCAGGAACGTCGACTTCCCGCAGCCCGACGGGCCGATGAAGGCGGTCACGTGGCCGGTGTCGATGTCGATCGACACATCGTCGATGGCCTGCTTCGCGCCGTAATACACGTCGACGTTGCGCGCGCTCATTTTGGGAGTGTCGGTCATGTCCTACCAGCGAACCTCGAACTTGTTGCGCAAATAGATGGCAAGGCCGTTCATGGCCAGAAGGAAGACCAGCAGCACGATGATCGCCGCCGACGTGTTCTGGACGAACGCGCGGTCGATCTCGTCCGACCACAGGAATATCTGCATCGGCAGGACGCTGGCCGGGTCGGTTATGCCATCGGGCGGAGTGGCGATGAAGGCGCGCATGCCGATCATCAGCAGCGGCGCGGTCTCGCCAAGCGCGCGCGCCATGCCGATGATCGTGCCGGTCAGGATGCCGGGCAGCGCCAGCGGAAGCACGTGGTGGAACACGGTCTGCACCGGGCTCGCCCCCACGGCGAGTGCCGCGTCGCGGATCGAGGGCGGCACCGCCTTGATCGCGTTGCGGCCCGAGATGACGATGACCGGCATCGTCATCAGCGCCAGCGTGAGACCGCCGACGAGCGGGGCCGAGCGCGGCAGGCCGAAGGTATTGATGAACACCGCTAGGCCGAGCAGGCCGAAGATGATCGAGGGCACCGCCGCCAGGTTGTTGATCGAAACCTCGACAAGGTCGATCCACCTGTTCTTGGGCGCGAACTCCTCGAGGTAGATCGCCGAGAGCACGCCGAGCGGGAACGACAGAGCCAGCGTCACCGCCATCGTCAGCAACGATCCCTTGAGCGCGCCCCAGATGCCGGCGGTCGACGCGTCGGTCGAGTCCGAACCCGTCAGGAACTCCCAGTCGAGCCCGCCCAGCCCGTTCTTCAGCATGATGACGAGCAGCAGCACGAGAAACGACAGCGACAGCACGATCGCGCCGAGGCCGAGCAGGCGAAAACGCCTTTCCGCCTTGTTCCGGCGCGCGATTCGGCGCGCCATCTGCTCCGTGTCCCAGACGCTATTCATAGGCTTCCCTGAACCGCTTCACGACGCGCAGCGCGATGATGTTGAGGATGAGGGTGACAACGAACAGGACAAGGCCGAGCGCGAAGGCGGAAAGCGTCTTGGCGCTGTCGAATTCCTGGTCGCCGGTCAGAAGCTGCACGATCTGGTAGGTCACCGTCGTCATGCTCTCCAGCGGGTCGACCGAGAGGTTGGCGGCAGCGCCCGCGGCCATGACGACGATCATCGTCTCGCCGATGGCGCGGCTGATCGCCAGCATCACGCCTGCAACGATGCCAGGCAGCGCGGCGGGAATCAGCACCTTCTTGATCGTCTCGGACTGGGTCGCGCCCATCGCCAGCGAGCCGTCGCGCATCGACTGCGGCACCGCCGCGATGCTGTCGTCCGCCATCGAGGAGACGAACGGGATGATCATCACGCCCATCACCAGCCCGGCGGCAAGCGCGCTTTCGGTCGAGGGGTTCTGGTACCCGGCCGACGCGGCGAGGTCGCGGATCATCGGAGCGACGGTCAGCGCGGCGAAATAGCCATAGACGACGGTCGGCACGCCCGCGAGGATCTCGAGAGCGGGCTTGAGCCACTTGCGCACGCGCAGGTCGGCGTACTGGGTCAGGTAGATCGCGCTCATCAGGCCGAGCGGGATGGCGACGATCATCGCGATGACCGCGCCGATGTAGAGCGTGCCCCAGAACAGCGGGATCGCTCCGAAGCTGTCCCCCATGTCCGGCCCGGTGGCGTTGGCCGGCGACCAGTGCGTGCCGAGCAGGAAGTCGATCGGGGAGACCTCGGCGAAAAACAGCCCGGTCTCGTAGACCAGCGAAGCGACGATGCCAAAGGTCGTCAGGATAGCGACGAGCGAGGCGACGAGCAGCACGAGCATGACCCCGCGCTCGACCCGCGTTCGGGCGGGAAAGGCCGCCTTGATCCGCGTGTAGGCATAGGCCCCGCCGATGAACCCGAAGAGCAGCACCACGATCGCGCCATAGATGTCGTAGCGGGTCTGTGCCTCGCGCATCGGTTCGGCCAGCTGGACCGACAGGGGATTGAAGAAGCCGGCGTCGGGGTTGTTGGCAAGGTTGCGCGCTTCGCCCAGGACGGTGGCGCGCTCCATCGGGGATTCGGGAAGCTGCGCCGCTGCCGGATCCTGCAGCACCGCGTTCTCGATCAGGCCCGGTTCGATGGAGAGCCAGACCCCCCAGGCGGCCAGCGCCGGGACGATCGTCCACAGCGCCATGTGCCAGCCGTGGTAGTTGGGCGTGGCGGCCAGCGAACCGCGCCCGGTATACATCAGGCGCGCCCGCCCCCTGGCCACGAACCAGCCGACGAGGCCGAGCGCGACCAGAAGGATCAGGACGAAAGTCATGCCGGGCGCGCGCCGTGCCTCACTTCAGGTCTTCGGCAGAGATCGTCGTCATGTTGGCGATGACTTCGGCGTTGCGCGCGCGAACGTCCTCGGGAGCGATGACCATGCCCTTCTGCTTGAGGTATCCGTCCGGTCCCCAGGCATTGGGCCATTCGCGAACGAACGCCTCGAGACCCTTGATCGGCCCCATGTGCGCCTTCTTGACGTAGATATAGAGCGGACGCGCGCCCGGATAGCTGAAGTCCGAGATCGTTTCGTAGGTCGGCTCGATCCCGGACATCGGAATGCCCTTCAGCGTATCCATGTTCTCCTCGAGGAAGGAGAAGCCGAACACGCCGACCGCCCTGGGGTTCTGCGAGATCTTCTGGACGATCAGGTTGTCGTTCTCGCCCGAATCGACATAGGCACCGTCCTCCCGGATCTGCGTGCAGATCGCTTCGTGACGGTCCTCGTCGCTCTCCTTGAGCCTGACCATTTCGGGATTGGAATCGCAACCCTTGGCGAGGATCAGTTCCTCGAGCGCGTCGCGCGTGCCCGAGGTCGACGGCGGGCCGTAGACGAGAATGGGGATGTTCGGCAGCGACGGATCGACGTCGTTCCAGTTCTTCGCCGTGTTCGGCTCGCCATAGGGATTGGCGGCCAGCGCCTCGTAGACGTGCTGCGGCGTGAGTTCGATGTCGGGTCCGCCCTGCGCTTCGCCGAAGGCGATCCCGTCGATGCCGATCTGGATCTCGACGATATCGTTGACGCCGTTGGCCTGGCACTGTTCGAACTCGGAAAGCTTCATCCGGCGAGAGGCATTCTCGACGTCCGGGTGCGCCGATCCGATGCCCGCGCAGAACAGCTTCATGCCGCCGCCGGTGCCCGTCGATTCGATGACCGGCGATTTTCCGCCCTGCTTGCCGACCTGCTCCGCAACCGCGGTCGCGAAAGGATAGACGGTGGAGGAGCCGACGGCGCGCACGAAATCGCGCGGACCTTCGGACGAGCCGCCGCCCGAACCGCCGCACGCCGCAAGGCTGGCCGACAGCAACGCGGCAACGCCCAGAGACTTAAAGGATTTCATTGAAAGGATACCCCCGTAGGCTTGTGGGCGCATTATTGGCAGTCTGTGACATTGCCATGACACCCCTTTCGCGCGAACCGAAGGGCAGTTTCCACCCCGCGAATCGCGACCCGTTCAGTGCCTGCTCCCGATAGTCGCAGACGGCTCAGAAATCGACCTGCGCGCGCATCCCGAATGCATCGACGGCATAGGATCGCGAACCGGCAGGGTTCGGATAGACGGCACCGTCGTATTCGATGTGGCCGTAATCCAGCATCAGGCGCGTCCATGCGGTCGGCGTCCAGATCAGCGATATCTCGTAACCGTTCTGCGTGCCGCCGGAGATGCCTGCATCGACAAGGTCGAGGTAATCGTAGCGCACATTGACCTGGATCGCGCCGATGCCGCCCTCGCCCACCGGATTTTCGGGCTTCACCCGGTCGAACACGCCCGGCTTGTAGCCACGGCGGTCACCGCGCGTCAGGAAGTAGCCCGCCTCGACATAGGCACCGAAAAAGGTCGGGTCGGCGAAGTCTGCGATACGGTCGGTTCTCTGCCAGGATGCTTCGGAAGCGACATGGAACGGACCGGCGATGGCCGCCGCTTCGAGCCCGTATCCGGTTTCGGCGAGAGCAAGGAGCGCCCCGGTATCGACGAAGCGCGTGCCGGTGAAGTGGACCATCGGTCGCTGGCGATAGCGCACGCTGTTGACGTCGGAGTCCTGGGCGATGTCCGTGTAATGGACGGACGCACCGAAGTGCAGTTGGGCATTACCGAATTTCGGCATCACCACGACGCGGCCGTCCGCACCCCAGTTGCCGTTCGGCAGGTCCTCGAAATTGTCGGTGAAGAGGCCGCCCTGGACGAGCACGATGCCTGCCTCGTACTGCGCCGAAAGACCGACGCGGCGCTCGAACCCGAATGCATCGGTAAAGGCGGCGCGTTCCATGAAGCTGTTCGACAGGCTGCTGGTAAGTTCGTCGAGACCCTGGAAATTGTTGTGCTGGCCGGCGGTCAGCTTCACGTCACCCGATTTGTAGGTCAGGATGCCGTCAGTGATCTGCGCATCGGCACCGGCGAAATCGACCTCGAACTTGTAGCCGAAGCCTCCCGGCATCGTTCCCTCGACTCCAAGCCGGGCGCGGCGCACCTCGTTGGCGAAACCGTCGGCCACCCGTTCGGAATCGAAGGCATCGATGAATCCGGCATCGAACTGCAGGCGACCGCGCGGCTTGAAGCTCCAGCCGTCGCTCGTCGCGATTTTCGGCGCGCCCTTCCACTCGACCTTCTCGGGACGGGCAGGCACGGCGGCAGCCGCCTCGGCGATCGCCTGCGCGCTTGCAGCGGTCTGGGCGGCGCGGGCGGTTTCGGCCTTTGCTGCGCCAAGTTCGCCTTCGAGCTGCTCGATGCGGTCGGCCATCCGCTCCATCTGTGCGCGCATCTGCGCCAGTTCGGCCCGGATCGCCTCTGCATCGGACGCCTGCGCATACGCGGGTGTGCCGATGCCGAGGGAGATGGCGACGATGCCGGTCGAGCGGAAGAGAAACGTAGCCGGGCGCGAAGCTTTGTGAAGGTAATGTGACATTTCGCCGACGCCAGTATGACTGTCAGATGACGTATTTATGACACCCGTATCGAAACCGGTCCGAGGTCAGTTTTTCCGAAGCGGCAGCATCATCGAGGCGGTCGTCCCCTTGCCGGGGCGGCTGGCGATATCGAACCTGCCGCGGTGGCGCTCGACGATGTGCTTGACGATCGACAGGCCGAGGCCGGTGCCGCCCGCCGCGCGGCTGCGGCTGGTATCGGCGCGGTAGAATCGCTCGGTCAGGCGCGGGAGGTGCTCGGGAGCGATTCCCGGCCCTTCGTCGCGGACGGCAACGAGCAGCCAGCCGGTCGCGGTAGCCTCGAGGGTGACGGTGACAGGCCCCCCCGCTTTCCCGTACTTTCGGCCGTTGTCCATGAGGTTGCGCAGAACCTGCGCGAGCTGCCCCCTGTCGCCGGAAATTTCGGCGCTGTCGCAGTTGGCCTCGACCCTGATCTCGGTACCGTCGCGGAATTCGCCCGCCGTCTCGCGCGCGACGACGACCATGTCGACGGTGTCCGAAGGAACCTCGTGCTTGATCGCCTCGATCCGCGACAGCGACATCAGATCCTCGACCAGCGCCTGCATGCGCTGCGCCTCGTGCCGGATGGTCTTGAGGAACTTCTCGCGCGTCGCCTCGTCGCCGCCCGCGCGCGTATCGAGCAGCGTCTCGACATAACCGAACACGGCGGCGAGCGGGGTACGCAGCTCGTGGCTGGCATTGGCGACGAAATCGGCATGTGCGCGCGCCACCGAGACCTGGACCGAAAGATCGTAGAGGCTGATCAGGCGCTCATCGTTACCGAGCACGAAGACATCGATCTCCCACTCGCTGCCGCCGACCGAGAGGCCGCTGACGTTGGCGGTGCCGCCGGTATCGCTCATGATCACGGCAACGGCATCGGGATCGCGGATAGCGATGCGCACGTCCTGCCCCGCGATGTGCGCGCCGAGCAGCGCCTTGGCCGCCGCATTGGCAAAGCTGACCTGCCCGTTGGAAACGGTTAGCGCGGGCGTGCGCAAGTGTTCGAGGAGCTGGACGCCTTCGAGAGCCATGGCCCGCTCATAGGGCGCGGGATTGCAAAGTGAAAGCGTCGTCACGCGACTGTCGGCAGACGGTCACCTTCGCGCGCCGGCACGGCTTGCGGCCAGTCGGGAAAGGGAACTAGCGCCCGTCGCCGCCCGTTGTTATGCTGCATCTGCGAGCATGCCGCCGCAGCCGGATCGGGAGTCCATCCACATGACGCCAGGCGCCATCGCCGCCCGATGATCAGTTTCACAGCCGATCGCCTGCTTCTCTTCGGCGCCACGGGCGACCTGGCCCAGCGCATGCTGCTCCCCTCGCTCGCCGCGCTCGACGTTGACGAGCTGATCCACCCCGACCTCGAGATCATCGGCACCGCGCGGTCGGAACTCGACGACCAGGGTTTCCGCAATTTCGCACGTGAGGCGCTCGAGAAGTTCCTGCCTGCCGACCGGCGCGGCAGCATGGCGACGTTTCTCAACCGCCTGACCTACCAGCCCGTCGATGCCTCGACGCTCGAGGGGTACGAAGCGCTGGCAAGGAAGGTCGGCGAGCCGAAGGAGGGCCTCGCGATCTTCCTGTCGACCGCGCCCAGCCTGTTCGAACCGACGATCCAGGGCCTCAAGCATGGCGGCCTTGCTGGCGAGAAGGTGCGCATCGGCCTCGAAAAGCCGCTCGGCATAGATCTCGGGTCGAGCTGCGTCATCAACGATGCGGTCGCCACCGCCTTCCCGGAGCGTCGCACGTACCGGATCGACCATTACCTCGGCAAGGAAACGGTCCAGAACCTCCTCGCGCTGCGCTTTGCGAACCTGATGTTCGAACCGCTGTGGAATTCGACCCACATCGATCACGTCCAGATCACGGTCGCCGAAACCGTCGGGCTGGAAGGCCGTGTCGGCTTCTACGACGAGGCCGGCGCGCTGCGCGACATGGTGCAGAACCACATGCTCCAGCTTCTCGCGCTCGTCGCGATGGAGCCGCCGGTCAGCTACGATGCCACCGCGGTTCGCGACGAGAAGGTCAAGGTCCTGCGCTCGCTGCGCAAGGTCACCGCCGCAGAGACCGTCACCGGACAGTACCGCGCGGGCGCGATCAAGGGCGAGCCGGTGCCGGGCTACGACGAGGAGCTGGGCCGCGATTCGGACACCGAGACCTTCGTCGCGATCAAGGCGCACATCGACAACTGGCGGTGGAAGGGCGTGCCTTTCTACCTGCGCACCGGCAAGCGGCTGCCCCATCGCACGACCGAGATCGTCGTGCAGTTCCGCTGCGTGCCGCACTCGATCTTCTCCGGGCGCGGCGCGAGGAGCGAGCCCAACCGGCTGGTCATCGGCATCCAGCCGGAGGAGAACATCTCGCTGTCGCTGATGGCCAAGGTGCCGGGGCTCGACCGCGAAGGCATCCGCCTGCGCGCCGTACCGCTCGACATCGCCATGCCCGATGCCTTCGCCGGACCGCAGCGGCGCATCGCCTACGAACGTCTGCTGCTCGACCTGATCGAGGGAGACCAGACGCTGTTCGTCCGCCGCGACGAGGTCGAGGCGCAGTGGGACTGGGTCGATGCGATCCGGGCAAGCTGGGAGGAACAGGGCCAGACACCGAAGACTTACACTGCCGGAAGCTGGGGACCGTCCGCCGCGATCGCGCTTGCCGAGCGCGACGGCGTCACCTGGCACGAATAGCGCCCGCATCTCCCGCAAGCGGACATGCGCGGCGCGGCAGAGGGCACAGGAGTAACGCCGATGAGCAACCTCGATCCACGGATCGCCCGCGTCACCGAGCGCATCGCCGCGCGTTCGCGCGACAGCCGGCAGGCCTACCTCGACCTGATGGACCGCGAGGGCGACCGGCATGCCGACCGCAACGCCGTGCTGCCCTGCTCGAACCTCGCGCACGGATTCGCCGCCGCCGGCGAGGACAAGGAATCGATCGCTTTCCGTCGCGGCCCCAACATCGGCATCATCACCGCCTACAACGACACGATCTCGGCGCACCAGCCCTACGGGCGCTACCCCGAGCCGATGAAGCTCTACGCGCGCGAGATCGGGGCGACCGCGCAGGTCGCCGGCGCGACCCCGGCGATGTGCGACGGGGTGACGCAAGGCGCGGACGGCATGGAACTTTCGCTGTTCAGCCGCGACGTCATCGCGCTTGCCGCCGCTGTCGGCCTGAGCCACGCGATGTACGATGCGGTCGCGCTGCTCGGCATCTGCGACAAGATCGTGCCCGGCCTGCTGATCGGCGCGCTGCGTTTCGGCCACCTGCCCGCGCTGTTCGTGCCCTCCGGCCCGATGCCGTCGGGCATCGCCAACAAGGAGAAGCAGCGCGTCCGCCAGCTCTACGCCGAGGGCAAGGCGACGCGCGACGAGCTGCTGGAAAGCGAATCGAAAAGCTACCACTCGCCCGGCACCTGCACCTTCTACGGCACCGCCAATTCCAACCAGATGATGATGGAGTTGATGGGGCTGCACATTCCCGGCGCCGCCTTCGTCCCGCCCGACACGCCGCTGCGCCGCGAACTGACCCGCGCCGCCGTACATCGCCTCGCCGCGATGGGCCGCGACGGCAATGACTATCGCCCGCTCGCTCGCCTCGTCGACGAAAAGGCCATCGTCAACGCCGCGGTCGGCCTGCTCGCGACCGGCGGATCGACCAACCACGCGATCCACATCCCCGCCTTCGCGCGCGCGGCGGGCGTGCTCATCGACTGGCAGGACATGGCCGAACTGAGCCGGGCCGTGCCGCTCCTTTGCCGCGTCTATCCCAACGGTTCGGGCGACGTGAACCACTTTCACGCCGCCGGCGGCATCGGCTTCGTCGTGCGCGAACTGTCGGGCGCGGGGCTGATCCACGACGATGTCGTGACCGTCTCGGAAGGCGGCATGGGCGACTACGCGAAGGAGCCGGTACTTAAGGACGAGAAGCTTTGCTGGACCCCCTCGCCCGACAGTCCCGGCGACGAAGCGATGCTCGGCTCGGTCGCAAAGCCGTTCATGGCGGACGGCGGCATGCGGCTCGTCGAAGGCAATCTCGGTCGCGCCTGCTTCAAGACCAGCGCGGTCGAACCCGAGCGCTGGACGATCGAGGCGCCGTGCCGCGTGTTCGAGACCCAGGAAGCCGTGGCGCGCGCATTCGCTGCAGGCGAACTCGACCGCGACGTGATTGTCGTCGTGCGCTTCCAGGGGCCGCGCGCCAACGGCATGCCCGAACTTCACAAGCTGACCCCGCCGCTAGGCGTGCTGCAGGACCGGGGCTACAAGGTCGCGCTCGTCACCGATGGCCGCATGTCTGGCGCGAGCGGCAAGGTCCCAGCCGCGATCCACGTCACGCCCGAGGCGCTCGCTGACGCAGACGGAAACTGGGGTCCTCTCGCCTTCCTGCGCGACGGCGACGTCGTGCGCCTTTCCGCCGAGGAAGGCACGCTCGCCACCACCGCCGACCTTGCGGGCCGCGAGCCGTTCCCCGCCCCCGTACCTGCGCAGGGCATGGGACGCGAGCTGTTCGCGATGTTCCGCGCCAACGCGGGCGGCGCCGAGCAGGGCGGGTCCTCGATGCTCGAACTCGCAGGGCTTTGAGGATGGATCTCGTCGCGCTCGATATCGGCGGCACCAACGCGAGGTTTGCCGTCGCCACGATCGGCGGGAACGGGGAAATCGCGCTCGACGAGCCGATTACCCTGCCGACGAGCGATTACGTCAGCCTGCAAACCGCCTGGCAGGAATTCGCCAAACGGCTCGGCAGGGAGCCGCCGAAGCATGCCGCCATCGCCATCGCCGGACCGGTGACGGGCGAAACGGTGCGAATGACCAACAACAGCTGGACGATCCGGACCCACGCGCTCGACGAGCAGCTCGGCCTCGAGACATTCACCGTCCTCAACGATTTCGCCGCCGTCGCGCATGCCGTGGCGCGCGTACCAGACAGCGAGTTCTGCCACCTCGCCGGCCCCGATACACCGCTGCCGAAAGAGGGCACGATCAGCGTGATCGGCCCCGGTACCGGCCTCGGCGTCGCGCATTTCCACCGCTTCGAGGGCGGCTACCACGTTCAGGCGACCGAGGGCGGGCACATCGACTTCGCTCCCGTCGACGCAGTCGACGACGCGATCCTGGCCCGCCTGCGCAGCCGCCACCGCCGCGTTTCGGTGGAGCGCATCGTGTCCGGTCCGGGGATCGTCGACATCTACCACTCCCTCGCCGCGCTCGAGCGCAAGTCGGTCGCCGAACTCGACGACCGCACGATCTGGCAGCAGGGCGTCGGCAACGAGGACCCGCTGGCGGCGGCGGCGGTGGAACGGTTCTGCCTCTCGCTCGGCAGCGCGGCGGGCGACTACGCGCTTGCCCACGGCGCGGGCGGCGTCGCCATCGCCGGCGGCCTCGGCTACCGCATCCGCAACACGCTGCGCCAGTCGGGCTTTGCCGAGCGGTTCCGCTTCAAGGGCCGCTACGAACAGATGATGGCGGGCATTCCCGTCAGGCTCATCACTCACCCGCAGCCGGGCCTGTTCGGCGCGGCCGCCGCCTTCGCGAAGGAGCACGCATCGTGAACGATACCGCAAACGGGATCGAGGCCATCATGCGCATGGCGCCGGTCATCCCGGTCCTCGTCATCGACGACGCCGACCATGCGCTGCCGATCGCACGGGCGCTCGTCGCGGGCGGACTGCGCGTGCTGGAAGTCACGCTGCGCACCGATGCCGCGCTCGACGCGATCAAGGCGATGAAAGAGGTCGATGGCGCGGTTGTCGGCGCGGGCACGGTTCTGTCCCCCGACGACCTCGACGACGTGATCGAGGCCGGGGCCGAATTCGTCGTCTCGCCGGGGCTGACGACTAATCTTGCCCGCGCGGTCCACGACGCCGAACTGCCGTTCCTGCCCGGCGTAGCAACGGCAGGCGACATCATGCGCGGGCTCGACGAGGGGCTCGACCGTTTCAAGTTCTTCCCGGCCGAGGCTTCGGGCGGCATCGCCGCGCTGAAAGCCATCGCCGCGCCTTTCGGCAAGGCGCGCTTCTGCCCCACTGGCGGCATCACCCAGGCCTCCGCGCCCGACTGGCTGGCGCTCGACGCCGTGCTCTGCGTCGGCGGAAGCTGGATCGTGCCCAAGGGGCCGCCGGACACCGCCGCGATCGAGAAAGCGGCGCGCGCCGCTTCGGGGCTGGGCGCATGAGCGGGGTCGCCGCCCTTGTCGAGCGCCTGCAGGACCTGCACGCACGCACCGCCGAAACGCCGCTGTTCAACCCCGTCTTCCAGCTCGCGCTCGAGCTGTCGCGCAAGCTCGAAAGCGGCGAGCTCACGCTTGACGATATCGCCGGATATGTCGACGAGATGGAGGCCGAGGGCCTGCGCGCCCGCGCCGCGCGGCTCGACCGGATGCTCTCTCCGGTGGCGCCCGGCGCGAACGAGGCGAAGCTGCGCGCGCTCGCGACCGAGGAGGATTTCGCCGCCTTCGCCGCGCACTGGCAGCGCCCCCACGCCCACATCGTCTTCACCGCCCACCCGACCTTCCTGCTCAGCCGCGCCCAGCGCGATGCCGTCGCCGCCGCCGCATCGAGCGGAAACGGCGGCAGCGAGACGATCGAGGTTCCCGAACACCAGCGCGACGCGATCACGCTCGACTACGAGCACGATGCCGCAATGGCCGCCATCGAACGCGCGCAGGACGCCCGCGACCGGGTCAACGGCCTGCTTTTCCGGGAAGCGGCGGGCAAGTGGCCGAAGCGATGGAAGAGCCTTCAGCCGATGCCGGTGCGCTTCGCCACCTGGGTCGGCTACGACATGGACGGGCGCACCGACATCGGCTGGTCCACCTCGATCCGCTACCGCCTCGACGAGAAGGCGCGGCGACTTTCGCGCTATGCCGCGGCGCTGAAGGGCATGGAGCCCGAGATTGCCGAGCGGCTCGAGCGAGCGGCAAACCATACCCGCGACATGGCCGATCGCTTCGCCGGTGACCTGACCGCGCCCGACGATCTTTCAGCCGCCGCCAACGCGCTGACCGCCGACCATCCCGACAAGCTGACCAGCCTCGGCCCGACGATCTCGGAGCTGGAGAACGAGGCCAGGCTTGCCGGGCCGGACACCGCCCGCGATCTCCTGACACTGGCCGCCGCGATGCGCGCCGATGGCCTCGGCATGGGCTGGATTCACTTCCGCGTGAACAGCTCGCAGCTCCAGAACGCGATCCGCCGCCGCATCGACCCGGAAGGCAAGCTCTCGCTTTCCAGCCAGGCCGCGCTCGTCAAGATGCGCGAGCTACTGGCCGAAGCGAAGCCGCTGCATTCGAATTTCGCTGCGCTCGCCATCGAGAACAGCACCGCGATCCGGCAATTCCTGGCGATGGCGCAGATCGTCCACCACATCGACGGCGATGCGCCGATCCGCATGCTTGTCGCCGAATGCGAGCAGCCCTCGACCGTGCTGGCCGCGCTCTATTTCGCACGCCTGTTCGGGATCGAGGAGAACGTCGACGTCTCCCCGCTGTTCGAGACCGAGACCGCGCTGGAGCATGGTGGGCGGTTTCTCGACGCGCTGCTGTCCGAGGATGCCTACCGCGACTATGCCAGGAAGCGCGGACGCATCTCGATCCAGACCGGATTTTCGGATGCGGGCCGCTTCGTCGGGCAGATCCCGGCGGCGCTCGCCATCGAGCGGCTGCAGGGCCGCATGGCCGAAGCGATGGTGGCGAACGGCCTGACCGACGTATCGGCGCTCATCTTCAACACCCACGGCGAGAGCATGGGGCGCGGCGCGCATCCATCGTCTTTCGAGGATAGGCTCGCATGGCCGATGTCGCCGTGGGCGCGGCGACGGTTCGTGCGCGCGGGGATCAGGCTCGAACCCGAAGTGTCGTTCCAGGGCGGCGATGGCTACCTCTGGTTCGGCTCGCCCGAACTGGCCTTCGCAACGCTCACCCGCTTTGCCGAGATGCCGCCGTGCGCCGCCGACCCGTCGGTCCCCACCGACCTGTTCTATCGGCGCACCGACCTCAGTCTCGATCTCTACCGCGCGATCCGGGGCGTGCAGCAGGATTTCCTGCACAGCCGCACCTATTCGCGCGCGGTCACCGCGTTCGGCCTCGGCATGCTCAACGATACCGGGAGCCGCAAGTCGCGCCGCCAGTCGGACCTTGCCGCCGACCGCGAGATGAGCCTGCGGCAGATCCGGGCGATCCCCCACAATGCCGTGCTCCAGCAACTGGGCTACCCCGTGAACCTGATCGCCGGGGTCGGCACCGCGGCAGAGGGCAACCAGGAGGAGATCGCCGGCCTGCTGCGCGACAGCGAGCGCGGGCGGCAGATCGTGAGGCTGGTGCGCGCGGCCAACGCGCTCGCCTCGATCAAGACGGTCGCGGCCTACGGCGAACTGTTCAACTCTGCCTACTGGGCGAGCCGCCCCTATCGCGGCAACGAGCAGCACATTTCGGACGCCTGCCTGACGCTGGCCGAATACCTTACCAAGGACGACCGCACCGGCGTCTTCCGCCGCCTCGCCTCCCGCCTTCGCGTCGATGCGCTCAAGCTTCACCGCCTGCTCGCGCTCATTCCCGACGAGGCGCCGATGCCCGAGCGCGAACAGACCAGGCGCAGCCTGGGCGTTCTCCAATCGCTGCGGCTGGCGCTTCTCAAGCACATGTTCCTGCGCGCCGTGATGGTGCCGCCGTTCAGCCGGGCCAACGACATCAGCCGCGACGACGTGCTGGAGATGTTCTTCACGCTGCGCACCGAAGACGCGCTGGCCCAGCTGCGCCGCGCCTTTCCGACGAGCTTCCCGCGTATCGAGGATTTCAGCGTCGACCTGCCCTCGGACTACCCGGACAGCGATGCGGCGGGATATGCCGCGATCCATCGCGACTTCATAGAGCCGATCGACCGCGCCCACGCCTTGGGCCTGCGCATCACCACCGCCATCGCCAACGAGTTCGGCGCGCACGGGTAAACCGGGCCCGATTAGCGCCGTTAACTTTTGCTGGCAGCCAGTCCCGCGATGAAACGGCGGGGCACGGCGCTCTGGCGACTCGCGCCGTTAGGCACGATGTTGTATTCTCGCAATTTACCGGAAACGAGTTCGAGTCTCTGCCATGTCCTTTCCCGTCAACGGAAGAGCCCTTCTCGCCCTGACCTTCACGGGCCTTGCCGCGACCGCCGCCATCATGCTTTCGCAGGATCCGCCCGACCGCTCGGTCGACCTGGCCGGACAGCAGGTCGCGATGGAAAGCGAAGGAACCGCACAGGCGCTTCCCGGCATCAACGAGGCGAATGCCGCCGAGGCCGTTGCCGCGCAGCAGCCGGACCTCAACGACCCCTTCGTGGTCAAGCGCATCCTGCCGATCGACGGACCGATCAGATACGGCGAGTGGCACTGGGACGAGACCGGCGTTCCCGATGGCCCCATCGTCATCACCGTCGATCTCGAGGCGCGGGTCCTCTCGATCTTCCGCGACGGGCACGAGATCGGCGCCACTGCCGTCCTGCTCGGCACCGAGGAAAAGCCTACGCCGACCGGCGTATTCCCGATCACGCAGAAGAAGAAGGATCACGTCTCGAACCTCTACGGTGCGGAGATGCCCTATATGCAGCGGCTGACCGACGACGGCATCTCGCTTCACGGCAGCCAGGTCGAGTGGGGCTATGCCAGCCACGGCTGCATCGGAATGCCCGAACCGTTCGCTGCAAAAGTGTTTGAAAAGACCAAGTTAGGCGACCGGGTGTTTATTACTCGCGGCAAGATGGTCGGTTTGGGCGATTCACTGGTCGATTCCTGATCGTAAATGATGCATGGTGCATTCTGC
Source organism: Novosphingobium marinum (assembly GCF_013408095.1). Taxonomy (GTDB): domain Bacteria; phylum Pseudomonadota; class Alphaproteobacteria; order Sphingomonadales; family Sphingomonadaceae; genus Novosphingobium; species Novosphingobium marinum. Next base: position 202,527 of record NZ_JACBZF010000004.1, read on the forward strand.
CGAAGACGGTAATCCCGGCCCCCCTTCGATAAGCACGGGATTTTCTTTCGGAGCGAACGCCGGAAGAGCCGGGGAAGCAATCCAGGGTAAATTACGGGCCACCCTGGATTGCTTCGCCCCAGCTTTCTTAAGTTAAATCACGAACTTGTTCGCCTCTTCGGCGCTCTGGTCATGGCCCAGCCAGCGGGCGTGGGCCGCACCACGAGATCGGCGATGGAGGCAGGTCCACCGGCTACGAGCGCCTCGAAGACTCGGGCGACGGTTCCGCCGCGCGGAGGATCGCCCCCCAGGTCCCCGACCATTCGTGACAGGACGCGCAGCGCCACTGCCTTCGGGGCCTGCGGCCGGTAGACCAGCGCAATGCCGTCGCGGCGGACGCATTCGCGCCACTCGCGCCGCGCGGCCCATTCGATCGCCGCATCGGCATCGGCAAGGTTCGCGGCACAATCCGCCACCGCCGAAACGTCGAGCCAGTCGGCACCGGCCAGCGCCTTGCGCAGCCGCGCCCGGTCGAAGCGGTCATCCGCGTTCGACGGGTCTGCCGCTGCCCGGATTGCGGCGCTCTCGACGATCCCCGCAAGCTCCTCCCGACGCCAGTCGAGGAGCGGACGCACGAGCAGGTGTGCGGTTCCGGGGACGGCGGTGCGCCCGCGCGTTCCGGCAAGCCCCGCCACCCCGCTCCCCCGGTTCAGCCGAAGGAGCAGCGTCTCGGCCTGATCGTCGGCATGATGCCCGGTGGCAAGCGCCGCGAGTTCGCGCCGCATGAGCCATTCGCCGAGCGCTACATAGCGCGCCGCCCGCGCCTGCGACTGCAGGTTGCCCTCCGCCACCGTCACCGCGAGGATTTCGTGCGGAATGCCGAGGTCACCGCACAGCACCGCGGCCTGCCGGGCCTCGTCCGCGCTTTCGGCACGCAGCCCGTGATCGACGGTCGCTGCCTCGACCCGGCCGGGCAGGCAGGCCGCTGCGAGCAAGAGGAGGGCGGTGCTGTCCGGCCCGAACGACAACGCGATCCCGATCCGCGCGTGCGGATCGGCGACTTCGGGCCAGACCGACGCAAGCGAGGCAGCGAAGCGCCCGGCCTGCTCCGTCGTCACTCCCGGAACGTCATCCCGAACAGTCGAGCCCGGAGCGGGTGGCATCGTAGAGCCCCTGCAGGCGTCCTGCCGCCTCGGCAGCGTAGCTTTCGCTGAATTCGGCGAGTGCGATGCAGGCGCGGTTGGTGTCGCCCAGCCGCTTCATCGACACGGCCAGGTAGAGCAGGCTGTCGGGCGCACGGCCAGCCCGCTTGTCGGCCTGGTAGTTCTGGAGGAACCATTTCGCCGCCTCGCGCGCGTCCCCGGCATCGAGGTATGCGCGGCCGAGCAGGTTGCGACCCCAGCTCGCGCGCCAGTGATCGGGGTACTTGTCGACGAAGATCTTCAGCTGCTGCTGCGCTTCGGGATAGAACCCGGCCTCCCACAGGCGGAAGCCGTAGCTGTAGGAATCGTCCGCCGGATCGTCGGTCGAGGGCCGCGCGACCGCGCTGACCGCCTCGACCCTGCCGGACGAAGGCGTCGCCGCAGCGGGGGCGGGACGGGCCGCCGCCGAGGCGCCGCCGCTCATCGCGTCGAGGTTGCTTTGCGCCGCGGGTGGGGGAGCCGCGGCCGGCGTTGGCGTGGCGGCAGCCGTCGTCGCGGCTTCGGTTCCCGCCGCGACGCTTGCCGGGGCGGCGACCGGAGTTGCCGGGCCGAGGCGCGTTTCCATCTGCGCGATGCGGTTGGTGTTTTCCTCGACCTGACCGGTCAGCCGCGCCATCTGCGCCTCGAGCGCGTCCATGCGCGTCAGGATATCGGTAACCGCCGAAGTGCTGGCCGGCGGAGTGTTCCCGCCCGAGGACTGCGCGGTGATCTCGGGCTCGAAGAAGCGTCCGTCGGCGCCGGGGAAGACCTTGCGCTGGAGAGCGCGCACTTCGGCCTCGAGCTTGCGGATGCGCGCCTCGTCGCCCGATTGCGCCTGCACCGGCACACCTGTTCCGGCGACCGCGAGCGCGGCGAGAGCCAGCGTTGCGGAGCGGAAGCTGCGGCGTCCGTTCGGTCTTGTCATGCTCTTCGAATTCCTCCCTCGGCGTGGTGTGCGATCCGAACGTGCCAAATCGCGCCGAAACCCCCGATTAACCAGTTTTGCCCTGAAACCGATTGCCCAATGCTCCGGCCCTTGTCGAGGCCCGGTCACTCGGAATCGGTGGAATCTTCATCGTCTGCGCCCGGTATCGGCTGGACCACCGGTATCGACGTGGTTCGCGGCGAAGGCTGCTGCGCCGCTTCCGCCGCCGCCTTGGGGCGCGGCGACGATGGCGCCTTCGGAGCAGGCGATGGAGCCTTCCTCGCCGCCGGCGAGGGCGACGGAGATGGCGATGGCCGGGCTTCCTGCGCCGGTGCCTGGCTCGGCGTCGTCGCGGGAGCGGTGTCGCCAGCCGCAGGGGCGCTGTCCTCGCGCGCCAGCAGCGCGGCAGCGGTGACCGGCCTGTCCTTTATCGTCACCGGTCCGTCGGCGAGCCTCGGGACACGCCGTCCGCCGACTGTGATCTGCAGCGCGTCGGGACGTGCGGTCCAGATTTGCGGACCCTCCGCATCGGCAGGGACCGTATAGCTTTCGCCTTGCGCCATCTGCTTCTGCATCAGCTGGTCGCCGTTCGCGTCGTAGAACTTCACCCAGATGTTCGGTTCGAGCGCAGTGAAGACTACCGGCTGCGATGCGGCCGCAGCGGCGAAATCGTCCGGCGCGTCGGAAGCAGCCGCGCTCTCGACCACAACGACATCCTCCGCCTCGGGTCCCGGCAGTTCGCCGGCGGGGGAAAGGAAGCTTCGCCAGAAAACGTAGATCAGTGCGATGACGACAAGGCCTGCGATGGCCGCGATCCACGCGAGGCCGCCTCCCGGAACGCGTGCCGGGTCGCCCGGCTCAAAGGTCTCTGCGTGCCGTCGTTCCTCGCGGAAATCGCCTGCGGCAAGCTCGTCCCGTACGCTGTCGGCAACGGCATCCTCGTCGACCCCCACCGCGCGCGCGTAGGTGCGCGAGAAGCCGATCGCGTAGGTCTTGCCCGGCAGGTCCTCGAAGCGATCTTCCTCGATCGAGATGAGGTGCCGCTCCGCGATTTTCGTCTGGGCCGCTATGTCCTCGCGGCTGAGCCCGGCGGCTTCGCGCGCGCGGCGAAGACGCGAGCCGGTCGACTCGAGTTGCAGTTCTTCAGGCTCTGATACTGTTTCGTCCATTCCGCTCCCGCCCGGAAATGGTGCATTGGCGACCGCGCGCAGACAACGCGTCGCGGCGGGCAAAGTCAACCGGGAAGCCGCCCTCCGAAGTGGATTATAATAGGTTAACCCTTGCGCTGCACCCCGCGCATCACTCGGTGAGGATTTCTCGCTCGTTGGCCCATTCGGTCAGCGTCGCGCGCATGTCGGCCGGGGGCGAGGACAGCCAGCCGTTCATCGCCTCGCCGATCTCGTTCACATCGACGCGCCGGACGAGTTCCTTGATCGGACCGACCGAAGCGGGCGTGATAGACAGGCGATGGATGCCGAGCCCGATGAGGGCCAGCGCCTCGAGCTGCCTGCCGCCCATTTCGCCGCAAACGCCCAGATCGACCTCGCTGCCGGAAAGCCCCGCGACGATGCGCCTCAGGAACCGCAGGATGCCGGGGCTGAGCCAGTCGTAGCGTTCGGCAAGCTTCGGGTTCGAGCGATCCGCCGCGAACAGGAACTGCGTGAGGTCGTTCGTCCCGATCGAGAGGAAAGACAGCTTGGGCGCCAGGATGTCGAGCTGCTCGGCGATCGCCGGCACCTCGAGCATCGCGCCGAACCGGATTTCCTCGGGCAGGACCTTCTTCTGGCTTTTCAGGAAGGCCAGCTGGCCGTCGAAGACGTCCTTCGCGGCGTCGAACTCCCAGGGTTCGCTGACCATCGGGAACATGACGTTGAGGGTACGTCCCGCCGCCGCCTCCAGCAGCGCGCGCGCCTGCGCCTTGAGCAGGCCTTCGCGTTCGAGTGCGATGCGCAGCGCGCGCCAGCCCATCGCGGGGTTCTCCTCGACCTCGCCGTCGTCGTGCCGCAGGTAGGGCAGCATCTTGTCGCCGCCGATGTCGACGGTGCGGAAGACGACCGGCTTGCTGCCCGCCGCGTCCATCACGTCGCGATAGAGCCGCGTCTGCCGCTCGCGCGCGGGAAGCGCGGCGGACACCAGGAACTGGAACTCGGTGCGGAAAAGGCCGATGCCGTCCGCGCCGGTCAGGCTTAGGTTGGTGACGTCGTCGCGCAGCCCGGCATTGATCATCACCTGGATGCGCGTCCCGTCGCGCGAGAACGGTTCGACCTCGCGAAGCTTGGCATAGGCCGCCTGCCGCTCGCGGCTTTTGGCGAAGCGCGCCTCGAATGCCTCGACCATCGCGGGCGCGGGCCGCGCGGTCACCATGCCCTGGTCGGAATCCAGCAGGAGCTCGTCGCCCTCGCGCACGGCAGTGCGCAGGCCCCGGACGCGGCCAAGGACCGGCACGCCCATCGCGCGCGCGACGATCACGACGTGGCTGGTGAGCGAGCCTTCCTCAAGCACGACCCCCTTCAGGCGCCGCCGGTCGTATTCGAGAAGTTCGGCCGGGCCGAGGTTGCGCGCGATCAGGATCGTGTCGCGCCGCAGGCCCATCGTGGCGGCAGTGCCGATCTGGCCGGACACGATGCGCAGGAGCCGGTTCGACAGGTCCTCAAGGTCGTGCATGCGGTCGGCGAGCAGCGGGTCGTCGATTTGGCGCATGCGCATGCGCGTGCGCTGCTGCACGCGCTCGATGGCGGCCTCGGCGGTCAGGCCGGAATCGATCGCCTCGTTGATGCGGCGGATCCAGCCTTCGTCGTAGGCGAACATCTTGTAGGTCGCGAGCACCTCCTCGTGCTCGCCGCCGACGCCGAACTCGGCCTGGCTCGCCATGCGGTCGATCTGGTCGCGCATCTTCTCGAACGCCATGATGAGGCGCTGGCGCTCTGCCTCGGTGTCCTCGGCAACGACGTGCTCGATATTGACGCGCGGCTGGTGATAGACGGCGGCCCCGATGGCGAGGCCCTTGACCAGCGTCAGGCCTCGCAGCAGCTCCGGCCCGGTCTGCGCGGGGGTAAGCCCGAACTGCTCGTCGCCGTCGATCAGCTCGGCGTTGGAGATGAGTTCGGAAAGCACCATCGCCACCGTCTGCAGCGCCTCGATCTCGACGTCCTCGTAGCGGCGCGGATCGACGTGCTGGACGCACAGAACCCCCACCGCGCGCTCGCGCCGGACGATGGGTACGCCTGCGAACGAGTGGAACTTTTCCTCGCCCGTTTCGGGACGGTACGAGAAGTCGGGGTGGGCCGCGGCCTCGGCCAGGTTGAGCGTTTCGTTACCGTCGGCGATCGTGCCGACAAGGCCCTCGCCGACGCCGAGGCGCGTGACGTGGACGGCTTCCTGCGCAAGGCCGCGCGTCGCGAACAGTTCCAGCATGCCCTCGCGCAGCAGGTAGATCGAGCAGACCTCGCTATCGAGCCCCTCGCCGATCACCTCGACCACCGTGTTCAGCTTCGCCTGCGCAGCGCTGCGCGACGCCATCACGTCGTGCAGGCTGGTCAGGATCTGCCGGGCGGCTGCTACACCGCTCGAGGTCACGGGTTGGCCGGTCATGCCTTCCGGACTACCGCAAAGCCGGGGCTTTGGGAACGCACGTATGTTTCATCGTGCCGGACTTTTCCCGGCGAGACCGCTGCGGGGGAGAACCGCCGTTCAGTGGCGTGCGAGTTCTTCCTTGAGGCGCAACTTGCGCTTCTTGAGGCTTTGGACCACCGCATCGTCAGGCATCGGGCGGCTCAGTTCCTCGTGGATGCGCCGTTCGAGACCGGCGTGCTTGAGCTGCAGGGCGCTGACATGCGAAGTTTCCATCGATGGTCCTCCTATTGGCGTTCGCGCGCCGGACCTTGTTCGACGTGGGTGCTTGACGATTCAGCCGTCACCGACTCGGCGCCAAGCAGGTTCGGCGCGATTGTCATCGAAACATAATCGACCTATCTTGCGAAGCACCTAATTTAGGCTAATCGGCGAGGCGCTGCACTGTTGCGGCAAGTCGGGATCGGGGTTTTTCGGGCGTGACCGAAGAGGAACTGCGCAAGCGCCTGGAAGCATTGAAGATCGAGCATCGCGACCTCGACGCGGCCATCGACGCGCTGACCGAGGCAGGTCCGGCGAACCAGCTGCAGGTCGCGCGCCTCAAGAAGCGGAAGCTCTCGCTCAAGGACCAGATCGCGATGATCCAGGATTACCTGATCCCCGACATCATCGCCTGACGGCGGACCGGCGCCCCGCTGCCCGGCAGGTTTCGCGCCGCGTTTTCTGTCCCGCAACGGCACAGTCCCGAATTGAACTGTTTATAACGCAGCGGGACCATTGCTCCGGGGGCGAAGCGGACAATAACGGATTGCCGTATGTCCGAGCCGGCCACCATCAATCCGCGCATCGTCGAAAGCCTCTATTGCGAGGGGCTCGTCCTGTCCGACGAGGTGCGCGACGCGTTCTCGTTCTCGGGAAGGCTCGACAAGGTGGGCGAGGAGGAAGACCTCGCGCGCGTGGCGCTGTCGTGCGAGGGCCTGCGCACGACGACGCGGATGATGCATGCCGTCGCGTGGCTGCTCAATCACCGCGCCTATTTCATGGGCGAGCTTTCCGAATTCCAGCTTCGCCGCCACGGCAGGCTTGCCCCCGATCGCAGCGAGTCCGACCCCGAGCAGCTTGCGCTGCTGAGCCCCGAGACACGCGAACTGGTGCGCGCCACGCAGCGCTTCTACCAGCGCCTCGTCCGCCTCGATCGCGGCTGGCGGCAGCGCGATGCCGGTGCGCCGAGCGCGATCAGCGCGCTGCGCGAGCGGCTGGAGCGGCGCGTCAACGGCTAGGCCAGGTTAGACAGGGCAGTGCGCCAGAGGGCGAGCCTCTGTTCGCGTTCGCTCTGCCCCATCGTCGGTTCGAATTCGCGTACGGACCCGCGCATCGCCGCTGCCGCCTCGCCCAGCGAAGCGAACAGCCCGGCACCGTAGGCAGCGAGCATCCCGGCACCGAGCGCGGTGGTCTCTACGAAGTCCGGCCGCTCGACGACGAGGTCGAGCACGTTGGCCATGTCCTGCGCCATCCAGTCGTTCGCACTCATCCCCCCGTCGATCCGCAGCCGTGTCCACTGCGCACCGTCTGCGGCGAACGCGACTGCGAGGTCGTGGGTCTGGTGCGACATCGCCTCGAGCGCGGCCCGCGCAAGGTGAGCCCGTGTCGCCGCGAAGCTCAGGCCGGAAATGCTGGCGCGAACGTCGGGCCGCCAGTGCGGTGCGCCGAGCCCGGCCAGCGCGGGCACCACGACCACGCCGGCATTGTCCTCGACAGAGCGCGCAAGCACTTCGGTCTGCGCCGCGTCGTCGATGACGCCGAGGCTGTCGCGCAGCCACTTGACGAGGCTGCCCGCCACGAACACCGACCCTTCGAGCGCATAGGCGCGCTCGCCCCCGACCTGGGCGAGCACCGTCCCGACAAGGCGATGGCGCGATCGCGGCACTTCGCGTCCCATGTTGGTCAGCACGAACGCGCCGGTTCCGTATGTCGCCTTGGTATCGCCCGGTTCGAGGCACGCCTGCCCTACCGTCGCGGCCTGCTGGTCGCCTGCAAGCCCGCTGATCGGCAAGGGAGCGCCGAACCATTCGGGGAGCGCCTCGGCAAGATCGCCGGCGTTGTCCGAAACCTCGCCCAGCGCGGCGACGGGCACGCCGAACAGGTCGCACAACCCGGCATCCCAGGTCCGGCCCGCCAGCGGCAGGAGGCACGTGCGGCTGGCGTTGCTCGCATCGGTCAGGAACGCTCCGCCCGTCAGCTTCCAGACAAGCCAGCTCTCGACGGTTCCCAGAGCCAGGTCGCCCGAGCGCGCAGCCGCCGCCACGTCGTCCGAATTGTCGAGCAGCCAGCGCATCTTGGTAGCCGAGAAGTAGGGATCGAGCAGGAGCCCGGTGCGTTCCTGCACGACCGTCTCGTGCCCCGCTTCGCGCATTTCGGCGCAGAGCGGCGCGGTGCGACGGTCCTGCCAGACGATGGCGCGATGGAGCGGCTTTCCGGTCCGGCGGTCCCACGCGACCACGGTTTCGCGCTGGTTGGTGATGCCGATGCAGGCGATGCGGTCGCCGCCCCCGCCCTGCGTCGCGACATTGCGGCCGCATGCAAGCGCAGCCTGCCAGATCTCCCCGGCGTCGTGCTCGACCCAGCCGGGCCGCGGATAGTGCTGGACAAGCTCGCGCTGGGCAACCGCGCGCATCCGCCCCTCGCGATCGAAGAGCATTGCGCGCACCGAGGTGGTGCCCGCATCGATCACGAGGGTCAGGTCGCCTGTCGGGTTCATCGCATCCTCCGTCGCGCCCCGTCTGCCTCCTGCGCCCGCGCCTGTCGATAGGGCCGCGAACTCGACACGAGGCGCTCGCGGCCCCATATGCGCGGGACTATGACCGCCGAACATCCGCCGCGCCCCTACGGAACGTCCGAAAGGCTCGAACCGCTCGTCCGCCGCGTACTGGCACGCAACCCCTCGCCCTTCACCTACACCGGCACGCAAAGCTACGTCGTCGGCGCGGGAGACGCGGTGGCGGTGATCGATCCCGGCCCGCTGGAGGAAGAGCACCTCGATGCGCTGGTCGAGGCGGTGGGCGACGCGCGCATTGCCGCCATCTGCTGCACGCACACCCACCGCGACCATTCGCCCGCCGCAGCGCCGCTGGCCGAGCGGACCGGAGCGCCGATCGTCGGTTGCGCCCCGCTTGCACTCAGTGACGAGGGGCCGCGTCTCGATGCCTCGTTCGACGATGCCTACCGCCCCGACCGGGTGCTCGGACACGGAGAGAGCGTCGAGGGTCCGGACTGGACGCTGACCGCCGTGGCGACGCCGGGACATACGTCGAACCACCTGTGCTTCGCGCTGGAGGAAAGCGGCGCGCTGTTCACCGGCGACCACGTGATGGGCTGGTCCACGTCCGTCGTCGTGCCACCCGACGGCGACATGGCCCAGTACATGGACAGCCTGAAGCACCTCCACGACCGGGAGGACCGCGTGTACTATCCGGCCCACGGGCCCGCGGTGGAGAAGCCGCGCCAGCTGGTGCGCGGCATGATCGGGCACCGCCGCCAGCGCGAGAGGCAGATACTCCGCCAGCTCGAACAGGATCGCGGCGTCATCGAGGACATGGTCCCCCACATGTACAAGGGAACCGACGAGCGCCTGTGGCCCGCGGCGGGCCGGTCTGTACTCGCCCACCTCATCGATCTGGAACGCAGGGGCGAAGTCGCGCGTTCGGGTAATGTATGGACGCTGACAACCTGACCGGCGCGCAAGCGCCCCTTGCCGACAGGAAGGAAAGACCCCTCGCCCGCGTGCAGACGCTGCCGTGGCTGCTTTTCATCCTTGTCGTGGCGCTGTGTGCCTGGCTGGCATGGGAAGCGTTCGGGCCGCAGGAAACCGGCGATCCGCTGGGCACCAGCCTTGTCGCTTTCGAAAAGCAGAACCGCCTGACGGTCTTTTCGGCGCAACTCGCGCCGGTCGTGGCTGCCGAGGACAGCCGCCTCATGGGCTTGGTCAAGTCGCGGCAGGTCGCGGTGATCCCGTCGCGCGTCGACTATACGCTCGACCTGTCGAAGATGAACCGCAACCGGCTGGACTGGAACGCGGAAACGAAGACGCTCGGTGTGCTCCTGCCGCCGCTCACAGTGGGCAAGCCCAACCTCGACGAAGCGCGGGCGCAGTACCTGCGCGAAGGCATCTGGATCAGCCGCGACGCGCAGGACAAGCTGAGCCGCAACAACACCCGGCTTGCCGAACGGCAGGCGCTGGAACAGGCCGCCAACCCGATCCTGATGAACATGGCGCGCGGTGCAGCCAAGGATGCGATCCGCCAGAACCTTGCGATACCGCTGCAGGTCGCCGGCTTCGGCGATGTCGAGGTGACCGTGCGCTTCGAAGGCGAGCCGGCACCCGAAGCCGCTGCCGAATGATGCTTCCCCACACGATGCGCCGGGTGTAATAGCCCTCCTTCGGGTTGTCGAAGGAGGGAGCGATGGCCACGGCCTCGGGAATACCTGCACCGATACACGATGCCGAGCGCGCGGAGCGCCGGTTCTTCCTCGCCCTGTCTTGCCTGATCGCCGCGATCATCGTCGCGGGCTTTTCGGTGAACCTCGCGATGGGACGTTCCACTTTCGCGGTACCGGCAGCCTACCACATCCATGCAGTCGTTTTCTTCGGCTGGGTCGCGCTGTTCCTCGCGCAAAGCGGCCTTATCACGGCGGACAACGTCGCGCTGCACCGCCGTCTGGGCATGATCTCGATCGTCTGGGTGCCGCTGATGGTCGTCACGGGTATCGTCATCATGATCGTGGTGATGCAGCGTACCGGGGGACCGTTCTTCTTCGACCAGAACGAATTCGTGGTCTCCAACATCCTGCACCTCCTCCTGTTCGCCGCGCTGGTCTTAGCCGCGCTGAGGCGAAGGCGCTACACCGGCTGGCATCGCCGCTACATGCTGGTCGCAATGGCGATCCTGAGCGGTCCGGGCCTTGGCCGCCTGCTTCCCATGCCGCTCATGATCCCGCACGCCTGGAGGCTGATGACGCTCTTCCTGCTGATCTTCCCGGTGATTGGCATGATCCGCGATAAGCTGCGCCGCGGCAGGGTTCATCCAGCGTGGTGGTGCGGCACGGGCGCGGTCGTTGTCACCCAAATCGTGGCAGACCTCATCGCCTACAGCCCGGCGGGTATCGCGCTTACGGAGTGGCTGGTCGCCGGGACGCCCGGCGCCGGGCGACCGATGGAAGCGTTCCTGCCGCCGGGTTTCGCGATGTAATCGCTTGATCGGCGGGCGTTCCGACGCCATCTCGGCAATCGAAAGGAAAGCCATGACCGTCCAGCCTGCCGAAAGCCTCTCCGGACTCGACTTGCGCGAGGAAATCGACCGCCTGCGCAAGGAGCGCAAGGTGGTGATCCTTGCCCACTATTACCAGAAGCCGGAAATCCAGGACCTTGCCGATTTCGTTGGCGACAGCCTCGAACTGAGCCGCAAGGCCGCCGAAACCGACGCCGCGGTCATCGCCTTCTGCGGCGTCAAGTTCATGGCCGACACCGCCAAGATCCTGAGCCCCGAAAAGATCGTCGTGCTGCCCGACCTCGAAGCGGGCTGCAGCCTCGAGGATTCCTGCCCGCCGCAGAAGTTCAGGGCGTTCCGCGAAGCCCATCCCGATCACATCGCGCTCACCTACATCAACTGCTCGACCGAGGTTAAGGCGCTGTCCGACGTCATCGTCACGTCCTCCAGCGCCGAGACCATCCTCGAGCAGATTCCCGAGGAGCAGAAGATCATCTTCGGCCCCGACCGTCACCTCGGCGCCTATCTCAACCGCAAGTTCGGGCGCGACATGCTGCTCTGGCCCGGCGTGTGCATCGTGCACGAGGCCTTCAGCGAGACCGAGATGCTCAAGCTCAAGGCGCAGCATCCCGACGCGCCCATCGCCGCGCATCCGGAGTGCCCGGCACACATCATCGACCATGCGGACTACGTGGGTTCGACCAGCGGCATCCTCCAGTTCGCCAAGACGATGGAAGGCGATACCCTGATCGTCGCGACCGAACCGCACATCATCCATCAGATGGAAAAGGCGGTTCCGCACAAGACCTTCATTGGCGCGCCCGGCGCCGACGGTAACTGCGCGTGCAACATCTGTCCGTACATGGCGCTCAACACGCTCGAAAAGCTGTACCTGGCGCTTCGCGACCTCGAACCGCGCATCGAGATCGAGGAAGACTTGCGCCTCGCTGCGAAGAAAAGCCTCGACCGGATGCTCGAAATGGCGGCGGGCACGATCGGCAAGGGAGACCTCGGCCGCGCCTGAGGCGGGAACCGGCGGGCGGTTCGCGGGCTAATTCCCCGACAAGGGGGAATACATGATCGCCCGGCTCCGCTCCATCTGGTTCTCGATCAACGCAAGCTACTGGTTCTACCCGGCGCTGTTCGCCGCGGCGGGTCTCGTGCTTGCGTTCGGCCTCGTCTACGTCGACCGCATCTGGGCGTCGGAGTGGCTGAGCACCATCGAAGCGCTCACGCCCGCACGCCCCGACGGCGCATCGAACATGCTGACCGTGCTGGCCGGTTCGATGATCGGCGTCGCCTCCACGGTCTTCTCGATCACCATCGCCGCCGTCGCCTACGCCAGCGGCACCTACGGCCCGCGCCTCCTGACCAACTTCATGGAGGACAAGGGCAACCAGCTCAGCCTCGCGACGTTCATCGGGACCTTCGTCTACGCGATCACCGTGCTGCGCAGCGTCCGGTCCGAGGACGAGGCCCCGATCGTGCTGACCGGCGCGGCGGCGCAGGGACCGCCGGGCTTCGTGCCGCAGCTGTCGCTTCTCGTCGCCTTCGGGCTGATGATCCTGTCGGTCGCGGTGCTCGTCTATTTCCTCCACCACATCCCGTCGAGCATCCGCATCAACACCGTGCTCGAGAACATCGGCAAGCGGCTGCTGGCGATGATCGAACACCGCTTTCCGGACCCCAACAAGGGCCCCGCGCCCGAGGTCGACATGCCCGATGGCACCGCTGTCCTCGCAACCTCGCGCGGGTACATCCGCCTCCTCGAAATGCAGCAGCTGAGGGAGCTGGCCGAGGAGCGCGGGATTTCCATCGGGCTTTCCGTTCGCGCGGGGGACTTCGTCTATCCGGGCATCACCATCGCGCATCTCGATTGCGGCGATTGCGACGACGACCTGGCCGAGGCGGTGCGCGACTGCTTTGCCCTCGGCGGATCGCGCACGCCCGAGCAGGACCTCGAATTCTCCATCGACGAGCTCGTCGAGATCGCGCAGCGTGCGCTGTCACCGGGGATCAACGACCCTTTCACTGCGATCACCGCAGTGCACTGGCTGTCCGCCGCCACCGCCGAACTCGGCCAGCGCGAATTGCGCAATCCGGTGCGCGGCGAGCGAGAAGAGGACGACCGGCTGGGGGCGCTGGTCCCGCTGCAGGACGACTTCGACCATTTCGTCGCGCGCGGTTTCGGCGCGACGCGCTCGGCGATCGCCGCCAGCCGCCTTGCGGCGCTGGTCACGCTCGACGGGCTCGCGAACGCCGGCAGGCTGATCGACGACGAGAGCCGCCGCGCGACGCTCCTGCGCGAGGCCGGGCTGCTGCTGGCGCAGGCGGAGAAAAGCCTGACCGGCCCCGACCTGCACGAGGTTCGCGCCCGCCACGTCCTGACGAAGCGCGCGCTCGAGACCTGAGCAAAGAAGAACCCCGCCGCTCCGAAGAACGACGGGGTTCCGTCCCCGACCAAGACCCGGAAAAAGCCGGTCAGGACCTCATCTGTTCAGGCCGGTCAGCCGAAGTAGATGTCGTTGGTGGTGATCGTTGCACCGTTGTCGAAGGTCAGCGTCAGGTCGACGTTGCCGTCCATGTCGAAGTCGGCGGTCATGAAGCCGGCGCCGATCACGATGTCGGTGCCCGCCTCGGTGCCGAGCCACGACAGGTCGATCAGGTCGCTTCCGCTTTCGAAGTCGGTGATCGTGTCGTTGCCGCCGTGCTGGAAGATGAACACGTCGTCACCGCCGTTGCCGGTCAGCGTGTTGTCCACCTCGTTGGCGACGATGATGTCGCGGAAGTCGCCACCCACAGCATTCTCGATCACCGTGCCGTACGCGATCGAGATGTTGTCGTACTGGTTGGCGCCGACGTCCGAGTGGCCCCAGTCCCATTCGATGTACTGCTCGATACCGATCTGGTAGCTGCCGTCCGAGCGGAAGCCGCCGAAGGCATAGCGGTCGATGACGGCATCGATCGTGCCCTGGTCGAACGGGGTGTAGTAGTCTTCCCATCCGTAGGTGAACTCGATCGCGTCGTTCAGCGGCTGCATCGCTTCTGCCTGGAATTCCGGCGTCACGTCGCGCTGGCCGCCCGACGAGAACTGGCCCTGGTTCAGGTTGATCAGCACCGAGGAATTGAAGCCCGACATGTCGAGCGTGTCCTCGCCGCCCGCGTCGTAGATCGACAGGTACGGGTAATCGTTAAGCGAGAAGTCGTAGACGTCCTTGTCGGCGGTCGAGTTGAAGCCGTAGACGGTGTCGTCGGCACGGGTGTCCGGATCGGCGCCGTACTTGGCCTGCGCGGTCAGGATGTCGTGAACGAGCGGGGTCTGCGGGTTGTTGAAGAAGAACGTGCCCCAGTTTACGGCGATCTGGCCGGTTTCCTGGCCGGACCAGTACGACATGATCGAGTACTGCTCGGAATCCTGTGCGTACTCGGCATAGTTGGTGTAGCTGAGCGGCAGGTCCGGATCGTAGTTGTAATCGCCCGGGTGAGACAGGCCGATCGCGTGACCCAGTTCGTGGACGATCGTCGTCGCCCCGTAGCCGCCGAAGCTGAGGTTGGCGTTCGTGTAGTTGCCCTCGAAGATCAGGTTGCCCTCGTCGTCGAAGTACGAAGCCGCATCGGCAATGAAGACGTCGCCGAGGTACTTGTAGCCGTACTTTTCGCTCGGGTAATAGGCATACGCCTGCGCCGGATCCCAGCTGTTGGCGAACTGGATGTCGGCGCCGCGGCCGTTCACTTCGCGGAATTCGGGAGCGACGATGTCGTCCCACAGGTCGATCGCGGTGCGCGCATACTCGACCTGGTCCGGACGGAACGCCGAGAGGCCTTCGCCCGCCGTGAAGCCGTAGTTCGGGTTGTTGTAGATCGAGATCAGGTCCTGGCCTTCCTTGAGGAAGGTATAGGTGATCGTGTTGCTGCCGGTGACCTTCTGGTTGTATCCCGAATCGATCTGGTCGATCACGCCGTCAAGGTCGAGGATCGGCTTGTCGCGGAAGGTAAAGCCCGGATAATCGTCGAGCGTGAAGTCCGCCGGCCCGTGATCGGTGCCTTCGTGGTTGAGAACGCTGGTCGGCGTTCCGAGCGTCTCGAAATAATCGATGCTCGGCGCGTCAGTGAGTTTCAGCTTGGGCATTTGGTCCCTCGTTTTATCGCCCCACCCGGACGGGGCCTGTATGGTTTCTGAAAGCCCGGTCGGCAATTTTAGAACAATGCAGTCTCCAATTCCGCCGGGCACCTTTTCAGGATGAGCGAGAGGTTAACGCCGAAGTCGGGGTTGCCTATGCTAAAGTGAACATTAACCGTAACTTTGCAATATTGTTACGCGCGGACGGAAACGGGAGAACGAAATGTCCGTTGTCTCGCTCGCCGCTCCGGGCAGTACGGCCCCTCGCACCGACTTGGCGATTCGCGAGGAGGAGACGCGGGACCGGAGCGCTGCTTCAGGTCGCTTCGGCCGCTTGCCCCCTCGTCTTCCACAGCGACCAGCCGATGCCGCCGCCGATCAGCGCGAAGGTCACGCCCAGGCTGGCCGCGGGCGGAAACTTGGCCCCGCCGAGCAGGAAGTCCGCGACAAGGATCTTCGATCCGATGAAGACCAGCACCAGCGCCAGCGCGTACTTCAGGTACTCGAAGCGATGCACCATCGCTGCCAGCGCGAAGTAGAGCGCCCTGAGGCCGAGGATCGCCATGATGTTCGAGGTGTAGACGATGAACGTGTCGGTCGTGATCGCGAAAATCGCGGGCACCGAATCCATCGCGAAGACGAGATCGGCGATGTTGATGACGACAAGCGCGAGGAACATCGGCGTCGCGGCCCACACCAGCCTCCCCTTTTCGGGATCGTGCTCGCGCACGAAGAAGTGCTGTCCGTGATGCTCCTTCGTCACGCGCATGTGTGTCGAGATCCAGCGGATTACCGGGTTGTTGCCGATGTCGGGGTCGTGGTCGCTGGCGAACAGCATGCGCACGCCGGTCGCGATCAGGAACGCGGCGAACAGGTACAGCACCCAGTAGGCATTGGCGATCAGCGCGGCCCCCCCGGCGATCATCAGCCCGCGCAGCACGATCACCGCGAGGATGCCCCAGAGCAGCGCGCGGTACTGGTATTTGCGCGGCACCGCGAAAAAGCCGAAGATCATCGATATGACGAAGACGTTGTCGATCGACAGCGCCTTTTCGATGAAGAAGCCGGTGTAGTACTGCATCCCCAGATCGGCCCCGCGCTCGATCCAGATCCATACGCCGAACAGCAGGGCTATCCCGATGTAGAAGGCGGACAGGCGAAGCGATTCGCCGACGCCCATCTCCTTGTCCTCCTTGTGCAGGACGCCCAGGTCGAAGGCGGTGAGCGCGAGGACGATCGCTGCGAAGACGAGCCAGAACCACAACGGCGTGCCGAGCCAGTCGGCCGAAAGAAATTCCATGGATGCAACCTGAAAAAGGGAGTGGGCCGGCGCCCTAGGGGAAGCGCCGGCCCACAAGAGGGGTTAAGTGATGTCAGGCCGCTGCGAGCGGCTTCGAAAGCCTGGCCAGTGCGCGACGCAGCGAGAGTTTCCGGTGCCTCAACCCGGCCAGCAGCGCCGGGTCGGACTGCGGCCGTGACTCGGCAAGGCGCAACGCATCGTCGAGACGCTGCAGGCGCTCGAGCAGTCGGTAGAAACGAAATGACATAAAGGCTCCTCGATCGAACTCGATTGCAATGTTCGATCGGATGAGCCGACGCGCAGACCCTTGGCACCGGGGTTGGGGGTAGGGGGAACAGCGCCCGGGTCCGGTGCATCGGCTTCATCCGATGCGGTCCGACATCACGCGCCCGTCGCCACGAGTGGCCGACGAAACGCGCCAGAGGGGCCCGGCCCGCATGGACGATATTAGGTTTCGGCATCGCCCTTTTCAAGTGGCCGGCAAGACGATTTCGTGCAGTTTCGGGGCGCATGCGAGATGTTTTGTGACGCCTTAACCGGTTTGGCCTATTGAACTCGCCATGAAGACGAAGCGAACCATGCTCCTGAGCGCCGCCGCGCTTGCCGCGCTCCTCCCCGCCGCCAATGTCGGCGCGCAATCCGGCCCGTACACCGTCGTCGAGACCGGGCGCGTCTACCAGCGGCTGCAGGACGCGGTGAACGCCATCGGCAACGGTCTCGGCACGATCCGGATCGCCTCGGTCCGCGCCTCCGACTGCGCGGTGCAGGAGGGCGGCGACATCGCCTACGTCGCTGCGGAGCCGGGCCGGGCCGTGCTCGACGGCGTGGCGTGCGAGGGCAAGGCGGCGCTCGTCCTGCGCGGGCGCAGCGCCAAGGTGGAAGGCCTGGTGTTCTCGAACATTCGCGTTCCCGACAAGAACGGCGCGGGGATACGGCTTGAACAGGGCAACCTCGCGGTGACCCAGAGCTGGTTCCGCGACAGCGAGCAGGGCATCCTGACCGCGAACGACCGGGCGGGACGGATCGCCATCGACAAGTCGACCTTCACGCGCCTGGGCACCTGCGAAGGCGGCGGCGGCTGCGCGCATTCGGTCTACGTCGGCGATTACGGCGCGCTCTCGGTCACGCGCAGCCGGTTCGAGCAGGGGCGCGGCGGGCATTACGTCAAGACCCGCGCGGGCGAAGTCTCGATCCTCAATTCGAGCTTCGACGATTCGAGCGGCAAGGGCACGAACTACATGATTGACCTCTCCGCCGGCGCGACCGGGCGGATCGCGGGCAACTGGTTCGTCCAGGGCCGCGACAAGGAGAACTACTCGGCCTTCATCGCCGTTGCGGCCGAAGGCGCGACCAACAGTTCGGACGGGCTCGTGGTGACCGACAACGACGCCCGCTTCGCACCCGGCGTCTCGCGTCGCAGCGCTTTCGTCGCAGACTGGTCGGGCGCAGACATCACGATTTCGGGCAACGACCTTGCCACCGGCCTCGCCCGGCTCGAGGAACGCTGATCAGCCGTAGGCGGGCGAGTAGACGATCACCCCCCCGGCTGCCGGACCGTCAAGTATCATGACCTGGAGGTAGGGGTCGAGCGGTCCCGGATAGCTGATCGCATCGGGCCGCGCGAAACCGAACCGCGCATAGTATCCCGGATCGCCGACCACGGCACAGCCGGCAGCGCCGCGTTCGCGCAGGACCTCGATGCCCCGCGTCACGAGCGCCGAGCCGATGCCCTCTCCCTTGCGCAGGGGATCGGCCGAGAGCGGCCCCAGACCGAACCATCCTTGTCTCGTGTCGCCGATCGTCACCGGCGAGAAGGCGATGTGGCCGACGATCTCGCCCGATGCGGTTTGCGCCACGAGCGACAGGGCAAGTTCTCCCCGCTCGCGCAATCGCTCGATGATGCGCGGCTCGGAGCCGCTGCTGTGCGGATGATCGGCGAAGGCGGCGGCAGTTACCGCCGCGATCGCGCCTTCGTCGCCGGGCGCTTCTTCGCGGATGGACCAGTCACGGCTCACAGCAGGTGCCCCGTCCGGTCGCGCTTGGTGGCAAGGTACCGCGCGTTGTGCGGGTTTGGCGGCAGCGAATGCGCGACGCGTTCGACCACCTTCACCCCCTCGGCCTCGAGCGCGGCGACCTTGCCGGGGTTGTTCGTCATCAGCCGGATCGCGCCGACGCCCAGCAGGTCGAGCATGCGTGCCGCGACCGGGAAATCGCGCGCCTCGCTCGGCAGGCCGAGCCGGTTGTTCGCATCGACGGTATCGAAACCCTGGTCCTGCAGGCGATAGGCGCGAAGCTTGTTTATGAGGCCGATCCCCCGGCCTTCCTGACGCAGGTAGAGCAGAAGCCCCCAGCCTCCTGCGCCGGCCTGCGCCGCCATGGCTCCGAGTGCGGCGTCGAGCTGGGGGCCGCAATCGCACTTCAGGCTGCCGAGGATGTCGCCCGTCAGGCATTCGGAGTGGAGCCGGACGAGCGGCGGCTCGTCCCCGTCCTGCCGGCCGATGACCAGCGCGACGTGCTCGCGCATGTCGTCGGCGGAACGGAATGCGACGATCTGCGCATCCTCGCACGCCGCCACGGGCAGCTTCGCGCGGGCGGCGATCCGCAAGTGGCCGGTATCGGACCACGCGCTCATGTCGGACGGATACACCGCCTGCGCCTCCCCCACCGGGTCGGGCTCGACAAGGAACGCGGGCAGAATCCCCGCGAGCCGCCCCAGTTCCATCGCGCAGGTCGCGGCGGCAAGGTCGTCGATGTGTTCGGCGGCGAAGGGTCCCTTCAGCGGATGCCGCAGGTCGAGCGCCGGATCGGCGACGGCCCGGGCGAGTTCGAGGTCGAAGGGTTCGGCTGCACGGATCAGCACCGGCTCCTCGGGCACAGCCGCTTCCTTCTGGTTGGCAAGCTTGAGCGAAATCGCGCGGGCGGAGGAGATCAGCATGCATGGCGCGCGCGCGTCCTCCGCGAAGCCCGTTTCCGCCGGAAGCAGCGTGAAGGCATCGCCGACCCGGATCGGCCAGCCGTGGCGAAGCGCGTCGAGCGCCAGCGCCACGCGCCGCGACGCGGCAGGGTCTTTCCCGGTCCGCACCTCGCTCAGAGGTCGAACTCCGTGACGAGCGGCACGTGGTCCGAGGGCTTTTCCCAGCGGCGCGTGTCCTCGACGAACGTGTGCGCCTTTGCCTGCGCGACCAGTTCGGGCGAGGCCCACATGTGATCGAGCCTGCGGCCGTGGTCCTTCTGCCGCCAGTAGGAACGGTAGCTCCACCACGAATAGTTGCGTCCCGGGGGCGGGATGAAGTGTCTTCCCAGATCGACCCAGCCGTGCGCGTCGCGCAGGCGCGACAGCGCCTCGACCTCGATCGGGGTATGGCTGACGACCTTGAGCAAGGCCCTGTGGTCGTAGACGTCGCATTCGAGCGGCGCGACGTTGAAATCGCCGACGAGCAGCGTCGGCCGTTCGATCTCGCCAGCCCATCGGGTCATGCGGTCGAGGAAATCGAGCTTCTGGCCGAACTTGGGATTGACCTGCCGGTCGGGAACGTCGCCGCCGGCGGGGATGTAGACGTTCTCAAGGATCAGGCCCTGCCCCCTGCCGAGCAGTTCCACCCCGATGTGCCGGGCCTCGCCGTTGTCCTGCCAGTCGTGCTTCGAGAAATCGCGGAACGGGATGCGGCTTACCGTGGCCACGCCGTGATAGCCCTTTTGCCCGTGGACCGCGCGGTAGGTATAGCCCAGCGTCTCGAACGCCTCGTGCGGAAAATTCTTCTCGAGCGTCTTGATCTCCTGCAGGCACAGGACGTCGGGCTCGTGCTCGTCGACGAAGCGCGCGACCTGGTCGATGCGCAGACGGACCGAGTTGATGTTCCAGGAGGCGATCTTGACCATTCGGCGGCTTTAGGAGCGCCGCCCCCGGGCGGCAAGTCCGGCGGGATCGCCCGCACCGGGCAAAAGAAAACCCTCGTCCCGGGGGCAAGTGGGACGAGGGTTCCTTTGTGCGTTCGTCACGCGTTGTCAGAGCGGCCTACCAGGAGGCGCGGGCAACAGGGGGGAAACCCGCCTCAAAACCGCCCTGACAAGCCTCTATCTAAGACCCGGCCGATTGCTCCGGGGTGAACGGGATGGACAGGTTCGCCGCATTTCATCGCAATGGCGGAACACCCGTCGCCAGGACGTTCCGGGCCATCGACGAAATGCCTCAGCGCCTGACTCTCGGGCGCGGATCCTTCCAGCGGAAAGTGCTGTTGGGCACCGACACGCCGTAGCGGTGGTTCGAAAGCTTGATAGTCGTGCGCTTGTTCTGCGAATCGAGCGCGACCCAGCTTGCCAGGCGCAATCCGCCGGGAGCCGATCCGTCGCGAATGAAGATCAGGGTTATGACCCCGTATTCGGGGTGCTTTCGGTCGCGCACCTCGACGCTGATCACGTTCGGATTGCCGGTGGGGCGCAGCGTGCCGTATTTCGCGACGTCACGCCGCGGATCGAGCAGCGCGCCGAGCGGGCTGTTCTTGATCGGCCAGCGCTGGACCTGATTCACCTCGTAGTCGATCAGCGTCAGCGAACTGCCGTCGCCGACGATCAGCATCGGCACGCTTTCCTCGTACTGGAAGCGGATCCGACCGGGCTGCTTCATGGTCAGCACGCCGGAAACACGCTGCCCGCTGCGGTCGGTCTGGGTGAAGTCGGCCTTCAGCGTACTGATCGCACGCAGCGCACCGACGACCTCATCGAGCTTGCCCGATTCGGACTGGGCGACGGCGGGAGCCGGGGCAACAGCAATGGTGGCCGACACGCCAAGCGCGGCCAGTGCGACCGCGCTCGTGACTGTCCGGAAAGTGTTCGTAAAACGTTTCATGCTCGCGAAGCTAGTCGCGGTGGCTTGAACGCGCACTGAACTTACTTGATCTTGGCTTCCTTGAACTCGACATGCTTGCGCACGACGGGATCATACTTGCGGAAGGTCATCTTCTCGGTCTGGTTGCGCGGGTTCTTCTTCGTGACGTAGAAGAATCCGGTATCCGCAGTGGAAACCAGCCGGATCTTGACGGTTGCGGGCTTCGCCATGGCGCTATCCTAAACTCTCGAATTGCGGCCGATCCGCTGCTTTGCGTGCACCACGACCGGCAAATGCTCAAAAACGACGAGAGCGGCGAAAGCTCGCCGCCCCTTCAAGGCAGCGGCCCTTGCGGCAACGCGGTGCGAAAGTCAAGCATGGCGAGGCCCCGGCCCGCTCAGTCGAGCGGATAGGGCGCGATCGGTTCGACGATGTCGAATTCCTCGCGTGCCGGCTTTGCGCCAAGCTTGTCCATCTCGATCACCGCGGGCTCGACATATTCGTGCGGCAGCCGGTCGAGCAGGTCACGGACGAGGGTCAGCCGTCCGCGCTTCTGGTCGTTGAAATCGACGATGGTCCACGGCGCGTGCGGGGTGTGGGTCGCGGCCAGCATGGCCTCGCGCGCCCTGGTGTACTCGCGGTATTTCTCGCGCGCGGCGAGGTCCATCGGCGAAAGCTTCCAGCGCTTGAGCGGGTCGTTGAGGCGTTCCTCGAACCGCTCCTCCTGCTTTTCCTGGTCGCAGGCGAGCCAGTATTTGAGGAGAATCACGCCGTCGTCGGTAAGCTGCCGCTCGAACTGCGGAGCCTGCGAGAGGAACGACTGCACCTGCTCGTCGCTGGCGAAACCCATCACCTTTTCGACGCCGGCGCGGTTGTACCAGCTGCGGTCGAACAGCACGATCTCGCCGGCCGTGGGCAGGTGCTCGACATACCGCTGGAAGTACCACTGGCCGCGTTCGCGCTCGTCGGGTTTGCCCAGGGCGACGATGCGGCACATGCGCGGATTGAGATACCTGGAGATGGTCTTGATTACGCCGCCCTTGCCGGCGGTGTCGCGCCCCTCGAACAGCACGACGACGCGCGCGCCCGCAGTCACCACCCAGCGGGCCATGGCGACGAGCTCGCGCTCCATCGGTTCGAGCAGGTCCTCGTATCGGTCGCGCTTCAGCTTTCCCATACGGGCCATCCTAGCGCGCCGGATCGCCTAGAACCAGATCAGCAGTCCGATGCCCAGCAGCACGCGATAGACCACGAAGACGAGCATCGATGCGCGCTTCAGGAAATTCATCAGGAAGGCCATCGTCGCAAAGGCGGCGACGAACGTGAGCGCACCTGTCACGATGGCGTCCCACCGCATCTGTGCCGAAGCCTCGGCGAGGTCGAGCGCGGCGAGCAGACCCGCCCCCGCAACCGCCGGGATCGCCAGCAGGAAGGAAAAGCGCGCCGCCTCGACCCGGTGATAGCCGAGCGCGCGCGCCGCCGTCATCGTGATGCCCGAGCGGCTGGTGCCCGGAATGAGAGCCAGCGCCTGTGCCAGGCCGACGATGATCGCATCGCGCAGCGTCAGGTCCTCGTAGCGCTTTTCCTGCCGCCCGAACCTGTCCGCCGCGCCCAGCAGCAGCCCGTAGACGATGAGGTTGATTGCCACGAGATCTGTGATCCGGAAGCTCTCGAGCCAGCCGCCCAGCTTCAGGAAGAGACCGAAAGCGACCGCCGGGATCGTGCCGATCGCCACCCACCAGAACAGCCGCCGCTGTTCGGGCGCGGTGCCGATTCCGACGCTGGCGAAGCCGCCGCGCGCCAGCCCCCAGGCATCGCGCCAGAAGTAGATGACGATGGCCAGCAGCGATCCGATGTGCACCGCGACGTCGATCAGCGGACCCTGATCGGGCCAGCTGGTGACGTAGGGGATCAGGATCAGGTGGCCCGAGGAGGAAATCGGAAGGAACTCGGTGATTCCCTGGACCACCGCGATCAGCAATTGCTGGAGAAAGGTCATGTGCGCGAAGACGCCCCGCTGGTGTGTGCAAGGGCGCATCCGGCCATCCGGCCCCGCCCGGCGCGAATGCCTTCACGCCGGGCGATGGCAAGTCAAGCGGTGAGCGGCGAACCGCCCGCCTGAATCACCAGATCCGGACGCGCTCCTCGGGCGGGAGGTACAGTTCGTCCTCCGGCTTCACGCCGAAGGCCTCGTACCACTCGTCGAAGTTCCGCACGATGCCGTTGATCCGGTAGGGCGGCGGCGAGTGCGGGTCGGTGACGAGGTATTCGCGCGCCTTTTCCTCGCGAACCTTCGAGCGCCAGACCTGCGCCCACGCCATGAAGAAGCGCTGGTCGCCGGTATAGCCGTCGATCACCGGCGCTTCCTGGCCGTCGAGCGAGAGCTTGTAGGCGCGGTAGGCGAGGCTCAGCCCGCCGAGGTCGCCGATGTTCTCGCCCATTGTCAGGCTGCCGTTCACGCAGGTCTCGCCGTCGTCGAACGGGCAGTACTGGTCGTACTGCGCGCCGAGCCGGTCCTGCAGCTTCTCGAAGTTCGCCTTGTCCTGCTCGGTCCACCAGTTGCGCAGGTTGCCTTCGCCGTCGGACTTTGCGCCCTGGTCGTCGAAGCCGTGGCCCATCTCGTGCCCGATCACCGCGCCGATCGCGCCGTAGTTCACCGCCGGGTCCGCCGACAGGTTGAAGAACGGCGGCTGCAGGATCGCGGCCGGGAAGACGATCTCGTTGAAGGTCGGATTGTAGTAGGCATTCACCGTCTGCGGGAACATGAACCACTCGCTCCTGTCGACCGGGCCGCCGAGGCGGCTGATGCGATAGTCCATCTCCCAGCGCTCGGCCTCGAGCATGTTCGACAGCGGCGAGGTCGGGCTGATCGCAAGCCCCTCGTAGTCCTTGTAGGTATCGGGCTGGCCGATCTTGGGCGTGAACGCGGCCAGCTTGGCCTCGGCCTCGACGCGGGTATCGACGCCCATCCACGAGAGGTCCTGCAGGTTCGCGGCCATGGCAGTACGCAGGTTCTCGACGAGATCGTCCATCGCCTGCTGGTTCTCGGGCGGGAAGTAGCGTTCGGCGTAGATCTTGCCGAGTAGTTCGCCGATCTGGCCCTCGACCGCGTCGATCCCGCGTTTCCAGCGGGCGCGCTGCTCGGGCTGGCCGCTCAGCGTCTTGCCGAAGAACTCGAAATTGCGCTGATCGATCTCGCTCGGCAGGACCGACGCATGGTCCATGATGAAGTGCGCCGCAAGATAGGCATGCCAGGTGTTGACGTCGGTATCGCGGATCAGCTCGAGCGTTGCGGGCAGGCCGCCGCCGAATTTCGCCTCTGCCTCCGCCGCGTCGATCTCCGCCGCTTCGAATTCCTCGGCGGTCGGCGGAAGCTGCCGGACGATCGCGTACTGAGCGCCGTCCGCCCCCATCGTGTCGAGGAAGGTTTCCAGCATGCCCGCGCCGCCCAGCGAATCGAGATCGGCGCGCGCCACCTTGTTGTAGGTGAGGTCGCGGTTGCGCTGGGCGGTGCGGTCCCACATCTCCTGCGCCATGCGCGTTTCGAGCGACATGACCGCGCGCGCCGCGGTCAGGGAGTCCTGGTAGCCTGCCTTGCCGAGCACGAACGACAGGTAGTCGACGTACTTGGCGCGAATCTCGCGATAGCGCTCGCTGTCCTTGAGGTAATAGTCGCGGTCGGGAAGGCCGAGACCGCCCTGCGTGACGTAGAGAGCATAGATGTCGCTCTGCTTCGCATCGCCGTCGACCCATGCACCCACCGGGGACGCGAAGCCGGGCGTGGCGAAGATCTTCATCAGGTCTTCGGTGGTCTGCGTCGCATAGATCTTCTGGAGGTACGGATAGACCGGGCTTACGCCCTTGGCGTCGATCGCATCGGTATCCATGAAGGCGTTGTAGGCGTCGGCGATGCGCGCCTCGGCCGTGCCGGGAGCCGGGTTCGAGGCGACGAGTTCCTCGAGGATGCCGTGGATGCGCTCTTCCGAGAGGTCGCGCAGCGTGATGAATGCGCCGATCCGCGACTTGTCCGCCGGGATCTCGGTCACCTTGTTCCACTCGCCGTTGACGTACGCGTTGAAGTCGTCGCCGGGATCGACGCTCCGGTCGATCCATTGGGTCTGGACGCCGAAGCTCCCCCAGTCGCCGAGGTCGCCGACAGGGGCGGCGACGGCGGAGGCTTCGTCCTGCGCCAAGGCAGGCGAGACGGTCATGGAGAGGGCGAGGACGGGAAGAGCGGCAGATGCGGCCAGCCGGCCGAAGGTGAGACGCTGCATGTTTACTCCGTACAGGGCGCGCGAAGTGCGCCGGAAACCGGGCGATGCCCGCAATGTTGCGGAACCTAGGATGTTTTGTGGCGATTTAAAGGTGAATCGCTCTTCGGAAACGCCGCTTGCCGGGTACCCCAATCAATCCGCTGCAACCGCGCGCGGCGAATCGAACTGCAGGGCGGCAAGGCGCGCGTAGAGGCCGCCCGCATCGGCAAGGTGGTCGTGCGTGCCTTCCTCGACGATGCGGCCCTCGTCCATCACCACGATCCTGTCGGCCTTGCGCACGGTGGCGAGGCGGTGGGCGATGACGAGCGTCGTGCGATCCTGCATGAGCCGTTCGAGCGCATCCTGCACCAGCCGCTCGCTTTCGGCATCGAGCGCGCTCGTCGCCTCGTCGAGGAGCAGGATCGGCGCATCGCGCAGGAGAGCGCGGGCGATTGCGATGCGCTGGCGCTGGCCGCCCGAAAGGCGCGCGCCTTCCTCGCCGAGAAACGTGTCGAGGCCCTGCGGAAGCTCGCGCAGGAAGCGTTCGGCATTGGCTGCCTTCGCCGCTTCCCAGATCGCTTCGTCGCCTGCGTCCCAGTTGCCGTAGCGCAGGTTGTCGCGGGCAGACGCGGCGAAGAGAACACCTTCTTGCGGGACGAGGGCGATGCGACGGCGCACCTCCGCCGGATCGGCCGATTTCAGCGGAACGCCATCGACCTTCACCGAACCCGTGGCGGGATCGTAGAAGCGCTCGGCAAGCTGGAAAAGGGTCGATTTTCCCGCACCCGAGGGGCCGACGATGGCAACGGTCTCTCCCGGCTCGACGGCAAGCGTGAAGTCGGAAAGCGCCGCGACCTCCGGCCGGGTCGGATAGCGGAAGGATACCTTGTCGAAGGCGAGCTGGCCGCGCGGCGGTTCGGGCAGCGCGACCGGCCTTGCCGGCGGCGCGATCGCCGGGCGCTCGTTCAGAAGCTCATTGAGCCGCCCTGCCGCGCCAGCCCCGCGCACGAGGTTGCCGTAGACCTCGGTCAGCGATCCGAAGGATCCGGCAACGATGCCGCCGGTGATGACGAAAGCCGCGATGGTGCCGCCCGAGATGTCCCCCGCCGCGACGCCCAGCGCACCGCGCCACATGAGTAGCGTGATCGCGCCGAAGATCATGACGATAACGACCGCGGTCATCGCCGCGCGGATCGCGATCCTGCGCTTTGCCGTCTCGAAGCTGCGGCCCACGGCATCGGCGAACCGGCGGTTCTCGCGATCCTCCTGGTTGAAGGCCTGGACGATCCTCAGCCCCGCCAGCACTTCGGTCACGTTGGCGCCGATGTCGGCGATCCGGTCCTGGCTGGTGCGCGAAACGGTGCGCAGGCGCCGCCCGAACCAGGCAAGCGGGAGGATCACGACCGGAATGCCGACAACGAGGCCCAGCGTCAGCGTCGGCGCGAGCGCGAAGAGGTAGACGATACCGCCGATCGCCATGATCGAATTGCGCAGCGCGACCGAAACCGTGGTGCCGACGACCTGTTCGATGATCGCGGTATCGGCGGTCATTCGCGAGGAGATCTCCTTCGGGCTGTTCTCTTCGAAGAAGCTGGGCGACAGGCGCAGGAGGTTGTCCTGCACGGCGAGCCTGACGTCGGCCACCACGCGCTCGCCCAGCCAGGATACCGCATAGAAGCGCGTCGCCGTCCCGAGCCCGAGGACCACGACGATCATCAGCAGGTATTCGAACCATCGCCCGATGTCCTGCGGATCGCCCCCTTCGGCGAAGCCCCTGTCGATGACCAGCCGGAAGCCCGCCGGAATGGCCAGCGTCGCCAGCGCCGTGACGATCAGCGCGACGATGGCCAGCGTCAGCATCCCGGGGTAGGCGAGCGCCGCCTTCCAGATCATGCGCAGCGGGCCGAGATCGCGCTCCGAGGACTGCCCGGGAGCGTCCTCTTCCGACAATTCGGCCACGGAATTGCCTTCGGAAATTGCGTTCATGGCGCGCCCTTACAACGTGCGTCCCGCAAGGGAAAGTCGTGGCGACTTGCCATAATGACAGTTTCCGATACCCGCGCGGCTTGCTACATTGTGCATTGCACAATAGACTTTTCATCCCCACATTGCCGGGCATTTCCGAGAGTCGCGTTGCGGCGCAGCAGGAGGAGACGACATTGCTATATAACCTTTACGAACTGCAGCGCGCCTGGCTGAGCGGCGCGGCCGCATGGGCCTCGGTCGGTTCGGAAGTCCTT
The DNA here is from genome assembly GCF_013408095.1 of Novosphingobium marinum. GTDB lineage: Bacteria > Pseudomonadota > Alphaproteobacteria > Sphingomonadales > Sphingomonadaceae > Novosphingobium > Novosphingobium marinum. The sequence goes on from NZ_JACBZF010000004.1 coordinate 230,184, forward strand.
CAGAACCCGTCGCTGCCGTTCGGTTATACCGGTGTCGGACCGGTCATGGCGTCTGCGCTCGACGTGTTCGCCCATGCCTCCGTATCGCGCGGCAAGCCCTCTTTCGACATCGATACGGTCGAAGTCGACGGGAAAAACCACGCGGTCACCGAAGCGATCGTCAAACGCAAGCCGTTCGGCAACCTCCTGCGCTTCTCGCGCGAGGGACTGCCTGAAGACGCGCCGAAGCTGGTGATCGTCGCTCCGATGAGCGGGCACTACGCCACGCTCCTGCGCGGAACCGTGGAACGCATGGTCGAAAGCGCGGTCGTCTACATCACCGACTGGGCCGATGCGAAGATGGTCCCTTCGGAAGCGGGACGCTTCGACCTCGACGACTACATCGACTACGTTGTCGAGTTCCTCGAATTCGTCGGGCCGGGCGCGCACATGCTCGCCGTTTGCCAGCCTTCGGTGCCGGCGCTCGCGGCGACCGCGATCATGGCGAAGAACGACAACGCCTGCCGCCCGCTGACCCTCACCATGATGGGCGGCCCCATCGATACCCGCGAAGCGCCGACCAGCGTCAACGACCTTGCCATGCAGCGTCCGCTCGGCTGGTTCGAAAGCAACGTGATCGCCACCGTCCCGCTCGCCTATCCCGGCGCCGGAAGGCGTGTCTATCCGGGCTTCCTCCAGCTTGCCGGCTTCCTTTCGATGAATTTCGGAAGCCACCTCATGAGCCATTACGCCATGTTCAAGCATCTGGTGGAGGGCGACGGCGACAGCGCGGATGCGACCAAGGCGTTCTACGAGGAATACCGCAGCGTCTGCGACATGACAGCGGACTTCTACCTGCAGACGATCGAGCACGTCTTCCAGCGCCATTCGCTGCCCAGGGGCGAATTCGTCCATCGCGGCCAGCGCATCGATCTCGGAGACATCAAGGACACGGCGCTGCTGGCGATCGAGGGCGAACGCGACGACATCTCGGGCATCGGCCAGACCAAGGCATCGCTCCACCTCGCCCGCAATTTGCCCGAAGCGCGCAAGAAGTACTTCCTTGCCGAGGGCGTGGGTCACTACGGCATCTTCCACGGCTCCAAATGGCGCGGCATGATCGCGCCGGTCCTCGAAGGCTGGATGGACAATCACAATACCCGCGCCAAGCTGAAGGTCGTCGCCTGACGGGCCGCGCATCGCGGGTCTTTCAAAAAACTCCCGAGATTGCTATTTTGCGGGCATGACCGGGAGCATGAAACGCAGGGATTTCATCAGGGGCGGCGCCGCAGCGGCTGCCGCGCTCGTGCTGCCGGGCCGCGTCCTTGCAGCCGAAGCCACCGCGCTCGATCCCTACCAGCGGCGCATCATGGACATCGCCGCGCGCGAAAAGGATCGCGTCGCCGGGGACCTCTGGCGTACCGACGTCGTCGGAATAGCCGACTTCGGCCTGCCCTCGTGGGAACCGCGCCTTCACTTCGCGAACCTGGAGAACGGCAGCATCCGCTCGTTCCATACCGCGCACGGTCGCGGATCGGACCGCGAGCACGATGGCTGGCTCAAATCGTTCTCGAAGGAGCCGGGCTCGAACGCCACATCGCGCGGAGCCTACCTCACGTGCGAGTGGTATACAGGCAAGTACGGCACCTCGATCCGGCTCGAAGGACTCGATCAGAGCAACGATACCGCGCTCGAGCGCGCGATCGTGCTGCATTCGGCCTGGTACGTCGACAATTCGATGATCGACAAGTGGGGCAAGATCGGCCGCAGCGAAGGCTGCTTCGCGATGTCCGAAACCGATTTCAACGAAGCGCTCTGGCACCTTTCCGGAGGCCGGCTGCTCGTCGCCGACCGTATCGGCCGCGGGTGACGCTGGCCGCACTGGTGCTCGCCGCAGGGGCGGGCACGCGCTTCGGGGGAGACAAGCTCTCCGCCCCGTTCCTTGGCAAACCGCTTCTCCGGCATGCGATTCGCGCGGCGCGCGATGCGCCTGTCTCGTTCGTAGTCGTGGTGCATTCCCCGTCCCTGTCGCCGGGTGCCTGGCAAGGCGATCCGCCGGTCCACCCGCTCAAGGTCGCAAGCACCGCGCTGTCGGAGAGCCTGAAGGCAGGCGCGGCGGCAGCGGGCGAGGTCGAAGGGCTGTTCGTGTACCTCGGCGACATGCCGTTCGTGCCCGGCGATATCGGGCAGGCACTCGTGGCGAGCATCGGAGATGCCTTCGCTGCGCGCCCGTTCTTCCGGGGAAGGCCAGGGCACCCCGTGCTGCTTTCCAGGGCGGCATGCGCGGCAATGACGCTGCTCTCCGGAGACGAGGGCGCCGGTCGCCTGCTGCGCGGACGCGAAACGGTCGAACTGGAGTGGGACGACGAAGGCGTCTGCCTCGACGTCGATCGGCCGGAGGATATCGCGACGCTGGAAAAGCGGTTCAGGCGAGGGCCTGATCGCCCATGAGCAGCTTGCCCTCCTTCCACTTGTAGTCGAAGTGGCCAGCTCCGTCCTCGGCCTCTACCGAGTACTGGCGGATGCCCTTGAACCAGGGCTTGCGCTCCTCGTCGGTCGCCGAGCGGATGAACGAGTTGAACACGCGCGGGTCGTAGAAACGGAACAGCGAAACCGTTCCGTCGGGCAGCTTCGCCTGCATGAACTTGCGGAAATGCTTCTGCAGGTCCTCAAGCGAGAGCGAGGAGAGCAGCATCAGCCCCCAGTTGCCGCCCTTGCCATGCTCCTGCCAGGTTGCCAGCAGCGGCTCGTTCGGGTCGATGACAACAAGATAGGGCGCTACATCGGCGATCTGAGGGTCGAGATCGCCCTTGTACAGGCACATGTGCGCCCGGCAGCTGCGCACCAGCTGGCCAAGGCGCGGGTCCTGCGCGCAGTCGATGATCGCGTACCATTGCTGCGGAGCGTCGGCCACGGCGCTACCTGTTCTTCATGCACTGCTCGCAGAAGGGCTTGCCGTCCCGCGCAGCGCCGATCATCGCTTCGGCCATTTCCTTGGGATCGACGTCCCCGCCCTCGATCGGCATGTTGACCATCGTCATCGCGAAAGAACCGATGTCGGGTACCGAAACGCCGACCATGCCGATCAGCACGGTGAACGCGCCCATCATGATCGCTCCGCCGCACAGGGTGGGATCGCCCATGCGGGCTGCCGGGCGCTTGCCGACAAGCACCGTCGGCGAGCCGAAAACGATGGGAACCTGGGCCGGAACGCAGAACACGTTGTCGAGCATCCGCGCCTGCGGGCGCTTTTCGGTCAGCACCGTCACTTCGCAAGGGGGAGCGACGGGCGCGCCCGAAGGCAGGAGGGCGCAGATATGCGGATCGCCGATGCGTGCGGCTGGCTGGCTCATGACATTCCGGCCCTGTCCCGTGGAAGGTGCGGCGAAAAGACTACACCCATGCGGCGCATTCTACAACGCCGCAGCGCGCGGGCGTTCAGGCGCTGCCGGTCTGCCCGGCCAGCAGGGCGGGATCGATGCCCTCGGCCTGCCAGCAGGCGGTCCACCGGTCGAGCGGCGAGGTATCGTAGAGGATACCCTCGTGTCCTTCCGCCGCATACCAGCCGTGGCGGCGCATCTCGCTTTCGAGCTGACCCTCGCCCCAGCCGGCATAGCCGAGCGCGAATTGCCAGCGGCTAGGACCGCGCCCTTCGGCGATGGCCTTGAGCACGTCGAGCGACGCCGACAGCGCACCGAACGGCTTGACCTCGATAGTGTCGACCCCGCCCCAGTCGGTCGAATGCAGGATGAAGCCGCGTCCCGGCTCCACCGGGCCACCGTGCAGGACCTCGCGGTCCGGAGCATCGCCCGGATCGATCTCCAGCACTTCCAGCAATTCGTGAAAGCGCACGCCTTCGCGCAGGTGACCTATGCCGATGCCGAGCGCCCCGTGCTCGTCGTGCACGCACATCGCGATGACCGAGCGTTCGAAGCGGGGGTCGGCCATTCCGGGCATCGCCAGCAGGAGCCTGCCGGAAAGGTACTGCGCTTCGCTCATCGTACTTCCATTTAGGACGATGCGTTCGCGTCACAAGCTTGCGGTCTTTACGAATGCGCGTCGCAGCGACTATGCCGCCGTGCAAAACGGTGCCCGGAAGGGGCGCAGCGAGATTCTGCGGGAGAGAGCCGGAAGGCATGCAATCGATGAATTACAGGTACTTCACCGCGGTATCGCTGCTTGGCCTCGCCTGGATCGCGCAGCCCGCGCATGCACAGGATGCCGAGCCGCGCGAACCCATCGTCGTGACCGGCAAGGGCCTGCCCGACACGCCCGCGACCCCGGCCTACGGCACCCAGGTGCTCGAGCGCGAACAGGTCGTCTCGACAGGATCGGGCCGGATCGAGGACGTGCTGTCCTCCGTCGCCGGCTTCCAGCAGTTCCGCAGGTCCGACAGCCGGTCCTCGAACCCTTCGGCGCAGGGCGTGACACTGCGCGCGCTGGGCGGCAACGCCACTAGCCGCGCGCTCGTCCTGCTCGACGGCGTGCCGATGGCGCATCCCTTCTTCGGCTACATCCCGCTCAGCGCCCTCGTCCCCGAGCGCCTCGAAACGGTTCGCGTGACGCGCGGCGGCGGGTCGGGAGCGTTCGGAGCCGGTGCGGTCGCCGGCACCATCGAGCTGCTCAGCGCCGACGCCGAAACCATCGGTCCGCTTTCCGCATCGGCGCTGGTCAACGATCGCGGCGGGACCGAAGCGTCCGCCGTTGGATCGGCCAACCTCGGTCAGGGCTTCGTTGTCGCAGGCGTGCGCTGGGACCGGGGCGACGGCTTCTGGACCACGCCGCGCGCCGACCGGGTGCCGGCCAGCGCCCGCGCCGCGTTCGACAGCTGGTCGGCCTCGCTGCGCGCCGTCGCGCCGCTCAACGACACGGTCGAGCTCCAGGCCAACGCGCTGATCTTCGATGACGAGCGCACCCTGCGCTTCGAGGGCGCCGACTCGACTTCGACCGGGCAGGATGCGAGCATCCGGCTGGTCGGTCGCGGCGAATGGGCCTTCGATGCCCTCGCCTACGTCCAGGCGCGCAATTTCTCGAACGTGGTGATCAGCTCGACCCGCTTCGTGCGCGTGCTCGACCAGCGCAACACGCCTTCGACGGGCCTTGGCGGCAAGTTCGAGCTGCGTCCCCCGGTCGGCCCGGACCATGTCCTGCGCATCGGGGCGGACCTGCGGATATCGGACGGCGAATTGCGCGAGGACCCGTACAGCGCCTTCAGCGGCCAGCGCACCGCGCGCCGTTTCGCGGGCGGACGCAACACCGACCTCGGCTTTTTCATTGAGGACGACTGGACCGTCGGCGACCTCGTGCTGACGGCGGGCGCACGTGCCGACCGCTGGACCATCGAGGACGGATTCTACCGCGAATACGATGCCGACGACGCTCTCGCCATCGACGAGCGGTTCGCCGACCGGTCTGGTTGGGACGCCTCTTTCCGGGGCGGTGCGGTCTGGAACGCGGGAGGCGGCCTCTCGCTGCGCGCGGCGGCTTACAGCAACGTGCGACTTCCCACGCTCAACGAGCTTTACCGCCCCTTCGTCGTCTTCCCGGTCGTGACGAGGGCGAACGAGAACCTCGAGAACGAGGAATTGCGCGGGTTCGAGGCGGGAATCGATTTCGAACCTTCGGACAACGTCTCGCTTTCGCTCACCGCATTCGACAACGAGGTGAAGAACGCGGTCGCCAACGTCACCCTCGAACCGACGCTGCGGCAGCGGCGCAACGTCGATGCAATCCGTGCGCGCGGCCTCGAATTCGGAGCGAACCTTCGCTTCGGCACGGTGAGCCTCTACGGCTCGCTCGCCTGGACCGATGCCGAAGTGGAAGGCAGCGGCGCATCCGCCGCGCTTGACGGCATGCGTCCCTCGCAAGTGCCCGAGATCGCAGCGAGCGCCACGCTCGCCTGGACGCCTGCGCCCGACTGGCGGCTTGCGACCACGGTCAGGCATGTCGGCAAGCAGTTCGAGGACGACATGGAAACCGACGTCCTCCCGGCCGCGACGACCGTAGATGCTTATGCCGAGATTCCGCTGGCGCGCGGCATCAGCGTCGTCCTGCGCGGCGAGAACCTGACCGACGAGACGATCTTCACGCGCAACCAAGGCGGATCGATCGACCTGGGCGTGCCGCGCACCGTCTGGGCCGGATTGAAATTGCGTCTCGGCCGCTGAGGCGGGTATGCCGCAACAATGTCGCGCCTGACCGTCAACGAGCGTCCCGTCGCCTTCGACATGGACCCGCAGACACCCCTCCTGTGGGCATTGCGCGACGCGGCGAACCTGACCGGCACCAAATACGGCTGCGGAGTGGGCGATTGCGGCGCCTGCATGGTCCTCGTCGACGGGGAGGCGCTGCGCTCCTGCCTCATCACGATCGGCGAGGCTGAAGGCAGGTTCGTCACCACGATCGAGGGCCTTTCGCGCGACCGGTCGCATCCGGTGCAGCAGGCCCTGGTGGCAGAGCAGGCGATCCAGTGCGGTTTCTGCACCCCGGGCATTGCCATTGCAGCCGCCGCGCTCCTGGCGCGCAACGCCGATCCCGGCGAGGAGGAGATCGGCCAAGCCATCCCCAACCTGTGCCGCTGCGGGGTCTACCCCCGGCTCGTTCGCGCGATCCAGCGGGCCGGGCGCGTCATGCGCCGCGCCGAGACGATCAGCGCTGCCCCCGCGCCCGGCATAAGCCCCGACGACGCGGCCGAGGCCGTTCCGGCCCTGCGCACAAGCGAATGACCGATCCTGCCTGACGAAGGGAAAAGACGATGAAAGCCACGATCTGGCACAACCCGAAATGCGGTACCTCGCGCAAGACGCTCGCGATCCTCGAGGAAACGCCCGGCGTAGAGGTCAACGTCATCGAATACCTCAAGACTCCGCCGCCTGCCGAAAAGCTTGCGCAGCTTTACCGCGACGCCGGGATCGCGCCGCAGCAGGGGCTTCGCCTGCGTGGCACCGACGCAGAGGAACGCGGCCTGACGGAAGCGCAAGATGCCGTCGTTCTCGAAGCGATGTCGAACGAGCCGATCCTGATCGAGCGCCCGCTCGTCGAGACCGAGAAGGGCGTCCGCTTGTGCCGCCCGCAGGACAAGGTGCGCGAGATACTCTGACGCTTTCCTGACGGTCAGCTTGCATTGATGCGTCAAATTTGCGAACGCCCACGCTTCGCAACACCGATGCAGGCAAGGCAGGAACAGACCCGGGAATGACGAGCAGCGAGCTTGCAAGAGAACCGTTTTCGCGGCGGATGAAGACGCGGATGCGGCGGATGCTCGGCCCCTGGGGCGTGTTTTTCGAAGGTTTCGTGAAGAACCCCGTGATGGTCGGATCGGTGATCCCGTCCTCGCGCTTCACCATCGAGAAGATGCTCGGCCCCGTCAAATGGGACGAGTGCCAGCTGTTCGTCGAGTACGGACCCGGCGTGGGCACGTTCTGCCGTCCGATCCTCGACAGGCTGCGCCGCGACGGCATGCTGATCGTGATCGACACGAACCGGCTCTACATCGACTACCTCAACGCGACGATCAGCGACAGCCGTTTCGTCGCGATCCACGGCTCTGCCGCCGACGTCGAGGACATCGTTCGCGCGCACGGGCATACCCATGCCGACTACGTGCTGTCCGGCCTGCCCTTTTCGACCCTGCCCGAGGGGGTGGGCCCTGCCATCGCCGATGCCACGCACCGCGTGATCCGGCCAGGCGGGGCGTTCCTCGTCTACCAGTTCTCGGCCCGCGCGCGCGACTACATGGCGCGCAACTTCAAGCGCATCGATGAGGATTTCGTCGCGCTCAACGTGCCGCCGTGCAAGCTCTACTGGGGCTGGAAGGACACTCCGGGCGACGCCTGAGCCGGCGTCCCGGCCCTATTCGAACGGCCTGCTTTCCGCTTCGGGCGAAGGCCCGGCAAGCTGCCGGTGCGCCGCCGCGACGATCGCCACGAAATAGAGCGCCATGACCGCGCTGAGCGTGGCCGAGACCACGGTCGCGATGACTTCGCCGGTCACCTGTCCCACCAGGAGCGCGGCGATGATCCCGATGAACGCTGTCGCGATCAGGATCACCACTGTGAAGGCGACGGCGACGAGAGCGTAGAAAAGCCCGAGCCGCCAGCCGTTGCCCCTGGTCAGAAGCCACGAGCGCTTGAGCGCCTCGAGCGGATTGCGCTGCCCTTCGACAGCGATGACCGGGGCCACCAGCGAGGACTTGACCGCCGCATAGATCGCCACGCCCGCCACGACGACGAGCGCGACGCCCACGATCAGCGGAAGCCCGGTCGCGCCCGCCATGGCAAGCACGATCGCAGCGACGATCAGGATCCCGAGCCCCAGGATGATCTGGGCCAGGACATAGAATAGGAAATTGCCGAAGCCCGACTTGATCGCCTCGCCCACCGTTGGGCGGGCCTTGTCGGTCAGGAGAGTGAGCAGCGCCAGCGTACCCGCCGCCTGGAACAGCATGGCGAGTATCAGGAACGGTGAGGCAGACGCATAATAGCCGGTCATCATCGCCAGCATCGCTTCCTCGTCCATGCCCGCCGTCGGCTCGGGCGCGGGCAGGAGCAGGCCGAAGGCAAGGCCCGGCAGCAGATAGAACACGCCGGCCAGCGCCAGCAGGACGTCGCGGTTGGCGGAAATCGCCGTCGATGCCTGCTTCCAGGCCCGGTTGCTGTCGAACTTCATTACCCGCTCCTCCTCGCGCGGGGGCCTTGATAACCGCAGCGAATGGGGCCACGCAACGCGCCATGCACAGCGATTTGTCCGCAACCGTGGATTGGCCCTCCGAAATCGAACTGCGGCGCGAAACATCGCCGGTTCCCTACCGCGCCGCGCTCGACGAAATGACCGCGCGCAACGCGGCGATCGCCGCGGAAGAGGCGGGCGAACTGGTCTGGCTGCTCGAGCATCCGCCGGTCTATACCGCCGGCACCAGCGCGGCGGCGGGCGAACTGCTCGATCCGCGATTCGAGGTCGTCGAGGCGGGGCGCGGCGGGCGCTACACCTATCACGGCCCGGGTCAGCGCGTGGGTTATGTCCTGCTCGATCTCAGGCGGCGTGCCCGCGACGTGCGCGGGTTCGTGCACGCGCTGGAAGGCTGGGTGATCACGACGCTTGCGGATTTCGGCATCGAGGCGTTTCGCCGCGAGGGGCGCATCGGCATCTGGACTTTCGAGAAGGACGGCTCCGAAGCCAAGATCGGCGCTATCGGCGTTCGCATCCGGCGCTGGGTCACGATGCACGGCTTCTCGGTCAACCTCGACCCCGATCTGTCGCACTTCACCGGCATCGTGCCGTGCGGGATCGAGGAATACGGCGTTACCAGCCTTGCGCGGCTTGGTGTGAAGGTTGATCAGGCGGGCTGGGATCGGGCATTGCTGGGCCATGCCGGCGCATTTTTCGCCGCGCTCGATCGCCCGTGTCCGACGGAGGAGGTCCGATGAAGTCAGTTGCGCAACTTGCGATAACCGTGGCCCTGTTTACGGGGCTCTCCGCCTGCGAGGACCAGAAGGTGCCCGAACGGCAGGCGGGCGCGGGCGGCGAAATCCTCGAGCGCTCCGTCAGCGACGACATGCTGCCCTACGATACCGTCCGGTCGCAGCCGCCGCTGGTCAGTGAAGCGCCCGAAGACGATGCATCCGGAGACGCGGAAGCGGAAGCGGACGCGGAAGACGCCGGGGACTGAGGCGTCAGGCCGGTCGCAGGATGGGCGGGCGCCTTTGCGCCGCGCTCGCTTCGCCCAGCTCGATCAGGCCCTTGGCCACGCGAAGGCGAGACAGGTCGACCTCGCGGCGGTCCTTGGGGTAGGCGCCCGTCGGACCGTCGCCGTCGAGCGCGGACACCAGCCGTTGCGCTTCGGCGAGTTCATCGGCGCTTGGCGTGAAGGCTTCGTTGATCGCTGCGACCTGTTCGATGCGCGAGCACAGCATCCCGGTGAACCCGTCGCCGCGCGCCACCCTGGCGACCGCGAGCGCCTCGTCCGCGACTGCCGGATCGAGCCAGTCGAGCGCCGCCAGCCCGCATCCGTGCGCTGCAAGCAGGGTCTGCGCGCGGACGTAGCGAAAGGTATCGGCCCAGCCCGCGGCGGCATCGTAGGTGCGCGTCGCGCCGATCGATGCGCCGAGGCTCTCTGCGTCCCAGGCAAGCCCGGCAAGTCGCTGGTGATCGGCATCGAGGAACGCGGGAAGCGCAAGCGCCGCTCGCGGCGTATCGCCGACAAGGGCGACGATCTGCGTCGAGTTGGTCGCGATCTGCCCGCGCTGCTCGAATTCGTAGATTTCCGCGCCGATCTGGCGGATCGTGTTGGGCGAGGCAACGCCGGGAAGCAGGATGCCGTCGGGCGCGTTGCGCATCGCGGCGACAAGGTCTGGCCGCCATACGCTGGTATCGAGCGGATTGATTCGCACCCAGCGGCTGACGCGCTGTTCGGTCACCTGACGGCGGTGGGCGGCCAGCCACTCGCTCGCCAGTTCGCGCCCGCGCTGTTGCTCCGGGCCCTCAAGACCCGCGAGATCCAGCACGATGGCATCGGCTCCGCAGCCCACCGCATCGGCAAGTGAAGCCTCGCGGTTGGCCGGCACGACGAGCCAGGACCGGTTGTTCATAGTTGCGCGCCTTCCCCTTCGTTCGCAGTCGCGCGCCAGCCTAGCGGCGAAGGGTAAAGGAAGCGTGGCGTTCCGGTGAAATAGGGGCGCCAAAGGGCCGCGCCTAGAGCGCCTTCTCGTATATCGCGTATTCGCGGTTGATCGTGCTGTCGATGGTGTCGGCGATGGCGACCATCCCCTTGTTGTCGTCGAGGATCCAGCCGATTTCGCCGCGCTTGCCGTCGTAGCGCGTGATCGCCGCCTGCCGGATGTATTCGATCATCATGAAGGCCAGCTGGCTTGCAAGGCGCGAGGATTGCAGTTTCTTGCGCACGCCCATCAGCGGCACGCGCATGTCGGCGGGTCGCGGACGCCGCAGCCAGCGCAGAAGCTTGAGCCAGCCGAGCAGCGACGGGCGGCCATCGGCTCTCAGGATGCGCTTCTGTGCCTGGTTGAGGTCGGGCAGCGTCATCATGAACGCCACCGGCTCCCCTTCGTATTCGGCGATGCGGATGAGGTCGGGATGGACGAGCGGCTTCAGCTTCTTGCCGGTGTGCGCGATTTCCTCGTCGGTAAACGGCACGAACCCCCAGTTGTCCGCCCACGCATCGTTCAGGATGTCGCAAATGATCGCGGCGTCCCGGTCGAAGTGCCTCAGTTCGACCTCGCGGATCACGATCTTCGGGTTCTTCTCCCCCGAGGCGACGATGCGCCGGACGATCGGCGGGAATTCGGACCTGATGTCGAGTTCGTAGGTGTAGAGCGTCTTCACGCGTTCGTACCCCGCGCCCTCGACCCACGGCTGGTAGTGCGCGGGATGGTGGCCCATCATGACCATCGGCGCGTGGTCGTGCCCGCGCACCAGCAGGCCGGGCTCCTCCCAGACCGAAAGGTTCATCGGCGCCAGGACGCGAGTCATGCCTTCGTCGCGAAGCCACTGCTCGGCCCGGACGATGAGCGCGCGCGCCGTTTCCTCGTCCTCGGCCTCCATCGCGCCCCAGTTGCCGGTTCCCGGTCCCATGCCCTGCTCGGGTGGCTGGGCGAGCGCGATCTCGTCTATGTGAGCGGAAATCCGCCCCACCGTGCGTCCTCCCCGCCTTGCGAGGAAAAGCTGGCAGCGCGCATGTTCGAAGAACGGGTTCTTGCCGGGAGTGAACTTGGCAAGCTCCTCGATCCGCAAATTCGATACCCAGTTGGGATCCCCGGCATGCATGCGATAGGCAAGATCGACGAATTCGGCACGCGCGGCCTTGTCGGAAACGGGTTCGATGAATAGCTCGGCCGCGGCCACGTTCCTGCCTTTGTTCGGGTCTAGTTAAGTCGGGTTTCGCGAAATGCGGGCGGTCGAGACACCTTGTCAAGCGAACTCGCTTGCGCCAACGGCGCCCCGGCGAACGACCGACCACCCCGCAGCAACAGGGACTCGACCGGGACCACTTGTGGAATTGACGGCATGGCGATGCAGGAAACCTTGACCCGCGCACAGGGCACGAACGAACCGACGATCGCTCGGCCGGCCGCGAACCGCGTCGCGATCGAGGACGACAAGGCCATGCTGCGCGCAGCCGTCGAACTTACCCGCGACATTTCGGACGCGCGGCCCGCGATCTACTGGCCCGACATGCTCGGCTCGGCCTTCGTCGGCTATGCCGCGCTCGCAGGGGCGATCCTTGCAGAGGGAGCTGCGCTGACAGTCGTTTTCGCCGTGGTAGCCGTGCTCGCGCTGTACCGCGCCCTGCTGTTCATTCACGAACTGACGCACATCCATCGCGATGCGCTTCCCGGCTTCCGGTTCGCCTGGAACCTGCTCGTCGGGATCCCGCTCCTGACGCCCTCCTTCATGTACGAGAACGTGCATACGCTGCATCACGCGCGCACGCGCTACGGGACGCGGGAAGACCCGGAGTACCTCCCGCTCGCGCTGATGAAGTGGTGGTCGCTGCCGCTGTTCCTGGTGACGGCAATCCTCCTGCCGGTGGCGCTGCTGGTCCGCTCCGCCGTCCTCGTGCCGCTAGGAATCGTGCTGCCGCCTGTTCGCAGGCTGGTCTGGGAGCGGGCATCGGCGCTGGCGATCAATCCCGCCTTCCGCCGCCGCCTTCCGACAGGCGATTTCGGGCGAATGGTCTTCTGGCAGGAACTGGGGACGACGCTGTGGTCGTTCGCGCTCGTCGCCAGCATCTTCGTGATCGGCTGGATGCCGCTGGCCATCGCCTTCGGCATCATTTCCGCCGTCGCCGTGCTCAACCAGCTGCGCACTCTCGTTGCGCACCTGTGGGAGAACGAGGGCGAAGCGATGACGGTGACGGCCCAGTACCTCGATTCGGTCAACGTGCCCCCGCCCGGCGTGCTGCCTTTCCTGTGGGCGCCCGTCGGCCTTCGTTACCACGCGCTGCACCACCTGCTGCCCAGCATGCCCTATCATTCGCTGGGCGAGGCGCATCGCCGGCTTTCGGCGCACCTCGGCATGGAGACGACTTACGCGCGGGCAAGCCATCCAGGGCTGCTCCACCTGATCGGGAGGATCGCGCGCAGCACGATGCGCCCTCGCTGAGCGACCTTATTCCTCGGTCCGCACGAGCACGGTCTCGCCGACCAGCGCGAACAGCAGGAACGGCGCCCAGGCCGCGATGAGTGGAGGGTATCCGCCGAAGTTGCCCATGGCGAGCGCGGCGTTGTCGACGACGAAATAGGCGAAGCCGAGCGCCATGCCGATGATCGCGCGAACGAGCAGCTGTCCCGATCGCGCCAGCCCGAAAGCGGCGATCGCTCCCAGCAGAGGCATGAGCATGGCCGAGAGCGGCCCGGAGATCTTGTGCCACCATGCCGCTTCGAGCTGCGTCGTGCGGCGACCGGCGGCCTGCAACGCCTCGATCGAGCGCGACAGTTCCATCAGGTTCTGCGAATCGGCATCGACCGAGCTGATCGCGATCTGCGAGGGCTCTACGTCCTCTGCAAGCACCAGAGTGCCGGCCTCGCGCGTGGTGGTCTCGCGCACGTCGAAGGCGGTCGCGTTGTCGAGCCGCCAGCCGGGATTGGCGAAGGTCGCCGAATCGGCACGAATCTGCTCGACGATCGTTCCGCCGGCGTCGCGGCGATAGTAGGTGACGCCCTGCATGCGCATCGCGTTGCCGCTCCCGGACAGGGATGCGGCCAGCATGATGTTGCCCCCGTCGCGCAAGTAGACGTTGCTCCGCACGCCCGAATCCTCGGGCACGGGTCCGTAGTCGACCGCCTGCCACGCGTCGAGGGTGGCGGTGGCACGCGTCACGATCCTTTCGTTGAAGACGAAGCTGGCGAGCGAGACCAGCGCCGCCGTGAGCAGCAGCGGCGCGAGCACCTGGTGCGCGGACAGCCCCGCCGCCTTCATCGAGATGACCTCGCTGTTCTGGTTGAGCGTCGCCAGCGTGATAATCGTTGCCAGCAGCACCGAGTAGGGCAGGAATCGGGCGACGAGCTGCGGCACGCGCAGGCCGGCATACGTCCACAGCTGCGCATCGCCGTTGCCTTCTGCGGCAAGGATCTTGCCGCTCTCGCCCAGCAGGTCGAGCATCATGAGGATCAGCACGAGCATCACCAGCACCGCCAGGATGCGGGTGATGAAAAGGCGCGCCAGATAGAACGTCAGTGTCTTCGACGGGAAGAATTCGAGGTGCATGCGCGTCCTTCAGCTCACGCGGGTTGCGGATCGGGCAGGCCCGGCACGCGATGGCGCTTGAGCAGCTTCTTGACGCGCTTGGCGACGTCGGCGGCGAATTTCTCGAGCCAGCCGATCGCCTGACCGCCGGGCACGTAGGCGACACGATAGTACATCCACAGGATCAGCGCTGCGAAGACGAAGAACGGCCCCCACAGCGCCACGATCGGGTTGATCAGTCCCAGCGCCGCCACGGCTTCGCCGTACTGGTTTATCTTGTGATAGGCGACGACGAGCACGATCGAGACGAACAGCCCCAGCGCGGACGTCGATCGCTTGGGCGGAATGGCAAGCGCCACCGCAAGCAGCGGGAGCAGCAGCATCATGACCACTTCGACCATGCGGTAATTGAAGGCCGCCTGGCTGGACACGCGCGCCTCCTCCGGAGCTGCCGGGCTCCAGCCGATCCTGAGCAGTTCGGGCAGGATGTATTCGCGATCCTTGCCTCCGCGTTCGCGAAAGCGTTCGATCGTGGGCAGGTCGATGGGAAGGTCGTGACGCGTGAAGCTGAGGACCCGCGGATCGCCGCCGGTCGTGTCCTGGACGATCTGCCCGTCGAGCAGGCGCAGGATGATCGTGTCGGGTGAACCCTCCAGCGCCAGGAACTGCCCTTCGCGCGCCGAAATGGAAAGCACCTGACCCTTGTCGTTCGCAACGCGCGCGAAGATTCCGATGAGGCGCGAGCCCCCTTCGCGGCTCTCCTCGATCCGGAGGCCCATGCGGTCCTGCAGCGTGGTGAACTCGCCGACCTTGATCGACGCGCCGAGGGCACCGGACCGGAGTTCGAACTGGAGCTGCTCGTAATAGTACCGCGAAAGCGGCTGCATGTAGCCGACGATCGCGAAATTGAGAGCCGCCAGCAGCACCGTGATGATGAACGGCACGCGCAGGAGCCGGGTGTAGCTGAGCCCCACGGCGCGCATCACGTCGAGCTCGCTCGACGTCGCCAGCTTGCGGAAGGCGATAAGGATGCCGAGCATCAGGCCAAGGGGGATGGCGAGGCTGGCGTATTCGGGCAGCAGGTTCGCCAGCATCTTGAAAACGACGCCGATCGGCCCGCCCTCGGTCGCCACGAAGTCGAAGAGGCGGAGCATCTTGTCGAGAATGAGCAGCGATGCCGCGATCACGAACACGCCCAGCATCGGCATGAGCACCAGCCGGAAAATGTAGCGGTCGATGGCGGTAAGGAATTTCAAGCGGCCTGCCTGCTCGTAGCGGTCGTGCGATCCGGTTCGGCCGGACCTTCAACGCCGCCTTATCCCGCCCGAACCCCTGTGGGCAAGCCTAGGACGTGAAACGTGACGTTCGCCAGGTCGGCGCTTCGCCGCCGGAAAGGCACCGTGCGGATCAGGCCTTCTCCAGAGTGCACTGCAGCGGATGCTGGTTCTGCCGGGCGAAATCCATCACCTGATTCACCTTGGTCTCGGCTATTTCGTAGGGAAAGATGCCGCACACGCCCACACCCTTCTGGTGCACGTGGAGCATCACTCGTGTCGCCTGCTCGAGATCCATGTTGAAGAACCGCTTCAGGACCATCACGACGAATTCCATCGGTGTGTAATCGTCGTTGAGCATCAGCACCTTGAACTGGCTGGGCTTCTTCGGTTTCGCACGCGCCTTGGTAGCGATGCCGACCTGGCCCTGCCCGTCGTCTCCGTCACCCGGTCCCTCGCCTTCGCCCGCGTTGCGGACGGCGCGAAGCAGGGAATCATCAACGTTGCCGGTTGCTAGCATGTAACAAGAATATCGCATTGCGGGGGCACAGGACAAGCCGCTGGGGCTTCCAGCGGGCTCTAACGACGAACGGGCCGGACGGCAATGCCGCCCGGCCCGTGCTTGTCTGCCGGTCGCCGCAGTCATGGACGCGGCGACTATCGGGCGTTTCAGGCCGCGGTGCGGACCTTCTCGACCGCGAGGCTGACGCGGCTGGAGATCGGCGCCATGGTCTCGTTGACGAGCTTGAGCATCGCTTCGCTGTTGGCCGAGCTATAGGCAACGGCCTGGTCGAAGTTGCGCTTCATGATGTCGCTCTGGATCTTCATGAAGTCGGAGGGAGTCTTGGCCGAAGCCATTTCCTTGACGTCCGAGCTCATCGTTTCGAAAGCGGTGCGGCTTTCGGCGACGAGGTTGGTGCCCATGTCCTGCATGCCGGCGGCGAAGATCTTGCCCGATTCGACCATGGCTTCGACGTTGCCCTTGGCAAACTCGGTGTAGTCGCCGAGCATCGCGCTGCTCTTCTCGAAAGCTTCCTGCGCCTTCGACTGGGCTTCGGTCATGACTTTGCTCATGTTTTCGGAAAACTGCGGTGCCATCTGCATAGTGGTATCCTTAAGCGTGAAGTTGAACGGGGTTTTCGATGCGGTAACGGACTTCGGTGCCGGGGCCGTACTCTTGGCCGGCTCGACCTTCTTCTGAGGCGCGGGCGCGGCAGCGGGCTTTTCCGCAGCAACCGGTTTCGCGCTGGCCGCCGGCTTCGCAGCCGGGGTTTTCCTGGCCGGCTTGGCCGGAGCCTTGCGAGGCTTCGCAGCCTTCGGCGCCGCTTTGGCGCGGGCCGCGGGCTTCGCGGGAGCCTTGGCCGCCGCCTTCTTGGCAGCAGGCTTGGCCGCTGCCTTGGCAGGCTCGGCAGGCTTCGCTTCCGGCTCGGCCGTCTTCTCGACCGGCGTATCGGATGCAGCTTCCGAAGCTGCAGCGTATGCCTTCTCTGCCGAAGCTTCGGCCTTGTTGTCGTCTTTCTCGGCCATTCCCGAATGCCCTTTCGAAACTGCTTGAGCGTCAAGGGGCGAAAACACGTCTCACCCCGTATGCTGCAGTGCAATATAAGGCATGCCGGATGCGGGGTCAACCACTTTTTGTGCAGTGCAACAAAAGTGAAAAAGAAGCCACGCCGCAGTCGCGGGAATAGAGGTCCTCAGCGCGTCTTGACGTAGCGCCCCGGAGCGTCCTCGACCACCTTGTCGCCGCGCCCGCCAGGCTTGCGCTTGCCCCTGGCGTTCACTTCCGCCGGATCGTGGTCGCGCAGCCATGCCTCCCAGTGCGGCCACCAGCTGCCGGGATACTCGGTAGCGCCGGCGATGAAGTCGTCGAGCGAATCCGGGTTCGCGTCATTGACCCAGTACTGGTATTTCCCGGCGGCGGGCGGATTGACCACTCCCGCGATATGGCCGGACCCGGCCAGCAGGAAGGTCCACGGGCCGGAGAGGTACCGTGTCAGCTTCCACACGCTTTCGACCGGCGCGATATGGTCCTCGCGCCCGGCCTGGATGTAGCATGGCGTCTCGATCCGCCTGAGGTCGAGCGGCACGCCGCAGGCCTTCAGCGAATCGGGCACGACGAGCCGGTTGTCGCGGTAGAGATCGCGCAGGTACCTGCGGTGCCACTTGGCGGGCAGGTTGGTGACGTCGCCGTTCCAGTGCAGCAGGTCGAACGCGGTGGGCTCCTCGCCCATCAGGTAGTTCTTCGAGACGTAGTTCCAGAGAAGCTCGTTGCCGCGAAGCAGGTTGAACGTCGCGGCAAGATAGCGACCGTCGACGTAGCCGTCCTGCGCGAGCTGGCCGATCACTTCGATCGAGGCGTCGTCCACGAAGTTCTTGAGGTCGCCGGCATGCTCGAAATCGACCTGCGCGGTGAAGAAGGTCGCGCTCCTGACCTTGTCCGCCTCGCCCTTGCGGGCAAGGACGGCCAGAGTCGCGGCGAGCGTGGTTCCCGCCACGCAATAGCCGATCGTGTGCGCGGAGGGGACCTTCAGGCGTTCGCAGACCTTGTCGATCGCCTCGATCTGGGCGGCGATGTAATCGTCCCATTCGAGGTCCGCCATGCTCGCATCCGCCGACTTCCAGGAGACCATGAAAACGGTCAGCCCCTGATCGACGGCCCATTTGACGAAGCTTTTCCTGGGGACGAGATCGAGGATGTAGAACCGGTTGATCCACGGCGGAAAGATGACGAGCGGCGCCTCGAGCACCTTCTCCGTCGTCGGCGCGTACTGGATGAGCTGGAACAGCGGCGTCTCGTAAACCACCTTGCCGGGGGTCGCGGCGAGGTCCTTGCCCAGTTCGAAGGCCCTGGGATCCGAATGCGTCAGCTGGCCGCGCGTCAGGTCCGAAAGCAGGTTTTCAAGGCCCTTGACCAAGCTTTCGCCCTTCGTCTCGCGCACCCGCTCGAGGGCCACGGGATTGGTCAGCGGGAAGTTCGACGGGCTCAGCGCATCGAGCAGCATGCGTGTCGCGAAGACCATCTGCCGCTTCCTGGCAGGTTCGATCCCGTCGAGGTTCTCGGCGATCTGCTCGATGTTCTCGCTCAGCATCAGGTAAGCCTGGTGGACAATCGCGAAGAACGGATTTTCGCTCCAGCGCGGGTCCGAAAAGCGACGGTCCTTGCGCGGCAGCTCGGGCGCTTCGCCCCCCTTCTCCTCGGCGCGCGGGCCGATGCCGTACTGGCCGAGCACGGTCTCGAACAGCGCGAGCCCGTCCTCCCAGAGCTTCTTCTGCGTGTCGGGGTCGGACAGCGGCATCTGGCCGTACCAGCTGCTGTAGGTCGCGAACCATTTCGCCGGATCGGCATAGGGCGTCGGAGCCGCGCCGACCTTGCGCGCCTGCTCGGACTGGAAATCGATCAGCAGCTTCTGGAGCTTCTTGCCGGCCTCCGCCCACTGCGCGGCGTCGTCGGTATCCGGGACCGGGATTTCCGTGCCGGGCAGCAGCGCTTCCATCATCTGCCTCGTCGCATCCGACTGGCTCTTCAAGAGCCCCGTGAAAGCGTCGATCACCTCGTCGGGCTGCTGCTTGGGACGGTCTGCCATGTCGCTACATCTCCTAAGGCCCGATCGCGATCGCCGTACGGGCGGGCTGCGCGGCCTCGTGCTCGGCGGGCATCCTAGACCCGCACATCGCCCGTTTGCCAGACTCTCTTTATCGATTACAGGGGGCGCCGTGCGGCAATCTGGCCGCGCAACAGCAATGTCGAGAGGTCATGGAAGACGAGTTCTACCGCATCAAGCGCCTGCCGCCCTATGTCATCGCCGAAGTCAACGCGATGCGCCACGCGGCACGCCAGGCGGGTCGGGACATCATCGACCTCGGCATGGGCAACCCCGACCTGCCGCCGCCGCCGCACGTGATCGAGAAGCTGTGCGAAGTTGCGCAGAAGCCCGACGCGCATGGCTATTCGCAGTCGAAAGGCATCCCCGGCCTCAGGCGCGCGCAGGCGAACTACTACGGCCGCCGGTTCAACGTCGATCTCGATCCCGAAAGCGAAGTCGTCGTGACGATGGGGTCGAAGGAGGGCCTGGCGAGCCTTGCCACGGCGATCACCGCACCCGGCGATGTCGTGCTGGCCCCGAATCCCAGCTACCCGATCCACACCTTCGGCTTCATCATTGCCGGAGCGACCATCCGCTCGGTGCCGACGACGCCCGACGAGCACTACTGGGAATCGCTCGACCGCGCGGTGGCCTTCACGGTGCCGCGTCCATCGGTCCTGATCGTGAACTTCCCGTCGAACCCCACCGCCGAGACGGTCGACCTTGCCTTCTACGAACGGCTCGTCGCCTGGGCCAGGGAGAACCGGGTCTGGGTGCTTTCGGACCTCGCCTACTCCGAACTCTATTATGACGGATGCCCGACCCGCTCGATCCTCGAGGTTCCGGGGGCGAAGGACGTCGCGGTGGAATTCACCAGCATGTCAAAGACCTATTCGATGGCAGGCTGGCGCATTGGCTTTGCGGTAGGCAACCGCCGGATGATCTCCGCGCTGACGCGAGTGAAGAGCTATCTCGATTATGGCGCCTTCACCCCGGTACAGGCCGCCGCCTGCGCCGCGCTGAACGGTCCGCAGGACATCGTCGAGAAGAACCGGCAACTCTACCAGAAGCGGCGCGACGTGATGGTCGAGGCCTTCGGTCGCGCAGGGTGGGACATTCCCGCGCCCAAGGCATCGATGTTCGCCTGGGCGCCGCTGCCACCCGCCCTCAGGGAGATGGGAAGCCTCGAGTTCTCCAAGGAACTGCTGACCGAGGCCGAGGTCGCGGTCGCGCCTGGCGTCGGCTACGGCGAGGACGGCGAAGGCTTCGTGCGCATTGCGATGGTGGAGAACGAGCAGCGCCTCAGGCAGGCCGCGCGCAACGTCAAGCGCTACCTGGCCAGCAAGGGAGTGAACACCTCGCGGGACTGAGGTGACAAATCGTTTTGGAAGCGGCAACTTGAGCGTGTTTTCGGGCGGACGGGAAGACGATCCAATTGCGCCTTTTTCGCTGGCTGTCTCCGGGCGGGATTCCTGACTGCTACGACCTGCGCACCTGCGGCTGGAAACTCGAGCAGCGGCCCGGCCTGGCCCGCGCGGTTCCAGCACTGGCGCAGTTCGGAAACATCCCGCCGGCGCGTTGGATCGGGATCCTTGCTATGGCGAACGAGGCGCGACGCCATTCGATCATGCTCCTCGGCGTGCGAAGCGCGGCAGAGCGGGCAAGGATGCTCAGGCTCGGCTTCGGCGAAGTCGTCGGCGAGGCCATCGCCCTTCCCGAACTGGAAGCACGCGCGATGCGTCTGGGCGAAGCGATGGCGATGCTGCCTCCCCGCCGCACGATCGGCCCGCTGATGCTCGACCTGATGGCGCGCGAGGCGTTCCTGGACGATCGTCCGCTCGCCCTGCATCCGCGCGAATTCGAATTGCTCTGGCGATTGGGCGAGGAAGCGGGCGGCGCGGTCTCGAGGTCTGCGCTGCTCAGGGACGTATGGCGCCTCGAATTCGTGCCGGAGACCAACAGCCTTGCCGTCCACGTCTCGCGCTTGCGGTCCAAGCTCGAGGCGGTCGGCCTCGGAGCGATGGTGGAAACCGTTCCCGGCGGATATGCCGTTCGTCCTGCCTTCGAAAACAGTCGCGAGAGTGCGGTGCCGCTTTCCCGCGCAGGCGATCCGGGCGACCATTTGATTTCCGCGCCGATCGTCCGCGAGGGTCGCCGGATTGATTAGGTGCCGTCGCTCCGGCGTGAGAGCGCGGCGAGATCTGCGGGTGTGTTGACGTTCGCAACGGCTGCACCTTCCACCAGCCGCGCGTCGACCAGTTCGGCGAAACGCAGCATCGAATGACGCTCGCCGGGATCGGACAGCAGCGCCTCCACTACGGAGACGGCATCGACCGGCCAGAGGCCGATGACAGGCTGGCTGGCGAAGCATGCGGGTGCGGGTCCGAGGGCTTCCGGCAGGTTTTCGGGAAGCCCGACCGAATCGACCCCGCAGGTCAGAACCAGATCGTATCCCTCGTCCCGCGCAAGCCGCAGCGCCGCCGCAATGCCGGCCAGCGGCCCCATGTCGGGGCGGGGCCAGTCGGGAATGGTCGGTGCCGGGGCGGTCGGGCGCCCGGCCACGACGACATATTCGCACCAGCCCGAAAGCGCGTCGACGGCGCGGGCCAGCAGCGTGTGCCCCTCGTGCTCGGCCAGCGCCTTGTCGCTGCCGAAGCGTGTCGAGCCACCGCCTGCGAGGACCGCTCCCAACATCATGCCACAACCTCGCCCGGCATCGTCCGGGGGCACGGGTTTGCGGCAAGCCGCCGAATCCGATTGCGCGGGCCACAAACCATTGTTAGGGCCGCCTTCCCACGCGAATACGCCCGGACGGCCCGATGGCGGAGTGGTGACGCAGCGGACTGCAAATCCGTATACGCCGGTTCGATTCCGGCTCGGGCCTCCATCCTGTTCGTCCGGCAGCTCAAGGCTTCATCAGCACCCTGCCGAAGGGATGGCCCTCGGCGACGAAGGTATGCGCCTCGCGCACCTGCGAGAGCGGGAACTCGCGTTCGACCGGCATCTGCAGCTCGCCCGAGGCGACCTTGGACGTGAGATCTGCCAGCATGTCGCGCACCCGCGTCGTGTGCATGTCGCGACCGAACGATATGCCGTTCACGCGCATCGCCTTCCTGATGAGCTCGAAGAAGTTGAAGGTCGGCAACGTGCCCTCGGCGGCGCCGATCACCTGGTACCGGCCATGCGGTCGCAGCGCTTCGACCAGCTTGTCCTTGCCGCGCCCGCCCGCGAGGTCGAGCACCATGTCGACGCCCTTGCCGCCCGTGATCTCCCTGCAGCGTTCGGCGATGTCCTCGCTCGTATAGTCGATGCCGTGGTGGAGGCCGAAGGGCTCGATGCGCGCGAGGCGGTCCTTGCCCGATGCCGTGCCGATGACCGTCGCGCCCGCCTTCGCGGCAAGCTGCACCGCCGAAAGCCCGACACCGCCTGCAGCGCCCTGCACCAGCACGGTCTCGCCCGGCGCGACGTCGCCGTACTCGAACAGCGAATCGTGCGCGGTGCCGAACGGCACGGGGATCGTCGATGCCAGCCGCAGGTCGATGCCATCGGGCACGGCGTAGGCATAGTGCTCGGGAACCGCGAACAGTTCGGCGTGGCTGCCGTTCCAGTCGAACGCCATGACCCTGTCGCCCACGGCGAAGCGCGAAACTTCCGCACCGACCGCCTCGACGATGCCCGCCGCCTGATACCCCGGCACGAAAGGCTTCGTCCTCGGCGGAACGTGAATGCGGTTGAGCAGGTCGCCGCCCTCGATCGAGATCCACTCGACCCGCACGAGCACGGTCTTCGCGCCGACTTCCGGATCGGGCAGGTCTCCGTACTCGAGCACTTCGGGGCCGCCGTTCTCGGTATACCAGGCTGCTTTCATCGGGTCTTTCCGCCTCTCGTTCCGGATGGGACTTTGCGGCACCGGGCGGTGCCGATCGGGAACGCATACGACAGCGCGGACTGCTGCGGGTCAACCACCAATGCAACGAGGCGGACCGCTGGGGGAGCGGTCCGCCTCATGCTGCGGCGGTCACTTCGGGGGAAAGTGGCGGGAGATCAGCCGCCGCGGCGAACGTTGTCGATAACCTGCGCCATCTGGCTCTTGGCCTTGATCGAGGCGGCCTTGTAGCACTTCACCGATTCGGCAGAACGAAGGCGCGATCCGATGCGGGGCTCGTCGTAGCGGCAGGCCTCGCGAGCTGCGTCGTCCATGCGCTTTTCCAGTTCGACCTGGCCGGATACCGAGTTGAGGTCGAGATCGTCGTAGCGCACTTCGACGTCCTTGGCGAAGGCGGTGCCGGTGGTGAGAGCCATGCCCAGGGCGGCGGCGATTGCGAAAGTGGTCTTCATGGTGTCTTCCTCCTCATCTTGCGTTGGTGGCCGTCTTGGCCGTTGCGATGAGTGTGTTCTGACAGGAACGGTCGCCGGTCTCACCTCGTCTTCGATTGCCGCGCGATTACGCTCGACCGGCGCTGGTCGTTTCTGACGAACGACTTCGAACCTCGACGAACGACTTACCCGATACGACGAGCGTCGAGCCGATTACTGTGCGCGGAGGACTAGAGCGACGAACCGCCGTCGACGACGAATTCCGCCCCGGTCGCGAAGGCCGATTCGTCGCTGGCAAGGTAGAGGCAGATCGCCGCGATCTCGTCCGGCTTGCCGATCCGACCGACCGGGTGACCCCGCACCCATTCGTCGAACAGCGCCTCGGGCTCGTCGGACTGGGCCATGACCTTGTCGAGTATCGGTGTGTGAATCACCCCGGGGTGCACCGAATTGCAACGCATGCCGTAACCCTGGCGCGCATAGTGAAGCGCGATCGATTTCGTCATGTGCGCAACACCCGCCTTCGCTGCGTTGTAGCCCGCCAGGTAGTGCGAGGCCTTGATGCTGGCCATCGAGGCGATGTTGATCACCGAACCGCCGGTTCGCTTCATCAGCGGAATGACGTGCTTGCAGCCGAGGAATACGCCGACGAGATCGATGTCGAGCATGTGTCGGAACGCCTCGACATCAAGGTCCTCGACCGAACCGACCGTGGTGATCCCTGCGCAGTTGACGAGGACGTCGACCCGCCCGTGACGCTCACCGACCGCGCCGAAAGCGTCGATCCAGTCCTGCTCCTTCGTGACGTCGAGACCGAGCGCGCTGGCCGCCGCGCCGATTTCGGTGGCCAGCGTGCCTGCCCCCTCCTCGTCGATGTCGGCGAGCACCACCGTGGCGCCCTCCGCTGCGAAGCCCTTGGCAATCGCGGCGCCGAGTCCTGATGCCGCCCCTGTCACCAGTGCCGTCTTGCCTTCGATCCTGCCCGCCACGTTCGCATTCTCCTCGTTGAGCCCGGACGGCACTCAAGCCGTTCGCCCGCACGGGAACCACCTGCCCAAAACGCCAGTCCTCGCCGGATCGCGCGCACCGCGGCCGCGCCTCACCAAACCCCTTGCACCGGTGCCCGCCCGCCGGTAAAGGCCGCCACCTGCCCGGCGCAGGCCGCTTTAGCTCAGTTGGTAGAGCATCGCATTCGTAATGCGGGGGTCACAGGTTCGAGTCCTGTAAGCGGCACCATTTGCATCCCGTCATCATGTGAATTGCTTCGCGCACCTGCGGCCCCTAGGCTGCAGGCCATGAGTTTCGAGGTCATCTTCGCCATCGCATGGGCTGTCATTCTCGCCGGCGGGGGCGGGCTGCTGACGACGATCGACGAGTGGTACCACGACCTCGAGAAGCCGCGGTGGCAGCCGCCGGACTGGCTGTTCGGTCCGGCGTGGACGATCATCCTCGGCCTGGCCGCGTGGGCTTTCGTGCTGGCGTGGCGTGGCACTGTCAGCGAAAACGACCGGCAACTGCTGCTGACGCTCTACGGCGCGAACTTCGTCTTCCACTTCCTGTGGTCGCCGCTGTTCTTCAAGGCGCGGCGACCGGACTGGGCGCTTCTGGAAGTACCGTTCCTGTGGGTCTCGGTCCTGGCGATGTGCATCGGTATTCGGCAGTGGTCGGAGCTCGCCAGCTGGCTGATCGTGCCTTATCTGGCGTGGGTGAGTTTCGCCTCGATCCTCAACGCGCAGATCGTCCGGCTTAACAAGCCGTTTGCAAGGACGAGACCGTGATGCGGCGCGGCATCCGCCCGATGCGGTCGCCGGGCACGGCATTGCCCGCGCTTGCGCTCCTGTCTGCGTGCGCATCGCCGCCGGGAACCGTATCCACCGCTCACGAGGCGGAGCAGATAACGTCCCGGGCAGCGCAGGGACTTTCGTTTGCGCGCGAGCGCTGCGCGACCTGCCATGCGATCGAGCCGCTGCGCATCTCGCCCAACCCCGAGGCTCCGGCCTTTTCATCGATCGCCGGACGGGAGGGGCTGACCTACGAAACCCTGCAGGCGTTCCTCCAGGATTCGCACAACTATCCGGTCGCGATGGATTTCACCCTCGCCCCAGACCATGCCGAGGACCTGGCAGCCTACCTGCTGACATTGCGGGCCGACTGAGCGCGCTCAGCGCTTCCACAGCCAGTAGAGGATCGCGAGATTGACGAGCGGCGCCCCGACGCCGAGCGCGACCGAGACCAGGCCGAGCCTGTCTCCGATGATGTTCCACGGAAAACCGAGCGGCATCAGGAAGACACCGGCCAGCGGATCCTGCGCCTGTCCGAACCAGCCGAAGGTGCCGATCAGGAACAGCGCGAGCGCGAATACGTAAAGAGCAAAGAATCCCCAGAAGACCCACTTCATCGCGACAAGCCCCTTTGCTCGCAACACCCCTCACGACGCTAGGCCAAAGCCCGAATGCAATCAAATCGCGGAAGCCAACCTCGTCGCCGATATGTCATTCGCAAGAAATAACATTGCCCCGCGCATCCTGGTCGGGCACAAATTGGCTCGGAGGACGTTTACTAGCGGTCAGGCCTTAAGAGGAGGAACTTATGGGTTGGATTATTGCATTGATCGTAGGCGGTGTCGCCGGCTGGCTGGCCAGCATGGTCATGAACCGCGATGCCTCGATGGGAATTTTCTGGAATATCGTTGTCGGCTGCATCGGCTCGCTGATCGGCAACGCCGTCGCCGGACCGCTTCTCGGTATCAGCGGAAGCGTTCAGGAATTCTCTATCACCGGGCTCATCATCGCCTTCGTAGGCGCCGTGATCCTGCTCGGCATCGTGAACCTCGTCCAGCGCAAGCGCATTCGCTGACAGCCTGGAACAACGGACAGCAAGCTCCCGCCAGCTGCGAAGCCGGCGGGAGTTTTCTTATGGAGTGACCTCGGCGCCGGGCATCGGCCGCAGCAGGTCGTTTCCGTCCCAGCCTTTCGCCGCTTCGCGCACGAGCGAGAAAATGCCGAGGACGTCCTCGCGCCCCTCGATCATTTCGATGACCATGCCGTACTCCTTCCGGCAATCGACGTAAGAGAACGGGGTTCCGCCGGCCGACGTCGCAGTCGCAAGGGCGACCGGGTTGCCCAGCCGGGCCTCCGCTTCCTTCAGGTCGTCGACGACGACGCCGTAGTGGTGGAGTACGCAGCCGCCGGTCATCGCATGGCTGTAGGCCGAAGGCTTGTCGCTGTGCGGGCGGATGAATTCGATCTGCATCGGACCAAGCTGACCGACGACGAGGTCCATCGGCAGGTCCTGTGGTTCGCCGAGGTAGGTCCATTCGGGAAATTTCACGCCGGCAAGCATGAAAAACGGCCCCGCCCCCCATTCGCGATGCCATTTGGCGACGGCCGCCTCGATATCGTCGGTTACGTAGCAGATCTGGTCGATGTGGCCGATACCGGGCTGATCGTTGTTTCGCATGGTCTCTCCCGCTTTCCATCTGGCTTGAGCCAGCTTTCGCGCACACGTTATCCTATTGAGTGGATTCGTCCATCCCCGTCAGCACGAAGCGCTGCACGCGGCGGCCGGTGCCCACCTCGGTCGTGTACAGATTGCCCTCGGAATCGACATCGACGCTGTGCAGCCAGATGAACTGGCCGGGGTACCGCCCGTTGCGCCCGAACGAGCCGAGGATCTCGTGCGTTTCGCGAAGGAGGATCCAGACCTTTCCATTCATCATGTCGGCGACGTAGACGTACTTGCCGTCGGGTGAGAACGCCACGTCGGAGGCCGACCGCGTGCCGCCGGTCGACGGCGCGATCACGATGTCGCGCACGAACCGCACGCCTTCCGGCGTCTCCCGAAACAGTTGCAGGCGGTTGTTCCGCCGGTCGCACACGTACACGGTCTTGTCCGGCCCGCGCACGACGCAATGGACGATATCGCCGAAGCTGGTCGACTCAGGATCGGCGCCGCCGTCGCCGGTGGATGTCGCCTGGCTCTGGTCGAAGGCGCCCTCGCGCACCGGGGCTCGCGGTTCCGATCCGTATGCGCCCCAGGTCCGGACGAACGCCAGCGTGTCCTCGTCGAATTCGGCGATACGCTTGTTGATGTAGCCGTCGGCGACAAGGACGCTTTCGCCATCGTCGGAGATGTCGGCGGGGTTGCCGAGGCTGCGCTCGCTCATGTTACCCTCGGTCCGGCCGCGAACGCCGATCTGGCGGATGAATTCACCCCCGGCGGTAAAATTCAGGACGACGTGATCGTCGTCGCCGTTGCCGCCGATCCAGACCGTTTCTTCGTCGTCGACGTAGAGGCCGTGGACATTTGCCGGCCACTGGTTCTGCCCGTCGATTTCGGGTGCGAGCTCCGGGCCGCCCCAGGCAGAGATGAGGTTGCCGTCGCGATCAAAGCGCAGCACGTGCGGAGCGGGCCGGCAGCACGCGATGGTGATCGGCGGGTCGGCGGCAAGTCCCGTCGCCGTCGGATGGAGCGAATTCGGGCGGTGCAGGATCCAGACGGTATCCTGAGAATCGACGGCAAGGCCCGGGACCTGCCCGATGATCTGGTCGGGCGGCAGTTTCGGCCACGATGCGTCCGCCTTGAACACGGGAAGCGCATGGCCTTCCTTCAGCCGTTCGCGCTCCACGTCGACGAGTACATCGGCGAAAGCGGGAACGGGCGCGATTGCCAGCAGCGAGGCGAGCAGGAGGCTAGTTTTCATACGGGCAGGGTTACTCCGTCGAGCGTCAGGTCCTTAGGCCATCGATAACCTGCGGAAGCGCATCGGCATAGCGCCTTACGTCCTCGATATAGCCGGTGCTGACGCGCGAATGCCGCGTCCACTTTCCATACGCGCCGCGAATATGGATGCCACGGGCTGCCATTGCCGCGCGCACTGCCTCGGCATCAGGCACCTCGACGTAGACGAAGTTGGTCTGCGACGGCAGCGCGCGAAGCCCGCTTGCTGCCACGGCGGCAAGGATCATCTCCCGGCCTTCGCGAATGCGGGACAGCGAATGATACAGGAAAGCCTTATCGTCGTAGCTGGCGATCGCGGCGGCAAGCCCCGCCGAGTTTCCGCCGAAGCTCATCAGGCAGTTCCGGATGCGTTCGGCATTAAGCTCGCTCGTGATCGCGTACCCAACCCGCATCCCGGCCATCCCGTATATCTTCGAGAAGGTGCGACAGACGATCACGTCCTCGCCCGCCCGCACGAGGTCGACCATCGAATTGGCGGCAGGATCGTCGGTCAGTTCGTTATACGCCTCGTCGACAAGCAGCGTCGCCTGCGGTGTAACCCTGGCGGCGAAAGCGCGCATATCGGCGGCGTCGGTCAGCATGCCCGTCGGGTTGTTGGGGTTGCAGACATGGACGAGCGCGGTTCGTTCTTCGACGGCCGCGGCCATAGCGTCGAGATCCACGCCCATATGGGGGGCGAGCGGCACGCGGACGACCGTTGCGCCGAGGCGCTCGCCGTACTGAACGGTCGTATCCCAGAACAGGCCGGGGCAAAGGATCGATCCCTTGCGCCCCCAGGCGAGGGCGATGGCGGAGAGGATCTCGGTCGATCCCTCGCCCAGCACCACTTGCCTGGCAGAGACGCGGTGCCGCTCGGCGATCATCGCGGCGAGCCGGTCGAGACTGCGGTCGGCATAATAGCAACCCTGACCCGCGGTATCGGCAATGGCCCTGAGTGCCTCAGGCGCGGGACCATAGGGGTTCTCGTTGCGGTTTAGCTGCGCGATGCCGTGCGGCGGCCCGAAGTTCGCCGCGTCGCTCCACGATGCCTTCTCGGCGGCGGCGAGCCGTCCGGCCAGCGATAGAGCGCCGGCAGTCGCTGCGGTGCCGGACAGGAAGTGGCGACGATCAAGTGGCATCGGTTTTCCCCTTGGTGGTTCAGATCACTCCGGATTTCGCGATCATCGTCGCCCCCACGACGACGAGGTAGATTCCGAACACGCGCTTCAGCAGCGCCGGGCTGAGCCGGTGCGCCGCCGCCACGCCGAGCGGCGCGAAGAGTATGGCGGTGACGATCACCGCGAGGGCCGCGGGCAGATTGACATAGCCGAGCGATCCGAACGGCAGCCCCTGCTCGCCAAGCCCGATGACGACGAAGCCGATCACGCCGGGTACCGCGATCAGCGCGCCCATGCCCGACGCGGTGCCGATCGCGCGGTGGATCGGAGAGCCGCACATCGTCATCACCATCGTGGTGATCGTGCCCCCGCCGATGCCCAGCATGGCCGAGAAGAGGCCGAGGCCTCCCGCCAGCCCGGCGCGAACAGCACCGCCGGGCATCTCGGTCGCGACCGGCTTCACCTCGAAGCCCGGCATCAGGAAATGGATCGCCATGAGAAGCACTCCCGCCCCGAACACGCTGGCCAGCATCGCACTGGAAATCAGGTCGGCGATGGCGGCACCGCCGACGGTTCCGAGCACAACCCACGGTGCCCACGAGCGCAGCACCGAGGCGTCCACGGCCTCGCGCCGGGCATGAGCTAGGACCGAACGGAGCGAAGTGAAGATGATTGTCGCAAGCGAGGTGCCGACCGCAAGGTGGGCCAGCTGCTCGGACGGTGCGCCGATCAGCGGCAGCACCAGCATCAGCGCCGGTACGACCACGAAACCGCCGCCTATCCCGAACATCCCGCCCGCGAACCCGGCCCCTGCCCCGGCGGCAAGGAGCGCTGCGACGACGAGCGGAAGCGAAGTGTCCGGCATTGCGGGCATCACCCTATGACAACTTTCGGCTTTCGCGAACCGAAATGTTGCGGTGCAGCGACGAAGATCGGATCGTCGCGTCCGCGGCCTTGACCGTCGCCTCCCGCTTGCCCCGCCCTAGCCGTGCAGGCATTGCGAAGCCGGATCGCTAAAGGGAATTTGGAATGAAGCGGATCGATATCGAACCGGGATCGAGAAACGCCAGGATCGAAGGCGACGAGGCTACGCGCGTCGTCGGCACGAACGCGGACGAGACGGTGACGGTCGCGGCATCGGCGCACGGTGAATTCGATCCCTCGTTCAACCGCGGCGGCGACGAAATCGTGCTGGAGGGCGAGGCGGCCAGTTACGAAGGCCGCGTTGAAGGTTCGAACCTCGTCCTCGACAGCGCATCCGGCGGCGAAGTCAGCATCCCGTTCGGATCCTCCGGAACGCTACTGACTTTCGACGACGGTTCGCGGATCCTGCGGTTCGATGGCGAGGGCGTAAACCTGGGCAGCCAGCAAATGTCGGGCTTTCCCGCCGTTCTCGATTCGCTGGACGCGGCCCCGCCCTTGTCCTCAAGCGATATCCTGCTCGGATCGAATTCGACCGATTTCGGCTGAGGCCTAGCGGACCCCGGCCAGCGCCTTCTGCCGACGACGCTGGACTGAACTGCCGAGCCCGATCGCCTCGCGGTACTTGGCGACGGTTCGCCGCGCCAGGTCGAAGCCGCGCTCCTTCAGCATCTTGACGAGCGCATCGTCTGACAGGATCGCATCCGGCGCCTCGGCATCGATGAGCTGCCTGATCGCAGCCTTGACCGCTTCGGCGGATGCCGCGCCGTCGCCGCCCGACGACGCAACGCCCGAGGTGAAGAAGTACTTCAGCTCGAACGTCCCGCGCTCGCAGTTGAGGTACTTGTTCGAGGTGACGCGGCTGACCGTCGATTCGTGCATCTCGATCGCTTCCGCCACTGCCCGCAACGTCAGTGGCTTCAGGTGCGCGACGCCGTGCCGGAAGAAGCCATCCTGCTGGCGGACGATCTCGGTCGCGACCTTCAGGATCGTCTTCTGGCGCTGGTCGAGCGCCTTGATCAGCCAGTTCGCGTCCGCGAGCCTTTCGGAGAGCCACCCGCGCGACGACTTGTCGGCGCACGATCCCTTCAGTTCGACGTAGTAGCCGCGATTGACGATCAGCCGAGGCAGCGTCTCCTGGTTGAGCGCGATGTCCCAGCCGCCGTCGCTGCGCTGCTTCAGCAGGATGTCGGGCGTGACCGGCGCGCTCTCGCCCCCGCCATGGCGCAGGCCGGGCTTGGGATCGTACCCGCGCAGTTCCTGCAGCATGTCGGCGAAATCCTCGTCGTCGACGTCGCACATTCGCTTGAGCCGCGCGAACTCGCCGCGCGCGACGAGGTCGAGGTTCTCGATCAATCGCGCCATGCACGGATCGTAACGGTCGGCTTCCTGCGCCTGAAGCGCAAGGCACTCGGACAGTGACCGGGCGCCGACCCCTGTCGGATCGAGGCACTGCACGACGCGCAGGCCGGCCTCCACCTCGGCTTCCTCGATGCCGAGGTCTCCGGCGATGTCGGAGAGCGGCTGGGCAAGGTATCCCGCATCGTCGAGCTGCCCGATGATGAACGCCGCGACAGCGCGGGTGCGCATGTCCGCGCAGGCCGGCCCGAGCTGGGCCTCGAGATGTTCGGCAAGTGTTTCGCCGCCACTGCCGCGTTCCTCGATAGACGGACCGTCCTCGCCGTATCCGCCGGCCGCCACGATCGCTCCGCCCCAGTCACCTTGCGCCGCACCGTCGCCAGTATCGCGGTCGCGGTCGAGCGTCGCGGGATCGATGTCGAGCGGCTTGTCGTCGCCGCCCCGCCCTTCTCCCAGAAGCTGGTCGACCGGGGAATTCTCGAGCGTCGTCCGGCGTGCCTCGTCGCCCTCCCCCCGCGCATCGTCGGGCGTGTCGGCGGCGCCCAGTTCGAGCAACGGATTGGCGTCGAGCGCCTCGCCGATGAAAGTCTCGACCTCTAGATTTGACAGAGCCAGCAGCTTGATCGCCTGCTGCAGCTGCGGCGTCATCACCAGCGACTGGGTCTGCCTCAGGTCAAGGCGGGGGCCCAACGCCATGGCTCAGGCCTGCAGGCGGTCCCGCCTCACAGCGTGAACCCTTCACCGAGGTAGAGGCGGCGCACGTTCTCGTCCGCGACGAGGTCCGCCGGACTGCCCGCGAACAGCACCTGGCCGCCGTAGATGATGCAGGCGCGATCGACGATATCGAGCGTCTCGCGCACGTTGTGGTCGGTAATCAGCACGCCGATCCCGCGCGTCTTGAGGTCCTTCACGAGGTCGCGGATGTCGGCGATCGAAAGCGGGTCGATGCCGGCGAACGGCTCGTCGAGCAGCATGATCGAGGGCTTGGCGGCGAGCGCGCGCGCGATTTCGGCACGCCGCCGCTCGCCGCCCGAAAGTGCCATCGCCGGGCTCGCCCGCAAGCGGGTCAGCCCGAACTCGTCGAGGAGCCGTTCCAGTTCGGCTTCGCGCGTCGCCGAATCGGGCTCGTTGAGTTCAAGCACCGCACCGATGTTCTGTTCGACGGTGAGCCCGCGAAAGATCGAGGTTTCCTGCGGCAGGTAACCTAGCCCCAGGATCGCCCGGCGGTACATCGGCAGCCGGGTGATATCGATCCCGTCGAGAAGTATGCGGCCCGCATCCGGGCGCACGAGGCCCATGATCGAATAGAAGCAAGTGGTCTTGCCCGCGCCGTTCGGTCCGAGCAGTCCGAGCACTTCGCCCTTTGCGACCGAGAGCGAAATATCCGTAAGGACCGCCCGCTTGTCGTAGCTCTTTGCGATCGAGACGACTTCGAGCCCGGCCTCCGGCAGCGGCGGTGCGGCTTCGGCAGCGATCGCCTCGGGATCGGGCTCGGGCAGGCGTGTGGCGTCTGTCATCTGCCGCGCGGTTTACGCATCGGGGCCGGACGGGGCAAGACGCCAATTCTCCTGGAACGGATCGTTTGGCAAGATTCGTGCATGACCTGCATGGTCCGACCGTGGGGTGCGCCGGCTTGCAATTTGCTTAATCACCTTGCAGCGAATATGAACTATTGTTCTAAGGGAGACCACGGAGAGGAACGTGAAGGAATCCGCATGAACAAGGTATCGCAACGCGAAGACGCGACCGGCCGCACCGGCACTCGCCGCCTCGACTGGCGACGCAAGATGAGCGACAATATCGCCTACGGCCTGCTCGTCTACACCGCGTTGCAGATTTTCGTGACCGTTCACGCGCTCAAGACCGAAGGCGGCTCTCTGCTGCCCTATTTCGCCCTCGTCGTGCTGGTCGCCGGCATCATCCCGGCCTGCCGCTGGTTCGAAAAGCGCTGGAACCGGCTGAGCGACGACGAGGCGTCGGACCCGGCGCTCTCGTCCTATTTTCGCCGCGACCAGATCGCGGTGTGGCTGCTCGCCATCGGCCTGCCTTTCCTGTTCACCGCCCTGTTCAAGGGGCTTGCCGTCCTGTTCGCCTGATCCCGGCGACGCACCCGGCGTTGCCCCACGCTTCTTCAATGCCTAGATCGTCTCGCGAACGGTCTTGATGCGGCTGCGCGGCTCTCGCGCGGCGACGGGAGTACTCTATGCTCAGCCTCGATGATGCGCGCGAACGCGCGGCCTCGCTCGTCAAGCGCGCGCAGCGCGCCGGTGCCGACGCCGCCGACGCAGTGTACCAGGGCGATGCGGCAGAGAGCATCCAGATCCGGCTTGGCAAGCTCGAGGATGTCGAGCGTTCGGAGGGCGAGCATGTTTCGCTGCGCGTCTTTGTCGGCCAGCGCTCGGCCAGCATCGGCACGTCGGACCTGACCGACGCCGCGCTCGACGAACTGGCCGAACGGGCGGTCGCCATGGCGCGGGCGACACCGGTCGATACCTACGCCGGACTGGCTCCCGAAGAACTGCTCCTGCAGGGCGCGCCCCCCGAACTGGACCTCAGCGACCCCGGCGAACCTTCGCCCGAGACCTTGCGCGAAATGGCGGAGGCCTGCGAGGACGCGGCCCGCGCGGTTGCGGGCGTGACCAATTCCGAAGGCGGCGCGGCAAGCAGCGGGCGCGGCCGCGTGGCGCTGGCGACGAGCCACGGCTTCTGCAGCGGGTACGAGACGACGAGCCGCTCGCTCAGCGCATCGGTGGTCGCCGGCTCCGGCACGCGGATGCAGCGCGATTATGCCTGGCGGCGCGCGCGGCACGGTGCGGACCTGCTTTCGCCTGCCGAAATCGGCGAACTGGCCGGACGGCGCGCAGTGGCGCGGCTCGACCCGGGACGGCTCAAAAGCGGTCCGATGCCAGTGGTCCTCGACCCGCGCGTCGGCGGGACGATCATCGGGCACCTCGTAGGCGCGATGTCGGGCCTTTCGGCAGCGCGTCGCTCGACGTTCCTGCTCGATCGGCTCGAAGAGACACTTTTCGACACTTCGGTGGTGGTTGCCGACGAACCGCACCGCAAGCGCGGATTGCGGTCGCGTCCGTTCGATGGCGAGGGCCTCCCTACGACTGAGCGCAACCTGGTCGAGAACGGACGCGTGACCGGCTGGCTCATGGACAGCGCCGCCGCGAGGCAGCTGAACCTCCAGCCCACCGGCCACGCCGCCCGTGGCGGAAACGGCGCGCCCTCGGTTTCGGCGAGCAACGTCCATCTCGCCGCCGGGACGGCATCGCCCGCCGCACTGATGTCCGACATCGCAGACGGTGTCTATGTCTCCGAACTGTTCGGACACGGCGTCAACGGCGTGACCGGCGATTACAGCCGCGGGGCCTCGGGCTACCGCATCCGCAACGGCGAGATAGCGGAACCGGTCGCCGAATTCACGATCGCGGGCAACCTGCTCGGGATGTTCGGGGGGCTGACCCCCGCCGACGACCTCGAATGGCACCGCGCGATCAACGTCCCGACATTCCGCATCGACGGCATGACCGTCGCCGGAGACTGATCGCGACGGGCGATGCACGGAACCGGCCATTCAGCCAACCGTTCCGCACAGATGACCTGCATCTCGCGCTTGTGGCTGTGCCGGATCTGCGCCCTGCTCGCCCTGGCCGCATTCACGCCGGCCGTTTCCGCCCCGGTCCTGAACGAAGCGCCCGAACCGTCAGCCGCGCCGACGATCGCGGCCAGCGTCGCCGCCGGCGACGACGCGCAGATCGCCGAGCGGATACGCGGCATCTTCGCCGAGATCGAGAGCCTGCAGGACATCAGGGTTCGGGTTTCTTCGGGAGTCGTCACCCTTGCCGGCGCGGTACCCGGCGACGACATCGACCGGGCGGAAGCCATTGCCTCGCGCGTCACGGGCGTCGTGACGGTCCAGAACCAGCTTGAGCGCGACGTGGAGGTCGGTCGCAACCTCGACCCCGCGATCGGCGGGCTTTCGGAACGCTTCAACGGCGCCGTGCGCGCATTGCCCCTCGTCGCGGTCGCGATCCTGGTAGCGCTGGTCATAGCCGCATTCGGCTACCTCGTCGCCCGGTTGCCATGGTGGCGGCGGCTGAGCCCCAATGCATTCCTCACCGACCTTATCGGGACCGCGATCAGGACGCTCTTCATCGGCATCGGTATCGTCATCGCGCTCGACATCCTGGGAGCGACCGCCTTGCTGGGAGCAGTCCTGGGCGGCGCGGGCGTGATCGGCATCGCGCTCGGCTTCGCGATGCGCGACACGGTCGAGAACTACGTCGCATCGCTGATGCTGTCGGTGCGCCAGCCGTTCCGCGCGAACGACCATGTCGTGATCGACGAACTGGAAGGCCGCGTGATCCGCCTGACCAGCCGCGCGACGATCCTGATGACGCTGGACGGCAATCATTTGCGTATCCCGAACAGCACGGTCTTCAAGGCGGTCATCCTGAACTACACACGAAACCCGCAGCGGCGCTTCGAGTTCGATCTCGGCATCGATGCCGAGGATGATCCTAACGCGGCGCGCCACCTCGGTGTCGAAGTCCTGGGCAGCCTCGACTACGTGCTCGACGATCCGCCGCCGCTTGCCGTCGTGCAGGAAGTCGGCGATTCGAACATCGTCATTCGCTTCATGGGCTGGATCGACCAGCGAGACGCAGACTTCCTGAAGGCCAGGAGTCGGGCGATCCCGGCGGTGAAGTCGGCGCTCGAAGAAGCCGGGTTCGCGCTTCCCGAGCCGATCTACAGGCTCCGTTTCGACAGCGGTGCGGCGTTACCGCTCGAAACGCACGAAGCATCGGGCAAACCGCAGGCGGAGCCGCGCAAGCGCAAATCGGCACCGGTCGATGCCCCGAGAGACGTCGAGCCGGCCGACGAAATCGCCGCGATGGTCGAACGCGAGCGCCGGGCCGGAGCCGGGCGGGAAAAGGACCTGCTCGACCATGACCGGCCCGTCGAATAGCACTCGAAAGGCTCAGGCCGCGGCCTTGTCCTTCGCGCGGTCGATTGCCTCCACGACGATCCGGCGCGCCTCGTCCGCACCGCCCCAGGTGCCGATACGCACCCACTTCTCGTCCTCGAGATCCTTGTAGTGCGTGAAGAAGTGCTCGATCTGCTTGAACACGATTTCGGGCAGGTCGCCCTTCTCGCTCACCTTGGTGTAGTACGGGAACGTCGAATCCACCGGCACGCAGACCAGCTTTTCGTCGCCGCCATGCTCGTCCTCCAGGTTGAGGACCGCGATCGGGCGGGCGCGGACGACCGAACCCGGAACGAACGAGGAGCGGGCCACGACCAGCGCATCGAGCGGGTCGCCGTCGGGCGAGAGCGTATGCGGTACGAAGCCGTAGTTCGCCGGGTAGCGCATCGGGGTGTGCAGGATGCGATCGACGAAAAGCGCGCCCGACTCCTTGTCGAACTCGTACTTCACCGGCTCGCCGCCCACCGGTACCTCGATAATGACGTTCAGGCTCTCGGGAGGATTGTCGCCGATGGCGATCTTGTCGATACGCATGGTATGCCTTTGCATTGGGCACCCGGGGGATGCCTGATTGAAGGATCGCGCGCGCTTTAACCCCGGCAATGCTGCACCGCAACAGGAAGCTCCGCCGTTCGCCGCTCTTTTCCCGCGCCCGCAATGGGGCTAAGCGCGCCGGCCATGAGCAAGCCCGACAAGACACCCCAGGCAATCCGCGGAACGCAGGACATCTTCGGCGTCGAAGCAGAGGCCTTCGCACACGTCGTCGAGACATTCGAACGCGTACGACACCTGTATCGTTTCCGGCGCGTGGAAATGCCGGTGTTCGAAAAGACCGCCGTGTTCTCCCGATCGCTGGGCGAGACGACCGACGTCGTTTCCAAGGAAATGTACTCTTTCGAGGATCGCGGAGGCGAATCGCTGACGCTTCGGCCCGAGTTCACCGCCGGGATCGCGCGCGCCTTCCTGACCGGCGGCTGGCAACAGCACGCACCGCTCAAGGTGGCAACGCATGGCCCGCTGTTCCGCTACGAGCGCCCGCAGAAGGGCCGCTATCGCCAGTTCCACCAGATCGACGCCGAGATCATCGGCGCATCCGAACCGCAGGCCGACATCGAACTGCTCGTCATGGCGGACCAGATCCTGAACGAACTGGGCATCGCTGACGGCGTGACGCTCCAGCTCAACACGCTCGGCGATGCGGAAAGCCGCGAGGCTTGGCGCGCGGCGCTGGTCGAATACTTCTCCGCGCACCGCAGCGATCTGTCGGAGGATTCGCAGGACCGGCTCGATCGCAACCCCTTGCGCATCCTCGATTCGAAAGACCCGCGCGACAGGGCCTTCACCGCCGAGGCGCCGAAGATCGACGATTTCCTGTCGGGCGAGGCGCAGGACTTCTTCAGCAAGGTCACCGAAGGGCTCGACGCCGCCGGCGTCGCCTGGACGCGGATGGAATCGCTGGTGCGCGGGCTCGACTATTATCGCCACACCGCCTTCGAATTCGTCACCGACCGCCTCGGTGCTCAGGGCACCGTTCTGGGCGGAGGGCGTTACGATGGCCTGATCGAAGCGCTCGGCGGACCGCACACGCCTGCTGTCGGCTGGGCCGCCGGGATCGAGCGGCTGGCGATGCTGGTAAACGACGCCGGCATCGGGGTCGAACAGCGCCTCGAAATCGCGATCGCGGCAGAGAACCCTGACAGAGAAGCCGAAGCCGGAGCATTGGCCACAGCCATGCGGCGCGCGGGCTTTGCTACTGAGTTGTTCGCAACCGGCAGTCCCCGCAAGCGATACGACAAGGCAAAGAAGGCGGAACCGGCTGTATTGATCTCTCTGGATGTCAGAGAGGGCGTGCCAACCCACTCGTCGTCACTTCTTGACGAGAACTTCGGACGCGCAGACGAGGCTGCTCGGGTGTTCGATAGCTACAAGTTGACCTGAATGAACGTCTCCGACGAACGGCTTGACCAGATCGCGCACCGCTTCGCCGAGCTCGAGGCGCGGCTTGCCTCGGGAACGCTCGAGGGGGACGAGTTCGTTGCGGCCAGCCGCGACTATGCCGAGCTGGAGCCGGTTGCGCGAACCGCCGCCGAAGTGCGCGAAATGCGCGGCGAACTGGAAGCACTCGGCGCGATGCAGGACAGCGACCCGGAGATGCGCAAGCTGGCCGAGGAAGAGATCGCCCGCATCCGCGAAACTCTCCCCACCGCCGAAGAACGGCTCGCCATCGCGATGCTGCCGCGCGATGCCGCCGACGCGCGCCCCGCGATGCTCGAAATCCGCGCCGGCACCGGCGGCGACGAGGCCGCGCTGTTCGCATCCGACCTGTTCCGCATGTACGAACGCTTCGCCGCCGATCAGGGCTGGCGGGTGGAGGTGATCAGCGCCAGTGCTTCTGATATCGGCGGCTTCAAGGAGATCGTCGCGAACGTCTCGGGCCAGGGCGTCTTCGCCAGGCTCAAGTTCGAAAGCGGCGTGCACCGGGTTCAGCGCGTGCCCGTCACCGAAAGCGGCGGACGCATCCATACGAGCGCCGCGACCGTCGCCGTGCTTCCCGAACCAGACGAGGTCGATGTGCAGATCGACGACCAGGACCTGAAGATCGACATCTACCGGGCCTCTGGCGCGGGCGGGCAGCACGTCAACACGACCGATTCCGCCGTGCGCATCACGCACTTGCCCTCGGGCATCGTCGTCACCCAGCAGGACGAACGGTCGCAGCACAAGAACAAGTCCAAGGCCATGCAGGTCCTGCGCGCACGCCTTTACGAGAAGATGCGCGACGAGGCGCACGGCGCCGAGGCTGAGGCGCGCAAGGCGATGGTAGGTTCGGGCGACCGGTCGGAGCGCATTCGCACCTACAATTTCCCGCAGGGCCGGGTGACCGACCATCGCATCAACCTGACGCTGCATCGGCTGCCCGAGATCCTCGAGGGCCCGGGCCTGTCCGAACTCGTCGACGCGCTGACCGCCGAGGACCAGGCCAAGCGCCTCGCCGCGATGGATGGCTGACCGCACGGTAGCGACCGCGCTGCGCGACGCCGCCCTGCAACTGGGCGCAACCTGCGACACCGCGCGGCTCGATGCGGAACTGCTGATGGCGCACGCGCTGGGCGTTTCGCGCTCCGAGTTGCTCCTGCGCCATGTCCGGGAAGACGAGCCGCCCGGCTTCGCCGCGCTGGTCGAGCGGCGGCTTGGGCACGAGCCGGTTGCGTACATCGTCGGTCGGCAGGAATTCTACGGCCTTCCGTTCGAGGTCGCACGCGGCGTACTGATCCCGCGCGCTGACAGCGAAACGCTGGTCGAGGCGGCGCTGGCTGCCCGGCCGGATGCCAAACGCGTCCTCGATTGCGGCACCGGGTCGGGCGCGCTGCTGCTTGCCGTCCTAGCGAACCTGCCGGAAGCGGCGGGCGTCGGTATCGATCGCAGCGCGGATGCCCTTGCGATCGCGAAGCGCAACGCCGTGACGCTCGGACTGGCCGACAGGGCGCACTTCGTGCAGGCTGACTGGGAGGCAGCCGGATGGCGGCAGACCATCGGCGGCCCCTTCGACCTCGTCCTGGCCAATCCGCCCTACGTCGAAAGCGACGCCGACCTTGCGCGCTCGGTACGCGATCATGAGCCGGCGGAGGCCTTGTTTGCCGGACCGGAAGGCCTGGACGCCTACCGCGCCCTCGTCCCGCAGGTTCCTGGCCTGCTCGCGGCGGCGGGCCGCGCTTTCTTCGAGATCGGCGCTGCGCAGGCAACGCACGTCGGCAGGATCGCCGCCGATTCGGGACTTGACTGGCAAATCCATCGCGACCTCGGGGGACGCGACCGCGTCATCGAACTTTCGCACGCGGATTAAGTTTTTGCTTGGCAATCCGCTTTATCGTCCCTAAGCCTAAGGAGAAGCCAGCAGATGGATGGAATTTTTCCCATCGGGCGGCTTTCACTCCAGCATTTGCAGGCGGTCGTGGAAACCATCCGCGTACCCGACGCAGGTGTAGGGCCATGACGTGGGTGTGGCGTCGTGGCGGAGTGACATGCGACATGCCGCCGGAATGAACCGGCCGGGCAGTCTGGGGTTTTTGAGGAAATCATCCTTGAACAGCAATCGTGGAAATAACC
The DNA here is from genome assembly GCF_013408095.1 of Novosphingobium marinum. GTDB lineage: Bacteria > Pseudomonadota > Alphaproteobacteria > Sphingomonadales > Sphingomonadaceae > Novosphingobium > Novosphingobium marinum. The sequence goes on from NZ_JACBZF010000004.1 coordinate 270,754, forward strand.
GTCGGCGCGGCCGCGGTGGCAACCGTCAACAAGGCAACCAGCCGCAGAACCGGATCGACAGCCGGGCGCGCGGCAATGCCCCGCAGCTCCTCGACAAGTACAAGAAGCTTGCGCACGATGCGCACCTGAACGGCGATCGCGTACAGGAGGAATACTTCCTGCAGTTCGCGGACCACTATTTCCGGGTGATTGCCGACGGCAAGCAGCGCCAGGAAGAACAGCGCCAGCGCCGCGACGAGCGCCAGCAGTCGCAGGACGACAGCGACGACGACGGTAACGACGACCGTGGCGGTGGCAACCGCGGCGGTCGCGACGACGACGATCGCGACGACAACCGTTCGAGGCGCAAGGGCCGCGGCAACCGCTCGCGGCGCAACGACGACGACGACCGGTACGACGGTTCCGACGACAACGACGACGACGGCGATGGCGACGAGGATGACGAACGTTCGATCTTCGAGCCGGCAGAGAATCCGTTCGTTCGCGAGAAGAAGCCTTCGCGCGGGGGGACGAAGAGCGCCCGCAAGCCACGCCGCAAGTCTGACGACGAAGGCGAAGACAGCGGAAACGGCGACAAAGCCGGCCTCGATCCGTCGGCGCTTCCGCCCGCGATTTCCGACAAGGACGATGGCGAGGCCGAGGAAAAGCCCAAGCGCAAGCGCGCCACGCGCAAGACCAAGCCTTCCGACGACGCCGACGAGTCGCTGCAGACCGTGAACTGAAGGACTGGCAGGTTCCTGCCTGACGATAATCCGGCGATGCGGCGAGATTGCTTGCCATGCCTCGCCCGCGTGTCCAGAACCCGGCGCGCATGCTGACGATCCTGCAGACAGCCCGAAATGGGGTCGCGCGTCCCGCGTTCATGGCGCTTGCGCTTGGCGCCGTGGCGGCCTGCGGATTCCAGCCTCTCGCCATCTGGCCGCTGACGATACTGGCCGTTGCCGGCCTGATCGCATGCACGGCACGGGCACGCGGGACGGGCCATGCCTTCCTGATCGGCTGGGCTTTCGGGCTCGCCCACTTTTCGGTCGGCAACAACTGGATCGCGACCGCCTTTACCTACCAAGCGAACATGCCCACCTGGCTTGGCGGTGTCGCAGTCGTTCTGCTGTCGGTGTATCTGGCCGTTTACCCGGCGCTGGCCACTGCAGGCGCATGGCTGCTCGTCCACCGCCTTGGAGGTTCGGCCCGCGGCTGGCCTTTCGGAATCGCGCTGGCCGCGCTGTGGATCGTGACCGAGTGGCTGCGGGCGTGGATATTCACCGGTTTTGCCTGGAACCCGCTGGGTGTCGCGCTGCTCGGCCCATACGATGCGCAGGGACTGGCGCTGCTGCTTCCCTGGACCGGCACGTATGCGCTGTCCGGCGTGCTCGTGGTCATCGCCGAATTGCTGCGCCAGGCAGTGCTTTCGCTAACCGGCGGCGACAGGCGCAGGCGGCTCGCGCTTCTCATGGCGGCATCCGCCTCGGCTGCAGGACTCGGCGCACTGATGATCTTGCCCGCGCGATATCTGGAGCCGACCGAGGGCGCGATACGCTACACTCTCGTACAGCCCGACATCCGGCAGGAATTCATCAACGACGCACGCTTCTACGAGCGGAATTTCTGGAAGGTCGCACGCCTCAGTAGGCCGGAGAAGGAGGGCGAACGACGCGTGGTGCTATGGCCGGAATCGGGCATTCCCGACTATCTGCGCGAGGGGTACCCGCCGCATCTCTACCGCCAGTTCACTTTCGCCGGGGATCCCGCCGTTGCGCGTGAGCGTATCGGCAGGGTAGTCGGACCCTATGCGCTCGTCATGTCGGGCGTGGTAGACCTCGTCATGAGAAACGGCGACGACATCGCGGCGCGCAATACGGTCACCGCGATCGACTGGCGCGGCAACATCGTGGCCAGCTACTCCAAGGCGCACCTCGTCCCCTACGGCGAGTACCTCGCACTGCGCTGGCTGCTCGAGCCGCTGGGAGCGACACGCCTAGTTCCCGGCGCACTCGACTTCTGGGCCGGGCCGGGGCCGCTTACCTACGATCTCGGCGAGTACGGCCGCGTTGCGGTGCAGATCTGCTACGAAATCATCTTTTCGGGACAGGTCGTCGATCCGGAGCATCGGCCGGACTACATCTTCAATCCCTCCAACGACGGCTGGTTCGGAAGCTGGGGACCGCCGCAGCATCTGGCACAGGCGCGCCTTCGCGCCATCGAGGAGGGCCTCCCGGTGCTTCGCGCCACCACCACCGGCATCAGCGCCGTGATCGATGCCAACGGCATCGTACGCCACCATATCCCCCGTCACCGCGAAGGCAGGATTGATGGCCGCATCCCCCCGCCGCATGCTCCGACGCTGTTCGCACGCATCGGAAATGCGCTGCCGCTGGCGTGGGCCGTGCTGCTCCTGATGGGTTCGACGGTTGCGTTGCGCAGGCGCAAACGGTAGACGAGCACCTGACATAAAGATTCCTTTATATGACAGGATGAGCAATGCGCACCGATTATCTCTTCACGTCCGAAAGCGTCTCCGAAGGGCATCCGGACAAGGTTTCCGACCAGATTTCCGACGCAATCGTCGATCTGTTCCTGTCGAAGGATCCCGAAGCCCGCGTCGCGTGCGAAACGCTGACGACCACGGACCGCGTCGTTCTCGCCGGGGAAGTTCGCGGCAAGGGCATGATCGATACCGAGGGCAACTGGGAGCCTGGCGCGTTCGAGGAAATTGCCAATGTCGTGCGTAACGTGGTCAAGGACATCGGCTACGAGCAGACAGGCTTCCACTGGAAAAACCTGAAGTTCGAGAACCACCTGCACCCGCAGAGCGCCGACATCGCGCAGGGCGTCGATTCGGCTGGCAACAAGGACGAGGGCGCGGGCGACCAGGGCATCATGTTCGGCTATGCCAGCGACGAGACCGACGACCTGATGCCCGCGACTCTCGATTACAGCCACAAGATCCTGCACAAGATGGCCGCAGACCGCCACTCGGGCGCGGCGCCGTTCCTCGAACCCGACGCCAAGAGCCAGGTCACGCTGCGCTATCGCAATGGCAAGCCGGTCGCTGCGACGGCCATTGTCGTCTCCACGCAGCACGCCGTGGATTACTGCGAGCCCTGGCAGAAGGACGGGAAATCTGGCGGCGACACCGCGAAATACGCCGAGCTCCGCGAATACGTGAAGGGAGCGATCGCGTCCGTCATCCCGGCCGAACTGCTCAGCGACGAGACCGTCTACCACATCAACCCGACCGGCAAGTTCGAGATCGGCGGGCCGGACGGCGACGCGGGCCTCACCGGTCGCAAGATCATCGTCGATACCTATGGCGGTGCAGCACCGCACGGAGGTGGAGCGTTTTCGGGCAAGGACCCGACCAAGGTCGACCGCTCGGCCGCCTACGTCACTCGCTATATCGCGAAGAACATCGTGGCGGCAGGGCTCGCCCGGATGTGCACCATCCAGGTGTCCTACGCGATCGGCGTGTCCGAACCGCTCTCGCTCTACGTCGATACCAGCGGCACCGGGACCGTTCCCGACGAGAAGATCGAGGCGGCGATCTGGGCCGTCGCCAAGGCGCGCCTCGGCGGCCTGACCCCGCGCGGCATCCGTCTCGGCCTGGGCCTCAACAAGCCGATCTATCGGCGTTCGGCCGCTTACGGCCACTTCGGACGCACCACGGAAGGCGATTACTTCCCGTGGGAACGCACCGACCTCGTCGACGACCTGAAGGCCGCGATCAACTGAACCGTTCGGGAATCGGGTGACGCGAGGCAGCGTGCGGGTTAGGATGCTCGCGAAAACACACGGGAGAGCCTCCGCCATGTCACGTATCCGACTTCTCGAACTGTCCGAAATGGACCCCAAGATGGCGGACATCGCCGTCAACATGGAAAAGATGGTGGGTGACGGCACCGCGATGCGGGCCGTCGCGCACCGACCCGACATCGTCGAGGCCTTTGGCGAATTCTACTGGAAGCTCCAGATGGAAGGCCTGCTCGACCGCAAGCTGGTCGAGCTCGTGAGGCTCGCCATCGCCCAGATCAACCAGTGCGCCAACTGCCTGCAGTCGCGCTATCAGGATTCGATCGAGGAGGGCCTGACCGAGGAAATGATCGCCGCGCTTCCGCAAGCGCAGACATCCGACCTGTTTACCGAGCGCGAAAAGGCCGCGATCGAGTACGCGCAGAAAATGGCGTTCAATCATTTCGACGTCGGCGACGAGGACTTCACGCGCCTGCACCAACACTTCAGCGAGAAGGAAATCGTCGAGCTCTGCTTCGACGTGGCGCAATTCATCGGCATAGGCCGGATGTTCGCGGTCCTTGACGCGACCAACACCGCTTGCGCGATCCCGACCGCAGTGGCGGCCGAGTAGGATGGGCGAACGCGTCGGGCTGGCCAAGGCCGCCCTCTACTTCGATGCCACCAACGGGATCGACGCGGCGATTGATGCTGCGCAAGCGCAGGCCGACGAGCTTGCGGGCACCCTTCCCGGGGGCATAGCCCAACGACTGGCGCGCCGGGTCACCGACATGCCGCTCATCCCTCACCAGAAGGTGATGGCGGACAGTCCCAAGCCATTCGACATCGCCTACCAGCTGTCTTCGGAAAACGATGCCGATCGCGATGCGATGGTGCTTGCCGTCGCAGCGATGGCGGAAACGATCGCCGCTCATATCGACAAGGGTCATGCGGCCGTTCTCGTCGGGCGGGAGATCGCGATCACGCGGGGGGACGGTCCCATCTACAACATCATGCCGCTGCGGGCCCTGCCCGGCATGACCCACGACGAGTTCATGCACCACTGGTTCGATCGCCACGCGACGCTGGGCGAGGGTGTCGACGGCGTGCGATACCGCCAGAACCACGTCGACTATCCGCCTACCGAGGACCTCGCCGCACGGATCGGCCTTTCGTTCGAACCGATGGACGGCCTGACCGAGTCCTATTTCGACAGCGTCGATGCGGCGGTCGAAATCCTGTCGCAGGAAACGGTCGCCGTCGATGCGATCGAGGACGAAAGACGCTTCATCCATCACCCCCGGTCGCAGTTCGGCATCTACGAGACGGTGTGGCGGGCCTGACGGCCCGCCAGCGATCGGCTACTTCGCCAGTTCGGCCTCGATTGTCTGGACGAGCGCGGGATCGTCGGGCGCCACGGTCGGAGCGAAACGTGCTGCTACCGTACCGTCGCGCGCGATGACGAACTTCTCGAAGTTCCAGAGGACTTCGGGATCGAGGGTCGGAGCCATTCCGTACCCGCGCAGCTTTTCCCGGAAGCCGGCAGCATCGCCCTGCTTCAGGGGTTCGGCTTCGATCAGGGCGGCATAAAGCGGCTGCTTGCCCTCGCCGGTGACATCGGCCTTCGAGAACATCGGGAACGACACGCCGTAGTTCGCCGAACAGAATTCGGCGATCTCCTCGTTCGTCCCCGGCTCCTGCGCGCCGAAGTCGTTGGCTGGAAAGCCCAGCACTTCGAAGCCCTTGTCCTTGTACTGCCCGTAAAGCTTTTCGAGGCCTTCGTATTGCGGCGTAAGCCCGCATTGCGAAGCGACATTCACCACGAGCAGCACATTGCCCTTGTGATCGCCCAGGGTGTCGCCGGTCCCGTCGAGGCGGGTCAGCGGAATTTCGGTCATTTCGGTCATCGTCCTCTCCTTCAGCTTTCGTACCTGGCAGTCGTCTTCCCGGCGATTTCCTCGGCAGTGACGCCGGGAGCCATCTCGATCAGGCGGAAAGGCGAATCGTGGTCGGGCCGCTGGAACACGGCGAGATTCGTGATGATCATGTCGACGACGTTCGTCCCGGTCAGCGGAAGCGTGCATTCGGGAATGAACTTCGGACTTCCGTCCTTGGCGTTGTGATCCATGACGACGATGATCTTCTTGACCCCGGCGACGAGGTCCATGGCGCCGCCCATGCCCTTGATCATCTTGCCGGGAATCATCCAGTTCGCGATGTCGCCGTTCTCGGCCACCTCCATCGCGCCGAGGACGGTCAGGTCGATGTGACCGCCGCGGATCATCGAGAAGCTCGTCGCCGAATCGAAATAGGACGACTGCGGCAGCTGGCTGATGGTCTGCTTCCCGGCATTTATCAGGTCGGCATCCTCCTCGCCCTCGTAGGGGAACGGGCCGATGCCGAGCATGCCGTTTTCGGATTGCAGCGTGACCTCCATGCCGTCCGGGATGTGGTTGGCGACCAGCGTCGGAATGCCGATGCCCAGGTTCACGTAGAAACCGTCCTGCAATTCCTTCGCGGCGCGGGCGGCCATCTGGTTCCGGTCCCAGCCGGTACGTTCGGCGGACATCAGGCGGTCTCCCTTTCGCGGGTCGTGACGAATTCGATCTTCTTGTCGTAGGGCGCGCCCACGATCATGCGCTGGACGAATACGCCCGGCAGGTGGATGCAGTCGGGATCGAGCGAGCCTGTCGGCACGATTTCCTCCACCTCGACGACGCAGACCTTGCCGCAGGTGGCAGCAGGCACGTTGAAGTTGCGGGCGGTCTTGCGGAAGACGACGTTGCCCGTCTCGTCCGCCTTCCACGCCTTGACCAGCGACAGGTCGGCAAAGATCCCTCGCTCGAGGATATATTCCTCGCCGTCGAAGACCTTGGTCTCCTTGCCTTCGGCAACCTGCGTGCCGACACCTGTCTTGGTGTAGAAGCCCGGTATCCCGGCGCCGCCGGCGCGCATGCGCTCGGCCAGCGTACCCTGCGGGCAGAATTCGACCTCAAGTTCGCCTGCCAGGAACTGCCGTTCGAATTCCTTGTTCTCGCCGACATAGGAAGACAGCATCTTCCTTACCTGCCTGGTGCGCAGGAGCTTTCCGATGCCCTCGTTGTCGATACCGGCGTTGTTGGACGCGAAGGTCAGGTCCTTGACCCCGCTGTCGCGTACGGCGTCGAGCAGTCTTTCGGGGATGCCGCAGAGGCCGAAACCGCCGGCGGCGATCACGAGGCCGTCGCGCAACAGCCCGTCGAGCGCGGCAGTTGCGTCCGGGTAGAGTTTTTTCATGACTGGGAAGTCTCCCTGAGTGGCGAAAAGGAGCAGGTTGGCGAGACCTCTACCGCCTCTTGCACGAATTCGATAGGGGGCCGCTGCGGGCATGCACGAGGCCCCGCATCCGCAGGAACTTGATGTGCATCATGTGCATCGCAGTCCGAAAGTTTGATAAAAGAGCGCTGTCCCGCCTTTGAGGAGAATCACGATGCGCTCGATACTCGTTCATGCAGATCGCCATCCGGGCATGGAAAACCGGTTGGACACGGCGCTGTCGCTCGCCCGGTTCACGGGCGGCCATCTTACCGTGCTGATCGACACGCCGGTATCGCGCTACGTCGCGATGGACCCGATGGGCGGAAGCTATTTCGCCGCCGACGCGCTCGAAAAGGCGCTTGCCAACGACGATGCCGACGCCGCCGCCTTCGAAAAGCGGTTGTCGCATGACGACGTGCCGTTCGATCTGGTGCGCTCCGAATCGGAGCCGGTAGAGGCGCTCGCGCGCTGCGGGCGGCTTGCGGATGCGGTGGTAGTTTCGCGGTCGGCGGGACTGGCGGGCGAACTGGCGCTGGTCTCGCGCACTCCGGTGCTGTGCGTGCAGGACGACGAACCCTTGCGGTTCCCGCTGACCAGCGCTGCCATCGCATGGGACGGCGGCGACGAAGCCGCGCTTGCCCTGCGCTCGGCAATACCGATCCTCGGCTCGTGCGCTTCGGTCCATGTGCTGACAGTCGCCGAAAAGCCGGGCGGCTTTCCCGCGACGGACGCGGTCCGTTACCTGTCGCGATACGGGATCAAGGCCGAGCTCGACGAGATGGTTCGACGGGGCTCGACCGAGGAAACCCTTGCGGCGGCGGTCGGTCGCGCAGGAGCGGAACTGCTTGTCATGGGCGCTTTCGGCCACAGCCGCATGCGCGAATTCCTGTTCGGAGGAGTTACCCGCTATTTCCTCGAGGAACCCGACGGTCCGGCGCTGTTCCTCGCGCACTGACCCCTTCGCAGTCGCAATTCCGTTATAGTTCAACGAATTGGATGCGCCGCAGCATGATTCACGATTCAGGTTTCGTAATTCGACTTGAATCGGGCGGAAGATTTTTCAGAAAGCCATCCTACAAAGGGATATTCTGCGTCATTTCATCAGCTTAGGTCATGTAGATGCATTTATTGCAACCGGCGATGTTCATTTCGCACTTGCGAAATAAGTGGCTTTGGGCCATATCGAACCTGCCTTTCAGGCATCCTCTCCCAAACTTCCAAGGCCCGGCCGGCAACGACCGGGCCTTTTTTTGCGCAAGTGCATCGATGGGCTCGCCTCGCTCACTTGCGCGATGTCACTCCCTACGCCTCGCGGAACAAGACCAGCCGGTCAGGTTTGAATATCTGGACGGCAGTTCCTAGTTCCAGCCGGAGTGTCCTTCGCGCCGCGCGCAGGGCCGGCGCGCGAGAGGAGGGCGACGATGGCAGATGCACCGACCAAGACCGAAGACCGTTCGATAAGGCTGCAGGTTGCCGCCGCCCGGCAGGAGGAAAGCGGCCACGGCATCGCCCGCATGCCGAAATCGGCGATGGCAGCTCTCGGCGTGAGCGAAGGCGACACGCTGGAGATCGTCGGCAAGCAGAGCACCGTTGCGCAGGTCGTGGCAGCCTACCCGGAAGACGAGGGGCTGCAGGTGATTCGCCTCGACGGGCTGTTGCGCGGCAATGCCGAGGTCGGATCCGGCGAGCATGTCACCGTCAAGAAGGCCGAATCGCGCCCCGCACAGCGCGTGGTTTTCGCACCCGCCCACCGCCAGATGCGGCTCCAGGGTCCTTCGCAGGCCCTGAAGCGCAACTTCTTCGGCCGCCCGCTGGTCGCCGGAGACCTCGTTGCGACGCACGGACAGCAGCGCGTGCAGGACCTGCCGCCGCAGTTGTCGCGGATGTTCAATGTGCCCGCCTACGCGCTCACGCAGATCCGCCTTAACGTTGTCGCGACGACTCCCAAGGGCATCGTGCACATCGACGAGAACACGGAAGTCGAGATGCGCGAGGCGTTCGAGGAAGCGCAAGGGCCGCGTGCCGACATCAACTACGACGACGTCGGCGGGATGAGCGAGACCATCCGCCAGCTTCGCGAGATGGTGGAGCTGCCGCTGCGCTATCCCGAACTTTTCACCCGGCTCGGCGTGGATCCGCCCAAGGGCGTCCTGCTCCACGGCCCGCCGGGCACCGGCAAGACCCGGCTCGCACAGGCGGTCGCCAACGAAAGCGATGCCAATTTCGTCTCGATCAACGGTCCGGAGATCATGGGATCGGGCTATGGCGAGAGCGAAAAGGCGCTGCGCCAGGTGTTCGAGGAAGCGGACAAGTCGGCGCCCTCCATCATCTTCATCGACGAGATCGATTCGATCGCGCCCAAACGCCAGAACGTCCACGGAGAGGCGGAGAAGCGCCTCGTGGCGCAGCTCCTGACATTGATGGATGGTCTCAATGCCCGGTCGAACGTCGTCGTCATCGCCGCGACGAACCGCCCCGACGCGATCGACGAGGCACTCAGGCGGCCCGGTCGGTTCGATCGCGAGATCATCATCGGCGTGCCCGACGAAAGCGGCCGGCGCGAGATCCTGTCGATCCACACGCGCGGCATGCCCCTTGCCGACGACGTCGACCTCAAGGAACTGTCGCGCACGACTTATGGCTTTGTCGGCGCGGATATCGCCGCCCTCACGCGCGAAGCCGCGATCGAGGCGGTGCGGCGAATCATGCCCAAGCTCGATTTCGACGAGCGGACGATACCGGCCGAAGTCCTCGAAAGCCTTTCGGTCGGCCGCGACGATTTCGTCGAGGCCCTGAAGCGGGTGCAGCCTTCGGCGATGCGCGAGGTGATGGTCCAGATGCCCAACGTGGGCTGGGACGACATCGGCGGCCTCGGCGATGCGCAGTTGCGCCTCAAGGAAGGCGTCGAACTTCCGCTGAGGAACCCCGACGCGTTCCACCGCATGGGCATCCGGCCCGCCAAGGGCTTCCTGCTCTACGGTCCGCCGGGTACCGGCAAGACCCTGCTCGCCAAGGCCGTCGCCAAGGAAGCGGAAGCGAACTTCATCTCGATCAAGTCCTCGGACCTGCTTTCGAAGTGGTACGGCGAGAGCGAGCAGCAGATCGCCCGCCTGTTCGCGCGCGCGCGCCAGGTCGCGCCCTGCGTGGTGTTCATCGACGAGATCGATTCGCTCGTCCCCGCGCGCGGTTCGGGAGGCGGTGTGGGCGAGCCGCAAGTGACGGCAAGGGTGGTCAACACCATCCTAGCCGAAATGGACGGCATGGAGGAACTGCAGTCGATCGTCGTGATCGGCGCGACCAACCGCCCCACGCTCGTCGACTCGGCGCTGCTCAGGCCGGGCCGATTCGACGAACTCGTCTACGTCGGCACGCCCGACCTCGACGGGCGCGAGCATATCCTGAAGATCCATACCGAGCGCATGCCGCTGGCCGACGATGTCGACCTGCGCGACGTCGCGAAGCAGACCGAACGCTTTACCGGCGCGGACCTGGAAGATGTCGTACGGCGCGCGGGTCTTACCGCGATCCGGCGAGGCGGCGATGCGACCGTGCAGGTGTCGAAAGCCGATTTCACCGAGGCGCTCGAGGATTCGCGCGCGACGGTTACTGCCGAGATGGAGCGCGAGTACGAGAAGATGAAGGGCGAGCTCAAGAAGCGCGCGATGCAGGTCGAACCGATCGGATTCATCTCGCCGGGCATGCTCGAACCGACGCGCGAGAAGAAGCACGAGGACTGAGGGGCCGGGCGGTCAGCCCGCGGAGGCGGCCGCCCCCTCCGCTTCGATCCTCAGCGGCCCTGCCGGCTCGATCCGACGCCGCACGATGGCTTCGGGCAATTCACGACGCAGCCAGTCCATCATGCCTTCGCGGATGGCGCAGCGCAGGTCCCACAGGACGGAGGCATCCTTCGCGCTCATCAGCAGGCGCACCTGGATCGCGTCCGGGGTAGTGTCGGTCAGCTGCACGGCCTGCACGCGCTCGTCCCAGTTCGGGTTCCCGGTGACCTGTCGTTCGTACTCGGCGCGGATCGGCGCGAGATCGGTGGCGGGATCGAGATAGAGGAACACGGTTCCCAGAAGTTCCGAGCCGCGCTTGGTCCAGTTCTGGAATATCTCCTCGAGGAACTTGGTGGTCGGCACGATCAGCCGGCGCTCGTCCCAGACCTTGACGACCACGTAGGTGGTTCGGATATCCTCGATCTTGCCCCATTCACCGCCGATGATCACGACGTCGTCGATCGCGATGGGCTCGGTCAGCGCCATCTGGAGGCCGGCGATCAGCGACTTCAGCGCCGGTTGCGCCGCCGCGCCGACAGCAAGGCCCGCCAGACCCGCGGAGGCCACGAGCGTCACGCCGATCTCTCGCACGCCGGGAATCGACAGGAGCATCAGGCCGACGGTCACGAAAACGACCACGAAGCTGCCGATGCGGTTGAAGATTGCGAGGCGCGTGCGCCGCCTGCGTGCCTGCTGGTTGTCCGCAACGTCGATGTCCGCGCGCAATGCCATGGCATCGATGAATGCCTGCATCACTGCGAGCGCGATCCAGCCGACGAGCGCGGGCATCACGAAGCCTGCGACTTTCTGCCAGATGTCGTCGAGCATCGGGATTTCCCGCGCTGCGACTACAAGCGCCAGCGCGACGAGCGCCCACCGCGTCGGCCGGGCGAGGCGCCGCACGAGGATATTGTCCGAATCGCTCTCGCTGGCATGAGCGACGCGGCGCAGCACCCGGAAGACAACGTAGTGAACGGCAAGCGCGACCGCGATGGCGAGCGCGGCGACGACAAGTGCGATGATTGACTGGTGCAGCCAGTCGGGCCGGCTGCCCATCCATTCGGAAATCTGGTCGAACATGGCCCCTACCTTGGTGGGTATTCGCGGACCTTCAAGCACCCGTCCCGGCTTTATCCGGAATCAATGAGCCGCGCCCCAGCTCGTTCCCGACCCGATTTCTATTCCCATCGGCACGTCGATCCTGACCGAGGGCAGCGCCGCCTCGGCCATGACGCGCTCGATCACCGGACCCGCCGCCGCAACGTCGTTCTCCGGCAATTCGAAGACGAGTTCGTCGTGGACCTGCAGCAGCATGCGCACATGGCGCAGGCCGGCATCCTCGAGGGCCGGCCCCATCCGGACCATCGCGCGCTTGATGATGTCTGCGCTGGTCCCCTGGATCGGCGCGTTGATCGCCGCGCGTTCGGAACCCTGGCGCTCGGCCTGCCGCTTCGAGTTGATGCGCGGAAACCAGGTCTTCCGCCCGAACAGCGTCTCCGAGTAGCCGCAGCCGCGAACCTTCTCCAGTGTCGCCACGATATAGCGCTGGATGCCCGGAAAGCGCTCAAAATAGCGGTCTATCATCGCCTGCGCCTCGTCCGGTTCGACGCCAAGCCGTCCGGCAAGACCCCACCGGGAGATGCCATACAGAATGGCGAAGTTGATCGTCTTTGCTCGGGCTCGGGTATCGCGGTCCACGACCCCGAACATCTCGGTGGCGGTGCGTGCGTGGATGTCCTCGCCCGCGGCGAAAGCGTCTTTCAGCTCGGGCACGTCGGCCATGTGAGCGGCAAGCCGCAGCTCGATCTGGCTGTAATCGGCGGCGAGCAGCACGTTGCCGGCTTCCGAAACGAAACAATCGCGGATCTGGCGTCCGATCTCTGTGCGGATCGGGATGTTCTGAAGGTTCGGGTCGGTGGACGAAAGCCGGCCCGTCTGCGCGCCGACGAGCGAGTAGCTGGTGTGGACGCGCCCCGTATCGGGATTGATCGCGGCCTGGAGCGCCTCGGTATATGTCGAGCGAAGCTTGGAAAGCTGCCGCCAGTCGAGCACCTTGCCTGCCATCGCGACGCCCTGGGCGGCAAGGTCCTCGAGTACCGACTGGTCGGTGGAGTACTGGCCGCTCTTGCCCTTGCGTCCGCCCTTGTGGCCCATCCTGTCGAACAGGATCTCACCCAGCTGCTTGGGGCTGCCGATGGTGAAACTCTCGCCCGCCAGCCCGTGGATTTCGGCCTCGAGGGCACCGATTTCCTCGGCGAACTGCGCGGACAGCCCGGCCAGTTTTTCTCTATCGACGCGGATGCCGTGCCGCTCCATCGAGGCAACGACGGGGATCAGCGGCCGGTCGACGCGCTCGTAGATGCGGGTGCCGCCCTCGTCCGAAAGCCGGGGCTTCAGCACGCGATGCAGCCGCCAGGTCACTTCTGCGTCCTCGGCGGCGTAGCACGTGGCCCGGTCGAGCGCGACTTCGGCGAAGGAAATCGCCTTCTTGCCGGTGCCGCAGACATCCTTGAACGGAATGCACGAGTGGCCGAGGTGGCGCTCTGCCAGTTCGTCCATGCCATGCCCGCGCAGATTCTCGTCGCGCCCGGCATCGAGGCAGAAACTGACGATCATCGTATCGTCGACAGGGGCGACGGCGATCCCGTGCCGCGCAAGCACGTTGAGATCGTATTTCGCGTTCTGCCCGACCTTGAGCACCGTATCGCTTTCGAGAAGCGGCTTCAGCCGTTCGAGCGCCTTCTCGCGGTCGATCTGCTCGGGCTTTTCGGCGAACATGTCCGTCCCGCCGTGGCCAAGCGGGATGTAGCACGCATCGTTCGGCCCCAGCGCGAGGCTCACTCCGACAAGGTCGGCGCGCATCGCGTCGAGGGCGCTGGTCTCGGTATCGAACGCCACCAGCCGCGCGGCGAAGGCCCGCTCGATCCAGCGGTCGAGCGCTTCGAGGCTGGTGACGCATTCGTACGCACCGTGGTCGCAAGGCGGCATGTCGGGGAGCGGCTGGCGCGATGCGCCTTCCGCCGGAGCGGCGGCTTCCGTCTCCTGTTTCGCGGGAGAAAGTTCGGTGGTGCGGGCAGGACTGCCCGTTCCGGTATCGAGCCGCTTGCGCAGGCTGGTGAAGCCGTGCCTGTCGAGAAACGCGGCCAGCGGCCCGGGCGGAATCGCGTCGAGCTTCAGGTCGTCGAGCGCGACCGGCAACGGGCAATCCTCCTTGAGTGTGACGAGCACGCGGCTTAGCCTCGCCATGTCGGCGCCCTCGATCAGGCGCTCCTTCAGCTTCGACTTCTTCATGGCGGGCGCGGCGGCGAGCGCGCCTTCGAGGTCGCCATGTTCCTGGATCAGCTTGGTCGCGGTCTTCGGGCCGACACCGTAGATGCCGGGAATGTTGTCGACCGAATCGCCCATCAGCGCGAGCACGTCGCCGACAAGCTCGGGGGCCACGCCGAATTTCTCCTCGACCTCGGGAACGTCGATGCGCTGGTTCTTCATCGTGTCGAGCATGTCTATGCAGCCGCCCTCAACCCCGTCGTCGGGCTCGGCGCACTTGCCGACGAGCTGCATCAGGTCCTTGTCGGACGAGACAATCGTGACGTCCCATCCCTGCCGCGTCGCGGCCCGGGCATAGGATGCGATGATGTCGTCCGCCTCGACGTCGGGCTCTTCGATGCAGGGCAGCGAAAAAGCCCGCGTGGCATCGCGGATGAGCGGGAACTGCGGCACAAGGTCCTCGGGCGGTTCGGGGCGGTTCGCCTTGTACTCGGAATAGATCTCGTTGCGGAAAGACGTGCTGGCCTTGTCGAGGACCACCGCAAGGTGCGTCGGGCCATCGGCCTTGTGCAAGTCGTCGGCGAGCTTCCACAGCATCGTCGTATAACCGTAGACCGCTCCGACCGGCGTGCCTTCGGGATCGGTGAGCGGCGGAAGCCGGTGGTAGGCCCTGAAAATATAGGCCGATCCGTCGACCAGGTAGAGGTGCTGCTTGGTTGCCATCGCATTGCCGTAGCAACCGCCCGGCGCGGCGTCAGCAGCGATCTCCGTTTCGTGTGCCCGGAGCACGGAATCGCCTTGCGGATGACACATTTGGGGCATAACGCTGCCTTGCGAATGGCGCAGCGAGTCAAGCTGCGGCGCGACAAGCGCTTGCATAGACGGGCCAAGGCGATTATTTGACCGGTCGAAGTTTGCCATGGGCAGACTTTCGGCGCGGTATTTTGCCGTGCCTCGTCCACTCGCTGTTCAAGGAATTATATACACATGCGCAAGATCGTTCTCGCTGCCGCCGCCACCGTCGGCGCTCTCGCTCTTTCGGCTTGCTCGGAACAGACCGAAGATGCCGCGGCGGAAGCCGCTGATTCGGCAGTTGCCGACACTTCCGCCAACATGGAAGCTGCTGGCGACGCCATGGGCGAAGCTGCCGCCGACGCCGAATCCGCCATGGAAGACGCCGGCAACGATATGGAAGCCGCCGGCACCGAGGCCGAAGCCGAAATCGAAAACGAATCCGTTTCGGAAGCTGCTGCCGACTGATCGGCATAGCCTGACGAAAAAAGACGGGGCGGGGTCAGCGATGTCCCCGCCCTTTCTCGTTCGTTTCCGCGCGAGCGGCATAGTCCGGCCCGATTCTTCATCGGCTTGCAGCCTGCCGCGACTGTGGCTTACAAGCAGGCTCGACGGTCGACCAGGATCCGTTCGCTGTACAAGGATAGATACCCGACATGCGTAATCTCGTCGTCGCCGCCCTTGGCGCTCTCGCCCTTGCCGCCTGCTCCGACCAGGCCGCCGACACCGACGCGGAAATGACCGCGGACGACGCGGCAATGGCGGTGGACTATTCGGCTGAAGCCGAAACGGATGCGATGGAACCCGCCGAGGAGGCCGCTGCACCGGCCGCCGACGCAGCCAGCGATGCCGCAGCCGACGCCGTCTCAACTGCCGAGGACACCGCCGCTGCCGAGGCGGCAGCCGCTGCGCAGGCCGCTGCCGACGCCGAAGCTGCGATGAAGGGCCTCGAGTAAGCCGGTCGTTCAGGAAATGGCGCGGGCAGCAATACCTCGCGCCTGACCCGTAGCCCTAGACAGACTGGCCAAGAGACAGCCCTGTCCGACGATGTCGGGACGCTGGCCCTTGCATAAATGCGGATGACGCGATGCCCGCGTCCATGCATTCTACGAGAAATCCGGTTTCGTCCCCGGCCTGTTGCCCGCGGCGTCCCGGGACTTAGCGCGACGCAGTGCGCGCGTAGCCGCCGCTGGCGCGCGCCTTGCCCTCAGCCATGTGGATGTCGCGATACCCGTCGTAGATCGCCCGCGCGATCGAGGCGATGCGGTGCTCGCGATTCAGGCGCGTCCCCTGCCCGGTGACGTAGATGGCCAGCGCCACGGCGCGACCGTCGGGCGTGCTGATAATGCCGACGTCGCTCGACGTATTGAACAGGGATCCCGTCTTGTGGGCGACGATGGCGTCGTCGGGCATCTGGGCGGGAATGCGCCGGCGTCCGGTGACGCAGCGCTCCATCGCACCGAGAAGCACGCTGCGGCTTTGCGCGCTCAGCCATTTGCCTTGGTAAATGCCCGAAAGCATCTGGACCATAGCGCGCGGCGTTGCGGCATCGCGCGTTTCGATCGCCGCGGCCGGATCGATCGCGCCGTCGTCCCGCACGAGTGTGGCGATGTCGCGATTGATGCTCCATTCGGCGATACCGGCACGCCGCACCCAGTCATTGACAGCGCGCGGACCGCCCACTGCGGCGAGCAGCGCATCGGTCGCCTGGTTGTCGCTGCGCGTGATCGTCAGCTCTATCAGGCTTTGCGCCGACAGCATCCTGCCGGGACGCACGGGCGCGATCGGTCCGTCGAACTTCTTCGAGGGGACGGGAACCATGAGGGGATACTTGTCCGACAGGCTCCAGCGGCCGCGATCGACACCTTCGAGGTAGGTCGCAACGATGGCGATCTTGCTGGTGCTGGCCATCGGGAAGGGCTGATCGCCCAGAACATTGATGCTGCGGCCGGAGGAGAGGTCGATGGCGGCGACGCCGATCCGGCCCTTCGCTGCGTCGGCGAGCTGCGCGATGCGGCGCTCGAAGGCGGAATCGTAAGTTCGCGGGGCGCGAAGCTCGGTCCCGAAGGTCCGGTCGAAAGCACTTTCGACATTGGTGAGTTCGCTTGCCTGTGCGGCCGAGAGCGGCGCAAAGGATGCTGCGGCGGCAAGGCCCCAGCCCAAAATGCGGTGTAGAACGTTCTTTTTCGGTCCCGTCATAACAGGAATAACCATAAGCCCCGGATTGTTTTCGTTTGCTTAACCGATACCGCATCGGGGCCGAAACCGGAACATCGTGTCGACGAGTTGCAGCATTCATGCGGGTAAATGCGTAATTTCCGGGAACCGGTGTGAAATTTCCCGGCCCGGCCGGGCCGCAAAGCGCGTGCGGCAGCGATAAATTTGGATTCGCCGCTGCTATCCGTCGCCGCTGCCGTCGACGAGAGGCACGAAGCGAACGGGCAGGAGATCCTGTGTCTCCCACGCCTCCTCGCCAGTTCGCTCGATACGCTGGAGCGATTGCATGTCGCCGCCGCCAACGGGAATTACCAGCCTGCCGCCGACCCGAAGCTGGCGTTTCAGGGCCATGGGGACATCCGTGCTGCGTGCTGCGACAAGAATCGCATCGAAGGGCGCCTCACCGGGCAGTCCGCCGCTGCCGTCGCCAGATATGACGTGGGCATTGTCGTATCCAAGGTCCTCCAGGCGGCGACGTGCAGCCTCGGCGAGTGTGGCGTGCCGTTCGATCGCGAATACGGTTCCGGCGATGCGCGACAGGACCGCCGCAGCGTAACCCGAACCGGCTCCGACTTCGAGGACCCTGTCGCCGGCCTCCGGCGACGCCGCCTCGATCATCAATGCCACGATGTAGGGCTGCGAGATTGTCTGGCCTTCATCGATCGGCAGAGGAGAATCGTCGTAGGCGGATGCCGCCAGGGCTTCAGGCACGAAAGCCTCGCGAGGAACTTCGCGCATCGC
The DNA here is from genome assembly GCF_013408095.1 of Novosphingobium marinum. Lineage (GTDB taxonomy): Bacteria > Pseudomonadota > Alphaproteobacteria > Sphingomonadales > Sphingomonadaceae > Novosphingobium > Novosphingobium marinum. The sequence goes on from NZ_JACBZF010000004.1 coordinate 288,570, forward strand.
GCGCAGGACTTGCGGATCGCAAATGCCGCGGCCCGCAAGCTGCCGCTCGACCATTGCCGCGCGCCGGATTTCCGCCTCGCGCTCCATCTGCCTGCATCCTCCTTGTGAGGCGGGAAGATGACATGCGCAGGCAAAAAGGAAAGGGCCGGGAAGCGCTTGCTCCCCGGCCCCACCTGTTTTTGCGAATGGTCGCCTGGTTCGGCTCAGAAGCCGCCCATGCCGCCCATTCCGCCCATGCCGCCCATGTCGGGCATCGCCGGGGCGGGCTTGTCATCGGGCTTCTCGCCGACCGCCGCTTCGGTGGTGATGAGAAGGCCGGCGACCGAAGCCGCGTCCTGAAGGGCGGTACGCACGACCTTGGTCGGGTCGATCACGCCGGCGTTCACGAGGTTCTCGTACGTGTCGGTCGCGGCGTTGAAGCCCATCGTGTCGTCGTTGCCGTCGGTCAGCTTGCCCGCGACGACAGCGCCGTCGAAGCCGGCATTCTCGGCGATCTGGCGAACCGGGGCCTGAAGCGCACGGCGAACGATGTCGATGCCGCGGGTCTGGTCCTCGTTGTCGCCCTTGAGACCTTCGAGCGCCTTCGTGGCGTAAAGCAGCGCGGTACCGCCGCCCGGCACGATGCCTTCCTCTACCGCGGCGCGGGTGGCGTGGAGAGCGTCGTCGACGCGGTCCTTGCGCTCCTTCACCTCGACTTCGGTGGCACCGCCGACCTTGATCACGGCAACGCCGCCGGCGAGCTTGGCGAGACGCTCCTGCAGCTTCTCGCGGTCGTAGTCGCTGGTCGTGGTCTCGATCTGCGAACGGATCTGCTCGACGCGCGCCTTGATGTCATCGGCCGAACCGGCACCGTCGACGATGGTCGTGTTGTCCTTGTCGATCGTGACCTTCTTGGCCTCGCCCAGCATGTTGAGCGTGACGTTCTCGAGCTTGATGCCGAGGTCCTCGGAGATCATCTCGCCCGAAGTCAGCGTCGCGATGTCGCCCAGCATGGCCTTGCGGCGATCGCCGAAGCCCGGAGCCTTGACCGCCGCGACCTTGAGGCCGCCGCGCAGCTTGTTGACGACGAGCGTGGCGAGCGCCTCGCCCTCGATGTCCTCGGCGATGATGAGCAGCGGACGGCCCGACTGCACCACGGCCTCGAGAATCGGCAGCATCGACTGCAGGTTCGACAGCTTCTTCTCGTGGATGAGGATGTAGGGGCTGTCGAGTTCGACGGTCATCTTGTCGGGATTGGTGACGAAGTACGGCGAGAGGTAGCCGCGGTCGAACTGCATGCCTTCGACGACGTCGAGTTCGAATTCGAGACCCTTGGCCTCCTCGACGGTGATCACGCCTTCCTTGCCGACCTTTTCCATTGCCTCGGCGATCTTCTCGCCGACTTCCTTGTCGCCGTTGGCCGAGATGATGCCGACCTGCGCGATCTCGGAGGAACCGGAGACGTCCTTCGAACGGCTCTTGAGGTTCTCGACGACCTTGGTGACGGCCTGGTCGATGCCGCGCTTCAGGTCCATCGGGTTCATGCCGGCCGAAACCGACTTCATGCCCTCGCGAACGATCGACTGCGCCAGAACCGTGGCGGTGGTGGTGCCGTCACCGGCGACGTCGTTGGTTTTCGAGGCCACTTCGCGCACCATCTGCGCGCCCATGTTCTCGAACTTGTCCTTGAGCTCGATTTCCTTGGCGACGGTGACGCCGTCCTTGGTGATGCGCGGAGCACCGAAGCTCTTCTCGATGACCACGTTGCGACCCTTGGGGCCGAGCGTGACCTTTACGGCGTTGGCCAGCGTATCGACACCGGCGAGGATGCGTTCGCGCGCGTCGCGCGAGAATTTGACGTCCTTGGCTGCCATGATTTCAGTCCTTTCGAATTAGGTTTGGGAAGGTGTTCGCGAACCGTGCTCAGGCGATGACGCCGAGGATGTCGCTTTCCTTCATGATCAGCAGGTCTTCGCCATCGACCTTGACTTCGGTGCCCGACCACTTGCCGAAAAGCACCCGGTCACCCACCTTGACGTCGAGCGCGACACGCTTGCCGGCATCGTCGCGGGCGCCTTCGCCGGCGGCGACGATCTCACCTTCGGCGGGCTTTTCCTTGGCGCTGTCGGGAATGATGATGCCGCCGGCCGTCTTTTCCTCGGCCTCGACGCGGCGCACGAGAACACGGTCGTGCAGCGGACGGAAACTCATGGATTTCTCCCTCATCCAATGAACAAAACATCTGTTGGCACTCTCATCCGGAGAGTGCCAGCGGCGCGCATATGGGTGGCTGTTCATCCGCCGTCAAGCGGCGCAGTGAGGAAAATTTTGGCGACGGGAAGCCGTCGCGTGCCAGATGCCGGCAGCCGGCCCGGCAGGTCAATAGGCGACGAGCGGAGCCGGCTCTCCGGCGGGGCGGCCCGTCAGCCCGAGGCGGTCGCGCCGCGTCCAGCGCCTTACCAGCAGAAACGCAGCGACGACGAGGCCCGTTGCCAGCCCCAGCCATATGCCGATACCCGCCAGTTCCGCGCCGAAGCCAAGGCCCATCGCGATCCCGAAGCCCGGCACCCAGTAGGAAAAGACGGCGATCCACATCGGCACGCGCGTGTCCTGCAGGCCGCGCAGCGCTCCCGCGGCCACCGCCTGCAATCCGTCGAAAAGCTGGAACGCCGCCGCAACCGTCAGGTAGCGCAGCGCGAAAACCAGAAGCGTGGCATTCTCGGGCGCATCGACATCGACGTAGATCGAAATCAGCGCCTTCGGAACGATCAGCATGGCGAGAGCCGTACACGCCATGAACAGCGTCCCGACGACGATCGCCGACCATCCCGCGCGGGCCATGCCGACCGGATCGCGCGCGCCGTAGTAATAGCCGACGCGGATCGTCGCGGCCTGCCCTATGCCGAACGGCACCTGGAACGCGAGCGCGGCGATCTGCAGGGCGACGGTATGCGCGGCCAGCTCAAGCGCGCCGAACCGGCCCATCATGAACGCGGCCGCCGAAAAGATGCCGCCCTCGGCCACGATGGTCAGTCCGATCGGCGTGCCGATGCGGATCAGGTCGACAAGGCGATCGCGGTCCGGTCGCCACCACTTGCCAAGGATGCGATAGCGCGCGAGCCGGCGATCGAGCGCAATCACGGCGACATAGGCGAGCACGGTTAGCACCGAGGTGATCAGCGTCGCCAGTCCCGCACCGACGAGGCCAAGCGCGGGCATGCCGAAATTGCCGAAGATCAGCGCGTAATTGGCAAAGGCGTTCACGAAGATCCCGCCTGCCGTGATAAGTGTCGCGAACAGTGCCCGGTCGAGCGCGGAGACGAAATTGCGCAACACGTTCGCGAGCAGCATCGGGATCAGCGACCAGACGAGAATTGCCATGTACTCGCTGCCGAGCGCGGTGATGCGCGGTTCCTGCCCCGTCAGGCGCATGAAGGGACCGGCGGTCATGCACAGTGCCATGCCGAGCGCGCCCGAAAGCACGGCCAGCCACAGCGCCATCCGGGTCGTACGCCGCACCGGGCGCAGCGCCGGCGCACGCCGCCCGAGCTCGGCCGAGATCATCGGCGCAACCGCTCCGGTCAGTCCCGAGAGTGCCCAGAAGATCAGGCCGAAATAGCTGACCGAAAGCGCCGATGCCGCCAGCGGCTCCTCCCCCAGCCGGGCGATGAAGATGACGTCGATGGCGTAGGTAAGCATCTGCAGCAGGTTCGCGAGCGCGAGCGGCCACGAAAGCCGGAGCGTCGCGCCGAACTCGCCGCGCCAGGATCGCGGCCGGGATGGAAGGATGGCTGAACGATCCATGGCAGGCCGCCGCATAGGCGAGTGCGCCATCGATAAAAACCGATGTGACGCAGTGCAGGCTCATTCGCTTCAGCTTGCGGCAAGCATGTCACAGGCAGGGCGGCCACCGTTCAGAAGGAGACCCGATGTCGCTTCGCTATTTCGCGCCGCTTGTCGCCGCCGCACTGGCCACCGCGTCCACGCCCGCTCTCGCTGACGAGATGTTCGTGGGCGTCTATGCCCATGAGGTCGATACGCCCTTCACGCTGCGTGTCGAAGAGGATGGCGTGGACATCGCCGCCGGCTATCGCTTCGAACCGGTAGATGGCCTGCGCGCGATCGGCCGTCCGGCGCCCTACGTGATCGCCTCGGTCAACACGGCGGGCGACACCTCGTTCGCGGGCGGCGGGCTGAGCTGGACCATCGGCAAGGGCCCGGTCTACGTGCGGCCGGCCATCGGCATCGTGGTGCACGACGGTGACACACATCGATACGACACGGTAACCGGCAAGGACCGGGGGCTGGGCAGCAGGGTGCTGTTCGAGCCCGAAATCGGCATCGGCTATCGCCTGAACGAGCGTGTTTCCGTGGAAGCGAGCTGGATGCACATCAGCCATGCCCGGCTGTTCGATTCCGACCAGAACCCGGGCATCGACATGATCGGGCTCCGGCTGGTCTTCCGCACCCGTTAACCGGTCCTTGCGAGCACCGAGTTGTAATAGCGCCCGTCGCCGGTGACTTCCTCGCCGAGCCATCCGGGCAAGTCGATTTCGCCGCTCCCGTCACCGTCCTCGAATTCGACTTCGGCAAGAATCAATCCTTCGAGATCGCCCTCGAACACGTCGACTTCCCAGTGCCGACCGTCCTCGCGCGGGACGATGTAGCGGCGCTTCTCGATCATGCGCCCCTCGCGAAAGCGCATCATCTCCCTCGCATCGGGAACGGGGATCGAATACTCGAATTCGCTGCGCACCTTCTCGGCGTTGCCCGACTTGACCGTCAGCCGCGCCTTTTGGCCATCGGTCACGCGTATGCGGACTTCCACGTCTTCGCGCTGCGCCAGGTAGCACTGCACGATGTGCAGGCAGTCGGTGGCCTTGTCGCGCCAGCCGTCACCGGTGACGAGGAACTTGCGTTCGATCTCGCTTGCCACGGGGTCAACCTCCCTCCAGCTTCGATGTGCCCTTGCCTTCGGAAAGCCAGACGCCCCACAGCGCACCCAGATGCGCGGCAAGGTCTTCGGGGCTCTGGGCGAGAAGGCGTTGGACGCGGGGCCAGCCCTGCTCCTCCAACGCCATCTTGCGCCCCCGCGCGAGGCCGATCGCGGTTTCGACGTTGCGCGGATCGCCATAGTCGTGCGGGTTCGCCGCAAGCTGCTCCTCGAAGACGGAAAGGTCGTGGTGGTCGCCGAATATGTCGGACAGTTCCTTTGCGAGCTTCTGGCGCTGCTCCATCATGTCGGGCCAGACGTTCTCGAGCAGGCGCGAGTGGTACCAGTGATACTTGATCCGCTTGCGAAGTTCGTGGAACGCGTCGGGTCCGGGACAGCACCGCGCCTCTTCGGCGGCATCGCGTGCGCGGCCGTAGGTCTTGGCCAGCCCGCCGGCCACCGCGTCCCATCCTTTGGCGTCGAGCGACCAGTCCCGTGACCGCTCGCGCGCCTCGAGCAGCCGGGACCGCGCCTCGTCCAGCGCGTCCCCGATATCGCCTTGGCTGACCGTCGCCTTGCGATCCATGGTAAAACGCCGCCGGATGGAGCCGAGCGCGCGGCGATCCACCTGCCCGCGAAAGTGATGCATAAGCTCGTCGTAGGTGTCCTGCATCACCTTGGCATCGCGCGCCTCGGAAATCAGGCGGGCGGTGTCGCGGAACGCCTCGTTCTCGTCGCCGTAGCCATCGAAGGCGGGGCGCACGAGACGGATCAGCCCGCGCAGCTTCTTGCAGCGCTTGCGAACGTCGTGAACGGCGTCGGGCCGGTCGAGCTTCTCGATCGAATGCAGCGCCTTGCCGATCTGTTCGCCGGCGATGCGGCGCAAGGCGTCCTGGACGGAATTGTCCTTGCTCTTGATACGGTATGCCATCGTGCGCTCCTAACGGCTCGGACGGCCAGCTTCAGCAAAAATGGCACAATTGTCACAAAAATGTAATTCGGGTGCTCCCGCACGAAAAAGGGCGGCCCGAACGGACCGCCCCTTCCCGGTGATCTGCGCCGAAGCATTCGCTCCGGGCACGATCGAGGTCTTTGCAGGCTTGCGCCCGCGCAGATTACTTGAGCTCGACGGTGCCGCCGGCTTCCTCGATCTTCTTCTTGATCTCTTCGGCTTCCGCCTTGTTCACGCCTTCCTTGACGGGCTTGGGCGCGCCTTCGACGAGCGCCTTGGCATCGGCAAGGCCGAGACCGGTGATGGCGCGGACTTCCTTGATGACCTGGATCTTCTTGCCACCGTCGCCGGTGAGGACCACGTCGAATTCGTCCTTTTCCTCGGCAGCGGCATCGCCGCCACCGGCGCCGCCAGCGGCGGGACCGGCAACCGCGACGGCGGCAGCGGCGGAAACGCCCCATGCCTCTTCGAGGGCCTTGGCGAGGTCGGCCGCCTCGAGGACGGTCAGCTGCGAAAGTTCGTCAACAAGCTTCTGGATATCAGCCATTTCAATTCACTCCTGAAAATCGGGTCCGGGACGCATCCCGGTGCATTCGTCTGAACTGTCTTATGCGGCTTCCTTGGCGCCGTAGGCACCGAAGACGCGGGCCAGCTTGGCCGCCGGAGCGGTCGAGAGCTGGGCAATCTTCGTCGCCGGGGCGTTGACGAGGCCAACAAGCTTTGCCCGCAGTTCATCGAGCGAGGGCATCGAGGCGAGCGCCTTTACCCCTGCTTCGTCGAGAACCTGCGTGCCCATCGAACCGCCGACGATCTCGAGCTTGTCGGTCGTCTTGGCGAAGTCGACCACGACTTTCGCCGCCGCCACGGGGTCGACCGAAGTCGCCAGCGCGGTGGGTCCGGTGAGCATGTCGTCGATACCGGCATAGTCGGTGTCGGCGATGGCACGCTTGGCAAGACGGTTCTTCGCTACCTTGTAGGCCGCGCCGGCTTCACGCATCTTCGTGCGCAGATCGGTGGACTGGGCCACCGACATGCCGAGGTTGCGGGTGACAACCACCACGCCGACCTCGTTGAAGACTTCGCTGAGCTGGGCGACCGATTCGGCTTTCTGCGAACGATCCATGCCTTACTCCTTCACTATGGCCACGGACTGCATGTCCGCGACCGGCTACGTTTCCCGCGCCGCGGTGGCTTTCGCCGCCGCGAAACGGATGGGTCCGCCGATGGGGAAGGAGGCCCTGCAAAACGCAGGAAAGGCACCCGCGCATCGAGAGCGAAGGAGCCAATGGAATTCTCTGTCCCCGTCTAGGCCGGAAATTAAGAGGGCCGAAGCGCCCTCACCGACTGTCTCGGACGGTCGATCGGCAAGCGAGCCTGCCGGTCCGGGCGGGCCAATGGCGAAAGCGGCGCGAAAAGTCAAGCCTCGCGCCGCTTCCGTTGCCTTACTCCGCGGCCTCGTAGGCGAGCAGGTCGCCCGGCTGGCAATCGAGTTCGCGGCAGATCGCCTCGAGCGTCGAGAAGCGGATAGCCTTGGCCTTGCCGGTCTTGAGGATCGACAGGTTGGCGAGCGTCAACCCGACACGCTCGGCCAGTTCGGTGAGCGTCATGCGGCGCTCGTAAAGCAGGTCGTCGAGTTTCACCACGATCGTGCCCTCCCTGGTTTCCGGGTCCATCACACGGTCCCTTCGAGTTCTTCACGCATTTCGGCGCCCTTGCGGAACACCCGCGCGAGGATGAAGAGGACCAGGACGAGCAGCAGCCCGTTCATGTCCACGCCGCCTTCCATGACGACCGTGTCGCCCTTGTCGCGGATCTCCTCGGTGACGTTGAGGATCCATATACCGATCCCGGCCATGGGAATTGTGATCACCTGGATCGCAAGGACCAGCCATGCCATGCTGGTCAGACGCCCGGCGTTGACCGGAACGAAGGGATCGCCCTCTCCGACAGTGTCGACGATGCGCTTGAGCAGCTGGAACACGCGGAACAGCATGGCGAGGAGGCCGGCCGCCAGCGCAAGGATCAATGTCACCGCCAGCAGGAACTGCGACGTCGGAAAGTCCGCCCCCTTCTCTGCCAGCTCGATCGCCACTTCGGACTGGAAAATCCAGATCGCCGGTATCACGACGAGGCAGACGACGGCCGCGAAGGCCATCACCGCCATCAGGAAAAGCAGCAGGCCCTTGGCGACGGCAAGGAGCGGGTCTCTGGTAATTGCATTCATGCCCCTGCTCCCGTTCACATCATCACCGGCAGCGTCGCCGATGCGACGAGTGCCGGGGCGCTTGCGGCGGGCGGTGAACGGTATGCGGTATTCGCCCCCGGCACGGCATCGAGGGTGGGAACCCAGAACGTCGCCATGACGGCGACGGCCATGACCATGGCCAGCGGGCGGTTCGAAGTCTGTGTCATTGCTCGTTCTCCGATAAGGCTGATATCGACATTCAATAAACCGATTCGCTCTTATCGTCAATCGATAATATTGAAAAACGATATGCCGCTGATCGTTTGGCGATATCCCGACCTTGCGGGATCATCAGATGTCCGCGGTTTGACAGCGACGCGGGCCGCTCCTATATCCCGCCCCGACCGGATTGCTTCGAGCAAGGCACGCCTTACGCGGGGGCGTCGCCAGGGATGGAAGCCCGGTTTCCCGTGAGACCCGAACGAAGCTGCAGTCCGGCGCCGCCACAGGTACGCGCCCACCCTGCGGCCTTTTCGCGTTTCACCTCCCGCCCATTGACGGTTTTCCCGCCGCGGCACGCCTTGCGCGCCCGGCCCGATTCGAGACGAGGCGAATTTCTCACATGGCGACCAAGGCGAAGACACCGAATTCTTCCGGCCCCCTTCCCGGCAGCAAGAAAAAGCGCATCCGCAAGATCTTCGGCGACATCCACGAAGTGGTGCAGATGCCGAACCTGATCGAGGTGCAGCGCGAATCGTACGAGCAGTTCCTGCGCTCCGATCCAGCGACCGGGTACGTCTCGGGCCTTGAAAAGACGCTGCGCTCGGTCTTCCCGATCCGCGATTTCGCCGGCACCAGCGAACTCGACTTCGTGCACTACGAGCTCGAGGATCCCAAGTACGACACGACCGAGTGTCGCCAGCGCGGCAACACCTACGCCGCGCCGATGAAGGTCACGCTGCGCCTGATCGTGTTCGAGGTCGACGCCGAAACCGAGGCGCGCTCCGTGCTCGATATCAAGGAGCAGGACGTCTACATGGGCGACATGCCGCTCATGACCGAGAACGGCACCTTCATCGTCAACGGCACCGAGCGTGTGATCGTCTCGCAGATGCACCGTTCGCCGGGCGTCCTGTTCGATCATGACCGCGGCAAGACGCACTCTTCGGGCAAGTTCCTGTTCGCCGCCCGAGTGATCCCGTATCGCGGCTCCTGGCTCGACTTCGAGTTCGACGCCAAGGACATCGTCAACGTGCGCATCGACCGCAAGCGCAAGCTGCCGGTCACCGCGCTGCTCTACGCGCTCGGCCTCGACAGCGAGCAGATTCTCGACCACTTCTACGAAACCGTCACCTGGGCACGCGGCGAAGGCGGCTGGCGCCTGCCGTTCGTTCCCGAGCAGTGGCGCGGCTCGAAGCCCGCGTTCGACATCGTCGATGCCGGCTCGGGCGAGGTGATCTTCCCCGCCGGGCAGAAGATCAGCCCGCGTGCCGCCAACAAGGCGCAGAAGGACGGCCTTGCCGAACTGCTCATCCCGACCGAGGAAATCTTCGGCCGCTATTCCGCCAAGGACCTGATCGACGAATCGACCGGCCGCATCTGGATCGAGGCCGGCGAGGAAGTGACGCCCGAAAATCTCGAGGCGCTGGACAAGGCAGGCGTCGACCGGCTCGAGCTGCTCGACATCGACCACGTCAACACCGGCCCGTGGATGCGCAACACCCTCGCCGCCGACAAGGCCGAGAACCGCGACATGGGCCTGGAGGCGATCTACAAGGTCATGCGTCCGGGCGAGCCGCCGACGAAGGAAACCGCAGAAGCGCTGTTCGAGGGGCTGTTCTTCGACGGCGAGCGCTACGACCTTTCCGCTGTCGGCCGCGTCAAGCTCAACATGCGCCTCGGCCTCGATGCCGAGGACACGGTCACCACACTGCGCACCGAGGACATCCTCGCCGTCGTCAAGGAACTGGTCGACCTCAAGGACGGCAAGGGCGAGATCGACGACATCGACAACCTGGGCAACCGGCGCGTGCGTTCGGTCGGCGAATTGCTGGAGAACCAGTACCGCGTCGGCCTGCTGCGCATGGAACGCGCGGTGAAGGAGCGGATGAGCAGCGTCGACGTGTCGACCGTCATGCCGAACGATCTTATCAACGCAAAGCCGGCAGTGGCCGCGGTGCGCGAGTTCTTCGGCTCGTCGCAGCTCTCGCAGTTCATGGACCAGACCAACCCGCTGTCCGAAGTCACTCACAAGCGCCGTGTCTCGGCGCTCGGCCCGGGCGGCCTCACGCGTGAGCGCGCGGGCTTCGAAGTCCGCGACGTCCACCCGACGCACTATGGTCGCATCTGCCCGATCGAGACGCCGGAAGGCCCGAACATCGGCCTGATCAACTCGCTCTCCACCTTCGCGCGGGTCAACAAGTACGGCTTCATCGAAACGCCGTACCGCACGCTGACCGACGGCAGGGTGTCGGGCGAGGTCAAGTACCTCTCCGCGATGGAAGAGCAGAAGCACACCGTCGCGCAGGCCTCGGCCGAGCTCGACGGCGACGGCAAGTTCGTCGAGGACCTCGTGTCGACCCGCCAGAACGGCGAGTTCACGCTGTCGCCGAGCGACCAGGTCACGCTGATGGACGTCAGCCCCAAGCAGCTGGTGTCGGTCGCGGCCTCGCTGATCCCGTTCCTGGAGAACGACGACGCCAACCGCGCGCTGATGGGCTCGAACATGCAGCGCCAGGCGGTGCCGCTGGTCAAGGCCGAGGCGCCCTTCGTCGGTACCGGCATGGAAGAGACCGTGGCTCGCGATTCGGGCGCCGCGATCGCTGCCCTGCGCGGAGGCATCATCGACCAGGTCGACGCCACGCGTATCGTCATCCGCGCTTCGGGCGATGTCGAGCCGGGCCAGTCGGGCGTCGATATCTACACGCTCCAGAAGTTCCAGCGCTCGAACCAGAACACCTGCGTCAACCAGCGTCCGCTCGTCAAGGTGGGCGACGTGGTCGAGGCGGGCGACATTATCGCCGACGGTCCCTCGACCGACATGGGCGAACTGGCGCTGGGCCGGAACAGCCTCGTCGCGTTCATGCCGTGGAACGGCTACAACTACGAGGACTCGATCCTGATCTCCGAGCGGATCGTGAAGGACGACGTCTTCACCTCGATCCATATCGAGGAATTCGAGGTCATGGCCCGCGACACCAAGCTGGGCCCCGAAGACATCACCCGCGACATCCCGAACGTCGGCGAGGAAGCCCTGCGCAACCTAGACGAAGCTGGCATCGTCTACATCGGCGCCGAAGTGCATCCGGGCGACATCCTCGTCGGCAAGATCACCCCGAAAGGCGAAAGCCCGATGACGCCGGAGGAAAAGCTCCTTCGCGCGATCTTCGGCGAGAAGGCCAGCGACGTGCGCGACACCTCGCTCCGCCTGCCGCCGGGCGTTGCCGGGACGATCGTGGAGGTGCGGGTCTTCAACCGTCACGGCATCGAGATCGACGACCGTACCCGCGCCATCCAGAACGAGGAAATCGAACGCCTTGCCAAGGACCGCGAGGACGAGCGCGCGATCCTCAACCGCGCCACCTACAACCGACTGCGCGAAATGCTGCTCGGCCAGGTGGCGACCGCCGCGCCCAAGAGCGTGAAGAAGGGCTCGGACATCACCGAGGAAGTGCTGGCCGAGGTCGAGAAGCACGAATGGTGGAAGTTCGCCGTCGCCGACGACGCGCGGCAGACCCAGCTCGAAGCGGTCAAGACGCAGTACGACGAGACCGTCAAGGCGATCCAGGACAAGTTCGAGGACCGCAAGGAAAAGCTCGAACGCGGTGACGAACTGGCGCCGGGCGTGCTCAAGATGGTCAAGGTCTTCGTCGCGGTGAAGCGCAAGCTGCAGCCGGGCGACAAGATGGCCGGCCGTCACGGCAACAAGGGCGTCATCAGCCGCATTCTCCCGGTCGAGGACATGCCGTTCCTCGAGGACGGCACCCCGGTCGACGTCGTGCTCAACCCGCTGGGCGTGCCATCGCGCATGAACGTGGGGCAGATCTTCGAGACGCACCTTGGCTGGGCCGCGCGCGGCCTCGGCCAGCAGATCGCACAGCAGCTCGAGGACTGGCGCGAGGCCAATCCCGATCCGGAAGCGGCCGCGCCGCCCGCCGCGATCGTCGAGAAGCTGAAGGACGTCTACGGCGAGAACTACCACGCCGACATCGACAGCCGCACGACCGGCGAAGTGATCGAACTGGCCGGCAACCTCGTCACCGGCGTCCCGATGGGCACCCCGGTGTTCGACGGCGCGAAGGAAGCCGATGTCACGACAATGCTCGAAAAGGCAGGCTACGATTCGAGCGGCCAGTCGACCCTGTTCGACGGACGCACCGGCGAGGCCTTCGACCGCAAGGTTACGGTGGGCATCATCTACATGCTCAAGCTGCACCACCTCGTCGACGACAAGATCCACGCCCGCTCGATCGGCCCCTACTCGCTCGTCACCCAGCAGCCGCTGGGCGGCAAGGCGCAGTTCGGCGGCCAGCGCTTCGGCGAAATGGAGGTCTGGGCGCTCCAGGCCTACGGCGCGGCATATACCTTGCAGGAAATGCTGACGGTGAAGTCCGACGACGTGGTCGGCCGCACCAAGGTCTACGAGGCGATCGTCAAGGGCGACGACACCTTCGAGGCCGGCATTCCCGAGAGCTTCAACGTGCTCGTCAAGGAAATGCGCTCGCTCGGCCTCAACGTCGAACTCTCCTCGCTCAACGAGGACGGAGACGAAGAGGATGAGGACGACGACGGCATGGCGATTGCGGCGGAGTGAGCCTCATTGTGCATCCAGATAGCGTGATCGCCAGAGCGCCGAAGCCGATCGCCATTATGGCAGGTTTTTGGCTTCTCATCATTGGCGGCCTGTTGTCATGGATTTTGAAGAACGGCGGTGGTTCGGCTTGGGTAATTATCCCACTGGCTTGCATGACCATCGTGTTTTTCGCGCTGCTGAGCTTGTCTCTGTTGCAAATCGCGATCCCCGGACGCGGCAATTAATTCACCCCTCACAGGGAATTGAAAAATGAACGACCTGACCAAATTCACCAACCAGATGGCGAAGCCCGAAACCTTCGACCAGATCCAGATCGGCCTCGCCAGCCCCGAGCGCATCCGTTCATGGTCCTTCGGCGAGATCAAGAAGCCCGAGACGATCAACTACCGCACGTTCAAGCCCGAACGCGACGGCCTGTTCTGCGCGCGCATCTTTGGTCCGGTGAAGGACTACGAGTGCCTGTGCGGCAAGTACAAGCGCATGAAGTACAAGGGCGTCGTGTGCGAGAAGTGCGGCGTCGAGGTTACCGTCACCAAGGTGCGCCGCGAGCGCATGGGCCACATCGAGCTGGCCGCGCCAGTCGCGCACATCTGGTTCCTGAAGTCGCTGCCCTCGCGTATCGGCCTCCTTCTCGACATGCAGCTCAAGCAGCTCGAGCGCGTGCTCTACTTCGAAAGCTACGTTGTCATCGAGCCGGGGCTTACCCCGCTCGAGAAGTACCAGCTGCTGACCGAGGACGAGCTTCTCGACGCGCAGGACGAGTATGGCGAGGACAGCTTCTCCGCCGGGATCGGCGCCGAGGCGGTCAAGATCATGCTCATGGACCTCGACCTCGAGCAGGAGAAGGAAGACCTGCTCAAGGAACTGGCCGAAACCAAGTCCGAGCTCAAGCCGAAGAAGATCATCAAGCGTCTCAAGGTCGTCGAGAGCTTCATCGAATCGGGCAATCGCCCCGAATGGATGATCCTCGAGGTCGTGCCGGTCATCCCGCCCGAACTGCGCCCGCTCGTCCCGCTCGACGGCGGCCGCTTCGCGACGTCGGACCTCAACGATCTCTACCGCCGCGTGATCAACCGCAACAACCGCCTCAAGCGCCTGATGGAGCTGCGTGCGCCGGACATCATCGTCCGCAACGAAAAGCGCATGCTGCAGGAAGCCGTCGACGCACTGTTCGACAACGGCCGCCGCGGCCGCGTCATCACCGGCGCCAACAAGCGTCCGCTGAAGTCGCTGTCCGACATGCTCAAGGGCAAGCAGGGCCGCTTCCGCCAGAACCTGCTCGGCAAGCGCGTCGACTATTCGGGCCGTTCGGTCATCGTGACCGGTCCGGAATTGAAGCTGCACCAGTGCGGCCTGCCGAAGAAGATGGCGCTCGAGCTGTTCAAGCCGTTCATCTACGCCCGCCTCGACGCCAAGGGTCTTTCGATGACTCTCAAGCAGGCGAAGAAATGGGTCGAGAAGGAGCGCAAGGAAGTCTGGGACATTCTCGACGAAGTCATTCGCGAGCACCCGGTACTTCTCAACCGCGCGCCGACGCTTCACCGCCTCGGCATCCAGGCTTTCGAGCCGGTCCTCATCGAAGGCAAGGCGATCCAGCTGCACCCGCTCGTCTGCTCGGCCTTCAACGCCGACTTCGACGGTGACCAGATGGCCGTCCACGTGCCGCTTTCGCTGGAAGCCCAGCTCGAAGCGCGCGTGCTGATGATGTCGACCAACAACATCCTGTCGCCCGCGAACGGCAAGCCGATCATTGTGCCTTCGCAGGACATGGTGCTGGGGCTCTACTACCTGTCGATGGACCGCGAGGGCGAGCCCGGCGAGGGCATGCTGCTCACCGACATGGCCGAGGTGCACCAGGCACTGGAAACCAAGGCCGTGACGCTTCACTCCAAGATCACGACCCGCGTCCCGCAAACCGACGAGAAGGGCAACGAATACCTCAAGCGGTTCGAGACCACGCCGGGCCGCATGCTCATCGGCGAATGCCTGCCCAAGAGCCACAAGGTGCCATTCGAGATCGTCAACAAGCTCCTTACCAAGAAGGACATCGGCGACGTCATCGACCAGGTCTACCGCCACACCGGTCAGAAGGACACGGTGCTGTTCGCCGACGCGATCATGAGCCTCGGCTTCCGCCACGCGTTCAAGGCCGGCATCTCGTTCGGCAAGGACGACATGATCATCCCCGACAGCAAGGAAGCGCTGGTCGAGGAAACCAAGGCGCTCGTGGCCGACTACGAGCAGCAGTACCAGGACGGCCTGATCACCCAGCAGGAAAAGTACAACAAGGTGATCGACGCCTGGAGCCGCTGCGGCGACCAGGTCGCGGCCGCCATGATGGACGAGATCAAGGCGACGCCGAAGGACGAGAACGGCCGTGAGGCGCCGATCAACTCGATCTACATGATGAGCCACTCGGGCGCGCGTGGTTCGCCGGCGCAGATGAAGCAGCTCGCCGGCATGCGCGGCCTGATGGCCAAGCCTTCGGGCGAGATCATCGAGACCCCGATCATCTCGAACTTCAAGGAGGGCCTGACCGTCCTCGAGTACTTCAACTCGACCCACGGCGCCCGCAAGGGCCTGGCCGACACCGCGCTGAAGACGGCGAACTCGGGCTACCTGACCCGCCGTCTCGTCGACGTGTCGCAGGACTGCGTCATCGTCGAGGAGGACTGCAAGACCGAGAACGCGCTCGAAATGCGTGCCATCATTCAGGGCGGTTCGGTCATCGCCTCGCTTTCCGAGCGCATTCTCGGCCGCACGCTGGCCGAGGACATCGTCGACAAGGACGGCAAGATGGTCATCAAGAACGGCACGCTGCTCGACGAGCCGGCCGTGAAGGCCATCGAGGACGCGGGCGTCCAGGCGACACGCATTCGCTCGCCGCTCGTCTGCGAGGCCGAGCAGGGCGTCTGCGCCAAGTGCTACGGACGTGACCTTGCCCGCGGCACGCCGGTCAACATCGGCGAAGCGGTCGGCGTCATCGCGGCGCAGTCGATCGGCGAGCCGGGCACGCAGCTCACGATGCGGACCTTCCACATCGGCGGCGCGGCGCAGCTCAACGAAACGAGCCACCTCGAATCGATCTGCGACGGTACCGTCAACTACCGCGACATGCCCACCATCATGGACAAGCGCGGTCGCCGCCTGTCGCTCGCCCGCAACGGCGAGATCGTCATCCTCGATTCCGAAGGCCGCGAGCGCGCCATGCACCGTGTGCCCTACGGCACCGTACTTCTCCACGAGGACGGCGCCGAGGTGAAGGAGAGCGAACGCCTCGCCGAATGGGACCCGTTCACGCTGCCGATCATCACCGAGACGAGCGGCGTCGTGAAGTACCAGGACCTCGAGGACGGCAAGACTCTCGAGGAACGCACCGACGAAGCGACCGGTATCGCGCAGCGCGTGGTTACCGAGAACCGCTCGACGGGCCGGAAGAAGAAGGAGGACCTGCGTCCCCGCCTGACCCTTCTTGACGAGGATTCGGGCGAGGCCGCGCGCTACATGCTGGCGCCGGGCACGACGCTTTCGGTCGAGGACGGCCAGACGGTCGAGGCGGGCGACATCCTTGCCCGTGCTTCGCGCGAGGCAGCCAAGACCCGCGACATCACCGGCGGTCTGCCGCGCGTCGCGGAACTGTTCGAGGCCCGCAAGCCCAAGGACAACGCGATCATCGCGAAGATCTCGGGCCGCGTCGAATTCGTTCGCGACTACAAGGCCAAGCGCAAGATCGCGATCGTTCCGGAAGAGGGCGATCCGGTGGAATACCTGATCCCCAAGGCCAAGGTGATCGATGTCCAGGAAGGCGACTTCGTCAAGAAGGGCGACAACCTGATTTCGGGCAGCCCCGATCCGCACGACATCCTCGAGGTGCTCGGCGTCGAGGCACTGGCCGAATACCTCGTGTCGGAGATCCAGGAAGTCTACCGCCTGCAGGGCGTGAAGATCAACGACAAGCACATCGAGGTGATCGTTCGCCAGATGCTGCAGAAGGTCGAGATCACCGATGGCGGCGACACCACGCTGCTGCCGGGCGAGCAGGTCGACTACGAGGAGATGAACGAGATCAACTCGAAGCTGGCCAAGAACCAGAAACCTGCCGAAGGCAAGCCGGTTCTTCTCGGCATCACCAAGGCCTCGCTCCAGACGCGTTCGTTCATCTCTGCCGCGTCCTTCCAGGAGACCACCCGCGTGCTCACGCAGGCGGCCGTCGAGGGCAAGCGCGACTCGCTGATCGGCCTCAAGGAGAACGTCATCGTCGGGCGGCTCATCCCGGCAGGTACCGGTGCCGGCATGAACCGCGTCCGCGTTGCCGCATCGAGCCGCGATGCCGCGCTGCGCGCCCAGTATCGCAAGATGCAGGAAGCGCTCGTGGCCGCGCAGTCCGCCGAGGAGGAGCATGAGGCCGAACTCCGGCGAGATCCCGCCGACGACCTCGGCGACGATCCGCTGGCGGCGGTCGAGGGCGAGACCCACGGCACCGATGCCGACGCCGGCGAGTACCTGAACCCCGAAGCGGCCGACGAACCCGCGACGGACGGCGACGAAGAGCAGCAGTAAGCTCGGCATCGCCGGTTGGAAAGGAAGGCCCCGCCAGAGCGATCCGGCGGGGCTTTTCTTGGGCTTTATCCCCTGGCCCTGGCGAGTTTCTCGCAGGATCGCAGCGTGAGCAGGTCGGGCCGCTCGCCGCGTCCGCGCTCGATCATCGTCGCGACCCAGCCTCTATCGAAGAGCGAGGCCAGCCCATCGGTGTCGGCTGCGGCTTCCTCGCGCGCTTCTTTCAGAGGTAATTCGCGCAAGAGACTGCCGGTGTAGTACCGGAAATTAAGGCAGTAGGCGTCCCGCTCCACGGCAACGAGCCAGAAGCCGCTCGACAGGACCAGCCGCAGGCTGCGCACGTTGTCGACGGCGATGAGTCCGCTTGCGTGCGCGAGGCCGCGCCGGCGCGCTTCGGCTTGTCGTGCCGCGATCAGACGGTCGGCCAGCCGCGCCATGCGAAAGCCGGGATCGATCACCGTCCCGTGGTTGACCAGGAGCGACTCGCCTCGCTGTCGAAGCACGTTCATGACCGGTCCCTCGCCCCGGTCGCAATCGGGCTCGATCGTGTGGAGGTTGTATCCGACGAGGCGGTCTCCCGACCACGCCCCGACCGACAGCGAGCGACCAGGATTGGCAAGCAATGCATCGAAACCATCGGCATCGCGCTCGGTCAGGAAGCCGCGCGGCACGGTCGCGACGACCTTGAGATAGAGCGCATGGGCAGCAGGAGCGTCTCCGGCGCCGAGCAGCGTGATGCGAATTCTTCCGCCGGTGGCGCTCATATCATCCATCTGCTTTCCCTGCCGAAAAACCGGCCCTAGGATTCTGACATGGCGAATCGAATGGTCCTTGCCGTTGCCCTGACGCTTGCCGCCTGCACGTCGTCGGGCGGCGGCGAGGTTTCGTCCACACCAACCCCGCCCCCGGCCGAGACGCCTTATGGCGTAACACGCGTGCTGAGTGAAACGGATGCGCGTCGCCTTCTAGAAAACAAGGGCGTGACGCTCCAGTGGATCGACTGGAATACGCGCGGCACCGCCATAGTCGAGCCCGCCGAGGACGCATACTGGCACCTGCGCGCCGCACAGTCCGAAGCGGGAGGGCCGGGCCGCGTCTTTCTCGATGGCGATATCGTCGAGATCGGCGAAGGATATTTCACCTTCGACGGGACGGTCCGCATCACCGACACGCCCGACCGCGGTCGTAACTGCGAGGCCGACAAGACCTGGCACTTCGCCGTGACGCAGAACCGCCCGTACTACCGGCTACGCGAATTCGAGTGGTGCGACGGCCTGACCGACTACGTCGACATCTATTTCTGAGGCGCCCGGAAACCGGGCTACTTGTGATGGATGACCATCCGGTCGCTGTGCATCTCCAGCTTGCCGAAGCGGCGTAGCACCGACTGGCCGAGCAGGTTGACCGTCAGCCCCTCGACCACGACAGCGGGCACATCGCGGAATTCCTGCCCGCCCACGTCGAGCCGGTCCAGCCGGATTTCCGCACCGTGCCCCACGCCCGACGCGGTCTGCATGATCGGTTGCATGTCGTTGCGGTCGAGGTAAATGCCGAGGTTGTCCGCCTCGTCCACGGTCAGTGCCACGATGTCCGCGCCGGTGTCGACAAGGAACGGGATGTCCATCCCGTTGACCTGTGCGGTCAGGGTGAACCTGCCGGCGGGATCGCGGTTGATGACAGTGTTCCATTCGCGGTCGAAGCCGTTGGCGGTCGTCGCCAGATGTACGCCCTGCTTTTCGGGCGCGTCGGCTTCGGCCGATGTGCCCGTCATCGCGACCGGATCGTCGAAGACGAAGGCAAACGCCAGAGCGCCGGCAAGGACGAGGAAAAGGTTGCGGCTCATGGGCGCGCATCCTAGCGCCCAGTCGTTACCCAATTGCCAATGTCCGACCTATTCGGCGGCTTCGGCGTGCCCCGCGTCGATCATTCCGTCCTCGATCTCGGCCGCTTTCGCCTCGACGAGCGCGACGATGTGATCGAGCATGTCCGCCGACTGCACGTGGTGGTCGGTCACGCCCGAAAGGTACACCATGTGCTTGCCGTTGCCGCCGCCGGTGATCCCGATATCGGTTTCGCGCGCCTCGCCGGGGCCGTTCACCACGCAGCCGAGCACGGACAGCGACAGCGGCGTCTTGATATGCTGCAAGCGCTCCTCGAGCGCGGTCACGGTGCGGATGACGTCGAAGCCCTGCCGTGCGCAGCTGGGGCAGGACACCACGCGCACGCCGCGCGTGCGAAGGCCGAGGCTCTTCAGTATCTCGAACCCGACGCGCACTTCCTCCTCCGGCTCCGCCGAAAGCGAAACGCGGATCGTGTCGCCGATCCCGGCCCATAGCAGGTTGCCGATCCCGATCGCGCTTTTCACCGTGCCACCGATCAGGCCGCCCGCCTCGGTAATGCCAAGGTGGAGTGGACAGTCGACCGCGTCGGCAAGGCCCTGGTAGGCAGCGACTGCGAGGAACACGTCGCTGGCCTTCACCGCCACCTTGAATTCGTGAAAGTCGTGGTCCTGCAGAAGCTTGATGTGGTCGAGTGCGGATTCGACAAGCGCTTCCGGGCACGGCTCGCCGTACTTTTCGAGAAGGTCCTTCTCGAGGCTGCCGGCGTTCACGCCGATACGGATCGCGCAACCGTTGGCCTTCGCGGCGCGGACGACTTCGGCCACGCGTTCGTCCGAACCGATGTTGCCGGGATTGATGCGCAGGCAGGCGGCACCCTTGTCCGCGGCCTCGAGCGCGCGCTTGTAGTGAAAATGGATGTCGGCAACGACCGGGATCGTCGCGGCACGCGTGATCCGGTCGAAATGCTCGGTTGCCGCCTCGGTCGGACAGGAGACGCGGACGATGTCCGCGCCCGCGTCCTCGCAGCGGCGGATCTGGTCGATCGTCGCGGCGACATCCTCGGTCGGGGTGTTGGTCATCGTCTGGACCGTGATCGGCGCATCGCCGCCAACGGGCACGGACCCGACCATGATCTGACGGCTCTTGCGGCGTTCGATATCGCGCCAGGGTCTTACGGAAGACATGGCGCGCGATATAGAGGTTCCCCGCGCTTCCGGCAACGGGCGAAGCCATACCGCCGATGACAGCGCCAGCGCTTTCCGGCAATACCTGTGCGATGGAAACCATGTCCGCAGCCGCCAACGATCCCGAGGCAGATACGCCGATGCTGTTCGGTCGCGTGCTCGACGGGCGCGGCGGCGGGCGACCGGTCACATGGGACGAGGCGCGCGAGTGGCGTCCGGGCAAGCCTGGCGAGGTGCTCTGGGTCCATCTCTGCCGCGACAGGCCCGGCGTCATGGAGTGGCTCGAGGACGAATTGCGGGTCCCCGAGCCGACCGCCGAACTGCTCACCAGCGACGAGACCCGGCCGCGCGCCTTTCGCGAAGGCAATACGCTTGTTGCGACGCTGCGGGGCATCAACTTCAATCCCGGCGCCGAGCCCGAGGACATGGTGTCGCTCCAGGTATGGTGCGACGGCAAGCGCCTCGTCACCCTGCGCCGCCACCCCCTGCAGACGCCCCGTGACACCCTGCGCTACATCGATCGCGGTGCCGGGCCCTCCGATGCCGGGGCGCTGATTACCTCGCTTACCGAGCGGATGATCGCGCGCATGAACCGCTCGATCATCGACATGAACCAGCATATCGACGAGCTGGAGGAGTCGGACCCCGAGGAGGAGGCCGAGGAGATGCTCGAAAAGATTTCGACGATCCGCCGCAACTGCCTCGCCCTCAAACGCCACATGTCCCCGCAACACGAGGCGCTGGAACGCATCTCGCGCGATTCGCCCGACTGGTTCGAGGAGCACGACCGGCGCGAGATCGCCGAGACGATCGACAGGCTGCGCCGCTATCTGGACGACATCGACATCTCGAAGGAAAGCGCCGTCGTGCTGCAGGACGAGCTGCGGGCACGCGCCGCGGCAAGTTCGGACCGAACCAGTTACCTCCTGACCATCGTCGCCGCCATTTTCCTGCCGCTCGGCTTCGTGACCGGGCTGCTCGGCATCAATGTCGGCGGGATGCCCGGTGTCGAGGACGGCGACGCGTTCTGGATCGTCGTTGCCATGTGCTTCGGGATATTCCTGATGCAGCTCGTGCTCTTCTGGCGCTGGAAGTGGCTTTGATCTGAGCGACAAAGGAAAGGGCGCGGAGCCGAGGCCCCGCGCCCTTCGCCACGCTGAGATTGCGGTCAGGCCACAGGTGGCGGCGGCGGACCGTCGCGGCTCTCCGCCTTCTTGCGCATGTCTTCGAGCAGCTTGCCGGCAGGCTCCCTGCCGCCGAGACCGAATGCGAGCGCCCCGGCAACGGCTCCGCCGATGACCAGCGCCCCGAAGGCCAGCTGAACGATATCCTCACCCACGCCCATGAACTCCAGACCCATGAAGGTGAACAGGATGATCGCCGTCCATTTGACGATGGTGCCGGCAAGCTTGGTTTCGCCGGCACCCGAGATCAGTCGTTCCAGCATGCGGGCGATCAGGAAGCCGACGATGATGACGACGGCTCCGAAGATCACCTGCGCGCCCAGTTCCAGCACCCGGTCGAGGATCATCGTCAGTTCCGGAAATCCGAGCAGGCGGGTTGCCGCTATCGCGAAGAACAGGATGATCGCGATCTGCGCGACGCGAGCGACCACGCTCGATACCGTGGTGCCGGCGGGCAGGATATCGGTTGCCGTCACCGCGCGATCGACGCCGAGCCCCGGCAGGATCTCCTTCAGGATCTGCACGACGAAGCGCGAGATCAGGTAACCGATGCCGAGCAGAAGCGCCGCGCCGATGATGCGCGGAATGGCATCGAGGATCATCGCCAGCATGTCGCTCGCCGGTGCGGACACGCTTTCGAGGTCGAGCGCGTCGAGAGCGAGGATCGCGACCGGAATGATGATCAGCACGTAGACGATCACGCCGATGGTCTTGCTGATGCGGGGATTGCCGGTGAGCGTTTCCGCGCCGCCCCGATTGACCCACTTGTCGAAGTCGACTGTCTGGAGGCTGGTGATGACGAGATCCTTCACGATCCGCGCGATCATCGCGCCGATGAAGAAGATCAGTCCCGCGCCGATGAGGTTCGGGATGAAGCCCATCACGTTGTTGAGCAGTTCCTGCACCGGCGACATCACGCCGCCGAGGTTGAATACCTGCAGGATGGCAAGCAGGCCGAAGAGCCAGATCAGGAGGGAAACGATCTTGCCGAGCGACTGGCCGACGGTCTCGCCCGAGGACGTGCTGCGCCGAAAGAATTCGACACTGTCTACGAGTTTGGCGAAAGCCCACTTGGCGGCTTTCGCGAGTAACCACGTGATGACCAGGATGACGATTGCGAGCAGAATGTTCTGCAGGATCGACATCGCCAGATCATGGTCATAGGCGTATCTTCCCATGCGCATGTATTGACTCCCCTATTTGCGGACGACGAAGGCTAACATGCCTCGGCGTGTAACCCAAACCAGCGCGGAAAGGCGTCATCCAGGGGTCGCGAAACCTTCCATCGACCGCATCGACCATGGAACGGGTACTGAAGATCGGCGCTAGGACATTCAGCCATGCTTGTCCGCCTTCCTTTGTCCCATGCGCATCCCCGCCTCGAGCCGTGCGCGAAGCTGGGTATAGTAGGCGGACAGGAACCTGCGCGCCTCGTCCGCGTCCGGGGCGGGAGAGCGTCCGATCTTTCCAGCGATGGTCTCCTGGACCTTGAGCACCGCTTCGGCGCGATTGTCGCGCAGGACCCTTTCGAGCGTCTGCAGTTCGTACTCGCCGTAGACTGCCAGTTCCTCGTCGCTGAAGCGCATGTCCGGGGACCGGTCGACTGCCGATGCCTCTTCTGCGCCCTGTACCGACATGGCCGCGGCAAGCTTGTGCCGCGGCGCTTCGACCACCCAGGTTCCCGCGATGATGTCGCCTGCGCGCAGACGGTCCCTGTTGAAAAAGGGGAAGAAGGCGAAGATCAGGAACCACAGCAGCGCCGCCACGCCCGCTGCCCCGGCGTCGCCTCCGTCGGACGCCGCCGAGATGAAGACGAGCGGCAGGAACAGTTCGATGTCGCGCAGGAGGTTGCGGGCGATGACCATTTCGGCGGTCAGCCTGCCCCCGTCGCGCGCCGCAATGCGGATGCCGGTGATCCGCTTGCCCGGCGTCGCGCCCTTTGGTCCCAGCTCGAAGTAGAGGAAGTAGGCGTTGCGGAAGAGGAACATCGCCGCGATCCACAGGATGAACAGGAACTGCAAGGCGTGGCCGAGCGCGCTCAGGTCGGAGGCGCCTTCGAGCATGTCGATCGTCCCGCCCGCAATCGTGAGCAGCGCTATCGTCGTCGCGATCATCAGGATCGAGATGAATGCGAAGTCGAGGAACAGCGCCCCCGCACGCGTCCCTCTGCCAGACAATGTGAACGGGAGAGCGATGCCCTCCGGCGTCACCAGCACCCGGTCACGATCGCTACGGCGAAGGCGCGTGGGGGCGTAGGCGCTCACGCCGCGACCTCGCTGCCGCGACCCCGACCGAAGGCGAAGAAATACGCGCACCAGAACAAGAGCATGAACCCGCCGATCGCCAGCCTTCCCCCGGTATCGTCGACGAGCTGGCGCGCGAATCCTTCGAGCATGGCCGCGATCACCAGCATGAGGATGACCCCCGCCATCACCTGCGCCGATCGGCGTCCCGCTTCGGCGGCGGCCTGCAGGATCGAGCGTTCCCCCGGAAAGGCCATCGAGCGCCCGATGTGCAGCCCCGCACCCCCGGCGAGCAGGATGGCGAACAACTCGGTGGTCCCGTGGACCGACAGCCACCCGACGAACTCCAGCGTCAGCCCGGCACCACTGTAGAGCCACAGCATAGCCCCGAGCAGCGCGAGGTTCTGGACCAGCAGCAGCAGCGACGGGACGCCGAAGGCGAAACCCAGCGCGAAGGCGAGGATCGACACCTGCGCGTTGTTGCTGAACAGGTAGGCGGCAAAAGCGCCCATGCCCGCCTGTTCCTGGTTGCCGAAAATGGTTTCTCGCAGCGTGTCGGCGCTTGCGCCGGGAACCCGCGCATCGGCAAGTCCGCCAGGAACGAGGGCGTAGTACCACTCGACATCGCTTTCGACGAGCAGCCAGCCGACGACCGTGCCCGCGACCATCACCGCGAAGGCCACGAGCAGGTCGGGCCAGATGCCGCGCACCGAAGCGCTGAGGCCCCCGCCGAGAAACTTGCGCAACCAAGACCCGAGCGACGCGCGCGGACCATAGACAACGAACCAGGCGCGCTGGACGAGCCCTTCGAGATAGGCGAGCGTCGCCGCATCGAGCGATGTTTCGCGCGCGATCGAAAGACTCGACGCGACGGTGCGGTACAGGACGGGAAGCGCCAGCAGATCCTCGTCCGATACCTTGCGCAGGCGCCCTTTCTCCATTTTCTGGACTATGGACTCGAGCCGCTTCCAGTCGGCCTCGCGTTCGAGGCGAAAGCGATCAGAACGCAGCGCCGCTGCCTCGATGGCGTCGGGGGCGCGGGTCGCCGTCGCCATCAGCCGATAGCCCCGGCGCGCTTGATGGCTAGGTAGGCATCGATCAGACGCGTCCCGATCTGGCGGTAGGGCGCCTCGATCACGTCGACACCGAGGAGCTTGAGCTTGCGCGTGACGAGCCGGCGTTCGCGCAGGAGCGAGTCCGCCGTGACCGCCATCGTCAGGTCCCGCATGTCTGCGGGTTCGCGGTCGGCGAGGACTTCGAGCTCCTCGTCCGCCATCGTCACGAACAGGACAAGGTGGCGCGAAACGAGCCGGCCGATGCTCTCGATCATAAGCTGGGCGCTGGTGGGATCGGTGAAGTCCGAAAACACGACGATCAGCGAACGACGCTTGAGACGTCCTGCCAGCGTGGCAAGCGCCAGCGTGAAATTCGGCTCCTCCGCCCTGTAGTCGAGCGCCGCCGCTGCGGTCTGGATGCGATGGAATTCCTGCGCATTGGCGATGAACGGGCTGATCACCTCGGGCTTGGCTGCGAACCCGAAGAGCGAGACCTTGTCCCCGCCCTTCAACGCGACGTAGGCTGTCGCAAGGGCCGCGGAAACGGCGCGATCGATGCGCGGTACGCCGCCGATCGGCTCGCACATCGCCTGCCCGCAGTCGAAGGCGAAGACGATCTGGTTGTTGCGCTCGGTCTCGTATTCCTTCGCGAAGAGCTGCCAGTGCCGGGCCGAGGCCTTCCAGTCGATCCGGCGACGGTCCATTCCCGGCTGGTAATCGGCCAGCGCCTCAAACTGCGTCCCCTCGCCGCGGATTCGCCGGGCGATCAGGCCGAACTGCGCGTCTTTCAGGAAAGTCTGCAACGCCGGCGAGCGAACCTCGCCGATGTTCGGCCAGATGCGGACTTCGGCATCGTTCCGGCGGGCGATCTGGCGCGCCCCGAGGCCCAGAGGGCCGGTCCAGCGCAGCCAGTCGTTCCCGATCGGTGCCGTCCCGCGCCGGCTCGGCACGGCAAGCGCCGCCCCGTGCCATTCGTCTCCATCTCGTGCCAGCCTCGCCTGGATGCGGCCGCCGGCTGCCAGCCGCGAATCGCAATCGAGAGCGACTTCCACCTGCGTACGCTGTCCGCCCGCAAAGCGCGCCCGTAACGCGATCAGGGCTTCGGAGCCGACCTCGACGTTGGCGGGAGGCTCCACCGAGAATTCGAGCAGCTTGCCAGCCGCCAGGGCATCGAGGATCGTGACGAGGACCAACGCCCCGCACAGCGATGGCGCGACGATCCATGCGCCCGGTGCCACCGCCGATACGACGAGAGCAACAGGTGCCGCCAGCGCCAGAAACAGCACCGCACGCCTCGTCGGCACGATCGGGGCGAGGCGAAACCTCATCGGGTCAGCGCGGCGCCTCCGTCTGTTCCACGAGCGTGGCGACGAGCGCCTCGACCTGCTTGCCCTCGATCTCGGCTGCGGGGCTCAGCATCAGGCGATGGCGCAGCACCGAGGTGCTGAGCGCTTTCACGTCGTCGGGCAGCACATAGTCGCGTCCGTCGAGCGCCGCCCGCGCGCGGGCCGCTCCCGCCAGCAGGACCGCAGCGCGGGGGCTGGCCCCGACGGCAATGTCCGCGCTTTCGCGAGTCGCCCTGATCAGGCGGACGACATATTCGGTCACGCTGTCGGACAACGTCACGCGCTTGACCGCCTCGGCAGCTGCGTGAAGCAGCGCGGGACTGGCAACGGCGCCTATCCCGAGTTCGGCAGGCGAGGGAAGCCCCCGGTTCGCACCGAACCGCGATACGATGCGCGCTTCTTCCTGGGCGCTGGGATAGGGAACGAGCAGCTTGAACAGGAAACGGTCGAGCTGCGCCTCGGGCAGCGGATAGACACCCTGGCTTTCGATCGGGTTCTGCGTGGCGACGACGGTGAAGTGTTCGGGCAGCGGATGCATCGCCCCGTCGAGCGTCACGCGCCGCTCCTGCATCGCCTCGAGCAGAGCAGCCTGCGTCTTGGGCGGCGTCCGGTTGATCTCGTCGGCAAGCAGCAGATCGCAGAAGATCGGGCCGCGGGTCAGCGTGAACTGGCTGGTCTGGAAGTTGAAGAGGTTCGATCCGAGGATGTCGCCCGGCATCAGGTCGGGCGTGAACTGGATACGCCCGAATTCAAGACCGAGACTGGCGGCGAACGATTGCGCAAGGAACGTCTTTGCCGTGCCCGGCGGTCCCTCGAGCAGCACGTGTCCGCGCGCCATCAGCGCGACCAGCAGGTGATCGATCGTTTCGGGCTGGCCCACGATGGCCTTGCCGACTTCTTGCCTGATGGCATCGGCCAGCACCCCGACGTCGGCGAGCGACATAGCCTGGCTGTTCATTTCGGTCATCTTGTCAGCGTCCTTTCGAGCGCGTGGAGGTCCCTGGCAGCGCGTACCATGTCGTGCGGGCGGCGGGCGGCGCGCAAGCGCCTTGCAATCGTGGAAAAAGCCTCGTTCTCCGGCGCGCGGCGTTCACCCACCCGGTCGATCGCCGCCTCGACGTCCTTGTCGGAGCCGCCGCGCGAGAGCGCAAGCGCCCTTGCAATCCGGTCGCGCACACGGGCCGCGTAAGGATCGGCGACGAGGTGCGCGCGTTTCGCTCGCGCCAGGAGCCCGGCCGCGTTGCCGACAAGCGCCCGCTTGCCGAACCCGATCGCCCGTTCAGGTATGCGCGGCGGGCCGAACCGCATGAACGCGCGCCAGCCGACAGCTATTGCCGCAAGCAGGAGGCAGATCGTCGCGGCAAGAAACGGCGGCGTGAACGCCAGGGTCAGCAGATTTGCCGAACGACCGTGCCCGTTGAGCGTCTGGTCGAAAACCACCTCAACGCCGTCTTCCCCTGCAGCCGCGCGCACCAGCGCTTCGGCGAGACGGGCGTTCTCGATGCTGGACATTCCGTAATTGTCGATAAGGTCGGGCTCGAAGACGAGGACAATGGGATGGATCCTTTCGTCCTGGCCGCCGTTGTAGGGCGATTGCAAGGCCATCGCATCCAGTTCCGGGTAGAAGCCGGCATCGTCGATGTAGCCGGCCAGGATGCGTCCGTCGGTGCCCGCGACGAGCGGGACAAGGCGCGGCCCCATGCCCGACAGCACCAGCTTCGGCTGCGGCACCCGGCCCGCGAGACCGGCCCCGCGCCAGCGACCGTCGCGCATCGGCTCGACCGCGACAGTCACGTCGTCGAGGAAGCCCTGCCAGCGCGGCGGCATCGCGCCGGCAAGCGTGACCCAGCCCTTTTCCGCCTCGGGGTCCCTCGGGTTTGCCGGCGCGGCGAGCCATTTCGGCGTGACGATAAGCGTCGGCCCGGCATAGCGGCGGCGCGAGACGATCCGCTCGATTTCCTCTCCATCGGCATGCGCCGGCGGGGTGAGCACGAGAAGGCCCGCATCGTCGAGCGCGCCTTCGCTGCGCGAGCGCCGTATGCTGAGCCCGCGCCGTTCGAGATAGTCGGCCATCGCGGCATACCCGTTGAGGCCCCTGCCGCCGACGTGCGAACCGCCGTCGTTGGTCGGCCCCGACGCCAATCCCGCCCCGATCATCCACAACAGCGCGACGAAGACGATGCCGCCGAAGACCACGAGCAGGAGCGCGGTCCGCACCGAGAACGGATTGTCGGCTGCTGAAGCATCCCCGCTCATGCCATCGCCTCCTGCACCCGGCCCGGCCGGCCGGCCGACAGATCGACGAGCGCGAATTCCGCATAGGCCTCGCGCGCCGTCCGCCAGTCCTCGGCATCGAGATCGCGCAGCGCGAAGAGGCTGCGCTCGACCCGTGCTGCGATGACACCGAAAGTTGACCGCGCGCGGTCAGAAAGCAGCGGGAAGCTGGCGATCTCGCGCGCGGTGCTGGCCGGGATCACCCAGTCGGGACGCGCGCTGGCGATATGCCCGACGCTGCGCCGGAGCAACAGGTGCACGGCTTCTGCATACCGGCCTTCGCCGGCAAGCCGGTCGGCGTCCTCAAGCAGGGCCTCGGCATCGGTCCGGTCGGGTGCCCAGTCGCCCTCCTCTTCGGGCTTGCGCGCACGCAACCTCTCGAGCGTGGGTGCGAGCAGATGCCACAGGATGTAAAGGGCGAGGACTGCGGCAAGCGCGATGAGCACGTACTGCAGGACGGGCCATGAAACGCCGAGAGCTTCGCCGACGGGTTCGAGTATCGATCGCAACCACTCGCCCAGCGTCTTCAGCCAGCCGGGCGTTTCGGGCGGCTTGAACGGCGGCAGTGGTTCGTACTGGATTTCGGTGGCGGAACGGACGGCCTCCCAGTCGTTCACGACGGAAGGCTCCGCGGTCGACCCCGCCGTGCCATCAGCCGTCTGAGCGCCCGCAACCGTCACGCGCGCTTCGTGGCACGGGCGCGGATGCAGCGCAAGCGGCGCGGTCTCAGCCGCGCGCCCGCGCTTGCCGGTAGCTGCCGAGGATGCGCACGTACTTGCAATGGAATGCCAGTTCCTCCAGCGCACGGTCGATCCGCGGATCGCCGGGAGCGCCCTCGATATCCGCGTAAAAGGTCGTCGCGGCAAAGCTGGCGCCGACCTGGTAGCTTTCGAGCTTCGTCATGTTCACGCCGTTCGTCGCGAACCCGCCCATCGCCTTGTAGAGCGCGGCGGGAATGTTCTTCACTTCGAACACGAACGTCGTCATCGCGGTATCGCCGTTGAGGACGGACGGATCCAGTTCGTCGCGCGCCAGCACCACGAACCGGGTCATGTTGTCGTCGGCATCCTCGACGCGGCGTTCGACGATCGTCAGCCCGTAAAGCTCCGCCGCCAGCGCGGGCGCGATCGCCGCCGCCCTTCGGTCGCCCTGCTCCGCCACGAAGGCCGCCGCACCCGCCGTATCGGCATAGGACATCGGCACGATGCCCCTGGACCTGAGATAGTGTCGCGACTGGCCCAGCGCCTGGGGATGGCTGTAGGCGGCAGTAAACGGCCCTTCGCCCAGGCCCATCAGGGCATGATGGATCGCCATGAAGTGTTCGCCGACGATGGCAAGACCGCTTTCGGGAAGCAGGAAATGGATATCCGCAACCCGTCCGTGCTGCGAATTCTCGATAGGGATGATGGCGCGGTCGGCGCGGCCTTCCTTCACCGCCTCCATCGCGTCCTCGAAGCTGAAGCATGGCAGGGGCAGGCAATCGGCATCGTACTCGATCGCCGCACGGTGCGAATTCGATCCGGGCGCTCCCTGCAGCGCGAGTGCGCGCGCCGGGTCGGACATTGCAGCGGCGGCCATCTCTTCGACAAGGGCGAGGGCAGGTGCGGGAAAGCTGTGCATCAGACCCGCGCGCTTAGTGCCCGGATGCGAATCCCGCAATGGGCCTTGCACTGATCGGCTTGCCTTACTAATGCGGCGCGCAACCGCCACTTGGCGTGGGATCGCACGAGGCAAATCTTCGAATGGACGACCGTTTCAATACCATAGCCGGTTGGGCTTTGTTCTCCGGCGTCGTGGCGCTGGGCCTCTCCAGCCTGTCTTCGCATTACTTCAGCGCCGACAAGCCGCATCGCCCGCACGAGATGGGCTACGAGATCGAGGGCGTCGAGGTCGAAGGCGGCGAGGAAGAGGTTCCGCTCGCTACCCTACTGGCTGCCGCCGATCCGGCTCGCGGCGAGGCAGTGTTCGCCAAGTGCGCTTCGTGCCACACGATCAACCAGGGCGGCGCCAACGGCATTGGCCCGAACCTTTACGGCGTGATGGGCGCCTCGATCGGCGGCCACGCTCCCGGCTTCGCCTATTCCGATGCGCTTACCAGCCACGGTGGATCGTGGGACTTCGCGAACATGGACGCCTGGCTGAAGAGCCCGAAGGCCTTTGCATCGGGCACGAAGATGACCTTTGCCGGTCTCTCGAAGCCTGAAGACCGTGCGAACATCATCGTCTACATGAACAACCAGGGCTCCAACCTGCCGCTTCCGCCTCCGCCCGCCGAAGATGTGGTCGAGACTGGAAACGATGGCGAACCCGGAACCGGAGACACTGCCGGCGTCGGGGCGGACCCGGGTGACGGCGCCGGGCCTGCAGGTGCCGAAACGCAGGCCGGCCCTGCAGCGGCGGGCGCGATGGCGCAGCCCGCCCCCAAGGTCGAGGGCGGTGGCGACCCGAACTGATTTGGGTTCGAGACCAGTCGAAACGGAGCGGGCCGGATTTTCCGGCCCGTTTCCTTTTGGAGCGAGGCTACCCGCCAGAGCCCTTGAAGCCCTTGGCAATCACGTACCATTCGGACGAACCCTTGCGGCTCGCCGGCGGCTTGGCATGCTTCACGCTCGCAAAGTGTTTCTTGAGCAGAGCCAGAAGCTCGGCATCGGTGCCGCCGGCCAGTACCTTGGCGACGAACGAACCGCCCTTTGCGAGGTTGGAGATCGCGAAATCGGCCGCGGTTTCGACAAGCCCCATCGTGCGCAAGTGATCGGTCTGCTTGTGGCCGACCGTGTTGGCGGCCATGTCGGAAAGCACCAGATCGGGCGCGCCGCCTAGCGCTTCGTCCAGCGCGGTCAGCGCCTCGTCCCCCATGAAGTCCATCTCGAGGATCGTCACGCCGTCGATCGGCTCGGTGGGCAGCAGATCGATTCCGACGACTTTCGCCTTCGGACAATGCTCGCGCAGCACCTGGCTCCAGCCGCCGGGCGCGATGCCGAGGTCGACAGCGCGGGTAACGCCAGCCAGCAATCCGAACCTTTCGTCCAGTTCGAGCAGCTTGTACGCGGCCCTGCTCCGGTATCCGTCCGCCTTGGCACGCTTGACGTAGGGATCGTTGATCTGCCGATTGAGCCAGCGCGCCGAACTTGCGCTGCGCTTCTTCGCCGTGCGCAGTCTCTCGCCCGGATCGCGGCCCGAGCGGCTCATCGCAGGCGGTCCGTGCAGGAATGCCCGTCGGAGGCGATCAGGCTGCGCAGGATGCCCTCGCGGATGCCCCGATCCGCTACACCGAGCCGGTGCGCGGGCCAGAGATCGAGTATCGCTTCGAGTATCGCGCAACCGGCAACGACGAGGTCGGCGCGTTCGCGACCGATGCACGGCACCTCGCGCCGGTCCTCGACCGACATCGAGGACAGCCTGCTGCTGATCGAGCGCATCGATTCGCTGGGAACGATCAGCCCGTCGACCGCGCGCCGGTCGTAGTGCGGCAGGTCGAGGTGAAGGCTGGCGAGCGTCGTCACCGTCCCGCTGGTTCCGAGCAGGCGCAGGGGCACGTCGGTCGCCATGCGTTCGCGAGCCGGCCCGATCCGCTCGGCAAACGGCGCGAAGCCCTCGGCGACAAGCGAGCGCATCTTCGCGTAGCGCGCCATCCGGTCCGCCAGCGTCGCGCCCTCCGACCCGCAGCTTTCGGTGAGCGACACGACGCCCCACGGAGCGCTTTGCCAGTCGAGGATGCGCGGCACCGTATCGGTGCTCTCGATCAGGACGAGTTCAGTCGACCCGCCGCCGATATCGAAGATCATCGCGGGACCGCGTCCAGATTCGAGGAGCACGTGGCATCCCAGAACGGCCAGCCGCGCTTCCTCGCGCGCGCTGATCACATCAAGCGCGATTCCGGTTTCGTGGCGGACACGCTCGATGAATTCCTCGCCGTTCGCGGCGCGCCGGCATGCCTCGGTCGCAACCGAACGGGCGAGATGGACGTGCCGCCGCACGAGCTTGTCTGAGCAAACCCGCAACGCCGAAAGCGCCCTGTCCATCGCAGCGTCGCTGAGCCGCCCGCTATGCGCAAGTCCTTCGCCGAGGCGCACGACACGGCTGAACGCATCGATAACGGTGAAGTTTTCGCCGGAAGGCCGTGCGATAAGCAATCGGCAGTTGTTCGTGCCAAGGTCGATCGCGGCATACGATTGCCGCCCGTAAGGCCTCCTGAAGCCATTCCCGTTTCGCTTCTGGCCTTCCTCGCGAGATTGCCCTGCGGGGTCGTACGGCCTGCCGCCGGATGAGCGGCTCCTGGGCACCTTTGGCGAGGATTCGCCGGACCTGTGGTCCCGGCGACCCTTTCCTCCGGCGGACTTGCCGCCCGGCACCTCGGCGCTCGCTGCCGGCGGAATTTGCTCCGCCATGATAAAAGCACTCTTCTGCAATTTACCCGCCGATGGCGGGAACCTGATGGCGATGCTAGCGGCCACTTCCACCGGGGGCAAGGGCGGCCCCGGCAGGCGGCTTGACGGGGATCGGAAGGCCGACTAGAGGGGCGCCCCTGTTGCCCCGTCGTCTAATGGCAAGACTACGGACTCTGACTCCGTCAATCGAGGTTCGAATCCTCGCGGGGCATCCAATCTAGCCAAATAATCTATTGATATCGTTCAAATTAGTTGGAACGATTGGATTCTGCTCCCTCATTTGCTCCCACAACGCAGGGGAGGAAATGCCCGGTGACGCGCTCCTCACGTAGGTCTGGTTGCTCTCTTGCTGAGCGCTTCGAATCGCTCCCCCACCTGCCTCCACATGGCTATCCCGTCGAAGTCACCTTCTTCCAGCAAGCGGTCCATCTGTTGCGCGATGTAGAAGTCGCCCTCGTCGCCATGGTGCTTCTCGACCCACAACGCGACGGCCCATAGCTCCTGGTCCGCAGTCAGTGTCATCAGTGCCGCCTCCGGATCGACCAGATCAATTCCATAGGCGCGGCCTTGCGAACAGGGCAAGGCGATCACTCAATCCCTGGTCTGACCTGGCAGGGTTGGCTGCGGAGATGCCCCTGCCGAATATACCTTCTTAGGTTTCTGCAGGTGCTCTCTTAGTAGCTCGACGCGATCTGCCACTAGCCATCCGAGGTCCTGCGGTAATGCCGTCAGGTCGAAGAACCTGGCTTCGAGCAGTTGCCGGCCGTTGGCGACGGGCTTGCCTTCAGCGACCCCGGTAAACAGGTGAACCGGATTGCCAGCGTGCTGGAGAACGCCGATATCAAGGCCGAGATAATCGATCCTGCCAAGTTCGCAGGAGGTCCCTTCGCGAACTTCCCTGATAATGGCCTGCAAGGCCGTTTCGTTCCGGGCAATACCGCCTGACGGGAAGTACCACCGATCGGACTCCTGGTACGAATTACGGACCAGCAGGATGCGGTCGTTCCGATCGCGCACGAGTGCCATGCAGCCGGTGATTTCCGGCTTTCGGATAAGCCACCAAAGATGGCGCAACTTTTGGAGTAGACGTAGCAACGAAAGATTCATGTCTCTTGGCAGTGTGCGATCGGGCAATCGAACCCGGCATAACCATCTGCCTCATGATCCGGCTCGGCGGCGCCAGACAGTTGATTTGTTCCACATGCAGTTTTCCTGCACCCCTCCGAACCGTCAGCGTTTCTGCGCTATTCCCGCCCTTGGGCAATCTCGTGCGACGTTTTGATCTCGACGCGCCACACTACCCAAGATCGTTCCGTTTCTGATCCAGAGCCTGGCTCCAAAAGTGGCCGGGCGCGCATGTCCATCCCATCGATGCTGCGTATTGCGAAGTTAGGATCGGTTGACCTTATGAGCGCGATCGTTAGGACAGCCACCGCACGGATAAGTGCAGCCTTTCAACAGATGCGACCCTTCTTTCCCCCGCTTCGTGCGGGGTTTTTTTAGTGTTCCAGCAGCATCCTGTCCTGCTCATACATGGGATCCGGCACATCGCCCGGGGGCTCTAGCCTGATGGCGAACAGCGGCTTGTCTTCCAGCGTCAGACCGGCGTCAGCCAATGCCTCTGCAAGTGGCTGGCCATGCCCCCACAGGAAAGGCTGGCCCCGCTCGATATCGGGCTGTTTTGCCTCCATGGCCTCCACGCGGCGCTTCAGGCGCATGACTCGGGCCTCTGGAAAATACGGACGATCAGGCACTCGTCATCCCCGAGCGGTCCGTTCTCCGCTTCATAGGCAGCACGAGCCTCCGCCTCGGTCTGACCCAGACGCACGATGATCCTGTGCCACGCCTTGAATCCGCCTGTCTCACGCTCGAGCGCTTCCACACGTCCCCTCATGCGCATGTCGGTTCCTCAGCCTGCTGCCAGACGAGCGCGAGACCATTGCCCAGTGGCCCATGCTCTGCCTCGTACCGGCGCTTTGCTTCGTTCGCGGTCTCACCGTCCTTGGACAAGATCCACACCGCTGGCCCCTTGAATGGGCTGCCGCTTCGTTGCTCAAGCATTTCGACCCTTCCTTTCAGTCGCATGGCGTACACTCCGGGCGCGGGACGCCGGTCCTGATCCAGATCACGTCCTTGCTGGCCACCGGCTCGGGATCATCAGGACCGAGCACGCGGAAGATCGGGCGACCATCAATGGCCTCCAGCGCCTCCAAACGGTTAGTCAGTCTATTCCCAGCCATGCTCTGGCCTCCTTCGACAGTCCTCTCGTATCGATCGGTTTCGGGTCTGCGGGCATATCCAAGACCTTCAATTCTGCTTCGGTCAGCGGCCACCCCAGCCACTGCTTTATCGCGGGCGAGAGATCGGTATTGCCCGTCTCCATCGCGCTGACCCTGCGTTCGAGAGCTTTCATCGTTTCGCCTCCAGTGCGGTTATGCGCGCTTCCAGATCGCCTGTTTCGACAAGAGCCTTGTGGGCCGTCAGCAGCGCCATGAGCCGTCCTGCCTCGTCGGGTGTCACTTCTCCCACTGCTACTGCCTCCAGCAGGGCCGAGGACGCTGTGACCGTATCCCCGGCAGTTCTGATCGCTGGCAGGTCGAAGCTGACAGGTGCGTCCTTCCTTGGCGGGGCAATGCGATCGAGACACAGCCGGAGAGCGACCGTGTCGCCTTCCATCGCCTTCTCGATAGCCTTGCGCGTGAGCGCCTCGTGTTCGCCTTCAAGCAGCGCTTCGACCGCTTGCGTGACCTTGTGGCGAGTGCCTGGCCGTTTGCCAGCGGGATTGCCGGACTTCCCGGGCTTGAACCGGGTGTCCTGCTTTCGACCTGATTTTGCAGGCCTGTCAGACATTCATGCCCCCCGTGCCAATAGTGTCATTAGTGCCAATTGGTCGCATCACCGCCCCGCCATCGGGTTACGCAGACCGGCTCTCCGGGCATTGCCGAGGGCTGGTGCCCCGTACCAGTTGGGAAAGACCGCATGCAGGTGATCGCCTTCGGGAAGCAGCCTCGCATCGGGCTCGACCTTGCGCACCTGATTGGCCAGCCAGCCTAGTGATCGTCCCCGCGGCGGAGTCAGGTCGAGTGCCGATCCATCGAGATGCGCACTGTTGCGCGCAGGCGTGTAGCCCCTGCGGCGCATGTCCGCCTGATATTCGGGCGTCCGGTATCCCGACGTAACCCCCAAACCCGGGATGGCCGATTGCAAGCTTCCGAGAACGTCTCGCTGCGGAGGATCGTCAAACTCGTCCCATTCATCGCTGTCACCCTCAAACTCGTCCCACTCGTCGCCATCGCTCGCTTTGTCGTCTCCGAACAGCAGGTTGCGGGCATCGGACCGAGCAGCCGCGACCACCTTCTTTGCAGCTTTGACCTTGCCCTCCTCATCGATCGCGGACCACTCCGGCGAGGTCACCAGTCCAGTAAGGCGCTGATGCGAAAGCTTGCCCGAGACTTCGAGATAGCGGTCGTACTCTTCTGGCGTCAGCTGCTTGCCGCCCACGCTCTTGCCCGGAAGGCCCGGAGCGTAATCAAGCTGCATCAGTTCGTGGTTCACGGGATCATCGAGTGCTTTCGATACCCACAGGGGTGACAGGAAGTCCGGGCCGACACCGCCCTCGTTGCTTATCTCCCGGCCCCAGACATCGCGACGCGGCAGCAAACTTTCCCGCGCACCCGGGATGCGCGAGCGCAAGCCTTCACCGATCGTTTCGGTCTGGCGGTAGGTCGGATCGATCGTGCGCGCCGTGCCGGCCACCAGGTTGGGAACGAGGAACGAGCCGACCAGCCTCT
Source organism: Novosphingobium marinum (assembly GCF_013408095.1). GTDB lineage: Bacteria > Pseudomonadota > Alphaproteobacteria > Sphingomonadales > Sphingomonadaceae > Novosphingobium > Novosphingobium marinum. The sequence goes on from NZ_JACBZF010000004.1 coordinate 325,295, forward strand.
CAAGCATGTTGCCGGCATAGCGATCAGGTTCGTGGAGAGCTGATACAACGTCGGAGATGCCCGACATCCATGTTTTGCTGGCAAGGTTGCCCATGATCGAGGCGACAAGCAGCGTCGTTTTGTCGTCCTTTTGCCGTTCGCTCATTCCCTCCGGCAGGGTTGCGAGATCAGCCGCAACGCCAAGCGTCGTCGAAAACGGGTCGAGTCGTTTGTAGCTGTAATAAGTATCGCCCACGCGAACTGAGTAGGGCTTCCAGCCATCAGCATAGAGCAGACGCGCCTTCTTGGGATCGGACGGCGCCGAACCGGTAATGTGCCCTTCGGCGGCCCCCTGGTAGATCGCAGCACCCAGTCCCGTGCCCAGCATGACCTTGGATAACGCCATGTCGCGGCGAGCACCGCCAGCGGCAAAATCGTCGCGCCAGTCCTTGAGCAAGGGGGCTGCAGGTGACCGCTCGGTCGCGAACTTGAGGAGGTTGGTCGGCGTTCGGATGAACGGCAGGAACGTGCGGATCACGATGTTCTTCTGCGCAGCGTTCGACACGTCCTGCGGGAAGCCTGAGAGCGGACGCTGGAACGTCAGATACCGCCCGTAGTCGAGTGCCGCCTCGAACATCTCGTCTGTCGGATCGGCCACAAGCTCGGCGATCCGGCGTGATGCCGCATCGCCCTTCAGACCTTCCTGGTGCGCGATGCGGACTGCCTGCGCATTGATCTCCATGCGCCGCGCAATGCCCTTGAAAAACTCGTCCTCGGCAGTGAGGAAGCGCGTCGGCACCCGGATGACTTCACCGAGCGCTCCACCGATCGCCTTGTATTCTTCGCCCTCGACCTTGCTCGCAAAGTCCGATGGCTCGCCGGTTTTAAGGCCTTTGGCAAACATGCGAGCGCCTTCGCGGGCACCCTGGATCAGCCCGAATGCCCGCGCTCCCACTTCCGAACCTGTTACCCGGTCTATGCTGGCACCCGGGAAAAGCTGGCGCGCCTTGCCGATCGCAGCGCCCGCCATGTGCTCGGGAATCTGCGCGATTGCCGTCAGCGCGTTGGAGGTGACATTAACCGCGTGAGTCTGGGGCCACGACAGGAGGAAATTGACGTACCATTGGGACAGCTTGTTCTGCCACCTCGGCTTCGTCGCCTTCTCGGCAAGCGCATTGAAGACTCCCGGTGAGGCCTCAGCCGCATCGACAAGTAAGTCTGCCGCGTTCTTCAGGTTGTCCTTGCCGCCACCACCGCGCACCAACGCCGAGAGGACATCTCCGCGCACCGCCCTGCTGTCGGCGGCCATACGGAACTGCTGGAGCGCGCGTCCGGCTTCTGCCGTCATGCCGGAGACCTGTTCCTGGATCGCGACGTGCCGCATCCACTTCTGGCGGAAGTCGGCGAAGGCTTCGTCGCCGGGATCATCGAGCGCCCTGATGCGCCTTGCCGCGTTCACCAGTTCATTGCCTGACTTCGCGAGGATCTGGCGAGCAGCCAGCGCTTCTTCCGCGTTCAAAGCCTGCCCGCGCCGACGCGCAAGGAGCTTGTCAGGCGTTAGGTTCAGTTCCGACGCGAGCCGTTCCGTTTCAGCATGGCTGATCCGGTTGCGTGTCTCGGCATCGAAACCGACACGGCGCTGCGTCATGTTGAGCGCGCGGGCAATGTCTTGCGGACTCTCGAGCTTCGACAGGTTGAGGTTGCCTGCAAAGTCGGGACCGCCTGCAGGCCATTCCTCGTAAGCCTTGATCGGCGGGAAGGGTTGCTCGCCGGCAGGCACGGATCGGTCATTGAAAACCGGACCCTCTGCAAGCTGCTCCTCCAGGCTTATCCTGTCCGCACGCATGCCCTCGAACTGGGCAACTTCCGCAAGGTCGTCCGGATGGAAGAACCGCTCGGCCCCTGAATGCGTTCGCGCGATCGCATCGAGAAAGGCATTCACGTCCGGGCGTTCATCACCCGGCAGATAACCTGCTTCCCATGCCCTGAAGGCAGCGTCGTCCAGGTTCATGCCGTCATCGCGAACGAGTTGGCCGAAGCGTTGCTCGCCCCTCGCGAAGTCAAGGTCCCGGCTACGGTTGCCGATGCCCATGGCCGTCAGTTCGCCGCCCTGGTCCCTGATGCCGCCCTGCGTGCGCAGCCACGTCACTAGGTCGACCGGGCCTCGTTTTGGAAGCTCGGTGCCAGTCTGCGCTCGTACAACCCGGCTATCCAGGGCGGCCATCTCGTCCACTGGAACGGCAGGCTCGAACCGGCCTGCGTCTTTGGCGACCGCTTCGCTGATGCCCGCCACCTCGTTAGAGGCAATCGGAAGGACATCTCCGGGCGCGATGTTCTCAGCCAGCGCACGGCGCTGAGCGTCTGTCAGTGGCTGGTCAAGGCGGCCAGGACGAACAGGGCCGGACACATCGATGTAGTCGCGCTGCCGGTCACCGTTCATCCCGATGGCGCCGGGCTTATCAATTGTGTATCCTTCAGGTGGAGGGGGGATGCCATCAAACCCGACCGCGCGCTCTGGCCCCAACGACGGCGCGCGGGCTGCCTCTCCCCTCAACCGCTGCATGCCCGCCGCAGCTGCCGGATCGCCGACATGAGCGCTGGACACTGGCCCGCCGCTTGCATAGCCTTCCATCTGAGGAGGAACGCTGGCCGATTCCGCCGAAGTCGTCCCTGGGACGGGGGACTGACGATCATGCCCGTTCCTCCTCAACCCTCGCGCTACGCGGGGCGCCAGCTTCGCGATGCCTTCCAGCGCTTTTCCACCGCCAGCGCCTATCGCGCCCCCGACAGGAACACCGATCGCGCCTCCGATAGCTCGCTCACCTAGTTCCCCATCGGTCCCGAAGAACCCTTCCGCACCGCCATAAGCTGCGCCTACGCGAAACAGTTGGGGCACGGTCCGGGCCTTGGCGCCGAAGGGAACGAGCAAGCCACCGGCCAACTGGCCGCCAAGCCGGTAACCGGGGTGCGCCATGTCGTCGTGACCGATGATAGAAGCGTTCTGCTGCTGGTTATTGAACCAGATATCGGCAAGCCTGCGATCCGAGTTGAACACGTTCTCGCGTCCTGGCGTAAGGCCGATCGCATCGACTGCCGCCCCCGCTTCGTCGAGTGCACCTGCCAGAAGCCCGTCTCCGACCCCACGGATCACAGCACCTGGCCTGCCGTCACCGAGGTCGGTCAGCGGCTTGGGCTTGTCCTTGTATCCGATACGCCAGTCGACCTTTGCTCCGCCATCACGTGACGCGACGAACCTACGTGTCTCGGCCGGATCGATGGTGAACCCGTTTGCCTTCGCGTAGGCCAGAATATCATCTGCCGAGCCGGTCCTGGTGACTTCGAGATAACCGGCCTCGATTTCCGGGCGAAGTCCTGCAAACGGCGTCGGCGTATCCCAGAATTGCGCGATCGTCTCACGATCAGGAACGTGGCCGGGATCAGCGCGGTACGCTTGCGGCGTCTGCGCCAGTACACCGTGAACACCGAGCAGGTTCTGCCGCGCCCGCCGTTCGGCCTCCATGTAATCTGAGCGCCGTTCGGGATCGCCATCAAGATATTCGGGTGCTGCAAGGGCATTGCCTTGCCGAGCAAGCGTCGTACCGAGGTCAATCCCTCCGACACTAACAGGCGCGACAGGACGACCGTAGGATGACCCCACAGCCTCACCAATGGTTGTTGGCCCGCGTTGGATGGCCGTCGAAGTTGCATTGAGGGCATTCGCGCCAATCGGTACTGGCCTGCCTTGCCGGTCCCAGCCCTGCTGCTTCAGCTCAGGCGCATCGACGCCCCAGACACGGAGATTGTGCCCGGAATCGAGCTTGAACGTATCGCCATCGCGAGCAGCCACGATGCTGTTCGCTCCCAAGGAGGGCAAGGCCGTGGGGGCTGGTTGCGAAGACTTCGGCTCGGCGTCCTCGAAGTCATCCCACTCGTCTGCATCCTGAAAGGCGGCCCATGGATCGGCCATCAGCGGGCGATCTTCACGCGCCCGTCAGGCGTCTTGAACTTGGTGCCTTTCGGAAGCCTGCGCGCGTCGGCAGGCGTGCTTACAGTCGGAATATTCTCGCGTACCGTGCGGGGCGCGGGATTGGTTTGCCCATACGTCGGCACACCCCGAAGCTCTACTCGGTTGCGCTGACGCAGACCCTCGACGCTCCTGTCGTTTTGTGTGCGGTGATCATCGAGTGCAACGTCATATCCGAACGCCGTAGGTCCGCTGCCCCTCAGCATCTGGTCCTTCAGCGCCGCGAACCAGCTGGCAGTGCCGGGCTGCAATCCGAGGCTGCGGGCATACTGCTCTCCAGGCGTCATACCCTGCACCGCCGTAGAGGTGTTGCCGGTCATGGGATTGTACCGAAGTTGGTCCGTACCGTTCTCGATAAGGCGCGGAGGCTGGTAGACCGAGCCACCGGCATTGGGATTGCCGAAGACGCGGGTCTCGGTCTGGCCGACGTTGGCTGCGGCGTGATGCGACGAGAGTGCATCCGACATGTTCGTGCCCCAGCTCTTCGGATTAGCAACGTAGGCCGCCATCTCGCGCGCAGTCATACCCGGCAGCGAGGCAACCCGCATGCGGTCCTGGTAGCCCTGCATCTGGTTGTTGTATGCGTCGCGGCTGGACTGTAGCTGATCGTGGTAGTTGCGCGCGATCGAGTATCCGAGCGCATCGTTTCCGCTTGTGCGCGCACTGATCACGCCAGCAGCAGTGATCAACCCGGACAGTATCCTCCGCCTGTCCTCGGTCTTTTTGGGCTTGTCTCCCACCATCGCCAGTACCGAGGGATCGACCTGCGCAGGCTGCCGGGGCAGGCCATCGCCAAGGCGTGGCTGAGCCGATGGAGGCATCTCGTTCTGGACGGGAACGGGCAGGTTGCGCAGCGTCTCCATGACCTGCGCATGGTCCTCGGGGCCTCCTGCGAACCCGGCAATCGGCTTACGTGTCCTTGCGGCAAGTCCAAGCATCATTCGGTCTCCACGAGGCGGGCTCGGTAGAGCTTGGCCCGTTCAAGGTATTCGGCAGGTTCGCGATCGGCGTAAGCAGCCAGGAGTTGCGCTGCCGGTTCGGAGTAGGCGTTGTCGCCGTCTGCAAGCAGTTCCAGACGGGCCAGCGCTTCGCCCGTGAGGTCAGCTGCACTTTCACCAGTCGTCCAGAACGAGGCGAGCGAAAGCATGACCACGACGCGCATCTCGTCAGGTGCTTGCCCTTGCGATGCAGCCATCCGAGCGGTCATGAGGCCCTCGGAAAGCGTGACGAACGGATCGACGTTCTCCGCACCCGAAAGAGCAAGGTGCAGCGCCATGTCGGAAATTTCTCGCTGAGCCGCGATGTCGCCCTTCGCGGCGCGTGCGATCAACACAACCGGATCGACTTCCTCGCCCTCGGAATAGAAGGAACCACGGGTCGCGACCTCATAGAAGCAGGGGCCGCCCTCGCTTAACGGCTCGAAGATGGCAGCCTGTGCCACCCGCGCGCAGACATCGCTGACGGCGGTCACGAAAGGCCCACTTTCTCGCGGACAACGGCTCTCAGATATTCGGAAACGGTACACCCGGACTTGCGGGCGCGTTCGGCAAGGGCCGACACAACGGCCTCATTCGCGCGAAAGCTCACATGAGCGTCTTGCATCGGCTTCTCCACTGTCTTCGCGACGTTGAGATGTGCTTCGCCGGTAGCACGGAAGTGCCAAAAAGTCAAGGAATCTAGGGGGTTTCCACAAGCTTGTTCCGCTTGTGTTCTTGCGTCGAATCGGTCCGCTACGGCACCAGCGAGGAATGTCTTCCAAGCGCCTCGACACGATCAGCGATTACCACCGGCATGGCTATCGGTTGCGGGTGGACTGCCGGACCTGCGGACGTACCGTCGTCATCGAACCGCTTGAGATCGCCATGCTCTGCCAGCGCCGGAAGTGGTCCAGGCAGATGGCCAGCGTTGAGAAGCGACTGCGCTGTTCGAAGTGCCGGAGCCGCGATGTGCGTTGCGGGCCCGGGTTCGCCGGCTAAGCGCAAATGCGTCCTGATTTATCGAAGCACAACCAAGCACGCACAGACAGCCTGCAGCCTTTTACAGCGCAACGCCCTTTATCGTGTAATTTTCGCTTCGGCAGCGAACGCTTCGAATATTTTCAGAACTACGCGTGACGTTGTATGATTTTGTTCGATATCTCCCAGTACAACATCATTCAAAATATCACTCATGTACCGTGATGCGCCAGAATATACTAGCGCCCATCCCTTAAATTGACGAGAATTAGGCGTCGATGAACATATCGTAGTGACTAAACGGTGGCGGACGTCGGCTGATATTGATTTCCTCAGTTCAACCACGCACTCTGGAGGCCCTTCGATTAATTGCGCAAAACGTCTGCCAGCAAAAATCAGCGCACCCGTTGCACTCATATCGAAGTTTCTTCGTCTCGATACCGAGACGATCTTATCTATTTCTTCTTCGAATCTCTCAGTTGCTATGAGTGACTCACTCACGTATACCCAACGCTCAAGTTTTTCAAAGGATGACATGCCCCCGCCACCGTAATAGCACTGTATTCACACAAACCTGTCCGGAGCATCCAATTCAATTCGGATGATCGCTCCGCCGTCCCTATGGTTGCTCGCGTTGATGGTGCCTTGATTTGCATCAACCAAGGTGCGTGTGAGCGCCAATCCAACACCAAGCCCGCCGCCACTACTTGGGCTGAACTTCTCGAACAAGTCAGAAACGTCATTATCAGGGAAGCCCTTCCCAAAATCTCTGATAGCAATCTGGACCCGATTACCGCTTACCCGGTGGGAGGTCACAATGGCTTCGCGCCGCTGACAGTTCCTGGAAGCTTCAGCGGCATTCCGCAGGATGTTCAAAAAAACCTGCTCGAGCTGAATTTCCTCGGAGAGCACGTGAGTCGCGTCTGGAGAGAGCGACAGCGTTATCTTCAGGTCGTGAATACCAGTTGCCTCGAGCAAACCGATTGCTGCTCGGCTGGCCAATGCGATCGAGACCTTGCTTCTTTCCGCGACGCCGACGCGGACCAGCGAGCGAGCCCTTCCGACCACACGTCCAACCCGGGCAATTTCTTTCTGAGCATGTTCCAGCATCTCACTGGAGCCATTAGCCCCTTTGGCAAGCAGGCGGCGCGCCGTGCTAATGTAGTTCCCTGCAGCAGCGAGTGGCTGATTTAGTTCATGTGCCAATGTCATTGCCATCGTGCCCATCGCGTCGAGACGGGAGTTGTGAAGCAGCCGGTGTTGGAGACGATCAGCTTCTTTTTGCGCGAGGTGGCGTTGTGTGACGTCGTACGCCGTCAGGAGAACCCCATACACGCTGTCTGTTTCATCTCTGACCGGTTGGCAAACGAGATCCAGAATCTTCTGTTGCTCCCGTCCGCTCTCTCTCGGGTCTTGATCCAGGAAAAAATTGGAAGACCATTGGGTTCTGCCACTCGTGTAAGCTTCCTTAAGCAGCGCAAAAAGGCTCCGGTCGGACTTTGCTGCAATGGAGTTGCCAAACGCTTCACCGCGCGAACTTCTCCTCGAAAGGAGTTTTCCCGGCGATTGATTCACAAATTCGAGATTGAGATCAGGCCCGGTAAATAGCGCGATAAAGAAAGGTACCTCTGCAAAAAGCTGACTGAGCTGAGAGTTTTTGGAACGCAAGCTATTTTCCAGAAGTTGCGTTGCCGTCACATCATAGACATCGACAAGCACTCCGTCGACACGATCAATAGGTCCTTGGACTGGAGTATAACAGAGCTTGAAATAGCTATCTTGAACACCGTTTTGTTTCGACTCGAGCCGCAAAGAGCTTTCGAGCGATGGAGTGCCGCCCATCGCACTCTGCACATTTAAATGAATATGGTCCCACAGTTCCGGCTGCAACTGAGCACAGGAGCGGCCAATACACGAGGCTGTTAGCCGCATTGGCATAAGCTCGAGATAGGCCTGATTAAAGAATGCACGACTGTCATCGCCCCACAGCAGCAGTTTAGGTGCCGCAGAATTGAACATCATCACCAAGATGCGAGAAAGGCTTTCCGGCCAGTTGGCTGGGTGCCCTAGGGCGCTGTCTGACCAATCGGCACCGCTAATTGCGGCTGCACATTGATCATGTGGATGATCAATCTTCAAGGCGCAAACTTTCGAGGTAAGGCTTAAGCGTAAGCGTGGCGTGAAGACCGCAGGTCAGGCTGCTTGGGCGATTGGAGCCGTTTCTGAAGACTTCCAGTTCCATGGCATGAGCTCGTCCCAGCGC
>NZ_JACBZF010000005.1 GCF_013408095.1 Novosphingobium marinum
CTGTCCTGCGCGGTGAACGGCACGACCTTCGTCGTATCCTCGGCATCGCCGCGGAAGAGGACGACCCGGTGAAGGTTGTCGCCGTTGATCATCGAGGTCCATTCGTACCCGATCAGCGCGGTGAACCGGCCCGGCCGGTTGAACCGGTCCGCGCGCTCGGCAACACCCTGCCAGATGCTTCCGACTAATTCTGCCGGCACATCATAGGTCTTGTCATCAGACTGGATGGCCTTGGCAAAGTCGAGAATCAGATCACGGCGATTATCGTCGCGCAGCATTTGCGCCCACCGCTTGCCAATATCCCACCTGGAAAGGCGCGGGTCGCCCTCCAGCAGCAGCGGGTAGACGCCGAGATATTCCGAGTGATCGGTGATCGCGATGAAGTCGAGCGGCTTGCGCAGCCGGGCCGGCGAGCCGTTGTCGGCCTCGATCGTCTCGCCCATCGCGAAGCGATACGCATCCTCCGGCGAGACCGAGCGGGTGCCGTTGAGGAACGCGTCGGGCGACAGGTTCGTGTGCAGGTGCAGGTCGCCGAAGTAGAGGTTGTTCTCCAGCGGCTCCTGCAGAACGGGGGAATAGGTGGCACCGACCGCCGAGCGCGCATTGCCGGCCACGCTGGCCTGCGCCTGCCCGACCGGCTCGTGAACCCACAGCGCAATAACGATGCCGCAACTCGCCAGCATCGCAGCAGATGTCTGTCCTAGCCGGATCATTCCGCGATCTCCTCCTCGTTTCGGGCTGCCATCGTAGTGGAGCCGCCGCCGGGAGGGTGTGGCGACGGCTCCGCCAACCTGCCGGAAAATCCGGCAACAGGTGATCGATTTCGCCTGCGCCCCGTCGAAACATTCACGGGCGGTACCAGATAGGCGAGCTGTAGGCGCGGTCCTGGACCTTCATCCTGACATTCCCGGGGATTGTCAGACCGAAGAACGCCGCATCGTAGGCGGTCCATCGGGGGCGCGGTATCTCGAGTACGCGAACGTAATAGAACGCAGGCTGTGCGGGGTCGAAATCCGGATCGGACCAGAACGCCGCCAGTTCCGGATCACCGATCGAGTTTTCGTAGGTCGCATTGGCGAGGTCGACGGTATCGCCGACCGGCGGCGCCTTGCCGTCCGGGCCGACGTGTCGACCGTCGGACAGCGCGACATCGTAGATTTTCTCGTGGGTCTGGCCGTTTGCGTCGAGCCAGCCCTTGATGATCTGCACCCGGTCCAGGTTCGCAGAGTCCGGATCCCTTACCGCATGAACCAGGAAGGCTGGTGCATTACCGGATCGTCCGAGGTCGCTGCCCATGGGAACGCCCCTGGAATAGGCGTATCGAGCATAATCGGGCCGGTCGATGTCACGCTTCTCGAAATCGTAGCCGCCAAAGAACCTCAGCCGAATTCTCGAACCGGTCGTGCCGTAAACTTCACGGCGGCGCAGGGCATCGAAGATTGCTTCCCGCGTGTTCTCGGGCGCCCATACCGCCGTGAGGCCGGAAGCGCCGAGTTCCCAGCTTTGCTGCAGGATACCGTACATCGCCTCCTTCCAGCGGTCCGGTGAAGGCTCGGATTCGACGAACTTGCCGAAGAAGTTGTCCTCGGCCGTGGTCGCCAGCCCGGTGTGGCTGTCAGTGCTGCCGATCATGCCGAACTTGAAGGGGTTGGCTCCAGTAGCGCGCTCGTGCCGCAGGCCTTCGCGCAGGGCCGAGCGTGCGTATTCGTACTTCAGCATCCACGGAGCTTTCTTCCGGGTAAGCGCGATGTTCCCGGTATCCCAGGTTTCGAAATCGGCGAACTCGTCGGTCGGCGAAAGCGCGGGATGCGCCTCGCCGTCGCCCTTTACCTGCGTGACTTCGTAGACCGGCTCCCACCGGCTGCGCATCTCGGCATAGCGCGCATTCAGCGGCTGGCCGTTGAGCCGTGTCGGAGCGAACATGCGCCCGTTCGAGACGTTGCCGTTATGCGCAATCGCAAGAGCGGATATGCCCTGCTTTCCATACCCTGCAAGCGCGTTCCACAAGTCTTCCGGATCCTGGCTGTCCTGCGCCGTGAAAGGGCGGATTGCGCTTGTCTTGTCGGCCCCGTCCCTGAAGATCACGACGCGGTGGAGGTTGTCGCCGCTGATCGTCGTGGTCCACTCGTATCCGACCAGCGCGGTGAACCTGCCAGGCTGGTTGAATCGATCCGCACGCTCTGAGACTTCCGCCCAGATCGAGCGCGCCGATTCGTCCGGCGGCCGGAGAGAGGCGTCGCCCGATGTGATCGCGCGGTCGAAGGCCTGCGCCACGCCCTGCTTGTCTCCCCGCTCGAGGAATTCGGCCATCTGCCTGCCAAGGGGCCATGAGAGCAATGCCTGGTTTCCGGCGACCAGTTTCGGGAATACGCCGAGATATTCCGAGTGATCGGTGATCGCGATGAAGTCGAGCGGCCGGCGCAGTTTCGCGCTTCTCCCGCCATCGGCCTTCACGACCTCTCCAAGAGCGAACCTGTACGCGTCCTCGGGCGAAACGCTTCTGGTGCCATTGAGGAAGGCATCCGGAGACTGGTTGGTATGGAGGTGCAGGTCACCCCACAGCAGCATGTTCTCGCTTGGCTCGCGCAGGGGGGGCGAATAGGAGCGAGCCATGTCCGAGGTGCCCGTTTCGCCCCTGTCATCGTCCGTCTGCGCGGGCGCCGAGGGGGCGCCGCCGACCGACACCGAAGCTAGCAGGATCGCGCTGCCTGCTAGGAACCAATTCCTGTAATTCATCGACAACCCCCGGAGCCTGTGTCGCATGCTGGTTCACCGTCGAAAAAAGTGCGCGCCTCCGCAAGGGAAGGAGGCGCGCAGTCAGGAGGTTCAGTACTTCAGTCCGACTTCCACCCCGAAATACCTCGGTTCGCCGTACGTCTCGCGCCGGAACAGGGCGCCAACGGTCTGGCCGCCCGTGAAGTAGAGCTCGTCGGTCAGGTTCTTGCCGATGAGCCTCACGGTGTAGCGGTCGTCGATGTCGGTGAACGCGATCGAGGCGTTAAGCAGGGTCTTGGAGTCGAGATAGAAGTCGTTGTCCGGGTTGTTGAGATCGAGATTGAAGAGCGTGCGATCCGTATAGGTGAGCGAGCCGAACAGGGTCAGGTTGCCGATATCTCCTACCGGAAGTTCGTAGCTGATGCTCGCCGAACCTTGCCATTCGGGCGTGCGGGCAAGCGGTGCTTCGGCAAGGTTTCGCGCCGTCGGGGTCGGCGAATTGAACGACTTGTACTTGCCGTCCTGATATCCCAGCGTTCCGCGCAGCGTCAGACCGCGGGTGGGAGCTATCGTCAACTCGGCTTCGATGCCTTTGACGTCGACCTTGGCGGCGTTGATGAAGCGGATTTCCGTGAAGTCCGAACCATCAGGCCGGGTAAAGGGGAAGAGCAGCTGGCGCTGCGCATCGTCGTACGTCACCCAGAACCCGGCCAGATTCAACCGCACCATGCGATCGAACAGGTCTGACTTGAGACCGACTTCGAAAGAGTCTGCAGTCTCGGGGTCGTACGGGGTGAGCTGGTCCTGGATGAGCGGTACGCCGGACTGGCCGACTTCGTTGAAGCCGCCCGCCTTGTAGCCACGGGCATAAGTCACGTACGGGAAGATGTCGGGGGTCGCTTCGTAGCTCAGGCTGATCCGCCATGTCGGATCACTCCAGCTCTGTTCGTTACGGACCACGCCCTGCGGGAAGCGATCGAAGTCTCCGAAATCGAGCGAGCGGTCCAGCATCTCCCAGGTCAGGTCGGGATCGAGCGCCTGGGCGAATACGGCGGCGCGCGCCGCGAATTTTTTCTTGTCCCAGCTGTACCGACCGCCGAGGGTCAGGTTCAGTCGATCGGTGATGTCGAAGTTGCCTTCGGCAAAAACCGCAATCGACCGCGAATCCTGATTGTTGCAATTTGCCTGCGGCGTCTGCGAATTGGGACCGAACGGCCCCGGTCCGCTCACCAGGTCGAGGAACCCGAGCAGAGTGGGCGCGCAGTAGTCGATATCGTCCTTCTGGAAAAAGAAGCCCGCCACGAGGTCGAACCGGTCCGAAAAGGATGCCGCGTAGCGAAGTTCCTGCTGGAAGGTCCTCCGATTATCGTCGCGCGAAGCGCTGTAGAGCGCGATCGGAGAATATTCGCCGGCGAAATTGCCCGGCAGTCGCGATCGTTGCGACCTGTAGCCCGTGACCGAACTGATGGTTCCCGGGCCGGCATCGATGTCGATGTTCGCATAGACGCCGTCCACGTTGACGCGCATCCCCTTGTCGAGGTCTACAAGGCCAACGTTGCCGCCGAAAAGGCCTCCGCGTTCGAGCGGGTCACCGGATCCGCCGGGAAAACCGAGATTACTGTAGAGAAAACCGGGTGGCGTTGCGTTGACGACACCGGCCACCTCGCCGGAATCGCGGACGATCTCGTACTGGAGGAGCGCGCTGATCGACGGGGTCGGTTCCCAGAGCAGCTTTGCGCGTCCGTTGAAGACGTCGTCGCCGCCAAGCCCGCTTCCGTCGCCGCAACCGGTCCGGCCGGCAAGCGCCTGCGCGAAGTCGGAGGTCGAGAACGGCGTGATCGGGCCGAAGCAGGCTCCGTTCTTCACGTATCCGTCGGTCTTGCGATAGCTCCCCACCAGCCGCAGGGCGAGGTTGTCGCCGAGCGGCAGATTGGCTGCCGCCTGGAAGACCCTGGTCTTGAAGGAACCGATCTCGCCGCGCACCTGGAAGCCCAGTTCGCCGAGTTCGGGCCGCTTGCTTCGCGCGACCACGACGCCGCCGGTCGTGTTCTTGCCGAACAGGGTGCCCTGCGGACCGCGCAGTACCTCGATCTGCTCGAGGTCGAACGTGTCGAGCAACTGGGTCTGGATCGACGGCATCACGAAATCGTCGAACACGACGCCGACCGGCGCTTCATTGAAGGGAATGATCGTCGATACGCCGACGCCGCGCATGGCGAAGGCCGCAGCCTTGAAACTGGGTATCGTGGCGGACGAGAAGTTCGGCACGTAGGCGGCGAGGTCCCCGACATCGCGCGGCGCAATCTGGTCCATCGTCTGGCTCGAAATGGCCGAGACGGCAATCGGCGTCGTCTGGAGCCGCGTATCGCGACGCGTGGCGGTAACGACGATGTCCTCGATACCTGTCGATCGCACTTCGGGCTGGACCGATGCTGCCTCCTGCGCATGCAGGTTGCCCACCGGTACGGCAAGCGCGTAAACGAACGACGCCGACAGCAGATATTTCGATTTCATATGATCAACCCCTCCCTTCCCATGCACTTCCGCCAGAAACGGCGAGAGTGCCCGTGCGACCGGCGGCGGCCTGGCTCGCACGCGATATTTTCCTGGTTTCGGAGGATGTCGGAACAGACATCCCCTCCCGGCTTCGTGACCGTTTTGCGGCCCATGTAATTGCCTCGAAGCTAATTGCGTTTCATATTGAAGTCAATTGACTTGCATTGTTCGGAGATTCCGATGATCACCCAGCAGGCTCAGATCGACACCGGCTCCCCGCCGGACGGGCTCAACAGGAACCAGCTTGCGCTGATCCTTGCCGCCGAACGGGAGTTCGCGAAGGAAGGGATCGATCAGGCCTCGCTACGCCGGATCGCGACGCTGGCGGGAAACGGCAACAATAATGCCGTCCAGTATCATTTCGAGAGCCGCGAAGGTCTTGTTCTCGCCTTGCTGCGATACCGTGTCGGCCAGATGGAAGCGCGACGGCGCGAGATGCTGCATAACGCCAGGCTCAATGGAAAACTTGGCCACATTCCGACACTTGCGAGAAGTTTCTGCCTTCCGCAACTCGACCTGCAAACCGACGATGGCGACTTTCCCTACGCCAGGTTCCTCCTGCAGTTCTACGCGCTATACAAGGACAAGGAGTACCGGAAGGGCGTCGACATCATCACGTCGGAATTTCCGGCAATCGGGGAAACCCGCAGGCTTTTGATCGATGCCATGGGGTACGATCAGGAGTGGGCCCACAGGAGGATCACGGCGGGATTCACGATGTTCCTGGGCGTTCTCGTCCGCCACGCGGGCGCAATCCGTTCGGGTCTGCCGACGGAACCTGTGACCGAGATCGTGGAGGACGCCATGGAAATAGTTATCGCGGGCCTGTGCGCTCCTTCCCCGCTTCATGGGACGCAGGCGGTTGCACCAAGCGAAGACGACGGGGCATCGACGGTTGAGCGCATGACCCTTGCGGAGCTCGAGGAAGAAAACCAGGCACTCAAAGACCTTATCGGCGAACTCAGCGTCGAGCGCTCACGCCGGAAGGTCGCGCGATAGGCCCCTGTGTCTCCGATCGCGAGGCTGACGCATATGACTTAATTCTAGGGCCGGCAGCGCTCGCAATGTCCGGGAAGCGTCGCGTGAAGTTCGTCGGGAATAGTCGCGGAACGTCCGGTTCAGGCCGGGTCGAACTCGATCAGGAGCCGCTTCAGCGCCCGGTGCGAAACCGAATGCATGTGGGCGAAATCGTTCCCTTCGGCCAGGCGGATGTCGCGCATGCGATCCAGCATTGCCGAGAATCCGAACTGGAGCTCTCGCCGTGCCAGCGTCGCGCCGACGCAGTGGTGCGGCCCAGATCCGAATGCGACATGCGTGGCGGCGTTGCGCCGGGCAAGATCAAGCTCGGCGGGGCACCCGAACTGTCGCTCGTCACGGTTGGCCGCGCCGTAACGCAAGTGGATCATCGCGCCTTCGGGAATGGTCACGCCGTGCAGGTCGAACGTCCTGCCGGCGACGCGAAAAAGACCCTGGACCGGGCTTTCCAGCCGCAGGACTTCCTCAACGAAGGTCCGAAGGTGCGCGTCCCGATCCTCGCGCAGCGCAGCCTGGACCTCGGGATTGCGGCACATCAGCATGATACCGGACGACAGGGCGTTCGTCGTCGTCTCGCTTCCGCCGACGAGAAGATCGGACAGGATGTGCGTAAGCATTTCCCCGTCCTCGATCATCCCGCCATCGGGCATCGGCGAGTTGACCAGGTCGCTCAGGATCGTGTCGTCGGGATTGCTGCGCAGCCGCCTGACGATGTCCATCATGTAGTGCTGGAATTCGATCTCGAGACCGACGGCCCGGGCATCCTGCTCGTCGTCGAGCATCAGGCCGATGCGGTTGATCCACGCCTCGGTCCATTCCTTGATCCGCCACATGTCCTTCTTCGGCGCGCCGACCTGCGTGATGATGACGATGAGCGGGAAGGGCATGGCGAATTGCGCGACGAAGTCGGCCTGCCCGTCTGCGGCGAATTCATCGACGAGCTGGTAGGCCGTTTCGCGCACGAACGGCTCCATCTCCCTGACTTTCCCCGCCCTTAGCGCGCCGTCGAACACGGCGCGGAGCGGCTTGTGCCGCTCGGGCCCCAGTTGCAGGATGCTCGGCCCCGGAAGCCAGCCCTCTGTCCGGAAACGCTCTTCGGCCTGCCTTGCGCGTTCCGCCTGCGAATGGCTGCGCAACTTGTCGAAGTAGTTCTGGCAGGAATAGGTCTCGACATCGAGAAGGGCCGCGCGGATGTCCTCGTACCGCGTCAGCACGTAGAAACCGCCGACGGGATCGTAATAGACGGGCGCCTCGTCGCGCGCTGCCTGATAGGCCTCGTACGGACATTCGGAGATTTCCGGGTCCATGAAGCTCACCGGCTCGCCGTCCGGCTTCGATAGAGCAGGAGAGCCGCCCGCGGTCCGTTCGTCAGATGCGGACATCACCCCGCTCCGGGCGAACCGAGGTCGCTTTCGGTTTCGTCGACCGTGAAGAAGCGGTTGGCGCTCCGGTCGAAGAGAAATTCCTCGTCTGCGATGATCTCGGCGCTGGCTTCCGGCGTGGTGATGTGCCGCAGCGTGTCGTGGTAGATTTCCTCGTTCTCGAACCACAGTTCCATGATGATGTCGAAACCGTGATCGCCTTCGACCCCATATGTCTCGTCGACGAGCGGCGTCAGGTAGCGCCTCAGATACTTGGTTGCGCGCCCTTTCAGATACTTTTCACCGATCTTCGCATGCACGCGTTCGTAGTGGTCCCGGAATTCGGCGTGAGTCAGCTTCGGGTTCCGCTTCAGCAAGCCTACGTGCTTGATCATTTCATCGTTCTCCCATGGGCGTGACTTCAGTCGGTCGCCTTTATTGCAGCCGCGACCGCGTTTGAGACTTCACCCGGCTCACATCCGGCTTTCGGCATACTCCCTGGCTTTCATCCGGATGTAGTGCCGTGCCGCATCTAGATCTTCCTTAGAAACGTCGGGATAGGCGGGCATGCCCCGCGATACCAGCGCACCCTGCCTGACCACCGCATCGAAGGCACCCGCGTTCGCCGGGACAGGCGAAACCCTCAGGTCGGGAGCGATCCCGGCGGCCTTCAGGTCCACGCCATGGCACACGATGCACCTTCGGCCCACCACCGTCGCGCCCCTTTCGGCAAGGTCCGGATCGAGCTCGAACGTCGGATCGCTGACCGGCGCGAGTTCCTGCCGCGCAGGTGCGGGGGGCAGCTTTGCCGCGCCGTCGAGCGAAAATGTCAGAATACGACGCGGCTGCGACCGGTACTGCCAGCCGAACCGGGCGACGATGTCGCCGAACAGCGCCCCGCTCACGCCGAAGCCGGACAGGACCGTGACGTACTGCTTTCCGTCGACCGTGTAGGTAATCGGCGGGGCGAGGACGCCGGTCTGGGCATCGAAGCTCCACAGCTTCTTCCCGTTCCTGCTCGAAAACGCGTTGAAGGTGCCATCGGCGTTGCCCTGGAACAGGAGGTTGCCGGCAGTCGCCATCGTGCCGCCGTTCCAGAACCCGGGGTTCGGAATGGTCCATAGCTTCTTGCGGTTCACCACGTCGTAGGCGACGACTTCGCTGGTCCCGGCGCCCGGCTCGTTCGAGGTGAGGTCGATATTGACCGCCGGGTCGTTGGCTCCGGGCGTGAATTTCCATGCTTTCGGATCGATGCCCCGGTCATTGTAGGTTCCGGGCTGCTGCAACTCGGGCACGTAAGCGATGTTCGTGCGCGGATCGAACGACATCGGCAGCCAGTTGTGCCCGCCGTTGGGGCCGGGCCACATGACGACCGTCTTGCCGTCCTCGTAGCGGATGCCCTCGCGCTCCACCGGGCGACCGGTTTCAAGGTCGATGCGTTCCGCCCAAGTCACCTTGGTCAGCGGTTCGGCCGAGATCAGCTTTCCGTTGGTCCGGTCGATCACGTAGAAGAAGCCGTTCTTCGGCGCGGTCATCACGACCTTGCGCGGCTTGCCGTCGATCTCGAGATCGGCGAGCTGCATGTCCATCGCGCTGTTGTAGTCCCAGCTCTCGCCGGGATTGGTCTGGTAGTGCCACTTGTACTCGCCGGTATCGGCATCAAGCGCGATGATCGAGCAAAGGAAGAGGTTGTCGCCCTTTCCTTCGCTGCGCACCCGCCGGTTCCACGGCGCGCCGTTGCCCGTGCCGAGGATTATGGAGTGGGTGTCGGGGTCGTAGGTCATGGCGTTCCAGACCGTGCCGCCGCCTCCGTACTTCCACCATTCGCCCGACCATGTCTGGGCAGCCATTTCCATGGCTTCGTTCTCGAAGCCGTCCGCCGGGTTTCCGGGGACCGTGTGGAACCGCCAGAGCTGCTTGCCTGTCTTTGCGTCGAATGTCGTGACGTACCCGCGGATCGGGCCGACGTCCGCTCCGCCGTGACCGATGATGACCTTTCCGTCGAAGACACGCGGCGGGCCGGAGATGAAACGCACATCATCCTTGCCGACGGTCATCTGGCTCCAGACCTCGCTGCCGTCCCTGGTATCGAGCGCGACGAGGCGACCGTCGTGCGTGCCGACGAAGACCATCCCGTCCCAGTAGGCCAGGCCGCGAATGCCCCAGCCCTGATGCATCTTGTTGCCGGCGAGCCCGGTCGCCCCGGTGTCGTGCTCCCAGAGCATCTTGCCTGTATCGGCCTCGAACGCCCGCACCACGCTGTAACCGGTGGCGGTGTAGAGAACCCCGTCGACCGCGAGCGGGCCGCTTACCGAATTGCCCGTGGGCAGGTCATGGAACCAGGCGAGTTTCAGGTTGGCGACGTTGGCCTCGCCGATTTGCGAGAGGGGGCTGAAATGTCGCTCGTCATACGTGCGGCCGAAAGCGGCCCAGTCGTCCCCGTCCTCGGCATCGGTCAGGATCTGCGCGGGGTTCTGGCCCGGAACCGGATCGCCGGCATACGCTGCGGCCGCAGCAAGCGAGGCCAGAGCGGAGACCAGTCCGAGATATCGTATCGACTTGAACCGCAACGGCTTTCCCTCCCGTTAGATGAGCGATCAGGCAACTTGCTCGCTGGTCGCGAGGGCCTCTGTCCGGGCCCTTCCTTTCCGACAACGTTACAAGATAGCCGAGCGGTGAAAGCTGACTTTTTGGGCAGGCCTTTCAGATTCCAATTGCCGGCCTGCGGTCCGCGTGACGCATCGTATCCGATCCTGTTGAACCCCTGCCGCCTGCCGGTATTGTCCAGGCGGCAGGCGAGTCGTCTGGCGATAGAAAAACGGGAGAGATAGATGTCGAACGGCGATAGCAGGCCGACCAGGGCCGAAGACATTCAGGAGATAGTCGATCTCAGGAGCCGGTATGCCTACGGCGCGAATATTCTCGACGGGAAGTCGGGCGACCTGAAGGAATTCGCATCGCTTTTCACCGAGGATGGTACATTCGACGTGGGCATGGGGCTTGCGACCGGGCCTGCGGAGATCGAGGCGATGATGACGCAGCTGACCACGCAGTGGGAATGCGCGATGCATTACATGCTCAATCCGCTGATCGAGGTGAACGGCGACACGGCGACAGGTACGTTCACGGGCCTGTTCGCTTTCACCACCAAGGAAAATCCCAAGCCGATCTTCCTCTCGAACATCTATTCGGACGAATACGAGAGGGTCGACGGGCGGTGGCTGTTCAAGTCTGTCAGGATAAGGACAGCCTTCGCCGATCCGGTATTCCTCGAGGGATACGCAGACCACCTGGAGTGAGGGACCTCAAGTCCGCAGCCGGGTGACATTCACTGTCCGGTGGAACCCGGCTCAGTCCCACCGCAAGGGCAGCCTGTTGACGGTTGCCACGATGCCGCCTTCCATTTCCACCCGGTCGGTTTCGTCCACCCTGAAATCGGGGATGCGCGGCAGCCACTCCTCAAGAGTGATGCGAACTTCGCTTCGGGCCAGCATGGCTCCGGGGCAGCGGTGCGCGCCGTTGCCGAAGGTCGAATGCGCGCCGATCTTGCGGCGGAAATCGACATCGAGGGAGCGCTCGTACTCCCGGTCGTCGAGGCCGTGGAGGGCGTTCGGCATGATGACGAGGTCGCCGCCGCGCATGTGCACGCCATGGAAATCGAGGTCGGCCAGCACCTCGCGCCCGTTCTGAACGATGCCGAACCGGCGGAAGAACTCCTCGACCGCCGTGTGCTTTATCGACGGGTCGTCGATCAGCTGGCGGCGGTGCCCCGGATTTCGCGCAAGGAACAGCATGATGAAGCCGAGCGAGGATATGACCGTGTCGAGGCCGCCCATCAGGACCTGCGTGCCCAGCTCGATCGCCTGATGTTCCGGCAGCGGGGCGCCGTTGACCTCGCTGGTGACGAACTGGCTTATCAGGTCGTTGCCGGGGTTGCGTGTCCGCTCGCGAATGACGGGTTTCAGGTAGTCGGAGAATTTCTGCATCGTCGCTTCGGCGGAATCGGCCGATTCGGGGCGCAGCACATCGTCGACCCAGCCCTTCATCATCAGGGCGTCGTCGAGGGGCAGGTCGACCATCATCATGAAGATGTTGATCGGGAGGACTTCGGCGAATTCGCTGACGAACTCGCACTTTCCCCGTGGCGCGAGCTGTTCCACGGTCCGCACGACAAGATCGCGGATGTCCGGCTCAAGTTCGCGCACCATGCGCGGCGAGAGCCCCGCGTTGAGCAGCGCGCGGTAGGGACGGTGCTCCGGAGGGTCGAGCGTCGTCGGCAGGACCTTGATGCCATCGCCGCGCTCGCGCGGCACGATGATCGTCTTCGAGGAGAAATGCTCGAAGTCGGCGAAGATCTCGTGGATCAGCTTCCCGCGCAGCGCAATCCAGTGCCCGCCGTTGCGCGGGGTCCAGATCATGTCCGGAGCTTCGTCCTGCAGCCTTTTCCATGCGCCGTGAAAGTCCTCCCCGGCGCCCGGCGGATCGTAGAGATCGAAATCGACGACGAGATGCTCCGGGACATGGTGCGGAACCGGTGCAAGCGAAGTCGACTGGGTTACGGTTGCCATCGGAACGTCCTCTCGCTCGTTATTGCGTCGATGATAACCGAGCGGGTCAGTTTGCGACAGGGTACTTGTAGGGGTGTCGACTTCGGCTCTTCCTGCGACAGACGCATCGGCGTGGACGCGCGCCACAGTTCCCGGCAAGGTGTCGCAGCGTCCGCCAAGGCGGAGAGGCGCCTTTGGAGAGGAGCGACACGATGATTGCACCGAAGAATTTCTTTCAGTCGGCCTGGGTGGTGAGGGACCTGGACGAGGCGGTGGACCGCTGGCTCAGGACCATGCGGGTCGGACCCTTCTTCATGATGCGCGATGTCGAGGTCGAAGGGTTCCGCTATCGCGGCACTCCCGGGACCATCCGCTTCAGCGCCGCGCTGGCGCAGGCCGGATCGATGCAGATCGAGCTTATCCAGCAGGACGGAAGCGATCCGTCGGCATACCGGGACAGCATCGCCGAGGGCGAGGAAGGCTTCCACCATTTCGGCACGATCGTGCCTGACTACGAAGCCGAATTGTCGTTCTACACGTCGCAGGGAATCGCCGTTGCTGCCGACGGAATGTTCGGCGACATGCACTACGCCTACGTCGATACGCGCGACCAGATCGGGTACATGACCGAACTCGTCGAGGCCAAGGAATCCATCCTCGAACTGTTCAGGACGGTCGCCGACGCGGCGGTAGACTGGGACGGTCGCGATCCGATCAGAACGCCGTGAGGCGATAGCGCACGCGCGGGACGCGCAGGGTACCGGCAGGCGTCATTGCCGGCCGCGAGTCACCGGTCGCCCAGTATCAGGGCGTTTTCGGGAGGGGTGCGCGAACCCCGGGAAGCGGCGGGGTCGGCGGTCGTCTTCGAAATGCGGGTCGCGAGTTCCTTGCCCAATCGCGAGAACCTGTCCTGGATGCTTTCCGACGCGCCACCGTCCCAGTCGATCGATTCGAGTGAACCGACGACTATCTCGACCAGGTGGCGGGCACCGATCTTCGACTGCTTTTCGATAGCTCCGTAGAACCGGTCGGTCGGCATGACCGTCCACTGGCGGCCATCGGACAGCGGCGGTGTCGTGCCGGCAGCGAACTCGTGCTGCCCCGACCGGATGAGGCTCTCGATCTCGGCGACGAGCTCGTCCTTGTAGGTATCGTTGGCGGAATGTTTCATGACTGGCTCCGGTTACCGGGCGGATTCGTTGTCGAGGAGACCGGCTCGCCGCATGCTGCAGCATGACGCTCCGGCGACGATGATGTGATCCCTGATCTCGATGCCGAGAGCGGCAGCGAGCGCGGACAACTTTCGCGTTTCGGCGATGTCCTGCGCGCTCGGACGGCATGAGCCCGACGGATGGTTGTGCGCGAGAATTATCGCGGGGGATGCAAGCTCGATGGCGCGATGGAACAGCGTCCTGATCTTGCTCGCCACCCGACTGGCTTCGCCGGTTCCAAGGCATTCATCGGTGATGTAGGCCCCGTCGCGATCGAGGTAGAAGACAAACAGGCATTCGCGGTCGCACGCGACGAACCGGGCGCGGAGGTAGTCGAGGAACGAGGGATCGGAGATGTCGACCGGCGCCCCACGGACTTGTTCGCGCATGCCAATCTCGACGAGGGCGCGCGCTCCGGTCAGCATGTCCGCAAGTTCGTTGCCGATACCCTCCACCGACGCAATCTGCCTGGCGGAGGCGGCCATCACCTGCCGGATCGAACCGAACCGCTCGATCAGCCGCTCGGCGCACTCTAGCGCACGGCGACCTGCAAATGGGGCGAGCAGCTGCGCCAAGACCGGTACGACCCCCACGCCCGCTTTCGCTGCATGTGGCTGTGGATTCCCAGCGCCAGTATCAGCAGCTCGAAGTAGGAGGGCGTGATTATCATTATGGAATAGGCCTGGCCGGCCATGCCATGGCTCAGTTCCCGGGACAGGTGGGACGTCGCGCTTATCAGTTGAAAGGCTGCCAGCCATAGGGGGTACATCCGGTTCGCGTAGAGGCCGCAATAGACGAGGAGGCCGGCTGTCAGGACGTCGATCACCGCGTGACCCCAGTCCACCGACACCCACGTCGCGTCTCCGAAGAGAAGGTGGTTCGGGATATCGAGCAGGAACATCGCCGCGATGGCGCTTGCCGCGAGGCGTTCGGATCCCGCCCCGATCCACCACGCCAGTGCGCAGAGGAACAGGGCGAGACCGAACTGGACCTCGTCTTTCACGGCAAGAAAGAGTTCGAGCATCCGATACCCGTTCGAGTTTGCGATCCGGGCGCAGGGTCAGGCCACGCGCGCGAGGTCGCTTTCTTCCAGACCGGCCGCCGGAGTGGAACCGTCCTCGTCACCGATACCGACGACTTCGCGGACCTTGACCAGTTCGTCGTGTACGCGGAACAGGTCGCTGGCGGAATCGATTTCGGTCTGGATCGAGCGACCGAGGCGGATCATTGCCTTCTGGCCCACGTGCGGCACGTCCACTTCGTCCGACTGGCGGGCGAGGATCAGCGATTCCATGAGCTTGATCTTGGCGAGCAGGGCCTCGTCGGCCTTGGCTTCGGCTCCGCGGATATCGCGGCGAATGCGTACGTCGGCGGCGTGAATGGAAATCGACATTGTCATAGCGTCCCCGGCGGACCGGGCTCGACCGGTCGGCTCTCAAGTTTGGTTTCGAGGGGCCGGTCCGTCGCTTTCCAAAGCTTCCGTCACACCCTGGGCGACACCGAGACCGACCATGACCAGGGCAAGCATACCGAACGCCAGCCCAAGGATCGCCGCGATGCGCCAGACCGTTCCGTGCGGACCGTCGAGCACCCTCGGGACTACGGACCGGGAGGCAGACCGCTCCCACGGCGCGTAACGATCGAACGTTACCGCGTCGTGGAAGACAGCCATGTCGACCCGGGCGTCCCGGACCTTCTCTTCGCCTGTCCCGTCGCGTTCCGGCAGATCATTTTTTGTATATGCAGGTTTCCTGCACCCCTCCTCGGCGGCAGGGTTTTCGAGGGTTTCGGACCATTCCGCGATTTCGCGCAATGAATTCACGCCAAGGCGCAGCTTGATGCGCGCCACGTGCTGGTTGACCGCCGATTCGGAAATATCGAGTGCCCCGGCAATCTCCTTGATCGTCAGGCGATCCTCCAGAAGGCGGGCAATCTCCCGTTGGCGGGGGGTCAGTTGTTCCAGGTCCGGGTCCATTGTCGTCGGCACGATTTTAGCACGATTCACCTAAGACTGTTAACGGATCAATCCGGTGGCAGGTTCCTTGGCCGGTCGGCCTCTCCTTCTCGCGCGGGGTTCTAGCCGGGAAAGCGCAGGTCATGGCGTCCCAAAGCCGCGTAGGAAGGATCGGCCTTCGTGCGCGTGGCGGGATAGAGCGGCGCGTCGGGCGCCGTCGGCTCGAGCAGCGGAACGCCTGCAAAGTCCGCCATCGTCCCCTGCAGGGGTTCGACGCGGTCCCAGTCGTGCACCGAGCGGCGGTGGACGAAGCCCCACTTGCCGTCGATCGCGCGGTGATGGTCGAGGTATCGGCCGCCGCCCGTGATGTCGACGATCCCGCCGTCGCGCTCGACGCGCAATAGGACGGTCCAGTAGCTTTCGCTCCACGCCTCGTCGCCGTCCACCTCGATCAGGATGTTGGTCAGGACGTGCCGGGTCAGCACCATGGGTTCGTGCAGCCTGAACACCCAGTCGACGAAGTCCGCGCCCGTGCCCGAGAACAGCGGCGTGTGCTCGTCCGTTCCGCCCGGATGCCAGCATGACAGCGCCAGGTCCCGGTCCATGCGGTCGAGTGCGCGGCAATAGTTGTTGAGGTTCTCGGTGATCGCCTGCTTGGCGGCGAGCGTCGCTGCGTCGGAGACGGGAACGGGCATCGAAGCCTCCCTTGCCTTACCCGGTCGTCTCTACGCCGACAGGGGTAGGAGCGGCATCGACGTCCTGGCTGGGCGTGTCCTCGGTCATCTCCGCGACAGTCGGGTAGTCGGTGTACCCTTCCTTCCCCTGGGTGTAGTAGGTCGCAAGGTCGGGCCGGTTGAGCTTTGAGCCGTCGCGGTAGCGCTCGGCGAGGTCGGGATTGGCGATGAAGGCCTGTCCGAATGCGATCCCGTCGGCGCCGCCGCTCTCGATCGCTTCCGCGCCCGTCTGGCGGGTAAAGCCGGCAGTGTAGAGCACCGGCCCGTCGAACTGCGGCCTCAGGATGCCGTAGACGTCCCAGTCGACGAAGTAGTTCCCGAGCTGGAGATAGGCGATGTCGCGCTTCGAAAGCTCGCGCAGCAGGTGGCCGTAGGTCGCGGGCGCATCGTCGTCGAACACGTCGTGGAAGGTCCAGCCCGGGGCCACCTTGACTGCGACGAACTTCGGCCCGGCGACCTCGGCCATGGCATCGACGCAGGCGAGAACGAAGGCGCAGCGCTTCTCCAGCGTCCCGCCCCACTCGTCGGTGCGCAGGTTGGTGTTCTGCGAGAGAAACTGCATCGGCAGGTACCCGCTCGCGGCATGGAGCTCGACACCGTCGAGACCCGCGGCCAGCGCCCGTTCGGTGCAGGCCTTGAATTCGTCGATGGTGGAAAGGACCTCGGCGTGCGTCATCTCGCGCGGTTCGGGGTAGGGGCGCTTGGGGCGCGGGCACGATACGGTGTAGTGGCGCGCGGTCGGATCTGGCTGCACGGCGGAAGGAGCGATGGGTTGCGCACCGTCGAGCATGAGCGGATCGGAAAGCCTGCCGACATGCATCACCTGCATGAAGATCGCGCCGCCGCGTTCGTGCACTGCGTCCGCCACGCGCGCCCAGCCGGCCTGCTGCTCGTCGGTGTAGTTGCCCGGCGCGAAGAGATAGCCGTTGCCCATCGGCGAGGGCGAGGTGCCCTCGGTGATGATCAGGCCCGCACTGGCGCGCTGGCGATAGTGCTCGACGTTGAGGTCGGTCGGCACACCCCGCAGCGTCGAGCGCTGCCGGGTCATCGGGGCCATCGCGATGCGATTGCGCATCCGGATCCTGCCGAGGTCAAGCGGCTGAAAAAGGGAATCGATGGACATGGCCGTTATTGCTCCTGTGTCGGGCGGGAAGGAATTTCGGGAGGCAGGACCATACCCTGCTCGCCGATGGAAGCGCGCGGGCGCGGGCCGAGTGCGGCGGCCCTTTCGAAAAGGCCGACATCGCCCTGTTCCCAGGTAATCGTCAGGCAAAGCCGCCTGATCTTCCAGCCCGTGCCGGTACGGACGACGTCGTGCACGTAGTGCCCGCCGATCATGTGATGATGCTCGGCTCCGTCGAGGACGAGAACGTGGCGTGCCGACATCTGGCAGCGCAAGGTGGCTTCGTCGCCGTTCAGGTCGATATCGATGTTGGTCATTGAGTGCTGGGTGGCGTCGAACGGCGCAAGCGTGGAACACACGAGCGCGACCCATTCGTCGGCATCGAAGCTCTGGTTCACGCCCGACCATGCGAAGTCGGCGGCGATGCTGTCGGCGAAGATCGAACGGTAAAGCGACCAGTCGCGCAGGTCGATGCCGTAGGAATAGCCGTTGAGCAGAGCGGCGATCGCCTGCCGGTCTTCAAGGCTGCGCAGCTGCGCTTCGATCTCGCCGTTCATCCAATCCCCCCGCTCACTGCCGTTCAATGGCCGGAACGGTGACGGTTTTCAACCGTTCGATGGGGCTCGCCCGCCTTATTCGAAGCCGGGCACGAATTGTTCCGGCACGGTCCAGCGATAGACCTTGCGGCTGCCCACCTGCCGCTCTTCCTCGGGCCGCCAGTCGCTCATGCCGAAAGCATGGCTGACCACGCGCGAGCCTGTGTCCAGTTCCTCGAGCAGCTTGGGGCGCAGCCGCAGGTTGAGCGTCGGCAGCAGGTATAGCGTGACGACGCTGGCTTCGCTGAGGTCGGTCTCGAACAGGTCGGCCTGGCGGAACGTGACGAGATGGTCGACGCCCGCCTTGCGCGCGTTTCGGCGTGCCCGCTCGACGAGCTTTTCGTCGATCTCGATGCCGACTGCACGAATGCCGTGGGCCTTCGCCGCCTCGATCGGGATGCGCCCGTCGCCCGAGCCGAGATCGTAGAGCACGTCGCCTTCGCGGATTTCCGCCATGTCGAGCATCGCGTCCACCACCGGTCGCGGTGTCGCGACATAGTGGATGTCCTGATGCCCGGGGTCCTCGGGTGAGGGCAGCAATTGCCCGCAGCCCGGAAGCGCGGCGGCGGCAAGCAGGATCGGCCAGAATCTGGAAATGGGGCACCTGTATCGAGGAGGATCTTCAGCGGGCGTCCCTATCATCGGCGCGCAGGAACGGGAACAGCAGGACGCCCGACAGCATCAGGCCCGCGCTGAACAGCGCGCCGATGCCGGTGTAGGCGAGGCTGGAGTAGAGCAGGTACGTGCAACTCGCGCAGAAGATCGCGGGAACGAGCGGATAGAGCGGTACGGTGAACGGGCGCACCATGTGCGGCTGGCGCGCGCGGAACACGAACAGCGAAACGCCGACGGCCAGGAAGAAGAACCAGAAGGCGGGTGCGGTGTATTCGACCGCAAGCTGGAACCCGTCTCGCGCCATCGCCCCTGCGGCGACGAGGAGGAGTGCGATCCCCCCTTGCAGCAGGAGGGCGTTCGACGGCGAGTGGCGTTCGGCGTCCCACCGCGCCAGCCAGCCCATGCCCCTGACATCCTGCCCCAGGGCGTGGGCGGAACGCGCGCCCGTCAGGATGGTGCCGTGCGCCGATGCCAGCGCCGCTGCCGCGACCATCAGGCTGATGAGAAGCGCACCGCCGGGTCCCCATGCCGCCTGCAGGACATCCGCCGCCGGCGCATCGGAAGCGGCGAGGCCGTTTGTACCGAGGGCACGGATCAGCGCGTAGTTGACCAGGAGGTAGGCGCCCGCGATCACCGCTATGCTGCTGACGAGCACTCGCGCAATCCGCGCCGGCGGACCCTCCAGTTCGGCCGAAAGGTACGCCGCCTCGTTCCACCCTCCGTAGGTCAGCAGCACGAAGACGAGCGCGAGGCCGATCGATGAACTCTCGAGCGGTCCCGCAGCGGGAGCGGTTGCGGCAGGCTCCGCCCACAGCGCCGCCAGCACCAGCAGGCCGAGGCCGGCGATTTCGAGCGCGGTCAGCCAGCGCTGCGCCCTCGCGCCCATGCGCAGGCCGGTCCAGTGGATCGCGGTGATCGCGCTTATCGCGATCGCGGCATGAAGCGCGGCGGAGTTCGGTCCGAGCGCCAGCAGCCGCGTCGCATAGTCGCCGTATACGTAGGCAAGCAGTGCAAGCGATCCGGTCTGGATCACGAGCAGTCGCGACCACCCGTAGAGGACGGCGATGCGCTTTCCATAGGCGCGGCGCAGCAGGCTGTACTCCCCGCCTGTCGCGGGAAACGTACTCGCTAGCTCGGCATAGCATAGCGCCCCTGCGAGCGAGAGCAGCGCGCCCGCTATCCACACGCCCAGGATCGCCGGTTCGCCGGGCAGGTTCGCCGCGACGAGCGGCGGCGTGCGGAATATGCCCGCGCCCACGACGATCCCGACGACGATGGCGACGGCATCGATCCCTGCCAGCGGCTTTGCCGATGCGTTCAAGCGTATCACCATTTTCGGAACCGGTTCGATGCGCCGTCGTGGCGGCCGGGCGGCATGCTGTCAAACCGTCGATGCATGCTATACTCGTCTGCGATGCCTCAGTTCGCCCCACTGCTTCTCGGTGCGCTCGCCTTTTCGCTAGCCGCGACGCAGTCCACGCCCGTCGACAGCGGACAGTCGGCTCCACCCGACAAGCAGCCCGATGTCGTTTACGTGCCGACGCCGGAGCCGGTAGTCAGCGTGATGCTGCGCATGGCGAACCCGAAGCGCGGCGAAGTGCTCTACGATCTCGGCTCGGGCGACGGACGCATTCCGATCAAGGCTGCCAGGCGCTACGGCATTCACGCGGTGGGCATCGAGATAGATCCGGAGCTTGTCGAACAGGCGCGCGCCAATGCCGTCGAAGCGGGCGTCGACGATCGCGTGGCGTTTCGCCAGCAGGACCTGTTCGCAGTCGACCTCTCGGAAGCGGACATCGTCACGCTCTACCTGTTGCCGGAACTCAACCTCAAATTGCGCTCGAAGCTGATCGAGCAACTGAAGCCCGGGGCGCGCATCGTCAGCCATGCCTTCGACATGGGCCAGTGGGAGCCGCACGACGCCAAGCGGGTGCGCGGCAGGGTGGTCTATCTCTGGACAATTCCCGAACCCTGAGGAAAACGCGTCAAGCGAGGTCGCCCAGCGCCTCGCGCAAGTCGCCCAGCCACGGCTCGAAGGGCTTCCACGCATCCATCCCGGAGCGGTTGAGCGGCTGGCGGACCTGTTCCGAACTCGCCGTGCGCACCGCGCGCTCGGTCCGGTGGAATTCGAGGCACCGCTCCTCGAAGGGCAGGTCAAGGTAGTCGAGCATCCGGCGCACCTGCCCTTCGAGGTCGTCGAGCACGTCCTCGTGCCGGACGCGCAGCACCCGGCCCGGCAGCACGCGGTCCCAATGGCCCATCAGCTGCACGTAATCGCGATAGTACCGACCGATCTCGGTCAGGCCGTACGTGAACTCCTGCCCCTCGGCGAACAGCTGCTTGAAGCCGGAAAAGCAGCAGTCCATCGGTGCACGCCGGGCATCGATGATCCTCGCGTTGGGCAGGATCAGGTGGATGAGCCCGATGTGCCGGAAATTGTTGGGCATCTTGTCGATGAAGAACGGCGCGCCCTGCCTGTGGATGCGCGTGTTCTCGATATACTGGCGGCCCATTTCCGCCAGCTTCCCGGGCGGGAGGTCGCGCAGGATGTCCGGGTACTGCGACGCGCCCGCCTTGCGACCGCGCAGCCGGTGCGCAAGCGCGAGAATGTCGGGAAGCTCCAGCGTTCCGTCGACCTGGCTGTGCGAAGCGAGGATTTGTTCGAGCAGGGTGGAACCCGCGCGCGGCAGGCCGAGGATGAAGATCGGGTCGGGCGAGGGTTCGCCCGCGCCGGACTTCTCCTCGAACAGGTCGCGCGTGCAGACCTGGGCCTGGCGGGCCAGTTCGGCGCTCATCCGGTCGGCATCGTATCCGCTCTGCCTTCGTTTCAGGCGGTTGCCGTCCTCGTAGAAGCGAAAGCTCTGCGCGAAGTCCTTCCGGTCCTCGTAAGCCTTGGCGAGCGCGAACGAGATGTGGACCCGGTCCATGAATCCGAGGTCGCCGCGTTCGACCTGCCCGCGCATCAGTTCGAGTTCGGCATCCTCGAAGCGGTAGGTCTTGAGATTGGCGAGCGCGTACCAGGTGTCGCCGTGCGCCGGAGCGACGTCGAGCGCGGACCGGTAGGACGCTACCGCCTCGTCGCGCCGTCCCGCCGTCTTCAGCGCATGGCCGCGCGAAGTCAGCGTCGCCGGGTCGCGCGGCAGTTTTTCGAGAACCGCGTCGAACAGCTCGAACGCGCGGTCGTAGTCGCCCGTCTGCATTGCCTCGATCGCGAGGTGCGACTGGAACAGCGGATTGCCGGGGTCGCTTTCGCAGAGCCGTTCGGCTTCCTCGAGCGCGCGGGCGAATTTTTGCCGGGCGCGAAGGACCTGGATGTAATCGAGCCGCAACTGCGCATTGTCCGGTTCGAAGGACACCGCGCTTTCCAGCAGGAATTCGGCATCGTCGAGGACGCCGAGGCGCTTGCCGATCTCGGCGAGCAGGCGCATGGCCTCGGTATCGCGCGGATTGCGGCGCAAATAGTGGCGGCAGATCTCCTCGGCGCGCAGCGGGCGACCCTCGTGGAGGTGGTTCGTCACCGCGAGCAGTTCGCGTGGCATCGTGCGCAGGCGCTCTGCCTGCGCGGTCGCGGCGCGGGCTTCGCTATCCCGGCCCGTGCCGGAAAGCAGTTCTGCCTGCGCGCGCCAGCTTGCCTCGAGCGCGGGATTGTAGCGGCAGGCCGCGCCATAGGCTGCAAGCGCCTCGTCGCGCCGGCCTCGCGCACGGGCGAGGTGGCCGTGCTCCTGCCATGCGCGTCCGTATTCGGGAGAAGCCGACTTGAGCCGCGCGAGGAACCCCGCAGCCGCGTCGAAGTCCCTCAGGTAGCGGGCAGCGACGGCGGCGAGGTAGAGCGCCTCGGCATCATCGGGGGAGGAGCCGAGCAGGGCGACGGCCAGCGCTAGCGCATCGTCGAAGCGGCCTTCCTTCAGCGCGACCTGCGCGTCGCGAACCGCCGAATTGTCGCCTTGCGTCGCCATGGCCCGCCTCATGCCCGGAAATGCGAACGGCGGGCAAGGCCGATCCGCCTTGCCCGCCGCTCCCGTTCGGGTCGCGCCTCGCTCAGTACTCGAACGAGACCCGCACGCCGCCTGTCAGCGGACGGTTGGTCGTGATCCGGGCCCGGTCGTAATAGAAGCTGCCCGCGATCTGCGCGCGCTCGTCGGTCAGGTTCTCGCCGAAGACTTCGACCGACCACATGTCGCCGCGCAGCCCTGCGGTCAGCGAGAACGTCGTGTAGCCGTCGAGCTTCAGCTTGTTGATCTCGATGATGTCGGTGAACTTCGAGGACGAATGGGTCACCTGCGGCATGATGTGCGCCGTCATGTCGCCCACTTCCCACTCGTACCGCACGCGCAGGTTGCCCTGGAACTTGGGCGCGTAGGCAAGCGGCGCCCCCCTCACGACATCGTCGGTCGGGGTCAGGACGTCGGTGATCTTGGTGTCGAGCAGCGAGAACGCGCCCGCCACAGTGAGGCCGGGCATCGTGTAGGGCGCGAAGGTGAAATCGCTCTCCAGCCCGTAGATGCGCGCATCCGCCGCATTGTCCGAGAAGAACAGGTTGGTGATGCTGGGATCGAAGATCGTGGTCTGCAAACGGCTGATGTCGACGTAGAACGCACTGCCGTTGAAGCGCAGCTGGCGGTCGAACAGCTCGGTTTTCCAGCCGATTTCGTAATTCTTCACCTCGTCGGTTTCGAGTTCGAAGGGGACCGTGAAGCCGTTCGGGCCGAGCGCGCCGCCGGGACGGTTGAGCAGGCCGGGGCGGAAGCCTTCCGAGTAGGTCAGGTAGAACAGCGTGTCCTCGGTCGGAGTGACGGTAATCGTGCCCTTGAGGATCGTGCCCTTGGTGCCCGCCGAATCCGGCGCGGCGAGCGCGTTGAACACCTGCGTCGCCTGCGCTTCGGACAGGCCGGCGGCCATGATGTCCGCAACCGTGTCGCCCGCCGAGAAGGTCTGGCGAAGATCGGCGCTGCACGATCCGATGAAGGTGTACTGTCCGTCGCCGTCGTAGAGGTCGGAGATGTTCGTGCCGAACGCATCCGCATCCTGCGCCGCGCCCGAGTTGCAGAACGAGGAGTTCGCCGTACCCTCGAAATCGACGTCGATGTCGTAGTAGCGCGCGCCTACGGTCAGGGTCAGCAGGTCGGGAACGACGTCGAAGCTGGCCTCTCCGAAGATGCCGAACTGCTCGTCCGTGCGCTTTACGTCGTTGCGGAAGATCGTGCCGGTCGGGAACGGTCCCGCATCCGACCGGTAGGCGCCGGCGAACGGGAAGTTGGGTGCGAATGCGCCGAACGGATCGGCGATCGCGCTGCCCGGATAGACGTAGTCGTTGCGCTCCTTCAGGGTCAGGTCCTGGTAGAAGACGCCCGCGGTCAGGCGGATCCGTTCGGTTTGCGGCGTGTTGACGCGGAATTCCTGCGTGAACACTTCGGTGCCGCCATCGGACGTGACGTAGAGGTTCGGCGCCTGGCAGGTGCCCGACGGTGCCGCGTCGCCCGGATAGGTCACCGACCCGTCGCAGATGTAGTACGGCAGGTACTGACCGGCGAAGAGATAGTCGGTGTAGTCGACGCGCTGGTGCGTCTCGCGGTCGGTGTAGGCGCCGGTGTAGACGATATCGAGCATCGCCAGACGACCTTCGACCGTCCACGAAGTGTTCGAGAAGTCGTCCTCGAGCCGGTCGTCCTCGAAACGCTGGATTTCGAGATCGTCGAGCCCCAGTTCGGGGTCGGCGAAGAACACGCCGTCCGATTCCACGCTCTGGCGCATGTGCTGCACGGTGATCTTCCAGTCGGGCGAGACTTCATACAGCGCGCTGACGCGGAAGCCCGCGTACTGCGTGTCGTTGAAATTGTCCTGGACCAGGCCGGCATTGTCGGCGGCAAGGAAGTTGACGCCCGAAAGATCGGAGGTGCCCTGGAAACCGGCGCGCTGCGGACTGACCGGCACGCCGTTCGCGCGCACCGTCCCGGCGGCGCGGAAGCGGGCGCTTCCCGCTGCCGTGCGGGTACCAGCGACATTGTCGATGTAGCCGCCCTGGTCGTCGAGGAAGGCGACGCCGCGCAGCGCGAAGCTGTCGGTCACCGGGACGTTCAGCATGACCTCGCCCTTGTAGCTGGTCTCGCCGCCCTTGGTGAACGAGGTTTCCGCCTTTGCCTTGGCCGCGAACCCGGCAAGGCTGGGCTTGTTGGTGATGAGCCGCACGACGCCCGCCTGCGAGGACGCTCCGAACAGCGTTCCCTGCGGACCGCCGAGCACTTCGATCCGCTCGAGGTCCGCAGCATAGACGTCGAGGTTGCGTCCAGGCTGCGCGAGCGGCTGGTCGTCGAGGTACATCGCGACATTGGGGGCAAGGCCCGCGACGCCTGCGGTGGTCAGGTTCGGCGTGGTCGAGGCCAGGCCGCGGATATAGATCGTCGACTGACCGGGGCCGCTGCCGCCCGCGGTCACGCTCGGAAGCTGCTCGAGATAGTCGTTGAAGGTGTTGACGCCGAGATTGTCGAGTTCCTCCTCGCCGATGGCGTTCAGCGAGACAGGCACGTCCTGCAGGTCTTCGCTGCGCTTCGTCGCGGTGACGATGATTTCCTGAAGGCCGCCGGTGCGCGCGGGAGTCGCTTCCTGCGCCGCTGCCGGTGCGGCGATCGCCATGGCCAGCGCGCCGATGGATGCGCCGCTGCTCAGCTTCGACATGATTCTCTTTCCTCTTGTTTTTTCGAACCCAGGATTTCGAGCGCGCAGGACGGATCGCCCCGCGCGAAAACGCGGCACTGCCGGATCGCGCGACGCGCGTCCGAAACGCAAAAGTATGCCCAGTGATGAACGGATTCCCGTCCCCGCGGACGGCCCGTTAGGGGAAATGGAAAATAAAATCCATAACTTCTTATGCAAAAATGCACGAAGTATCATCGGGGCGTTGCATGAACACAACACCGGGCCTATTCGGTTTTCACGCTGTGGACTGTCGCCGGATGGCCTGCACGGGACGATACCGTTCGTTTGCAGGGTCGCTTCGGGTCTCTGACATTCGTTCCAATTTCGGAAGTAATATATAATTCAGTCCGAATTTTTATTTTAAGGAGTACTTCGTGGCTGCAAGTCAAGGCGGAGCTGGATTGAGCTCGGACACGTTCAAGCCGACCGTCTTCTTCGGGGCGATCTCGCTGATCGGGGCGCTGATCCTCTTCGCGGTTCTCGACGCGGGCGCCGCCGGACGAAGCTTCGACGCGGTGCAGGGCTATGCCACCCACAACTTCGGCTGGCTCCTCGTGCTGACCGCCAACATCCTGCTGGTACTGTGCGGGTGGCTGGCCTTTTCGCGCTGCGGAGATGTGCGCCTGGGCGGTCCCGACGCCGAACCGGACTACAGCCGGGCAACGTGGTTCGCGATGCTGTTCAGTGCAGGCATGGGCATCGGCCTGCTGTTCTACGGCGTCGCGGAACCGGTCATGCACTTTTCCAACCCGCCCACGACCGCATTCTCGACGCCGGGTGCGTTGCAGCCGCAGGGCCTTGCCGGGAACGCGCAGCACGCGATGGGACTGACCTTCCTGCACTGGGGCCTTCACGCGTGGGCGATCTACGCGATGATCGGGCTCGGCCTTGCCTACGTCGCCTACAATCGCGGGATGACGCTTTCGATCGGCAGCTTCCTGACCGCCGCGTTCCCGCGAATGCCGGCGCTTCTGGTCGATGCGATCGACGTGCTGGCGATCACCGCCACTGTCTGCGGGGTGGCCGCCTCGCTCGGTTTCGGGGCGTCGCAGATCAACGCCGGGCTCGACCTGCTGGCCGGTATCGAACAGAGCGGCGTGTCGCAGGGCATCATCATCGTGGTAATCACCGCGCTGGCCACGCTGTCTGTCGCGCTCGGGCTCGACAAGGGCATCCGTCGCCTTTCGGAAATGAACATGGGGCTGGCGGTCGCGCTGGCGCTGTTCGTGTTCATCGCGGGGCCGACGGTCTTCCTGCTCGACGCGTTCGTGCAGAACATCGGCTATTACATGCAGCGCTTCCTCTACCTTTCCACGTGGACCGAGACCTACGTGACCGAGGACTGGCAGAGCGCCTGGACGATCTTCTACTACGCCTGGTGGATCAGCTGGTCGCCGTTCGTCGGCATCTTCATCGCGCGCGTTTCCTACGGACGGACGGTGCGCGAATTCCTGGCGGGCGTTCTCCTCGTCCCGACGCTTTTCACGTTCCTGTGGATGACGGTGTTCGGCGACAGTGCGCTCTACATCGAACTGTTCGGCGACGGCGGACTTTCGGAGGCGGTAAACGCCAGCATGCCCGATGCGCTCTTCGCGTTCCTCGGGCACTACCCGTTCAGCCAGATCGCTTCAGGGCTCGCCATCGTGATCGTCGCCACGTTCTTCGTGACTTCGGCGGATTCGGGCGCGCTCGTCACCGCAATGATCGCGTCGGGCGGGCACCATCATGCCGGGTTCCTGC
Organism: Novosphingobium marinum; assembly: GCF_013408095.1. GTDB lineage: Bacteria > Pseudomonadota > Alphaproteobacteria > Sphingomonadales > Sphingomonadaceae > Novosphingobium > Novosphingobium marinum. The sequence continues at coordinate 26,881 of NZ_JACBZF010000005.1, forward strand.
CGCGCGTGACCTGGGCGATCGCCATCGGGCTGCTCGCCGGGGTGCTGCTCTGGTCGGGAGGGATCGGTGCATTGCAGACCGCGGCCATCGTCACCGGCCTGCCGTTCGCGCTCGTGCTGCTTGCGCTTGCCTTCGGGTTGCTAAGGATGCTCGGCGATGCCGAGCCGGGCCTCAAGCGCACGCGGCGCGGGACCTGAGGCAAGGAACCGGGGCCGGCCCTCCGCGCTTTCCATCGAAAGGAGGCGTTCGATGTTGCTCGAGAAGATCAAGACACCCGGACTTTCGCACTTGTCATATCTCATAGGTTCCGGAGGCGAGGCGGCGGTCGTCGATCCCCGGCGCGACTGCGAAATCTACGTCGAAAAGGCGCGGTCGCAGGGGCTGCGCATCACCTACGTGTTCGAAACGCACCGCAACGAGGACCTTGTGTCGGGCGCGCCGGTGCTCGCCGCGATGACCGGCGCGAAAGTGCTGCACGGGCCCAATCCGGCAGGCGCGGTCGCCTATGCCGATACCGCGCGCGACGGCGACCGGTTCGGGATCGGGCAACTGCGGATCGAGGCGATCGAGACCCCCGGTCACACGGACGACCACCTGGCCTTCGCGATTCACGACACGGCGTACCCGCAAGGGGCGGTGGGCGTCTTCACCGGCGACGCGCTGTTCGTCGGAGACGTCGGGCGCACCGATTTCTATCCCGATCGCAAGCGCGAGGTGGCCGGAATGCTGTGGGATTCGCTGCACAGGATTCTTGCGCTAGGCGATCAGGCCATTGTCTATCCGGCGCACGGGGCAGGGTCTGTCTGCGGATCGGGCATGGCCGAGCGCGAGTTCTCGACCGTGGGCCACGAACGGCGCAACAACCCGCGCCTGCAATTCGAAAGCCGCGAGGCCTTCGTCGACTTCAAGGTAGCCGAAAACCATTACCAGCCGCCCTATTTCCGGCTGATGGAGCGCCTCAACCTCGAAGGCGGGGAAGCCGTCCCGCGCGTGATGGCGCCAGAACCGATGACGCTGGCCGCGCTGAAGGCATGCGGTGCCGATCACGTGATCGACGTGCGCGAGCCGATGGCCTACGCCTCGGGCCATCTTCCGGGCAGCATGTGCCTCCCCGTGGGCATGATCCCGGCGTTCGCTGGCTGGTTCATCGGCGAAGGGGATTCGATCGCGCTGGTCGGGTCGGACACCGGGCAGTTGCACGGCGCGGCCGAGCACCTCTCGCGGATCGCGCTCGACAACATCGTCGGCGGATACACCGGCATGGTGCCCGCAGCGGCGGCGGGAACCGCGATGTCGGCGACGCCCATGATCGGCACCGAGGAGGTCTCGCGCCGGCTGGAAGGAAACGCCGACAACTGGACGCTGCTCGACGTGCGCTCGATCGACGAACGCAAGGAAGCCGCGATCGACGGGTCGCTGCACATCTACGCGGGCGAACTCGCCCCGCGCTGGCGCGAACTCGATCCTGCTCGCCATTACACGCTGATGTGCGCAAGCGGCATGCGCGCGACGGTCGCCGCGGGATGGCTGCAGAGCCGCGGATTCACGAATATCGATGTCTATCTGGGATCGATGGGCGCGTGGTCGGCTTCGAAGAATTAGGAAATTGAACCGTCGGGGCGCTGATATCTGTCCAGCGTCAATTTATAACCCAGGTTATAATATTTGAGAAATCGGCATATTATTTTTTCATAACATTGATATTATCCATCTTTTAAGAAAATAAATGGAACCGCGAGAGCGCTCGTATATTAATGTAGATGTGGAAGACTTTTTCGGAGATATTTCAATCGACATGGATCGCGGCCTTCAAAGCTCTGCTAGCCTGGTGCCGGATCGACGCCACAATTCGGGCAACGTGCTCGATGCATTTTGCACCCGTCTGGAGGAGTTGTCGCGTGAGCGGTACGACGAGGTGCTGGAAGACTGCGTCCTGGAGAAAAAGTCGACGGACTCGGACAAGCCGATCTGGGCAGAGGCAGACGCGGCGAGCAAGATATACATCCTGTGTTCCGGCGCGGCCTACAGCTTCACCATCCTGCCGAACGGTCGACGCTATATCAGCGATGTCTTCGGACCCGGCGCGATCTGCAACTGGAGCCGGCTCGGCGTGGGCGAGTTGCCTTGCGACATCCTGCTGAAAGCCGCGACCGGATACGTCGCCATCCGGCCCGACAGACTGGCCGAAGCCTTCCGGACAAATCCGCGCCTGCACAATGCGGTGCTGCGTTTCCAGCACGCGCGCGCCCTGCGCTGCTCGCAGCGGACGCGAACGCTGGTGGTCGGTCAGTCTACCGATCGCTTCATGCACTTCCTTCTGGATCTGCGGGACGAGTTCGGCCGGCGCCATCTGGAACCCGAAGGCTCTACCATGGTCGAGACCCCGCTATCGCAGCGCGAGATCGCGGACCTGCTCGGCATAACGCCGGTCCACCTCAGCCGCACGATCCAGGCGCTGGCGTCGCAGGAGCGCCTTTCGCGAGACGGACGGTTCTTTCAGATCCGCGACACGCCAGCCGAGGTCGAGCGCCTCGAATACAAGCGCTTCTTTTCTCGCAGGGGTTGATCCACCTTCTTTTCGGGACCGTCCACCAGCCAGTAACTGCACGATCCGCTGCCCTGGCGACGCAGTTTGCATACCGTCTCGCCGCGTGAAATCAGCGAAGCCTCGTTCACGTGGGGCTGCTGTTCCAGTATCGGAATCACGAAACCCGGATCGGGCGCCGTAACGACGCGCCGTTCGATATCGCGGCTGCCTTCTCGGCGCATCAGCAATTCAAATCTTTCCATGGCGACCCACCATTGTTGAAGGAGCCGCTCCCGTGCGACTCGGCTGAATGCTTCGGCAATACTGATACGCGCCCCGGAACTTCGGCAACATCAAATGTGAACCAGTCACACGAATCGTATCGTCGATACACTCTTCCAAGTATTTCCGTTACAATGTGATCAATCCACACACTTCCGGTTCAGGTGGTGGCGGTACGAAAGCCGAAGCTCGCTGCTTGACCTGTCGAGCCCTGCGCGGGCATGGCGTGCCATCGGCAAGGGGAGTTGCGGGCGCGACGATGGATCGACGCAGGCTTTTGATCGGCTTGGCCATTGTGGCCCTTATCGTGGCGGCGCTGTTCACCAACGGCTTCGGGCTCCTGGGCGGGCGTGACGGTCCGCTGAAGCTTTATGGGAATGTCGACGTCCGGCAAGTCGATCTCGCCTTCCGGGTTCCGGGCCGGATCGAGGCCATCGGGCCCGAAGAAGGTGAGAAGGTCAGGCAGGGCGAAGTCCTTGCCGAGCTCGATGCGCGGCCCTTCGCCGATGCCGTCGCCGCTTCGAGTGGGCAACTCGATGTCGCGCAGGCAGAGCTTGCAAAGGCTCGGTCGGGCAGCCGGCCACAGGAGATCGGGCAGGCCGAGGCGCGGCTTGCCGAAGCGCGCGCTGCGCTCAACCGGGCGCGGGACGATTACAACCGGCGCTCCGACCTCGTCGAGACAGGCGCGATCAGCCGCCAGCTCTTCGACGCGACGCAGGCCCAGTACAGGGCGGCGCGCGCGCAGGTCGAACAGGCCGAGGAAGCGCTGTCGTTGGCGCGCGAAGGCGCGCGGGCAGAAGACCGGCAGGCCGCCGCCGCTCAGGTCAAGTCCGCCGCGGCGCAGCGCGAAAGCGCGCTTACCAATCTCGAGGACACCCGGCTTGTCGCGCCCAATGCGGGAACGCTTCTCACGCGCGCGCGCGAGCCGGGAGCCATCGTCCAGCCGGGCGAGACGGTGCTGACGCTCACGATCGACCGGCCGGTGCGCATCCGTGCCTACGTCGGCGCGGACGACCTGTCGCGTATTTCGCCGGGGATGAACGTGGAGGTGACGGCGGATGGCAATACCCGTACCTACAAGGGACGGATCAGCCAGATATCGCCGACGGCCGAATTCACGCCGAAGACCGTGCAGACCGAGGACCTGCGCACCGACCTCGTCTACCGGGTGAGGGTGCTCATCGGAAATCCCGACGATGCGCTGCGGCAGGGACAGCCGGTGACCATCGCCGTGCCCGGCGCGCGCCCGCCAGCCGACGATTGATGGCACGGCCCGTCGCCAGCGCGCGGGGCGTCGTCAAGCGTTTCGGCGAGGGCGCGCCGCCCGCGCTCGACGGCGTGGACCTCGTGGTCGAGACGGGGAGGATGACCGGCCTCGTCGGCCCGGACGGCGCGGGCAAGACGACATTGATGCGGATGCTGGCCGGCCTCGTCGATCCGGATGCCGGGGAAATCCGGATCGAGGGGTGCACGCCCGACGAGATGGACCGCAGCCGCATCGGCTACATGCCCCAGCGTTTCGGCCTCTACGAGGACCTTTCGGTCTCCGAGAACCTCAATCTCTATGCAGACCTGCGCGGCCTTGCCGAGAACGAGCGCGAGGAGCGTTTCGCGATGCTGCTGCGCTTCACCGACCTCGCTCGTTTCCAGCAGCGGCTGGCCGGCAACCTGTCGGGCGGGATGAAGCAGAAGCTGGGCCTTGCCTGCGCGCTGGTTCGCGAACCGGCGCTCCTGCTGCTGGACGAGCCGAGCGTCGGCGTCGATCCCGTGTCCCGCCGCGAACTGTGGGCGATGGTGCGCGAACTCGTCGGCGAAGGAATGGGCGTGCTGTGGTCGACCGCCTACCTCGACGAGGCGGAAAAGTGCGACAGCGTCTACCTGCTCAACGAGGGCGGCCTCCTGTACGACGGCCCGCCCGGCGACCTGACCGGACCGCTCGAGGGCCGGGTCTTCCGCATCGCGCTGCCCGAGAAGTCGCGACGCTCGACCCTGCGACGCGCGCTCGACGACGAGGCAGTGGCGGACGGGACCGTCCATGGCGATGCGGTCCGCCTGCTCATGCGAAAAGGCGGCGACGTGGCGACCGTCGCCAAGCCATCCGGCGCGGACGACGCGAAGCCGGTACCGGCCCGGCCCCGCTTCGAGGATGCCTTCGTCGACCTGCTCGGCGGCGGTCCGGGCGGATCGTCCGACCTTGCCGACGCCTATCGCGACATTCCGCCCGACGATACACCCGCGATCGCCGCCGACGGGCTGACCAAGCGTTTCGGCGATTTCACCGCCGCGCACGACATCCGCTTCACCGTCGGGCAGGGGCAGGTCTTCGGCCTTCTCGGACCCAACGGCGCGGGCAAGTCGACGACCTTCAAGATGCTGTGCGGCCTGCTGACTCCCACGGAAGGGTCGGGCGCTGTCGCCGGCTACGACCTGCGCCATGCACGGGCGGAAGTGCGCCAGTCGCTGGGCTACATGGCACAGAAGTTCTCGCTCTACGGCGATCTTTCGGTGCGCCAGAACCTCGACTTTTTCGCAGGGGCCTACGGGCTGGGAGGACGCCGCGCGCGCGAGGCGATCGGCCAGGCGATCGAGACCTTTCACCTCCAGCGCTACCTCGGCCAGAACGCCGGCGGGCTGCCGCTCGGCTTCAAGCAGCGCCTCGCGCTCGCCTGCGCGGTGCTGCACCAGCCGCCGGTGATCTTTCTCGACGAGCCGACCTCAGGCGTCGATCCCATCGTGCGGCGCGAATTCTGGACGCACATCAACGGCCTGGTCGAACGCGGCGTGAGCGTGCTCGTCACCACGCACTTCATGGAAGAGGCCGAGTACTGCGACCGGATCGCACTGATCTATCGCTCCGAACAGATCGCGACCGGAACCCCGGACGAGCTGAAGGCGATGGCCGGGGACGGGGACGCGACGATGGAAGACGCGTTCATCGCCCTGATCGAGGCGAGCGACGCCAGGCGAGAAGCCGCGTGAAGGCTGCGTCCTCCCTGCGCCGCCTGCGGGCGATGATGGTCAAGGAAACGCGCCAGATCCTGCGCGATCCGTCAGCGTTCCTGATTGCTTTCGTGCTGCCGATGACGCTGCTGTTCCTGATGGGTTTCGGCGTCAACCTCGATGCCAGCAAGACCCGCACCGGCCTTTCGCTGCAGGACGACGGCGCGGCCGCGCAATCGCTGGCGGGCGCCTACGCCGGATCGCGATACTTCGATATTCGCGCCGTCGGCAGCGTCCGGCAGCTTCGCGAGCGGATGGTGGCGGGCGACATCCGCGCGATCATCGTGATCCCGCCCGATTTCAGCCGCGACACGGCACGCGGCGGCGGCACGATCCAGGTCATCACCGATGGCTCGGTCCCCAACATGGCAGCCTTCATCGCCGCCTATTCCGAAGGCGTGCGCGCTACCTGGGAGGCAAGCCGTGCCGCCGATGCGGGACGCCAGCCGACGCCGCCGATCGCGCTTTCCGCCCGCTTCTGGTTCAATCCGGAACTGGCCAGCCGCAATTTCCTCGTGCCCGGTTCGATCGCCGTCGTCATGACGATGATCGGATCGCTCCTCACCGCGCTCGTCGTCGCGCGCGAGTGGGAGCGCGGGACGATGGAGGCGATCATGGCGACGCCGGTGCGGATGGGAGAGCTGCTGGTCAGCAAGGTGCTGCCCTACCTTGCCCTCGGCCTCGGCTCGATGGCTCTGTGCGCGGTCGTGGCGGTGACGGTCTTCGGCGTGCCCTTTCGCGGTTCGGTCGGGGCGCTGATCGTCATCTCGACCATCTACCTCTACCCGGCGCTGTGCCTCGGGCTATTCATTTCCGCCGCGTTCAAGAACCAGTTCGTTGCCAGCCAGGTCGCGCTGCTCACCGCATTCCTGCCGACGATGCTGCTTTCGGGCTGGATCTTCGAAATTTCCTCGATGCCCGCCTGGCTCCAGGGCCTGACCTACGCGGTGCCGGCGCGCTACCTGATCCCGCAGCTCCTCACCGTGTTCCTTGCAGGCGACGACTGGCTGCTGTTCCTGCCGAACATGGCGGTCCTGTTCGGCTTCGGATCGTTGCTCCTGTTCCTGTGCATCCGCGCGACACGGCGGAGGATCGCATGATCAACTCGCGGCTGAGGGCGATCATCGTCAAGGAGATCTGGGCGATCATCCGCGACCCGCGCGCGCGCATCCTGCTGATCGCGCCACCGGTGGTGCAGCTTTTCCTGTTCGGCTTCGCATCGACGATGGAAGTCGACAACATCCGCATCGGCGTGCTCGATCTCGACGGCGGGCGCTGGAGCCGCGAGGTGATCGAGCGGATCGGCGGCAGCCCGAACGTCGCCGAAGTGCGCCTGCTCCGCTCCGATGCCGAGATGCGCGATGCGATCGACCGGCAGGAGGTGATTGCCGCGCTGCGCTTCCCGCCGCAGTTCTCCGCCGATGTCGCGGCGGGACGCGGCGGCGTGATCGGCGGGGTGTTCGACGGCAGACGATCGAACGCGGCGCAGATCGTGTCGTCCTACGTCCAGACCATCGCGGGCGAAGTGGGAGCGACCGCGGTCCCCATGCGCGCGCCGCCGGGCGGGCAATCGATCGTGCGCAACTTCTTCAACCCCACGCTGGAGGACCAGTGGTTCGTGCTCCCGGCGCTCGTCGCCATCCTTGCATCGGTTTCGGTGCTGCCCACCGTTTCGCAGTCGGTGGCGCGCGAGCGCGAACTGGGGACGTTCGACCAGCTCATGGTCTCGCCGCTGCGCACGTACGAGATGCTGACGGGCAAGATGATCCCGCCGATGATCATCGGCTTCGTCAACGTCACCGCGTTCATGATCATCCTGCCGCTCGTATTCGGCGTTCCGCTGACCGGATCGCTGGTGCCGTTCTACCTCGCGCTCATCGTCTACCTCGCGGCGCTGAGCGGGCTGGGGATGTTGGTATCGGTGCTCAGTTCCACGCAGCAGCAGGCGTTCCTGGGCATATTCGTGGTCATCAATCCGCTGATCATCCTTTCGGGATACGCCAGCCCGGTCGACAACATGCCCGGCTGGATGCAGGGAGTGGCCGCGACGAATCCCGTCATGTGGTTCCTGAAGATTTCGGAAGGCACCTTCCTGATGGCCATGCCGGCGAGCGAGGTGCTTGCGAACACCTGGCCGATCGCGATCATCGCGGCGGTGACGATCACGCTGTCGGCGGTCCTGTTCCGGCAGCGCATGGAGTGACGATGAAGACGCGGACTGCCCTTCTTGCCCTGACACTTCTTGCCGGCTGCACGGTCGGCCCGGAGTACGAGCGTCCGGAAGTCGCCGGAGCGGTGGGCGATGACTGGCTGAGCGATGCGAACGCCGGAGCCTTCGATGCCGAACCCTGGCGGCGATTGGGCGATCCGCTGCTTGCCGAACTCGTCGAGAGGGCGGTGTCACGCAATCTCGAGATCGGGCAGGCGCGGGCGCGGCTTCGCGAGGCGAGGGCGCTGCGCGATGCCGTCGCCGGCGGTCGCTTGCCGCAGGCGGCGGCGATCGCCTCGGCAACGGGGCAGCAGCTTTCGGAGAACGGCCAGCTCCCCGTGGGTAACCTTCCGGGTTTCGACCGCGATTTCTCGCTGTTCGACGCAGGGTTCGACGCTTCGTGGGAGATCGACCTGTGGGGCGGCACGCGCCGCGCGGTCGAAGCCGCGAGCGCGCGCGTCGCCGCAGCGCAGGCGCAGGAGCGCGAAGTGCGGCTGCAGGTGATCGCCGAGGTCGTGCGTTCCTATGCCGGGATGCGCGGCGCGCAGGCCGAGGCGCAGGTGCTGCAAGAAGATGCCGAGGCGCAGGCGCGTATCGCCGACCTGGTCCGGCAACTCCATCGGTCGGGCGAAGTCGCGCGCTCTGACGGCGAAGAGGCGGCGGCGCGGGCGCGGGCGGCAGCGGCGCAGGTCCCTTCGGCCAGGGCGCGCGCGTCGGGTTCCGCCTACGCGCTTGCAGTGCTGGCCGGAGAGCCGCCCGAAGCACTGGCCGAAAGGCTGCTCGCCCCGGCGCCGATCCCGCGCCCGCCAGGCGACGTCGCGGCCGGGATACGTTCGGACATGCTGCGACGTCGGCCCGACGTGCTGGCAGCCGAGGCGGGACTGGAGGCGGCGACAGCCGACATCGGAGTGCAGACCGCGCAGCTTTTCCCGCAGTTCTCGCTGATCGGCCAGATCGGGCAACAGGCGCGCTCGCTCGACGATCTCGCCTCGACCGGCTCGACGCGCTTCACCGTGGGGCCGAGCCTGCGCTGGCCGATCTTCTCGGGCGGACGCATCCGTGCACAGATCCGCGCCGCCGACGCGCGCGCCGAGGGAGCCGCCGCGGCGTACGAACAGGCGGTGCTCCGCGCGCTTGCCGACAGCGAAGCCGCGATCGTTCGCTACGACGCTGCGGTGCGCGCGGCAGACGACCTGATCGCTGCCGAGGACCGCAGCGCCGAATCGCTCGAACTCGCGAGACAGCGCTATCGGGCGGGCGAGGATAGCCTGATCGACTACCTCGAAGTGCAGTCGCGCTACAATGCGGTCCGGCGCGCGGCGGCGCAGGCAAAGGCGGCGCAGCTCGAAGCTCATGCCGCGCTGGTCAAGGCGCTGGGCGGCGGCTGGGCCGGAGGTGCCGCCGACGACCCGCCGGAGGAACTTCCGTGACCGCCCCCGACGCACGCCGTTTCGCTCCCGCAACCCAGCGCAACCGCGACCCGATCGCGGCAATCCTGCGCGATATCCTGCCCGATACCGGCCTCGTCCTCGAAGTAGCGAGCGGGACGGGCGAGCATTGCGTCCACTTCGCGCGCGCCTTTCCTGGCCTCGATTGGCAGCCGTCCGACCCGTCGCCCGACGCGCTTCGCTCCATCGCGGCGTGGATTGCGGTCGAGGGCACGGCGAACGTGCGCCCGCCGCTGGAACTCGATGCGGCGCGGGAGCCGTGGCCGCTCGATCATGCCGACGCGATCCTTTGCATCAACATGGTCCACATCAGCCCGTGGGAGGCCACCATCGGCCTGATGCGCGGGGCTGCGGCGCTGTTGCCACCCGGCGCGCCGCTCTTTCTCTACGGCCCCTACCGGCGCGGCGACCGCCCGTTCGAGCCGAGCAATGCCGCGTTCGATGCCGACCTGAAACTGCGCGATCCTACCTGGGGCCTGCGCGAACTCGATGCGGTGACCGGGCTTGCCTCGGAGCACGGGCTGGAGCGAGAAAGCGTGATCGAAATGCCCGCCAACAACCTCTCGGTCGTCTTCAGGCGCGGCTGAGCCTCAACCGAATTCGCGACGGACAAGGCGCGGGAGCACGGCGAATTGCGCGGCGGCCCGGACAACGAAGAACGTCACGAACGCGATCCACAGGCCGGTATTGGTCAGCGGCGACCCGGCCCACAGGATGCCGACATAGACCGCGATGGCCGCCAGCATGGTCAGCAGCATCGCGCGCGTCCAGGCGGCGCCCACGAACACGCCGTCGAGCACGAACGAAAACGAGCCGACCAGCGGCAGCAGGACGACCCAGCCGACGTACTCGGCAGCGAGATTCGAGACGGCCTCGTCGGTGCTGAAGCTGCGCGCGATCGCCTCCCCCGCGACGAGGTAGGCGAGCGCCAGCACCACGCCCAGCCCGAAGCCCCAAGCCAGCGTCGACTTCAGGATCGCGGCGAACCGCTCCCGGCTGCGCGCGCCCTGCGCTTCTCCGACGAGGACCTGCGCGGCGTTCTCGAACCCGTCGAGCGCGAGCGTCGCGAGCATGAAGAGCTGGAACAGGATGCCGTTCGCCGCCAGTACGACCGCGCCCTGCTGCGCGCCGCTCCGCGCGAAGATCAGCATCGCACCCGACAGCAGCAGCGTGCGGAAGAACAGGTCGCGGTTGAGCGAGAACAGTTCGCGCATGCGCGACGCCTGCCACGTTGCGCGCTCCACCGCAGCCTCGCGCAGACCGCGCGCGGCAGGAAGGCGCAGGACGAGGAGCGCGAGCACCGCGAACTTCAGCCCCTCGGACACGAGCGTCGCCGCCGCGACACCGGCGACGCCCCAGCCGAACGACAGGACGAACAGCACGTCGAGCCCGATGTGCACGACGTTGGCCGCTACTTCTACCGCGAGGACCGTGCGCACCCGCCGCTGGCCGATCAGCCAGCCGACGAGCACCGCGTTGACCAGCCAGGCGACTCCTGCCCAGTAACGGATGCCGATGTACGTCCGCGCCTCGTCCGCCACTGCATCGCCGGCTTCGAGCAGGTCGAGACCGAAGGCGATGGCGAAGGGCTTGGCCAGCAGCAGTAGCGCGGCGATCAGGAACGAGGCGCCGAGCGCGCGGACCAGCGTCTGCGCCCGGTCCGCCTCGCTCCCCCGTCCGGCGGCCTGCGCGGTCAGCGCGATCGTGCCGGTGCGCAGGAAGTTGAACGTGTTGAGCAGCGCCAGCATGAACTTCGCGCCAAGCTCTACCGCGCCCTGCGCAGAGGCATCGCCCAGCCGCCCTATCACCCACATGTCGGCCAGTCCGAACAGCGCGGTCGCGACGTTGGTCAGCATCGCGGGAAGGGCGATGCTCCACACGAGGCGGCTGTTGCTGGTGGCGGGCGGCGGCGGCATTTCGGGCGCGTTGCAGCAATTGCTGGACCGGTCAATCGCGATGGTCGATAATACGACTCTCGGTCCGCCGGCCGAGCGCGGCAAAGACGGGGGCACCGACCGGATGCGCAAGATCGCCGAACGCGTCGGGCGGTTGCTCGGCACCGAGGGATGCCACGCCAGGCGCCTGGGCGGCGGCGATATTTCCACCGTTTACGAGGTCGAGGTACCCGGCGGCGATACCGCGGTCGCCAAGGCTTCGGAGCGCGCGCGGGCCGAAGCGGAGATGCTGCGCGCGCTGGCGGGCGCGGGCGTACCCGCGCCGGCAATCCTGGCTGTCGAGGACGATCTTCTGGTGATCGAGCGCGTTCCCGGACACACCGGCCCCGGTTCGGCGTGGGATTCGCTCGCCCAGGTCCTCGCCCGGCTGCGCGATGCGGGGGAGGGCGAGTACGGCTGGAGCGAGGACTACGCCTTCGGCCCGGTAGCGCTGCCCAACGCGGCGAATGCCGACTGGGCGCGTTTCTGGGCGGAAAACCGGCTCGCGTGCCATCTGCCGTACCTGCCCGCATCGCTGGGCAAGCGGATCGAGGCAGTCTGCGACGGGATCGGCGACCTGCTTCCCGCAAGCCCGCGGACCGCGCTGCTTCACGGCGACTTGTGGGGAGGCAACGTCATGTCGCTTGACGGCGAGATCACCGGCCTCATCGATCCGGCCAGCTATCGCGGCGATACCGAGGTCGACGTCGCGATGCTGACCATGTTCGACCGGCCGTCGACACGCTTTTTCGAGATGCTGGAAATGGAAACGGGCTGGCAGGAACGCCAGCCCGTCTACCGGCTCTTTCCCCTGATCGTCCATTTCAGGCTTTTCGGGGAGAGCTATCGAGCCCGGCTGGAGGCGGACCTCGACCGGATCGGTGTCTGAACCGCAACGGCCTCAGGCCGCCTCGATCGCCTTCAGGATGTCGTTCGCCGGCGAATTGACGAGGTCCTTGGCCATCTCCGCGACGATGACCTTTTCCGTCTCCTTGTGCCAGTGATGGCGCAGTTCGCCCAGGCTGCCCGGATCGGCGATGACCACGAGCTTCGAGATCTCGTGCTTGAGCACCTTCTGGTTGATCCATTCCGCGACCCCCGCCGCGTGGGCCAGCTCCTCGAGGTCGTCGAGCCGCGAATCGGGGGGCGAACCGTCCTGGTGACGTATCCCCGCGCTGTAGTTGGTTTCGCGAATATCCGGCTTGCCTTCCATCTGCAGCTTTGGCTCGGTCGCGGTGCCGGCGTTGCGCATCAACAGGAACTTCTCCCCGTCGAGCACGGCTACGTGGGTCTTGGCTGGCAAGATCATGCGTATCTCCTTCTCTATTGCCTGTCATAAACGAGCGAAACGCGGCATGGTGCCCGAAAAGCCGGGACACGCGGGCGAACCGCGGCGCGGCCATGGAGAGGAGACGGAACGCTTGCTCAAGCTCATCTATTGCATCCGGCGCCAGCCACACCTCAGCCTCGAGGAGTTCCAGGCGCACTGGCTGGAAACGCATGCCCGCTACGGCCGCGACAACCCCGTTATCCGGCGCTATATCCAGTATCACCGGCTGATCGACGATCCGGTCATGCAGGCGATGGAGCAGGCAGAGGGAACCGTCGTCGAGCCCTTCGACGGCGTGGCCGTATCCTGGTGGGACGACGCGGAATCGCTGAAGGCGGAAATGGCGGGGCCGCGCGTGGCCGAGGCGCTGGAGGACGAGAAGCACTTCATCGACCATTCGCGCTCGACCGCCTGCCTGGCCGAGGAACGGGTTATCTTCGAGCCGCAGGGCAACACCCCGCTCGTCCTGTTCGAATGCCTCAAGCGCCGGACGGACATCGACCATGCCGAATTCTCGAAACGCTGGCACGAGCACGGCAAGATCGGACGGCGCGCGCGCGACGCGGGCTTCTTGAAAGGCTACATCCAGAACGTGACGCTGGAAGGCAGGCAGGAGGGGCTTGAGGCGATCTCCGGCGACGACACGTTCGACGGAGTGACCACCGGCTATTTCGAGAGCGTCGCCAAGCTAAGGAAGCTGCTCGGATCGCCGCTCGTCACCAAGGACGCGTACGAGGACGAGTGCCTGTTCATGGACCACAAGCGTTGCGGGTACCTCGTCACGCGCCGTCACGTGATCCGCGACCTCATCCGCTGACCCGCACTCAGTCCCCGGCGATCTGCCGGTAGAGCCGCTCCATGTCGGCGGGCCGCGCGAGGTCGGTGCCGGGGGTAAGCACCGCCGCGGTACCGCCCGCCATGCCGAAGCGAAACGCTTCTTCGGCGTTCGACCCCGACGCGAGGCGATGGACCATCGCGGCCAGGAAACTGTCGCCTGCGCCGACTGCGCTTTTCGCCTCCACCGGGATCGCGGGCAGGTAGAGCGTGCCGTCGGGACCGGCCAGCACCGCGCCTTCGTGCCCCATCGTCACCGCGACAAGGCGCGCGCCGCCCGCGTCGACGATCGCCATTGCGGCAGCGCCCACGTCCGCGACCGTGGCGAGGGGCCTGCCGACCAGCTTTTCGAGTTCGCCCTGGCTCGGTTTGACGAGCGCGAACCCGCCGCCCGCGAGCGCCGCGCCAAGCGCCGGCCCGGAGGTGTCGAGCACGACCTCTATTCCGCGCGGGCGAAGGCGGCTTGCCAGTTGCGCGTAGAAACCGGCGGGCACGCCCGGCGGAAGCGAGCCGCTGGCGACGAGGTAATCGCATTGCACCGTCTCGAGCAGGTCGAGGCATTGCGCGCATTCGGCCTCGGTCACGACGGGGCCGGGGGGCACGAAGCGGTATTCCTTGCCGCTCGCGCGCTCGAAGACATTGGTCGCGATGCGCGTTTCGCCGGTGATCGCGATGCGGTTGCGTACCAGCTGGTGCAGGTCGAGCAGGCCGTCTAGCGCGACGCCGGTCGCGCCGCCCGAAAGGTAGAAGCAGCGCGCATGGCCCCCGAGCCGCACGAAGACGCGCGCGACGTTGATGCCGCCACCGCCCGGCGCGTGCCGCTCGGCATGGCCGCGCATCTTGTGCGTGTGGCGGACCTCGTCGACCTCGTACGACAGGTCGATCGTCGGGTTCATGGTGAGCGTCGCGATGGTCTTCATGCGCCCGGTCTAGCGAGTGACGGTGCGAAACGAAATCCGGGTGGGGGAGCGGGTCGGTGCCGCAAAATCAATCGAGAACGCGAGCAGCCCCGAACCGCATGTCGGCCAGGACGCACAAAGGCCCGCCGCGCTTCAGGGAACGCGGCGGGCCCCAGGCTTTCCTCCCCAGGAAAACTGTTGCCGGTCAGCGCCGGACGGCGCTTCCCAGGCGGTGATAGAGGTTCGAGTACTTCGACGAGATCGGATCGTCCTCGTGGGCCTTCAGGTAGAACAGCACGGCTTCCTGAAGGAGTTTGAAATCCTCGTTGGAAAGGACCGCGCGGGACCGCTGCGGCTCGCGGGGCGGTGTCGTTTCGTCCATCTAGGGTCTCCTTGGTTCCCCCGGTACCGCCGCTCAGGCGGCGGCGAACTGGTTCATCGTATTGGCGGTGCCACCGGCCTTCAGGGCTGCCTCGCCCGCGAAGTATTCCTTGTGGTCATCGCCCATGTCGGACCCTGCCATGTTCTGGTGCTTCACGCACGCGATGCTTTCGCGAATTTCCTTGCGCTGCACGTTCGCGACATAGCCGAGCATGCCCTGGTCGCCAAAGTACTCGCGGGCCAGGTTGTCGGTGGAAAGCGCCGCGGTGTGATAGGTCGGCAGTGTGATGAGGTGGTGGAAGATGCCCGCCCGCGCCGCGCCGTCGCGCTGGAAGGTGCGGATCTTCTCGTCGGCCTCGGCGGCGAGGTCGGTGCCGTCGTAGTCGACGCTCATCAGCTTCGCGCGGTCATAGGCCGAAACGTCGCGGCCGGCTTCCTGCCATGCGTCAAAGACTTGCTGTCGGAAGTTCAGCGTCCAGTTGAAGCTGGGCGAGTTGTTGTAGACCAGCTTGGCGTTGGGCACGACTTCGCGGATGCGGTCGACCATGCCGGCGATCTGCTCGACGTGCGGCTTCTCGGTCTCGATCCACAGCAGGTCCGCGCCGTTCTGGAGCGAGGTGATGCAGTCGAGCACGACGCGGTCGGCACCCGTACCGGGGCGGAACTGGTAGAGGTTGGAGGGCAGGCGCCGGGGACGCATCAGCTTGCCTTCGCGGTTGATCAGGACGTCGCCGGGGTTGCCCGCGCCCTCGATCTCCTCGCAGTCGAGGAAGGCGTTGTACTGGTCGCCAAGGTCGCCGGCCTCGCGGACATAGGCGATCTGCTTGGTGAGGCCCGCGCCCAGCGAATCGGTTCGGGCGACGATGATGCCGTCCTCGACACCGAGTTCCATGAACGCGTAACGGATGGCGCGGATCTTGGCGAGGAAGTCCTCGTGCGGGACGGTGACCTTGCCGTCCTGGTGGCCGCACTGCTTTTCGTCGGAGACCTGGTTCTCGATCTGCAGCGCGCAGGCGCCGGCCTCGATCATCTTTTTGGCAAGGAGGTAGGTCGCCTCGGCGTTGCCGAAGCCCGCGTCGATGTCGGCGATGATCGGGACGACGTGCGTCTCGTAGTTGTCGATGGCGTTCTCGAGGCGCCTTGCCTCGACTTCGTCACCGGCTTCGCGGGCCTTGTCGAGATCGCGGAACATCATCCCAAGCTCGCGCGCGTCGGCCTGCTTGAGGAAGGTGTAGAGCTCCTCGATCAGCGCCGGAACGCTGGTCTTCTCGTGCATCGACTGGTCGGGAAGCGGGCCGAACTCGGAACGCAGCGCGGCGACCATCCAGCCCGAAAGGTAAAGGTAGCGGCGCTTGGTCGAGCCGAAGTGTTTCTTGATCGAAATCATCTTCTGCTGGCCGATGAAACCGTGCCAGCAGCCCAGCGACTGGGTGTAGTTGGCCGGATCGGCATCGTAGGCGGCCATGTCCTCGCGCATGGTCTTGGCGGTGTACTTCGCGATGTCGAGGCCGGTGCGGAAGCGGTTCTGGAGGCGCATGCGCGCGACCGATTCGGGTTCGATGGCGGACCACGTTTGCTGGTTTTCGCCGATCGTGCGACCGGCATCGATGATCGTCTGCTGGTAAGTCATCACGTATTCCTTCGACTCGGGTAATTTCGTTTCACCCGGCCCACGTAGGGATCGAGTTTGTTGCGCGAAACTGCCAGCAATGTGCAGCTGTCAAAGATTACAAAAAGGCTTTGTCATGATGTAAGAATATGACATACATTGTTTGTATGGCTCAGCCGCGCGCTCTCTACGTCGGACCCCGGATCAAGCGGCTGCGCCGCGAACTCGGCCTCACGCAGGCGAGCATGGCCGACGACCTCGACATCTCCGCGTCCTACATCGCGCTGATAGAGCGTAACCAGCGCCCGCTGACCGCCGACCTGCTCGTCCGGCTGGCGCGCACCTACGACCTCGACATCGCCGATCTGGCCGACGACGACAGCGAGGAATACCGCCGCCGCATCGCCGAAGTGCTGCGCGACCCGATCTTCGGCGACATCGAGATGCCCGCGATGGAAGTCGCCGACCTCGCCGCCAGCTTTCCCGGAATTTCCGAAGCCCTGCTGCGCCTCCACGGCGCCTACGTGCGCGAACAGCACGCGCTTGCCGGGCAGGGCGAGCGCGGCGGCGACGACGGCGAGGTCGACCCCATCGCCGAGGCGCGCCGTTTCATCGCCGGTCGCAAGAACCATTTCCCCGTTCTCGATACCGATGCCGAGGAACTCGCAGCGGAGATCGCGAAGGCCGGCAGCGCGGCGGAGTGGCTGCGGCTGAAGGGCGTTCGCGTGCGTTTCCTGCCGGACGAAGTGCTGGCCGGATCGCTGCGGCGCTTCGACAGGCACAACCAGCAACTTCTCATCGCCGACAGCCTCGACGGGGCGAGCCGGTCTTTCCAGACCGCGCTCCACGTCGCCTATACCGCGATGCGCGGCCAGATCGCGGCGATCCTGAAGGAGGGCGAGTTTTCCGGCCCGACCGCCGAAAACCTCGTTCGGCGGGCGCTCGGCGGCTATGCCGCAGCCGCGATCCTGATGCCCTATGCGAAGTTCGCCGCGGCAGTGGAGCAGCGCCGCTACGACGTCGAGGCACTGGGCCGCCAGTTCGGCACGAGTTTCGAGCAGATCGGGCACCGGCTAACGACCCTGCAGCGGCCCGGCAGCGCGCGGGTGCCGTTTTTCTTCATCCGCGTGGACGAGGCGGGCAACGTCTCGAAACGGCTCGACGGCGCCGGCTTTCCGTTCGCGGCCTTTGGCGGAAGCTGCCCGCTATGGAACGTGCATGCCACTTTCCGGCGTCCCGGCGAAGTCGTGACCCAGTGGCTGGAACTGCCCGGCGGCGAGCGATTCTTCTCGATCGCGCGCACCGTTGTCGCGGGCGGCGGTCGCCACGGCAATCCCCGGCTCTATCGCTCGGTGGCGCTCGCCTGTTCGGCAGAGCACGCGCCGAGGCTGGTCTATGCGCAGGGTATCGATCCGGCGCAGGCGGATGCCACGCCCATCGGCATCGCCTGCCGCATATGCCATCGCTCGGCCTGCACCGCCCGCGCGGTGCCGCCGATCGGGCGCGAAGTCCTGCCCGAGGACTATCGCCGGGCGGCAGAGCCGTTCGCGTTCGATGAATGATCGCCCGCACGATTGCCGGGGCCTGTGCCCGTGTGCATTATCGCACGCGCAATGAGCAGGGCCGACTTCACTCCGCTGCGACGCACGAAGATTGGCGTCTTCGCGCTCGTCGTTCTCGTGCATGTCGCGATCTTCGTCGGCCTCGTCCGGGCGCTTGCCCCGGACTTCTCCAACCAGGTCGTGCGCAACGTGACCGAGGCGTTCACGGTAACGGTCACCACGCGCGAGGAACCCACGCCGACGCCCGAGCCGACACCCGAACAGGCGGTTGCGCCCGATCCCGAGCCCGAGGGAGCCGCCGCGCCGCCGGGCAAGAAGGCGGTGCCCAGGGAAGTCGTCGCGCCCGAACCGAAGATCACCCTGACCGAAAAGGCTGCGCCCAAGGTCGCCTCGACCGGGAACGCCGACAGCTCGGGCGCGCGCGACGAGGGCGACGGGACGGGAGCCGGCGGCGAGGGTGTGGGCACCGGCTCGGGCCGTTCGGGCAGCGGGCAGGGCGGCGGGGGCGGCGTGGCGCAAAAGGCGGTGAAGATGGCAGGCGACATCAATTCAGCGCGCGACTATCCCCGGGCGACGCGCGACTTGCGGGTCGGCAACTCGGTGGTCATCGCGCTGACCGTGGGGACCGACGGGCGCGTCAAGAACTGCCGTATCGTGCGGGGCAGCCCCGATCCGGAAGCCGACCGCATCACCTGCCGGCTCGCGACGCAGAGGTTCCGCTTCCGCCCGGCCGAGGATCGCGCTGGCAACCCGGTTGAATCGGTCTATGGCTGGCAGCAGCGCTGGTTCTATGGCGGCGAAAGATAGCTGAAACGAATAGGGACTAAGGCGGGCATCATGACAGGGACGACGGATACGGGCTGGATCAGCTTCGAGAGCGAGATGCCGACAACGGTGCCCGTGATCCTGTGCGGCGGCAGCGGGACGCGCCTCTGGCCGCGCAGCCGGGTGGACAAGCCCAAGCCCTTCCTGCCGCTGCTGGGCGAACGCACGCTGTTCCAGGAAACGCTGCTGCGCTGCCCGGAGGACCAGGGGTTCGGCGCTCCGCTGATCGTGACGGGCAACCAGCATCTCGAGCATGTCGAGGCGCAGATGGACGTCGCGCCCGGTGCTAAGGTGATCGTCGAGCCCGAAGGCAAGAACACCGCCGCCGCGATCGCGCTTGCCGCGCTGCGGCTTCCCGCCGATGCGGTCATGCTCGTTTGCCCGAGCGACCACCACATCGGAGACCCCGAAGCATTCGTCGAGGCCGCGCGCACCGCTTCGGAAATCGCCAGTTCGGGCTGGCTCGTCGCGTTCGGGATCGAGGCGCGCTCGCCCGAAACCGGCTTCGGCTACCTGAAACCCGCCGCGCCGATAGCCTTCGGCAAGGGTTTCCGCGTCTACGACTTCATCGAGAAGCCGAACCTCGAGAAGGCGAAGTCCTTCATCGAGGCAGGCGACTATTTCTGGAACGGGGGCATCTTCGCGTTCACGGCGGGCCTGTTCCTCGAAGAACTGGGCGAATATCGCCCCGACATGCTCGCCGCCGCGCGCAAGGCGGTCGAAGGCGGGCACGAGGACGGCCATCGCTTCCATCCCGACGCCGCCGAGTTCGCCAGGATCAGGGGAGAGTCGGTCGACTACGCGGTGATGGAAAATTCGCGCCGCGCGGCGATGGTCAAGGCGTTCATGGCATGGTCGGACATCGGCAACTGGAACGCACTCAAGGAAGCGCGGCAGGCCGAGGACAGGGCCAACGTGGTCAAGGGAGAGGCCGACCTGATCGATTGTTCGAACGTCTTCGTCGAAACCGACGGTCCGCGAGTCTCCGTGGTCGGGCTGTCCGACGTGATCGTGGTTGTCGACGGGGACGAGGTGCTCGTGACCTCTGCCGAAGGCGCGCAGAAGGTCGGCAAGCTCAAGGGCGCGGCAAACCAGTGAGCGTGCTGCGATGAGCTTCGGACTGCGCACCCGGCAGGTGGAGAAGCCCTGGGGCCGGGACGTGCTGCCCACGCCCTTCATGGCGCCCGTCGGCACCCGCATCGGCGAGATCTGGTTCGAGCCGCCGCCCGAATTGCCCGGGCTTCTCGTCAAGTACATCTTCACCAGCGACAAGCTGTCGGTGCAGGTCCACCCCTCCGACGCCGAGACGCTCGCGGCCGGAATGGGGCGGCAGGGCAAGGAGGAGTGCTGGCTGATCCTCGCCGCCGAGCAGGGCGCGGAGATCGGCATCGGCTTTCGCGAGGAACTGGACCCTGACGCCATGCGCCGCGCCGCGATCGACGGCAGCATCGAGAGCCTGATGGCCTGGCACAGCGTGACGCCGGGCGACTTCTTCTACATCCCGGCGGGCACCGTCCACGCGATCGGCGCGGGAGTGAGCCTGATCGAGGTCCAGCAGAACAGCGACATCACCTACCGGCTCTACGATTACGGCAGGCCGCGCGAACTGCATCTCGACCAGGCGGTCGCGGTGGCGAAGGGCGAGCCATACGAGTGCGGACTGCACAAGCGCGTGCCGCTGCGCGAGGAGACGACGCTGGTCGATGGGCCGCTGTTCCGGCTCGAGCAGGTGGTACGCACGCCCGGTGGGGACGTCGCCGCGCGTTTCGGCGAACGCCCGCTGCTTGCGATACCGCGCGAAGGGCCGGTGCACGTCGCGGGGCAGGAGATCGGGCCGGGCGGCTGCGCGCTTGCGGACGCCTTCTCCGACATCGAATTTTCCTCCGGCGTCTGCCTGCTCGCCCAGCCTTGCGCCGCATGATCGCGCATACGATCCAGCTTGCGCTTGCGCCGGTGTTCCTGCTCGTCGCCATCGGCAACATCCTGAACATCCTGTCGACCCGGCTGGGCCGCGTCGTCGACCGGGCAAGGACGCTGCAGGAGCTTCACAAGACGACCGAAGGCGCCGAGCACGACGTCGTCGTCGCGCAGATCAGGGCGGTGGACAGGCGCATCAAGCTTGTCACATCGGCGATCCGCCTGCTGGTGATCAGCGGCATCGCCATCGGCCTGACCGTCGCGATCCTGTTCTTCGAGCAGATGACCGAGACATCGCTCGAGGGGGTGGCGGCGGCGATCTTCCTGATCGCCATCGCGCTGCTGATGTGGGCGCTGACGCTGTTCCTGAGAGAGACCCGGATCGCCGCCGAAACGCTGCGCATCCCGCGCGCGCTGCTGGAACTCGACCGCAAGCTTTGAGTAGCAGGGATCCCCGCGTCAGGCTGCGAGTTTCAGCGGCGCGATTTCGCCTTCGAGGTAGAGCTTCTTCGCCTTCGCGCGGCTGAGCTTGCCCGAGCTGGTGCGCGGCAGCGTGCGCGGCGGGACCAGTTCGACGACGCAGTTCATGCCGGTGATCGAACGGACCTTCTCGCGGATTTCCTCGTGCAGCTTGCGGCGTTCCTCGGGATCGGAGACGCGGCAGTGGACGAGCACCGCGGGCACCTCCTCGCCGTTGTCGGTCTCAACGGCGAACGCGGCGATATCGCCCTGGTGGAAGCCGGGAAGCTGCTCCACCGCCCATTCGATGTCCTGCGGCCAGTGGTTCTTGCCGTTGATGATGATCATGTCCTTCGCGCGGCCCACGATGAACAGGTAGCCGTCGGCCATATAGCCCATGTCGCCGGTGTCGAGCCAGCCGGCGACAAGGCAGTCCGCCGTCGCTTCGGGGTCGCGGTAGTAGGAGTGCATGATGCTGTCGCCCTTGCACCAGACCTTGCCGATGCGATGGTCGCCCAGCGCGTGGCCGTCCTCGCCCCGGATTTCCACGGCCATGCCGCGAACCGGCCTGCCGCAATTGACGATGGCGCGATAGCGGGCGGGCCGCGAAAGATCGCGTGGAGTACCCGACAGGCGCTCTTCCTCGACAAGTTCGACCCGTATGCCTTCGCCCGGCGGCATGATCGTGACCGCCAGCGTCGCTTCGGCAAGGCCGTAGCTGGGCAGGAAGGCGGACGCCTTGAAACCGGCGTCGGCAAAGGCGTCGACGAAGTTCTGCATCACGTCGGGCCGGATCATGTCCGCGCCGTTGCCCGCCACCCGCCAGCGCGACAGGTCGAAGCGTTCGGAAACGCTCGACTGGCTGGAAATGCGGCGCGAGCAGATGTCGTAGCCGAAGGTCGGCGAGTAGGAGAGCGTCGTGCCGGTATTGCGGCTGATCAGGTCGAGCCAGGCGAGCGGACGGCGCGCGAAATGCTCGGTCTTCAGGTAGTCTGCCGAGACCTGGTTGGCGATCGGCGAGAGCAGGCAGCCGACAAGGCCCATGTCGTGGTACCACGGCAGCCAGGAAATGCAGCGGTCGGTCTCGACGACGCGCATGCCGTGCGAATGGCCGGCAAGGTTGTCGAGAAGAGCGCGGTGCGTCACCGCGACGCCATGCGGGAATCGGGTCGATCCGCTCGAGTACTGGAGGAAGCAGATCGCCTCGGGGTCGAGCGCGGGCAGGTCCGCCTCGGGCGCGTCGGCAGCGGCGAAATCCTGCCAGGCGAGCCCCTCGCAGCCGGGCTGGCGCTCGGCGGCGGCGATCGCCATGCCGGCGATTTCCTCGGGATAGAACAGCAGCTTCGGTTCGGCGCTCGCCATCTGGACGGCGATCTGGTCGATATAGCTTTCCTTGCCGCCGAAGCTGGTCGGCAGCGGCAGCGGCACCGGCCAGGCGCCCGCGTAGATCGCGCCGCAGAACAGCGCGGCGAATTCGGGTCCGGTCTCGGCGATCATCGCCACCCGGTCGCCCGGCGCAATTCCGCGCGCGATCAGGCGGCGGGCGCTGGCCAGCGCATCCTCGCGCAGCTCGGCGTATGTGTAGGCGCGCACGAGGTTGCCGCGGGCGTCGTGGAAATTGAGGCCGCGCCTGCCGGTGGCGGCATAGTCCAGCGCATCGGCAAATGTGGCAAAGTCAGCCAGTCGCCGGGGCAAATCGTCCGCATTGGGCGTGGGAGCGATCTGTGTACTGGCCGTCGGCACCAGCTCGGTGGTGTCGTTCATCTGTACTAACCCGTTGTTGTTAAAGTGTTTATCAGCGCGCCGAGGGGCGGTACCGGAATTGTTCGTCAGGTACATCCAACCCTCCCCCGGATTGCGCGGCCTTTCCCAATCGGGGGCGAGTGTGGCACGAATAGGGCAGATGTCCCGCCGCCGCACCCCTTCTCCACCGCTCGATGCCGCAAAGCTGGAGGAACTGGCGCTCGCCTATGTCGCGCGGTTTTCCACCACCCGCGCCAGGCTGGAGGGGTACCTCGCGCGCAAATTGCGCGAGCGCGGGTGGGCGGAGGAGGGGGCTGCCCCGGTTGCCGCGATTGCCGAACGCTTCGTCGAACTCGGCTACCTCGACGACGCTGCCTATGCCCGCGCCAGGGCGGGCAGCCTGCTGCGGCGCGGGTACGGCGCACGGCGCGTCGGGCAGGCGCTCGCGGTCGCCGGCGTGGCAGAGCAGGTGCGCGCCGAAATGGTCCCGGAAGAGGATGCCGCGCGCCAGGCGGCGCTGGTCATGGCGCGCAAGCGGCGCTTCGGACCGTTCGGGACCGAGCCGCCCGACCGCGCACGTCGCGAAAAGCAGATCGCGGCGATGCTGCGCGCCGGCCACCCCCTCGACATCGTGCGCGAATTGGTCGATGCGCCCAGCGCCGGCGCGGCGGAGGAATGGGCCGCGCAATCGTTCGGAGACCGTTGATGCGCATGGAGATACTGCCGCTTTTTGCCGCTGCCGCGCTCGCCGCCTGCTCACAGGGGACGGCCAGCGAAGGCGCTGTCGCACCATCGGCAGGCGTCGCGGAAGCGGGGCGCACGCATCCGGTGTCGGGGCTCGAGGTCATTCCACTCACCGTCCGGACCGCCGGCGGCAAGCTGCATCGATTCGACGTCGAGGTCGCCCGATCGGACTTCGAACAGGCGAAGGGCCTGATGTTCCGGACCGAGCTGGCACCCGGCGAAGGCATGCTCTTTCCCTACGATCCTCCCGAAGTCGCGAGCTTCTGGATGAAGAACACGGTCATCCCGCTCGACATCATCTTCATCGATCCGAAGGGGCGGATCATAAACATCGCGGCACAGACGGTACCCTACAGCACCGATTCCGTGGTCGCCGAAGGCAAAGCCGGCGCGGTGCTTGAGCTTGCGGGCGGGCGCGCGGCGGAACTTGGCATTGCCCCCGGCGACAAGGTTTCCTGGTAGGACGCCGCCTCCGCGCTTCCCGGGCGCCTTTCTACCCGCTTGCGCTGCGCCGTCGTCTGGGGCAAACGCGCCGCATGGGAATCTTCGGCAAGATATTCACCTGGTGGGATGGCGCGACCATCGGCACGATGCTGTGGAGCTCGCGCAATGGCGAGCACGTCGGCACCGATGCGCAGGGCAACAAGTATTATCGCTCGAAGAAGAAGACCGGCGACGGTCGCGAGCGGCGCTGGGTGATCTACGAAGGGTCGAACGATGCCAGCCGTGTCCCGTCCGAATGGCACGGGTGGCTGCACAATTCCTATGACGAGGTTCCGGAAAGCCATCTGGCGCCGCCGCGCATCTGGGAAACCGACTACACTCCTAACGCGACCGGGACGGCGATGGCCTATCGTCCGCAGGGTGCGCTCGAACGGGGCGGCCAGCGCGCCCGTGCGACGGGCGACTACGAAGCCTGGTCCCCGGACGCCTGAGGGCCGGTCCGATGAAACGGGCCGTAGCCTTCGTCCTTCCTTTCGCGCTTGCCGCCTGCGGTGGCGGTCCGCCCGAAACGCCCGACGATCAGGCGACCGAAGTCCCCGAGACGGTCGTCGCGCAGAAGGCACCGACGCCTGCGGTCGAGAGTGAATACGGCACCCCCGTCGAGGAGCGCGTGGCCACGCTCGGCCTGCTCAACAAGCGCAACAACCTGACCCAGGACATCGAGATCAAGGTCGGCGAAACGCGCCGTCTCGGTAACGTCGTGGTCAAGCTCGCCAATTGCGAACGCACGCTTCCGTGGGAGCGGCCCGAGGAAGAGGGCGCCTTCGTCCAGGTCTTCGTCCAGGAACTGACCGGCAACGGACGCGAACAGGCCTGGCGAAAGGTCTTTTCGGGCTGGCTGTTCAAGAACTCGCCGTCGCTCAATGTCGTCGAGCACCCGATCTACGATGTCTGGGTCAAGAATTGCGCGATGAACTTCCCCGGCGAGGAGGACGGATCGGCCAGTGCCCCGTCGACGAGCGAGGCGAACCCGACCGGCAGCGACGAGGGATAGTCCTCCTCCGCCAGCATCGATAGCGGCATCTGCGCGTCCTTGAGCAGATCGAGGTAGCGCTTCTGCGCGATCTCGACCGCGCCCAGCGACATCAGGTGCGGGGTGATGAACTGGCAATCGAGGAGCGTGACGTTCGCTTCGCGCAGCGCCGCCACCAGCCAGGCAAGGGCGACTTTCGACGAATCGCGCGCGCGCGAAAACATGCTCTCGCCGCAGAACACCCGGTCGAACCCGACGCCGTAGAGGCCGCCCGCCAGAACACGCTCGCCGTCGTCGTCGACGAGCCAGCATTCGATCGAGTGCGCGTGGCCCAGCCGGTGCAGGTTCTCGTAACTCGCCGCGATGCGGTGGCTGATCCAGCTTTCGCCGTCCTCGCTGGCGCGCGGGGCGGCGCAGGCTTCCATCACGTCGGAGAACGCCTCGTTGCAGGTGACGAGGAAACGGTCCTGCCGCACGACCTTGCGCAAGGAGCGCGACAAGTGAAATTCGGCAGGCGGCAGGATTGCCCTGAGGCGCGGCTCCACCCAGAAAATCTCCGGATCGTCGCGATGATCGGCCATCGGAAAGATGCCGCTGCGGTAGGCCAGAAGCAGCAGCTCTGGGTCGACGATCGGGGGCGGGGTGGAACCGTGCACGACAGGCAGCTTACCAAAACCGTCGCAAAGCGCACGCGCAAGCTGCACCGGACGTGCCGGCGGGGGCACTTTGCGCTCGCGCCTTGCCAAGCGAAGCGCCACGGTCTAGAGGCTCCGGCGCCTGCAGGAGTGTAGCTCAGTTGGTAGAGCATCGGTCTCCAAAACCGAGGGCCGCGGGTTCGAATCCTGCCACTCCTGCCAGCATTTTCCCGAAAGGCGCGATGCGATGAACCCTCCCCGCCAGTCACGCAGCGGCGGCGGGATCGAACGGCCCGTGCTGGCCTGGGCGCTGCTGCTCGCCGCGCTGTCGTGCCTGCCGTTCCTGGTGACGGCCTATCCGCAGCTTACCGACTATCCCTCGCACCTGGCGCGCTACCACGTGATGCTGAACCGCGCCGAGAACCCGTTTCTCGAGCGGTATTACGACTTCGAATGGATCGTCACCGGCAACCTTGGCGCCGATATCCTGATGGTGCCGCTCGGCACGGTGTTCGGCGTAGAGGTCGCGGGCTGGCTGATCGGCGCGCTGATCGCACCGCTGACCGCGCTCGGTATCATCTCTGTCGAATGGGTGCTGCGCAAGCGGATCGGCGTCGGCTCGCTGCTTGCATTCGTCACTATCTGGTCGCCGGCGATGGCGATGGGCTTCTACAACTTCTGCCTCTCGGTCGCGCTGGCGCTGCTCGCCTTCGCGCTGTGGGTCAGGCTCGAGGGCGTGAGCTGGCGCTGGGCGGTGTTCCTGCCCATCGGGCTCGCGGTATGGCTGTGCCACGCCTCCGGCTGGGGCGTGCTGGGCATCCTGGTGTTCGGGTACGAGTGGCACCGGCGCAAGGGCCTCGCGGCATTCATCGCGCCCTGGCCGCTGTTCCTGCCGTTCGTGCCGCTGCTGCTCACCGGCGGGGCGGAGCATGCGCTCAATTACGGACGCAGCGCGGTCGCCTACAAGATCGCGATCTGGTTCAAGGGCCTGCGCGGCGAATCGCAGGATCTCGACATCGCCACGGTGACGGTGCTGCTGCTCGCGATCCTCGCCGCGCTCTTTTCGAGGCGCATCGACGGGCGGCTCGGCTGGGCGGCGTTGGTGCTGTTCGTGCTGACCCTCGCGATGCCGCGGCACCTGGGCGGAGGCGACTACGCCGACTGGCGGCTGATCTCGGTGGCGCTGATGATCGGGTGCCTGGCGATAGACTGGCAGGTTCCGCGCTGGCTTCTGTTCGTCGTCCCCGCGCTGTTCCTCGTGCGGCTCGGCCTCACCGCGGCGGCGTGGGTCGAACAGTCGCGCCAGCTCGAGGCGGACCTTGCGGCGATCGGGTACATTCCCGAAGGCGCGCGCGTGGCGGGCGCGGTGCTGACCGACTCGCAGCGGTGGAGCACCAATCCCTTCGAGCACGCGCCGAGCTATGCCACGGTCTACCGCGACGCGCTGGTAAACTCGCACTTCGCGATCACCGGCATCCACATGCTCAGCCTGGACGAGCCCGATCCGGATTTCGTCGATCCCTCGCAAAGGCTTATCCGCGCACCTTCGCAGAAGATCGAGCTTGCGGCATTCGAGCCTGCCGCTTCGGCGGATTACCTCTGGTACTTCGGCGATCGCGAGCCGGACAGCCTGCCAGCGGGCGCGGAGGTGATTTTCCGCTCCGACCACTCGCTGCTGGCACGTCTTGCAAATTCCGGAACGGCTCGCTAAGTCCCGGCCACCTTCCGCTATAGGTAGAAGACTTCGCCCCTCCCGGACCCGTCCGGGGCGGCGATGGCCCCTACCCGGAAGTCCGAAAGAATACTGTCAGGGCGAAAGAGACTGCGCATGGCCAAGACCAATCCCGGCGAATTCCTCCGCCAGGTGCGTGCCGAAGGATCGAAGATTCACTGGCCGTCGCGTCAGGAGACGATCACGACCGCCATCTTCGTGGCGATCATGATGTTCATCCTCGCCATGTTCTTCCTCGGGGTGGACACCGTTTTCGGCGCGGTCGTGCGCTGGGCGCTGTCGCTCCTGTAATCCCCGACCGACTGGACTGAAAGAGACGCAAATGGCCCGCTGGTACATCATCCACGCCTATTCCGGCTTCGAGAACAAGGTACGCGACGCGATCCTGGCTGAAGCCGAGCGCGTCGGCCTGTCGCAGCTCGTCGAAGAGGTCGAGGTGCCGTCCGAGACCGTCACCGAGATCAAGCGCGGCAAGAAGGTCCAGACCGAGCGCAAGACCATGCCCGGCTACGTGCTGGCCAAGCTTTCTATGAACGACGATGTCTACCACCTCGTAAAGAACACGCCGAAGGTCACCGGCTTCCTGGGCAACAACAACAAGCCGCAGCCGATCAGCGAGGCGGAGGCCGCGCGCTACTTCGGCGCCGCCGAGGAAGCCGCATCGCAGCCGCGCCGCGAGATCAACATCGATTACGAGATCGGCGATTCGGTCAAGGTACTGGACGGTCCGTTCGCAAGCTTCAACGGGATCGTCGAGGAACTCGATTTCGACAAGAACCGGGTCAAGGTCTCGGTCTCGATCTTCGGCCGCGCGACGCCGGTCGAACTCGATTTCGAGCAGGTCGAACTCAGCAAATAACCGGGTTGCCGCGGGCGGCTCATTCCGCCTTCGCTTCCGTTACCCGCTCCACCGCAATGCCGGCGGTCAGGCCGTGGACCGTCGCCGACACCACGATTGTGAAGGCGACCGTGGCCCACAGCGCGCCTTCGTCGATCAGTTCGACGTGATGCCCGGCGTAGGCGAGGTAGTAGATCGAGCCGATTCCCCGAATACCGTAGAAGGAGATCACTGCGCGCTCGCGGCGTCCGAGCCCGGCGCGGGCGAGCGAGAACCAGGCGATCACCGGCCTGATCGCGAAGACGAGGGCAAGCCCGATGATCGCGTGCGACCAGTCGAGGTAGGGCAGCAGGTTCGGGATCGCGGCTCCCAGCGCGACGAGCAGGATTGCCGTCAGGGTGTGCTCCAGCGCCTCGGAAAAGCTGTGCAGCCGCTCGTGGAAGCGGTCCTGCGATTCCTCGCGGCGCAGCACCAGCCCGGCGACGAATGCCGCGATGAAGCCGTACCCCTCCAGCAGCTCGGTCGCGCCGTAGGCGAAGATGACGCCTGCAAAGGCGATGACGCCCGATTGGGTCTTGGATAGCGCATTGTGGCGCGGCCAGTCGAACAGGATCTGCCCGAGCAACCAGCCCGACACCGCACCCGCGATGCCGCCCATGACGATCCGGTAGAGCACGTCGCGAAGCGCCCATTCGACGAAGAGGTCGGTGGTCAGCACGCTCGCCGCGGCAACGAGCACGCCGAGGTGCACGAACGGGAAGGCGAGGCCGTCGTTGAGGCCCGCTTCGGTGGTCAGCGCATAGCGCACGGGGTGCTCGCCGCCTTCGAGCGGCGGCCCGACCTGCACGTCGCCCGCCAGCACCGGATCGGTAGGCGAAAGGATCGCGCCGAGCAGCAGGCTGCCCGCCAGCGTCATTCCCGCCGCCAGCCAGCCGAACAGCGCCAGCGCTACGATGGTGAGCGGCATGCCGATGAGCAGCAGCCGCAGTGTCGGCTTCCACAGCCCGTGCCCGAACAGCTTGTCGATCCTGAGCCCTGTCCCGAACAGGCCGATGATCACCGCCAGTTCCGCCGTGACTTCCCAGATCCTTGGCGAGGATACCGGGTCGATGGCTTCGGGCATGCCCGGTATCCAGGCAAACGCGACGAAGCCCGTCAGGATCAGGAGCGGCGCCGCCGCGGGTTCGCGGCCCGAAAAGAACCGCGGCCACCAGTAGGACGCGATGATGACCGCTCCCAGCGCGGCCAGCACGACGTGATACGGGTCGAATTCGAACAAGAAGGGCTCCCGCTGTGAATGGCGTAAACGCGCGGGCGGGGCGGTTGTGCCATCTCGCGCTTGGTCTGCGGGTCGTCCCGATGTTCCTGTTCTACGTTTGCCGGAGCGGCCGCGTTCTCGCCAGCTGACGAACCTCTTCGCGATGCCGGCTTTCCTACCCGATCCGGGCGTGGGATAAGCAGGGGCTTGCGACGCGACTTTTTCTTCACGACGATGTGTCAACTTTACAATTCTCGGTCAAGTATCTGATTTATAATGATAAAAGGCGACTCATCCCGGTTGACACGGTGTCGCCTTCGTCAACTTCTGTCCGGCCGCCCGAACGCTTGATTTGCGCCCCGTTTGCGGGTATGCGCGCGCCTTCCCCTGCGACAGCACCGGGAATTCCGCGCGGGAGGCACGCCTCGGCATGCCGCTTGTACCGCTAGACATGAGCCCGCGCTGCCTCGGCATGCGGGCGACAGTGAGAAAGGAGGCCATTCATGGCCAAGAAGATCGAGGGCTATATCAAGCTCCAGGTGCCTGCCGGCGCCGCCAATCCCTCGCCGCCGATCGGTCCCGCCCTGGGCCAGCGCGGCGTGAACATCATGGAATTCTGCAAGGCGTTCAACGCCGCCACGCAGGAGATGGAAAAGGGCATGCCGATCCCGACGATCATCACGGTCTTCGCCGATCGCAGCTTCACCTTCGTCACCAAGACCCCGCCCGCCAGCTTCCTCATCAAGAAGGCGGCGAAGCTCAAGTCCGGCTCGAAGGAGCCCGGCAAGGTTTCTGCCGGAACCATCAAGCGCTCGGCCCTTTCCGAGATCGCCGAGATGAA
Source organism: Novosphingobium marinum (assembly GCF_013408095.1). Classification (GTDB taxonomy): domain Bacteria; phylum Pseudomonadota; class Alphaproteobacteria; order Sphingomonadales; family Sphingomonadaceae; genus Novosphingobium; species Novosphingobium marinum. Next base: position 57,365 of record NZ_JACBZF010000005.1, read on the forward strand.
GATGAAGGACCTCAACGCGAACGACGTGGAGGCCGCGACCAAGATTATCGAGGGCTCCGCGCGCTCGATGGGCCTCGACGTGGTGGAGGGCTGATCCGATGACCAAGCAGACCAAGAAGCAGAAGCTCCTCGCCGAGAAGCTGGGCGACAACCAGCAGCACTACGGCTTCGACGAAGCGCTCGCCATGCTGCGCGAACTGGGCTCTAAGAAGTTCGACGAGACGGTCGAGGTCGCGATGAACCTCGGCGTCGATCCGCGCCACGCCGACCAGATGGTCCGCGGCATGATCACCCTGCCTTCGGGCACGGGCAAGGACGTCAAGGTCGCGGTCTTCGCGCGCGGCGACAAGGCCGAGGAAGCCAAGGCCGCCGGTGCCGACGTGGTCGGTGCCGAAGACCTGATGGAAGACATGCAGAACGGCAACCTCGACTATGGCCGCGTGATCGCGACGCCCGACATGATGGGCGTGGTCGGCCGGCTCGGCAAGGTGCTCGGTCCCAAGGGCCTGATGCCGAACCCGAAGCTGGGCACCGTGACGCCGAACGTGACCGAAGCGGTCAAGGCGGCCAAGGGCGGCCAGGTCGAATTCCGCGTCGAGAAGGCCGGTATCGTCCATTCGGGTATCGGCAAGCTCTCGTTCTCGGACGAGGCGCTGAAGGAAAACTTCAAGGCCTTCACCGACGCCATCGTCAAGGCCAAGCCGTCGGGCGCGAAGGGCAAGTACGTCCGCAAGATCGCGCTCACCTCGACCATGGGGCCGGGGCTCAAGATCGATACCGCGGACGTCGAAGGCGCCTGATCGCCGCGAAAAGACTGTCCTACATGGCGCAAGCCGTGCAAGGGGCCGGGGGAGAAATCCTCCGGCCCTTTTCGTGTGTGGTGCAGGGTGCCCGGTGACGACGACACTAATCGCCGTCAGGCGAAAACAACAGATCGAGGCAAAAGCCAGTCATTCTGCCGCTGCGGATCGAAATCGTGGCGGAGGCATTTCCGGGAAGATGGTTACTTTTAACTTATGCACTTTTTCTTAGGTAATTAACCCTAGTGAACGCTGCGGCTCGTCCAATCGCGAGGAGCCGGGGTGTATTCAACGGGGGACGCAACATGTCGAAGACGACGCAGGGAATTTTTCTGGTCGCGGTACTTTTGCTGGTACTGGCGGCCATGTTCGAAACGCCGCTGGCTGCCGGTGGCGGCGCGGTGCTGATGATGGTCGGGCTGATCTACGCCTATGTCGTGGCGAAGCGCGAAGCCGAGCGTGCGGGCGAGGATTCCGCCGCCTGACCGGACGCACTCAGATCCCGCCGGGGTAGGCGGGATTGCCTTGCGCTTCGAGCGACTTGGACAGTTGCCGGGTGCAGGCGGCCAGTGCGTCGGCCTCGGTCGAGCGGACGACGAAGTTCGCTCCGACCTTGCCCTCGCGGAAAAACGGGTAGCTGCCGATCTGGCAGTCGGGGTGCGCCTTCTCCGCCTCGCGCAGGAGGTCGGCGACTTCGCTCTCGGCGACCCAACTGCCCACCGTCTCGGACAGGAGGCGCGCGCCGCCTTCCAGTTCGCCGGTCAGCGCATCGAGCATGCCTGCGGTGATCGCGGGTACGCCCGCCATGATGAAGACGTTGGCGATCCGCATGCCCGGCGCGCCGGAATAACGGTTGGGGATGAGCTCGGCACCCTCGGGCGTGCGCGCCATGCGGAGCCGCGCCTCCGAAACGCCGCCCTTTTCCTCGTAGTACCGCTCGAGGATGGCGCGGGCGTCGGGATGGACGATAACCTCGAGGCCCAGTGCACGGGAAATCGCGTCGACGGTGATGTCGTCGTGAGTCGGGCCGATCCCGCCGGTGGTGAACAGGTAGTCGTGCTTCTCGCGAAGCGCGTTCACCGCATCGGCGATCGCATCCATGTCGTCGCCGATGACGCGCACTTCCTGCAGGCGGATGCCCTGCACCTGCAGCCAGGCGGCAATCTGGGCGATATTCTTGTCGTGTGTTCGGCCCGAGAGGATTTCGTCGCCGATGACGACGAGGGCCGCAGTGAATATCCGGGACGATTCGACCATGCGCAGCGCTTAGGACAAATGGTGCCGTTCCGCCACCGCAACGCACCGGCGGACCGCGGACAAAAAAAAGGGCCGATCCGAAGACCGGCCCGTTTGAAGTTTGGGAGAGGATGCCTGTAAGGCCTGATTGTTATGCGTCCGACCGGATCGTGCTGCAAGTGCGAAAAAGATTATCGCGGATGCAAAAAATGCAACGTACGTGCGCAAGTCGCAGAATTACAGGGGTTTTACGTATCCGAAGAGGTCGTGCGCGTCGCTGTCCTCGATGACGGCCTCGACGATATCGCCGACTTTGATCGATCCCGGAATGTTGCGGAGCAGCACGACGCCGTCGATTTCCGGGGCATCGGCGTGCGAGCGGGCGGTCGCGCCGACGTCGCCATCCTCGTCGGGTTCGCCGATTTCGTCGACAATGACGGGGAGTGTGCGCCCGACCCTGGCGCGCAGCTTTCGCTCGCTGATGGCGCCGGTCCTTTCCATGAGCCGCGCGTAGCGGTCCTCGACCACTTCGTCCGGAACCGCGCCGGGCAGGTCGTTGGCCGCAGCGCCCGCGACCGGCTCGAAACGGAAGCCACCGACGCGGTCGAGCTGCGCCTCCTCGAGCCAGTCGAGCAGGTAGCGGAAATCGTCTTCGGTCTCTCCGGGGAAACCGACCACGAAGCTGGACCGGATCGCGATGTCGGGACAGATCGCCCGCCATTCGCGCAGCCGCTCGAGCACCCTGGCTTCGTTCGCAGGGCGCTTCATCGCCTTCAGGACGCCCGGACTGGCGTGCTGGAACGGAATGTCGAGGTAGGGCGTGACCAGACCCTCGGCCATCAGGGGAATGACCTGATCGACGTGTGGATAGGGATAGACATAATGCAGCCGAACCCAAGGCGACGTGCCGTCCGCCGTGCGAAGTCCGCCGAGTTCGCGCGCGAGGTCGGTCATGTGCGCGCGCACTTCGCGGCCACGCCACTGGCGCGCTTCGTGCCGGATATCGACCCCGTAGGCCGAGGTGTCCTGGCTGATGACGAGCAATTCCTTCGTGCCGGCCGCGACAAGCTTCTCCGCCTCGCGCAGCACAGCGTCGATGCGGCGGCTGGCCAGTTTTCCGCGCAGTTGCGGAATGATGCAGAAGGCGCACGAATGATTGCAGCCCTCGGAAATCTTGAGATAGCCGTAGTGGCGGGGGGTCAGCTTGATGTCGGGCTGGGGCACGAGATCGACGTACGGTCCCTGCGACGGGGGAGCGGCCTCGTGCACCGCTTCGACGACATCCTCGTACTGGTGCGCTCCGGTGATGGCGAGGACGTCGGGAAACTTCGCGCGGATGGCGTCCGCCTCGTTGCCCATGCAGCCGGTGACGATGACGCGCCCGTTCTCGGCGATCGCTTCGCCGATGGCGGAAAGGCTTTCCTCTTTGGCCGAATCGAGGAATCCGCATGTATTGACGAGCACGACGTCGGCCCCCGCGTAGTCCGGGCTCATCGCGTAGCCGTCGGCGCGCAGGCGGGTGAGGATGCGCTCGGAATCGACGAGCGCCTTCGGACAGCCGAGGCTGACCATGCCCACGCGGCGCTGGTCGGGAATAATCGTAGCCATGGCGCGCGCCCCTAACTACGCTTTGCGGCGAAGTCACGCGCAAAGGCGCGGGGGCAGGTGAGGGCTATGGCCATGGGCGACATCGATCTTCTTGCGGTTTTCCTGGGCGCGGTCGCGTTCTTCGTCATCGGCGCGATCTGGTACGGCCCGCTCTTCGGCAAGGCCTGGCAGCGCGAAGTGGGGCTGAGCGATGCGCAAATCAAGGAGGGCAACGTTGCCGTGGTGTTCGGCCTCGCCTTCCTGTTCGAGCTGCTGATCGCGGTCATGCTCGGACACAACATCGCGCGGACCAGCCCCGCGCCGCACGTGATCATGATGATGGCGGTCGGTTTCGGCCTCGTCATCATGACGCCCGCAATAGGCATCCATTACCTGTTCCAGCGCAGGTCGGGAAAGCTGTTTGCCATAGATGCCGGCTATTTCGTAGTCGGCATGGCCGCCATGGGCGGGGTGTTCGTCGCCTTTGCCTGAGAGGCTGTGTGCAGGGCCGTCAGGCCCGGATGGTGCCGGCCTCGTCGGGAAGGTCCGAACAGGTCGGCAGGATTTCGACGATAACGTCGTTCTCCTCGAGTGACTGGGCGCGGTCTTCCCAGAAGCCCACCGCCTTGCCCTGGCGATAGATGCGCAGGCCCTTGCCGCCCGATGCCAGGTCGTCGATCGAACGACCGATTTCCTCGGGCTGGATCCTGCGCTCGACAAGCTGGACGCGGCCCGAGATCGAGGCGAGGTCGGCAAGGTAGTCCGAGATGTGCTTGCCCTCGGCGGAACCCGCCAGCAGCAGGCCGGTGAAGCGTACGGGGTTGATGACATTGTCCGCGCCTGCCTGACGGGCCAGCAATTCGTTGTCCTCGGCGCGGACGACTGCGCTGATCGGCACGGTCGGCGCAAGGTGCCGTACGGTCAGCACGATGAGGATCGAGGTATCGTCGCGCCCGGCCGACACGAGCACCGAGCGTGCGCGAGAGATGCGCACCGCGATCAGCGTCTCGTCCCGGGTCGCGTCGCCCTGGATGATGTTGCAGCCCAGCGCCTCGGCCTCGGCCAGCCTGTTCTCGTCGGGATCGAGCACGACGATGCAGTGCGGGTCGGTGCCGCGTTCGATGAGTTCGAGGACCGAGTTCGAGCCGCTGACGCCGAAGCCCAGGACCACGATATGGTCGGTCAGCCTCTCCTGGATGCGGGCCATGCGCCATTTCTCCCAGCTGCGTTTGATGATGAAGTTATAGGCGGTGCCGACGAATATGAAGAGCACCAGGATGCGGATCGGCGTCACGATGATCGCCTCGACGAGGCGGGCGCGGTCGCTCACGGGCGCGATGTCGCCGAAGCCCGTGGTCGTGATCGAGATCATCGTGAAGTATACGACGTCGAGGAAGGTGACTTCGCCGTCGTGCGCATCGATCAGTCCGCCGCGGTCCCACCAGTGGACCATGACCACCAGGAAGACGAGGCCGATCGCTGCCGACAGGCGGATCACCACGTCGGCCCAGACGGGCAGGCTCACGCGGCGGCGAAGCGGCTGGAAGCGGGGCGACTTGCGCTTGCGCGGCGGAACGCTCTTCACGGGCGGCCGGCCAGTTCGTCCATCGGATCGACCGCCGCCGCGTCCTTGCGCACTTCGAAGTGCAGTTCGTCGCCGCGGGCCTTGCCGGTGTTGCCGACCAGGCCGATCCGCTCGCCCTTTTCGACGCGTTCGCCCTTCCGCACCGTGATGCGCAGGAGAAAGCCGTATGCGGTGTGCCAGTCACCGCCATGATCGATGACGACGAGGTTGCCGAACTGGTGCTTTTCCTTGCCCGCGAAGATGACCGTGCCCGCCTCGCTCGCCCGGACCGCGGTGCCGCGGCGCGCGCGGATGTCGATTCCGTCATGATAGTTGCGCTGGCCGCGCGGGCGAAACGACCGGCGGATCGAGCCTTCGATCGGCCAGGCGAACCGCGGCTCCGGAGGCAGCACGGCCCGTGCATCCTGCGCCGGCCTGGGCGGTTCGATCAGGGTCGGGATCAGCAGGACCTGCCCGACCAGGATCGGAGCCTCCGGATCGAGGTCGTTGGCAACGACGATATCCTTCCACGGAACGCCGTAGCGGCTGGCGATGCCGAGTCCGGTCTCGCCCCGCTCCACCGTGTGGTGTTGCGTTCGCGGAATCTTCAGCGTCTCTCCGACGCGGATGACATAAGGAGGCTCGAGGCCGTTCGCTTCGGCGATGAGAACGCGCGGGACCTTCGCGCGATTGGCTATGCCGCCGAGGGTTTCGCCCGCGACGACGACGTGTTCGGTTTCCTCTTCCGGCGAAAGCGGCTCGTTCGCCGCGATCAGCAGCGGCGCCAGTGCCGGAAGCAGGATGACCGGCGGTTTCACTGCCGATAGCAATCCGTCAGGCCGGGAAGCGATTCCCGGTGCGTGAAGTCCAGCGTCAGCGGCGTCACCGACACGAAGCCGTCGGCGATTGCCTCGAGGTCGGTTTCGTGACCGGGGGTCTGCTCGATGCCGTGAAGGCCGAACCAGTAATAGTCGAAGCCGCGCGGGTCGGTGCCCTCGACGATCGAGCCGCGCGCGTAGTCGTGAAAGCCCTGCCGTACCACGCGGATGCCCTGCACCTTGTCCGGCGCGACCGGCGGGAAATTGACGTTGACGAGCGTGCGTTCGGCAAAAGGCCTCTCGATGAGCGGACGCAGCACCTTTTCGCCCCACGCTTCGGCAGCGGCGAAGGAAACCTCGTTGCCGATGCCCTCCTTCGAGTAGACCTGGCTGAGCGCGATCGACCGGATACCCGCCAGCGCACCCTCGAACGCGGCGGAAACCGTGCCCGAATAAGTGATGTCGTCGCCAAGATTCGCGCCCCGGTTCACGCCCGACAGGATCAGGTCGGGCCGCTCGGGCATGACCTTCTTGAGCGCCATCGTGACGGCGTCTGTCGGCGTGCCGGTGACCGAGAAGCGTCGCTCGGCATGGCGGCGAAGGCGAACCGGGCGGGTCAGCGTGAGCGAATGCCCGGTGCCCGACTGTTCCTCTGCCGGGGCGACGATCCAGATATCGTCCGAAAGCGTCGCCGCGATCTTCTCGAGAACGTAGATGCCCGGCGCGTTGATGCCGTCGTCGTTGGTGATGAGGATGCGCATCAGGCGGCGGGCTCCAGCTTTTCCATTCCGCCCGCGTAAGACCGCAGGGCCTCCGGAACAACCACCGAGCCGTCGGCCTGTTGCCCGTTCTCGAGGATCGCGACGAGCGTGCGCCCGACCGCCAGCCCCGATCCGTTGAGCGTGTGGACGAACTCGGTGCCCTTCTGTCCCTCGGGCCGGTACCGCGCGTTCATCCGCCGCGCCTGGTAGGCACCGCATTGCGAGATGCTCGAAATCTCGCGGAAGGCGCCCTGGCCGGGCAACCACACCTCGAGGTCGAAGGTCTTGCGCGCGGTCGCGCCCATGTCGCCCGCGCACAGCAGCATCTTGCGATAGGGCAGTTCGAGCGCCTGCAGGATCGACTCGGCGGCCGCCGTCATCCTGTCGTGCTCGGCCTCGCTTTCTCCGGGCATGCAGACCGTGACGAGCTCGACCTTGTCGAACTGGTGCTGGCGGATGAACCCGCGCGTGTCCTTGCCCGCCGCGCCCGCCTCGGAGCGGAAGCACGGGGTGAGCGCGGTCATCCGCAATGGCAAGGCTTCGGGCGACAGGATCTGCTCGCGCACCGCGTTGGTCAGCGAGACCTCGGCGGTCGGGATGAGCCAGCGGCCATCGGTGGTCCGGAAAAGGTCATCCGCGAACTTCGGCAGCTGTCCGGTGCCGAACACCGCCTCGTCGCGCACCAGCAGCGGCGGGGCGCATTCGACGTAACCATTCTCGCGCGTCTGCATGTCGAGCATGAACTGCCCGAGCGCGCGGTTGAGCCGCGCCATCTGGCCGCGCAGGAAGGTGAAGCGCGCACCCGATATCGCCGCGCCCGTCTCGAAATCGAGGCCTAGGGCGGGGCCGATGTCGGCATGCTCCTTCGGCTCGAAATCGAACTCGCGCGGCGTGCCCCAGCGCGAGACCTCGACATTCGCATCCTCGTCCGCGCCATCGGGCACTTCGGGTGCCGGCAGGTTGGGCAGCCCGGCGAGGATGTCATCGAGACTTTTCTCGGCGGAAGTTAGATACTCTTCATGAGCCGACATTTCCGCTTTGAATTGATCGACGGTGTCCTTGAGTATGGTTTGATGCGCTTCCAAGGTCATACCACCGACGAGACCATCAGGCGATGACTTCGAGAACTGCGCCTTGATCTGACCGAAATTCTTGGACTCGGCCTTGATCCGGGATTGTAGTTCCTGAGTCTTCGTCTTCGACGCACGTATAGTCTTGTCATGATCTAAAATCAGATCCGACAATGTCTTGTGATGCTCGATGGGTATCCACGATTGCAGGTTCGCAGATTCCAGCGTGACCCCACGCCGGGCAAGTGCGGCATCGAATGCTTCGGGGTCGTCTCGGATCAGGCGGATGTCGTGCATAGGGCGCGCCTATGCCCGTTCGCGCCGCGCCTTTCAACGCGCCAGTGCACGCGTTTCGCCATGAAATTGCGCTGTCTCGGGATTTCGGCGAATTTCGCGAAATGGTGGGCGCGGCAAGGATTGAACTTGCGACCCCACCCGTGTGAAGGGTGTGCTCTACCACTGAGCTACGCGCCCGCTCGCTTGAGCGAAGGCAGCGCGCTTAGGCCAAAGCGTCCCGATTGACAAGCGGGGAGTATCGCCTAAGGGCGCGTGCCATGAGCGACGACAACCAGACCGGCCCCGACGTGCCGCCCGATCACCTGGCGATCAATCCGCGCAGCAAGCATTTCGATGCCGGGAAGCTGCAGCGCGGCATCGGAATCCGCTTCAAGGGCACGGTGCGCACGAATATCGAGGAATACTGCATTTCCGAAGGCTGGGTGCGCGTCCAGGCGGGCAAGACCACCGACCGCCACGGGCAGCCGCTGACCATCAAGCTGCAGGGCCCGGTCGAGGCCTGGTACGAGGATCTCGGCGACGATCCTCCGGTCGCGCGCAAGGACTGATCCGAAACCGCGACTTGCCATTGTTCCCGGCAAGCGCCACCTCGTTCGCGCAATGTTGCCGCAAGTCATCATCATCGGCCGTCCCAATGTCGGCAAGTCGACGCTGTTCAACCGGCTTGTCGGCAAGAAGCTTGCGCTCGTCGACGACCAGCCCGGCGTCACGCGGGATCGCCGGTTCGGCGATGCGCACCTGCTGGGCCTCGATTTCCAGGCCGTCGATACCGCCGGGTGGGAGGACGACGATCCGCAATCGCTGCCGGGCCGGATGCGCGCCCAGACCGAGGCTGCGCTGACCGGCGCCGACGTCGCGCTGTTCGTGATCGACGCGCGGGCGGGGATCACGCCGCTCGACGAGGAAATCGCCCGCTGGCTGCACGGATCGCAGGTGCCGGTCATCCTGCTTGCCAACAAGGCCGAGGGCAGGGCCGGCGAAAGCGGCATCCTCGAATCCTATGCGCTCGGTCTCGGCGATCCGGTGCCGATCTCCGCGGAACACGGCGAGGGCGTCGCCGACCTGTTCGAGGCCCTGCTGCCGCATATCGAGGGGCGGGAGGCGGATAAGCCGATCGTCGATATCGACGCGGACGAGGATCGTCCCCTCGGCCCGCTCAAGCTAGCCATCGTCGGCAGGCCCAACGCCGGCAAGTCGACCCTCGTCAACCGCATGCTGGGCGAGGAGCGGCTGCTGACCGGCCCCGAAGCCGGCATCACGCGCGACTCGATCGCCATCGACTGGACCTGGCGCGACGAGAAGGCCGGCGAGGTTCGCGAGGTCCGGCTGATCGACACCGCCGGGATGCGCAAGAAGGCGCGCGTGGTCGACAAGCTGGAGCGGCTTTCGGTTGCCGATGCGCGGCGGGCGGTAGACTTCGCCGAAGTGGTCGTCCTGCTGCTCGATGCGACCAAGGGGCTGGAGCACCAGGACCTCAAGATCGCCTCGATGGTGCTCGAGGAAGGCCGGGCGCTGATGATCGCGATCAACAAGTGGGACATCGCCGAGAACCCCTCGGGCCTTTTCAACGGCATCCGGCAGGCGCTCGACGACGGGCTCGCGCAGGTTCGCGGGGTGCCGCTGCTCGCGGTGTCGGCGCGCACCGGCAAGGGTCTCGACGATATGCTGCGCGCCGGCTTCGACATTCGCGAAGCCTGGTCGAAACGCGTGCCGACGTCGGCGCTAAACCGCTGGTTCGACGATGCGCTCGCGGCAAACCCGCCGCCCGCGCCGGGAGGCAAGCGGATCAAGCTGCGCTACATCACGCAGGCCAAGACCCGCCCGCCGGGGTTCGTGCTGTTCGGAACGCGGCTCGACATGCTGCCCGAAAGCTACCGGAGATACCTCGTCAACGGCATTCGCCGCGAGCTGGGCTTCGATGCGGTGCCGATCAGGCTGACGCTCAGGAGTCCGAAGAATCCCTTCAAGCGGGACTGAACCGTCCCCGGGTCTCAGCTTTCGTGGGCTTCGACCGGGTCGCTGTTGAGCTGGATGTAGTTCTCGATCCCGACGCGCTTGATCAGGTCGAACTGCTTTTCGAGGAAATCGACGTGCTCTTCCTCGTTCTCGAGGATGCGCTCGAATATCTCGCGGCTGACGTAGTCGCGCACGTGCTCGCAGTGGGCGATGGCCTCGCGCAGGAGGGGGATCGCCTCGTGCTCGAGCTCGAGGTCGGCTTCGAGGATTTCCTTCACGTCCTCGCCGATCTTGAGCTTGCCGAGCGCCTGAAAGTTGGGGAGCCCGTCAAGGAACAGGATGCGTTCCGACAGGATGTCGGCGTGTTTCATCTCGTCGATCGATTCATGGCGCTCGAACCGTGCGAGCTTGGTGACGCCCCAGTTGTCGAGCATCCGGTAGTGCAGCCAGTACTGGTTGACGGCGGTCAGCTCGTTGAGGAGCGCCTTGTTCAGAAAGTCGATGACCTGCTTGTCGCCCTGCATTTTCGTTCTCCTGGCATTGCACTTGCCAGAGACTATGGGGTTGCAGGCTCAGGAATCCAAGTCAGTTGGGCAGGCAGGCGGGCAATTGGCGGTCGCAGCGCGCCTCTTCCAGGATGTCCTCCGCTTCTTCGAGGCACTGGCGGCACTGTGGGGGACGGCCGAGCGAGGTGTATAGCGATTCGGCATCGCCAATGTGCTGGCGCGCCGCGCTGCGCAGTTCGGATTCGGTAATCGCATTGCAGATGCAAACGTACATCGAAGCTCCTCTCGAAGCGCAATATATGGTTATGCGAATTAATCGCAATAGCGATTATCGCCTGTTTTTCAAAAACCTCCCGTCGACAAGCGACCGCCAGGCCCACTCGATCGGCCCACGGCGGTGGTACCGGAGCCAGGCGGCACTAAATGCCAGCATCGCGCCCCAGCCACATAGCACGAACGGCACGAGCGCCGCATGCCCGAACCGACCGAAAAGCCCGAGGCCCCATCCGTAGAATATCGCCGTCATCACGATGCTGGTGGCAATGTAGTTGCTGAACGCCATCCGCCCTGCCGCGATCAGCCATCGCCCCGGCGCGCCGGTTGCGATGCGCTCTGCGAAGAGCACGAGGAGCGCTGCGTAGGCGATGGCCATCAGCAGGTGCGGGAACGATAACGCATACCCGGTCAGCGTCGCCATCAGGGCGGGCGGATAGCCGAGGTCGAGCGTTCGCACCGCTGCGAGCACGGTCGGCACCCCGCCGAGAAGCAGTCCTGCTGCCGCTATCGCGACAAGCCTTCCCCGCCGACGCTCGCCGAAGAAGCCGGAAAGCTGGAGAGCGATCCCGATCAGCATGTACGGCAGGACTTCTCCCATCGATGTAAAGACCGACCGGAAGGGGTAGGACGCATCCTCGGATAGCCGGTACGCCGCCCGTTCGACGAAGCCGAGGCTAGCAGCCTCCCGGTCCTGTACGATGCCCTTGCGGCGCAGGTCGTCGACCCGCTCGTCGAGCGATGCCTGCTCGGCGGTGGCCGTACCGTCGAGGACGGCCAGTTCGGACGAAACCATTTCGATGCGCACGACTGTGCCGTACGCCTGCCACAGCGTGAAGATCGCCAGGGCGATCAGCCACAGCCTGCGCGGCATGGCGTAGAGGCAGGCAAGGGCAATGAACCCGCAGACGGCGTAGAGGAACAGGATATCGCCCCACCATAGCAGCGCAAAATGCAGGTAGCCGAACACGGCGAGCCAGGTCAGCCGCTTGACTTGCAGCCATGCCGCGTCGCGTCCCGCTTCCTCCATGCGCGTGACGAAGAGCGCCATGCTCGCGCCGAACAGGATGCTGAACAGCGCGCGCATCTTGCCTTCGAACAGCACGAGGAAGACGCCGTAGCTGATCGCGTCCGTACCGTCGAAGGAGCCGAGGAACTGCGGCGCGTACGTTGCCGCCCTTGGCCCGGCGAACCCGGCGATGTTGATCGCGAGGATTCCCAGCACGGCCACGCCCCGGATCAGGTCGAGCGATACGACCCTGTCCGGCGGACCATGTTCCAATCCGTCAGTCTTTCGTGACGAGGCAGGATATCCCGGCACGCTTCAGGCTGGCACAGGCATCGCTGGCCGCGCCTTGCGAAGCATAGCCGCTTGCCAGCAGGCGCGTGAGGTTGCCCGAGCGCTTCGTCGCCTTTTCGCGACCGGCCACCTCGCCGCGGCCCTTCACCTTGTCCCACATCCTGTCGGCATTGCCTGCCACGCCGAACGCGCCCAGCTGGATGTTCCACGGACCGGCCGGCGATGCGGCGGCGGGCTTCGGCACGGGTTTGGGCTGAGCCGGGGCGGGCTTGGGTTTCGAAGCAGGTTTGGGTGTCGCCTGGTCGAGCATGCCTGCGACTTGCGGCACACGCTCGCGCGACGCCGTCCTGGGCCGGGTGTAGTCCGCCCCCGCCGATGCGGGCGATCCGTCGCGACCCGCCTGAGCTGCCTGCGCGACTGCATCCTGCGCCGTTATTGCTGCCGAAGGGCCGCCGCCGGTCGTGCCGAGGTGCAATCCGGTGCCGGAAAGTTCGGCAGCCGCGACTTGCCTGCGCCGGTTGGCTTCGGCCTCGGCTGCCAGCTTCGTGGCCAGCGCGACGCTCTCGCGGCGCTGGTCGAGCGGCACGTGCGCGTCCATCTGGGCAAGGGCCGGCGCGGCCTGGGGCAGGCCCGATTGCTGGGCCAGGCTGACCAGGGCATAGGCACGCACCCAATCCTTTTCGACAAGGTCGCCGTTGAAGTGTGCAAGGCCGAGCAGGTAGCGGGCGCGCGGATCGCCGCGCCCCGCCGCCGCCTTCACGAAAGGCATCGCCCGCGCGCGCTCTCCCCGTTCGAACAGCAGGAGGCCGTAGTTGTCCGAGGCTTGCAGGTGCCCGCGTGCCGCTGCCTTGCCAAACAGGTCCTCCGCCTTGGCGAGATCCCGGTCCACGCCTCGTCCGAGCTTGTACGCCTGCGCCAGGTTGAACTGGGCGTCCGCGTCGCCGCGCTCGGCGGGGCCGCGCCATTGCGAGATTGCGGCCTTGTAGTCCCCGCGCGACCAGGCATCGACGCCGTCCTTCACGTCCGCGACCGCAGGAGAGGCCAGCGCCGCGCACACAACGGCCGCTGCCAGCAGGTTTATCGGTTTTGTCCAGTGCGTCATCAGTCCGCCCCCAAATCTTCGCGACCGGGCGGCAGCGTGGGCTGCCGCTGCCTAACTGGCATAGTAAACTACCTGTTAGCAAAGCCTTTATGCCCGAAATGCGGCTTGTTCGGGAACTCCCGCCGGCCGGTTTTAACCGAAAATTAGGAACGTTGCGGCATTCCCTGTCCCCGAGCGGAACTGTGTTCGGCGTAATTTTTTGGGGGGCTAGGCTTTGCGCGTTCTCGCATTGGCATCGCAGAAAGGTGGTTCGGGCAAGACGACCTTGTCGGGACATCTCGCCGTGCAGGCTCAGCGCGCCGGCGCGGGGCCGGTCGTACTGATCGACATCGATCCGCAGGGATCTCTGGCCGACTGGTGGAACGAGCGCGAGGCGGAATTGCCCGCGTTCGCGCAGACCACCGTGGCGCGGCTGGCAAACGACCTGCAGATTCTTCGCCAGCAGGGCTTCCGCCTGGCGGTGATCGATACGCCGCCTGCCATCACGATGGCGATCCAGAGCGTCATTTCGGTCGCCGAACTCATCGTCGTACCGACGCGGCCCAGCCCGCACGACCTGCGCGCCGTGGGTGCGACCGTCGATCTTTGCGAGCGCGCGGGCAAGCCGCTGATCTTCGTGGTCAATGCCGCGACGCCCAAGGCGCGCATCACTGCCGAAGCTGCCGTTGCGCTGTCGCAGCACGGCACCGTCGCACCGATCACCTTGCACCACCGCACCGATTTCGCCGCGTCGATGATCGACGGGCGCACCGTCATGGAGATCGACCCCGCTGGCAGGTCCGCGCAGGAGGTTACCTCTCTCTGGAACTACATTTCGGACCGGCTGGAGAAGAATTTCCGCCGTACGGTCTTTGCAGCGCCCAGCGCCGCACAGACAATCGCGCCCGGCGCCCATCGGCCGACCGGCGGCTTCGGTCGCCGTGTCGTAGGCTCCTGAGGCGACCGGACCGATGGGCGAAGCAAGCTCCTTTGCGTCCCTTTCGCCGGGCCTTCTGGCCCGCAAGGGTGCCGCCCGGCCGGCAATGCGCCGGCGGGTCCAGCCGCTCAACCAGTTCCACCAGTCCGCGGCCTTCGACATGGGTGAGGACCTCGGCTGGAACGACATGGGTTTCGCCGACGAGACCTACGAAAACGAACACGAAGACCCGGTCCGCGAAAGCTCCGCGGATGTCGTCAACATCGACGGCAGTGTCCAGGACGAACCGCAAGCCGAACCGCCGGAGGAAAAGCCGGTCGTGCGGCAGCAGCAGGAATCCGTGGCTGCAAGCCTTCTCAAGCATCTGCGTCCGCGGCGAAGCGCCTTTTCGCTTGGCCGCCGCGCCGCTTTCACCTTGCGCATGGACGAGGACCGGCACTTGCGGCTGCGCCTTGCGTGCACCGTGACCAACCGCAGCGCGCAGCAGCTCGTGACCGAAGCGCTCGACAGGTTCCTGCGCGAGTTGCCCGAAGTCGACGAACTCGCGGCGAAGGTCGCCAAACCGAAGTGAATTTCGAATGGGGGGTACCGAGATGACCAGCAATCGCCTGATGGCAGGACCCGTGCGAAACGCCGTCTGTACCGCGCTTGCCGCCGCGCTCGTTGCAGGCTGCACCAGCGGACTGTCGTTGCACAGCGCGACCGGCCATGCCTCGTCCGCGCCTTTGTCGGACAGCAAGGCAGACCGTGAGGTCGCCAAAATCGAAGCGGCGGTCGCAAAGACGCCCGCCGATGCCGCCGCCCGTTCGGCCCTTGCTCAGGTATACCTGCAGGCCGGTCGCTTCGATTCGGCTGCGACGACCTTTCAGGATGCCATTGATCTCGGCGCCGCCGATCCGCGCAATGCGCTGGGCATGGCGCTTGCGGACATCGGGGCGGGCAGGAACCGCCAGGCGATCGTAATCCTCGACCAGTGGCGCGATTCGATCCCGGCTAGCGATCTCGGCCTTGCCCTTGCCCTTGCAGGTCAGACAGATCGCGGCGTTGCGGTCCTTGCCGAAGCGCTTCGCGGCGGCGACAACTCGCCCAAGCTTCGCCAGAACCTCGCCTATGCCTATGCGCTCGACGGGCGCTGGCGCGAAGCGCGGCTGATGGCCGCGCAGGACGTACCCGCCGACCAGCTAGACGCGCGGATCAGTGAATGGGCGCGTTCGGGCCGGCCCGAGGACTACAACGTCCGCGTTGCCGGCCTGCTCGGCGCGCCGGTTCGTTCCGACCCGGGGCAGCCGGTGGCGCTGGCGCTTAATGTCGCGCCTGCCGCGCCGCGAATGGCGGAGGCCGCCCCTCCCGCCTTCACCGCGCCGGGCGGTGAGCTTCCGGCAGTCGGCGACGATGCTCCGGAATACGTCTTCCCCGATTTCGCGGCCGTGCCGCCGGTCCCCGAACTGGCCGAAAAGCCGCAAGCCGTGGCCGAGGCCGGGCCTGCCTCGTTCGAAGCGGCTTTCGCGGAAACCGTTCTCGCTGCCGAGCCGGGCTTCGTGTCCCGGCCGGTGGTACAGCAGCTTCCCGAACGCTCGGTCCAGCGCGATCGCGTGGCCAATACCGCGCGCCTCACCCGCGCCGCTGCCCCTGCGAAAGTGAGCAAGGCGTCCTACGCACCGGCTCGCGGCAAGGAAGAGTGCACGCATCTCGTCCAGCTCGGCTCGTTCTCCAGCGAGGCGCGCGCGCGCAAGGCATGGGACATCTTCGCCGCGAAGAACCCTGAGCTTCGCAAGTACGAAATGACGATCACGCCCGCCATTGTGCGCGGCAAGAACTACTGGCGCGTCGCGGCAGCCGGCTTCGATCGGAAGGAAGCTGCCGGCCTCTGCTCGGACGTCAAGCGTCGCGGCGGCGGCTGCATCGCTTACGCCGCGGACCGGCCGCTGCCGGGGGCGCTGCCGT
This sequence comes from Novosphingobium marinum, assembly GCF_013408095.1. GTDB lineage: Bacteria > Pseudomonadota > Alphaproteobacteria > Sphingomonadales > Sphingomonadaceae > Novosphingobium > Novosphingobium marinum. The sequence goes on from NZ_JACBZF010000005.1 coordinate 73,495, forward strand.
CGCGCGGCGACAACGCGCCCCGCATGGCCGCGCGCTGAAGAAGCGCGAAGTATTCTCGGTCCGGGCGGGTGGTCCCTCGCTCCGGCATGAAGCCCCCTCCCTTATCCGGAGGGGGCTTTCGTTTCCGGCAACCTTGATCGCCATCGCGAGTTGGTGCCCGGTAATACGCGTCCGGACATGTGGCCGTTTGACATGTGCCGCGCCGGGGTGGATTACTCGACGCGGAGATTCATCGCGATCTCCCAAGTAGGGAAGGGGAAACAGATGATACGCTTTGGACGGAATTTGGGTCTCGTCGCCGCTACGGCGCTCCTCGCATCCTGCGGTGGGGGAGAGACCGAACCGGCTGCAACCGATACCACGACCACCGCGGAAGCGACGCCCGAACCTGCCGCTCCGGCAAGCGCCGCGGCAGAGGCTCCCGCCGCCGACAATACCGAGACGACGGATGGCACGCAGCTGGCCAACTTCACCGGTACCGCGGAAGCCGGCGAGAAGGTGTTCATCAAGTGCCAGACCTGCCATGTCGTCGAACCGGGCGTGAACCGCATCGGCCCGTCGCTGGCCGGTATCGTCGGGCGCGAGGCCGGGACAGTTCCGGAATATCAGTATTCTCCCGCCAATGCGAACAGCGGGATCACCTGGACCAGGGAAAAGCTTTTCCAGTACCTGGAAAACCCGCAGCGTATCGTCCCGGGCACGAAGATGGCCTTCGCCGGTCTGCCGAATGCGCAGGACCGGGCCGACATCATTGCATTCCTCGAAAGTCACTCGAGCCAGTAAGCGGGTTCGAGCGGACCTGAAAAAGGGGCGGTTCCGGTGTCGGAGCCGCCCCTTTTTCTTGCCTTTGGTCAGGCCGCGATCGCGCGCCTCGCCAGTTCACATTGCGACCAGATGTCGCTGAGCGCGTCGATCAGCCGGTCGATGTCGCCGTCGCTGTGCACGGGTGAGGGCGTGAGGCGTAGTCGCTCGGTCCCGCGCGGGACCGTCGGATAATTGATCGGCTGGACGTAGATGCCGTGGTTGTCCATCAGCCAGTCGCTGATCCGCTTGCACTTGTGCGCATCGCCCACCATCACCGGGATGATGTGGCTGGGATTGGGCAAGTGCGGAATGCCGAGCATGTCCAGCCTGCGGCGGACGGTCGCCACCCGGTCCTTCTGGCGGTCGCGTTCCACATTGCTGGCTTTCAGGTGACGGATCGATGCAGCGGCGCCAGCGGCGAGAGCGGGCGGCAGGGCGGTGGTGAAAATGAAGCCGCTGGCAAAGCTGCGCACGAAATCGCAAAGCTTTTCCGACGCAGCGATGTAGCCGCCCATCACACCGAAGGCCTTGCCGAGCGTGCCTTCGATCACCGTGATGCGGTCCATCAGCCCCTCGCGCTCGGCCACGCCGCCGCCACGCGGCCCGTAGAGGCCGACGGCGTGCACCTCGTCGATGTAACTCATCGCCCCGTGAGCTTCGCAGACATCGAGGATCTCGGCGATCGGGGCGATGTCGCCGTCCATCGAGTAGACGCTTTCGAAGGCGACGAGCTTGGGAACTTCGGGGCCGAACTGTGAAAGGTGCCGGTCGAGGCCCTCGGGCGAATTATGCTCCCAGATCTTGTAAGGCGCGCGCGAATGGCGAATGCCCTCGATCATCGACGCGTGGTTGAGCGCGTCGGAGAAGACCACGCAGCCCGGAATTCGGTTGGCGAGCGTCCCGAGGCCCGCCCAGTTCGAGACATAGCCCGAAGTGAACAGCAGCGCCGCTTCCTTGTGGTGGAGATCGGCGAGTTCGCGTTCGAGGAGCACATGGTGGTGGTTCGTGCCCGAGATGTTGCGCGTACCGCCCGCGCCGGCGCCGCACTCGTCGAGAACCTTGTGCATCGCATCGATCACGACCGGGTGCTGGCCCATGCCGAGATAGTCGTTGGAGCACCAGACGGTCACGTCCTGCGTGGTGTCCCCGACATAACGGGTGGCGTGCGGAAAGGCGCCGCGATGGCGCTCGATCTCGGTGAAGATACGATAGCGCCCTTCGTCCCTGACCGCGTCGAGTTCGCTCTTGAAATAGGCTTCGAAATCCATCGTCGACACCCCTCCTTTATAGTTCCGTGACTGTCCCTGCCCTGTGGGCGGGTATCGCCCAGCGCCAGAGCGCGCCGTCCCTGAACGGCAATGCGAGAAACAAGTGTTCGAGCGTCCCGAGCGCGGCGAGTGCGAACAGCAGGCTTGCGCCCGCTGCCTCCGCGCTTCCGGAAGGCGCACTCAGTGCCGCGAAGCCGAGCCACACGGACAGCGCGAGGCAGGCCGCGATCGACGCGATCAGCAAGGGACCGAGCCTGCGCGGCCCGAAATAGCTGTGCAGGTAGTCAAGGTGCGGCGGCAGGATCTCGGTGCTCATGTTGGGCACGCCGAAGAAGATGTTTATCTTCGTACTCAGCCGCAGGACGAAAAGCAGCAGGAAGATCATCGCCCCGATCTGGTTTGGCGCGGTCCAGGTGAGCGAGATCAGGACGAGCGCGGTCAGCGCCAGCGCGATCTCGTGCCATGCCAGCGCCGACGCCGCGGCGAAGAAGCGCCCCCTCGTCGAGGCGGAGCGGTCGCATCCCTCGCGCCTCGGGCCGGCCACGGCGCCCGTCAGGAAGCCGACCTCGTGCCACGCCCAGATAAGGATGGCTCCGGCAAAGGAAGCATAGACGCCCGTCAGCGTGGCCGAACCCATAGAGGCGAAGACGGCAACGAGCCCGGCAACGCCCCCGATCCCCGCAAGCATGAGGCTGTGCGGGAACGTGCCACGCTCGCGGTTGTCGATCCAGGCAATCAGCCCGGTCGCGAGAAACCACGTCGCAATCGTCGCCACGACCGGCAGGATATGGCCGCTCCAGCTTACCACGCGGGCTGCAGCCTGATCGTTTCGGGCAGAACGTTGGGCCTGGCCCGCTGGAAGTAGAGGCGCGCGAAGTTGAGGGCGGCGCCGCCCATGCCGGTCATCCGGAGCCAGGCGCCCGCGACGCCGCCCCGGGCCTTGCCCTCGTCGATCTTGCGGCTGGCGTTCAGGAGCTTGTGCATGTTCCTGCGAAAGCGCGGATCGTGGATGTCGAGTTCGACCGGGAAGACCTGACGGGTGATCTGGTTGCAGATTGAGAAGACCTTGTAGTCGTATTCGGTAGGATCGACGCCGAGCGCGGCGTGGAAAGCGGGCCGGCCGTGATCGCGCACGTACATCGTTGCGTAGACCGAAAGCAGGAAGAACCGCACCCACAGCTTGTTTAGGCCGGTCAGCAGCCGGGGATCGGAGCGCATGAGCATGGCGAAGGCCTCGCCATGCCGGAACTCGTCGTTGCACCACTCCTCGAACCAGTTGAAGATCGGGTGGAACCGGTGCTCGGGATGCTTCGCCAGGTGGCGGAAGATCGTGATGTAACGCGAATATCCGATCTTCTCCGACAGATAGACCGCGTAGAATATGAATTTCGGTTTGAAGAACGTGTACTTCTTCGTGCGCGTCAGGAAGCCCAGGTCGATGCCGATGCCCGCGTCCTTCAGCGTTTCGTTGATGAAGCCCGCATGGCGGCTTTCGTCGCGTGCGAGGAGCTTGAACAGCAGCTTGACGTCGGGATTCTTCGAGCGCCTGGCGATCTCGGCGTAAAGCACGCAGCCCGAGAATTCCGCGGTGAGCGAGCTGACGAGGAAGTCGATGAACTCGGGTCGCAGTTCGGGATCGAGGCGTTCGATCACCCCGTCGAAGCTTTCGTCGCGCTTGAAGTGGCGCTTGTTCGGATCGCTCTTCATCTCGTCCATCAGCGCGTCCCATTCGGCGCGAACAGGCGATACGTCGACGGCGTCGAGTGCGTCGAAATCGGTCGTGTAGAAGCGCGGGCTGAGGACGGTGTTCTCGCGCGCCATCGCCATCGTGTCAGGCGCGGCTTCGATTTTCGTCTGGGCGTTCATCGCAGGCTCCCGGGATTGAAACTCACTTCGTAAAGTTCGGAAAGGTCGAAGTAGGCGGCCAGCCTCGTCCATCCGCGGCGCAGCGGGCCTGCGCGCGTGACCGTGGCGGTTCGCTGGAATTCGATGGTTTCGCCGAAGCGGACCTGGACAGGCTCGCCATGCACGCGCACGCGGTCGCCAGGTCCGATCTCGATATCGCCCGCAAGCTCCACGTGCGCATGAAAGTGCGCCTCGCTCTGTTCGATCGCGATCCGGCAAGGTGTGTCGAAGGACCGGCGGGCCATCACGCGTCTCCCGCCGACAGGAAGCGAAGGAACGTCGCGCGGTTATCGGGGCCGAAGCTGCCCAGTTCGATCACGCGTCCGGTTGCGCTGTCGGTCAGCGACACGGCGCCGTTTTGCCAGAGAGTCAGCGCAAAAGGCGGCTCTGCGCCGATTTCTCGCATGCGGCGGTCGCGGGCGAGGCCGCGCATGACGCCGCGGACGAACCCGCCGCCATCGTTGTCGCCGACCAGCGTGGCCACCGCCTCGCCGCTTTTCGCATCGCTGACGAGCACCGATCCGTCGGGCTGGTCTGTGAAATTGAGAAGGCGCGTTTCGACGGGCGCGACGGCGGCCTTTGCCCTTTCGACTGCAGGCACCGCTTCACGGTCCGCGATGCCCAGGCTCACGGCGGCGGTGAGGAGGAGCGAGATCGCCACGACCGCGCCAGCCATCGCCAGCGCGGGACGTGAGACGATGTTTTCGTGATCGTGCGAATGGCTCATGCGACTGCCGTTTCCCTCGGCGCGGCGGCCGAAGCCTGGCGAGCGGGCCGGGCGGCAGGACCGTTTGCCACCCCGCTGCCGTCAGAGTGCTCGCCGACGTGAGCCGGCTGGCTGGCCATCGCGGCTGCACAGGCATGGGCAAGGATGTCGGCTACCTCCGCTGCCTCCGGAACGGCGCGGAGCATGGGTTGTGGTGCACCGATGCGGAAGGGCCTCGCGTGGGGCCACAGGACGGCATAGCCGATGCGGTGCCTGCCGGTCAGGCGCAACGCGATGTCGCCGACATCGCGACCTTGCGGACGCAGGTCGGCAGCTCCGATCAGCTTGAGCGGAAGGTTGATGCAGGTCGGAAGCGCAACTCCGATACGCAGCACGATGCGCCGGTTGGTGATCGTGTAGACCGTGGTCCTAGCGACTAGCGCCGCGAAACCCTGGATCAGGGCAATCGCGCAAAGCCCCGCAACAGCGGTCGCCAGCGCGCTCAGCGGGCTGCCGAAGACGAGCGCGAATACGACGAGGACCGCGAAATAACCGGCAATCCAGCGCGTGAACAGGGCGCTGTGGGCAAAGCACCTGCGTTCGGGCGAGCCCTGCCACAGGATCCTTTCCCCGGCCGGAAGGTCGCCGGGGAGGCCGCGAACCGGCTCGTGGTCGTGCTCCGTTACAGCCACGGTTCCTGCCTCCCGGAATTGGCATAGAGATAGCCGCCCCCGAAAAAGGCCGCGACCCGCTCTTCCTCGTACCGGGTGATCTGTCCCGCAGTTTCGGGGTAGGGCGCCCGTGCGAAATCGGCGGCGTTGACCGCATCGATCACGACTTCCCGGTCCCTGACCACCGCCATCATCATCGGTGCAAGGACGCGGCCCGTGCCGGTATCGATCTCGAGGTAGCGGACAAGGTGCTCGGCGCGATCGACCCAGAGATCGGCGACCGTTCCGGCGACGGCGCGGTCGGCACCGATCACCGGCTTGCCGCGCGGATCGTCCTTGCGGTGCGCCACGGCGATGCTGTCCTCCATCGACAGCGGAACGATGCGCGGTGCGCCGTGAGCGTCGAGATCCGGCCAGGGCGCTCGCAGCGCGAACGCGGCGGGGCCGATGCCGTCGGTCAGCGGATCGCCCGTCGGGCTGTAGGGAGCGCCCGCGAAATTCTCGCGCCGTCTTGCCGCGATGTCGACCGGCTCGCGGCCCTTGGTCGGAGCCGTCACCGAGCCCTTGTCGAAGGGCAGATCGAATGTCTTGGTTTCTGCCGTCAGCAGCGGACCTCCCGGTGATTCGAGCCTGCCGCTGAATTCGTCTTCCAGCGGATAACCCTCTCGCCGGTCCTCTCGCCTTAGGTAGAAAACCAGCGCGATGAAGAACAGCACGAACGCGTAGAACGCCAGTGCCGCGACATCGATCGAGCCGACTACGTATGCATCTCTCATTGCTCTATCCTTCCCCGCTCGTTCATGTGGGAAACTCGGTAAGCCCGAAGCGACCGGTGCTGCCATTCGCGATGCGATTGCGCCCCACCAGCGGGCCGATCACCGCCAGGGTCGCCAGCAGCAACGCGATCTCGATCAGGTAGACGGTGCCGTATCCGGTCGCGCGGTCGGCCAGGGTCGCTCCGAAACCGTCGTGGACCGCATGGCGCGAGGCGAGGTCGCGGATGATCCCGCCCAGCGCGATGCCAAGGCCGGCGCATGTCGCCTGCACCGCGCCCCACGCGCCCAGCGCGAGGCCCGCGGAGCCGTCCTCGCCGAGGTTCATCGCCTCGACCAGCGTGCCGACCGAGAACATGCCGACGCCAACGCCGATGAGGACCGCGCCCAGGACAAGGAGCGCCGCTTCGGAAAACGGGACGGCAAGGATCACGAACAGGAACGCGACCGTCCCCAGTAGCAGTCCGAAGCCCGCAACTCTCAGCGCGTCGAGCCCTCGATCGAGCCAGCGCGACGATAGCGCGAAGCCGACGAGCGCGCCCAGCGCCCAGGCTCCCGTCAGCCCGGTCGTCGCGCCGACCGACATGCCGAGTATCTCGCCGCCGAAGGGTTCGAGCAGCGCGTCCTGCATGGCGAAGGCCGCTGCGCCCATCCCGACCGCCACCAGCAGCCGAACGGTCGACCGGGCACTGGAGAACGTGCGCCAGACTTCGGCGAAGGGCGGGCGGGGCGTATCGGCGGCGGCGACCTGCGCGCTGCGCGCTTCCTGCTTCCACAGCGCGATCATGTTGAGGACCATGGTCAGGACCGCCGCCCCCTGGATCACCTGGACGAGGCGGGTCGGCGTGAATTCGGCGAGCAGCATCCCGATGGCGAACGATGCCGCCATCATCCCGGCAAGCAGCATCACGTAGAGCAATGCGACAGCGCGCGGGCGCTTTTCGGCGGGTGCAAGGTCGGTCGCCAGAGCAAGCCCTGCGGTCTGGGTGGTATGGAGGCCGGCTCCGGCGAGGAGGAATGCGAGGCAGCCGGCCACCACCCCGATGGTGAAGTCGCCGGGACGGCCCACCAGCAGCAGCGCGAAGGGCATGATGGCAAGACCGCCGAACTGCAGCAGGCTGCCGAACCAGATGTAGGGGACGCGCCGCCAGCCGAGCAGCGAGCGGTGCGTATCCGACTTGTGGCCAATGAGCGCGCGGAACGGCGCCGCGAGCAGCGGGATCGCGAGCATGAGTGCGACCAGCCATGCGGGCACGTTCAGCTCGACGATCATCACCCGGTTGAGCGTACCGTTGAGCAGCACGGTCGCCATGCCTACGCTGATCTGGAACAGCGACAGGCGAAGCAGCCGCGAAAGCGGCAGGTCGGGGCTCGCCGCATCGGCAAACGGCAGCCAGGCGCTGGCAACGCCGGTCCATCTGGAGGCAAGGCGAGCGCCTCGGATCATCCGCGACGTACCAGTTCAATGGCGTGCGACGTATAGAAGCCGCTGACAACGCGTTCGCTGCGCGCGATCTCCCAACCGGGAAGCGTTTCGAGCCGCCGCCGCAGGGCGTCCTCGGCAACCGGCACCAGCGCGGGTGAGCGATTGCCCCGCGGAAAGAATTGCCCGATGCCGTGCATGACGCCGAGCAGCGTAGTGTGCGGTGCGAAGGTGAACGCGATCGAGCGTTCGCAACGGTCGGCCAGTGCGGCGATCGTCGCCACCATCTCGTCAAGCGGGTAATGGATCAGCGAGTCCATCGCAACGATGTGATCGAACCTGCCGAGCGCGGGATCGAGCATGTCGCCCACGTGCCAGTCGATCCGGCCATGCCCGAGGAACGACGGGGTCCGCTCGCGCGCAATGGCGACGAGGCCCGCCGCGATGTCGACCGCAGTCACTTCGGCACCGCGGCAGGCGGCCTGTCCACTGAGCGCGCCGGTTCCGCACCCGGCATCGAGCAGGCTTGTGCGCCTGAGGTCCTGCGGCAACCAGTCGAGGAGCATCGTGCGCATGCGGTCGCGGCCGGCGCGAACCGTGGCGCGGATTCCGCCGACCTTGGCGTCGGAGGTCAGGTCGATCCATGCCTTGCGCGCCGTGCCGTCGAAGTAGGCGGCGAGGCGATCGCGGTGGTGATCGTAAGTGCTGCGTGGAGCCTGGCTGGCCATCATTCGAACCCCAGGAAATCGAAGATGTCTCGGTCCTTCATCGGCTGCGCCGCGAGCGGATCGACACCGTCCCACAGAAGCTGCGCAAGCCGGACATACTCCGCGCGCGCCGCGAGGACTTCGGGGCTGTCCTCCATCTCGAACAGCGTGCATTTCTTCAGGCGGCTGCGGCGGATGGCATCGAGATCGCGGAAATGGGCAAGGCGCTTCATCCCGATGGCGTCGCTGAAGCGGTCGATCTCGTCGGTCTGCGCCGAGCGGTTGGCGATCACGCCGGCGAGCCGCACGTCGTAATTGCGCGATTTCGCGCCGATCGCCGCGACGATACGGTTCATCGCGAAGATGCTGTCGAAATCGTTGGCCGCCACCACCAGCGCGCGCTCCGCATGCTGGAGCGGGGCCGCGAAGCCGCCGCACACGACATCGCCGAGGACGTCGAAGATGACGACGTCGGTGTCTTCCAGGAGGTGATGCTGTTTCAGGAGCTTCACCGTCTGGCCGACGACGTATCCGCCGCAGCCGGTTCCCGCCGGCGGGCCGCCGGCTTCCACGCACATCACGCCGTTGTAGCCTTCGAACATGTAGTCTTCGGGCCGCAGTTCCTCGGTGTGGAACTCGACGGTCTCGAGCACGTCGATCACCGTCGGCATCAGCTTCTTGGTAAGCGTGAACGTCGAGTCGTGCTTGGGATCGCAGCCGATCTGCAGGACCCTGTGGCCCAGCTTGGAAAAGGCGGCGGAGAGGTTCGACGACGTCGTCGACTTGCCGATTCCGCCCTTGCCGTAGACGGCGAAGACCTTGGCGCCCTTGATCGCGTCGCGCGGGTCGAGCTGGACCTGCACCGAACCTTCGCCATCGGGCGGGCTGTATGTCGTGTCGGCATCGAGCAGTGTCATGGGTCTCTCCTCATTCGGCCGCGACCACGCCTTCGAGGCGGTCTTCGAGGTCGTCGTTGGCCAGCCGCAGCGCGGCGAGTGTTTCTTCGTCGGGTTCCCACAGGCGGCGCTCGCAGGCTTCGAGCAGCCTGCCCGCGACGCGTGCCGAACTCTTGGGATTGAGCGACGAAAGCCGCTGGCGCATTTCGGCATCGAGCACGAAGGTGCGGCTGATCCGCTCGTAGACCCAGGGCGAGACCTGGCCCGTCGTCGCGGACCAGCCCATCGTGTTGGTGACGTGGCCCTCGATGTTACGCACGCCTTCGTAGCCGTGCTTGAGCATGCCTTCGTACCACTTGGGATTGAGCGTGCGCGTGCGGGTTTCGAGGTCGATCTGTTCGGCAAGGGTACGCACGCGCGCCTTCCCCTGCGTCGCGTCGAGGATGTAGACCGGCGCTGCCTCTCCGCGTGCGCGGGCAACCGAACGGCTGACACCGCCGAGCCCGTCAACGTACTGGTCGAGGTCGGTGATGCCGACTTCGACGCTTTCGAGGTTCTGGTAGGTGAATTCGACGTCCCTGAGCGCGCTTTGCAGCAAGGCGCGGTGCTGGACGGGCGTGCCCTTCACACCGTAGGCGAAGCCCTTGTGAGTCTCGAACGCGTTGGCGAGTTCGTCGGGATCGGCCCAGACGCCACCCTCGATCATCTGGTTCACGTTCGCGCCGTAAGCGCCCTCGGCATTCGAGAAGACGCGCAAGGCGGCGGTTTCCAGATCGCAATCGTGAAGCTGCTGGTGGGCAAGGCTGTGCTTGCGCACGAAGTTCGCGTCGCACGGCTCGTCGGCCTTCGCGGCAAGGAGCGCGGCCTCGGCGATCATGCGCGTCTGGAGCGGCAGGAGGTCGCGAAAGATGCCCGAAAGCGTCACCACCACGTCGATGCGAGGCCTCCCGAGTTCCTCGAGCGGGATGAGTTCGGCTCCGGCAAGGCGGCCGTACCCGTCGAAACGCGGGCGTGCGCCGATCAGCGTCATCGCCTGCGCGATCTGGACACCTTCGCTTTTCAGGTTGTCGGTGCCCCAGAGCACCATCGCGAGGCTTTCGGGGAACGCCGCGCCGCCGGCGACGTGGCGTGCGATGAGTCCCTCGGCCTGTTCGCGACCCTGCTGGCAGGCAAAGCGGCTCGGGAGGCGGAACGGATCGAAACCGTGGATGTTGCGGCCCGTCGGCAGCACGTCCGGGTTGGCGATGATGTCGCCGCCGGGCGCCGGAGGTACATAACCGCCGTCGAGCGCGCGGACGACCGCGCCGATCTCGTCGCAACCTGCAAGCGCTTCGCCAAATGCCTCGCAATCCGCGTCGGGATCGGCCTCTGCCAGCGCGGCAAGCCAGTCGCGCCTGGCCTCCTCTGCAGGTGGCCGGCCGAGCACGTGCAGGCCTTGCGGGATCAGCGTGCGCTCCAGTTCGTAGAGGCGGCCCGCCAGCGCATCGATGTCGCCTCCATCGATGTCGAGCGATTCGCATTGCTCGCGGATCAGGGCCGCGAGCGAGGATCGCTCCTCGCCATCCTCGGCGGTCCGCCAGCGCTCGACGCTCGCCTTGAGGTCGACGAAGCCCTGGTAGAGTCCCGCCTGCGCGAGCGGCGGGGTCAGGTAGCTGACGAGCGTGGCCGCCGAGCGGCGCTTGGCCAGCAGGCCCTCCGACGGGTTGTTCGCGGCGTAGAGATAGTAGTTCGGCAAGTCCCCGAGCAGCCGTTCGGGCCAGCATTCGCCCGACAGTCCGGCCTGCTTGCCCGGCATGAACTCGAGCGCGCCGTGCGTGCCGAAGTGAAGCACTGCGTTCGCGCCAAAGTCCTCGCGGATCCAGCGATAGAAGGCCGAGAAGGCATGCGTCGGAGCGAAATCGCCCTCGAACATCAGCCGCATCGGGTCACCCTCGTACCCGAACGCCGGCTGGATGCCGACGAAGACATTGCCGAATCTCGCTCCGAGGACATGGATGGCGCTGCCGTCGGATTGCTGGCGACCTGGAGCCGGGCCCCACTGCGCCTCGATCTGTGAAAGATGCGGTTCGCGCCGCACGTGTTCGTCAGCCGGGATGCGCGCGGCGACGTTGGCATCCGCGCCGAACCGGACGGCGTTTCCTTCCAGGATGGCCGCGCGCAGGTCCTCGACCGTTTCGGGCACCTCCACGTCGTATCCCTCGGAGGAGAGGCGGCGGAGCGTTGCGTGGAGCGATTCGTAGACTGCAAGGTGTGCGGCGGTGCCGGTCGCACCTGCATTCGGCGGGAAATTGAACAGGACGATTGCCAGCTTGCGCGCCGCGCGGTCCGACTTGCGAAGCTCTACCAGCTTGCGAACCTTGGCAGCGAGTGCGCCGGCACGTTCCGGATCGGTGCACATCGCTCGGCGCGGGCCCCCGTCCTCGCCGTCGCGACCACCGATGACGCTAGGACAGATGGCACCGTCGAGCTCGGGCAGGGCGACCATCATCGTGGTCTCGAGCGGCAGAAGTCCCTGCCGGCGGTCGCGCCATTCCTCGAGCGACTGGAACTCGATCGCATGCGCGGCGATGTACGGCACGTCGAGCGCCGTCAGCGTTTCGACCGCAGCATCGGAATCGTTGTAGGCCGGCCCGCCGACCAGCGAGAAACCGGTCAGGTTCACGATGGCGTCGACTTGCAGCTTGCCGTTCTTGACGAAGAACCTGTCGATGGCGGGCCGCGCGTCGAGACCGCTGGCGAAAGCAGGGATCACGCGCATGCCGGCCGCCTCGAACGCGGCGATCATGCCGTCGTAGTGCCCCGCATCGCGGCCAAGAAGGTAGGACCGCAGCATGAGGATGCCCACCGTGCCGCTGGTGCCGCGCCCGCGGGGCAGGAGCCGCGCGCTTTCCGAAATGCGCTGGTCGGTGCGGGGATGGTATACCCCGACCTCGGGATATTCGGCGGGCGGGTTCGCGGGCGTCATCCCCTGCCGGGTAAGCCGCTCGCCCGCAGCGTAGCGGTCGATCAGCGAACGGACCATCGCGACGACGTTCTCGTCCGATCCGGCGAGCCAGTATTGCAGGGTCAGGAAATAGGCGCGCACATCCTGTGCGGTGCCGGGGATGAAACGCAGGATCTTGGGCAGGCGGCGGAGCATGCGCATCTGCCCGGCGCCCGAACTCGCACCCGCCTTCTTCGATCCGCGCAGCTTCTTGAGGAGCGCAAGCGGACCGCGCGCGGGCGCGTCCATGCGGTAGTTGCCGAGCCGGGTGAGCTTGACGATCTCGCCCGCCGACATGATGCCGAGCATGGCATCGCATTGCTCGCGGCGAGCTTCCAGCGCCGGCAGGATCGCGCGCACGTGGTCGTCGAGGAACAGCATCGTGGCGATCACGATGTCCGCTTCCCCGATCGCCGCCCTGGTGCGGTGGAGCGCCGTCGCATCGCGGTCCCAGTCTGCGGCGGCATGCAGCGAGAGACTGATGTTGTCGCGCTCGAGCACCTCGTCGGCGCGCTCGACCGCACCCTTCAGGTGGTTGTCCAGCGTCACGATGGCGACGCGGACGCGGGGCGCGCGACTACCGGGCATAGTGCGCCTTGGCATCGTAGAGCGTGGCGAGGTCGATCCGGGCGCAGCCGTTCTCCGCCGCGAATGCCTCGGTGTTGCGGCGCGCCTTGCCGCGTACGAAGAACGGGATCTTCTTCAGCTCCTGCTCGGCATCGGCGGTCCAGAGCGTGTCGGAGTGCGGTTCGGCAGGGGCGCTCTCGGCAACGACATCGCCGAGCGAGGGTGCCGATCCGTGGAGGTGCGAGGCGCCGGCGTTATCCGAGAACTCGAAATCCTCGCGGAACATCGTGAGCAGGTGCTCCTCGAGTCCCATCACAAGCGGATGCACCCAGATATCGAAAACCACGTTCGCGCCCTCGAAGCCCATCTGCGGGCTGTGCCGTGCCGGGAAATCCTGCACGTGGACGGGCGAAGAGATCACCGCGCACGGGATGCCCTGCCGCTTGGCTATATGGCGCTCCATCTGCGTGCCCAGCACGAGTTCGGGCGCGGCGTCGGCAATCGCTGCCTCTACTTCGAGGTGGTCGTCGGTGATCAGGGCCTCGACACCGCACGCCTTGGCTTCTGCGCGGACCTCGCGGGCGAATTCGCGGTTGTAGCAGCCGAGTCCGCAGACGACGAAACCCAGTTCCTCGCGGGCGATCCTTGCCGCCGCGACCGCGTGGGTGGCGTCTCCGAAGATGAAGACTCGCTTGCCGGTGAGATACGTCGAATCGACCGATCGGCTCCACCAGGGCATGCGCGATTCGCCATCCTCGAGGGCGGCGGAGGCATCGACTCCGGCAAGGGTTGCGACCTCCTCGATGAATGCCCGCGTCGCACCGACTCCGATGGGGACTGTCCGAACCGCCGGCTGGCCGAAGGTGCGTTCGAGCCAGCGCGCGGCCTCGTCCGCGATTTCGGGGTAGAGCACGACGTTGAAATCGGCCCGGCCCATCGACCTTATGTCGTCCGGGCTTGCGCCGAGCGGGGCGACGCAGTTCACGTCGATCCCCAGCCTGTCGAGCATGGCGCGCACCTCGCGCAGGTCGTCGCGATGGCGGAAACCGAGGGCTGCGGGGCCGAGGAGGTTGGCGCGCGCGCGGCGTCCCTCGCGCGGCCCGGCAGAGACACTGCGGTCTGCCAGCGTCCGCACGATCTGGTAGAACGTCTCGGACGCGCCCCAGTTTTCCTTGCGCTGGTAGCTAGGCAATTCGAGCGGGATGACCGGGCAGGAAAGCCCCATCGCCTCGGCAAGGCCCGCCGGATCGTCCTGGATCAGCTCCGCCGTGCAGGACGATCCGACGAGCAGGGCTCCCGGCCGGAAACGTTCGATCGCGTCGCGGGCCGAATCCTGGAACAGGCTCGCGGTATCCTTGCCCAGATCGCGCGCCTGGAAAGTGGTGTAGGTGACAGGCGGGCGCTTGCCCCGCCGCTCGATCATCGTGAACAGCAGGTCGGCGTACGTATCGCCCTGCGGTGCGTGAAGGACGTAGTGGACACCCTCCATTGCCGTTGCGATGCGCATCGCGCCGACATGGGGTGGTCCTTCGTATGTCCAGACGGCCAGCTGCATCGCCCTATACCCTCAACACGTCGCGCCGCCGCAGCGGCCGGGCGAAGAGCTCTGCGAGGTCGCCCGCCTGCTCGAAGCCGTGGATGGGGGAGAAGACGAGTTCGATCGCCCACTTGGTCGACAGTCCCTCTGCCTCCAGCGGATTGGCGAGGCCGAGGCCGCAGACTGTGAGATCGGGCTTGTCCGCGCGCACCCGGTCGAGCTGGCGGTCGACGTGCTGGCCCTCGCTGATCCTCGTGCCCTCGGGAAGGAGCGCCAGCTCGCGCGCGCAATGCTCGCGATGGAGGTAGGGCGTGCCGACCTCAACCGGCACCATGCCGAGCTCGGTCGAAAGGAATCGCGCAAGCGGAATTTCAAGCTGCGAGTCGGGCAGGAACGAGATGCGCTTGCCTTCAAGCCTCTCGCGCACATGCGCGATCGCGCGCTTGGCCCTTTCGCGGCCGGGAGCGCAGACCCGGTTGCAGTGCATCTCGTCGATGCCGAATGCCGCTGCCGCCGCATGCAGCCAGTCTGCGGTACCCTCGGCGCCGAAGGGGAAGAGGGCATCGATGCGCCTCGCGCCCCGATCCTTCAGGGCGCGCGCCGTTTCGGTAAGGAAGGGCTGGGCCAGCAGGAACCTGGTCTGCGGGCCGACGGCAGGAAGGTTCCTGGCGTTGCGGGCAGGCAGCATGCCGACCCTCGAGATTCCCAGTTCGGCGAAAAGACGAAGGAACTGATCCTCGACGATGTCGGGCAACGTCCCGACGACGAGCAGCTCCTGCTCGCCGCCGGGATCGCCCACAGGCATTTCGGGGACGAGCGCCGCAAGGCAGGCGTCCTCTCCTTCGGTGAAGGTCGTCTCGATGCCGCTGCCGGAATAGTTGAGTATCCGGACCGCAGGCGAATGTCGCTCGCCAAGCCGCTGCGCGGCGTTGGCAAGATCCAGCTTGATGACTTCGGACGGGCACGATCCGACGAGGAAGAGGGTGCGGATTTCCGGACGCCTCTCGAGAACGCGGGCGACGACCCTGTCGAGCTCCTCGTGGCAATCGGCCATTCCGGCCAGGTCGCGCTCCTCGATGATCGCGGTGGCGAACCGGGGTTCGGCGAAGATCATCACGCCGGCTGCCGACTGCAGGAGGTGGGCGCACGTGCGCGACCCGACAACGAGGAAAAATGCGTCCTGCATCTTGCGATGCAGCCACACGATGCCCGTCAGGCCGCAGAAAACCTCACGCTGCCCGCGCTCGCGCAGCACCGGCGCGCAATCGGCGCCGGGCGTGGCGAGGGGCAGCACCGCGCTCATCCCGCGGCCACCGGCGGCCCCGCCTGCAGGCGGGCCATGCGAAGCTTGAGCAGGAACTGCCCGGCATTGACGACGTATGCGGCGTATCCGGCAAGCGCTACGAGCAGGCGATCCTCGACGGTGCCGATCGCGCCGAAAAGCATGACGAGGTAGGCCGTGTGCAGCGCGATGACGAGCATCGAGAACACGTCCTCCCAGAAGAACGGGCGTGCGAAGAGCCAGCGACCGAATACTTCCTTCTCCCAGATCGATCCGGTGACCATGATCGCGTAAAGCGCGAACGTCTTGGCAACGACCGAGAGATCGGCGGCGAGAGCGCCTTCGCCGGTCGCGAAGAACCGCAGGACAAGGCCGAGGCTGACAAGGAAGACCAGGAACTGGGCAGGCGCGAGGACGGCCTGAACAACGGTCCATGGCGAAGCGTCGCGGCGCCGGCGCTCTTCGCTGGTGTAAAGCGCCGTGCCGGGCGTACCGGTCCGGTCGCTGTAATATTCCTGGGCACCATCCCCGTTCATCCGAGCGCATCCTCCGCTGGCTACCCGCCAGACTACGCCCCTCTCGGGCGAAGTGTCAATCTATCCTGACGTTCAAAAAAATTGACACCTTTGGATTTGTCAGATCTCCCCAATCAGCGTACGCTTGTTCGATGGGGTGGAGTCGAAACCATTAAATAACTTCCGCCACGTTTGACGCGATCCGCGCCGCTACCAGACTGGGAGAGTCTGCAAATGGCCACGCTGTTTAATTCCCGCCAGAAAGCAAGGACGGGTCGGAATATTAATCCTCACTGGTCTTGCGGACAGCACGCCGGCGGGCCGTTGGTTCGTGAAAACGATGAGCCCGACGAAAGGTCGCTCGGCACCCTGATAGAGGCTGAGATCATTCCGCGACTGCTACTGGCGCACGGAGCCGGAAGCGGTGCCGGACGGGCATGCGCTCCGATCGTCGAACCGGACGATGGCGACGAGGCCGGGCATTCGTTCTGCGAGGAGCGGATCGAACGCTTCGCAACGCTCGCCGTGGAGATCGAAGCCGACCACCTTCTCGACGAGGTCGAAATGCTTCTCGAAGGCGGGGTCGGGATCGATTCGATTTTCGTCGACCTGCTCGCTCCCGCCGCACGCAAACTGGGAGAATTCTGGGAGGCTGACGCGTGCGACTTCGTGGATGTCACGATGGGGTTGTGGCGTCTGCAGGAGGTCATGCGCGAACTGGCGATGCGCGCGCCTCCGGTTTCGCAGGCGCTCCTGCAATCGCCGACCGCTCTCTTCGCGCCCCTGCCTGGCGAACAGCACGGGTTCGGCGCTCTCATGCTTCAGGAGGTATTTTCCAGAAATGGCTGGAACAGCGACGTTTTACTGGAGCCGAGAAAAGGCGACCTGCTCGGCGCCGTCGCGGAAACCGGCTACGATCTGCTAGGATTGACCATCAGTTGCGATTGCCCTAGCGACGCCCTTTCCGATTTGATTGCCGCAATACGCGGCGTTTCCAGGAACCCGTCGTTGCAAATCTTCGTTGGTGGCAACATGATCAACGCCCGTCCCTGCATCGCGAACGAAATAGGGGCTGACGGTACCGCACCGGACGCTCGATCGGCGGTTGTTCTGGCCGAAGCAAAAATCCTGGGGTCGAGGCCCTTCGGCCAAGTCACTTTCTGATCTCGAGGCGGCGAATGCTTTCGCGCAAGCACAGTATCGAAGGCAAGGAGCCGTTCGGCGAAGCCGCCGAGCTATTCGATGCTATCGGCGCGGATGCCGCCACCAAGCTCGCGATGGTGGCCGGCGACTTGTCGCTCATCCTCGACGAGACGGGCAAGATTGTCGACGGCACGGCGAATCTCTCCGATTTTCCCGAATTGCAGGACTGGATCGGGCGCGACTGGCTGGACACGGTTACCGTTGAAAGCCGCCCCAAGGTGATGGAAATGCTTGCTGGCGCCCGCAAGGGTCGCACGCAGCACTGGCGCCAGATAAACCATATCGGATCCGATGGGGAAGTGCCGGTCCGCTACACCCTCGTGACTTTCGGCGATGGGCAGCGCTTCATCGCTTTCGGTCGTGACATGCGCGAAATGGCCGAACTCCAGCAGCGTCTTCTGCAGGCCCAGCAATCGCTCGAGCGCGACTATCTGCGCCTGCGCCAACTTGAGACGCGGTACCGGCTGCTGTTCGAACTCTCCGCCGAGCCGGTGCTGATCGTCGATGCGGAAAACTACCGGATTCGCGAAGCCAACCCGAGTGTTCACGCGCTGCTCGGCGCCAAACCGGGATCGCTTACCGGCGACCGCCTGACAGGCCTGTTCTCGCGTTCGTCGCGCGAGCCGATCATCGCCTTCCTCGGTTCGGTCATGGCATCGAATTCGGTCTCTCCGATCGAGGTCGGACGGGCCGGTTCGGAAGGCAACCTGACGCTTACCGCAGCCGGATTCCGCCAGCACGGAAAGCAATTCCTGATAGTTCGCCTTTCGTCCGGCACCGCGCCTTCGCCGCCGGTGGCCGGAAGTACCCTGCGCGTGCTCGAAGCCATGCCCGACGCTTTCGTCCTCGCCGACTCCGAACTGAAGATCGTTACGGCGAACCTCGCGTTCGTGGAGCTCGTCGAGGCTGCCAGTGTCGACCAGATTTCGGGCCGGCAACTCGGCGACTTCATCGGCAGGCCGGGAATCGATATCGATCTCATCACCGGACAACTCGCCAAGCACGGCTTTGCGCAGAACGTGGGCACTGTAATCGGCGCGCGCGAAGGTTTCGACGGTGAGCCGGTCGAGCTCTCGGCAGTCAGGGCGGGCGATGACGATGCCTATTTCGGGTTCGTCATCAGGCCCGTGGGCCGCCGGCTGCGTGACCTTCCACCCAACCAGCAGGAATTGCCGCTCTCGGTCGAACAACTTACCGAACTCGTCGGGCGCATGTCGCTCAAGGACATTGTCCGTGAAAGTACTGACCTGATCGAGCGCCTCTGCATCGAGGCGGCACTCACCTATACTTCGAACAACCGTGCATCGGCGGCCGAGATTCTGGGTCTGAGCCGCCAGAGCCTCTATTCGAAATTGCACCGCTACGGGCTTGCCAACACCGTTTCCGAACCGGACTGAGCCCTGTCTGAAAGGAAGAGTGTCAAAACAAATTGACGCTCGCGACTGACAGGCATAGCGTCACCCTATGGCGCGTTCGGTTGTATCCCCTCACCAGGCATCGCCTCCGGCGCCGCGCGACGTCGTCGAACTCCTGAAGCCGATCACCTGGTTCCCGCCTATGTGGGCGTTCATGTGCGGCGCTGTCTCTTCGGGACAGCCGCTGCTGGCGGGCTGGACCCTTGTCATCGCCGGGATCGTGCTCGCCGGCCCCATGGTTTGCGGGACGAGCCAGGCGGTCAACGACTGGTTCGACCGGCATGTCGATGCCATCAACGAACCCGACCGCCCGATCCCCTCCGGCCGGATCGCAGGGCGCTGGGGATTGCGGATCGCGCAGGCCGGCACGCTGCTGTCGCTTTGCTTCTCGGCCCTGATGGGAGGGTGGGTCTTTGCCGCGACGGTGCTCGCGCTGGCGGCTGCCTGGGCCTACAGCGCTCCGCCCTTCCGCTTCAAGTCGAGCGGCTGGACAGGACCCGCAGTGGTCGCCCTGACCTATGAGGGCCTGAGCTGGTTCACCGGAGCCAGCGTGATGCTGGGCGGCCTGCCCGGAACCGATATCCTCCTGATCCTCGCGCTGTACAGCCTTGGCGCACACGGGATCATGACCCTGAACGACTTCAAGGCGGTCGAAGGAGACCGCGCGACCGGCCTGCGTTCGTTGCCGGTAACACTTGGCGTGGCCCGCGCCGCGAGCGTCGCCTGCGTCGGGATGGCACTGGCCCAGGTCGCGGTCATCGTGCTGTTGTGGCTTTGGGGCCTTGCGGTGTCCGCGATCGCGGTCGCGCTCCTTCTCGCGGCGCAGGCGGCCCTGATGCCGCAATTGCTGCGCGATCCTGCCCGCAATGCCCCCTGGTACAGCGCTACCGGCGTCACGCTTTACGTGCTCGGAATGCTGGCCGCTGCACTTGGCCTCGGGGGGTATTTGTGATGGCCGGAGGATTTGGCTGGCTGGCGATAGTCAGGCTCGGCCTCGTGCAGGCCTCGATCGGCGCGATCGTGATGCTGACGACTTCGGTTTTCAACCGGGTCATGGTGGTCGAGTACGCGGCAGCTGCGGCGATCCCTGCGGGACTGATCGCATGGCATTACGCCGTACAGCTTTCGCGCCCGCTCTGGGGCCACGGGTCCGATCGCGGGAGGCGGCGCACCCCCTGGGTGCTGACGGGCATGGCCTTGCTCGGGTTGGGAACCCTGCTGGCGGTCGATGCGACGGTCATGATTGCCGGAAGTCCCGTACTGGCTATCGGCCTTGCAATACTGGCCTTCGCGATGATCGGTGCGGGCGTGGGTGCGGCGGGCACCACGGTGCTTGCCATGCTGGCTTCGGGCGTGGCGCCGGCGCGGCGAGCGGCGGCGGCAGCGGTTACCTGGATCATGATGATCGCTGGTATCGTGGTGGCTGCCGGCATTGCCGGGCAATTGCTCGATCCCTTTTCTGAAAGGCGGCTTGCGCTGGTTGCAGCGGGCGTGATCGTTTGCGCGCTTGCGGTTTCGTCGCTGGCGATATTCCGGCTCGAACGCGGCATGACCGCGGACCTTGCCCAAGAGAGCCGTCCGTCGACCGGCTTTGTCGAGGCGATCCGCGAGATCCTGGGCGAGCGCGAAGCGGCGCGGTTCACCGTTTTCGTCTTCGTATCGATGCTCGCCTACAGCATGCAGGACCTGATCCTCGAACCGTTTGCCGGGCTTGTCTTCGCCAAGACGCCCGGCGAATCGACGAGCCTATCGGGCATCCAGCATGCCGGGGTCCTGATCGGCATGATCGCCAGCGGCATCGGCGGGAGCGCGTTCTTCGGTCGGCGGCTGGACGAGTTGCGTGTCTGGATCGTGACGGGTTGCCTCGGGTCGGCGCTTTCGCTGGCAGGGCTGGCGATGGCCGCGATGGTCGGGCTTGGCTGGCCTCTCGTCCCGAACGTGTTCGCGCTGGGCCTGTGCAACGGCATATTCGCGGTCGCGGCGATCGGTTCGATGATGAGCCTCGCCGGGAAAGGCGACCGATCGGGAGAAGGCGTCAGGATGGGCGTCTGGGGCGCGGCGCAGGCCGTCGCCTTCGGGTTGGGCGGCCTGCTGGGCGCTCTTGGCGTCGATGCGCTGCGCGCCACGATCGGCCACGATGGCCGTGCTTTCCAGGCCGTGTTCTCGTTCGAGGCGGGCCTGTTCGTCGTCGCGGCCATCCTTGCACGGATCGCCACCTCACAAGCTGGACCGTCGACCGTGGACTCAGCTTCGACAGGAAGGCTGGTGAAGATATGACGCAAAATGAATACGATGTCGTCGTCGTTGGGGGCGGTCCGGCGGGAGCGACCGCGGCATGCGATCTCGCGCGATCCGGCCGGTCTGTCCTGCTGCTCGACCGAGCCGGCAGGATCAAGCCGTGCGGCGGCGCCGTGCCCCCGCGCCTGCTCGAGGAGTTCGAGGTTCCGCAGTCGCTGCTCGTTGCCAAGGCCCGTTCGGCCCGGATGATTGCTCCGTCCGATCGCAAGGTCGACATGCCGGTGGGCGAGATCGGCTACGTTGGCATGGTCGATCGCGACGAATTCGACGAGTGGCTGCGCGAACGGGCGGCGCGGGCAGGGGCCAGCCGCCAGGTCGGCACTTACGACCATGTCGAGCGTGACGGTGACGGGCGTGCCGTCGTCTGCTTTCGCGCCGCGCGCGGTGGCGAATTGCAACGGGTTCGCACGCGGCTGGTGATCGGTGCGGACGGCGCACGTTCGACCGTCGCGCGCGAACACATCCCCAATGCCGAACGCGTCCCGTGCGTCTTCGCGTACCATGAGGTTATCCGTTCGCCCGCGACGACGCCGCAGGGCTTCGACGGGTCAAGATGTGACGTGTTCTACCAGGGCAAGCTGTCGCCCGACTTCTATGGCTGGGTCTTCCCGCACGGCGAAACGTCGAGCGTCGGCGTGGGAAGTGCGAACAAGGGTTTTTCCCTGCGCGGCGCGGTGCTGCGGATGCGGGACGACCTCGGCCTGTCCCGATGCGAAACCGTGCGGCGAGAGGGGGCCCCGATACCGCTCAAACCGTTGCGGCGCTGGGACAACGGACGTGACGTGATCGTCACTGGCGATGCTGCCGGCATCGTGGCCCCTGCTTCCGGAGAGGGCATCTACTACGCCATGACCGGCGGGCGGATCGCGGCGCGTGCTGCGGATGCCTTCCTTGCAAGCGGCAATCCCGCCGCGCTGAAGCAGGCGCGGCGCGAATTCATGCGGGCACATGGCAAGGTCTTCTGGATCCTGCGGATGATGCAGCATTTCTGGTATTCCAGCGACAAGCGGCGCGAACGCTTCGTCGAGATGTGCGCCGATCCCGACGTCCAGCACCTCACCTGGCAGGCTTACATGAACAAGCGCCTCGTGAGGGCAAAGCCGATTGCCCACCTCCGGATCTTCTTCAAGGACTGCGCGCACCTCTTGGGCCTCCGTTCGGTTTCGCAATGAGCCGCAGCTGGATCCTGCCCGTCATCGTCGCCGCCATTGCCGCGATCGTGATCGCCGTTCTCGGCGGGACGATCACCCAGCTCGGCCCGTGGTACGAGGGCCTGAGCAAGCCGGAATGGACGCCGCCCAGGCCCGCGTTTCCGCTGGTATGGACGATCATCTTCATGCTTGCGGCATTCGCGGGCGTCACCGCATGGCGCGCGGCACCGAACACGCGAGTGGCCGACACGGTCGTGGGCCTCTTCGCGCTGAACGGCTTTCTCAATATCCTGTGGAGCTTCCTGTTCTTCCGGTTGCAGCGGCCCGACTGGGCGTTCGCGGAACTCGTTTTCCTGTGGGTCTCGATCGCCGTGCTCGTCGCGTACTGCGGGCGCTATTCGCGGTTTGCGGGACTGCTGCTGGTGCCCTACCTGGCATGGGTGTCGGTCGCCGGAGCGCTCAACTGGCAGGTGGTGCAACTCAACGGGCCATTCGGCTGAGGTTCCGGGTGGAGGCACTGTTTCGAAGCGGGCACGCGGCCGACATCGTCATGACAGTCCTGATCCTGGAAGCGGTATGGCTCATCCTGCGGGGATGGCGCGCCATTGATGTCGTGCTCCTGATACTGCCGGCGGTACTTATCGTCGCCAGCCTCAGGGCCGCGCTCGTCGGCGCTTCCTGGCCGTGGATCGCGCTTCCCCTGGCGCTGTCGTTCCCGGTCCACGTGGCCGACCTTCTGCGCCGCAGGCGGGATACGCCCGCGGCCTGAAGCTTGGGCAATTGCCGGTCGCTTGCCGGGCTTATTCTTCCTCGACCGGCACCTCCGGTACCGCCGAGGGCGTCACGAGCGGTGCAAGCGACATGTCCTCGCCGATCGGGCCGTTGCGAAGCGCCGGATAGGATTGAAGCATCGGGAATCCGCCGAGCGGCTTGTTCTGCGCGCGGTGACATGTCGTGCAGTTGACCTTGAACGGGTCTCCTGCCTCGCCCAGCCGGTTCTTCGGGAAGATCGGGGCGAGCGGCGTGATGTAGTCGAGGTTGATATCGCGCACCATGCGAACGCCGTACCAGGCGGTTTCACGCGGCGGATTGCTGGCCGCCCACGACTGGAACGACTGCGAGTTGTGGCAGTAGGTGCAATTGACGCCCAGTGCTTGCGAAACATGCATCATGATCGCGTAGCTCGGCTCCGATTCCATCACCGACAGCGTATTGGCCGCAGAGGGATGGGCGGTCTTGGACACGACGCGGATCTCCTGGGCGTCGGGCGGGACTCCGCCGAGCAGGTACCGTGCGACTGCCGCCGTCGGCAGCGAGGAGTATGCGGAGTTGGATACCGGCCGGTTCTGGCCGTTGCGGTTGCCCACGATGCCCGGCGTCTGGTCCACGGGCAATGTCCAGTGCTCGTCGGGTACGTTCTTCCCGCGATGGCAGGTCCAGCACGTGACGCCGGTCTGCTGGACGTGGTTGTCCCAGTTCTGGTTGATCGCGCGTGTCATCTGCAGCATCCGGCGCGCGACGATCTTGGTATAGACCTCGTCCGAGGCCATGTTCGCCGGATTGTGGCAATAGTTGCATCCCTCTTCGGGAGAGACCCATTCGGTCAGCGCGGCCATCGTGTAGTTGAACTGGTCGACCGAAACGTCGCTCAGTACCGTCACGTTCTCGTACGCATCGCCGGCGCGTGGTCCTTCCGTGTCGGGCATCTCGTATGGCGGGGCGGGCACGTCCTCGGCGGCTTCGCCGGATTTCACGATGACCGTGTTCATGCCGGTACCGCGATACCCGTTCTGGGTCGAGGTCTTGCGATCGAGCTCGCAGGCACCAAGCGTCAGCGGCAGCGCAGCCGCCATGGCTATGAGGATGACAGGCTTCATTGTCCGGGGCTCCCCAGCAGCGAGGGATCGGCGACCCCTGTATCGGGATAAGACGGAGCGTAGCCGTGCTGCTGCGCCCACAGGTACCAGTTATCCACCACCGTGCCGGTCAGCAGGATGCCGATCCCGCCGGTCAGCGTGGTCAGGACGGCGAACCACCAGGCCCACCGATGGATCGATTCCATCGTGGCGTTGAAGCCCATCGTCCAACGCCAGAACAGCGCCGCGCGTTCCGATGCCGTGCCGCGGTCGGTGATCTGCTCGATCTCGCGCTCGCCGCCGTAGCGTCCGACCGCAAGGATCGTCGCGCCGTGCATGGCGAAAAGCAGCGTCGAGCCGTAGAGGAACGCGATCGAGAGGCAGTGGAACGGGTTGTAGAACAGGTTGCCGTACCGAATCGAGAACGCTGCGGTCCAGTCGAGGTGCGGGAAGATGCCGAACGGCACGCTCTCTGCCCAGCTGCCCATGAACAGCGGACGGATGAAGCCGAGCACCAGATACAGCCAGATCGCGGCAAGGAATGCCCAGGCTACGTGCGTTCCCATGCCGAGCGCCCGCGCCCGCCGGTAGGTTCGCACCCACCAGAGCAGGATCGAGGTGGTCAGGCAGAAACCCGCGATGATCCACCAGCCACCTTCGGCCAGCGGGACGAATGGCTGGAAGCCGTACTCGGGCCCCGGCGGCTCGAGCGCTAGCCAGGGAAGCTGGCGGACGAACTGGATCGGATCCCAGCCGACCGATGCCCACATGTTGAGGCCGATGATCTCGATCGCCAGGAACCCGAAGATCAGCGATGCGATGCCGGTCCAGCCAAGGTAGATCGGCCCGATCTGGGCCTGGCCGAGCCGGCCGAGCAGGGTGCTGTGGCTCGTTCCCTGGATGCGCTCGTCGCTGCCGGGGTACATGGCCACGCCCAGTTCGGGCGCTCCGCGGAGCGGGACCTGCGTGAAGATGTTCTGATAGCGCGCCATATCTTCCGTCTCCTTCAGGACCAGATCGGCAGGTCGAGCCACCAGGTCCACCATTCGGGCCAGCCGCGCGTCCACAGGGGGCCGCTGATGATGATGCAGACCGCGCTCCAGAATCCGGCGTTGAGCGCCAGGAGCAGGCCGAGCCGGTGGATGCCCAGCGTGCCGACCGAATAGCCGATCAGGTCGCGGAAGAAGGTGTCCTCGTACTCGGGCGTCTTGACCTTTTCGCCCTTCGGCGGATTGACGGCCGAAAGCACGAGCGAGCCGTGCAGGGCGAGTGCGAGCGTGGTGGTAAAGAAGAACGATACCGCCAGCATGTGTGCCGGATTGTAGTGGAAATGCAGGTACTGGTATCCGGTGTTCGACACCCAGTCGAGGTGGCTGAAGATGCCGTACGGAAACCCGAAGTGCCAGCCTCCCAGAAGGATCGGGCGGATCACGACAAGCGAGAAATAGGCGAAGATAGCCACGCCGAAGGCAACCGGCACGTGGTAGCCGATGCCAAGTTTCCTGCAGATCTCGACCTCGCGCAGCGCCCAACTGGTAAAGGCGATCAGCGCGCAGATCGTTATGATCTGCCAGAAGCCACCTTCGTTGAGCGGCGCCAGCGACAGGCCGTAGCTGAGGTCGGGCGGCGCGATCGAGATGAGCCAGGGGTTCCAGGTGGGGCCTTGCGATGCGGCGTAGAAGATGAGCGCCGTGCCGAGCGCTGCCGAGATCGCGGTGACCACACCGAAGAAGCCGACGTAGAAAGGTCCGACCCAGAAATCGAACAGGTCGCCACCGATCAGCGTACCGCCACGCACGCGATATTTCCGCTCGAAACTCAGGAGCGCCATAGTTCTATCCTCCCCCGGTCGCCGCGCGACGGGATCATGGTCGATTGAAACCTCGGGAGGCGGGTGCCGGAGCGCCCGCCTCTCGCACTGTCACGAGGCGTCAGGTCCCTTCGGGGACCGCGACTACGACGTTCTGCGTCGCCCGCGCGTTCGGGCCGTCAAGCCAGTTGAACGTATCGGTGCTCAGCAGGATGAAGTGGATCAGGAGCGCGAGGACGAAGAGGAAGATGAACAATGCCACCAGTGCCCTGCGCGGATCGAAAATTAGCCAGAGTCTCCACATGATACTAATCCTTCTGCAAATTTGACTGCACTGCGAAGGCCGATATCGGGCTTCGCGGCGGTCCGCTCGTCAGAGCCAGGGCCTCCAGATCCACACGAGGATGTGTGCGATAATCGCAACGGCGGTGAAGCCGATGAAGCTGCTAACGAACAGCTTGTGAAATTCCTTTGCCTCTTCGGGCGTGAGGTAGGTCCTCAGGCCGAAGCGATCGTCGGGATCACTCATAGCTCAATCTCCATTCTGGTCGGGATGTGCGAGAGGCGGGTAAAGACCTCCCTCGGTATCCTCGCGGCATTGCCGCGGGGATGGCGTAGCCCGCTCGGGGCGAACATGGGGCGCGACGCGATCATGCGTGCTGCCCGTCAAGCAGGGATTCGGCGAAGCGGTCTGCCGACACGCGGTCCTCGCCGGCGCGGCGCGCCGCGCGTTCCGCAGCATCGCGCAACCGCTTGGCCGCCGATATGCGGATCAGGACCGGCTGGGCCTCGACAAGCACATCGAATTTCGCTTTTGCGTCAGCGTCCCACGGCAGCTCGCGGTGCGAGCGGGCGGGGGTGGGATCGACCTGGTCGAGCTGCGTGGAAAGCGGCAGGATGTGGAAGAGCGCGTCGAACAGCGCATTGCATACTTCCTGTACGAGGTAGGTCGCGCCGCTGTAACCCATGAATGGCGTCCCGGTGTGCCGCCGGATCGCGGCGCCGGGGAAGCTGGCGGGAATATAGACGCCGCGGGCGCCGCATTCGGCCATGTACATTCGCTCGTTGTAGCTGCCGAACACCACGAGCGGCGGATTTGCCCTGATCGCTTCTCGCACGGCCGCATTGTCGGGCTTGACCCCGGCCGATCGGCTGAATGCGAAGGAGCAGGGCAGGCCCATGTCCACTGCGAGGAAATTGCGGATGCCGCGCGCGTAGGTTTCGTTGGCGACGATACCGAAGCTGGCGGTCGCGAAGAAATCCTGCGTCACCGAACGCCACAGGTCCCATAGCGGCTTGATCGTCGTGTGCTTTTCGCGGGCAATGAAGGGTTCGGGATCGAGGCCCAGTTCGGCGCCGAGCGCCCTCAGGAACCTGGTTGTGCTGTCAAGCCCGACGGGTGCCTGGAAATACGGACGGTCCATCAGCTCGCACAGGTTCCGTCCGAACTCGCGGTAGAGGCAGACGTTAGCCTGCGCGTCGGCAAGCCGCCGGATATCTGCAAGGTGGCTGCCCAGCGGGAAGGCCATGTTTACTTCCGCGCCGATGCCCTCGACGAGACGCCTGATCTCGGCGAGGTCGCTCGCCATGTTGAACATCCCGTAGGCAGGCCCGACGATGTTGACCTTCGGCTTTTCCCCTTCCTTCACCGGCTTGCTGGCAGGTACCGATTTCGGCCCGAACTCGGTCCACAGCCAGCTCAGCGCACGGTCGGCGCTCTGCCACTGGTCCTCGTCGATCGTGCGCGGCAGGAAACGCTTGATGTTCGTGCCCTCGGGCGTGACCCCGCCACCGATCATCTCGGCGATAGAGCCGGTGACGACGACCGCCGGCAATTCGGGATCGAGCGTCTTCCATGCGCGCTTCATCGCGCCTTCGGTGCCGGTCTTGCCCAGTTCCTCCTCGCCGAGGCCGGTGACGACGATGGGCAGTTCGTGAGGCGGCAATCCATCGGTGTAGTGCAGCACCGAAGTGACCGGCAGGTTCTCGCAGCCGACCGGGCCGTCGATGATGACCTGCAGGCCCTTAACCGCGGTGAAGACGTAGACCGCCCCCCAGTATCCGCCCGCGCGATCGTGATCGAGGACCAGCGTCATGAGCCCATCGCTTCCGAGGCCTTGCGGGCCGCCTCGTTGAGCGCGGCGTACTTCTTCTTGAACCTGGGCCGGTCCTCGGGAACGTCCTCCCAGATCCCTGCGCCGTAGCCCGAGCCGACATCGTCGAAGAAGGAACGCATCCGGTCGAAGCGGCCCTTGTTGCCGATCGCCGCGTTGATCACTTGCGCGAGGCTGCCTGCGCCGGCCGGCCCCATGAGCGGGCGGGCTGATATGAGGTTGGTGAAATAGAGCGCCGGGATCGCGTTCTGCTTGGCATGCTGGACGACCGGGGTCGTACCGATAGCGAGGTCCGGCCGGTGTTCGTCGACGGCGGCGATGTCCTGCTCAAGGCTCGCGCGGTAATTGACCCGGATGCCCTTCGCCTCGAGCCACGCGCGGTCGGGATCGGACCAGGCGGTGCGTGGGCAGGCGGTGCCGACGTAGGGTACATCCGCGCCGCTTTCGATCAGCAGGCGCGCAACGAGAAGTTCGGAGCCTTCGTAGCCGCTCACCGTGATGCGGCCGCGAACGGGATTGGCGGCGAGCGCGCCCCGGATCGCGCCGACGAACCGGTTCTTGGCATCGTCCACTCGCTGCCGTCCGATTCCGCATGCATCCCCGATGGCATCGAGCCACGCCGCCGTTCCTTCGGCACCCACGGGTGCAGACCCCACGACCTTTCGCCCGGCCGCCTCGAACTCGCGGACGCTGGCGGTATAGAACGGATGGATCGCGGCGACGGCGGCGCAATCGAGCGCGCCATACATTTCGCGCCACTCGCGCGTGGGAACGACGGGGCCGGCCGCAAGGCCGAGCGGTTCGAGCATCTGCCCGATGCCGACAGGATCGGCGGGAAACATCTCGCCCAGGAGAGTGATTGTCGGCCGGTCCGAGCGATCGCGCGGTGCGGCAACCGGTCCGTGCTCGGCCTCCTCGCGCGCATAGGACAGCATGGCGCCGGCAAGAACGTCCTTCGCCTCGGCGTGGGTCGGAATGCCGAAGCCGGGGACATCGATCCCGATGATCCGCACGCCGTTGATCTGCTTGCGCAGCAGGCGCAGCGGAACGCCGCTCGCTGTCGGTACGCACAGGTTGGTAACGACGATGGCGTCGTATTTCTCGGGATCGGCCAGGTTCTCGACCGCTTCCTTGATGTCCTCGAACAGCTTGCCGGTCACGAGGGTTTCGGAATTGAACGGGACGTAGCCGACGCTGCGGCGCGCGCCGTAGAAATGCGAAGTGAACGTAAGGCCGTAGACGCAGCAGGCGGACCCGGAGAGAACCGTCGCGGTGCGTCGCATCCTGAGGCCGACGCGCAGGCTGCCGAAGGCGGGGCACATGCTCTGCGGCTGATCATGCGGCCCATGCGGATAGTCCGCGGCATAGCGGTCTAGAATCTCGCTCTTGCCCGCCTTGCGCGCGGCTTCGCGCATGGTTTCGGCACCGCCGTGGCAACCGCCGCCACCGTCGACGGGATCGAGATCGATCCGGTCGGGCTCGCGGGCAAGGTCGTGTGCCAGGTCGGTCATAGCGCCTCAGGCCTCGTCATAGATGACCTCCAGCGATGGCTTGGGCGCATAGCTGCCGCCGCGCATGTCGGCCTGCGTCGCGGGGACGAGTTCGACGTTGCCGCCGGTGTCCTCGGGCGAGAACAGGCCGAGCAATCCGTCCTGCTCGAGCGGACGAGGCTGGCGCGGAGGCGCGGAGGCGACATTGGTCGCCAGTTCCTCGAAAAGGCTGCCCCAAGGGCCGCCGGGCTTTCCGATGATCTGGTAATTGGCCGATTTGCGGCGGATGTCCTCGTCGGCAGGGATCGCGCAGAGCACCGGGATATCCACCGCGCTGGCGAAGCCTTGCGCTTCTCCGGTTCCGTCGTCCTTGTTCACGATCATGCCGGCGACGCCGACGTTGCCGCCCATCTTGCGGAAATACTCGACCGCCTTGCAGACGTTGTTGGCGACGTACAGCGACTGGAGGTCGTTCGATCCGACGACGATGACCTTCTGGCACATGTCGCGCGCGATCGGCAGGCCGAAGCCCCCGCATACGACATCGCCCAGAAAATCGAGCAGGACGTAGTCGAAGCCCCATTCGTGGAAGCCGAGGTTTTCCATCAGCTCGAAACCGTGGATGATGCCGCGCCCGCCGCAGCCCCGTCCGACTTCGGGGCCGCCCAGTTCCATCGCGAAAACGCCGTCGCGCTGGAAGCAGACGTCCTCGATGGAGACGCTTTCGCCGGCAGCCTTCTTCCTCGACGATGTCTCGATGATCGTCGGGCAACTCTTGCCGCCGAACAGCAGGCTGGTCGTGTCCGACTTGGGATCGCAGCCGATCAGCAGGACGCGCTTGCCCTGCTGCGCCATCATGTAGCTGAGATTGGAAAGCGCGAAACTCTTGCCCGACCCGCCCTTGCCGTAGATCGCGATGATCTGCGTTTCCTTCCGCACCTCGCCGGTATGGACGGGGTCCGGCTCTATCGCAGCTTCGTCCCGCAGGGCCGTATCTGTTTCGAGCATCGTCATGCGCACTTGCTCCAGTCGAGGACCATCTTGAGACAGTCGGTGTCGAGGAAGGCCTCGGGGTAGGCGGTCACAGCCTCGCTGGCGGGCCTGATGTCGGTAACGAGGCCTTCGAGATCGAGCGCGCCGCTTGCGACGAGTGCGCTGACCGCGACCAGATCTTCGGGGCGCCATTCGGCAGCAACGCGGAAACGCGCCTCGGCCTGGAAGGCGGGGGCGAAGGCAAAGCTGGGGCGCTCGGCATAGAAGCCGGCAAGGACAAGCTCGCCGCCGTGGGCAAGCCGCCCGATCAGGGTGTCGAGACCGTCGGCATAGCCGCTGACGTCGTAGATCGTCTGGTAATCGGTCCGGCAGTCGTCCTTGGGCGCGATCGCCTCGTAACCGACGGCGCCGGTGCGACGGTTGGCCTTGTTGTCCCAGACGACCGGCGCGTCCCCGCCCATCGCGATGGTGAGCCGGGCGAGCAGGCGGCCGAGCGCGCCGTGCCCCACGATCAGTTGCGGCGGAGGCCCGCCGGCGAGTGCGTGGTATGCGGTAGCGGCGAGCGCGAAAAGGACTCCGCGAACGCCAAGCGACTCGTCGATTGCAAAGGCGCGTCCCGCCGGTACGACGACACGTTGCGCGGTCCCCCCGAAAAGTCCGCGCGCATCGGTGTAGCAGGTCGCGCCGGGAACGTAGACCCACTCGCCCAGGCGCTCGCGGGCATCCGGGCCGGCGTCGACCACGCGTCCTACCGATTCATAACCGGGTACGAGCGGGTATCCCATGCCCGGAAAGCGCGGCATCTCGCCGCTCCAGAGCAATTTCTCGGTTCCTGTGCTGATGCCGCTCCAGCGGATGTCGACGAGCAGGTCGGTCGGACCGAGCGGCGTCAGGGATAGCTGCCTCAAAGCCAGCTTCCTCGGCGCCTCCAATATGACCGCGAGCGCGTCCATATCCGGTGATCCCCTTTCCGACCGGCACTCCGGCCAATTGGTATCTTGTCGATACTCCCAAGCCGGCACCTTAGAGGATTGCCTGTCAGTGTCAATTTATCACGACAAACAAAGTGTCATGTAAAACATACAATGCCGGAGGTTATCACCGGCTGGGCGACCGAAAGCCCCTTCCAGTTCGCGAAGCCCGCGCGCGTGGCCATGCTGCCGATCTCGGCGGGATTGCGGGGGCGACCCGATCCCATTGCCCAGAGGTAGAGGCCGAAGTAGCCGTCGCTCATCGGCCCGGTCCCGCGAACCCCCGACATCGGCTCGGCGACGACAAGCCGTCCCCCAGGCGGCAGCGCTCGGCGAATCGCGGCAAGCAGGCGAAGGCAGGGCTCGTCGTCGTGGTCATGAAGGATGCGCACAAGCGAGATGCAGTCATATCCCGCCGGCAGCGGATCGCGGAAGAAATCGCCCGTGTGAATCGCGACTCGACGATCGAGGCCGGCCGACTTGATTGCCGGCCCGGCACCTTCGGCGACGTGCGGAAGATCGAAGATGCCAAGTTCGAGCGATGGCGAGCTGGCGGCGATGGCGCGAATGAACGCCCCGTGCCCGCCGCCGACGTCCAGCAGGGCATGATGCCTGCCGAAATCGTAGGCGTCGGCGATCTGCCCGGCGACCATCTCCTGACTCGCGGCCATCAGCGCCGAGTAGGCGGCGGCGCCGTCATGGTCCTGCGCGGGATAGTTCCAGTATTCCGACAGACTGGTTCCGCAGCGACGATCGGCACGCAACAGGTCGAGCGGCTCGGCCAGGTCGCGGTAGAGCAAGCGATGGTGGCGGATCATCGCCTGTGCGCCCATATTTCCGCGAAGAGCCGCTCCATGCTGCCCCAGCATCCACCGCCCGGGAGACACTTCCTCGGCAAGATCGAGTGCTGCTGCGGCGCGCACGAGGCGCGATGCCGCAGCTTCGCCGAGGCCGGTCTCGCGCGCGATGGAAGTGAGGTCCTGCGGATGCTCCGCGAGAAGATCGAGCAACCCGCTCTCGACCGTCGCGAGAAGCGCCTGCGAATAGGCAAAGCCGGCGACGAGATCGAAAAGATCGCCTGCGCGCTTCCTGGCGATGCGCCTGACGATCGGCGTCCGAGAAGCCCAGCGCTGGAAACTGCGGCTTGCGAGGACGCGGTTGCGCCAGGCTACCCAGCGCGCTCTCAGGGCATGCGGATCGTGTGTCGAAGAAGGCATTTGCGATGGCATATGTCCAAAGGACTGGACGCATGATATGTAAAGGTCAATTGCTCCATTCCGGGAGAGCCCATTGTCTTCTCGCGTAGCGATCGTCGGTGCAGGGATCGGCGGCTTGACCGCCGCGGCCCTGCTCGCCGCGCGGGGCTGCCATGTCAGCGTTTTCGAGAAGGAAAACCATGTCGGCGGCAAGGCGCGGCGCATCGAGGTCGATGGCGCCGCGATAGATGCCGGGCCGACCGTCTTCACGCTGCGCGATGTCTTCGAGGACATTTTCGATGCCTGCGGCGCAGACATCGCTTCCGAACTTTCGCTCAGGCCTGCCGAGATAATCGCGCGCCATGCCTGGGACGACCAAGGCTCGCTCGACCTCTTTGCGGATTGCGAACGCAGCGAGGAGGCGATCTGCGAGTTTGCGGGGGGGCGCGCCGCCTCAGGATTCCGGAGCTTCCGGAAGGAGGCGGCGCGCATCCACCGTATTCTCGATCACAGCATGATGCGGGCCGGCAAGGTCTCGTGGCCGGGTCCGCTGATGTGGCGGATCGGGCTGTGGCGCGTGGGCGACCTGATCGCGATCCGCCCCTACGAGAGCATGTGGAAGGTCCTTGGCGAACATTTCGAGGACCAGCGCCTGCGTCAATTGTTCGGGCGCTATGCCACCTATTGCGGATCGTCGCCGTTCGCGACCCCGGCGACGCTGATGCTGATCGCGCATGTCGAAGCACAGGGGGTCTGGATCGTCGAGGGCGGGATGAGCGCCCTTGCCGATGCCTTGCGGGCGCTGGCCGAACGACACGGGGCGACGATCCGGACGGGATGCGGCGCAAGCGCCATCGAAACGCGAGGGGGCAGGGCATCGGGACTGGTCCTCGAAACCGGCGAGCGCATCGCGGCGGATGCCGTTGTCGCAAACGCCGATCCGGCGGCGCTCGCATCGGGGAGGTTCGGCACCGAGGCGATGCGCGCCGTGTCCGCTCCGGCGCCGCGAAGCCGATCGCTTTCGGCATGCGTGTGGCTGGCGCATACCCGGACCAGCGGCTTTCCATTGCAGCGGCACAACGTCTTTTTCTCGCGCGATTACCCGGCCGAATTCCGCGACATCGCCGCGGGACGACCGCCCGCCGATCCAAGCGTCTACGTCTGCGCGCAGGATCGCGAGGGAACGACGGGCGAGCCCGACGGGCGTGAGCGCCTTCAGATTATCGTCAACGCGCCGGCCAACGGCGACACCCATGATTACACGGACGAGGAGAGGGAGCGATGCACGCAGGCCATGAGGCGCAGCCTGGCGCACTGCGGACTGGAACTGGAGCAGGCGCTGCCGCATTCGCTGCTGACTCCGAACGAATTCGAGACGTTTTTGCCCTCGACGGGCGGAGCGATCTATGGACGGGCCTCGCACGGCTGGGCGGCGTCCTTCCTCCGGCAGGGCACGCGGACGCGGATCCCTGGGCTCTATTGCGCGGGTGGAAGCACCCACCCCGGAGCGGGCGTGCCGATGGCGGCCTTGTCAGGACGACTGGCAGCCCGCACGGTAGTGAAGGACCTTGCTTCGATGCGCCGGTCGCACCGGGTGGTTATGCCTGGTGGTACGTCGATGCGATCTCGGACGACGGCCGGTACGGGCTAACCATAATCGCCTTTCTCGGCAGCGTCTTTTCGCCCTATTACAAGCGCGGCGGACGCGGCGACCCCATCGATCATGCATCGCTGAACGTTGCTCTCTACGGTCCGGGCGCGCGCTGGACGATGACCGAGCGACCCCGGAACACGGTGTCGCGCGAACCCCGCAGCCTCGCCATCGGACCCAGCAGCGTCCGCTGGGACGGAAATGCGCTGGAAATAGTTGTCGAGGAGCGAGACAAGCGGGTGGGCGTTCCCTGGCAGCGGCGTGTGGCCGGACGGATACGCCTTTATCCCGAGGTCATGAACGACGTTGCTTTCGCGCTCGACCGGCGTGCGCGCCACTGCTGGCACTGTCTTGCCCCGCGCGCCCGTATCGAGGTGGAGATGCAGGCGCCTGCGATAAGCTGGAAAGGCGGCGCCTACTGGGACTCGAACAGCGGCAGCGAGGGCCTCGAGGATGGATTTCGCGTCTGGCACTGGTCGCGCTCGCATACGCGGAAAGGTGCTCTGGTCTGCTACGAGGGAATCCGCAGGGACGGCTCGCCGTTCGCCAGCGCGTTGCGATTCGATGCAACGGGTACGCCGCAGCAGGCCGACCTTCCGCTCGTGGCGCCGCTTCCCGCAACGTTGTGGCAGATGGAGCGCAAGACGCGCGCGGATCGCGGCCATTCGCGCGTTATCAGGACGTGGGAAGATGCGCCCTTCTATGCCCGCTCGACGCTGGCATCGCGTCTCTATGGTGAAGACGTGGTGGCGGTGCAGGAAAGCCTCGATCTGGACCGCTTCGCCTCACCGGTCGTCCAGTTCATGCTCCCCTACCGCATGCCCCGCGCGCCCGGCTGACCCGCGATCCTTCTTTTCCTTGTCCCTGCGGATCTCGCGGTTGATCGACCATAGCTGGTAGAACCCGAAGCCGAGCGCTACGGTCCCGGTAAAGACGATTTCGACCCAACCGAAGTGTTCGCTGAACGAGCTCATACCGGTTCCTCCGATGGCGCTTCCCGAGCCGGAAGCTGCACGAATTCGTTGATGAGCCGCGCTGCCGTTGCAGGTTCCTCTTCGTGGGCGAGGTGACCGAGCTTCGGCAGCACCTCGAGCCTGCAATCGGGCAACAGCTTCGCCGCCTGTTCGACCGAGGAAAGCGGAACCGCGCTGTCGCCGCGCGAGTGGACGAGAAGCACCCGGTTGCCGATTCCGGGCAGCGCCCGTTCCAGCGAGGCGAGGTCCCACCGCGCCATCATCTCCAGCGCTCCGCCGCAGTGGCGACTGTTGCCGAACAGCGCCTCGTAACAACGCAGGCCCTGCGTATCGATCCGCGAATTCGTCGCCTTCTTCAGGAACCGAGCGGTCTCGCCGGGAACGCGCGCCATGTGCGCGAAGATGCCGGGCACAAAGGGATTGACGAAGAGCATCTTCGCCATAGTCGGAAAGATCCGCGCAGCGAGGCCCTCGAAGGGCATGATCGCGGAGTTGAACCCGACAATCGGCGCTTCGGTCAACTTTTCATGCGCCATCTGCAGTGCGATTGCCGTGCCTGCCGAATGACCCGCGATCAGCACCGGTTTTCGATCGAGCGCGGCAAGAAGGTCCGAAATCGCCTTCGCCATCCCCATCAGCGTAAGTCCGCCCGAGGGTCGCCCGCGCGTGAAGCCGTGACCGGGAAGGTCCGGCGCGATGACCGCGAACCGGTCGGCCAGCGCCGGCATCACGCCGCGCCAGCTGTGCGCGGAAGCGCCGGTACCATGAAGCAGGAGCAAGGGCGGACCATTGCCCGTTTCCTGAATGAGCCAGCGAACGCCCGCAGCATCTACGAACCGGGTGGCTTCGCGGTGCGGCCAGATGCGCCCTTCAATGTCCCAGGCGAGCGGCGCGCTCATGCGGCGATCCGCGACTGGGCATCGAGCACGGCGCGTTCGATCGCACCCGAATCGGCAAGTGGCAGCGGCAGGTAGCGGGCGCGCATCGACACGGCGAGCTGCTCCGCATCGGGGCGCGGTCGGGGCGAAATGTCGATGAGGATGGCTGAGTGGCCGGCCGCCGCGATAGCCTTTGCCGCAGCATCTGCATCCTCGCGCGCCCTGGTGCGACCGCCGGTGCCGTCGCGCGAAACGTTGGCGCTGCCATCGGTCAGGAACACCAGGAAGGGCGTGCGGCCCTTCGCTTGCTCCGCTTCGGCCAGCAAGCAGGCATTGGAGATTCCGCTGGCAAGCGGCGTGCCGCCGCCTCCGGGCAGGGCCGCAAGGGCCCGGCGAGCACGTGTCAGCGAGCGCGTTGGCGGCAGGAGTATTTCTGCCCCGGCCCCGCGAAAGGCGATCAGCGCCACTTCGGTACGCTTTACGTATGCCTGCGCCAGAAGCCGCTCGACCGCCCCCTTCGCTTCGGCAAGCCGCGCCATCGCCGCGGAGCCGGAGGCATCGACGCAGAAGATGGTGACGGCGGCGGCGCGCTCCTCGAAGCGGCGGACACGCACGTCCTCCTTGCGCACGACGATGGTCGAGCGATCGGCGAAGGCGGGATCGCTGCGACGGATAGGCTGCCAGGGTACGGCTGCCCGCAAGGTATCGACGAGGGCAAGGCGCGCGCCGCCGCGCGGCAGGCCGGGACGCGCACCGAGCGGCTTTCCCCGCAGCCTGGATCGCGTCCGCCGTCCCCCGCCACCGCCCCTGGCGCGCGATTGCATAAGTCCGGACGCGAGCCGTTCCAGCAGGTCGGCCGGGATCGAGGATGTCGCGGCGTCGAGCACGATATCTTCGAGCGTGTGTTCGACCTGGTCGGAGGCCTGCTCTCGCGCATCGTTGTCGGGCGCTTCCTTATCCGCAGGAGGCGCTTGTTCGGGTTGCGGCGGCATTTGCGTGGCGCGCGGCCCCAGAACGAGCCGGGCCGCGGCGGCAAGATCGTCGGCTTCGACCGTCCGGCGTCCGCAGGCCGCTGCATGGGTTCGCGCCGCGGCCATCGCAAAGAGCAGCGCGCGAACCGAGTCCACGCCCAGCGCTTCCGCCGTGCCAGCGAGCGCCGAAAGGCCTTCGTCGTCGACAGGGCCGACATGTTCGGGCGCGATCGCTTCGCGAGGCATGGACCGGGGCATCTCGCAAGTCTTTGCAGTCGTCAGGTCGCAATGGAGTGCCACCCTTTCGAGGAGCGAAGCCGGCGGGCGCTCGTCCTCCGAAGCGCCATCGTCGAAAAGGATGACGGCCGGCCCCCGGTGGTTCCCGTCGAGCGACTGCGCGATCCGGCCTGCCAGCGCTTCGCCTGCCCGTTCCGCCATCGGGATCGCCATGATCCCGCCTGCCGCTTCGACCAGCAGCCCGGTCTGGCGCACGGCCTTTCCCGCTGCCAGGCTGGCCGCGACATCGATCCCGCCAAGCAGTCGCTCGTCGTCGATGTGCGGCGGAAGCCGTCGCCAAGGAGTGTCCGGGTCGAGCAGGGCGCGAAATTCCTCGACGAGCATGTCGCGCAGGGGGCCACCGCCGCGAAGGCAGGCGCCGCCAAGCTGCACGGGAGCAAGCGCCAGCAAGTGCAGGGCGAGCCGCGCATCCGCCGCAGGCCCGCCGCCGGTCATTCGAAAAGCTCTTCCATCGCCCGCTCGATCCGGGCGGTCGAGCCCGTTTCATCGAGGACGTCGCGGCGCAGGCGGTGGCGCAGCGCCATCGGCGCGACTTCCAGCAGGTGTTCGCGCCGCACCGCTTTCGCCCCCTTCAGCGCGGCAAGTGCGCGGGCCGCCCGCATCAGCGTAAGCTCCCCGCGCAGGCCGTCGGCGCGAACCGCCGCGCACAGTTCGGCTGCGTCGTGGAGAACGTCGTCCGGCACATCCATGTCGGGCAGCTTCTTCTGGCCGCGCGCGATCTGTCGCAGGACTTTCTGCTCGGCCGCGTCCCACTGCCCGGCGAAACCTTCGGGATCGCGTTCCTGCGCCGAACAGCGGCGCATGATCTCGACACGATCGGGGATCGATTCGGGCGTGCGGACTTCGACCGAAAGTCCGAACCGGTCGAGAAGCTGCGGCCTGAGTTCGCCCTCTTCGGGGTTGCCGCTGCCGATCAGGACGAACCGGGCGCGATGGCGAACCGAGAGGCCCTCGCGCTCGACGAGGTTTTCGCCCGACGCCGCGACATCGAGAAGCAAGTCGACGAGGTGGTCTTCGAGCAGGTTGATCTCGTCAACGTAGAGAAATCCCCGGTGGGCCCTGGCCAGCAGGCCGGGTTCGAAGCTTTTCTCGCCTGCGCGCAGCGCCCTCTCGAGATCGAGCGCGCCGATCACCCTGTCTTCGGTCGCGCCGAGCGGCAGGTCGACGAACGGCACCGCCTGCTTCGCCTTCCGGCCCGAGGTGCAGGGATCGGGGCAAGTGCCGCGCTGGTCTGGCTCGCAACCGAACCGGCAGCCTTCCACCACCGTTATCGGCGGGAGCAAGGCGGCGAGCGCGCGTGCGGCGGTCGACTTCCCGGTGCCGCGGTCGCCGAAGACCATGACACCGCCGATCGCCGGCTCGACAGCCGCGATCAGCAGGGCCGTTTTCATCTCGTCCTGACCGACGATCGCGGAAAAGGGGAATCGCGCCATGTGTCCACTATTCTGGACATTCAGGCGCTTGGCAACAAACGATGCTGTGCCGGTTGTGCCGCTCCACAAAGGAGGCAGTGCGTTCGCCTAGCCCGCTTGCTTGACGCCGACGCGCATGCCGCCCTTGAAGACAGCGACCGCGCGACCCTGCACGGGCTGGCGGTCGAACGGGGTATTCCCTGCGCTTGCTTCCATCTCGCGCGAATCGACGATCCACGGGCGGTCGCGGTCGATCACCGCGATGTCCGCTTCCGCACCGACTTCGAGAACACCGGCCTCGACGCCGAGCAGTTCGGCGGGTTTGGCGGCGAGCAGCGAGAAGGCGCGCGCAAGGTCAATGACCTCCTCGCGCACGAGATTCATGGTAAGCGGGAGGAGCGTCTCCGCCCCCGCCATGCCCGGAGCGGCATCGGCGAACGGCAGGCGTTTCTCCTCCGGTCCGCGCGGATCGTGTCCGGACGATATGACGTCGATCGTGCCGTCAGCGATGGCGCGGCGCACGGCCTTGCGGTCATCCTCGCTGCGCAGCGGCGGCTGCAACCGCGCGAATGTCCGGAAGTCGGCGGTCGCGAGGTCCGACAGCATGAAATAGGCAGGCGACACCCCCGCGGTTACCGGCAGACCGCGATCCTTCGCCGCTCGGACGAGGTCAAGGCCTCCCGCAGTCGTCACCTTGTTGAAGTGAATGCGCGCGCCGGCCATTTCGGCGAGCGCGACATCGCGAGCGATGGCCAGCGCCTCGGCTTCGGGCGGCGCTGCCGGCAGCCCCAGCCGCGTCGCGATCTCCCCGGCGGTCGCGACGGCATTGCCCGCAAGGCCTCCGTCCTCGGCATGGCAGAAAACGACGAGATCGAGCATTGCGGCATATTGCAGGACGCGCAGCATCGTGCCCGAATCGGCGATCCATTGCCTCCCTGTCGCGATGGCCCTGGCACCCGCATCGCACATCAGTGCGAACTCGGCGAGTTCGATGCCCTCGAGGCCGCGCGTCGCCGCGGCGAGCGGGTGGACCCAGAAGTCCGGCTTGCCCGACTGCGCCGCGAACCGGACGCGGGCGGGGTGGTCAAGCGGCGGAGATTGATCGGGCATCAGGCCGGCGCGGCTGATGCCGCCGAAGTGGAATGCAGGCTTGTCGATCGCGAACGCGGCAAGGTCGACGATGCCGGGCGCGACGATCAGGCCCTTCGCGTCGTAGACAACGTCGTCCGGCTGCGGCGCGACATCGCCCACCGCGACGATGCGGCCGTCCTCGCAACGGACCGCTCCGGCGACCGGCTCGCCCGAGCGGCCGACAATCCGTCCGTTCACGACGGTAAGCGGCGGCCCGACGCTCATTGCCAGCCTTCGGTGCCGCGCACCTTGCGCGTCAGCACGTCGAGGCAGGCCATGCGGATGGCGACGCCCATTTCGACTTGCCGGATGATTGCCGAGCGATCGGCCATATCGGCGACATTGCTGTCGATCTCTATGCCCCGGTTCATCGGTCCCGGATGCATGACCAGCGCATCTTCGCGCGCCCTGACGAGCCGCTCCTGCGTCAGTCCGTAAAGGTGCCGGTACTCGCGCGGGGAGGGGATGAACTGGCCGGTCATCCGTTCCATCTGGAGCCGCAGCATCATCACCACGTCGGCGCCGTCGAGAGCCTTGTCGAAATCGGTGAAGACGGTGCAGCCCATCGCCTCGATGCCCGACGGTACCAGCGAAGGCGGTGCGCATACCCGGACCTCGGCACCCAGCGCTGCAAGGCAAAGGATGTTCGATCGCGCGACGCGGCTGTGCATCAGGTCTCCGCAGATCACGATGGCGAGGCCGTTGAACTCGCCCTTCGCGGTGCGGATCGTCAGCGCGTCGAGCAGCGCCTGCGTCGGATGTTCGTGCTGGCCGTCCCCGGCATTGAGCACCGGGCAGTCCACCTTGTCGGCGATGAGCTGGACCGCGCCGGAACTGTGATGGCGGATGACGATGGCGTCGGCATGCATGGCATTGAGCGTCGTCGCCGTGTCGATCAGCGTCTCGCCCTTCTTCATGCTCGACTGCGCGACCTGCATGTTGACGACGTCTGCGCCGAGCCGCTTGCCCGCCAGCTCGAAACTGAGCAGCGTGCGCGTCGAGTTCTCGAAGAAAGCGTTGATGATGGTCAGCCCGGACAGCCGGTCGTCGCGTTTCTGCGGCAGGCGGTTGAGGCGAACCCATTGCTCGGCCTCGTCGAGCAGGAACCGGATCTCGTGAGAGGCAAGGCCTGCGATGCCGACAAGACCGCGATGCGGAAAGGCCGCGGAGCCTGCCGGGTAAGGAGATGCGGGCGATGCCATCGAAGACAGGGCCTTAGGCGAGCGAGCCGTATCGCTCAAGCACTTTGCCATGCCGGACCGGCGAAGCTAAGGACGCGGGCGAAAGGCGGCATGACATGGTTTTCGCACGCAAGGTATGGGCGGTCCTGGTCGGGGTGAAGGACGCGATGGCGCTCGTCTTCCTCCTGTTGTTCTTCCTCGCGCTCTACGCAGTGCTCACCGCGCGCCCGGGGCCGGGACAGGTCATCGAAGGCGCGATGCTGTTCGGCCTCGACGGCGTGGTGGTCGAGGAACCGGCAATCCCCGACCCGATCACGCAGCTCGTGTCGCGGCAGGCGCCGGTCGCCGAATATCGCGCGCGGGACATCGTCCGGGCATTGCGCGGGGCGGTGGGCGAC
The DNA here is from genome assembly GCF_013408095.1 of Novosphingobium marinum. Classification (GTDB taxonomy): domain Bacteria; phylum Pseudomonadota; class Alphaproteobacteria; order Sphingomonadales; family Sphingomonadaceae; genus Novosphingobium; species Novosphingobium marinum. The sequence goes on from NZ_JACBZF010000005.1 coordinate 114,922, forward strand.
GACGCGGTCAAGGTCGTCGTTTTCGACCTGTCCCGCTTCATGGGCGGCGGGCTCGTGCATATGCAGGAAATCGGCGCGGCGATGGACGAGGTGCGCGAGGCCGGCAAGCCGGTGCTGACCTATGCCACCGCGTATGTCGACGACGGCATCCTGCTGGCCGCGCATTCCAGCGAGGCCTGGGTCGATCCGCTCGGCGGTGCGCTCGTCTCCGGTCCCGGCGGTGAGCGGCTCTACTACGCCGGGCTGCTCGAAAAGCTGAAAGTCGATGCCAACGTCTACCGTGTCGGCACGTTCAAGAGCGCGGTCGAGCCGTACATGCGCAGCGATGCCTCGCCCGAGGCGAAGGAAGCGTATCGCTCGCTATACGCGGCGATGTGGGACGCATGGAAAGGCGATGTCGAGCGCGTCCGCCCCAAGGCGCAGGTCGAGCGCGCGGCGCTCGATCCGGTCGCGTGGCTCGAGGAAGCAGGCGGCGATGGCGCGCGCGCGGCGGTCGCGGCAGGGCTGGCCGACAAGACCGGCACCTGGGTCCAGTTCGGCGAGCGCGTGGCGGAACTGGCGGGCGAGGATGAATTCGACGAGACGCCGGGCAGCTTCGCGCATACGCCTTTCGGCACCTGGCTTTCGGTGAACGCGCCGGAGACGCCGGGCAAGGCAATCGGTGTCGTCACCGTCGCAGGCGAGATCGTCGATGGCGACGCGGGGCCGGGAATCGCTGGAGGGGAACGCATCGGCCGCCTGCTCGACGATGCACTCGACCGGGATTTCGCCGCCCTCGTGGTTCGCGTCGATTCGCCTGGCGGCTCGATCATGGCATCGGAGCGCATCCGCGACGCGATCCTGCGCTACAAGGCGCGCGACATCCCGGTGGTCGTGTCGATGGCGAATGTCGCGGCAAGCGGCGGCTACTGGGTCTCGACCCCCGCTTCGCGCATCTTCGCCGAGCCGGGCACGATCACCGGGTCGATCGGCGTCTTCGCGGTCGTGCCCACGTTCGAGCGGGCCTTGCAGGACATCGGCGTAAACAGCGACGGGGTGCGCACCACGCCGCTTTCCGGCCAGCCGGACCTGCTGGGAGGCTTTACGCCCGAGGTTGGCCCGATGATCCAGGCCTACATCGAAGACAGCTATCGCCGGTTCCTCACGCTCGTTGCGAAATCGCGCGGGATGACCGCCGAGCGCACCGATACGGTGGCGCAGGGCAGGCCGTGGGACGGGGGCACCGCGCGGCAGCTGGGCCTCGTCGATGAGTTCGGCGGCCTGGATGAGGCGCTGGCGCACGCGGCGAAAGTCGCCGGGCTGGACGATGGCGACTGGCATCCCGTCTTCCTCGACGGCGGCGAGCCGACCTGGCTGGCCATTTTCGAGAGCCTCGACAACAGGCGCACGGCCCGGCGCCCGACCGGCCGGGACTTCGCCGCGCTTGCCGCCGACCGGCAGATGTCCGTGCTCGATCGGGTCGCGCGCGACGTCGACCGGTTGCTTGCGACGCGCGGCGCACAGGCCTACTGCCTGGAATGCCCGCCCGAACCCGCGGCAACCGCCAGGCGCGAGCGAACCGGACTTGTCGACCTCCTGCTTGCGAGGTTCGCCGGCTCCTAGAGCGGAGGCGGAGTTTCGTCCGGACCGCGACCGGGATCGTCGAAGTCCGGTGGAATTCCGGGAGTTTCGTCCGGGGGCGCGGTCGGACCCGGCTCGCTGGGCAGGGGCGGTGTTTCGGGAGGCGATACCGGCTCGATGCGATCCGGAGCGGGGTCGGGTTGGGTAGCCATGCGGCCGTCCTTTCTGGAGCCCGTCTATTCGGGCATCAGGCAGTACGTGGGAACGCGAAACGCACGGTGCAAGCCGTTGCGCTTGCCCTTTTGCGCGGGTGCTTATAAGGGCGCTCGTTCGATATTCGGGCTTCGTCTGCGGGCGTGGCGGAACTGGTAGACGCGCCAGATTTAGGTTCTGGTATCTTCGTGATGTGGGGGTTCGAGTCCCTTCGCCCGCACCAGTTCTCGCCGCCGGGCGGACGGAGCGTAACGCCGTATCCATGGAAGGCCCATTGCAATGCAGATCGAGGAAACCACCAACGAGGGTTTGAAGCGCGCCTACACGGTGACGATTCCCGCCAAGGACATCTCGCAGAAGATCGAGGGCGAAGTGAAGCGCATTGCGCCGCAGATCCGCATGCCCGGCTTCCGCCCCGGCAAGGTTCCGGCCAATCTCGTCAAGAAGATGCATGGCCCGGCGCTCCACCAGGAGGCGCTGAACACCTCGATCCGCGAGGCGATGGACAAGCTCGTCAACGAAAAGGAACTGCGGCCCGCGATGCAGCCCGACGTTTCGCTGGGCGAGGGCTACGAGGAAGGCAAGGACGCCGAGCTCAACGTTAGCCTCGAAGTGCTACCCAAGATCGACGCGCCCTCGCTCGACGGCCTCAAGCTCGACAAGCTGGTCGTTCTGGTGACCGACGAGCAGCTTGACGAGTCCCTCGAAAAGCTCGCTGGGCAGCAGAAGCGGTTCGAGGACGCTGCGAAGACCCACAAGGCCAAGGAAGGCGACCAGGTGGTCTGCGATTTCGTCGGCAAGCTCGACGGCGAGGAATTCGAGGGCGGCAAGGCCGAGGACCAGGCGATCGAGATCGGCGCAGGCCGCCTCATCCCAGGCTTCGAGGACCAGCTCGTCGGCGCCAAGGCGGGCGAAGAGCGCACGATCACCGTCACTTTCCCCGAGGACTATCCCGCCGAGAACCTGAAGGGCAAGGAAGCGACCTTCGATATCAAGATCCATGCCGTCAAGGTTCCCGGCGAGCAGAAGATCGACGACGAGTTCGCCAAGCAGCTCGGTCTCGACGATCTCGACAAGCTCAAGGAAATCCTGCGCGGCCAGCTCGAGCAGGAAACGCAGGGCCTGACCCGCACCCAGATGAAGCGCGCACTGCTCGACCAGCTTGCCGCCGGCGCGGATTTCGAAGTGCCGCCCTCGATGGTCGATGCCGAGTTCGAGCAGATCTGGGCGCAGCTCCAGCAGGAAGCCGCGCGCGAGGAGGATCCGGAAGCCGCGCTCAAGGAAATCGAGGCGGAAAAGGACGATTACCGCAACATCGCGGTGCGCCGCGTCCGCCTTGGCCTGCTGCTGTCCGAGATCGGCCAGCAGAATGGCGTCGAGGTGACGCAGCAGGAAATGCAGCAGCTGATGATGCAGGCCGCGCAGCAGTACCGCCCCGAAGATCGCGAGCGGTTCTTCGAGTACGTCCAGAACGAGCCGATGGCCGCTGCACAGCTTCGCGCACCGCTTTATGAAGACAAGGTCGTCGATTTCCTGATCGAGAAGGCCGAAGTGACCGAGCGCGAAGTCACGCGCGACGAGCTTCAGGAAGCGATCGAGGCCGATACCGACGAAACCGGCGGCGCCAAGGCGAAGAAGGCTCCGGCCAGGAAGGCTCCCGCAAAGAAGCCGGCGGCCAAAAAGCCGGCGGCAAAGGCCAAGACCCCCGCCAAGGGCGAAGTCGCGGACGAAGCAAAGGACGCCGATGCCGAGGCCAAGGCTCCGGCCAAGAAGGCGGCGACGCGCAAGGCTCCGGCCAGGAAGACCGCGACCGCCAAGAGCGAGGACGGCGAAGCGAAGGCTCCCGCAAAGAAGCCGGCGGCGAAGAAGCCTGCCGCGAAGAAGGCTCCGGCCAAGAAAGCCGCGACCGCCGCTGACGCGGACGAAGGCTGAGGTTCGGACCTCACCTGCAAGGAATTCGAGGCCCGGCCGCAATGCGCGCCGGGCCTTCTTGCAGGCCGCGGCGCCAGGCATTGGGTTAACGCCCTTGAACATCGGCGACCGGAACGCGACATAGGCGAACCAGATCACATGAGGACGCAAATGCTAGACTTGTTCGGCCACTCCGGCTCCCAGGGCAAATTCGAGATCGATCCCGAGACGGGTGCGCTCGTCCCCGTCGTCGTCGAGCAGACGAGCCGAGGCGAGCGCAGCTTCGACATCTTCTCGCGCCTGTTGCGCGAGCGGATCGTCTTCGTGACCGGGCAGGTCGAGGACGGCATGGCCTCGCTGATCGTCGCGCAGTTGCTGTTCCTCGAATCGGAAAATCCGTCGAAGGACATCTCGATGTACATCAACTCGCCGGGCGGCGTGGTGACGGCGGGAATGGCGATCCACGACACGATGCAGTACATCCGGCCGCGCGTCTCGACCGTGTGCATCGGTCAGGCTGCATCGATGGGCAGCTTCCTGCTTGCAGCGGGCGAGCCGGGCATGCGCATCGCGCTTCCCAACGCGCGCATCATGGTCCACCAGCCCTCGGGCGGCGCGCGCGGCATGGCCTCGGACATCGAGATCCAGGCGCGCGAAATCCTGCGCATCCGCAAGCGGATGAACGATCTTTACGTCAAGTACACCGGCAAGAGCCTCGACGCGATCGAGAAGGCGATGGACCGCGACACCTTTCTCGAGGCCGAGGAAGCGCTGGAGTTCGGGATCGTCGACAAGGTCTTCGAGAGCCGCCCGGACGCAGAAAAGCAGGCCGAAAGCGAGCAAAAGGCATCGGACGACAAGTCCAAGGAATAATCAACCCTCGTGCTTCAGCCCCTTGAAAGTTTCGGCGGGTATGAGGCAGGATCGAATTTCGAACACTCCGGGCCACTGGTCCGGCGAGTCGGCCCCGGAGGGGTACGCAACAGAGAATGGCTAAATTGAGCGGATCCGAATCCAAGAGCACCCTGTACTGCAGCTTCTGCGGCAAGTCGCAGCATGAAGTCCGCAAGCTTATCGCAGGACCCACGGTCTTCATCTGCGATGAATGCGTCGAGCTTTGCAACGACATCATCCGCGAAGAGACGAAGGCCGGCATTGCCGGACGCAAGGACGGCGGTGTTCCTTCGCCCAAGGAAATCTGCGAGACGCTGAACGACTACGTGATCGGCCAGAACCGCGCCAAGCGCGTGCTGTCGGTCGCCGTGCACAACCACTACAAGCGCCTGAAGCACAGCGCCAAGGCGGGCGACGTCGAACTTTCGAAGTCGAACATCCTGCTCGTCGGCCCGACCGGCTCGGGCAAGACCCTGCTCGCGCAGACGCTCGCCAAGACGTTCGACGTACCGTTCACGATGGCCGACGCGACCACGCTGACCGAAGCGGGCTACGTCGGCGAGGATGTCGAGAACATCATCCTCAAGCTGCTGCAATCGTCCGACTACAACGTCGAGAAGGCGCAGCACGGCATCGTGTACATCGACGAGATCGACAAGATCAGCCGCAAGGCAGAGAATCCCTCGATCACCCGTGACGTTTCGGGCGAGGGCGTGCAGCAGGCGCTGCTCAAGCTGATGGAAGGCACGACCGCCTCGGTTCCGCCGCAGGGCGGCCGCAAGCATCCGCAGCAGGAGTTCCTGCAGGTCGACACCACGAACATCCTGTTCATCTGCGGCGGTGCGTTCGCGGGACTCGAAAAGATCATCGCGGATCGCCTCCAGAAGCGCTCGATCGGCTTCGGTGCGCATGTCGCCGATCCCGACAAGCGCCGAGTGGGCGAGCTTCTCCAGAAGGCCGAGCCGGAAGATCTCCTGAAGTTCGGTCTCATTCCGGAGTTCGTCGGACGTCTGCCGGTGATCGCTACGCTCGAGGATCTCGACGTCGGTGCGCTCGTCAAGATTCTCAAGGAGCCGAAGAACGCGCTGGTCAAGCAGTACTCGAAGCTCTTCGATCTCGAGGACGTGCAGCTGACCTTCACCGACGATGCGCTCGAAACTATCGCCCAGAGGGCGATCGAGCGCAAAACCGGTGCGCGCGGCCTGCGTTCTATCGTCGAGGGCATCCTGCTCGACACGATGTTCGACCTGCCGACCGAGCAGGGTATCGCCGAAGTCGTCGTCGACGGCGAAGTGGTCGAGGGCCGCAAGGAGCCTGTCCGCGTACTCAAGGGCAAGGAAGAAGCCGCCTGACCATCCCGGCGGCGGGCCGACCCTGAAGACGTTCGAGTATCTAGAGGCTTCGCAGATGGCGGGGCCCTTTCGATGTTGCGGGGAAGTCAGACCCTCTCGTCGCTTTCCAGCGCGCATTCCTTCCCGGAATGTGTCTCGATCTGGATCGTCGGGTGGACGATCCCGAAGCCGTGCTCCAGATCGTGCGCCAGTTCGTGCAGGAACGCGTCTCCCGGATGTCCGCCAGGCATAACGAAATGTGCGGTCAGCGCGGTCTCGGTCGTGCTCATCGGCCATATGTGCCGATCGTGAAGCGCCGATACTCCGGGTCGCGATGCAAGGAACCTGCGCACTTCGTCGATGTCGATGGCATCGGGCACCGCCAGCATCGCCATCTTCGACGAATCGCGCAGAAGTCCCCAACTTCCCCAGGCAATGACGGCAGTGATCAGCAACGACGTGATCGGGTCGATCAGTTGTTCGCCGGTGAGGATGACCGCGATACCCGCAAGGACCACGCCAGCCGACACGGCAGCATCGGCCAGCAGGTGCAGGAAGGCGGCACGAATATTGAGGTCGGACTTGCTGCCCTTGGCGAAGAGCAGGGCAGAGGCCGCGTTGATGACGATACCGATCGCGGCGACGACCACCATGGTCCATCCGGCAACTTCGGGCGGGTCCGAAAAGCGCCGGATCGTCTCGACGAGGATCGCGCCGAGCGCCACCCAGAGCAACGCAGCATTGGCGATCGCTGCCAGGATCGATGAGCTTTTGAGGCCATAGGTGAAGCGTGCACTGGGCGGGCGGGCCGCCAGCACGCTCGCGCCCCATGCGAGAAGGAGCGATAGCACGTCCGAGAGATTGTGCCCGGCATCTGCCAGCAATGCCATCGATCCGCTGGCGAGACCCGCGACTACTTCGGCGATGACGAATGCGACGTTGAGACAGACGGCGATGGCGAACGCGCGTCCGCGAGCGGCGCTGTGACCGTGATTGTGCCCATGGTGGTGACTATGATCGTGACCCGCGCCCATCGTGGGCAGCGTCTCGCACGGGCTGCCGGCACCGGGCAAGCTATGAGGTAACATAACGAAGGTCGGCTCGCAGGCGCAGCATCCGGAGCGTGGCAATTTTGTCGCACTGCCGCAAAGAAAATGGTGGCGTAATATTGTTACACTTCCATGAAATCTTGGATTTACAAGCCTTGCGTCATCGCGAGATTGCGCGAAATGCAAAGCACGCGTCCAATTGCATAGATTGCAACCCACTGTCAGAAAACGGTCATTAAAGGCTGCTCTTAGCAGCCGCAGCAAACCCGGGAGGGGTTTGTCAGCGGGCGAGCAAGTCCGCGCACGAAATTCAAACTCAGGGGTTCCCCATGCGACTTCAAGCATTCCTGACCACCGCTGCCAGCACCCTGGCGCTCGGCATCGCAGCAGCCGCCTCGACCAGCGCCCATGCGCAGTCGACCGGCTCCGTCGAATTCGAAACGGGCGAAATCGTCGTCACCGGCATTTACGAAAGCGCAGTTGGCGGCGTCGAGATTCCCAACACCCCCAAGGCCAAGCAGGTCCTCGACGACGAGATCATCCGTCGCCAGCGTCCCGGTCAGACCGCAAACGACATCGTCAACCTCGTCCCGGGTGTCAGCTTCCAGAACAACGATCCCTGGGGATCCTCGGGCGGTACCTTCACGATCCGCGGGTTCAGCGACGACCGAATCTCGCAGACGCTTGACGGTCTTCCGCTGAACGATTCGGGTAACTACGCCCTCTATACCAACCAGCAGGTCGACCCCGAGATCCTTGCGGAAATCAACGTGAACCTCGGCGTGACCGACGTCGACAGCCCGACCGCCTCGGCGACCGGCGGCACGATCAACCTTCGCACCAAGGTGCCTGAAGACGAATTCAAGCTGACCGCAAGCATCAGCTACGGCAACATCATCGCGCCGGGTGCGGGAGACCGCCCGTACATCCGCGGCTTCGGCATGATCGATACCGGGGACCTTACCGGTATGGGCACCAAGGCATTCTTCTCTGCGAGCTACGTGCGCTACGACAATCCGTTCAACAATTACGGCGTCGTGGACAAGCAGCAGTACAACGGACGGATTTTCCAGGAACTGGGATCCAACGGCGATTTCATCGCAGTTGCGGGCCACTACAACCAGAACCGCAACAATTTCTTCGGTTCGTTCTCGGTCAGCGGGTTCCCGACGACCAAGCGTGGCCGCTACTACGAGATCAACTATCCCTGCACCGTCGACACGCCGACGCCCGGCGTCCGCGACGTCGACAACAATTGCGGCGCCGAATTCGACCGCCGCTACAACCCCTCGAACACGGGCAACATCCGCGGTTCATCGCGCTTCACGCTGATGGACGGCCTGATCCTGACGGTCGATCCGAGCTTCCAGTACGTCAAGGCGAACGGCGGCGGCGACGAGGAGCTTCTCGAGCAGACCCGCTCGTACAACGGCGTGGAATATACCGGCTTCCTGCGGGGTGGTTACTACTTCGGCCGCGACCTGAACGGTGACGGCGACACGCTGGACGAGGTGACGGGGCACGATCCCAGCCAGACCAAGACCCGCCGTTACGGCGTCATCGCCTCGCTGGCCTACGACATCAATCCCGACCACCGCGTGCGCGTCGCCTACACCTGGGACCGCGCGCGTCACCGCCAGACCGGTGCGACATCCGTGGCGCTTCCCAATGGCGAGATCGCGGACGTCTTCCCGATCAACGATCCGCTGGTGACCGCCGATGGTTTCGTCCTCAACAAGCGCAACCGCCTGTCCTACGCGATCCTGCACCAGGTCTCGGGCGAATATCGGGGCAACTTCGGTCCGCTGACGGCAGTCCTCGGCCTGCGCGCGCCTTTCTTCAAGCGCGAGCTGAACCAGTACTGCTATACGACTTCCGCTTCCGGGTTCCTCGACTGCTTCGACAATCAGGACCCGGCGGCCTACGAGGCTGCCAACCCGCGCGCTGCCCCGCCGCAGTCGAGAAGCTACAAGTACGACAAGCTCCTGCCGAACGTGGGCATCGTCTACAATGTGACCGATGACGCATCGATCTTCGCCAATTACGCGAAGGGGCTTTCGGTTCCGGGTACCGATCCGCTGTACGACTCGCTGTTCTTCCCCAACGTCGCCGAAGCGCGTCCCGTCCCCGAGACGACCGACAGCTTCGATGCGGGCGTCCGGTTCCAGACCGGCACCGTGCAGGCGCAGCTTGCCGGCTGGTACACCAAGTACAAGAACCGCCTGGCTTCCGCCTACGACCCGGTGCTCGACGAGACGGTCTACCGGAACCTCGGTTCGGTCGACAAATATGGGATCGACGGGTCGGTAGCGTGGCAGCCGACACCCAACACTTTCCTGTACGTCTTCGGTTCCTGGTACGATTCGGAGATCAAGGAGGACATCCTCACCGCCGATGGCGTGATCCCGACGGGCGGCAAGAAGGAAAGCGGCGCACCGGTGTTCACTCTCGGCGCGCGTGGCGAGGTGACGTTTGGCGATTTCAGCCTGGGCGCGCAGGCCAAGCACACCGGCAAGCGTTACCTCAACGACGCCAACCTTGTGCTCGAACCGCTTGGCCGGACAGCCGACGGCTACACGCTTGTCGACCTCGACCTGCGGTACAAGCTGGCCGAATCGCCGATGGGCGGTGACGTGGCGATACAGCTTAACGTCACCAACCTGTTCGACGAGTTCTACGTGTCGGGCTTCGACGGATCGCTGGACAGCTCGCCGTTCCTGCAGATCGGCGCTCCGCGCGCGTTCAGCGTGGCAATCCTTTTCGGCTACTGAGCTACCGAAAGAGCAAGCGGGTGGCGGCACCCCCGGGTGTCGCCGTTCCGCGTTTCATGGCCGGGAAAAACGGGCCACCTTATTCATACACGCAGGCGTCGAGGCCATCACGGCGCACGACGCCGATGCGCGCGGCGATCGTGTTGGCGTAGCGGCGTGTGAAGCCTGCCGGGTTGCGCACGGCGCGTTTCTTGGGGCTGGGCAGGGCGGCGGCCATGCGCGCCGCCTCGTCGCGCGTCAGCCTGGCGGCGGACTTGTCGAAGTAGCGGTGCGCACCGGCTTCGACCCCGTAGGTGCCGATGCCGGTCTCAGCTACGTTGAGGTAGACCTCGATGATCCGGCGCTTGGTCCAGATCGTCTCGATCAGGAAGGTGAACCAGGCTTCCAGCCCCTTGCGAAGCCAGCGGTCCCAGCCGCTTCCCTGCCAGAGGAAAACGTTCTTGGCGGTCTGCTGGCTGATTGTCGAGCCGCCGCGCAAGCGCCCGCCTTTCGCATTGCGCGCCATCGCCTGTTCGATCGCCTCGCGGTCGAATCCGTCGTGAGAGCAGAACTTTGAATCCTCGGCCCCGATAACGGCGGAGACCATGTTGCGGTCTATCCGCGAAAGCGGTGTCCAGTCCTTGGTGAAACCGTGCTCGTCGAACACCATGGTCGCGGTCAGCGGTGGCGGTACGAAGCGAAACAGCAGGACGAGGCCCACGCTGATCGCCAGGAACCATACGATGAGGCGTGCAAGAAACTGCGTCGCGGAATAAACGCACCCCGGTCTTTTCGCTTTCGCCATGAACTCGGACTAGCCGCTAAGGCGGCATGCAGGCAATGCTGCTGTGTGAGGGACCTTTGCAAGCGGACCGGATCGCCGCCTGCGACTGGCTGAATCAGGAAAAGCGTGCCGGGCCGTTCCGAACCTGCGTCAGCATCTGCCGCATCGCCATGATGACCTTGCGCAGCATTGCATCGAGTTGTTCCATCGTCTTGATATGTCCGATGGGGATGCGCTGGGTCTTGCCACCCGCACTGACCTCGAAATACCCGTTCCGGCCATTGACCGTCATGTCGAAACTCTTCGGCCCCTTGTCGAACTTCGGGGCGGTCTTGGGATCCATGTATCCCTTCTTGAGCAGGTCCTTCTCGAACGCGACCGACTTCTTGAACTTGTCGGTGTTGTCGTAAAGTTCCGCGCCCTTGAACTCCCTGAATGCCTCGGTGATCAGCGGCGAAATCCACGATTCGTTGCCCGTGAACGCGATCTTCGGCTTGGTTGACGGAGTCGGCATGGCCCCGGAGGATAACATCGGAGCGTACACGGTCAATAAAAAGGCCGGCCCGCGATGGTTCGGGGCCGGCCAATAGCCTGAATTACTTTGCGACTTTCGTTCAGGTCGCGGCGATGAGCCGCCTGTCGGTGGCAATGTTCTTCATCGCCTTCTGAAGCTTTTCGAAAGCACGAACCTCGATCTGGCGGACGCGTTCGCGACTGACCTTGTAGACCTGGCTAAGCTCCTCGAGCGTCTTGGGATCCTCGGTCAGGCGGCGCTCGGTCAGGATGTCGCGCTCGCGCTCGTTAAGGCCGTCCATTGCCTCCACGAGCATGTCGTGGCGGACGGTCTTTTCCTCGGCCTCGGCGACGATCTCATCCTGCAGCGGATTGTCATCCTGCAGGATGTCCATCCACTGGCCTTCGCCTTCCTCGCGCAGCGATACGTTGAGCGAAGCGTCGCCGCCCATCATCATCCGGCGGTTCATGTTGACGACTTCGGTTTCGGAAACGCCGAGATCGGTCGCGATCTTCTTCACATCGTCGGGATGAAGGTCGGAATCCTCGTAGGCGTCGAGGTTCTTCTTCATCCGGCGCAGGTTGAAGAACAGCTTCTTCTGGGCGGCGGTGGTGCCCATCTTCACGAGGCTCCACGAGCGCAGGATGAATTCCTGGATCGAGGCCTTGATCCACCACATGGCATAGGTCGCCAACCGGAACCCGCGATCGGGTTCGAACTTCTTGACGCCTTGCATGAGGCCGATGTTGCCTTCGGAGATGAGTTCGGAGACGGGGAGGCCGTAGCCGCGATAGCCCATCGCGATCTTCGCGACGAGGCGAAGGTGGCTGGTCACCAGTTGCGCGGCAGCATCGGGATCCTCGTGTTCCTTGTAGCGCTTGGCGAGCATGTATTCCTGCTCGGGCGCGAGAATCGGGAATTTCTTGATCTCCGAGAGATAGCGATTGAGGCTATGTTCGCCGCCCAAAGCTGGCACGGCCGGGAGATTGCGCTGGTTGCTCACTTTTCCTACCTGTCCTTTCAATCGTCGACCGACTCTTGAAGACCCATGCTTGGCATCTTAAATCGCGGTCACCTTCACAATATACACCAAAAAACCGATTTCAGTTCCGTAAATCGTCTATGAGTGCCTGCATATCCGCAGGCATCGCGCTGTCGAAATGCAGCCTTTCCCTACTAACGGGGTGAACAAGGCCGAGTTCCGCTGCATGCAGCGCCTGTCGACGAAACGCGAGGGTTTTGAGGATCGGCCGAAACCGGGATGGTGTGCGTCCATAGTTCGGATCCCCCAATAGCGGATGCCCGATTGACGACATGTGAACACGAACCTGGTGGGTTCGCCCGGTTTCCAGCCGGCATTCCAGAAGCGCCGCATCACCCAGTGTTTCGAGTGTTTTGTAGTGCGTAACCGCATGCTTGCCGCGCCCGTCCTCCACCATCGCCATCTTCTTGCGATCATGCGACGAGCGGGCGATGGCGCCGGTTACGGTTCCGGCAGCGGGGGTCGGCCTGCCGGAGACGATCGCGCGATAGGCGCGCTCGATCGAATGGTCGGCGAACTGGGATGCCAGGCCTTCGTGCGCGGCGTCGGTCTTGGCGACGACGAGCAGGCCGGACGTATCCTTGTCGATGCGGTGGACGATTCCGGGGCGCGCAACCCCTCCGATCCCGGATAGCTGGCCGTGGCAATGATGAAGCAGCGCATTGACCAGTGTCCCGTCCGGATTTCCCGCGGCGGGATGGACGACCAGCCCGGCAGGCTTGTCGACCACGATGAGATGCTCGTCCTCGAAAACAACGTCCAGCGGAATGTCCTGCGCCTTCGCCTCGGCGGGCACCGCTTCCGGCACGCGAATGGCGAACGAGGTGCCGGTAGCCGGTTTCAGCGACGCCTGCCCGACAGTCCTGCCCGCAAGCATGATGCGACCCTCGCCGAGCAAGGCCTTGATCCGTTCGCGCGAGAGGTTGGTGGCCAGCGCCAGCGCCTTGTCCAGGCGTTCGCCGTCCGAGGAAATTTTCCCTTCGATGATGCGTTCCCCCGTCCCCATGACTATGATGTGGGGAATGCCTATCGAAGTGACAAGCAAGGTCGTCTCGCGTCTCGTTTCTGAGGCCAGGAACGCCGCGCCCGAAGAGTGCTGCGGCCTGCTGCTCGGGCGGAAGGATCGCATAACCTTCGTGAAGCCGACCGCGAACGTCGCCGAGGACCCCGTCGCCAATTTCGAGATCGATCCTGCGGCTCTGGTAAAGGCGCACAAGGCCGCGCGGGAGGACGGACCGGAGGTGATCGGATACTACCATTCGCATCCCGAGGGTCGCGCGATACCTTCCGCCAGCGACCGGGCCAGCGCGGCGCGCGACGGCAGGATATGGGCGATCGTAGCGGGAGAGGACGTGAAGTTCTGGCGCGACAGCGAATCGGGCTTCGTCGCGATCCAGCCACTCCGGGCCGAACACTGAGGCGCGTTTCCGGCCAAGGGGCTTTTCTCCGGCCCGGTTGCGCTTTAAGGCCGGCTAAGGGGCATGTTCACAGGGGGAGGACAATGCGGGGACCCGATTTCCGCTGCCAACCCTTCGCTCGCCCGACCGGACCCGTTCCGCCGACCGAAGGCCTGACTCTATGACCACCAGTTCGCTCGACCTTGCCAGCCTGCTTTGTTCGCGGCTTTGCCACGACATGCTGAGCCCGGTCGGCGCCTTGTCGAATGGCCTTGAACTGCTGTCCGAGGAAAAGGACCCGCAAATGCGCGAGCGCTGCTTCGAGCTGCTCGAGCAGAGTGCGCGTATCTCGACCGACAAGCTCAAGTTCTTCCGCCTGGCTTTCGGTGCGGCGGGAGGATTCGGCGATCTCGTACCGGTGTCCGAGGCGCGCTCGCTTATCGAGGCGCTCGTCGGCAACAACGAGAGGATCGCGATCAACTGGGCGCTGGGCAGCGAATCGTTGCCGAAACCGGCGGTGAAGACGCTTCTCAATTTCTCGCTGATCGGGATGGACGCGCTGGTGCGCGGCGGAACGCTCGATATCGCGGCGGAACTGCGCGACGGGGCGAGCGAGATCGTCGTGCGCGCGGCGGGTGCCAAGATCGCGTTCGATGCCGATATTGGACGGGCCCTCGACGGCTCGCTGCCCGATGGCGACCTGTCGAGCCGGACCGCGCCGGCCGCGATGCTCAACCAGCTTGCGCAGAGCGTCGGGGGAGGGCTGCAACACATGCTGGGCGAGGACGCGCTGGTGCTCGGCGCCGTGCTCCCCGCGGCCTGACCGATGCCGGGGATGAAGCGCTGGCTGGTCCACCGCGAGGTATCATCCCCGAACTGCAACGAACGTGCGCTGCCCATTTCGATGGTGGTGCTTCACTACACCGGCATGAAAAGCGCCGAGGAAGCGCTCGAGCGGATGTGCGATGCCGAAGCGGCGGTTTCCGCGCACTACATGATCGACGAGGACGGAACGGTCACCCAGCTCGTCGAGGAAGACAAGCGCGCCTGGCATGCGGGCAAGTCCTACTGGCGCGGCGTGACCGACGTGAATTCGGCGAGCATCGGGATCGAGCTCGTCAATCCCGGCCACGAATGGGGCTATCGTGAATTCACCGATGCACAGATGGAGGCGCTGCTGCCGCTGCTTGCCAACATCGTCGAGCGGCACGACATCCCGCGCGCCAACGTCGTGGGTCATTCGGACATCGCGCCTGCGCGCAAGATGGACCCGGGCGAGCTTTTCGACTGGGAGAGACTGGCGCGCCTGCGCCTGGCGCTGCCGGTGCCCGAGCCGAAGATTTACCTGCTCTACGACAATCCGGGGGCATTCTACCTGGCCCTCGAACGCTTCGGCTACGACATCACCGATGGCCACGCGGCGGTGGCCGCGTTCCAGCGGCGGTTTCGCCCGTCGCTGATCGACGGCGAGATCGACGGGCAGCTTGGCAGCCTGCTGTTCGAGCTTCTGTTGGAGCGCGACACCGGCCATGCTAGGTAGGTCCCCGTGCCAGGGGGCCGGGCAGTCGCGTCGCGTTTTCGCGCCGAGGAAAGTCCGGGCTCCACGGAACAAGGGTGGCGGGTAACGCCCGCCGGGCCACGGTCCTTCGGGACCCGAAGCTCAGGGACAGTGCCACAGAAAGCAAACCGCCGTTGGCGCCTCGCGCGTACAGGCAAGGGTGAAAGGGTGCGGCAAGAGCGCACCGCGCGGCCGGCAACGGTCGCGGCACGGCAAACCCCACCCGGAGCAAGACCGAATAGGGGCAGCGTGCCGTCAAGGCGGGTCGGTTCCGGACCCATGCTGCCCGGGTTGGTCGCTGGAGCGGCGGAGCAATCCGTCGCCGAGAGGAATGGCTGCCCTTGCAGCCCGCGTCTTCGGATACGGGGCTGCAAGACAGAACCCGGCTTACAGGCTCCCTGGCACGATTTCCGGTATCACGAGGCCGCGGGCCGATGCGGTCATCCGCGTCCGATGGACGAGTATCGGAACCCCTTGGCGCGGACTTCCTCGGGGTCGTAGACATTGCGCAGGTCTACCAGAACCGGTGCCCTGGCGACCTCCTTGAGCCGATCGAGGTCAAGCGCGCGGAAGGCGTCCCATTCGGTCACGATCGCCACCGCATCGGCGTTCCTTGCCGCTTCGTACGCACTTTCCGACATCTCGACATGCTGCATCAGCGGTTTGGCGAGTTCCATGCCTTCCGGATCGTAGGCGGTGACCTCGACGCCGGCGTCGTCGAGTGCCTGCGCGATTGCGATGGAAGGTGCATCGCGCATATCATCGGTGTTGGGCTTGAAGGTCAGCCCAAGCAACGCAACCCGCTTCCCGCGCGGCTCGCTGCCCAGCGCGTCGATCACCTTGCGGCCCATCGCGCGCTTGCGTGAATCGTTCACCTTCACGACCGATTCGACGAGCCGCAGAGGCACACCGTTGTCCTCTGCGGTCTTGAGCAGGGCAAGCGTGTCCTTCGGGAAGCAGCTTCCGCCATAGCCGGGGCCGGCATGGAGGAACTTGGCGCCGATGCGGTTGTCCAGGCCCATGCCGCGCGCGATGTCCTGGACGTTGCCGCCAACCTTCTCGCACAAGTCCGCCATCTCGTTGATGAAAGTGATCTTGGTCGCAAGGAATGCGTTCGCGGCGTACTTGACGAGTTCGGCCGATCGCCGGCTGGTGAACAGGATTGGCGCCTTGTTGAGAAAGAGCGGGCGATAGACTTCGTTCATGATGCCGCGCGCCCACTCGTCGTCGGTGCCGATGACGATGCGGTCGGGGCGCTTGAAGTCGCCGATGGCGGCACCTTCTCTCAGGAATTCGGGGTTGGATGCGACAGCGAAGCGGTGCTCGGTGCCCGATTCGCGAAGGATGCGCTCCACTTCGTCGCCGGTGCCGACGGGAACGGTCGATTTCGTGACGATAACGGCCGGCTGCGCGAGATTTGCCCCGACCTCGCGCGCCACCGCGTGGACGAACGAAAGGTCGGCGTGACCGTCGCCGCGGCGCGAGGGCGTGCCGACGGCAATGAAGATCGCACCTGCACCGGCGATGCCGGAAGCAAGGTCGGTCGTGAAGGAAAGCCGGCCTCCGCGCACGTTTCTCTCGACCAGATCCTCGAGGCCGGGTTCGTAGATCGGCATCTGCCCGGCCTTCAGCCGGTCGATCTTCGCCGGATCCTTGTCGATGCAGACGACGTCATGGCCGAAATCGGCAAAGCAAGCGCCCGAAACCAGGCCGACATAGCCCGACCCAACCATCGCGATTTTCATAGAGTTCCCCTAGGCGGCTCTGAT
This sequence comes from Novosphingobium marinum, assembly GCF_013408095.1. Classification (GTDB taxonomy): domain Bacteria; phylum Pseudomonadota; class Alphaproteobacteria; order Sphingomonadales; family Sphingomonadaceae; genus Novosphingobium; species Novosphingobium marinum. The sequence continues at coordinate 131,694 of NZ_JACBZF010000005.1, forward strand.
CGACGCCCCGATTGTCCCCTCGCGATCGATCGTTTCGATCAACCAGCGATCGGTCCCTTCGAGTCCCAACGCCGTTAGCCTCCCCGACATGAAGGCGCCAGTGTCGATGCCTATGCGGTTGCCACGCATTGCCGGTTCGTCCGAGATTGTATGGCCGTGGACGACGATGGCACCGTGGTCGCCCGAGTGGCTGAGGAACGGTTCGCGTATCCACCGAAAGTCGCGCGCATCCTGCCGTTCGAGGGGCGCTTCGGGTCGGATGCCGGCGTGAACGAACAGATAGTCGCCGATGCGGATGGTGTCCTCGAACGAGCGCATGAACGCGACGTGATCTTGTGGTACCGCTTCGACCATCATGCGATGCGCCTCTTCGAGGTCCGCGCCGTGAAAGGCGGCTGCGTCGACACCGTATGAGAGGACCGTCTCGCGCCCGCCGGAGCGCAGGAAGGCCCGGAACCCGCCCAGTCTCTCCAGGGCGAGCAGGAACATTTCCTCGTGGTTTCCCGAAAGAATGCGAACCCGGCGGCGCTGCTGCCACTGCCGCGCAAAGTCGATGACCTGGGCGCTCTGCGGTCCCCGGTCGACGAGATCGCCGAGCAGGACGATGGTGGTGCGCGCTGCCGGCCGCTCGCTCTCGTCCGCGTCGATCGCGGTGGCGATCGTCCTGAGCAGGTCGAGGCGGCCGTGGACATCGCCGACCGCATAGACGCGCTCGCCCGTCGGGATGCCCGCGCCCGGTCGAGAGGCTCTTCTCGAGAAGAGTTGCCTGAAGGTTTCCATCTTCACCATGTTGCAACGCGGTAGCTAGGCGCTGAGTTGCCTTACGACAAGTTGAACCGCTCGCGGATGAGTCCGTGTCATAAAAACAACAGTTTCGGGCGATCCGTGCATGTTTCTTGCCGTTGAGCCTTGTGCAATGCAACAAAACCGTGCAGGTGGACGCTGCAATCGCAAGCGCGTCCACCAAAGAGACGTGCGTGGCTGCGCAGGTGGGACGAGACACCAACTCGAATGAGGGAAACTTGTCCATGCTTACGTCCATCCGCGGCATCGTTGCCGCAACCGTTCTGGCCGGTTCGGCTTTTGTAGCGACTCCCGCGCTGGCTCAGGACGAAGAAGGCCCCATTTCCGTTTCGGCCAACGTCGCCATAGTATCCGAGTACCGCTTCCGCGGGGTCGATCTCTCCGGCGGTGACATTGCCATCCAGGGTGGTGTCGATCTCGGTCACGAGAGTGGTTTCTACATCGGTACCTGGGCATCTTCGCTCGACGAGGACACGGTCGGCTACGGCCACACCGAACTCGATCTCTATGCCGGCTTCGGCGGTGAATTCGGGGGCGGCGCTTCCTTCGACATCGGCGTGATCTATTACGTCTACCCGAATGCCGGAAACTTCGATTCGGACTACTGGGAAGTCTACGGTTCGGTCGGCTATGCTTTCGGCCCTGTCGAAACCACGGTCGGCGTCGCTTACGCGTTCGAGCAGGATTCGCTCGGCGGCGACGATAACCTCTATCTCTACCTCGACCTCGGCGTCGGCATCCCCGACACGCCGGTCAGCCTTTCGGCGCACATCGGCTACACCGACGGCTTCCTGACCTTCACCGACGACGGCGACGCGTTCGACTGGTCGATCGGTGCGGACCTTGCCCTGACCGACAACGTTTCGGTCGGCGTGGCTTACGTGGATGCCGAAGGTGACGAACTGCCGGGCAGCTACAAGTTCACCGACAGCGCGATCGTGGGAACGCTTTCCGCGTCGTTCTGATCGCGGCGATCTTCTCGCGCACAAACGAAGGCCCGCCCGGTTTTGCCAGGCGGGCCTTTCGCGTTCATTGCGATGGTCAGCGCAGGTAGAAGTCCACCGTCGTGACGACACGCACTTTCTTGTAGGGCGTGTCCGAGACGCCCCAGCCACTGCCCGAATCGCCGTCGCGTGCGGCGATCTCGAAATAGCCCTGCGTTGCCTTGCGGATCGTTCCGACAGACGTGCCGCTGTCCTTGGCGAACTGTTCAGCGGCGGCCCTTGCATCGCGGGTCGCCTCGGCGACCATGCCGGGCTTGATCTCGTTGAGGCCTGTGAATGTGTAGGACATGCCCGAGCCGTCCTCCAGCACGACACCGCGCCGGACCAGTTCGAATTGGCGCCGGACCGCGCTCTCGGCGCGTTTGATGTCCTCGCTGCGCAGGCTCATGCGCTGCCTGACGGTGAACTTCGGTATGCCGTTGTCGGTATATTGCGATACGTTCACCCCGGTCGGTTGCAACGCCTCGTCGGGAAAGCCAAGCTCGCGGAAGAACTCCTGCAGGGAGCGCGAATCCCGGTCGACGCTGCTCTGGGCCGATGCGAGGTCGTCGGCGGTCGCCGAGTAGCTGATCGTCCAGGTCGCAAGATCGGCCATGACGTCGCGTTCCGCCAGTCCGCGCACCGTCACCGAGCGGTCGGCCTGCTTGGCCCTGACCAGCCCGTCGCCCATGAAATAGCCACCGACCACGATGCCGAGAGCCACGATCGCGGCGCTGCCGAGCCACGTTCGCGCGGTTTCGCCGAACCTTGCCGAATTGCCGTTCGCCTGCTCTTCGCCATCCTCTTGCATTGCCCGGAACTCCCAACTGTGAGATTGCGGAGAGACTATCGATGCATGGCTGTATGCGCGATGAACCGTTTTATATTGTCGACGAACCGTTGAGGAGCCTTGGCTTGACCCGATATCTCCATACCATGATCCGTGTGTCCGATCCGGATGCCACCATCGCCTTCTTCAACCTGTTCGGTGTCGGGGAGGTTCGCCGCTACTCTAGCGAGGAAGGCCGCTTCACGCTGATTTTCCTAGCAGCGCCGGGGCAAGAGGACGTGGCAGAGGTCGAGCTGACCTACAATTGGCCGCCCGAAGACGGCAGCGAGCCGGAGAAGTACGCGGGCGGTCGAAATTTCGGGCACCTCGCATACCGGGTCGACGACATCTACGAGACTTGCCAGCGCCTGATGGATGCGGGCGTCACGATAAACCGGCCGCCGCGCGACGGGCGCATGGCCTTCGTCCGCTCTCCCGACGGGATCTCGATCGAACTGCTTCAGGACGACCAGCTCGAGCCGAAGGAGCCCTGGGCCGGCATGCCCAATACCGGCAGCTGGTGACCGCCCGGATCAGGCCGGAGCGGCGACGGCCCTGTGCTTCGGCGCGAAACGCAGGATGCCGTACCCGAGCAGCGAGGACAGAAGCGAGCCCGTGAGCACGCCCAGCTTCGCTTCCTCGATCAGGTGCGGGTAGGCGGGGAACGCCAGCGCGCCGATGAACAGGCTCATTGTGAACCCGATACCGGTCAGGATCGACATGCCCCAGAGCTGAACCCAGCTCGCACCCTCGGGCCGTGGCGCCACCCCTATCCTGTCCGCGGCGAAAATGGCGCTGAAGATGCCGACCTGCTTGCCGACGAACAGCCCTGCCGCGATGCCGAGCGGAATCGGGTCGACCAGCCCCTGCATCCCGATACCCTCCAGCGCGACGCCGGCATTGGCGAAGCCGAAAAGCGGTACGATGATGTAGCTGTTCCAGGGTACCAGCGCGTGCTCCATGCGCAGCAGCATGCTGTCCCCGCCCTTGTTGACGCGGATGGGGATGGTGAACGCGGCAGCGACGCCCGCGATCGTGGCGTGAACGCCCGAGTTTAGCACGCAGAACCACAACACCAGCGCCAGCGCGATATAGGCAAGGTAGCTGTTCACGCGCATCCGGGTGAGGGCGATCATCCCGGACAGGACGATCAGCGCCGCGATCAGCCAGACCAGCTTTATCGAGGCGGTATAGAAGATCGCGATGATCGCCACCGCGCCAAGGTCGTCGACGATGGCTACCGTCAGCAGGAACAGCCGCAACGAGGGCGGCACGCGTTTGCCGAGCAGTCCGATCACGCCCATCGCAAAGGCGATGTCGGTTGCCGCCGGGATGGCCCAGCCGCGCTGTTCGGGCATGCTGGTACCGGCGATGCCGAGGTACACGATAGCGGGGAAGAACATGCCCGCCGCCGCGGCGATCACGGGCAAACGGCGCTTCTTCGCGCTCGACAGTTCGCCTTCGAGGACCTCCCGCTTGATCTCGAGCCCGACGACGAAGAAGAAGATCGCCATCAGCGCGTCGTTGATCCACAGGTGGAGGTTGTCCAGCTTGGGGATCGGCGTCCAGCCAAGCTCTCCGTGGAAGAGTTCGTGGTACTCGTGCGCAAGCGGGGAATTGGCGACCAGCATCGCGGCGATCGCCACGATGATCAGCAGGACGCCGGCAGCGGCTTCGCCCCCGAGCATCTTGGTCGCCACGCTTGCCACCCGGTTCAGCAGATGTCGGTTGCGGCTCATCGGCGCCCTTTTTGACGAAACTCCTAGCCGTTGCAAGAACATCCCAAAGGCAATAGGCACCTTTGCGGGGTAAGTGCTTACGGGGGTTGCCGGATTCATGCCGGGGGGGATGTCAGATTTCGTGCTGCAGGTGCTCAGTGCCCTGCAGATCGTCGAGCGCGAACTGCTTTTGTTCGCCGCGTTCTGGTTCGTGGTCAGCGCCGTCGACGAATTCGCCGTCGACCTAGGCTGGCTGTGGCTCCGGTTGAGCGGGCGCGCGCGCGACGTCGCTCTTGCGCCGGGTATCGAGGCAGAACCGCTGCAGGGGCGGATCGCGGTCTTCGTACCCGCATGGCACGAAGCCGAAGTCATTTCGCACACCGTCAGGCACATGCTGCGCGCATGGTCGCAGGACCGTTTCACGGTCTACGTCGGCTGCTACGCGAATGACAGCGCTACGGTCGCCGCGGCGATGGCGGGCTCGGACACCGATGCGCGCATCCGGCTCGTCATTCACGACCGTGCGGGACCGACGACCAAGGCCGACTGCCTCAACCGGCTCTACGCTGCGATGGGTGCGGACGAGGCACGGACCGGCAGGGCCTTCACCAGCGTCGTCCTGCACGATGCGGAAGACATGGTGCATCCCGCCGCGCTCGTCGCGATAGACCGCGGGCTGGCAGACAGCGATTTCGTGCAATTGCCGGTCCGGCCCGAGCCGCAGCCCGCTTCGCCGTGGATCGCCGGGCACTATGCAGACGAATTCACCGAAGCCCATGCCAAGTCGCTGGTCCTGCGCGGCGCGGTCGGGGCGGCCATCCCTGCGGCAGGCGTCGGCTGCGGCTTTTCGCGTCTGGCACTGGCGGGGCTGGCGGCGCGCAGGATGGGAGCGGGGCAGGCGGGGCCTTTCGAGGCGGAGTGCCTGACAGAGGACTACGAGCTCGGCCTGACTTTCTCGCGCGGCACCGCGAAGGGGCGTTTCCTCCGGTTGCGCGACTCCGGGGGCGAACTCGTCGCGACGCGGTCGTTCTTTCCCGCCACGCTCGAGGAAGCGGTGCGCCAGAAGACGCGGTGGATACACGGAATCGCGTTGCAGGGCTGGGACAGGCTGGGCTGGACAGGTCGTGCCGTCGACGTGTGGATGGCCCTTCGCGACCGGCGCGGACCGCTGACCGCAATCGTGCTTGCCGCCGCGTACCTGCTGCTGGTGATCGAGGGCGTCCTGCTTGCCGCGCGTGCAGCCGGATGGGACGGAGTACAGCCGCTTTCGCCCGCGCTGGAGATCATGCTGGTGGTCAGTTTCTCGAGCTTCCTGTGGCGCGCGGCCTGGCGTTATGCCTTCACCGCGCGCGAATACGGAGTGGCCGAAGGGATCCGCTCGGTTCTGCGCATACCCGTGGCCAACGTGATCGCGATCATGGCCGGGCGCCGCGCAATGTTCTCCTATGCCCGTACGCTGCGCGGTCAGCAGCTTAGCTGGGACAAGACCGCACACGCCTCGCATCCGTCGATCACCGCCCGTCGGGCCATCGCCCGATGACGGCCCGCGCCGCCAGAAAAGGCCAGCCGCTGGTCGTGCTTTGCCTCCTCCTGGGTTCGTGGGTTGCGGCCCGGGGAGTGATCCTGAGCGACGCGTTTCTTCCGGAGGCCGATCGCATTGCCGCGACGGCTCCGGTCACCGATGTGGAGGCATCGGTCAGCGCGAATACCGTTGCCGGCGGCGTGTCTAGCGAAGCCTGGCCGAGCGAAGTGGCGCCCTCCGAAGCTCCGGGATGGACGGCACCAGCGATGCCGCTCACCTGGCCCGAAGGACAGCGCCCCGCGCCGCTTTCCTCGTTCTCCGGCTCGTCGCAGAATGTGCGTGGTTTCGGCCCGGATGCCGCAATCCCCGGGGCGGCTGGCGACCGGAAGGTCAGGCAGGCGATCGGGCATCAGGTGCTCTGGATGGCGGCGTTGTCGCACATGCCGGTACCGGAATTCGTCAACGCCGCCCCTGCGCCGCGTTCGGCGGGTGCCCCGTTCGCCGAGCCGCATCGGGCGAAACGCTGGTCGGGTGATGGCTGGCTGCTTCTGCGCGAGGGCGGCGGCGCCGGTGGCCTCGCCGCTGCCCCCGGCGCTCCGACCTACGGGGCCAGCCAGATCGGCGCTGTCGCACGCTATCGGCTGGGCGGTTCGAAAGCGGCTCCGACCGCCTACGTCCGCGCGACCGCGGCATTGAACGGGACCGGCGAGCGCGAGGTCGCCGCCGGTTTTTCGGTCAGGCCGGTTTCCGGCATCCCCGTCGTGGCGGCGGCGGAAGGGCGCGTCAGCGAGCGTCCGGGCAGGACCGAGGTCCGGCCGGCGGCCATGCTCGTGACGCAATTGCCACCTGCCGATCTCCCGGGCGGTCTCAGGGGAGAAGCCTACGCCCAGGGCGGCTATGTAGGCGGGCGCGACGCCACATTCTTCGCGGATGGGCAAGTGCGCGTGGACAAGCGGATCGCAGGCGTCGGCGAGTTCGATCTCCGGGCGGGTCTCGGTGCGTGGGGCGGGGCGCAGGAAGGTGCGGCAAGGCTCGACGCCGGGCCGACTGCGACGCTGGGCGTGCCGATATCGCAAGGCGCTTCGGCCCGCCTCGGCATCGACTGGCGCGTGCGCATCGCCGGCGACGCGACGCCCGGCTCCGGCCCCGCGCTGACTCTATCCGCCGGTTTCTGAGTCACGCCTTTCCTATACCGCTGCAGTGCGGTAGGCGGACGATCCAGAGATGGACGTCTACCTTCCCATTGCCAACCTTTCCGTAAACGGTCTCGTGATCGTGGGGCTGGGCGCGCTGACCGGGCTTCTTTCCGGCATGTTCGGCGTGGGCGGGGGATTCCTGACGACGCCGCTCCTGATTTTCTACGGTGTGCCGCCGACGGTCGCGGCGGCATCGGCGGCCAGTCAGGTCACCGGCGCCAGCGTTTCGGGTGTGTTCGCGCATTACCGGCGCGGTGGAGTCGATTTCCAGATGGGCGGCGTCATGGTGGCGGGCGGCGTCATCGGCACCGCGATGGGGGCGGTCCTGTTCCGCCTTTTCGAGGAGCTTGGGCAAATCGATACGGTGATCAACGTACTTTATGTCGTGCTGCTCGGATCGATCGGGATACTGATGGGCCGCGAGAGCATCCAGGCAATCACCGCCGAGAAGACCGGCACCCAAGTCCCCGCACGCAAGCGGCGACATCACCCGCTCGTCGCGAACCTGCCGATGCGCTGGCGTTTCTATCGCTCGGGTCTCTATATCTCGCCTCTGGCACCGCTGTTCATCGGCATGGTCGTGGGCATCCTCACGATGCTCATGGGTATCGGCGGGGGCTTCGTGCTCGTTCCAGCGATGCTCTATATTCTCGGCATGAGTGCCGGTGTCGTGGTCGGCACCTCGCTTTTCCAGATCCTGTTCGTGACGATGGCAACCACGATGATGCACTCGCTGACGACAAAGGCTGTCGACATCGTTCTGGCAGCACTGCTGCTGATCGGCTCGGTCACCGGCGCACAGCTTGGCGCGCAGTTCGCGCAAAAGATCAATCCGTCGCGGTTGCGGCTCGTCCTTGCCGCGCTCGTCCTGCTGGTCGCCCTCAGGATGGCGCTCGGCCTCGGCTACAGGCCCGACGAAATCTACTCGGTGGCACCGCTGTGAGGGCAGCGCTCGCCATCCTCCTGCTCGTGCTGCTCGGCGGTGCGCGCGATCCGATCCTCGTGCCAGAGATTTCACAGCACGAGATCCGGCTGAGGCAGGGCTTCACCGGAACCGAGCTCCTGCTGTTCGGCGCGATCCTCAACCCGCAGGGAACGCGGGCCGGGCAGGACTACGATATCGTCGTCGTTCTCAAGGGGCCGACCGAATCCATCGTGCTCCGCGAAAAGCAGAAGGTCGCAGGCATGTGGATCAACGCCGACAGCACCGAGTTGCGTTCCGCGCCCTCCTACTATGCGCTGGCATCGTCGAAGCCGATTGCCGACATCGTCGACGAGAAGACCGCCGCGATCTACGAACTGGGCCTGCAGTGGCTCCAGCTTTCGCCGATCGGCGCGATCGATCCGGACGAGCAGGCGCGGTTCTCGAAGGGCCTGGTTGACCTCAAGACGCGCAACGGCCTCTACCGGCAGGACGAGGCGGGCGTGCAGATCAAGGAGCAGGTCCTCTACCAGGCACGCATGTACCTGCCGTCGAGCGTCCCCATCGGTACCTACACCGCGGAAACCTTCGCGATCACCGACGGGCGCGTGGTGACGTCCGCAAGCAGCTCGGTCGACGTGCGCAAGCTGGGTTTCGAGCGCGCGGTGGCCGATTTCGCGGACGACCGGTCGTTCTTCTACGGCGTCATCGCGGTGGCCATCTCGATCCTGATGGGCTGGCTGGCGGGCCGGCTCTTCGCGCTCGTCTAGGAGTGTTTGCCCAAAATTAACCTCGTCCTCCTATCCCTGCATCGAATATTGTTTGTTGAACGGATGCGCGGTGATGTCCGAGATGAGTACCCAGACTTTCGGCGAGGCGCGTCCGGCGACTGCGCAAGAGATCGGTGGCGAACCCGGCCTCGGGGAAATCGACAATGCCCACGAACCTATCGGCATCGTCACCGAGATCGCGGGCTCCGGCTCCAAGATCGCGCTCGACCTCCAGCGCCTCAACGAGTGCGCCGCGGACCTCGACCCCTCGATCGCGCTGGCCGGGCAGGTCGGCAGCCAGGTCAAGGTGCGCGTCGGCAACAACTGGCTTCTCGCCAGCGTCCGGACGCAGCGGCAGGACAACGACACGCCCGGCGGCATCGTCGCCTCGGTCGACTTCCTCGGCGAGGGCGACGAGGAGAAGCTGACCGGCCGCATCCACAGCTTCCGTCGCGGCGTCACCCGCTACCCGATCCCCGGCGCGCTGGTCTATCCGGCGACCAATTCGGACCTGCGCCAGATCTACGCGAGCGACGGGCGCGCCTGCATCCAGGTGGGCAACGTATATCCCACCAAGGACATCCGCGCCGGCATCTACGTCGACGCATTCCTCGGCAAGCACTTCGCGCTGCTCGGCTCGACCGGTACCGGCAAGTCCACCAGCGCCGCGCTTATCCTCCACCGCATCTGCGAGGCCGCGCCCGAAGGGCACGTCCTGATGATCGACCCGCACGGCGAGTACAGCGCCGCGTTCCGCAATACCGGCCTGATCCTCGACGTCTCCAACCTCCAGATGCCGTACTGGCTGATGAACTTCGAGGAGCACTGCGAAGTCTTCCTCACTTCCAGCGGCAACGACCGGCAGGTCGACGCCGACATCCTCGCCAAGTGCCTCTACCAGGCGCGGATGAAGAACCGGCTGGCAGAGCAGATGGGCAAGATCACCGTCGATGCGCCCATCCCCTATCTTCTCTCCGACCTCTCGACGATCATCCAGAACGAGATGGGCAAGCTCGACAAGGCCAGCACCTCTGCGCCCTACATGCGGATCAAGAACAAGATCGACGAGATGAAATCCGACCCGCGCTACCAGTTCATGTTCTCGGGCATGCTGGTGGGCGACACGATGTCCGAATTCCTCGCCAAGATCTTCCGCCTGCCCGCGCGCGGCAAGCCGATCTCGATCGTCGACGTCTCGGGCGTCCCGTCGGACATCACCTCGACTGTGGTCGCCGTCCTTTCGCGCCTCGTCTTCGACTTCGCGATCTGGGCGCGCGAGGAGAAGACCCGGCCCGTCCTGCTCGTCTGCGAGGAGGCGCACCGGTACGTGCCGAGCGAAAAGCACGCCGACGATTCCTCGGTTGGCCGCGTCCTTTCGCGCATCGCCAAGGAGGGCCGCAAGTACGGCATCTCGCTCGGACTCATCACGCAGCGTCCGTCCGACCTTGCCGAAGGCGTGCTTTCGCAGTGCGGCACGATCATCTCTATGCGCCTGAACAACGATCGCGACCAGGCGTTCGTCAAGGCGGCGATGCCCGAAGGTTCGCGCGGCTTCCTCGATTCGATCCCGGCGCTGCGCAACCGCGAATGCATCATCTGCGGCGAGGGCGTGTCGATCCCGATCCGCGCGACCTTCGACGACCTGGAGGAATTCAAGCGACCCGCGTCCGAAGACCCCTCGTTCACGCAGCTGTGGAACGGCGGCGGCGGCGAGGAGGAGATGGTCGTGCGCACCGTCCAGCGCTGGCGCGCCCAGGGCCGCTGACAGGGTTTGCGCTCAACCAGCGCGTGCTGAAGGTTTCGCATCGTCGTCACGTCCCGCGCGTATCGCCGTAGAGGTGGATGTGCAGCCGGTCGGTGAAGCGCCAGCCACGCCCCAGCGCCGCCTCTGCCAGCCATGCCGAACGCGCGCGCAGCGTGTCGCTTTCGGTTCCTTCCGGCATCACGAAAAGCCGCTCGCCGGGAATGGCGTGATCTGACTGAAGTCGTTCGATTTCAGCAAGATCGCTCTGGCTGCTCACCACGAACTTGAAGAACGTGCGCGGCTCTGCCGCCCATCCGGCAAGTCGTTCGGGCACCAGCGCAAGCTCCGCCGGATTGCCCGAATGCGCCAGCTTGGGGCTGACGTTGTACTGGTGGACCAGCGGGTCGAGCGCGGGGTGCGGCGCGACCGTCCCGTTGGTCTCGATCTCGACGTGCATGGCCGGGAGCTGACCGACCATCCGGGCAAGCGCTGCGCCCTGCAACAGCGGCTCCCCGCCCGTAATCACCAGCCGCTCCGGCCCGAGAGCCGCGATCCGCGCCGCCGCGTCCTCCTCGCTCATCGAGACCTGGTTGACGCGCCTGTCGAACGTCGCCGCATCGCGATGCGGCCGGTTGTCGCCCTCGAAACGCCAGGTGTAGGCGGTGTCGCACCAGGTGCAGGCAAGATTGCAGCGCGACAGCCGGACGAACACCGATGGCCTGCCGACCGCCGGTCCTTCGCCCTGCAACGAGGCGAAAATCTCCGCCTCGCCCGGCTCGGTCGTGGCCAGTACGAGCGTCATGGACACCCCCGCGAAGTTGACAAAGGCGACACCCTGTCGCTCTGAAGTTCCGGTTGCAAAGACCTGATCCGTAAGGAAATAATACCACAAGGTGCCGGTTGACACCTTGCTGCTTCGAAAAACGGGGTGAGGGCGACACGCTTCATGGCGCGACTCTGACACCGCGGGCGACCGTAGGAAAGCGGCGAGTGCCGGAATCCGGCTTCGGCGCGGTAATGGACCCTGAAACGAGTTTAGGGTGACGATTGGCGAGAAAGGGCGACAAGCCGTCATGCTGAACTTGTTTCAGCATCTGTGTCCCGGTCGCCACATCAACCCGATTGGCGTGCTCGGGCGTTTGAGATACCAACCCATCCGCGGCCTTTCGTGTAAAGCCTCCTGCTTGGACGAAGAGGCTGCCTGTGCGGGAAGGCGACGGAGTGGAACAAATCATCGAGCACGGGGACTACATGCCGCACGGCATGTGCCTGTTGTGGGAGCCATGGCTCCTGATCCTGTGGGCCGGTTCGGACCTGCTGATTTTCCTGTCCTATACCGCGATCCCGCTGGCGCTGCTGACCGTGCTGCGCAAGCGCGCTGACGTCCCGCATGTCGGGATCGTCGCCCTTTTCGCCTCGTTCATCCTGTTTTGCGGCCTTACCCACCTGCTGGGAATCGTGACGCTTTGGTACCCGGTCTATCCGGTGGTGGGCGTGGTCAAGCTCATTACCGGGCTGATTTCGGTCACCACCGCTGTCGTGCTGTTCAGGCTTGTTCCCGCTCTTGTCGCCATACCCTCGCGGGACGCGCTGAGGCAGACCAACGACAGGCTTCGGGACGAGATCGCGGCGCACGAGGCAACGCTGGCCTCGCTCGAAAGGCTGGTCGAAGAGCGGACCCGCGACCTGAAGTCCGCCAACGCCACGCTGGCGGTGCAGGCGCGCGAGGCGGTCCATCGCAGTTCCAACCTGCTCGCGGTGGTGACCTCACTCGCGGTCCAGACCGCCAAGGGAGCGCAGCGAACCGAGGAATTCCTCGACGCTTTCCTCGCCCGCATCCGGGCGCTCGCCAGCGCGACCAAATCGATCGAGCGGACGAACGATACCTCGATCCGGCTCCGGACAGTCATCGACGAATGCCTCGGGGTCCTCGAAGGCACCTACGGGCAGCGTTTCTCGCGCGAGGGGCCGGTGATGATGGTCAATCCCGAAGCGGCCCAGCAGATCAGCCTTGCGCTTCACGAACTGGCGACCAATGCGCAGAAGTACAGCCTGTCTGCGTCGGACGCGGTTCGCATCGACATTTCATGGAGCGTGACCGACGCGGTCTTCGAACTGGTCTGGCGCGAGCACGGCGGCGGCCGGGCGGCTGCGGACGGCGATGGCGATACGCGCGCCGAGGGTTTCGGCACCAAGCTGCTGACGAGGGTGGTGCCCACGATGCTCAAGGGCAGCGCCTCGCGGACGCTGGGCCCGGACGGTCTGACCTACCGGCTCGTCGCTCCGCTGGTCGCCGTCACCGCGAGCGACAATGTCGACGATGCCGACCGGCTGGCGGCGCGTATTGTCGACGATACCTTCGGCCTCAGCCCCACCTGACGCGCGGGCGGGGCGGGCGGCACCGATCGCGTCCGGCGCTGCCCGGCGCGCCGGTCACTCAGCCCAGCCGCGCCAGCGCTGCCTCGAGCCGCCTTGCCTCGGCGGCGTGGTGCTCGTGGTCGGCGCGCGCCTTTTCGACGGCCTCGGGTTTCGCCTTCTCGACGAACCTGGGGTTTTCCAGACGCCTGGCGAGCGAATCGCGTTCCTTTTGCGAGGTCTGCATGGCCTTCGACAGTCGGGCCTTCTCGGCCTCGATGTCGATCACGCCTTCGAGCGGGATCTCGATGTCACCACCAATTAAGGGAAAGACAGCTTTGGCGCCATCAGGGACCGGTGGATGATTAGGGCGCCCAAATTGTCCACTTAACGGACGGTAGGCTTTGTCTAGTCTCGCAAGTCTTTTGAGTGACCGCTCAACCATTGAAAACGTCAGGTCTCCAAAATCATCATTCGCAGTAAACCAAGCATTCAATTGTATGCTCGGCGCGATGTTCAATTCAACTCGCGTTGACCGAATGCGCGAAACAGCATCGATTAGCCAACCTATCTGACTTTTTGCTCCTTGGTCGACTTTGGCACCGGGCTCGGGCCACTTCGCGGTTATCAGGGGATAGCCCGCGCGGTCGCCGAGGGCGCTCCACAGTTCCTCGGTGACGAACGGCATGAACGGGTGGAGCATGACGAGGATCTGGTCGAGCACCCAGCCGGCGACGGCGCGCGTCTCATCGTCGACCTGGCCCTTGATGAGTTCGAGGTACCAGTCGCAGAAGCGGTCCCAGACGAAGTGGTATATGGTGTTGGCGGCGGCATCGAAGCGCAGGTCGGCCATCGCCCTGTCGAGTTCGGCCAGCGTCTCGACCACTTCGCCGACGATCCACTTGTTGACCGCGTGGGTGGCGGGAGGAGCGGCGATGGTGCTGCTCGCGCCGATGTCGTTCGACTGGCAGAAACGCGCCGCGTTCCACAGCTTGGTCGCGAAATTGCGGTATCCCTCGACCCGGCGCTCGTCCATTTTCACGTCGCGGCCCTGGCTCTCCATCGCCGCCATGAAGAAGCGCAGCGCATCGGCGCCGTACTGGTCGATCAGGCCGAGCGGATCGACGACGTTGCCCTTCGACTTCGACATCTTCTGCCCGTCGGCCGCGCGCACCAGGCCGTGGAGATAGAGCCGCTTCCACGGCACCTCCTTCATGAAGTGCAGCCCCTGCATCGCCATGCGCGCGTCCCAGAAGAACAGGATGTCGAAGCCGGAGATGAGCAGGTCGTTGGGGTAATGCTTCTCGAGGAGCGCGGTGTCGTCGGGCCAGCCGAGCGTCGCGAAGGGCCACAGCGCGGAGGAGAACCACGTGTCGAGCACGCTGTCGTCGCGGCGCAGCCAGATCTTCTCGGGCGCGCCCTGGTTGTTGAGCGCGTCGACCGTCTGCTTCTCGATCTCGGCCATGCCCTCGGTCAGCTCGATCTCGGCGAAGCGGTCGCCGTAGTATTCGCGCGCCTGTGCCAGGATCGCCTCGTCGTCCTCGCCCACGAACACCGGGTTCTGCGTGTTGTCGGCGAAGTCGAACCACAGGTACTCGCCGTCCCAGCTGGGGCCGTAGGCGGCGGGGATGCGGTGGCCCCACCACAGCTGGCGCGAAACGCACCAGGGCTGGATGTTCTCCATCCAGTTGAAGAAGGTCTTCTCCCAGGTCTTGGGCACGATCTCGATGCTGCCGTCGCGCACCGCGGCGAGCGGGGCCTTCGCAAGTTCCCCGGCATTCGCGTACCACTGGTCGGTCAGCCAGGGTTCGATGACAACGCCGCCGCGGTCGCCGAAGGGAGTCTGGATGACGCGGTCCTCGATCTCGCCCAGCAGGCCGAGTTCGTCCATCATCGCGACCACGCGCTTGCGCGCCTCGAACCGGTCGAGACCGACGAGTTCGGCGGGTACGAGCTGGTCCGAGGTCTGGACGACGCGAGCCTCCGCATCGAGCATGTTGAGCATGTCGGCGGGCGCGATCCCGGCGCGCTTGCCCACGTCGAAGTCGTTGAAATCGTGGCCCGGCGTGATCTTCACCGCGCCCGACCCGAGCTCGGGATCGGCATGCTCGTCCGCCACGACGGGAATGAGCCGCCCGGTGATCGGGAGCTTCACGTGCTTGCCGATTACAGCCCTGTAACGCTCGTCGTCGGGATGGACGGCAAGCGCCATGTCGGCCAGCATCGTCTCGGGCCGGGTGGTGGCGACGACGATGTGATCCGCGCCGCCGGGCAGGGTGACGCCGTCCGCCAGCGGGTAGCGGAAGTGCCAGAACTTGCCCTGCATCTCGCGCGTTTCGACCTCGAGGTCGGAGATCGCGGTCTTCAGCTTGGGGTCCCAGTTGACCAGCCGCTTGTCGCGGTAGACCAGCCCCTGCCGGTAGAGATCGACGAAGACCTTCACCACCGCCTTCGTGAAGTGCGGGTCCATGGTGAACTGCTCGCGGCTCCAGTCCATCGAGCAGCCGAGGCGGCGAAGCTGGCGGGTGATGGTGCCACCGCTTTCGTGCTTCCAGTCCCACACCTTGTCGACGAATTCGTCGCGGGTGTAGTTCGTGCGCTTGTCCTGCCGCTCCTCGAGCTGGCGTTCGACGACCATCTGGGTCGCGATGCCGGCGTGATCGGTACCCACTACCCACAGCGCATCCTTGCCGCGCATGCGCTCGTAGCGGATCACGATGTCCTGCAGCGTATTGTCGAGCGCGTGCCCGATGTGCAGGCTTCCGGTAACGTTTGGCGGCGGGTTCACGATGGTGAAGGGGGCCGCATCGGGGCGCTCGGGCCGGAACAGGCCGTTGTCCTCCCAATGGGCGTACCACCTCGCCTCGATCGCGGCGGGATCGAAAGTCTTGTCGAGCATCGTGCCGGAAGCGTTCGTCGTCATGGCGCGGGGCTTTGCCAGCGCGCGCACACGGGTGCAAGCCTGAGCGCGCACCCGCCGCGATGCACTTGTGCCGCCACCCTTTTTCCGACATGAACAAAAACGGAATGAGGCAGTGGGCAGATTTTTCGCTCGTCGAAGGCGAAGGCGGAGGCGAGGGGACGACTCTCGCGATCGAGGGCCCGCTTCGCGTACACGCGATCGGCGATCTCGACCGGCGGCTGGAACAGCTCGATCATCCCTTTAACCGCGTCGACCTGTCGGGCGTCACCGAGATCGATACGACCGGCGCGTGGCTTGCCTGGCAATTCGCCGAAGACCACGATGCCGAAATCGTCGGAGAAAGCGAGCAGGCAAGGCGGCTGATCGCGGCGATCAGTTCGGTCGAAGACCGGCCCTACGATCCGCCTCCCGAACCCGGCCCGATCAAGCGCGTGGCCGCCGAAACGGGGGAAATCGTGGCGGGCTGGGGAACAGGCTTCGTCGCGGTGCTGGGCTTTCTCGGCGCGACTCTGTCCTCTTTCGGCAGCATCATCGCCCATCCCGGCCGCATGCGCTGGAAGGCGCTGGTGCGCCAGATGCAGCTCGTCGGGGTCAACTCGCTGCCGATCATCGGGCTGATGAGCTTTCTCATCGGCATCGTCATCGCGCAGCAGGGCGCGGTGCAGCTCGCCCAGTTCGGGGCGGAAATCTACACGATCAACCTGACCGGGCGGCTCTCGCTGCGCGAACTGGGCATCCTGATGACCGCGATCATGGTCGCGGGCCGGTCGGGTTCGGCCTTCGCCGCGCAGATCGGCACGATGAACCTCACCGAGGAAATCGACGCGATGCGCACGATCGGCGTCTCGCCGATGGAGGCGCTCGTGGTTCCGCGCGTGCTCGCGGCCATGCTGATGATGCCGCTGCTCGGCTTCTATTCGGCGGTTCTGGCGATCATCGGGGGCGCGTTCATCTCGGCCTTCGCGCTCGACATCCCGTTCTTCACGTTCCTGTCGCGCATTCAGGAAGTGGTGCCCATCCACGACTTGTGGATCGGCCTCATCAAGGGACCGGTATTCGGCCTGATCGTCTCGCTGGCGGGCTGCTACCACGGCATGCAGGTGAAGGGTAACGCCGAGGAAGTCGGCCTTCGCACGACCCAGGCGGTGGTCACCGCGATCTTCACGGTGATCGTGCTCGACGCGTTCTTCGCGATCTTTTTCTCGGAGCTCGGCTGGGAATGAGCGATCCGGTTCCCGAGTATCCCATCATCGTCGAAGGACTGGTCAACCGCTTCGGCAGCTTCACGATCCACCAGGATCTCGACCTCAAGGTCCGCCGCGGCGAGATCATCGGCGTCGTCGGCGGTTCGGGCACGGGCAAGTCGGTGCTGATGCGATCGATCATCGGGCTGCAGATTCCGGCAGAAGGTTCGATCGAGGTGCTCGGCCACTCGATCACCGAGGCCGAGGACGACGAGGACATCGACATCCGTTCGCGCTGGGGGGTGCTGTTCCAGGGCGGCGCGCTGTTCTCGACGCTGACCGTGGGCGAGAACGTCGAGGTTCCGCTCAAGCAGTTCTATCCCGAGCTGAGCGACGAGCTGCGGCAGGAGATCGCCCGGTTCAAGGTCCAGCTTTCCGGCCTTCCCGAGGAAGCGGCCTACAAGTATCCGTCCGAACTTTCGGGCGGCATGAAGAAGCGTGCCGGCCTTGCGCGCGCCTTGGCACTCGATCCCGAGCTGCTCTTCCTCGACGAGCCGACCGCCGGCCTCGATCCCATTGGCGCGGCCGCCTTCGACCGGCTCACGAGGGAACTCAAGGAGACGCTGGGACTTACCGTATTCCTGATCACCCACGACCTCGACACGCTTTACGAGATTTGCGACCGGGTCGCGGTGCTGGCGGACAAGCAGGTCATCGCGGTCGGCACGATCCCGGAACTGCTCGCGACGGACCATCCGTGGATCCAAGAATACTTCAATGGCCCGCGCGGCCGGAACGCGAAAGATTCGCAGGACCGGGTCAAGGGCATGGACAAGCTGTCCGCCGGGAGTTCATAGGGTTAGCGAATGGAAACGCGGGCAAATCATATCATTGTCGGGGCCGTCACGCTGGCGCTGCTGGCGATCCTTGCGTTCTTCATCGTGTGGATCGCCCGCCTGAACGAGGGTGAGCAGAACCGCTACGACATCTTCTTCAAGCAGTCGGTCGACGGGCTCGCGAAGGGATCGGAAGTCGCCTACTCGGGCGTGCCGGTCGGGCAGGTGACCCAGATCGAGCTGTGGGACGAGGACCCGAGCTTCGTGCGCGTGCGCATCTCCGTGAAAGAGGACGTGCCCGTCCTGCAGGGGACCACCGCGTCGATCCAGGGCAGCTTCACCGGCGTTTCCGACATCCAGCTCGAAGGCGCGCAGAAGGGTGCGCCGCCGCTGACCGAGCCGGGTCCGGAAGGCGTGCCGGTGATCCCGACGAAGCGAAGCGGCCTTGGCGAAATCCTCTCGAACGCACCGCTCCTGCTCGAACGGCTGGCGACGCTGACGGAGCGGCTGAACATGCTCCTTTCCGACGACAACCAGCGCGCGATTTCGGGCATCCTTGCCAACACCAACAGGATGAGCGCCGACCTTGCCCAGGCGACCCCTCGCATCGATGCGACGCTTGCCGAACTGCAGGGCACGCTGGGGCAGGCGACGCAGACGCTCGCCGCGTTCGAAGGCGTCGCGGGCAAGGCCGACACCTTGCTCGGCGACGAGGGCAGTTCGCTGGCCGAACAGCTGCGCGCGACACTCGCTTCCGCCGAGGAAGCCTCGAACGAGCTCAAGACCACGCTTGCCTCGGCGCAGCCGGCGCTGAACCAGGTCTCCGATTCGACGCTTCCCGCCGCCGAGGCCGCGATCCGCGACCTGCGCGCCACCAGCCGCGCGCTGCGCCGCGTTACCGAG
Source organism: Novosphingobium marinum (assembly GCF_013408095.1). Classification (GTDB taxonomy): domain Bacteria; phylum Pseudomonadota; class Alphaproteobacteria; order Sphingomonadales; family Sphingomonadaceae; genus Novosphingobium; species Novosphingobium marinum. Next base: position 150,383 of record NZ_JACBZF010000005.1, read on the forward strand.
AAGATCGACGAGCAGGGCGCTGGCGCCTTGCTCAAGGGCCCGCAACTGCCGGATTACGAGCCATGACCGCACGACTTTCCAAACCCCTTGCAGCGCTGGCCGCAGCATCCGCTCTGCTCGCCGGCTGCGTCAGCTTCGGCCCCGAAGTGCCCGAACAGCTCATCGGCCTTACGCCCGAGATGACGGCGACGGCAGGGGAGATGGCCAGGGCCGACGCCGGTCCCTCTTTCGTCGTGCTCGATCCCGACGTCGGCCAGAAGCTCGACGTGCTGCGCGTGCCCGTCCAGATCGATCCGTCCTCCATCGCCTATGTGCAGGATGCGACATGGGTCGAGCGGCCGGCGCGCCAGTTCCGCAGCCTGCTGGCCGAAACGATCCGCGCCAAGACCGGTCGGCTCGTCATCGAGGGTGACGATCTGGAAGTGACCGGCGACCTGTTCGTCTCGGGCCGCCTTCTCGACATGGGTTACGACGTCGGCTCGCAATCGGTCGTCGTGCGGTACGACGCGGTGCTTGAGGGCCGCGACGGTGCCGTCCGCTCGCGTCGCTTCGAATCGCGCGTTCCGGGCGTATCCGCAACGGCGGTGTCGGTTGCTCCGGCGCTGAACCGGGCCGCCAACGACGTCGCACAGCAAGTCGCCGACTGGCTGGTCTCTTGAGGGCGGGGGCTCAGGAGCGTCAGCCGCGCCCGATCTCGGCGACGATGCCCGCAAGCCATGCATGCGCGCGCTCGTCTTCGCCGATGTCGCAGACGAACTCCTGACCTCGCTTCACCGAATCGAGTTCGCCCGGAACCGCCCAGCGCCCCGGCCTCGCATGATAGCTCAGGCCCAGTTCGCCCAGCCATGGCGGTACACGCCAGCGGTTGAGCGGGCCGCGCTCGATCGTCAGCCGCAGCGCCTTTGACGCGCGCCGGGCCACGGCGGCCTGTCCGAAATAGAGCGTGTTGTTGCGGTCCCACTCGCCCGCCATGTGCGGATGCGGTCTTGGCGGATCGCGCCACTTTGCATCCGACCGCACTTCGTCGGGCGAGCCGCAGGCATCGACGGTCATCGTCGCGAAGATGCGGTGATGCGGTTCGCCGGTATCCTCGTCGGCGAAAAGGCCGAAGAACAGGAACGTGTCGCCTGCGCCCACGCCCTGCTTTCGAAGGTGGCCCTGCGCCGCGCCGCACTGGCCGAACCAGCAGTATCCGTCCGCGAACATGGGATCGTCGTGGCAGGTGTCGCTCGCCGCGATGCGGCCTTTCGTCAGCCGGTTCACGATCTCCCCATGCCCCAGCGCACCGTAGGTCGCTTCCGAGCGCGAGGCGGCCGGGATGGGAAGCGAGAGCGGACGGCCCGCGACGATCGGCGAAGGCACGCCGCCTGCGGTGGAATCGAATCCCTTGCGACTGAAGATCATGCGCATGCGAGGGCGGATCAGTCTCCCGCCAGCGCCGCGAAGCGCATGGCCAGTTCGAACGCCTCGAAACGCATTTTCGCGCGCTCCCCGGCCTCGGCGTCGCGGCCCCAGAGCTCGGCCTGCCAGTCCGCCTCGAACTCGGCAGCGCGCCACAGGGTCCGGGCGTCGCTGCTTGCCTCCAGCGCGGTCAGCCCGACGACCAGCGAGGCGGCGAGGCTGGTCGTCGTCTTGAGCGCGGCGAGCGCGAAGGCATCCCTGCTTTCCAGCACCGCCTGCATCCGGGCCAGCGTTTCGGCGGCCTGCGGGCGGTGGACGATGCCGCTCACGCGCTCGAACCGCACGTCCCAGCGATGCTCCGCCGCTTCGAGCAGCGGGTCCCAGACCTCGCACTGGCGGGCATGCAGTGCCTCGCCCTCGTCGCCGCGGTAACACAGCGTGTCTGTCTCGGCATAGGGAAGCAGTTCGCGGATCGCCGCCGCGCGGTCTGGCGCGACGACATCGATCGCATAGTCGGCAAGATCGCGCATCGGGAAGGCGGCGGGATCGACCTTCTCGCCCTGCGCATCCCACTCGGCCGCAAGCGCTTCGGCGAGCGCGCGCGTCGGCACCGCCTGCGGGCGCCCGCCCACGGTCTTCACCCCGCGTCCGTCGAGGTGGACTTGCCAGCCCCCTGCGACTTCGCTTGCTTCGGCGACCTTCCAGAACCGCTTCATTCGGGCGGGGACCGCCAGTGCCGGGCGAGGTACGTGGGCAGGAACAGCGCCTCGAACAGCCCGACGACGATGAGCAGGTAGCCGAGCACCGGCGGCCAGTCGAGCCTGCCTCCCATCACCATGACCCCGAGCACGAACAGCACTGCGCCAGAAATGCGCATGAGCTGCAGGACAAGGAAACGGTTGCGGTCTCGGTTCTCGGTCATCGCAGGAGGTGCCCTTCCAGTTGCAGGGTATTGTCGGCGACGAATTCGGCACCTGCTGCGATCAGTTCGTCGGGCGCGTGATAGCCCCACGCGACGCCGATGGCGCGCACGCCTGCCTCGCGGGCCATGAGCATGTCGTAGGTGGTGTCTCCGATCATCACCGCCTCGGCAGGCCGTGCGCCCGCTTCGGACAGCGCGGCCTCGAGCATTTCGGGATGCGGTTTGGAGGCATTGCGGTCGGCAGTCTGGAGCGTGACAAAACGATGCGCGATGCCCAGGCTCTCCAGGCAGTGCGTCAGGCCCCGGCTCGACATTCCGGTCGCCACGCCCATCGTCCAGCCCGCCTCGGCCAGCCGCCCGAGCGTCTCGGCCATCCCCTCGATCAGCGGCTGCGAAAGCGTGCCCGCCGATCGCGCGGCGCGAAACGCGTCCTTGTAGGCCTGCACGACTTCGCCTTGCGTGCCCGCGTCGGCATCGGGAGCAAGCGCGCGCACCGCTTGCGGCAGGCTCAGCCCGACGATCCGGCGAACGTCGTTTCGCGGGGGAAGCGGCAGGTGGTGCCGGGCGAAGGCCGTCTCCATCGCCTCGCAGATGCTGGCCTGCCCGTCGATCAGGGTGCCATCGCAATCGAACACCGCGAGCTTCACGGAGCGAAGGTCCGCATCAGTTCGGCAAGCGCGGGCGACCCGGCACGCTCGAGCCCCTCGATCACGCGTGCCCGGTCGGCAGCCGGGTGGTTTTGCGAAAGCTTGAAGGTCGGGCGCCAGGCCTGCACTTCCATCTCGAAGCCGGTGATGTAGCGCATCATCGGGCGCAGCTTGTCGTCGGGCACCTCGTCCATCGACCACGCTTCGCCATTACCCAGCCGCTCCTCGTGCGTTTCGACGAGCGTGCGCAGCATGCCGTCGAGACCGTCGCCGTCCATGCGGCGAACGCGGCCTTCGAGCTCGACCGAGACGTAGTTCCAGGTCGGCACTTCCTCGCGGTCGCCGTACCAGCGCGGCGAGACGTAGGCATCGGGACCGTTGACCACCGCGAGCACGGTCTCGCCGTCTAGATGGGCGGTCAGCGCGTTGCCGTTCGACAGGTGGAACTGCACGGCGCCGTCGCCGGTAGAGAAAAGCGGCGTGTGCGCCACGCGCGGCCCGTGCGGAGTGGCGGCAAATACCATGCCGAAGCCGATCTGCTCGACGAGTGCTTCGAGAACGGCGCGGTCCTCGAAGCGGAATGCCTGGTGCGGGTGCATCAGCGCCGCCCCCTTCCGCCGCCCTTGCCGCCGCCACTCCTGCCCCTGGGCGAGCCCGGCCCCTTGCGCACCGGGCTGCCGCCGCTGCGCGACTTGCCGCCCTTACGCTCGCCCGGCCCGGCGCTCGTCCGGCGGTCGCGCCGCTCGCCGCGCCGTTCCTTGCGAACCTGCTTGGAATGCGCTCTTGCCGCGCGCTTCTTCGCCTCGCGCGATGCTTCCACAGGTTCCTCGACCAGTTCGGCGCCGTCGGCCTCGTCGAAGCCCAGCTGCTCCATGCTTGCCGCGAAATGCGCCGGGAGCGGGGCCGTCACGTCGAGCGGCGCGCCGTCCGGGTGGTCGATTACGAGATGGCGGGCGTGCAGGTGCATCTTGCGGCTGATCGATCCGGTCAGGAACGCGTCCTGCCCGCCGTACTTGCCGTCGCCGACGATGGGATGGCCGATGGCCGCCATGTGGACGCGAAGCTGATGCGTGCGCCCGGTCAGCGGGTGTAGCTCGACCCAGGCGGCGCGGTTTCCGGCACGGTCGACGATGCGATAGCGGGTACGCGCGGGCTGGCCGCGTTCCTCGTCGACCCACATCTTCTCGCCGCCCGTTCCCGGCTGCTTGGCCAGCGGCAGCTCGATAAGCCCGTCGGATACTTCGGGCACGCCGATCACCAGCGCCCAGTAGACCTTCTTTGCGGAGCGACCGGAGAACCGCTTCGAGAAAAACGCCGCGCTACCGGGCGTGCGCGCGATCAGGAGGACGCCGCTCGTGTCCTTGTCGAGCCGGTGAACGAGCCGCGGGCGCGGGCCGTCGCTGCCTTCGGGAATGAACGCGTCGAGCAGACCGTCGACGTGATTGTTCGTCTTCGTCCCACCTTGCGTGGCGAGGCCCGGCGGCTTGTTGAGCACGATCGCGGCGCGGTCCTGCGTCAGCACCATCGCATCGGCCTCTGCGATTTCCTCGTCGGTAAGCTCACGGCGCGGTCGCGCAGCCTTGCCGCCTTTCGGATCGCCGCCGGGAGGCACGCGGAGCGTCTGCCCCGTTTCGAGCCGCAAGGCGGTATCGGCGCGCTTGCCGTCGACTCGGATCTGCCCGGTGCGCGCCCAGCGCGATACGGTGGCGAAGCCGATCTGCGGCAAGTGACGCTTGAACCAGCGGTCGAGCCGGATGCCGTCGTCGTCGGCGCCGACGGTGAACTGGCGGACGTTGTCGCTCATACGACCAGCCGCATCACGATAAGGCCGATATAGAGCCCGCTCAGCCCCGCGAGCACCGAGACGGCCGCGTAGAGGAACGCCTGTGCTCCCTGCCCGCGCTCCATCAGCAGCATGATCTCGAGGCTGAAAGAGGAGAACGTCGTGAACCCGCCGAGCAGGCCGACACCGATCAGCAGCCGAAGCTGCTCTCCCCCCTGTCCGAAGCGGGCAAGCCAGCCGGCGAGCACGCCCATCGCCATGCTGCCGATGACGTTGGCGGCCAGCGTCGCCCACGGGAAGGCGGCGACCACGGGCGCGCCCAGCCAGTGGGTCATCGCGCGTCCCAGCTGGTAGCGCAGGAGTGCGCCGATCCCGCCGCCGAGCGCGACGTACATCGATGCGAGGAGGGGGTGGGGCATGGCCATCGCGCCCCCGCATAGACCGCCTCTTGCGACTTTCCAAATGCTTCCCATATCATAAGCAAGGCAAGTGGCGCTGTGCGCCGCACTTTTCGCGCGCGGTTTGCCTTGCCATTGCCGCACCGCTCTGCTAGCGGCGGCGCGTTCAAGCCGGCCTGTGAGGGTGCGGCCCGTTTTTACATTCATTCAACGGCTATCCGCGAAAAGCAGGTATCGCGGCTCTGCCGGTCAATTGCGAGGTGTTTCGGTTTATGCAGATCATGGTACGCGACAACAACGTTGATCAGGCCCTTCGTGCGCTCAAGAAGAAGCTGCAGCGCGAGGGGGTGTACCGTGAGATGAAGCTGCGCCGTCACTACGAGAAGCCGTCCGAGAAGCGCGCCCGCGAAAAGGCCGCCGCGGTCCGCCGCGCGCGCAAGCTCGAGCGCAAGCGCGCCGAGCGCGACGGCGTACGCTAAGCGCGCTTGATCGCGCAGCAGCGTTGAGCCAATAGGGCGCGAAGGATCGAATCCTCCGCGCCCTTTTTCGTATCCGGCCCGCCTTTTCGGGGCGGTCCGCCAAGCAGACAGGTTTGCCGCATGTCCGAAGTTACCCGCGTTCCCCTCCAGCCGATCGCCAAGGGCGCGCTGTCGAAACTCTGGCTCGGCATCGCCGTCGTCGCGCTTGCCGCGGGCGGTATCGCCTGGGCCGCGCTGCCTCCCTCGGTCGACGTGACCACGCTGGCAGAGGGCACCGGCCCGTCGCCCACATCGCAGGATGTCGCGCTCGTCAACTACAAGGGCATGCTCCCGGACGGCACCGTGTTCGACCAGGGCGAACGCGCGGTGTTCCCGCTCAACGAGGTCGTTCCCGGCTTCGCCCGCGCGCTTTCCCAGATGCAGCGCGGCGGCCGCTACCGCGCCGAGATCCCCGCCGCGCTTGCCTATGGCGACGAGCAGGTGGGAGATGTTCCGGCGGGCAGCGACCTGACGTTCGAGATCGAACTGCTCGACTATCGCAGCCGCGCGGAGATCGAGCAGCAGCAGCGGATCATGCAGCAGCTCCAGCAGATGCAGGGCCAGCAAATGCAGGGAATGCCCGGCGGCATGCCGCCCGGAGCCGTCCCGCCGGGCACGGGCGCTCCCGGCGAACCGCCGGCAGGCGTTCCGCAACCCTGAGACCCCGCACGCTCCCCACCCGCTTGAAGCGGGCGGGGCGCGGTGTTAGCGCGCATCAGGGCAGGGCCGGTCCGTTCCGGCCCGCTTTCACAGAACGCACCAAGGAACTGCCATGTCGGTCGATACCGCAACAGTGGCCAAGATCGCCTCGCTCGCCCGGATAAAGCTGTCCGAGGAAGAGCTTGCGGCGATGGTCCCCGAACTCAACGCGATCCTCGGCTGGGTCGAGCAACTCGGCGAGGTCGACGTGTCCGGCATCGAGCCGATGACCGCGGTGATAGAGAACCACCTGCGGCTGCGCGCGGACGAGATCGACGCCGATCCGCTGACCGGCGGCGGCAAGCGCGACGCCGTGCTGGCCAACGCTCCTGCCGCAGAGCACGGCTTCTTCGGCGTCCCCAAGGTGATCGAATGACCGAGCTGACCGAACTGGGCGTCGCGCAGATCCGCGACGGAGTCGCCTCGGGCGATTTCACCGCCGTCGAGGTGGCCGAGGCGTTCAACGCCAACGTCGCCGCCGCGAACGATGCGCTCAACGCCTTCATCGTGGCGACTCCGGAAAAGGCGATCGAGGCGGCGAAGGCCGTCGATGCGAAGCGCGCCAAGGGCGAGGCGCCGGGCAAGATGGGCGGCGTGCCCATCGGCATGAAGGACCTGTTCGCCACGAAAGGCGTGCAGACCACCGCCGCCAGCCACATCCTCGAAGGCTTCGCGCCCGAGTACGAGAGCACCGTCTCGCAGCGGCTGTGGGACGCAGGCGCGGGCATGCTGGGCAAGCTCAACATGGACCAGTTCGCGATGGGCTCGTCGAACGAGACCAGCCATTTCGGCGATGTCGTCAATCCCTGGCGCGCGGCGGGCGGCGGCAACGCGGGCCTCGCGCCCGGCGGCTCCTCTGGCGGCAGTTCGGCGGCTGTCGCGGCGCGGCTTTGCCCGGCTGCGACCGGCACCGATACCGGCGGTTCGATCCGCCAGCCGGCTGCCTTCACCGGCATCACCGGCATCAAGCCGACCTACGGGCGCTGCTCGCGCTGGGGCATCGTCGCCTTCGCCTCCTCGCTCGACCAGGCAGGGCCGATGGCGCGAGACACGCGCGATTGCGCGATCATGCTCGAGGCGATGGCTGGCTTCGATCCCAAGGATTCGACCAGCCTCGACATGGATGTCCCCGCGTGGGAGGCGAACCTCTCGCCCGACATGAAGGGCAAGCGCGTCGGCATCCCGCGCGAATACCGCATGGACGGAATGGACGCCGATATCGTCAAGAGCTGGGAAGACGGCGTCACCTGGCTGCGCGATGCAGGGGCCGAGATCGTCGATATCTCGTTGCCGCACACAAAGTACGCGCTGCCCGCGTACTACATCATCGCGCCTGCCGAAGCGTCCTCGAACCTCGCGCGTTACGACGGCGTGCGGTATGGTCTGCGCGAGCTGCCCGACGGCGCGAACCTGCAGGACATGTACGCCGCCACCCGCTCCGCCGGGTTCGGAGCCGAAGTGAAGCGCCGTATCCTGATCGGCACCTACGTCCTGTCGGCGGGCTTTTACGACGCCTACTACACGCAGGCGCAGAAGGTGCGCACGCTGATCAGCCACGATTTCCGGAACGCCTTTGCCGAGTGCGACGTCATCCTCGCGCCTACCGCGCCGTCCGCCGCGTTCGCGCTGGGCGACAAGAGCGACGATCCGCTGGCGATGTACCTCAACGACGTCTTCGCGGTGCCCGCCTCGATGGCCGGGCTACCCGCGATGAGCGTGCCCGCCGGCCTCAACCGCGATGGCCTGCCGCTTGGCCTGCAGATCATCGGCAACGCCTTCGACGAGCAGGGCGTGCTGAACGCCGGCCTCGCCATCGAACAGCGCGCGGGTTTCACCGCAAAGCCGGAGAAGTGGTGGTAAGATGAGCACATACCGCATCCAGGGCGCGACGGGCGAGTGGGAGGTCGTGATCGGCCTCGAGGTCCACGCGCAGGTCGTATCGAAGTCGAAGCTGTTCTCGGGCGCGGCGACCGCGTTCGGGGCAGAGCCGAATGCGCAGGTCAGCCTCGTCGATGCCGCGATGCCGGGGATGCTGCCCGTGCCAAACCGCGAATGCATCCGGCAGGCGGTGCGCACCGGCATGGCGATAGACGCGCAGATCAACAAATGGTCGCGCTTCGACCGCAAGAACTACTTCTACGCCGACCTGCCGCAGGGCTACCAGATCAGCCAGCTCTACCACCCGCTCGTGGGCGAGGGGCGGATCGAGATCACGCTCGACGAGAAGGACCCCGAAGGCTCGACCAAGACCGTCGGGATCGAGCGCATCCATGTCGAACAGGACGCCGGCAAGCTGATGCACGACCAGCATCCGACCATGAGCTACGTCGACCTCAACCGTTCGGGGGTCGCGCTGATGGAGATCGTCAGCCGCCCGGACATGCGCTCTCCCGCCGAGGCCGGGGCCTATGTCCGCAAGCTGCGCACGATCCTGCGCTACGTCGGATCGTGCGACGGCAACATGGAGGAAGGCTCGATGCGCGCCGACGTCAATGTCTCGGTGCGGCGGCCGGGCGAGCCCTTCGGCACGCGGACCGAGACCAAGAACGTCAATTCGGTGCGCTTCGTCATGCAGACGATCGAGCACGAGGCGCAGCGCCAGGTCGACGTGATCGAGGACGGCGGCACGGTGGTGCAGGAAACGCGGCTGTTCGATCCGAACACCGGCACGACTCGCTCGATGCGCTCGAAGGAAGACGCACACGATTATCGCTACTTCCCCGATCCCGACCTGCTGCCGCTGGAGCTCGACGACGATTTTCTTGCCGAATGCCGCGCCTCGCTGCCCGAGCTGCCCGACGCCAAGCGCCACCGGTACGAGGGCGACCTGGGCCTCACCGCCTATAACGCCGGCGAGCTGACCGCCGAGGTTGAGACGGCCGCCCGGTTCGAGACGCTGCTGGCCGAGACCGCGAAAGGGCAGGGCAAGTCCGAGAAGGACGTCGCGACGCAGGTGGCGAACTGGATCCTCTCGATCGCACCCGGCGTGATCAACGCGCTCGGTTCGGATGCGGACCTTGCTAACAATACTCCGGCGGCGAACGCGGCGATCCTCGCCATGCAGGCGAAGGGCGAGATCAGCGGCGGGCAGGCCAAGGAGATCTACGAGATCGTGCTGAAGACCGGTCGCGACCCGGCCGAGATCGCCGATGCAGAGGGCCTCAAACAGACTTCCGACACCGGCGCGATCGAAGCCGCGGTGGACAACGTCCTCGCCGACAATCCCGACAAGGTCGAAGCCTACAAGGGCGGCAAGGACAAGCTGTTCGGCTTCTTCGTCGGCCAGACGATGAAGGCGATGCAGGGCAAGGCCAACCCGCAGGTGGTCAACGACCTGCTCAAGCAGAAGCTGGGCTGACCGGCGCGGCGCGCGACCGCCTCAGGCGGTGCGCGTGCCCGTCACCGGGAACGTTCCGAACAGCCCTGCGCCGACTTCGCCGCTGAGCGTGTCGCCCGCGACGGTGGCCTCGCAGTCGAGCGAGACGGGCATGGGCTTGGTCAGCTCCATTTTCCAGGACAGCCGGTCGCCGTCGATCGTGCCTGCGACGTCCATCGAGCCGAGGTCTCCCGAGACCTGCCCGGTGAAACTGTTGCCATCGGGCGCGGGAGTGACGGCGAGCGTGAAGTTCTGCTCGCCCATCGGCGTTTTCGTGGAGCAGGCGTAGGTTCCGGCAACGGTCATTGGGCATTCTCTCCTGTTTCGCGGATTTCGATGGGCATGCCGAGTTCGCGCAACTGCGGCTCGACCACCTCGCGGTCGCCGACGATCACGTAGGTCAGCTGGTCGGGCCGCAGGTATTCGCTTGCCGCTGCCGCGATCGCGTCGGCATCGGTCGAACGGTAGATCTCGGCGAGCGTCTCGTAATAGTCGTCGGGCCGCCCGAGCCGCTGGTTCATGCGGATCGCGCCTAGCACCTGCGCGTTGGTCTCGAAGCTGTTGGGAAGCGCCCGGATCGCGCCGTCGGTCACGCGCTGGAGTTCCTCCTCCGTGACCGGCGCGGTGCCCGGAAAGCCTTCCATGTTGGTCACGATGGCGCGGATCGAATCGGCGGTGCGGTCCGCCTGCACGGGGGCGGACAGCACGAAGTAGCGCGGACCGACAGGCTTGGGGACGCCCGAGTAGACGCCGTAGCTCCACGCCTTTTCCTCGCGCAGGTCGGAATTGAGCCGGGCGAGGAAGCCGCCGCCGAGCACATCGTTGGCAAGGTCGAGCGCCTCGACGCCTCCCTGCGTGCCGGACAGCGGCAGCACGCGGCCCGCGTAGATCACCGACTGCGGCGAATTGGGCCGGTCGATGAGGACGATGCGCGGGCTTGCAGGCGGCGTCGCGGCGGCAAGATCGATCCTGGGCGCGGGGGCTGCGGGTACCTGCCAGTTACCGAAATGCCGTTCGAGCAGCGGCAGGAGCTGCGCCATCGTCACGTCGCCGACCACCGTAATCGTGGCGAGGTCGGGCCGCAGCCACTTGTCGTGCGCGGCCTGCAGGTCGGCGGGTGTCAGCGCCGAGAGCGACTCCTGCGTGCCCAGTCCGTCGCTCGGCTGGCCATAGGGATGCCCTTCGAAGACGAGCTTGCCGAACTCGCGGCTGGCAAGCGACGGGGGCGAGGCGAGGACCTGCGACAGTTGTGCCAGCCGCTGGTCCTTCAGCCGCGCGACTTCGGACGGTGCAAAGGCCGGACGGCGAACGATTCGAGCCATCAGGTCTAGCGAGGGACCGAGATTGGCGGTGAGCGCCGACATCGTCACCACGCTTTCGTCGAGGCTGCCGGTCGCGCTGATCGCCGCGCCCAGCCGCTCCTGCGCCTCGGCGATCTCGGTGGCGTTCATTCCCTCGGTGCCCTCGTCGAGCATTTCGAGCATCAGGCCCTGCGTTCCCGGCGTGTCGTAGGCGTCGGCGGCGTATCCGCCGTCGAACGCGAGCGACAGCATCACCTTGGGCACCGCCGTCCGGCGCGCCAGCGCTACCCCGATGCCGTTGGAAAGCTTCGCGCGCTCGATTTCCGGGAACACCAGGTCAGCTACCGGAGACACCTCGGGCGGGTGGCGCTCTGGCGCGGCGGGCAGCGGCGGTGCCGGCTTGCGGGCGTCGGGTTCGGGAGCAGGGCGGCTCGCCTCGTCGCCCCATCCGCCCATCAGCGCCCCGTCTTCGGTCCGCTCGCCGGGCACCACGTCGAGCGCGAAGACCGGGCGCGAAAGCCAGGTGTCGAGCGCGGTCCGCACGTCGGCCGGCGTGAGGCTCGCCATCGCGGCGAGGTCCTTCGCGAACTTTTGCGGGTCGCCCGAGTACATCTCGCCCTCGGCCAGCGTGGCGCCCTTGCCGTAGAAGCCGCCCACCTTCTCGAGCGCGCCGATCTGCGCCGAGACGACACTGGTCACCGCGCGGCGCACTTCGTCCTCGGTCGGTCCCTCTGCACGGTAACGGGCAATGACCTCGTCGAAGCGCTTTTCGGCAGCGGCGCGGTCAACGCCGGGCTTCACGTCCATCTCGGCGTTGAGGAAGCTCACCTGCTCGAAGACCTGCGCGCTCGCCCGCACCGCGACGGCAAGCTGGTCGCCGCGCACCAGCGCGTTGTCGAGCCGCGAACTGGCCAGTCCGCCAAGGATGTGCATCCCGATCATCAGCGCCGGGGAATCGGCCGCATTCAGGCCCGGCCCGCTCCACACGCGGTGCAGGCGGGTGACCGGCACCTGATCGACCATCGTTCGGGTGACGGGCGCGTCGAGGGTGACGGGGCCGGCCTCGGCCTGCGGGACTTCTGGGCCGGGTTCGAGATCGCCGAACCACTTTTCGACCAGCGGGCGGGCGGTGGCCGCGTCGATGTCGCCCGACATGACCATGACGACGTTGTTGGGGCCGTAGTTCTCGCGGAACCAGTTGCGCACGTCGACGAGCGTCGCCGCCTCGAGGTCGGCCATCGAGCCGATGGTGGAATGGCGATAGGGATGACCGACGGGGAACAGACCGTCGCCGGTGACGTAGTCGACGAGGCCGTACGGCTGGTTGTCGCCCTGCCGCTTCTCGTTCTGGACGACGCCCCTCTGCTTGTCGAGCTTGTCCTGGGTGACTGCGGGCAACAGGTAGCCCATGCGGTCGCTTTCGAGGAACAGCGCGAGTTCGAGCGCGCCTGTCGGGATCGTGACGACGTAATTGGTACGGTCGTACCAGGTCGACCCGTTGGTCGTCGTCGATCCGGCGGCTTCGAGCGGCACGTCGAAATTCGGCGCGTTGGCCGATCCGCCGAAGAACAGGTGCTCGTAGAGGTGGGCAAAGCCGGTGCGTCCGCGCGGTTCGTGCTTCGAGCCGACGCGATAGTAGATCGTCACGCCGACGATGGGGGCCTTGCGATCGGTATGAACGATCGTGGTCAGACCGTTGTCGAGTTCGAACTTCTCGTAGGGAATCGCGACTTGCGAGACGAGCGCATCCAGCGGCGCGGTCGCCTCGGTAGCGACAGGGGCGTTCGGTGCCTCCTGCGCGATTGCCGAGGGCTGGAGGGCTGCCAGCGTGACGGTGGCGAGGGCGGTTGACAGGATGCGGCGCATGGGTCTCGCTTCTTGGTGACGGTTCGCCGTCCAGCCTATCGACTGGATTGCGCGCGCGCCATCACTGTTTCGCACCTTGCTCCGCCTGCTTCAGCCCGCGTGGCGTGACGCGGCGCTGGACGAGGTTGAACAGCATCTCGAAAGCGAGCGCCATCGCGGCGGCGGGGATTGCGCCTTCCAGGATCGTACCCGTGTCGTTGAGGCGGATGCCGGTCAGGATCGGCTGGCCATATCCGCCCGCACCGATGATCGCGCCAAGCGTCGCGAGGCCCACCGCGATCACCGCCGCCGTCTTGATCCCCGCCATGATCGTCGGCAGCGCCAGCGGCAGCTCGATGCGTCGCAACCGCGCCGCGCGCGACAGGCCGAGCGCATCGGCACTGTCGATCAGCGTCGGCGAGATCCCGGTCAGCCCCGCATGGGTGTTCCGCACGATCGGCAGCAGCGAATAGAGAAACAGCGCCGCAATCGTCGGCGCCGCTCCGATGCCGAGCACGGGGATGAGGATTACGAACAGCGCGAGGCTGGGGATCGTCTGCAGGAGGCCGGTTGCCGACATCACCGCGCCGCCGACTTTCCTGCGCCGGGCCGCGAACACGCCGAGCGGTATCGCGACGAGGAGCGCGCCCGCAAGCGCTATGGCGACAAGCGCGAGGTGCTCCAGCGTGCGGTCCCATATGCGCTTCCACCGGCCCGGCGCGGCGTCGGCTCCCGCGTTGTCCCGGCCCAGTGCGAGGCGCGCGGCGGCGGTTTCGCCCATCCCCTCCATGCGCACCATGCGGTTGAGTTCGCGCATGCGCGCCTCGTCGATGCTCCCGGAAAGCGAATCCAGCGCGCGCACCGCTGTGTCGGGCAATCCGGAGCGGTAGACGTATACCGCGTCGTAGCGGGGAAAGAACGTGCGGTCGTCCTCGAGCACGACCAGGTCGAAGGCCTCGATCTCGGCATCGGTGGTGTATGCGTCGGTCAGGTCGATCTGCCCGGCGGCGAGCGCGCGGTAGGCCAGGTCGTGGTCGATCCCCCGCACGTCGAGGCTGCCGAGACCGTAAGCTTTCGACAGCGCGCGCCAGCCGTCGGCGCGGGCGACGAATTCGTTGCCTACCGCGATGTCGAGGTCGGGATGCGCGGCAAGGTCGCTGATCTTCCCGATGGCGAGGCGCTGCGCGGTATCGCGGCGCATCGCCAGCGCATAGCCATTCGAAAATCCGAGCGGCGCGGTCATGGCGAGGCCGCGCGCCGCAAGCGCATCGTGCAATGCGGCATCGTCGGGCAGGCGCAGGTCCGACAGGATCTCGAACCGCAGGGTGCCCGTGTAGTCCGGGTAGACGTCGATCTCGCCGGTCCGCAACGCGTCCCACAGGATGCGGCTGCCGCCCAGCTCGCGCCGGTGCGAAGCCTCGATACCCGCATCCTCGAGCGCGATGCGGGCGATTTCGCCGAGGATTACGCTCTCGGTAAATTTCTTCGATCCGACCTCTTCCGCGCGCGCAGGCGTCGAGGGCATGAGGCCGAGCCATGTCGCGAGCGCCGCGAGGACGATCAGCGCTGCGGTGATCCGCCTCACAACGCGTCCTCGGCGGCGAGGAATTCGGCGACGAACGGGTCGGCCGGGTTGGCGACGAGATCGCCGATCGCGCCCTGCTGCACGATTCGCCCGTCGCGCATCAGGATTGCGCGGCTCGCTTCCCCGTCCTGCGCGAAGAAGCGCGCTTCGCCGAGGCTGTGCGTCACGATCACCACGGTCTTTCCGAGCCGCGCGAAGATGCCGCGCAACTCGCGGGCAAGGCGAACGCGCGTCACCGGATCGAGCGCCGAAAGCGGCTCGTCGAGCAGCAGCACTTTCGGATCGAGCATGAGCGCGCGCATCAGGGCCACACGCTGGCGCTGGCCGCCCGAAAGCTCGCCGGGAAAGCGGTCGAGCTGGTCGCCATCGAGCGCCACGAGCGCAGCCAGTTCGTCGATCCGTGCGGCAATGCGCGCTTCTTCCCAGCCAAGTTCGCGCGCCATCAGCGAAACGTTTCCGCGCGCGGTCAGGTGCGGGAACAGGCCGCCGTCCTGAATGACATAACCCAGCCGACTTCGCACCGCTCGCCACTCCGAGACCGGTTTGCCCTCGAACCGAAGCTCGCCCTCTGCCGGGGTGAGGCCCGCAAGGCTGCGCAGCAGCGTGGACTTGCCCGATCCCGAAGGCCCGAGCAGCACGACCGTCTCGCCCTCGCCGATGGAAAGGTCGGTGGGCGCCAGCGCCTCGACGCCGTCGTATCGGACGGCCAGCCGGTCGAGTTCGAACATCGCTCACGGTTCTAGCAATTCGCGGCGGCAACACCATCTCTGCCCGTGCACCCTTCCGGTGTTGCGCAAAATCAATGCGCGAGCGCGCGGTCCGGAGCGATAAAAACAGATCACAGACACTTGTGTTGCATATATGCAACACTATATCGGCGGGACAGGAGGCATTCACACCCATGAATCTCGAAAAGTTCACCGATCGCGCCAAGGGATTTCTCCAGAGCGCGCAGACCGTCGCGATCCGCATGAACCACCAGCGGATCGGTGCCGAGCACTTGCTGAAGGCGATGCTCGAGGACAACGAAGGCATGGCCGCCGGGCTGATCCAGCGCGCGGGCGGCAATCCGCTGTTCGCGCAGGAGGAAGTCGACAAGGCGCTCGCCAGGGTGCCTGCCGTTTCGGGCAGCGGCGCGCAGGCGAGCCCCGGGCTCGACAACGATGCCGTGCGCGTGCTCGACCAGGCCGAGCAGATCGCGACGAAATCGGGCGACAGCTACGTCACCGTAGAGCGGCTGCTGGTCGCGCTCGCGCTGGCAACCACGACGGCTGCCGGGCAGGCGCTGAAGGCGGCGAACGTCACGCCGCAGGCTCTCGAAGCGGCGATCACCGAACTGCGCGGCGGCCGCACGGCCGACACCGCCTCTGCCGAGGAGAGCTACGAAGCGATGAAGAAGTACGCGCGCGACCTGACCGAGGCAGCGCGCGCCGGCAAGCTCGACCCTGTCATCGGGCGCGACGAGGAAATCCGGCGCACAGTGCAGATCCTCGCCCGGCGTACCAAGAACAACCCCGTCCTCATCGGCGAACCCGGTACCGGCAAGACCGCCATCGCCGAGGGCCTCGCGCTGCGCATCGCCAATGGCGACGTGCCCGATTCGCTCAAGGACCGGCGGCTGATGGCGCTCGACATGGGCGCGCTGATCGCGGGTGCGAAGTATCGCGGCGAATTCGAGGAGCGCCTCAAGGCAGTGCTCGACGAAGTGAAGAACGCCGGGGGCGACATCATCCTGTTCATCGACGAGATGCACACGCTGATCGGCGCAGGCGCGTCGGAAGGCTCGATGGACGCGGGCAACCTGCTCAAGCCGGCGCTGGCGCGCGGGGAACTGCACTGCATCGGCGCGACCACGCTCGACGAGTACCAGAAGTACGTCGAGAAGGACGCCGCGTTGCAGCGGCGGTTCCAGCCGGTCTTCGTTGACGAACCGACGGTCGAGGACACGATCTCGATCCTGCGCGGGCTCAAGGAAAAGTACGAGTTGCACCACGGCGTGCGCATCACCGACGGGGCGCTCGTTTCGGCGGCGCAGCTTTCTAACCGCTACATCACCGACCGATTCCTGCCCGACAAGGCCATCGACCTCATGGACGAGGCGGCGAGCCGCATCCGCATGGAAGTCGAATCGAAGCCCGAGGAGATCGAGGCGCTCGACCGGCGCATCGTGCAGCTCAAGATCGAGGAGCAGGCGCTCCAGAAGGAAAGCGACCAGGCATCGAAGGACCGTCTCGGGACCCTGCGCGAGGAACTCGCCAACCTCGAACAGCAGTCGAGCGAGCTGACCACCCGCTGGCAGAACGAGCGCGACAAGATCGCGTCCGAAGGCAGGATCAAGGAACGTCTCGACCAGGCGCGGCTCGAACTCGAACAGGCGCAGCGGTCTGGCGACCTGGCACGCGCGGGGGAGCTGTCCTACGGCGAGATTCCGCAGCTCGAGAAGCAGCTTGCCGAGGCCGAGAGCCAGACCGGCAACGCACTGCTGCGCGAGGAAGTGACCGAGGACGACATCGCATCGATCGTCAGCCGCTGGACCGGCGTTCCCGTCGACAAGATGCTCGAAGGCGAGCGCGAGAAGCTGCTGCGCATGGAGGAAGTGCTCGGCAAGCGCGTTATCGGGCAGGCGCAGGCGGTCGAGGCCGTTTCCAAGGCCGTGCGCCGCGCGCGCGCCGGCCTCCAGGACCCGAACCGGCCGCTGGGATCGTTCCTCTTCCTCGGCCCCACCGGCGTCGGCAAGACCGAGCTGACCAAGGCGCTGGCCGAATTCCTGTTCGACGACGACCAGGCGATGGTCCGCATCGACATGTCCGAATTCATGGAGAAGCACGCGGTTGCGCGGTTGATTGGCGCGCCTCCGGGCTATGTCGGTTATGAAGAGGGCGGGAAGCTAACCGAATCGGTTCGCAGGCGTCCCTATCAGGTGGTGCTGTTCGACGAAGTGGAGAAAGCGCACCCCGACGTTTTCAACGTCCTGCTGCAGGTGCTCGACGACGGCAGGCTGACAGATGGGCAGGGTAGGGTGGTCGATTTCTCGAACACGCTGATCATCATGACATCGAACCTCGGGAGCCAGTTCCTCTCGAACCTCGAGGAGGGGCAGGACGTCGATGTGGTCGAGCCGCAGGTGATGGAAGTGGTGCGCGGGCATTTCCGGCCCGAATTCCTCAATCGTCTCGACGAGATCATCCTGTTCCACCGCCTGGGTCAGGAGCACATGGGTCCGATCGTCGAGATTCAGGTCGGCCGGGTGCAGAAGCTTCTGCGCGACCGCAAGATCGAACTGGACCTGACCGATGCCGCCAGGCGCTGGCTCGGCAGGGTGGGATACGATCCCGTCTACGGCGCGCGGCCACTCAAGCGCGCGGTGCAGCGGTACCTGCAGGACCCGCTCGCCGAGAAGCTTCTGGCGGGCGAAGTGCCCGACGGATCGACGGTGAAGATCGACGAGGGCGATGGCGAACTTCGGATGGCGATCGAATAACCGCCTCATTTCGGCGCTCACCCCTTCGCGAGCAGCGCCTCCTGCCGCTCGCGGAGCCGGGTCAGCGTAGCCGCATGCCCGGCGAACAGCTCGGAGTATCCTTCGGGCATCGGGGCCGGCCGGATCGGCTGGCGCACTTGCGCGGCGCTGTAGGTGGGCACCGGCTGGCTGCGGCTTTCGGGTTCGAGGCAGGCCGGTTCGAAATCGAGGCCGAGCCATTCGAACAGGCCGCGCGCCTCGACTTCCGGATCGCGCGCGAATGCCTCGAAGTCCAGCACGCGCATGTCGAGGCCGAGCGATTGCCATCGTTCGAGGGCTTCGAGCTGCAATTCGACCGCGTCGAGTATCGTGCCGATTGCGTGCGCGTAGCCGAAGCGCGCGGGAAACCGCCGCAGCCAGATCGACAGGGCGATCGCTTGCGGATCGCGCAACGGGCAGAGAAACCGCGCGCCCGGATGGATCGCCGCTATGCCGCCGGCCGCGAACATCGCGTGCGGCGCCTTGTCCACCACCAGTTTCGCCTCGCCCGCCTGCCTCGCCATTCCGCGCAAGTCCGCATCGCGAAGCTGTGCGAACCGGGCCGCCCGCTCTTCGGCAGAAAGCGCGGATAGCGCATCCGGGTCGTCCACGAGGTACGGCAGCAGCGCGGCCCTCTCGCCCACCGATGAACAGCCCGGCCCGGCCGCGAGCACCGACTGCACGAGCGAGCCGCCCGAACGCGGCATGCCGACGATGTAGAGCAGGCGCGGCGTCTCCCCGGATGGGGAGAGCTCGTCATTTTCCCTCGCGAAGCGGACATTCGCCTCGAACACTTCGCGCAGTGCCGCCACCCCGTAATGTTCGTCCGGAACCCCGAGCGCATGGCCCTTGAGCGCGTGCGCGATGGCAGCTCCTGCATCGCCCTCGCGGCTGCGGTACTGGGCGAGGGCGAGATGGAGCGCGCTGCGGTCGCCGTCCGGAACGTCTTCGTCTTCAGCCTGCCGCCTTGCCTCGGCCAGCAACCTTGCTTTCGCATCGTCGTGCCGCACCAGATAGCTTGCCAGCACCGGCGCGGGCGCATTGTCGTCATCGAGCGCGGATTCGAGCGCTGTTCTTGCCCCGCGCGCATCGCCGCGCCAGTGCCGGACCGTCGCCAGCGCCAGAGCCGCGCGTGCGTCCGCCGGGTCCGCCGCGATCAGGTTTCGCGCGATCGCTTCGGCCATGTTGTACTCGAACACCGCGAGCGAGAGCGACAGGACGAAGTGCAGGTCCTCGCTTACCTGCTCGTCGAAGGTCGCGCCTGCTCCGGGGATGAGGTGCTGCGCTGCAACCAGCGCTTCGTAGTTGTCGCCGAGGGTCCGGAGCGTCGTTGCCTGCAACCGCGCGACGGGTCGCGGCACTGTGTCCATTGCCACGAGCGGTGCAAGCGCCTGCGCGGTCTCGCGGTGCTTGCCGAGCCGCGATGCCGCGCGCGCATGGGCGAACACGACTTGCGGCTCGCCGCCGCCGCGAGCGATGGCCTCGCCGAACTGCTCGTACGCCCCCTGCCAGTCCTCCGCCTTCTCGAGGCCTTGCCCTAGGTTGAACCGAAACATCGGCTCCGCCGGATCGAGGGCAACCGCTTCCCTAAGCGGCGGCAGCGCGGCTTCCGGGTCGGAAGGCAGCAGCGCCAGACCCAGCAGCGAACTTGCCTCTGCCCGCAGCGGCGCCTCGAGCGATGGATCGGCCAGCGCGTCGCGGCACGCCTGCGCCGCCTGCGGATGATCGCCGCTCGCCAGCAGCGCGACCGCAAGATCGAGCGAGTCGCCGCCGCTCATCCCGGTGAGCCCGTGCGCAGCCAGCCCGTCACCGAATAGCGGCGGAAGCCCGCAGCGCGCGTGACTTCGCTGACGCTGTGGAGCGAGGGCACGCGGAACAGGTTGAGCGTATTGAGCGCAGGCGCGAAACCCCGCTCGACGTTGCCTTCCCCATCGTGGAACAGCAGCAGCCCGCCCCACTCGGTCCGCCATTTCGGCGTCAGCCCGAAGACGTAGGCGGCGCGCCGGTTCTTGCCCTCGACCGCGTCGTCGTGCGCGGTCAGGAAATCGCCCGGCGAGTAGGCCGTCGCCTGCCCGTCTGCGAAGGCGATGTCGTCCGCGCCCGTGACGGCCCGCAGGAAGTCGCGCGCCTCGTCCTGCGAAAGCCATGAAACCAGCGCGGCGACCGGATCGTCGCTCTCCTGCCGGGACGCTGCGTCGTCGGGCACGCGGATCGTCTCGTAGCGGTACTGGAAGCCGTAGCGAGCCGCCGCATGGATCGAATTGTCGAGTTCGCGCCGCTTTTCGGGCGGGAGCGAGGCTTGCCCGGCGCGGTCGATTTCCATCACCTTCTCGCCTGCGTTGAACACCTGCCGCCAGTCTTCGCGGGCGCGCAGGTTCGCGTGAAGCCGCTCGGCGGCATCGCCTGCCAGGAAATCGCGTAGCTGGAGGCGGCCATGCCGGGCGAAGCTTGCCGCGAGTTCGGTCGCATCGAGGCGCGGATTGATCGTGAAACCGGTCATGTCCAGCCTGTTCCTGCCTATGTTGCCCTTGCCGGGACGCGCCATCGGTCCCTAGTAGGAAGCCATGCAGTCCATGTCCAATTCGTCCACCGGCGAGATCCGGATTTTCGACGTGAACCCCGCGCTAGACCGCGCCGCGCTCGCCGAGCAATTCAGCCGCAATCGCCGCATCCAGATCCGCGACGTGCTGACCGACGAGTCCGCGAGAAACCTGCACGGCATCCTCGCTCGCGAGACGCCGTGGGGGCTTGCCTGGCATGCCGCCGAAGACGGGCCGCACAACATCCGGCGCGAGGATCTTGCAACGCTTTCGCAGGACGAGCGGGTCGCGATTGCGCGCAAGCTCGATACCGCGATGCGCGGGACGGACTACGGCTTTACCTATGCGCAGTACCCGATGCTCGATGCCTACCTGAAGAAGTGGTCGCCCGGCAGCCCGCAGGACGCGGTGCTCGAACTCATCAACGACCAGCCTTTCCTCGACCTGATCCGCGAGGTAAGCGGCATCGCCGAGCTCGTGAAGGCCGATGCGCAGGCGACGCTCTACGGGCCGGGGCATTTCCTCGCTCAGCATGACGACAGCCATGTCGCCGAAGGCTGGCGGCTCGCCTACGTGCTCAACCTGTGCAACACCGACTGGCGGCCCGAATGGGGCGGCTACCTCAATTTCTATCGCGAGGACGGCGACATCGAGCAGGGTTTCCGGCCCCGCTTCAACGCGCTCAATCTCTTCGCCGTACCGCAGCGCCACGCGGTGTCCTACGTCCCGCCGTTTGCGCCGCCAGAGCGCCTTGCCATCACCGGCTGGTTCCGCGACCGATGAGCCAGGCCAACATCGCCGTCCTGCGCCAGGGCGCGCTCGATGCGGAGAAGGCGGGCAGGCCGGAGGAGGCCGCCGCGCTGTTCGACCGTGCGCTGGAGGAATCGCCCAAGGATGCCGCCCTGTGGAACAGCGCCGCGGGCAGCGCGCTGCGCATGAGCGACGGCGAACGGGCAGTGACGATGTTCCGCATGGCGCTGACGCTCGATCCGCGCTCGCTCGAATGCGCGATCAACCTCGGCATTGCCCTGCGCAAGGTCGGCCGGCCGCGCGAGGCCATCGAGGAACTGGCCAAGTACGAGGACGAGGCGGTCAACGACGCGCGTTACTGGTCGGTACGCGGCGCGGCGGAGCGCGACGTCGGCAAGCTGGCCGCCGCCGCGCGGTCCTACGATCATTGTCTCGCGCTCAAGGCCGATCACAAGCAGGCGCTGCAGGGTCGTGCGCGGGTTGCGCTCGAACGCGGCGAAGCCAACGCGCGCGAGCGGTTCGAGCGCGCGCTGCAGGCGCAGAAGGGCGATGCGCAGGCCTGGCTGGGCTTCGCGCAGGCTCTCGACGTTTCCGGCCAGCCCCAGGAGGCCCTGAAGATCGCGACGCAGCTTGCCGAGCAGGCACCGCAATGGACCGACGGCCTCGATTTCCTCGCGCAGATGCGGATCGCGACCGGGCAGGGCGGGGATTTCGCATCGGGATACGCCGCCGCGGTGAAGCGCGTGCCGCAGGACAAGGCGGTGCGGTTCGCCTGGGCGCGCTCGCTCGCCGGTGTCGACCGCTACGCCGATGCGGCGGATGTCGCGGCACGGGCTGCGCGCGATTTCGCGGACGAGCCGGGCTTTCGCCTGCTCGAAGCCATTCATGCCGGCGAGGCGGGAGACGACGAGCGCGCCGAACGCATATTCGCCGCGCTCGATCTGCAGAGCGAGGATCGCCTCCTGCACGAGGCGCGGCATCGCCTGCGACGGCACGAGGCCGATCGCGCCGAAGAACTGCTGGCACGGGCCCTCGCCGACGATCCGTTCTCCGTCGCCGGATGGGCGCTACGCTCGATCGCGTGGCGCATGCTCGGCGATCCGCGCAACGAATGGCTCAACGGGCAGGAGGGTCTGGTGCAACTGCTCCCGCTGCCGCTCGACGAGGACACGTTCGAGGCGGCGCGCAAGAGCCTGCACGGGCTGCACGATCGTTCGGCGTTGCCCATCGGTCAGTCGGTGCGCGGCGGCACGCAGACGCGGGGGCGCATATTCTCGCGGACCGAGCCCGAATTCCTGGCCCTGGGCAGGGCGGTGGCCGAGGCTCTGGAGACCTATCGTTCGGGCCTGCCGCCCCTCGACGAGACGCACCCGCTGCTCAGGCTGCGCGACGCGCCGTTGCATTTCGCGGGTTCGTGGTCGGTTCGGCTGGTGAGCAACGGGCACCATACCGGCCACGTCCATCCACGCGGGGTGCTGTCCTCGGCGCTCTACATGGAATTGCCCGAAGGACTGGGCGCGGGGGATCGCGACGGCTGGCTCGAACTGGGCAGGCCGCCGGCGGACCTGCGTCTCGACATGCCGCCGATGCGGATCGTCGAGCCGAAGCGCGCACACCTCGCGCTGTTTCCCAGCTCGCTCTACCACGGGACGCGGCCGTTCGAGGGCGGCTGCCGCATGACCGTGGCCTTCGACGTCGTTTCCGACTGAGCTTTCGCGGGATCGTCCGGCAGGCTGCCGGGCTCTCGCTCACGAGAAAAAGAAAAAGGGCGGCGGCACCGAAGTGCCACCGCCCCTTTTTTCAGGTCGTGTTCCGAAGTCGGATCAGAACTCGGCGCGGAACGACACGAAGAAGTCGCGGCCGAGAACGTCATAGACGTTCGGGAAGGTGTTGGCCTGCTGCTGCGAGTCGCCGGTGAGCGGCGGCTTGGTGTTCAGCAGGTTGTTGACGCCGAAGGTGACGACGCGGTCTTCCTGGACCTCGAACGCCAGCGTCATGTCGAGGTAGAACCTCTCGCTCAGGCCCGCAACGGCGAGATTTGCCGGATCCACACCCTGGTTGACGATCTGGTCGTCGTCGCCGCTGCCGATGTAACGGCCACGGAAGCTTAGCCGCTGCGGGCCGTCCTGCCAGGTGATACGCGTGGTGAACTTGTATTCCGGCTGGAAGGTGCCGCAGGTGGCGCCGTAGTAGCCCGCACAGATGTTCACCTGGTCGGGAAGGTCCGCAACCGGGGTGAAGTTGTTCTTGTCGGTCCACGTACCGAGGAAGAAGAACGACAGCTGGCTTTCCGCTTCGCCGTAGAGGCTGAAGCCGACCGGGGTCGAGTAGTCGATCTGAAGGTCGACGCCCGAGGTTTCCAGTTCGGCGATGTTCGCGTTCAGGATCTCGACGTTGTCGATCGCACCCGAACCGAAGCGGTTGATCGCCTGGCAGTACTCGCTGTTGATGTCCTGCACCGTGTAATAGCAGAGCGACAGCGAGTTGTTCAGGCCGCCACCGAGCGTCGTGATCAGGTTCTCGACCTTGATGTCGAAGTAGTCGATCGTGATCGCGAGGCGCGGAATGAACGAGGGCTGCAGCACGACGCCCGCGGTCCACGAGTCGGAAACTTCTTCCTCGAGGTCCGGGTTACCGCCGAACAGGCCTTCGATCTGCGAGTTCAGCTGGATAGCATCAGTGAACACGGCGTTGGCCGGAACGCCCGTCGCGATACACAGGTCGCGAACCGCATCGGTGCGGTTGTCGACGTTGCGGCTCGAGCACGGGTCGGAAGCCGGCGGGAAGCCCTGCGAGTTGCCGCCGAACAGTTCCTCGACGTTCGGAGCACGGACCGCGCGCTGGTACTGACCGCGGATCGTGATGTCGCGGATCGGCGACAGCGTCGCGCCGATGGCGTAGGTCCAGGTGCCGCCAATGGCGTCGAGCGAGTAGTCCGAGTAACGACCGGCGGCCGTGATCTCGAAGCGGTCGACGAAGCCGTCGGTGATGATCGGCAGGTAGATTTCGCCGAACAGTTCCTTCACGTCGTAGCTGCCCTGGGTCGGAAGACCGGCGTTGAAGCCGGCGACGTCGCCCGAGGCGAGAGCCGTGTCGGGAATGTACTGCGAGGAGACCTTGCGATACTCGGCACCGAACGCGACGCCGAGCGGACCGCCCGGGAGGTCGAACAGTTCGCCGTTGATCGCGGCGGACGCGACCTGCAGGCTCGAGATTTCGGTGTTCTGCGCGCGAATACGGATGAAGTCCGCAGCTTCGGGCGAAATCGTGCCGAGACCGAAGATGTTGAGCGGCGTACAGCCGTTCGACTGATCGGAGCAGACGAGGTTGCCGTTGGCGTCGAACTCGGTGCGCAGTGCCTGGAGGAAGCGGCTGACCGAGATGTTGCCGGTCTGGATCTGCGAGTTACGCGTGCGCGAGTACATGTAGTACGCATCGTAGCCCCAACCCGGAACGATATCGCCCTTCACGCCGGCGAGGACGCGGAACGCGTTACGCTCGTCGTTCGAGTTGCGCGAGCCGGTCTCGAGCAGACGACGGCGGACGAGCGAGGTGACGTAGCCGTCGCCATCGGTATCGAGCGCCGCAAGCTGGTTCTGCACGCCGGGGGCGAAGAACGGGCTGTCGACATCGAGTTCCGAGGTGATGAACGCCGGGGTGGCGGCCAGTTCCTGCGGAACGACGTTGTTGACGTACGACACTTCGGCGTAAGCCGTCACGTTGTCGTTGATCTCGTAGTCGGCATAGCCACCGACCATGTAGCGTTCCTGGGGAAGCTGCAGGTAGTTGGCAGGCGCGTAGTTGTAGGGGCTGAACGGGACGAGCGTGCCGCCCGTATCGGCGAACTGGGCGCCGAGCGCATCGACGTAGGTCGTCGGAACGCCCGACGAACCGCCGCGGACGGGACCCGGAACGCCCTCGTCGCAGTCAACCTCGATGCCGGTGCCGGTACCGTCGACCGAACCCGGAACGATGCAGCCGTCGACAGCGGCGAAGCGCGAGAACTCGCGGGCAGACTGGAAGATCGGCTTACGACGGGCGTACGAGGCCCAGACGGTGACGTGGCCACGGCCGTCGGCAAGGTCACTGCCGATCGCCATGTCGAGGTTGTAGCGGAAGCCGTCGCCTTCCTCGGTGATGTTGGTCTGGCCGCCGATCAGCAGGCCGTCGAGGTCGTCGCGCAGCTTGAAGTTCACGACACCGGCGATGGCGTCCGAACCGTAAACGGCCGATGCACCGCCGGTCACGACATCGACGCTGTCGATGAGGAACTGCGGGATCGTGTTGAGGTCGACGATCTGGTTGGTATCGTAGAACATCCAGCGGCGGCTGTTCACGAGGACCATCGTGCGGGTCTCGCCAAGGCCGCGCAGGTTCAGCGTGGCCGCGCCGTTACCGGGGTTGTTCGAGAAGCCGGTGAGGCCGGGAACGACCTGCGGCAGGGTGTTGATCACGGACTCGACGTTGACCGAGCCGGACAGCTGGAACTCTTCCTCGCCGACGACGGCGACAGGGGCCGCGGTGTCGAGGTCGGGGCGGGCGATACGCGAACCGGTGACGACGATGACGCCGGCGGGCTCTTCAGCCTCGAGGTTTCCGAGTTCACCGGCAGCCTGCGCGAAGGCAGGTTGGGCGGCGACGGTCATCGCAATTGCCGACAGGCAAGTTGCGCTCCGCAGAGCGGCCTTCTGTACAGTGGATTTCACAGTGTTGGTCCCTTGTTGTTTATCGTCCGTCCGCCGGCACCTCTTCATGTGCACCGTACGAACGACCCGGACGCAGACAAAAGACGAAGCTCTCGCCTGCCAGATGCGGACTTCTCGCCCCCGGTGTCCACGTTTTCAATGCCAATCGCTGCGTCGCAAAAATTGATCGACGGACTGTGTTCTGGCTGCAACACTCCTGCGGGGCTTTCGCTAGAGCGCTTGAAAACAACGGGAATCCGGACCTTTCGGGCAATTTGATGTTGCAGTTTGAGCACTATTCTGAACGGGCATTGCGTTGGCCGGTGCGATATTGAAATAGAATTGCAATGTTTCGGCCTCCGGCGTTTGCGCTGCGACATGGCCGCCGCGATACCGGTGTTTGACGACCTGCCGACAGGAACGCTAACCGCCGGAAAATTCACGAGGGAAGGCGACTCTCAATGTATTCCGGCAAGTCGCGGCACTGGCATATCGGCGTGATCGGCGGTTCTGGCCTTTCGGGCGGGATCGAACTGGAGAACGCACAGGAGATCGCCGTATCCAGCCCGTTCGGCGAGCCGTCGGGGCCCGTCGTTCAGGGGCGCATCGGAAACGTGCGCTTCACGTTCCTTGCGCGGCACGGGCAAGGGCATCGCATCCCGCCGTCGCGGATCAACTATCGCGCCAACATCGACGTGCTCAAGCGGTGCCGGGTTACCGACATCCTGTCATTGTCCGCGATCGGATCGCTGCGCGAGGAGATCGCGCCGGGCACCTTCGTCACTCCTGACCAGTTCATCGACCGTACCGAAGGGCGTGAGCGGTCGTTCTTCGATACAGGCCTCGTCACGCATGTCAGCATCGCCGACCCGGTGTGTCCGCGGCTCGCGGGAACGGCCGCGCAGGCGGCGCGCAACGCGGGCGCTGCGGTGCACGAGGGCGGATGCTACCTCGCAATGGAAGGGCCGCAGTTCTCCACCCGCGCCGAAAGCCGGATGTACAGGGCCTGGGGCGCCGACGTGATCGGGATGACCGCCATGCCCGAAGCGCGCCTGGCGCGCGAGGCGGAACTTCCCTACGCTCTCCTCGGCATGGCGACGGACTACGATGCCTGGCGCGAGGAGGACGCGGGCGTCGAGGCGTCGGATATCATCGCGGTGATGAAGTCCAACGTCGATCTCGCGCGGCGCGCGGTGCGAGAACTGGCCCTTTTGCTCCCCGAGGTCCGCGAACCGAGCGCCATCGACACGGCGCTGGACAACGCCGTCATAACCTCCCCCGCGATGCGCGATCCGAAACTGGTCGCAAGGCTGGACGCGGTGGCGGGCCGGCTGCTCTTCCCGGACGTGGAAGAATAGGGCTTCCGCAAAAGGAAAGGGGCCCTCCGCGCCGGCACGCGAAAGGCCCCCTTTGCCCGGCGGCGACCTGGGTCAGCCGCCCGGACCGTCTGAGAAGGCGTCGGCGATCGAACAGGCCGCCGGGCCGAGGATGACGACGAACAGCACAGGCAGGATGAACAGGATCAGCGGCACCGTCATGATCGCGGGAAGGCGCGCGGCCTTTTCCTCCGCCTTCATCATGCGTTCGTTGCGGAATT
Organism: Novosphingobium marinum; assembly: GCF_013408095.1. Lineage (GTDB taxonomy): Bacteria > Pseudomonadota > Alphaproteobacteria > Sphingomonadales > Sphingomonadaceae > Novosphingobium > Novosphingobium marinum. The sequence continues at coordinate 177,929 of NZ_JACBZF010000005.1, forward strand.
CGGCCGAAAGGACGCGCAGTGCCGAAGCGAGCGGCGTACCGTAGCGCTCTGTCTGGACCATCGTCGTGACCACGCCGCGAACCGATTCGAGATCGACGCGGTAGGCGAGGTTCTCGAAGGCCTGCTTGCGCTCTGTCAGGAACGACAGCTCGATCGACGTCAGCGAGAATTCATCGCCGAGTTCGGGATAGGCGCGGCCCAGTTCCTTGGCCACGCGTTCGAACGCGGCGTCGACGGTGAGACCCGCTTCCGCGCAGATGACGAGCAGGTCGAGTGCGTCGGGAAGACCCTTGCGGACCTTGTCGGTGCGCTTCGAGATCATGTTCTGGATGAAGATGTCCGGCCCCTTGTAGCCGGCACCGACCGCGACGGCGAAACCGGCGAAGCGCTTCATCGTGCCCCAGTCGGGGAAGTATTCGATGACGTAGATCACGATGCCCGCGATCAGGCCAAGTACGATGGGCATGACCAGGCGCGCGAAGATGACCGCGACGGCGAGTTCCTTCTTGCGGATACCGGCCTGCGCCAGCTTCTGCGTCACCGTCTTGAGCTGGCTTTCCTGCAGCATCTTGAGCGAGCCGAGGAACTCTTTCATCTTGTCCGCGGTCTCGTTCTTGCGGACGAGGCTGGCGCGCTTCTTGGCCGTGACCATGATGCCCGACTTGAGCTCTGCGCGGCGGGCATTGAGCGCCTTCACGCGCTTCGCCATCGGATCCTTGATCGTGATCGCGGCGTAGAGCGCCATGACCACCGCCGCCGATGCCATGCCCGCAAGCACGGTGGCGATCAGGATGACGTCGAAGCCGAGGAGCGTCGGGCCTGGCGGGTTGTTCAGCATGGGTGCCGCTCTCTTTCGCTCAAATCTCGAAGCTGACCATCTTGGCCATGATGAAGCCGCCGATGCTCATCCACACGAGGCCGCCAAGGCCGGTGACGATAAGGCGTTCGTCGGTGAAGAAACCGCTCACGTATTCCGGGTTGATCCACCAGATCATGCCGAAGACGATGAAGGGAAGGGCGCCGACGATGTAGGCCGAGGCCTTCGATTCAGAGCTCATCGCCTTGATCTTGAGCTTCATCTGGGCCCGCTTGCGCAGCACGTCGGCGAGGTTCGACAGGGTCTCGGCAAGGTTGCCGCCCGTCTCGCGCTGGATCGCAAGGGTGATGCAGAAGAAGTTGAATTCCGGCATGTTCAGGCGGTCCGCGGTTTCCTGGAGCGCGAATTCCATCGTCTTGCCGATCTTGATGCGCTCGACGATCAGGCGGAATTCCTCGCCCACCGGGCCGGGAACCTCGGTCGCGACGACGCCCAGCGTCTCGGTGACGGGAAGGCCCGAGCGCAGGCCGCGAACGAGCAGTTCGATGGCGTCGGGGAATTTCGTCGTGAAGTTGAGGGTGCGGCGCTTGATGAAGAAGCCGACCAGCACGTGCGGAATGCCGACGCCGGCGACGATCGCGACGCCCAGCGACAGCATCACCGCGCCGGTCTTCAGGTACACGAGGACCATGATGGCGATCGTCAGGCCCAGCGTCCCGTAAAGGTACTGGGTCAGCGTCCAGGGCATGCCCGTCCGGTGAAGCCGGAGCATGAGCGCCTCGAGCCGCGATCCCGAGCCCGCGATGACGTGCATCCTGGGCTTGCGCGCGGCGACGGCCTTCTTGAGCTGGGCCTCGACCTTGTCCTTGGTGTTCTCGGAGTGCCGGTAGCGCAGCGCCTGGAGGCGGCGCTGGCTTTCCTTGGCGGGCGACGGTCCGGAGAGCGCCGACCAGCCGACCACCATCACCGCCATCAGTCCGACGGCGATGAGCAGGAGATGGACAATGTTCATCGCTCAACCTCGCTCTTCGACATTCCGTTCATCTTGCGCGCCGCCATGGGCAACGGCCTCACTCCGCGTCGGCGGGCTGGGGCTCTTCCCTGGCGGGCGCCTTGTCCTTCTTGGCCAGCATCGACTTGAGGTCGATCTTGCCGAGAAGCGACTTCTTCTGCTCGACGACTTCGCCGCCCTCGACCATGTCGCTGGTGCCCATCACCATCTTGGCGAGTTCGCGCATCGCGATCCCGGCCTTGCTGGTGCGGTTGGCATCGGCGAAGGTCTGGCCGAGCTTGGCGGCGTTGGCGCCGGCCTTGGCGTCGTAGGGGATGTTGAGCGAGATCTTGGCCTCGATCGAGGCTTCGAAATCCGCCTTGCTGATCTCGCTGACACCCGCCTGGACCTTGTTGGCCACGATCATGACTTCGGCATGCGGCGCGTTCGCCTTTAGCCAGGACAGGATGCGGATCGCATCGCGTGCCGACGCCAGCGTCAGCTCGGTCGCGACGACCACGAGGTTCACTTCCGCGAGGAGCTGCGGGAAGTTGATCAGCATGTTGCGCGGCAGGTCGATCACCGTCATGTCGAACGCCTGACGGAACTCCTCCTCGAGCTGCAGGAACGCGGCGCCGTCGGTCAGGAGCGGCGAGTTGATCGGTGCCTCTGCGGAAAGGATCGCGAGGTTGTCGTTCGCACGGATCATCGCGCGCTCGATGAACAGGCCGTCGATGCGGCTCGGATTCTCGATCGCGTCGGTAAGGCCGCGTCCGGGCTCGAGATCGAGCGAGAGCGCGCCGGTTCCGAAGTGGATGTCGAGGTCGAGCAGCGCGGTGGGCAGCTTGTGATCGGCGCTCAGCAGCCAGGCGACCGAGGTCGCCAGCGTCGAGGCACCGACGCCGCCGCGCGTACCTATGAAGGCGGTCGAGACGTGCTTCTTGACACCGCCCGTGTCGTTGCTCTTCGGAGCGGCGAAGACCGCCTGCGCCTGCGCCAGCGCATCGCGCACCTGGCCGGGGGCCAGGGGCTTGAGCAGGTAGTCGTGGATGCCGCTCGCGATCAGGTCGCGATAGAGGCGCACGTCGTTGACCTGGCCGACCGCGACGACGACCGTGCCCGGCTCGCACACTTCGGCAAGCGCGTTGATGTCGTTCAGCGGATCGCCGCTCTCCGAAAGGTCGACGAGCAGGATGTTCGGGCTTGCCGTGATCGACAGCGACTGGACCGCGTTGCGCAGGCCGCCCTTGTGACACTTCTCAGGCTGCCAGCCCATCTCGATCGCGACCGGGCGCAGGACGTCGAGCGAGGCCTCGTCGCAGACGAACGCTGCAAAGGCATCGCGATTGTTCTGTCCGGGCTTCCAAGGTGCGTTCATCGTCACTCTCCCTTCGAGCTGACCGAGCCGAGGCCACCCTTGCCGGTGAGCGGCTGTTCGCGGTAGCTGTCGATGGCCTTGGTGGAACTCATCACCACCGTCTGGCTGCCGCCTTCGGCGCCCTTGAGCAGGTGTTCGGGATCGGCGACCATCGACGCGATGTTGCTGTTGACGGCGCAGCCGTAGTTCGAGCTGGTCGCGTTGAGCGGATTGGCGTCCGAACGGTCCGACCAGTTGGGGCAGTTCGGCACGTAGGCGCGCGAACGGGTGATGACGACGCGGGCGGTACCCGCCTCGACGTAGCCCGGCGTAACCGGAGCCTCGCCGCTGACGAGCAGGCCGTAACGTCCGGCTACGCCTTCGATCGCCGCCATGGTCGCGCCGCTGTTGAGCGGATCGTCGACCGCGATGCGATCGCCGTAGCGCAGGTCCATCGCCTCGAACCAGCCGGCAAGCCGGCGCTGTTCGGGGTAGGACAGGCCGCCGGGGCCGGTGTTGAGGTCGAGCGTGTAGTTGGTCCGCTCGACCACCGGCTGGTTGACGCTGTAGAGCGACTGGTTTGTGGCGATGCCGCCGCATCCCGCCAGCGCAAGGCCGAGGCCGAGGGCGATCGCGGTTCCGATGGCCTTGCCGGACATTGCGCGGCGGGCCGGATTTTCAGTGATCCTGGACATGTGCGTCACCTCTCTCAGTTAAGGCTGAAGCCGGGGGTGGGCGCCGAACTCGCTTGCGCGCGGCGATCCTTCTTCTTGCCGCGCTGCTTCTCCTGCGGCGCGGGTTCGGCGGCGCCCACGGTCGGAGCCGGAGCCGACTGGCTCGGCGCGGCGCGCGGCTTGGGGCGCGGATCGACGTCGCCGCCGGCTTCCGCGTTGCCGAGGATGCGCTCGACTTCGTTGGGCGCGCTGTAGCCGTCGGTCGGCAGGACGATGTCGTTGGCGTCGACCGGGTTCACCAGGTACGGCGTCACGATGATGACCAGTTCGGTCTCGCCGCGACGGTAGCTGGTCGAGCGGAACAGCGATCCCAGGATCGGCATGTCGCCGATGCCCGGCGTCTTCTCGATGTTGTTCTGCGATGCGTTCGACAGCAGGCCGGCGATCATGAAGCTCTGGCCCGAGCCGAGCTCGATCGTCGTTTCCGCGCGGCGAACCGTCAGTGCCGGGACTTCGAACCCGTTCAGAACGACCGACCCCTGCGAGGACAGTTCGGACACTTCCGGGCGGACGCGCAGCGATATGCGGCCGTTTGCCAGGACCGTCGGCGTGTAGCTCAGGCTGACGCCGTACTTGCGGTACTGGATCGAGGTGGCGCCAAGACCCTGGCTGATCGGGATCGGGAATTCGCCGCCGGCAAGGAACTCGGCGGTTTCGCCCGAAAGCGCGGTCAGGTTGGGATTGGACAGCGTGTTGACGAGACCGACACGCTCACCGAGGTCGAGCGCGGCAAGGACATTGAGGCCGAAGATGCGGCCCGCCAGGTTCAGCACGGTCTGGCCTTCCTGGTTGCCCGCGACCGAATATGTCGTGCCGGGCACCACGTACTTGCCGCTGACCGGATCGAACGGCAGGCTGATCGTGCCCTTGGGCAAGTTATAGACCTGCGAGGCGTCGAGCACGGGTAATCCGTTGGTGTTCACACCGCTGATCGTGCCGGCGAGCGTGCCGATAGTACCGGGCGAACGTCCGCGGCCGAGGCCGAAGAGGAAGTTGCCGCTATTGTCCTGCGTCGCGAGGTTCGAACCGAATTCGCGGACGAGCGAGCGGCTGACCTCGGCGATGCGGACCTGCAGGTTGACCTGCAGCGGCGTTGCCATCTTGAGGCGGCTGATGACGTTGGCTTCCTCGCCGACGAAGGCGGAGACGAGGCGCTCGGCCTCTGCCGCGTCCTCGGGCGCGCCGACGGTGCCGGTCAGCAGGAACGTGCCGGTGCCCATCGTCGATACGCCGATCTTGGCCTCGGGCATTGCGAGGCGCAGCATCTGGTCGACGCTCGACAGGTTCGATCCGACCCGGACGTTGGCTGACCAGATGACGTCGCCGGCAGCGTTGCTGGCGTAGACGGTCGTCTCGCCGCCGCTCTTGCCGAAGACGTAGAACTGGCGACCCGACTTGATCTGGACGTCGGCGACGGCCTCGTTCGAGATGAACACGTCGGACATCGTGCCGGGGACGTTCACCAGTTCGCCGTGACCGATCGAAAGGCTGATGTCCTGATTTGGCGTGATCCGCGATTGCGCCTGGGCGGGGGCGGCCGGCAGCAGGGCCACCGGAGCCATTGCGCAGGCCGCGCTCAGCAGGGTTTTGATAAGGCGACGTTTCATGGTCTGGCCCTTCGTGCCGTGTGACTGGTTATCGGTGCGGACGGTCATCTCACTTGCCTCCCACCGGAACATCTTCGGTAATCTTGCCGCGCGTGACGCGGACGACCGGACCCTGCGGCCTCATGCTGGCGAGACCGGGCAGGCCGGCAGCCTGCGCGGCGGTCGACATCACGGTCTGGATCACTTCCTTGGCCGCTTCCTCGCCCGTCTTGGGGATCGAGCGGCGCTGGAAGCGCGAGACGTCGCCGCCGGTCACGAAGGTCGAGTTACCTTCGATCGGCCTATTGAGCGCCTGGTGGATCAGGCGATCCTCTTCCTCGCGGGTGGCGCCTTCGGGAACGTCGACTTCGCCCGACGCGATCACGCGCTCGAGTTCGGCCTGCGTATCGGCGAGCGAGCGCAGCGAGAGCGAAAGGGTGCCGATGGTCTGCGCGACGGCGACCTTTTCCGCGATGCGCGGCGTCACTTCGAGCGTGACGGTGCGGAAGGCGCGGACAACGGTCTTGCCTTCGATGACTTCGGTTTCGGTCGACTGGTCGGTGGCGAGCACGCGAAGGTTACGAAGTACGGTTTCCGTGGTCTTCAGCGGCATGCCCTCCGAACCCTTGACCGACTGCGTCAGCATCAGGTCGACGCGGTCGCCCGGGAAGATGAAGCCGCCGACCCCGGTCTTGGCCGAGACGGGCACCGTGATGGCGCGCATGCCGGGGCCGAGGGCGGCGGCAAGGAAGCCGCGGTCGCCCGGCGCGACGAGCTGGCCCTGCGTGACCGGCGAACCCGCGGTGATCGGATAGCGGACGACCGTGCCGAGCAGCTTGGTCACGTCGGACTCGCCGTCGATGAAGTAGGCATCCTGCACCATTTCCTCGGGCCATTGCTGGAACGAGATGGAATCGGCGGTGATGATCGTGCCGACCGGCAGGGCGCGCTGCGCGACCAGGACCTTGGGTCCCACCGGCGCTTGCTGGGCCGCCTCGGCTTCCGGAGCGCTTGCGCCCAGAAACATCGAGCGGGCCACGAAGGCCGTGCCGACTGCAATGACCAGCGCAACCACAAGCAGCACCAGTTTCTTCTTATCCATGGCTAACCGAGCCCCCTCGAAAAAACCCCAAATCGATGCCCGTTAATCGGATGAAATGGTTAAGATCGGGTTCAACCCGAAATCCCCGCATTCAGCAGCACGGGCACATAGTGACTGCCGATGATCCAGAGCCCCGCGACCGAGATCGCGACGCCGTAGGGCACAGCGATCTTCGAGCCGTCGCGGCGAATGCGATGTCGTACGTAAAGGACGATGGTGAGCAGCCCGCCGACGATCGCCATGACGATCAGCAGGCGCAGGAACCAGACAGGAGTGATCCACAGCGCCAGCGCGGTCAGAAGCTTCACGTCGCCGCCGCCCATCTGGCCGGTCGCGAACAGGACGAGCATGACCACGAAGGTCAGGACCGCGATGCCGAGCTGGAAACCGATCTCAAGCATCCCGAAACCGGACGCGAGCCAGAACAGCGGCGCGCCGAGCGCGATCGCTATGTTGAGCCAGTTGTCGATTTCGCGCCGGCGCAGGTCGGTGACCGCCGCGACAAGCAGCGCAATTGCCAACGCCGCAAGCAATGCGTACTGGAAATACTCGCTTTGCATCGAAATGCCCCCTGCAATTCGGGCATAACTAGCGGTGACGGCTTACTAAAAAGTAACCAGTCGCTTGAGGTTGGCGTTAGCCACGCGAAAGGGAGGGACGAATTGGAGGGGGGAACCGGTTTCGACCGCAGGGCGATCCCGCCCGAAGCCGTGGAAACGCGCTGGACCGCGCCGGACGGGCATCCGGTTCGCCGCATCGACTGGCTGATGCCGCCCGGCGCGTGCCGCGGCTCGCTGTTTTTCATGCCCGGACGCGGCGACGCCTATGAGAAGTACCTCGATACGCTCGACCACTGGCACCGCAGCGGGTGGCGCGTCACTGCCGCCGACTGGCGCGGCCAGGCCGGATCGGGCAGGCTCGGCTTCGACGAGGTCACCGGGCACGTCGACGATTTCGCGACCTGGGTGGACGATCTTGCGGCGCTCTGGACGCAATGGAAGGCATCGACCCCGCCGCCGCACGTGATCGTCGGGCATTCGATGGGCGGTCACATCGTGCTGCGCGCGCTTGTCGAGGAGCGGATCGATCCCGATGCCGCAATATTGTCCGCACCGATGCTGGGCCTGCTTCCCGGCTTCATGCCACCGGTGTTTCCGCATGGCCTCGCAAAGGTCATGGCGCGCCTCGGCGATCCGCGCAGACCGGCCTGGAAGTGGAGCGAAAAGCCCGGCGAGCCGCCCGAATCGCGGATCGAGCTGCTGACACACGACGAAGGTCGCTACGAGGACGAGCTCTGGTGGCGCGAACATCGGCCGGAGCTGGCCATGGGGCCGGCGAGCTGGGGCTGGGTCGAGCGCGCGATCGCCTCGATCCGCCTTCTCCGCCAGCCCGGTGCGCTCGAAAGCATCTCGCTTCCGGTCTTCCTGTTCGGCACTACAGCCGACCGCCTCGTGGACTACGGCGCGATCGAGCGGGCGGCGCAGCGCATGCCGCGCGCGCAGCTCCTGCGGTTCGGCGACGAGGCACGGCACGAGATCCTGCGCGAGATCGATCCGATCCGCGACAGGGCCGTGGCCGCAATCGACGAATTCCTTGATCGCACCGCCCCGCTCGTCGATTGAGGCGCCGTGACCGATCGGTACGACATCGCCATCGTGGGCGCGGGGATGGCCGGCGCCTCGCTTGCCGCCGCGCTTGCGGGCGAGGCGCGCGTGCTTCTCGTCGAGGCAGAGGACGTGCCGGGCTACCACGCCACGGGCAGGTCGGCGGCGTTCTGGACCGAAAGCTACGGCGGGCCGGGTGTGCAGCCGCTGACCACCGCTTCGGGTCCGTTCCTGCGCGAGAACGGCTTCCTCGGCTCGCGCGCGGCACTCACCATCGGGCGCGCCGGCCAGGAGGACCAGGTTCGCACCTTTGCCGAACGTTTCGCCTCGCTCGGCGTACAGGTCGAGTTGCTCCACCGGCCCGCGCTTCTCGATCACGTACCGGGCCTGCACGAGGACTGGACGCTGGGCGCGCTCGAGCCCAGTTGCTGCGACATCGACGTGGGAGCGCTCCACCAGCATTACCTTGCCGCGCTGCGCTCGGGCGGGGCTGACCTGCGCTGCCGGATGCGGCTCGAAAATGCGTCATGCGATGACAAGGGCTGGCTGCTGCGATTCGCCAACGGTGACGAGGTGCGCTCCGACATCCTCGTCGATGCGGCCGGTGCCTGGGCGGACGAGGTGGCGGGCATTGCGGGCATATCGCGCGTCGGAATCGCTCCGCTGCGGCGGACCATCGTGCAACTGCGCACCGCACCCGAAGCGCCCGCCGACCTGCCTCTGGTCCTCGACGTGGCGGAGAAGTTCTACTTCAAGCCCGAGGCAGGGCGGCTCTGGCTCAGTCCGCACGACGAAACGCCGAGCGCCGCGTGCGACGTCGCAGCGGACGAGATCGACGTGGCCACCGCGATCGACCGGCTGGAACGCGTCGTCGACTGGCGCATCGAAGCGGTCGAGCATCGCTGGGCGGGCTTGCGCAGCTTCGCGCCCGATCGCCTGCCGGTCTATGGCTTCGCGCCCGGAAACGAGAGGTTCTTCTGGTTCGCGGGACAGGGGGGCTTCGGCATCCAGACCGCACCCGCAGCCGCCGAACTGGCCGCCCGGCTCATCCTCGGCCGCGACCCGGGCAAGGTGGACCCGCAGCCGTATTCGCCCGGGCGGTTCCAATCGTCATAATCCCGGCCTAGCTTTCCCGCCGGGAAGGTGATTCGCACCGAAAGCAAAGGGGAAGACCGATGGCGCACCGCTTCGAAATCCGGAAGAACAAGGCCGGCGAGTTCGTGGCCTATTTCGTCTACAACAAGGAAACGATCTTCTGGACCGAAGGATATTCCAGCAAGGCAAGCGCCAGGAACGCCATCGAATCGGTCCTCAAGAACGGACCCGGCGCCGAAGTCGTCGATACGACTGTCGAATAGGCTGTACTTATACGCGGCAAGGGGTGGCGGGCGATCAGCCTGCCGCTTCGGCCGCGTCGCTGGCCAGCTTGTCCACCCGCTCGTTTTCCGGGTGGCCCGAGTGGCCCTTGACCCATTCCCACTGCACGCGGTGTGGTTGCGCGGCCTCGATCAGGTCGTGCCAGAGGTCGGCGTTGCGCACCGGCTGCTTGCTGGCGTTGATCCAGCCCTTGCGCTGCCAGCCCTCGATCCACTTGGTCATTCCGTCGATGACATAGCGGCTGTCGGTGTGGATGGTCACGTCGCACGGCTCGATCAGCGCGTTCAACGCCTTCACCACAGCAGTCATCTCCATGCGGTTGTTGGTGGTGGAGGGGTCGGAACCGGCGAGTTCCTTTTCGTGCCGCCCCATCCGCAGGAGCACGCCCCACCCGCCGGGGCCGGGGTTGCCCTTGCACGCGCCGTCGGTGAATATGTCGATCTTCTTCAAATGCTTGTCTTCGCTCACGATGCGCCGAACATAGCCGCATTTTCCGGATCGGCATAGAAGCCCAGCCTCCGGGCGAAGGCCATCGGGTCCTTCCGCGTCACCAGCGCGTCGGCGGGGGTGTGAAGCCAATCATATGCACGCGTGGCGAGAAAGCGCATTGCCGCGCCCCGTCCCAGAACGGGAAGCATCGCGCGCTCCTCCGGAAGGATCGGGCGAACGGCCTCGTAACCGGCGAGCAGCGCGTCCGACAGCGCGCGATCGAACGCCCCGCCATCGGCGTCGAAGCACCATGCGGCGTGGGTGACGGCGATGTCGTAGGCGGTGATGTCGTTGCAGGCGAAGTAGAAATCGATCAGGCCCGAGACATCTCCACCCAGCATCAGCACGTTGTCGGGAAACAGGTCGGCATGGATGACGCCGCACGGCAGGTCGCCCGGCCAGTTGGCCGACAGGAACGCGAGTTCGCGCTCGACGAGATCGGGAAGCGAGGGATCGATCCCGGCAAGCCCCTCGCGCCCGCAGCCGCCCAGCAGTTCCTTCCACGCGGAAAGGTCCATGCCGTTGGCGCGCGTTTCCGGAAAGTCCCGTGCCGCCAGGTGCATCTGCGCGAGCGCGCCACCGACCGCGCGGGCCTGTGCGGGCGTTGGATCGCTGACCGAAACGCCGGGCAGGAACTCGATCAGCGCCAGCGCCTTGCCGTCATGGAAGCGGAAAGCGCGATTCTCACGGTCGTGGATCGTTCGCGGAACCGGACAGTCGCGCGCGGCCAGGTGGTCGAGCAGTCCGAGGAAGAACGGCAGGTCTTCCACCTCCACGCGCATCTCGTACATGGTGAGGATGAAGCGCGCGCCGCCACCGTCGGTTCCCGTCGTTTCGAGCAGCCAGTTGCTGTTCGAAACACCCTCGGCGATGCCCTTGGCCGAAACGAGTTGCCCAACATCGAACGCGCCGACGATGTCTGCCAGCGTTTCGGCGCCCAGTTTGGTGTAGACTGCCAATTGCCGCGACTATTCGGTAAGCTGGCGGGGCAGCTTGAAAGTCATCTTCTCCTCGGCCGAGACGAGCGTGTGCTCCTCTACCGAGCGCCATTCGCTCAGCCTGTCGACGACTTCGCGCACCAGCGTTTCCGGAGCGGAAGCCCCTGCCGTTATCCCGACCGTGCCGATACCCTCGAGCCATTCCGGATCGATGTCCGACCCGCGCTGGATGAGCCGTGCATCGGTGCCGCAACGCTCGGCGACCTCGACCAGGCGGAGCGAGTTGGAACTGTTCGGCGCGCCGATCACCAGCACAAGATCGCATCCCGGCGCGACACGCTTTACCGCTGCCTGACGGTTCGACGTCGCGTAACAGATGTCTTCCGCCTTGGGAGCGACGATCTGCGGGAAGCGCTTCTTCAGCGCCGCTATGACCTCTGCGGTATCGTCGACCGACAACGTCGTCTGGGTCAGGAACGCGAGCTCCGTGTCGGACGGCAGATCGAGCTTCTCGACATCGTCGACGGTTTCGACCAGCGTCATCGCTCCATCGGGGACCTGTCCGAACGTGCCGATGACTTCGGGGTGGCCCATGTGGCCGATGAAGACGATGTGGCGTCCAGCCTCCAGCTGCCGTTCGGCCTGCCGGTGGACCTTGCTGACCAGCGGGCACGTTGCGTCGACGTAATCGAGGCCGCGTTCCTCGGCGGTAGCGGGAACCGATTTCGGCACGCCGTGTGCGCTGAAAACGACGGGCACGCCGTCCGGAACCTCGTCAAGTTCCTCCACGAAAATGGCGCCCTTGGCCTTGAGCCCGTCGACGACGTAGCGGTTATGCACGATTTCGTGGCGGACGTAGACCGGTGCGCCATAGCGTTCGATGGCGCGCTCTACGATCTCGATCGCCCGGTCGACGCCGGCGCAGAACCCGCGCGGCGCTGCGATCAGGACAGTCAGCGGCGGACGGACGCCTTCGGCGGTCGGCTTTTGCAAGGGCGCATTCATGCTTCGGCCTCTAGCGATTTGCCGCGCGCGCCGCTAGGGCAAGCTCGAAATGGACAAGGATGCACCGATGATCGCTCGTACCCGCCTCATTCCTCTCGCCGTCGCCGCCCTTGGCGCGACCGTGCTGACGGGCTGCAAGTCGAGCGGTGAGATCGTGGTCGACCAGGGTGTCGGGATCACGGCGGTGCGCAGCCGCTGTCCGGCGGTCGGCATTCCCGACTATACGGGCGACATCACGCTTTTCGCCCAGCCGGGCAATCGCAATGCCGACAATATCGACGTGACCGCTGCGATGACGAACGTGCGCACCCAGTGCAACGACGCGGGCGAGCAGGTCTACGCATCGGTATCGTTCGATGTCCTAGCGCGCCGGACCGGAACGCAGGGCGCGCGGCAGGTCACGCTGCCCTACTTCGTCACGGTGCTCCGCGGCGGCTCCGCCGTCGTCACCAAGCGCGTCGGGCAGGTCACGGTGAACTTCGCCGACGGGCAGGACAGGGCGCAGGCGAGGGGCGAGGGGTCTGCCTACATCGACCGGCAGGCCGCGACGCTGCCCGCCGACATCCGCGAGCGAATCACGCGCAAGCGCAAGGCCGGCGATGCCGATGCCGCGCTCGATCCGCTGGCCGATCCCGAGGTCAAGGCTGCCGTCGAGGCGGCAAGCTTCGAACTGCTCGTCGGATTCCAGCTCGACGAACGCCAGCTCGCCTACAACGCCACGCGCTAGGCTCGCGCGCCGGCCATTGCCGCTTCGATGGCCTTTTGCGCGGCGGCGGCCATCGACTTGCGGTTGGCAAGCGCCTCTCCGGCAAGTGCCGGAAGGATGTGGAGCGTGACCGGCAGCGGTCGGTTGCGTGCCATGATCTTCAGGAAATTCGCGACGCCGTGCTCTTCGCCGATCCACGCGATGTCCCGCGTTTCGGGTCCGTAGTCCACCCATAGCGGATGGACGGCGATACCATCGGGCAGGGGATCGAGCGCCGAAAGCAGCGACGACTTGAACGGCAGCAGTGCATCGCCTGCTTCGGTCGTGCCTTCCGGGAAGACGGTGAGCATCCCGGTATCGTGCAGGGCCTGCCGCACCTGGCGAACCTGCCCGGCGACGCTTGCGCGATTGCCGCGCGCTATGAAGACGGTGTCGTTCATTTCGCACAGGCGGCGCAGCAGCGGAAACTGCGCGAGGCCGTCGTGCGCGACGAAGGCCGAGCCGGTGGCCCCGGCGATTACGGGGACATCGAGCCAGCTCGAATGGTTCGAGACGAGGAAAGCGACGTCCGGCTTGCTGCCGACAACCTTCACTCTCGCGCCGGCAATTCGGCCTACGCCGGAGAGAAAGCGGCGGGGCCACGGATTGTCCCGCCCGAGAAATCGCCACGCATAGTAGAACGTCACGCAGAAAAGCAGCCAGCCCAGCAGCATCGACAGGCCTGCGACGGCACGGATCCAGCCTGCAAGGCCGATCCCGACCGGACGCCAGTCCGGGACGGGCTCAGTTCGCGCTATCTTTGTCCTCGCGGTCGAGCCGGACGCCGAACAATTCCATGCGGTGATCGACGAGCCGGAAGCCCAGGCGGGCCGCGATCTCCCGCTGCAGCGCTTCCAGTTCCGGGTCGACGAATTCGATGACCTTGCCGCTCTCGACGTCGATCATGTGGTCGTGGTGCGCTTCGGGCGCGGCCTCGTAACGGGCTCGCCCGTCGCCGAAGTCGTGGCGGTCCAGAATGCCCGCTTCCTCCAACAGGCGGACGGTTCGGTAGACGGTCGCGATGGAGATGCCCGGATCGATCGCGGTCGCCCGCTCGTAGAGCTTTTCCACGTCGGGATGATCGTCGCTGTCCGAAAGGACTTTCGCGATCACGCGGCGCTGTTCGGTGATCCGCAATCCCCGCTCTGCGCACAGCGCTTCGATGTCGATAGGCCGATGCACGAATATCCCGTTCGCAATACGAAAAAAGCCGCTCCGGCCTGTCTAGTCCGGAGCGGCTTCAGACTCAACTGCGCGCTGCGATCTTAGCTGGTGGCAGCCTTGGGCTTGCGACCGCGACGCGCGCCGGGCTTGCGACCGAGACCGATCTTCTTGGCCAGCTCGCGACGCTTTTCGGCGTAGTTGGGAGCGACCATCGGGTAGTCGGCAGGCAGGTTCCAGCGCTGGCGATACTGTTCCGGCGTCATGTTGTAGTGCGTCATCAAATGGCGCTTGAGCATCTTCAGCTTCTTGCCGTCTTCAAGACACACGATGTAGTCGGGCTTGACCGAAGCGCGGATCGAAACCGCAGGCTCGGGTTTTTCCTCGACCTCTTCCGCCTCGCTACCGAGACCGGAAAGCGCACCATAGACGTTGGTGATCAGCGAAGGCAGGTCATCGACCGATACGCTGTTGTTGCTGACGTGTGCTGCGACGATATCCGAAGTAAGCGTGATGAGCGTTTCGCTCATATCGTTCTGAACTGTTTCCATTTATTCCTCGAAAACGGGGTGCGGCCCTGGTTTTTTCTTGTAAGCCGCCCTTCATAAGCGGTCTTGCCACCGCACTTAGCCGGTGTTCGGCCAAATTCAAGTAGTGTTCGTCGAAAAGCCCCCGGACTATCGACGAAAGTAATTCGGGATAACCGGCCGGCAAGAAATGCGCATCAATCGATTTTGAGCAGGAACGTTATGGCATCGATTCGTTCGCCGTCCGACCTGCGATAGTACCGGGGCCGCTCCCCGACAGGCCTGAAACCGAATGACGTGTAGAGCGATTCGGCGGGATTGCCCCTGCGCATCTCGAGAAATATCGATCTGCTGCCGCGCGCGCGCGCCTCGCCGGAAAGACATGCCAGCATCGCGCGACCAATTCCCTTGCCCCTGTATTCGGGTATGACTGCAAGAAGCAGAAGTTCCTCTTCGCCGAAGCCTTCGCGCGTAATGCAAAATCCGATGGCCTCGTCTCCGGGGCCGCTCGTTTGTCCATGCGCGCCGAACAGCAGGCAGTGGCAATTGCCGATATTGAAAGCGCTTTCGACCTGCGTGCGCGTCCAGGCTTCACCGTAGAGCGGATCGAAGGCCGCCTCCATGATCGCCATGATGCGATCGAGATCGTCCGGCTCCAGCATCATGTGCTCGCCGCCTGCTTCTTCGCATCGGGAGCGCGACCGTAGATCGGCCTCACGTCGTCGACCAGCGAGCGTGGGGGCAGGATCGCGAAGGATCGTGCATCGGGCAGCAGTGGCAGCGCCTTTCCGAAACCACGCACGGCAACAAGGCCCTCGCTCTGGTTGCCGGCGACAAGATCGGCTTGCAGGAGCGCTGCGGCCTCCTCCGGGCGCAGCGAAGCCGTCGGTGCCGGCGCAGCCCCCGATTTATCGAAGCTCGCGACGAACCATTCGCCGTGTCCGCCCGTCATCGCGACGTCGACCGCGCATTCGCCCGCGTGTTCACGCGCCATCGCCGCGACAAGGGCGAGGCTCGGGTATCCTACCAGCGAGGCACCCCATGCAAAGGCGAGCGCGCGCGCGGCAGCTATCCCCACGCGGGTTCCGGTGAAGCTGCCGGGGCCGAGCGCCACCGCGATCCGGTCCGCGCGACCATTGCCTGGAAGCTCCGCGATCATCGGGACGAGCCGCTCCGCATGGCCGCGCCCTAGCACTTCGAAAGTGCCGGTGACGAGATCGCCATCGTCGAAAAGCGCGACCGAGCAGGCTTCGGTCGCGGTGTCTATCGCCAGAGTGCGCATGGTCCTGCGCGGCAGCCCGTCAGGCGGCCCGGACCTCGGTGACTTCGGGGACGTAGTGCTTGAGGAGGCCCTCGATCCCGTGCTTCAGCGTTGCCGTGGAGGAGGGGCAGCCCGAGCATGCGCCCTGCATCGCCAGGTAGACCACGCCTTCGCGGTAGCCGCGATAGATGATGTCGCCGCCATCGTTGGCGACGGCAGGGCGGACGCGGGTTTCGAGGAGGTCCTTGATCTGCGCCACGATGTCGGCGTCCGCGGGGTCGTCGCCGATGTCCTCTTCGGCGGGGACGGCGATGGCTTCGGCCCCGCCGCCGACGAACAGCGGTGCTTCGGAGACGAAATGGTCGAGGAGGATCGAGGCGACCTGCGGCTTGAGCTGCGTCCAGTCCACGCCGGGCGCGGCGGTGACCGATACGAAGTCGTGCCCGAAGAAGACGCCGGTAACGTCGCCCAGGCCGAACAAGGCCTCTGCCAGCGGCGAGGCTTCGGCCTGTTCGGGCGTGGCGAATTCGCGCGTGCCCGATGTCATGACTTCGCGGCCGGGAAGGAATTTCAGCGTGGCCGGGTTCGGCGTCTTTTCGGTTTCTATGAACATGATGTCTTCGATGTAGGCCGTGCCCGGTGCCGGTCAAGCCTCGCGTCATCTATTCACTGGCCCTTAATCCCTGCGGCTCCTATAAATTGAACCATGAGTTTCATTTCGCGCGCCGTTCGCCTTCTCGCCTGCACCGCTCCTGTTGCGCTGCTTGCCGCAACTCCCGCACCCGCGTTCGCCCAGTCGGACGCTTCGGTTGCAGCGGCTCCCGCGCCGCAAGGCGTGAAGCGCTGGCCCTGGCTTTACGAGAACAGCGACGTTCCCCAGGACAAGGAGTGGATTTTCGGCGAGCTGAAGAACGGCATGCGCTATGCGGTTCGCCAGAACGGCGTGCCGCCGCAGCAGGCCTCGATCCGAATCCGCATCGACGCCGGTTCACTGAACGAAAAGGACAGCGAGCAGGGCTATGCCCACCTGCTGGAGCACCTGCTTTTCCGCCAGTCGAAGTACCTCGGCGACGGTGAGGCGATCCCGACCTGGCAGCGGCTGGGCGCGTCCTTCGGCAGCGACACGAATGCCGAGACGACGCCGACGCACACCGTCTACAAGCTCGATCTGCCCAACGCCTCGCCCTCGTCGCTGAACGAGAGCATGAAGCTGCTGTCCGGCATGGTGACCGCGCCGACGCTGAGCGAACAGAACATCAAGTCGGACGTGCCTATCGTCCTTGCCGAGATGCGCGAACGCGGCGGTGCGTCGATGCGCGTGCAGGATGCGACGCGCCGCGTGTTCTATGCCGGTCAGCCGCTTGCGGAGCGAGCGCCGATCGGCAAGGCCGAGACGCTCAACGCGGCGACGGCGCAGTCGGTACGCGCGTTCTACGAACGGTGGTACCGGCCCGAGAACACCGTCGTGATCGTGGCGGGCGATGTCGATCCCGCACGCGTCGAGGCGCTTGTCGCCAAGTGGTTTTCCGGCTGGAAGGCATCGGGCGAGCCGCTGCCGGCGCCCAGCTTCGGCGAGCCGGTGGCGCCCGCTTCGGCGAACCCCGACAATCCGGTCGGCGAGACTCACGTGCTCGTCGAGCCCGACCTGCCGCGTTCGGTGACTTATGCGGTCATGCGGCCCTGGAAGCAGGTCAACGACACGATCGTCTACAACCAGGGACTGATGGCCGACACGATCGCGCAGGCAATCCTCAATCGCCGCCTCGAATCCAAGGCCCGTGCCGGTGGCAACTACCTGATGGCGCAAGTCGGCCAGGACGACATCAGCCGTTCGGTCGATGCCACCTTCGTATCGGTCACGCCGCTCGGCCCGGACTGGCAGGGCGCGCTCGACGATGTTCGCGCGGTGATCGCGGACGCGCTGCAGAACGCGCCGACCGAGGACGAGATCGCGCGCGAAGTCGCCGAGATCGAAGTGGCGTTCCAGACGCCAGTCGAACAGCGCCGCCTGCTTCCGGGCTCGCGTCTTGCCGACGACCTCGTCAATGCGCTCGATATTCGCGAGACCGTGGCCGCGCCCGAGGACGTCCTGCGCATTTACCGCGATACGGTGCCGCAGTTCTCGCCCGAGAGAATTCTCAGGCACACGCGCCAGCTGTTCACCGGCACGGTGACCCGCGCGATGCTGATAACGCCGAAGGATGGCGAGGCGACCGAAGCTTCGCTCCGGCAGGCGCTGCTCGATCCGGCGGTGGCGGACGACAGCGTAAGACTTGCCGCTGCCGAGCCGATCGAGTTCGACGAGCTTCCTGCAATCGGCGCGCCCGGCGCGATCGTGACGCATGCTCCGACCGGACTCCTCGGCATCGAGCGGCTGGAATTCGCGAACGGTGTGAACGTCATGATGTGGCCGGTCATGGAAGAGCCGGGCCGCGTCGCGGTGAAGGTGCGCTTCGGCGGCGGCTATCGCTCGTTCGCACCGGGCGACGCGCCGTACATCGCGCTTGGCGAGATGGCGCTGGTGAGCGCGGGCGTCGGCCCGCTCGGCCAGGAGGAGCTCGACCGGATCGCGACCGGCCGCAAGATGGCCTTCGAATTCGAGATCGACGATGCCGCCTTCGAATTCTCCGCCGATACCCGCCCCGCCGACCTTGCCGACCAGCTTTACCTCTTCGCCGCGAAGTTCGCGATGCCGCGCTGGGACGAGAACCCGGTCAAGCGCGCCAAGGCGGCGGCGGAATTGCAATACGAATCCTATGCGACGTCGCCGCAGGGTGTACTGAACCGCGACCTCAAGTACCTGCAGCGCGACCGCGACCCGCGCTTCCGGACGCCGACGCCGCAGGAAATCGAGCAGGCAACGCCCGAGGGCTTTAAGCAGGTCTGGCAGCGCGCGCTGACCCACGGCCCGATCGAGGTGCAGATCTACGGCGATTTCGATCGCGATGCCGCGGTCGCCGCGTTGCAAAAGACCTTCGGTGCGCTTCCCGAACGCCAGCCGCTGCCGAGCGATGCCGCGCCCGCGAGCGCGGGTTTCCCCGAAGCGAGCGATACGCCTGTCGTCCTTACTCACAACGGCGATGCAAACCAGGCGGCGGCGGTCATTTCGTGGCCGACCGGCGGCGGGTCGATGGGCATCACCGAATCGCGCCAGCTGGAGATTCTCACGCAGCTTTTCACCAATCGCCTGATGGAAGCGATGCGCGAGAAGCTGGGGGCGAGCTATGCGCCGCAGGTCTATTCGACCTGGCCGCTCGATCTCGACAGCGGCGGCACGATCACCGCGCTCGCGCAGCTCGAGCCGGCGGCTGTGCCGATGTTCTTCACCACCGCGAACGAGATCGCGGGAGACCTGATCGCGAACCCGCCGAATGCGGACGAGCTCGCGCGGGTCACGGAACCGCTGCGCCAGCAGATCACGCGTGCGGCGACCAGTTCAGCGTTCTTCATGTACCAGCTCGAAGGGGCGACCACCGACCCGACACGGCTGGACAAGGTCCGTTCCATCCTCACCGACTACACGGTGACGACACCGGCGCAGATGCAGGAACTCGCTTCGCGCTACCTCGGCGAGGACAAGAGCTGGCGGCTGGCGGTCCTGCCGAAGGGCGTGGGCGGTGCAATGGCGAGCGCCTCGGCGCGCTGATCGCTCGCGGGTTCTCTCAGTGAAGCGTTCGCCTGCGGCATTTGCCGTTTTGCAATTATGCGTCGGCGCGGCTATGGCGCGCTCCTTTCGAGCGAATGCGCGCAAGGGAATTTGGGCAAGGAAACGTTAAAGTGGCAAGCAACTGGAAACCCGACGGCTGGAAGACCTTCGAAGCGAAGCATCTTCCGTCCTATCTCGACGCCGGCAAGCTGGCGGAAGTCGAACAGGCGCTTTCGGACTATCCTCCGCTCGTCTTCGCGGGCGAGGCGCGTGCGCTGAAAGCGGATCTTGCCGAGGTTTCGGAGGGCAAGGGCTTCCTGCTGCAGGGCGGCGACTGTGCCGAAAGCTTCGCCGAATTCCATCCCAACAATATCCGCGACACCTTCCGCGTCATCCTGCAGATGGCGGTGGTCCTGACCTTCGCCAGCAAGCAGCCGGTGGTGAAGGTCGGGCGCATGGCGGGCCAGTTTGCCAAGCCGCGCTCCTCGCCGGTCGAGAAGCAGGGCGATGTCGAACTGCCGAGCTACCTCGGCGACATCATCAACGGCATCGATTTCGAGCCCGCCGAGCGTGCGCACGATCCGGCCCGCATGATGCGCGCCTACAGCCAGGCGGCGGCGACGCTCAACCTGCTGCGCGCCTTTGCCGGCGGCGGCTATGCCAACCTTCGCCAGGTGCACCAGTGGACGCTCGACCACATCGGGCGCAGCCCGTGGGCAACCCGCTTTGCCGAAACCGCCGACAAGATCAGCGAAGCGCTCGACTTCATGGAAGCATGCGGCGTCGATCCGGGCACGGTCCCGCAGCTCCAGGCGACGAGCTTCTACACCAGCCACGAGGCACTGCTGCTTCCCTACGAGCAGGCGCTGACCCGGCAGGATTCGCTGACCGGCGACTGGTACGACTGTTCCGCCCACATGCTGTGGATCGGAGACCGCACCCGCTTCGAGGGGTCGGCGCACGTCGAGTTCCTGCGCGGCGTCGGCAACCCGATCGGCATGAAGTGCGGGCCCAGCCTCGAACCCGATGCGCTGCTGCGCATGCTCCACGAGCTCAACCCGTCGCGCGAGGCGGGACGGATCACGCTCATCAGCCGCTTTGGCCACGAAAAGGTCGAGGAGGGCTTGCCGAAGCTGGTGCGCGCGGTGAAGCGCGAGGGGCATCCGGTGGTATGGTCGTGCGATCCGATGCACGGCAACGTCATCAAGACCGACAGCGGACTCAAGACCCGACCGTTCGACCGCATCCTCAACGAGGTGAAGGGCTTCTTCGCCGTCCACCGGGCCGAGGGCACGCACGCGGGCGGCATCCACGTCGAGATGACCGGACAGGACGTGACCGAGTGCACCGGCGGCGCCATCGCCATTACCGACGAGACGCTGGGCGACCGCTATCACACGCACTGCGACCCGCGCCTCAATGCCGCGCAGTCGATCGAGCTGGCGTTCCTGATGGCCGACATGCTCAATCTCGAAGCCAACGAACGCCAGAAGCGCGCCGCCTGACCTTGCGGGTCGCGCGCCGTTGAAAACCTGCGTGGCGGGGGAGCCTTACGCGCCCCGGCACGTTAGGCTTCCATGGGAAGCACGGCGATTCGGGCAGAGGCGGGGGAAGGGTTGACCCTTTCGGAGCGGTTTCGGCAGACCAGGGCGCTCAGCCTCGCGCTGGCCGATCCCCTGTCCGACGCCGACGCGACGATCCAGTCGATGCCAGATGCGTCGCCCGCGAAGTGGCACCTTGCCCACACGACATGGTTCTTCGAGACGTTCCTGCTGCGCGACCGCAAGCAGGGTTATGCATTGTTCAATGAAGACTTCCCGTTCCTGTTCAACTCCTATTACGAGGCCGAAGGCGCGCGTCATGCCCGGCCCGAGCGCGGGATGCTCTCGCGCCCGTCGCTCGACGAGCTTCGCGCTTATCGCCTGCATGTCGACGAGGCGATGGAGCCGCTGCTCGACCGGCCCGACGTTTCCGGGCTGATCGAACTCGGCATTTCGCACGAGCAGCAGCACCAGGAACTTCTGCTGACCGATCTCAAGCATGCGCTGTCGCGCAATCCGCTCGGCCCGGCCTACTCGGCATATCGCAACGGCATCGAAAGCGCCGGGGCGGTCGCCAATGCCCGGTGGCGCGAGCATCCCGGCGGGATCGTGCGCATCGGGCACGAGGGCGAGGGCTTTGCTTTCGACAACGAGGGCCCTTCTCATCGCGCGCTCGTCGAACCCTTCGCGCTTGCCAACCGGCTCGTGTCGAACCGGGAGTGGGACGAGTTCGTCGCCGACGGCGGATACCGGACTGCCTCGCTCTGGCTCTCCGACGGCTGGGCCTGGGTGAACGACGAAGATCGCCGCGGCCCGCTCTACTGGCGCGAGGGCGAGGAATTCACGCTCTCCGGCTGGCGCGAGCGCGATGCCGATGCGCCGGTAACGCATATCTCCTATTACGAGGCGGACGCCTTCGCGACCTGGGCCGGGTACCGCCTGCCGACCGAGTGCGAATGGGAAACGATGGCGCAGGACGAGGATGCCGCGTCGGGCAACCAGCTCGACGAGGCGGGTGCCGTCCATCCCGAAGGATCGGCGGGCCTGTTCGGCGATTGCTGGCAGTGGACCCGTTCTGGCTACCTGCCCTATCCGCGCTTCCAGCCGGCTGACGGCGCCATCGGCGAATACAACGGCAAGTTCATGAGCGGGCAGTTCGTCCTCAAGGGCGCAAGCTGCGCCACGCCTCGCGGTCACTCGCGCTCCAGCTACCGCAACTTCTTCTATCCCCACCAGCGCTGGCAGTTCACCGGCCTGCGCCTTGCCAAGGACATCTGACATGGCCGGCGATACCGACACCGCGCTCGTCCAGGCGGACGAGGACGAGCAGCACCGCCGCTTTCGCGACGACGTGCTGTCCGGCCTTGCCCAGGAGCAGAAGACGATACCGGCGCGCTATTTCTACGACCTGCGCGGCAGCGAACTGTTCGAGGAGATCACGGCGGCACCGGAATACTATCCCACCCGCTCGGAGATCGAGATCCTGAAGACCCAGTGCGATGCGTTTCGTCGCGACATCGGGCCGGGGAGGGGCGTGGTGGATTTCGGCGCGGGAAGCACGGCCAAGACACCGCTCCTGCTCGATTGCATCGACCCCGTGTTCTACGTTCCCATCGACATTTCGGGCGAGTTCCTGCGCGATTCGTGCGAGGCGCTGCAGCGACGCTATCCCGACATGCCGATTTTCCCGATCGAGGCCGATTTCACCCGGCCCGTGCCGATGCCCTCAGAGGTATCCGGACAGGAGCTGCTCGGTTTCTTTCCCGGCTCGACGATCGGGAACCTCGAGCCGGCGGGCGCGGTGGACCTTCTAAGGGCCATGCGATCGACGCTCGGCGACAATGCGCTGCTGCTGATCGGGATGGACAGGATCAAGGACCCGGATGTCCTCGAGGCGGCCTACGACGATGCCGGCGGTGTGACCGCGGCCTTCAACCGCAACCTCGTCACGCGGATGAACCGCGAACTTGGCGCCGACATCCCGGAAGAAGCAATCCGGCACCGCGCGATCTGGAACCCCGACCGCGCGCGCATCGAGATGCACCTGGAAGCGACGCGCGAAATCCGCTTCGAAGTGGCCGGCGAGCGTTTCACGATGCGGGAGGGCGAGACGATCCACACCGAGAACAGCCACAAGTACGACGAGCGCAGCGCCGCGACGCTGCTGATCGCGGGAGGCTGGGACCCGGTGCGCCACTACACCGACAGCGGGAACCGCTTCATGGTCGTGCTGGCGCAGGCGGCACCGGAGTCTGTCGGACCCTGATTGCGGATTACAGGAAATGGCTGGGGCGGCAGGATTCGAACCTGCGCATGCCGGTACCAAAAACCGGTGCCTTACCGCTTGGCTACGCCCCAGCAAGGGGACCGCGCTTAGCGCCTTGTCCCGGCGATGGAAAGCCCCGTCGCGACGCTATGACTGCCGCGCGAGGACAGCGTCGATGTCGCTCGCATCGTGCCGTTCGCGCAGGTACTTTTCACCGTCGCGATTGACGATCCGCCCGCGCTTCACGCCGTCGCGTTCGTCGAGCAGGTTCACCCAGCGCACGACGTTCCGGTAGCTCGGGATGTCGAGGAAACGCGGGCCGTTCTCGTACCCTTCGTCGTTCACGAACATGCCGAACCAGCCGTAAAGCGCCATGTCGGCAATCGAATACTCGCTGCCGGCAAGATACTCATTGTCGGCAAGGTGCTTGTCGGCGACATCGAAGAGACGCTTCGTTTCCATCGAGAAGCGATTGATCGCGTATTCGTACTTCTCCGGGGCATAGGCGAAGAAGTGCCCGAAACCACCGCCGATCATCGGCGCCGAGCCCATCTGCCACATCAGCCAGGAATAGCACTCGGCGCGCTGTGCCGCTGCCTTCGGAACGAACGCGTCGAACTTCTCTGCAAGATAAAGGAGGATCGCACCGGACTCGAACACGCGGATCGGCGCGTCGCCCGAAACATCGAGGAGAGCTGGAATCTTCGAGTTCGGATTGATCGAGACGAAGCCGCTGGAAAACTGCTCGCCTTCGAGGATATCGACCATCCACGCATCGTACTCGGCACCTTCGTGTCCGAGCGCGAGCAGTTCCTCGAGCAGGATCGTGACCTTCTGTCCGTTGGGCGTGCCCATCGAGTGGAGTTGCAACGGGTGCTTGCCGCGCGGCAGGTCCTTTTCGAACTTCGGGCCGGAGACCGGGCGGTTGATACTTGCGAAGCGACCGCCGCTCTCCTTGTCCCAGGTCCAGACTTCGGGCGGGACGTATTCGCTGTCGGACAAGGGGCCTCTCCTCTGTTGTTGTGATAGTGCCCCATGTGGGGCCGCGGTCGCCGGCCGCAAGCGCACCGTGCGCGATTAGTCGCCCAGCTTGGTGACCCAGCCGTGCGGATCGGCGACCTCGCCACGCTGGATGGATACGAGCCGGCTCTTGAGCTTCTCGGTAAGCTGACCCGGTCCGCCCGACCCGATCGTGAATTCGCCGTCGCGGCTTGCGACCTGCCCGACCGGCGTCACCACCGCCGCGGTCCCGCAGGCGAAGCATTCGACAAGCCTGCCCGAGTTCGCATCCTCGCGCCACTGATCGATGCTGTAGCGCTCCTCGCGCACCGCAAGGCCTTCGTCGCGCGCCAGCGTCAGCAGGCTGTCGCGCGTGATGCCGGGAAGGATTGTCCCTGTCAGCGGCGGGGTAAGCAGCGTCCCGTCCTCGAACACGAAGTAGAGGTTCATGCCGCCCAGTTCCTCCACCCACTTGCGCTCGACCGCGTCGAGGAAGACGACCTGGTCGTGCCCGCGCTCGATCGCTTCGGCCTGCGGCACGAGGCTGGCGGCGTAGTTGCCGCCGCACTTGGCCGCCCCGGTTCCACCGGGCGCGGCGCGGATGTAGTCGGCAGACACCCAGATCGAGACGGCAGGCGCGCCGGACTTGAAGTAATTTCCGGCGGGGCTGGCGATGACGAGGTACTTGTACTGCTTGGCCGGCCGCACGCCGAGAAACGTCTCGGATGCGAACATGAAGGGCCGCAGGTAGAGCGAACCTCCTTCGACCGTCGGGAACCACGCCCGGTCCGCATCGACGAGGCGCTTGACCGATTCGACGAAGACCTCCTCCGGGAGGTCGGGCATTGCGAGCCGGCGTGCCGACATGTTGAACCGTTCGGCATTGGCCTCGGGCCGGAAGAAGGCGATGCCGCCGTCGGCCTGGCGATAGGCCTTCAGCCCCTCGAAGATCTCCTGCGCATAGTGCAGCACCGCGCAGGCGGGATCGATCGAGAGCGGTTCGCGCGGGCCGATGACCGCAGTGTGCCATCCCTGCCCCTCGGTCCAGTCGATCGAGACCATGTGATCGGAAAAGTTCGTGCCGAAACCGGGATTGGCCAGGATCGCCGCCCGGTCCTCGGGCGTGGCGGGCGAGGGGTGTTCCCTCGAGGTGAAGGTGAGTTCGGTTTCGGCGGTCGTCGCCATTGTCGGTCCTCGATCGGAAAGCGTTGACGTTTCGCCGCAGTCGTTGGGGGAAACAGAGGCTTTTCGCAAGTGCCGCAAGAGAAGCGCCGCAAAATGAGAAGGGCCGCTCCCGATCGAACGGGAACGGCCCTTCGCATGGTCAGCGGCCTGGAAGTGCCGCCTGCAAAGCCTTTATCGCTTACTGCCCTTCAGCGATAATGCCTCGCGACGGAAACTGCCGACCTCTCTGCTGAACCATGAGACATCGGATCACCTCCTTTCGCGCTGTTGAGCCAGGTCGCCGCCTGTGAAGCGACTGGGGGCGAAAGGAGCCATGCGGTCTTCCCTCCGGCCTTGTGTTTTTTGTGAATCATCCGGGGGCTCAGCACAAGACTTGCAATCATTTTTTTTGCCGTCAGAATCGTACCTTGCGGCCAGTTATCCACGACCGCCTTTTCCTCAGCGGCAATCCTCGATAACGCGGCTCACCTCGGGCCAGCTTGGCGCGTAGACGGTCGGCAGGCCCGCCGTTTCGACGGCAAAGCGCCCCCGGCTGAAGGCCATCGCATCGAGCAGGCGGTCGCTGGCCGCGAACCGAACGGAGATGGTCGGAGGCGGACCCATGTCGGCGGTGGCGGTAAGGGGCCGCGTCGTGTGCTGGGTCAGGATCGTCATCGGCACGTCGCCGCGACCGATGCCCGCGCGCGACAGCGTGACGGTGCGGGCGGTCGTGTCGCAGCTGAGTGTCAGGAGCCCGTCGGCGAACCGGGCGACCGAGCGCGTGCCCTGCATGCCCCAGGTCCATGTCCCGGGCGTGATCGGCGCCTGACGCCAGTCGATCCGCGGCTGTGGCGGTACGACGGTCGGCTCGGGTTCGGGAGCGGGCGCCGGTGACGGGACGACGCGGCGCTCCGAACAGCCGGCCAGAACGGCGAGAGCGACGAGCGGGGCGAGCGTCGCGTGGCGCGACATGAGGTTTGCCTTCATCCCTCTCCTATGGAATCTAGCCGTCCCTACCACAAGTCCTGCTTGCCTTGACCGACCCGTCAGCCCCTCGCCCTGCCGATGTCCGACGCCCGAAGAAGCTCCGGGTGGACCAGATGCTCGTAGAGCGCGGGCTTGCCGAAAGCCGGACCCGCGCGCAGGCGCTGGTCATGGCGGGCCTCGTGTTCTCGGGCGAAACGAAGATCGCCAAGCCGGGGCATTCGCTGGCGAGCGACGCCGCGATAGAGGTGCGCGGCCGCGATCACCCCTGGGTCTCGCGCGGCGGTCTCAAGCTTGCGCACGCGCTCGAAGCGTTCGGCCTCGACGCGACGGGGGCGGTCGCCATGGACGTCGGCAGTTCGACCGGCGGCTTTACCGACGTGCTGCTGGCGAACGGCGCGGCGCGCGTTTTCGCGGTCGATTCCGGCACCAACCAGCTCGCATGGAAGCTGCGGCAGGACCCGCGCGTCACCGTCCTCGAACAGACGAGCGCGCGCGTGCTGACCGCCGACCTGATCGACGCCGCCTGCAACTGGGTGGTCTGCGATGCCAGCTTCATCGGATTGTCGAAGGTCCTCGAAGTCCCGCTCCGGCTCGCGGCGCCCGCATGCCGGCTCGTCGCGCTCATCAAGCCGCAGTTCGAGGTCGGACGCGGCGAAGTGGGCAAGGGTGGCGTCGTGCGCGATCCCGCATTGCACGATCGCGTCTGCGAAGAGGTTCGCGGCTGGCTCGAAAGCGAGGGCTGGCAAGTCCAGGGCATCGTCCCGAGCCCGATCACCGGGCCTGAAGGCAACGTCGAGTTCCTGATTTCGGCAAGGCGGACGGCGGATTAAGGGATGGCCCGGCATTGCCAGCGACACCGTATCCGGCCAGAAACGCGGCTTTCGGGCATGATTCGGAGGATCGATTGGCATTCGGCGAGATAGCGTCCCCGGGGCAGTTGCGCGCCAGTTTCATCCGCCGGGCGCTGGTGACGGTGCCTGCGGTCGTGCTGCTGGGGCTGCTTGCGGGCCAATTGTCGGGCAGCGGCTCGGAGGATCCGTGGTTCGCGATGCTGCAAAAGCCCGCGCTCTATCCTCCGCCGGCCACGTTCGGGATCGTGTGGACAATCCTCTATATCCTGCTCGGCCTCGCCTTCGCGCTCGTCCTTGCAGCGAAGGGTGCGCGAGGTCGGGGCAAGGCGATTGTCGCTTTCATCGCGCAACTGATCATCAACCTTGCATGGTCGCCGCTGTTCTTCGGCCTCCACCAGATCACCTGGGCGCTGGTCCTGCTCGTGGCCATGGACATTGCAGTGGTGGTTACGATCTTCCTGTTCTGGCGCGTCCGCGTGCTCGCTGCGGTCCTGATGCTGCCCTACCTCGCCTGGATCCTGTTCGCGACATACCTCAATGCCGAGATCCTGATGCTGAACCCGGAACTTGACGGGCAGGAAATGTCGGGCGCGGCGGTGCGCGTAGAGTTCTGAACTTGAACGGCCGAAACGGAAGGGCCATCTTCGAACCATGCAAAGCGAAAACCCCATCATCGCCGATTTCGTCAAGCTGATGAACAGCGCCGCCGGCACCATGGCCGGCATGACGCGCGAGGCGCGTGACTCCGCGCGCGAGCGGATGAAAGAAACCATCGGCGGACTCGACTTCGTGAGCCGTGAGGAATTCGACGCGGTCAAGGCCATGGCGTCGAAGGCCCGCGAGGAGAACGAGGCGCTGAAAAAACGGCTCGACGACCTCGAAGCGAAACTCGCCGCAAAAGGCTGATCGCCAAGGGCTTTTCAGGGAACTTCGGGTGCCTCGCCATCGTTCTGCGCGATGGAAAGGCGGTGTTTCGATGTTTACCCAGTTGTCTCCGGCGATACCCCTCCACGTTCTCGAAAGGGGCGATGGACTCGCAGTCGGTGTGATCGACTACGGCGAGGAGCACGACCTCATCTGGGTGACCGCGATCGATGCCACGGGCGAAGTCTGGTGCGCGCCCAACCACAAGGTGCGGTTCGGCAAGAACTGGACCATGGGGCGCGGCGAAAATCCCCTCGTCGCCGAAAGCAAGGCAAAGTCGCGCCACGTGCCCCAAATTCAGGATTCGATCGCCTGCGGGTGTGGAAATGATCGCCCGGAGGCGAAATCGCGCGAAGCGGCGCTGGCCGATCCCTCCTGGCCGTTCCACTCGCAATAGGCGACGCGGCGGGAAAGCCTAGCGAAAGCGCCTTTGCCGCATGCCTGCAACAGCGGCGATCAAGGCGCTTCCCGCCAGCGACATTGCGCTTTCGGTAACGCCCACCTTCCAGTCGCTCCTCACCGCGCGCGCCATGCCCATGCGCATCCGGTAGCTGAGGAACGCTCCGACCAGCGCGCCGCCGGCACCAAGCGCGGCCGCCATGGAGGTGTGGCCCTTGCGCGAGACTGCGGCCCCCGAGAGCGCGCCCGCAACCATCCGGGTCGCAAGTGCGGGCGGCGCGATCCTTGCGGGAATGCCGGGCTTCACGTCGACGCGGTACTCGAACATCGCCAGCGCACCGAGCGCCGCCGCCGTCCAGGGCGACGACAGCAGCGAATGCGTTTCGGCTGCCGGATGGTTGTCGGCGGCAGCTGCGGCGAAGCTGACTGCGGCCAGCGGCGTGAAACTGCGCTGTCCGTTCGCCATGCCCAGGAAAAGCGGAAGCGCCGCATCCTCCAGCGCGACCGTATCGTGCATCGCGCGCGCCTCGCCCTCGCTGTCGCGGTCGAGATTGCGGATGCGGCGCCGGATCGCCTCGGTCGCGACACCGAATACCACGTGCGAGGCATAGCCATAGGCGTGGGTTGCCAGCGAATAGCGCCATGCCGGCTTCGCAAACCCGAACAGCGGGACGAGGATCTGGTCGACCACCGTCGCCGAGACGATCCCGAATGCCGTGCCCTTCCAGCGGGTGACTTCGGGGCGGCCCTCTGCGAGCGCGCCGTAGACGCCGCCCGCCGCCGCGCCGACGGCGTAGTGGACGAACGATGCGCCCGGCATGGCGTAGTTACCGTCGAGCCGGGTGCCGACCAGCACGCGCGTTGCCGCGCGGGCGGCGCTTTCAGGGGCGGGCGGATCGCTTTCACTGGCCGCGCCGAGGAACTGGAACGCCGGGTAAGCAACGCCCTGGAACTTCTCCATGATCCACGATGCGCCAAGCCCGCCCGCAGCGCCGCTGGCGGCTCCCCGGATCGTGTTGAGCGTCGGATCTACGGTGGTCATGGTTCGTTGCAGCACTGGGGTCTGTCCTGTCGCGAGTTGTGTTCGAAAGCAGAACGGTGACGACCGCCAACAGGTTGCATCGATCAATTCCCCGATTGCGGGAGCGCCATCGCGCGGGCACATCGTGCCGATGCAGTTGCGCGCCCCCGCCATCGTCTGTTCCTCGCGTCCGCACGGCGAGACCGCGGCGATCGCACGGTTGCTGACGGCGGATCACGGTATCGTTGCGGGCTACGTCGCCGGGGGCAGGGGGCGGCAGATGCGGCCCGTGCTGATACCGGGCAACTCGGTCGAGGCGGAACTGCGCGCGCGTTCGGCGAGCCAGCTGCCCTTCGCAAAACTAGAACTGGTTCAGAGCCGGGGGCCGTGGCTGACAGAGCCGCTGCCTGCCGCAGCGATCGCATGGGTAACGGCACTGACATCGTCGGCGCTGCCCGAGCGCCAGCCGTTTCCCGCGCTGTACGGGGCGCTGGCAGGGCTGCTGAACGCGATCTGCTTTGCCCCCTCCGCCCGGGATTGGGCGATGCCGCTCCTCTCGTACGAAACGCTGCTGCTACGCGAGCTTGGCTATGGCGGGCCGCAGCACGCGCCCAAGGAAGACGACTGGCAGGCCACACTGCACGCCCTCGACGCGATGGGTCGCCGCCTTGACCGGTACCTGCTTGCCGATCGGCGCGGCGATGTTATTGCGGCGCGCGGCCTGCTGCGTGAGCGCCTGGGCCGGATCGAGGGGTAGCAAGCGGGGTCGAAATGAAGATTGCGGTACTGGCCGGCGACGGCATCGGGCAGGAAGTGACGGCCGAGGCCGTTCGCGTACTCAAGGCGCTGGAGCTGCCTTCGCTCGAACTGGTCGATGCCGATGTCGGCGGCATTGCCTACAAGAGGCATGGCCACCCGCTCCCGCCCGAAACGCTGGGTACGGTCAGGGCGAGTGATGCGATCCTGTTCGGCGCGGTCGGCGATCCCGATTGCGACGCGCTCGAACGGCATCTGCGGCCAGAACAGGCGATCCTCGGGCTGCGCAAGGAGCTCGGCCTCTTCGCAAATCTGCGCCCAGCGACGGTGTTCAAGGGGCTCGAGGACCTTACCAGCCTGCGTCCCGACGTCGCACGCAGCATCGACCTGCTTATCGTGCGCGAACTCAACGGCGACGTCTATTTCGGCGAAAAGGGCATGCGCACCACGCCCGGAGGCCTGCGCGAGGGCTACGACATCATGTCGTACAACGAGGACGAAGTGCGCCGCATCGCGCACGTCGGCTTTCGCGCCGCGAAGGCGAAGGGCGGCAGGCTCTGCTCGGTCGACAAGGCCAACGTCCTCGAGACATCGCAGCTCTGGCGCGATATCGTGATCGAGGTCGCTGCCGAGTACCCCGAGGTCGCGTTGTCGCACATGTACGTCGACAATGCGGCGATGCAGCTGGTGAAGGACCCCGGCCAGTTCGACGTCATCGTCACCGGCAACCTGTTCGGAGACATTCTCTCCGACCAGGCGAGCATGTGCGTCGGCTCGATCGGCCTGCTGGCCTCCGCCTCGCTGGGCGAGGGCAGCTTCGGGCTCTACGAGCCGATCCACGGCAGCGCGCCCGACATCGCGGGGCAGGACAAGGCGAACCCGATGGCGACGATACTTTCGGCCGCGATGATGCTTCGCCACAGCTTCGGCGAGGAGGCGCAGGCCGCGCGTATCGAGGCGGCGGTGGCGAAAGCGCTGGCAAACGGCGTAAAGGGCGGCGATCTCGGCGGTAATGCGGGCACCCGGGAAATCGGCGACGCGGTGCTGGACAACCTGTAAACCGATAAGGTTTTATTGATATTTACCATATATCCCGCCGGCCTATGGACATGACCGTTTCCGAGCTTTCGAAGGCGACCGACGCGGCAGCGAAGCCGCTGGAACTCGCGATCATACTTCCCACGCTCAACGAGCGCGCCAACCTTGCGCCGCTGGTCGAGCGGCTCGACAAGGCGCTTGCCGGCATCGCCTGGGAAGCGATCTTCGTCGATGACAACAGCCCGGACGGCACTTCGGACGAAGCGCGCGCGATCTCGCAGCGCGATCGACGCGTCCGCGTAATCCAGCGAATCAATCGCCGGGGCCTCGCCTCCGCCGCGATCGAGGGCATGATGGCGACCGCCGCGCCCGTCGTCGCGGTGATGGACGCCGATCACCAGCACGATCCGAACCTGCTCCCGCGCATGCTCCAAAGCGTGACGGGCGGCGAGTGCGACGTGGCCGTCGCGTCCCGCTTCGCCGAGGGCGCGAGCACCGAGGAGTGGGGCCGTCCCGACCGGGTCAAGGCATCGAACATCGCCAATGCCATCGCGCGCAAGGTGACGGGCGTCGATCTGTCCGATCCGATGAGCGGCTATTTCATGCTGAAGGCCGAAACGCTGCGCCAGACCGCGCCAAAGCTTTCGGGCGTCGGCTTCAAGATCCTCCTCGACATCCTCGCTACCTCGGAGAAGCACTTGCGCGTCAGGGATTTCCCGCTTTCCTTCGCGGCGCGCGCCTCGGGTGAGAGCAAGCTGGACCGAACGGTCGTCTTCGAATTCCTTGTCGGCCTCTACGACAAGTGGCTGGGTCGCATCATCCCGACCCGCTTCGCGCTGTTCGGCACGATCGGCGCGGCAGGCGTCGTCGTTCACATGGCGGTGCTCGCGCTGGTCCTCGCGGTTGCCGGAGGCAGCTTCAAGGGCCACCTCGTCTCGGCTTTCGAGCTTGGTCAGACCCTCGCCGCGCTCGTCGCGATGACGTTCAACTTCGTGCTCAACAACGCGCTGACCTATGCCGACAAGCGCCTCACCGGCACCGTGGCCCTGATCAAGGGCTGGGCGAAGTTCGGCCTGACCTGCTCGGTGGGCCTGCTTGCCAACGTCGGCGTCGCAGCCGTGCTCGTCCGCTTCGGCTTCCACGAGTATCCGGCCGCGCTGACCGGCATCGTCGTAGGTTCGGTGTGGAATTTCGCGCTCAGCTCGAAATTCGTCTGGGGCCGTTACTGACCCGCTACCGCCACGAGCGGAGCCACATCCAGAACTCGTAGGACCGGGGACCGCCCGAAAGCGGTGCGGCGGAGATGATCGGGTAGAACCACGCGAACATCGCGACCGCGACCGCCAGGGAGCCCGCAGCGATCCATTTCGCCTTGCCTCCTCGCCGCCACAGCACGTCGAGGGCAAGGGCCAGGCAGCCCATCAGGAATGTGCCCGGCAACAGGTAGTGGTAGTAGAACTGGATCGGCTTTTCCGAGACGATCCACAAGCCGATGCTGAACAGGTAGAGCATCGCGAAGGCCAGGGCGTCGACGCGCCCCCTGACCGCCGCCCACAGGCACCAGGGGACCGCCACAAGTCCCGCAAGCATCGAGAACGGATTTCCGATCAGGAGGACACCGCGCCGGGCGCCGTCGATGTGCTCGTAAAGGTACCAGACCGCGCGCCAGTTGATCATCCACTGGTACCACACGCTGCGGTAGGGGTGCGGCTTGCGGACGCTGTCCTGCAGACGGATCATGTCCTCGTGGAAGGCGATGGGCGCGAAGGGATCGACCGCGCGAACCGGATAGAGGAAGGCCGGGGCGAACGTCGCCCAGTACAGCGCGAGCGGCAGGACGCCGAGCCAGATCCCCGCCTCGACCAGCGAGATGCCCGGAAGGATCCTCGAATCGCGGGCGAGGAGGAACCGCAGGCCGTGCTCCTTCAGCCGCACGACCATCACGAAAAGGCCGGGCAACATCGCGGCGGGCGCAAAGCTCCACTTGGTGCCGATGGCGAGCGCGAGGAAAATGCCGCTCACGGCCAGCCGCCAGCGTGCTTTCCCGCCCGACAGGCGAAGCGCGGCGGCAAACTGCCAGAGCGCGAGCATCCCGAAGCCCGCCATGATCATGTCGAGCATGGCGATGCGGCTCTGGATGAACCACGCAAAGCTTGTGAACAGCAGGATCATCGCGGCGATCGTCGCGAACCGGCGACCGCTCGCCAGCCACATCAGCCGGCCGAAAGCGAAGAGGCCGGCGGTACCCAGAATTATCGACGGCACCCGCCAGAACAGCGGCTTGTCACCCAGAAACACCATCGCTCCCGCTATAAGCTCCTTGCCGACCATCGGATGCTCGGCATTGGCGCGCGTCATCTCGAGCAGCTTTCGCGCCGCGCGGATGTAGTGCACCTCGTCGAAGTAGATCCGGGTCGGGATGCCGAGCCGGTGCCAGGCGAGCGCAAGGAAGGCGAGCGCGATGACGATGCACCACGGCAGCGGGTCTTGCTCATCTGTGCGGACGCGATCCATCGGCGGCGCGCGATATAGTGCGGCGCATATTCGGGCAACGGGTTTCGCACGGCTGCTTGCGTGGTTTCGGCTTGCCCCGTAGATGGCGGGCATGAAACGCACTTCCGGACAGGACCGCTCGATCACATCCCGCTGGCGCCCCGCCACCCGCGCCGTGCGCGGCGGCACCTGGCGCTCCGAACAGGGCGAGACGAGCGAGGCGATGTTCCTCACCTCGGGCTATTCGTACGACGATGCAGCCACCGTCGCCGCGCGCTTCGCGGGCGAGCTCGACGGCATGACCTACTCGCGTCTCCAGAACCCGACCGTGCAGATGCTCGAGGAGCGGATCGCGCTGATGGAGGGCGCAGAGGCATGCCGGGTACAGTCATCGGGCATGGCCGCGATGACGACCGCGCTGCTGTGCCAGCTGAGCCAGGGCGATCACATGGTGGCTGCGCGCGCCGCGTTCGGATCGTGCCGCTGGCTGGGTGACAACCTGCTGCCCCGCTTCGGCATCGAGGTCACGACCATCGATTCGCGCGACAACGCCGCGTGGGAAGCGTCCATTCGCCGGAACACCAAAGTGTTCTTCTTCGAAACGCCGGCCAACCCGACGATGGACGTGGTCGACCTCGAGCATGTCTGCGGGCTTGCCCGTTCGCGTGGTATTACCACCGTCGTCGACAACGCCTTTTGCACGCCGGTGCTCCAGCGGCCTCTCGAATGGGGCGCGGACGTGATTGCCTATTCGGCCACGAAGCTGATGGACGGTCAGGGCAGGGTGCTTGCCGGCGCGGTTTGCGGCAGCGAGGAATTCATCAACGAGAAGCTGCTCCCGTTCCAGCGCAACACCGGGCCGAACTGTTCGCCGTTCAATGCCTGGGTCGTGCTGAAAGGGCTGGAGACGCTCGATCTCAGGGCAAGGCGGCAAAGCGAGAACGCGCTCGCGGTCGGCAAGTTCGTCGAGGGCCGCGTGCCGCGCATTCTCCATCCGGGGCTAGCCAGCCACCCGCAGCACGACCTCGCCATGAAGCAGATGGATGCGCCGGGGGCGATCTTCAGTTTCGTGCTCGACGGCGGCCGCGAGCAGGCGCACGCCGTGCT
This sequence comes from Novosphingobium marinum, assembly GCF_013408095.1. Classification (GTDB taxonomy): domain Bacteria; phylum Pseudomonadota; class Alphaproteobacteria; order Sphingomonadales; family Sphingomonadaceae; genus Novosphingobium; species Novosphingobium marinum. The sequence goes on from NZ_JACBZF010000005.1 coordinate 212,815, forward strand.
CGATGCGCTGCAACTCATCGACATCTCAAACAACATCGGCGATGCGCGTTCACTCATGTGTCATCCGGCTTCGACTACCCATCACAACATGGGGCCCGAAGGACGCGCCGCGATGGGCGTCGACGAAGGCATGCTCCGGATCAACGTGGGTCTCGAGGACCCGGAGGACCTGATCGAGGATCTCGACCGGGCGTTTGGGAAAGCCGGCCTTTGACAGACGACAGACTGCCCGACGCTTCGGCCTTCCTGGCCTCGATCGTCGAGAATTCGAACGACGCCATCGTCGGCAAGCTCCTGGACGGCACCATCGTCAGCTGGAACAGCGCGGCCGAGCGGATATTCGGCTTTTCCGCCGAGGAGATCGTCGGACGTTCGATCCGTGACCTGATCCCAGATAACAAGCAGTCCGAGGAAGACCGCATCCTTGCCGCTGTCGCCAGGGGCGAGACCATGCCCACGTTCGAGACGGTGCGGCGCCGGAAGGACGGATCGCTCGTTCCGCTGATGGTCACCGTTTCGCCGGTGCGCGACGCCGCAGGCACGATCATCGCCGCAAGCAAGATCGCGCGCGACATCACCGACAGGAAACGCGTTCAGGAAAAGCTCGACGACAGCGAGCATCGCTTCAGCCTGCTCGCCGACAACATCTCGCAGCTGGCATGGATCGCGGACAGCGAGGGCTGGATCTTCTGGTACAACCGCCGGTGGTTCGAATTCACCGGCACCAACCTTCAGGAAATGCAGGGCTGGGGCTGGAAGGCGGTGCACCATCCCGACTATGTAGACGCGGTGGTCGAGCGGGTGAGCCACTGCTTCGAAACCGGCAAGGACTGGGAAGACACGTTCCCCTTGCGCGGCGCGGACGGGGAATACCGATGGTTTCTTTCCCGCGCGCTTCCGATCCGCGACGAGGATGGCAAGGTCATCTACTGGTTCGGGACGAATACCGACGTCACCGAAATGCGCGACGCCGAAAAGCGGATCGAGCTCCTGCTGCTGGAAGTGAACCACCGGTCGAAGAACATGCTGGCAATGATCCAGTCGCTGGCCCGGCGCACGGCCGTAAGCGGCAGCGATTTCGTCTCGACCCTCGAAAAGCGTATCAGCGGGCTCGCGCGCAACCAGGACCTGCTGGTCAGCCAGTCATGGTCGAACGTGCCCTTGCGCGACATCCTCGAAACCCAGCTCGAATTCCTCGGCGAGGCGGTCGGTCAGGTGTCGCTCGAAGGTCCTGCCGTCTCGCTTTCACCCGGCGCTGCCGAGGCGATCGCGATGGCTCTGCACGAGATGGCGACGAATGCGCTCAAGTACGGAGGGCTTTCGGAGGAAGGCGGTTCGGTCAGGATCGAATGGAACATCGTGGAGGCCGAAGGCGAAACGCCCGATTTCGTAATGTCGTGGTGCGAAACCGGCGGTCCGCCGGTTTCCCAGCCGGAGAGAACCGGGTTCGGATCGCGTATCATCGCCGATTTTCCCCGCACCAAGCTTCGCGGCGACGTGAAGCTGGAGTACCCGGCCTCCGGTTTTCGGTGGACGCTGCGCTGCCCGCTGCCCAACATTGCCGACTGAACGATCTCGACTGCTCGTAGCGGTTGTGAGGATCGCACGAAGCGGTTAGTCTTTGCGACGTGATGAAAGAACTGTTCCAGCATACAGCGATAACCGAAGGGATCGTCGTCCGCGTGGCAGTCAATTTCCTGCCCGAGCAGTCGCGCGTCGAGGCCGGGAAGTGGTTCTGGGTCTATCACATCCGTATCGAGAACATGTCGGATCACGCGGTTCAGCTTCTCACCCGGCACTGGCGGATTACCGACGGCCAGGGCCTCGTGAACTTCGTCGAAGGTGAAGGCGTCGTCGGCGAGCAGCCGCTGCTCGCTCCCGGAGAAAGCCACGACTATGTTTCAGGCTGCCCGCTAACCACGCCGCAGGGCAGCATGGAAGGGCACTACACCTTCCTGCGTGACGACGGCGAGGAAATTCGCGCCGCCATTCCCTTCTTCCCGCTTGCGGCGCCCGCGACCGCCGGCTGAGCCTCATGCGCTCGACATGAAAAGAACGCACTTGCCCCTCAACGCGCTGCGCGTGTTCGATGCAGCCGCTCGCCACCTGTCCTTCACGCGCGCGGCCGACGAGCTCGCGGTCACGCCTGCGGCGGTGGGGCAGCAGATCCGTGCACTCGAGGATGCGCTTGGCGTCGTACTTTTCAGGCGGACGAGCAAGGGCCTCGAACTCACCGACGAGGCCAATGCGGGGCTGGCGGCGCTGCGGACGGGGTTCTTGCATTTCGAGGATGCGGTGCGTGCCATGCAGGCGGGCCAGTCCAGCCACGTCTACACGATCGCCGCGCCGCGCGATTTCTTCGCCGCCTGGCTTGCCCCGCGACTTGCCGAATTCAGGGCGGCGAACCCGCAGGCGCGCTATGCGCTGGTCGACGGGGAGATGACCGACTTCACAGAGGCGAACCTCGATCTCGCGGTACGGTGGACCGAGGGGCCGGGCGATCTCGAAGGCGTCGCTCTCGGCAAGCCCGAGCGCGTGATCGTGGGCGAGGGCGAGTGGATCGGCTGGCCCGGAGATCCGGCACCCGGAGGCGAGGGGGACGACCAGCCGGTCCCGATATCCGTCAGCGACGCGGGCGAAGCCATCGCGGCGGCGATCGCCGGGCTGGGCAAGGCGCGCGTTCCCGCGTTGCTGGCCGCGGGCCTCGACGTTTCGGCCGCAACTGCGGTATCAAGGGCCGAACCGTGCCGGCGAAGCTACTGGCTCGTCGCGCCATTGCCGCAATGGCGGCAGAAGAAGGTCAGGGCGCTGGTCGAGGCGCTTACGGGGTCGGCCTGAACCGGATCAGCTTTCGAGCATGAGGTTGTAGTCCCTCAACATCTCGAAGCAGCGCGCGTTGACGATGGTGAGCAAGTCCTCCCGCTCAAGGCCAAGCTGGCGATAGAGCATCTGGATCACCGTAGCACGATTCGCCGCGGTCATCCCGTAGATCGTCGTCAGCACCTCCGGATTGTGCGACAGCGAGTGGTCGATCAGCAGCTCCATGTTCTGCGGATGAAACGCAAAGCCGAGGAAAACGAGCCGTTTCGCGTAAGTCACGGTCTGCCGGATTTCGCGTAGCAGGCCGACATCGTTTGCCCGCTCGCTCGCCGTGAAGATCTGCGTAGGCAGGTTGTGGATGTTCCACGGCTTCTCCGTGCCCCAGTCGACTTGCGGGGCATCGCCCGACTGCCACTGGAGCCGCCCGACCGAGCCATAGGGGCGAAGGATCTTCAGCTTCGCGGCAACCAGTTGCTGGGCCTCGGCAATCGGCATGCCGAATGCCATTTCCAGCGCGAAGGGCATGAAATGCTCTATCGTCCGGTCCCAGTTGAAATTGATTATCGTGACGTCGTCGAAGATGCGGTCGACCTTCGTGCGCGGAACTCCCGAGGTGAGAAGCTGCGCGAAATAGAAAAGCCAGTAATCCTGTCCCTGGACCGGCAGGTCGCCGCGCATGCGCGGCTTTTCGCGCAAGAGCGAGCGGGCTTCGGCCTGGCAGATGAAGTGCGCGATCGCGATCTTTCCCAGCGTCGGGATCAGCCTGTCCGAATTGTGCTGCTCGATGATCGAGTGGATCGACGTGCCGAGCTTGCTGGAGATGCGAATGCGTTCGGCTGCGGCCAGCAGGTCGTTCTGGCTCTTGTTCAGCCGCTCGCCCGCCTTGGCGACATACTGCGCCAGCAGCGTCGAATCCCGGGTCTGCAACTCGGTGCCGAAGCGCGAAAAGTCGTACCCCTGTGCAATCCGCGACAGCAGTTCCGGGCCGCCGGGAAACTGCAATTCGGTGCTCGCGCCTGCTCCGACGATGAAAGTTGTCTTCGTCCTGATCATCGCGCGGTTCTGGCTACTCCCTGGCAAGCGGCGGCGCCACATGGCACCGTCACTGCTTTCGGGGCAACCTTAACCGTATTGTTTTACCAAAGGGTTTTGCCTCATTCGACGATCAGGCTCCGCGATGGGGATCGAGCGCCGAACGGCGCGCGGGGGCGGGTATCGGAGCGGGTTGGCCGCTCTCGCCGATCCGCCCGGCCATTGCACGCAGGGCGGCAACGCGCTCCTCGGTGGCTGGGTGGGTGGAGAACAGTCCGGATAGGCTGGTCGGCACGATGTAGAGTTGCGCCGCCGCCGGATTGCGGATCACCGCCTGGCTGGGAATGCGCGCTGCCGGCGCCGCGATCTTCTCGAGCGCGGAGGCAAGGGCTTCGGGATCGCCGCTGATCTCGGCACCCGCCCGGTCGGCGCCGTATTCGCGCGTGCGGCTGATCGCCATCTGGACGATCATCGCGGCGAAAGGAGCCATCAGCATCGCCAGGAGCGCAACGAGGAAATTGGGCCGGTTGCCCCCCGAAAAGAACATGCCGAAATTCGCGAGCATCGAAATCGCGCCCGCGATGGTCGCGACCATGGTCATCACCAGCGTGTCGCGATTGCGGACATGGCCAAGCTCATGCGCCATCACCGCTGCGGTTTCCTCCGGCGTAAGCATCCGCAAGAGACCCGTCGTCGCGGCAACGGCGGCGTTCTCGGGATTGCGGCCCGTCGCAAAGGCATTCGGGTTGTCGCTTTCGACGAGATAGACCTTCGGCACCGGCAGCGAGGCGCGCGCGGCAAGATCCTCGACCATGCGGTAGAACTGCGGCGCGGTCTGCGCATCGACCTCGCGCGCATTGTGCAGGCGCAGGACGATCTTGTCGGCGTTCCAGTACGTGAAGAAGTTCATACCGCCCGCGACGAGCAGCGCCACGAGCGCGCCTGCGCGACCGCCGATCACCAGTCCAAGGGCCATCAGCAGCGCGGTCAGGGCCGCGAGCAGCATGGTCGTTTTGAGACCGTTCACCTCAAGTCACTCCGTCAGTTTCGCCTGACCGGAATGTGGGTGCGAAACGGCGTCTTTTCAATCGCGCCCGGAGCCGGCTTCAGCCCGGCGACGCGCTCGTCCCGCGCGGTATGAAGCGCAATGGTGCAAGGCCCGTTCCGGTGCTTCCGGTCTGCAGGTTCGCAGCCCGCGTGGCCGCAATTCCCGCCAGATGTTCGTAAGGCACGGCGACTGTCGAAAGCGCGGGAGAAAGCCGGCGGGCAGCCGGACTGTCGTCGAAGCCGACGACCGACAGGTCATTCGGAACCGCGATGCCTGCACGGGACGCGGCGTGAATAATGCCGGTCGCGGCCTCGTCGTTGCACGCGACGATCGCCGTGGGGCGCGGGCTTATCTCGAAAAGCAGCCGTGCTGCCTCCAGACCCGATGCGAAATCGCCCTCGCTCGACGTGATGAGCGACGCGCCTCGATCCAGTCCCAGGTCCGCCAGTGCGTCGAGATAGCCCAGTTCGCGGGCGCGCGCCGACTTCGAATGCTCCGGTCCCCCGATGAAGCCGATGCGGCTGTGTCCCGATCCGGCAAGCAGGGTGACGACATGCTCCATGGCCTTGCGCTCGGCGGTACGCACTTCGGATGTGGCGATCTCCACGATGTTGTCGTCGCCAAATTCGAGCGAATCGAGCGCGATGGAAGGCATCAAAAGAGTGCCGAAGGGCCGATGCGCCTCGATCAGGGAGCGAACGTCCGATGCCGCGCTATCGGCTCCGATGCGATGAAGCAGCAGCGCGAACTCGGTACCGGCCAGTGCATCGTGCATCCCGCGTATCGCGAGCGGAAGCAATGCATCGCAGGTCCCGTCATGAACCAGCGCAATGGTGAAATTGCGCCTGAGCGCCAGCGCGCGGGCTTGCGGATTGGGAACGTAGCCAAGCCGTGCGATAACCGCCTCGACCCTCTCGCGGGTTTGCTGGCCGAGCAGCGGAGATCGGTTGATCACCCGGCTCACGGTCTTTTTCGAAACGCCCGCCTCTCGCGCCACGTCGTTGATCGTCGGTTTGCCCATGCCGGCCGGATGGCGCGAAGTGGCACCGGTTTCCAAGCCGCGATGCGTCCGTTTCGGACCTAGGTTCCCGGCAGCAGCTGGTGGCGATAGGTCCGCACGGATTCGTGCAGCCACTGGTTGAAAGCGCGTACGCGTGCGAGCTGGCGCGTGTCCTGATGCGTGACGATCCAGAAACTGCGCGTGATCCGTCTTTCGGGCAGGACAGAGACGAGGCGTTCGTCTCCTTCGGCCATGAAGCAGGGCAGGACGCCGATGCCTGCGCCGTTGGCGATGAGGCGGCGCTGGGCGGTGATGCTGGACGAGCGGATCGTCGCGGCAAGGCCGGGATGTATCTCGTCGAGATAGCGCAGTTCCGGCGCGTAGAGCAGGTCCGGAATGTAGCCTACGAGGACGTGTCCGGAGACGAGATCGGAGGGGCGCTCGGGCATTTCTCGACCGGCCAGGTAATCGGGCGAGGCGTAGAGCCGCAGTGCATAGTCGGAAAGCTTGCGCGCGGTAAGCGGACCGACTTTCGGCCGCGACAGCATCACCGCGATGTCGGCCTCGCGCCGCGACGGGCTGAGGAAGCCGCTGTTCGCAACCAGGTCGAGCGTAAGCTGCGGATTCGCTTCGCGGAAACGCGGAACATGGCGGGCGAGGAACCAGCTTCCGAAACCCTCCGACACACTGATCCTGAGCGTTCCGCTGAGTCCGTCGCCTTCGCCCGACGTCTCGGGAATGTCCGCGGCGGCGGCGGCCATGGCCTCGACCGCGACGAGCAGGCTTTCGCCCGCCTCGGTCAGTTCCTGCCCGTTGCGCGTCTGTTCGAAGAGCGTCGCGCCGAGTTTCGCTTCGAGACGGCGGAGGCGGCGACCCATTGTCGTCGGGTTGACCCCGGCGGTCGAAGCCGCGCGCGCAAGCTGTCCCGACCGGGCGATGGCCAAAAACGCCTGATAATCGCTCCAGTCCGGACCATTCACGAGTGCGCTCTTCCGTCTCTCGGGCGTCTGGCTGCGAAAATGCAGGCAGTAACTGCGAAAAGCGATCTTGCCTGCAAAGGCTGCAACTGGCAACCTCCCGCGCCAACTGAGGAGAGGAATTCCGGGTTTCTGCGTTCTGCCAGAAACCTTTCCCAATCGGCGATCTTTTCCAAGGTAACGGCAATACCTGCGCGCGCCCCTGCGCCAATACGAGGATGAACGATGGCAACTGCTCTCAAGGAACCCGAAACCGACGTCCAGTCCGAGATCGCCGCGATGATGGAGCGTGCCCGCAAGGCGCAGGCCCAGATCGCCGATTACTCGCAGGAGCAGGTCGACAAGCTCATCACCGCGATCGTCTGGTCGGTCTGCAAGCCCGGCGTGGCGGAGGAGATCGCCCAGTTCACCGTCGATGAAACGCAGCTCGGCAATTACGAGGGCAAGTACCTCAAGATCGCCAAGAAAACGCGCGCGACGCTGCAGGACATCATCGACGACAAGTCGGTCGGCATCATCGAGGAAATCCCCGAGCGCGCCATCGTCAAGATCGCCAAGCCGATGGGAGTCATCGGGGCGCTTTCGCCCTCGACCAATCCCGAGGCCACGCCTGTCATCAAGTCGATCTCGGCGATCAAGGGGCGCAATGCCATCATCATCGCGCCGCACCCGCGCGCGAAGCTGACCAACACCAAGATCGTCAACCTGATGCGCGAAGCCATCGAGAAGATGGGTGCACCCGCCGATCTGGTTCAGGGCATCGAAGTACCCTCGGTCGAGAAGACGAACGAGCTGATGCGGCAATGCGACCGCGTCCTGGCGACCGGCGGTTCGGCAATGGTCAAGGCCGCCTATTCCAGCGGCACCCCGGCGCTCGGCGTGGGCGTTGGAAACGCCGTGATCGTGGTCGACGATACCGCGGACCTTGCCGACGCCGCCGAGAAGATCCGCATTTCCAAGACGCTCGACAACGCTGCGTCCTGTTCCTCGGACAACTCGGTCGTGCTGTTCGATGCGATCTACGACGAGATGCTCGAAAAGCTGAAGGCCGAGGGCGGCTACGTCCTCACCGAATCGGACAAGGGCAAGCTGCAGAACGCGATCTGGGAAGACGGCGAGCATATCAACGCCAAGGTCGTGGCCCAGCCCGCCGACTTCATCGCCGACTATGCCGGCTTCGAGATTCCCGAGGGCACGAAGTTCTTCATCGTCCCCGAAACGGGAACCGGTCCCGACCACAAGTTCTCGGGCGAGAAGATGACGGTCACGATGGCGCTCTACCGCGTCAGGGACATCGACCAGGCGGTCGAGCTGACCAACGCGATCCAGGCCTATCAGGGCCAGGGCCACTCGTGCGGCATCTATTCGCAGTCCGACGTGAACATCATGACCTTCGCCAACGGCACGCGCACCAGCCGCGTCATGGTCAACCAGCCCCAGGCGCCCTCGAACTCGGGCAACCTGTGGAACGGCATGCGCCAGACCTTCTCGCTCGGCTGCGGCTCGTGGGGCGGCAACGGCACGAACAACAACATCACCTGGCGCGACCTGATCAACGAGACGTGGGTGTCCCGTCCGCTCCCGACCCCGAAGCAGCTTCCCAGCGACGAGGAACTCTTCGGCACGGAGATCATGGAAAAGATCTGATCGCCCTGCGTTGCGTTTTTCCGACGGCCCGCCCAAAAGGCGGGCCGTTCGTCCGTTGGAGAGGTTGGCCATGCGCCGCTTGCTGATCATTGCTGCATCGAGCCTGGCGCTGGCATCGTGCGGTCAGTCCGACACCCCGGTCGTGGAAAGCGAAAAGTCGGCGGAGCAGGGCGAGCGCAGCCCGCTCGAACCCGGCGATACCTCGCTGGCCGACCCTGCCGGCGGTTCCGTTACCGCCCCTGCGCCGGGCGCGGGCGATCCCGAAGGTGCTGGCGGACCCATCCCCGGAGCGATCCAGGGTCGCTGGGGTCTCGTGGCGGCGGACTGCACGTCGACGCGCGGCGATGCCAAGGGACTGCTCGAGGTCGGTGCGGAACAGCTCCGGTTCTACGAATCGGTCGCGACGATCGAGACCGTAACGGAAAGCTCGGCAAGTAACCTGCGCGGGACCTTTGCATTCACCGGCGAGGGACAGTCGTGGGTTCACGACGTATCGCTGACGCTTGATGACGGCGGGCAGACGCTCGTGCGCAAGGATACCGGCGCAGACGCGATGCCGGGGGAACTGAAATACCAGCGCTGCGGCTGATCCGGCCGCGCGCGCAGAGAAGAACAGGGACGAGATGACCGAACAGTTTGGGCTGACCGAAGAGCAGCTTGCCATCCAGGACATGGCACAGAAGTTCACCGCCGACGCCATTACTCCGCACGCCGGCGAATGGGACGAGAAGCACATCTTTCCGCGCGATACGATCAAGCAGGCCGCCGAACTCGGCTTCGGCTCGATCTACGTGTCCGAGGAAGCGGGCGGCATCGGCCTCGGGCGGCTCGAAGCCGCGCTGATCATGGAGGCGATGGCCTACGGTTGCCCCTCGACCAGCGCCTTCATTTCCATCCACAACATGGCCGCGTGGATGATCGACCGCTTCGGCTCGCAGGCTTTGAAGGACAAGTACTTGCCAAACCTCGTCCCGATGGAGCGGATGGCCAGTTATTGCCTGACCGAGCCTGCCTCGGGTTCGGACGCGGCGGCGCTCAAGACCAAGGCGGTCGACAAGGGCGATCACTGGGAGATCACCGGGTCGAAGCAGTTCATCTCGGGCGGCGGCGAAAACGAGGTCTACGTCACAATGGTCCGCACCGGCGAGGACGGCCCCAGGGGCATTTCCTGCGTGGTGATCGAAAAGGACATGGAAGGCGTTTCCTTCGGCGGGCAGGAAAAGAAGCTCGGCTGGCATTCGCAGCCGACAGCCGCGCTGATCCTCGATGGCGCCAAGGTGCCCAAGGAGAACCTCGTCGGCGGCGAGGGCGAGGGCTTTCGCATCGCGATGATGGGTCTCGACGGGGGGCGCCTCAACATCGGAGCGTGCTCGCTAGGCGGTGCGCAGCGCGCGCTCGACGAGGCGATCGCGTATACCAGGGACCGCAAGCAGTTCGGCCAGTCGATCGCCGACTTCCAGAACACGCAATTCATGCTCGCGGATATGGCGGCCGACATCGAGTCCGCGCGGGCGCTGCTTTACATGGCCGCGGTCAAGGTCACCAACAACGCGCCGGACAAGACCCGCTTCGCCGCCATGGCCAAGATGATCGCAACCGAAAACGGCTCGAATGTCGTCGACAAGGCGCTGCAGTTGCACGGGGGCTACGGCTACCTGATGGACTATCCGATCGAACGGCTCTGGCGCGACCTGCGCGTCCATTCGATCCTCGAGGGAACCAACCAGATCATGCGAATGATCGTCGGAAGGGAGCTTACCCGCCAATGACCGAACCGATGAGCACCACCCAGGTGCATTGCCACTCGCACGGGCATGTCGCCCATATCTCGCTCGACCGCCCCAAGGCGATCCACTCGCTAACGCTCGAAATGTGCAAGGCGATGATCGCCGCGCTGCTCGAATGGCGTGACGATCCCGCAATCGAGGTCGTGATGATCGACCATGCCGAGGGACGGGGCTTCTGCGCCGGCGGCGACATCAACCTGCTGCGCACGTCCGCGCTGGAGGACGGCGGCAAGTCGGGCCGGGAATTCTTCCATACCGAATATCGCCTCAACCACCTGCTCTTCACGTTCCCCAAGCCGATCGTGGCGTTCATGGACGGGATCACGATGGGCGGCGGCGTCGGCATTTCGCAGCCCGCCAGGTTCCGCGTCGCGACCGAGAACACGCGCTACGCCATGCCGGAGACCGGCATCGGGCTGTTTCCCGATGTCGGCGGCGGCTGGTATCTGTCGCGGCTTCCCGGCCGTATCGGTCAGTTCCTCGCGCTGACCGGCGCGCGGCTCGACGGTGCCGAGTGCCTCGCGGTGGGCCTTGCCACCCACTACACCGAGCACGAGCGGCTGGCCGAGATCAAGGCGCGCATCATTGCCGACCCGTCCGAGACCGAGGGCATTCTCGAGGGCATGTCGGTCAAGCCGCCCGAGGCGCGCATCCTTGCCAACAGGGACAGGATCGACAGCCTCTTCGCCTCCGACCGGTACGAGGACGTGCTCGCGGCTCTCGAAGCGGACGGGTCCGAATGGGCGCAGAAGGAACTCGCGACGCTGCAGACCAAGAGCCCGCAGACCTGCAAGGTCGCGCTTCGCCAGCTTTCCGACAGCAGCAAGCTCGACGATTTCGCCGACAACATGGCGATGGAGTACCGCATTGCCTCGCGCGTGCTGCTCCGCCCCGATTTCGCCGAGGGCGTTCGCGCACTCATCGTCGACAAGACGAACGATCCGAAGTGGGATCCGGCCACGCCGGAGGGCGTCACCGACGACCTCGTCGCTTCGATTTTCGCACCACTACCGCCCGAAGAGGAATGGAAACCGCTATGAGCTACGAAACGATCCTCACCGAGAAGAAGGGCGCGGTCACGCTCATCACGCTGAACCGGCCCAAGGCGCTGAACGCTCTCAATTCGCAAGTCCTGACGGAGCTTATCGATGCCTTCGCGGCGTTCGAGAACGACGAGAGCCAGCTTTGCGCTGTGCTTACCGGCGCGGGGGACAAGGCGTTCGCCGCCGGCGCGGACATCAAGGAAATGGCCGACAAGCCCGCCGCCGACTTTTTGAAGGAAGACTATTTCTCCGGCTGGACCAACGACATCGTTAAAAAGGTGCGCAAGCCCTGGATCGCGGCGGTCAACGGCTTTGCGCTCGGCGGCGGCTGCGAACTTGCGATGATGGCCGATTTCATCATCGCTTCGGAGAACGCGAAGTTCGGCCAGCCCGAGATCAAGCTGGGCGTTGCCCCGGGCATGGGCGGCTCGCAGCGCCTCACTCGCTTCGTCGGCAAGTCGAAGGCGATGGAAATGTGCCTGACCGGCCGGATGATGGGCGCCGAGGAAGCCGAACGCTCGGGCCTCGTGACCCGCGTTGTGTCGGCGGATGAGCTGCTCGACGACGCGCTCAGGACTGCCGAGACAATCGCCGGGATGCCGCCGCTCGCGGTGATGATCAACAAGGAGATGGTCAACGTCGCCTACGAAACGGTCCTCGACCAGGGTCTCCTCGCCGAGCGTCGCATGTTCCAGGTCCTGACCGCGACCGAGGACAAAACCGAGGGCATGAAGGCTTTCGTCGAAAAGCGTCCCGGCAACTGGAAGGGGCGCTGACACCATGAAGATCGCATTCATCGGCCTTGGCAACATGGGTGGCGGGATGGCCGCCAACCTCGTCAGGGCGGGGCACGAAGTGAACGCCTTCGACCTCTCCGAAGAAGCGCTGGCGCGTGCGAAAGAGAACGGCTGCGCGCCGTACGGCGCGGTCGCGGAGGCAGTGCAGGGCGTCGATGCCGTCGTGACGATGCTGCCGAACGGCGGGATCGTGAAGTCGGTCTATACCTCCGACGTGATCGGCAAGGCCCCCGGCGGCGCGCTGTTCCTCGATTGCTCGACCATCGACCTCGAAACCGCGCGCGAAGTTGCCGGACTGGCCGAAGATGCGGGCTACGAGATGGTCGACGCGCCGGTGTCCGGCGGCATTGCCGCGGCGAACGGCGGTACGCTTACCTTCATGGTCGGCGGGACCGACGCGGCTTTCGCGAAGGCCGAAAAGGTGCTCGACCCGATGGCCAAGAAGGTGGTCCACGCCGGTGCCATCGGGGCCGGGCAGGTCGCCAAGATGTGCAACAACATGCTGCTGGCGATCCACATGATCGGCACGTGCGAGGCGCTCAAGCTGGCCGAGAAGGCGGGTCTGGATCCGCAGATGTTCTACGAAATCAGCTCGAACGCAACTGGCTACAACTGGTCGCTCAACGACTATACGCCCGCACCGGGTATCGGCGCGACCAGCCCGGCCGACAACGACTATCAGGGCGGTTTCGCAGCCGCGCTGATGCTCAAGGACCTCAAGCTCGCGATGGCGGGAGCGGAGACGAGCGGCGCCAGCGTGCCGATGGGCAAGCACGCCAAGGAGATTTACGAGGCCTTCGTCGAAGCCGGCGGCGGCGGCAAGGATTTCGGAGCGATATTCACGACGCTGTGACGGCAGCGCTTGCGCCGAGGATGTTCGGCGCAAGCAGCAGCAGCATGCGCACGTCGATGCCCTTGCCCTGTGCGCGCCAATCCTCGATCGCATCGGCGATGCGCGACAGGGGTACGCGATGGACGGTGATGTCCTCGCTGTCCGTGCCGCCTCCTTCGCTTACGCGTTTCAGGCCGTGCGCGCGCAACAGCGTAAAGCCTTCGGTCACCATGCCGGGCGAGGAATAGAACTCGCCGAGGTTCTCCATGCGCTCGGCGACATAGCCCGTTTCCTCCTCCAGCTCGCGCGCGGCGGCGGTCTCGTCGGCTTCGTTCTCGGCCCCGTCGTCGTCGCCGATCAGGCCCGCGGGCAGTTCGATGCATGGCTTGCCGAGCGGAACCCGGTACTGCTCGACGAGAATGACCCGATCCTCCTCGTCGATGGCGAGGATCACCGCCGCCCGGATGCCGCGCGCGCGACCGACGTATTCCCACGTCCCCTTCTTGCGCGCGGCAATGTACTTGCCCTGCCAGACGGTCTGTTCGGGCTCGTTGCTCTGGTCGGTCATACTTCGATCAGCCTGTCGGGTAGTTCGTTTTCATCGGGAATGACGGCGGGGAAATGGTCCTTGAGGACAAGTCCGACGCGGTCGACGGCAGCCACCATCGCATGCGCGAAATGGCCTTCGCGCGCATGGCGCAGCAGGTGTTCCATCGCCTCGCCCCAGACATCGGGATCGACGGAGCCTGCGATGGCCTCGTCCGCGACGATTTCCGCCCGGCGCTCGCGCATCGAAAGGTAAATGAGGATACCGGTGCGCCCGTGCGTCCTGCGTTCCGCGCCGATCCTGAATGCCCGCACCGCCCTGTCGTGGACGCGGGCGGTCTTGATCGGCGGCGGGATCAGCCAGAACTTGAGCGGTTGCCACAGCTGGATCAGCATGACGCCCGCGAACTTGAGAGTCGCGATCGCGGCGGCTGCGACAAGGACCGCGCGCGGCGTCCATTCGTTGACCGACCAGCCGCCGAGTGCGCCGTCCCAGAGCGCCAGGAAGAAATCCGGTGCAAAGGCCAGCGCGGCCAGCGCGGCAAGCGTCGCGAAGGCAGCCCAGGCGAGCGCGACGTCGGTATACCCGTCCGACCGGTCGGCAAGGATGGTCACAATCTCTCCGGAAGTGCCCGATTCGGCGCGGGCGACCGCCTCGCTGACACGCTTGTGATCTTCCTCGCTCAGGTAAAGGGGTGCAGCCATCGCCTCGGTCCTTACCAGCCCCCGCTCGCCCCGCCGCCGCCGAAGCTGCCGCCGCCGCCAGAAAAGCCGCCCCACGAACTCGACGAGGAACTGCCGCCGGAAAATCCGCCGGGCATCCATACGATCGGGCTCGACCGCCGCCCGCCGTAGCGGCGGGACTTGCCGCCCCTGGCAACGGCGAGGATGATCGGCAGCACGAAAAAGAAGAAGACGAGCAGCAGGAAGATCACGAGGCCCCAGGGGATGTCCTCCTGGCTCGCCTCGTCGGCCTGCGCGGCAATGCGCTGGGCTTCGTCCGGCGGGAGCAGAAGCTGCTCGACGATCGCGTCCACCCCGGCCTCGATCCCGCCCGGCATGTCGCCATCGCGAAAGCGCGGGACGATGTCCCTGTCGATGATGAGCCACGACATGCCGTCTGTCAGCACCGGCTCGAGCCCGTAGCCGACCTCGATGCGCACCTTGCGCTCGTTGGGGGCGACCAGGAGGATCGCGCCGTCGTTGCGCTCATCGTCGCCGATGCCCCATTCGCGGCCCAGCCGATAGCCGTAGTCGGCGATATCGTAACCCTGCAGGTCGGGCACGGTGGCCACGACCAGCTGGCGCTGCGATTGCTCTTCGAGCGCCGCCAGCTTCTGCGTCAGGCGCGCTTCGGCATCGGGCGGAACGATGTTCGCGTCATCGGTCACACGTCCCGAAAGCTCGGGAAAAGTCTGCGCCGCCACGGGCGCTGCACAGGCCAGCCCGGCAAGCAGGAATGCCAGGAGACCGCGCAGCATGGCGATGCGCGCCGTCAGAGCTTGCCCTGCAGGTCCGGCGCGACTTCGGCGCCCGGGGTTACCGCCTGATAGGGTACCAGCGGCTCGGCCCCGCGGATCATCGCGCCGATCATCTCGGGAAAGGTGCGCACGCGCGTGTTGTAGTCGCGCACCGTCTCGTTGTAGTCGCGGATGGCGATGCGGATCTTGTTCTCGCTTCCCTCGAGCTGGCTTTGCAGCATCTGGTAATTGGTGATGCTCTTCAGTTCGGGGTAACGCTCGAAGTTGGCGAGAAGCCGCCCTAGGCCCTGCGACAGCTGCGACTGTGCGGCGGCATACTGCTGCATCTTCGCCGGATCGCCGAGATCCTCGGCGTTGATCTGGATGCTGGTCGCGCGCGAGCGTGCCTCGACCACTTCGGTAAGCGTTTCACGTTCCTGCTCGGCGGCGCTGCGTGCGACCTCTGCAAGGTTGGGCACGAGATTTGCGCGCTCCTGGAAAGCCGCCTGGACATCCGCCCAACGCGCCTTGGCGGCTTCTTCCGCCGTTGGAACCGAGTTGATGCCGCACGCCGCGAGCGATGCTGCCGCCAGGGCTGCGAAGGCGAACCGTCCGATCCGCGCGAGGCCTTCGGGAATCATGTGGCAATCTCCTCACAGGCAGCGCCCCTGCGCTTGCCCTCGGCGCGGAGGATAGTGCGCGCGCCGCCGTGTTCAAGAGCGCTTGCGACAGGCTTCGACAGGTGGCATCGCGCAGCACTTTCCAGCACGGAGACGTGGCGATGACGCTGATCGACGAGTTCAAGAAATTCATCGCGCGCGGCAACGTGCTCGACCTTGCGGTGGGCGTGGTGATCGGCGCGGCCTTCGGCAAGATCACCACCGCGCTGACCGAAGGCGTGCTGATGCCGACCATCGGCTGGCTGTTCGGCGATGTCGATTTCTCGAACTGGTTTGTGAGGCTCGGACCTGTCCCTGCCGGGTACGATGGTGCGCCGGACAACTACGCGCAACTCAAGGAAGCGGGAGTGGCGATGATCGGGTACGGCGATCTGCTTACCCAGGTGGTCAACTTCCTGATACTGGCAGTCGCGCTGTTCCTGCTCCTGAAGGTCGTCAACCGGGTGCTCGACGCGATCGAGGAAGAGAAGAAGCAGACTGCCGACAGTTCGCAAAGCGAGACCGTGCCGACCGATCCCCAGCTCGACGTGCTCCGGGAAATCCGCGACGAACTTCGCACCCTGCAACCTGCGCGAGCAATATCGGGAACTAACAAAAGTTAAGTCCGGGACGCATCCGCACTTTGCCGGGAGCACACATGATGGCATGATCGCGCCCGGACGGGTAATCGGGAGGAAACGCTCGTGCTTGCGGACTTCAAGGAATTCATTGCCAAGGGCAACGTGATGGAACTTGCCGTCGCCGTGATCATCGGCGCGGCCTTCGCCACGATCGTGACTTCGCTGACCGACGATCTGATCATGCCCTTCGTCGGGGCGATCTTCGGCGATGTCGATTTCTCGGATAAATATGTCGTGCTGAGCGGCGAGGTCGAGGCGGGGGCGAGCCTGGAGGCGGCCCGCGCTGCCGGAGCCAATGTGCTGGCATGGGGCAACTTCGTCTCGACGGTGATCAATTTCGTGATCCTGGCCTTCGTCATCTTCCTGCTGGTTCGCTACACCAAGAAGGTCATGGCCGAATTCGAGAAGAAGCAGGAGGAAGCCGCCGGTCCGAGCGAGGTCGACCTGCTCACCGAAATCCGCGACGAGCTTAAAAAGCGCTGACGCGCCCGGCCGGGCACAATATCGCCCCGGCCGCTCACTTCACATTAAGCCGCGATAGCCTATATAGGTCAGTGCCGGTTTCGACCGGCTATGGCGATAAATTGCGGTGTGCAATAGGCACAGCGGACCCGGGGGCAGTACCCGGCGGCTCCACCACAATTCCCGGTTTTCCGGGTCTTCTGACGGGGCCGAACCAGGATCGACGTGTGTTGAAAAGCACTGTTTTCGCCCGGGCTGAGTAACCCGTTAAAGGCTCAAAACTCACAAGTGCCAACGACAACGAAGCACTTGCTCTCGCTGCGTAATTCTAGGGCCTAACGGCCTGACCTTACAAAGCATTGAGCACGGTTCGGACCGAACCGGGTAACAGAATCGGAAACCGGGGGCCCGGGGGTGCCTAGCAACAGAAACCCCCACCCCTTCTCGACAGGACGATCAGGTAGAGGCGGCATTCGCTGCCTTCGCGGCGCGTTCGTACTTCAGGCAGTCCAGGATTTTGGCTCCGGCCAGGAAAACCGCGCCGGTACAGGCCAGAAAAAGCAGTTTGCCGCCCCATCCGGGGAATTGCGTCAGGTACGCACTGCCGCGCTCTACCGCGCCCAGGGCAAGGGCATAGATGATCAGGAACGCCTCCGCGCGAGTCTTGATGACGAACAGGCGACCTATTTTCCCAAGCATCTCAATCCTTTCTTGCAGGTCTTAACGCAGCAACCTTCGTGCCAGTTGCGCCTTCGTGCGAAAAAGCGTGGTTAACGGCTCGCCAAGTGTAAACGGTCCCGACGAAAGTGCCAGCGCGATGCCGCCGGGCGTTGCCAAGCACGGCAGCTTCGGCCATAGCCCGCGCATTCCTTCCCCAGGGCTCATCGTGGATCAATTCGCCGCCGCCTTTCATGGCGCGCGGTCCAACAATGGCGAGGCAAGATGGCAGACAGGGTCGAACGTTCGGGTTTCAATGTTGACGCGCGACTGGCGCGTTTCATCGAAGAAGACGTGCTGGCACCACTCGGGCACGAGCCGGACGAGTTCTGGAAGGGGTTCGCGCAGCTTTGCGAGGAATTCGTGCCGCGCAACCGGGCGCTGCTCGAAAAGCGCGACGCGCTTCAGGCGACGATCGACGAATGGCATGTGGCGCGTGCTGGCGCACCCGTCGATCCCGACGAGTACCGCGCGTTTCTCGCCGATATCGGCTATCTCGTCCCTGAACCGGCGGCCTTCACGATCGGTACGGACAACGTCGATCCCGAAATCGCGACGATGGCCGGGCCGCAGCTTGTCGTCCCCGTGCTCAACGCGCGCTTCCTCCTGAACGCGGCGAATGCCCGTTGGGGAAGCCTCTACGATGCGTTCTACGGGACCGACGCGCTCGATGCGCCTGCCGCGAAGCCGGGTGGCTACGATGCCGAGCGCGGTGCTGCCGTGATCGCCGCCGGACGCAAGTTCCTCGACGAGAACGTCCCGCTGGCAAACGGAAGCTGGACCGACTGGGACGGCGCGGGCGACCCCGCGCTCGCCGATGCCGCGCAACTCGTGGGCCGCAAGGACGGCGGGCTGCTGCTGCGCCACAACGGCCTCCACATCGAGATCGTGCTCGACGCCTCGCACCCGGTGGGCAAGACTGACAGGGCGGGCATCGCCGATATCGTTCTCGAAGCGGCGCTGACGACGATCGTCGACCTCGAGGATTCGGTAGCCGCAGTCGATGCAGAGGACAAGCTGGCCGCCTATCGCAACTGGCTGGGCGTCATTCGCGGCGACTTGTCCGACACCTTCGAGAAGGGCGGCAGGACGGTCACGCGCGAACTCGAAGCCGACCGTGACTGGACCGGCCTTGACGGAAAGGCTTTCAGCCTGCCCGGACGCAGCCTGCTGTTCGTGCGCAACATCGGCCACCTGATGACCAATCCCGCGATCCTGCTTCCCGACGGGTCCGAGATTCCCGAAGGCATCATGGACTGCGCGGTGACGAGCGCAATCAGCTCGCACGACGTTCGCGGACTTGGCAGGTACGGCAATTCGAAGACCGGCAGCATCTACATCGTCAAGCCGAAGATGCACGGCCCCGAGGAAGTCGCCTTCACCAACGACCTGTTCGATGCGGTCGAGGACCTGCTGCGCCTGTCGCGCAATACCGTGAAGGTCGGCGTGATGGACGAGGAGCGCCGGACCAGCGCCAACCTTGCCGCCTGCATCGAGGCGGTGAAGGACCGCATCGTCTTCATCAATACCGGCTTCCTCGACCGGACCGGGGACGAAATCCACACCTCGATGCGCGCGGGTGCGATGATCCGCAAGGCCGCGATCAAGGGCTCCGACTGGATCGATGCCTACGAAAAGCGCAATGTCGCCATAGGCTTGCGTCACGGACTTTCGGGCAAGGCACAGATCGGCAAGGGTATGTGGCCCGCGCCCGACCGCATGGGCGCGATGATGGCGGAGAAGATCGGCCACCCGAAGACCGGTGCGAACACCGCGTGGGTGCCGTCGCCGACCGCCGCCACGCTCCACGCGATGCACTATCACCAGGTCGACGTGTTCTCGGTGCAGGAGGAAGTCGCGGCGAAGCCGGTTCCCGAACTCGCCAAGCTTCTAAAGATTCCGCTGGCGCAGGGCACCAACTGGCCGGAGGAGGAAGTTCGAGAGGAACTCGACAACAACGCACAGGGCCTGCTCGGCTACGTCGTGCGCTGGATCGAACAGGGTGTCGGCTGCTCGAAGGTGCCCGACATCAACGACATCGGCCTGATGGAAGACCGCGCGACGCTGCGCATTTCCTCTCAGCACATGGCGAACTGGCTGCTCCACGGCGTCGCCACCGAAGAGCAGGTGATGGAATCGCTCAAGCGCATGGCGGAAAAGGTCGACGCGCAGAACGCGGGCGATCCCGGATACCAGCCGATGGCGGGCAACTGGGATACGAACCTTGCCTTCAAGGCGGCCTGCGACCTTGTCTTCAAGGGCGTGGAACAGCCCAACGGTTATACCGAGCCGCTGCTGCACGAATGGCGCCAGAAGCAGAAGGCCGCGACCTGACCGCTTAACCCGCCCATAAGCTTTGCTCTTTATCCTCGGGCCTCGCCAGGGTCGTGCGGGTTAAGGGGACAGCGCTTGTCGCAAGGCAATCCTCGGGTCGAGGATCGTACCAGAGCGCTGATCAAGGTTCGTCTGCGCGGCGCCGGCGACGAGCGCGACGCGTGCATCCTCGACGTGTCGACGCGCGGCCTGCTTGTAACCAGCGCGAGGCCGCCCGAGCGGGGCGAATTCATCGAGCTCGTCGCTGCCGGGCATTCGCTGATCGGGCAGGTCAAGTGGGCGAGCAGCCGCCGCTTCGGCGTTGCCCTGCGCGAGCGGGTCAGCGTCCTCGGCCTCGTGGCCGGAGACAAGGGCGACATCACGCTGGAACAGCGCCGGCGCGCCCAACGGCGAGGGCCGGGCTGGGGCGCGATCCTTGCGGGAAGCGGGCGCGGGCTTTCGCAACTGGCGCAGACGGCGTTCATCGCGCTTGTTGCCGCCGGGGCAATGTGGATCGCCCTCGATGCGACAGGTGGCGGGCTCGGGGTCCTCGGGACCGTTACCGAGGCACTTTCCGGACGTTAGCTGGACAAGGTGCGGGCGATTGCGACGAACTCGTCGATGTCGAGCGTTTCGGCCCGGCGCTGTGAATCGATGCCGAGGCTTTCGAGCGCCGCGACCGCGCCGGGCAGACCCTTCATGCTCTGGCGCAGCATCTTGCGCCGCTGGCCGAAGGCAGCCTCGGTCACGCGTTCGATCATGCGCGGATCCACGCCTTCGGGCATTCCGGCAGGCTCGACATGGACAATGGCGGACATGACCTTGGGCGGCGGCGTGAAGGCGCTGCGGTGCACTTTCATGGCAAGCCGCGCGCGCGAACGCCACTGGGCCAGCACCGCAAGGCGTCCGTAGGCGGACGTGCCGGGCGCGGCCACGATGCGCTGTGCGACTTCCTGCTGGAACATGAGCGTGAGCGATGTCCAGCGCGGCGGCCAGTCCTTGCCCGAAAGCCACCCGGTGAACAGGGCGGTACCGACGTTGTAGGGCAGGTTCGCGACGATGGCGTAGGGCTCGTCGAACAGGTCGGCAGGATCGATTGCGAGGGCGTCTCCCTCGACGACGGTCAGCCTGTCGGGGAATGCATCCGCCAGCTCCGCAAGCGCGGGCAGGCAGCGGGCGTCGCGCTCGATGGCCGTGACCCGCGCCCCGGCGCGCAGCAGCGCCCGGGTAAGGCCGCCCGGGCCGGGACCGATCTCGAGCACGGCGCGGTCGTCGAGGTCGCCGGGGATGGCGGCGATGCGATCGAGCAACTGCTCGTCGAACAGGAAGTTCTGGCCCAGCGCCTTCGAAGCCGACAGGCCGTGGCGCGCGATGACGTCGCGCAGGGGAGGCAGGGTCACGGCGCAGCCCGGCGCATGGCGCATTGCCCGGCAAGCCGGATCGCGGCGATCGTCGCACCCGGATTCGCGATCCCCTTACCCGCGATGCCGAAGGCGGTGCCATGGTCGGGCGATGTGCGCACGATGGGCAGGCCGAGCGTGACGTTGACGCCCTCGTCGAAGTCGAGAGCCTTCAGCGGTATCAGCGCCTGATCGTGGTACATGCACAGCGCCGCGTCGTAGTTTTCGCGCTCGTGCGGCGCGAACAGCGCGTCGGCCGGGTGCGGCCCGGTCACGGCCAGACCCTCGGACCGCAGGCGTTCGATGGCGGGTATGATCACCCGCGCTTCCTCGTCGCCGAACCGCCCGCCTTCGCCAGCGTGCGGATTGAGCGCGGCAACGGCGAGGCGAGGGCTCTCGATGCCGAAATCCCGGCGCAGCGCCCGTTCGGTGATTCGCGCCCGCTCGACAATGTGATTCGTGTTCAGGAGCGCCGGGACACTCGATAGCGCTTCATGCACGGTCAGCGGGACGGTCCTGAGGCGCGGTCCGGCGAGCATCATCACTGCGGCTTCCGGCGCGACGTCGCATGCTTCGGCGACGAATTCTGTCTGGCCGGGATGGACGAAGCCGACTTCGGCAAGGAGTCCCTTGGCGATCGGGCCGGTGACGAGGCCGCCCGCTTCGCCCGATACCGCCAGCCGCGCGGCTCGGGTCAGCGAGGAAAGCGCCAGCCGCGCACCGTCCTCGTCGGGCCTTCCGGCCGCATACCCGGCATCCTCGTCGCCCAGCACCGGCAAGGCATCGCCGAAGACTCCACGCGCTTCCTCCGGGCTGGCGATTCGGCGGACTGGAATCTCGATACCGCGCGAAGCTGCCGCCGCGGCAAGTATACGCTCACCCCCGACCGCGAAGAACGGCAGCAGTGCATCCCGTGACCGCCGCGTCCACGCCTCGGCCAGCAATTCGGGGCCGACCCCCGCAGGATCGCCAAGCGATACGGCGAGCGGCGCGGGAACCGCCACCTCAGTCGTATTCGATGATCGCGTCGCGCCGCAGGTCGCGCAGGTAAAGCTGCGCGCGCTTGTTGATCCGGTCCTCTTCCATCTGGTTCATCAGATCGTCGAAGCTCGGTCCGGAGTCCGATTGCGGATCGTCGCGGCCGCACAGCATGAGCACACGCACGCCGTCCTCGATCGAACCGAACGGCGGCGAGGTTTCGCCAAGCGAAAGGTCGAGCACCGCCTGCTGCAGCGGTCCCGGCAAGTCTCGCGCGCGGACCTGGTCGTTGGTGACGACCTGAGCGCCGAGCTGTGCGGCGACATCGTCAACCGCGCCGCATCCGCGCGCATCCTGCATCGCCTGTGCGAATTCCTGCGCGCGCCCCGTCGCCTGCGCCTCATTGGTGCCGGGCGGAAAGTTGATCGAAATCTGCTTGAGCGAGAGGATCGCGTCGCGCGGATCGGCCATCAGCACCTGCCTGCGGTCGATGAGGTAGACGATCGAGAAGCCGCCCGGCACCTCGATCGGACCGACAAGCTGGCCGGGCGTCAGCTCGCGCGCGGCGGTCGCCAGTTCGGCAGGAAGCTGCGCGAGCCGGACCCAGCCGAGATCGCCGCCGACCGACGCGGTGGAAGCCTGCGAATACTGGCGCGCGTAAGCCACGAAGCTGCCGCCGCCGCGAAGCTGTTCGACGATCTGGCGAGCGTTCTGGGCGACCTGCTGCTGCGTTTCCGGCGTGGCGGAAAGGTAGATTTCGCCGATGCGATACTCGTCGGTGCCCTTGGCGGCCTGAAGCCGCTCGAGCATCTCGTTCACTTCCTCTTCGGAGATGTTGATGAACGGCGCGACGTTGCGGCGGAGCAGCGTCTGCCAGGCCAGCTCTCCGCGAATCTGTCGCTTGAGAGAGGCGGGCGATGACCCGATCCGCTCGAGATATGCGTCCATCGCCTCGATGTTCTGGTTGAAGTTCTGCGCGGCGACGCGGGCGTAGGACTGGTCCACCTCCTCCTGCGTCACTTCGATGTCGGAAGCGCGCGCTTCCTGAATCTGCAGCGTCTCGTCGATCAGGTTGCGCAGGACCTGCAGCCTCAGGCGGCGGGTCTCTTCCTCACCGAGCTGTTGCTCGTTCGCAGCGAGGATCAGGGCTAGGCGGTGATCGATGTCGGTGCCGGTGATGACGTCGCCGTTGACGACGGCAGTGGCCTTGCGGACATTGGGATCGTTCTGGCCGAAGATCTGCACGCCCTCGGGAATCTCGAACGCGCCCGACGAGGAACTCCGCGCGAGCGTGGGCGCGCCGGCAATTACCGTGGCCGAAGCGGCAAGCGCCAGCGAAGCCTGTTTGATGAAGCCTGTTTTCAAGTTTACCTGCACCGTGTTTTCGATCCTGACTGCGGTGAGGAGCAGGACGGCGGCGGGAAAATCCCGGCGCCTTGCACCCCATTCAACCGTCGCCCATCCCTCGCGGAAAACGGCTTAACCCAAACTGAGCGCCGTGCGATAGCGGCTTTACGCCTGCCTGCCAACGCCCGCCAGCGAGTTAGCGGAAGCCGAGGTTGCGCAGCGCGAAACGGATCTGGAAGGAGTTGCCGCGCTCGGCATCGCCGGTCGCCACGTAATCTCGCCGCCAGGTCACCGCGATTTCAAGGCAGTCGTCCTGATAGGCAATGCCGAGCCGGCTGCGCAGCGGCTGGAAGCCGTCGGACCCGAAGGAGGGATCCTCGCTGCGGTCGGTCAGGTTGACGATCGCGGAACCGAATACCGACCAGTAATTGGCGAAGGCGATGCGACCGGCGGCGCGCAGTTCCTCGCGATCCTGCAAATCCTCGATACCGGCCGCGATATCGCGGTTGAGGCGGACGTAGCCGATCTCCGCGTAGGTCTTGCGGCTGCCGATCACCGCGTCGAACTCGTTGCGACGGATGGCGAAGCTGTCCTTGTCCAGCCGGAACCGGTGCACGAGGTTGATGAAGTCGCGATAGCGAACCTCGGTGCGACCGACGACGTCGGATACGCGGTTCGAAAGGCCGGTGCCGTCCGGGAGGAGCGTGGGCTGGCGCGAGAGGCGGACCGATTGACCGACGGTCGTCTTGATGCGCCAGCGCGGCCGCTCGAACTGCCAGTCCACGCCGTAGGTGAAGCGCACGCCTTCCTCTACGCGGTCGTAGCCCGGGAAGCGGTTGAGCGCGAAGAGGTTGCTGTCTTCCAGGTCGACTGCGCGCGCGTCTTCGTTCGGGACGTTGAGGTTCCTGATCTCGGGACTGGCGACGAGCTGGAAGCGCGGAGTGAGGACTTGCGTTCCGCCGAACGCGCTCCCGACCAGCGGCCATTTGACGTCGAGCGCGGCCAGCGCAACGCCGCGTGTCTCCCACCCCGGGTTGCCGCGATAGATCACCGTGTCGGTCAGCGCGTTCTCGTCCGAATGGTAGACGTCGCCGCGCACCATCGCAGTCAGCGTGACTTCCTGCCCCATCGAGGTTAGGCGGCGCATGTCCCACTGCGCGCGGACGAAAGCGCGTTGCGTGTCCTGCCCCTCGGTGCGCAGGATCGCCAGCGAATTGGCCTGCAGCTCGACGTTGCCGCCCATGACGGGATCCGGCATCCGGTAACGGAAATCGACGACCGGCAGCGCGACCGGCACCTGCCCCTGGTCCTCGCCCACGCGCATCGTCTGCGTCGCCCACCCGGCGAGCGAGAAGTAGCTGTTGCTGCTGATCCGCTCGACGTCGATGGTGGAGCGAAGGCGATCGTCGCGGCTGAGATCGTAGCGGCGAAGGAACGTGCGGTCGGTCGACCGGCGCAGCGACCCTGTAACGCTCCAGCGTTCGTCGAGCTGGAACCGGCCGTTGGCGAAGACGTAGCCGCGCAGGTCCCGCTCCGCGCCGGGCGTCGCTCCGAAGATCGGGATACGCCGGCTCTCGGTCGCGTAGCCGGTGATCTGGTAAGCCCCCGTGTCGGTCAGCGCGCGATACTGGAACGAGGCCATCGGCGGCGCCTCGGTATAGACGTAGGCCGTCGCCGTCAGGTCCCGGTTTGGAGCCAGTCGGGCGTAATAGGATTCGCTGATCTCCGCGCCGTTCGAAGGGCTGAACCGCAGGTCCGGAATAAGAAAGCCCGACGTCGCGCGACCGTCGGTCGTGACCGACAGTCCGGGCAGCGGCAAGGTGAGCGCGCCGAACAGTTCGAGCTTGGCGCCGCGAAAGCGAACGACCTTGTCGTCGGGGTCGTAGACCACCCTTTTGGCGGTGATACGCCAGCTGGGCGACTTGGGACATCCGTCTTCGGTCTCGACCTCGCAGGCGGTGTAGGCCGCGCGGTTGAGGATGACTTCGCCCGCGGCATTGCGCTCGCCGGTAACCGCCGCCAGCCGCCCGCCCTCGCGCAAGGCCAGCAGCAGGTTCTCGACCGCGCCGGTGCGCAGTTCCTCGGTGAGTTCTACCCGGTCGCTGAAGAACTGGTTGCCGTCCTCGTCGACGAGGCGAACGTTGCCGAGCGCGACGATCTCTCCGGAGACGCGGTTCCAGGTCACGCTGTCGGCGCGGACCGACTGGTCGCCGCGCCGCAACACGACGTCCCCGCCGGCGGTGACGGTGTCGGTATCGGAAGCGTATTCGACGGCATCGGCCTCGAACGCGATTTCCTCTTCGGCCTGCTCCTCGACCACGGCGGAGGCTTGGGCCGGAAGATCCTGCGCCATGGCGACAGACGGCTGGAATACAACGAAAATTCCTGCCGCCACCGCCGCGGGAAGAACGAATTGCAAGCTGGAAACAGGGGCTTGCCGCAGGGACCGCAGGACGGGGCGCATGGGTTGCCTATCGCACCGGCGGCGCTTAACTGCAATGCAGCCCGAACGCAGACCCGCCTCAATTCGGCACCATCTCCAGGAGAATTCATGCAGATCCAGTTCCTCGACGCGCCTGCAAGCCCCGGCCCGCGCATCGTTGCACACGTCGTGAACCAGGAGGGCGTTCCCGCGGATCTGGAACCTGTGCTGGCCGAGGGAGCGAAGGCTGCACGCTTTTCGGGCAAGCCGGGTCAGCTGTTCGAAGGCTTTGCGGAACGCGGCGGAGAAGTCGTTCGCGTGGCGCTCGCCGGGATGGGCAAGCCATCCGCGGACGATCGGCGGGCTTCGGTCGAGAAAGCCGGTGCGGCGATCGCGGCGAAGTACCTTGCGTCGGGCGAAAAGGCGATTGCGGTCAATCTGACCGGGTCGGGTCTCTCGGCGGACGACGCGGCAGCGCTGCTGCTGGGCGCAAGGCTGCGAGCTTGGCGCTGGGACGTCTACCGCACCAGGCTCGCCGACGAGAAAAAGCGCTCGCTCGAACGGATCGACGTCCTTGGCGCGCCCGACGGGACGGAGGCGCAGTGGGAGGCAGAAGCCGCCGTGGCCGAAGGAGTCGAGTTCACGCGCGAGCTCGTGACCGAACCTGCCAACGCGATCTTTCCCGAAAGCTTCGTGGAACGCTGCGTAAACCGGCTTGCCGGAACCGGCGTCTCGATCCGCGTGCTCGATGCAGGCGAAATGCAGAAGCTTGGCATGGGCGCGCTGCTTGGCGTTGCGCAGGGGTCTGCACTGCGTCCCCGGCTGCTCGCGATGGAATGGCGCGGCGGCGAAGCCGGCGAGAAGCCGACCGCTTTCGTCGGCAAGGGCGTGACTTTCGATTCGGGCGGAATCTCGATCAAGGGTGCGGCCGGCATGGAGGACATGAAGTGGGACATGGGCGGGGCCGGCGCGGTTGCCGGCACGATGCTCGCACTTGCCCGCCGCAAGGCGAAGGCCAACGTCATCGGCGTCTGCGGCCTTGTCGAGAACATGCCCGACGGCAACGCGCAGCGTCCCGGCGACGTCGTTACCTCGATGTCGGGCCAGACGATCGAGGTCATCAACACGGACGCCGAGGGGCGTCTGGTCCTGTGCGACGCGATGACCTGGACGCAGCGCGAATACGCGCCGAAGCAGATCGTCGACCTGGCGACGCTGACCGGCGCGATCATCGTCTCGCTCGCGCACGAGTATGCAGGCCTGTTCTCGAGCAGCGACGATCTTGCCGCTCGCCTGACGGCGGCGGGCGAGGCCAGCGGTGACAAGATCTGGCGCTTTCCGGTCGGCCCCGGCTACGACAAGATGCTCGAAAGCCAGATCGCCGACATGAAGAACGTGGGACCGCGTTCGGGCGGGTCGATCACGGCGGCGCAGTTCCTCAAGCGCTTTGTCGAGAACGACATTCCCTGGGCGCATCTCGACATCGCGGGCATGGTCTGGGCAGACAAGCCGGGGGCCACCTGGGACAAGGGAGCGACCGGTTTCGGCGTGCGCCTTCTCGACCGCTTCGTGCGCGACAGCCTCGAAGGCTGATCGCCGATGGGCCGGATGCGGCGCAAGTCGGACCTTCCGGTCAAGACCTGCGTCGCCTGCGGCCTGCCGTTCGCCTGGCGCAAGAAGTGGGAGCGGGACTGGGACAGCGTGAAGTACTGTTCCGAACGTTGCCGCCGTTCGAAGGCCTAGCGCGATGCGCGTCGATTTCTATCAGCTGAGCCGCGATTCCGCCGAAGCGGCTTTGCCGCTGATCGCGCGTGCATCGCTCGGCAGCGGCGAACGCCTGCTCGTCGTGTCCTCCGACGAGGGCCAGCTCGACCGCATCGGCAAGGAACTTTGGTCGCGCCTGCCGGAGACTTTCCTCGCCAACGGGCGCGCGGGCGGCGAGCACGACGATCGCCAGCCGATACTTCTGGCGCCGGAAGCAGCGCCGGCGAACGGCGCGCGCTTCATGGCGATCGTCGACGGGGCATGGCGCGACGGCGAGCCGCCGTTCGAGCGCACGTTCTTCCTCTTCGACGACGCGACCCTGCAGGCCGCGCGCGATTGCTGGCGCATGCTCGGGCAGCGCGATGGAGTAGAACGGCATTTCTGGAAGCAGGAGGGCGGGCGCTGGGTCGAGGGACCCTGAAGCCAGCTTGCGACAATGCGCGAACCCGGCTAGGGGCGCGCCGAAATCCCGATAATCCCGATCCAGACATCGCAAGGACGAACGCCATGGCGCTTACCCGCACCTTTTCGATCATCAAGCCCGACGCCACCCGCCGCAACCTGACCGGCGCAGTGACCAAGATGCTGGAGGACGCAGGCCTGCGCGTCGTCGCATCGAAGCGTATCCAGATGACAAGGGAGCAGGCCGAAGGCTTCTACGCGGTCCACAAAGAACGACCCTTCTTCAACGACCTCGTCTCGTTCATGATCTCCGGCCCCGTCGTCGTGCAGGTGCTCGAAGGCGAGGACGCGGTGAAGCGCAACCGCGACGTCATGGGTGCGACCAATCCCGCCGATGCCGCCGAAGGCACGATCCGCAAGAGCTACGCCGAATCGATCGAGGCCAATTCGGTCCACGGTTCGGACAGCGACGAGAACGCCAAGATCGAGATCGATTACTTCTTCGACGAAGCCGAAATCGTTGGCTGACGAAGGCGGGCCGGTCGCGCGCCCCGCGCTCGACCACCTGACGATCCTCTACACCGACCGGGCGGCGAGCGAGCGCCACTATGGAGCGCTGCTCCCGCTCGTCGGGTTCGCGAAGACCAAACCGGGCATCTGGACGGACGGACGCGGCTTCTGGCTGCAGTTTCTTCCCGCCGATCCCGGCGCTGCGCCCTACGAGCGGCGCGGTGCGGGCCTCAATCACTGGGGATTTTCGATGCCGAGCGCGCAAGCCGTCCACGCGCTGCGCGAATCGCTGATGGCGGCGGGTATCGAGGTGCCCACGATCCAGGACCTCGACGGGGCCGTTGCGCTCTTCCTGCCCGATCCCGACGGCCTGCGCGCCGAATTCACGTGGTATCCCGAGGGCGTTGCGGTCGTGGGTTGATTTGGCGCAACGCAAGGCCGCTCGTCGCATCCTAGACTGGCTTGACAGCAGCACGAAAGGAACCCGCGATGTCCCACACGCCCCACGAACTCTCCGAAGAATTTCCCAACGACGCCGAAGTGCTGCATCGCCTGAAGGTTTCCGACCCCCACTTCGCGTCGCTTGCCGAGCGTTACCATGTGCTCAACCGGGAGATTCACCGGATCGAAGCGGGCGTGGAAGCATCTTCCGACGAGCGGGCCGAAGTCCTGAAGAAAGAGCGCCTGTCGCTCCTGGATAGTATCGGCGGAATGATCGCGGAAAACCGCCGCGTGGTCGTTCAGGACAATTGACGCTCAGAACGCGTCGGCTGCATCGAGCAGCTTCGTCAGCCGCTTCGGCGCGACCGTCCGCCAGCTCCGCCGGAGCCATCCGGAAACGTGGTCCCAGTCGATGCCGGGCCGGTTGAGCACCAAGCCGACCCATCCGCTCGCACCGTAGTAAGCCGGGCGGAAGTAGGTTTCGGGAGCCTGCTCGATCAGCGCCGCCATCTCGTCCGGCCCGCTCGTTTTCAGAAGCAGCGCGATGTGCGGCTCGCCGTGGTGGCGGTCCGAAAAGTAGGCGAAATACTTGCCGCTCTTGCCGCCGGTCCGCCAGCCGGGTGCGCCATGCGATGCCCGTTCCTCGGCCTCGGGCAAGGCGTGTGCGCGCTCGCGCACCTGTTCGAGCAGCCAGTCCGGGTCGGCACCGCGCGACACGTGCCGCGCCAGGCAGCGCGAATAGAGCTGGTGCTCGGCGATGAGAACGCGGTTCGCAAGCGTGACCGGACTATCCCCCTGGATCACCGCGACCTTCGTCTGGCCCAGGATCGGGCCGTCGTCTAGCTCCGGCGTCACGAGATGGACCGAGCATCCCGCGTGGGAATCGCCGTTGGCTATCGCCTGTTCGTGGGTATGGAGGCCCTTGTATCTGGGCAAGAGCGAGGGGTGGATGTTGAGCATCCGGCCTTCCCAGGCCTCGACAAACGCCGGCGTGAGAATCCGCATGTATCCTGCCAGCGCGACATATCCCGCACCGCTTTCGCGGATCGCCGCATCCATTCGCTCGTCGTGTTCTGCGCGGTCCATGCCCCCGTGAGAAAGGGCGAAGGTCGGAATGCCTTCGGCACGGGCGAGGGCGAGGCCGCCCGCCTCCTCCCGGTTGGAAGCGACAAGCACTATCTCGTAGGGGCAATCCTGCGCACGGCTGGCGTAGAGCAGCGCCGCCATGTTGGTGCCGCTGCCGGAAATGAGCACGGCAACCTTCGCGCGCGAACCGGCCCCCGCTTCGGTGTCAGGCAAGATGCACCGCTTCCCAGGTCTCGCGCGCGCTCCACACCTCGGCGGAACCCTGCACGGTGCAACCGCGCTGGCCCTTGCCGATCGCCCCGATCACGTGAACCGTCTCGCCTGCCGCTTCGAGGTCGCGCACGACGCCCTCGACATCTCCCGCCGCCACGGCGAGCACCATTCCGATGCCGCAGTTGAAGGTGCGCGCCATTTCCGCCGGCTCGATGTTGCCCTGCGCCTGCAGGAAGGACATGAGCCGTCGCTGAAGCCATGACCCCGCATCGATCCGCGCGTGCAATCCCTCGGGCAGGACGCGCGGAACGTTCTCGAGCAGCCCGCCGCCGGTTATGTGGGCAAGCGCATGGATGCGGTCGCTGCGTATTACCGGAAGGAGGCTTTTGACGTATATCCGCGTCGGCGCGATCAGCGCGTCGATCAGCAATGTGTCCTGGTCGAACAGCGCCGGCCGGTCGAGCTTCCAGCCCTTGTCCGCTGCGAGGCGCCTGACCAGCGAATAGCCGTTCGAATGGACGCCCGACGAGGCCAGCCCGAGGAGGACATCGCCATCGGCGACACGGTCGCCCGTCAGTTGCTCGCCGCGTTCGACCGCCCCCACGCAGAATCCGGCGAGATCGTAGTCGCCGTCGGCATACATGCCGGGCATCTCCGCCGTCTCGCCTCCGATGAGCGCGCAGCCGGCAAGCTTGCAGCCTTCGGCTATCCCGGCGACGACTCGCTCCGCCACGCCCCCGTCGAGCTTGCCGGTCGCGAAGTAGTCCAGGAAGAAGAGCGGCTCTGCGCCTTGCACGACAAGATCGTTCACGCACATCGCGACGAGATCGATCCCGATGGCGTCGTGGCGATCGTGGTCGATGGCGAGCTTGACCTTGGTGCCCACGCCATCGTTCGCCGCAACCAGCAGCGGATCCCTGTATCCCGCAGCTTTCGGATCGAAGAACCCCCCGAACCCTCCGAGGTCGGCGTCCGCTCCCGGGCGCGAGGTCGATTTCGCGAGCGGTGCAATCGCCTTAACAAGGGCGTTTCCGGCGGCGATCGAAACGCCTGCCTGCTCGTAGCTGTAGCTTTGCGGGGAGTTATCGTCGGACATCGCGATGCGCCTACCGCTTTACGGCTTGGATTTCCACTTGCCATTGGGCAAAAGGCCCTCGGTTCAGGATAATGATTTCGACACTCTCCACCATTCGCTGGCGGGAATTCCGCCCCGGTCCCGCCGCGCAGCTCTTCTGCGCACTCGGTGCGGCGCTGGCCGTCGCGCTGTTCGCCATCGGGCCGGATCGGCTTATCGCCCAGATCGAGGGCGAACGCGGCATCCCTCCGATCGCGAGTTCGACCGACATCCAGGTCGGCGGGATCGAAGTGAACGTCAGCGCCGACAGTGGCGAGGAAGCGCGCGCAGAAGCATGGGAACTGGCGCAGAAGAAGGCGTGGGAAAAGATCAACGGACCGCCGATGAGCGACGACGCCATCGATTCGATGGTTTCGGCCATCGTTATCGAGCGCGAACAGATCGGCCCCAAACGCTACGTGGCGCGCCTCGGCGTGATTTTCGATCGCGCAAAGGCGGGGCAATACATCGCCCGCGCGGACGGTAGTCCCGTCTCGCGATCCGCGCCGATGCTCGTCATCCCGGTGCTCTATTCGGGCGGGGTGCGCCAGGTGTTCGAGGTGCGCGGTCCCTGGCAGCGCGCCTGGGCCAACTTCCAGACGGCGGCGAGCCCTGTCGACTATGTGCGTCCGACCGGCTCGGGCGGCGAATCGCTCATCCTCACGGCAGGCCAGCCGGGGCGTCGGAGCCGCATCTGGTGGCGCAACGTGCTCGACCAGTTCGGTGCCGCCGATATCCTCATTCCCGTCGCCCGGCTGGAGCGGCAATGGCCGGGTGGACCGGTGCGCGGAACCTTCACCGCGCGGTATGGCCCCGACAACAAGTTCCTCCAAAGCTTCACGCTGACTGCGAACGACAGCGATGCGATCCCCGAAATGCTGAACCGGGCGCTGGTCCGCCTGGACGGTATCTACCGGCGCGCGCTGGCGCAGGGCCTGCTGAAACCGGACCCGACGCTGATGGCCGAACAGGAGGCGTTCCAGGCCGCTCTTGCCGCCATCAGGGCCCAGATCCCGCAGGAAACCGCGCCGGAGCAACCGACCGTCACGACAAACACGCCGCAGCAGACCACAGAGGCGCCAACGCCCGAAACGTCCGTCGCGACCTATACCGTCCAGTTCGCCTCGCCCGATGCGCGGTCGGTCGATGCTGCGCTGGGCGCGGTTCGCTCGGTGCCCGGCGTGCAGGGAGCCGCCACGACGAGCATCGCCATCGGCGGAACCTCGGTGATGCGCGTGACGGTGGCGGGCGATCTCGATTCGCTTGCGGCGGCTCTGCGGGCACGCGGCTGGCAGGTCACCGTTGGTTCGGGCGCGCTTCGGATCAGCCGCTAGGCCGGCGCGCCAGTGCGCCAGATCCCGCTTCCCCTGCGACCCGAAGAGGGGCTGACGCCCTCGCGCATCGTCGTCGGCAATTCCAATGCCGCCGTGCTCGATGCTCTCGAACATGCCGCGAGCTGGCCCTTCGGTACCGCGATAGTCGCCGGACCGCCGCGCTCGGGCAAATCGCTTCTTGCACGCTGGTTCGAACAGTCGGGCAAGGGCGATGCAATCGACGATGCCGACAGCATGGACGAGGCAGAGCTTTTCCATCGCTGGAACCGCGCGCAGGAAACCGGGGTGCCGCTGCTGCTGACGAGCGGAGCGAAGGAGGAAGGCTGGACCGTCCGGCTTCCCGATCTGGCATCCCGGCTGGGCGCTGCGATGCAGCTCGAGATCGGCGCGCCCGACGATGCCATGCTGGCCGAGCTTATCGCGCTTCATGCCGAGATGCGCGGCTTCGTGCTGGACGGGACCGCGACCGCATACCTTGTGCCGCGCTGCAACCGTAGCCACATGGGCGCGGAAAAACTGGTGTCCGCAATCGACAGGCTCAGCCTCGAGCGCAAGCAGGCACCGACGCTTTCGATCTGGCGCGATGCGCTCGACGAGGTAGGGGGCAGCAGCCAGCCGCGCTTGCTTTGAGCGGTTTTTGATGGGATTATCGTACGATGGCCTCTGGGATTTTGCGGTATCTGGACTCAATCGTCGAGCGCGATCCGGCCCCGCGCTCGCGTTGGGAAGTCCTTTTGTACCCCGGCGTGTGGGCGCTTTTCTGGCACCGTGTCGCCCATCGCCTGTTCCGGATGCGCCTTTACTTCCTTGCGCGCGCAATCAACCACCTGTCCCGTTTCCTGACCGCCATCGACATTCATCCCGGCGCTCAGATCGGCAGGAATTTCTTCGTCGACCACGGTTTCACCGTCATTGGCGAGACGGCGGTGATCGGCGACAATGTCACGATCTACCAGTGCGTCACGCTGGGCGGTACCAACCCGACCAACGGCAAGGCCGGAAAGCGTCATCCAACCTTGCTCGACAACGTCATCGTTGGATCAGGAGCGCAGATCCTCGGCCCCGTGACTGTCGGCCATCGCGCGCGGGTCGGCGCCAATGCGGTGGTGACCGAGGACGTACCCGACGGAGCGACCATGATCGGGCTCAAGGCGCGCTCCACGCTAGTCCCTGCGGAAGACTGGCTCAAGGAGTTCATTCCCTACGGTACGCCCTGCCAGGAACCGTGCGAGCCGTCCGGCCTGACGCGGGTCGAGGAACTGGAGCGCGAAGTCGCTTCGCTTCGCCAGCGGCTCGATGCGCTTTCCGCCGTGGAAAGCGATGTCGATGCCGGTGACAGGGCTGCAGGGGGAAGCTGATATCTCGATGAAGTCAGGTATTGCAGGGGCAAAATCCGGCGCCACGATCATCGCCTTTCCGGGCGGCAAGGCTAGTCAGGTTGGCTTCGATCGCGACGAACTGCAGCGTATCCTGAATCTATACGGTCGCATGGTCGCAGCCGGGTACTGGCGTGATTATGCCATCGATTTCGGCAAGGACAACGCCAGCTTCTGCGCCTTTCGCCGCGCTGCCGAGCGCCCGCAGGCGCGGATCGAGAAACGTCCCGAACTGCGCAACCGGCAGGGACAGTGGACCCTGTTCGGCGAAGCGGGCCAGGTCCTGAAGCGAGGGAACGATCTGGCCGCCGTGCTCTTTCCGCTCGAACGCCGCCTGCTGAAGGTTGTCGAGGGCTGATGCCTGCGAACACCCTTGCGGCGGGCCGCTGCATGAGGCCATAGGCGGGCGAGCGATTCACCCCGATCGCTTCCCTGATACCCCTCGAAAGGTAAGCCGCGATGAAGGTCCGCGTACACGTCAGCCTAAAGCCCGGAGTTCTCGACCCGCAGGGTCGTGCGATCCACCACTCGCTCGAAGGACTGGGCTTCTCGGGCGTGCGCGATGTTCGGGCCGGGCGGCTGATCGAGCTCGATGTCGATGACGCGACAAGCGACGAGGCGCTCGACGAGATGTGTCGCAAGCTCCTCGCCAACATGGTGATCGAGAACTACCGGATCGAGAAGGTCCCGGCCGCGGAAGCGAGCGCATGAGCGGCTTTCGTGCGGCGGTCGTAACCTTCCCGGGTTCGAATTGCGACCGCGACATGGCGGTCGCGCTGGAAGCGGCGTCCGGCGCAGCGCCGATCCGCGTCTGGCACGGCGACGCACAGCTTCCCGAGCGCCTCGATTTCATCGCCCTGCCGGGCGGCTTTTCCTACGGCGATTACCTGCGGTCGGGCGCGATGGCGGCGCGCTCTCCCATCATGCGCGCGGTGGTCGAGGCTGCCGGACGTGGCGTTCCCGTACTTGGCGTGTGCAACGGTTTCCAGGTCCTGACCGAGGCCGGACTGCTGCCCGGAGCGCTGATGCGCAATGCCGCGATCACGTTCGTTTGTCGCGATGCACGCCTCAAGGTCGAAAACTCGCAATCGCTTTTCACGTCCGGCTTCGGCGCGGGCGACGAAATCGTCATCCCAGTCGCGCACCATGACGGCAATTATTTCGCCGACGATGGAACGCTCGACCGGATCGAGGGCGAGGGCAGGGTGGCGTTCCGCTATCTGGACAACGTCAACGGTTCCGCGCGATCCATCGCCGGCGTCCTTGGCGAAGCAGGCAATGTTCTTGGCATGATGCCTCACCCCGAACGTGCGATCGAAGACGCGCAGGGCGGTTCGGATGGCCGGATTCTGTTCGAAAGCGCGGTGAAGGGCCTCGTCGGCGCCTGATCAGGCGGCGTTCGCTTCTTTGCGCCGCTGGCGTTCGTCGAACAGCCTGCGGGCGTCGGGCGCGGGCATCGGGCGGCCAAAGTAGTAGCCCTGGACTTTCTTGCAGCCGAGCGAGCGAACCGTCGCAAGCTCGCGCTCGTCCTCTACGCCCTCGGCCGTCGTCGACATCTCGAGGCTGTCCGCCATCGCGACCACGGCACGAATGATTGCCAGGCTTTCCGGATTGCCGGTCGCCGCGCCCTGAACGAAGCTGCGGTCCACCTTGATGTTGGAAAAGCGCAGCTTGCGCAGGTATCCCAGCGACGAGTAGCCGGTCCCGAAATCGTCCAGCGCCACGCCGCAGCCCAGCGCCATGACCTGTTCGAGCGCCGCACGCGCCTGGGCCGCGTCGCGCACGAAGATGCTCTCGGTGACTTCGAGTTCCAGCCTGCTGGCTTGCAGGCGGCTCATGGAAAGCGCACCGACCACGCTCGCGGCGAAATTCGGCTCCAGAAGCTGCTCTCCCGAAACGTTGACGGCTACGCGGACATGACCTGGCCAGCGCGCGGCTTCCTTGCAGGCCTCGCGAAGGACCCACTCGCCGATGGGGACGATGAGCCGCGTATCTTCGGACAGCGGGATGAACTTGGCCGGGCTGACGAACCCGTGTTCTTCGCTGTTCCAGCGCAGCAGCGCCTCGAAACTGACGATGGCTTCGCTTTCGGCATCGACGACGGGCTGGAAGTTCAGGCTGAATTCGTTGCGTTCGAGCGCACGGCGAAGGGAAAACTCCAGCCTGCGTCGCTCCTCGGCATGGGCGTGCAGGGCCGGCTCGTAGGTGTAGTGCTGGCCGCCGCCTTCGTCCTTGGACCGATAGAGCGCAAGGTCGGCGTTGCGCATCAGCGTTTCCACCGTCGAGCCGTCGCGCGGGCCGACTGCCGAACCGATGCTGGCACCGACGAACAGCGTGTGATGATCGACATCGTAGGGCTGCGAAAGGCGTTCGATCACTCGCTCGGCGATACGATTGACGCGGTCCATGTCGGAAGCGTCGCGGACGACGATGGCAAACTCGTCGCCGCCAAGCCGCCCGCAAAGCTCGTTGCGGCTGAGCTGTTCCTTCAGGCGTTCCGAGACCCGTGCCAGCAGCTGGTCGCCGACGAGATGGCCGAGAGTATCGTTGACCGCCTTGAAGCGATCGAGGTCGATCATCAGGAAGGCACAGCGCGTGCGCCACTGCTCGGCATAGCTGAGCGCATCGCCCAGTGCCTCGGTCAGCATCATGCGGTTGGGCAGGCCGGTCAGCGTGTCGTAGCGCGCCATGTGCGCGATCTTGTCGGAGCTTTCGCGCTGCTCGGTCACGTCCGAGCCGACACCGCGAAAACCGTCGAACACCCCGTTCTCGTCGAGTTTGGGAGTGCCCGAAAGCTCCCACCAGCGTTGTTCGCCATTGATCGTGACGCGCACCAGCAGGTTCGAGAAGCTTTCCCGTCGCTTTAGCCGCTCCGCGAGGTCGTGGAGGCTCGACGGGAACTGACCCGTGTCCCAGGCAGGTCCGGCAACGAGCTGGATGAATGGCTTGCCTTCGATCGAGCGGGGCTCCTGGCCCAGCGCATAGGCGAAACGGGGGCTGACCGACCGGACCCTGCGCGACGTATCGATCTGCCACAGCCAGTCGGCCGCGCCTTCCTCGAACTCGCGCAGCAGCAGCGATACGACCTCGTTCTTCTCGATCATCCCGGCTTCGGCGATCTTGGTGCGCAGATAGCGCCTTGCACCTTCGATCGCGCCGATTCCGACCGTGAAGACAAAGGCGAGCGAGACCAGCGCGACATCGTAGCTGCCGTTGAGGAGGAAGCCCACGATCATCGAGCCGCCGGCAATCGCCGTGAACATCAGCGTTCCGAGGGGAACCGCCGGCAGCAGGATCGCCGATGCCGTCATCAGCATCGCCATGACCGTCCACAACTTCAGTTCGGTCTCGACCCCGACGAAGCGGGTGAAAAACGCCGCCGGAACTACCCAGACGAGCGCCTTGACGATCGAGCTGAAGGTCTGGCGATTCACTTCCTCGCTGGTCATGCGGCGCCTGTCCGCATCGACGAGAGAGACGTCGATCCGCATGCCGTAGTACAACGACCCCATGAGCGCGGCCGACCAGGCCACGAGCGCGGTCGCCGCGACATGTCCGAAGAACAGAGCGAAAGTCGCAAGCGCGGCAACCGAGTGAATGATGATTCGCGCCAGGGTGGCCGTGGCAAGACTGGAATACTGGAGTCCGCGCAGCCGTGCCCAGTCGCCTTCGGCGGGGTCGGAAAGCCCTAGAACCGCAAGGACCGGAAGATCCTTCGGAAGGCTGGAGGAGGCGGCGGTGTCCCTGTTCACCGGCCCGCTATCGCAGCAACAGGTTAGCAGCCCGTAAAATCTTCGCGATTCAATCGGCTTGCCGGCTATTCGACCGTGACGCTCTTGGCCAGGTTCCGGGGCTGGTCGACGTCCGTACCTTTGACGCAGGCGACGTGATACGCGAGCAATTGCACCGGTACGGCGTAAACGATCGGCGCGATGAGGGGGTGCACCCTGGGCATCTCGATTGTCGCGATACAGCCTTCGCCCGCATCGGCGATGCCTTCCGCGTCCGAAATCAGCACGATCTTGCCGCCGCGGGCGCTCACTTCCTGCATGTTGCTCACCGTCTTCTCGAACAGCGGGCCGGACGGCGCGATTACGATCACAGGGACAGCATCGTCGATTAGCGCGATCGGGCCGTGCTTCATCTCTCCCGATGCATAGCCCTCGGCATGTATATAGCTGATTTCCTTGAGTTTCAGCGCACCTTCCAGCGCAAGCGGATAGTCGGGGCCGCGCCCGAGGTAGAGCACGTCGCGCGCCGGCGCGATCAGGTGCGCCATTTCCGAAATGGCCTCGTCGTAATCGAGAGCGGCATTGAGGCAGGCGGGCGCCTCGATCAGGTGGCGAACGATTTCGGCCTCTTCCTCGCGACCGAGCCGGCCACGCAGGACCGCGAGGTTGGCGGCGAGTGCGGCGAGAACCGCAAGCTGGCAGGTGAACGCCTTGGTCGACGCGACGCCGATCTCGGGTCCGGCGTGCGTGGGCAGCAGCAGATCGGCCTCGCGCGCCATCGAGCTTGTCGGAACGTTGACGACGACCGCGATGGTCTGCCCTTCGGCCCGGCAATGACGCAGCGCTGCCAGAGTGTCGGCGGTCTCGCCCGACTGCGAGATGAACAGCGCAAGGCCGCCGGGTTCGAGCACGGGATCGCGATAGCGGAACTCGCTGGCGACATCGATGTCGACGGGCAGCCGGGCGAATTGCTCGAACCAGTATTTCGCCACGAGACCCGCATAGTAGCTGGTGCCGCACGCGACGATCGTAACGCGATTGATCTGGGACAGGTCGTAGTCGATCTGCGGCAGCGCGACCGACTGGTCGACCTGCCGGATGTAGCTGTTGAGCGTCTGGGCAACGACGGTCGGCTGCTCGAAGATCTCCTTCTGCATGAAGTGCCGGTAATTGCCCTTCTCGATGGCGGCGGCGGACGCCCCCGAGGTGGTGACCTCCCGATCCACGGGATTGTTGTTCGAATCGTAGATCTGCGCCCCTTCGCGGGTGACGACGACCCAGTCGCCTTCCTCGAGATAGCTGATCCTCTGGGTGAGTGGCGCCAGCGCCAGTGCGTCGGACCCGAGATAGGTCTCTCCGTCACCGTAGCCGATGACCAGCGGCGAGCCGAGGCGTGCACCGATGAGCATGTCTGGATGCGCGCGAAAGGCGATCGCCAGCGCGAACGCGCCACGTAGCCGGGGCAGCGCGGCCTTCACCGCGTCCTCTGGTGAGGCGCCTTTTTCGATGGCGTCAGAAACGAGGTGCGCGACGACCTCGCTGTCGGTTTCGCTTTCGAAGGTTCGCCCGGCCGCCTTCAGCTCCTCGCGAAGCTGGCGGAAATTCTCGATGATGCCGTTGTGTACGAGTGCGACTTCGTCCGTTGCATGCGGGTGGGCGTTTGCAGCGGTCGGAGCGCCATGAGTCGCCCAGCGCGTGTGCGCGATGCCGACTGTCCCCGGCGCGGGGTGCGATGCGAGTTCCTTGACGAGGTTGGCAAGCTTGCCTTCCGCGCGCCTGCGTACAAGTTCACCGGCTTCGACAGTGCAGATGCCGGCGCTGTCGTACCCGCGATATTCCATGCGGCGCAGGCCATCGACCAGCCGATCGGATACTTCTTCCTTGCCGACAATGCCTATGATTCCGCACATGAACGTTCGATCCCTGCTGAATGAAAGCGGTTAACGGGTCGATGCGGGGATGGCACCGATTCGTTTATTTTCCGACAAGCGTGGCGGCGGATACAGCCGCGCCAGCGCTTTGTGTCAGGCCTTCTTCTCGGCCTTCTTCTTTTTCTTCATCGCATCGTGAAAGCGATCCGCCCAGCCCGGTTTCACGAGCTGTTCGGCCCGCACGAGGCGCAGTTCGCCGGCGGCAACGTCGCGGGATACCGCGCTGCCCGCCGCCACGATGGCGTCGGCGCCTATCCGGACCGGGGCGATCAGGGCGCTGTTCGAGCCGATGAAGGCCCGTTCGCCGATCTGCGTCTTGTGCTTGAAATAACCGTCGTAGTTGCACGTGATCGTCCCTGCGCCCACGTTCGCCCCCGCACCGACTTCGGCATCGCCGAGGTAGGTGAGGTGATTGGCCTTCGCACCCGGGCCGAGCACGGTCTTCTTCATCTCGACGAAATTGCCGACCTTGGATTTCTCCTCGAGGATCGAGCCGGGGCGTAGCCGCGCGTAGGGGCCGATCTCGACGCCCGCCTCCAGGCGCGCGCCCTCGACATGGCAGAATGCGCGGATCGTGACGCCGTCGGCAACGGACACGTCAGGGCCGAAGAACACGTTCGGTTCGATCGTGACGTCGCGGCCGATTTGCGTGTCCCACGAAAACCAGACGGTTTCGGGGGCTACGAGCGTGGCGCCTTCGGACATCGCCCGCTCGCGGCGATCTTCCTGCCAGCGCGCTTCGGCCGCAGCGAGTTCGGCGCGGCTGTTGATGCCTGCTACCTCGTCGGGATCGTCGGTCACCACGACGGCGCAGGTCCTGCCGTCCCCGATGGCGAGGTTGACGATATCGGGGAGGTAGTACTCGCCTTGCGCATTGTCATTCCCGACGCGCGCCAGCAACGCGAAGAGGTCCTGCGCGCGTGCCGCCAGCAGCCCTGAATTGCACAGCCGCGAGGCGCGTTCCTCCTCGGTTGCGTCCTTGTGCTCGACCATCTTCAGGATGCGGCCCTGCATCGCGATGACGCGGCCATACTGCAACGGATCGTCGGGCTCGAAGGCCAGCACGACGGCTCCCGGCTCGTCGGTCGCATGAAGCCTCTCGATCATCGCACGCATCGTCCGCGTCGAAACGAATGGCACGTCGCCGTAAAGCACGAGGACATCGCCGTCGAAACCCGCCAGCGTTTCCTCGGCCTGCTGCACCGCATGCCCGGTGCCGAGTTGCGGTTCCTGCAAGGCTATCGTCGCGCGATCGGCCATCGCGGCTTCCAACTGCTCCCGGCCATGGCCGGCGACGACGACGGTGCGTTCCGGTGAGAGCCCGGCGGCGCTCGCCATGAGGTGCTCGATCATCGGGCGACCGGCGATCGGGTGGAGCACCTTGTGCAGGTCGCTCTTCATGCGCGTACCCTTGCCGGCGGCAAGGATCACGACGGCAAGCGGCGGGCGGGACTGTTCGGGCTCGGTCATGGGGTTCGTGTGCCAGCTAATTCTTGCGGTTTCCAGAAGGTCTCGCCATCAGGCCGGGGATGAACGACTTTCCTTTCGACATCGTGGGGTTCGACCTTGACGGGACGCTTCTCGACACGCACGGCGATCTGGCCGACGCGCTCAATCACGCCATGGCAAAGGCCGGCCGTCCACCCGTTCCGCACGCCGAAACGCGCGACCTTATCGGCGGTGGCTCGAAAAAGATGCTCGGCCGTGCGCTCGACTTGACCGGCGGGCGTCCTTCGGACGCGGAGTTCGGAAGGCTGCACGCGGCTCTGCTCGATCACTACAGCCGCAACATCGCCAACCACACGAAGCCGTTTCCCGGTGCGGTAGCGGCGCTCGATGCGCTTCAGGAACGTGGGGTCCGGCTTGCGGTGGTCACCAACAAGTACGAGCGGTTCGCGCGCGAGGTGCTCGGCACCCTCGGGCTGGCCGAACGTTTCTTTGTCATTCTCGGCGGAGACACGCTCGGCCCGGAACGTTCGAAACCGAGCCCGGACCTTCTCATCGAAATGACCGAACGCGGCGGCAGCGCCAATTGCGCGTACGTTGGCGACACGACGTACGACACCCAAGCCGCACGCGCAGCCGGTATGCCATGCGTGGCCGTGCGCTTCGGGTTTTGCGACAGGGAGCCGGAGCAACTCGGTGCCGATGCGCTCATTGACCACTTCGACGACCTGATCCCCGCGCTCGCCTCGCTGTCACGCTGAGGACGGTTGCGGCCCGTTCGCGTTCTGGGTCTTGGCCTCGCGCTTCGCCTTGTGGTCTTCGGCGGTTTCCGGCGGGTAGAAGCCGACAATGGTGTCCCCGTCTCCGACGCTCGGCGTGTTGATCGAGGAGAAGAAGGTGTAGTTGCCGTCGGGGCGCACCACGGCCACCGGCATCGCCCCTTCCTCCAGTTGCGACTTGAACTGGTCGAAGGTGAACTGGTCGGTGATCTTGGTGCGGCTGAGATACCAGCCTTCGGCAATGCGGGTCTGGAGGTCGTAGATGGTCAGCGGTTCCTTGAACATCATGCCGGCGCGTGGCGTCGTCATCCCGCCACGCTGGTCGGGCGCGACCTGCAGCACCTTGTCGAAGCCGAGTTCCGGGCCGAGTTCCGAGCAGACAAGCGCGTTATAGGCGTCGCTGTCCGACAGCGCGGCGACCTTGCTGAAGCTGCCCCAGTCGAAATGGTGCCGGAAATTGTCGTCGAGCATGTCGCCCATGTGGGCATCGAGCTCCTTCTTCCGGGCCGCGCGCAGCTTGAACTTGCTGCTGTCCGCCACCGCGACGGGCACGCCTGCTTTCTGCATCGCTTCGGCAAGAGCGACCGACCAGTCGTTGATGCCGATCAGCATCAGCCCGTTGCCCTGGCCGCGATCGATCCCGAGGTAGCGCGCCCACCACTTTGCGGTGAAGCCATGTGCGGTGATGGTGGCGATGGCGGTGATGAAGGCGAGGGGTACCAGCAGCTCGGCCCCCGGCACGCCGCGTTCGGTCAGGCGGAGCGCGAACAGGCCGGTGATGGCGACCGCAACGATACCGCGCGGCGCGATCCAGGCGATGAACAGCCGCTCCTTCCACGGCATGTCGGACCACATGAGGCTGACCAGCACGGTCAGTGGACGCGCGACGAACATCAGGAGCACGAGGAACAGGAGGGAGCGCACCGGCAGGAGCGTGAGGTTCTCCCACGTAAGCTGCGCCGAAAGGATGATGAACACACCCGCGATCAACAGGACCGCAAGATCCTCCTTGAACCGCCGAAGCGTGTTGGTGGCGAAGGTCTGGCGATTGCCCATGACCATGCCCATCACCGTCACGGTGACGAGTCCGCTTTCGTGCTGAACGAAATCGGCGACGACGAAACCGGCGATGACAGTCACCAGCAGGACCGGCGCCTTGAGGTACTCGGGTACGTATCCGCGCGGAAAGGCCCACGTCAGCAGCCAGCCGAGCGCGAAACCCAGCGCGCCAGCCCCGAGCGAGGCTATGGCGACGCTCAGCAGGCTGCCATGTCCTTCCTCGCCGCTGCCGAAGGTCATTTCGGCGAAGATGACGATGGCGAGCAGCGCGCCGATGGGATCGTTTATGATCGCTTCCCACTTGAGCGTATCGCCCACGCGCCTGGGCACGTTGATGGCGCGCAGCATCGGGCCGATCACGGTAGGGCCGGTGACGACGAGGATGCCGCCGAACAGCATCGATATCTCCCAGCTCAGCCCCGCGCCGAAATGGACCGCGGCGGAGCACGCCATCCATCCTATCGGCACGCCGAGCAGGATAAGTCTTCGGACCGAATTGCCCGCTTCGCGAAGGTCCCGAAGGTTGAGTTGCAAGCCGCCTTCGAACAGGATCACCGCCACGGCGAGCTTTATTATCGGATCTCTCAACTCGCCGAAATCGACCTGCGGGTCGAGAATGCCGACGATCGGACCGACGATGATGCCGGCGGCAAGCAGGAAAACGATCGCCGGACGCCCGGTTCGCCACGCGACCCACTGGGCAGTCACGCCCAGGACGCCGATCATGGCGATCTTCATCATCAGGGGTTCGGCCATACGTCCTGATATCCTATCGCAACGCAGGAGCAAGGGCGCGTTGCGCCTTGGGCGGTGGGGGCGAACCGTGGATCGGCATGCGGAACCTATGCAACCCGGCTGAGGGCGGCTGGTTCCGCACGACGATCAATCGGGCGCTGGTGTACCTTCGGGAAGGACAAGGACTTCCAGCCGTTTTTCCGGGACGAGCCACCGGGCCGCAGCCGACTGTACATCCGCAGGCATGAGTGCCCTGAGCCGGTCTTCGGCCATGAGGAAGCGCTCTATCCGGTCGGGCTGGGACTGCGCGCGGTCGACCAGCGTCAGCCAGCCTCCGTTCGATTTCAGCGCGTTCTGGAAGGTTTCGACCATCGGCTGGCGGGCGCGCTGCAACAGGTCCGCATCGACGGGAGCCGAACGAAGCCGCTCGACGGTATCGACGAGTGCGTCCCTTGTCTCCGCTATTTCCCGCACGTCGACCGATGCCGCGATGCCGAAGGTGCCGTAACCGTCCCAGTATCGCGACATCGAGCTCGCAGCGCTCGGCGAATAGGCCTTGCCGAGACGTTCGCGCAGCGTCTCGGTCAGCTCGATCCGCATGATCCGTTCGAGCAGTTCCATGGTGATCGTCTCGACCGGATCGCCGTCGTCGGTCGTCGGCCAGGTGAAGCGCAGGAGTGCCTGGTCCTCGGGACCCTCGTGACGCAGGATCCTCCGGCTGAAATCCGCGGTGAACGGCCGGGGCTGCTGCGCGGCATAGTCGCGAAAGGATGCCTCGCGCCCGGGCAGCGCGCCGAGCGAGTGGGCGACGAGCGCAATGGCCTGATCTTCCGGAATGTCGCCGACGATGCCGATCTCGATCGCGCCATTGCCAAGCCGCTCGGAGATGTCGGCGCGCAGTTTCTCGAAGGTCAGGTCGCGATAGTCCTGGCGTTCCAGGATCGTGAAT
This sequence comes from Novosphingobium marinum, assembly GCF_013408095.1. Lineage (GTDB taxonomy): Bacteria > Pseudomonadota > Alphaproteobacteria > Sphingomonadales > Sphingomonadaceae > Novosphingobium > Novosphingobium marinum. Next base: position 257,613 of record NZ_JACBZF010000005.1, read on the forward strand.
CGCGGGTCTTCGTCCGACAGGATGCCCCCGATCCGCGTCTGCAGGGCCGAAGAGGGCGTTGCGTCGCGCCGCGCGAAGAAGTCATTGATGTTCTGGCGGTACTGGACTTCGCCTTCGAGCCGGTAGCCCGGATCCGAGAGGTAGGCGGCGAGCACGTCGAGTTGCAGGCCGAGGTCGCGCGGCGTTGTCCGGGCGTTCACGGTGAAGCCTTCGGCAGTGCTGGATACCGAACTGCCGATCGTGCGCCCGGCAAGTATTGTTTGCAATTCGTCGCGGCTGTGCTGTCCGAGGCCGCCAAGGCTGAAAACCTGCATCATCTGCGTTGCCAGCGGATTCTCGCGGGTATTGAGCATGTCGCCGCCGTCGACCGTGAGGTCCACGAGCACCCGGTCTTTCTCGAGTTTGGTGCGCTTGATGTTGAGCATCACGTTGTTGTCGAAGCGAACTCTCCTGATGCCGAGGTCCTCGATCCGGTCGTCCTCGACGATTTTGCCTGGCTCGCCGAAATCGCCATAGGCAAACTCCGAACTGGTCTGCGCATCGCCGCGTGCAAGCTGCTCTGCCATCGCCGCGTTCCAGGCGGCGCGGATCGCGTCGGCTCCCCCGGCCGGTGTCGTGCGGCCCCTGAATCGCAGGAGCGGGTCGTCGAGCGGGACGGCCTCGCGCTTCATGGCGGCGAGCACCCGGTCCGGCGTGATCTGCGGAATGAACGTTTCGAGCCTTTCGAGCACCGAGCGCGGACCGGACGGAACCATGTCCTCGCGCAGCAGCCCGAAGGCCAGGCCCTCCCACGTCTGGTGGTTGAGCGTATCGGCGGAAGCCGCCGTGTTCTCGGTGGCAGTGCGGATGTTTGCGACCTGTTCGGCAACTTCGGCTTCGGTAAAGCCGAAGGCGAGCGCACGGCGATATTCCTGCACAGCGGCTTCCAGCCCGCGTTTCCACTTGCCGTCCGCCGTATCGACGATGATGCGGGTCGATCGACCGTCCTCGAAAACGTCGCCCGTGCCGAAACCCGCGCCGCGGAAGGGAGGGTCGGTCAGGCGTGAGAGACGCTGCAGCCTGCGATTTACGATGTTGTAGCCGATCTGGCGCAGCAGGCCTTCCTGCCGCTGCGCGACCGTATCGGGCTTGTCGAGCCACGGGCCGTGTCGCGTCGCGGTAATGCGCTCGGACAGGGCGGGATCGACGTAGACATCGGTCCGGCCGGCGGTCGAGGGATCGACCGGACCGCCACCCGGCTGAGGCTCGGGGGCAGGGCCGGTCCAGCCGGAAAAGGTGTCGCGAATGCGCGCTTCCACAAGGTCGGGGTCGAAATCGCCGATCACGACGATCGTCGTGTGCTCCGGCACGTATTCGCGCGACCAGAAGGCGCGCAAGGCATCCGCGCTCGCACCGGCGATGGTTTCGGCTGCCCCGATGGGAAAACGGTCCGGGTAGCGCGCGCCGGGATGGAGGAACTGCGTGTCGTCGAGGGCATTTCGCAACGTGTACGTGTTGCGGTCGCGACGTTCGGCGAGGATCACGCCCTTCTCGCGCTCCACCGCCTGCGGATCGAAACCGAGCTCGCTCGCCGTCTCGCGCATAAGGTGGAGCGCGACGTCGAGCAGTTCGGTGTCGTTACGCGGGAGGTCCAGCTTGTAGGTCGTACGGTCGAAACCCGTCGATGCGTTGGTATCGGCTCCGAACGCCAGGCCGTTGCGTTCGAGGAGACGCACCATTTCGCCTTCGGGCACATTGGTGCTGCCGTTGAAGGCCATGTGCTCGACGAAATGCGCGAAGCCGAGTTCGTCGACTTCCTCGTCGAGCGAACCTGCTTCTATCTCCATGCGCACGATGGCAGTGCCTGCGGGCGTCGCGTTCTGCCGGACGATATAGCGCATGCCGTTTGGCAGTTGCCCGAAGCGGAAGCCCTCGTCAGGCGGGATGTCGCTTTCCTCGAACGCCCAGACCGGTCCGGCCCTTTGCGCGGGAGCCGAGGCGACGTCCTGCGCGAGCGGTGCGCAGGCGGCGAGGATGGCCAGAAACGCGGCGGTCGCGGCTGCGCGCAGGCGCAAGATTACTTCCCCCTGCGCTTCCTGTGCTTGGCAAGGTCGAAGACCTCGCTCGGCCCGGCATCGTCCTGGAGCAGGCCGAGGCGCCGCGCGACTTCCTGGTAAGCCTCTTCCTCACCGCCGAGATCGCGGCGGAAGCGGTCCTTGTCGAGCTTTTCGCCGGTGTTGATGTCCCACAGACGACAGCCGTCGGGGCTGATCTCGTCGGCGAGGATCACGCGGCTGTAATCGCCGTCCCAGATGCGCCCGAACTCCAGCTTGAAGTCGACGAGGCGGATGTCGATGGCCGCGAACATGCCGCACATGAAATCGTTCACGCGGATCGCCATCGAGGACATGTCCTGCATTTCCTCGTTCGAGGCCCAGCCGAAACAGGCGATGTGCTCCTCTGCGATCAGCGGATCGCCCAGCGCGTCGTCCTTGAAGTAGTACTCGATCAGGGTATGCGGAAGCTGCTCGCCCTCGTCGATGCCAAGGCGCTTGGAAAGCGAGCCGGCAGCCACGTTGCGCACGACAACCTCGATCGGGATGATCTCGACCTGCCGGACGAGTTGCTCGCGCATGTTGAGGCGGCGGATGAAGTGATTGGGCACACCGATGTGGTTGAGACGCGTGAACACGTACTCGCTGATGCGGTTGTTGATGACGCCCTTGCCCTGGATCGTGCCTTTCTTCTGCGCATTGAACGCAGTGGCATCGTCCTTGAAATACTGGATGAGCGTGCCCGGTTCGGGGCCCTCGTACAGGATCTTGGCCTTGCCTTCGTAGATCTGGCGGCGACGGGACATGGGGCGAACCTCGGGAAAGTCGGAAGCTGGAACAACAAGCCCCGGCGCGAACAGAACGCGGTCGCGAACTGCACGGGTCCGGGGCACGGTTCCTCGCATATAATCGACGGTCCGGGAATTGCCAACCGATGGCGAAGTCGCGGCGAAACGCGGATGCTGCGACGCCAGGCTTTGGCGACGGAGCGGGGTCAGCCGGCCTTTATGCCTTCCACGATCGCATGTGCGGCTTCGCTGACATCGTTCCATGTGGCGGCGAACCCGTCCTCGCCGCCGAAGTATGGGTCCGCTACTGCCTCGCCCGCGCGTCCGGGGACCTGGTCGAGCAGCAGAGCCAGCCGTGCGCCGCCATCGGCAGGGCGGAGTTTGCGCAGGTTCGACAGATTTTCGGCATCCAGCGCGAGGATGAGATCGAATTCGTGGAAATCGGCTCGGGTCACCTGCCGTCCGCGGTACGCCGAGATGTCGAGGCCGTTGCGCCGGGCTTCGGCCTGCGCACGCGGATCGGGCGCCTCGCCGATGTGCCAGTCGCCGGTGCCCGCCGAGTCGATGCGCAGCGAAAGACCGGCGCGCCCGGCCTCGTGCCGCAATGCCGCTTCCGCGAGAGGTGAGCGGCAGATATTGCCAAGGCAGACGAAAAGAACGGACCGGACGGGCATTCTCAGGCCGTCGGTCCGTTCGGATGCGTCGTCAAGATGTTTCGGACCTGTGGTCTGTCAGTCCAACCGTCGAATTCGAACCCTTCAGGACGCTGTTCTCAACGAATTCCGAACAGCTTCTGGAACAGCGACGGGCCTTCCATCGGCTGGATCGGTCCATAAGTACGAAAGCGCTGGTGCGCGTCCCGGTGCGGCCTCGGCATTACCCAGGAATTGGGCCGGCTGCTTCGAAAGCTCATTGCAGACATAGTCAACTCCATCCGTGTCCCCCGCGGGTGTGTCTCTCAAAATGCACGTGTCGTCGTATGGTTCCCGAAGACCGAGACCAGGCCCATGCGGTGTGTCAAACCGGGTAGGTTTACAAACTTCTGTTTCATAACGGAAAAGGGCCCCGCAACCGGGTTGCGGGGCCTTTCTCGGATTGTCATGGGTCAGGAGCGGTCAGCCGCCGTAACTGTCGTCGTGATCGTGGCCCTTGTGCCAGCCGTAGTGGTTGCCCTTGCCTTGCTCGGGGAAGCCGTCGTGACCCTTGCCCCTGTATTTGCCCTTGCCATCTTTCCCTTTCGAATGGGCCGACATCACTTCGTCGTAGAAGCCGCCGTCCTCTTTCACATCCCTGGACTTTTCGGGGAGCTCCTTGTCGCCGGCACGCGTGCCGGCCATCGCTGAACTACTTGCAAGGAGTGCGCCGGAAAGAAGAAGCGTCCCACCGATATTTCGCAGTCTGGCCATGGTGTCATCTCCACCTCGTGTGACTGCCCCCTTCTGTCGCCCACAATGGTTTACCCCGCCTGTTGCAATGCAACAAACGAACGGGGTTAATCCTGTCCCGTATTCTGCACACCATGTCGCGCCGGGTCTCACGCCTACTCGAAAGTACCGGAAAAACTTCGATTAGCTAACAGGTAAGCATATCGACGAACCGTCCGACACGCGCGCCGGGCTGTTGTGCGTTGCAGCGCGACGGTAACAATCAGGCGATGGCGCGCGCCGCCATGTGTCCTTCGCGGATCGCGACCTGCAGATAGCGCGGGCTGAGGACGTCGCCGACCGCGACAACTTCGGGTCCGGCCCCCTTCAGCTCGGCGAGCAGCGAGTCGTTCGGCTGGTTGTGCGACACGAACACCACCGTATCGGCGGGAAGCGATTCGGCCGTCCCGCCGTACCTTCGACCAAGGGTCGCACCCTCGTCGGAAACGGAAAGCAGCTTGCCGTGCGTGACGAGCCGGAAGTCGCCCAGCGCGGCAAGCCGCTCGAGCGCGGCATCGTCTGAAAGCGCCGGTTCGAGCTTTGGCGCGAACGACTTGTGCGCCGCGACGAAAGTCACGCCCACGCCTTGCGTAAGCAGGAACTCCGCTGCTGCCACTGCCTCGTAATGCCCGGTATCGTCGAACACGACCGCGCGGGTTCCCCAGTCGCGATTGGTCCCCTCGGTCAGCAATTCGTGGCTCGAGACTACCGAGCGGTGCTCCATCCCGCCGGCTGCATGGCCCGGCGCAAGGTGCTGCCCGCCGTCCATGCGCGGAAGCGAGCCGGTCGCGACGATGACCGCGTCGGGCGCGATCCCTGCGATGTCGTCCGCTTCGATATATGTCGAAAGGCGCAGGTCGACGCCGAGGCGCAGGACTTCGGCCTCGAGCCAGTGCACGATGTCGAAGATGCCGCCGCGCCGCGGGGCGAGCGCGGCGATCGCCAGAGACCCGCCCAGCCGCGGCGCTGCCTCTGCGAGGATCACTTCGTGCCCGCGCAGCGCAGCGACGCGCGCTGCCTCGAGCCCCGCCGGGCCGCCGCCGACCACGAGCACGCGGCGCTTATGCTCCGCCGGTTCGATCAGGTCCTCGGACAAGGTCCCCTCGAGGCCGACGGCGACGTTTACCGCGCAGCCGATCTGCCCGACCGTAAGCAATCCGCCGATGCAGCCGTGGTTGCAGCCGATGCAGGGCCGCACGCTGTCCGAACCGCTTTCGAGCGTCTTTCGCACAATCGCTGCGTCGGCGATGTGCGCCCGGGTCATGCCGACAAGGTCGGCATAGCCCTCGCGAATGACCTGCTCGGCTTCTTCGAGGGTGCGGAAACGCCCGGTCACGATTGAAGGCACATTCGCAGCGCGCGACGGGCGTTCGTCGTATTCGAGCTCGTATCCGGCCGCCTCGTGCATCGCGCCGATGATCTTGTGCGGATTGTAGTCGGTGCCGATTGACAGGTTGAGGAAGTCGATGAGGCCGCGTTCCTCGAAGAGGCCGGCCAGCCGGGAGACATCCTCGGGGCTCATGCCGCCTTCCAGCGCCTCGCTTCCCAGCCGCACGCCAAGGGCCATGGTATCGGGTATCGCGCCGCGCACGCGTTCGAGCAGGCGGATCGGCAGGCGCGCCCGGTTCTCGAAGCTGCCGCCGTATTCGTCGTCGCGGCGATTGTGGACCGGCGAGAGGAACTGTTGGAGAAGGTAGCCGTGCGCCATGTGCAGTTCGACGCCGTGCAGCCCGCCCGACACGCAATCGCGCGCCGCCTTCTCGTAGCAGTCGACGAGGAAATCGATCTGCGCATGGGTCATGGCGCGCGCAGGCACGCCGACCATGGCTCCCACCGAGTCCGAGGACGACCACGGCGGCGACCCGTCAAGTTCCGGGATTTCGTTGCCGAGATGGCCGATCTGCTGGAAGATCTTCATGTCGTACGGCTCGGACTGCTCGACGAGCTTCCGGTATCCCTCGACCAGCCCTTCCGCGCCCGAAACCAGGAAAGGATAGGCGCTCGATCCGACCGCGAGCGCCTCGATGATGGTAAGGCCGACCCCGCCTTTCGCGCGCTCGACATGATAGCCGACCAGCGCATCGTTCATCGTGCCCTTGCCGATGCCGGTGCCGTGCCCGGTGCGCACGACCCGGTTCTTGATACGGACAGGCCCGATGTCGATAGGCGACAATACGCGAGCGAGGTTCGCGGGCGGCGCGGCTTCTGGCTTCAATGCAACTCTCCGGTGTTGCCGGCTGAATGTCCGGCGCTTTTGCGGGAGGCTATGCAAGGCGGTGCCTTGGCAAAACTGTCAGAAAGACCAAGCCGAGCGCACTCGGCAGGTGTTGGTCGGGGAGACAGGATTCGAACCTGCGACCCTCTGCTCCCAAAGCAGATGCGCTACCAGGCTGCGCTACTCCCCGACCCTTTGCCGGATGGTCCGGCCGAACCGGCGATCTCGGTCGGTGGTGGGCCCGGCAGGATTCGAACCCGCGACCTAGCCGTTATGAGCGGCCAGCTCTAACCGCTGAGCTACAGGCCCCGATAACCCTACCGATGTCGCCGTGCCTGCATCGGACCGCAAGGACCGGCGCAGGGCACGATGCCCGTTACAGCGCCCCCGGGCACTAGGCAAGCACGACGGCGTCCATGATGTCGCGCACGGATGCAGGCGCGACACCGCGTTGCGCGAGGTATCCCAGGATCGTCCGCCACCAGTCGTAGAAGGCGTCGAGATCTTGCTCGTTGCGTACGTAGGGCGTGTGGCCGGGCGCGATCGAGGGGCTGTGGAACGAGAGCACCAGCAACGGCAACCCGTCGTCGAGCGCGATGTCGATGCCGCGAATGGCTTCCTCGGCGGTTATGCCTTCGGGGGTCAGCGCGATGCGCTCCAGCATTCCGGCGCGCGACAGGACGCCGCGCAGCGACGGCGCACGCCAGAGCAGGGGATAGATGAGGGGACCGAGCTGGCGCAGCATGCCCCACCAGACCGTCGTCAGCGGCAGCTCCATCAGCCCGCCGGGCTCGCCGGTCCAGTATGGTCGCAAGGGATGCTCGCGAAAGTTGGGGCCGCCCATGTAGCTGTAATCGAATTGCGAACGCACCGAAGTGTCGATCGCGATGCCGCCCTCGACCAGCATTCCTGCGGTATTGGGCCCGATACCGTATCGGCCCGCACGATAGATGAGCGGCGCTGCGCCGAACGACTTTTCGATGAGGTCGCGAAGACGGCTGAACTTCTCCCGTTCGAGGTCCGGCGGCAGATTGCCCGCGAAGCTGTTACGGTCGCTCAGTTCCTCGTCGAACGGCGGGTTCACCCACGGGTGGAGCTGTACCCCGATATCGGCCCGGCCTTCGCGCACCGCTTCGCCGAGGACTTCGATCGCCGCGGGCGAACTGGCGACGGGGTAGTCGACGAGGTATATGGGCGCGACCGCGAAGCCTTCGCAGAACTGCTGGAACTTGCGCAGGGTCGGTACGGTCAGGAGGCTGTGGCTGGAGCGGTCGAGCGGCGCCGACCAGTCGAATTCCTCCTCGGTGTCCACCGTCAGGATGAAGCGTTTTCCGAAGCCCCTGGCAAATTGCACGAAGTCCGGTCGTTGCGGCGGAACTGAAATGTCGATCCCGGCCAAGTCCCGATCCCTCTTGCAACAACACCAGCGTCAGCCTCCCCCCGAGGCTGCCGATGCGACGGGTTCCTCGCTATGGAGTGCTTCCGACGCGGTCAAGCGTGGCAAGGTTAGGCGCAAAGTGTTGCTTTCGACTGAAAGCGATCCTCCTGCGGCGTCGAGCTCGCTAGCGGCGAGCCGCAGGGCGAAACCCGTGCCGAAAATGCTGGCGACAAGCGCACTGTTCTGGATCGCGGGGTTGGCGGCGAACAGGTCGGATTCCGGCAGGTGCGCGAGCGAAGAGGGCAGGTCGGCTGCAAACGCCGCAAAGCCCCCTTCGCCCTCGATCCGGACATCGAGCGTTTCGCCGGGCACCATCGCTCCGGCCAGCGATGCGAGGATCCGCCATGCGAGCTGCCGTGCTTCCCGCGGACAAAGGCCAACGGGTTGCTCGCCCGCGACGTGGAGCTTGAAACCGCTGTTGCGAGAGGCGGAATAGGCTTCAAGCTGGCTGATGGTTTCGGCGACTATGGCCCCGAAGTCGCATTGTCCGGGTTCGAGATCGAGGGCGCCGGCATCGAGCTTCACCATGCGTTCGATCTCGTCGAACCCGGCCATGATCCGCGCCGCATCGGCTGCGATTCCGGCGGCGAGCGCGCGATAGTTGTGAGTGATCGGTCCGAACAGGGCCTGCTGTATAGCCTCGGCGAACCCGTGGATCGCGTTCACCGGTGTGCGCAGTTCGTGCAGGACCTGACGGATGCGGTCGGCCTCCCGCACGCGTGGATCGGGTGCTTCTTCGGGCGACGTTTCGATAGGCCGCCGCATGCGTCCCGCGTAGCCCTGGAAGCCGCCTCCCGTGCCGGCGAAGCGCGGATGTGCGTCGATCCGCCATTCGCCGGAAAGGACAGGCGCACCGCTGATCTTGACACGCGAACCCAGGATGGGCTGGCGGCGCTGGAATGCGGCGACGAGCGCCTCGTCCCCTTCGAGCGGTGCGCCCTCGAACGTCGATGCAAGCGATGTCCCCACGATCATCGGAGCCGCCGCGGATTCCGCCCAGGCGATCCGACCGTCGCTGCCGGTCGTGAAATCGAATGCCTTCAATCGACGGTATCCGGAATCTTCCTCGAGTCCGTCGAGAGGAAGTGGCGGCGAATCGTCGTTGAGCGAAATTTCCTTCTCGCGCCGCGCACGGCTCAGCTTCTCGATCCGCTCGACGATGGCGCGGATGCCGCTTTCATCCCCGGTTTGCCGCGCAGGAGCCGCGCTGTCGGGCTGCACATGCGATGGCAACGGCGCTTGCGAGGGCTCGGGTGGTGATTCTTCGACCGCCGGTATCGTCGCGGGCGGGAGGCTCCGGCTGCGAATACCGAGGCGGTCCAGCAGTTCCAGTGCGCGAGGCGGAAGGTGCCCGCTGTCCCTCAGCGCTCCGCGCGCTGCAAGCGGAAGGGCCGGGATGAGGTCCAGCCACTGCTCCTCATCCAGCCGTGCCGACGATATTGCCGCCGACGCGACCTGCGGCTGGTCGGCGGCAAGTTGCGCAAGCAATCGCGGATTGCGCAGACGCAGGCCCGGTTCGCGAAGGATACTCGCGCGGGACCCGGAAGGCACCAGCCCGGACAATTCGGCCAGCCGGATATAGGCGGCGTCGATGTGCTCACCGCGGCCCTCGGCGCCAGCGGTGCCGAGAAGATCGACAAGCTGACGGTACTGGACGCGCACCATGCCTTCGCCGCGTGGCGGCTGCCGCAGGACAGTGGCAAGGCGGTCGTCGAAATGCATCGGGCTCCATCGGGTCTGTCGGGCTGTTGGCAGACGAGGTCTTAGCTTGCTCCTACCACGATGTCCCTGTGGCAAAAGCATTGCCCCCAGTTGCGTTGCAAAGCGGGACGATTACGTTATTAGATAATAAAATTAGCGCAGCACATGGTTCTTGGCCGTCGATGTTACCCAAGAAGGCCGTGTGACGAAACAGCGGGGCAAGGAACGACGACATGCCGAATCTCGACCAGATCGACCGCCGTCTGCTGGCCGAACTCCAGGCCGAGGGGCGAATCACCAACGTCGAACTCGCGCAGCGTGTCGGCCTCACGGCTCCGCCTTGTCTTCGCAGGGTTCGCGCGCTCGAGGAAGAGGGCGTCATCAAGGGCTATCATGCCGAGCTAGACGCGCTGATGCTGGGCTATGCGATCACGGTCTTCGCGCTCGTCAGCCTGAAGAGCCAGGCCGAGGATTCGCTTCGCCAGTTCGAGGAGCACATGCGCGACCTTCCCGAAGTGCGCGAATGCCACATGCTCAATGGCGAGATCGACTTCATCCTCAAGATCGTGAGCAAGGACCTGCAAAGCTTCCAGGAATTCCTGACATCCAAGCTTACGCCCGCGCCGAACGTGGCGAGCGTGAAGACGTCGCTGACGATCAGGACATCGAAAAAGCTGCCCGGCGTCCCGCTCGAAGGCGCCTAGAGCGCGGCCGCCGCGTCGAGCGCGATGCGATAGCTCGCGGCGCCGAAACCCGAGACCGATCCCTTCGCGGCCATTCCGATCCACGACTTGTGCCTGAACGGCTCGCGCGCGTGCGGATTGGACAGGTGCACTTCAATTACCGGCACTTCGATCGCCCGGATCGCATCGTGCAACGCAACGCTGGTGTGCGTATAGGCGCCGGCGTTCAGCAGCACGGCATGCGCACCCTCGGCCTGCGCCTCGTGCATCCAGTCGACGAGGTGGCCTTCGTGGTTCGACTGGCGCACCTCGACGGAAACGCCGAGTTCGCGCGCGCGGTCTTCGAGCATCGAAGCGATGTCGTCGAGTGTCTCGCTCCCGTAGATGCCGGGCTCCCGCATGCCGAGCAGGTTCAGGTTCGGTCCGTTGAGAACGTAGATCCGCTTGTCCGCCATGATCCCCCCAGTCTTCGTGGGCGAGGGGTAGGGCGCACCCGGCTTGCTGGCAAGCGCGATGTCGCCCCCCGGCGCGGGCGGGGGCGCTTTCGTCGCGACTGAAGTGGCCTAGCGGTCGGTCCCCTTCGCCTTGCCCCACTGGCGGGCGACGGTGTAGCCGAGATACCCTGTGCCGAACAGCGCGTAGAGCGGTTCGGGCAGCGAGCCGAGGTAGGCGTTCATGCCTTCCGAAACGGCGCGGGCGGTTGCGGGATGCAACGCCGACAGGATGCCCATCGGCAGCGCCCACAGAATCATCGCGTACATGACGTACAGGAACGTCGGGCGGGCGCGGCTCGTCCAGGGATCGGCCGAATGTGCCTCGGCCACGATCGCGGACATGCGCGTTTCGAGGATCTGCATCTCCTGCGAACCTTGCAACTGCAGCAGTTCCAGCTTCGCACGGTCGCGGGCCGCGCGATCCGGGATGACCTTGTCGATGATGGAAACGAGGGGACCGATAAGCGAATCGAGGATCGGCATGGCATGGCTCCGTACAGAGGACAGGAGCCGCCGCATCTAACCAGATCGGTTCAGGTAGGAAAATTCTTTCGCCATACCGGCGCGATGATCGCGTGATCCGCCGAAAGCAGAGATTGGTCGGGACGAGAGGATTCGAACCTCCGACCCCCACACCCCCAGTGTGATGCGCTACCAGGCTGCGCTACGTCCCGACCGAGGCCAGCGCCTATAGGGCCGCTCCGATGCGATGGCAAGCCGGTGCGGTCGCACGAATGCACCGCATCGACCCGAGCGGCTTGCGTTGCCACGCCGGTTCTTTGTTGCTAACCGCGCGCCTTCAAACGTGGCCGCACCGTTCAAGCCCGGTAAACGGATGGGCGGGCAACGGCCGCGTCTCCTATTCGAAAGCCGTCATGCCGATGAACAGCGAAATCCTTTCCCTCCTGTCCGCTGCCGCTGCCGGCGGTGCACCGCCTGCCTGGCTGCAGTTCCTGCCGCTGGTCGCGATGGGCCTGATCTTCTGGTTCCTGATCCTTCGCCCGCAGATGCGCCGCCAGAAGGAACACCAGGCCAAGATCGGCGCGATGCGCAAGGGCGATCAGGTCGTTACCGGCGGTGGCCTTGTCGGCAAGGTGGTCAAGGTCGACGAGCACTATGCCGATATCGAACTGGCGCAGGGAATGCGCGTGAAAGCGGTCAAGTCGACGATCTCGGACGTCATCCCGCCCGGCTCGGGCGCTCCTGCGAATGACTGAGCGGCAATGACCGACCGTACTACCGTTTCGCCAAGCAAGCGCGGAGCCTGAATGCTCGATTTCCCCGTCTGGAAGAGGGTCTGGTACTGGGGGCTTGCGCTTCTTGCCGCCGCTGCCGCGCTTCCCTCGATCCTCTCGCTGGCCAACATCTCGTGGCCCTCGGCGCTGCCCGATCCGATGGTCAATCTCGGCCTCGACCTTGCGGGCGGCAGCCATATACTGCTCGAGGCCGACCCCGCGCAAGTTGGGCGCCAGCGTCTCGAGACAATGGAAGAGAGCGTGCGCACCGCGCTTTCGGATGCCGAGCCGCGCATCCGGATCGGCGACCTTTCGACCAGCGACGGGCGGCTCAGCTTCATGCTCGACGATGCCACGCAGGTGGATGCCGCGCGCGAGGAAATCCTGCCGCTCACCTACGGCGCGGGCCTGACCGGGCAGCGCGACTGGGAAATCAACGTGGTCGACGGCAATCGCTTCATCGTTTCGCCGACCGAGGAAGGCCTCGAGCAGGCCGTCAGCCTTGCGATGGATTCGGCGACCGAAGTCGTCCGAAAGCGCATCGATGCGCTCGGCACTCGCGAGCCGACGATCATCCGGCAAGGCGATGAACGCATCGTGGTCCAGGTGCCCGGACTCGAGGATCCCGAAGCGCTGAAGGCGTTGCTCGGCCAGACCGCGAAGCTCGAATTCAAGCTCGTCGATACGAACGCCGCGCCGTCCGACCTCGCGCAGGGGATCGTTCCGCCGGGCAGCGAGCTGGTACCCTACGCCGATCCGGCCGAAGCAGGCGGCGTTCCCGCGCTTGCAGTGCGCAGGCTCGGCGGGATCAAGGGCGACCAGCTTACCGACGCGCGGCAGACCTTCGATTCCCAGACCAACGAACCGGTGGTATCGATCACCTTCAACCAGCAGGGCGGCGCCAAGTTCGCCAAGCTGACGACCGAGAACGTCAACCGGCCCTTCGCGATCATCCTCGACGGACAGGTCCTGTCGGCACCCAACATCAACGAACCGATCCTGGGCGGCAGCGCGCAGATCTCCGGCAGCTTCACCGTCGATACGGCAAACCAGCTGGCCATCTCGCTGCGTTCGGGCGCGCTCCCTGTGGACCTGAAGGTGATCGAGGAACGGACCGTCGGGCCGGACCTCGGCGCGGATTCGATCCGCAAGGGCATGATCGCGATGGGCGTCGGCACGCTCCTCGTCATCCTGCTGATGATCGCCACCTACGGCCGCTTCGGCCTCTACGCGACGGCGGCGCTCGTCATCAACGTGATGATGATCCTCGGCATCATGGCGGTGCTCGGGGCCACGCTGACTCTGCCCGGCCTGGCCGGTTTCGTGCTTACGATCGGCGCGGCGGTCGATGCCAACGTGCTGATCAACGAGCGCATCCGCGAGGAGCGAAAGAAGGGGCGCCGCGTCGTCGCCGCCGTGGAGAACGGGTACAAGGAAGCCAGCCGCGCCATCTACGACGCCAACGTCACGAACTTCATCGCCGGCGTGCTGCTGTTTCTGTTCGGTTCGGGACCGATCCGCGGTTTCGCGGTCGTCCTCATCATCGGCCTGTTCACGTCCGTTTTCACCGCCGTCGCGCTTACACGCATGTGGGTCGCGCGCTGGCTGCGCAAGGCGCGGCCGAGCGAACTGCATATCTGAGGGACCGAAACGATGCGCCTTCTCAAGCTCGTCCCCGAAGACACCAACATCCGCTTCCTGAAGTGGCGGGTGCCGTTCTACATCGTCAGCCTGCTGCTGATTGCGGCAAGCTGGGCGCTCGTGTTCACGCAGGGCCTGAACTATGGCGTCGACTTCTCGGGCGGGCAGGAGATCCGCGCGACTTTCGTCGGGCAGGCGGAAGCGCCGGTCGCCGACCTTCGCGAGACGGTGGGCGGGCTTGGCTACGGCGAGCCGATAATCCAGCGGTTCGGCAACCCGAACGAGGTCTCGATCCGGACGAAGCTTCCGGCGGAGGTCGAAGGCCAGCCGGGTGCAGCCGACCGCATCACCAGCCAGATCGTCGCCGCGATGCAGAACCAGTACCCCGATATCCGCATCGACGGCGTCGACAGCGTTTCGGGCAAGGTTTCGGGCGAATTCCGTACCAAGGCCTTCTACGCGCTGCTTGCCGCCATGCTTGCCATCGCGATCTACATCTGGGTGCGTTTCGAATGGCAGTTCGGCGTAGGGGCACTCTTCGCGCTTTTCCACGACGTGTCGCTGACGCTGGGCATGTTCGCGCTGTTCCAGATGGAGTTCAGCCTGCAGATCATCGCCGCGGTGCTTGCCATCATCGGCTATTCGCTGAACGACACGATCGTGGTCTACGACCGCATTCGCGAGAACCTGAAGAAGTACCGTCGCATGCCGATCGCGGAACTGCTCGACCTGTCGGTGAACGAGACGCTGGCGCGCACGGTGATGACGTCGCTGACCTTGCTCGTCGCGCTGATACCGTTGCTCTTCTTCGGGCCGGACAGCCTCTTCGGGCTCGCCGCCGCGATCACGCTCGGCATCTTCGTAGGCACCTACAGCTCTGTCTACATGGCGGCGCCGATCCTGATCTGGCTTAAAGTCAGCTCCGACAGCTTCGTGCCAAGGGAGACCGAGGCGGACCGGCAGGAACGGATCGCGCGGGAGCGCAGCTCGGTCTGAGCGATCAATCGGCGGGCAGCGCTCCTTCGCGATGCGCCAGTGCCCGCCATATCTCGACGATTTCGGCTGCGTTCGTCTCCCAGCAGAACCGCGCGACGTTTTGCGCCACGGCATCCTGATCGGGCTGGTTTTTCAGGATTTCGCGGATCGCCGATGCGATGGCGTGCGGTTCGCGCACAGCGATCCGCCCTGCGCCGGGATTCGTCACGACTTCGACCGCACCGCCGATGTCGGGAATGACGAGCGGCGCGCCGCAGGCCATCGCCTCGATCCACACGTTGGCGAGTCCCTCGCGCTCGGAAGGCAGCGCGACGACATTGGCGGCGGAGAACAGCTGCGGGAGGACATCGTGAGAAACGTGGCCGAGGAACTGCACCCGGTCCGCGACGCCCAGTTCTTTCGCATGCGCCCGAAGCGCCTGCTCGTCCTCGCCGGTACCCGCGATTGCCAGCGTCGCTTCCTCGAGTTCGGGCAGGGCCTCTATCACCAGCCGCTGTCCCTTGATCTGGATGAGCGATCCGGGCGTGACGATCAGCGGGCCGCGCGTCCAGACGCCAAGCTCGGGAATCGCCGAGACCAGTGCGCGCGCGGCTGCGCGGTCCATCACCTTGAAACGGGACCGGTCGAGCCCCGTGTAGTGCACCGCGATCTTATCCTTCGCCATCCCGAGCCGGGCCATGTCGGAGCGCAGCGCGCAGGACACGGCGAGCAGCCTGTCCGCTTGCCTTGCGGCGCCGAGCATCTGCTCGAGCGCTCTCGGGCGCCCGCCCCAGTAATGGATGTCGGACCCGCGGGCCTTGATTGTCAGCGGTACGCCGAGATCGGCAGCGATGCGGGCGGCAGCCGGGCCGTCGGGGAAGAAGAACTGCGCGTCGACGATGTCGAAGGGCTGCTCCGCATGCAACCTGCGCGCGAGTGGCATGATCGCTTCGGCGATACGGCCAGGGTTGCCGTCCCCGCCGATCTTGGGGATCGTCGTGAACTGCGGGTGCAGGATGCGCATGCCCTCGAGCGTCGTTTCCGCCGGAGTGTGCCTGAGCTTGCTGTAACGGCGCCGCAGGCTCAGCGGCCAGGGAGGTATCCCGATGGGATTGACCATCGTGACCTCGACATCGCCGCGCGAAGCGACGCCGGCCATCTGGTTGGCGACGAACTTGCCGAAAGTGGGGCGTTCGGGGCTGGGGAACAGGGTGCTCAGCGAAAGTATGCGGATCATGCGCTGGCTTCCCTACAGCTTTCTCACCAGCATTTCACTAGCCGCGATCCATGGCGGATTCTCGATGACGACCTGACGCTGGCCCTGGCCAGGCGGGAGAATCGCGATGCGTGCGGCGTCCCGGTCGATCATCCTGCCGAACGCGAACCGCCCGCCCGGACGGGGAGCGAGGACATCGCGGTTGAGGAGCCGCGGATAGTCTTCGGGGGCATGCTCGCGCAGCCAGACCTGGTCGCCGGTGCGGTAGTCTCCCGCGCTGGCCTCTACGGTCATGGCGACCAGCGGAGCGTCCCCGCCGAGACTGGTAGGCAGGATCGCATCGCGCGGCGAGGTGAGGGCTTCGGCTCCGGCCTCGACCAGCCGGGCGACGACCCTGGGCTGCACCGCGTCTTCCGAAGTGAGAAGCACTTCCGGGTCTACTTCCAGTGCGGCGGCGATCCGGTTCATCCAGCCCAGCGAGAGGTTGCGCATGCCGGTTTCCAGCCGTCCGATGGTCTGTGCGGTCGTCGGCGGTTCGCAGCGCTCCGCCACGTCGGCCAGCGTCAGCCCTTTCTGGGTACGAACGTCTCGGATGCGATTGATCACAGGCCGCCTCCCGGTAACCGTATAGGTTTTCACCTTTCCTACAGGACCACCTTTTTGGCAAGTCCCGCGCGAAAGTCAGCCAGGGAGTATTTCATGAAGCAGGTTCTCGAGGAACGCGAACTCACCGCAGAAGGCCCGACGCGCCGCAAGGCGGGCCGCCGCGGTCGGAGCGTCACCGTCAATGTTGCCGAATCGCCGCTTAGCTGGCTGCATGCGCGCGGTCATCTTTCGGGCCGCCAGTTCGATGCGGGCGAGAGGCTGAGGGCGGACTGGGAGTTCGCGCAGCTCTCGCCCGGCGTGACGATGCGCTGGGTCCCGGTTCGCATCAAGGGAAGCGGGCGCGACGCAGGTCTCAGCCCGACCGAGCGCCAGATGGCGGCGAAACAGCGTTACGAGGGCGCCGTTGCGCAAGCAGGGTCCGGCCTGTCGGACATCCTGTGGCGCGTGGTCTGCGCGGGCGAGGGGCTGCCCGATGCGGAAAAGGCGCTCGCCTGGCCGTCGCGCAGCGGAAAGCTCGTCCTGAAACTTGCGCTCGACCGCGTGGCGGACTTCTACCGGATCGTCTGAACAGGGCGCGTGTCGATCGGTGATCATTGCCTGTTGTGGGCCGCTCTCCGCCGTGCTGTTCTGCGGTCGGGGGGCGCATGAAGGATCCGACGCGTAACCCTGAGAGGGGACACCGATGACTGAATACGAACGCGCATGCCGCGAGATCGCCAACCTGAAGGCGCACTATTTCTACTGCCTCGATCACAAGGATTTCGACGGTTTCGACAAGCTGGTCGCCGATGATGCCGAGATCGATTTCCGCAACGTCACCTCGTCGGGCGATGCCAGCGCCATGCCGCAGATCGACGGCGACGCGGGCCTGATGACGGGCAGCGAGTTCAAGGCGTTCCTGCGAGATGTCGTTCCCGGCCTCGTAACGGTGCACCAGGGTTACATGCCGGAATTCTCGGACCCCGGAGACGGGACGATGCAATGCATCTGGGGGATGGAGGACAACGTCTGGTTTCCAGAAGGCAGCGATCCTGCCTACCTGCACGGCTGGGGCCACTATCACGAACGCTACCGCCGCGAAGGCGATGGCTGGATCATCGACCGGCTGAGGCTGACCCGCCTGAAGGTGATCCTGTCCGGCACAGCGCCCTGATCATAAGGCTGCCGGTTTCCTAGCCCTCGACCTGTTCGGCAAGTTCGAGCCAGCGTTCCTCTGCCGTTTCCTTTTCCGTGCGCGCCTTTTCGAGAGCTTCGGTGAGTTTCGCGAAGCGGTCGGGATCGCGGTTGTAGAGTTCGGGGTCGGCCAGCGCCGCCTCGTCGCGCGCGATCGCGGCTTCCAGTTCTTCGATGCGGTCCGGCAGCAGGTCGTAATCGCGCTGGTCGTTGTAGGTCAGCTTGGTGCTTTTGGGCTTGGGCGGGGGAGGCGCTGTGCCGGAACCGGCCGAAGACTTTGCCCTCGACGGCGCGGATCGGCGCTTGCGCTTGGCTTCCCAGTCGGCATAGCCGCCCGCAACGATGTCGACATGGCCCGATCCGTCGAGCCCGAGCGTTACGGAGACCGTGCGGTCGAGGAAGTCGCGGTCGTGGCTGACGATCAGCACCGTGCCTTCGTAGTCGGCGATGACTTCCTGGAGGAGGTCAAGCGTTTCGAGGTCGAGGTCGTTGGTCGGCTCGTCGAGTACCAGAAGGTTCGACTTGCGGGCGAATTCGCGGGCGAGCAGCAGGCGCGAACGTTCTCCGCCCGACAGCGTGCCGACTTTCGCATCAACGAGGCCGGGATCGAACAGGAATTCCTTGAGGTAGCCCTGCACGTGCTTTCGCACGCCGCGCACGTCGATCCAGTCGCCGCCTTCCGCCAGCACGTCGCGCAGGCGCTTTTCGGGCGAAAGCAGGCTGCGCTGCTGATCGATGACCGTACCGGTCAGCGTCTTTGCCAGCATGACCTCGCCCTCGTCGGGTTCGAGTTCGCCGGTGAGCAACTTCAGCAACGTGGTCTTGCCCGATCCGTTCGCGCCGACGATGCCGATACGGTCGCCGCGCTGGATGCGCAGGTTGAAGTCGCGGATGATCGTGCGTTCGTCCTCGCCCTTGCCGAACCGCTTGGTGACGTGTTCGGCGACGATCACCGACTTGGTCTTCACGTCGTCGGCCACGACTTTGAGCTTTGCGGCACCCTGCGGGCTGAGCATCGCGGCACGCTGGGCGCGCATCTCGTAGAGCTTTTCCAGCCGGCCCTGGTTGCGCTTGCGGCGCGCGGTCACTCCGCGTTCCAGCCAGTGCGCCTCGATCTTCAGTTTGGCTTCCAGTTTCTCGGCGGCGCGGGCCTCTTCGGAATAGACCTGCTCTTCCCAGGCCTCGTATCCGCCGAAACCCACTTCCTTGCGCCGCAGGTTGCCGCGGTCGAGCCTTAGCGTCGCGCGGGTCAGGCGGGTGAGGAACGTCCGGTCGTGACTGATGACGATGAAAGCGCCGGTAAAACGCTGCAGCCAGCCTTCCAGCCAGTCGATCGCGGCAAGGTCGAGGTGGTTGGTCGGCTCGTCGAGGAGCAGCAGATCGGGTTCCGATGCAAGCGCCCGGCACAGCGCAGCGCGCCGTCGCTCACCACCGCTCGCACTGTCGGCCTCGCGCGAGAGGTCTATGCCGAGTTGGTCGGCGATCGCCTCGACCGCGTGCTGCGGCGGCGCGTCGTCGCCGTCGAGCGTGAAATCGAGCAGCGTGTCGTAGCCCCTGAAGAACGGGTCCTGCTCCAGCGTCACGATCTTCGTCCCGGGCTGGACCGAGCGCAGGCCGCGGTCCGCCTCGATGCGATCGGCGATAAGGCGCAGGAGCGTCGTCTTGCCCGCGCCGTTACGCCCGATCAGCGCCAGCCGGTCACGCGGGCCGATATGCAGGTCGATGTCCTGGAAGAGCCAGCCGGAGCCCTGGATCAGGCCGAGGCCTTCCCAGCTGAGGATCGGGGGTGTCGCCATGCGCGGGCACCTATACCCGGCGGTGAGGGGCGGCAACCGCTTTGCACGTGGCCGCCCGAACCTTGCCGCTTCGCAACTGCGGCATTCACACCTTGTTCAACGCCTTGGGGCTAGGCACCATGGCGTCATGAAATGGCTGCTCTTCCCGATATCGCTGGCTCTCGTCATGTCGGCCGCGCCGGCGCTGGGAGAGCCGCGTTCGGAACAGAGCCAGGTGCGCAAGGAGCGCAAGGAGGGCAACGTCCGCCCCCTGCGCGAGATCGAGCGCCGCGTACTCCCGATGATGAAGGGCATGCAGTATCTCGGCCCTGAATACGATCCCACCGCAATGGCTTACCGGCTGAAGTTCATCCGCGCCGGCAAGGTCATGTTCGTGGACGTGGATGCCCGCACCGGGCGGATCATCAACCAGTCGCGCTGAAGTTTGGCCCGCTTGACCGAAACATCCTTTCGCCTCATGGCTTTTCCCAACAAACGGGGAACCTGACCATGCGCATTCTGATCGTCGAGGACGAGCCCACGCTGGGCCAGCAACTGAAGTCCACGCTCGAACAGAACGGCTATGCCGTCGACCTGTCGACCGATGGCGAGGACGGCCATTTCCTGGGCTCTACCGAAGAGTACGACGCGGTTATCCTCGACCTCGGCCTGCCGGAGATCGACGGGCTGACCGTGCTTGGCATGTGGCGCAAGGAGGGCCGCGACTTTCCCGTGCTCGTGCTTACCGCACGTGACAGCTGGTCGGACAAGGTGGCCGGTCTCGATGCCGGCGCCGACGATTATCTTGCCAAGCCCTTCCAGACCGAAGAGCTCATCGCCCGGCTGCGCGCGCTGATCCGCCGCGCTTCGGGCAATACATCCTCGGAACTCGTCGCGGGCGACGTCAGGCTCGACACCCGTTCCGGGCGCGTTACGCTGGCGGGCGAGCCGGTGAAGCTGACCGCGCAGGAATACAAGCTGCTGTCCTACCTCATGCACCACAAGGGCAAGGTGGTCAGCCGCACCGAGCTCATCGAGCATATCTACGACCAGGATTTCGACCGCGATTCGAACACGATCGAGGTCTTCGTAACCCGCATCCGCAAGAAGCTGGGCGCGGACGTCATCACCACAATCCGTGGCCTCGGTTACAGCCTCGACGACCCCGCCGACCCGGCCCGCGGCTGATCCGGCGCCTCCCGCGCCCGCCGAAGAGGCGGTGACGCCGGAGCCCGAGGTGCGCCAGACGGGCTCGCTCGCCCAGCGCATGATGCTTATCGCGGCAGGCTGGATCGCGATCCTGCTGTTCGTCGGCGGCTTCGCGCTCGACCGCACGCTGACCTCTCTCATCACCCGCAACTTCGACGAGCAGCTCGGCTACATGCTTACCGCGATGGTCGGGTCGGCGGAGATCGGTCCTGACGGCGAGGTGTTCTTCAACCGTCCGCTCGGCGACCAGCGCTTCCTCGAGCCGAACAGCGGTCTCTACTGGCAGATAAGGGGTGAAGGGCATGAGGACTTTCCGTCCCGCTCGCTGTGGGATCGCAGCCTCGACGTGCGCCTCGATCACTTCGACCCCGAGCCGCATGTCTACGACAGCGACCAGTTCGCAGGCGAGCCGCTGCGGGTGATGGAGCGTTCGATCATCCTGCCGGGCAGCGATACCGAATGGTGGTTCAGCGTCGCTGCCAGCCGCGCCGAACTCGACGAGCAGATCAGCCAGATCCGCTCGATTCTGCTTTACAGCTTCCTGGCGCTCGGCCTCGGCCTGTTCGTCATGGCCGGGCTGCAGACATGGTACGGCCTGTTTCCGCTGCGCCATGTCCGTCGCGGCATCCAGAAGATGCGTGCGACCGGCGCCAACCGCCTGACGGAGCCGCTACCGCTCGAAGTTCTTCCACTGGTCGAGGAGCTCAACGCGCTTCTTGCCCATACAGAACGCCAGGCGGAAGAGGCGCGGACCCATGCCGGCAACCTGGCCCATGCGCTGAAGACGCCGCTGACCGTGGTGATGAACGCGGCGACCGCGCGCGCGCCCGATCTTTCGGACACGGTGATACGCGAGGCTGCGGTCATGCGCCGGCAGGTCGACCACCACCTGGCCCGCGCCAGGGCAGTCGGGCGACGTGCGGCGGGGATGTCGCGCGCGAGCGTCTGGACGAGCCTCGAAGCCGTGCTGCGCGCGGTCGAACGGCTGTACGAGAACACCCGCTTCGACCTCGACGGCAAGCGCGATGCGACCGTCGCGATCGAGCGGCAGGACCTTGAGGAAGTGCTCGGCAACCTGATCGAGAATGCCGCAAAGTACGGCGGCGGAAGCGTGTTCGTGACGGTCGACGTCGCCGACGATCCCGATGTCTGCGAAGTCTGGGTGGAGGACGACGGCGCGGGTATCCCCCAGTCGGAATGGCCGCGCATCTTCGACCGGGGCGCAAGGCTCGACACAGGAAAGCCCGGAACCGGCCTTGGCCTCGCCATCGTTCGTGACGTGGTAGAGATCTACGGCGGCACCGTCGAACTCGCCGAAAGCGAGGACCTTGGCGGGTTGCTGGTGAGGATCAGGCTCCCGCGTGCGAGCGGTCCGGGCTGACGCAGGAAGACCGGGACGGCGCATGCGGCGCTGCCCGGTCTTCATGGTCACTCGGTGATGAGGCCGGGACCCCTCAGGGGAGACCCCGGCCTCCTGCCCCCGTCCCAGGGCAGCTCGTGATTACCAGCTAGTCTGGAAACCGGCGCGCGCGCCGACTTCGCCGCTGTCCGCACCGACGCCGATGCCGGCGTTGAAGGCGCTGTTTTCTCCGACGCGGGCCGCGAAGGCGACCGCACCGGCGACGCGTTCGTTATAGTAGCCGAACCCGCCCGACAGGCCGAAGCTCGTGCCCGGCATCAGCACCGGCGATTCCATGGCAAGGGCCAGCGCGACGCCCTCGTGCGCCTTGCGGATGCCGCGGCGGTTGGTGTCGGCAAGGTCGAACAGCGTGGTCACCTGGTCGTTCAGCGCTCCGAGTTGCCCGCCGAAGTTGCTCACCTGGTTGCTCAGCGCACCGACGTGCTCGGCAGTCGCCAGGCTCGTCGTGCTGCTGCGACCGATGGTGCCCGACTGGTCGACCGTGGCGATGTAGACGGGACCCGCCTGCGCGGCGGTGCTGGCGTCGATATCGCCGACCGTGACCGAGCTTCCCGATCCGCCGAGCACGACCTGGTTGTCGCGCGTCGTGGTCGCGGAGAAGCCGACTGCGGTCGAGTTCGCATTGGAAGCCTGTGCAGCCTCGCCCACCGCGACCGAGTTCTCGCCGCTGGCCACCGCAATATGGCCAAGCGCGGTCGCCTTCACGCCGCTGGCGACGGCACGCCAGCCATAGGCGGTCGCGCCGGCCTCGGTGGCCTGCGACTGCCCGCCGACGGCCGTGGTCGAAGGTGCGGTCGCGATCGTCTGCATGCCATTCTCACCGTCGCGATTGCCGCCGATGGCGATGGCATCGCCGCCGCTGGCCAGCGCGGTGTTGCCGATGGCGATGGCATTGTTGCCCGATGCGACGGCGTCCTCGGCACCCGCGAAGCTCTGGTCGCCCGAGGCCGTGGTCTGGTGGCCTACCGCCGTGCCCATCGCGCCCGAAGCAACCGCCTGCCAGCCGACCGCCGTTGCGCCGGGCGTGCTGGCAATGCTTTCGCCGCCGATTGCGGTGGTCGAATTGCCGAGCGCCTGCGCGCCGCCCGAACCGTCCACGCCGCCGCCGATGGCAACGGCATCCACGCCATTGGCGATGGCCGCTTCGCCGACCGCGGTCGAGGCAAGGCCGGTTGCCGATGCAAGGTGGCCAAGCGCCGTCGAGCGCTCGCTGGCGGCTTCGGAGCGCCAGCCGTATGCAGTTGCGCCCGGTCCGGTCGCGGTTGCCTGTCCGCCCACGACGGTCGTCGAAGGACCGTTGGCGACCGTCATGATGCCGTCCTCGCCGTCACGGTTGCCGCCGATGGCGATGGCGTCGCCGCCGGTCGCCATGGCGGTGTTGCCGATGGCGATGGCGTTCGTCGAATCGGCCACGGCGTCCTCACCGACCGCGACCGACTGATCGCCCGACGCGGTGGTCTGGTGACCGAGCGCCGTGCCCATGGCGCCCGATGCCTCGGCCTGCCAGCCGATAGCGGTAGCGCCGGGCGTGCTGGCTATGCTTTCGCCGCCCACTGCCGTCGTCGAATTGCCGATCGCCTGCGCGCCGCCCGATCCGTCGACGCCGCCGCCGATTGCGACTGCATCAACGCCGTTGGCAACCGCTGCTTCGCCCACGGCCGTGGAAGCGAGGCCGGTCGCGGAGGCGAGGTGGCCAAGCGCGGTTGCGCGCTCGTCGTTCGCTTCGGAGCGCCAGCCGTAGGCGGTCGCACCGGGGCCGGTCGCGACGGCCTGGCCGCCGACCGCGGTGGTCGACGGGCCGGAAGCAGTGGTCGGCGTTCCGTCCTCGCCATCGCGGTTGCCGCCGATGGCGATGGCATCGCCGCCGTCCGCGTTCGCGGTGTTGCCGATGGCGATGGCGTTGACGTCGCTTGCCACCGCATCCTCGCCGACCGCGACCGACTGGTCGCCCGATGCCGTGGTCTGGTGTCCGAGGGCGGTGCCCATCATGCCCGAAGCTTCAGCCTGCCAGCCGACCGCCGTTGCGCCGGGGGTGGTGGCGTCGCTTTCCCCGCCAATCGCGACAGTCGAGGGGCCGGAAGCCGTTGCCGGTTCGGCGCCGTCGTTGTCGCTGCCGATGGCGACCGCGTCGGTTCCCGTCGCGCTGGCACCGGTGCCGACCGCGATTGCGCCATCGGCGTCGGTCGTCGCGTTCGATCCGCACTCGGTACTGTTGGTACCTGAGCCATCGTTGCAGGGTGCGGTCGCATCGGCAAAGGCCGGTCCGGCGAGCGTGATCGAAGCGGTGCCGGCGAGCAGTGCTGCGGCAAGACGGGGTAGCTTGTAATTCTGCATAGGTCGAAGCCTCTTCAGGTACAAAAGAAGCGCCGTCCTGAAATGAGAAATGAACCCATTGCGGAGAACATGAAAACAAAAGTTAATGCTTGAACGGGGGTCTTGAGATCGTTCTCCCGAGTACACGGCTCAATTATTTCGGTTACGGCGCACCGAGCCAATCTGGAACGGTGGCCAAGTAACGTTGCAGTCCTCGAATTGGATGCATCGGCGTGTAAATTAATTCAATTGCAGTATCGCGCCGCGGGTCGCCCCTTACAGCCGCGACAATGGCCCGGCGAGGAGGATTGGAGGGGTCGGGGCCTCGTGCGGGGCGCCGGCGCGGTCTTCGTGCGTCACCGCCAGGGTAGCGCCCTCGATCAGCAGCGAGGCTTCCTCGGCGCTCAGCGAGCGGGTCACTTCGCCGTCGCCCGGGATGAGGCCGAGCGAGCGCGGTGCGCCGCCTTCCGGTATGACCCAAAGCTCGGCGGAGCGTGCCTCGTCCTCGGGCGTGAGGCCCGCTATCGACAGATTCAGCCTGCCGGTGTCGGGGTCGATGCGCGATGCGATGCGCGATTCGCCGTCCTCGGACTGGAGCTGGGCGATGATCTGCGGTCCGGCTTCGCGCGTGACCGGCTCGACAGGGCGGGGCGGGCCGCCCGGCGTCGCGACGAACAGTGTCACCGCTGCAGCGATCGCCGCTGCCGTAGCCAGCGCCGCCAGCAGTTTCCAGCCGCCGATACCCGAAGGCTCTGCCGGGTGGGCAGGCGTGGGCACTTCGTCCGTGGCGCGCGAGGGCAGGCGGAGCGCGATGGCGTTCCAGACCCCTGTCGAAGGCACCAGCGAACCGGCTTCCTCGGCCAGCGCGGCGAACTTTTGCTGCCACCATGCCACGGCTGCCGCGAAGTCGCCGCCGGCGATTGCCTCGCGCTGCGCCGCCGCCAGTTCCTCGCCCTCGAGCACGCCGAGCGCGTATTCCCCGGCGCGGATCACCGGATCGTCGGGCAGGTCAGAGCCGTCGTCAGGCGGTGCCATGGCCGAGGCATCCCTTCAGGTTGGCGAGCCCGCGCCGGATCCAGCTCTTCATCGTGCCCAGCGGCACCGCCAGCGCCTCGGCGAGCTGCGAGTGGGTCAGCCCGCCGAAGAATGCCATGCGGATCGAGCGGCGCTGGTTTTCTTCCAGCTCGTCGAGGCAGCGGCGGACTTCGGCGTGCATCTCGGCTTCGCACAGGAAATCGTCGGGAAGCTGCGCGTCGTCGACGATGTTTTCCAGTTCCCCGTCCTCGCTTGCCGGTGTTCGGCCGTTGCGCCGCGCCTCGTCGACGGCGGCGTTGCGGGCGATCACCGCGAGCCACGAGATCGGGCTGCCCAGCGAGGCGTCGTAGCGGCCCGCGCGCCGCCAGACCTTGAAGTACACGTCCTGCAGTACGTCCTCGGCCTGTTCGCGGTCGGGCAGGATGCGCACGATGATGCCGAGCAGCTTGGCCGAGGTCATCTCGTAGACTTGCCGCAGCGCGTCGCGGTCGCCGGTCGCCACGCGCTCCAGCGCCAAGACCAGCTGCTGGCGCCGTGCGGCGGCTTCGTCTGTCCCCTGTGCCATTGGCGGGAAGGTTAGCGGGCCGGCCCGGATAGTCCAGCGATTTGAGTGCCCTGCGTCGTCAGCGCGGTGGTACCGCGGTTGCCGGACGGGGCGGAGACCCCGGGTTCTGACCGCGTGCCTGCTCGTGGTGGCGGATAACTTCCTGGATGATGAAGCGCAGGAACTTCTCGGAAAACTCGGGGTCGAGGTTGGCTTCCTCGGCCAGTTTGCGCAGCCGCGCGATCTGGCGCTGCTCGCGACCCGGATCGGAGGGCGGCAGCTCCTGATCGGCCTTGTAGGCTCCCACTGCCTTGGTGATCCGGAACCGCTCGGCGAGCATGTGGATGAGCGCGGCATCGATGTTGTCGATGCTAGAGCGATAGCCGGCGAGCACCTGGTCGGCTGGCATCCGGTCGGCAGGGGACGGGGAGTCGGTCATGCCCGACGCGCTAGCACGGGCTTCGCACGGCTGCCAACTGCCCGCTTCGCACTTGCCTTCGCAGGCGCGAAACCCCATGTCGCTCGGGCATGAGTGCCGATGTCGTTCCGCTGCGCCCCAAGGGAGGTCCGCCCTCGCTCGACCCGATGCTTTCGCTGACGGCGAGCGGGATGAACAGCGTGAATGCCGTCATCCTGGAACGGATGCAAAGCAAGATTCCGCTCATCCCCGCGCTGGCCGGGCACCTGATCTCGGGCGGCGGAAAGCGCCTGCGCCCGATGCTGACAATCGCGGGCGCCGAGCTGTGCGGCTACGAAGGTTCGCGCCACCACAAGCTCGCCGCTGCGGTCGAGTTCATCCATACCGCGACCCTGCTGCACGACGACGTGGTCGACGGTTCCGAACTGCGCCGGGGCAAGGAAGCTGCCAACATCGTGTTCGGCAATCCGGCGACGGTGCTGGTCGGAGACTTCCTGTTCAGCCGCGCCTTCGAACTGATGGTCGAGGACGGCAGCCTCAAGGTGCTCAAGATCCTGAGCAGCGCATCCGCCGTAATCGCGGAGGGCGAAGTCGACCAGCTCGTTGCCCAGCGCGAGATCGAGACGAGCGAGGAACGCTACCTCTCGATCATCGGCGCCAAGACCGCCGCGCTTTTCGCTGCCGCCACCCGCATCGCCGCCGTCGTCGCCGAACGGTCGGAGGCCGAGGAGCGCGCGCTCGACGAATACGGTCGTAACCTCGGCATCGCGTTCCAGCTTGTCGACGATGCCATCGACTACGATTCCGAGGCTGCCGAATCGGGCAAGGGCCGGGGCGACGACTTCCGCGAGGGCAAGATGACGCTCCCCGTCATCCTCGCCTATGCGCGCGGTACGCCCGATGAGCGCAAGTTCTGGGAAGACGCGATCGCCGGTTTCTGCACCGAGGACGAAGACCTCGCCCGCGCCGTCGAGCTCATCAACCGCCACGATGCCGTCTCCGCCACGCGTGAGCGCGCCCGGCATTTCGCCCAGCGCGCAATCGATGCCATCGCTGGTTTTCCCGCCGGAGCCGCGCGCTCCGCGATGGCGCAGGCCGCCGAATTCGCGGTTGCCCGCCGCTACTGATCCCGCAAATCCGAAGTTGACGAAGTTGACAGGGTGTCGCCCACGCCCTGCGACGATTTGTGCCCTGTTTACAAGGCGATGCAACCGATTTGCGAAGTTGACGGTTGTCATGGGCGTTTTTCGCGTTCTCAGGAGGGAAGAGGTATCCGGCAGGTAGCGGGTCGAGGCGGAGTAGGACAGCGTCGGGACCGGCCCGCGCCGGATTTCGACCTGCGGGAACTTTGCGGCGCGAACGGATTTCATCTCCGGTCGAAGGGCCCGACAGGGCTTCGCATTCGCGCCTGTGTCGAATAGAGGGGCGCATCAAAGAAAGAGGTAATACATGCGCAATATCGTACTCGCCGCCGCGTTCGCCGGTGCCACGCTCACGCTTGCTGCCTGCTCGCAGGAAGCCGCCGAGGCTCCCGCCGAGGATGCTATGGCCGATGCCGCGGTCGCGTCGGAAAGCGCTTCGGAAGCGGCCATGACCGTCCTCGACGCGAGCACCGCCACGGCCGAACAACTGTCCGCCGTCGAGGGCGTGTCGCCCGAACTCGCCGCGGCGATCGTTGCCGGACAGCCCTATGCCAGCGTGACCGACCTCAACGCCCGGCTGCTCGAGACGCTGTCCGAGCAAGAGGCCGAGGCAGTCCGCGCGAAGGTTTTCGTGCCGGTCAATCTCGACACCGGCAGCGAAGAGGAACTGCGCCTCATTCCCGGCATGACCGACCGCATGGTCCGCGAGTTCGAGGAATACCGCCCCTACGAGGACATGGCCGAGTTCGACCGCGAGATCGGCAAGTACGTCGACGAGGCCGAAGTCGCGCGGTTCCGCAACTACGTCACTCTCTGACGGCGCTGCAGCGCCACCCGCGTCGTTTCGATGGCGGCCAGTATCCCGATGTGGATCCAGGCCGTCGTCGGATCGAACGCGGCGAGCGCCCAGTGCACGAAGGTCAGCACCGCTGCCGGGTAGACCAGCCGGTGCAGCCGTTTCCATGACCGCCTGAGCGCGCGAACCGCGATGTCGTTCGACGTCGCGGCCAGCGGCGCGAACAGGGCGAGCGCCAGCCAGCCGACGAACATGTCGGGCGAACCGAGATCGTCGAGGACGAGCGATAGCGACGCCTTCTTCTCCAGGTAGATCACGGTGTGGCCCGCTGCGTAGGCGAAGCTTGCGACCCCGATGTCGCGGCGTCGCCGAAGCAGCCAGCCCGTCCACTTCCGCGCCCCGAACAGCAACCGGACCGGCGTGACGGCGAGCGTCAGCAGCAGCAACCACGCCGCCCAGTCGCCGCTGTCACCGATGGCATGGCCGTACCCGTACGCCTGGGGAACGGTGGCCCAGCGTCCGATTATCCAGAGGCCGGGCAGGGCAAGCACGAGCCAGAGCAGCGGTCGGGAAGCGGCGAGCGTCTTCATCGGCTCCGCATGACCGCAACTGAGCGACAATGGCAACCGGAGTCTTCCGACGGCGTACGATGCCGTGGTTTGCTGCGACCGTCACTCCGCCGCGAAGCTTCCCCGCGTGCGGTTGGCAAGCGCGACGAGCGAAAGCATGACAGGCACTTCCACCAGCACGCCGACCACCGTCGCCAGCGCCGCTCCGCTGCCGAGGCCGAACAGGCCGATCGCCACCGCCACCGCCAGCTCGAAGAAGTTCGAGGTGCCGATCAGCGCGCACGGGGCGGCGATGGCGTGCGGTACCTTCCACGCCTTTGCCGCGCCGTATGCAATCAGGAAGATGCCGTAGCTCTGGATCACGATCGGCACCGCGATCAGGGCGATCAGCAGCGGGCGCGACACGATCGTCCCGGCCTGGAAGCCGAACAGCAGCAGCACGGTCAGCAGCAGGCCGACGATGGACAGCGGCTTGAGCCGCGCCGTGAAGTCCGACACCGCCGCCTCGTTGCCGCCATGGCTTGCCAGAAGGCGTCGGCGCACCAGCGCACCCGCCGCCAGCGGCACGACGACATAGAGCAGGACCGACAGCAGCAGCGTCTCCCACGGCACCGCGATGTCGGTCACGCCCAGGAGCAGCGCGACGATGGGCGCGAAGGCGACGATCATGATGAGGTCGTTCGCCGCCACCTGCACCAGCGTGTAGGCGGGGTCTCCCTTCGTGAGCTGCGACCAGACGAAGACCATCGCGGTGCACGGCGCCGCACCCAGCAGGATCAGTCCGGCGATGTACTGCTGCGCGTCGGCGGGCGCGATCAGGTCGGCAAAGACGACCTCGAAGAACAGCACGCCGAGCGCCGCCATCGTGAACGGCTTGACGAGCCAGTTGACGACGAGGGTGATGATGAGTCCCTTGGGCTTGTCGCCCGCGCGCCGAACCGCGCCGAAATCGACCGCGACCATCATCGGGAAGATCATCGCCCAGATCAGCACCGCGACGACGAGGTTGACCGAGGCGTACTCCACCGCCGCCAGCGCCGCGAAAGTTCCGGGCGCAAGGTTGCCCAGCACGATCCCCGCCAGGATCGCGGCGGCGACCCAGACCGAAAGCCACTTCTCGAACAGCCCGAGCCCCGCCGCGCGGGCATCGATTTCGGCCACGGTAGCGGTCATTGCGCGTCGGCCTCTTGCCCGATGGCGTGGAGCTTGTCGCGCAGTGCTATCCGTTCGAGGCTGGCGACGGGCAGCGCCAGCAAGAGGTCGATGCGCCGCTTGAGCATTCCGAAGGCATCAAGGAAGGCCGCGGCCTTTTCAGCATCGCTGCCCTCGACTGCCGCCGGGTCGGGAATGCCCCAGTGTGCGGTCGTCGGGTGGCCGGGCCAGACCGGGCAGGTCTCTTCCGCGGCGTTCCCGCAGACGGTGAAGATCAGGTCGAACTCGGGCTCTGTGGCGAACTCGTCCCAGCTCTTCGAGCGATGGCCCTGCGCCGGGTAGCCCAGCGTCTCGAGCGTGTGGATCGCCCAAGGATTGACCTTGCCGGTCGGGTTGCTCCCGGCGCTGAAGGCCCGGAACCGGCCCGCGCCGTCGTGGTTGAGGATCGCTTCGCCCAGGATCGAGCGCGCGGAGTTGCCCGTGCACAGGAAGAGCACGTTCATCGGATCGTCCGCCACGTTCCCGCCCTCAGCAGCAGGAGGTCTTGGCGAGCGGGGTTCCGGGCGCGCAGCAGGCGCCCTCGGCGGCATTGTCCGAGGCGAGCCGGTCGAGTTCCGGGTTGTCGCCGTAGGTCGTGCTGTCGCCTTGGGTCAGGAAGGCTTCCCAGACCACCCCGTCGGGATCGGCGATCCAGCTCTTTTCGGACCTGGCGTAGCAGCAGGTCGTCGCGCCCTCCTCGAGCACCGGGCGGTCGGCGGCGCGCAGGCGGCCGTAGACTTCGGCGAGTTCGTCCCGGTCATCTACCTGCATCCCGACATGCTCGATGCCCTTCGCGGCATCCGCGCGCATCGAGATCGCGAAGTTGATGCGCGGGTCCTCGAGCATCCACTTGGCGTAGTCCGGCTTGGTCACGGTCGGCCCGGTGCCGAACAGCGCGGTGTAGAAGGTAACGGAGGCATCGAGGTCGGCAACGCCGACATGGAGGTGGAAGCGTTTCATCAGGCGCTCTTTCTTGCAGCAGGCGGGTTTGCGGGGGAGGGAGTGCATGCGGCCTCGTCCGAGCAGGGCACGCCGCCACAGCAATTCTCGGTCAGGTAGCCCATCAGGCCGTTCATCGCGGCATAGTCCGCCGAATAGATGATCGACCGGCTCTCCCGCCGCTGGGTGACGAGGCCGGCGTTGGCAAGCTGGGCGAGGTGGAAGCTCATCGAGGAGGGCGGCACGTCCAGCCGCTCGGCAAGGACGCCCGCCGCCAGCCCGTCCCGGCCCGCCTGCACGAGCAGCCGGAACGCGGCGAGGCGATGCTCCTGCGCAAGGGCGGACAAGGCACGGATGACGCGGTCGGGCTGCATTGCTCGCTCCAAGGATTCGATAAATATAGAAATATGGAACTATATCGCGGTCGTCAAGTCGCTTCGGGAAAAGAGTGCAGTGAAGCGGTGTCAAAAATTCTTGACATCAGGGGTGGCTCCCGCCACGGATGTAAAAGATGTTTTACACAAGGCATGGAGGCCTGGAGTGTCGTTTCGCGAAAAGTCGGCTTGGGTGATGGCGGCGGTGATGGTGCTGACCGGTCTCTATTACGGGAAGCTGGCGCTGGCCGCGCCCGACGCGCCGGCAGGGGCAACGCTGGTGCCCTACGTCGTCGTGGTGGTCGTGCTCTCGGTCGTCGTCCAGATCGTGCTGGCAGTCGCCAATCCGAAAGAGGCGGACGCTCCCGCTGACGAGCGCGAACGGGCGATCATCGCGAGGGCGGGCAACTGGTCGGGGATCGCGCTCGGGGCCGGGGTGATCTCGGCGGCGATCGGTTTCACCGCTCACGGCAACGGCACGCTTTTCTTCCACCTGGTCATCGGCGCGCTTATCGCCTCGCAAGTGCTGGAATATCTGTTCCAGATCGTCCTCTATCGCCGCGGAGTCTGAGGCGTGGCCAGACGCCCGCCGATAACCAACCGGGTAAGGGAGCTGCGCGAGGCGAACGGACAGCTGAGCCAGGCCGCGCTGGGCGAGGCGGTGGGCGTCACTCGCCAGACGATCATCGCCATCGAGCAGGGCCGCTATTCGCCAAGCCTCGAAACCAGCTTTCGCATTGCCCGTCGTTTCGGCGTCGGCGTCGAAGACGTCTTCGGGTGGGAAGACGAGTGACGAAGGGCAGCGATCTTCCCGTCCATGCCGTGCTGCCCGAACTGCTCGGCGCGCTGGGCGAGGGGACGGGCGCGGTGCTGGTGGCGCCACCGGGGGCGGGCAAGACCACGGCGGTCGCACCGGCGCTGATCGGCGAGGAGTGGTGCACGGGCACGGTCGTGATGCTCAGTCCGCGCCGGGTGGCCGCGCGCGCCGCTGCCGAGCGCATGGCGGAGATGCTGGGCGAGAAGCCGGGCGCGACCGTCGGCTACCTCACCCGGCTCGACAGCCGCCGCTCCGCCGATACGCGCATCCTTGTCATGACCGAGGCGATCTTCGTGGCGACCGTGCTCGACGATCCCGAACTTTCGGGCGTGAGCGCGGTGCTGTTCGACGAAGCGCACGAACGGCATCTCGATTCGGACCTTGGGCTCGCGCTCGCGATCGAGGCTCGCGAGGTGCTGCGTCCCGACCTGCGGCTGCTCGTGATGTCGGCGACGATCGACGGCGCGCGTTTTGCCGGCCTGCTCGGCGACGCGCCGGTGATCGAGAGCGAGGGCAAGGCGCATCCGCTGGCGATCCGCTGGCTGGGTGCCTCGCCCGAACTGCGTGTCGAAGAGGCGATGGCCTCGGCGATCCTGACCGCCTGGCGCGAGGAGGCGGGCGACATCCTGGCTTTCCTTCCGGGCGTGCGCGAGATCGAACGGACGCGCGAGCGGCTGGAAGCACGGCTGCCCGGCGTCCCGGTGTTGCCCCTGCACGGACAGGTCGAACCCGCCGCGCAGCGCGCCGCAATCCGCCGCGATCCCGACGGGCGGCGGCGGATCGTGCTGGCGACCGCGATTGCCGAGACTTCGCTGACGCTCGACGGGGTGTCGGTGGTCGTCGATGCCGGGCTGTCGCGCCGGGCCGAGTTCGACAAGGCGGCAGGCGTCACGCGGCTCGTCACGCACCGGGCGAGCCGGGCGGCGGCGGCACAGCGCGCCGGACGTGCCGCGCGGCAGGGACCGGGTGTCGCCTGTCGGCTGTGGGAGGAGGCGGCGCATGCCGGAAGGCCGGCCTTCGATCCGCCCGAGATCGAGACGTCGGACCTGGCGCCGCTCGTCCTGTCGCTCGCCTCGTGGGGGACGGCGGAGCCCGAGGCGATGGCCTGGCTCGATCCGCCGCCCGGCGCGTCGGTCGAGGCGGCGCGGGGCCGGCTCGTCACTCTGGGCGCGCTCGATGCCGAAGGGCGGATCACGCCGCACGGCAAGGCGGTGGCGGCGCTGCCGATGGACCCGGCGCTGGCGCACATGCTGCTGTACGCCGCCGGGCGCGGCGCGGCGCGCGATGCCGCGCGGCTGGCGCTGCTGCTGCAGGAGCGCGGCCTTGGCGGCAGGGGAGAAGACCTTGCCGCCCGTCTCGACCGCTGGAACGGCGATCACGGGGCGCGCGCCAAAGCCTCGCGTAAGCTCGCCGCGCGCTGGGCGGACCGGGCAGGGCGGCTGGTCGGGGACGAGGGCGGCGAGGCCCCGCCGCTCGGCATCCTGCTTGCCGAGGCCTTTCCCGACAATATCGCAAGGGCGCGCGGCAGCGACGGCGAGTATTGGCTGGCAGCGGGCGGGCGCGGGCTTCGTCTCGACCCTGCATCGCCGCTTGCCCGCGCCGAATGGCTTGCGGTCGGCGACGCGACCGGCGAGGCGAAGGGCGCGCGCATCACCGGCGCGGTTGCGCTGACCCAGGCGGAGGTCGAGCGCTGGCTCGGTCACAGGATCGAGAGCCGGGGCCACTTGCGCTGGATCGCGGGCGAGCGCCGCGTCGAGGCCTTGCGACAGCGTCGGCTCGGCGCGATCGTGCTGGGCGGCGGTCCCGATCCGGATCCCGACGAGGACGCGATCCGCGCATTCCTGATCGAGCGGATTCGCTCCGACGGCCTCGACCTCCTGCCGCTTTCGAAGGCGAGCCATTCGCTGCTGAAGCGCGCGCGGTTTGCAGGGATCGAAGCCCTGTCGGAGGAGGCGCTTCTCGATACGCTCGAACAGTGGGCCGGGCCGTTTCTCAAACGGCGGCTCGACCAGGTGAACGCGGGCGCGCTGCATGACGGCTTGCGCGGTCTTCCGGGCTGGGACGCGGTGAAGGCGCTCGACCGGCTGGCCCCGCCCGAATTCGTCAGCCCGGCGGGCACGCACCACGCGATCGACTACGATGACGAAGGCGGCCCCTCGGTCGAAGTGCGCGTGCAGGCGCTGTTCGGCCTCGATACGCATCCCGTTTTCGGCCAGCCGCCGCAGCCGCTCCTCCTCAAGCTGACATCGCCCGCGGGCCGCCCGATCCAGGCGACGCGCGACCTGCCGGGCTTCTGGCGCGGATCGTGGGCGGACGTCGCGCGCGAGATGAAGGGGCGCTATCCCAGGCACCGCTGGCCCGACGAGCCGTGGGCCGAGGATCCCAGCCTCAAGACCAAGAATGCATTCGCGGCCCAGAAGCGCTCTTGATTTGCGCGGCGATTCGCAGGAAAGCGCTTTGCCATGACCGCACGCATCTACCAGCGCCCGAAAACCGCCATGCAGTCCGGCAAGGCGCTTACCGACACGTGGATCCTCGAATTCGAGCAGTCGGAGGCGAGGAAGCCCGATCCGCTGATGGGCTGGACCGGCTCTGGCGACACGCAGGCGCAGGTCCAGTTGCGCTTTCCCACGAAGGACGAGGCGATCGGCTACGCGCGGAAGTACGGCATCGCCGCGCGCGTTCATACGCCGCCCGCCAGGCGCCTGAAGCTGCAGGCCTACGCCGACAATTTCCGCTGAGCGCGCGCGCTTCGCGCCGACGCTTGAAATCGCGGGCCGATCCCGCCATATGCCGGGCCGGGAGTCGGGTGGACGTTTGCGTTCGCGAACCTGGTCAGGTCCGGAAGGAAGCAGCCATAACGGATTGCGACGGGTCGCCCGGCTCCTTCTCCTTTTCCCCTGACAATCCGCCCGCCAGCTTCTACCTTCGCCGGTGATGTCCGATTCCAACGACATGTTCGGTAACGCCGCCCCCGATGACGAGGGCGACGACGAGGCCGGGGATAGCCAACCCAGCGCCGGGGAGCTTGAAGCTGCCGGCCAGTCCGCGCTGTTCGGCGGGGACGAAGTCGCGTCCGATCCGCCTGCCGTCGATGCCGTGCCCGATCCGGCGCCCGTCCAGCCGCCCGCCACCGATACGCCGTCGACGGGAACGCCGGTGCAGCCCTATCGCGTGCTTGCCCGCAAGTACCGTCCGCAGACCTTCGGGGAACTGATCGGGCAGGAAGCGATGGTGCGGACGCTGGCCAACGCTATCCGGCGCAACCGGCTGGCGCACGCATTCCTGATGACCGGCGTGCGCGGGGTGGGCAAGACCTCCACCGCAAGGCTGATCGCCAAGGCGCTCAACTGCATCGGGCCGGACGGGCAGGGCGGTCCGACGATCGACCCGTGCGGTATGTGCGAACCGTGCGTCGCCATCGCCGAGGGCCGCCACATCGACGTGATCGAGATGGACGCAGCCAGTCACACCGGTGTCGACGACGTGCGCGAGATCATCGAGGCGGTGCGCTATGCCGCCGTCTCGGCGCGCTACAAGATCTACATCATCGACGAGGTCCACATGCTCTCGCGCAATGCGTTCAACGCGTTGCTCAAGACGCTGGAGGAACCGCCCGCGCACGTGAAGTTCCTGTTCGCGACGACCGAGGCGGACAAGCTGCCGGTCACCGTCCTGTCGCGCTGCCAGCGTTTCGACCTGCGCCGCATCCCGGCGCCGATGCTGGCCGGACATTTCGAGGCGATCTGCGACAAGGAGGACGTCGAGGCCGAGGACGAGGCGCTGGCGATGATCGCGGCCGCCGCCGAAGGCTCGGTGCGCGACGGACTGTCGATCCTCGACCAGGCGATCGCGCATGCCGACATGGATGCCCAGGGCAGGGTTACGGCGGCGCAGGTGCGCGACATGCTCGGCCTTGCCGACAACACCGCGCAGCGCGACCTGTTCGACGCGGTCCTGAACGGCGAGGGTGCGCGGCTTCTCGAGCTCGTCGACCGGCAGTTCTCGCTCGGCGTGGAGCCGCTGGCGCTGCTGCGCGGCGCAATGGGACTTACCCACCGCATTACCGTGGCGCAGATCGCGGGCAATGCCGATGATATCCCCTCCGTCGAGGAGCGCACCGCCATCGAGGGCTGGTCGCAGCGGCTGACGGCGGCGCAACTGCATCGGCTCTGGCAGCTGCTGCTCAAGGGCTTCGAGGAAGTGCGCATGGCGCCCGATCCGCTCGTTGCCGCGCGCATGGCGCTGCTGCGCGTGATGCACGCCTCGGACATGCCCGATCCCGGGACGCTCGCGAAAAAGCTGGCGAGCCTGCCGGCCGATGCGCCTGCTCCGGCCACCAACGCAGCGCCCGCACCTGCCGCAAGCGACACGCCGCCGTGGAACGCGCTCGTCGACAGGATCGAGGATGCGTGCGGTATCGGGCTTGCCGAACGGCTGCGCTTCCAGGTCCGCGTCGTCGATTTCGCGCCCGGTCGCTTCGTCTATTCGCAAGCCCCCGGGATCAGCGACGATCCGACGCAGGAGCTGCGCCGCGCGCTCGAGACCGTGCTTGGCGGTGCATGGACGGTCGAGCGGGTCGAGGAGGGCGGCGCGCCGACCCTCGTCGAACAGGACGAGGCGGAAAAGAAGGCGCAGGCCGATGCGATCCGGCAGGCCCCGATCGTCGCCGCCGCCTTCGCCGCCTTTCCCGACGCCGAGATGATCGAGGGTGACAGCCGCGCCGCCGCAGGCGGAGGCAACCGAAACTGGAGACGATGATGAAATCGATGGAAGAGATGATCCAGGCCGCCCAGCAGGCCGCCGAGACGATCCAGAAGCAGATGAACGAAACGCAGGCCAAGCTCGACGCGATCGAGGTCGAAGGCGTCGCCGGCGGCGGGCTGGTGAAAATCCGCTGTTCGGCCAAAGGCCGCGTGGTCGCGGTCAACATCGACGACAGCCTGATGAAGCCCGAGGAAAAACCGATCCTCGAGGACCTGATCGCCGCTGCCTACAACGATGCGCGGACGAAAGCCGACCAGGTCGCCAACGAGGAAATGCAGAAGGCGCAGCAGGGCATGGGCCTGCCGCCGGGCTTCAACCTTCCGGGAATGGGCTGAGAAGCGACCGCCTCTAGCCTGAACGTCGCTTCAGGCCAGCCTTCGCGCCGCCGTCTTCCACAGTTGCGGGCGGCGGCGGCATTGCACCTGCGAACGGGCGATCCCATATCCTGACCGAACACCGGCAGCGCGCTCGCGCGCCCGGCAGAAAGAATGGATGAGCCCGTGAACACATTTCCCCTCCTTCCCCTCCGCGACATCGTCGTCTTTCCCGGCATGGTCGTTCCCCTGTTCGTGGGGCGCGAGAAGTCGGTGGCGGCACTCGAGACGGCGATGGCCGGCCAGAAGGACATATTTCTTCTCGCCCAGCTCGATCCGGGTTGCGACGATCCGGGCCGCGACGACCTCTACGACACCGGCGTGGTGGCAAGCGTCCTGCAGCTCCTGAAGCTGCCCGACGGCACCGTGCGCGTCCTCGTCGAAGGCCAGCAGCGCGCGCGGATCGAGGAACTGCGTACCGAGGATACCGACGACGGCAAGCTGCTGCTCGCCGATATCGAGGAGATCGAGCCGGTCACCGCCTCGGGCACCGAAGTCGCAGCGATGATGCGCAGCGTGGTCGAGCAGTTCAACGAATACGCCAAGCTCAACAAGAAGCTCTCGCAGGAAGCGGGCGACAGCCTTGGCGAGATCGACGATGCCTCGAAGCTGGCCGACGCGGTCGCCGCGCAGCTTGCCGCCAAGGTGTCCGACAAGCAGGCGCTGCTGTCCGAGGCCGATCCGCACAAGCGGCTGGAAATGGCGCTGAGCTTCATGGAGGGCGAGCTCGGCGTGCTGCAGGTCGAGCGCAAGATCCGCGGCCGCGTGAAGCGTCAGATGGAGAAGACGCAGCGCGAATACTACCTCAACGAGCAGCTCAAGGCGATCCAGAACGAGCTGGGCGGCGGCGACGGCGAGGAAGCCAACGAAATCGCCGAACTGCAGGAAAAGATCGAGAAGCTGAAGCTGTCGAAGGAGGCGCGCGCCAAGGCGCAGGCCGAACTCAAGAAGCTGAAGTCGATGCAGCCGATGAGCGCCGAGGCGACCGTCATCCGCAACTACCTCGATGTCCTGCTCGGCCTGCCCTGGGGCAAGAAGTCGCGGCTCAAGAAGGACATCGGCAAGGCGCAGGAAGTGCTCGATGCCGATCACTACGCGCTCGAGAAGGTCAAGGACCGCATCGTCGAATACCTTGCCGTGCAGGCGCGCACCAACAAGCTGAAGGGGCCGATCCTGTGCCTCGTCGGTCCTCCGGGCGTCGGCAAGACCTCGCTCGGCAAGTCGATCGCGCGGGCCACGGGTCGCAACTTCGTGCGCCAGTCACTGGGCGGCGTGCGCGACGAGGCTGAAATCCGCGGCCACCGGCGCACCTACATCGGCTCGCTGCCGGGCAAGATCGTGTCGAACCTGCGCAAGGCCGAGACCGCCAACCCGCTGTTCCTGCTCGACGAGATCGACAAGCTCGGCCAGGATTTCCGGGGCGACCCGGCGTCGGCGCTGCTCGAAGTGCTCGATCCCGAGCAGAACTCGAAGTTCCAGGACCACTACCTCGAACTCGATTTCGACCTGTCCGACGTGATGTTCGTGTGCACCGCGAACAGCCTCAACCTGCCGCAGGCACTGCTCGACCGCATGGAGATCATCCGGCTCGAAGGCTACACCGAGGACGAGAAGGTCGAGATCGCCGAACGCCACCTGATTCCCAAGCAGATCGAGGCGCATGGGCTTAAGGATGGCGAATTCGAGCTGACCAACGAGGGACTGCGCGACCTCATTCGCTACTACACGCGCGAGGCGGGCGTTCGTACACTGGAGCGCGAGATCGCGCGGCTGGCGCGCAAGAGCCTGCGCAAGATTCTCGAAAAGGAAGCGTCGAGCGTCATCGTCACCCCCGAAAATCTCGGAGACTTCGCCGGCGTGCGCAAGTTCCGCCACGGCATGTCGGAGGAAGAGGCGCAGGTCGGCGCGGTCACCGGACTTGCCTGGACCGAGGTTGGCGGCGAACTGCTGACCATCGAGAGCGTCACCACGATGGGCAAGGGCGAGATCAAGACGACCGGCAAGCTGGGCGACGTGATGAACGAGTCGGTCGCGGCCGCGTTCAGCTTCGTCAAGGCGCGCAGCCCGGCCTACGGCATCAAGCCGTCGATCTTCCAGCGCAAGAACATCCACATCCACCTGCCCGAAGGCGCCGTGCCCAAGGACGGGCCGAGCGCGGGCATCGGCATGGTCACCTCCATCGTCTCCACGCTCACCGCGATTCCCGTGCGCGCCGATGTGGCGATGACCGGCGAGGTCACGCTGCGCGGTCGGGTGCTGCCGATCGGCGGCCTCAAGGAGAAACTGCTCGCAGCGCTCCGCGGCGGCATCAAGACGGTGCTGATCCCCGAGGAGAACGAGAAGGACCTGGCCGAGATTCCCGATAACGTGAAGGAGGGGCTGGAGATCATCCCCGTCAGCCACGTCGACGAAGTTCTTGCCCGGGCGCTCACCCGCAAGCTCGAGCCGATCGAATGGACCGAAGCGGACGAAATCGCGAGCCAGGCCGCGGCTCCCCAGATGGGACCGTCGCCGACCTCGACCACCGCGCACTGATCCATGTTGCACTGCGGCGACTCGGCGGCATCGCCGGGTCATCCCGCGTGCGTCCTTCGTGCAGAAGTGCAAAAGCGTGCCTCGGTTTGTCGAAATTGGCCCATAAACGGGGAATTTTCGGGCCTTACCCGCCCATTTCGCTTTGACAGGCGCGCCAAAAGTCGCTCAATTCGCGCGTCATATACCGAGGCGATTCCAGACGTATTCCGGTTTCACAGAAAGCTAAGGGGGGTTCCCATAATGAACAAGAATGACCTGATCAGTTCCGTTGCCGATTCCAGCGGCCTTTCGCGCAGCGACGCCACCAAGGCGGTCGAAGGCGTATTCGACGCCATCACCGGCGCGCTGAAGAGCGGCGACGAAGTTCGCCTCGTCGGTTTCGGCACCTTCTCGGTCGCCAAGCGCAAGGCCTCGACTGGCCGTAACCCGCGCACCGGCGAGCCGATGGAGATCAAGGCCTCGACCCAGCCGAAGTTCAAGGCCGGCAAGGGCCTCAAGGACGCGGTCAACTAAACATCGCCGGTCAGGCCGGGCCGCTACGCCTCGCGGCCCGCCGATCCCGATGAAAAAAGCGCCGTACCGGGAAGCCGGTGCGGCGCTTTTTTCGTGTGCGCGCCTCGCGTCCGGCGCGGTCAGCGGGCCGTGCGCGGCGCCAGCTGGACGAGGGCGGTGGGCGCGGTGGTGCCGGCCGACGAAACCTCCCAGGTCATGACCTGGCCGGAGGGATCGGGCGCAGGCCCTTCCTCGGTATTGTTCGCGCGGATCTCGCCGTCGGTGCGCACGACGAAGGTGCCTTCCATCTCCGGCAGGTTCGTCGTCGTCTTGCCGCCCTGTTCCTCGGCAGCCGCAGCCGCCGCCATCATCAGGCCCTGCATCGGCATGCCCGATCCGCCGGGACCGAAGCCGGGCGCATCGATGCGCACGGTGCCGTCGTCGCGCAGGCTCAGCGTCACGAACGCGTTCGCCATCGGAAAGCGCTCGATCGTCGGGAAGACGAAGTCGTGGTCGAGCGTGCCGTTGATCGCGAAGTCCACATCGAAGCGGCCGTCGCCCCTGTATTCGACCTTGCGCCAGCCCGCCTGCCGCCGCAGCCGCTCGGCGAATTCCTGCGCGGCCTTGGGGTCGGAAGGATCGAGACCGCCGAGGAAGGCCTTGGCCATCTCGGCCTCGCCCTGCGCCTTCGACGCGCGCGAGCGTTCCCAGTCCTCTCGCTGAGCGGCGATCTCTGCCTCGGTGCAGGCGCGCGTCTCGCCGTCGTCGTCGCACTCCTCCGGTTCAAACGCGCCGGCCCCGTCGGGCTTCTTGGCGAGCGGGAGAAGGTACAACTCGCCGGTGTAGCGAAAGGCGAAGCGTCCATCCTGCCGCAGGTCCAGCTCCGAGCCGAACCTGCCCGGCGCAAGCAGGCAGCCGGCCAGCAGCAGCAGGCCCGCAACCGCCGCGATCGCCGGTGCGGCGCGTTTCACGTCGAAATGCTTCATCGTTTCCCCCGTTCGATTGGCATCGGCCCCCTCTAGGGACCCGGTCTCGTCGCCACGGCATAAAGTGAAATTGCTGCGGCGTTGCTAACGTTCAGGCTTTCCATGTCGGCCGCGATCGGCAGGCGGGCATGCGCATCGCAGTGCTGCATGACATTGTGCCGCATGCCTTCGCCCTCCGCGCCGAGCACCAGCGCCACCGGGCCCGCCGGCAGCACGTCGGCGAGGACCGCCTCCGCTTCGCCGTCGAGCCCCAGCCGCCAGTATCCCGCTTCGGCCACTTCCTCGAGCGCGCGCGACAGGTTCACCACGCGCACCCAGGGGACGATCTCGAGAGCGCCCGATGCCGACTTGGCGAGCGCGCCGGATTCGGGCGGCGCATGCCGGTCCTGCGTCAGCAGCGCGCAGGCCCCGAACGCCGCGGCGGAGCGCATGATGGCGCCGACATTGTGCGGGTCGGTCACCTGGTCGAGCACGACCAGCGGGCGCGCCGGATCGCCATCGAGCACGTCGCCCAGGAAAAGGTCGGGCAGGGGGTCGCATTCCAGCACCAGCCCCTGGTGCGGCGCGTCGCGCGCGACCAGCCGGGCAAGGTCGGGCGCCTCGGCGTATTCGACAGGGAAGTCCGGCGGCAGTTCGCCGTCGAGGCCGGCGATCGCCTCGCGCGTGGCCCACAGCTTGCGATGGCTGCGCTCCGGATTCCTGAGCGCGGCCTCGACCGCGTGGTGGCCCCAGAGGCGGACCGCGCCCTTGCTCGCGCGTCCGCTGCCGCGCCCGCCCTGCATGCGTCCCGCGCGCCCGCGCAATGCCCGTTTCGGCTTGCCGCCACCGCCCTTCGACATGAAAATCCCTTCGCCGGTCCAACCTTCGTGCCGCTCCTGCCAGTCACCCCATTGACAGGCAAGGCTCGCTTCGCCATTGAGCGCGCCTCTCGGCAAGCCGCTTCGCCAAGAAGCGGCCTCCGGCGGGGCCTCCCGCCGACCACTAAGACCGGTGTGGACAGGTGGCCGAGTGGTTAAAGGCAGCAGACTGTAAATCTGCCCGCGCAAGCGTACGTTGGTTCGAATCCAGCCCTGTCCACCACCGCCCTTTCTCAGCACATCCCCGAAAAGCCCTAGAAATCGCAGAAAACCAAGGGTATTCTGCCTTCCGATGGCCGCTCCTGTTCGCTGTTATTTGCCTGCAACCGGCAGTGAGTGTGGGGAAGGTGTGGGGAAGAGAGCGGGCTTCCCCACACCGCGGCTCTCTCAATTGGCCTCCAGAAATATGGGGAACGAGAATGGGCAAACTTACAGCAGTGGCGGTCAAGGCCGCCTTGGCGAATCCGGGCACCTATCAGGATGGCGACGGTCTTTTCCTGAAAGTTGGAAAAACTGGTGCGGCTTCCTGGCTCCTGCGACTCCAGCGCGATGGCAAACGTCAGGACATTGGTTTGGGTAGTGCGAAGCTGGTGACGCTGGCCGATGCGCGCGCGAAGGCCGCCGAACTCCGCAAGGCGGTGAAGGTCGAGAAACGCGATGTGTTGACGGAGAGGAAGGATGAGGAAGCTGCCAAGGTTACTTTCCGCGAAGCCGCTACCCAATATCATTCCGAAAACGAGGCAGGCTGGAAGAGTGATGTCTACGGTCGCCAATGGCTCGCCAGTCTGGAGAACTACGCCTTCCCGAAACTGGGCGATATGACGACTGGCGGAATCACCGCTGCGGACATTATCGGGGTGCTCACGCCGATTTGGCAGGAAATTCCGGAAACGGCTCGCCAGGTCCGCAACCGGATTTGCGCCGTGCTCGATTACTCCCATGCAAAGGGATGGCGCTCCACCGAAGCTCCATCGGGCAATAGCAGCCTTAAGGCGGGCCGAGGGCTGCCGCGACAGATCAAGAAACCGGCCAACCGCAAGGCAATGCCGTACGTCGCCGTTCCTCCATTCCTCACCGCGTTGCGGCGCAAGCCATCCTATTCGCGCCTCGCGCTCGACCTTCTCATTTTGACGGGCGTTCGCTCGCAGGAAGTGCGGCTTGCTAAATGGGGTGAATTCGATCTGGACCAGCGCCTTTGGACAATCCCAGCCGAACACATGAAGCGCAGCAGGGCGCACATCGTGCCGCTGTCAGAAGCGGCGATGGCGGTCCTTTCGAGGGCAGAAGCCATGCAGATGGAGGGAGCCGAAGTGGTTTTCCCCGGCATGACCGGCAAGGCCATGTCCAACATGACGCTGCTGAAGGTCATGCGAGACATGCAGGAGCCTTTCCACGTTCATGGTTTCCGCTCCAGCTTTACTGACTGGGCCGCGAATGAAGGCTTCCCCAATGCGGTTGTCGAAGCGGCATTGGCGCACAAGACGCCGGATGCTGTGCAGGCCGCGTATCGGCGAACGACCTATCTCGGCACGTCCGAGAATCCAGGCGCGAGAGTGAAGCTGATGGATGCGTGGGGAGAATACTGTTCTGGTGCCCATGCTTAAGCCGGTATGCCCAAAATTGATCCTCCACCTAGGTGACATTGTAGATATCGCATCTTAAGCCACTTGCAGCTTTGATTTGAATCGGAAGGG
Source organism: Novosphingobium marinum (assembly GCF_013408095.1). Classification (GTDB taxonomy): domain Bacteria; phylum Pseudomonadota; class Alphaproteobacteria; order Sphingomonadales; family Sphingomonadaceae; genus Novosphingobium; species Novosphingobium marinum. The sequence continues at coordinate 301,482 of NZ_JACBZF010000005.1, forward strand.
TTTAGTTTTGTTCAGAAAATTGTTTGGCGGAGGCGCGCCTCAATCGCCCGCGTACGAAGCCGGTCAGCACCTTTTCGAGCAGGGTATGAGAGCGGCCAGCGAGTATCGTACCGCCGACGCGATAGCGCTCTACACGGGGTCGATTGAAGCAAACCCGAATCCTGCACCGCTCATCAACCGAGCGAAGTTGTATCGCTGGCGACTGATGTTCGAAGACGCGATCACCGATCTAGAAACTGCTGTGAAGCTCGATAAGCAACAAGGCGACGAATTTGCTGCTCCGTTAGCACAGGAACTGCGCGAATGTAGGATTCTTGCTGAAAACCGATTTAATGGAAAGCGACCGCTTTTCATCGCGGATCTCAATGACAAAGGCTTCGATCATGTTGCGGGCCGAATTGCGGACACAATCTTTCAAGGCAACGGCCAACTTCTAGCGTATCACATGGTGAATGAAGTCGATAACGCGAAAAAGTTCGAAAATCTGTCTGATTTCCCTTCAGTGAAAACGCTTCTAAACAATTGGATGAAAGATCAAAATGTCATAGATCAAGCTCTGGCTGACCAACGCATCCACGCCGAATACGAACCAAAGCGCGGCATCTTCGAAGCGATGGTTTGCGTATATGACTACCCCGACATGGCAAAACTGCGTGATACGATCGTGCGAAAGATATGGTGCTTGTTAAACCCGCCAAGCCAAATGCAAGCGATTTGGGAAGCGAGTCTTCGTGATCCAGTTCAGTAAATGATCCCGCGATAACGAATCGAGCGCAAATGGGCTGTAGGGCCAAGAGAGTATAGTATTCGGCGATTGCGATAGCGCCCTACGGTGCCACTTGGATCGCACAACTGACCGAATGCCCCACTTCTCGCGCCCGCTCGTTGCAGTGTTCGAGCACCTCGCGGTTTGCACTGAGGATGCGCTGCGCTGTAGCCAGTTCCTCCCAAGCTTCGGGGTTCTGAGAACGGATCAACCGTATTCCGGCGTCCACGATTGTCGGCTCTCCAACGGCTTTGCGAGCCATTCGTTCGGGCCAGTGCCAGCTTTCGGGCATGGTGCGTGCAATGGTGCCGGGCAGGATCGACCATAGCAGGATACCGACAGCCAGCCCTAAGCCTGCAAAGCGCCAGGTCTGGCGCGTCTGTTCGGCCTCTGCGCGGACGCGCCCGACAATAACCGCGAGCCGACCGGTTACATTGTCCAGGTCTTTGCGGCCCTGCCGGAATAGGTCGCTACTGTCGCGCAGCATGTCGAGAGAGGCGCGCTTGATCTGAACCGCGATATCTTCCGGCGTCAGCTCGATGGCGGGCTTGTTGCCGATTGCGGTCAGCGTCTTGGAGACCTGTGCCAGTTGATCGGCCATCTGGCCGAGCGTGGCCGTGTAGTCCGGAATCACGATGTCGGCTCGTTCCCTGGCCATGTTCTGGACTGTATGGCGTACCATCGCCATCTCGCCTTCAAGACGAGCGAAGGCTTCCGTTGCCGGGTCGGACTCGGTCACCGGCTCCGGTTCTGGTCTCGGCGCGGGCGGTTCCTCGACTTCGAGGTCCAGTTGCACTTCTTCGATGTGGTCTTCTTCCATTTCGTTTCTCCTAAATGCCCATGTCGAAAGCGCGGGTGCGCTCGCGGCTGAGAGTTGCGGTGAGTTCGTTTGCGATGCTGCGTTCGGGCTTCGGATTGATGCCGAGTTCGCGCGTCTTGCCGCGCAGCAGGCCTTCGATCTGGGGATCGCGTTCAAGCGACTTCGCCAGCTCGGCCAGCTTGGCCGATACGCGGGCAGCGCCTGCGCGGTCGCCCTGCTGTTCAAGCTGCTTGCGCGCCGTGCTCAGTCCCTGCCAGTCGCTGACAAAGCGCTCGGATCGCAGCGCCGGATCGGTGCGCACTGCGGCCTCTTGGCTCATGGCGCGCATGACTTCCTGGCTGCGCCCGCCAGCGGCCTTTGCAATCAGCTCAGGATGCCGCTCCAGCGCTTTGGCGAGATCGGCTGCGGCATGGGGCCGGATTGCATCGAGCGTCTTCCCTGCCTTCTCCAGCGCGTCTTTCTGGTGCGGAAGCACGGGCAAGCCATGAGCCTGCATCGTACCGATATCGCCAAGCGCACGGGCGTAGCGTTCGACCGCGCGGTGCTGGTCGTTCTGCGTGTTTGCCTGGGCGGGAATCGGCTCAAGTGATCGGGCCTGCGGGCGGAAGTTTCCGAAGATCGATTTGGCCTTCTCCGGCACCTGCCGCACCATCTCCACGATCCGCTCGCGGAAGCTGATGCCGCGGAGTTCGGCAAAGGCCTGCTCGGGTTTGTAGTCGCCCGCCATGTCCTTCCCACGCTCACGGCTGAGCGTGCGAACCAGTCTGGACTGTTCGGCGAAGTCATCGCGCCCATAATGGAGGGCCAATCCGTCGCGATGACGCGACATGGCGACATAGGCCGAATGACTGTCCATACCCGGCGTGGCGAGCACATGCGCGCGATCCACCGTCATGCCCTGCGCTTTGTGTATCGTAGCCGCGTAGCCATGATCGATGTGGCCATAGTCCTTGGTGTCGAAGGCAACTTCGCGTCCATCTTCGGTGCGCACCGCCATGCGCTGCGGGCTGGCCATTGCGACCGTGCCAAGCGTCCCGTTCTTCACCCCAAGTCCGCGCTCGTTACGCAGGAAGATAATTCGGTCGCCGTTCGCGAACTGCCGCTCGCCGCGTGCCGCCTTGATCGTGGCATCGACACCTAGTGCGCCAGCCTCGCGCATCTTCCCGCGCGCCATCTGGTTCAGCTCGCGCACCTCGTCATTCGTATGGGTTAGGATGATCCGGCTATCGCCGGGGCTGGCCTGCCGTTCCTGATTCCACCGCTCGATCAGTTCTGTCCGCGCGACCTCGCGCGTGTCAGCGGCATGGACCATGCCGCGCTCTTCATAGGAGCGGATCGCTTCGCCGGTCCGGCCCGTGGCGAGGTGCCGGGTCGCATCTTGCTGCCATGCGGAAAGCTGGCGGCGAACCTCGCTGATCTCGACCCCGCCGTGGCGCTCGTGGATCGCCCTGAACGCCGCGCCTGCTTCGATGGCCTGAAGCTGATGCTGGTCGCCAACCAGCACCACCTTCGCACCGGCCTTGGCTGCATGGGACAGCACGCGCTCCATCTGGCGCGTGCCGACCATGCCCGCTTCGTCGATGACGAGCACGTCGCGCGAAGTGAGTTGCTCGCGTCCTTTGCCCCATTGATGCTCAAGGCTGGCGACGGTGCGCGATGCGATGCCGGAGCCGTTCCTCAGACCCTCGGCGGCAATGCCGGAAAGGGTTGCGCCGCGCACAGTGTAGCCTGCGTTTTCCCATGCCTCGCGCGCCACGCCCAGCATGGCGCTTTTGCCGGTTCCGGCGTAGCCAACGACAACCGCAAGACCACCATTCTTGGTGACGTGCTCGAAGGCAGATTTCTGCTCACCGGACAGGACCAGTCCGCGCTTCGCAGCACTGGCGAATGCGGCGTTTCGCTGGACATCGCTGAGGCTGTGCTTGGCGTGCCCGGCCATTGTGTCGGCGGCGCGGTGCAGGCGCTGTTCGGTCTCGATCATGGCGCGCGAAGTGAACCGATCCTGCTCGCGTCCATCTTTGCCAAGCGAAATCAGTTCGGGCGATGCGCGCACGGCACTGAAGACCGCATCGAACTGCTCCTTGCCGTCGCTGTGCCGGTGAACAAATGCGGCAAGATCGCGCTGCGTGAACGTCGCCTGCTGGTGCGTTATCGCATCCAATGCGAGCGCAGGGTTGGCGATGATCCGCTTGCCATTACGTTGAGAGATGGCGCGGTGCTCTTCGATCCGTTCGGCTTCCAGACCGCGCTCGCCAATGCGTGAGGCGGCAGGGCCGATCTTGTCCTGTGGTTCCAGCGCAATGCCCTGCGCCTCCAGGCTGCGGTGATCGATCCGCGCGTCGATGTCGCGTTCTGCCAGGGCGCGGTTCACATGATCGGCCCAGCGCTCGCGCCATTGTTCGATCAGCGCGGTCTTGTTCCAGCCGCGAACCTTTGCGCCAAAGCCATCCTTCGTCACTTCGCGCATCGTGAGCATGACATGCGCATGGGGCTTGGCCTTGCCGTCCTCACCAATATCCCAATGGACGTTGAGATCGGCGATCATGCCTTTCTCGACGAACTCGGCTTTCACGAACTCGCGCGCCAGTTTGATGTTGTCCTTCTTGGAAAGCTCGCGTGGCAAAGCGAACTCGACCTCGCGGGCGAGCTGGGCATCCTTGCGTTTCTCGGCGGTCTCGACCGCATTCCACAAGGTGGCGCGGTCGGCGAAGGCTTCGGGCGCGCCTTTGGGCAGCATCACTTCGGAATGAAGGACGCCTGCCTTGTTGGTGAAGTCGTGGTCACGGTCGATGCGCTCATCGTGCAATCTCTCGCCCGCACGATAGGCCGCCGCCGCAACAGCACTGCGTCCGCTCGACCTTCCGATGACCTTTGCGCTGAAGTGAAAGATTGCCATGTCGGCAATCCAGTTACACTCCAAACGCCACGTCGGCACGACGTATAAGCGCGCCCTCTCATGATAAAATCCTGATCGGGACTAGGCGGTATCACACTGTCCCGGCGACCTTACTGCATTGGATTACAAGCACGATTATCATGGCTCCATCACACCAACGATGGAGACAACACATGCGCAAACCCCGCGATTTTGATTCGGAGCTGAAGGCGCTCGCCGAGAAGGCAAAGCAGTTGAAGGAACGCCGCGTGCGCGAGCTTGGCGCGCTGGTCACGGCAACCGGAGCCGACGCGCTCGATGCCGAAGTGCTGGCTGGCGCACTGCTCGACGCTGCCGCCAACACCGACAAGGCGACCGCGGAGGGCTGGCGCAGGCGTGGCGCGGCCTTCTTTCAGGGCAAGCAGCGCAACACTGCGAGCGGACCTCGCCAGCAGCCGGAAGGCATTCTCCCGCTCGACGGCGGCGCGGCATCGGCTTGAGGCAGCAAAGGCGCGAACCGACATGCGCGAATGGCAGGTCAAACGACGCGAACGGACCCGGCGGCTTATCGAGCTGGGCGGCCTCGTCGCCAAGGCCGATCTGGTCGAACTAACCGATGATGATCGCGCTGCACTTTACGGAGCATTCCTCACCGTTGCCGCCAAGTTGCGTGGGCCTGATGGTGCGCAGGCGCTGGTGCTGTTCCGGCGCAAGGGGAAGAGGGCTTTCGAGGCTGAGCAATCGAATGATGGATAGCGGCGCAGTCCGAACGGCAATTGGTGCGCTAATCCCGTCCTAAAATTGAGCTGGTCAACTCAGCCAATCCGCTAGCGTCTAGGTGAGCGGACAACGCATCTTTCTGCAGCAATTCCTCTGTCAAATGTGGATGGAATTTCTCGAACAAAAGGTTCGGTGAATGAGCAAATAGGTCCACCTCTTTGCCATCTGCCAGAGCTGAAAGTGCGTCGATCAACTCCGGACTGTTGTCCTTACCGAACACTTCCAGAAACCCGTCGTGTGTCTGCACGGTGAAGCCGTTGGCGCGAAGGGCGAGTGCCAAGGTCGTTGTCCGAACGGAACCTGTTTTGGTCGCTATGACAGCAGCATTGTCGCTGAGCTGCGCAATCCTTCCGGGGTCAAATTGCAGTTGGCCGTAGTTGCTGCGTGCCTCGTCGAGTAGCTCTAGCGCAGTCGGATCAAGATAGATCGGGCGCTTTTGTCCTTTTAGAACATCGAACATTCGCTCGATCACGCGGTCGTGGATGTTGCCAGGATCGCCCCCAAAAATGGGCGGCACTCCGGCTTTCGCTGGTGCAACCATAATGACACGATCCCGGTCGAGAACTTCTTGCACCAGCCAGCGCCTGCGCGAAAAAATGAGAAGCATTCCCGGCGCGATCATGTTGTCGATGGGAAGTGTCCCAAGCTCCTTACCGCCGGAAATCAGCCGGTATTCTTCGGGTGTCTGGAACACGGCATAGAAGCTGTAATGCTCGACCAAGTTCTCGCCCATTTCACCGAGCAGTAGCAGTCCATCACTGGCTTGCTCGATGAGCGCAGTTTCGGGATGTCCGAGCGTCCGCAAAACATCCAGGAACAGCTGTGTATCGACCTGACGGAATGGCCCGATCTGGCAGAGAATCCCGTAGAGTTGCTGCGCACGTATTCCGCCTCGCTCGGCGATCACTGAGAGGATTTGGTGAACGAGGGTCGAAAGGTGAAGGGCCTCGCGTTGCGGCGGTTCACACCAGCCCTCCAAAAGCAATTCGATCATCGCTATGGCCCGCACCATCCCAAGGCGAAGACGGTCCGAGAAATTGCTCGTCGGCGTAAGCTTCGCCTCGACTGCGTATTGTCGAAGGATGGCTGGCTTGCCCGGTCGCCGCCCTGATCGGCCAAGCCTTTGCCTGAGCGATGCGACGCTGAACGGTGCGCCAATCTGGCCGACACAGGTCACATCGCCAATGTCGATTCCCAGTTCCAGCGTGGAAGTGCAGATGGCAGTCGTCGGCGCAGTACCATCTTTCAGGCGACGTTCGACGAAGTCTCGATGCTCGCGCGACAGGCTGGCGTGGTGAGGGTAAAACTCCTGCGGCAGGTGTTCCTTTTCGCAAAGTGCGCGCAACCGATCTGAGTAGATTTCAACTGCCTGACGCGCACCGCCAAAGACAAGATTGTCGCTGCCTCTCAGGTGTTCGAATAGGTGCTGCGCGATGGCATCCGTCGCTGAAGGGCCTTCATCATCCTTGTCGCCTGCAACGTAGCCACGAAGCTGAAGCTGCAATTCGGCTGATCCGCTCTCGGCAATGACCTGTTCGACTTCACTTGGGCTGTCAGGGCGAAGATAAGCCTTCGCCAGCTCCATATCTCCGAGTGTGGCCGACAAACCAACCCGGCGGATAGGTCTCTTGAGAGCAATTTCGAGGCGCGTGAGAAGCGAACGCATCTGGATGCCACGCTCACTGTCGAGGACCGAATGCAATTCATCGAGAATGACTGCGCGCGTCGCACCAAACAGCCTCGGAATCTCCAATCCGCGTCGAATGAAGAGAGCCTCAAGTGACTCCGGGGTGATAAGCAGCACGCCCCTCGGTCGCTTGGTAGCCTTTGCCTTTACCGATGACGAAACATCGCCATGCCACGGCGTAATAGGCAAGTCTGTATCGCGACATATGTCTTCAAGTCGCCGCGCCTGATCGGTGATGAGCGCCTTCAGCGGCGCGACATACAGGACATCAAATCCGGAGTCCTCACTGGGTTCGTCGAGCAATTGGGACAGTAGCGGGAGAAATGCGGCTTCGGTCTTACCTCCTGCGGTGCTGGCAGCGACAATCAGGTCACGATTGCCGTCCATAAGCACGTTAGTTGCGCGCGCCTGAATATCGCGCAATTCCTTCCAGCCTTGCTGACGTATCCATTTCTGGATTGGTCGAGCCAGCTTGTCGAACGCAGTGCTCACAGTCGGAAGCTGGCTAGCTCGTCGCTCTCGGGAACAGCGCCAACGCTCTCATCCACGTCGCTCATGTCGTCACCAGAATCCTCCGCCACGTCGAGTTCTTCGATGAGGTCCGACCATTCGACGCCGGGGTTTTGTTCGAGCACCGCCAAAAGATTCACGAATGCCGTGACCGTGTTCCGGGGGGTTCTGAAATAGGCCTCCCCGATCCTGTCCGAACAGTGTGCCATAAACGCTTCCAAGGCGTTGTCTGGCAGGATTGCTTCATCGCCCTGCATAACGGTGCGAATGTTGGCCAGAAGCACGAACAAATCTTCGGGCGTAAGACTGGCTAGTCGAATGACCGGCCCGGAGAGATCGACCAGTCCGTCACGCGCAAAGGTGTTTTCTGCGAGGCGAGACTGGAGTGCCTCATAGCTGTAGAGGCCGCGCCGCGTATTCATGAGGAATTCCGGCGTTCCTCCCATGAGGAAGCCAAGGTTCTCTGCGCTGCCTTGGAGCACATCGTTCAGAATGCGCAGGATTTGCTCGTAGTTGGCATTGCGGGCTTGCGATGAAGTCAGCTTGTAAAGGTTGACCATCTCGTCAAGGCCGACGAGCAGGCCCTTGTAGCCCGCTTCACAGACAAATGCCGACATCAGTTTGAGGTGGTCGTAGACGCTGGCGTCATTGACGATGGTGCGAACACCTAGTGCCTTGCGAGCATCGGTCTTGGTCGCAAATTCGCCGCGCAGCCATCGAATTGCTGCCGATTTCAGTTCTTCATCGCCGGTTTCATGTCCCTCCCAATACCGGCGGATCACCTGCGCGAAGTCGAAGCCTCCTGTCAGCTCCTCGAAGTGGGCAAGGCGCTGGCGAATGATGTCATCTGTCGATTGTTCTTGCGCCTCGGCATCGTGCTGGGCCTGGCTGACAAAGCGTTCGACAACATTCGACAACGCACCACCATCTGGCTTGGTCCGGGTGGCAAGATTTCGCGCCATCTCCGCGTAGAGGCCCCGTGCTTGCCCGCCGGTCGCGTGGATGCGTCGATCCGGGGCAAGGTCGGCAAACATGACGACCAGTCCCTTTTCGAGCGCCACAAGCCGGATCAGGTTCATGAAGAAGGTCTTGCCGGAGCCATACTCGCCGATGATGAAACGAATGGCTGAACCGCCATCGGCGATCCGGTCCATGTCCTTGACGAGTTCTTCGATCTCGCGCGCTCGTCCGACCTGGATGTGCCGAAGTCCCAATTTGGGAACAACACCCGCGCGTAGCGCCTGAACAATAGCGTCGCGTTCGCGCGGCTTCAGTCTCGACATAATTTAATCCCCCTTCGCCATCTCGGCTCTCAACGTATCGGCTATGTCCGGCGATACGTCATATCCGTCATATTCATCGAGCAATGCTTCATCGAATTTATCGAAAGCCCACTCATTGACTACCTCAAGCGCGCCAGAGGGCATGAGCCCTTGCTTACCGGCGATCTCGTCAAACTCTTCGTCAGTCCAGTGTTCGCGCTGGATTATCTGCTCCACAAGCAACGCGTGCTTGGGATCGAGGCCAGCCATTGATGATGAAAGGGCATGTGCTGCGGTGGCTTGGTCGTCCACGTCGTCCTCGGTCGAAAAAATCTCGCCGAGTACGCTTGAAACGCGCTCGGTGTCATTTCGAATGGCGGCAATACGCGCTGCATCGAGCGAACCGGCTTTGGCTTTCCGCTCGTCCGGTATTTGTTCGCCTGGTGCTTCAGCTTCGGCGGCTTTGACGCGAACCGGGCCGTCTGGCACGTCGCCGGCATGGAGGTCGGCGTAAACGAGGCCAGCATCGATCCCCAGAGCCTTGTAGATCTTCTCGATGCAAGCCACTTCTTCAGACTGAATCACGCTGTCGGCGTGGGCTATCGCGACAACTGCCGCGCGCAGGGCTAGATGATGCTCAGTGTCCGCATCTTTCAGCTTGCTGCGCAGCCATGACATGTCTGGCGGAACATCGAGATACCATTCGAGGTTGGCGTGGAGACGCTTTCTTTCAAGCTCAGTCAGGCCGCTAACAGCGTCGATCTTTTCACGGAGTGCTCTGCGTTCGGCTTCCACAATTTTGCTGTCGGCATGTGCTACGAAGGTCGCCAGCGCTAGTTCAAACAATTCGGTTCGATAGGCCGGGGAGACGTCTTCAAGCTGTTCGACCGGCTCGCCGAGTTCGAAGATCACAACGGGTTCGTCGATCTTCGGTCCGCGCAGCGAGAATCTTGGGTCTGGAGCCATACCGAACCCGATACGGGCGAGTGCATCCGCTGCGCCAGTCAGGTTCCGCTTGCCGAGCTTCTCCGGCGTTTCTCCTTCCAGGCGCGAGATCACATCAAGTGCTGGGACCAGCCCTCCCGTCGCTACTTGCTCGCGCGCCCAATCCTTGAGTTCTTCCAACTCGTCCGACGGGAACAGACGCCACAGCTCAGCAGGTAGGAGCGCCTGTGCTTCAATGCTCCCGCGGCCATCTGGATTTCGTCCAAGATACCGGCTGAACTTATCGAGTTCATCCATTGCCTCATCTGCGATTTTTTGCGCTGTCTGTACCGGCGACCGCAAATCAGTCACGTCGGGGATCGCCACATCTCCGCCATCTCCCGCCGTGAGATTGACCGAGCAATTGAACTCGCTGGATGCAGCACGATAGTCCATTTTCAGAAGCTTGCGAGGCGTTCGAACTTTCAAGCCATCAGGATAAAGCGCGTCGAACTTCAATTTGAAAAGTGCCTTGAATTCGTTGCCGCAACGCTCGGCTGGAGTGCGAAAGCGTCGCTCTGGGTGGCAATGCAGCCAGAGATGCAGCCATTCGGCATCAAAGGCTTTGCCTTCGGCGATCATGCCGCCGAGCGCGAACTTCAGCGAAAATGGCAAATCCCAGCTACGGTTCTCAAGGATCGTCTGCTTAAGTGTCGTATCGTCCAAGGAGATGCCGCCCATCGCCATGATACGCGCGATGTCGAGAAACTCACCGAGATACCTTTGTGCGGAGTAATTGTGGGCGAAAAGAGCCTTCAGACGCTCCACCTCTGCAACGATTTCCTGCTTCTCATCGTCGGGTGGTTGGTCGATCAGAAACCTGCGCTCCAGACCATAGAAGAACAGGAACATGTAGCCTGGGTTGATCGTCCCATCTTGGCGACCACCAGCCAGCCAGTCGAGATAGGTGGCCCTGCACACGGCAGGAATGCTCGAGTATCCCGGCCAATATGACATGTTATCGCCATTCTTGTCAGACCCGGACCGCGCGACGGATAACGATGGGTCGATGTAGGCCCGACAGCTCTCGCCATAGTAAGATGAGCCAATACGTGGTGGTTTGCCGACGTAGACCATCCCATCGATCGTGCGACCAGCGATAGTGACCGATTGTCCCTTTGGCACCCAGCCTTGCGTCGTAGTTGGTGGGCTTCGGTGCGAACCAGTTGATTGTGATTGTTGATCCAAGGGATAGCTGTACCGGCCCTGCCGCTTAAATTTTTCAGCTGATCGGCGCTCTGCCGCTGCCTCAAGATCGGCTCTCGCTTGGCGCCCTGCTCGAATGAGTTCGGCGTTATTTTGCTTTGGCTGGTAGGGTTTCGATTGTCTGAGTTGCTCGCCTTCACTCGCCAGAGCTGTATTCCTTGGGGCTTCCGCGCCGTTCTTCTCGGCGAGGCGCGCCTCTCGGCGCTTCTCGTGCCACCACACAAGCAGCCCAGGTGTGATAAACGCGAATAGCATCGTAAGCGTGGCGTGAAGACCGCAGGTCAGGCTGCTTGGGCGATTGGAGCCGTTTCTGAAGACTTCCAGTTCCATGGCATGAGCTCGTCCCAGCG
>NZ_JACBZF010000006.1 GCF_013408095.1 Novosphingobium marinum
GGCCCTCAATCTGCCGCCGGATAGCCGCGCCGCCTAAGCGTTCGCTGATTGTTCGCCCTTAGCGTTGTTTAGCGTACCATCCACGCTATGCCCTCCTCTTGACCCGGTGCGAGCGCGAGCTTCGCGGCGATATGGGCGAGCTTGGCCTCCTGAGCTTCGGCCAGTGTCTCGACGCCTTCGTCCCAATAGGCGCAGCTATACTGAGGTGGACCCGCCTTCTTGGACAGGTTGGCGGCGAAGTTAAGCTAATCCCGGATGTGATTATGCCGCCAGTTTGGTCATCAGATCACGGGGGGCATGCCCCCCGTGATCTGTTTCTCTGATCCGCCCATAGGCCTCCGCCGGGGTTCGCCCGGCCAGACCCGAGTGCGGTCGCTGCGTGTTGTAATAGGTGATCCATCGCCGGAGGCCAGTGCGCAGCTCCGAGCCGGTCTCGAAGGCGTGGAGGTAGACGCATTCGTATTTGAGGGATCTCCACAGCCGCTCGATGAAGACGTTGTCCATCCACCGGCCTCGGCCGTCCATGCTGATCCGCACCTCGGCGTCCCGCAGCACGCTGGTGAACGCAAAGCTGGTGAACTGGCTGCCCTGATCCGTATTGAAGATTTCCGGCTTGCCGAAGCGCGCCAGTGCCTCTTCCAGTGCTGCGACGCAGAAGCCAGCATCCATCGTGTTCGACAGCCGCCAGGCCAGCACCTTGCGCGTCGCCCAGTCCATGATTGCCGCCAGATAGAGGAACCCGCGCCGCATAGGGATGTAGGTCACGTCGGCGCACCACACCTGGTTCGGCCTGTCGATCATCAGCTTGCGCAGCAGATATGGATAAATGCGGTGCTGTGGATGCGGATCACTCGTGCGCGGTCGCTGGTAGATCGGCGACAAGCCCATCTTCGCCATCAGGCGCCGCACCCGACGTCGGCCAACCTGGTGGCCTGCACGTTGCAGATGCCGGACCATTTGGCGGCTGCCATACCACGGACAGTCTAGGAACGCGGCGTCGATCACCCGCATCAGCGCCAGCGTCTCTTCGGCTTCAGGCACCGGCGCATAGTAATAGGATGACCGGCTGATTGACAGCAGCCGACATTGCGCCGTGATCGACAAGCGGTGGTGAGCAGGTTCGACCATCGAACGCCTCCGTGCCACGCTCATCGACCGGAGGCTTTGGCTAAAAAATCGCGTTCCACGACCAACTGGCCGATCTTGGCGTGGAGCTTCTCGACCTCGGCCTCGCTGGCTGCCCTGGCATCATCGCTTGCCCCGCAGAAGGTGTCTGCCATACCTTCGACCGCCTGCCGCTTCCAGGCCGCGATCATCGTATGATGAATGCCATGCTTCGTCGCCAGCTCCGCCAGCGTCAGATCACCCCGGATCGCCTCCAGCGCCACCTTCGCCTTGAAATCCGCGCTATAGCGCTTCCTCGTCTTCTTCATTTCCCGTCCATTCCTCAGGTCGGGATTAGCTTAGCACCCTGTCCAGTTTTCCGGGACCACCTCACCACGATCGACATAGCCCGGCGAAAAGCTGCGCATAATTATGAGATGTCGTCCATCCGTTGGCACCATGGTTTTCTCGACAGCCTCGAGCTTCAGGACAATTGGCGACCAAACAAGATCGTGAGCAGCCTTCTATTCCACCAGGTACCGGCGGGGCAGAAGAAGGTCCTCATCGAGGAGATCTGGAACCTGCTCGAGCCCGGCGGGATGGTCTTGATCGCGGATTACATGAAGCAGGAAAACCCGCTGATGCGGGCGCTGTTTCGCGCGACCGTCCAAAGACTGGACGGATTTGCGGACACCCAGCCCAACGCCGACGGCGTAATGGAAAAGCATATCTCTGCCCGATTTATCGACAGCATGAGGTTAGCCCGATTCAATACGCCGACAGGTGCCATTTCTCTGTGGCGCGGCTATAAGGCAAGGACCAGCAATTGACCAGCACTGCCCCTCCATCGGCCCTGCGCAGACCTCTCGCGAGTGCTTTGTTCGTTATTCTTGCCGCATGTTCAAACGTCGCGTAGGCCGCAAGCTACACGACGGGAGTCGAGGGCTATGTCATCGAGGGACATGTTCCAGATGAAGCCATTGCGAGACTGCTGCGCGAGCGACCCGACGGCGTGGCCGGGCTTGCCGTGCCCGGCATGGAGGCTGGCGGCCGCAGGCAGGCATTTGAGGTGTTTGCGTTTGGCCCGCGCGGACAAAGGGTTTTCGCAAGCTACCCCTAGCACGAAGCGAGTGGCCCGCCTGTCCGAGAACAGGGCAACCGAGATGGACAGCGAACCAAACGGGGCGCTCTGTAGTCGAGCCGAGGGAACTGAATTGACCAATATCACATCTGGTAATCAACCCGAGCGGAATTCCAAAGGGCATGCCGTCCGACCTTATACGCCGGCCAGGCATTTAGGATCAGTCGCCAAAGCCCACTTGACCGCAGATAAACGCGGGGCGCATGAGGCAGGCCGCTGCCCTTTCAGTCTCGTGCCGGCGATCGCGAAGATGCACCCTGCCCCCTCGCGCGCAGGTTGGCCTTGTTTTCAAAGTTAGAGAGTTGTGAACGAGATGAAACACGAGGGACATGCGGCATCGACCGGGACCCAAAGCAGCAAGAGCGAATCTGCCATAAGTCTCGCCGGTGGCGTGGCTATGGGCACGGGGGTCATGATCGGCGCCGGAATATTTGCCCTAACCGGTCAGATCGCACAGTTGGCCGGGCCGCTGTTCCCGCTTTCCTTCGTCGTGGGAGCTATCGTGACGGCGCTTGCGGCCTATAGTTACATCAAAATGTCGAACGCCTGGCCATCGTCTGGCGGCATCGCGATGATCTTGCAAAAGGCCTATGGTCCGGGCGTCGTGGCGGCCTCTGCCTCACTGCTCATGGCGCTCTCGATGGTGATCAATGAAAGCCTGGTAGCCCGTACCTTCGCTGCTTACGCCCTGCGTCCGTTCGGCCAAGAGGAGAATGCCCTTTTCCTGTCTATACTCGCGCTAGCTCTGATCGTCTTCGCCTACTTCGTAAATGCGTCCGGCAATCGTTCGGTGAGCGGCTTTTCGCTCATCATGTCCGTGATCAAGGTCGGCGGCATCGTCGTTTTCGCAGTGGCGGCGATCTGGGCGAGCGGTTTCTTTTCTGGCGCTTTTTCCGAAGACATTTCGCAAACCGGTGGCGGCGCATTTCTGGCATCGGTGGCATTTTCCATCCTCGCCTTCAAAGGCTTCACGACCATTACGAACAGTGGCGGCGATATTGTTGATCCGCATCGCAATGTTGGTCGCACGATCGTCATCTCGATTGTCATCTGCGTGGTGACGTACCTGCTCGTGGCACTGGCTGTCGGAGCAAGCCTGACGATTGGCGAGATTGCCCAAGCGCGCGATTATTCTCTGGCCGCCGCCGCCAGACCGGCGCTGGGTCAACTGGGCTTCTGGTTCACCATCATCATTGCACTATCGGCAACTACCTCGGGGGTGATCGCCAGCGTGTTCGCGGTCTCGCGCATGCTGGCGATGCTGACTGACATGAAGATGATCCCGCACAGTCATTTTGGCATGAAAGGCGGAATACGAAGCCATATGCTGGTCTACACGGTCGTGGTAGCCGGCTCGCTAGCGGTGCTGTTCGATCTGTCGCGCATCGCTTCCCTCGGGGCGTTTTTCTATCTGGTCATGGACATGCTGGTGCATTGGGGTGTCTACCGGCACCTACGAAAGGAGATCGCTGCAAAAAGCTCCGTTCTGCTCGCCGCGATTGCAGCCGACGGTGTTGTTCTTGCTGCCTTTACTGCCACCAAACTCGACACCGACCCGCTTATTGTTGGCATCGCTGCGGCCCTCATCGCCGCTGTTTTTGCTCTTGAAGCTCTCTTCCTGCGTCGAATAGGCAGAAAGGATGAGAAACCCGGGTCGAAACTAAGGTGAAATCCACCACCGGCCCGGATGACGAGACGCGGCTGATCCCCGATGAAGCACGCATCTTTTTATTAGATGGTGATGGGCTCCAAGTTCATCCCCGCTGCCTCCGAAGCGGCCGACTTGCTTGATGCGCCGCTCGAGGTTTTATCGGCCATGCGTGATCGGCAAGGATGCACTGCTGTCCGGCTCCAAGCTTCAGGATGCGCTGGCTCTCACCTCCCGCGGTTTCAGGTATCCGCCCGTCTTGATAGATTGCTTCCTCAATCCAGGAGTTTCGACATATGACAGAGCAAAAGAAGAGCGCCGCGGTTTCGCGATGGGAAGATGAGGGCGGGGCCACGCCGTGCGGCCCTCAGGAAGCTTTGGCAGCAGCTTGCGACGAATGGGATATTCCCGCACTTTCCGATGCCGAGATCATCCAGCTGCGCATCCGGGTAATCGCATTGGAAAATATTGTGCTAAGTGTGCTAGCCAAAGCCACTGACGAACAACTGACGCAAATTGGCGAGATGGCGGAATTCATCACCCCGCGTCCCGGTGCCAGGCAACATCCCCTCACCATTCATGCCGCGTCCCAGATGACCCAGCTCGTGGAGCGCGCCAAACATTTTCGATCGTAAGGATACGAGCGCAATCTGCTAGCCAATCACATCAAATTCGTGCGGTGCGCAAGCAAGAATCGCGGCCAGTTTGCGCTCGGGTCACAGGAAGCCCTTTGGCAGTCTATCGCTAAAGTAGCGGTAGCGCTCTTTGTGTCAGACGATTCGCTGCAACTTGTTCGGTAAAAGCCCCGTAAGCAAGGCGCGATCCCTCCGCGGGGAGGCGAACCGCGCAAAATCCCTCCAGGACTTCATTGGGTCCATCCCGCAGGGCCGCGGCTTGCAGTCCAAGCGCGGTATCTTCGACGAAGGCGCGCGCCGTCGATTCCGTAATCGCGTCCTTGACGGACCATCTCTCCCAGCGGACGATATGTTCGTTCAGGCGATTGTTTGCGCCGCGCGCGGCACCGAATTCCGCGATCCCCATCTGCATCAGAGCGTGATAGGCGGGGTGGAACTCAACTTCGTCCAGGCGCTGACCGAAGCGGTCAAAACCTTTAAGGGTTGGCGGGTTCTCATTGGCGAGCCTACCAAGCTCCAGCGTCTCGGCCCGGCCCACCAGTTCGCCGAAGGCGCCCAGACGGTCCTTGTGCAGCCCCGCTCCAGAACCGGATACACCATCCTGAATTGCCCGGTCGGCGTCAAAAGCATTGAAATCGACGAGCGGCGGCGGCTGATTGCTGACCTCGTGGGTTTCGAGTGCTGTAAGGGGACGATAGGGTACCATGACAACAAATGTGCATCTCGCGCGAGCGGTCATCAAGGTCGGATTTCGCATCTGTGCTTGCCGACCAATGTTGTTGAAATATTCCAGGAGCCGCCGCGTCCTTGGAGATAACCCCCAAAATGCCGCCAGGAGACCCGATGCAAGACAAGTCAAAAGCGCTCCAGGCGGCGCTACGTGCCAATTCCGTGTGTTCCTGCATTACGCTCGACCGGGACATGCTCGAGGCCACATTGAACAGCCAGACCGGACGTGAAGGTTTCGGGGAGCAGTTGGCGATCTCGCACCCGCACCTGTTCGCGAACTCGCCGGTGTTTATCGCGCCGGAGACAGTGACGATGATGGTACGCGTCGTCACGGCGGTGGAGACCGCCGCAGCCCTCGCGCAATATGGTGAGGCGGTGCAGAAGTGGGCACCGCCCAGCTCCGCCCCCGATCTGGGACCTGCCGGTGCGCTGATGGGGTATGACTTTCATCTTTCCGAATCCGGACCGGTTCTGATCGAGATCAATACCAATGCCGGGGGCGCGTTCCTCAACGCAGCCCTCGCCAGGGCGCAGCGTGCCTGCTGCTTCGGCTCCGATGGCTCGAATGGATCAGTGGAGGATTTTGGACCGGCGATTGCGAGAATGTTTCGCAGCGAGTGGTTACGCCAGGGCCGCACCGGGACACCCAACATGATTGCGATCGTCGATGACGCGCCCCTTGATCAGCATCTCTATCCGGAGTTTCTGCTCGCCAAGGCAGCGCTCGAGCGTCAGGGAATTTCGGCGGTCATCGCGGATCCAACGGCTTTTGAGGCTTCCGGCGGTGAACTTTTTGCGGATGGCTGCAAGATCGATCTGGTGTACAATCGTCTCGTCGACTTTACCTTGGAAGAGCCGGATCATTCCGTCCTCAAGGACGCTTATCTGAATAATCTGGCAGTGGTCACGCCCAACCCATACGTCCACGCCATGCTGGCCGATAAGCGAAACCTCTCGCTCTTGAGCGACCCCGCGCTCCTGACCCGCTGGGGCCTGGCAAAAGAGCAGACTGAGGTTCTTGCGACGACTATTCCCGCTACCACTCTGGTAACACCTGATAACGCCGCGTCGCTTTGGGCGGAACGTCGGCATCTCTTCTTCAAGCCGGCGCAGGGATATGGCAGCAAAGCCGCCTATCGCGGTGCCAAGCTCACCCGCAGCGTCTGGTCACAGATCCGGGACGGTGACTATATCGCCCAGCAATACGCGCCGCCGAGTCTTCGCAAGGTCAAGTATGATGGAGAGGCTGTGGACCTCAAGGTCGATGTGAGGCTCTATACCTACGCTGGTTCCGTATTGTTGAAGGCGGCGCGGCTATACAGGGGGCAGACGACCAACATGCGCACACCGGGTGGCGGTTTTGCGCCAGTCCTGGAAGTCTGAATTTTCACTGAATCCTCTTCGTGCTCGCAAGTTGTGATGTTCGCTCGGGAAGGCTTCCGGCTGTTCGGATGGGTATGAGCGGCCATACCCGCCCGCTCGCTACGCGTGTTGGCCCCGGCAGCGGCATTTCGACAGCGAGCGATGAGTGGGAGTTCGGCCCTCGGTAAGGGATCCCGTGCCCTTGTCAAAAGCGGCGTCTCGAAGGTCCACAGCGCTGGACAGGGACGGTGTGTAAGATCGGATCGAGTGAAACGTCAAAGACAACAAGGAGTGCTTTTTGATCCAGCGCAAGCGCTCGATTGCAACCGGACCAGGATGATCAGATGAAGTCGGTTTTGCTCCACATAAACCAGGATCCTGGCCAGGCCGCACGGTTAGCTGCTGCCATGGAAGTCGTTCGCGCCCACAACGGGCAGCTGATCTGTTTGCAGGCAACCCCTCTCGATGCGTATTTCTTTGTCGGCGATCCGTTTGGAGGGTCATACGTTCCTTCCGGCATCTTCCAGACTTTTCGCCAAAACGAGAAACTTGAACAGGTGCGGATCGAAGATACGCTCAAACGGGAGGGAATCGATTGGCAATGGCTTCACGCCGAGGGATCAGCGGCTCAGACCATCATCGAACACGCGAAGTTTGCCGACCTCGTCGTTCTAAGCCAACCCGAAGAGAAGGAAACAATTCTCCCGCGCAGGGCGCCGCTCGCCGCCGACGTGGCGCTCCATGTTCAATCGCCCGTACTACTCGTGCCGGCTGCCGGGCAACGCTTTACCAACAGCAGTGCTGCCATGATCGCCTGGAATGGCTCCCCAGAAGCTGCCAACGCCATCCGGCAGAGCCGTTCGCTTCTGCGCGCCGCGCCCAAATTGCATATCGTAAGTGTCAGCGAGAAGGGGGAGAAACCTTCTTTGGACGATGTCCGCAATTATCTGGCGCGATATGGTGTCACCGCCGAAAGTCATGATTGGCCGCTCGACGGAGACACCGTGGCCAATGCGCTCATTGCGGCCGCAGCGAGTCTCGAAGCAGAATATATCGTGCTCGGTGCCTATGGCCATTCACGACTCCGCGAAACTGTTCTGGGCGGCGTCACCCAGGATCTTATCACGACGAGCCCCGTTCCGCTGATTCTCGCGCACTGATATGATCGGCGTACGGGCCCCGCGATATGCACATGGTTTCTCCTTACCAGCCCCTCAAGCAAGGGGTAGTCAAGGGAGGCGTCGGCAATGACCCCTGTCCAGCTCGTTCCCCGCTCGGTGGCCAAGGTCTGGGGTCGCCGTCAGCCTGGCTTCGGATTTGCGCAGGCAGCAAGCGGCGACGATCCGATCGGTGAAATCTGGTTCGAAGAACCCGACCACCGCTCAGGCGCCCTTCTTGTCAAATACCTGTTTACGAGCGAGCGGCTCTCTGTCCAGGTCCATCCAGACGATGCCGAAGCGCGAGCGCTCGGACATCCGAGGGGCAAAGACGAATGCTGGGTGATCCTGAAGGCTGAGCCGGGTGCGCAGATCGGCCTGGGGCTGAAGGCAGTTGTCGCCATCGACACCCTGCGCCTCGCAGCGCTCGATGGAACCATAGAGACGATGCTTGACTGGCGCGAGGTGAGCCCCGGCGACGTCTACTATCTGCCCGCAGGAACCATCCACGCGATCGGTGCGGGAATTACCCTCATCGAGATCCAGCAAAATGTCGATCTTACCTACAGGATGTACGATTATGGCCGTCCGCGCGCCCTCCATTTGGAAGCAGCGCTGCGCGTGGCACGCCCCGAACCCTGGCAGGCTCTCACACAACCATACGTTCTTGCCGATGCTCGCCGGATAGTCGCCGAAGGACATAAATTCGTGGTCGAGCAATGGAGCGGCGCTCGCGCCGGTACACTCGCGCCCGGCACAGCGGCATGGATTGTACCGCTTTCAGGACACGGACGTATAGGTGATGCCCCCGTGGAGCCGGGCCAGGCATGGCTGGCCGATGAGCAGCATTCCCTCGACTACAATGGCGAACTGCTCGTTGCCTATCCGGGCAGCAAGGTGACTGAGGGCCTCTGGGTGTCGTCCCGTTGAATAAGCCGAATTGAGCAGCGCAGTGCCCTATTATCAATCTTGCCAGCCACTTCACTTGGATCGGCATGCGGAACCCTGATCACGAACCGGGTCTCTATCGGGCTCGGCTTTCGTTCCTAGATAGACGCCTATGCCGGCGAGGACCACGCCGATCATCACCATGAGAGTGAGCGGCTCGGCGAAGAAAAGGGCTCCGATCGTAATGCCCAGAAACGGCACGAGAAAACTGAACACGTTCGCTTTTGAAAGAGGCATCGAGCGCAGAGTCGTTTGCCACAGCCAGAAGGCGAGTGCTGTCCCTGGAAGTGCAAGCCCTACGAGCGAAACTATGAAGCCCGGCGACCAGACGACAGCACGTGGATGTTCGGTCAGCACGGCGATTATCATCAGCGGAATGGCGCCGATCAGCAATTGAAGGCCCATCGCCATCGCCGCGTCGACCCGGTTGGCAAGCTTCCTGATTGCGACATTGCCAGCGGCAACACCGAGCGCGGCCAGGAGCACGTACATCAGGCCAAGTCCGGTTGAGCGCTCGTTGCCGGCGAAGACCTGGGGGGCAGCGACGATGATGACGCCAAGAAAGCCGATCAGCAGGCCGGTCCATCCGCGCAACGCAAGGCGTTCCCCGATCAGGCCGTATGCGAGTACCGCGGCGAAGATGGGTTGGGTATTGGCCACGACGGTCGCCAGGCCGGGAGCGACAAATTCGGCTGCATGGAACATCCCGAAGTAACCCAATCCGGTCATGCCAAGTCCTGCAAGCGCGATCCACCCCCACTCCGCCCTGTCTTTCGGGAAGGGTTTGCCCAGGCAAAGCGCGACCAGAAGCAGCGCCGACCCTGCCGTAACGGCGCGAAGACTTGCGAAGGTCAGATGCGGGGCGAAATCGAGCCCGATCGTGATCAGCGGGTAGCATGAGGCCCAAAGGACCATCACGAGAATGGCAGACAGCCTCGGCGGAATCAAAGCGTCATCGACCGGACGGTGTTCAGGGTATTGCATCGCCGCACAGGATACAGAGCTACCCCCACATTGGGGGTCCTCTTTGGGTACGCGCAAACCGCATCCGCGGTGCAGCAGCACGCTGCTGGCCCAAATTCGATCGTCTGGAATCCACCGCTTGTCCTGCGCTCAGCGCCAACCAATACCAAAAAACCTGCCCTCACTCCATAGTGGCAAGTAGCCGGTCGATGGGGACGGTGGCAAATGTCGTGTAACTATCCGCAATTGCGTAGGGAAGAAGAAGCACCCCGTCATGCACCAGGCTGCCGCAGCTATAAACCACATTGGGCACATAACCTGAACGTTCGTCCGCTTGCGCACGCAACAGCGGTTCGCGGGTGCGCGCCAGAAGTCTGGAGGGATCCTTCTTGTCGAGCAGGCACGCACCAATGGCGTAGTTTCGTACTGCACCGACGCCATGAGTGATCACGAGCCAGCCCTCGTCCAGTTCGATAGGCGAGCCGCAATTGCCGATCTTGATGAACTCCCAGGGATAGCGCGGCGAGACGACAGTGACGCTTTCGCCCCAATGGTGAAGATTGTCTGAGAGCGCCAGCCAGATGCTTTCGTCGTCGTGGCGGCACAGCAGTGCGTATTTCCCGTCTATCCGTCTCGGGAAAAAGGCGAGGCCCTTGTTGTTAGCCCCCGGTCCTTCCATTCTGTGGAGATTGAAGGTTCTGAAATCGTCGGTTGTGAGAAGTTCCGGCGCGATGGCCCGGCCGTCATAGGCAGTATAGCTGCCCAGATAGCGCGATGAGCCATCATCCTCGACAAAGCGAACCAGGCGCAGATCTTCGATGCCGTTGCGTTGCTGCGCCGTTACCGGGAAGAGGACACGTTCGGAAAGATCATCGCCTTCGTTGCAGACGATCCGGATGCTCCCATCGCTAGCGGATGGATTGGGATCCCGCTCGAGCCGGTGCGCGACGACCTGGCGGCTTGGCGCATCGATGGTGAGTCCGGTTTTGATATTGTAACTGCCGGTCCTGAACGTGACGGACGAAATATGCCCCTCCCCCACGCCGCGCAACGATAGCACAAATCGTAGGCTGCCTGGCGGCAGACCCGTCTGATCGGGATGCGGGACGGCACTCGGATTAAAAAGCGCCGCCGCCTCGTAGGAATATTCCTGGTGAAAGAACGCGCCGATGAGCAACGCCTGTTCACGCGTAGCGGAGCATTTCGCGATGATGCGACCGTTGATCTCCTCGAAGCGCGCCAGCAAGAGTTTCTCGACGAAGTAGCTGCGGTCTTCGAAAGGGAGCAATGTCTGCGCAAGGTAGGCCGAGACGGCTGCATGGTCCATCGAGAGCACCCTGTCCACGATGCGCTGCAGCCGCGAGCGTTCCGGCATGGTCAGGGCAAGGGGATCGTCAGCCGGGAAAAACGGCCGAATGACGACCCGCGATGCATCGGGATGCAATTCGACCGGCAGCCGCTTCATGATCCCGGGCTGCCCGCCGCGCGATCCAGTCGCTAATGATGGATTGCGCGTCATACGCATTCGCCCACGCGCAGCGGGACGGTTTCGGATTCGACGCGCTCGTTGAGCGCCTCATCCGCCCAGTGCGGATGCCCCTTCCGCGGATCGGAATAGAGATAGTCGCGCGTCAGGGGAACGGCGTCGCGCTCCTTGGCAAGCTGTACCTGGAATACCATCAGGGTTCCGTTACGGAACATCATCTCACAGGCAGCGAGATAATATTCCCACATCCGGCAGAAGCGTTCGTCGTAAAGTGCGTGCGCCGCGGCGCGCCGCTCCTGGAATCTCTCGTACCAGTGGCGCAGCGTCTCTGCGTAATGGAGGCGCAATATTTCGATATCGGTCACCCAAAGGCCGCTGCGCTCGATCGCCGCGAGTGTTTCCGACAGGGCGGGAACATAGCCGTCCGGAAAAATGTACTTGTCGATCCACGGGTCGCGCCCGCCAGGCGGTTCCATGCGGCCGATCGAATGTACGACGGCTATTCCGCGCGGCGCCAGGTTCTGCTTGATCGCCTCGAAAAAGGTACCGAAGCTCGCCGCACCGACATGCTCAAACATTCCCACCGAGACAATGCGATCGAATTGCTCGTCGATTTCGCGGTAATCGGCCAGTTTGAAGGCTGCGCGATCATCGACGCCCTGCTCGCGGGCGCGGACCCCAGCGCGGCGATGCTGTTCCTCCGAGAGGGTGATCCCCGTCACCTGCGCATCGCAGTGCTGTGCCAGCTCGATCGCTAGTCCGCCCCACCCGCAGCCAATATCGAGGACCCGGTGCCCTGGCTGGGGCAGGAGCTTCTTTGCAATGTGCGAACGTTTGGCAGCCTGCGCGTCCTCGAGCGTGTCACAATCCTCGCCAAAATAGGCGCAGGAATATTGCCAATCCTCGTCGAGGAACATTTCATAGAGCCCGCTCGAAAGGTCGTAATGGTGCGCAACGTTCGCTTTGGCCTTGGCCTTGCGGATGGGCCGCAGGACATGAGCCAAACGCCCCAGCTTCGCGCGCAGGCGCGCCAAAGGCGCTTCATCGAGCGCGGTCAGGTTCGATGAGACAACAAACAGGAAGTCGCGCAGCGTGCCTTCCTCGATCGTCCATTCTCCATTCATGTAGGCTTCGCCAAGCGTCAGCGAGGGATTGATGAGCAGGCGCAGCGGAAGGTCAAGCCTGTGCAGCCGTACGATCACTCGCGGACTATCCTGCGGCGTGCCGAAAGTCATCCGGTTGCCCGCGGCGTCGATCAGCACGAGTTCGCCCCGTTTGACGAGCCGTCGAAGCAACGGAGCCAGAACCGCGAGCAAACGCCGGCCAAGTACGGCATGGACTTGTTTGGATTTGCGCATTTCGGCTCCCACCTTGCTGGATGACTTTCGAAAGACGCCGCCAAAGGCGATCTATTACAGGACATCGCTCCAAGGTAGTATGGCTTCAAGGCCGGTGCGCCTGGACGGCCAGTCATTATCCGGGAATGGCAGATTGAATGCGGTCGCCGCGTGCGCGGCGATTTTCAGGCATTGAGAATTGGTGCGATGTGGGCGCTTTCTTCGCCGAGGCGACCGCGCTGAAAGGGGCGCGCAACCCGCGAGCGTTTGGCGCTGTCGGCAATATTCGACCTCCCAGGACGGGCAAGCCGGGCAAGCATGCCGGATCCAGGATGCGCTCGCAGACTTCGGTAAGCGACAAGCTCTGCGCTCCGCATACTGGCTGCGCGCACCCTGATCGACAAGGCTAATTACGAGCAATCACTGCCGAGGAAGCTCCGCCAATGCTCCGCGCGGGGGTGGTGAAGCGTTCAAAGGAGAGGGCCGAAGAGCCGTGCAATGTTCTGCGCCAAGGTCGCGAGGAAGGACCGCCTCCTCCAAGCCTCCAGGCTGAGCGTATCGCTAACGGCCAGATTGCGCTGCTGTTCCATCCTGAGATCGACAGCAATCTCTCGATCGTAGCAAACTAGGCTGGCCTCGGCATTGAGATAAAAGGAGCGCATGTCGAGATTGAGCGATCCGATGAGGACGATCTCGTCGTCAATACTGATGTGTTTGGCATGCAGCAGCCCCTCGCGGTAAAGATAGATCGCGACCCCGGCGCTCAGAAATTCTCCATAATAGGATCGCTGCGCCAAGCCTACGAGCCAGGAATCGCTAGCATGCGAAAGAATGATCCGCACTTCGACCCCGCGCATCGCGGCTGTTTTCAGAGCCTGGAGAAGCGATTCATCCGGAATGAAATATGGGGTCGTCAAAGTGACACTGCGCCGCGCGCCATGAACCAGGGCAACCACTAACGGACCTGCGCCCGCCAGGGGATATTCCGGACCGCTCGCCAGAAGCTGAGCGGCGTATTTGCCCTTGGCGCGCCCATGTGGAAAAAATTGGCTCCGGTCGAGCACCTCCCCTCGTTCGAGAAACCAGTCGGCGGTAAAGACCGCTTGCAATTCGAGCACGATCGGCCCTTCGACGCGCAGGACAAGTTCCTTGTTGATCAGGCCCGAGGACGCCTTCTTGTCGATAACATTCTGCGAACCGATGTAGCCCACCTGCCCGTCGATCACGACGATCTTGCGATGATTGCGAATATCCGCACGCACCTTGCCCAAACCTGGAAATGCGACGGGGAACGCGCGAGCGACCGCGACACCTCCCGACCTCAGTCTGCGCGTGACGGAAGATGCCCAGGAAAACGAACCCATCGCATCGATCAGCACGCGGCAATCGATCCCGCGCTTCGCGGCATGCAGCAGCGCCGACATAATCCGGTCGCCACTTGCGTCATCCGCAAAAATATAGGTCGTCAGATGAACATGATCGCTTGCCTGTTCGATATCCTCAACAAGCCGATCGATTACCCCTTCGTAATCAGGTAGAAAATGGATTGCATTTCCGCCCAGCACCGGAAATCGACTGAGGCTTTCGACGAAGCGCGTGGCTGATTCCAGATGACCCGACACCGCCGGCCGCAGGCAATGGCGCGAATGGACGATTTGCCGGGCCGCGCGCGCAAGCAGGATTTGCCCCTCGGCGAACCGCCGCCGACGCCAGCGCGGTGCCTTCGGTTGGCCGGCGATAAGATAAAATAAAAACGTCGGGATCGGAAGAAAGAGAGCGAACAGAAGCCAGGTGCGAGCTTCCTCCGGCGAGCGCCGTGATGTGACAGTCACGAGCATGACAAGGCGGATCGTCCACTCCAGCGTCAGGTAAGCGAGCGGAATGGGATCTGTCAGGTTCATGCCGGGCCGGCCGCACTATCAGTGCAGCCGATCCGGCCATCCCAGAACCTGCCACCGTCAACGAGAATGCCCATTGGCGCCAGTTCCGCAAGGACGACAGATGAAAGGGCGACACGCCAGGATTTGGACGTGCCGCCCTTCCCCGTGCACGGGATGGAGGAGTGGGGGGCGTCCCGTGCCGGGCAGTCGGTATTCGGAGAAATTGGCAGCTCCGTGTTGTTTGCATCTCGGATCCCACGCTACCGGGCCATGCGCACTCCGGATGAATAGCATCCCATTCTGGACCGCCTATCAAACGCCCACAGGGACGATTCGATGCGCGACTTCTTACAGTTGTCATACGGCGCGCGGCGCGCGGCGCGCGCTTTTCGTAAGGAAAAGTCTCACTCCGCGTCCTTGTCAATATCCAGGGGACGAACCTTGCCCGAGAGCATCGGCAACCGCCTCGTCCTACCACACAGACCGAGTGAAGAATCCACCATGCATCCAGTCAACGTCGTGAATGCCAGCCCTCAGATCGCCATGGTCGGCAGCTATGTGCCCCGGCAATGCGGAATTGCCACCTTCTCACAGGATTTGCGCGGCGCGATCGTGCACGGTTTGCCCAAAATGGGTTGCAGGATGATTGCGGTCACCGATCAAGCTGGAGCGTATGATTACCCTGCGGAAGTTGGTCTGGAAATTGAACAGCAAAATGCCCGGACGTACACCGACGCCGCCGAGTATCTGAACTCCTCGCTTGTCGATGCCGTTCTCCTGCAGCACGAATTCGGGCTTTATGGCGGTCCGGCGGGATCCTATCTCGCGAGCTTCCTGCGCCAGCTTCGCAAACCTCTGGTCACCATCTTGCATACAGTTCTGAGCACACCGGATGACGATCAGCGACGGGTCATGGCCGAACTGATTAGGCATTCGGCCCGTCTCGTCGTGATGGCCGAAAAGGGCCGTGAGATGCTGGAACAGATCTATGCTGCACCGGCAGACCAGATTGCTGTTGTGCCGCATGGTATTCCCGACCTTGCTCTGTCCGATTCAGAGCGCGCGAAGCACGCGCTTGGCTTCGGCGGGCGCTCGGTTGCCATGACGTTCGGCCTGCTTTCACCGGGGAAAGGGATCGAGACGATGATCGCCGCGCTGCCGCAACTGGTCCGGACCAATCCCGACCTTCTCTATGCGGTCGTCGGCGCGACCCACCCGCACCTGCGCGCGAGCGAGGGGGAGCGCTATCGCGACAGTCTTCGCAAACTGGCGGACGAGTTCGGCGTAGCCAGCCATCTCCATTTTGTCGATCGCTATGTCGATCTGCCCGATCTGCTGCAGCTGCTCGCAGCCTGCGATATCTATGTCACGCCCTATCTTAACGAGGCGCAGATTTGCTCTGGCACGCTTGCCTATGCCGTTGGCCTGGGAAAGCCGGTCGTCTCGACTCCCTATTGGCATGCGCAGGAGTTGCTGGCGGACGGCCGCGGCATGCTGGTGCCGTTCAGCGACCCGCAGGCGATGGCCGGTGCCGTCGGCCGCCTCCTGTCGGACTTCAGCTTGCGACGCCAGACCGAGGCACGCGCCTTTGCGCTCGGCCGCACAATGACCTGGTCGGCGGTGGCGCAACGTTATGCAATGATAATTGGCGATGTTGCGAACCGGCCCATCCCGCTACAACAAGCGGAACCCCACTTTGAGGCCCAACCACAGACATCCTTTTCGCAGGCCGGCTCCAGTGATCCCCTGCGCGCAGATGCGCCACGGCTTGTCGTGAATGGGCGAGTGTGAGGGCTGAATTGGAGATCGCCGGATCTGCGCCAAACGCGACCCCAGCGCGCGCGCATCTCGTTTTCGGTGGCTATCCCAATCTGAATTCGGATTTGAAAGAGCGTCCATGAAATCGATCGCCATATTTGACCTCGACGGGACTCTGGCTGAAAGCAAGCAGCCGATTGATGCCGAAATGGGTGGCCTTCTGGCCAGCCTGCTCGATCATATGGCGGTTGCGGTCATCTCAGGCGGGGACTGGCCCCAATTCGACAAGCAGCTGCTCGGACGGCTGCCCGATGTCGCTGACCTGTCCCGGCTCTTTCTCTTGCCCACTTCCGGAAGCAAGTTTTTCCAATATGAGCGCCGCTGGCGGCAAATCTATGCCGATGAACTGACTGAAACTGAGCGCAGCGCGATCTACGCAGCGCTGCTACAGGCAATCGCGGCGATCGGATTGGATGCCGGGCAGAGCTGGGGCGATCGGATCGAGGATCGAGGTACGCAGATCACCTTTTCCGGTCTCGGCCAGCAGGCGCCACTCGACCAAAAACGAAGCTGGGATCCCGATCTTCGCAAACGTCAGCGGCTCAAAGCTTTCCTCGAGCCAAAGTTGCCAGCCTTTTCGATTCGTATCGGTGGAGCGACTTCGCTCGATATTACACGGCGCGGCGTCGACAAGGCCTACGGGCTTGCGCGCTTTGCCGAGGTGGTCAGCATTCGCAAGGACGAGATGATGTTCTTTGGGGATGCAGTGTTTGCAGGCGGCAATGATGCGCCTGTCAGAGCTGCGGGAATCGCAACTGTGCCGGTTGCCCTTATCGGTGAGACCAAAACCGCAATAAGGACGATCATAGCCTGCGGCCCGCCGCTTTCCACACATTTCTGAAGCTCGGAAACCTCCCAGCAAGCCGATCTTCCGGCCGCCCGGATATCGCAACGCGCTCGGGAAGGTCGGCTTTTGTCGTCCTTTCCAGCTTCCATGAAGTTTCACCCAGCTCGTCGACACGGCAAGTTGGCCGATCCGAGTGCGCCATCATCACCATCGAAGATTTCGAACCGCGCCCGCGCACCACGAGCCAGGTCCGCGCGCCGTGCAACAGGTGCTTGTGTAATTCCTGTGCCCTGTACGCGTCTCTTTTGATGGCCCATCTGAACCCTCGGCATGGGTCCGCGCGGCACGCAAATGGAAGGCATTTCCACATTCTCACGCTGAGAACATGGCTTTTCAAAGCTTCCTGGGTTCTCTGGACTCTAAGCTTCGCGCCTCTGATTCCTGTTCTCTGCCTCAGCGGAAGACCTCCGCGAGTTGTGCGCAGAATTACGCGGCTCTGGGCGCGAGGGACCTTGGCACTCCTTGCCGCGTGGACCGGTATAATACATCGCGTACACGGCGATTGCCATATTGCTCTCAGACCAGCCTTGATTCTGGGAAATCATCAGTCGCCCTGGGAAACGATTGCGGCACTCGTGTTATTTCCCGATCTGGCCATAGTCGCGAAGCAGGAACTTCTCAAAATACCCGTTCTGGGTTGGTATCTTCGATATTCTCCCATGGTCATCATCGATCGAGGCGACACCACCGGCTCGGTGCGAAGCATGGTGACAGCGTGCCGGGATGCTCTTTCCGACGGCCGATCACTGTTGATTTTTCCAGAAGGCACACGCCAACCGGTCGGATCGCCAATCATTTTCAAACGCGGCGTGGAACTGTTGTATCGTACGCTTGGCCTGCCCGCGCTTGTTTTCGTTCACGATTCCGGGCGCTTCTGGCCGGCCGGATCTGTCCTGCGGTCCGGCGTCATTACAGTTTCGCTTCTACCTCCGATTCCGCCAGGCCTGGACGCTCGGGAGTTCTTCCAGCAATCGCAGCGAATGTTGGCGGATGAGGTCGCCCGTCTCGCCGGTTAGCAAGAAAATGCCGCTACCCAATTTAGCGGCTCAGAGTTAGGTGAAGTGGCGGCAAGTTTATTGGCCACTTTTACCGGATAATGTTCGTGGCCTCGGCATGATTTAGCCCCGCGCCGTGCGACAGTGATCGAACTGCCGGAGCCCGCGATCCATTGTCACGACGCCAGCATGAGCGCAAAGATGATCGTGCCCGAGGCCAGCGCGTAGATGAGCATCGGCAGGAAGGTGAAACGAATGATCGTTCCTTCCTCCCTGATCAGACCAACCACCGCGGCTGCGGCTACCACGTTCAGCACAGATACCATGTTGCCGGCATTCGCACCGAGCATTTGTCCGGCGAGCACCAGTACTGTTGGCATGCCGACCTGCTCAGCGGCCTGCGTCTGCAAAAGAGCAAATGTCATATTGCTGAATGTGGCGCTACCTGAAAGAAAACTGCCAAGGGCGCCAAGCAACGGAGCGACCAGCGGCCATTTCGTCCCGACACCGCCAGCGGCAAAGCTGGCAAGCTCCATCGGCATGCTGCGAAGACCAGCGTCGTTTACGCCTGACTGGATAAAAATGCGTACCATCGGCACCGCTGCGCCCAGTGCCATCGCACTCGTTCCGACGATTCGGGCAGCCTCATTGAGCGAAGTTCGGACCTGGGCAAGGTTCATCCGGTGCATGCGAAGCGTCAGCACGGCGATGACAACAAACATGGCGCCTGGCAGGTAGAATGGCGCGACCGAGACACTGATCTCTGTCCCGAAGATGCCGTTCCATTGAATGGAAACCTTGTTCAACCAACTCTTGAACGGCAGGATTTCGATCCGCGTAACGACAAGCATCACCGCGAGAAGCAAATAGGGTGACCAGGCACGCTTGAGTGACATCGGGGAGGCGACGAGGGCGCCGTGCTCTAAAGTTGGTCTCAGCCCTCCATCCGGCAAAAGCCATCCCTTCCGGGCAATCGGAACGATGATCGCTAGACCACAAAGAGCGCCGATGAGCGCGGGCAGCTCGGGCCCGAGCATTGCCGCCACGCCAAGTGCGGGCAGCGTGTAGGCAAAGCCGGCCGCCAAGGCGAATTTCCACGCCGCGAGACCGGCCTTCCAACTTTGACGCACATCGAAGAAACGCGTGAAGATCAGGATCATGATGAGAGGGATGAGGCTGCCGACAAAAAGATCTATCATCGCTGCCTGAACCGCGACTGCCTCGAGCATGGTTTCCAAACTTTGGTCACCGTCGGCCGCGATTGCCGCATCGACCTGTCCGTCTTCCTCCAGACCCTGCGCGAGGCCTATTGCGACGGGCGTGCCGATCGCGCCGAAGGAAACAGGGCTGCTGTCGGCAATCAGCGCAAGCACCACGGCTGCCATTGGCTTGAAGCGCAGAGCGACAAGCAAGGGTGCGGTGATCGCGGCCGGGGTTCCGAAACCAGCAGCACCTTCGAGGAAGGCCCCGAAAAGCCAGGCGATGACTATAATTTGCGCGCGGGGGTCAGGGGCAATGCGGGTGAACCCGTCCCGGATGACGGTCATGGCTCCGCCTGCCGTGAGAACCTTGAGCAGGAAAATCGCCCCGAAGACTATCCAGACGATCGATGCCGCGATCACCGTCCCCTCGGCGGCGGCAGCAAGAACCTGGATTACCGGCACACGCCAGATGACGACGCTCACAAGGGCGGTAACGAGAAGGCTGATAGGCATCGCCACGGCGGCAGGCAAACGAAGCATGACCAGCAGTCCGAGGACCGCAATGAGCGGCGCAAGCGCGGCAAGGATCAAGGCTATTGTGATCGGGCCAGCACTCCCCTGCTGTCGGGCGTTGCACCTCCGGCGCCCATTGAGACGCTTGGTACGGATACGTATTACACTGGAACCGCGAGCTCGTGGGTCCCCTTATCCGTGACATCAGTCTTCCCGATCACGCAAGGTTGCCTTATGTTTGGGATCTTTGTCTGCGCGCGGTACGCACTCTAGTGTGGCATCTTTGGAAGTTCCCAAGCATGTGTCGATCGAGACGGGTCCCCGCCGAATGTGCGAGGGTCGATTGAGAATGAGCGCGTGAATTTGCGGGGGTAAGGTCAAATATGTGCTTTTCGGCCACAGCTAGTTTCACCGCCGGAGCAGCGTTGCTGGTTACCGGTGCATTCAGCATACGCCTTGCGCGGAACCCTGCCGAGCGGCCATATGCAGCGATACCGCTCCTGTTTGGCGTTCAGCAATTGATCGAGGGCGCACTTTGGCTGACATTCCCTGACAAGACGCAGCTTCTCAGTACCGTGCTGACTTATGCCTATTCGATATTTTCACACGTACTCTGGCCAATCTTTGTCCCGCTCGCCGTCTATTTTCTCGAACCTGTGAAATGGCGCCGCAAGGCGCTGCTGGTAGCGGTTGCGGGAGGAACAGCAGTGGGTCTTTATCTGCTCTATTTCCTCATCCGGCTTCCGATTGTGGCTACAGCTGCCGAGGGACATATCGACTACGTATCACCCCACTTCTACGTTAAAATCGTCATGGCTCTGTATATTTTGGGAACCTGCATAAGCCCTCTTCTGTCGAGCCACCGCTGGGTGCGATGGTTTGGCATCGCAGCGATCGTGTCGTTTCTTCTTGCCGGCATCTTTTACCTAACCTGGTTCATATCGGTCTGGTGTTTCTTTGCGGCGATCATGAGCGTGATGGTTCTGATGTTCTTCTTGCGGCGTTCGCCGGCGCTCGCCTCCGGCGCGCGAATGGACACAGCAAAATCCGAGCGCTTCCTCGCCGAGTGACGGAATGTCGTGGCGCTGGATCGGGGAAAGTTTACAGTCTTCCTGTTGGTGGAGGAGGGAGGCAAAAGCGATGCGGGGTGACGCACCTCAAAATTCCTGATGTTCCTTGACCCTTATCGTCCGGGTATCCCGAACTCCCATTTACAAGCGAGACGACCGTTACCGGGTCATAGATCGGCAGCGTGCGAGCAATTCGCTTCAATGGCAGCTATTAGAAAGGCTTAACTGTTGGATCACAAAATTCCCTACTTGAGGGAAATTTTTGTTTTCCTCGCGGCTGCCGGATTGGTGATCCCGACCGTCCGTAAACTCGGCGTCAGCTCTGTCCTCTGATTTCTATTTGCCGGTCTCCTGATTGGGCCGCACGGTCTCAATCGCATTGTCGTGGATGTGCCATTGCTCGCCTATGTCGTCATCGCGGATGTCGACGGTGTCCGTCGCGTCGCTGAGCTCGGCATAATCTTTCTGCTGTTCATGATCGGCCTTGAACTCTCAACGAGGCAATTGTGGGGGATGCGACGGATCGTTTTCGGTCTTGGCACCGGGCAAGTCTGCGCATCCGCTGCCATCATCGGGGCAATCGCCTACGCCTTCGGCAACTCCATGATCGCATCCGCCATTTTAGGGCTTTGTCTGGCATTATCATCCACCGCGCTCGTCATGCAGAGTTTGACTGAGACAGGGCGTCTTGGCACCCGGTCCGGGCGCGCGGCGTTCGGTATCCTCCTGTTTCAAGACCTCGCCGTCGTCCCCATCCTCTTTCTCGTAGGCGTGGCCGGCGCGGAAGGTAGCGAGTCGCTGGCCGGAGCCGCTACACGGGCGATCCTTCAGGCTGCTATCATTATCGCCGCCATTCTGGCCGTCGGACGCATTGCTATTCGGCCGCTGTTGCGGTTCGTCGGCGGCAGCGGCAGCCGCGAGGTGTTTATTGGCCGCCGTCCTGCTGATTGTGCTTGGAACCGCTGCACTCACGGCACAGGCGGGCCTTTCGATGGCGCTCGGCGCATTTCTTGCTGGGCTGCTGTTCGCAGACACCGAGTATCGTCACCAGATCGCCAGTGATATTGAGCGCTTCAAGGGCCTACTCCTGGGCCTCTTCTTCATGTCCGTTGGCATGAGCCTTGACGTGAGTGCCGTCTGGCAGTTGCTGGGCTGGGTCGTACTTTCAGTGATTGGCCTCGTCGCACTCAAAGCTGGGACCCTGTTCGTGGTTTCGAAAGCGTTCCGGCAGCCCACCGCCGTCGCTGCGGAGACTGCGGTCCTGCTCTGCCAAGGCGGCGAATTTGCATTTGTCGTCCTCGCTGCCGGGCTTGCGGTCGGTGTGCTGGACCCAACTGTCGGTCAGTTCATGCTTATGGTGGTTATCTTGACGATGTTTCTCACCCCGGCCCTTTCCGCCGCCGGCCGTCTGCTGGGCCGATTTTTGGAGAAGCGGGAGAATGGCACCCTCGTACCTGCCGACCTCGGGATTACAGGGGAAGCCCACGTGATTATCGGCGGCTTCGGCCGGGTTGGGCATCTTCTGGCTGATCTGCTGGACGCTCAGCGCATCAGTTATGTCGCGCTCGATACCGATGCCGAAATCATCGCACGTCAGCGTGCGAAGGGAATGTCGGTTGTCTTTGGCGATGCCATCTGTTCGCGGCGCGAACCGTTTGAGCCGATCCGAGGCGGACGCGGCGAGCCAATTGGTCGCGCCGCGATACCGTGAAAGAGCGAATCCGAACTCACGGTGTAATTCCGTCGGTGTTCAAGCGTCTTTGCCAAGCGAGCAACGAATCCGGAGTGCACGCTGCCGGACGAGAGAACGAAGAATCTTCTGGAGGTTGGTTTGGCAAAAGTGACGCTTGAGGTCGGCGGCCTCTTCGAGGAACTCGATCATCTTGGCGTAGAGAAACAACTGGAAGCCGAGGACGGCGTCAGTCGCGCTGTCGCCAATCCGGCTTCGGGAAGCGTTACGATTGATTTTGACGGGGGTTTGACGAGCGAGGAAAAGCTGCGCCGGACCGTGCTCTCCTGCGGGTTCCGCTGCCGCGGCGCGGTCCATCCCCGACATGTCTGCAAGCCAGGCCCCAACCCGGTACCATCCGCTCATGCCGGCCACGAAAGAGTTGCGGCTGCCAGCAAGGCGCACGCGCAGGATGCCATGGCGCACGAGATGGGACACGGCGCTGGTGCCGACATGCAAGCGATGGTCCGCGACATGCGCAACCGGTTCTTGGTGGCTCTCCTCTTTACCATTCCGATCTTCGTCTATTCGCCAATGGGCGGCATGTTCACGCCGCCTGCTCCGCCTTTCGGGTTGGGCCTCGATCTGTGGCTGTTCTTCCTCGCGAGCGCTGCGGTCATCTATCCCAGCTGGCCGTTCTTCGTCGCCGCCTGGCGCGCGCTGCGCAACGGGATCCTCAATATGGCGGTGCTTGTCGTGCTGTCGGTTGGAACAGGCTATCTCTTCAGCGTCGGCTCGACCTTCCTCTTTCCCGGTGTGCAGTTCTACGAGGCAGTCGCGGTCCTGCTGGTCTTCATCCTGCTCGGCCACTGGCTCGAAATGCGCGCGCGCGCCGGGGCGTCGCAGGCGATTCGCGCACTGCTCGATCTCGCGCCGCCGATGGCGACCGTCATTCGCGAAGGCCGCGAAGTGGAGATCGCCACCTCCGAAGTCCAGGTGGGCGAGACGATCATCATCAAGCCTGGCAACAAGATCCCCGTCGACGGGGAAATCGTCGAAGGAACCTCGCTGATCGATGAATCGATGCTTACCGGCGAGTCGATGCCGGTCAACAAGGCGGTCGGCGACGAAGTCATCGGCGCATCGATCAACAAGAGCGGCAGCTTCCGGTACAAGGCAACCAAGGTTGGTGCCGACACCGCGCTGGCCCAAATCGTCAAGCTCGTCCAGGAAGCGCAGAATTCCAAGGCCCCGGCGCAGCTGCTTGCCGACCGCGCGTCGCAGTGGTTGGTCTTGATCGCGATCCTTATCGGACTGGCGACCTTTGCGACATGGTTCTGGTGGCTCGGCGCGCCATTGCTGTTCGCCGTCACGCTGACGATAACCGTCTTCGTCATTGCTTGCCCGGATGCTCTGGGACTCGCGACCCCGATGGCGGTCATGGTCGGGACCGGGCTCGGCGCGACCAACGGTATCCTGTTCAAGAATGCCGGCGCGCTCGAGGATGCGACCAAACTCGACGTCATCGTGTTCGACAAGACCGGCACGCTAACGATGGGGCAGCCGCATGTGGTCGACATCGTCGCTGCGGAAGGCCGGTCCGACGAGGATGTTTTGCGGCTCGCCGCCGCGGTCGAGCGTGGTTCGGAACATCCGCTCGCACTCGCCATCCTTGACCGCGCAGGAGATCTCGCGCTCGACGACGTCCGCGACTTTCACAACCGGGAAGGCATGGGCGCAGAGGCGCTGGTCGGTGGCAGCACGGTGCTGCTCGGCAATCGCCGACTGATGGACGAGGAGAACGTCCCACTAGGCGCCTTGTCCGAAGCGGCGGACGAGCTGAAGGGTGCCGGACGGACGGTCGTTCACGTCGCGCACAAAGGCGATCTGGTCGGTCTGATCGCCATCGCCGACGCCCCGCGCCCCACCGCCATTGCGGCCGTCGCAGCGCTGCGCAAGCGCGGGGTCGAAGTGGCAATGCTGACCGGCGACAATGAGGGCACGGCAAAGCGCGTGGCGGCACAGCTGGGCATCGCCACCGTGCTCGCCGACGTCCTGCCCGGACAGAAGGCCGATAAAGTCAAGGAGTTGCAGGCCCAAGGCAAGCGCGTGGGCATGGTTGGAGACGGAATTAACGACGCGCCGGCGCTGACCCAGGCCGATGTGGGTTTTGCGATCGGGGCCGGCACCGACGTCGCTATGGAAAGCGCCGATGTCGTACTTATGCGCAGCGATCCTTATGACGTGGTCGGCGCCATCGTTCTTTCGAAAGCAACCTTGCGCAAGATGCACCAGAACCTGTTCTGGGCTGTCGCTTACAATGTCATTGCCTTTCCGGTCGCGGCGGGGGTCCTCTACCCGCTGATCATCAGCCCGGCGGTCGCCGCCATCGCCATGTCGGGGAGCTCCGCGCTCGTGGCCGTGAATGCACTGCTCCTCAAAAGGACGCGAATGGAAGGTATCGGCAGCAGCGTAGCGGAGTCCGGAGAAAGCGATCGGAGCCCCACGGCGAGCCCGATTCCTGCGTGATGCTGTGCTACCCGCAGCATACCGCTGGCGCATTGCCCCTCCTGTCGAAGCGGGATAATTCCAGCGGTTGAGCGGCCGACAACGCCCAGACAGGCCCGGACAAATGCGGCAGAGCAAACAATGCGCGGGACGTTCGGGTTGTAACTATAGTCGAGCGAGCGCGTCTCTATCCATCAAGCGGCGCGGTGTGCCGCTCCACACCCGAGGAAGGCGCCAATGACCTTGCAACTTACTTTTCTGGGCGGTGCCGGTACGGTTACCGGATCGAAATATCTCGTCGAGACCGACGACTGCAAAATCCTTGTCGACTGCGGCCTGTTCCAGGGTTTCAAGCAGCTACGCCTGCGCAATCGCCAACCGCTCCCGGTAGCGCCGGCCGATATCGATGCCGTTCTCCTCACGCATGCTCATCTTGATCATTCGGGTTTCATTCCGGCGCTTGTCCGCGACGGTTTCCGTGGCCCCGTGATCAGCACGCACGCGACCTTCAA
This sequence comes from Novosphingobium marinum, assembly GCF_013408095.1. Taxonomy (GTDB): domain Bacteria; phylum Pseudomonadota; class Alphaproteobacteria; order Sphingomonadales; family Sphingomonadaceae; genus Novosphingobium; species Novosphingobium marinum. The sequence goes on from NZ_JACBZF010000006.1 coordinate 25,525, forward strand.
GCTGTGCGAGCTCCTGCTCCCGGACAGCGGCTATCTCATGGAAGCGGACGCGCGCTATGCCAACAAGCGCGGGTTCAGCAAACACACCCCGGCTCTTCCACTCTATACCGAACGCGATGCCAAGGCGGCGCTTGCCTCCTTCGCTCCGACCGGCTTCGACGAACCAACGAGGGTTGCCGAAGGCTGCAGCGCGATCTTCCGGCCAATGGGGCATATTCTCGGGGCGGCCAGCATCGAGCTGAACTGCAACGGGAAGCGGATCGTCTTTTCGGGCGATATCGGCCGCTACTCCGCAGCAACGATGATCGATCCGGTGCGCGTTCCGCGAGCAGACTATCTCGTCGTCGAGTCGACCTATGGCAACCGACACCATGACGAGACCGACCCCGAAACCGCGTTGGAAGATGTCATCAACCGCACCATCGGGCGCGGTGGAAGCGTCATCATCCCGTCATTTGCTGTCGGACGCGCGCAGACGCTGCTGTTTCATCTGAGCCAACTGCGTCGCCGCGGACGGTTTGGTCCTGTACCGATCTTCCTCAACAGCCCGATGGCGGTCAACGCAAGTTCGATCTTCTGCGACCATGTTGGAGAGCACCGCCTAACAGAAGAGCAGTGTCGGGAGGCCTGCGGCATTGCCGAATACGTCCGTGACGTCGAGGACTCAAAGCGCCTCAATCGCGACCCCATGCCCAAAATCATTGTCGCGGCCAGCGGGATGGCGACGGGCGGAAGGATATTGCATCATCTCAAAGCTTATGCCCCCGATCCCCGCAACTCGATCCTCCTGGCCGGTTTCCAGGCTGGCGGGACACGGGGCGCAGCCCTGCGCGATGGTGCCAGCGAACTGAAGATCCACGGAGAGTTCATTCCTGTGCGCGCAGAGGTTGCCACTCTCGACATGCTGTCTGCCCATGCCGACCAGGGCGAACTCCTGCGATGGCTTGGCGGCTTCGAGGATCCGCCGATCCAGACATTCGTGACTCACGGTGAGCCGGAGGCCTCCGATATGTTTCGCCGTTGCATCACCGAACGGCTTGGGTGGGAGGCGCGGGTGCCCGAACACGGCGAGCGCGTGGTTCTCGCGTGAGGGCGAGCGGGCCTCAGATGCTTACCGACCAGCCAGTGGCGCCTCATGGCCTGCGCGTCCGACGCCTCGGCATCGAGACCGGCGGCGAAGCGATCGTGTTCATGCACGCAGACTGTCCAGTCGCCCGTTCGGAAGGGTTCGCGACGCGGACGCGCGTGGAAGTCCATGCGGGAGGCCGCCGCGCACTCGCAACGCTCTTTTTCACGACAAACGGCCTGCTCGACCCCGACGAGGTCGGATTGCCGAACGCTCTTTGGCGCCAGCTTCACGCTGGCGATGGCGATGTCATTGAAGTGCGTCATCCGCAGCCACTCGCTTCGATGAGCGATGTGCGCGCCAAGATCTACGGCCATCGTCTCGAGCAGGACCGGCTTGCGCGGATCGTCGCGGATATCGCCACCGGCCGCTATTCCGACGTGGAACTCGCCGCATTTGTGACCGCCTTTGCCGGGCAGCCGCTCGACGTGAGAGAAACTGCGGCGTTGACACGTGCCATGCTCGAAGCGGGTGACCGGCTCGACTGGCCCGATGAACTGGTTTTGGACAAACACTGCGTCGGCGGGCTCCCGGCCAACCGCACCACTCCGCTCATTGTGGCGATTGTCACCGCTGCCGGCTTCACCATGCCCAAAACCTCTTCCCGCGCCATCACCTCGCCGGCAGGGACGGCCGATGCGATGGAAGTGATGGCGCCAGTCAATCTCGATCTGGCAGCGATGCGGCGCGTGGTCGAGCGTGAGGGCGGATGTGTCGTCTGGGGCGGCAATGTGCGCCTGAGCCCGGCTGACGACATCCTGATCGGAGTCGAGCGCGCGCTCGATGTGGATAGTGAAGTCCAACTTGTCGCGTCCATCCTGTCCAAGAAGCTCGCGGCCGGGGCGACGCATGTCCTGCTCGATCTACCCGTGGGCGCAACTGCCAAAGTGCGCTCACCAGCTGAAGCAGCCAGGCTCAGCGCGCATCTGGTCGCGGTCGCGGCGGAATTCCATCTCTCGGTGACCCCGGTGTTGACCGACGGAACACAGCCGGTGGGGTCGGGCATCGGGCCAGCGCTCGAGGCGCACGATGTTCTCGCCGTCCTTCGCAGAGCTCCCGATGCTCCGGCGGACCTGCGCGAGCGGTCGATTGATCTGTCAGGCAGAATACTCGACCTCGCCGGCGGACCGCCCGGGCGGGGGCGTGCGCAGGCGAGCGCGATCCTCGACGACGGCCGGGCGCTCGACAAGTTCATGGCGATTTGCGAAGCTCAAGGGGGCTTTTCCGAACCGTCCACCGCACCGCTGCGATATACGATCAGCGCACCTCGCAGTGCCAGGGTGGCGGCATTCGACAATCGGACGCTGGCGCGTGTTGCCAAGTTGGCGGGTGCACCGCGATCCAAATCGGCAGGTATATCGCTGCATGTGAAGCTGGGTGCGACAGTAGCGCGGGGAGAGCCGATCTTCACCGTTCACGCGGAGAGCCGCGGCGAACTGGACTACGCGCTGGCCTTCGCCGCCGCCAATCCCGACGCCATCCGATTGGCAAGCCTATGAATCCGGTCCTGTTCTCGCTCAGCGCCTCGCCCGACATGGCGGCTCACTTGTGTGCCGAGACCGGCATGGAGCTTGGAGAAATCGTCTGGCGCCAGTTTCCGGACGGCGAGAGCTATGTGCGCCTGTTGTCCTCCGTCCGTGAGCGAGACGTCGTTCTGCTGTGCACGCTCGATCGGCCCGATACCAAGGCCTTGGCCCTCTTGTTCGCGGCCGACAAGGCACGCGAAATGGGCGCGCGCCGCGTTGGCCTCGTTGCGCCCTATCTGGCCTATATGCGCCAGGACAAGGCCTTCAATGAAGGCGAAGCCGTAACTTCGGTCACTTTCGCGCGCCTACTCTCGCGCACGTTTGATGCGCTCATCACCGTCGATCCGCACCTTCATCGTCACTCGGACCTCGGCGCAGTTTATTCCATTCCGGCCATTGCGGTTCAGGCCGCGCCCGCAATCGCCGGGTGGATACGCCAGGAAGTTCCCAATCCGGTCCTTGTCGGTCCCGACGAGGAAAGCGGTCAGTGGGTCGAAGAGATCGCCGGCCTTGCCGGCGCTCGCTACGCAGTTCTCCGCAAGGAGCGCAGGGGCGACTATGACGTCAGTGTTTCGGCCGACAATCTTCCCGATTTATCCAACCTTACACCGGTGATCATTGATGACATCGCCTCGAGCGCGCGCACCATGATCGAAGCGGTGCACATTCTTCGGGAAGCAGCTGCCGCAGCGCCGATCGCGATCGTCGTCCATCCGATCCTGGCTGGCGATGCCTTTGGGAAACTGCAGGCGGCGGGCACCGGCCGGATCGTCAGTACCGACACCATTGCGCATCCATCCAACGCAATCAGTGTCGTCCCACAAATCGCCGCAGCGCTAAAGGCGTGGCGCAATGAAACAGCCCGGCCGGAATCCTCGTCGGCGGGTCGTCAACGCGTCAACGAAAGCCCTTCGTAGTGATGCGGACAGAACACCCGCCACGAAGCAGCGACCGTGGTGATGGGTCAGACAGTCGGTGTGCAGGAGATTATTCGAGATTCGATGCCATCTTCCCGCGAGCCGCCTCCGTCATCCCGCCAACATGACATATGCCTGTTCGTTGCAGGTGAGCCAAGACATTCCTGCGCCCGTCCGGGCAGGTACTGTCAGCCAATGTCCCGCACAATCCACTTGGCAGTACGCCCCGGAGAACCGCTCGAGACCTGACAGATATCTGCCGTCTCTAATCAGCCGAGGACCCTTCCACATTGGCTCGAAGCGAGGACTCTGCATGGGCACATTCACAGTCGAGAAAGCCATGCTCGATGCACGTGCGGCACATCTGCAGGAGTCGGGTCTTCAGCGCACGACGTGCGCGGTGCAATCTGACGGTCACATTGTTGACCGTCGTGTCGAGACTTTTCGCGATCTCGTCCCGCGGCTCTTCGAGCAAATCGGCGCGCCAGATGACCTCCGCATAGACAGGTTTCAATGTCGGCAGGAGCCGGTAAAGGCAATTGCACACTGTCTGGTCAAGATCCACCTCCGGTTGCGTGTGCGCATGGCTGCTCTCGGCAAGCTCATGCGGATCGACACCGATCTCCTTGCTGCGCCGTCGGATGACAGTCCGCTGGAAATCGGCAATCGTCGTTGCCAGAACGCGCGAAAGCCAACCTTTGACCGACTTTGCCTCGCGAAGGTCTCCCGCGCGCTCGATCGCCTTGAGCATGAAGCGCTGCAGAACCTCCTCCGCTTCGTGGGAACTGTGAAGACGCCGATTCAGGAATTTGAGAATGTCCTGATGACTGTCCACCAGCGCCCGTCGGACGACTTCGTCCATCGGCCTCAAGGCATCGTCGCCGGCAGCCGCCGAAGTGGCAGGATCATCATCCATCGAGCTTTCCAATACGAATATTCTCGCTGAGGATCGCCTACCTCAAACTTCTGCAACAGAGTGCCACGCTACAGGAAGCTTTAACATGTTTAACCCGAATCGATTGCTCACAATCCAGGCTTATCGTGGACGACTCAAATGCCGATGACGACCAGCGCCTCGTCTCGTCGTCGGGATCACCCGGGCAACGCAGCGAGCGTGCGCGGGCTTCAGCTTGCGGCCGTGAAGGATGGCAGAAGATGATCGACCTGGCGATCACCGTCCACTTGCTGGCGCTGACCGACGATACGGGTCTGGCCCAACACGCCCGGCATCATTTCGTCGACCGTTCTCACGGCTACTGTCTCGATGACAACGCGCGAGCGGTAACGGTAATGTGCCGTCTGGCCCACCTGCGCACGCTAAGCGCCGCAGAGCAACACGCTCTCGCCGCTTATGCCGCGTTTCTCGATCATGCTTTCGACCGGCAGGCACGATATTTCAGGAACTTCATGACGTATGATCGGCGCTGGCTGGACGAGGAAGCGGCTGAGGATGCTTGCGCTCGCGCTGTTCATGCCTTGTGCGTCATGATTGCGATGCCCCCTCAGGACTGGATGCGGGTCTGGGGACGCGATCTTTTCGAAGCGGTTCTGCCGCGCCTCCACGAGCTCGCCTCGCCGCGTTCGTGGAGCCTGGTCCTGACGGGTCTGGACATATTGCTGCGCAACAGCTCTCCCTGGAGGCAAGCGGAGCAGCTGCGCGAGCAACTGGCGCATGCATTGCTGCAGCGATGGCGGGACGCCGTGCAACCTGCCTGGCCGTGGTTCGAAGACGGGCTGGCCTACGACAATGGACGCGTGGCCGAGGCCGCGATTACGGCCGGTACGGTGCTGGGCATGGCTGACCTGCGGGAAGCCGGACTATCGGCCCTGCAGGCACTCTGGGACTGGCAGTACGATGGACAGGTTTTTCACCCGGTCGGTACGCACAATTTTGGACGCAGACACCAATTGCCGTGCAGGTTCGATCAACAGCCCATCGAAGCCCATGCCATGGTCGATGGGTGCCTCGCAGCCGCCAGTTCAGGTGCCGACACCGCCCTCTGGCGCGAGCGCGCGGATATCGCGATGGCATGGTTTTTCGGACGAAATGATCTTGGCCGCGCGCTCGTGGAACCGGAAAAAGGTCTGTGTCATGATGGCCTTCACGAGGACCGGATGAATGCCAACGCGGGCGCGGAATCGACGCTTGCCTATATCGGCGCGTTCCTATCGATGGCCTCGCTGGAGAGACAGCGATGACCCCACAGGCAACTCAGGACTCCTTCAAAGCCTTGTCCAAGGACCCAAATGGAGAGGCCCTGGGAAAGCAGAACGCTATGACAACCGGCATTTTGCCCTCAGCGACCCGCCTTTCCAAAAAGCGCAGCGAGTTCGGCGAATTTGGCGCGCTGCGTTTCCTTGTCGCCGCTCTCGATCGCTTCCTGAACACAGTCCTGGGCATGAATGGCGAGAACCTTGGCTCTCGTTGCCCGCAAGGCGGCTTCCATCGCAGCGATTTGATGCATGATATCGACGCAGTACCGCTCTTCTTCCAACATGCGGATCACACCCCTCGCCTGGCCCTCGACCCGCCGCAGACGAGCGATTTCCTTGGTGAACTTCATCTCTCGATCCCTCGTCGCCTCAGGGCGTATCGTACCAAATGCACCGCCCTTCCTTACCCTACCGGGGTAAAGTTTACAAATGTCCGCCTGTCGGCTATCGGAGAATGGTGTCGAAGCACTATCCTGTCCATCGGAGCGGCACAAACCGGGAAGCACGCCGAATTTGCCCGGCCGGAAGCAAGGAGCCGATCATGACGCAATTGTCCATTCCCCGCGCGATCCAGGTCTGGGGCACGGCTTTGAGCCTGTTCCTGATGATCAGTCTTATCGCCTGTATCCTTTACGGTTTGGCCCTGCCTTCCGGGTTCGAAATGCACCGCGCCTGGTCGCCCTGGCTCCCCGGTTTCGAATGGCTGACACTCGGCGGTGTTCTCGCGGGTCTGTTTTGGTCCCTCATCTACGGTTTTTGGGCGGCGGCCCTCCTCGTCCCCCTGCACCGCCTCACAAGGCGTTGGTTCGGAGTTGCAAATGACTGATCACAAGACCTGCTGCGACTCTGCCAGCGGCGCGCTGCCGACCGAAGGCGTAGCGATTGATCCGGTTTGCGGCATGAGCGTTACGATTGCCGGAGCCAAGCACAGCGCCGAGCACGATGGTGCGCGGCATTACTTCTGCTCCGCACACTGCCAGCAGAAATTCGTGACCGATCCCGAAATGTATCTGAGCGGGGCGCATCTGCAGGCGGTCGAGGACCTGCCCGAGGGCACGATATACACCTGCCCGATGCACCCGGAAATCCGGCAGCAAGGACCAGGCTCGTGCCCGATCTGCGGCATGGCGCTCGAACCGGAAACCTTCAGCCTCGATGACGGCCCCGATCCGGAGCTCATCGACATGAGCCGGCGCTTCTGGATAAGTCTGCTCTTCACTATCCCGTTGTTCATCTACGCGATGGGCGATCTGATCCCGGGACAGCCGTTTTCACAGCTTGTCGAACCGGCCTTGGCGCAATGGATACAGCTGGCGCTGGCCACACCTGTCGTGCTCTGGGGCGCGTGGCCATTCTTTACGCGCGGTCTGCAATCGGTCCGGACGATGAACCTCAACATGTTCACGCTGATCGGGCTCGGCGTCGCCATCGCCTATGCGTTCAGCGTCGTGGGAACGATTGCGCCGCACATCTTCCCGCCCGGCTTTCACGATGCCGATGGCCGGGTGGCGGTCTATTTCGAAGCGGCGGCGGTCATCGCCACGCTCGTCCTGCTCGGGCAGGTGCTCGAACTCAAGGCACGGGGCGCAACATCGAGCGCTCTGCGCGCGCTGCTCGAACTCGCTCCGCCGACCGCGCTAAAACTCATGCCCGACGGCTCGGAGCGTGAGGTCGCTCTCGATCAGGTCGCGACGGGCGACCGCCTGCGCGTCCGCCCCGGCGACAAGATCGCCGTCGACGGCCGTATTCTTGAAGGCTCGAGCAGCGTCGATGAATCGATGATCAGCGGCGAGCCGCTACCGGTGAAAAAGTCAATCGGCGACGAGGTGACGGGGGGTACGGTCAACCAGACCGGCGGCTTTGTCATGACTGCGGAACGCGTGGGCAAGGACACGATGCTGTCCAAGATCGTGCAGATGGTGGCTGAGGCGCAGCGCAGCCGCGCGCCGATCCAGCGTCTGGCCGATCTTGTCGCGGGCTGGTTCGTGCCCGTGGTAATCGGCATCGCCATACTTACCTTCGCTGCCTGGGCGGTCTGGGGGCCGGAACCGGCGTTCGCGTATGGCCTGGTCAATGCCGTAGCCGTACTCATCATTGCCTGCCCCTGCGCCCTGGGCCTCGCCACGCCAATGTCGATCATGACCGGGACCGGCAAGGGTGCGCAAAACGGTATCCTGGTGAAGAACGCCGAGGCGCTCGAGACCTTCGAGAAGGTCGACACCATCGTCGTCGACAAAACCGGGACACTGACCGAAGGCCGACCGGAGCTGGTCATGGTCGAACCTGCACAGGGCATCGATGAATCGGAGATGCTGCGCCTGGTGGGCGCCGCCGAAATCGGCAGTGAACACCCGCTCGCCGAGGCGATCGTCAAGGGCGCTCGCGCGCGCGGCCACAAGTTCGCGGCGGCGAGCGATTTTTCCTCCGTGACGGGCGAAGGTATCGAGGCAAGAGTCGGCGACCGGCGCGTCGCGATCGGCAACGCAAAGATGATGCGCCGGGTCGGTGCCTATGACGCGATCATGGCCGACGCCGCCGAAACCGCGCGCGCGAAGGGGCGGACGGTGATGTTCGTTGCAATCGACGGTAAGCCGGCCGGGCTGATTGGCGTTGCCGATCCGATCAAACCGACCAGCGCGCGCGCCATCGGCCGTCTCCACGCAGCCGGTATTCGGGTGGTCATGCTGACCGGCGACAGCGAGGCAACCGCGCGCGCCGTGGCGAACGAAGTGGGGATCGACGAGGTCCATGCCGATGTCTCGCCTGCGGACAAGAACCGCATCGTCGGTGAATTGAAGGCGGCAGGCAAGACTGTCGCAATGGCGGGCGACGGGATCAACGATGCGCCTGCGCTTGCCGCGGCCGATGTTGGGGTGGCGATGGGAACCGGCACCGATGTCGCGATTGAAAGCGCCGGCATGACCCTTGTGCGCGGAGATCTCGAAGGCCTGGCCCAGGCGCACCGGCTTTCGAGTGCAACCATGCGCAATATCCGGCAGAATCTGTTCTTCGCCTTCGCCTACAATTCGCTCGGCGTGCCGATTGCCGCTGGCGTGCTGTTCCCCTGGTTTGGCATATTGCTGAGCCCAATGATCGCAGCCGCCGCGATGAGTCTGTCTTCGGTATCGGTCATCGGCAACGCACTGAGACTGCGATCGCTCGATCTCAGAAGCGAGCCATAAGGAGGTAAATATCTTCTGGCACCCTGTCCGTCGTCTGGTCCGCTGGCGCCTCTCCCGCTCCGCACGCAAGGTGCTCGAGACGCGAACGCTCGAGCAGGTGGATGGCGCCACGCTCCGCTGGTTGTCGGATGAGATTGATCTGTTCCTCGAGAGCCTGGAACCGCAGGCTCGCAGGCTGCGTCTCTTGGCGGATCTCGGCCAACTTCCGAGTGTGAGCAATCGCCTCATGGTGGAACTCGCCATCTATACCGCCGCGGCCTATCGGGCCTTGCTCAACGCAGGGCTTTCCAGAGCATCGGCGCGAAGCGCCGTCGCCGATATCGGGTGGGACGTCTATGCGCTCCTGTTTCGGCTGAATTCGCTTCCCTTCCACCTGGTCACGCAGGATCCCGGCAAACGGCTACGCGGCACGCGATAGGACTGCTGCTGCGCTTTTCATTCAGCGCACCGGGTTACGCGGTCGAGGCGCGCCGGGGAGGCGACGACCGTATCACCCACTAGACCCACTGTCCCTCGCAGACCTTTATACGGACCCTCGTTGCGGAAGCGGGCGACCGCGGCGATCTCGAAACTTTTTGCGAAAGCTGGTGCCGGTACGACTCGCCCGGCGCCGACATCATCGCGGATGACGGCGGCCGAGGTCAACGTAAGCGGGAACAGGCGAATGCAGCCCACGCTGGCAGCTCTCGAAAAATTCACACCGGGTTTTTGGCCGTCTTCACGGTCGACGCGCGGTAAATCCGCTCAATGGCTTCGGCGAGCACGCGATTGAATTCCTCGTCATCCATCCCGGCGCGCAGATCCTGCAGGAGCGCACGGCTGAAGCTTGCCACAAGCGCATGATTTTTCGCCAGCTCGTTGCAAGCCTCTTCTTGCGAATACCCGCCAGAAAGCGCCAACACCCGCGCACAGCTGGGATGTCCCACAAGCGGCGCAAATAGGTCTGGCGCTGCTGGCATGGAAAGCTTGAGCATCACCCGGCGACCAATTGGCTGCTTATCGAGTGCCTTCGCTAGTGCGCCAAGGAGTATCGCGTCGCATTCCGCGCGCGACTTGCTTTTCAGGTTCACCTCCGGCTCGACGATTGGAATCAGGCCCTTATCCAGAATGCGATTTGCGATGTCGAATTGTTGATCGACAACTGCGCCAATGGCTTTGGTGGACGCCTCGTTGATCAGCGAGCGCATTTTCGTACCGAAAACGCCCTTGGCCTTTGCGCGGTCAAGCAAGGTCTCGAGACCCCGGATCGGCTTCATGAGCCGAACACCGTCATTCTCGTCTTCCAGACCCTGATCGATCTTGACGAAGGGCACGATGCCACGCTGCCGGAGCAAGTCCGGCACGGGCGTGCCGTCCACCTCGCCATCCATCGTTTTCTCGAACAGGATCGCACCCAGGATCTTGCGGCCATCGAACGACGGAGCGGTAATGAGCCGGCTCCGCATCTGATGGATGAGGGCGAACATCTCTTCTTCACCGGAATAATCGTGAGCGCTGATGCCATAGTTTGTCAGCGCAGTTGGCGTCGAACCGCCGGACTGGTCGAGCGCAGCAACGAAGCCGGCACCGCCAATGATTTGCGCCATCAATACCGGGTCGTGCATGCACTGCCTCCGTTCATCCGGGCGTGGGCTGCTTTTTTGCGTGCCACTTCCGTCCGGCAGCACCTGTCGCGCCTTGCACTCCGTTTGAATACGCCGTGCTCGCGACCGCCAGGACCTTCGGCCGGAGGAACCGGAAAAGGTGCATTACCGCGCCCGTTGGAGCTGCCAGCGGGTATGGTCATCGGCGCTCACCCATGAAGCGGAGCAGAAACAGGAACAGGTTGATGAAATCTAGATACAGCGTCAGTGCACCCATTACGATCGCCTTGCCGCGGAAATCGCCGCCCTTAACCTCAGAATAGATGTTCCTGATCTTCTGGGTGTCATAGGCCGTGAGCCCGGCAAACAGCAGAACTCCAATGCCGCTCACGATCATGTCCATCACCGAGGATTTCAGAAACATGTTGACGAGCATGGCGATGATCAGCCCGAACACGCCCATGATCAGGAACGATCCCCACGCGGACAAATCGCGCTTGGTCGTATAGCCCCACAAGCTCAACGCGGCAAAGGCCGATGCCGCCACGAAGAAGGTGCGGGCGATGCTGACCCCAGTGTAAGCAAGGAAAATGGTAGCGAGCGACACGCCCATGAGTGCCGCGTAGCTCCAGAACATCGCCTTGACCGCCGTCTCGGAAAACCGATTGATGCCAAAGCTCAGGGCAAGCACCAGCGCCAGAGGCGCAAATACAGCGACCCATCCCAATCCTGTCGGCGCTCCGGTTGCAGCAAAGAACAGTGCGCGTACACTGTCCGTGCTGGCCACGAATAGCGCGACCAAGCCGGTGAGCAGCAATCCGCTGGCCATATAATTGTAGACGCCGAGCATATAGGATCGCAGCCCCGAATCGTAGATTTGCGCGGGCGCCCCCGCGCGGGACCGTAAGGGGTGCTGATCTAGAGTTTTGAGTGGGTCTGCCATTGTGAAGTCCTCCTGCGCCGGACCGCTGACGGTGCCGAATTTCTGCCGCCGCCCTCTGAAGACGTTTGAGCCTCCGGTGAATTACAGTTTGCTGTCATTATGCAGACCCGCGCTTTAGACGACAAGAGCGCCATGGAAGAGGAAGACCTCCGTCGTCGCTTGAACGCACCTGGCAACCGTCCGGGTTGCCGCGCGACACGCTTCAATCATGGGTATAGGTGAAATGCACCGTCACAGGCGGCTTGCGATGCATCGCGTGCGGAGCCTGCTTCGATTGCGACGGCAACATGTGCGGCGGGCGGTCCACGATAATTCCGATCCGGTAATTGATGCCTCGGGCAAAGGTGGTGTACCCGCCGAAGGTAAGAGCGCCCGCGACAGTCATCGGCTGCAGGCGAACCGATCGTTGTATTCCGCCAGGCTCGAGGATATGCGCGGTGACATTCGCGTCCTTGATTCTGGCCCCTGAAGCCTTTTCAAAGACAGCGGCCGTGATGTGCATGCTGTGAGAGCTTGCCGGCGTACCGCCATGCATCTCCGCCTCGGGATGGCCGGTTGGATGGCCCTTCACCACTGCCGCCGGCACCACGCCTAAATACACCGTGAGACCGCCCGCGCTCTGAGAACCATCGATTACACCCGCGTTGGCTGTGACCGGAGCGAAGAGCATTCCTGCTAGGCCCACCGCAGCAAGCGCTTGGCGCCAGAACGATCTGTATCTCATGGTGAAGGTATCTTTCTCTTTTTTAGGTCCGGGCAAGGGGCAGGACTGCATCGGCTTGCCCTATGGGTTACGCGTTGCCGCCACCAGGCGCATCTTTTTGCTTGGCCAGAGTCTCGAACAATCCTCCAAATTCAATGGGGAACGGGAAAACGATGGTCGAGCTCTTATCTCCGGCAATTGTGCCCAGAGCACCCAGATAGCGAAGCTGCATGGCTTCAGGACGTGCCGAAAGAGTTTCAGCCGCTTCCAGCAATTTTTGCGCCGCCTGTTGCTCGCCTTCGGCATTGATGACCCTGGCCCGGCGCTCGCGCTCGGCCTCAGCCTGCTGGCCGATCGCACGGATCATGCTTTCCTGAATATCGACATGCTTGATTTCGACATTTGCGACCTTGATTCCCCAAGCGTCGGTTTGTGCATCAAGAATACTCTGAATATCCTTGTTGAGCTTGTCCCGCTCGGAGAGCATTTCGTCGAGCTCGTGCTTGCCGAGCACCGAGCGAAGCGTGGTCTGCGCAAGTTGGCTGATGGCATAATCGAACTGCTCCACCTGAATGATTGCACGCTCCGGATCGGTCACGCGGAAGTAGATCACCGCGTTCACGTGGATGGAGACGTTGTCGCGCGAGATCAGGTCCTGGGTTGGCACGTCAAGAACGATCGTACGCAAATCAACGCGTGCAATGGTCTGTACGAAGGGGAAAATAAAGATCAGCCCGGGACCCTTGACCCCGGTAAAACGACCGAGCGTGAATATAACCGCACGCTCATATTCCCGCAGAATGCGGATCGAGCCTGCCAAAACTGCCAGCGCAATGAACAGGATGACAATTATGGTAAAGATGTTGCCGCTCGCGTCGTACTGCATCTCGTTCTCCGATCGCTTGGACACTGTCATGTGCTGCTTGCCCCAATAGGAGGCAACTACGCCGTCAAAGACGCGCCGGAATTCGAAATCTTAGAGCCTGATCCGAAATTAAGTTGAGTGGTATCAGCTGGTTAGCTTGACGCTTACTCAAGTCGTTGATTCAGCGGTTTTGCAACGAACCGAAGGAAATCAACGATGTGGACCGACACCACTCGGACGCAGTATGCCCGCGCGGAACTGGCATTGCCAAGTGATTTGACCGATGCCGAATGGGCGGTGCTGGAGCCGTTCTTCCCGCCACCTTCTCATGTTGGCCGCCCTCGCAAGTGGCCGCTGCGGCGGATTGTCGAAGCGATCCTGTATCTGCTGCGGGGCGGACTGCCATGGCGGATGCTACCGCCCTGCTTTCCGCCGGTCTCGACGGTGCGACGCTGGTTCTACCTGTGGCGTGATAACAGGCTGTGGCTGTCGCTCAATCATGTCCTGTTGCTGATCGGGCGCGAAGCTGTAGGCCGCGAGGCGTCGCCAAGCGCCGGAGTGATCGACAGCCAGAGCGTCAAAACCACGGAAAGTGGCGGCTCACGGGGCTATGACGCAGGCAAGAAGATCAAGAGACGCAAGCGCCACATCCTCACCGACACCGATGGAAATCTCGTTCATGCGGTGATCCACACCGCCGACATCCAGGATCGTGATGGCGCACCGCTGGTGCTCGCCGAAATCATCCATCGCTTCCCGTGGCTACGGCATGTCTTCGCCGATGGCGGATATGCTGGCGACAAGCTCCGCCAGGCGTTGCGCAGGGTTGGTAAGTGGACCGTCGAAATCGTCAAACGGTCCGACAAAGCAAAGGGCTTTGAGGTTCTCCCACGCCGCTGGGTTGTCGAGCGCACCCTGGCATGGCTCAACCGAAACCGACGTCTCGCAAAGGACTTCGAGCAGACCATCGCCTCGGCAACCGCGTGGCTGTTCATCGCCTCGATCCAGCTCCTCACGCGCCGCATCACAAGGCTATGAAATCACGTCGGTTAGTTTTGAATCAGACTCTTACAGAGCCATGAAATGAAGGAAGGTCGCCAGATCATGAATCGCCTCCGTCCATCGCAAATCGGCGTATGAGAATGTCGGTGATGTCCCGAGTCCGGTCCGCAGCTGCCTGCCGTGAATGATCCGAACCAAACCACAAATGCATGTCAGGCGTTCGGGCTCAGGACCGGGAGGCTGGACAACGATCGATATGCTCGATTCGACCATCGCATGCCCTTTGGGGCGACGCAGGCCAAGAAATCAGATTTCAAGTGTAAGAATCGCAGATGAAGAACGTCAGAATCTCAGAATCAACGACAACCACTGCAGTGGCCCCAGGCGCGCCGCAGTTGATGAAACGACTTTGCAGACGGAGATTCTCACATGCTGTCCAGGTCGGGATACGCCCCTCGCTGTTGCTGCGCGCATCCATGATTTCGATCGTTCCTGCGCGCGATAATGGCAACAATCAGCAGCGCGCAGGCGTCGTTCGAGGGGCGGAGTCCTCCCCCTGCCCATTCTCCGCCCCTCGAACCTTGCAAAGTTGTCGGCCGTCCGGACGCCAAGGTCAGCTGGCAAATACATTTGGCACGGCGCCATGAGCACTGCGTCGCGATTGGCGAAGGCTGGCGTGGTCGTCGCAGTTCGCGGCAGTGTCGTGGATGTCCGTTTCGAGGATCATTTACCGCCCATCTATTCCGTGCTTCGTGCCGGCCCGGACAGACAGATCGTCATTGAGGTGCTGGCGCAGCAAGATGCGCACCACGTGCGGGGCATTGCCCTAACACCGACACAGGGCCTGGCTCGCGGCTCGCCGGCGGAAAACACAGGCGGGCCGCTCAAGGCCCCCGTGGGTAAGTCCGTGCTCTCACGGATGGTCGACGTATTTGGTAACGCCATAGACCGCAAAGCTGCTTTGTCCGAAGTCGAATGGCGTTCGGTTCACCGCGCACCGCCCTCGCTTATGCACCGCTCGACCAAATCGGAGATCTTCGAGACCGGGATCAAGGTCATCGATGTTCTGGCGCCGCTCGAACGCGGCGGCAAGGCGGGACTTTTCGGCGGAGCGGGTGTCGGCAAGACGGTGCTGCTGACCGAAATGATTCACAATATGATCGGACACAACGCCGGAATCAGTATCTTTTGCGGTATCGGTGAGCGCTGCCGCGAAGGCGAAGAGCTGTACGATGCGATGAAGGACGCTGGCGTGCTACAGAACATGGCGATGGTCTTTGGGCAGATGAACGAACCGCCAGGCGCGCGATTCCGTGTGGGACATGTGGCCCTGACGATGGCCGAATATTACCGCGACGACGAACACCGCGATGTCTTGCTGCTCGTCGATAATATCTTCCGCTTCATACAGGCGGGCATGGAGGTGTCGGGCTTGATGGGCCAGATGCCGTCGCGCCTGGGCTATCAGCCAACCATGGGCACCGAGCTATCGGGGTTCGAAGAGCGCATCGCCAACACCGACACCGGCGCAATCACCTCAATCCAGGCGGTCTATGTGCCCGCCGATGATTTTACCGATCCGGCAGCCGTGCACACCTTCTCGCATCTCTCCGCGTCGATCGTGTTATCGCGCAAGCGGGCCAGCGAAGGGCTTTTCCCGGCCGTCGATCCTCTGCAGTCCAGATCCAAGATGGCCACCCCTGGCGTCGTCGGCGAACGCCATTATAGCCTGGCCCAGGAGGTCCGCCGGACACTTGCACAATATGATGAGCTCAAAGACATCATCGCCATGTTAGGTCTGGAACAGCTTTCCCCCGCCGATCGCAACATCGTCGCGCGCGCACGCCGGTTGGAGCGATTTCTGACGCAACCTTTTTTCACGACCGAACAGTTCACAGGCCACAAGGGCAAACTGGTCAGTCTCGAGGACGCGCTGAGCGGCTGTGAGCGCATCCTGCGTGACGAATTCAAGGACTTCCCCGAAAGCGCGCTCTACATGATCGGCGCGATCGACGAAGCCAGAACGAACTCTCAATCAGAACTCGAACCTGCGGGCTGACCCATGAATCTCAAGATTCTCCTGCCGTTCGAGATCTTCGTCGAGAAGACTGACGTGATGCGCATCGTCGCCGAAACGCCGGACGGGTCGTTTGCCATTTTACCGCACCGTCTGGACTGCGTGGCGGCCCTCGTCCCCGGTATATTGATTTACGAAACGCCCTCTGACGGGGAGACTTTCGTCGCCATCGATGAAGGTGTGATTATCAAATCTGGCGCCGAGGTGCTCGTCTCTGCCCGCCGCGCACTGAGCGGGACAGTCCTTGGCCAGTTGCGCGACGCGGTGGAACGGGAGTTCCTGACATTCGACCGACGCGATCAAGACATGCGCTCGACCCTGGCAAAACTGGAGGGCGACCTCATCCGCCGTTTGGTGACGGTCCGCGATGAGAGATAGGCCGACCAAGACACCTCGAACCCAAGAGCAGTCGTTCGGTAAGACGATCGGCACTAAAGCGGAGCGAAAACTGAAGGCTCGGCGCAAGGCCGGCAAAGGCGTCTGGTTCGGTTTGGGAATGATGGGGCTCGTCGGCTGGTCGGTAGCAATCCCGACGCTGCTCGGGGCCGCGCTCGGCATTTGGTTGGATCAACGTCATCCAACCGAATTTTCCTGGACTCTCGCCCTGTTGGTGGCGGGTCTTGCCATCGGCTGTTTCAACGCGTGGCACTGGATCGCCAAGGAAGACAAGGCGATGCAGGACGATCTGGAAGACACCCATGAATGAACTCGGATCTTTGGGGCCACCTTTGGTCGCTGGCCTTCTGCTCGGTGTGTTCTTCTTCGGGGGACTATGGTGGACCGTCCGCAGGGGTATTTCGTCAAGACAGCCGGGACTTTGGTTCATGGGCAGCATGCTGGTGCGGACAGGCATCACCATGGCGGGGTTCTATCTGGTGGGAGGATCACATTGGGAGCGCTGGCTCATGTCCCTCCTTGGCTTCCTGGCCGCACGTCTGACGATGAAATGGCTGACGGGTTCATCGACCAATATCCTCACCCGCTCGGCAGCGGAGGCACGCCATGCGCCTTAGTCCCGACGACATGGTCTTCTGGCAGCAAGGCTTTTTCAAGCTCAACGGCACAATCGTGTTCACATGGGGTCTGATGCTTGTGCTGGCCATTGGCGCAATGCTCATCACGCGAAACCTCTCCACGGAATTGCACCGCTCGCGCTGGCAAAATCTGCTGGAAATCATCGTCACGGGCATCGAGCAGCAAATCGAAGATGTGGGTCTGCGGCCCGCACGGAAATACATCGGCTTTTTAGGAACGCTCTTCCTGTTCGTCGCCTTGGCCAGTCTGTTCACGATTGTCCCTGGCTACGAGCCACCGACCGGTTCGCTTTCGACAACGGCGGCTCTGGCGCTGTGCGTCTGGGTGATCGTCCCGCTGTACGGCATTCGGGAACAGGGTCTGGGCGGATATCTCAAATCATATTTGGAACCGACAGCCATCATGCTGCCGTTCAACATCATCAGTGAACTGTCGCGCACATTGGCACTCGCCGTGCGTCTGTTCGGCAACATGATGAGCGGAGCGCTCATCCTCGCCATCCTCCTCAGCGTCACGCCGTTCATTTTCCCCGTCGTGATGAGTGCGCTCGGACTGCTCACCGGCATGGTGCAAGCCTACATCTTCAGCATTCTGGCCACCGTATATATCGCTGCCGCCACACGCGTTACTGGTCCTAGATCAGAGCCACGACCAGTTCCTTCAGCATGAACGGCGTCAACAAAAAGGAGGCATTATGGATAGCGCGACGCTAATTGCGATTGCTTCAATCGTCACTGCCGGACTGACGATCGCCTTGGGGAGTATCGGGCCCGCGCTGGGCGAAGGACGCGCGGTCGCCACGGCGCTGAGCTCGCTGGCACAGCAGCCGGATGCTTCTGCCACGATCACACGAACCTTGTTTGTGGGGCTGGCCATGATCGAGTCGGTCGCAATCTATTGCTTCGTGATCTCGATGATACTCATCTTCGCCAATCCGTTTTGGAGTAACATCATCGCTCAGACCGCGGGACAGTAGTCCGTGCTCATCGATTGGTTCACTGTCGGTGCGCAAGCGCTCAACTTTCTCATCCTGGTGTGGCTGTTGAAGCGCTTTCTCTATCGCCCGATCCTAGGCGCGATCGATGCGCGCGAAAAACGGATCGCTGCCGAACTCGCCGACGCCGACGCAAGAAAGGCGGAAGCGGAACGAGAGCGCGAGGAGTTCCGGCGCAAGAACGAGCAGTTCGATCAGCAACGCACCGACCGCATGAAGATGGCGATCATAGAAGTGGGCGTGGAGCGACAGCGGCTCCTCGACGAAGCACGGAAGGCCGCCGATGGCATGCGTGCAAAACGACAGGAAGCGCTGCTAAGCGAGGCTCACAATCTCAATCAAGCAATCTCCCGCCAGGCCCAGCAGGAGGTTTTTTCCGTTGCGCGAATGGCGTTAAAGGATCTTGCCGCCGCGAATGTCGACGAGCGCATAAGCGAGGTCTTCATCGACCGGCTGCTGGAGATGGACAGCGGGTCCAAGGAGCGACTTGGCAAGGCTCTCGAGACGACCCCTGATCCGGCGCTTGTGCGCAGCGCATTTGATTTGCCCGCCGAACACCGCGCGGCAATCGAAAAAGCGCTCCACGATATCTTCTCAATCGACGTCCGCGTCCGGTTCGTTGTCGCCCCCGAATTGGTCGGCGGGATTGAGCTGATCGCAAATGGACAAAAGCTCGCCTGGAGCATCGCCGATTATCTGACGTCTCTTGAAAGCCAGGTCGATGGACTACTTGCGGAGAGAGGTGAAGTAAAGACCCAGACCACCCTAAAGCACGGCTCAACATCGATCGCGAAAACCGAGGGTCTCAACCCTAAAATCACTGAACCATCAAAACTGGACAGGAAGGGCGAATGATCGTCAAGCCTGAGAACTTGCCGAGTGTTCTCGGTCCTGCCTTATCCGCAGTTGGACAGGCGCGAAAAACATTCAAACCGCAGCTGACATCGAAGGAGGTCGGCACGATCACCGCCATTGCCACTGGTGTGGCCAAGGTGGCCGGCCTTCCTTCCGTCGGCTTTGAGGAACTCATCAGATTTCAGGGCGGCACGCTCGGCATAGCGTTCAATGTCGACGAAGACGAAATCGACGTTGTGCTCCTCGGGCCCCATTCTCATCTCAACGCTGGTGATGAAGTCGGGCGCACGAGCCGGGTGATGGATGTCGCAGTAGGCGATGGCTTGCTGGGGCGCGTTATCGATCCGCTTGGACGACCGCTCGACGACAAAGGCCCGGTCATCACCAGCGAGCGCTTGCCCATTGAGCGTAACGCGCCGCACATTATGGATCGCGCGGCAGTTACGATCCCGCTCCAGACCGGGATCAAGGTCATCGACGCCCTCATTCCGGTCGGCCGTGGTCAACGCGAATTGATCTTGGGTGATCGACAGACAGGCAAGACCGCCATTGCGATCGACACCATTCTCAATCAGCGCGATCAGAATCTGCTGTGCGTGTATTGTGCCATCGGCCAGCGTGCCTCCGCCGTTGCAAAGACGGTAGCAACACTGCGGGAAGCCGGTGCTATGGACTATACGGTGGTTGTGGTCACCGAGGGGAACGATCCGCCGGGTCTGACCTTCATCGCCCCTTACGCTGCTACCAGCATCGCAGAGCATTTCATGGCGCAGGGTCGCGCCGTGCTGATTGTTTATGACGATCTCACGCAGCATGCCCGTGCTTACCGTGAGCTATCCCTGCTATTGCGACGTCCGCCCGGCCGCGAGGCCTTTCCCGGCGATATCTTTTACATTCACGCGCGGCTGCTCGAAAGGGCAACGCACCTGCGCGAGGAGCTCGGAAGCGGGTCGCTCACGGCGCTCCCGATCGTTGAAACCGAAGCGCAGAACCTGTCCGCATATATTCCAACCAACCTGATTTCGATCACCGATGGCCAGATATATCTCTCCCCTGCGTTGTTCGAACTGGGTGTATTGCCTGCCGTCGATGTCGGCAAATCCGTCTCGCGTGTCGGCGGCAAGGCGCAACGCGCAGCTTTCCGCGCTGTAGCTGGCGATCTCAAGCTCGCCTATGCTCAGTTTGAGGAACTCGAGACCTTCGCCCGGTTCGGTGCCAAGCTTGATCAAGACACCCGCAAAACAATCGAACATGGTCGCCGCATTCGCGCCTGCCTCCAACAGCCCGAAAACGCGCCAGTCTCAGTACCGGCGCAAATTGCGATCCTTCTGGCCGTAACCACGAAACTTTTCGATACGGTTGCGCTCGGCCAGATGGCGAATGCTGAGCTTGCGGTTCAGAAGGCTGCCTCCAACATCCCGGCTAACGTGCGGGCGCAACTGGAAAGCGCCGAAAAGCTGAGCGATGACGATCGCGCAGCGATTATCGAAATCGCCCGGCAGGCACTTGCTCCTTTCCAGGGCGCACCGCCGTCAGACGCAATAGCCGAGTCCAGGAATCGTTCCCCTTTGGTCGCCGCTCAGTTCAAAGCCGCGAAGGATGGAACGGCCACGTCATGAGCAATACGACGGAAGGCCTGAAGCGAAAGATCCAGAGTGCCGACGATCTCCAGTCCGTCGTCCGGACAATGAAGGCCCTGGCTGCATCGAGCATCGGACAATTCGAAAGATCCGTTCGCGGATTGGCCGATTACCAGCGCGCTGTTGAACTTGGGTTGGGCGTCTGCTTTCGGCAAAGCGCGCGCCCGCTTCCAGCGCGCGGCGAAGAACGACACGGGCACAACAAAGCAGTCAGCGCGATTGTTTTCGGGTCGGATCAAGGTCTGGTGGGTCAGTTTAACGACGTGATCGCCGAGCACGCGATCACGACCCTTGCCACGCTTCACGGCAAATGCTTGGTGTGGGCGATCGGCGAACGTATTTCTGCCCGCCTGGCGGATGCCGGATTGCAACTAGTGGGACTCTTGCCAGTACCCAGTTCAATCCAGGCCATCGCCTCGCTTGTCGCGCAGGTTCAGTTGGCCAGTGAAACGCAAGCAGCCAATGGTGCAAGTCTGTGGGTGTTCCACAATC
Source organism: Novosphingobium marinum (assembly GCF_013408095.1). GTDB lineage: Bacteria > Pseudomonadota > Alphaproteobacteria > Sphingomonadales > Sphingomonadaceae > Novosphingobium > Novosphingobium marinum. The sequence goes on from NZ_JACBZF010000006.1 coordinate 46,679, forward strand.
GCCCGTTGCCCGGCTCTCTATATGAACCGGTCGGGCAGCGATTGTTGCCGCTCGACACACAGTGGCAACAAGATCTGCTCAACATCCCCTGGCCCGCCCAGAATCTCCCTGAAATCGTAGGCGCCAATTATCCGGCAACGAGCGCCTTCATCCGCGAGTTTCTGTTCATCTCACTCTTTCGGGCCTGCGCCGAGTCTCTCGCGAGCGAGAATGCGAGCCGGCTGGTAGCCATGGAGCGCGCCGACAAGAATATCAGCGAATTGCTCGAGCAACTGCGCGCCGCCTTTCATCAGCTGCGCCAGAGCGACATTGATGAAGAACTGTTCGATGTCATCTCCGGCTTCGACGCTCTGGCATCATCGCGGTAACTGCCGCCGTCGGAGCAATCATCATTGGACATGTTATTGCCCATTGTTGCTCCACGACAGGCCAAACCCACGAGGCTCCCGCCCTCGGACCTGTGCAGCCGGTCCGCTTCGCTAACAATGTCCTTAATTGACCGACACATCGACACATCGCCATATAGGAGTTATATGGCGCATCGATCGGCCACTAATCAATGCATGGAGAGAAGGCGGTGACGGTTCCTTTATCGTGATGGGGGAATCAGTTTGCCACTTCACTTTCCTGCCCCGCAGGGCAAAGGGCAGACGTCAAATGGACGATCGTGTTCAACGTGCTCTCTGCGGTTGCAACGCTCCCGGCAGTACACATCAGTTTGAAACCCGCGTCCATTTCTGGTTCTTGCAACCGACATGCCCGAACATACATCCATGAACCTGGAGGGTGTCGGCGCTGATCGGTTTCAATTCCCCGCCGACCGTTCTGTCGAGATCGGGAACCAGAACTTTCCCGCGCCATTTGTTCCGGCCGTACCGATCGAACTCGCGGAAAAGATTGATGCCTATGAGCACGTCGGTTCCGGCTTTCGCTGCGTCGGCCTTCGCTTTCTCGTTTGCATAAACAACGACGCCGCAAAGCTTCGTGCCGCATTCCTCGATCCGGACACGAACACTTCCGGACGGGTTAGCCCAAACACCCATGATAGCCTCATTCGGCGCTCCGGTTTGCCGAGCATGTGCCGCATTCGATGCAAAGATGAGGGCCGCGCCCATGATGACCAAACGAATCATAGCCTCTCCTTCTTACACCAAAAGAGAACCGGGCATACTAGGTCTGATGAACGAACATCGTCAGGCGGCTCATACACTCTCACGTTGGCGACGACCTTGTCCTCGTTCTGACGCACCGCTTCTGGAGCGACAATGGAGCGTGTTCGTGGAAACTCTTTGCGGCTTCCCCCGGCTCGGTAGTCGATAAAGTCAAGGCCTGTTCTGCCGAGCGGACTGTAATCTGGGGAGCCATCGCGCGTCCATGATGCTGAGGCGGCCTCCTTTCTTTGATGGCTACCGTCCTTAGGCCGAAAGTGGGAGCAAGATATGAGGCAAGGTCACAAGCACGCGTCCGACAGACGGGGATGGCGGATGCCGATCGTCTTCCTCGGTTTTGCAGCGATTGCGGGGTATTTCCTGCTTACCGAGCATAGGGTTCACGCGCTCAGCATACTTCCCTGGGCTTTGCTCTTGCTGGCCTGCCCGCTGCTCCACATGTTCATGCACGGTGGACACGGAGGTCATGGCGGCCAAGGTGGTGATGATGATGATCAGCGCACCAGCAACAACGGCGCGAATCCGGTCCGCGATCGCCACAGCGGACACAAGGTCACCGATTCCAGCGCCCGTCGCCGATAACTCCGGAGAAACCTGCCATGCATAGCGACGCATCCGCCGCCTATGGACTTTGGGGTCTGGTGATCCTCAACTCCGCGATCTTCATTTTCTTCGCGTTCAGCTTCTTCAAACCGCAAACCAAGCGCGATTGGCGATCATTCAGCGCTTTCAGTGCTTTTCTCGTCGCACTTTTCGCGGAGATGTACGGCTTCCCGCTGACCATCTATCTGCTCTCGGGCTGGCTCCAGAGCAACTATCCGCAGGTGGACTGGTTCTCGCACGACGCCGGCCATCTGCTCGAGGAGTTGTTCGGATGGCAAGCCAACCCTCACTTCGGGCCCTTTCATATCCTGAGCTTCATCCTGATCGGCAGTGGCTTCTGGATGATATCGAGCGGTTGGGCACGGCTTTACCGGGCCCAGAAGCAAGAGAAGCTCGCAACTGAAGGTATCTATTCCTACGTCCGGCATCCACAATATGACGGCTTCATCCTCGTCATGCTCGGCTTCCTGTTCCAATGGCCGACTGTCCTAACGCTGGCGATGTTCCCGGTCCTGGTTGTCATGTATGTGCGTCTCGCCCGGAGCGAGGAGCGCGAGGCGCTCGCCGCTTTCGGCCAGGATTATCGAGCCTACATAGCGCGCGTCCCGGGTTTTATTCCCAAGCTGTCGCGCTCGCGGTCAGGTGATCCAAATCTGGCCAAAAGCCGACCGCGCCGCCCATTCTAAAACGGCCCAGGACGAAGCCCTAGTAGAGATGTCAGATCGATATGAGCAAGAACAAGCAGGACAGATCTGCGCCCGGCTACGCCGAGAAACTCCATGCGCTTGAGATCGGGCTCAGCGCGTTGCAACGCCAGGTGATCGCCGGTGGCCGCAAGCTGCTGATCACTCTGGAAGGGCGCGATGCAGCCGGCAAGGATGGCACGATCAAGCGCATCGTCAAGCATCTGAGTCCTCGCCTCAAGGCGATCGAGCTTCGCGGGCATCATCAGGGCGCAGCAATGGCAATCCAGACGCCTGGCGGCGCTCATGCGACAAATGGCGATGAGAAGATGGCTTCGCCGCCGAGTTGGTGTTCGATTTCCAGCAAGCGATTGTACTTGGCGAGACGTTCACCTCGACACGGCGCTCCGCCCTTGAACTGACCACCGGTCATCGCGACGGCAAAATCTGCGATAAAGTCGTCTTCTGTCTCGCCGGAGCGATGGGAGAATTTGTAGCGCAGTCCAGCTCGCCGACACAGTTCGATCGCCGCCACCGTTTCGGTCACCGTGCCGATCTGGTTGGGCTTGATCAAAACAGCGTTCGTGGCTTTGTCATCAATGCCCCGCTGGATGAAACGCGAATTGGTGACATACAGGTCATCGCCGACGATCTGGATGTGGTCTCCCATCGCCAGGGTCTGCTTTACAAAGGCGGGCCAGTCCTGTTCGCCGAAACCATCCTCGATCGACACGATCGGAAATGCGGCGATCCAGTCAGTGTAGACGGCCAGAAGTTCGTCACTGGTCATATGCGCTCTGCCAAGCCCGGGCAGAACATAACCGCCGTCCTTGACGAAGGAGGTCGCTGCGGGATCCAGCGCGATGGCAATTTGACGGCCTGGTTCATAGCCTGCCACCTCAATTGCACGGACGATCAGCTCGAGCGCTTGACGCTCGTCTTTCAGATGGGGCGCGAACCCGCCTTCATCACCAACCCCCACACCCAGACCCTTCTCTTCCAGAAGCTCCCTCAGGACATGATAGGTTTCCGAACCATAGCGCAGCGCTTCGCCGTATGTCGGGGCACCATGCGGTACGATCATGAACTCCTGCATCTGGAGCCCATTGGCGGCATGCTTGCCGCCATTGATAATGTTCATCATGGGGACCGGGAGACGCCGGGCGGTGGAACCCCCGAGGTACTGGTAGAGCGGCAATCCCATCGCCTGAGCAGCGGCCCGAGCGACCGCCAGCGAAACGCCTAGAACGGCGTTTGCGCCGAGCCGCGCCTTGTTCTCGGTTCCGTCGAGTTCACACATCAACCGATCAATTTCCGGCTGCCGGACAACATCCACACCGATGAGGGCGCCCGCGATTTCGCGTTCGACATTTGCGACCGCCTTCAGGACCCCGCGACCGGCATACCGCGCCGCATCGCCGTCGCGAAGCTCGTGGGCCTCGAACTGGCCAGTCGATGCTCCCGAGGGCACCGACGCGCTTGCGGCGATACCGCCCTCCAGACGGACTGTCACCTTGACCGTGGGCCAACCGCGCGAATCAAGACTCTCCTGCGCCGACAGAGCAGCAATGGTTCGCCTCATTCGATGTCTCCTCGTCCAGCAAACAAATTCAATGGCCGCGGCCTTCGGCGATCGGCCTACTCAGCCTTTGTCCTGCGATCTTTCAACCGTCCGGCAGCGGCACGGCCCCAGCACATTCCGAAAGTCGTCCGCCGACCGATCCGCGTCCAAATTGCGCCACCGTCTTCGTAACGTCTTTCATCATTGCTCGTATCGACAAAGAGACGTCGCAGCGGGCCGATCCTTACCAGAACGCCCTCCCAAATCGCTTGCGAGCGCACCGAACTCCGCGTCTGAATGACGAGTCTGGCAGCAGCATGGAAATCCGTTGGCCGAGTTTCCCGGGGGACCCGCACCACGCGGTACTGTAAGATCGGGTGCTGCCCTGCGTCCCTTCCGGGACATACTGATAGTCTGTCTTTGGCCGGCGCGGCCGCAAGAGCGGTCATTGGTTCGCTGTCGTAAATCACGTCGCGGCAGATAGTCGGCAACAGGGTTTATATCAGGCGTGAGTGCACAAGGAGCGCAGCGATGACGGAAAAACGCATAGCCTGGTTTGAGTCCCTGAACGTGGGCGACGTTCCCATCGTCGGCGGCAAGAACGCCTCGCTTGGCGAGATGGTACGCACACTCGAGGAAAAGGGCGTGCGTGTGCCGGGCGGCTTCGCGACGACCGCCGCGGCCTTTCGTGAATATGTGGCTGCCAACCAAATCGAGCCGGATCTGCGTGCCAGCATTGCGGCATTGCAAAGCGAAAAGGCCTCGTTGCATGAAACGGGTGAAACAATCCGCCGGCATTTTCTCGACGGAGAATTCCCGGAGGCGATCGCCACAGAAATCCGGGACGCATATCGCGAGCTTTCCCGCCGCAGCGGCCAGGACGAGATCAGTGTTGCTGTGCGCTCTAGCGCAACTGCTGAAGACTTGCCCCAGGCGAGCTTCGCCGGTCAGCAGGAAACCTTTCTCAATGTGCGCGGTGAGCGCGCGCTGCTCGACGCCTGCCGGCGGTGCTACGCCTCGCTGTTTACCGACCGGGCGATCAGCTACCGTGAAACCCAGGGGTTCGATCATCTGGAAGTCGCGCTGTCGATCGGCGTCCAGCGGATGGTACGCTCCGACCTGGCAGGCTCGGGAGTCATGTTTTCGATCGATACGGAAACCGGATTTCCCGGCGTCGCCGTGATCAGCGCCGCATGGGGTCTTGGCGAAACCGTCGTGCAGGGCGCGGTCGATCCCGACAAATATCTCGTCTTCAAGCCCTTGCTCGACGACCGGCGCTACACCCCGATCATCGAGAAGACGCTCGGCGCCAAAGAGACCAAGATGATCTACGCGACCGGCGGGAGCGAGCGCACGACGACGGTTGCAACCACCCAGAAGGAGCGCCAGGCCTTCGTTCTCAGCGAAGCGGAAATTCTGGAGCTCGGCCGATGGGCCGCGACGATCGAGGAACACTACGGCCGGCCGATGGACATGGAATGGGCCAAGGACGGAGAGACCGGCGAACTCTACATGGTTCAGGCGCGGCCCGAGACGGTGCAGTCGTCCCGGCAAACCGGCCAAATCAAGAGCTACCGCCTGAAGACGAAGGGAAAGCCGATCATCACCGGCTCGGCGATCGGTGAAGCGATTGCCTCAGGTCAAGTCTGCGCCATTCGCAGCGCCGCCGACATCGACACCTTCCGCGACGGAGCCATCCTCGTGACCGGCATGACGGACCCCGACTGGGTCCCGATCATGAAGAAGGCCGCCGGAATCATCACCGATCATGGCGGCACGACCAGCCACGCCGCCATCGTCAGCCGCGAACTGGGAGTGCCCGCCATCGTCGGCACGGGCCGCGGCACCGAACTGCTGCTTGACGGGCAGGAAATCACGCTTTCCTGCGCGGAAGGTGATCGGGGCGTGGTCTACGAAGGCATCCTGGAATTCGAGTCATCGCAGGTGGATGTTTCCGACCTGCCCGAAACCCGAACCGCGATGATGGTGAATATCGCCAGCCCTGCCGCCGCATTCCGCTGGTGGCGCCTGCCTGCGCGCGGAGTTGGCCTTGCGCGGATGGAGTTCATCATCAACAATCTGATCAAGATCCATCCGATGGCGCTGATCCATCCCGACCACGTGACCGATCCAGCGGCGCGGCGAGAGATCCGCCAGCGCACGCGCGGCTACGATGACCCAGTGGACTTCTTCGTCGAGACGCTCGCGCTGGGAATTGCCAAGCTCGCAGCGCCCTACCACCCGCACCCCGTGATCGTTCGCTTGAGCGACTTCAAATCCAATGAATATGCCCACCTCCTCGGCGGCAGCGTTTTCGAACCGGAAGAGGAAAATCCGATGCTCGGATGGCGCGGTGCTTCGCGCTACTACGACGCGCGCTATCGCGAGGGTTTTGCACTGGAATGCCGTGCGCTGAAGACGGTGCGCGAAAGGATCGGTCTCGAGAACGTTGTCGTCATGGTGCCATTCTGCCGCACGCTCGAGGAGGCTGATCGCGTGCTTGCCGTGATGAAAGAGAACGGACTCGAGCGGGGCCGGGACGGCCTCGAAATCTACATGATGTGCGAGATTCCCGCCAACGTCTTCCTTGCCGAAGAGTTCGCGCAGCGCTTCGACGGATTTTCGATTGGTTCCAATGACCTCACGCAACTCGTGCTCGGGGTCGATCGGGACTCGGGCGATCTCGCCGCCCTGTTCGATGAGCGCAATGAAGCGGTAAAGCGTGCGATTCGCGAAGCCATCGTCCAGGCGCACGCCGCCGGCATCAAGATCGGGATCTGCGGCCAGGCCCCCAGCAACTATCCCGAATACGCCGCTTTTCTGGTTGAAGAAGGCATCGATTCGATCTCGCTCAACCCCGACAGCTTTGTCTCTACGCTTCGCAACGTTGCCCAAGTCGAGCAGAGTTTGAAGACCGCGCCGCGAGCAACCTCCGAGCCGGATGCTTCTCGATGAAGGTCGTCGTGTTCGAGACGGAAGAGTGGGAGCACCAGGCGTGTCTGAGGCTTGAACCCGAGCACGAGGTCGAATGCACTCGCCAGCGCCTCGACCCGCAAACCGCCACCCTCTTCACGTCGGCAGAAGTCGTAAGCACCTTCGTGAACTCACAGCTCGGCGCCGACGTACTGACCCAGTTCCCCCGTCTCAAGCTGATCGCAACCCGGTCTACCGGATACGATCATGTCGATTTGGACTGGTGCAAGGCGCACGGTGTCGCGGTCGCGAACGTACCCGACTATGGCGATTCGACCGTGGCGGAGCATGCCTTCGCCCTGCTCCTGGCCGTCGCCCGCAATCTGGTCGAGGCGGTGGAGCGCACACGCCGCGGCGACTTCTCGCAAGCCGGGCTGCGCGGCTTCGAACTGCGTGGCAAGACGCTCGGCGTCATCGGAACCGGACGAATAGGCCGCCGCGCGATCGAGATCGCTGGCGGGTTCGGCATGAATGTCGTGGCCTACGATCTCTATCCGGATGAAGACGCGGCAACACAATTCGGGTTTCGCTATGCCGATTTAGATGAAGTTCTCGCAGATGCGGATGTAATCACGCTCCACGTACCGGCAACGCCGGGAACCGCGAGTCTAATTTCCGACCGTGAATTCGACCTGATGAAGCCCGGCGCACTCCTGATCAACACTGCGCGGGGCAACGTTGTCGATGTGCCTGCGCTGGTACGAGCTCTGGCGGACGGCAAGGTTCGGGCGGCGGGACTTGACGTATTGCCACAGGAGCCTCTCGTGCGCGAGGAGGCGCAGATTTTTCGGGGAGCGTCGAGCGATGGCTACGACCTCAAGGCGCTCGTCGCCAATCACGTCTTGCTGCGGTTCCCGAACGTGATTGTGACGCCCCATAATGCCTATAATACGCAAAGCGCCGTTCGGCGGATCATCGAAACCACCGTGGAGAATATCGAGGCGTTCGGGCGCGGCGAGCCGCGTAATCTGGTTGGGGAACGGTAAAGTTCAGACCTTCTCCAGTGCACAGAGCCAGCAGCCAAGTCCGCTACGGGCCCTTACCGCGCCCCTGATCGGCGCCCGGATGGATTCGGGCCGGCGAACACCGCCGTCGGAACATCAAACTTTTGCTCGCTTCGGTCATGCTCCGGGACCTAGCATCACGGCATAACGCTAGTGTCGGCACCGGGCTCAGATATCCCTGATCAACCCCCTGCGATGGTGCGCGTTAAGGGCATCCGGCATGAACCGCTGCCCCAATGGAGCGATCCACCATTTTTGCCCTTGCCCGCGTCGTGTTCAGGCAGAGGCTTCAGGCGACCCAGCCATAAGCCCCCCAGGCATAGGGAGGCATTGATTCGACGCTCAGTTCCAGACCCTTTACGCCCGGGACATTCTCGGCTGCGACCCGGAGCGCGTCCACTTGATCCTGCGAATCCACAAGGCCCCAGATACGCACGGTCCCGTCTGCGACAATCACGCTGATACCGTAGGACGGGGCCCAGTCCGCTTGCTCGAGTTCCTTGAGAAGCTGTTCGCGGATTGTCTCGTCTGCGACTGACACGGAGGGAGACGCCATGTCTTTGCCCGCGGCCAGACCGCGTATAAGATCGGCGCGACTGACAATGCCGACTACTTTGTCCTCGCGCATGACCGGAACACGCTTGATCCTCTGGGTTTCCAGCAGGTGTGCCACTTCGCTGCTCAGGGAATCCTCCGTGACGGTAACTACTCCGGGCGTCATCACGTCTGCGGCGAAACGCCCGCGTGCCTTCACATAATCCGCCGCGCTTGCCCCCCTTTTGGAGAAATGTCTCAACCACCAGGAACCGTGCGGATGGCTACCGTCCTCGGTCCTGCGCAGCAGGTCCCCTTCGCTAACAATGCCCCTGAGCTCGCCGTTCGTATCGATCACCGGCACGGCACTGATATGCCGCTCAAGAAGGAGCCGGGCAACCTCCGGGATCGGTGTCTCAGGCGTAACCGAAATGACCGAGGGTGTCATAATGTGTTTCATCTTCATCATTGATCTCCCAGAGCTTTAGCGATGGTCCCGATACCAAGCGCGGTATTGGTCCTGGCTATGGACTCATTCGGATCACGAATTTGCCCGACCAGAGCCCTTATTGCGTCGATCGTTTCAGGAATGACGATCGCCTGGTTATCGACCATGTAGCCGTAGAAGAGTTCATCCCCTTCCACCTTCAGCATGTCCGACCACAGGGCTACTTCGTAGAGGTTGTCATGGGGCCGGCCGAGATCCGCCATCAGCTCCTTCACGGTGTTGATGGCCGTCAGTCCATCTGCCATGCGGATGAGCGCGATGCGGCTTGACGAACGAAAGGCCTCGAGGACCTCTTCCTTTTCCGCCGGGCGGGTCAGTTGCACCGCCCAGTAGTGCAGGTGCGCCAGGGTTTCGGGCACCTTTACCGCCATCGTGACGACATCGAGCTCGGGATCGACGCTCTTGGCATCAGGCCCCTGATGGCTAGGAATTTCGGGTTCCGGAACCAGCGTATTCATGATTCCGCCGAGATGACTCTCCCACGGGTCGGTGGCGCGGCGCAGCAACGTACCCCGGGCCCGGCGGAGCAGGCCGGCATTTTTCAGCGCGCTCAACGTCCGGACAATCGAGGTCGTGTTGCAGGAGACAACGCGGGTGCTTTCCCGATCGAGCGCGCCCACGTAACTCGACTCGGCTACGAACGAATGCCCGGTGACCGTATGCTTCTCGCCGCCCTGAACGATGAATTTGATACCCACCTGCCGGTAGATTTCGACATTCTTGGCCGCTACGTGCTTCGGCGTGCAATCGACGACCAGGTCGGCTGCTGCGAGCAGATCCTCAAGCGTTCCGCTCACATCGAGTCCGGCTTCACGCATGAGGTCGGCCTGTTCTTTCGCCGCACCAAATAGCTGATAGCCCTTTTGCGTCACCATGCGTGAGCGCCAGTCGGCGTTGATGTCGGAAACCCCTGCGAGTTCCATATCGCCCTGCCGGGCAACCGCGTCGGCCACCCGTTTGCCGATGACACCATAACCGTTGACGGCTACGCGGATCTTTCGATTTCCATTCACGTCATTCTCCTCAGGTTGATTGATTCTCGCTGGCTGTCCATCGGTCGATCCTTCTATAGCCGGCCTGACCGCCCGACCGCCCCGACCAGTCGGAATGATAACCCCAACGCCAATAAATAGCCGAGGAGCGCGAGCAGCGGGACGTTGCCCAGCACCCGTGGCCCGGCGCTGTGCAGCATCAAAAGGGACGCCGCGATGTAGAGGCCCAGGGTCACGAGCGCCAAGGCGAGCCGGTTGCCGGTCCTGTCGAGGTGAGCTTCGATGGTTTCCAGTCCCTCGTGCCGGACAATTATGGCGGGGTGGAAGCCATCGCTCTGCAGGCGCCGGAGAAAGGCCGCGAGCACGCCGGGCAAGTCATGGGCTGCCAGCGCGGCTTCTGCCTTCAAACGAGCGCGGCCACCATTGCCCGTCTCATCACTCAGGAGACCTTTCATCACGTCGCGACCGCGCGCCAGCAGCGTATCGAGGATTTTGAGGTCCGGATCGAGCGTACGCAGAGCGCTCTCGATAAGGAATAGGGTCCGGATCAGAACCACGAGGTTTTGCGGCAACATAACCTTGTCGTCAGGACCCAGATGCGCAACCCGCAGGACCGCCTCGGCAAGCGACCAGTCTTTCAATGGCAGTGACGCATAGTCGGCGAGTATTTCGTCGATGCCCCTGATAAACGCGGATCGGTCATCGACCTCATGGAGCAGCCCCAGGTCGATCGCTGAATCCAGCAGCCACAGCGGGTCGCCACTTACGAAGGCCTGAAGGAAAAACGCGAGCGCGCGGCGTGTACGGTTATCGAGATATCCTGTCAGACCAAAGTCGTGGAAGCACAGTCTTCCATCAGGCGTGACGAATAAATTGCCGGGGTGTGGATCGCCGTGGAAGAGCCCGATGACGAAGAACTGGTTAAGGTAGGCGTCGACAAGTACTTCCGCCAGGCGAGGGCCATCAACCGAAGGGTCTGCAATCCCCGTCCCACCGCTCATTTCCTGGACCAGAACGGTCTCGGTTTGAAGGTCGTCAATTACATTGGGGATAGAGAGCGACGGCCAGTCGCGAAAGGCCTCGTTGAAACGGCGGATGTTGCGTGCCTCTTGCCGGAAATCGGTTTCCTTGCGCAGATTAGCCCATATTTCGTCGACGAGACGGAGCGGTTGAAGGCGCTCAAGTCGGGGGGCAATGATTATGAGTAACCGCGTGGTAGCGACCAGCGCACGCATGTCGCGGTCGATGCGGGCGCGGATTGCGGGCCGGCGAATCTTGACGATGACCGCACGCCCGTTGTGCAGACGGGCGCGGTGGACCTGCGCAATGGACGCGGCCGCCAAAGGTTTGGTCTCGAAAGCCGCAAAGAGTTGCTCGGTCGACTGGCCAAAGGCTTCCTCGACCGCCTGTTGCGCCTCAGCACCTGGAAAAGGCTCGACATTATCCTGCAGCCGCCTCAGTTCATCGAGCCACCGCTCGGACAACAAATCCCGGCGCAAGCTCAATGTCTGCCCGAGCTTGACGAATGTCGGACCGAGCCGTTCAAGCGAAATGCGGGCGCGGCGTGGCAAGCACGAGCGATCGGGCGGTGTGCGGCGCAATCGCTCATAGGCAGCGAGGCCGAGCAGACCTGTAGCCCGTGCGCCAATGTGGAGAAGCCGACCGATCATGATGCCCGCAATCGGACTCTCGCGCTCATAGCGCGGCTTTCGAGAAGTGCCCGCGCGCCGGCCACTGGCCCCTGGGAAATCGCGCGGACGAACGGTTGCCGGCGGCGGCAGTCTCGTAGAGTCGACCCTGGTATCCGGTGCTTCCGACAGGATCAATGCGAGGCTTGATGTCGCAGTCGCGGGGCGATGAGCGCGGACCAAGAATGGATTGCCTCTGCTCGCAATTGCCGAGTCGCGCTTTCCGGGCTGTAAGAACTCGTACGGCAGGGAAGCGCCGCGCGTCCCCTTGCCGCGCGCGTCCACCGAGAGCTATCGCATGCATCCGTGCATCGCGCCGCAGCCATTCCATCCTGATGCCAACCTCCTCTCTCGAAAAACCGCCTAGCCGGCTCGCCATCAAAACCGGCGGGCTGACCTCGAGAGAGACGCGCGAGCACCGGCATTGTTACAGAGGCGTCTTAGCGAAAGGTCAGGAGCGGCGAGTGAGGACCGCGCTTATCCTCGCTTTGCCGCGGAGGAGATATCGTCGCCCCGGCGCCACTGTTCGAGCCATGATAGATCGGTGTATCGTGCCGGCATTTGGTCATCCTCCGGATCTCCAATATACTTGGAAAATTCTACCTGGCGGATACGATGACCTGCCGCCTCGAGACAGGCGCGTACGCTCCGCTGTGATGAGGCAACGCTGGTCTGTATGATTTCGCAGCCAAGCCGGAACGCGAGGCTGTCAATGGCAGCGACCAGAGACCGGGCGACCGGCGCCTGCTGACCGATGCCGAACGCTGCGAGATAATGTGCTACAAGGGGCTTGGGACTCTTAAGCGGTTCGACTCGGTACAGGCACAGCCCATAAAGGTGGCCAGAAGCGACTGTCGCTGCGAGAATCCCGCGTCTGTCGAATTTATCTTCCCTTGTCAGGGGACTGGCAATCCGGATCCATTGCTCGAACATCAAACTGGGTGCGACTTCTCGCACAAGAGGAAACGCCTGGCCGATTTGCGTGCCCCGGAGCGGGGCGACGCTGATCGGATTCCCGAAATTCATCTCGTGCGGCATTCACAACTCCATCACCGCAGCAGTTGATAATGCGGGGATCGCGGAGTTCCTTGATGTGTCTCAATGGTTAAGCTACAAATTGGTGGACGAAGGAAGTCCATGAAGAGCGCATGCGCACAGCAAGTACAATCACTCTCGTCCGGAAAGGAGCCCTTGCCGGAACCCTGCGCTGCATGTGCCGCGCGCGTCCTCAGTGTATGCGATGCGATCGACGATTGCGATCTTGACCGACTTGCCGCGATTACCAGCGTGCAGGACATTGCTCGGCATCAGATTTTCGTGACCGAAGGCGACCCGGCAGACCACCTTTTCAATGTCACCGACGGTACGGTAAAGGTCTACAAGCTGTTACCCGATGGCCGGCAACAGATTACCGGTTTTCTGTTGGCCGGTGACTTCCTCGGGCTCTCTTTCCTGGAAAGATACGGCTGCAGTGCAGAGGCAGTCACGCGGGTGCGATGTTGCCGATTTCCCCGCAAGCAGTTCGCTGCCTTGCTGACGGACTTTCCGGGCATCGAGCGGCGGCTTCTCGGGATAGCATCCAACGAACTTGCGGCCGCACAGGACCAGATGGTGCTGCTCGGCCGCAAGACCGCGCGCGAACGGGTCTCCACATTCCTCCTCATGCTATCCCGCCGCGCCGCGCGCTCCGGAGGAACCACTGATCCTGTCATACTGCCCATGACCCGGACCGATATCGCCGACTATCTCGGTCTCACGGTAGAAACCGTAAGCCGTACCTTCACCCAACTGAAAAAGGGTGGGTTCATAGAACTTCGCGAAGCTGGCATCGTCCATCTCTCCAACCTGTCTGCGCTTGAGGACCTCAGCCAAGGTTTCTAAACTGCCGGGCCGTCAGGTCAGGACCAGCTCCTGACTTCAACGGTTACCCACCCGATCTGCCGTCCAGGTCGATTTGACGGTGCGGCCACTATATCTCGGCGCGCCCGCCCAGTTGCTCGCGGCGGCGGCGCCATCGCTCTGCCTCGTCACATCGACAGTCGAGGAAACCATGAACCGGACAGGTCATGCACATTTCTTCCAGCCGCTTCTTGAGCGCCTGACGACCGCGATGCAGCCTGACGGTGATATTGTTCAAACTGACACCAAGGCTCGCCGCCACCCGGTCCCGTGGTTCTTCTAGCAAGTCTATGCGCCAGATCACCTCGGCATATTCCGGCTTGAGAGTCGGCAAGAGCTTGTAAAGACAATTGCAGATCGCCTCTTCGAGCTCGTCATCCGGTTCGATCGACAGTTGCTCGAGATCGACGGGATCCACGATTTCCTCCCGTTTACGCCGTTTGCCGGCTCGACGCTGGTGATCAACGATTGTCGTGGCGAGAATACGGCTGAGCCAGCCACGAACGCTGCGCACATCGCGCAGGTCAGCAGACCGCTCGACAGCGCGCAGCATGAACATCTGCAGGACCTCCTCGGCCTCCTCCCCGCTGCCCAGTCGCCGGCGAAGAAAACCTAGAATCTGCCGGTGCCCTTCGACGAGCGCGCGGCGAACTGCAGCATCCGCTGCCCGGGCGGCGATGTCCGGATCATCATCCGGCAATGGGTCGTCATGCGTCAATGTGGGTCTCCAGCCATTATCGACGCAGTGGCCTAGCGGTTGTTACAGGCAAGCCTGCCTACAAAGGCTTTTCAGACCTCGATTGATGCGAGTGCGCCTTAACGGAAGTGAAGCTTGGGCCTGACCTTTGAGGGGCCTGCGCCTCGACGAATATACCTGCCGAATCCCTGCGGCCCTTGAGCCGCGGTGACGTGACCCCCTGACGCCACGGCGCTACCGATCGGACCGCCCTCGGGCTCGCTGGTGGCCGATGCAGTGCACTCTCGCATCCGGCGCACCACGAACACCAGGCGGGCGATCCAAGCCGCACGGCCAGAATGCCCTCGGAATTGCCAGAACGCCTCCGCCCGCACCGATACCGCGCCTTGCCGGGATCACCCTCTGTCAGGAGAACCGGCGCGTGCCAGAGGAGCAGTCTGATCCATTGGGGAAGTGATCTTGGTTAGAATCCCGATGTGATTGACTGCTCTTCTGACGATGCGAGGGCGTTTGATATTCAAACGATCACTCCACTCCTTCCTGGCCCTGCCATGGCGTGCCATGCTTCCAATCCTCTCCTGTCTCGCACAACGGACAACAGGTGCCGCGCAATTCAGAAGAAGGACGCCGCAATGGCAGCTCCTTTCAGACCATCGTGTTCGCTGTTCCGGTGCGCCCCGTGCGCTATAGGACGGCAGTCGCAGTCGCCGGAGTTCCTGAAATGGCAGGTGGAACAGCGCTTTTCGATCTGATCCTTCATCGCCCTACGCGCCCTGTGCAGGCGCACTCCGATATTGTTGGACGTGAGCCCGAGATCAGCCGAAATAGTTTCTCGCGGTTCTCCTTCGAGATCGACGCGCCGAATGATCTCGGCGTAATCCGAGCGAAGCGCCGGCAAGGCGTCCTGAACGCAAGTGCATGGATTTTCATCGTAGTCCGTTTCGGGAGTATCCGCCGTTTCCCGGGGCTCGGCTTCATAGGCATCCCTGCCCCGCTGCCGCGCCGCGCGCCGCCGATAGTGGTCAATAAGCGAATTGCGCAGGACCCGGCGAAGCCAGGCGTCCACCTTCCCGTTGTCCTGCGGTTCCCGGGCGGCCCGAAGGACTTTGACGCAGAAATCCTGAAACGCATCTTCCGCTTCCTCGGTACGACTCAGCCGCCGTTGGAAGTACCGCATGAATTCGGCGCGGCATTCGGTCAGTCGTTGGATGACGGCGTCCTCGCCGAGCGCAGACGAGGGTCTGAATGACCCGTTATGTGTTAAGGTTGGCATAGTAAGACCTCCATGCCGAGAGGAAATCAAAAGGGGGGTTCGGATCGCAAAGGACCCGCGTGTACCCACCGCGAAAAGCCGGATTTACGCGGTGAGCCGGGGCGGTGGGATCTCTTGTTCGAGGAGTGCAGGATCAAAAGCGTCCGCTGGCCCGATCGACCATGCTCCGGTTGTCGGTGCGGCGCGACGAGACAAGGTGCTATCGGGCAGAACCGCGCAGCAGATCGACGAGCGGCAATGGTCAGCGGTTGCAGGGGACTGTTTGTGAAGTGCGCCGGTCGTGCAATGCTCTTCCAGTTCGGCTACTTGCGACGTGGATGGCGCGACCGGAGCCGCGAACACGGCCGCATCGAGATGAAGAAAGTTCAGGCCGAGCGCCAGCAACAGGCAGAGAACCAAGCGGCGCAAGCTTGCAGCACGATTGGGGTTTCTTGCAGAAGCTTTTCTCACTGAAGCGGCACCGACATATCCGATGGCCCGGTCGCCATCTGGGGCACCTGACACGCGAATGCCTCGGCCGGCATTGAGCTATGTCAACGCCGCGCATCTAAGTCGGCCGGCCGGGCGCCCTACCGGGTTCGCTCCAACGAGCGCCAACATTGGTTTGTCTTTTCCGTTGTTCGACTTTCCGGTGCGCTCACGGCCGAGGCGGAATTTGCCTGCTCAGTTCGCCGTAAAGCCGCTCGACATCTTCACGGCGGCACAGGCCAGTGCCAGGCGACAGTACGGCGGCAGCGCCTGCCGCCATGCCGTAGGCGAAGGCATCTTGCTCATCGCGGCCCTGCGCCAAAGCGAGTGTCATCGCCGCGACGAAGCTGTCGCCAGCGCCGACCGCGCTCTTCGCGACCACGTCGAGCGCCGGCTGACGTAGCGCGGCTTGAGCGGTCACGAGCAGCGCACCGTCGCGCCCAAGCGTCAGGGCCACCATCTCTGCCGAACCAGCATCAATGAGTTCCCTGGCCGCCGCCTCTTGTGCCGCGCCGTCGGCGAGCCTGCGTCCGACCAGCGCCTCGAGTTCGCCAAGGCTGGGCTTCACCAGGTGGACGCCGCGAACAAGCCCGGCACGAAGCGCGCTTCCCGACGTATCGAGAACCAGTCGAATTCCCTTGCGGTGCGCCAGGGCAGCTACGGTCTCATAGAAATCGTCGGGAACAGCACGCGGCAAGCTGCCGCTGGCGACGAGGTATTCGCAATCGATATCTTCGAGGGCCTCCAGGATTGCGCGCCATTCCCACTCCATCACGAGCGGGCCCGCGGGGACGAAGCGATATTCCTCGCCGCTCGAACGTTCAAAGACTGCGTGACTGATGCGGGTATGGTCCGCGATCGGTACACGACGGTGTGCGATCAATGCGGTATCGAGAAGGTCGTCGAGCACACCGCCGGTCGCGCCGCCGGCCAGATACATCGCAAGTACAGGGCCACCCAGCTCCCTGATGACCCGAGCCACATTGATCCCGCCCCCACCAGGATCATAGCGTTCATCGGACGTTCGAATCTTGTGAACCGGTCGCACGATGTCCGCCTCGGCGGAGCCGTCGATCGACGGGTTCAGAGTCAATGTGACAATCGTCTTCATTCGCCAGTTCCTCCCGGCTTTCCTGGACACGGTGCCGGCCGAGGGACAGCAACCGGGTAGCGCCGCCCGCCAAGGGCAGCGTAGCAAGTCTTCTGTGATCTCGAGCCGGACATCGCCCGAGAGACGTTGCCCATGCCGATTTGTTACGCGCAAGCCACTCCCGTGGTCCTTCCGAAAACCGCCGACAGGTGAAATGCGGCGCCGACGCGGCGGTCGTCTCGGCCCATTGCCGCAAACTTGCCGGTCCGGAGGACCACCGCAGGAGCGAGCGGCCCGCGTGCCGGTGTAATGGGCCGGCAGCGCGTTCGTCTAATGGTAGTCCTTCTTCTTGGGAGCCTCTCTTGTGCGTCCGCAGGGAGAAAAAAGGGCTTCATCACTCGAAGTTGGGCAGAGCGCTGATGCCGGTCATCGGTGGACCGCCGCAAAACGGAGACACAGCAAAGCGATGAGCCCTGGTCCGGCCGATCCGCATGAAGAGGGTTACGCGGCCTTCCTCTTTGACCTTGACGGCGTGGTCACCAATACGGCGCAGCTGCATGCAGCGGCATGGAAGCAATTGTTCGACGAATTCCTTGCCCAGCGTACAAACCGGCGCGGCAAGCCATATCGCGCGTTCGGAGAAGAGGACTACCGACGCTTCATCGATGGCATGCCCCGATACGAGGGAGTGCGCAGCTTCCTCGTATCGCGCAAGATCAGCCTGCCCCATGGCGATCCTGCCGATCCGCCTGATCGCGAGACGATCTGTGGTCTCGGCAACCGCAAGAATCGTTTCTTCCAGGAGCAGCTGGCAGATAGCGGCGTAGAAGTCTTCGAAACCAGCGTTGCCTTCATCCGAGAGCTTCGCCGTCAAGGCGTGAAAACCGCTCTCGTCTCCTCAAGCAAGAACGCATCGGCTGTCCTCGATGCAGCCGGTCTGAAAGGGATTTTCGACGTGCGGATCGACGGCGTGGAAGCCGAACGGCTTTCGCTGGCAGGAAAGCCGCGGCCAGATACCTTTCTCGAAGCAGCGCGGCGCCTGGAAACGCCCCCGCAACACTCGGTTGTCATAGAAGATGCCATCGCCGGTGTAGCAGCCGGCAGGGCGGGCGGCTTCGGACTCGTGATCGGTATCGACCGGACCGGCGTTGCGGCTGCCATGAAAGCAAAAGGTGCCGATATCGTGGTTGAGGATCTTGCCGAACTGGAGCTTCGCCCGATTCCTCCGATCCAGAACCATCAGACCGCCGATCTTCTACCCGACGCCCTCTCCTGCACGGCCGGCATATGCGCACTATTTTCCAAGAAGCGTCCGGCCGTTTTTCTCGACTACGACGGCACGCTGACGCCGATCGTCGCCCGGCCAGAACTTGCCGTCCTGTCCGCCGAAATGCGGGGGATCCTCGCGGATCTTGCCTCGCATTGTCATGTCGCCATCGTCAGCGGGCGCGACCGCGCGGAGGTGGCTCGTCTGGTCGGCCTTGACGGTCTCGTCTATGCTGGAAGTCATGGCTTCGACATCGCAGGTCCCGATGGCTTGCATGAGGAGCATGAAGGCGCTTCCGCCTTTCTTTCGGCGCTGGACCGTGCCGAAGCACTGCTCCAGGCCGAGATTGGCGACATCGAAGGCGTTCTGCTCGAACGCAAGAAGTTCGCCATCGCTGTCCACTACCGTCTGGTGGCGCGAAGGCAAATCACGCGAATCAAACGCGCCGCGGAGACGGCGGCTGAACGCCATGGCCTGAGGCAAACGACCGGCAAGAAGGTTTTCGAGCTGCGTCCGGATTTGGACTGGGACAAGGGCAAAGCCGTTCTCTGGCTATTGTCCGCGCTCGATCTCGAAGCAGAAGACGTCGTGCCGCTCTATGTCGGCGACGACGATACGGACGAAGACGCGTTTGCCGCACTGTCAGGTCGGGGGATCGGCATCCTGGTGACGAACGCTGCCCGCCATACCTTAGCGCAGTATAAATTGTCGGACACCCAGGCGGTCGAGCAGTTTCTGGGCTCCCTCTCTCGAAAGCTGGCGCGTCGTGGCTAGTTGGACCCTTGCCTATGACGGCTTCGACCCGGACCAGGAAGCCTTGCGCGAGGCGCTGTGCACGCTCGGCAACGGCTATTTCGCAACCCGTGGCGCGGTGGAAGAGAGCGATGCGGACGAAACCCACTATCCCGGCACGTACCTGGCGGGCGGATACAATCGTCTGGTGACGGATATTGCCGGGCGGCCGGTTGAAAACGAGGATCTCGTCAACCTGCCGAACTGGCTCCCGCTCACCTTCCGGCCGGAGGGCGGCGAGTGGCTCAATCTGCCCAGCACCCAGATCCTTGTCTACCGCCAGGAACTGGACCTGGAACAAGGCGTGCTCCGGCGCGTGATGCGCGTGCGCGACCGCGAAGGGAGGGAAACGCATCTCACCGCCCGCCGTCTCGTCCACATGGGTTCGCCCCACCTCGCCGCGATCGAATGGACGCTGCTACCAGACAACTGGTCGGGGGGCATCGAAGTGCTGTCCGCTCTCGACGGACGAGTGATCAACTGCGGCGTTACGCGCTACCGCCAGCTCGATGGCAAGCACCTCATCCCATTGATCGCCGAGGAGCTTGGTGAGGACGGACTCCTTCTCGTCGCTGAGACCAGCCAATCGCGTATCCGGATCGCCGAGGCGGCCCAAACTCGCGCTTACAGCAACAACGAACGGATAAAGAGCGAACGCCAGTTCCGGCAGGATCACGGTTATGCCGCTCACGCGCTCTCGTTCGAGGTGGCGGAAGGAAGCCCCGTCACGATCGAAAAGATTGTCGCGCTACACACTTCGCGTGACCGGGCTATTTCGAGTCCCGAGCAGGCGGCGCGGAACACGCTGCGCAAGGCAGGGCGCTTTGCGGCGCTGCTCGAGGATCACGCCCGCGCCTGGTCGCAGCTGTGGCGCCGCTGCGACATCACTATGGAGGGAAGACAGCGAACGCAGATGATCCTGCGGCTGCATATCTTTCATTTACTGCAGACCGTTTCACCGCACAGCGTCGATCTCGACGCCGGTGTGCCCGCGCGTGGCCTTCATGGCGAGGCGTATCGCGGTCACATCTTCTGGGACGAACTCTTCATCTTCCCTTTCTTCAACCTGCGCATCCCCGAGATCACGCGCGCGCTGCTGTGCTACCGGCATCGCAGGCTGCCCATGGCACGATGGCTGGCGCACGAAAGCGGATACCGCGGCGCCATGTACCCGTGGCAGAGCGGCAGCGACGGGCGGGAGGAGACGCAGACGCTCCATCTCAACCCCAAATCCGGCCGCTGGTTGCCCGACAACTCGCACCTGCAACGTCATGTCAACGCCGCCATCGCGTACAATGTCTGGCGCTATTACCAGGCGACGGGAGATCACGAGTTCCTGTCGTATTACGGCGCGGAAATGCTATTCGAGATCGCCCGATTCTGGGCGAGCATTGCGGTCTTCAACCCAATTCGCGGCCGATACGAAATTCGCGGCGCAATGGGCCCGGACGAATTCCACGATCGCTATCCGTGGTCGGATACGCCCGGACTCGACAACAACGCCTACACCAATGTCATGGCAGCCTGGGTGCTCGGTCGCGCATTGGAGGCCCGCAATCACCTCGATGCTGAACGGCGAACCGAACTCGACGAATCGCTCGGTCTCAGCGCGGAGGACCTCGCCGCCTGGGATGAGATCGGCCGCAAGCTGATGGTGCCGTTCCACGAGGGGGTGATCAGCCAATTCGAAGGTTATGAAAGGCTGCTGGAGTTCGAGTGGGAGGCTTACCGAGAAAAGTACGGAGACATTCGCCGGCTCGATCGCATCCTTGAGGCCGAAGGAGACACCGTCAATCGCTACAAGGCATCAAAGCAGGCCGATGTGCTGATGCTGTTTTATCTCTTTTCATCCGACGAACTGGGACATCTGTTTAACCATCTTGGCTATAGCTTTGAGAAAGAGCTGATCCCGCGAACTGTCGATTACTATCTGCGACGAACCTCCAACGGCTCGACGCTGAGTGGGATTGTGCATTCCTGGGTTCTGGCCCGATCGGACCGAGCGGAATCCTGGATGCAGCTGAAAGACGCGCTGGAGAGTGACATTGCCGATGTTCAGGGAGGTACGACCCCAGAGGGCATTCATCTTGGTGCCATGGCCGGCACGGTTGATCTGATCCAGCGCGGGCAGACCGGACTGGAAATTCGCGATGACACGCTGCGGCTCGACCCTTGCCTTCCGCACGAGCTGCAAGGTCTGAGCTTTCGCATTCGCCACCGCGGTCAATGGCTCGATGTCGAGATCAAAGGCGGCCGCATCACCGTGTCTGCATCCGAGAGCTGGGATGGACCGAGCCGGCTTGTGATTGGCGGCAAAAGCTACCCTCTGGGCGCGGGCGAAGTCCGTCAGGTCGCTTGCCATTACCCACAGCGTGGTGATGATCGGGCTGAAGGCGGCTAAGCGTGATGATCAACCGGAATGACCTGCGATTTCGAACTGGGCGCACCGAGCCAGCCTGGTGCGGGGCTCGTAGCAGTTTGCGGTTGCTCCGGCAAACCTCTCAGCAAGTTGTCCTCTTACCCGGACCTTGCCGCCCCGATTGGCCGACCTGGCCGAACCCCCCCCCCTGTTGCCGGCGCCGCGTCGTCGGATCGGATGACGCAGAGCTCTGTGGGCCGCACGTGCATGACCATCTCCATCGGCATGATCCGGCACTATTCGGCAACCAGGCCGGCCCGCAACAACACAGGAGAAACGAACGTGAGCTATTATTCTGCCAAGACCATCGAAGCCGGAGACATCGAAGCCGCGCACGAGCGCGTAAAGGCGCCGCTGCAAGAACATGGGTTCGGCATTCTCACTGAGATCAACCTGCAGGCAACTCTAAAGGAAAAGATCGGCGCGGACTTCCGGCCCTACCGTATCCTGGGCGCATGCAATCCAACCCTGGCGCACAAGGCATTGCAGGCCGAGGACAAGATCGGAACCATGCTGCCCTGCAACGTCATTATCCAGCAGGTTGCTGCCGAGGCGTTCGAAGTCGCGGCGGTCGATCCGGTCGCCTCGATGCAAGCGATCGAAAACGCGGCGCTGGCAGAGGTCGCGGCAGGCGTGAGAGATAAATTGAAAGCGGTGATAGCGGCTCAATCGGCCCGTGCACCCCCCTAAGAAATAAACAAGGAGAATGCCTACGCCAAGGAAATATTCACGATCAACCCACCGAAATTTAGAGGAAATGATGATGAAACGGACACTCTTTACAACCGCACTTGCCGCCGCGCTTGCTTCGTCGCCCGCCATTGCACAGCAGGCTGAACATCAGCACGGCGCTACAACCGCTCAGGCTGGTGAACCGGACCACAAGGCCGGCATGATGATGGGGTCTCAAGCGATGCAAGAGCACCGTCAGAAGATGGAGGAAATGCGCGCGCTGATGCAAAAGGCGCGCACCGCCACCGACCCGGCCGAGCGCCAGCGGCTGATGGCCGAGCACCAGCAGAAAATGCAGGAACACATGGCAAGCATGATGAAAGGCGATCATGCCGCCATGATGCGCGCTTGTCAGGAACGCATGGCGATGATGCATGACATGATGGAGCAGATGGCGGCTCAGCAGGGCGAAATGACGCATCATTAACAAACCGATCAGAGCCGCCGCGCCGGGAAAACGACACGGCGGCCCATCGGGCTTCAACCGACGAGTCGCGGAAACGCGGCGCGAAAGGCACCAACCGATTGCTCGGGAGGCAGCGTTCCTTCCTGCTAATAAGTTTGCCGCTGATCAGATTTTTTGGAAATGTCCAATCAGAGGCTCAACCGTTCCTCTTTGTTCTCAAGCGGCAACGCCATACGGCAGAGCAATCCCTGGGGAAGATAGTCTATTTCAACTTTCCCGCGCAAAGATCGCGTAAGCGTCGTCTCGATCAGGGTACTGCCAAAACCGCGGTGCGTTGGCGGAGATACGGGCGGTCCGCCGCTCTCTCTCCATTCCAGCGTCAGCCAACAGCCTCGATCACTGTCCTCAAGGGCCCATTCTACCGAGACGGTCCCTGTCGCAAGGCTCAGGGCCCCGTATTTCGCAGCATTGGTAGCCAATTCGTGGAGAACCAAGCCGACCGAAAGACCTGTCTTCGCATCAAGTGAGACAGTTGGGCCCGCAAGCACGATATTGGTGCCGTGCGCGTTCCGGAAGGGCTCCAACTCGCGAAGGAGCTGATCAAGCAGAGTGGTGCCGCTCTCGCCGTCTTGCGTCAGGTTCAGGCTCTTGGCGACCGCGCCAAGCCGCCCCTGCAGCGCTTGCTTGTAAGCATCCACGGATTGGGTGCCACGAGAGGAAAGACTCACGACGGATTGAACCAACGCCATCATGTTCTTCATGCGGTGATTCAGCTCGGCGGCGAGCAGGCGTCGCTGTTCGTCAAGCTCACGCCGCTCGCTCACATCGAAGGAGACGCCAACAAGGGTCTTGGCTTCTCCTTCCCCTCCGCGCAAGACCGTGCCCCGCGCGGCTACCCAGCGGGATGATCCCTCCCGATCGCGAATCCGGAACTCCCCGGCAAACTCTTCGGTCCTGGCAATGGCGTTATCGAGCACCCGGCGCAGCCCGGGTAGATCCTCCGGGTGAACCCTCGCAAAAGCATCATCGACATTGAGCCGTTCCTGTTCG
This sequence comes from Novosphingobium marinum, assembly GCF_013408095.1. Classification (GTDB taxonomy): domain Bacteria; phylum Pseudomonadota; class Alphaproteobacteria; order Sphingomonadales; family Sphingomonadaceae; genus Novosphingobium; species Novosphingobium marinum. The sequence continues at coordinate 70,487 of NZ_JACBZF010000006.1, forward strand.
CTCAACCCCCATAGGTGCCGCAAGGCGTCATCGCCCACGAGTTCATTGTTCTGGAGGTTCCACTCCCACGTACCCATGCGCCCGCCCCCGAGCGCCAGGCGCAAGCGACTTTCGTTCGCTGCAAGCTCGCGGTTACGCGTTTCGAGTTCCTGCTCAAGATGCCTGCGCTCCGAGACGTCCCGGATCACGACCGTGAGGGTGGTGTTCCCACTGAGCACATGCCGGGATAGCGTGGCTTCGACGGGGAATTCTTCGCCATTCTTGCGTTGCCCGAGCACATCCCTGCGATGCCCCATGATGCGGCGGGTCGCCTCCGAATCCGCCGCGAACGCCTTCACGTCGCTGACATGTCTCGCACGAAAGCGACGAGGAAGAAGGATCTCGACCGTTTCGCCAAGTATCTCGTCAGCCTCGTAGCCGAAAATCTCTTCAGCTGCACGGTTGAAAAGCAGGATGCGTCCGCTTCCGTCTGTGCTGACGACACCATCGCCAATCAGCGCAAGAATATCCGATCCTGAAGCTGCTGATGCAGGATGGCTTCCGCCGACCATGAACTCCCTCCCAATGTGGCGATCTACATTAAAACCCGGTGTACCTTGTCCCTGCCCCACGGCAAATCCAAGGACTATCCGACCACCGCACTGAAAAGGTTCAAGCCGACGGAAAAAAGTCATCATCGGCATGGTTGCTCCGCAGCCGCCTGTCCGGACAAGGCTTCAGAAGCGTCCTGTTGCCCGCAATCTCCCGCCCCCAGGTCCAGAAATCGTGAATGCGTCATTCGACTGCCGGCAGGGATGGCTGGAGGCGATTTCCTCCATCGACACAAAACCTCCGATGAACCTGGAGCGACCTTTCCGCCCGTCAGCCCAAGACACTCACTATCCAAGATGCTGATAGCGCCAGCTCATTGGAGGTACACAAACGTGTGACGAACGAACAACGGGGTGATAAGAATATGTGCCAGTGCAATCGTCAGATCGGCGGATATGAAGAAACGACTGGACGCACGGCAGATCACGGCAACTTGCTTGTTGATGACAATGTCGGCTTGTGACCGCACGGGGGCCCAGAACGGCGGCGATCCCTCCGAGGCCATTTCACATGATCTTGGGCCATTCTTCCGGGCCGAAACCGCCATGTACGACAGCATGAGAGCCGCCATCGGAACGAGCTCGGGCGACAATTGGGTAAGAATGATGATTGCGCACCACGAGGGCGGAGCGGCACTGTCGCGGGTGCTTCTTCAGGAAAATCCATCTCCTGAAATCCGGGCTCTGGCAATGCACACGGTGCGAGCGCAGGAACGGGCGGTCCGCGAGCTCGAGAAGCTGCTACGCGACGGGCCCACAGATGTCGAGAGCGCGCTGGTCTTTCTGCGGCCGATACAAAAAATGCACGATGCAACCACAGGCGTTTTCGGTCCCGATGTGTGCACGGTCTGGTTGAGGAAGATGATCGAACATCATCGCGGCGCGATAGACATGTCCAATGTCCTGCTGAAGCAACCCGGCGTTCCTAGAGACACTGCCAATGCGGTCCGAAAGCTCAGGAACGAGCAGGTTAAGGAGATGAAGGTGCTCGAGCGTGCGCGGGAGGGGCTAGAAACCTAGAGGTGCGAGGAAAGAGGTCATACATGGTTCTGTGCGCATATGATTTCACCTTCATCTTCGCAGCGCCACGACGCCGGGCAGCGCCTTACCCTCTAGCCATTCGAGGAACGCCCCACCTGCGCTCGACACGTAACTGAACCGGTCGGCAACGCCCGCGTGGTTGAGCGCTGCGGCCGTGTCACCCCCGCCCGCGACTGCTCGGAGGCGCCCAGCATCTGCCAAATCGGCGATCGCCCCGGCAAGGGCTACCGTTCCCTGGTCGAAAGGCGGAACCTCGAACGCTCCAACCGGACCATTCCAGACGACGGTCCGCATGTGCTTCAGCGCCTTCTCAAGAAGCGCTACTGTCGCGGGACCGACGTCGAGGATCATTTCGTCTGCGCCGACCCGCTCAACCGAAACCGTACGCGAGACGGCGCCGGCGGTAAACTCGGTGGCTACGACCACGTCGATCGGCAGGAAAATCGTGCAATCGGCCTCGTTAGCACGGTGGATAACCTCACGGGCATTGTCCAGCATTTCGCGTTCGGCCATCGATCTGCCTATTGGCCGGTCCTGGGCAGCCAGAAACGTGTTGGCCATCGCACCCCCAATGCCGATGGCCTGCATCTTGGCGACCAAATTGACGAGGAGATCGAGCTTGGTGGAAACCTTGGCTCCGCCGACAAGCGCGAACACCGGGCGATCCGGGTTTTCGAGAACCAGGCTCAGCGACTTGATCTCAGCCTGCAGAGCGCGCCCTGCCACCGCCGGCAGCACGTGCGCGATGCCCTCCGTCGATGCATGAGCACGATGCGCTGAGGAAAATGCGTCGTTTACGTATATGTCGCCCAGGTTTGCGAACTGCGCGACCAGCTCTGGATCGTTGGTCTCCTCACCCGGATGGAACCGCGTGTTTTCCATGAGCAGTAGATCGCCCGGCGCCGCGGCTTTGACGGCCTCTCTCGCATGGCCATCGCGCCAGTTCGTCGCGACGAAACGAACCGGCATGCCCATCGCTTTCTCCAGCGCGCCCGCGACGGGCTCGAGACTCATATCGGCAACCACCTTTCCCTTCGGACGACCCAGGTGAGAAAGGAGGACAACTTTCGCGCCCTTCGCGGTCAGTTCGACAAGCGTAGGGATAATGCGCTCGATCCGGGTGGCGTCGGCCACGACCCCGTCTTCGACGGGCACATTGAGGTCGACCCTGACGATGGCGGTCTTGCCGCCAAAGTCGATATCATCGAGTGTCCGCAAGGATGAGGCAGAGGAGGGCCCGAGCATAATATGCGCCTTTCATTCTGTCTGCGAACGGGTGGATACTCTCCACGCTCAGTGCAAAATATGTTCCGATCGCCTTATCAGCTTTACTCGGGCCGAAGGACGTGGCCGAGACCGTCACTGCAATTGACGATCCGGCTCATACTCGAGAATATTCGTTTCCCAGCTGAGGCTTGCGTGTCAGAACCATAGACGCACGCCAACGACGAAACTGGTCACGCTCGGATCCTCTCCGGCAGCCCTGGCATAATCGGCGCTTTGGCCAAGCCGCCACTCCTGATCGATCCCGACATAGGGTGCAAATTCGCGCACGAACTCGTATCGCAAGCGCAAGCCGGTCTCGATACGATCGACGCCGGCGCCAATCCCGAGCTCTGGTATGTCCTGTGCCGAAAGGCCTATTTCCGCACGCGGCTGCAGGATCAGCCGCTGGGTGATACGCTGGTCAAGCTCGCCCTCGATCCGCGCGGTGACATCACCCTTGTTGGAGACGAAGGCGGCCGCATCGACTTCGAATAGGTAGGGGGCAAGCCCCTGGACGCCAACGACTGCATGCGTCCGGTCGGGACCGGCCAGATCTTGCCGGACACCCGCTTGCAGATCCCACCATGGGCCAATTGCGTGGCTCCAGAGCGCTTGGACTTCAGCTGATTCCGGATTCTCGCTGAAAACGCCCTCACCTTCGCTCTTGAACCAGAACTTGTCGATATCGCCGCCGTAATAGCCTTGAACATCCCACAAATATCCGTCTTTGCCCTGGCGCACGCGATATTCCGCCCGGTCAGCCATGAACCAGAAGACGGGCAGGCCGCTGACCACGCGCGCCACTGCTGCGCGCGAAGCTGCCATGATTCGGGGACCGACGAAGGCATCGGCCGCATAGGCAGGGCCAGAATATGCCTCCGGCGGCGGCGGAGCTTCCGGGATTCCCGCAACTTTATCCATCGCGCCATGAGCCGAGTGATCTATGGCGCCGTCCATCTCCATGGCTCCCGCAGGATCGTGGCCAACGGCGCCGGAATCCATTCCTCCCGGCTCGCCTGGCTGCTGATGATCCATCGACCCGTGATCCATCGGCGGCAGCGCTGTGGCTGCCTGGATTTCGCTTTCCTGCTCGGGATGCGCCGACTGCGGCGGCGCCTTATCTGGTGCATCTGCTTGCACTTCGTGGGGTTGGTGCGCTGCATGGTCTTGTGCGTATGCAGGAGCAGCCGAAGCCAGCAGAAGAATGAACGCTCCAGTCCTCATTGCCCAACCTCCCCGTTCAGGGGGCGGACGGTGACGACCTGAAACATGCCGTTGTGCATGTGGTAGATAAGGTGGCAATGGAATGCCCAGTCGCCAGGCTCATCGGCAGTCAGATCAAAAGTTGCACTGCTTCCTGGCTGGACCGTAAGCGTATGCTTGAGGGGCTGAAAACCGTCGTGGCCATTCACCAGTTCGAAGAAGTGGCCGTGCAGATGAATGGGATGCGCCATCATCGTATCGTTCACCAGACGCACACGGACGCGTTCGTTGAACGCGAAGCGAATGGGGTCATCGGTGACGGCAGAAAACTTCTTCCCGTCAAAAGACCACATGTAGCGCTCCATGTTACCGGTCAGATGAATCTCGACCGAGCGCGAAGGCCGGCGCTGATCCCTGTTCGGTTTGGCCGCCACCAGGTCCTTGTACGTCAGCACGCGGTGGGAGACCTTGTCGAGCCCGGTACCGGGATAGCCCATGCGGTCGACCGGATTCATTGCCACCATGTCGAGCCCCGGACCGACCTTTACGTCCGGTGGCAACTTCGATGTGTCGCGCATGCTCATTCCGTCCATCGCCATCGCACCCATTGGCGCAGACTGCGCGCCTCCCACGCCTTCATGGTCCATCGAGCCAGGTTCCATGTCGCTCATGCCCATATCGGCCATTGTCAGCAGCGGCGGCGCGCGCAGGTCAGGGACGGAAGCGCGCGCGCCCGGTCGGGCCGCGAACATGGCCAGGCCCATCCCGGTGCGATCCATCGCTTCGGCGATAAAAGCAAAGGCATCGCCATCTCTCGGCTCGATGATGACATCGTACGTTTCCGCGTTGCCAATCTGGAACTCGTCAACCTCCAAGGGGCGGACATTCTGCCCGTCTGCGGCGACAACTGTCATCGGCAATCCGGGAATCCGCACATTGAAGTATGTCATCGCGGCGCCGTTGATGATTCTGAGGCGGATTCGTTCACCCGGGCGATAGGCAAATTCCAGCCCGTCGTCGGGACCATATCCGTTGACGAGAAAGCTGTAGGTCGACCCGGTCACATCAGAGATGTCGGTCGGCATCATCCGCATGCGCGCCCACATCCTGCGCGCTGCACCGCTCAGCGGATAATCGTCGGTTGCAGTGGTTTTGTTGTAGTTGAAATAGGCGTCGGCCACCTTGAGCTTTTTCATGATCGTATGCGGGTTCATCGGCGACCAGTCCGAGAGCATGAGGACATAGTCGCGATCATAGGCGAAAGGCTCCGGCTCGGCCGGATCGATGATGATGGGGCCGTAATGTCCCATTGGCTCCTGCAACGTGTGCGCGTGCCACCAGTAGGTTCCCGCCTGCCGGACCGGGAAGTCGTAGCGGAATCGTTCGCCCGGCTTGAGGCCAGCCATCGATACGCCCGGAACACCGTCCATAAGGAATGGAACCAGCATGCCATGCCAATGGACCGAGGTATCTTCCGAGCTGTTGTTGAGCAAATCGACGACAAGGTTCTGTCCCTCTCTCAGCCGTAACAACGGTCCCGGGATCGTCCCATTGACGGTGACGGCGGGACCACGACGAGCCCCCGTCTCGAAAACGGCGTCGGCCACTGTCAGGCTTAGATGTTCTCCCGACAGGACATCGCTACCGCGACGCGCAAGAGTTCCCCCCATCGCTCCGCGCGCCCAAGCTGGCATGGCAGCCGCGATACCCAGGGCACCGAGCGAGACGCTGCCTGCGGCCAAAAACTTTCGTCGATCAATTGATGTCATCTATTATCTCTGCTGGTGGTTCGGTCGTGCGGTTCTGAAGCCTGGGTTTGGCAAAGACCTTTTTGATTGCCCTCGCCCATGATCCAGATCAAAATATCCATTATTGTATCGGCTTTCTCTTGGCCAAACCCCAAGGCCTGGGACCCTTCGAGAGAGGGAGGCTTTTTTAAGGTGTGATGGCCACCTTGAGTACGCCGTCACGCTGGTGGGCGAAGAGTTCATAGGCTGCTTCGATGTCGTCGAGCTTGTAGCGATGGGTAACCATGGGCCGGAGGTCTACCCTCCCCGCCGCCAGGACGTTGATGAGTCGGCGCATGCGTTCCTTTCCGCCCGGACACAGCGTCGTTACGATGCTGAGATCGCCAAGCCCGGCGGCAAACGCATCCAGCGGGACATTTATATCCGCGGAATAGACGCCAAGACTCGAAAGCGTTCCACCTGGGCGCAGCACCCTCAGGCATGCCTCGAATGTTGCCTGGCTTCCAAGCGCCTCGATCGCGACGTCCACCCCCCGCCCGTCGGTCAGGCGCAGTATCTCGTCCACAGGATCGACGGTGCCGGCGTCCACCACGGCATCAATACCCAGCGCTTTCGCGGTCAGGAGACGTGCGGGCAAACGATCGACCCCAATGACGAGGGTTGCCCCGGCAAGCTTCGCGCCGGCCGCAGCGCAGAGGCCAATAGGCCCCTGCGCGAATACCGCGACGGTATCGCCGATCCGGACGCCGCCTCGCTCTGCCCCTCCAAAGCCCGTCGACATGATATCCGGGCACATCAACACCTGCTCGTCCGTCAGACCGTCGGGGACAGGGGCGAGGTTAGCCATGGCGTCCGGAACCAGCACATACTCCGCCTGGCAGCCGTCGATCGTGTTACCGAGCTTCCATCCGCCGATCGATTTCCAGCCATGGCGAGCGTCCGGTCCGTCTTGCGAATGAAAGCCGGCAAGACAGGCGTTGCTGTGGCCACTGGGTGAGATCGCGCCTGCGATCACCCGCTGACCCTCGTGGTACCCGGTGACGGCCGAGCCCAGCTTTTCGATAATCCCGACCGGCTCGTGTCCAACGGTAAGGCCGGGGGCAACCGGGTATTCGCCTTTCAGAATGTGCACGTCGGTGCCGCAGATGGTGGTAGTGGTGATCCGCACAAGCGCATCGAGTGCCCCGACTTCCGGAATCGGCTTCTCATCGAGCACAATCCGCCCCGGCTCCACGAACACCGCTGCCTTCATCTTCGCCATGATCATCCCTGTCTTTGTAAACACGCATCTCTTTTGATTGCACAAAGAGACATCCCAAGGCTGCGCGACGAGTACTGATCAGCAAGTTGTTGCTGACAGGCATTTTCCGTGCACAAGGATTTAGACGCTTATCGAGACGTGATATTACAACTTTCGGAGCTGTCATAGCGGTTGGTGTCCTATGCTCCGGTTTCGCGAACTGCTCGACCTGGCCGACGACAAGTCACGATCCTGCGCGGCCGTCGGTGCGCTTGCGCGCACTGATCTCGCCGAAGTCGAACGGAAGATCGATCTCCTTGCGCTCCACGGGGAACTCGACCGAATGCTTGCGACCTGCGACCAGGGCACCGTCAGCGACTGTCGGGTTATCGAGACGCTCGCAAAAGACGCGATCCAGTGAGCGCCGTCTGGATCTATCCCTAGCCGCGCTCGCCGAAATCGCGGGGTGTCTTGCTTTCTGGCGTGGATGAGTATGGATCGCTCAGCGCTTGTGGCTGAACCCGGCATCCTGTCGTACGCCCTCTTCGCACATTTTTTGCGCGGACTGACGCCGACGCCGCAGGTCGGGCGTTTGCGGCTTATCGCGGCGTCTATATCGCTGCCTCACGTCGCTGGCTCTGGATGGTCGAAGAAACTCCGACGGACCGCTGGGACCTGCTGGAAACGGCGATTTGTCCCGCCAGTGCCGCAGCTATTCTGTTTGCGCCGCACGACGTCTGATCGGCCTCGCCCTCACCGCAATTGGCTAGCTGGCGGAGTTATCATCTGGAGACTCCACATCATGGATTGGACGCAGCGCCACCCCATCAACAATTCGTGGCTCCTGCTTTTCGCGCTCGGCGGCACATAGTTTGCCCTTTCCGAATTTATCCTGCTCGCCAATCGCATGCCTAGGATAAGGCGGCGGGGGGAATTTTGAACGAAACAGTAAGCGCCGAGGTTAATCATTCAGGTTAAGGCCGCACAAACCTCACGAAAGCCAAGGAAAGTAAGGTACGATAATCCACATACTGATGAGCACCAGCGCCAGGCCCGTTGCAGGCTCGACCGGCATCAAGTCGCTATAGCGCCAACTCGAGATGCTCTCGCGCGGCAGCGAGGTGGCAATCAATACCACCACGGCCGCAACCTCGAGACCAAAGGCAAGGTAGATTGCGATCGGGGACTTGGAAGGTTACCAAAGCCAGTTGCCACCACCTTTGAGGACGGCCAATTCATTAACCGTCAACAGGATTCGGCCATCGCCGAGACTGGCGAGGCCGCAGCGTACTGTTCGCTCATATGGGGTGAGGTTTGCACCGTCGAAGAAAGGCATTTGGAAAATCTCTTAGACGAAGGCGACCAGGCTCCCACAAAAATATCAGCCAAAAAGTTCGATTCACGCTTCGGCCTTTATTCGCGACGGTCGTAAAAAGCGGATCCGGCAAAACCAGCAACTTCAATCACTTGGTCGATAGTTATTCTATGATCGCGTCGCTGGAACCGCTTACTTTCAGGATCCTTTGAGATCGATCAAGAAATTTCCGCATGTCGTCTGCTGCCAATTCGGTGAGCGGATGCCTTGTGGCATCAGCGCGTGGCTCTATCATATCGGCGCGCCGCCTTATCTGGTCGACCTGCTTTTCGGTCGCATCAGAGAGGAGCCCGAGAACGATGTTTTCAAGGGTGATGAGGCGAATTCGCATCTGCACGAGTTCAGAGTGACCCGGCTCTGGGATTTGCCAGCTGCCGTCGTCACGCGTTACCGATTTCTCGACGTGTCCATCGGATTCTTCTACCGCCATGTGTGGTCTCCCAATTATACTGCGCTTACCGCGAGCTAGCCCAAGTTCGAGAAGAAACCTATTGTCCATCGGGCGGCGTTAGGTACAGAAACCGCTCAGAAACTCGTGTCCCGATTACCATAACAAACGCCCTCTCTCGTCTGCACGACGTTTAACGTGGCCGCGAAACAACCGCTATGACAAGACCAGAGAGTCCTACCTCGGCTTCGTCGCGCTCGCCTCAGTCAAACTCTGGATATCCTTTGTCCACGAAGCCTAGTTTTGTTGGAGGCTCCGCAATTCTCAGAGTCTGACTCGAAACTATCGGCTGTATTTTCATAGACGTACGATGCGTCGAGTGAGGAGCTGGACGGAAGCGGTGAACAGCCAGCAGCGGGCCGATGCGAGGGTCTGTTCGAAGTCCTTTGCAAGGCGACGGTTGCGGCCGAGCCAGGCGAATGTCCGCTCGACCACCCAGCGTCGCGGCAGGATTTCGAAGCCCTTTGCCCTGTCGGACCGTTTGATGATCTCGATGGTCCACTGCCCGAGCCGGGCGAGGCTACCCCTGAGCTTCTTCCCGGCATAGCCGCCATCGGCGAAGACGTGCCGCAGCCATGGGAACGAGCGGACGATCTCGGCCAGCAGCAGCGGAGCACCGTCACGGTCCTGGATATCGGCGGTGTGGACCACGGCATGAACCAGATTACCTTCGGTATCGGTCACGATATGACGCTTGCGCCCCTTGATCTTTTTACCTGCATCATAGCCCTGCGGACCTCCGCTTTCGGTCGTCTTGACGCTTTGGCTGTCGATTACACCGGCACTGGGCGAAGCCTCACGGCCCTGGGCGGTGCGTAGGTCTTGCAGCAGATAATGGTTGATCCGTTCCCACAGGCCCGCATCGCGCCATAAGTAGAACCAGCGCTGCACGGTCGAGGCCGGCGGAAAACAGGGGGGCAGCATCCGCCAGGGCAACCCGCCGCGAAGCAGGTAAAGGATCGCCTCGACAATGCGCCGGACTGGCCATTTGCGAGGCCGCCCAGTCTGCGATGGCGGCGGGAAAAAGGGCTCCAGAACGGCCCACTCACCATCGGTCAAATCGCTTGGCAGGGCGAGGCCTTTGCGCGAATGATGCGCGCGGGTGGTATCGGTCCACATCGCTGATCTCCGGAAGTTCTTCGCAAAACCTCCTGAATCAACGGCAAGGCACGGCGTCAAGCTAACCTGCTGATATCACCCACCTTAGTTTCGGGTCAGACACTCAGCATTGTCCAACGGACGGCTGCGGCACTACGTTGGCCTCGATCTCAAAAGAGACTGTGGTGAAGCTAAGCAACTCAGTAGTGCTCTCTTGGGGTGTTTATCTACTGGGAGTTATTTCTTAACCGCGACAGACCAGTAGAATATACCAAACCGAAAGGAAGAGCGCGCGACCGGTTTGTCCGTCGTCAGAACATTTGGCACAACTCGCGGCGTAGATCAGCGGAGTGTGGGCCTCGTCTCGGATTGATGTTTAGGCGGCGAGCTTGCAGTGTTGCAAGCGCCGATGTTCGAGTGTCTTTCGCTTGATCCTTTCTCTTCGTTTGATGATGGCGGCAGCCCTGCCGAAGTAGGCATCGGCGGGTGTCACATTGTCCAGGCTCTCGTGGTAGCGCTGGTGGTTATAGTGCTCGACGAAGGCCTCGATCTGCTGTTGGAGATCGCCGGGCAGGAAGTAGTTTTCCAGCAGCACGCGGTTCTTCAGGGTCTGGTGCCAGCGTTCGATCTTGCCCTGCGTCTGCGGATGGAAGGGAGCGCCGCGCACATGGCTCATCCTGTTTGCCTCGATGTATTCGGCTAGTTCCCCGGCAATGTAGCTGGGGCCATTGTCCGACAGCAGGCGGGGCCTGTGCAGCACGTTGGCGTGGTTGCAGCCTGAAGCTGCCAGCGCCATATCGAGCGTGTCAGTGACGTCCTCGGCTCGCATGGTGGTGCAGAGCTTCCAGGCGATGATGTAGCGTGAGTAATCGTCGAGCACGGTCGAGAGATAGACCCAGCCCCATCCGATGATCTTGAAGTAGGTAAAATCCGTCTGCCACATCTCATTGGGTCGAGAGGTCTGCGTGTGGAACGCCTCTGCCGCCTTGATCACCGTGTAGGCCGGGCTGGTGATCAGATCATGGGCCTTCAGCAGCCGGTAAACCGTGGCTTCGGACACGAAGTAGCGCTTCTCGTCGGTGAAGCGCACCGCCAGCTCGCGGGGACTGAGATCGGTCTGCTCCAGAGCCATCTCGACGATCTGGTCCTGCACCTCGGGCCCAATACGGTTCCACACCCGGCTCGGCGCTGAAGGACGGTCCTGGAGCGCCTCCGGCCCACCTTCGAGGTAGCGGTCATACCAGCGATAGAAGGTCCGCCGTGCCACGCCGAGCTGGTCCAGCGTACGCTTGGCGGGCAGGTGCGACTGCTCGACGATCCTGATGATCTCCAGCTTCTCGGATGCGGGATACCTCATTCGTCGTCTCCCCCATCCGCGATCATGCTTTTTTTGAGCAGACGGTTCTCCAGCGTCAGGTCCGCCACGCATTCCTTCAGATCGCGCGCTTCACGGCGCAGATCCTTTACCTCGTCGGTGGTAGCAGCACGGGCTGTATCGCCAGCAAGCCTGCGCTTGCCGGCCTCCATGAACTCCTTGGACCAGGTGTAATACAGGCTCTGTGCGATCCCTTCACGGCGGCACAGCTCGGCAATGGAGTCATCGCCGCGTAGGCCATCGAGCACGATGCGGATCTTGTCTTCAGCAGAGAAATGCCGACGGGTCTTGCGGCGGATGTCCTTCACCACCTGCTCGGCAGGCAATTTGGGCTTTGAGGATTTGGGCTTCATCTTCGTTCCTTCGTCACTACGACGAAGCCCAAATCCTCCTTAAATCACAACCTCAAATCTGTGCCATAGGTGCTGACGGGGGACAGACTGGTCAGGCAATGTCGAGCGCGCGGCCGCTCAAGGGGAACGCCTGCTCGGTTTCGCCATGCTCCGGCTCGAACAGTCAAGAGAGCGCATTGCGCACGCAGATCTGAAGAATGCACGGATGCTGGGATTGATGGGGTTCGTCGATCCGCCGCGCGAGGAGGCGAAGCGGGCGATCGCCGAATGCCGATCGGCCGGCATCGCGATCAAGATGATCACCGGCGATCATGCCGCGACCGCCATGGCGATCGCCCGGCAGTTGAACCTTTCGGACAATCCGCAGGCTTTGACCGGCACAGAGATCGAAGCATTGGACGACGACGAGCTGTCCGGGCGTGTAGAGCAGGTCTCGGTGTTCGCGCGCGCCAGCCCCGAGCACAAGCTGCGTATCGTGCGCGCGCTGCAATCGCATGGCCATATCGTCGCGATGACCGGTGACGGGGTCAACGATGCGCCGTCGCTCAAACAGGCCGACGTCGGCACCGCCATGGGCATCGCAGGGACCGAGGCCGCGCGCGAAGCCTCCGAGATGGTGCTGCTCGACGACAATTTCGCATCGATTGTAGCCGCCGTACGCGAAGGCCGCACTGTCTACGACAATATCCGCAAGGTCATTGCCTGGACCGTGCCAACCAATGGAGGCGAGGCAATAGTGATCGTCCTCGCCGGCTTCGCGCTGCCAATGACTGCGACGCAAATCTTGTGGGTCAATCTTGTCACCGCGGTGACGCTGGGTCTCGTCCTTGCCTTCGAACCCCCAGAGCCGGGTGTCATGGAAAGGCCTCCGCGCAGGCGCGATACCCCTCTGCTGACCCCGCTCCTCGTCTGGCGAGTGGCACTGGTTTCGGCATTGTTCGCGGGCGTTTCGCTGTTGATTTTCTTTGGCGCGCAATCGCTGGGTGCCAGTGTGGAAAAGGCCCGCACGATGGTGGTCAACATGCTGGTGGTTGCCGAGATCGCCTATCTTTTCAATGTTCGCTTCCTGCACATGCGTTCACTCACGTTGAAGGGGGCGCTCGGCACCAGACCCGTGCTGGTCGCGCTGGCGATTGTGATCGTCGCGCAGATCGCGTTTACTTACTTGCCGCTCATGCAAATCGTTTTTGAAACCGAGGCGCTTACCATTACCGAAGGAGCGATCATCGTGCTGATCGGCTTCGGATTGCTGCTGCTTCTGGAAGCCGAGAAGCGGTTCACCCGCAGATATACGATGTGATATCCATCCCACCTACTAACCAGGAAAAATCCATGTTGCGCCCACGCCTTACTCCTCCCAGAGACATCTTCCCGGTCGACCCGTGGGGAGTGGGGGCGGCGCGGTTCGATCGTGACCTTCTTCAGGCATATACCGGGCAAGCGGAGACGATGTTTGCGCTCTCCAACGGGTATCTCGGCATCCGCGGGACGATGGACGAGGGACAACCGGTGGAAGAGCCGGGTACCTATCTGAACGGCTTCTACGAAACGCGGCCGATTACCTACGGTGAGAGCGCCTACGGTTTTCCCGACACCGGCCAGAGCATGCTTGTCTGCCCCGATGGCACCCCCATACGCCTGACCGTCGATGATGAAATCTTCAATCTCGCCACAGCCGAGGTGCTGGAGTTCTCGCGCCGCCTCGATCTGGCGAAAGGCGTGCTCACACGCAACACCACGTGGAGAACGCAGCGGGGGCGCCGTCTTACGCTGAAAACGACACGTCTGGTCTCGCTCGACATGAAGCACGTCGCTGCGATCCACTGGGAACTCGTGCCCGAGGACGACGTGGACTTGGTGATTTCGTCGGAGATCGTGGAGCGCGCTCCGTTGCCACTCGAAGACTTCGACCCGCGACTGGCCGAAACTCCGGAAGGCAGCATCCTGTGTACGACCGGTGGGTCGGTGGACGGCCTGCGAGCCGTGCTGGGCTTTGTGACCTGCCGCTCGCGGCTCGCGCTCGGCTGCGCGATGGATCACGTGCTCGAAACGTCCTCACCGTGCGAGACGGTCGCGGAACGCAAGGAGACCGGCGCCGCGGTGACGATGCGAATAGCCGAACGCGCGGGCGTGCCGATCCGGCTCACCAAGTTCATGGCCTATCATTACGGGCTTGAAGACGGCGACGACATGGTTGCCGCTGCCAGAGCAAGTCTCGACAAGGCCGTCGCACGCGGTTTCCCCGCCCTGCTTGCAAGACAGGAGGAGAACGTGGCGCAATTCTGGGCCGGTGCGGACGTGGAAGTGGAGGGCGACCCTGCGATCCAGCAGGTCATACGTTGGAACCTGTTTCAGCTCATGCAAGCGTCTTTCCGTGTGCATGGTCATGGCATCGGCGCGCGGGGCCTGACGGGGCGCAGCTACGAAGGCCACTACTTCTGGGACACCGAGATCTACGTATTGCCGTTCCTGAACTACACCGCGCCCGATACCGCGCGCGCGGTGCTCAAATTCCGTTACGATATGCTTCCCCAGGCACGAGCGCGCGCGCGCGAGCTGGGTCATCGGGGCGCAACCTTTCCCTGGAGGACAATCAACGGGAACGAGGCCTCGGCCTATTACGCGGCCGGTACCGCGCAATATCACATCAACGCCGACATCGCCTATGCACTGAATAGATATGTCGAAGTGTCCGGAGATGACGAGTTCCTCGCCCGCTACGGCGCCGAGATCCTGGTCGAGACGGCACGCTTCTGGCTCGACCTCGGTTTCTTTTCGGCTCGTCGGGAGGGCAGGTTCTGCATCAACGCGGTGACGGGGCCGGACGAATACAATGCGGTAGTTGATAACAACTACTTCACCAATCTGATGGCTCAGGAAAACCTGCGCCTCGCAGCCAAAGCCGTGCTAACTCTCGACAAGGATGCGCGCGCAGCGCTGGTCGAGCGGACAGGCCTGGCGCCCGAAGAGCCCGCGGCATGGAGCGAAGCCGCGGATCGCATGTACCTACCATATGACGAGCGGCTCGGCGTCCATCCGCAGGACGACAGCTTCCTCGACAAGGAGGTCTGGGATTTCGAGAACACCCCGGAGGAGAATTATCCCCTTTTGCTCAACTATCACCCCTTGAATCTCTACCGATCGCAGGTTATCAAGCAGGCCGATACGCTGCTGGCCATGTTCCTGATGAACGGTCATTTCGCCGATGCCGAAAAGAAGCGGGATTTCGACTATTACGACCCGATCACCACTCATGACAGTTCATTGTCTGTCTGCATCCAGTCGATCATAGCGAGTGAGATCGGCTATAGTCGAAAGGCCTTCGACTACTTCAATTTCGCCGCCTCGATGGATCTCTCCGACGTCGGCGGCAATGTAAAGCATGGCGCACATGTCGCCTCTATCGGAGGCACCTGGATGGCGCTCGCCTACGGGTTCGCCGGTCTGCGCGACGGAAGTGGCGAAACAAGGTTCCGCCCCCGCCTGCCCGCCGAATGGACACGCTTGCAAATTCCGCTCACGATCCGCGGGCGGCGCATTCGCGTGTCGATCGATCACGAGGAGACGGTCTACCGGCTGGAAGCCGGCGATGCGCTAGAAATCATACACGAAGATGAAACTGTGCAGCTGACCCCTGCCGTTCCGGAAGCGCGACGACCGACGACGAAAATGGCGCCCGATCGGAAAGCGGGCTCCGGGGCGGTCGATCCCGCCGAACCCGACGATAGCACGTAAAGTCAGTCTCGAACTGACGCTCAGAGAACTTCCACAACGGATAGATCGGGCACCACCATGTCCGCACCTGCTGCAAGCAAGGCCTCGGCATGCTGGCCACGACCGACGCCGATGACGGTGTGGAAACCGGCTTTCCGGCCCGCCGCGACACCGGCAATCGCGTCCTCGAAGATCGCCGCCCGCGTCGGCTCGACTTCCAGCCGCTGCAGTGCCTCGCGAAACAGCGCCGGGTCCGGTTTGCTTGGCAGATCAAGTCGTGCTGAGTCGACCCCGTCTACCCGTATCTGGACAAAGCTGTCCAACCCGGTGGCCTTGAGTACCGCCCCTGCGTTAGCACTGGAGGAAGCGACCGCCACCCGAATATCTGCTCGCCGCAAAGCCTGAAGCAGGGCCCTGGCACCTAGCAGCGGCGCAGAATCGCACCGAAGTCGCTCCTGTACCGCCTCGTTCTTGCGCCGGGACAACCCCTGTACCGTTTCAGCATCGGGCGGGTCGGACTCCGATCCTTCGGGTAATTCGATGCCGCGCGAGGCAAAGAAGGCGCGAACGCCGTCCTCGCGGCGGCGGCCATCGACGAACGCCCGGTAATCCTGTTGGCTGAAATCGGCCAGGGGCGGGCGCCTTTGGCGCAGGAAGGCGTCGAAGGTTTCCTTCCACGCTGCTTCGTGCAGACCAGCCGTGTTTGTAAGTACGCCATCAAGATCGAACACTGCTGCGTCGAGGTGTTCGGGCGAAAGCGACACTTCCATGCGGGTCAACTGTAATCTCCAGGCGGCCCCAACACCTGAGCGGGGCTTTCGGCATGCTGCGGTTCGACCTTTATACTACCAGCCACAGGATGCCTGCAAACCTTCTAAATGCCCACAAGCCTCTGGCTGGCATTGACACCGCCAGGTTTGGCCCCCGATGCGTGGTGCATAGCGTACCGCCACGGCTTTTCGCGCAGTTCCCAGTGCAATAGGGTATTGAACTGCGCCTTGTTGCCAGTTCGCTGCTATGTAGTTATTCTGGCCCGAACTGACACCTTGCCATGAAAAACACGTTTGTTGGTTAAAGCGGAACTGGAGATCAACGCCTGATGCTAAGTATTGTGACGCTTACGATGAACCCAACCCTCGACGTTGCGTTCGAAATCGATCGCATCCTGCCAGTGCACAAGATGCGCGGAGGCAATGAGCGACATGATCCGGGCGGCGGCGGTATCAACGTTGCGCGAGTATTTGTACGGCTGGGAGGCAACGCCCGTTGCTGCTATCTGAGCGGAGGCGCGGCTGGTGCTGCTCTCGATTGGCTAGTCGATTTGCATCAGCTGGTGCGCAACCGGATCGCGATCGTTGGCGAAACCCGGGTAAGCACATCGATATTTGAGCGGGACAGCGAGAGTGAATATCGCTTCGTAACCGACGGACCAATCATATCGGCTGGAGAGTGGCAGGAATGCGAAGCTGCCGTGGCGGAAATCAGCTGTGATTACCTCGTCGCCAGCGGTTCGCTCCCGCAGGGCGTGCCGAATGATTTCTATGCCCGCATCGGCAGATTGGCTAAGAAGCGGAACATCCGGTTTGTCCTCGACAGCTCCGGAGCCGGATTGGCCCACGGCCTGGAAGGCGGCGGCGCCTTTCTGGTGAAGCCGAGCATTGGCGAACTGCGCGCGCTGACCGGCAAGCAATTGCAGGAAGAGGAAGCGATTATCGAAGCCGCAGAAGGCATAGTCCGGCGTGGAGAAGCCGAGCATGTCGCAGTGACAATGGGTCACGACGGCGCGATCCTGACGAATGGAAATGGAACAACCCGGCTCCCCGCGCTTCCCGTGGAAGCCATGAGTGCCGTCGGAGCAGGAGACAGTTTTCTGGCGGCAATGGTCCATGCATTCTCGGCTGGGCGTGAGCCTGTCGACGCCTTGCGCTTCGGCATGGCGGCCGGCGCTGCCGCCGTGCTTACTCCCGGTACCGACCTTGCCCGGGCAGACGATATCCATCGGCTTTATGGAGATATGTCAAAACACCACAGCTTCTGACGCTGGCGGCCGGATTGAGGGTTACGCCGTTCGCGGCGATTTCAGAACATCGGCAGCAAGGCAGACAGCGCAAGGAGCAGCGCGCCGCCAGCAACCGCATAAAGCACGCAGACCGGTAGCGTTTGTTTCAGAACCTCCCCCTCCCGTCCAATCAAACCCACGGTCGCAGCGCCGGCGACGATGTTGTGCGGCGCGACGATATTGCCGATCGCTACGCCGAAACCCTGGCCGGCAAGCGCTAGCAGCGGCGCGACATTGCCCGCAGACGCCGCGGACACCTGGAATTCGGCCAGGACGATGTTCGAGGTCGTGGCCGAACCAGTGACGAAGGAACCCAGCGCTCCGGTCAATGGCGAAGCGAGCGGCCAGGCCGATCCCAGCAGCTCGGCGGCAGCGAGGGCCAGTGCTTCTATCATTCCGCTATGCACCATGAATCGGGCAAGCAGCAGGACGGAAACGAGGGCCAGGGCGACCGGAGGCAACCGGCGGGCGGCGGCAACGAAGGTGACGTTCAGCATGCTTCGCCCGGTTGCATTTGCGTATGCGGGGATAAGCAGGGAAAGCATCAGCAACCTGCCCGGATGGTAAAGCGGCGCCAGCGAACCTCCAAAGTTCCGTCCCAAGGTCCATTCCAGAGTTGCTTCCTGCAATATACCGGCGATTGACGGGATCAGCCGGGTAGCAAGAATTAGGACCAGTACTGCAAGATAAGGCATCGCTGCTATTGCAAGCGTCCCCGCAGGGATGGAGCCAGCTGGGGCCATTCTTCGTCGCCGCACCACCAGAACGAACAATACCGCTCCGATCAATGCTCCGCCCAGCGTCGGCAACTCGGGTCCCGCCGCCCAGGCGAAGACCGCAGCCGGAGCAAGGAACAGCAGCGCCGCCCCAACCGGCGCCAGCCAGCTGGCGCGCATCGCGGGATCGTCGGGCCGAGCGAGGCGGAATACGAGCATGGTGAGCATCCAGCCGATTGCGCCGTGCAAAAGCATGATAAGCAGGGACAGGGTCCGGGGGTCTGCCGCCATGGTTTCGACCAACGGTACGATCGGTGTGCCGACAGCTCCGAACGAAACGCCGGCGGCATGGCCGAACAACGCCAGCACGAGCGCGCGCAAAGGCGTAAAGCCAAGCCCGACAAGCATCGGCGCGACCAGCGCGATCGGCGTTCCGAAGCCTGCTGCCCCCTCGAGAAACAGGGCGAAAAACCAGGCGAGCAACAATGCGTGGATTTGTGGCTTTGGCGATACGGAGGCCAGCCAGCGCCCTATCTCGGCGGTAGCTCCCATGCGCTGCTGATATTCGTAGATGCAGAGCGCGGGAAAAATAATCCACAGGATCGTCGCCGAAGTAAACACAGCTTCCAGCGCGGGGCCGGCAAGCGCCAGGGAGTTCGTCGGGTAATCGAACGCGAGAACAGCGATTGCGAGACC
This sequence comes from Novosphingobium marinum, assembly GCF_013408095.1. Taxonomy (GTDB): domain Bacteria; phylum Pseudomonadota; class Alphaproteobacteria; order Sphingomonadales; family Sphingomonadaceae; genus Novosphingobium; species Novosphingobium marinum. Next base: position 89,409 of record NZ_JACBZF010000006.1, read on the forward strand.
GCCTGCGGCACTCCAGAACCCGGCCTCCGCTGCCGAGCGGCGCAGGCCGACAAGAAGAACGACGAACGCGATGAACGGCAAGAGTGCCAGTCCGGCCATAGCTCAGGCCAGTTTCTCGACCGAGACCTCGTGAAGCGCCACGCCGTTCTCTTCGAAGCTGGTTATATTGGCGATCGTAGTTTCCGCAATCGCCGTCATGGCTTCGCGCGTGAAGAAGGCCTGGTGGCCTGTGATCAAAACGTTGGGGAAGGTCAGCAGCCGGGCGAAAACATCGTCCTGGATCATCTTGCTCGACAAGTTTTCGAAGAACAGATCTCCTTCTTCCTCGTAAACATCGAGACCAACCGATCCGATGCTCCCGCTCTTGAGGCCGGCGATCAGCGCCCTGGCATCGACCACCCCGCCACGGCTCGTGTTGATCAGCATGATACCGTCCTTCATCTTGCCGATCGCCTGATGGTCGATCAGATGATAGGTCTGCGGAGTCAGCGGACAGTGAAGCGAAATGATGTCCGATCTCTCGAAAAGCTCGTCGAGATCGACATATCGGCCTCCAAGATTCTCCATTTGCGGATCAGGCTTCGGATCGTGCGCGATCAATTCGCAGCCGAAGCCTTTCATGATCCCCGCCATGCAGAGACCGATCTTGCCTGTTCCCACAATGCCGACGGTGCGTCCGCGTAGATCGAACCCAAGCAGTCCTTCGAGCGCGAAATTGCCTTCCCGTACGCGCGCATAGGCCTTGTGGATCTTGCGATTGAGCGAAAGGATCAGAGCGGCAGTGTGCTCGGCGACAGCATCGGGCGAATAGGCCGGAACGCGTGCCACCGTCAGCCCTTCTTTCCGGGCCGCTTCCAGATCCACATGGTTGAAGCCGGCGCTGCGAAGCGCAATCAGCCTGACGCCTTCCCCGGCGAGAATCCCAAGAACCTGACGATCAAGCCTGTCGTTGACGAAGGCGCAAGCCGCATCGTGACCTTTCGCGAGCAGTGCGGACTGCTTGTCCAGCCTTCCGTCCAAGTAGGTGAACTGATGCCTTCCATCGGTCCTCTCGGCAGCCGCATCGAGAAAAGTACGGTCATAGTTCTTCGAACTGAAAACGGCGATCCTCATGATGATTTTTCCCTTCAACCTGTCCTATGGACATAGCGCGGCAGGGTTCCTGCAAGTTGAGAAACGGCCTGTGCAAACGCCTGACTGGCACCGAGTTGATCGACGATATGCCCAACCGGATTACTCTTTGTCACCAGGGCTTTGGGAATTAACAGAGCTTGATGATTGTCAAGTCGGGTGGCGCCCCTCGGGCATATAAAATAACCGCCGTTACTTCGAAGACATGATGTGGATCGCCCGAACGGGCGCGCAGTGGCGGCATTTGCCAGATGAGTATGGCAAGTGGAACAGTGTCTTCCGTTGCTATCGGCGATGGGGCACGACCGGCGTCTTCGATACCTTGCTGGAGAGGCTGGCCGAGCTTGCGGGACGCGACACAGCCGCCGACATCCATCCCGGCATAAGACCCCTGCAGAAGGGGCATCGGACCTGCGGCTCGTCGATGATCGCAGCCCTTCCTCCCGAGCTCATGCCTTCTTTTGGCATTTCGCTTTCCGGCAATCATTCCGAACGTCGCTTTTCGCCTGATCGCCGCAGTCCTGCTTCTCCTGTTTGCAGTCGTGGCATTTGATCATTTCGTTCAGCGACATACGGCGCTTCTTGCCCTCGACACTGTCCTCGAGCATCGCTTTCGCCTTCGCTTCCCGGGCGACAAGATCGAGCATCTTCCGGGCGACATTGCCGGTGCTCTGATTCACCCCCTTGGCGATCGTCTTCGTGGCGGCAGCGTGTTCGTGCATTTCGTCCGCCGCTAAGGCGTCCTGTGCTGCTGCCGGCACCGACATGAAAACTCCTGCCAGTGCGACGGCTGTCATCATCTTCTTCAACATTGTCAGTTCCCTCTTCTTTCCGGTTGCCCGGGGTGGTTGATGCGCCGGTGGCGCGTGATGCCCCCTGCGGAGCGGTTGCGCGGAAGGTGAATTCCTCCCGGACCTTTGAGGCGCTTGCGCGCGAGCATGGGCGTCATCGCCAGAAGCCGTCGCGCCTTTCGCCGCTGCGGTTGTCGTAATTTTCCTTGTCGTCGTATCCGCTCTTGCGAATGCCGACCTCGACGCGATCGCCTCCGGCATTGCGGATGTGGAGGTCGCGCAGGTCCACCCTGTTACGGTGTGCCCAGTCCTCGGCGGCTCGCTTGCTTCCGAATGTGCCTACGTCTTCGTAATCGAACGCCATCGTGATCCTCCTTCAGGTCTGAGTGGCTTGCCAAAGTGATTGGGTTGGTGGGACAGAGCTCGATCTGAGCGCGTCCTCGATGTGCCGCCCGACGCTCGTCTGGGTGGGCCGCTCTCCAGCGAGAAGACGCAGGTGGCCTGCATTCCGTTCAGGAGCGTGCCCATCATGCCTCCTTCTCCCGCCAGAATTCGTTCAGGCGACGCGGAAAGAGCGCGTAGACGCGGTTCATTCCGAGCGGCGCGGCGAACTTCGTGGCGAGATTGACGAAGGCCACGGCGATCGATCCGACGATCACCGCGATGAGGATGGCGAGACCGAGTGCGACGCATTCGGCTACCATCTGCTGGTTCGCGACCATTTCGCGCATGTCGGCGCATCCCTGGACCCCGTGCAGATCCAGATCGCACACCACGAAACTGTCCCCCTCCACCATTTCGGCGACTTCCTGCAGGCCCGCCTGCTTCACGAAGTTGGAAAGCGTCGGCTGTTGCTCGAGAACGGCCATTAGACCGTCGTTCTGCGGGACTTTGGCGATCAGGCCATGCTGGGTCTTGTCCATTGCCGGTCTCCTATCGGGCACGTTCGATGTTGCGTTCGGGAAGGTCGATCTGCGGCACCGCGCGCAGGCTCTCTTTGTCGACCGAGGGCAGGCGATCCGCGCTTGCTTCTCCGACCTTCAGGTGTTCGGGGATCTTCGGATTGAAGTCGGGGGCCGCCCGCTCGGTGCGGACATTCTCGATCCGCTTTTCGCCAAGCGTCTCGAGCGCGCTGGTCTTGTCGCCGGGGTTGCGGCCGATCTGGGCGAGCAGCTGATCCCTGTCGTTCGTGACGATCGTGATGTCGTCGCGCACGCGGGTCATCATCACCAGTGCGAGGCGCTGGTTCGAGAGATGGCGCGCCGACGAATGCATCTCGCCGATCGCCATGTCGCGCGTGTCGCCCTGCGCCTGGTGCATGTTGATCGCGTAGGCGAGGCCCATGCGCTCGAGCATCTTGTCGTTCTGCTTGAGTTCGACGGTCTCGCCGTGGCGGCTCTCGACCGTGACGACGCCGTCCTTGATGCCGAGGACTTTCGCCTCCTCGGATTTCATCAGCTTGCGGGTATCGTCCTTCTCGGTCCAGCGGACCTTGTCGCCCTCGTGGATGGTTTCCTTGGTCTTCTCGGACAGACGCAGGGCGTCGCGTTTGTCGACCGGGTCGATGCGCGACGGGTCGAAGCGCTTCAGCTTGCCGTTTTCGTCGCGGAGGAGCACCCTGCCCTTCGCGTCCAGGCCCTCGACATCGTATCTGCCGCGAGAAAGCCCTCCAGGGGCATTCTGGCGCATCACCTCGAGCAGCTGACCCTTGGCATAGGTTGTTGCGTAACGAAGCTCCTCGCGCGTCGCATGGGCCGGCCTGAGCGTATCGAGCGCCAACCCCTCGCCCTTGATCGACCCTTCGGCGCGCAGCCCGTCCTGCACCATCCGGTTGAGCGATGCGCGTGCGTCGCGACCGGAGGAATAGATCGCGGTCCGCTCGCGGTCCTCCGGGGGTAGATCGAGCCAGGTCTTCGCCGCGACCTCCAGATGGTCCTTGCCCGCCTCGACTACCTTGTCGCCGAGCGAGGCGAAGCTCTCCCGGAACCTGCCCGCGCGGGCGAGGCCCGAGGCTTCCTTCATGTGCTCTGTGCGCTGACGTAGGCTCGTGTCGAGCCGCGCCAGCGCGGGATAGTCCGTCTGGATCAGCGAGAAGCTCTTGCCCGCCTCGATCGGTTGCAGCTGCGCCTTGTCGCCGATCATCACCAGCTTCTCGACACCTAGGCGATTGGCGATGGTGAGGAGGTCGTTCATCGGCTTGTTCGCGACCAGCGAGGCTTCGTCGAGCACGAGCACCTTGCCCTCGAGCGCAGCGCGCGATGCTTCGAAGGTTGGTCCGCTGCCATGAAGCGCACCGCGCAGATGCTGGTTCACGAACGAGGAGACGGTCTTAGCTTCGATGCCCTCCTTCACCGCCTCGCCGTTCGCCGTGCGTATCTCGGTCTCGTTGCGCAGGTCATTGACCATCTTGTTCGCGAAGGCGAGGCCGATCACGTCCCTGCCCTCCTCGCGCGCAACGCTAGCGATCGCGGAGATGAGGGTCGTCTTGCCGGCTCCGGCCACGCCCTGAATGACGACGGTGCGGTCGTCGCTCGACAAGGCCAGCGTGCCGGCAGCGATCTGCTCGGCGTTGAGATCGTATTCGCCCGACACCGCGCGCAACCGCTCGGGGGCCCCGCCAGCCTCTATCATGCCTGGACTCGCGTCTTTCCCCGCAGCCACGTTGGCGAGGGTCGCCCGCTCTATCGCCACGTGTTCGGGGGTGGTGTATTTCTCGATCGCCCCATCGAGCCGAGCGCTCTTGCCTGGCAGCATCTGGCCCTTGTCGACCAGCGCTTCCATTCGCGCTTCGACGCCTTCGACTGTCACTCCCCTGGCGCCGAGGTCGAGCGCGGTCTTCACCAGCTCGCCGCGCGTCCACGACGTCTCGCGCTCGCCGATCACGCGAACAGCGGATGCCGTTACGAGTTCGGTGCGCAGCTGCGTCGGGGTCAGACCCATGCGCTGCAGGCCGTTCGTGGTCAGTTCGTCGGCGGGACGCGTGTAGAGCTGCGCGGTCTCCTGGACCGCTGCGATCACTCCGCGGACGCGTTCGGCCGTTCCCAGCGGTCCCTCGCGGCCGTTGTCGATGCGGGCGCGCGTTTGTTCGACCATCGCCTTGGCATCGAACTCTAGTCCTTCGGCGCGCTTCGCCCATTCCTGGCGAAGCGCCTGCTTGTCATCAGGATTGAGTTTCGGATCCCGGGTGTTCTTGGTGACGCCTCGCAGGAATTCGGTCTCGTTCGCGCGTCGGCCGAGCTTTTCGGCTGTCGCGAGTATGTCCAGTCTACGTTGACTGAAGGCTTCGATCACCTCACGCGAGACGCCTTGGATCTCGAACTGTCCGTGTTTTCCGGTAAGCTCGGTCCGATAGCCAAGCTTCTCGAGGTTCGTTCGGAGCGCGGCATTGTAGATCGAGCCCAGGACGGAATTGTTCTTCCAGACCTCGCCGTTCCAGAGTGCCTTCCAGTTGCCCGCCTTGTCCTGGGTCATGGCGGCGATGACGGCATGGGTGTGGTTCTGCGGATCGAGCTTGCGGCTCGTGTCGTGCTGGAAGAGCGCGTACAGCAATTTTCCTGTCTGAACCGCTTCGCCATTCGGATTGCGCGAATAGTCGCGCGCCTCGGCGAAATGCTTCTCGAGATAGGTCATGGTCGCCTTGACCGCCGCCTCCTGCGCGGTGAGGACGCGCTTGTCTCCGCCGAGCTGCGCCATGAGGCTTGCGGACTTCGGCATGGAGAAGGTGAGGTCGATCCCAGCTCTCCGGTTCTCGTTGCCGTTGACGATGGTCCCGTCGGGCAGCTTGCCATCGAGGACCTTCTCGAAATCCTCCTTCGTGACGGGACCGCTCAGGCCCAGCGCCTCGGCACCCTTGCCGCCCCACTCGCTGAGCTCGGCAGGGCCATCGCCGACATAGTAGTCGTCCTTGGCGAAGTAGTTCGCTGCTCCGCCTGCGGAGGAAACCGATGCGACGGACAGCATCAGACGCTCCCGAGCCTGATTACTCTTCGAAGCATTCGGCCGCGGCCGCGGAGGAGCCAGTCGGCGCTTATGCCGAATTGCTCGCCGCCGATCCCGGCTCTCACCTCATTGTCGAGGAACCGCGTCTTCGTAGCTTGATGGGGCAGCGCGGCGATCATGTGGTCGCTCCGGCTTCGGCGCATGGATGGAGAGGGGGTCACCGGCCCATCTCCTGATCCTCTTCGATGGAGACCTCATGGTGCTCTTCCGTCTCACGGCCGAACCCTTGACGGTTCTCCCGTTCGAGGATGCTTTCCTGGCCGTCGTCGCGTCCTCTGACCTGGCGCGTCTGCGCGACGACGTTCCGATTGGACGCGTTTCGCTCTTCGACGTCCCGCTGGGCCAGGCGCTGCCGTTCGCGATCGTCGCGCTTGCCGGTGTGCTTGAACTTCGACAGGTCGTCGTGATCGCGCTGGTCGCTGGTTCCGTCGACCACTTCCTTGGCAGCGGTCCTGTGCTGCAATTCGCCCGCGGTTTGCTCCACCGAACGATCGAGCGAACCCTCCACCTCCTCCCGCAACTTCTCGGCTTCGATCTCCGCCTGGCTGAGGACGACATCCACCCCGTCGCGCGTGTCCTTCGGCACGTTGTCCGGCCCCTCCCCCTCGCGCCCCCCGACACCCATTTCCGCGGCTTCCTCGTCGGTCGGCACGTATTCGGCAGCGCGCATGTCGGTGACGCGGCAGAAGCCTTCGGCGCGTTCGGGATAATCACTCCAGGTGAGCCGGATGCGTGACGCCGGGAAGCCGTCGGGGAATTTGATGAAGCCGGTCAGGCTTTCCAGATTGCTGATGTCGTCCGGCATCACGAGCTCTTCGACATCCGAGCGCGGTGTGATGGTGGATGCGTCGCGGCTGTTGTTGTAGCCGTAGGAGTAGGCTTCATCCATCAGGCGAACCTTGCGGTTGCCGATGAATTCGGAGCATCGCCGGGAGGTTTCCGGATCGGCAGTCTTGAGGATCAGCTTGGTGCCGGCAAGCGAAGCGAGATTGGTCGCGCCATGCTCGCCGTAGGTCTCTTCCAGCTTGTCGAAGGAATGCATTCCGAGGACGAACGCACCGCCGAACGCGCGGGCGGTCTGCAGGCCGTGATCGATTGCGGGAAGGCGGTGGAGCGCATGGACCTCGTCGATGAGGAACCATGTGCGCAGATTCCGGCTCCGCCTCATTTGGAACAGGGCATTGACGGCAAGGTCCATCCACAGCGTCAGCAGCGGCCGATTGAGTACGAGATCGGGGTGGGTGGAGGTGATGAAAAGGATCGAGCCTTCCCTAACGTCCTCGCTCATCCATCGCTTGATCGAGAAGCCCTCTTCGCCCGGCTTGGGTTCGGGCAAAAAGCGGAAGGCGTTGGCGTTGGCGATGAAGGTGGTCCGGATCGATTCCGCCATCTTCGCGGCGGATGGGGACATCATCGGTCCGGCAATCGTGCCCTCGAGCTGGGCATGGATCGTCTTGAGGTCCGACATCATCAGGAAGTAGGCGAGACCCCCATTCGAGCGGACGCCCATCTTGAGCATCTTGACGCACATCTCGACCATGAGTGTGCGGGCTGACTTCTGCCAGAAATCGTCCTCGACCGATTGCCCGCTGGGAACGAGCGCTGTGGCCGCGCTCATGAACTCGGCGTAGTTGCTGCAATCGTTGAAAATGGACCAGGGTTTGCAGCGCTTGTCCATCGGGTTGAGGATCACGTCGGTGTCCTCGTTGTAGAAGCTCTCGACGAAGGTTCCTGTGAGGTCGAAGATTACACAGCGATGGCCGCGTTCGCGCGCCTGCTTGACGATCTTCTTGAGCTCTGTGGTCTTACCGGCGCCGGTCGTGCCGACGAACATCGCATGGCTTTGTTCGAGGCGCCACGGATAGGGCAGTCCGGCAAGCCTGTAGGGGTGGTGAAGGCCGCGTCGGATTCGGTCTTTGAGCGGCTCTTTCAGAACAGCGTTGGGATCTTCCGGCGGGGTGCGCGAGAGGCATTCTTTCTGATGCTCGCGCCAGTTGTGGGCGAGGATGGATTGCTTGAGGATCGAACGCTCGACCAGGACGGCGCCGCGTTCGTGGCGCTCGGTCAGGATGTCCGATCCGCGCTTGCGCGAAAAGTCGATGAACCAGATGGTCAGCGGGACGCAGATGAAGGCCGCGCCGAGCATCGAAGATACGGTCACTTGGATAGCCCGCGACCACGCGGCTTCGACGGCGGGATGGTATGGCACCATCGACATCGTCCCCTGCACCACCTGGCCGGAAGGAAGCGTCAGGTTGATCGCCTTCATCGGATCCAGCGACATCCATCCCCAGACCGAGGAAAGAAGCTTCATCAGGACGAGGTGGATTTCGTGAGTCTTGAACGTGAAATAGCCCAGTACGAAGAGCAGGAGGACGGTGGTTCCGATCCATGTGTAGAGCGGGATTCTGATCCCCGCCCAGGTCATCAGGATCTCGTGATGGAACAGCTGCGATCCCCGCGTGAAATTGCCCGCGTTCCGCTTCACTTTTCCGCGCGCAGAAGCGTGCGTCAGAGTGATCGCCTGCTGGTTGTATCTGATATCCTCACGCATGGTGCTCTCGCACGTTGCGCATGGCCGCACGGATCAGCTCGTCACTGTCCTCCGGATACTGCCTTTCGACCAGGAGGGAGAGCGCAAGCTGGGTGTGCTCGAGGATGGTGAGCGCACGCTGGCCATTGAGTGCGATACCCAGCTTGAGCATCGGCAGGCCGATATTGACGGAGGTGCGTATTACCTCGGCACGCGTTATGCCTTGTGCGGCCGCGTAGGCGTCGAGGGCTTCGAGAGCATCGGGGGAGAACCCTACGCCGATGCCTTTGTAGGTACTGGCCATGCAAACTCTTTCCGAGTTGTGCATGGTTTCTCTATCGCAAGCCCTTTATATATCCGCCGAAACGGAAAGGGAAGCGCGTTTGCGGAAGAAAGATATTTCGGCGCTAACGCGCTGATGTACCGGCATATTCCGATCATATCGCTTCTTTCGTCCTTCGCCGAAATATGTTTCGGGAGCGCCATTCTGAACTAAGTGGCTGTTCCAAAACCTATTTTGTCCCGAAAAGAGCTACGGCGCAGCCGTGTTCGGTGTGCATAAATCAGGGACTTGGCGGTTCTTCTCTTGGTCTGCTGGTCTTGGGGGAGTCGTAGAGGAGCTGGTCATCCAGCTGGAGGTGCCGGCTTTCTAGCCGGAATGAACCTCACGCTTGGTCCGCAGGGCTGATCCTCGATACTGCCAGGGCGGACAAGAGTGGACCGACAGGTCCACGTCGATCGTGACCCGCAGGGCCGAGACAGGCATCGCCCGGCTCGGTGGAGCTTGATGACGAGACGGCCCTAGCGAAGCCAGGGCAGTGAGGAACCTAGCGCAATAGAGCGCGGTCCTGAGCGGCGCAGTCCGCGAAGGATGGCCCGAAACCCTCCTTCCCGAAACGATAAAAGAGCGAGAGCAGATCGCAAAAAAACATCTCGAAATTGCAGTCAGGATCGGCCATCAGATTCCACCTCGATCATTCCGGAAATGGAGTTGAAAATGGTGTCGAAAGTGGAACGCGAACGGGCGGCGTTGGAAGCGGCCGAACAGGACATTGCCGAGCGCAAGAAAAGGCTCGCGCAGATGGAGAAGGAAGAGGCCGGAAAGGAGCTTGCGCGACTGGTCCGCAAGGTCGGGCACGAACGGTCCGTGAGACTGTTGGAGCTGGCCGTCAGCGTGAAGCCGAAGAGCGCGATAGAGGCGCTCGAAAAGATGGAGCCTGCGGGTCAGAAGCAGGCGTCCTGATGGGCGGCGTCCGAGAGGTCTCGGCGGCCGCCCATACCCGTCAGTATTGGTCGTCCATCTTGCCGGTTGCGGTGTAGACTATGTCGTCGATGAGGTGCATCGGGAGCTCGCCGTAATCGCCTTCTTCTATCAGGATGTAACCTTCCTCCGTCTGGACGACATGGACGTCGAAGAAGGAGTGGTAAGAGCGCCGCTCCGCTTGCAGAGTCTTCTCATCGAGTGCGATTGTATCGGTGTTGATCTGGCGCGTCGTGGCGGTGTCAGCTTCGAATGTTTCCGTGGTGTAGCACATGGGTAGCCTCCTGTCGTTGGCGGCTCGTCCGCCATGCCATGAATCAGCGCTCCGGCGGTGCGCGGGTCACCGGAGCGAAGCGGAGGGGAAACGAAAATTGATCGAGTGGTGCGGAAGGTGCGCAGCACCTTCACGGTCGGTCCATTTTCGTTTGACCCGTGCATGGCCGGAGTGCTCATGGCGATGGTGGCGGACGGGCCATCGGCGGGAGGCTTAGATTATCTCTGCACCGCATGTTCGAGGCGCTGCCGGGATGCGCCAGTGCTCCGATTGGCTTGCATGAGAAAAGGGTGCCGCGGCGCGTGGCCGGGCACCCTTCCCCAGGCATCGTTCCAGCGGGGAGGCTAGTCGCTGGTCGATGGGATTTCGCGAGAGGCTGCACTCTGTTCGATCGGGCAACACTGCACGCAATGTGGAACGCCGGTGACGGGATGCGGCTGCATGACATGTCGTTCGCCCGAAACGCAGTTTTCGGTCAAGCCTTCGTCGGGTTCTGATCCCATGATCGCGCCGGTTTCGATGTCGATCCTGTCGAAGTGGTCATCCCCTTCGTGCTCGCATTCGATTCAGGTTTCACGATCGTAGACGCCGCCCAGCTCCCGTCGCTGATTGGTCTCGTCCCAGGCGGCCCACGCGTCCTTGCAAATCGATTCCGAACCGCAGTTTGGGCACCGCATCTTTAGCTTGGGGCGAGGCTTTGCGACCGCGTTCATGAGGCCCACGCCAGAACAGGACGTTGTTCGCCGCAATTCGTGAATGCGAGGTATGCCAGGCTGTCGTAGATCGGCATGATCTTTGCGCCGCGGAACGCGTCGTAGGTGCGATGGTTCTGCAACAGGGTCCGCAGGCTATCGAGCGTGAGTTCGCCGGCATCCGCATTGTCCCGGCCGAGCGCGAACAGCACCTTTCCCGCGAGGTCTGGTCCCATCATCAGATCGCGCGCGAGAGCGATATGCTCGGAGACCTCGATCGTGATCGGAGCGAGACGGCCGAGGTGCCGGACGCGCAGCGTTCGCCCGAGAAATTGCGCCTCCTCGACAATCGCGATGATCTCGGCGCGGTGGTCGAAGCAGGCCGTGAAAGCGGCCATCGAAAGTGAGTTCGCGTTGATCTCGAAGTTGAGCGGCGCAGCTCCGAATTCGTTCGCATCGACGTCCAGTGCGATATCGCTTGCATGAAGCCGCCGTGTCAGCGCGGCGAGTTCGAGCGCCGAAATTTCGGCGGGCGTCGAATGAAGCTGGGTGCGCGTGTCTTCGATGCGGAATGTGACGAGCATCCTTGCCTCCTATGATGGCTCGTCTCCCTCCTTCCCTCTCCCCTTTGATGCGCTGCCCTGGCATTGTCGGATGAGCTTGCCGGTTGCGCAGAGCCGTCGGCATTCGGCTAGGCGACAACCTGCTCCGGCAAGTGACCGCTGTCTCAGGAGGATTGTGATGGCGAAGCGCAGGCGAACGTATGTTCGTCAGCGAGCCGGAGCGATGCGGTCGTGGTCAGCCGTTCGAACGCGAGGGTTTGATACCCGAGGAGGGCGACGATATCCGCAGCGGCCTGTCTTTACGTGGCGGTGGCACTGACATGACTCGCCTCGGCAGGCGACACCTCCATGTCGGAAAATTGGGTGGGGAGCAGAATGGCAGCTTTTGAAAACGACGTTCCGGAAAACCGCCGTTGAGCGAAAGACTATCCTAACTTGCTCTCTAACCGAGCTTTCTTCGCATCGCGAAGAATTTCCAGAGCTTCCTTGACAACATACAACCCTATCGCTGCGCCCACGAAGAGGTCGAAATAGCCGATACTGGTAAGCAGAACCGCAACGCCTGAAGCAATGACAGCAGAGTTGGCTACGATGTCCGCGCGCGTAAAAATCCATGCCGCGCGGATATGGACCTCGTCCCGTCGCTGCTTACTCAATAGGCGAAGAACAATGATGTTCACGAGAAGCGCGACCAGCGCGACAGCGATCATCCAACTGCCTTCGGGAGTTGACCCGACAATCGCACGTCGGACGACATCCGCAAGAACTCCGATGCCGACGAGCATGAGCAAGCTACCGCTCAGTGTTGCGGCTTTGGCTTTGAAGTTTGCGCTTCGCCCAATTGCTGCCAATGCAATCGCGTATGCGCTTGCGTCCGTCAGCATGTCCAAGCCGTCTGCGATCAGGCCAGTCGACTGGGCGATAATGCCCGTCGTGGCTTCGACGACGAACATGATGCCGTTCAAGATCAATGCGATCCACAAGGCACGGCGCTGCTCTTTCGTTTCGGCTTCGGTTGGTCCGCACCCACAATCGCTCATGGATTGCAGATAACCGAGTGTCGCAAAGCCGTAAACACGTGGTCCCCCAACGATCTAACCCGAGAACACGTTGGTATTGCCCATGAGCCTGCCGACAACTCGATCACGGCCGATTACGGCGATTTCATTCGGAAATGGCTGTGACTGCAACGAGGTCGGAAGTTGCCAGCGCAAGCCATGTTGAATGCCACCGCCATTTACCCGCAGTCGACTGGCCTGACCGCGAAGGCTCCAGAAACATCTAAATCCGGGCAAGGCAGCCATGCCGGTTCGGCCAAGGCGGACCGCGCTATGCGCAGGCGACTGAATAGTCGCCAGCGAGCAAGTGATCGCCGAGGTCCTGTGATGCGCCCACACGGGCGACGGGGGCTCGATGCCACCCGAGCCCGTTCTGCTGAGACAGAAAAGGAAGGGAGGCCCCGGCTTCCGCCGGAGCCTCCCGAGAGGCGCTCACCCGAAGGTGGACGCGCCGACCCGCTGCGTTTGCGGCCGCTGATCGGCGATGCGGCGGACGTGAACCGGCACGCCTGCCTGCCGCAGTCGCTGTGCCAGGTTCGACTGGATGCCGGAGCCTTCGCCCACGACTGCTTCGACCGGGCTCAGCTTGACCATGTTCTCGTTGCGGAGGAACGGAGCGCGGTTGCCGTGGCGTCGGTCAGGCATGAAGAGGATCGTCTGCACGCCGTTCTTCTGTGCCCATGCGTTGGCCATCGCGTCGACACCCTTGCGCATTCCGGTCGTTCCGAGGACCATGTTGGGCACGCGCGACTTGATGTCGTCGAGGATGTCCCAGATCATCTCGTAGTCGTGCCATTCCTTCATACCGCCCGACACCACGACCAGCGGCCCTTCGGGCTGGAACTGCGCCCTGCGGTCCTTGGCCCGTGCGGCGAGGAAGTCGCGTGCCTGGATCTGCGAGGCGGTCACGCCGTTCTTGCTGACCTGCGATCCGCGGGTGGCGGTGAACGGACGTCCGGTCTCGACCCGGTATACGTCCGAAGCGTGATCCCGCATCGCCTCGAGCGCTTCGCGGCATCCCTGAAGGGTCTGCACCAGCATTTGCGTCTCTTCGAGCTCGACCGCGTAGATTTCGGAAGGATCGAAGTGGCGAGCCATCTCTCCCAGCTTCTTCGCGGCATCGTCCTCACGTCCTTCGACCAGGCGGGCTGTCATGTGGAAGGAATTGACCATCCCCCAGGCGAGCTGCTGGGCGAATTCCTCCATGCGGGTGTCCTTCAGGACGTCGAACACGGTGCCGATCGCCAGTTCTACCGCAGCCCGGACCATGTCCGGATCGGGCATCTCGGCGGCCATCGGCTCTTCGACGACGCTCAGCTTCGCCATGTCGCTCTGCTCGAGGAAGGCGCCATCATACGCGGCGGTAACATCGGAACGGGTGTCTGCCAGTTCCATGCGGGCGTTCGCGAGATCGGCGAAATTGTTGAACTTTTGCATTGTAAGCCTCCATTGGTTTTGTGTCCGTCATCTTGTGATGACGGGGTCCAATGGTGCGCAGCGGACAAGCGAGGTCAGGGACGTTGACCGGGAAGCCGGCACGTCAGTGCCGGACCCCGGTTAACGCCTACGGGCCGTGGGGGAGCCGATTTTTTCCCGTCTGCTGAAAGCAGACAAATGCGGGGAAAAAATTGGGGGAACCGCGGATCCTTGACCGGATCCTTGCCGCAAGTATCCTTCGGACCCCATCACACGAGGATGCAATCAAACACACCCTCCCCCTCCCCTTTGCTTGAGAATATCGGGCTCCCGCAGGAGCTGCGGCAGACAGGCCGGGGCGTCTCGCGCGCGCGGCAACGCCAGGGGTCGTTGCCCTCGCGCGGCCGCTTCGGACGCGAGCGGCGGGACCGAGAGCCCGCGGTGTGGAATCATAAAATGGAGGCCCGACCGTAGGCCGCATCGCCCTCTTTGGAGCGCGGAAGTCTGTTGGACGCCAGTTAGCCTTCGAGGCCATGCGGGCCGCAGGACGAGCCGATGCATTCTGCCCCGCTCTTCTGGCCGCAGCGCGATAGCGCGGTGCGCGGCTGTCCCGCCATGCGATCGTGACCCGGATGGGCCGAGACCCGCAGGGTCTCGGTGGAGCTTGATGACGCGGCGAGCCCCAGCGAAGCCAAGGCCGCAAGGAAGCTAGCGCAATAGAGCGCGGTCCCGGCCGGAGGACGGGAGGCGGCAACTATTATAGTGTCACCTGCGCAAGAGTCTCACTATCCTGACGACGATCATGGAACGTCCAAGGCACTTAAACAGTCTCGGCTATGTAATTGCAGGGAGCGCCACTGAGCGCGCGTCCTCCCAGGCTATGATCGCATGAGGTGAGAAGCCGCGAAGAGTGGGACCAGTACCTTGGAAAAAGCGTATGATCCTTTTGGTTCGGTAATGCTGGAACCGCTGCAGCGCGAACTTGATCTGTGAGCGGCCACTGGGTTTTCGTTGGGGTAAATCTATGGCGAAGAAGCGGATCTCTCGGAGTTCTTCAACAACAACCCTCGGTCAATTCAACAGAATGCGGAAGGACCGACGCTTCAACAACCTGCGTTGTACGGCGCGGGCGGCTCTGGCCCCCGCCCCGGCACAGCTGGTTTGCAACATATACGGCCGCTCGTAGAGCGCCGTCAGGGCTCCCACACATAGGGGACATAATCGTCCGGCTTCACGACGTAGTAGCGGGCGGAATGCGGCCCACTGTGAAGCTGGTTCATGCTCTGAGCTTTCTCTTCGGCGGCCCTTGCACTCAGGCCGGTCGAGACGACGCGGTCGCTGATGTGGTCGCGGCCGAAATTTTCGATCGCGATAACTTGCATGGCGAGATCTCCTTTCAGGCTGCGCGCGGAAGCGTTGCGGCGATCTCGGCACGTTGTGCTTCAAGCGTCGCGAGATGGTGAACATAGATCGGGCCGAATGCGAGCGTTTCGGCAAGATCCTCGTCGGTCTCGAGAATGTCGAACGCGGTGTTGCGATCGAGTGCATCGAGATCGATGGTTTCCAGAAGCTGTTCGCGACGTTCTGCGAAGCGGGTGAAGTTGTTGAGCTTGCGTTGCGCATGTGCGGCGTCGCGCTCGGCAAAGAGACCGAAGTCCTTCATGGCCATTCTCCTGCGATAGATGGTGAAAGGGCGGCGCTTTCGCGCCGCCCCCCTGGTCGGTCAGATGAACTCGACGTTTTCGGCGATGATCTCGCAGCCGTAGCGATCGTTGCCGTCGGCATCCTGCCAGCGCGAGTAGTGCAGGCGGCCGGAGACAGCGAGCTGGTCGCCCTTCGACTTGTGCTCGCGGAGCGGAAGACCCATGCCGTTGAAGACGGTGATCTTGTGAAACTCGGCGTCCGTCTTGGTGTAGCCGGTTTCCGGATCCTTCTGGACGCGGCCGTCGCGGATGACGGGACGTTCGGTGACGAGCAGCAGCTCGGTGACCTTGGTCTTGGCGCTGTCGCGGGCGATGGGGTCCTTCGCCAAGCGGCCCACCAGATTGATGTTGTTCATTTCGTAATCCTCCATTGGTCCCGGCGGACCGTCCGCCGGTGGCCTCAACGAGCCCCGGAAGGAGGGATGGGTCACCGCGCACTCGTGCGCGGGAAACCTCGAAAATCGAGGTGGTGCGGGCAGCTCGCGAAGCGGGCAACACGGCTCGCATTTTCAGGTTGGCCTTAATCCCGATCGGAGGGGCAGGGGCACTAGGCGGCGGACGGACCGCGCAGGGAGCAATGGGACCGATCCGAGTATCGACGACGACCGGCATGGTCGCTTGGCCCGTAGGACCTTGCTCGCGACTTTAGCGAGATCGCGCCAGCCACGCTGATTTCGGCTAACCAGTGAATTCGGCCACAAGGCCGTGATATCCGGTTCGAACCGCTACTCCTCTGGAGCCGGTCGCAGGATCATCGTCTCCGGGCGTTTCTCGCGGAAGTGACCATGTGAGTGCCCCTGCCCATCGGACGCTATGATCGTGCCGGGAAGCCGGGGGCTATACGCTGACATGGGAGCATCCAGAACGCAGTTCGCGGCGCAGGGGCGGTGCGCGAGGGCCGCTCAGTTTGGCCCGAAGCCCGATCGACTGTCTGCTACAATTGGATAACGGTTTTCAGCGCCACGATTTGTCGTTTGTCGGAAGGCGGCGGTCCTGATCGATTACGCGTAGTATGGCCTCGCTATTCAGGTTCCAGGCCCATAGTGCGACATTCTCGAGGTCATTTTGCATGGATGCATAGGACGCTCCATGAAAACCGTCGGCAGCAAGGGTATCTGCCAGATCCCAGGTCGGGGCTTGGGTCTGCTCCACTACGTGTGTGTACCAATTGGTAGCGAGCAAATCAGGGGTGATATCGTACTGGGCGTGTGTGTTCGGATCACGTGTATCGAAAACTCTGGCATTGCGCAGTACGTAGGAGATGAGCGTGACAGGTTTGAACGGGTCTAGACTGGGCTGGCTCTCGACCATCGCTGTGGTCGGGTCGGCACTCAGATAGAGCATTTCGACTCCTGGCGGATTCCAGCGTCCTCCGTTTGAAGCGGCTCCTGCACCGCTCAGAGGCGCGCAGGAGCTGGCCGCAGTAAAAAGGCCCGCCCGCGGGGTCGCGCGGACGGGCCTTCGCAGTTGGCCTGTGCGGGAGGAGTCGCACCGGCCCGGGGGACGCTGTTGGTCAGGCGTCGGCGGTCTCCTTCGCCTTGGTCTTCGCCTTCGGCGAGGGAGCGGTGCTCTCGCCCAGGCCGTCGCCGCCGACGGTGGAACCGGGCTGCTCGGGCTCGCTGCCGGTCGCGGTCGCGTTCAGCGGCGGCAGCGCCTCCTCGCCTTCGCTGGCCATGCCGGGGAGCGTGCGCTTGCGCTGCGGGCGGCGCCAGGCGACGTTGTAGGCGCCGTCTTCCTGGCGGAACATGGCGACGTCGATCGGCTTGTCGAGCGAGGGATCGTCGACCCGGCCCGAGAGGAACACCTCGCCGGTGTCGTTCGACGAGTATTCCCACAGCGCGCCGACCTTCACCCAGCTGCGGCGGTCGGCCGACAGCGCCATGACGTCGAAGGCGGGGGCGCGCTCGTTGGTCGAGACGAACTCGCGCAGGGCGATGGTGGCAGCGAATGCCATGGTGACGATGCGACCGATGTGAACGCCGTCCGCATTGGCCTTGAGGGTACCGATGTTCATGGGAAGTTCTCCTGATGCTTTTGCCCGAACCCCTTGTCCGGACCACCTTCCTTCATCCCTCCTTCCCCCCGGGCGCAGCCCGGCAGCGCGCGCCAATCGGCGTGGGCGCGCGCCAATCCGCACCCGACCCGTCGGGAGGGAGCGTCACCGGCTTGTCGTGGTTTCTATGTCCTGTTCGACCTGTTGCGCGCTTCAAGCCGAGCCAGGAAGGCTTTCGCTTCGAGCTGGTTAGGCCCGTCGGTTTTCGCGAGCGTCTTCATTCTGTCGATCTCGAGACTGGCGGCGGTCTCGGCGGGAATGTCGCAGTAGGGCTCGAGCAGCCTGATCGCATCGATGGGCCGCGGCAGTTCGGCCTCGACGGTTCCTTCCCACAGGATCGGAACCTCTTCATCCTCGTCCTTCGGGTCAGTGGCGAAGACCTGTGCGAAGAAGGTACGCAAAGGACGATCCCAGCCTATCCATGCGGATGTCGCGGGCACGCCGTCTCGCAGCTGAAGCTGATGGCGGCTCATGCTTGCGTCCTCGCACGGCGGTGGTCGCAGTTGCGCATGGCCTTCATGATGCGCGCCTGTGCGAGGATGTCGTTGCGGCGGGTTCCGTCGCTGAGGCTGTCGAGCAGATTGAGCGTGAAGATAATTCGCGCGGTACAATCGAGCCCGAGCCGGGCGCGGTCGTTTAGAGTGGCGATCCTTTCAGTCGTCGAAGGTGGGGGTTGAACAAGCATGTCAGGCATGGTGGATCTCCTGTGCGTGGAACCGCTCGAGCCAGGTCGACATCGGTTCGCGAGCTTCGACGGGTTGCTGCGCGGCGCGCTCCTGGAAGGCGACCAGGTCGGACGGGGCGCTCTCGATGATGCGATTAATCTCGGCCTCTTCGAGGAGCGCTTCGCCGTGGATGAAATCGGTCATTCGTCCGGGCCGCGTCTTTGTCGACTTCCGCTATAATCCCTCTACCGTCTTGAGCCGCGGCGCCGCGCGCCCCGATCAGAACGATCGTGCGCAGCCATTCAGCGGATAGTGCGCGGACCTCGTCGGGTTTCGTTGTCCGTCACGCGGTGACGCATCGTAACCGATGTAGCGCACAACCTTGGCGCCTTCCGCCCAGGCGTCGATGGCTGGTTGCCAGGGCTTGTTGAAGGCTTCCTGCGGGGCGGCCTTGTATTCGAGACTGCAACTGTGCCGCTCGAAGGCGATCGATGGGGGGCACCCGTTGGTTAAGAGCAATTCCGTGAGGTCGCGATATGGCGGCCAGTTCTTGGAGCGCTTGGCCTCGTAGCGCACGACTTCGTACGCGATGGAGCGCTCCGCCATCCAGCGCCCATGATTTCTTGGAAGGCGTAGATCTCGATTTTCTCCGCGCCGGTGTCCGCGGTGAGGACGAGATCGGGGGCCTCGCGATTTGCCAGCTCGATCAGCAGGGCGGTGCTGTCTACGCCGATACCATAGCAAAGAACGCTTGATGGCTTCACGTCGCCTGCTCCAGATCGGAAACGGCCACATCGATCGGGCTGTCGTGCGTAAAGCCGATCGTTACGCTTTTACCCTTGGGCAGAGTCCACATGATGCGCGCCACCGCGTCGCGGAATTGGGATGCGATGGCGGCGTTCTCGCCGACCAGGATGCGGTATGCGAGCTCTCGTGCGTCCCGGAGGAACCGGTCGTGCTGTGTGTCCCAGCTGTCGGCGTCGGAATCGTTCCAGGCTGAGAAGCACGCGTTGTCTAGGAGGTCCACGAGGCCATCGGGCTGAAGGCTATCCGATGACACGTAGGCGATGGTAACGTCCTCGATCCCGTCGGAGCAGCAACCGTCCGGGAAGGTGAGAACGATGTCGGCTTTCACCCGTTCGCGCTGAGCGGTGCTGCAGCCTTGCTCCTTGATCGCGTATTCGAGGTGGATTTCCTGCGCGGCGCTGATCGCGGGGAGGGGCGGATCGGCGGCGATCGCGTCGACCGTGTGGATCGTACCATCGGCGTGCACGATGAAGGTCGGATCGCTGAGCTCGCGCAGCTCGTCATACCAGCTATACCCTTCGAAGGCGGTGTTACGATCGACCAGTTTGGCGCGGATTGGAGTGCCGTGCAGCGCGCGGGCAATGATTTGTCCGAAATGCGCTTCTTGGGCGTCCATCAGGAATTCCTCACTGGTGATCGTCCGGCGCTGCCCGGCCTCGCTGCCGCTTTCGTTGTCGGCAATGTCCGGTTCCCACGCATTGAGAACGGCCTCGGCCTCCGCGAGGTTGATGCCGAGCTCGGCGGCTCTGCGGTAGCGTTCGAAGCTGAGGCTGTGCGACGTCTGGGCCGCGATCGCGCGGTAGCAGGCGGCCTCGCAGGCGACTTTTAACGCGTCCAACCCGGCGTTCTCCACGAATTCTTTGCGTGCCGGGAGAACGAGCTGCAGTTCGGGCGTATGCCCGATGTCGATCCGGGCGTGCATTTCTTGCTTGCCGATCTGCGGTATTTCGAAAAGCCGCGCGAAGACAGCGACGCCGTGGAAGTTCACCGTCGGTGCCCGGTGATAAGTTCGGCCTTGGAAGACGCCGATACGACTTCCGCGCCAGTCTTCGACATGGATCGCTCCGCAGAGGAAATCCTTCTTGGGCATTTCCTTGCCATGAAAGCAGACGGGCACCGGGAAGAATTGCACGGCTTCCCGAAGGGCGTTTTCGGCTGTGCCTTCGTCAACGCCGGGGACAACGAATGAGACTGAGGTTCCCGTGGTCCTGTTGGAGCGGTCGACAACGATATCGACGTCTCCCGTCCAGGCAGCGGGCGCGATTTCGATCCGCCAGGCATCGCTCGACGAGCTAGGTCGGGATTCGATCACCGTTGCCTTACCGGCCAGGCTGAACACGCCCATTCCTGCGGGGTCTTCGCCGTTGGCGACGGCGGCGTCCCATCGCGATGCTCCCAAGGCGAGAACGCGTACCGGATCGTCAATCCCGCAACCATTGTCGTCGAGGGTAATTCGCAAACCGTTCTCTTGAGGCGTCGTGGTGACGTTGACGACGCTCGCGCCGGCCCGGCGAGCGTTCTGCAGGAGTTCGTTCAGGATGTCGCTTAGCGAGCCGTTGAACAGACGCGTTACCTTTCCGATCGTCTCGGGGCTCACGCTCGCGCGAATGGGTTCGTATTTCATCGGGTTCCTCCTTGTCGGACTGATTCCCGTCTTCCTCTCCCCCTCCTCTTTGCCCGAGATGGCCTGAAGCGATGGCGCGGGCGTTGCCCGAATTTCTTCGTCGGTGGTCGATCAAGCCGCCTTGGCGGCGTGAAGCTCGGCAAATCGCTCGCGGATCGTCAGCGCGTCGGGCCAGTGGTTTACGAGGTTGTGCGTGGTGGTCATTTCCCTCCGCACGCGGTGAATGGTGTGTGCTTCGTCGAGCGTGGGAACGCGCGGTGGCCACCCCTTCATGAACCGGAGGTCGTTGGGTAATTCGCTCTCGATTGTACGGCGGCGTTCCGCCATCAATTTGGCTTTCCTGATCGCAGCCGTTCCCTGCGCGTCGAGGAGCTGTGGGCTGACGTCGGCTAGCCAGCGCCCCGGTTGGAACGAGAATCCGGATTTGGCCTCGATCCCGACGATGGCGCGATAGGCCGGGTGGTTTCCCTCGCATGTCGACGAGACGGCGAGGTTGTTGAGTCCTGCGAGCACGCAGTAGCTGCAGCTCAATCGGTCCGCTCCGCGGCCGTAGGCCTCGTGCAGCGGGATGCGGCGCGTGGCGTGATAGGCGAACACGTCGCGCGCCGACCATTCGACTATCGGATGCCACGTCAGCATGGTCGTCCCTGCCCGGTTTCCGATAGGCGCAAAGCGGGTATCAGGCTTGCTGATCGGGGCCTTGGACCGGACGATGCTTTCCTCGCGGCGAATGCCGACCACAGAAATGACGGTTTCCCCGGCAAACCTCTTCCTGAGATTTGCGCCGATCGGTTGCACCTTGGTCTCACCCGTACAGAAGCGCAGGCGTGCGGAGGAAAATGGCGGCACGAGCTGGTACGTCTCGAGGTTCTCGTATCGGCGGAGCGAACTCTTCCAGCGCTGTTCCCATCGCTGAACAAGCCCGCCGGCCTTGCGCCTCACGACGGATAGGTCGACCGCGAGCATCGTCGCGATTGTTTCGACGAAGCCTGATGTGGATGGCCATTCGATCATGCCGAGATCCGCATGGATTGCATGGCGCCGATCGCGCGGATGTCCGATCCGGTCGAGGTAGGCATCGACAACAAAGGCGGCCGCGCTGGAATCCTTCCCGCCCGAAAGGCTGTAAACGACGTGTGTGCCATCGGACAGAGCCGAGGCGACGGCGTCGTCGATGGCGATGTCGTTAACCTGCGTGGTCATGCCACTCTCTTCGACCGAAGCTCGGCGGGCGGATCGATAATTTCATGCGGTATCGAGGCGAGCATGGTGACCTCGCCGCGCTGGGCGTAAGCATCCTTGTCGATCAACGCGCAAACCTCATCGTCGGCGTACGTTGGGCGCCCGAGGTGATTTACCGACGTGAGCCGGCGAGCGATGACGCCGGTCTTATCCTGCGGGACCCAATCGGCCCAATCGCCCCACGCGCTGGTCGTGCAGAACTCGCCTATGGCGGCTTGGTATGCTGCACGAGTACGCAGGATATGCGATTCATTGGGCGCGACGGTTTCGCTGGTATGCGCCGTGAACCGGTCTGAGTGCCAACACCGGGCGGTGTCCCGCGCGAGCTGCAGGAAGCCTGCAGTGCAGGTTTTCTGCTGTGCAAGTTCTCCTTCGAAAGCCAGGTAGACCAGACACCAGTCGGCGTCTTCCTCGTAGGCGTTCTCATCGAGACGGAGCACATCGGGCATTGCGTCCTGTCGCGCATCCGAGAGGAGAAGGCCGCCGTGGCTGGCCGTCATTACGGACCAGATGCCCGGTGCGAGCTGATCGGCCTGCTGGATCGCCCCCCAGGGCGAATTTACCGGTCGTGGCGTGGCGGGGAATACTGACATGAGCGAAACCTCCTGATTGTTCGCTCAAATCCTTCCCCCTCCCCCTTTCAGCTTATGATCTGTCTCGCGCGTTCGGCGATGATCTGTACTGTGATCTCATCCAAGGGCAACGCTACGACCGGGCCTATCTCGAGAAGGCGCTCGTGTTCTATGCTGCGCAGTTCGAGATAGCCGCTATCGGCAGACTGGAGGATCTGCAGGGCGAAGGTAATCTGTCGCTGCGACGCCTGGTCTTTCACCGCCACAAGGAAGTCAGGTCTGGCTGAACCGTGTTCGGTCTCGATATCAAAGAGGATTTTCTTGACCGCCATGCGGATGCCGTGACGCCGTAGGCTGTATTGCGCTTTCTGGAGTTCCAGCAGGATATCCCGATCGTGGTCTCGTTCTGCCGGTACGAACTGGTTGCCGGTGAATACGGGCTGCGCATAGGCCCGCAAAGCTCGGTAGCCCTCACGCTTGCTGTGTTCACCGACGACGGCGAGAACTAGGAAAGGGGGCTGGACTTCGGCTCGAATGATTCCGGTGTGCTGTATGCGATTTCGGATCTGCACTGTGCCGAGCCCGGTCACGATCTCGCTGCTTGTCACCTCGCTCGCTTCAAGAAGGAGGAAGGCCTGCGGCGCGTATTCTTCCGGCCAGTCGTCTTCGGCCTCGCGCAGCCTCGCATGGACCTTGCATTTCTCGTACTCGATCGCGTTCGTGTAAAAATGATGAGCGAGCTTGATGCCCGGGGCGATTTCGAACTGTCCGGCCACCTCGCGCAAGCGCCTCATCTCTGCGCTTATCGAGCCGTCGCGCGGACCCTCTGGCGGAAGCTCGCGCAATACGTTTGATCGCGCGCGTTCGAGCAAAAGCCAAAGGAGTTTGCCGAGCCTGGGGATGGCGACGCCGCGGGATCGGTCGTCTGGCTCGCTTTCATCAGGTTTCTGGGCGAGCTTCTCTGGCGCTTTCTGGTGCGCGTTGAACAGTCCCTTGGGCTGCTCGATCTCGTAGAGTGTGTCGCGGCCGGTTTCGCGGATACGTTGTGGCGCTTGCGGCATGTAGAACGGGCACCTGGGGCTGTGGCTCGGACGAGCGGTCAGGCGGCGGAGATAATAGGTTTCCTGGAAGCTGAGATAAGCGGGGCTCATGAGCGGCGGCGATCGATCTTCCGCCAGACAGTCGCAGGCTAGCCATTTACCGTTTTCGCGTGAGGTCACGACGAGCGAGACCGAGGCTCGGTGATCCGCCTCGTCGCCTTTGCCGATATACCATCGCACCAGCGCCGCTTTCAGCCCGTCGCTGATAGCGACGCGGTTCGTCATGCCGCTGGTATCTTTGGGTATGAGCCACATGATCTAGACCAGTTGACGCGCCTCTTTGTTCACTCTATGTTCATCGCATAGAGGAGTTTTGCGTGATGAACAAGGCATTCGCGGTTGGTCGGTTCGATCTGGATATTGCGCTTCGCGATGCGTCGCTCGACGAGATGAACCGCGTTGCCCGCCGGTCGCTGGCGAATGCGTCGATCGGCGTCGAAGCGTTCGACGCGTATCATTCGGCCCGAGAGCTTTTCGAGACTCTTGAGGCCCTTCACGAAGGCCAGCGCGGAGCCAAGCGCAAGCTCGCCCAGGTTCTTTCTTGCGAGTGCGACGATTATCAGCGTTGTCTGTATTACACGGTTGCCGGTCGCGGTGTCTTGCAGATGCTGGACGATCTGGAATGGCTGATCGACCTGCTCAAGGCGCGCTGCGAGGTTTCTGCCGGTCTCTTCCGTTCAGGGACGCTGCCGCTCGTGCAGATCAATCCTTACGTCTCGGCCGAGCCGGATGGACCTGTACCGGCGCGTGGTGGCGAGTTCGAGCAGGGCGCTTCGTGGTTCCTGGATCCGGCCCTCGGCGGCCAAGTCGGCGAGTAGTCAGAGCAGGATCACCTGCAGCTCGA
Organism: Novosphingobium marinum; assembly: GCF_013408095.1. GTDB lineage: Bacteria > Pseudomonadota > Alphaproteobacteria > Sphingomonadales > Sphingomonadaceae > Novosphingobium > Novosphingobium marinum. The sequence continues at coordinate 113,737 of NZ_JACBZF010000006.1, forward strand.
ATGTTGCCGGATCATGGCCATGCGACGGCATGACGCGCAGCGGCTGCAGCGGGCACTCGGTGCGCACGACGGCGTGATCCTCGCCGGTGGCTTCCGAAAGCCGGAGCGCCAGCCTTTCGGCGTTGTTTCTTCCGCATAGCTGGCGGCGTCTGGGATCGAGACTTTCGCATTCCATCATGGAAAATCCGGTTCATGCGGCAGGGAAGAAAGTCTTCGCGACCTTCGGTTCGCGGACGATCTCGAACCGGCGCTCGAGAAGGCGGGAGATCTTAAATCGGCCGCGACCGTCGGTTAGCGTCAGGACGGTCTTCTGCCCTCCCCGCCGAAATCGAAACTCGCGATGTTCGCTGCCGTCGCTGAAGCGCATGGGTGCGGGGAACCGGATGAGGTCACCGTCGCCGAGGCGCCGCCCCTTGAGAGCGAGCAATCTGTAGCATCGTCGCCTCCAGTCGAGCGCCCAAGGATGGCTTGTCGGTGTCAGGAGCTCCAGAACACTTTTCGGGCAGGCCGTTTCGACGGGCCCACATGTTTCGTCGAGGTCCTTGTAGGCGAATATATACCCGTCGGCAGCGCGAGGATTCCAGCGAACGAGACACACGACCGCTGTGATGTCGATCGTCTCGTCATGTTCATCGTAGCGCTCGGCGGCGGCGTAATAGGCTGATCCTGAATAAACGCTCTTGAGCACCCTGAGCGCGCGAAAGGGCGTCTCATCCGCCGCCGGATGTTCGTAAGTCAGCTGAGCATCCAGATAGGCCTTCGGCGTGTCGTAGGCACCCATCCCCATTCGGGTCATTGAAAGCCATCCCATATCGGTTTCCTTCAGATGAGGCCGGCTTGCGCCGGCGCCGGGAGTTTCAGTTCGCTTGCGATCCGTTTCGCGAGGGCCGGAATGTCTTGCAGCACCGTGATCGGGGCCTTGCGCATCGTGGCTCCGGGCGGTTTCCAGTGCGGGTTTCGCCAAGCTACACCTGGTTCGCCGAAGCGCTCAGGGGAAATGCGGATATACAACCCTCTCGCTTCCAGCGTGTGATCTCCGGCAAGCGATTCCTGCGGCGTCGTGTATCCGAGGCGATAGTCGTTGTGCGCCATGCCGAGTTCGAACGCGATCATGCGGAGGGTCCGCGATCCTTCGCGGCGATAGTGGCGAAGCTCCTCTTGCCGGTAGTCGATGCCGCGTCGTACCAGCGCCACGATCGCGGGCGATCGCTTCAAGTCTGCAAGCTTGTCGATGCACTGCCGTCGTAGGTCTGCATCCTCGGTATCTTGGCGGGTTCGCACCCCTTCTGCGATCCGGGAGAGATGCCGCGTAAGTAGGAGCACCGCTGGACAATCCGCGGCCGATCTTCCGGCAAGGCGAGCATCTTCGATCGCCTCGTTGAGCGCGCGGATCGCAGTATCGTATGTCGTTAGACCATCGGGCTCGAGGGCTCGGCGGTAGCGGTAGTCGATGTCGCAGATCATGAGTTCGCCCTTCCATTGCTGATGCAATGGCCTCTCCCCCTCCCCTCAATGCAGCGACCTAGATATCGCCGTGAGCGTATTTCCTGGCAGCGGCTCGAAGGCGATCGGCTTGAGAAATGCCTCGGGTGCGACCTGCTCGAGGATCCGAGCGATGGCGGAAAAGGCGACGCCGGAACCCTCGGTGGAGACCACCAGCAATGATCTGCCGTCCTCGTGTCCTGAAAGGTTCCATCCGGCGGGACCTTCGCCCAGAAGGCTGTCGAGTACGTCGCGGGGTTCTCTGGCCGGGAAGTTCAGCAGCATCCGCCCCCTGAGCGCCGGTCCGATCAGTACACGCTCGCCATCCACGAGATCAGTTGCGTATTGATGGAGTTGAGCGAGACGCACGATCGCCTTGAGACCCGGTTCAAGCGTAAGCTTGAAGTGTAGCCGTTTCATGGCCCTTCTCCTCAGCTTCGCTGTCGTATCCGGAGAACGCTGCGAGATAGTTGAAGGCCTGGTCGGCCTTGGCGGCGGCGGTGATGATGGCGCTCTTGTCCGACTTCAGGATGTCGAGCCAATGGCCGATATAGCTGGCATGGCTTTCGTGCAGATCGGCGGGAAGGCCGAGCTCGTAGCAGATGCGGGCCGAAATCTGTTCTGCGACGAGCTCTTCGAAGGCGTAACCTTTGTCTCCGAATCGTTTTCCGAAGGTGCGGGCAAGCCTGCTGGGATGGCCCGTCCAGTGGCCCGTTTCATGGGCGATTGTCGCGACGAGGCCATCCTCATCGACGAAGCTGTGCCGGTGAGGCATCTGGATGAAGTCGCTGCCTGGGGAATAGAACGCCCGATCACCGCCATAGCGGACCTCGGTCGGAATGGGTGCGAAGAATGCGTCGATCGCCGCCGCTTTCTGCGATGGTGTCGGAGGTGCCTCCGGGACCGGGTCGGGATAGAAATGGGCCGGCAGATCGTCGATCTGCGACGCGTTGAAGACGGAGTAGGCGCGCATGAATCGGATCGTTCGCGAAGATTCCTCTCCTGTAGCCCGATCGACCTCCGTTTTCTTCGTCGTATTGAAGTAAATGCTTGGTTCGGCAGCTTCCCCCCGACGGACCTGTCCGCCGAGCTCCTGCGCCTGGCGATAGGTCATCCAGTAGCGGGATTCGTATCCCATCGCGTCTGCAGCGGCCCACAGGTAGAGCCGGTTGATGCCGGTGTACGGCACGCCGTTCGCGCGCAGCGGCGCGCCGCCGGCGCCGGTCTTCTTCCAGGGGCGGCGCCAGGGCAGCGTGCCCTCTTCGATCTTTCGGATGATTAGGTTCGTAATGTCTTGGGCGACGTCGCGCTTTGCGGATCGTTTCATGATGTGTCTCCGGGCATGAAAAAGGCCCGGTCGCTTGGTGGAGCGGCCGGGCCAGTGCATCAGGAGGGTTGCGGCGCCTTCAAGCGTCCACCGCCGCTTCTTCGTCGACGTCTTCGGGTTCCTCGAAGGTCGGTTCTCCGTTTGCGTCCGCGAGATCGGTGTCGTCGTCGGGTTCGACCGGTGTATCGTCCTCGCCGCCGGGATCCTGAGCGAAATCGAATTTCATCGCTTCGGGCAGCCAGGCGAGAGCGCGTTCCTTGATGTCTTCCTCGACGATCGCATCACCGGAAAACAGCTTCTCGCATGTCTTGGAGAGTTCGGCCTTCTTGGAGGCGGCGTACCGGGCCGCGAGTTCGGACCCGCCGATGTCGATCAGCGCAGCGAGGCAGGACGTCTTGTTGATGCGGTCAAAGAGATTCTCCGAAGTCGGCCGCCACATCGCTGCGACGTCGACGTCGAGGATACTTCCGAGGACCGCATGAATCGGATGGTATTCCGAGTTGTAGCCCTTCTTCGCCTCCAGCGAGACCGCGACTACGTAAGACAGCCATGCGGCCTTGGTCTCGTCGTCGAGTTCGCGGAAGGCCAGGAAACGCTGGGCGACCTCCTTGGGCTCGTGCCAAGTCTTGTTGAGTGCATCTTCCGCCTGTGCGAGGATGCCTTCGGCTGCCGACTGCGGGATGTCACCGTAGGCCGGATCTTGGGGCTTGCCCGCCTTGAGCGAGGTCCCCTTGCTCTCGTAGCTGCGATCGTCGCAGAGCGCGAAGATGGCATAGTCGAGCGCCAGTCCAGGATCGCCGAGAAGCGATGCGGCGAGGATGTTTCGGCGCTGGACGGAGAGCTCGTCGAACAGCTTGGCGCTGATCGGCTTCTCACCGCCCGGGGCGACTGCTTCGGGGGTCGACGGGCGAGCGGCCGAGCTGCCGGTGCTCCCGCTGGTCGGCATGTCTTCGCTGGTCGCGGTGATGTTGCCGTCTTCATCCTGCTCGAAGCTCAGCCGTTTCTCGCTGTAATAGTCGCTTTCCAGGACCATTTCGCCTTTGTTGGTCAGGATGAGGAAGCGTCCGGCTTCGCCGTGCCATTCCTCGGGCAGCTCACGGACCGGATTGTTGAGATCGTCGCGTTCGTTCGACAGCGTGTCGTATTCGACCTCGAGTTTGTCGAGATCCACGCCGTCTTCTTCCTGCGCGCTCTCGTCCTCGAAGATCGCGTTGATGTCGTCCATCCGTGCGTCGATCTCGTCGATGCGAGTGCGTGCCTCCTCGGAGAGCGGCGCAGGAGGCAGGCGCACCGGATTGAGGCCGAGTTCGCTGCGGGCGCTCCACGAATTGGTGGCAGCGACGGGGTTGATCCAGGCGAGCCCTGTTTCAGCCGCCACACGTTCAGCCTCCGCCTCCATCTTGGCACCCGCGAGCTGATGCGCGATTTCCACGTCGATCCAACGATCATCGGCCGCTTCGCTGAAAAGGTCGCGTTCGATCTTGCCACCGGCCGCGACATAGGTGTCTTCACCGACGAGAAGCGCGATCGGATCGTTGCCGCGGAGCGAGCCATCCGCGATCATTCGCCGGATGGCGTCCGCGCTGGGGTTCCATGCGTGGCGCATCTGTTCGAATACGCGCAGTTGTACCTCGTGCTGGTCGGTTGCGGCGTAGGCCTTGGCGATGTCCAGCGTGATGTCGCTGGCTGCGAGTGCTTCGAAGATTGGACCGGCAAGGTTGGCGAGGCGCAGGCGCCCGTCGACGAAACGCTGCGTCAGTCCGAAGCGCTTCGCAACCGCAGCCGTATCGCCGTCTTCTTTGATAAAATGCTGGAACGCCTGGCATTCCTCAGCAGGCGTCATCTGCAGTCGCTGGAAGTTCTCCGCCAGCGAGACCTCGCTCGCATTGTGTTCGCGGCGATCGATGACGAGGCACGGTATTTCGAAGTCCGCGTCCATGGCGCCCCGCTCGACGATGCGGTGCATGGCCCGCATCCGCTTCCCGCCGCCTATCACCTCGAAGCGGCCGCGCTTTTTCGCCTTGGCGACGATGAGGTTCTGCAGCACGCCGCGCGCCTCGATATCGAAGGACAGTCGCTCCTCGAATTCGGAATTGGGCCGCTTGCAGACATTGTCTTCGCTCTGATCGAGCTTGCTCAACGGGATGAGTTGCATGATCGTATCTCCTGATGGTCGACCGGCGATTCACCGGACACCAATCCCCCTCCCCCTCCCCTTTGACCGGGCATGAGCCATCAGAGAGGCGCGAGAAGAGCCCTGACGACGGGTTCGGGATTGTCGGCCGGAACGAAGATTCTGGTGCGGTACGCGATGATCTCGGTGAAGCATCCGATGGTCTTTAGCCATTCGATCTGATCGGCGGGGACTCCGGCGATTTCGATGCGAAGATCCCCTGCCACGCGCGAGCGCTTCAGGACCGCGCCGAACGGCTGCTCGATGGTGATGCTGCGGTTCTCCCGCAGTGCCTTCACGACAGCCTCATCGGTGAGCTTCACGCTCGAATTGACACCGAACGCCTTCAGCACGTCGGCGACATCCGTGTCGTAGACGATGCGGCCGAGCCAGCTGCGGCCTTCGAGGTCTACGATGCGGTTGACCTCGAGATAGTCGCGGGGAAGGTTTGACCAGATCGGCAGCAGCAGTCCGGTTGCGAGGTGGATCGTCTCGGTGTGCAAACGCGAAGCGCTGTCTTCGGCCTCGGCCAGCCACAGCTTTGCGAAGCGAAGCTCCGCACATTCGACCCAGGCGGATTCTTCGAGGTCACGCAGCTGATGATATTCGCGGCGTAGCGGTCGGTGCAGGATGACCCGCTGGATAAGCTCACCCTTCTCGGTCATGAAATGCCGTGAGGGCTCGCACAACGCCGCCTTGTCGCTCTTCGTGTTGCGCATCAGGATGCAGCCGTCCGACCATTCGCGTCGCTCCAGCACCCTTTCTAGTGTGGTCGGCTGATACCGGGTCGTCAGATCGATTCGAAGCAGATGCGATGTCGCACCGGTGCGCTCGTCGGTGCGAAGGATGATATCCTCGTCGACGCTCGCGCTTTCGACTTGGATGGTCTCGATGCCGACATCCAATGTGCCGGCATCGCGCGCGGCGGATATCCGAGCTTCCACCAGGGCCAGGAATTCGTCGAATATCGCGTTCTGCATCGCGATCGGTAGGGCGAGGATGCGATTGAGCCAGCGCTGGATGGGCGGAAGATCCTCTTCCAGGATGCCGTCGGCGGAGGCGATCTTAAGACCACTGCGTTTCTGGAAATCGACCAGCGTGGCGCTGGTGAGTTTGCCTTCGGCTAGGAGGCCGAACCATGTCACGAGCGCCGCCTTGGCATATTCGCTTTCGAGGTTGTCGGCCGGGTCGAACAGGTTCTGTCCGCCGGTCTGGCGCTGGCCGCGCGTGAGCGCGCCCAGGCTGTCGAGCCGGCGCGCGATCGTACTGGTGAAGCGCAGCTCGCCCTTGCAGTTTGTGGTCACGGGGCGGAACAGCGGCGTTTCGGCCTGATGCGTCCGGTGCGTGCGTCCGAGACCTTGGATGGCGCGATCGGCCCGCCAGCCCGGCTCGAGGAGAAAATGCACGCGCTGGCGCCGGTTATCTGCGTCGAGGCTTGCGTGGTAGGAGCGGCCGGTTCCGCCAGCGTCGCTGAACACCAGAATGTTCTTGCGCCCGTCCATGAAGTGATCAGTTTCGGACTGGTTCGTACGCGCCGACCTCGTTTCGAGTTTCTGGCTCCCGTCGCCCTGCGTTACGAGCCGCTTGGTGCGTCCGGTGACTTCGGCGACCTTCTCGGTGCCGTAGTGTTCGATAATGCCATCGAGGGCCGGCTTGATCGGGGGAAGCGCGCAGAGGTGCTCTATGAGCCGCTGCTTCTTCTCGATTGCTTCCGCATTGTGAACCGGTCGTCCCTCGTCATCGAACATTGGCATCGAACGCTCTTCACCGGTATCGTCGACGAAGACCTGCATCTGCTGGGTGGGAAAGGCACGCTCGAGATAGTCGATGACGTTCTCGCGAGGACTGAGGTCCAGATCAAGCTCGGCGCGTTCCTCGGGAGATAGACTGTCGAGACGCCTGTCCAGAATGCTCTCGGCCGTGGAGACGAGCTGGACGACGATCGCCTTGTCGTCGTCGATATGGCCATTGATTGCGGCGATCAGGGTCGGCAGCTTCATGGAGAGAAGGACCTGGTTGAAGAAGCGTTGCTTGGCGCCTTCGAAGCGAGAGCGGGCCGCGGCCTTTGCGCCGCTGTTGAGCGTGTCGCCGTCGAGATCGTCGACGACGTTTGTAAGCGCCAGTGCCTCCTCCATGTTCTGATGGATGATCGCCCAGGCGTCCGCATAGGTGTCATAGATGCCGATCTGATCGTTTGTCAGATCGTGCTTGAGCACCTCGTATTCGACACCGGCAAAGCTCAGTGCCCTCGCCTGATAGAGGCCCAGCGCCTTCAGGTCACGGGACACCAGTTCCATCGCGGCGATCCCGCCCGACCGGATCTGGCTGATGAAGTCCTCGCGGTTCGAGAATGCGGTTCCCGGTCCCCAGAGGCCGAGGCGAACGGCATAGGCGAGGTTGTTGACGTCGGATGCGCCCGTGGCAGACGCGTATAGAACGCGGGCATCGGGGAGGTGGTTCTGGAGCAGGACACCGGCGATCCCTTGCAGGGAACCCGGCTTCGCGCCGCGCGCGCCCTCGCCTCCTGCCACGCCGCCCATCTCGTGGCTTTCGTCGAAGGCGATGACGCCGTCGAAGTCGGTGTCAGCCCAGTCGAGCAGCTGCTTCAGGCGTGTCGCATCCTGGCGTTGGCTGCGCAGCGTTGGATAGGTCACAAAGACGATGCCGTCGCGGAAGGGAAGTTCTTGGTCGATCTTCCAGCTGGAGAGCGGTTGGATGTCGGCGGGGAGCCCGCCGATCGCGGCCCAGTCGCGGCGGGCATCTTCGAGGAGGCTTTCGTTCTTGGATATCCAGATCGCTTGCCTGCGGCCCGCCAACCAGTTGTCGAGGATGCAGGCTGCAATTTGGCGCCCCTTCCCCGCTCCGGTCCCATCGCCCAAGAAATAGCCCTTCCGATAGGCCTTGCCGTTCTCGGACAGCGAAAGACCCACCCCCTCCTCTGACGGCACGAACTTGCCCGGAAGAAACTGCGTCCAGGCGTTGCCGGCGTAAATGATCGTTTCGAGCTGCGCTTCGGAGAGATGCGCCTCGTTCAGAATGCAATCGTGAAGCCGCGGTATGTAATCGGGCACCGGCGCCGGGATCGATCCCATGGCGACGCTCTCGACGAGGGGTGTCGGGTGTTTCCGGGAGCCCTGGATGTTGATCCGGCTCGGCCGATAGGGAACGTAGACGCCCGATTGCGCCCCGAGCGCGCGGGGCGCTTCCAGCTTGGCATAGTCCACCGTGACGATCTCGCGCGCCGCAAGCTTGCGCTCGATCTTAGGCGTGGTGCGCGGCTTGGCGCGCATCGACTTGAACAGGCTTGTCGCCTTCGGCTTGATCCGGGTGGGTCGTGCCGGCGGCGCTGTCGCGGGGTCGATCCGCTTCACGATCAAAAAGCATTCGGCAAGCTCGGAGACGGTGTCGCGTGCAATCAAGGACGGTTTCGAATTGCCCGGAACCTTGTCGATGACCAGCAACCGGACCGCCACGCTCGTGCCCTGCTTGTGATAGCATTTGGCGAGCCTGCAGGATGTCTGCACCGTGCAGTTTGCGAAGGTTTCCTCGTAGATCCGCAGCATCTTGGCGCTGGGGGTGAACCAGTCAGGCATGATGGCAACGACGCGGCCGCCCGGAAGCAACTTCGCCAAGGCCGCGCGCAGGTGACGGACCGCTGCGAATTGGTCGACCCCCCTGCCCTGCGAACGCGAAAACGGCGGGTTCATCAAGATCACCGTTGGCCGGAGGTCGTGCGCCGAAAGGGACGTCAGCATCGCACCGTCGAAGCCGGTGATCGTGGCTCTTTCGAAAAGAAGCGACAGCTTCGCACGGCGACGAGGATCGATTTCGTTGAGGTGGAGCTGCGCGACAGCCGGCAACATGCTCACGAGAGAGCCATGCCCGGCACTCGGTTCCAGGACGATGTCAGTGCTGCGGGGTTGCGCGGCGATCACGGCGAGCGCCGCCAGATCGGCCGGCGTCGAGAATTGCTGGAAGCGGATCTGATCTTCGCTTCGAACGGTGTGGGTGGGCAGCGAGTCGACCAGTTCCGACAGCGCAGGCACATCTTCGAGCAAGGGTGTCGAACGCGCCGAAAGATGAAGCGCCAGCCCCGCCTCAAGCAAATCGTAGGCATCGCGCTGCGTCCAGGATCCATTCGCCGATGTGCAGCCGTGCAGCTGCTCCATGATCGCAAAGAGGCTCTTCTTCGAAAGGATCGAGCCTGCGATGTTCTGGGCGACTTCCTCGATCGCCCCCTTGAGGCGGTGGTCGGATTGTTCGAATAGGTCGGTCACGGTCTGCTCCTGATGTTGATCCGCAACCAAGCTTCCCTCTCCCCTCCCCCTCGAACCGCAGTCCTATCCTCCAGTGTTCTCGTTCACCTCGGCCCAGTCGCCCGCCTTTCGTGGCGGAGGATCGCGGAGAACCGTCCGGTCTTTAGTCGCGTACGCCTCAATCGCCGCCAGTGCGCCAAGCCGCCCTGCCCTGTTGTTGTCCTCGGCGATCACGACCGTCTTTACGCCGTCCGGTATTCGGACAAGAGCCAGGCGTTCGGCTCCGAGCGTACTCCAGCACGGAATTCCTTTGATCCTGGTGTAGGCGACTGCATCTTCCATGCTCTCCGCAAGGCCGAGCGTGTCGCCTTTGAACGACGGTGACCAGGCGCCCATCCCCGGCCGCCCAAGCATGTATTTGCCTTTGTGGCACAGCCCTTTCGATCCGAGCGCGATACGCTGGATTGCCATGATCTCCAGGCGATCCCTCACCGCAACGAGAAGCGCGGGTCTGAAGACGGCATTGGGTTTGCGTCCGAACGGACATTTATGGTGGTAACGGATATCGCGGAGATCCAACGGAAGATTGCGCGATTTCAGGTATGCCTCAGCGAGCGTTTCGCAGATCTCCCGGCCCTGGTCCCATATTCGCCGCGCATTCGCTGACGATGGACTTGGCTGAAATTTGGGTGCTGGCGAATTGAATACGGGCCGCGTTCGCGAGATTGCTCGCAGTACGTCTTCATTTTGGCATCCGGCAAAGCAGTGTACCAGTATTCCGTGCTGGCCCTGCCTGATCGAGAGGGACGGCGTGCTGTCGCGGTGTGCTGGACATCGGCACATGGCGTAGCTGCCATGCCACTTGCCGCGAAGTCCTGCTACCGTGTCGATTGTTTCCTGAGTTGGGCTCAGACAGGTCAGCATAGTTGCTCCTCCTTTACCCCGAACCTCTTCCTCCACTTTTAAGAATGAAACCGAGACGAGTGTTGATACTTGCACCATGCTTGCCGGTCTCAGGGGGTCTGGCGATATTCAAATCACGCCAAAGGTGTGGTTGTGAAAAATCTTTTTCTGATTCCAGGGTCAATGTTCCTTTCTCAGCCAACACAAGAGGCCAAGGTCGAGAGGTTCGTCAGTGCTTTATCCCGAATTTCGTGGTTCTGGTTTTTGGAGTTAACGCACAAGCGGATCGACCGGAGGGCAATCAAGCCTTCCCAGGAATTGCCTCTGCTCAATGGTAGCGGAAAGCCCGTTTCGCCGGGAATGTGGCAAGATTCATTGTGTTCTCGGTGTCCCCGTGAAACCAAGAAGCCGACGATGCGCGTATCGTAGGACTATATGGCAACGGTGGCGGGACACCACACGAGAAGGTTGGTGCCTCTGCGCGATCGTCCGTATGGGCGTAAGTGCACCGCTCCTATTGGTGCGCGGCTCTCCGCTTGGCATAGGAGATGACGAAACTTTCCCAGATGCGAAGCCATTCTTTCTCGGTTCGAGGGCGTTCGAAGTCCGGGCAGCCACTGCGGAATTGGCTCGCCATCAGATCGACATCCCAGGGAGTACCCTTTTCGCGGCCAATCCGCAAAAAAGCTTCTTCGCGCTTTCCATACTGAAGCGACCCTGACGGAAACGCCAAGGTTTCGACTTCCGGCAACGTCTTCGCCCTGCCCTCTGCTTCGCCTGTCCTTTTGGACAGGGCTTTCCGCTTGCTGCGCGGTTCGATTCCAACGAGCCGTAGATGGGCTCCAACGAGCTTCTTCTCGAGCGGCGCTGGTGAAGGATAAAGGACGACCTTCCTCCCCGAAACATCGACATTGGCGTTCGGATAGACTGATGTAACAAGTTGCATTGTTTCACGGACGGTCTGGCGAAATCGTTTGCTGTCCGCGGCGTTGCCCAAATGCTTGGCCAACTGGTCCCACGAGAGTGCCTGGCCGCGCTCGGCGGTAACACGGGGGAGCCGGTAGGCAAGATAGGTGTAGAGATCGAGCGCGGTCGGCGCTCCCTTCAGTTCTCGGATCGCCACTTCATTGAGTGGAACCGCATGTTCAACGAGATGCTGATAGAAGACCTCCGACATTCTGATTTCGCGAGCGAAGGCACCGTCCTTGTCCAGCGAGCCGGCATATTCGCTGGAAATCTTTACATCCCTGACGGCAAAGGCGTTCTGGTCCGTATCGGCGCCGTCCCATCTGATCTGCCATTCACAGGCAAGCAACCGATCGACCTGCTGCTTCATCAGATTGGCAGTACCGCGTGGCCCGTATGAAATCGTCTGATATCCGAGACGCCGCATCCAATCAGTGAAATTGCGGCCGAGATAAACATCGCGCGACCGTTGCTGAACCGCTTGCGAGAGCATGTAGATTAGCGCCACGCGGGGATAGGATCCGAAAGGAACACCCAGACTCTTCATCACTCGCTTGCCATCGATCTCCTGCAGCACCGGCCGGGGATTGATTGCCAGCGCATAGCGACCGTCCTCGCGAATGATCGGTTCGAACTCGTCCTTGGGGCGCTTTGTTGGGAGCGACATGGCGCATAACGCCGAATGCAGAAACGCCGGCACCGGGTTTTCGTCCTGAACTCTCAGGAATGCGTCGAGCGTCAGTTGCGAGCCAGCATGCTCGGCAAGTGTACGGACCTGTTTCTCGCCGCCAGCCAGCATTGCCAGAGCGTATTGGTGGCCAACCGGTTTCTTGTCATCCTGCGTCATAGTCCCCTCCCCCGATTCGGCGGGCCTCGGTGGCTGGATCAACAACAGGGTTGGGGGGCTAAATCAAGCCCTTTGGCGATTTACGGACGATTTGTGGCCGAAAACCTGCAAAATCACCGATGATGTCGGGTCCGTTGAGCAAAACATGCCAATATCAAACTTTCAAACTCAAAATTTAACCGATTGCGAATCGGATTCGAAGGAGGAGATTCTCTATAAGTAGGTATGCGCTCTGAGATCATCGGTTCTTAGGCACCGAGATCATTGCATTTCTGCACTGAGTTCATCGGCCTGGCTCTGAGATCATCGGTTTTCGTCCACAGCTCGGTTTTGCGAGTCCGATGGTTGGATCAAGCAGTTCAAAAGGGCTCGAAGATCATCGGCGAACGCGTTTACTCGCCCGCGACTGCCCGCAAGTGGCTCGGAGATCATCGGTGTAGCTGTAAGTTTTTTGGCCAAGTCGTTGCTGAAAGCGTCAACTCGGGCTAAATTGATGTCCAGACTTCCAAGAAGGATAGTAGATGGCCACCAAGATTTCAGCCGATGGGCTTCCAGGCAGCTCAGCAACCGATGATCTCCGTTCCCTTCATCGCAAGTCACTGGCAATTCTCAAGCGGCTCCAGACACACGCGCTCGATCCCGAAACCGGAGAGAAGGCGGGCCCAACCTTCCCCATCTCGAAGGCCGCAGAACTCGTCGATCGAACGGCATCGGCAATCCGAGAGGCCGAACGCGATGGCCGTTTGCCCGAGCGCAGTCGCACCCCTTCGGGTCACCGCTTGCCGTACAATCTCACCGAGCTTGATAAGATGCGCAAGGTTTTCGGAACAAGGCCTTGGCGCGATCCGGAAGACACGCCGGCGATTATCTCGGTGTCGAACTTCAAGGGCGGCGTCGGCAAGTCGACGATCGCGGTGCACCTTGCGCAGCACTTTGCGATTAAGGGGTACAGGACCTTGCTCGTCGACTGCGACAGCCAGGCCAGCTCGACCATGATGTTCGGATATCGTCCCGATATCGATCTCGGTGAGAACGATACGCTTTACGGGCAGTTTCACGACCCCGAGTTGCTCGGGGTCCGCTCGATCATCCGGGACACGCACTTTCACGGCCTCAGCCTTATCCCTTCAAATCTCAAGCTCTATAATCTGGAGTATGAGATAGCTGCGCACCTGGCTCAGACGCGAAGCTTCGATGTGATTGATCTGATTTCGAATGCGATCGGCGAGGTCGTTCACGACTATGATGTCGTTATCATGGATCCGCCGCCGGCTCTCGGAATGGTGTCGATGGCGGTTCTCCAGGCAGCGAATGCCATGGTGATCCCGATGCCGCCAAGCGTGATCGACTTCTCTTCGACTGTATCCTTCGTCGATATGGCGAGAACCACTATGGAACAGCTCGAGCAGTTGGGGGGCAGGGCGCGACCGGCCTACAATTTCATCCGCGTGGTCGCGAGCCGCGTCGACGAGAACAAGTCGATGCATCGCGAGCTTCTGGCCATGATGCGCGATGTGTTCGGCGGGTCTTTGCTTACATCGATAATGCCGACGAGCGCCGAAATCGACAATGCGAGTTCACGCCTCAAGACCGTTTTCGAGCTCGATCGGCCGGTAACGTCACGCGAGGTGCACATGCGGTGCGTGAAGTACCTCAATGCGGTTTGTGAGGAGATCGAGCAGGAAGTTATCGGCAGCTGGGCGAGCCGGGCAGGGGAGGTGATGGCATGATGTTGCCACGTGGCAACGATCTGGAAGGTCGTTCTGAATCAATGAGATATAGCTATCAGGCGAGTCCCGTGCCGGTGCCGGCGCATTGCCATGGTCAGCTGGTGTACGAGACCATTCAGAGTGCCGTTGCCACGTGGCAACAAACTGCCGCCACGGCAACACACGAACGGAGATTGAGTCTTGGCCAAGGGTAATAAGGGCTTCGGTTCGCTGCTTACCGAATCGATCGATGATGACATCGAGGAGGGGGAGGAGGCGCCGGCAAGGAGCATAATGGCCAGTCGCAGCGAGGCGCTCAATCGCCTGGCATCGGGTAAGGTTGTAACGGATCGCACGGAGTTCGTGGATCCAGCCCGCTGCCGGCCATGGCGTCTCCACAATCGCGATCTCGATCATCTATCGGAGGAGAGTTGCCGCGATCTCATCGACGCCTTCCTTTCGGCGAAAAAGCAGCGCATCCCGGCAATCGTCAGGCGACTGCGCGACGACCCAGAGCATGATTACGAGATCATTGCCGGCGTCAGGCGCTGGTGGACGGTGCAGTGGCTGCGCGAGCACAACCATCCAGAGTTCGATTATCTGGTGACCGTCCAGCAACTTACCGACGAGGAGGCGTTCCGGGTATCGGATGTCGAGAATCGGTCGCGCAAGGACATCACCGACTGGGAGCGCGCTCATGAGTACGAAGCGGCGCTGTCCGAATTCTACGAGGGCTCGCTTACCCAGATGGCCGAGCACCTCAACATATCGAAGTCCTGGCTCAGCCGGATGCTCAACGTCGCGCGGCTACCCGAGGAACTCATCGTAGCTTTTGCCGATCGTCACGACATCACCGTGCGCATCGCGCGAGACCTTAAGCCGCTTGCCAACGAAATGCGCTCGCTTTCGGCGATGCGCAAGGAGACGGAGGCGATCCTTGCTGAACGCAGCTCGGGGAGCGAACCGCTTTCCGGGCCTGAGACGGCTAAACGCCTGATCAGGGCGACCACCGCGCCTGGCAAGCCGAGGACGAAGGTCCAGACCGAAACCGTGCCGACCAAATCCGGTGTTCCGATGCTCTCGGTGACCAGGCCGACCAATGGGGCAGGGCTCACCATCAAGATCCTCCCGAATTCAGGAGCTAATAAGACGACGATCATGGCGGCGATCGAAAAGCTTCTCTAAGTTTCGGTGTGCTTTCGCGAATGATCCGACAGCATCTGATCGATCTCCGCCATTTCTCTGTCAAACTCGGCAAGAACAGTGTCGAGGGCCGGTGACGAGCGCGACGGGGAGGGCGGACGCCCGCGCGGGGGTGCAACAATCCCCAAGGCAATCCCGACATCGGGAGTAACATAGAGACGCCAGCTCGTCCGACCGCTTGTTTCTACCAGCAGACCCTTTTCAGCCGCTCTTGAGAGGAGCTTCCCGGCTCCCGAGAGTGTGATGTCAAATCGGTCAACAAGTGTTCGCGCGGCCAGGAAGGGCGTCTCGAGTGCCAAGGTTCCTAACCGGGGAAGATGGCCCGGACGATGCTCGGCACCGACAGCAGCGCCGTAGCGCATACGATAGCCCTCGAGGCGGCCGAGACGCCGCAACCCTTCGTCGGCTAGTTCTCGCAAGGATTTGAGCAAACGCTTAAGCTGGGCTTCCCGCGTGCCGTGAAGAAAGCGAAGGCCCGGGTCGCCGGTCACCAGGCAAGGGAGTGGGTTCCTGGTCAAATTCATTCGCCGCAGCAACTTGGGAAACGCCAGCCAGGGAGCGGGCGTGTTATCCTGCCGCGACCAGGAATCGAGAACGGCGAGGGCGCGGGCGAGGGGAGGGGCGTCGCGCCAGCCATCGGGAATGTCGAAGGTAAAGGGTATGTCCTCGCGCCAATGACGGTCGTGACCGGCTGCCAGCTCTGCGGCCCAATCGGCGTAAGCGCCGAACGGATCGCCCGCGGTGACAACGGGGGGGCGGCCCGGGATCGAAACGCCGGTGAAATGTGAAATTACGTCGATTTCGTCGATTTCGTGCCGCTGCAGCCTCAGAGCTGTGGCGTAGCCGGTCCAGCTGGCTCGCAGCATCCACGCGGGGGCAACCGAACTGGCGGATATCCGGGCGTCAAGGCGACCGATCGATGCCATCGTTCGGCCGAACTCATCGACCAGATCGGGCGACCAGAGTATCGCACAAAGAGGACGAGCCGGACGTGACATGTATCAATAGTAGTTTAAAACGAGCGGTTCAGTCCACTGAGGAAGGCACGTAATGTTGATAATGCCTGCTTATCACCACTAGACAAGCTGTCAGGATTGGCACAAAACCACCAAATGGCCTCCAAAATCGCTCCGAACGGCGTTTCAGCGCTCGCGTCGAACGGGTTTGCCGATCGCGAGAGCGAGCCCGTGATCGCGACCGTCGCCGCGCTCGCCGACGCTAGTGCGGCAATCGATCCGGCCATGATCGACGCGGCGGCGCGCGCGTGGTCGGCCAATACCAAGCGCGCGTTTCTTTCCGATCTTGGCCTCTGGGGCGATTGGTGTCGCGCGAACAGGGTGAGGGCCTCCGACGCGGACGGGAAGCTGGTCGCGAAATGGGTGAGGGCGCTTGGCGGCCTGGAAACTGAGTGCCGGCTGCGTACCCCGATCAGGAAACGCGCGCCCGCGACGATCGCGCGCTATCTCGTCCATGTCGGCATGGCCTATAGGATGGCGGGGCTGACAGATCCGACCGCAGCACCGCTGGTGAAGCTCGAATTGAAGGCCATGCGCCGTGCGCGTGGCACACGCCAGCGCCAGGCGAAGGGAATCCGCTACAAGGGCGATATCGCCGATCTCGACGGACCGCCTACAGGCGTGTGCCTGGCGCATCTTCTGAAAGCCTGCCGGCGCGACTGGCTAGGCCTGCGCGATGCGGCGCTGCTGCGGGTCGCTTACGACACCGCCTGTCGGCGTTCCGAGCTGGTGGCGATCGAGATCGATCATATCGAGGCGGGCGAGGGCGGGGCAGGGGTGCTGTTCATCCCCTCGAGCAAGACCGATGCCGAAAGGGAGGGGGCCTATGCCTATCTGTCCCTGGCGACGATGCAAGCGATCCGCGCCTGGAAAAAGGCGACAGATATCCGCTCGGGACCGCTGCTACGTCGGGTCGAGGTGCATTTCGACGGGTCGGTCAGCCGGGTTGGCAATCGTCCGCTGCATCCCAACAGCATCACGCTGATATACCGTAGGATGGTGCGCGCGGCGCATGCGAGAGGACTGCTGGGCGAAATGAGCGAACAACGGCTAGAGCGTTGGGTGAGCGACATCTCGAGCCATTCGATCCGGGTCGGGGTGGCTCAAGACAATTTTGCGGCGGGGGAGGGGCTGCCCGCGATCATGCAAGCCTATCGCTGGCGCGATCCAGCAACGGTCATGCGCTACGGGGCGAGGCTCGCCGCACAAAGCGGGGCCAGCGCGCGCCTCGCAAAGCGGCTCTCATCGACATGAGTCGGGGCGACCGTTAACGCTCGGCAAGGTGATTTCGTCGCCGCTATTCGGGCTGCCATCAAACAAGAACGGTGTTGGCTTTGCCCCCCAATTTCGGACATTTACCCTTGGTCGAGCACCGCCTTAAATCGGACGTTGCTGTTCTATTGAAGGAACGGCCTTGCTTAGGGCGAGGGGGCGGTAAGCAAGCATGCCGGCGACCGACGGCTCTGGGTGGTAAAAGGAAATGCTTCGCTCCTTGTTGCTTCAGGCATCATCCCCAATAGCGCCTTGATCACGCAATTGCCCTTGCAATTCGGCAAGGCCCTCCAAGAGTTCGTCAAATTTCGGGCGAGCGCCAGCGAACATTACTTCCATCGCCGCATAGTCCTTGCGCAGCTCCGGCAGGTCCTCGTCACGCGGCAACAGAGTGAGGCCCGTAAGATTTGCCGTCTCGTAAGACGCCTTTTTGTCGGGAAACATCAGGCTTTTATTCCGGACCACCGATGCTAGAAGCGCTGGGTCGGCTGCTGCGCGCGCAGCAATGCCCGCTCGAGCCAGCATGAAGGTGTCGTAGTAATGGCGTGACATGGCCGGGCGCAGACGGCCGTTGTGCGCGAGCGCGTGCAGGATAGTGGCTTTCTCGAAGAAAGTACGCTCCACGGCGAGCGTCGGCACCTTCACTTGCGCAGAGGGCATTAAATCCGGAAATTCCTCCGCGATGTAGGGCGACAGCGGTAAGATCTCGCTCGGCTCCGGATCGCCTCTCGCGCCAAATTCGAGTTTGATGCGGGGCTTGATGTAGTCCGCATCGGCACGCCCACCGTAGTCGTTTCCGTAGCTGAGGCCATAGCCACTCGTTGGCGGGTAAATGAAAAGCAGGGTTTGTCGGTCGTTGTCATCCGGATCGGGTACAAGCTTCCAGCCTTCCCCGCCTTGGAGCACCTCCTCGATCGCCTGTCGGAGCCGAGGCGCCACAGCTTCGTGCACGAACCTTTGTGCATTTGACTTGAGCGTCTCCGTGCGTCGACCACGCTCCTTGTTGCTGATCTCATCGTCAAGCGGCGACGCGCCATCACGAACGTAAGGCGCATCGCGCGCGATGGTCAGGTCGATGTCTTCGGAAAACCGCTCGATGATACTGTAGGACTTGGAAAGCGACGTCCCGCCTTTGAACGTCAGATATGGCGCTAGCTCAGCATCATCCATGAGCCGGCGCAGCGTCCAGCAGACCCAGAAATCCTTTTCGATGACCGTTTCGCTCATGTTGCGCCGGGCTGCACACTCCTCGATGATCTCGCGCCGCTCGCCGGTTTCGAGGCAAGCGAAGTCATCCATCATGCGCCTCGGCGATCTTTATCACAGCATCGCTCATCCACCCGGACATCTGGGGTCGCGCATTGACCATCTGGTCGACATCCTTGTCCGCGAGCGAGCCGGCGATCCGCTGGATGACAATTCTGTCGACACCGCCCTTCCCGACGTGAGAAAGCGCCTGGATCGCCGTATTGGCCGGACCCGACCCGTCCTTGATGAGCGGCGCGCGCGAGCGCTTGAGCATGATGGTTCTCCCACCAACATCATGGCTTCCAGACTTTCCATCGGTCGAAAATACGGTTTTCATCGGGACTTGGGTCGATAGCCCAAGCCTGTTAGCGGCCGTTGCACCGGAAGGACCGATCTTCACGCCATTCTTGCGCGCGATCGCCTTGGCAAGATCTCTTGCCGAAGGGCTCAATAGTCCAAGCCTGCGATGCCGCTTCGGATAATCGTAAAGGCCGCGAGAAAGGCGCCGGACCTGGCCGGCATCGACGAGCCGCTGAAGCGCGACATCGACCGCGCCCCGCGAACCTAGGTCCGCGACGTCGGACGGCGTGAAGACCCAGCCACGCCGCTTTGCGCGAACGCGCCGCATGATACGATTTTTCACGCTGTCCATCCTGCAAAGCTCCTTTCGTTTTGTTAGATAATAGCATATATATTTCAAACAAGGAAACAGGATGCGTATCGATCGGTATCTGGAGCTGAAACAGTTTATCGGCGAGGTCGCAAAGATGCGCATCCTCCACCACCGTCCAACTCCGGACACGATGGAGTATCTCGAGCGCGAACGCATTCTCATACCGCGCCTGCGACTGAGATATCCCGATGAGATCGAGCGGCGCTGGTTCAACGATGAACGATATGGCTGGGAGCCTGTTGGCACGCGTGAGCCCGACGGCGAGCGCTGGCATGCAGCCTGCGCTCTCGAAGAAGCTAGGCAGAACGCCAATCTTCGTCGCCAGCGGGCCGATCCGCTCGACCATCCCCATCCCCTGGACCATCCCAATCGGGAATGGCGGCAATTCGTTCAATACCCCAAGCGGCGAAAGTTTGTGACGTGGAACCACTTCAAGGTTCGCGTTGGCGAACAGAATGGAGACGTGCGCTTCAAGGCGGACACGGTCGTTACCTATTATTCGTCATGGCAGCTGCTGCTATTTCTAGAATGCCACCGGATGGGCGTGCATTTCACCGGCAACACGGATGGTTGGAACTGGATCGAGGCGGAGGTCCCGGAGCACTGGCGCGCTTCCACCAGTTTCGAACCGATCCGAGCCTTGCGCAAATTTGCCGAGTTCGAACGGCAATTGGACGCAGTCGGTAACCGTGGCGTGCAGGCCGCCTTGTCGAGGTAGGCGGCGCCAGCCACTGAGTGGTGATGGCTGAGGATACGCAAGAGCAGGGAGCGAGTAGTC
>NZ_JACBZF010000007.1 GCF_013408095.1 Novosphingobium marinum
ATAATCTCTTCCGGCTTGTGCTTCCGTGCCATTCCATTCCTCCTTCAGTCCAAATCCTAAAACAGAATCTGGACCACCCAGAAGGGGGAAGCTCAGTCCAGCGCCAGGAAATCGTCCCCATCGCGCGGAGGGGCGACGAGCGGCGGGTCGCTTCGTGCCGAGCGGACGTAGAAGCGCGGCGTGAATTCCACCGGGGCGCCGATACGCCCGACATATCTGAGGTGCCGGGCATAGGAGTTGCGGGCCAGCACTTCCCAGCGCGCGGCGAAACCGGGCGAAACCGCGGCTTCCAGACCGATCCGGCTCGACGGCGACCATACGCCCGTCGCCCGGGCGGAGGGGCTCTCCATCGGAAACTCGCGCGCGAAGATCGTCACCTTCGCGCCCGTTTCGGCAAGCGCGATCGCCGTCGTCAGCCCGATGCACCCGGCACCGAGAACTGCAACCGACCTCGGCCTTTCGACGGCGAGGAGGTCGTGTACGGCCTCGGCGTAACCCCATGATAGCGACCAGCCCGAACCGCCGTGTCCGTAATTGTGGACCATGAGCCTGTCGCCGACGTTGACCGCATCCAACCGGGGCCCCGCCGGGCGGAAGGGGCGAGTGCAAACGGTGATCCTGACGAGGTTCTCCACTGAAAGATCGAGCGGTTTGAGCTCTCCGAACCCGTACGCCGCGCCCGAAACGATAGAGGGACCGCCGGAGAAGCGAGGGCTTGCGCAGCCGGCGAGCGCTGCTCCCAGCCCCGATGCAATCAGGTTGCGCCGGCTGAGCGTCGACATCATCGCGCGCATCCCGGATTGCCAGCCCGCGCGATTGGCGCTGGCCATGTCGCACTGAAATGCCGCTTCAATAGGTGTCTCCTTGGATCGCGGACGGCCTACGCTACCTTTTGCAGCGCTTGCGCTTCGGGCGCGGGAAGGCCCGTCCCCGGTCTGGCCGGGCTTACCGCGCGAGCTGGGCGGGGATGAATTCCTCGCGAACCGCCTTGGCGATCAGGTCGAGCGGGATGATGCCCTGGCTCAGCAGGAAATCGTTGAACGCCATCTCGTCGAACCGTTCGCCCAGTGCCAGCTCGGTTTCGACCCGGAGATCGATCAGCTTGCGATACCCGTAGTAATACGAGCCCGCCTGCCCCGGCATGCGGAACTGATAGCGGTCGAGTTCCTGCTTGGTCATCCCCGGAGAGAACAGGGCTTCCTCGCGCAGCACCCGCTCCGCTTCGTCCCGGTTCATCATGCCCAGGTTGAGGCTCGGATCGAGGAATGCGCGGGCAGCGCGAAGCAGCCGGAATTGCAAGGCGATGAACTGGCCTTCGATCGGTTCGTGCGGAAGCATTTCGGCCTCGGCGTAGAGGGCCCAGCCTTCCACGTTCACGCTGTTGAACGCATAGAGCATCCGCGCAAGGCTGACGCCCTGCTCGACGAGCGCGGCGAACTGCATCTCGTGGCCCGGCCGCGCCTCGTGCGCGCTCAACGTCCAGCTTGCCGCCGGGAAATTGAAATCGTCGTAGCGATCCTCGGGCCCGGCGGTGGGATTGCCGACGGTCAGCACGAAAGTGCCCTGCTCGCCGGTGTTGCCGATCAGGCGCGGCGGACGCATGTGCGGTGCCGGCTGCGCAGCGCTTTCCGCCTGCGAGGCCACCCGCATCTGCAGCTCGGAATCGGGCAGGGACACGATATCGTTGCGGCGGATTTCCGCCTCCAGCTTGCGGTTCACCTCGCGATAAAAGTCCTCGATCTCGTCATCGGGCACGGTCATCTGCTTGAGGCGGAGCATGACGGAGGCCATGTCGGTTTCGGGCCAGCCATACTTTTCGGCGATCTGCGGAGCGAGCGCCTCCATCTGCGCGCGCAGTTCGTAGAGGCCGCGGCGCGCCTCCCGCATCAACTGTCGCGGGTCCTGGTCTATGCCGACGCGCTTCAGGTTGAGCGCATAGAGCTCTTCCGGCAGGCGCGCGCTATCGCGGCTGAGCGGAAGGACGGTGGTCCGGGTCCACTTGCCGTAATCGGTCAGTTGCCGCTCCATGGCGTCGAGCGCATTGTCCGCGCCCTCGATCTCGTACTTGGCGAAAAGGTCGCGGATGCCGGAGACGAAGGTCGGGATCTTCTGGATCGATTCCTCGACCTCGACCCGGTACGGGCCGATCTTTCCTTCGCCGCGGCTGGCTTCGAAACGCGCCTTGGCCAGTTCGGTCATCGGTTCGGTATCGGGCCACGTGCCGGTATAGCGCTGCAGCAACTCGAGCGCCTTGCCGCGACGATTCTGGGCGGTCTGGTCCGACAGGAGCTGGCCGATGTTGCCGAACATGCTTTGCGGTATCTGCGCGAATTCGAGTGTCAGGCGGTTTTCGAGCTCGAACTCGGCAATACCCATTTCGAGCGAGTCGATCAGGATCTGGAGGTCCTGCTGGACGAATGCGTTGGTCTCTTGCTCCCTCGCGACCCTGAACTCCTCGATCAGCGATTTCGCGGCGGCAACGTAACGCTCGTCGCGGTCGAGCGACATGTCGTCGACGAGTCCGTCGTATTCCTCGTACCCTGCAAAGGACGCGCCGGTCGGGAAGAACTCGGCCTGCATCCTTATGACCTTCTCGGTATAGGCGTTGCTGGTCTCGACCCAGTCGGGAGCCTCAGGTGCTTCGGCGGCGGACTCCTGCGCAAACAGCGGTGCGGGGGACAGAGCGAAGGTGGAAGCTGTTGCAAGCGCGATGGCGGCGACGAACCTTTTCATGAGTCTTTCCCTCTCTGTAGCGTGATCCGGGCACCGGCTGCGGGTGGCATCGGCTTCCGCGCGGTCTGGCAGATCATCTCTTGGCGAGTGAACGGCATGATCGAACAGAAGGCAAGAAGCGTCGGCGATTTCCGGATCGCGATTGCCAAAGGCGGGTTGGCACTGCATCGTCGGCGCTGATGCACGGTGAGCCGGATGGGCGGTTGCAGGTTGCGGCCTCCCGGAAGACCGGGCGCAAAACCGGAACAACACCTGTGCGCAAGCTGCCGGACGGTTGGCTCGGTTTTGCGCCGGAGCGGGCGGGGAACATGACCGATAATACAGGGGCGGAAGCCCAGCAGTTGCCGGGCCGCTCGCTGCTCGAACCGGAAATCCAGGAAAGCCCTTTCGAATTCTACGACGCGATCCGCGAGCAGGCTCCGGCATATCGCGATCCCGACGCCGGGTTCTGGGTCATCAGCCGGTATGATGACATCCGCAGGATCGTTACCGATCCGCAAACCTTCAGCAGCTCGGCCACGGTCGAGCTGGCGCGGGATGCGGTCGATCCGGAGCGGGCGGCGATGGCACGGGAACTCTATCGATCGAAAGGCTGGGAGCCAGCCCCGACGCTCTCGCTCCAGGACGACCCGGAGCACAGGCAGAACCGCGCGCTCTTCACATCGGCGCTGAGGGCGGGGAAGGTTCGCGAACTCGATCCGTTCATTCGGCAGACCGCCTTCGATCTCGTCGACAAGTTCAGGGCCGCGGGCGCGTGCGACATAGTCGAGGAGCTGGCAGTGCCGCTTCCGCTCATCGCGATCTGCAGCCAGGTCGGGGTGCCGATCGAGGATATCTGGAAGATCAAGGGCTGGACCGATGCCTGGGTCAAGCGCTTTAGCATGATGCAGTCGCTCGAAGAGGAGCGCGACAGCATCGAGCAGGAAATCGAATTCCAGCATTACTTCCGGCCGATCGTGGAGCGCCTGCAGGATCGGCCCGACGGAAGCCTGCTTTCAGACCTCGTCAACATTCGCAAGCCGGACGGCAGCCGGTTGAGCTACGCACAGATCGTGTCGCATCTGCTCGCCGACCTGTTCGTGGGCGGAAGCGAAACGTCGACCAACGCCATCGCGGAAGGCGTGCTGCTGCTATGTCGGGACGAGCGGGCCTGCGCCACGCTGCAGGGCGACCTCGACCGTTACCTGCCGACTTTCATCGAGGAAGTCCTGCGGCTGCAATCGCCGGTCCAGGGCCTCTATCGTGTGACGACGCGCGACGTCGAGATAGGCGGGCAGGGCATTCGCGCCGGGTCGCTTCTCAATCTGCGTTTCGCGGCCGCGAACCGGGACGATGCGCAATTCGCCTGCCCTGCGCACCTCGATCTCGAGCGCGGCAATGCCGGGTCGCACATCGCTTTCGGTTCGGGCATCCACCATTGCGTCGGGGCTCCGCTCGCGCGGCGGGAAATGCATTGGGCGTTCGAGGCGTTGCTGTCCGGCGTGCGCAACCTGCGACTGGCAAAAGGGGAGCCGGAGCCTTCGCACTGGCCCGGCCTGATGCTGCGCGCGCTCAGGAAACTGCCGGTGGAATTCGATCCGGTTGAGGCGTGAGGGGGCGTGACGAGGCGATATGGTTGAGGAGTATGCCGCAGTGAGCTCGATGGAAGAACGAATGGCCAGGGCCGAGGACCGCGAGGCGATCCGCGAACTGATTGCTCGATATGCCCACGGACTGGACCTTCCCGACCGCGACGTATTCCTTGGCGTCTGGGCGCCGGATGCAGTCTACAAGGTCGACGAGCCGTTTGGAGAGACGGTGGGGATCGAAGCCATCGGAAAGGCCTGGGATACCTTCCAGGTGCTGTTTCCCTACAATTACCACCACACCATGAACATCGTGATCGACGGCCCACACGGTGATCGCGCTTCGTCCACCAGCTTCGTGCTGGTCACGGGTGCCGATCGCAGGGGAACCGCATGGTCGGCATCGTGCACCTACTTCGACGAGTTCGCGAGGATCGACGGCGAATGGAAGTTCACCCGGCGATACGATCAGGTGAACTACATGACCCCCTGCCGCGAGCCGTACGACGGCTTGAGCGAGGAAAAGCGCATCTACCTGACGCCGGAGGACGTGGAGGAGATGCTGGCGCAGTAACGGGTTCCCGACCGGGACGGACCCGCATCGCGATGCACCCGTGCGGATGCGATGATGCCAAACGATTAATTCGGCAGCTTAACACAAGCGAAAAAATGTGTTCTTCTGCCGATATGACAAGCCGGTGGATCGTGAATATTGCCGACGACGGCAGAACTTTTGGCGACGGCTTCCGGTCCGGCAAGAAAATTCGGAGCATGTCTTTCGCGCTCCTTGCCCTGATCGCTTTCGCTATTTCGGCAGCCGTTCACCCGCAAGCTCGGGCAGCTGCGCCCGATACGCTCTGCCTCATGGACGACGGGTCCGGCCTCGCTGCCTATCCTTCCGAGGAAAGCCTCTCGCAGGCCGCCGAGCGGGCGGAAACGATGGTTACCCGCGGTGCGGTAACCTCCGATTTCCGGTCCGCCATGACGGTGGGTACGACGTCGTCCGCAGCGCCTTCCGACTCATCGATAGCGCGCTATTGCCTCGCGGCCGGGCAGGCGGCGCGTGCGTCCAGCGAATCGAGCCCGATGGAAGCGCATGCCTACCTGCTATCGGCGTTCCGCCGTGCCGAGGCGGCGGGGGATATGGCAATGGGCGCGCGGTCCGCTTACGAGCTCGGGCTGGTCCACGCCCGCAACGCGACCGCACCGTCGCAATCGGGCAGCAGGATCGCCGGGGTCGGCACCGCCTTCACGTCCGGAACATCGCCTGGTGGACCCTGCCAGGTCCTGCTGGACGAAGTGGGCTTCGAATCGCAAGGCAGGTCCGTTTCCGTGGCGGCGCTTCAGTGCGCCGTGCGCAAGGCGCGGTCGGTATCGGATTTCTCGCTCTCCTCGCTCGCCAGCCTGCGGCTGGCAAGGCTCGCGATCGTGGCGCGGGAGCAGGGCGATCCGATCGCGTCGGTCGATGCCGGGCAATCCGCTCTCGCCGCGCTGCCGCTGTCCGCCCGCATCATGGATCGCGACCGTGAAACTCTGGTCACCGCACGCCTGATCGAGGCTGCGCTGGATGGTGGTAGCGCTGCCCATCCGGAATTGAGCGCCGCCATCGCCCGGCTGCGGTCGGGTGGCGCGCGCGACCCGGGCATCGCCGCATTCGCCGCCGCGATGGAGGCGCGGATCGCGCTTTTGCAGGGCGATGCAGGGCGCGCCGACGCTCTGCTACAGGAAGCTATCCTGCTCGAGGCGCAAAGGTCGCTTCCCATGCGCATGCCCGACTGGCTGCTGCTCAGGGCACAGGTCGATCCCGACCGTCGCCGGGCGTTGACGGCTGCGGCGTTCAGGGCCCTCGAGGACATCCGTCCGCTCCTCCCCGTCGATGACGGCCTCACCGGCGAAGCCATGTTCACGCTGATGATGCGGGACGTCTACGAAGCTGCGGTCGAGGCCGAGTTCGCAGCCCTCGGTTCCGCCGGGACCGGGTCCGTCGCGGGAGTGCAACGCGTCATCGAGGCCTATCGCCAGGCCGAAATCCAGAACCTGTTCGGAAGCGAGTGCATACCGCCCGAAACGCCCTTCCACGTGTCGGATCTTCGCGAGGGCGAACTCGTACTCTATCCGGTCGTCCTGCCCGACCGGCTGGAGCTCATCTATGCATGGGGTTCGGAACCGGGCGGCCCCCGGTATCGCCGGCTCGCGCCGCGCCGCGACGTAGCCCGCCGCGATGTCCAGGCCATGGTTCGCGATCTTCGCACCCTTGGTAATCGCGAGCACGGAGCCGAATGGCAAGCCGCGGCCCGAGGCGTGTACGATCTTCTCGTCGCGCCGCTCGGCGACAAGGTGACGGCGCAGACCAGCCTTGTCATCGTGTCCGATTCCTCGTTTCGCGGCGTGCCTTTCGCGGCGATGCAGCGCTCCGACGGGCGCTTCCTGATCGAGGATGTCGCGCTGTCCGTGGCCCCTGCGCTCGATTTTCTCGAGGCGGGCGACAAGCTGGAGGGCAACCGCCTTTCCGTCCTGTCCGCCTCGCTGGAAAAGGACGTCGCGCTTCCGATGGGCTTCTTCCCAAGGCTTGGCAGCACAAGCGAAGAGGCACAGATCGCGGCGGCGGTGGACACGCCGGGTGCGCGCCGGGGCAAGGTGCTCGAGGATTTCAGCACAAACGACCTTGAACGCGCGATCCGGTCCCGCAACGTGGATGTCCTTCATCTGGCCACGCATGCCGCCTTCAACGGCAGATCCGACCGGTCCTTCATCGTTGCCGACGGCGACACAATCCTCCTGTCCGAATTGCGCGATCTCATCGAAACCAATCGCAGGTTCGGCGACGATCTCGACCTCCTCGTGCTCAGCGCGTGCGAGACGGCGCTGGGGGACGATCAGGCCGTGATGGGCCTTGCCGGAGCAGCGATACAGGCGGGTGCGGACAGCGCGCTCGCCACCCTCTGGCAGGTCGACGACAAGGGCACCCTGCAGCTGATGGAGTACTTCTACCGCGAGTTGCGCGCCGGGAAGTCCCGCGCCGATGCGCTGCGGCTGGCGCAGCTTGCGATGATCGAAAGCGGCGCCGGCAATGCCGATCCCTGGAAATGGGCCGCATTCACGCTTGTCGGAGGGTGGCGCTGATGGTCCGCCGCAGGCTCACGGCGCTCCTGCCCCTGCTCGGATGCGCGGCGATCCCGGCAGTGGCGGCTGCCCAGGCACAGACCACGATCGTTGCAGACACGGACAATGCAATGGCGACCGGCACGCGCGTGGCGGGAGACGGGACACGCTTCGAGATTGGCGGCGGCACGGTCGTCGAGTCAAACGTGTTCCACAGCTTCAGCGCATTCGACCTGGCCGCCGGCGACACCGCTAGCTGGAATGCGCCTGCGCAGGGGACCATCGCCAACATCATCAACCGCGTGACCGGAGGTTCGGCATCGCGCATCGCGGGAACGATCGACACCACGGCGATGCCGCAGGCGGACTTCTACTTCATCAACCCGGCCGGCGTGATCCTGGGCGAGGGCGTTCGCCTGGACGTCGGCGGCGCAAGCCACTTCTCGACCGCGTCGCACATAGGCTTCGCGAATGGCGACGTCTTCTCTGCAAGGACGCCCGATGGCTCGACGTTCTCGATGTCCAGCCCCGAAAGCTTCGGCTTCCTCGGCGGGGAAGCCGCGCTGCTGATCGACGGCGCCGAGATAGGCAGCGCCGATGGCGGAACGGTCTCCGGACTTTCTATTGTCGGCAGCGACGTGACCGTCAGTAACAGCACGCTGCGCGCTCAGGGCCTCCAAATCGTGGCAGCGGGAGAGGCGCAGGAGCTGCGCATCGGCGATCCCTTTGCCGAGCCGCTGACCGGAAATCTCGAGATCGAGACATCGACGATCTCGGCGGCCCCGGGCGACCGGGGCGACCGCGCCCTGAGGTTCGCGGGCGAGACGGTGCTGGTTTCTCGATCCGACCTGTCGAGCGCGGCGCCGGAGGAGGCCGGTCCGAACATCGAGATCGCCGGAACCGACGTTACTGTCTTCGCAAGCACGCTGACGGCCTTAACGGGCGGGAGCGCCGCCGGCGGCAGCATCCTGATCGCTGCGGGCGAGGCGCTTTCGGTGCTTGAGGACAGCCAGCTGCTCTCGTCTTCCGAAGGCTCGGGTCAGGGTGGCGAGATCGCGCTGCTGAGCAACCGGTCATTGCAAGTGACCGGCAGCGTGGTGACGTCCGAGGCGCTTGGGGCCGGGGACGGCGGGCAAATTTCCCTGACGGCGGGGAGCGCGATCTTCCTTTCCGGCAGCGAGTTCCTCTCCGCCAGCGCGGCCGGCGGCGATGGTGGCGACCTCCTCGTAAGTTCCGCAGGCGGGGTGGCGATTTCCGGTTCCGGTCTGCTTGCCGTCGCGTTCGGAGACGGAGACGGCGGCACCCTCTCGATCGCCGCGCTAGGACCGATAGACGCGACCCAGTCGGTGATAGCGACAACGACGCAGGGCGCCGGTGACGGCGGATTGCTGACCATCGGCTCGCAAGGTTCGGTTTCACTTGAGGACACGGTTGTCCTCGTTACGACCAGCGCAGCGGGAGACGCCGGAAACGCCCTCGTTTCGGGCACGGAGTCGGTAACGATCGCCGGCGGGGGAATTTCCGGCACGAGCTTTGCCGAGGAAGGCGGCGACGCCGGCTCGATAGCCGTCCTTTCGGAAGGCGACATTGCCCTTTCTGATACCGAGATTCTGGCCGACAGTTACGGCACGGGGCGTGGCGGGAACGTCCGGATCGATGCACAGAACCGTCTTGAGGTCATCGGCGCGCTCGTGGTTTCTCGCGTCCTTTCCGAGGGGGCCGCGACGGGTGGAGGATCGGTCGATCTGCGCGGGGGCACAGGTCTTGCCGTCGACGGATCGCACTTCTCGACCGAGACAACGGGCGCGGCGAACGGCGGCAGCATCCTTATCGGCACCGCCGGGGACCTGGAACTTTCCGGCAGCACGGTCGCGTCGAGCACTTACGGCGATGAGGGCGACGGCGGCTCCATCCGTATCTTCGCGGACGGAGTGACCGAAATCTCCGCGACGACCGTGACCGCCGACACTTATGGCGCCGGATGGGGCGGCTTCATCGATATCGACGCCGGGACCGACATCTTGGTCTCGGGCGGCTTGATCTCTGCAGGTAGCGCGCGTGCCGAAGCCACGGGCGACGGCGGCCTGATATCGCTGGATGCACCGGGCAGCATTTCGCTCGACAACGCGGGCATTGCGACGAACATCCTCGGCAGCGGACGGGGCGGAGACGTCAGGATCACGGCGGGCGAAGCGATCGACGTCACCGGAGCCTCCTCGATCACGGCAGGTGCCCTGGGATCTGGCGATGCGGGGATCGTCAACCTGATCACCGGCGCGCTTCTCGTCTCCGATTCCGAAATCGCGTCCCGCACCGTGGCCGCAGGCGATGCCACCGGCGTCCTCCTCGAATTCGATACGGCGATCCTTGCCGGCGACACGCTTGTTACCAGCGAGACGAGCGGATCCGGAAGCGCCGGGCTCGTCTACCTCGGCGGAAATATCTCCGAAGGCGTACCGGCAAGCGAACTGACCGTCACGAACGGAGCCGAAGTGACCGCGAGATCGACCGGACCGGGGCGCGCAGGCAACGTGCTGGTCGAGGCGCTGGACGTTACCGTTTCCGAAGAGGCGAGGATTTCAGCCGAAGCTCTCGGTGAGGGCAGCGCCGGTTTTGTGCAGGTATCCGCCGCGGAACTGAGCGTTCTGGAAGGCGGGCGGATCGAGACAAGTTCGGCGACGGGAACTGCCGGGCTGATCGCCGTGGACCTCGGTTTCGCGGGCGATGAGGGCGGCATCCTAAGGTTGCGCGGAGACCGGCTGCCCGCTCAGATCAGGACCGACTCCGCCGCAGGATCGCAGGCCAGCGGCGGCATCGTTATAATCGAGAACGCCGCGGCCGTCATTTCCGACGGAAGCGAGATTAGCGCCAGCGGCGATGTCAGCAACGCGGTCGTCCTCATCAACGACGATGCCGTCCGCATCAATGCCAGCGACAGCCTCAATCTCGTGAATGTCGACGGTTACAACATCGTAGCGCCGGAACAGGACGTCAGCCGCGATACGTTCGTGCTCGACGTGCCCTATCTCGATGCTTCGGAAGTGCTCGCCCGCCGGTGTCGCAACCGGGGCGAAAACGGGCGGGACAGCAGGCTGGACGTCATCGAGACCGGACCGTTCTCCGCGATCGAAAGCGACACCTCCGAAATCCTCGTGGCCCGGACGAAACCGGGAGGATGCGGCTAGCCATGCGCAAGGGGGGCAAAAGGTTCGGGAGAAGCGGAGCGGCGCTTGGCGCGGCGCTTCTCGCGACAGCCGGTTTCCCGGCGATAGCGGTCGGACAGCAGGCGCAGGGCATGCCTTCGGAGCGCACGGGGCCGATGGCGCAACCGCCGGCACTGCCCGACTATGCCGAGCCGACCGCACTCGACGGTGGCGTCGCCGAACAGGTCCGCCCGGTGCAGACGATGCGGTACGAAGGCGCATTCTTCACGGATGTCAGGGTGGAGACGGAGGGCGAGGGCATCGCGCGTCCCGTGCCCGCCTGGCAGCCGGACGCGGCGGATCCGGCCGGACTGCGATTGTCGCACACGGGCAGCGACCCGTTCGATGCAGTGTGGGTGGAACGCCAGTTCGTCACGAACGGACTTGTCGGCTCAAGCGTCGACATGGGCCGGGTGGTTGCGCTGACACAGCTCGTGAACCGGGCGTTTGTGAACAACGGCTATGCCAATTCGGGCGTGCTGATCGACGGCAGCACGCGCAACGGCCAGGCGCTGGTCCTGCGACTTGTCCTCGGTAGCCTCGGCGAGATGTCCGAGGGTATCGCAATCGGCTGGGTGGGCGACGACAGCGCCGGTCTCAACGAACGGTACGTGATCGAACGCCTGCCATCGGCGTTGTCCCGGCCTTTCAACGTTTTCGCTTTCGAGCGCGATTTCCGCCTGCTCGCGCATGACCGGGCGATAGACAGCGTCGATGCCGGTCTGCGTCCGGGGGAGCGGCCCGGCGCCGCGAACCTTTCGATGCTGGTCCGTCCGAAGGACAGGTTCGATCTCTATTTCGGGGCGGCGAACAATCGTGCACCGTCGGTCGGCGGTCTGCGTCTCGCGGCGGGCGGATCGATGCGCAACCCGCTGCTGGCAGGCGACTTGCTGAGCGCAGAAATCGGGTTCACCGACGGCCTGACCGATGGCATCGCCAGCTACGAGGCGCCGGTTTTCGACCCTCATACTTTCCTTATATTGCGCGCCGCCTTCAACGATGTCGCGGTGGTCGAGCAGCGGCTTGCCGATCTCGATATCGAATCGCGCGAATGGTCGGTCGAAGGCGGCATTTCCCGCAGGCTGGTAGACAGCCCCCTGATCCCGGAAAGCGGCGGCTGGTCTCCGGCACGCTCGCTCGACATCGGAGTCCTGCTCGCCCATCGCCGCACGAAGACCTACCTTCTGGGCGAGCCGTTCTCGTTCAGCCCCGGTGCGGTCAACGGCAGGGCCGAATATACGGCGCTGCGCTTCACCCAGGACTATGTCGAGCAGGGCACGCGCCACGTGCTGGCGATTTCGCTCACCGAGACGGTCGGCCTGGACGGCACGCGTCCTACCGCGCCCGGAGTGCTCAAGCCGAACCGGAATTTCGTGGCGGTCCTCGGCCAGGCCAGTTTCGCGCAAAGGCTCACGAACCGGCTCGAGCTCAACCTGCGCCTTGCCGGGCAGTATTCCAGCGGCACCCTCTATTCGGGGGAGCGGTTCTCCATCGGCGGCGAGAACAGCGTGCGCGGATACCGCGAGAACCTGCTGCTGGCGGACCGCGCGCTCTTCGCCAGCGCCGAGCTTGCGTATTCGCTGAGCCTGACGGGAATGACCGCCGGAGCGCCCGCGTTCGACTGGGGAGCCTTTCGCCTGGCGATATTCGCGGACGGGGCTATCGCCGACAACTCCGAGCAACCCGAACCGTTTCCCGACGACGTCGCATCGGTCGGAGCATCGCTTGCATGGGTGCCGTCGAGAGCGATATTCGCCCGGATTTCCTATGGCGAAGCCCTGCGCGATCCGCAGCTCGCCGGAAAGCGATACTTGCAGGATCGCGGCGTCCAGTTCCGCATCACCTTGCGTCCGCTCGAGTTCTAGGTCCGGGCAGCCGGTGCCGGCAAGGCGAAGCAGGAACGCGCGTCAGATAATCCCGCTGTCGGCCAGCCGGCCCCGCTCCGCACCGTCGATCCCGAGCAGTTCGCCGTAGACCTCCGCGTTGTGCTGACCCGGTTCCGCCGGCGCAGGACGGAAAATGCCCGAGGGCGTCTTCGACAGCTTGGGAAAGGCGTTCTGCATCTTCACCTTGCCGTGCCTTTCGGTCTCGACCTCGACGATGGCGTCGCGTGCCCTGAAGTGGGGATCGGCGAGCATGTCGGGCGCCCGATAGACGCGGCCCGCCGGGATCGAGTGGGCGATCATGGCGGCATCGACTTCCTCGATCGTGTGCTGGGACGTCCAGTCGTTGACCAGGGCATCGAGTTCCGTCTGGTTGCGCCCGCGCGCAAGATGCGTTGCGTAACGCTCGTCTGTTGCCAGTTCGGGCTGTCCCATGGCCCTGGCGAGGCGGGCGAAGATCTCGTCCTTGTTGGCCCCGATCATGAACGGTCCGTCCTTGCACTGGTAGACGTTCGAGGGCGCGATTCCGGGCAGGATCGATCCCGAACGCTCGCGGATGATCCCGTTGTGATCGTATTCGGGGATCAGCCCTTCCATGACCTGCAGCACCGCTTCGTAAAGCGCGGTGTCGATGATCTGGCCCTCGCCGGTGCTTTCGCGGTGGTGGAGCGCCGCAAGGATGCCCATGCAACCGTACGTGGCGCAAAGCGTGTCGCCGATCGAAAGGCCCATCCGCGAAGGCGGGCGGTCGGGTTCGCCGACGATATAGCGCCAGCCGCCCATCGCCTCGCCGATGCCGCCGAATCCGGCACGGTCGGAGTAGGGACCGTCCTGTCCATAGCCCGACATGCGCGCGATTATGAGGCCGGGATTCTCGCGGTGGAGTTCGGCGGGGGAGAGGTCCCACTTCTCCAGGGTGCCGGGCTTGAAGTTCTCGACGAGGACGTCGGCCTTGCCGATCAGGCGGCGGGCGAGGTCCTGGCCTTCCGCTACCCGCAGGTTGCAGGTGACCGAACGCTTGTTGCGCCCGATGACCTCCCACTGGACCTTGTCGTCGCCCTGGCCCCATAGCCGCATCGGATCGCCCGCGCCCGGCGGCTCGATCTTGATGACGTCGGCGCCCATGTCGCCAAGGAGCTGGCCGCAGAACGGGCCGGCGAGGAGCTGGCCCATCTCCACGACGCGGATGTCGGCCAGCGCGCCCGTCATTCGGCGGCCTCCGCCGGTACGGTTTTCTCGTGCCACTGCGGGCGGACAGGCGCGGGGAGGCCCGTCTCCCTTTCGCAAGAGGCGCGCAGTTCGTCTAGGCCGGGTCCGAAGTCGAACAGCGGGAGTTCGCCGCGCGATCCGGCAAGGTCGGCGCGCAGGTCCCTGGTTGCGTCGGCGTCGACGCTGCCGTCGCCAGCGAGGACCACGCCGTAGTCGCGTGCGCCCTTCCCGCTGACCAGCCCCTGACGCACTTCCAGTGCGACAAGCTCGGGATCGCGTTCGAGAGGGTCGCCCCAGCCGCCGCCGCCCCAGGTTATGAAGTGAAGGAGGTCGCCTGCCTCGACTGCGACGTCTTCCACCTTGTTGCCGATGACCCGGCTCGTGCCGTCCGAACTTTCCAGCACCTTGCGAGCGCGCTTTCCGGGGTGCCCTCCGTTGACCCCCCAGGGCGGTACGAACCAGCGGTCGTCGTGGATCGCGATCGCGCCGTCGGCCAGGAAGCGGTATGTCATCCGGATGCCGTTGCCGCCGCGGTGCAGTCCCGCGCCGCCGCTGTCGGGCTCGGTCGAGTAGCGCTCGATCCTGAGAGGAAAATACCGTTCGAGGAATTCGTTCGGCACGTTGGTGAACCCGGGCCAGAGCGAGTGGCCGTCGGGTCCGTCGCCAAGAGGGCGGCCCGGAATGCCACCGAACGCGATCTGGAAAAGCTGGAACCATTCGCCGTTCCCGCCCGGTCTTTCGTCCCAGCCCGAATAGAACAGGTGGGGGCTCGAACTGAAGCCGGCGGCGTTGAGGAATTCGGGCGTCTTCTGGCCGAGAAGGCCGCCGAGGATATCGAAGATGCGGCCCAGAGCATGCGTACGCCCGGAAAGCGCTGCGGGGAATTTCGGACGAAGCAGCGATCCTTCGGGAATGCGCACCTCGATCAGGTCGTAGAACCCGTCGTTGAACAGGATCTGCGGATCGAAGACCATGATCATGTAGATGCCGAAGAACATCTTGAACATGTTCTTGTTGAGATAGAAGTTGATCGACGCGACGCTTTGCGGGTCGGTCCCCTCGAAGTCGAGCACGACCTTGTCGCCTTCGCGCCACATCGTACACTTGATCCGGTACGGGCCGTATCCCATGCCGTCGTCGCACAGGTAATCCTCGAAGCTCACCGGCTCCTCGGCAACGGCCTGCGCGATCAGCGCCTTCATCGCGCGGTGATTGCGCGCCAGCAGTTCCTGTGTCGCCGAAAAGTAGACATTCTCGCCGAAGCGCTCGGCCATCTCGATCACGCGGTTGGCCGCGACACGGCAGCTGGCGACGAGCGCGTTGAGGTCTGCCTGGCACCAGTCGGGCTTGCGCGTCTGGTGCATGACGAGCTTCATCAGGTCCTCGTTGTACTCTCCCTTGCGCCAGATCTTGACCGGAGGAATGCGCACGCCTTCCTCGAATATCGACTTGGCGCGGATCGGCATCGAACCGACGACGCTGCCGCCGATGTCGCTCTGGTGGCCGAACATCGCGGTCCACGCGAGCAGCCGCCCGCCCTTGTAGACGGGGACGAGCACCAGCCAGTCGTTCGAGTGGCTGATCGCGCCGTCGCAACTGTAGGGATCGGACAGGAAGATCATGTCCCCGTCCTCGATGGTGCCGTCGAAACCCTGCAGGAAGCCGTCGATGAAGCTGCCGAACTGGCCGACGATCATCCTGCCGGCGGGATCGGCGATAAGCGGAAAGGCGTCTCCCTGTTCGCGGATGCCCGGGCTCATGGCGGTGCGCACGAGCGTGGCGTCCATTTCGATCCGGGCATTGCGCAGCGCGTTTTCGATGATGTCGAGCGTCACCGGATCGATATCGACCCGGTCGAATGGCACGGGGTTGGTCTCGATGATCTGTGCGGGCATGGGTCGCGCCTCCTCAGGCCGGATTGATCAGGATGTTGCCGACGGCATCGATGGTGGCGACGCAGCCTGCCTCGACAAGCGTCGTGGAATCCATCTCGGTCACGATGGCGGGACCTGCGATCGTGTCTCCCTGGAGCAACCGCGAGCGATCGTAGATGACCGCGGCCTGCTCCTTCCCGTCCATCCACAGGGCATGGTCGCGGATCTTCGCGCGTGCCGGATTGCCGTCTCCCTTCTCGAGGCGGGGCGCCGCCAGCTCGGGGGGCTCGCCGAGCGCGACCGCACGCAGGTTCACGATCTCGTGAGGAGTGTCCATGTTGAAGGTGAACAGCCGTCGATGCTCCTCGTCGAAGCGGGCGACGATGCCTTCTATGCCCTCGCGCCGCAACGTCTCCTGGTCGATGGTGAGCGGTACTTCGAACGCCTGGCCCGCATAGCGCACGTCGACCTCGAACTCGCTCAGGATCGTGTCGGACGGAACGCCGTCGGCTTCGAGCTCGGAGCGGGTCTGCACGGCCATCTGGTCGAGAAGCGCGGTCATCTCCCCGACATCGGTTTCGCGCGCCATGCGGCTGAAGCTTCGCGCGGTTTCGGTGCGCATGCGCGTGGTCGCATCGCCCAGGGCGCACAGCACGCCGGGGGAGACCGGGCTGACCGCCGGCCAGCTTCCCATGAGGCGCGCGACGGCATTGACGTGGAGCGGCCCCGCGCCTCCGAAGCCCATCAGCGCGAAGTGCCGGGGATCGTAGCCCTGCTGGACCGAGATCATCCGCAGCGCACCGAACATGTTCTCGTTGACGATGTCGATGATGCCGCGCGCCGCTTCCATCAGGCCCACGCCGAGCGCGTCGGCGATCGTTCCGACAGCTTCCTTGGCGGCATCGCGATCGAGGCGGAACGCGCCGCCCAGGAGATCCTCGGGAAGGTAGCCGAGCACGACGTTGGCATCGGTGACGGTCGGCTGCGTGCCGCCCTTGGCATAGGCGACGGGGCCGGGCACCGCGCCCGCGCTTTGCGGTCCGACACGAAGCGCGCCAGTCAGTTCGGGAACGTAGGCTATCGACCCGCCGCCCGCGCCCACCGTCTTCACGTCGAGCGACGATGCGCGCACCGACAGGTGGCCGACCTCGGTCGTGCGAACCCGGCGCGGCTCGAGGTTCTCGATCAGCGCGACGTCGGTCGAGGTTCCGCCGACGTCGAGCGTCAGGATGTCGTCGAGACCGGCATTTCGCGCAACCCAGACCGCCCCGGTAACTCCGCCTGCAGGGCCCGACATCAGGATATTGACCGGATGCTCCTGCGCCTTGTGCGAACTCATCAGGCCGCCGTCCGAGCGCAGCAGCGAAACCTTGGCGCGGACACCCGCGTCCTCGAGCCGCGAGCGAAGGCTGGCGATATAGTTCGATACTACGGGGCGGACCGCAGCGTTGGCGACGGTCGAGAGCGTGCGTTCGTACTCCTGCATCTCTGGCAGGACCTCGTGGCTCAGCGAAATCGGGATCCCGGGCAGCTCCTCGGCGGCGATCTCGCCGATGCGGCGCTCGTGGGTTCCGTCGACGTAGGCATTGATCAGGCTGACGGTGAGGGCCTCGACTCCCTGCTCCCTGAGCCGGCGCAGGGCCAGCCTCGTCGCTTCCTCCTCGAGCGGGCGAACCTCGGTGCCATCGGCGCCGAGCCTGCCCGGAACCTCGACAGTGTCCTCCAGCGCCGCGAGCGGCTGCGGCTTTGGCCAGACGATCCACGCGGCCAGCCCACCCGGCACGAAACTGCGCGCGATCTGCATGATGTCGCGATAGCCTTCGGTCACGACGAGGCCGACGCGCGCGCCCTTGCCTTCCAGCACCGCGTTCGTCGCCACCGTCGTGCCATGGAGGAAGAATTCCACGTCGGCGGGATCGACTCCGGCTTCGTCGGTGATCGCATTGACACCGGTGAGAATGCCTTCCGAGCTGTCGTGCGGCGTCGAGGGGGTCTTGTGACGCCAGAATGCGCCGGTCTCGTCGTCGAACAGAAGGAGGTCGGTAAACGTGCCGCCCACGTCGACTCCAAGGCGATAGCGCATCAGGCAGTTGTCCTTTCTTCTTCGCGCGGCGCGGGAAAGCCGCCCGACTTGCCGACCATCGAGGGCAGGTCCTTGTCCATCACTTTCGCAAGCCAGTGGTTGGTGTCGATCAGCGCAGCAAGGTCGAGGCCCGTCGCGATCCCGGCGCGCTCGAGCATGTAGGCCACGTCCTCGGTCGCGATGTTGCCGGCGGCTCCGGGGGCGAACGGGCAGCCGCCAAGGCCGCCAACCGAAGCGTCGACGATGCGCGCGCCCGAACCGATCGCTGCCCAGACGTTGGCAAGGCCCGTGCCGCGGGTGTTGTGGAAGTGGACGCGCACCGGGATCGGCGCGATCGCTTCCGCGACCCGCGCGACGAGCCGGGACACGTGGGCGGGATTGCCGACGCCGATCGTGTCCGCCAGCGCGATCTCGACCGGTCCCGCCGCCGCGATCGCGCTCGCCATTGCGATCACGCGATCCTCGGGCACCTCGCCTTCGAAGGGGCAGCCGAAACTCGCGGCGATTGTCGCTTGCGCGCTGCGTCCGTTTTCGGCTGCAAGCGCGACGATCTCGCAGGCGGCTTCGACCGAGCCGTCGCAGGTCTGGCCCTGGTTGGCCATCGCGAAGCTGTCGGTCGCGACGCTCACCGCGCCGAGCTGGTCGATCCGTCCGGTGGCGAGCGCCCGTTCGGCTCCGCGCCGGTTCATGACAAGGCCGATCCAGGTTACGTCCTCGCGCTCGGGAAGGCCTTCGCACACTGCTTCGGCATCGGCCATCTGCGGAACCGCCCTGGGATTGACGAAGCTCGTCGCCTCGATGCGGCGCGCTCCGAAAGCGACGGCCCGCTCGATCAGCGCCAGCTTGTCCGCGGTTGCGATCCTGCGCTTCTCGTTCTGCAGCCCGTCACGCGGGCTGACTTCGACCATCTCGATGCGCTCGGGCATTTCTGTATACATTTGAAGACTCAAGCCGCCCCCCGGTCGATTGCCGTCATGCCGCGGTGCGCATCTGCGTAGACGTGGAACGCGCGGCGGATGTGCCCGGCCATCACCGCTTCGGCCCAGGCGCCGTCACCCCGCGCGAATGCGGCCAGCAAGTCCTCATGCTCGCTGTGCGAGCGGGCGAATGCGCCGGGTCCGTAGTGTTGCGCCGTTCGCCAGACCACCGGCTGTTCGATCAGCGAGCCGAGCAGGCTTGCAAGGCGGCGCGAGTCGGCGGCCTTCAGGATGATCTCGTGGAAAAGGCGGTTTTCCTCGAGGAAGGAGGCGACGTCGGCCCTGGCGCCCCGGATTGCCGCTCCGAGGCGGGCATTGCAAAGCCTGAGGCGCTCGATCGTGGCCTGATCCATGCGCTCGGCAGCGCGCCGCGCCGCCATGCCTTCCAGCATCGCGCGAAGTTCGAAGGCGTCCTCGACATCGTCGAGCGACCAGTCTGAAACGAAGGTTCGCTGCGAGTCGGACCGCCGCACGAGCAGTTCCGCCTCGAGCCGCCGAAGCGCATCGCGTACCGGGGTCCGGGACACGCCGCACCGTTCGGCAAGCGTCTCCTCGGCCAACTGGTCTCCTGCGGCAAGTTCACCGGACAGGATCATCGCCCTGATCGTGTCGTATGCCTTGTCCGAAGCCTTCGCCATCACACCTCGCCGGGTCTTGACTCGCTCACGTTGTATACAATAACTCTTTTGTCGTTCAAGGCTCACGACCGAACAGGTCCCTCGGGGAGATTGCATCTCGTGGCGAATGAAGAGCGGCGCATCAAGGTCATCGTGCCCATCCCGATGGATGAGGCAGGCGTCGCCAACCGCGCGCAGCAATTGCCCGCCGATTTCGTCCGCCCCGGTTTTCGACCCGAATTTCATGCAGTACGCTGGGGTGCTGCTCTCGGCGATTCCTACCACGACATGCTGTTGATGGACTGGACCGTTTTCCAGGCCGGCGTCACCGCCGGGGAAGAAGGCTACGCGGGCGTCCTGATCGATACGGTAAGCGACAGCGGACTGCGCGCCCTGCGCTCTCGCCTGTCCATCCCGGTGGTCGGCCCCGGCGAAGCGGCGTTCGCGATGGCGATGATGATGGGCAAGAAGTTCTCGGTCCTGACGATGTGGCCGCAGTGGTTCCCTCTCTACGAAAAGACGCTGACCGAATACGGGTGGTGGAGCAGGGTCGCCTCGATCCGCTCGATCGACACGCGGCCCGACGTGACCGAACTGCTCGCTGGCAAGGAAGAGGTGATCTTCGGCAAGCTGGAGGCCGAGGCGCGCAAGGCCATGGACGAGGACGGCGCCGACGTGATCGTCCTGGGCTCGACCACGATGCACCAGTCCGCCGCGCATCTCGCCGGGCGGCTGCCGATCCCCGTGATCAATCCGGGACCCGTCGCCTACAAGATGCTGGAAACGCAGATCGAGCTCGGTCTTGCGCACAGCAAGAAGGCGTTTCCGGCTCCCGAAGTTCCCAAGGACGCCGATGTCCGGAAAGGCTGGTACGAATGAGCGAGTGGAGCGCCGGCGGGGCAGGGCAGGTCGCGCTGCCATACCCGCACTACGTCGATATCGTCACGAAGCGTTACTTCGACGGCGTCGATAACAAGAACATGGAGCAGGTGCTAAATACCTTCACGCCAGACGCGGTCCTGACGGAGGTTACGTCCGCGACGGTGCACAAGGGGCGCGAAGGAATCCGCGCGATGTTCGTCAAGCTCTTCGCCGATTTCGAACAGATCTGGCACGGCAACTTCGTCCACACGGCCGACCCGCTGACCAACGCGGTTTGTTCGCAGTTCACCGTCCTGATCACGCCGAACGGCGGCGAGCAGCTTCGCTACGAGAACTGCAATCGCTTCTACCTCAAGGACCGGCTGTTCCACCGCGTGTTCGTGTACATGAGCGGCGAAAACCTGCTGAAGGAAGGAGACGCCTGATGCAGTACGCGCCGGTCCTCAACCGCGAGCAACTCATCGATTTCGCGACGATGCAGTATTTCGGCAATGTCGATTCCAAGAACATGGATGCGGTGCTCGACTGCTTCCATGACGAGGCGCTCTTCTGCGTCCAGACGGCCTTCACCCGGCATAGCGGCAAGGCAGAGATCCGCCGGATGTTCGAGGATTTCTTCGGCGCCTACGAAACGATCGTCCACCGCGATTTCACGTGTACGGTGGACGAGGCCCACGGCCGGATCGCCGCGAGCTTCGTGGCCGAGCTCCATGATGCGGCGGGCGAAGTCACTCTCCTCAACAACACAAATTTCTGGCGCCTGCGGCCTGCGGGCGACGGGGCGAAGTTCCAGGAAGTCTACGTCTACATGAGCGGGGCCAACGTCCTCGTCTGACTATCCGGAGCTCTTCCGGTCGCAAGAATGCCGAAAGGCACGAGAAAAAAGCGAAGAGGTTTTGGGAAGGCGCGAAACCACACCAGGGAGTTTTGATCGATGGCACATACCAAGACCTTCCTTGCAACCGGCGCAGCCGCCGTGGCCCTGGCCGCCGCCCACCAGACGGCACTTGCCCAGACCTCGGGCGCGGCAACGGGGAACATGGCCGAAGACGTCATCATCGTGACCGCGCGCCGCCAGAACGAAGTGCTTTCCGACGTGCCCGCCTCGATCACGGTGCTTTCCGCCGAAACCCTCGAGCGCACCGGCGTCAATACGGCGGACGAATTCGTCCAGCTGACGCCCGGTGTCACCATCGTCACCGGCACCGCCGAGGCAGGCGATACCCAGATCAACATCCGCGGCATCAACGGCGCGCGCGACGCCGAAAGCTCGGTCGCGCTCGTGGTCGACGGCATTCTCAAGACGAACACCGCGCAGCTCAATCAGGACCAGGGCACGCTGCGGCAGATCGAAGTGCTGAAAGGGCCGCAGGGCGCGCTTTACGGGCGCAATGCCGCCGCCGGCGCGATAGTCCTGCAGACCCTGAAGCCCGGCGACGTGCTCGAGGGCGGGATCGAGGTCAGCGCAGCAGAGGACAGCACCTATCGTGCCTCGGCGTATGTTTCGACGCCGCTCGGCGAGGGGATCGGCCTCGTTCTTTCGGGCAGCTACTACACGACAGACGGGTTCTACCGGAACGACTTCCTCGGCAGCAAGACCGTGGACGACCAGGAGATCTGGTCGATAGACGGCCGGGTCGTCGCCGATATCGGGCCTGCGACCGAGCTCGACGTCAAGGCGCGCTATGCCGACCTTTCGGGCGCTTCGATCGCCTTCAACGCCGCATTCCACCTGCCCAACTTCGCAGGCGCCAACCCCGCCTTCTTCGAGGACGTGAACGACCACCCGTTCAATTTCTATTCGAACATCCGCCCGACCAACGACCAGAAGACGTTCGAGGCCTCCGCGAAGATCACCCATGAATTCGAAGCCGTGACGCTCACGGCCTGGGCGCTTTACAGCGACGTCGACCAGTCGCTGACCGCCGACGGGACTTCGGCAGACTTCGCACGGTTCACGTTTCCCGCCGGAACCGACGCGTCGGTCGCGGCCTCGAATGCCTGCTTCGCCAGCACCGCGGCGCTGACCGGGTATCCGCTGAACCCGCCGACGTTCATCGGCGCGACGCCGGTTCCGTTCATTTTCGACCCGGCGAACGGCTCGACATTCGGACCCTACAGCCCCACCACCTGCGACGGCACGCAGTACCAGATCCGCGAACAGTCCGACATCAGCGGCGAAATCCGCATCGCCAGCAACGGCGACGAGGTTTTCGACTGGCAGCTCGGCCTCTACTACCTGCATATCGACCGCAAGGTCGGCGTCAGCCTGGGGGCTGACCTTGGACAGGGGATCATTCGCGAGCTTTACAACGCACCGGGCACCAGCAACCCGACGACGCAGCTGTACTACGACGATTTCAGCACCGACGTTTACGCCGCGTTCGGCTCTGTCGATTTCGAAGTGACGCCGCGTTTCGACCTCGGACTGGCGCTGCGCTACGATATCGAGGATCGCTCTGTGTCGAGCCTCGTGCCGGTTGCGACCGACCCGTTCACCGGAGGTCCGATCAATCCCGGCCAGGCCTTCGGCCCGATCCCCGACCAGTCGCAGACCTTCAAGCAGATTCAGCCCAAGGTTTCGCTGCGCTACGCCATCACGGACGACGTCAATTTCTATGCGAACTGGGGCATCGGCTTCAAATCGGGCGGGTTCAACAACCAGGGGTCGGCAGCGATCGTCGACCAGGCCTTCAACCAGTTCATCGGCACGAACGTCCTGATCAATGACCTCTACCGCAAGGAGAAATCGAGCGCGTTCGAGGCGGGCATAAAGGGATCGGCGCTGAACGGTTCTCTCACGTTCGACCTTGCAGGCTACTACACCAAGATCGACGACATGCAGTTCTTCGAATTCTTCGTGGGTGCCTTCGGACTGCTGCGCGTGGTCTCCAACATCGACGAGGTCGAAGTCTACGGCGGCGAGTTCAACATCAATGCCGAAATTGTCGAGGGCTGGGA
The DNA here is from genome assembly GCF_013408095.1 of Novosphingobium marinum. Classification (GTDB taxonomy): domain Bacteria; phylum Pseudomonadota; class Alphaproteobacteria; order Sphingomonadales; family Sphingomonadaceae; genus Novosphingobium; species Novosphingobium marinum. The sequence continues at coordinate 23,090 of NZ_JACBZF010000007.1, forward strand.
CCTCTACGGCGCGATCAACGTCACCGAAAGCGAGATCAAGGCCAACGCCTCCCGTCCGCAGACCGTGGGCAACAAGTCGCCGTATACGGCGGACTACACGATCAACCTCGGCACGCAGGTCGTCGCGCCGATCGCCGCTACCTTCGACATGGTGCTGCGCGCCGATTATCGCATCACCGGCCCGACCTGGTTCCACACGCTGCAGGACGACATGAACCCGACACTGTTCAGCGGCCTGCTGCCGGGTTCCGCTCTGGCACTTCCCGCGTTCGTGGGCGATGCGGACTATTCGATCACGCGCCGCGAAGCGTTCGGCGTCATGAACCTGCGCTTCGGTTTCGAAGGGGAGAACTGGAACGTGACGGCGTTTGCCGAAAACCTGTTCAACCGGAAGTACCTGAACGAAGTCATCACTGCGGCGGAGTTCGGCGGGTCCTTCATCTCGCCCGGCGGATTGCGTCGCCTCGGGGTCGAGGTAGGGTACAAGTTCTGACCGGAGGGGCCCCTTTTTGATGACCGGGGATGCCGACAGCAACTACGCCGGCGTATTCGGTGACAGGATCGGCTTCGGCAGGAAGCCGGCGCTGATCCTCGTCGACTTCGTGCAGGCCTACTTCGAGCCGACGAGCCCGCTTTTCGCCGACGTGGGCGAAACGCTCGAAGCCGCGCTGGAATTGCGTGCCGCGGCGCGGAAGGCCGGACTTCTGGTCATCTACACCAACGTGGCCTACCACCCCTCGCTGATCGATGGCGGGCGCTTTGCGCAGAAGATCGCCCCGCTGGCGAATTTCGCGCAGGGGCACCCGCTGGGCGCGTGGCCCGACGGGCTCGCACCGGCGAGCGACGAACTAGTAATTTCCAAGCAGTATCCGAGCGCATTCTTCGGAACCTCGCTCGCCTCCACGCTTACGGCGTCGGGCCACGATACCCTGCTGATCGCCGGGCTGACCACCAGTGGCTGCATTCGCGCGACCTGCGTCGACGCGTGTTCGCACGGCTTCATCCCGATCGTCGTCGAAGAGGCCGTGGGCGACCGTCACGAGGCTCCGCACAAGGCCAACCTCTTCGACATGCATGCGAAATACGGCGACGTCGTGCCCCTTGGCGAGGTGACCGCCTGGATCGACCGATGAAGTACGACGGCGTCAGTCGTCGCGGGTCATTGCCGAACGCATGATCGACTTTGCGTAGCTGAGCAGGTCGGAGACCTCCTCCTTGCGCAATTGCCCGCCCAGCTGCCCGTAGGCCATTCCCTCGAGCAGGTAGTGGGCGATGTTTCCCATCCTGGCCACTTCGGGATCCTCGGCATGCCATCCGATGGTATCGCGCGCTATGTCGTGCCATTCGTCGAGGAACGCGCGGTAGCTTGAGGCCAGCAGGTCGGCCAGTTCCGGCTCGGACCGGCCCGCCAGAACCAGTTCCTGATAGGCGAGGAACTCCCGTTCGTTGAGGTGCCGCCAATGCGAGTCGATAACGTGGTCGACCGCGTCGGCGCCTTCGCGAAGGGCCGACAGATCCGTTCGGAATATGTCGAGCCGCACCCTGTGCAGGTGTGCAACGGTCTGACGCAGAAGCTCTAGCCTCGTGGGGAAATAGTACTGCATTCCGCCGCGCGAGACGCCGGCCCGCCGCGCAATGACGCTGGCCGAGACTTCCGAGTAGGGAAATTCGGCCAGGCAATCGATCGCCGCGTCCAGAACCTGCGTGCGCAGCGCATCGCCCTTCGCAGCCTGCCGCTCGCTGCTGCCCCGCTTCGCCCTCGCGGCCCGTTCTTCACGGACATCGCCGATGCGCAGGTCGGACCTCGAATTGCGTTCCGGTTTCAAGCCTGTTCGCTTCCTCTCCCCGCAGATCACAAGCAGCATTTCCCAAGAATGACAATCATCCTTGTTTCGCCCGACAAAAAAATAAGCAGTGCTGATTGACAATTATCTGGTTCCGGCGGAAATTAATAAAGCGGGGCTGCCGAAAAAGAGCGGTCCGCGGGAGAGGGGATTGCTAATGGCTAGTACATTGCCGGGGAAACTGCGCCTCGGGCTCGCAACGGCACTTATGTCCAGCATGTTCGCGTGGTCGGCCGGCGCTTCGGCGCAGGAGGGTGTCGCCGTCCGCGATACCGCCGGGCCAGCCCCGATCGTCGTGACCGCGCAGCGCCGCGAACAGGTGCTCACCGAAGTCCCGCAAGCGGTACAGGCGCTTGGCGGGGAGGAACTCCAGGATCTCGGCGTCGACCAGATCGAGGACGTGATCTCGCTGGTTCCCAGTGCGACCATCGGCTCGACGATCTCCGTTGGCTCTAACGTCTTCCAGATTCGCGGCGTGGCCGCAGCGGAAACCGACGGCGATCCGACGATCGGCTTCTATCTCGACAACTTCGCATTCTCGCTTCCGGGCAGGCCCTACGCGCCGGCAGTCGATTTCTACGATCTCGACCGCGTCGAAGTGCTTCGCGGCCCGTCCGGAACGCTCTACGGGCTCGGCTCGCTGGGCGGCACGATCAAGGTGCTGAGCAACAATCCGGACCTCTACGACACGGCCATGTCCGCCCGCATGACCGCCAACATCACCGACGGCGGCGAGCCGGGCGGAAGCGCCGACGTCATGATCAACGTGCCGCTGGCCGAGGGCACGGTCGCGCTGCGCGGCGTCGCTTCTTACAAGACCGTCGGCGGGTTCGCGGACAACATCGCGACGGGCAAGGAAGATTCGAACGACGCCAACGCGTTCAACGGCCGCCTGAAGCTGCGCGCCGAGCCGACCGACAACCTGATGATCCAGCTGGCGGTCTGGCACAACCGCTCGAACCAGGACTTCTCCAACCGCATCACGCTGTTCGACCCGCCGATCCTCGACCAGACCTTCGGCATCGCCAATTCGCGCTTCACGCTGATCACCGGCGATATCGAGTACGACCTCGGCTTCGCGACGCTGATGTCGACGACAGGCTACATCAAGAACCGCGTCGTCGTGAACAACGGCGGGTTCATTCCGGGCATCGGCGATTTCGCCAGCTTCTGGCCGCTGGTCACCAAGAACTTCAACGAGGACCTGCGCCTCGCCTCGAACGGCACCGGGCCGCTGACGTGGATCGTCGGCTTCTTCTACCAAGACGGCAGTACCGAAGGCGGGCAGAGCGTGGACCTTCCCGACTTCCCGGTCGGCGGCCAGCTGGGCCTCGCGACGTTCAACGACAACCGGCTCGAGAGCAAGTCGTGGGCGGTCTACGGCGATGCGACCTACGGCTTCGCCGATGGCCTCGTCGACGTGACCGTCGGTGGTCGCTACTACGAGGAAAAGCGCCGTTTCGACGAGAACAGCTCGATCACCCTGACCGAGGCGGGCGTCACCGTCCCGACTGTCGGCGTGGACCGGGCGAAGAACAACACGTTCAACCCGCGCTTCAACGTGTCGATCCATCCTGCCGAGAACGGCATGATCTACGGCGAGGTCGCCAAGGGCTTTCGTTCGGGCGCCATCACGTCTTCGTCGATCATCGCGGGCGCGAACGGAGCCCTGGGCACCAATTTCGACAACAGCTCTCCGCCCGACACGCTGTGGAACTACGAAGCGGGCATCAAGTGGAGCTTCGGCGGTGTCGATGTCGCGCTTTCGGGCTACTACTTCGACTGGAAGGACGCGCAGATCGAGCTTTCGCCGACGTTGCAATCGATTGTCGTCCCGGTGGGCGATATCGAGGGCAAGGGCATCGACGCGCAGATTTCGTGGCGCACGCCGTTTTCCGGCCTCTCGATCCAGGCTGCGGGCAATATCAACAAGACGGAGATCAAGAGCGTGATCCCCGAGGTTTCGGCGGCACTGCCCTGGCTTTCGGAAGGGCGCCAGCTTCCCGGCACGGCGAAACGAACCGCATCGATCGCGGCAAACTATGTGGCGCCGGTCGGCAACGACTGGGACCTCAGGATTTCCGGTCGCTATTCGTATCGCTCGCGGCAGCAGAGCGTGTTCAACGGTGTCTACGCGCCGTGGAACGGTATCGGATCGGTTCGCGTCGGCTTTGCGCGCGACGATTTCGAGGTTTCGCTGTTCTCGGATAACGTCGGCAATTCGGGAAGGCCGATATCGCGCCCCGGCGGTCAGAATCAGGTGCCCTACCCGCGTACCATCGGCATCGCGCTGGAGAAGAAGTTCTGACGTACACCTCTTTGGAACCGAAAAAATGGCGAAGGTAGAAAAGGAATTCGTGGACGGCCGGAAGCAGGAGGGGGACTACAAGGCCGCCCCCTTCCTTCCGCGCAAGCCGATTCCCGATATCGGACTTCAGCGGATCGACGGCGAACGCTTCCACTCGCGCGAGTTCATGAAGCGCGAATGGGACATGATCTGGACGAAGACGTGGCACGTTGGCTGCCATGTTTCCGAACTGGAGGAGCCGGGCGACTTCCGCGTCCATTCGCTCGGCCGCGAATCGCTGCTCTTCGTGAAGGGCGAGGACGGGAAGATTCGCGGGTTCTTCAACGTCTGCCAGCATCGCGGCAACGTCCTGTGCCAGACGCGCGAGGGCCTGGCCGAGAAATTCAAGTGCCCTTTCCACGGGTGGGAATGGAACCTCGACGGCAGCCTGCGGCAAGTCATGCACCCGCAGCTGTTCCCGCAATTCGCCAACGGCGTTCCCTCGGACGAGCTCGCGCTGCCGCCGCTGCAGGTCGATACCTGGGGCGGCTGGGTCTGGTTCAACATGGACCGCGAAGCCGCGGCATTGCGCGATTTCCTCGGTGAAGCGGGTCGCCATCTCGAAAGCTATGCGCTGGAACGCTATAGTCTCGTCGATCACAAGTCGTTCGAATGGCAGGGCAACTGGAAGCACGCGCACGACGCCTTCAACGAAAGCTATCACTTCGAGGCGCTGCATCCCGAATTCCTCAATTTCGCCGAAGGGTTCGACGTGCCGATCGAGCTGCTCGGCATTCACAGCCGGATGCTCAATTTCAACCAGACGGTCAGCGAACTCATGCCGGACCGCGATTCGATGACGCCGATCCGGGAGAAGATGCTGGGCGCGCCGGAGGGATACGATGGCGCGGCGAAGGACGTTCACCTGACGATGGTCGCGCACAAGCGCTCGCTGGAAGGCAAGACGCACATTCCGTACGAACAGATGAACGACGAGCAACTCGTCCATCAATACCACTATACGTTCTTCCCGAGCACGACGTTCACCTCGACGCCAGAGATGTCGATCGTGTTCCGGTACCGACCGCACGAGAGCGATCCGAACTATTGCTATTACGACTTCCTGATCACGCGTCACGATCCACCCGACGCGCCCCGTCCCGAAGTCGAATACAAGCTCTTCCGGCATGACGAACTTCCCGACTACGGAGCCGCGTTCGAAGGCACCTTCGATCCCGTCCTCGCCAACGTCCTGCAGCAGGACGGCACCAACATGCCGACGATGCAGCAGGGCACCGCCTCGCTCGGCTTCAGGGGCATGATCCTGGGCGAGCAGGAAGTGCGCTTGCGGCATTTTCACCAGACGATCGATCGCTACCTGATGGGCGATTTCCCGATGCACGGCGACAGGTGAGGGCAGGATGAGCGACGTTCGCAGGATTCACGTCGTAACAGGCGGCAAGTACCACGATTTCGATCTGGCTCGCCTGAAGTTGCTCGAACTGTTCGCCGAGGACGAACGGATCAGGGCGACTTGCGCGATGGATTTCGACGGGCTCGAAACGCTCGACGAGTGCTGCGGGCTGGTGCTCTACACATGCGACATGATGCCGGGCGGTGCCGAGGCCGAGGCGATGAACGCGTTCGTGCGCGGCGGCGGCCGACTGATGGCGCTCCACGCCGTCAATGCGCACCTCGAATTCACCGACGGGCCGGAGATCGTCACCAGCGGAGTGCGCATTCCCGGCCTGGTCAAACCGACAGCCGAGGACGTCTCGCCGCTGTTCATGAACCTGATCGGAAGCCGCTTCGTCACGCATCTCGCCGCGCAGGAAATCCACATTCACGTCGAGGATGGAGAGCACCCGGTCACGCGGGGGCTCAAGGACTTTACCGTCACCGACGAGCCTTATGTCGCGACGCCGCTGGGCGATCTCCGGACGCTGCTATCGGCGCGCTACAAGGGGCCGACGCCGGGCTACGTCACCGGCGAGATCACCGACGACCCGCCCCGCCCGCAGCTTTACGTCAAGGACCACGGCGAGGGCGCTGTCCTCTATTCCCCGCTCGGCCACGCTTGCGGCAAGTACGACATGCGCCCGCTGATGGACGAAGCTCCGCCGGTGCGCGGGCCGTGGGACGATCCAAACTACCTCGAAGTCCTGCGCCGCGGCATCGCCTGGCTGTGCGAGGCGCGCGCATGAAGCTCTACGATTGCAAGGACGCGGTGAACGGTCGTCGCGTTCGCATGTTCCTCGCCGAAAAGGACGTCGATGTCCCGCGCGAGGAAATCGACATCGGCGGGGGCGAGAACCTTTCCGACGCCTACCGCCAGGTCAATCCGGCGGGCCTGATCCCCTGCCTCCGGCTGGACGACGGGCAGGTGATCGGGGAATCGATCGCGATCTGCCGCTTCTTTGAGGCCCTGCACCCCGAACCCAATCTGTTCGGCAAGACGCCGAAGGAAGCCGCCGTTGTCGAAAGCTGGGAGCGCCGGATGGAGCGCGAGGGCATCCTCTCGATCGCCTATGCATTCCGCGAGACGACGCCCGTTTTCCGCAATCGCGCAGTGCCGGGGAGCCCGCGCGAATTCGCGCAGATAGAGGCGCTGGCCGAGCGCGGGAAAGTGCTGTCGGAGGATTTCCTTACGATGCTCGATGCGAGGCTCGGTGAAAGCGAGTACGTCGGAGGAGACCGGTTTACCGTGGCCGACATCACCGGCTTCGTCAGTTGCGGCTTTGCCAAGTGGATCGGCCTCGACCCGGCGAACCACGGCGACAACATCGCGCGCTGGTACAGCGCGATGAAGACTCGCCCGAGTTCGAAGGCCTGACCGGTGAAGCAGGCAAGCCACCCGCTCACGGTTCGCCAGCTCGGCTATGTCGTCGGCGACCTCGAGCTTGCCGCTACCCGCTGGATCGAACGGTTCGGCGCAGGTCCCTTCCACGTCCTGCCCGACATGCGTTTCGACGGGTGGAGCTACATGGGCCGCCCGCAGGAAATGACGCTGGATATCGCCTTCGGGCAGGCAGGGCCGCTGATGGTCGAACTGATCGTCCCGCGCGGCGAGTGGCCCAGTGTCTACGGCTCCGAACCGCCTGCCAGAGACGAGATCAGGGCGCACCATCACGGCATCCTGTGCGCCGACATCGACGGCGCGGCCCCGCAGCTGGGCGCCGAAATGGTCACTTCCGCGCGGCTGTCGGAGAGTACGGAACTGCGCTATTTCGATTGCCGGCACGACCTGGGCCTGTTCGTCGAGCTCATCACCGATTCCGGGGAGAGCCGGGCATTCTTCGACCTGTCCGAAGCGGCACGGAAGGAATGGGACGGCCACACCGCGCCGATCCGGGACATGCCCGCGCCCTGACGGACGGACCTGGCATGCCAACGACGAGGAAAGGCACCGAATGATCTTCTACGATTTCGACGTTTTCGCACCCAGCCCCTGGATCGCGTGGATGTTCATTCGCGAAAAGGGTCTGGAGCCCGAACGGCGCGAGATCGCCCTTCTTTCGCGCGACAACCGCCGCGAGGATTTCGTGCGCAACGTCAATCCCCTGGGCGAATTGCCCGCCATCGTGCTCGAAGACGGTACCGCCATCTGCGAGATCGTGGCGATCTGCGAATATATCGAGGACACTCATCCCGAACCGCCGCTGATCGGGGCAACGCCGCTCGAACGCGCGGAAACGCGGATGTGGGTGCGGCGTATCGACCAGAACATCGCGATGCCGATGGGCGAAGGCTTCATCGCCGAGGATGGGGCCGAATTCTTCGAGGCGGACCGCAAGGCGGGCGACCTGCTGACCAAGATCGTCCTGCCTCGCGAAGCCGGACCCGTGCTGAAGCACAAGGCGAACGAGAAGATGCTCTGGATCGACGGTATGCTGAAGGACCGCGAATGGGTTTGCGGCGACCGCTTCTCGCTCGCCGACATCTATCTCCATTGCTTCCTCCAGTTCGGCGAGAACCATGGCCAGCCAATTCCGGCAGGAGCACCGTGGCTGCAGGACTTCTTCAGGCGGATGAAAAGCCGCCCGACCGCATGGCACGGGGAGCCGGGAAGCCTCGAATGAGGACTTCGCCGTCGCAGTCGGACGCGGGCTGAACGCTCCTCTGTTGTCCGCTGGCGATCAGGCCTCGTCCGGCGACCGCTCAGCGGTCCTCCGCTCCGTCCATCTTGATGCACTGTCCCGTCAGGTACGATGCCTGCTCGGATGCCAGGAAGGCGAAGACATCGCCAACTTCCCGCAGGTTTCCGGGCCGCTGCATCGGCATCGCGTCCATGTGGCTTCGGGCGATGTGGGCAAGCATTTCGGCCTGTGTGACCGGTTCCGGGCCTTCGGGCGGTTCGCGCCATTCTGGATGATCGTCGAAGCTGTCGTCGCCCACCCAGCCGATGCGCACGTAGTTGGCGCGGATGCCGGCCTGCGCTTCTTCGGACGCGATATGGCGCATCATCGCCTCGACCGCGCCTTTCGACATTCCCGAAGCGCCGTTGTAGAGCGCCAGCTTCCCCACGTCGATGGTGGTCGTGCAGGTCAGCGATCCGCCGCCGCTCGCGCGCATTCGCTGGATCGCCGAGCGAAACAGGCGGAAATAGGCCATGAAATCGCCATCGATGAAGGCGGCGAGCTTCTCGACTTCGTAGTCGCCGGTTTTCGCGAAAATCGGGATGGCGCCAGCCGTGGTCATCACCGAGTGGAGCCGCCCGGTCCATTCGACGACCTCGTCCATCGCTTCCTCGACCTGCCGGGTATCGCGCATATCCATCTTGCGCGCGCGGATGCGGCACCCTTGCGCGGAAAGCCGCTCGACGAGATCGTTGGCGATCGCCTCGCTGTCATGGCGTCCGGCTCCGCGGTAGGTGAACAGTACCGGCACGCCCGCCCGGCACAGTCCCTCGACGACGCCGCGACCGATCGTTCCGGTCCCTCCGGCCATGAGGGCGCCGCCCTTGGGAAATGTAAGCTCGATCGGCATCCTGTCCTCCCTGTTTCACTTCATGGCGCTGATATGCAGGCGTACCAGTTCGTGGCTGCAAACAGGACCGGTTTCAATAGGCGCGTTGCTGGCGGGATCAGAGAATCCAGGCCTTCGAAAGCGAAAGGACCCTCGCCTCGAACGTCGGGTCGTCCAGCGAAAGCACGGCGTCCTCGATGGTGCCGTCGGGCAGGATGAGCGAGACGAGGATGCCGCGCTGCACCAGATGCCATTCCAGCACCTGCTTGCGAAGTTCCTCGACGGTGGTGGCCGGCATGGCGGCGGCAAGGACGTCCGCGATCGCGCTGCTTACGTGCACGAAGGATCGCCGCTGCTTCTCCCGAACGCCGGCGTCCGTGTGCGACCGGCGCTCGACAAGGCGGATGAGCCCGCGATCCTTGCGGTAGGCGCTGAAGATCATGCGGTTGTAGAGTTCGAGTATTTGCTCTGCGGTATCGAGTGAGCGGAAGCGCTCCTCAACCAGCCGGTCGAATTCGTCGATCCGCGTTCGGTAATAGCTGTCGATCACCGAGTTCAGCAGGCCCTCCTTGTCGGCGAACCGGCGGTAGATCGAGCCGGGAGCGATGCCTGCCGCCGCTGCGATCTGCGCCATGGTGGTGCCATCGAAACCCTTCTCGACGAAGAGTTTCACCGCGGCATCGAGGATCTTGCGAAACGTCTCCCGGCTGCGGGCCTGGCGCGCCTCGATGATCCATTCGGATTGGTCCAGCCATGAAATCGGCATACTACCGAGCAGGCCCGGGCGGATGTCGTCGTCGCGGCTCAACTGCCCCCGCCTGCCTGTCGTGCCCGGTACCTGATCCTCAGGGACGCGAGCCGCCGCAGCATCAGGCTGGGCGCATATTCGAAGCCGTTCGCGGAATCGAGCTCGACACCGTCGAGACAGTCGAAGACCGCCCTGAAACCCCAGAACAGTTCGCGCCGGGCGAGAGTGGCGCCAACGCAGTGGTGGATGCCCGATCCGAAAGCGAGGTGCGCTCCCGGTGCCTTGCGCCCGATATCGAGCCGTGCGGGGTGCGGGAATTTTTCCTCGTCCCGGTTGGCTGCTGCATATCGCAAGTTTAGTACCGCACCGCGCGGGATATCGACGCCGTGAAGCGTGACGGGCTCTCTGGCGACCCGGTAGAGGCCCTGCACGGGACTTTCGAGACGAAGGACTTCCTCGACGAACGGACGGAGCCGATTGTCCGGATCGATGGCGATGTCGTCCCAGAGCGCGCGGTCCTCTGCCAGCATCCGCATCCCGGACGAAAGCGCGCTGGTCGTCGTCTCGCTGCCGCCGACGAAGGTGTCTGCCATGAGGTGCGAGAGCAGTTCGTTGTCGTTGAGCTTCGAGCCGTCGCTCATCGGCGTGTTGACGATGTCGCTCAGCAGGTTGTCCTCGGGCTGGCGACGCAGCCGTTCGATGATGTCCATCAGGTAATGCTGAGCCTCGATCTCGAGGAGGACGCATTCGCGTTCCTCTTCTTCCGAAATCATCAGGCCGAAGCGCCGGATGAACGCATCGGTCCATTTGCGGATTTTAGGCAAGTCTGCTTCGGGCACCGATGTGATCAGGCCGGTCACTTTCAGCGGCAGCGGGATGGCGACTGTATCGACGAAATCGCATGTGCCCTTGCCGGAGATCGCGCGCACGACCTCGTAGGCGCTGTCGCGGATCTTCGGATCCATCTGCTTGATGCGACCGGCCCGGAACGCCTTCTCGAAAATCGCCCGCACATCGCCGTGGCGCGGCTCGTCGATGAAGCCCAGCGCAGGGGCGGGCAGCCATCCCTTTTCCTCGTAGAGCGCGCGAATCTTCGCTGCCCGTTCGGCAAGGACGGCGTCCTGCACCTGATCGAGATAGCCCGCGCTCCCGAAGCGGACCGGATCCATCAGGATGTCGCGCACGTCCTCGTACCGGGTGATGACCCAGCTTCCGGTCGCGTTGTCGCGAAAGACAGGCTCCCCGTCTCTCAGCCTGGCATATGCCTCGTAGGGGCACCTGAGCAGTTCGGGATCGTCGAAACGGATCTGCTTTTCGGTCATGGCGCTTCTCGATCTCCCGCATCCGAGGGCTCGCCCGCGTCGGGCCGCCCCCTTTTCCGCGCCTGTTTCGCCCAGACAGCGGTTTTATGCAATTAGCGAATCGCAGTTTGCATTTGAATGATGCGCCGGTACGGTGCGCGAAAACGAGGAGGATGCCGGATGTCGTCAGGATTCGCCGTGGGTGCCGAGGAGACGCTCGACGACTTGCGTTCGCGAATGCAGATCGCGCAAGTCGTCGAACGCTACTGCAGGGCGGTGGATCGGCGCGATGCCGACCTGCTGGCCACCGTCTTCTGGCCGGGGGCGACCATCGATCATCCGCCCTACAAGGGGCACGCGGAGGAATTCTGCGCCGCGGCACTGGAATTCGTGTCGCTGTGCGATGTCGCCATGCACACGGTGAGCAATATCGGCATCGAGCTCGACGGCGATCGCGCCTACACCGAATCCTATTTCACCGGCTATCACCGGCTGCCCGCCAACCTGAAATCGAGTGGCTCGATCGCCGAGGTGCTGATCCCGCATCACGACGACGCGATCGACGAGGACCATTTCGTCGGCGGCCGGTACATCAAGTGGTTCGAGCGCCGCGATGGCGAATGGCGCGTCTTCCACCATGTCGGCTTCCGCGAATGGGAGCGCTGGTCCCCCGCCGCCGATCGCTACCCCATCCCCGGCATGGGCAGGCAGGACAGGGGCGACCCTTCGTACCTTCGCCCCTGACCGGTCCGGAGCCGGTCCGGTCGTTCGGGCGAAGGCAGGCACCGTCCAGGGGCGGGCTTTCCATGCCATGTGCGGGGCTGCGGCAGGACTGTTCTCTTCGCGGGATCGCGGCTGTCGTACCCTGCGTTGCCAGCCTGTCACGAAGGCCTGTCAAATCTCTGGCAAGCAGAAAAATAAGCAATCCCCATTACGGATGTGACTGGGCAAAGGAGGTCGAACCGCGCCGAATCTCGCTCGGAACCAGGAATAATGGCCACTTGCAGTCTGAAATCCGTTAGATACCGCGGCCCTCCATAACCCGCTTTACACTTTGATGAGCCATCCTTATCAGTGCGACTCACATAAAGCGGAGGGAAGGATGTCGAAGCAATCGATGAAATCGGGCGTCGCGCTGTGCCTGGGTGGAGTGACTGCCGGCCTGCTGGCAAGCACGCCCGGTTATGCCCAGCAGGCTCAGGACGAGGTCGATGCGCGGGAGGGTGTCATCGTCGTCACCGCGCAACGTCGCGAAGAACGGCTGCAGGACGTTCCTCTTTCGATCACCGCGCAAAGCGGCGACCAGCTCGCCCAGGCGGGAGTCGACGACATCCGCGATCTCGGCAACGTCGTTCCGGGCCTGACCTTCACCACCCAGGGCGCCTTCGCCGCGCCGACCATCCGCGGGGTCCAGTCGACCGTGGCGCTGGCAGGGGCCGATTCGCCCGTCGCCATCTACGTCGACGGCGTTTACCAGCCGAACCAGCTCGCCAATGTCTTCGAACTTGCGGACATCGAGCGGCTCGAAGTGCTCAAGGGTCCGCAGGGCACCCTGTTCGGCCGTAACGCCACTGCCGGAGCGATCGTCATCCACACGCGCAAGCCGACATTCGACGTCGCCGGATCGATCGAGGTAAGCGAGGGCATCTTCTTCGGTGGCGGCGCGCGAACCTCTACCGACACCACGATCAAGGGGTACGTCTCGGGGCCGGTCGTGCCCGATCTGCTCGCTGCGAGCGTTTCGGGATATTACGAGTATATCGACGGGTATCTCACGAACCTGCGCACCGGCGGGCAGACCGGCATGGTCCGCAAGTACAACGTCGGGCTGAAGCTGCTGTTCACGCCAACGGACAATCTCGAGTTCCTGGCCTCGGGATCGATCGGCAAGCGCACCGATTTCGCCGCGATGGCGACACAGCCGCTGCGCGGCAACTCGGCTTCGCAGTTCTACCCGGACTCGGTGGTGCCCGACGAGCCCTGGCACGTGGCGACCGAACTGGAGCGCGGATCGAACCCGACGCGCGTAGAGACCAAGGCGATCTCGCTGACCGGCAAGCTCGATCTCGACGGCATCGGCACGATCACCTCGATCACCGCGTACCAGGATATCGAGGCCCGGATAACGGTCGACATCGATGCGGCCTATTCGCCGCAGTGCTCGGCCGCGTTCGCCTGCATTCTCTACGACGAGGACTATCCCGAGGAGACCTTCCAGCAGGAATTGTCTTTCGCCTCCGAGAAGTTCGGCGCGGTCAGTTTCGTGGCCGGCGCATTCTACTACCGCGACAGCCACTACATGGGCAACGGCATCCAGCCGCTGCTGACGCCCACGGGCAGGGTGGACCCGAGCCGGACCTACGCCGTCGAATTCAACTCGACGATCAAGACCCGCGCCTGGGCCGCTTTCGGCGAGGTCAGCGTCGACGTTTCGGACAGCCTGCACCTGATCGGCGGGCTGCGTTACAGCCGCGAACGTCGCTATGGCCTGGGCGACGCGGTGCCGCGCTTCCCGACGACGGGGGCGGTCGTATCCGACGCATGGACCCCTCGCGTGTCGGTGCGTTACGACATCACTCCCGACATGAACATCTACGCGACATTCTCGCGCGGGTTCAAAAGCGCGGTGCTCGATACGACCGGCCAGTCCAACAATTTCGCCAACCCCGAGAAACTGACCAGCTACGAAGTCGGCTTCAAGGCCGCCCAACCCGGCTTTTCGGTTTCGCTGGCGGCGTTCTACTACGATTACACCGATCTCCAGGTCCAGTTCTTCGACGGCACGAACACCATCCTCGCCAATGCGGCGGACGCCACCATCTACGGACTGGACGGCGACCTGACGATCGGGCTGGGCGAGGCCTTCGAATTCCGCCTGCTCGGCTCCTGGCTGCCCGAGGCGAAGTACGATGTCTTCGAGAACGGCGTTGCCTTCGCCCTTCCGAATTCGGCGGCGGGGATGTCGCAGGTCGTCGTGGATGCGAGCGGGCAGCGTCTGCTCAAGGCAGCCAGGCTGACCGGCAGCGCCTCGGTTCGCTACGAGGACTATGTCGGTTCGGGAACGCTCGACGGCAATGTCACGCTTTCGTATTCGAGCGCCTACAGTTTCGACTTGCTCGACAGGGTCAGGACGGGTCCCTACGCCATTCTCAATGCGCAGCTCGGCTATCGGCCCGGCGACGGAGGATTGCGCGTGTCCGTTTTCGGCAAGAACATCACCAACAAGGCCTATTTCACGAGCGCGCTGCTCGGAAACCAGGCCGACGCTCCCGTCTATTCGCCTCCCCGGCAGGTCGGCGTCCGTCTGCAGTATGAGTTCTGACGGGCGGGGCGGTCTAGCCGGACAGGCCGTCGATCTTGGCTTCAAGGCGGCTTACCGCCGCCGCGATGCTGCTGATATCCGCCGGCTGTTTCTCGGCCCGGAGACCGTCGAGCATCATGTCGACGTAGGAACGGGCGAGAAGGTCGGCATCGGCCTGCCGTCCCGCCAGCGAGGTGCGCATCGCGACATGCTCGAGCCCGCCGAAAAGCATGTCGCGGACCATTGCGCTGTCGAGGTCGGCACGCAGTTCTCCACTGGCGATGCCATCCTCGACGGTTTCGACGACCGTGTTGGTGAAGCGCCGGTTCAGCCGGTGAAGCGGCGAGCCCTGATAGTCGGCCCAGCGCAGTTCCTGATAGTAGACCTTATGAAGCCTCGGCGTTTCTTCCATGTTGCGCAGGAACGAGATCGCGATCCGCGTAAGCCGTGCGCGTGCGCCTTTGACGCTTTCGAGTTCGTCCAGAAGGCGCACGATGAACGGCGTCGCCCAGTCGGTAAGGACCTGGTTCACCAGCGCCTGCTTGCTGTCGAAGTAGCGGTAGACGAGCGCTTCGGAAACGTTCGCCTCGGTCGCGATGCGGGCTACCGAAACGCCCGCCATGCCGCGGGCTTCCAGAAGCCGCTTCGCCGCCGCCTTGATTTCGCCGGGGCGATCGCTCTTGCGCCTGCGCCAGGCGGGGCCATTGTCTTCCGCGATGTCGGATCCGGTTGTGCTCATGACGCAGATCAACCACCATTCGGTCGCTGTCGCAAGTCGACGCGTGGAAACGGGGGACGCTCTGGCCGGGGCAGGCATTCATGACTCGTGAGGTGACCACACCTGAGCTCGAGCCGGGAACGTTCCTCATAACGTCCGGCATGGACGACCGTGCCCGGGCAAGTTGCAAGGCGCTTCCGAGAGCGGACGGCAACGCGCACCCGATCTTCGCGTTCATCGCCGCGCTCGGTGGCATGGGAACATCGATCGCGGCGCTGTGCGAGTTGTGCGGGTCGTCGATCGAGGCCGGACCCGTCCTGGCAAGCACCCGCATCAGGTGGCTGGCTCCCATGACCGTCGATAGCGAATATGGAGTGGAAGCACGGATCGTCGATACCGTCGCGAAGCAAAGCCGCCGGTTCGGGAAGGCGATCCATGCGAGGATCCGGTTCACCGTGCTGCATGGCGAGACCGAATGCGCCGAAGTGGATATCCACATGATATTGCCCGAACGGGAGAGCGACGATGAGCGATGACAGCCGCAGGACCTGGCGGCTCGAGGCGGTGCCGGGCCTCGACATGCATTTCTGGGCAGAGATGCTCGGCGATCCCAATCCCATCCACATCGATGCATCCGCGGCGCGCGAACTCGGCTTCGGGGACGCGACGGTCAATCCCGGCCCGACGAACCTCGCCTACGTCCTGAACCTGATCGCGGACGAATTCGATAGCGGGACCCCGAGCGAGCTGGAAGCGCGATTTTCCGGCAACGTATTGGCGGGCGACACGGTCGAGGCCGGCTTTTCGCGTCTCGAAGGCCGGGAAGGTCAGGTCGAGTTGCGGCGCCTGCCTTTGGGGGAGACGGTCCTGGAGGCGACATTCGCGATGCCGAAGACCGAAAGGTGAGCGGGGCGACGATCCTCGGGCTGATCGAGGCGCGCGCGAGCGAGCGACCGGACGCGATCGCGCTCGACGACGGCACGCGAAAGCTCAGCTATGGCGAGCTGCTGCATGAAGCGCGACGCGTGGCCGCAGGCCTCGAGGAAAGGGGCGTCGTACGCGGTGACCGGGTCGCGATCCTTTCCGAGAATTCGATCGAATACGCGCTGTGCGAACTCGGGTGTTCGGCGATCGGGGCGATCGCGGCGTGCCTGAACTGGCGCCTTGCCGCCGCCGAACTCTCGTATTGCGTGGAACTGGTCGACCCGCGCTGCCTGCTCCATTCCGAGCGCTACTCCGAAGCTGCCGGAGCGATAGACACGGACAAGCCTGTGTTTCCGCTCGGATCCGTGCGGGCCGAACGTGCGCCGACCGGTTTCGCATCGCCGGACGACGACTGGATCATCATCTACACGAGCGGCACGACCGGACTCCCGAAAGCCGCGCTCATCTCGCAGCAGGCGGAAATCGCGCGGATGTGCACGCTTCGCCTCGACCTGGGGCTGGCTGAGGACGACGGTTTCGTTTCGTGGACGCCGATGTTCCACATGGGCGGCAGCGAGCACATGATGGCGACGCTGATGTCGGGCGGCACCGTCCATATAGTCGACGGTTTCCAGCCCGATCGCATCGCTGCGATCCTTGCGGACAACCGCATCGGCTGGCTGCTGCTCGTGCCGGCGACCATCCTGCCGGTGATCGAGGCGATGCGCGCGCGTTCGATCGTGCCAAGTGGCCTGAAGGCGGTGGGCTGCATGGCCGACCTCGTCCCGCAAAGCGAAATCGCCGAGGCCGTGCGGGTCTTCGAGGCACCGTTCCTGAACACGTTCGGCAGCACTGAGACCGGTATGGGACCGCTTTCGGGCAACCTGCTGGGCGAAGGGAGCGATCTCGGCGATCTTGCGAAGACGGCCAGCTCGCTTTCGGAAATGAAGCTTTGCGATGCCGACGGCAATCCGGTCGCGCGCGGGGAAGTCGGCGAGATGCTGGTTCGCGGACCCGGGTTGTTCTCCGGCTACTGGAACGCGGACGAGGCGAACGCCGATGCCTTCCGCGACGGCTGGTACCGGATGGGCGACCTGTTTTCGCAGCGCGCGGACGGGCGTTACGAATACGCGGGCCGGTCGAAGTACCTCATCAAGTCAGGCGGCGAGAACATCTATCCCGCCGAAATCGAGCGGCATCTGCTCGCCGATCCGCGCATCGAGCAGGCGGTCGTCGTACGCCGTCCGGACGAACGGTGGGGCGAGGTGCCGGTGGCGGTCATCGTTGCCCGGGAGCCGATGGATGAACGCGACGCCCGCGCTCTCGTCGAAGGCAAGGTCGCGAGCTTCAAGATGCCCCGCGCCTTCCTTTTCGCGACCGGCGACGAATTCGACCTCAACGTCAGCGGCAAGCCGGATCGCGCGGCCATCGAGAAGCTGGCATTGGCACGATGCCCGTCGGACAATTAAATCGCGCAGGCGGCGCGGTCGGAAGCCTGGTGTCGCCCAGGTTGTAAACGGTACCGAACCGTTCGATATTCGCCAGGAAATCGGCCGGATCAGAAGCCGCGTTCCGATCAGCAGGAGGCAGGAATGAAGATCGAGGGACTTGCAGCAATCGTAACCGGAGGCGCATCGGGCCTTGGCGGAGCAACGGCCGAGCGGCTGGCGGCGGCAGGCGCGAAGGTCACGATCTTCGATCTCAACGAGGAAGCGGGGCAGGCCCATGCAGGCAGGATCGGCGGCCGATTCCACCGCGTCGACGTGACCAGCGAGGCGGAAGTCGATGCTGCGCTCGCAGAAGCCGAAGCCGCCAACGGCAAGGCGCGTATCCTCGTCAGTTGCGCGGGCATCGCGCCCCCAGCCAAGGTCATCGCCCGCGATGGCTCGGCGATGCCTCTGGCCGATTTCGCGAAGCTGGTGAACATCAACCTCATCGGCACGTTCAACGTGCTCTCGAAGTTCGCCGCACGTCTTCACGATGCCGAAACGGTCGGCGACGAAGAGCGCGGCGTCATCGTCAACACGGCCAGCGTCGCCGCGTTCGAGGGTCAGATCGGGCAGGCGGCCTATTCCGCTTCCAAGGGCGGGGTCGCGGGCATGTGCCTGCCAATCGCGCGCGAATTCGCCCGCTACGGAATCCGTGTCATGACCATCGCTCCGGGCATCTTCTGGACGCCGATGCTGGCGGGGCTTCCGCAGGAAGCGCAGGACTCGCTCGGCAAGCAGGTCCCGTTCCCAAACCGCCTCGGCAAGCCCGAGGAATACGCGCTGATGGTCGAACAGATCGTCGCCAACCCGATGCTCAACGGCGAGACGATCCGCCTCGACGGTGCGATCCGCATGGCTCCGAGGTGATCGCCTTGACCGTCCTTGCCGGCCCGCGGGGCTAGCTTGCAGGCGATGAAAGCCTGGATAACGCACGGCTATGGCGACATGCGGCTGGAGGAGCGGGACCCACCCGATCCGAAGCCCGGCTGGGTGAAGGTAAAGGTGCTGGTCGCACAGCCCAGCATCACCGAAATCCTGCTTTTCGAGGGCGAACGGACCTATGGCCACGAGATCATCGCGCGCCGCCTGCGCGAAGGTCCCGGCGCCCTGTTCGGACATGAATTTTCCGCGCAGGTCGTGGCTCTGGGTGAGGGCGTCACCACCCTGAAGGCAGGCGATCGCGTCGCGGCGAGGGGGTCGCATCCCGAAGGCATCGTCGGTTTCGATTACCCCGGTGCATTCGCCGAGTTCGGCGTGTTTCCCGAAAGCCTGCTTGCCCCTCTGCCACCGTCCGTGAGCGACAGCGCCGGTGCGGCGATACAGGCGCTGACCGATTGCGTCGCCGCCGCCCATGCCGCCGCGCCGCGGCTGGACGAGACGGCAGTCGTGATCGGGCTGGGGGCGATGGGTTTCGGTTGCCTTCAGGCGGCGCGGGCAGCCGGGGCAGGCCGCGTCGTCGCGGTCGGCCGCAGGCGCGAAGCGCTCGACCTCGCGCTCGCGCTCGGTGCCGACGACGTGGTGGATGCAAGCAGCGAAGATCCGGTCGAGGCCGTCAGGAAGCTTACCGGCGGAAACGGCGCGGATGTGGTGTTCGAATGCGCGGGCGGCCCGGTGTCGCGCGGCCTTGCCGGCAACACGACCATGATCCAGGCGGCCCGCATGGCGCGGGACGAGGCTCGGGTTATCGGCCTCGCTTTCGATGGCGACGCCGCCGTCCTGCCCTATGCCGACTTCCGCTTTCGCTCGATCCGCTTTGCCTTCCCGTCGGTCCTGACAAGAGCGCTGTTCGAACGCACCGTGGCGCTGGCGAGCGACGGGCGGGTCAGGGTCGATCCGCTGATCGGCTGCACGCTCGACGGTCTGGAACGCCTGCCCGAAGCGTTCGATCTGACGCTGAACAAGTCGCGGCACGGCCTTATCAACCCCGCGCAAATCAGGATTTCGCAAGCCACGGAGACGACATGACCGAAAAGGCGCTCGCCCACCACCTCTTCCAGGACATCTACTACGGCCATGTCGACAAGGGCGACATGGATACGGCGGTCACGGCGTTCCATCCCGATGTCGACTGGAGCCACGCGCAGGTCTGGGCTCATCACGAATTCGCCCGGGGCGAGCCGAGCCACCTCCATGGACGCGATGCCGTGCATGCGCTGCTCAGCGCGCGCATCCCGCAACTGAAGGATGCGGGGATCACCCACCATGTTCGAGAGATGGTGATGGAGGGCAACAAGGGCGCCTTCATCGGCGCGGTCGAGGGCCCCGGACCGGATCGCAGCTTCATGGTCTGGTTCGAGATCGCGGACGATCTGGTGAAACGCTATGCGCTGCGTCCGCTTTAGTCCGCGCGTCGGTGCCATGTGGGTTCGGAAGGACAATCGGAAAAGATGAGCGAGAAGCCCCATATCGACTGGTCCACCGGAGGTAGCGGCAGGGATTTCGGCTCCTACCGAAGCGAGGACGAGTTCCTCCACGGCAAGCCCGAAAGCAGCGACCCGACGGTAAGCGAGACCTGGCTGTACATGTGGTACGTGCCCGAGGCGAAGATCGGCGCGTGGGCCTACGTCTGGGTTCACCCCAACCTCGACGTGCTGACAAGCGGGATCACCGTCTATCGCGGTCGCAAGCGGACGCACCTCGACGCCGAACTGATGGATTTTCGCGCATTTCTCCCGGCCTCCATCGTTCGCGAAGGGACCGACGGGGGCAAGGACGTCCGCTTTCCGAACAGTCTACGCCTGCGGGCGACGGACGAACCGGGATCGGTGCACCTGACATATGCCGATCCGGATCGGTCCAACTTCGTGGACGTGAATTTCGTCCCCGCCTCGCCGCCGATCGTCAGGGCGAACGATCACCATTTCGACCAGGTTCTCCGCACCGAAGGACACATGGTCCTTGACGGGCGCGAATACGCAGTGAGCGGACACGGGCTGCGCGACAGGTCGTGGGGAGAAGCGCGGCCCGAACATCGCTATCCGATCCCGCCCTTCACCTGGATGACGGGCACGTTCGCGCGGGCGGGCATCTCCTGGCATCTTTGCGCCTATGACGATCCGCAATTGAAGCCGGATTGGCTGGGCAGGATGGAAACACCCGAAAAAATCTTCCGCGAGGGCTGGCTTTATCGCGATGGCGAGGCATTCCGGCTGCGGAGCGCCTCCCAGGTCACGCGGCGCGATCCCGATACGCTGGCGCCGCTGACCGCGCAGGTTGTTCTGGTAGACACGCTCGGGCGCCAATATCGCATCGACGGCACGGTCGAAGCCTCCGTACCGTGGAGCAACTGGCCGAACATGAGCGCGCAGGTATGCATGGCTCGCTGGGAACTCGACGGCGAAACCGGATGGGGCGACCTGCAGGAGTTTCAATCGCCCGACTATATCCGCGCAATGTCCACGGCCTCGCGATGATGATCGGGCCGCCGGGCGGGGCAGAGGCATTAGTACCATTTAGTTCAGGTGGTTCCGCGCCGGGCAAGCGCTAGGCTCGTCAAGCGCTGGCGACCCGGCAACATGGGTACGACAAGGCGGGGCAGCGGCCCCGCGAACCGACAGGAGAAGATGCGAGATGACCAAGGAAATGCAATCCGTCGAAGAACGGCTGGCAATCGTCGAGGACGAACGCGCGATCGAGAAGGTATTGGCGGACTACGCGCTGGCGCTCGACTGGATCGACATGGAGTTGCTCGACAAGGTCTTCTGGGACGACGCTGAGATCGACTACGGCTTTTTCCAGGGGTCTGGCAGGGACTTCAAGCCGGTGGTGATGGACGTCGAAAAGTCGCTGGGGCGGCGCATGCACATGGTTTCCAACGTCCGGCTGTCGGTAACCGGCAATTCGGCGAAGGCCAGCGGCTACCACCTGTCGATCGCATCGCCCGAAGTCGACAAGCCCGTGCCCGATGGACTCAGCGTATTCGCGGGCTATTACCTCGATACGCTTGAAAAGCGCGACGGGCGCTGGGGCATCTCCTCGCGCAAGCATATCCTTGTCGGCGGATCGCAGATTCCGGAAATCCCGCTCGAGGGAGACATGGACGCACTCAACCGGATCGGCGAGACTCGCGGACCGCATCCCGAGCGCGACAAGCTGCCCTATCGCTGAGCGACACCGACTTCGCGGCCATAAAAATGAGTACAACTCATTAAATTATCACAAGTCCTGCATGTGCCGGTTTCGGCAAGATTTCGCATGTAGTTCGGGAAAGTTTGCCGGGATACGACGGCGACCGGCGGTATCGTCCGCACGATCCGGGCGAAATCACCACGCGCAATTACTGTGGCGTGCTTAATTGGTTGATATGACCGCCCGGGGTCGGTTATGTAAGACGGTAAAGCAAGCGGACGACGACCTGTCGGTCCGCGGCCCTGATCAGACCGCTCGACGCGGCAGTTTTTGGAGAGATTTCAGATGGGTGTACAGCAACCGATCCGCGCCACGCAGGATTTCCTGAGCGAGGAGCACGACCTCATCATCGGCGGCAAGATCGTTCGCGGCAGCGGAGAGCCGATCGCGGTGATCGATCCTGCGACGGGCGACGAGGTCGCGCGCACCAGCAGCGCTTCGGCCGACGACGTGAACCGGGCCGTCGCCGCGGCGCGCCAGAGCTTCGAGGACGGCCGCTGGCGGGGGCTTCCCGCCGACGAACGCCGTCGCATCCTCTGGCGCTTCGCCGACCTGATCCAGGAAAACGCCGAGAAGCTTGCCCATCTCGAAGTCGTCGACAACGGCATGCCGCTGGCCTTCGCGCAGTGGGAAGCGAATTCGTGCGAAAGCTGGACACGCCACTTCGCGGGCGAGGCAACGCGCATCTTCGGTCGCGATGCATCCTCCGCGATGTCGGGCGGGGGCGTCGACATGCAGTCCTATACCATCGTCCAGCCGGTCGGCGTGGTCGCACTCGTGATCCCGTGGAACGCGCCTGCCGGGACATTCATCATCAAGGTCGCCCCGGCGCTGGCGGCGGGCAACTCGGTGGTCGTCAAGCCTGCCGAGAACACGCCGCTTTCGGCGTTGCTGCTGGGCAAGCTTGCGCTGGAGGCGGGAATTCCCGACGGCGTGCTCAACGTCATTCCCGGCTACGGCCCCGTCGCGGGGCAGGCACTGGCCGATCACCCGGATGTCGACAAGATCAGCTTCACCGGCTCGACCATGACCGGCAAGAAGATCGTGCAAAGCTCGGCCGGCAACCTCAAGCGCGTGACTCTCGAACTGGGCGGCAAGTCGCCCGCGATCGTGTGCGCCGATGCCGATATCGAAAAGTCGATCCCGCAGGTCGCGATGGCGATCTTCGCCAACACCGGCCAGGTCTGCTTCGCCGGCTCGCGCCTCTACGTCCACTCGAGCGTGTACGATCAGGTGGTCGAGGGCGTTGCCGAGTTCGCGAAGAACCTCAAGGTCGGCTCGGGCTTCGATCCCGATAACCTGCTTGGCCCGCTGATCTCGCAGGCCCAGCACGAGAAGGTGCTCGGCTACCTCGAAAAGGGACGCCAGGCCGGCGCATCGGTAGTGACCGGCGGCAGTCGCGTCGGCGACCGGGGCTTCTTCCTCGAGCCGACGATCTTTGCCGATATCAGCCAGGACATGGCGATCTCGCGCGAGGAAATCTTCGGCCCGGTCCTCGTCGCGACGCGCTTCGACGACATCGACGAGGTGGTGAAGCTGGCCAACGATACCCGCTACGGTCTGGGCTCCGGCATCTTCACGCGCAGCGTCAACAAGGCGCACCTTATCGCGCGGCGGATCGATGCGGGCAACGTGTGGATCAACTGCTACGGCACGGTCCATCCCTCGATGCCCTTCGGCGGCTTCAAGGAGAGCGGCTGGGGTCGCGAGATGGGGTCCGAGGTGATGGACGCCTTCACCGAGACGAAGTCAGTCTTCATCCAGCTCGACCCCGAAGGCTGATCCCATGCGCAGGATAGTTACCGCACTTGCGGCGGGTCTGCTCGGCGTCACCGTCGTCGCGGCAACCGATACGCCCGACGTGGGATGGCAGAGCTACAACGGCGGCAGCGACGAGCAGCGCTTCGCCGATCTCGATGCGATCGATACCGGCAACGTCGCGGGCCTCGGCCTTGCGTGGTACGCCGATCTCGGTTCGAGCCGGGGGCTCGAGACGACGCCGCTGGTGGTCGGGCGCACGATGTATGCAACGCTGCCCTGGTCGAAGGTGGTCGCGCTCGATGCCGTCACCGGTGAGGAGAAGTGGCGCTTCGACCCCGAGGTTCCGGGCGAATTCGCACTCAGCGCCTGCTGCGACGTGGTCAATCGCGGCGCGGCGTTCGAAAATGGCCGCGTATTCGTCGGCACCATCGACGGGCGACTGGTGGCGCTCGATGCCGAAACCGGCGAGAAACTGTGGGACACGCAGACCACCGACCGCGAGAAGCCCTACACGATCACCGGCGCGCCGCGTGTCGCCAAGGGCCTGGTCTTCATCGGCAACGGCGGCGGCGAATATGGCGCGCGCGGCTATGTTTCGGCATACGACCAGCAGACCGGCGAGCTTCGCTGGCGGTTCTGGGTGGTGCCCGGCGAACCGGGCAAGCCCGACGGCGCAGCCTCCGACGAGGTGCTCGAAAAGCTCGCGCGCGAAACCTGGTTCGGCGACGATTACTGGCGCTACGGCGGCGGCGGAACGGTATGGGACTCGATCGTCTACGACGAGGAACTCGACCGGCTCTACATCGGTACCGGCAACGGCGGCCCGTGGAACCGGGTGATCCGCTCGGAGGACAAGGGCGACAACCTGTTCCTCAGCTCGATCGTCGCGCTCGATCCGGATACCGGCGAATATATCTGGCATTACCAGCAGGTTCCGGGCGAAACCTGGGACTTCACCGCAGCCCAGCAGATGACGCTGGCCGACCTCGAGATCGACGGGCGGAAGCGCAAGGTCATCCTGCACGCGCCGAAGAACGGGTTCTTTTATGTCATCGACCGCACCGACGGCAGCCTGATCTCCGCCGAGAAGTTCGTCCCCGCCAACTGGGCCGAGCGCATCGATCTCGAAACCGGTCGTCCGGTCGAAACGGAGGGTGCACGCTTCCGCGACAAGCCTTTCCTCGCGACGTCGGGCGCTTCGGGCGCGCACAACTGGCAGCCGATGTCGTTCGATCCGCGCACCGGGCTCGTCTACATCCCGGCGCAGCAGGTGCCGTTCCTCTACACGAAAGACGAGAAGTTCCGCTTCGAGCCCGACCTTTGGAACCTGGGCGTCGACATGATGAGCACGCCGCTTCCCGAGACGCCCGAGGAGCGAGCCGCGATGAAGGAGGCTATCCAGGGCCGCCTTATCGCCTGGGACCCGGTCGCACAGAAGCCGGTCTGGAAAGTCGAGCACGAGGGAACCTGGCACGGCGGCGTGCTCGCGACCTCGGGAAACCTCGTGTTCCAGGGCCTCAACGATGGCACGTTCCAGGCCTACCACGCCGGGACCGGCAAGGTGCTGTGGCGCTTCGATGCGAAGTCGCCGATCCTGCCCGCACCGGTCAGCTACCGGATCGACGGCAAGCAGTACGTCGCGATCGCGGCGGGCGCGGGCGGTGGGTTCGCGCTTTCGCTGCCCTCGTTCGAGGGACCGCGCACCTGGCCGGAAGGGCGGATACTGGTCTTCGCGCTGGGCGGCGACAAGACGCTTCCCGATACACCGCAGGTGCGTCGTGCCCTGACCAAGGTCTCGCAGGATTTCACGCCCGCCCAGGTCGAGGAAGGCAAGGCGCTGTTCGGACAGGTCTGCGCCGCATGCCACGCGATGGGCACGATGAGTGCCGGCATCGTCCCCGACCTCAAGCGTTCTGGCGTTCTCGCAAGCAAGGAAGCCTGGAAGGCGGTCGTCATCGATGGCGTCCTCGCAAGCCGTGGTATGGCCGGGTTCGGCGACTACATGACGCCCCAGCAGGCCGAAGCCATCCGCGCCTACGTCGCTTCGCGCGCGCACCTTGAAGCTGCAAGGCAGATGGCCGATAAATGAGGAGGCATGATGATGGCGCAATCGGGTAGCCTGGCAGGCAGGACCGCGCTCGTGACCGGTGGTTCGCGCGGAATAGGGCGCGCGATCGCGCTGCAATTGGGTGGCGAGGGCGCGGCGGTCTGCGTCAACTACCGTTCGGACAAGTCCGCTGCGGACGAAGTCGTGAAGGCGATCGTGGACAAGGGGGGCACGGCGTACGCCATACAGGCCGACGTCTCCGATCGCAGCGACGTGGAACGCCTGGTCGCCACGGCGAAGGATCGCCTGGGTTCCATCGACATTCTCGTCAACAATGCGGGCATCGGTGAGATGGGCAGCGTCGGAGACACCGACGATGCGCTGTTCGACGCGATGATGGACGTCAACGCCAAGGGCCCGTTCCTCGTGACCCGCGCCGTGCTTCCGCAGATGAACGACGGCGGGCGGATCGTGAACATCTCGTCGATGGTCAGCCGCACTGCCTACGGCTCGTGCATCGCCTACGCGATGAGCAAGGCGGCGGTGAACCACTTCACCGTTTCGCTTGCACAGGAACTCGGTGCGCGCGGCATCACGGTCAACGCGGTCTGCCCCGGCGCGACCCGCACCGATTTCAATCCCGTGCTTTTCGAGGACGAGACCATAGTCGCCCAGCTCGCCCAGGCTGCCGCGCTCGGTCGCATCGGCGAGCCCGAGGACATCGCCCGCGTCGTCGGGTTCCTTGCGGGTCCGGCGAGCGGCTGGGTAACGGGTCAGATCATCGAGGCGAGCGGCGGCATGCACCTCTGACGGCGGGAGTCGTCAGGCCGATTCCTGCTGACGTCCGAGAAACGCGTCGATTTTCCTGCGCAATTCTTCGAGCGTGTCGGTCGTAAGCAGGACGCGATCGCCTGCGCGCGCCGTTTCGAGCACGATCGTCAGGTAATCCTCGTCGATCGGGTGGATCTGTATTGCGTCCTCAGGCACGCCTGCATCGCGCAGCCCTGCGGCGAGAAGGGTGGGTACGGCACCCGGCTGGCGACCGCGAAGGTAGGCTGGCGCTTCGGCGCAGTGATACACGTCGAACCGCCTTCCGGCAGCCCTTCCGATTTCCCTGATCCACTCATCCGGCCGGTTGCCCGCGGCGACAAGCACGATCCGGTCTGTGCCATCGACCGGTTCCGCGGCGAAGGTATCTGCGATGTCTTCGAGCGCTTTCGGTCCGTCCACCTCGTTCATGACCAGTTCGAACGGCAGCCCTTCGATCCAGTTGTGCCGGGCCGGGTTCTGATCGATGTCCGATGTGAAATCCGAAAGCCCGTCGCGTATCCGGGCTTGCGAAAAGCCGAGATGATAGGCCGCGCACACCGCAGCCAGCACATTTTCCGTGACCGACCGCGAACGTCCGCATCGGCTTGCGGGCACCTGCGAAAGCGGCATCTCGAAAAGGATGCGCGTTGCTTGCTGCAAGCGGATCGCGGGGCCTTCCGCCGTGTCCACCCGCGTCGCGACAAGCCCTCCGTTTTCGCGGTGGCGGGCGACGGCGTCATTGTCTGCGCTGAAGCTGAAGAGGGTAACGGGTGCGGAAGCAGGCTTCTGCATGGCGAGCACAAGCGGATCGCCGGCATTGAGCACGACCGCCTTCCTTGCATGTCTTGCCGGCAGTGACTTGATCGCCGCCAGCTGGGTCTGCGTTTCGATCCCGTCGAGGCCGATGTGGTTGTCGTGGACATTAAGGACAATTGCCACGTCGAGTTCTTCGAGCGCCATTCCCCATTTGAGCAGCGAGCCTCTCGCCAGCTCGAATACGCCCATCTCGACTGTCGGATCGGCCAGCAGTTGCAGCGCCGCCGCGCCGCCGGAACTGTCCTCGTTTCTGATCCTGAACGTGCCCGACCAGGTACCCTGCGTGGTCGTGAGTCCGACGGTCTTGCCCGCCTTGCGTCCGATATGTGCGAGGACCTGGCACGTCGTCGTCTTGCCGAGGCTGCCGGTAACGCCGACCACCGGGATGCGGCCCGCTTCTGAATCGGGGAAACTCGACCGCACGATTGGCGAGACGACGTCCTGCTCGGGGTCCGCGACCCAGTGCGGGCGCAGGCCGGGCGGTGCGTTGACCTCGAGAATCCAGCCCTCGCCCTCGCGCCATGACCGCGATGAATCGGGCGACAGAAAATCCACCCCTGCGACATCGAGGCGCAGCACGCGGGCAGCCCGCTCCGCCGCCGCCACGTTGTCGGGGTGCATCTCGACCGGCACCGCAGTGCCGCCCTGGGAGATGTTCCCGGCATTCGAGAGCCTGACCGTGCGACCTTCGGCCGGGATGCCGTCGAGCGCCAGCGACTGGCGTGCCAGCAGAGCCTCCATCCGCCGGTCGGGGACGATACGTTCGAGCACGTCGCTGTAACCCGTCCCGCGCCGGGGATCGGAATTCAGCTCGTCGACAAGTTGCGCGACCGTGCGCTTGCCGTCTCCGGTCACCTGAGCGGGAATACGCCGGGCGGCGGCGATCAATTTCCCGTCCACCACCAGCAGCCGGTGATCGTGGGCTTTCGCGAATTTCTCGATCAGGACCAGCGGTCCGTTCCGTGCGGCGGTGCGGTAGGCCACCCGAACGGCGTCCTCGCCCTGCAGATCGACGCTGACGCCGACACCCTTGTCGCTCGATGCGGGTTTGACCGCGACCGGACCGGCCAGTTTCGCCGCGATCTGCACGGCCTGCTCTTCGCTTGCGGCCAGCAAGGACGGCAATGTCGGCAGGCCCGCTTGGTTCATCAGCCGCAGTGTCGCCCACTTGTTCCCCGCGTGGGTCACCGCAAAGTGCCCGACCGGCTCGATCAGCGTCTGCCGCACATAGCGCCCGCGCGCGCCCTGTCCGATCCGCATCTCCCCGAGCGGGGCGGGGTAGACGGGCAGTCCGAGCTTGCGGGCGGAACGGGCCAGCGCCAGCGTCAGGATGTCGGGCGAAGATGTCTTCGCCACGCGGCCGAAATCCTCGGCCAGTTTCGCCAGTTCATCCGCCTCGCGGGAATATTGCTGCGGGTCGGTGAGGGACAGGACAGCGGAACAGGCGAAACGCCATGCTCTCGCGCCGACTGCTTCGCTGTCGGCCGGCACAACGGACAAGACGATGGAGCCGCTGCGGCTCGCTATCCTGCCCGGCTGTGCGGTAAGGACGAACCGCTCCTGCAACCGCGCAGCGAGCGCGAGCATCAGATCGGCGGCTCGTGCAGGGATCTTCCGGCCCGATAGCTCTGAACCGACCAGCCGGGCGAGGCCGGCAAGGCGAGGGTCGCGCCCCATGGCATCGAGCGCATCGCGGTCCACCGACGGCGGCGCGAAGGCGCTGTCCGCATGCTCGCCCAACTCCGTCCGCAGCAGGACCGACGAACGATCGGCATGGATGTTCGGGCCGCTAAAGAAGTGCCCGTCCAGAAGGGTTACAAGAGGCATTCGGGCGGGACCGGTATCGATGGTTTGCATGCCGTTGGGAGGACCGCAGCGTGGTCCAGCGCCTGCGCGGATGCAAGACCGGTCCGCTCCCGCCGGGGTCGAACGTGGCCGGGTTCAGTCGGGCAGCGCGAAAGCGACGACCGAATCTCCGACTTTCGAGCCGAGGAAGCCATGCCCCCCGGCGGCGATCACAACGTACTGCTTCCCTGTCTTTTCGGAAACGTAGGTCATCGGAGTTGCCTGGCCTCCCGCTGGCAGCCTTCCGCGCCAGACTTCGCGGCCGCTCTCGATGTCGAACGCGCGCAGGTAGTCGTCGATGGCAGCGCCGATGAAGACCAGTCCGCTGGCAGTCGTGGCCGAGCCGCCGAGGTTGAACACGCCGGGCACCGAGATGCCGAGCGGAGCCACATCCTCGGTCGTGCCGAGTGGACGCTGCCAGGCGAGTTCACGGGTCTTCAGGTCGATGGCCGAGATGTGACCCCAGGGCGGCGCATGGCAGGGGAGGCCGAGCGGCGAAATCAGCGGTAGCAGGCTGACCCCGTAATCCGTTCCTTCCTGCGGAAGGTAGCCGGCGGCATGCGTGCCGGTCTCACGCGTCCCGTCCTCGCCCGAGCGCGGGAACAGGCGAACTTGCTGCGGCACGGCGGAAGTGTTCACGATCATCATCCCGCGCGCCGGATCGATGCTGACGCTTCCCCAGTTGAGAATGCCGAAGATACCCGGCCACTGGATCGAACCGCGCAGCGAGGGCGGCGTGTACGGCCCTTCGTAATCCATCGAACGAAAGCGGATGCGGCACCACATCTGGTCGAGCGGGGTCGTGCCCCACATGCCTTTCTCGGTAAGGTCGGCCGGTTCGAAAGAGGGGAAGCCGGTGACATAGGGCTGTGTCGGAGAGTAGGTCTCGCCCGGCAGGTCGCCCTGGGGGACCGGACGTTCCTCGATCCCCGTCAGCGGTTCGCCGGTACGGCGGTCGAGGACGAAGATCTGGCCCTGCTTGGTAGGTACGGCGACGGCCGGGGTCGTTCCCGAACCTGTCGGCATGTCGAACAGGACGGGTTGTGCCGGAACGTCGAAATCCCAGAGGTCGTGGTGGACCGTCTGGAAGTGCCAGCGGGGAAGGCCGGTTTCGACATCGAGCGCGACGATCGAGCTGGCATAGCGCTCCAGGTCGGGCGTGCGGTGGGTGCCGACCGCGTCGGGAGTCGCATTGCCCATGGGCAGGAAGACGAGGCCCAGTTCCGGATCGGCGCTGAAAACGCTCCATGCGTTGGGCGAGCTTGGCGTCCAGCCCTTTCCGTCCTCGATGCCCTGGTCGTCGGGCGCGCGGCCGCTGTCCCATGCCCAGAGGAGTTCGCCGGTTTTCACGTCGTAGGCACGAACGACGCCGGAGACGTCCTTGCTCGAAACGTTGTCGAGCACGTACCCGCCGAGGATGGCCGTGTCGCCGACGATCGCCGGGGGCGAGGACGTGTAGCTGTGGTATGGCGTAAAGTCGCCGAGCCCTTCGCGCAGCGAAATCTCGCCCTCGGCGCCGAAGCCGGGGCAGGGGGCGCCGGTCCGCACGTCGGTGGCCATCAGCCTGCCGTCGATGGCAGCGTTGATTATGCGCGAGGAGCAGGTCCCTTCCGCGGCGTCTGCGGCCTTGTGATAGGAAACGCCGCGGCAGTTGAGCATCTGTGCGTCGCCCGGGTCGATACCCGGATCGCGCCGCCAGATCCGCTTGCCGGTGTCGGGATCGAGCGCGACGACGGCGCCGGTCGGCTCGCAGAAGACCAGGCGGTCCTCGACCATGATCGGGGTCGCCATGAAGGAGACGGTCCCCTTGATGTCGGGCCGCTTGGCATTGCTCACGCCGGTCTCGAACGCCCAGGCCTGTTCGAGCGAAGTGACGTTGGCGGGAGTGATCTGGGCCGCGCCCGAATGGCGCAGGCCGCCCGCATCCGCCCCGTAGGCGGTCCAGCCGGTATCGCCCGGCGCGCTCGCGACCGTCGCCCCGCTACCCCGGACAGCGGCCTCCCCTTCGTCTCCGCCCGCCAGCGCGGCCGCGATCAGAAGCACGAAGCTTGCCAGCGATACGCCGAGATCGGCAAAGCGCGCGGTGCGTCCGGGATCGTGACGGTCGGCAGGATGCGTGGCCTTCCGCTTGCCGAGAGGGACGAGGGCAAGCACGACGCCGACGACGGCGGGGCCGCACAGGCGTGGGAGAAGCTGCCAGAAGTCGAAGCCGACTTCCCACACCGACCAGACCGCCGTGGCGGCGAGAAAGGCCGCGAATATCCAGAACGAAAGCCTGCTGCGCTTCAGCAGCAGCACCGCCGACGCGGTGCAGGCAACACCCGCCAGCACATAGTAGGCCGAGCCGCCGAGAGAGAGCAGCCTCGCCCCCCCGATCAGCAGCACGACACCCGTCGCGAGCAGCAAAAGTCCTACGATCCAGCGGAAAACCCCGCCGAGCCCGATCCCACCCATCATCCTGCGTTCCTCTCGATGGAGCGTCGCCCCGCCGACGCTCCGTCAGGTCCTTTGCCCTGTCAGACTTCGATGATTGCGATTGCTTCGCGCACGTCGACGGTCGATCCCTCTTCCGCGACGATCTGCTTCAAGGTACCGGTCACCGGCGAGGGTACCTCGACCTCGGTCTTCGCCGCTTCGACCTCGACCAGCGGTTCGCCTTCGGTGACGCTGTCACCCACGGCTTTCAGCCACTTGACGATCTCGCCGTCCTTCATGCCCATCCCGAACTGCGGGAGGACCACTGTGTGGTCTGCCATTTCCTGAACTCCTTATGCGGGCTGCCGCTGGCCGACGACCTTCTTCGCCGCCGCGACAATGCGCTCGACCGTGGGGTAGAGCGGCTTTTCGATGTGCGGGCTGAACGGCAGGTGGGTGTCGGGCGTCGTCACTCGCAGGACCGGTCCTTTGAGCGATTCGAACTCGTTCTCCACGATGATCGCCGAAATCTCGCTGGCCGCGCTGCAGGTCTGGTGCGCCACGTCGACGCAGATCGCGCGACCGGTCTTGCGGACTGACTGCAGGATCAGTTCCTTGTCGAGCGGGACCAGCGTGCGGGGGTCGACGATCTCTGCCGAAATGCCCTCGCTCTCCAGCTCCTTCGCCGCCTTGAGCGCGGTGTTCACCGCGCCGGCGATGGCGATGATCGTGACGTCCCTGCCCTCGCGCTTGATGTCGCCCTTGCCAAGCGGGATCACCAGATCCTCGCCCTCGGGGATGTCCGACTTGGCCATCCAGCAGGTCGAGTCCTCGAAGGACAGCACCGGATCGTCGTCACGGATCGCGGCCTTGAGCAGGCCCTTCATGTCGTAGGCGTTCGACGGCGCGATGATCTTCAGCCCCGGCATGTTCATGAACATCGAGTAGGGCCGGTCGGAGTGCTGCGCCGCGTTCGAGTTGCCGTAGAAAAGGCACGAGCGGATCACCAGCGGCAGCTTTGCCTGCCCGCCGTAGATATAGCGCGATTTCGCGATGATCGAGCAGATCTGGTCCATCGCGGGATAGAGAAACGAGGAGATCGTCACGTCGGCGATCGGGCGCATGCCGACCATCGCCGCGCCGCCGGCCGCGCCGACAAATCCGTTCTCGGAAATCGGTGTATCGCGCACGCGCTCGTCGCCGAACATGTCGACGAAATTCGTGGTCGTGCCGAAGACGTTGCAGCGCACGTCCTCGCCCATGAGGAAGACGCGCTCGTCGCGCTCCATCTCTTCCTGCTGTGCCTGGCGGATCGCGTCCAGGAATGTGGCTCTTGCCATGGTCTTGTTCTCCTTCAGGCGTGGGCCTGGACGTCTTCGGGAATGGGCAGGCGTTCCGAATAGACGTGGTCGAACGCTTCCGCGAACTCGGGATATTCGCTCTCGCGCGCGAACTTCAGCGCGTCCTCTACCGCTTCGCCGGCCTCCTTCTCGATGGCGTCGAGAGTGGCCTCGTCGATACCCGATTCCACAAGGCGCTCGCGATAGAGCACGATCGGGTCTCGCTTCAGCCAGTCCTCGTGCTCGGGGCCGCGCGGCGTAAGCTCGCGCCCCATGTTCACCGCGTGGTCGCCGTAGCGATAGGTCTTGGTCTCGATCAGCGTCGGACCCTTGCCCGCCCGCGCACGGTCGACCGCCTCGCGCACGGCTTCCTCGACCGCGTCGACGTCCTGTCCGTCGACGATGACGCCCGGAATGCCGTAGCCGTGCGCACGGTCGGCGACGTTTTCGCCCGCTACGGCATCGCTGGTCGGCGTCGACATGCCGAAGCGGTTGTTTTCGCACACGAAGATCGCGGGCAGCTTCCAGACAGCCGCGAGGTTCATGCCCTCGTGGATCGCGCCTTCGCTCGACGCGCCGTCACCGAAAAAGCACAACGCGACACGGTCCGAACCCTGCAGCTTCGCGCCGAGCGCCGCACCGGCGACGACCGGACCGCCCGATCCGACGATGCTCGTCTCGCCCAGGCTGCCCATCGAGAAGTCGGACAGGTGCATCGAGCCGCCCTTGCCCTGGCAGACGCCGGTCTTCTTGCCGAGCAGTTCGGCCATCAGCGGGCGCAGTTCGGCGCCTTTCGCAATGGGATGACCATGGCTGCGGTGGTTGCCGACCATGTAGTCGTCGTCGCGCAGCGCCATGCAGGCACCGACGCCCGAAGCTTCCATGCCGGCGTAGGTATGGAGCGCGCCGGGAATTTCGCCCTGTGCGTGAATCGCCTCTGCCTTCGCCTCGAACTGCCGGATGCGCTGCATCCGGCGATACTTCTCGAGCTTCGGATCGTTGTCGCCGATTTTAGACATGTATTTTCCTTCTTATTCCGCCGGTTCGGCTTCGGCGGTTTCGCCGGCGACGATCAGTTCGAGCGGCGCCGCGTACATCGATTCAGGCGCATCGCCGGTGATCGCGTAGACGTTTTCCATGTGGCACGGGCCGAGCTTCGCGCCGAAATACAGGCTGTCGAGCGACACCAGCATGCCTTCTTCCAACACGAATCCGTCCTTCACCCCGTGCAGGCCTGCCGAAGGGTAGGGAAGCGGGATTTCGAGCGGCATGATGCCGATCCCGTGTGCCACGACGAGCAGTTTCTCGGGCGTCGGCACACCCTTGGACTTGAGGTGCTCGTAGCCGATCTCCGGAAGGCTCGCGGTAGAAACACCGGGGCGCAGCTTGTCCACCATCATCAGGAACGCATCGCGCAGGATGTCGTGCTGGCGCTGGTACTCGTCGCTCGGCTTGCCGATCACGGCCGTGCGATTGATGTCGATCCAGAAGCCGTCGTAGATGCCTTGCGTCTCCAGGATCACGATATCGCCGCGGCGAAGGTTGCGGTTGCCCTGCGTGCGGAAGAGGTCGGGAATGAAGTCGTCGTCCTCGTACGCGCCACCGAACAGCATTGCGCCGTCGTCGACGGGAATAACGTCGTTGCGCACCATGAAGTCGCAGATGCGCGCCTGCACGTCGTTCCAGTCTGCGCCTTCGTGCAGGACGGAGCCTGCATGGGCGATGACGCGGTCGGCCAGCTTGCCCAGCTTGCGGTAGCGGGTCAGCTCGTCGGGCGTCTTGACCACGCGCACGCGGACCATGAAGTCCAGCGCGTCGCGGTAGCTATGCGCCACGCGCGGCTCGATCTTCTGCGAAAGCCGCGGCTCGTCGAAGCCGATGGTCTTGCCGGTCATGCCGTGGTCGGCCAGCGCGACGGCTACGGCATCGACGATGTTCGGCTGGCATTCGCCCTTGATCAGGTCGGCCAGCGCGGTTGCGTCTTCCGCCAGCTGCCCGCCCTTGCGATCGGGGTCGATGTACCGGCTGACCTCGCAGAAGTTCAGCATCTCGAAACTGCGAACTTCGCCGAAGGAGCAGGCCGGGCCGTCGCGGTTGAGCACGGCGACGATGCCGAGGTTCGCTTCGGGAATGACGAGCGTCAGCGGTTTCGAGGGATCGGCGTAGACGATGGCGGCGGCCACCGGCTCCTGCTGACCCCAGCGTTCGAGGATCGAGTGGTAGCCGGTGGCGTAGCGCACGTCGTGCGGGTGGCTCAGGACGACCGCGTCGAGGCCCTCGGCCCCGAGCATCGAGCGCAGCCTGTCCGCCCGCTGGTTCGAGGCCGGATGGGTCATGCTGCTTCTTCCAGTCCTTCGTTGGCGACGTTGCCCACGGTCTTGCCGCTGGCGATGTCGCGCAGGAATTCGTGGTTGAGGATGAAGCGGATCTGGCCTTCCTCGTCGGTGAAGGCGACCGCGCCGTGGCCCATGAACAGGTACTCGGTCACTTCCTTGCAGTGCGCCTCGTTATGGCGCGAACCGATCGGCTCGTAGCCGTAGGTCCCGGCAGTGGCGGAGCCGACGTCGTAGATCAGCTCGCCCTTGGTGACGTAGTACTGTCCGTGGCCCAGGTGCCAGTGCGGCGCGAACGTGGCGCCCGGCTCCATGTGGACGAACAGCACCCAGTCGCCGGTTTCCTCGC
This sequence comes from Novosphingobium marinum, assembly GCF_013408095.1. Taxonomy (GTDB): domain Bacteria; phylum Pseudomonadota; class Alphaproteobacteria; order Sphingomonadales; family Sphingomonadaceae; genus Novosphingobium; species Novosphingobium marinum. Next base: position 58,512 of record NZ_JACBZF010000007.1, read on the forward strand.
TGTAGCGAAGCAGGCGGATGGTCGTGCCGGTGCCGAGTTCGACTTCGTGGCAATCGTCCTTGTTGACAATCAGGTCGCCAAGCTTTCCGGGTTCGTGAGGAGTGGTCATCTGTGGTCTCCGTGGGTTGAGTGGGTTCGGTCGGTTTCGTTGCGAATTGATGCGGTCATCCTCCACCGGCTTCGAGCAGGAAGTGCGTTCCGACTCGCCGGATGCAGGGAATCTATCAGGTTTTGCGCCATCGATGGGATCGTGCCGACGCGTGGCCCGGTCCCGCCATCGCGCATCCGGTCTTGCCGTACCCGGTTTTGGACTCCATTGAAGTCGCGATGGTGGAGAGGGCGCGCGATCGCGACGAGATGCTGGCGCAGGCGGCGAGGCTGGCGCAGGGAGCCGAACCGGCGAGCGCGCGCGCGCTTGTCGGAAGGCTGCTTGCCGGCGATCCCGCCGATGCCGACGCCCTGACCGTGCAGGGTATCGTAGAGCAGCGCACCGGCAACCCCGATGCAGCCGCGAGCGCCTTCCGGAAGGCGTGCGAGGCCGATCCCGGAAACCCGGCGCGTATCGGCAATCTTGCCGTAGCTCTCAAGAACGCGGGCCGTTTCGAGGATGCGATCGCGGCATTTCGCGAAACGCTGCGCCTGCGACCCGGCCATGCCGCGACTCTGGCCAACCTCGCGTCGTGCCTGCTCGCCGCCGGACGTCCGGCCGAAGCGATCGCCGCACTCGATCCCGCGCCCCGCCATCCCGACGCGCTCAATCACCTTGGCGTCGCGCATGCGCGGCTCGGCGATCATGACCGCGCGGTCGAATGCTATCGTGCGGCGCTGGGCCTCAGGCCCGGCCACGGCGGGGCGACGCTCAACCTGGTGGATGCCCTCGCCGAAACCGGTGCCGTCGAAGAGGCGGAGACGATTGCAAAGGGCGTCCTGGCCCAGGCTCCCGGTCACCCGCGTGCGTCGAACCAGCTTGGCCTCCTGCGCGACCGCGCCGGCGATACCGGGGGTGCGATCGCGGCGTTCGAGAAGGGTTTCGATCCCGCCGCGCCGCACCACGCGCTCGGCGTCAACCTTGCAAGAATGCTCGTCATCGCGGGGCGCTGCGAGGACGCTGTCGGGGTGACGGAAACCCTCGAGCGCGATTCGCCCGATGTGACCACGCCGCTTGCCCTGCGGTGCGCGGCGCTGGAAAGGCTCGGGCGGCGCGACGAGCTCGCCGCGCTCATGGGCGTCGACCGCTTCGTCACATCGCGCGACTTCGAAGCGGTACCCGGCTTCGCGAGCCTGGGCGAATTCAATTCGGCGCTGATCGCGGAACTCGAAGCGCATCCCTCGCTCACCTTCGAGCCCGAGGGCCTCGTGACGCGTCAGGGCAGGCAGAGCGCCGATCTTGCCGGGGACGACAGCCCGGCCATTTTCGTGCTGGCCGCGCTCGCCCGTGCTGAACTGGCGAAAGAGCGCGAAAGGCTTTCGCGCCTGCGTGCCGACCATCCGTTCCTGAGAGCCTTGCCGCATGAGTGGTCGCTCACCCTCTGGGGCACGACGCTGACGCCGGGCGGATCGGTCGATGCGCACATCCACGCGCCCAACTGGCTCTCGGGCGTTTACTACCCCGATTTCCCGGACGGCAGCGAGGAAGGCGCTTTCGCGGTTGGCTGCCTGCCCGACGATCTCGGCGGCGGGGGGCAGGCCACGGTCATGCGGCCGGCGACAGGCCGCATGTTCCTGTTCCCCTCGTACCTCTGGCACGGGACGCTCCCGTTTTCCGATGCGAAAGCGCGGGTCAGCTTTGCCTTCGACCTCGTGCCGGAAGGCATCGGCAGGCCGCACCGCCTTCGTTGAACGCACGCGCCCCCTCTCGGACGGGTCGCCATCCCGACCGGATCCCGCAGGGGAGTGGGCAAGGAGGGCGCGCACGTTCACTCGCTCAGAACTTCATCCCTGCCTCGACGCCGAAGGAACGCGGCGGCGCGTAGTTGGTGAAGTTGAAAAGGCCCGCGACGGAGTTGGCGGATACGCGGTACACCTCGTCGAGCAGGTTCCGGCCATAGACCGTGACCCGATATGTCTCGGTCGGATCGCTCCAGGCAATGCTGGCACCCACGAGCGTGCGCTCCTCGCCCTGTGTGAACGGAGCGTTGAGAGTGACCGACTCGTATTCGGACTGGTAATTTACGTCGGCGCTGAGCGTCAGGAAGCCCCAGTCCATCGGAGGCGTCTCGTACGATGCGGTGGCGCCGAGCGTCCATTCGGGCACGTTACGCAAGCCGAGGAAGGAGGCGTCATCGTTGGTGCCGTCACCGTCGATGTCGGTGAAGAACTCGAGGTACTTGGCTTTCTGCCAGCCGACCGTCGCGCCCAGGGTAAGGCCGGAGACGGGGGCGGCCGAAAGTTCGAGTTCGACGCCGTAGACTTCTGCCTTGCCGGCGTTCGTCGTCCTCGTTTCCTGACCGGGCAGGCCGGTGATCGGATCGGTGAAGGGTACGACCGCGTCGCGCTGCAGGTCGTTGTACTTCACGTAGAACGCGGCAAGGTTTGCGCGTAGCGTGCGGGTCGCGTTCTCGGTCTTGAAACCGAGTTCAAAACTGTCCGCGGTTTCTTCCGCAAATGGCAAGGCCGACGTGGCCGACATCGCCTGTTCGTTGTAGCCGCCCGACTTGTAGCCCTGACTGTAGGTGAAATAGTTGTTGATGCCGTCGGTGATCTCCCATCGGTAGCCGGCGCGGAACGTGGGACGCGAGAACTTGGCACTGTCCGAGTATTCCGGCCAAAAACCGGTCTGTACCAGCGATCGGCGAACCTGCGGACGGACCGAGAAGCTCTTCTCCTCCTTCGTGTATCGAGCGCCGAAGAATACCGCGAGCGGATCGGCGACCTGGTACTCCGCCTCGCCGAACACCGCGTAGGAATCGACCTTGTAGTCGGCGGTTGAAAGGTTCGGGTCGGTAAGCGCCGTTGGATCGCCGAGGAAGCGAAGGAAACCCAGGAATGAGGTAGCGTTCGCGTCCAGGGTCTGGCCCCAGTACATCGCGCCGGCCGTGAACTTGAACACGTCCGAAAAGTCGGAGCTGAAGCGCGCCTCGACGCTGTACTGCTCGCGCACGTCGTCGCGAGTTGACACGAAGAGGTAGGCGTTCTCGCCGGTGTAGTCGGACGGCAGGATCGATTTTACCCGGCGCCAGCCGCCGACGACCGTGACCGAACCGATATCGAACGACTGTTCCGCGCGAAGGTAAGCGCCATCGACATCGACCCGGTGGCCATTGAGCGTTCCCGGACAAGTCGGCGCCTCGGCATCGCCGGAACAAAGCGTCGTACCGGTGTTGAAGGGACTCTCGCCCGTGGTCTGGATGCCCGGAAAGCCGACGACGTCGAAAAGGAACCCGGCCGGAGTCTCGTTGACCGACGGAGGCGAGTCCGCACGGTCACGCAAAAGCTCATACGTCAGCATTATGTCGGTTTCGGGCGAAGGCTGCCAAAGCAGTTTGGCGCGAGCGCTGATGTAGTCCCCGCCGCCCCAACGCTGACCGCGACCTTCGCGGCCTTGGACCCCATCGACGTTGTTGTTCTTGGTTAGACGGTAGTATCCATCGGACTTGTGGTACGTTCCCGCAAAACGGAACGCCAGCGTGTCGCTGAACGGCACGTTGATCGCGGCCTTGGCATCGATCGTGTTGAAGCTCGAATAGCCGAGCCGTGCCTCGCCGCCGAGTTCGAAATCGGGGCGCTTGGTGATGACGTTTACCACGCCGCCGACCGTGTTCTTGCCGAACAGCGTGCCCTGCGGGCCGCGCAGCACCTCGATCCGCTCGATGTCGAATAGGTCGAAGAGCTGGGTCTGGACGTGGGCGAGAACGAAGTCGTCGACGACGACCGCGACGGCGGGTTCGAACGTCAGGATGATGTCGCCGGTCGACTGGCCGCGAATACCGATCGAGGCCGCGTTGAAGCCCGGGACGTTGGTGATGACGACGTTCGGGACGTCACCGCTCAGGCCACGGATATCGGTGGTGAACTTCCGCTCGATCGCCGCTTCGGTGAACGCGGTCACGGCGACCGGGGTTTCCTGCAGCGATTCCGACACGCGGCGAGCGGTGACGACGATGTCCTCGAGGCCGCCCTGCGCGCGTGCCTGCTGCACCGGCGTTTCGGAAACCGGCGCTTCGTCGGCCTCCTGCGCCTGCGCCATCACGCTCGTGCTGGCAGTGGTAAGCAGTCCTGTTACGATAAGCTTGAGGGCGGATTCCGCCCTGCAACGGCTCTTTGCCATCGTCATCCCCTCCATGATGGCTGCAATTCTGCATGCAGCTCGAATCAAAAGGCGCCCCTCGACGCCTCCCGATAAATGAGCACGTATGTTCGTTTTTTGAAAGTCAAAAATACAATCATGATTGAATGTTTTTGCGTCCGCCTAAAATCGGGCAATTGCATGCGTCGGATTTGCCGATAGGTAGGGCAGCCGGACCGAGGAGGAAACTGAACATCACGGCCCCAGCGCGCCATATCGGGAAAACGGACGGGGAGGGCGACCGGGAGGAACGGCGCACCTATACCAGTCCGGCCATCCTCGCGCGCAGGAAGCGCATCGTCGAGAAGGCGCACGAAATCCTGGGAGAGGGCGGTGTCGATGCCCTCACGATCCGCCGACTGGCTGCCGAATCGGATGTCGCGCCGCGCACGATCTACCGGCTGTTCGGAGACAAGGACGGCGTGATCCTCGCCACCGTTTCAGATCGCATGGCGGAAGTCAGGGCGCAGATCGCCGCGAACACGTCCGAGTACACGCTGGAGCGCGTCTTCGACGAGCTCGACTGGATGATCTCGGAAATGGAGCGCGACACCGAGTACGGTCGCGTCGTCGTCGGGTTCGTGTTCTGGATGGAACCGCGCCGCCGCGAAGTGCGAGAACTGCTTTCGGTCGCCTACAGCCGGTTCAGGAACTGGCTCGAGCGCGAGATCGAAAAGGGCAACGTGCGCCACGATCTCGATCGCGAGCGGATCGCCAACGTCCATGTCATGCACGAGTATCTGGTCTATCGCCGGTGGACCCTCGGAGTGGTCGGCTCGCACCAGGCAAGGCTCGAATTGCGCGCATGCTTCCTGCAGACCGCATCGGTCCTGCTGGTCGGCAAGGCGTATGAGGATTGCATGAAGCACCTTGCCGAACTTCATGCGAAGCTCGATCCGCCCGAACCGCTCAGGTGGGACGACCCGGATACCGAACACGATCCACAGATTATCGACGACGATGGAGAGGACGAATGATGACGCTCGAGGAACTTTCGGCCCGGGAGGAAATCCGCCAGCTGCGGATCGACTACTCGACCTTTTTCGATTCGAAGGACGAAGCGGCGATCCGTTCGCGGTTCATACCCGACATCGTCTGCCACTATCCCGAATCCTACGGCGGGTCCTATGAAGGCGTCGATGCGGTAATCGGACTTTTCCGCGCCACCTGGGCGAACCTGAAAAATCCGTTCGAGGTTCTTCACCTGACGTCGAACCACCACATCGAGCTGACGGGTCCGGACAAGGCCACCGGACACTGCATGCTGCTCGACCTCATCAATCAGCAGGAAGAGGGCGTACCCCACGCGACGCGCGGCGGGCATGCAAATCCGCTGCTGCTGATCGGGCGGTACGAGGACGAATACGTGAAGCGCGACGGGCGCTGGCTGTTCTCGCAGATCAAGCTTTCGGCGCTCTGGCCCGACTGGCAGGTCACCTGACGGGGACGGGCGGGCTGCCGGCTTTCGGCGGTTCGCCTACACCCCGTTCGCGCGGCTCTTGCCCCGGGCCAGCGCAGGCGTCGGTTTCGCAAGGTTGACCGGGCCGGAACCGAGCCGGGCGAGGCTGTTGGCGTCCATGCACTTGGCAATGACCGATGGATACTGCGCGCCGCGCGCCGCGTCGGAATCGAGCGCGTCCATCTGGGCGGCGCGGCACGATGCCTCCGTGCGATAGGTATCGGCCTCGAATGCCAGCCGCTCGCAATAGGTTCCGTCATCGGCGCAGCCGAACAGGGCCAACGCGAAAATCGCAGTGCTCATAATCATTTACCTCGCCCATCTTAACGAATGTAAGTGCAAAAGTTTCCCGAAGAGCGGGCAGAGGTGGACGGACCGGGTCGCGGCATTAAGTAGAGGGCCATGCCCGATACCAAAGCGAAGCTCTTCATCCGCCAGGCCCGCGCCACCGATGCGCGCGCGATCGCGCGACTGTCCGCCCAGATCTACGGCAAGGCGGACGCCTTCACGCAGGCGGAGGTGCGCGGGCAGATCAACAATTTCCCCGAAGGCCAGTTCGTCGCCGAGTACGAGAAGAAGATCGTCGGCCATTGCGCCACCATCCTGGTTACCGCAGACCAGGCGTTCGGCGACCATACCTGGGAGGAGATCAGCGGCGGCGGCTACGGGCGACTGCCGGTCGACGAGGCCGACATCCTCTACGGCTTCGAAGTCTGCGTCGATCCCGAATTCAGGCGTCTGCGTATCGGCCAGCGCTTCTACCGCAAGCGGCGCGAGCTGTGCCAGAACCTCGAACTGAAGGGCATCGCGTTCGGCGGGCGCATGCCGGGCTTCATGCGCCGCAAGCGCACGTACAAGACACCCGAAGCCTATCTCCAGGCGGTCACCAACAAGGAAGTGCGCGACTCCGTTATCCTGTTCCAGATGAACCAGGGGTTCGAGCCGCAGGGCATCCTCCATGACTACTGGCCAGGCGACAAGGAAAGCGGCGGGCACGCGGTGCTCATGTACTGGGCCAACCCGCTGGCACCCGAGGAGGGGAGCTTCCGCTATCACGGTCGCAACACGCGCCTGCCCTCGAACGTCCGGCTGGCGACCGTGCAATTCATGATGCGCGGGATAGAGACCATCGACCAGTTCGAGGAGCAGGTCGAGTACTGGGTCGATGTCGCCTCCGACTACAATTCGGACTTCGTCGTGTTTCCCGAGCTTTTCACGCTCGAGCTCCTGTCGATCGAGAAGCGCAAGCTCGAACCGATCCAGGCCATCGAGAAGATCGCGACCTATACCGACCGCTTCTGCAAGTTCATGGAAGGCCTTGCGGTGTCGTACAACATCAACATCATCGGCGGATCGCATCCGACCAAGGTCAAGAACGGCGACATCCACAACATCAGCTACATCTTTCTGCGCGACGGCTCCACGCACACGCAGGACAAGCTGCACCCGACGCCTTCGGAACGACGCTGGTGGAATATCAAGGGCGGTGCCGGGGCAAGCGTCATCCCCACCGACTGCGGCCCGATCGGGGTGATGATCTGCTACGATTCCGAATTTCCCGAACTTGCCCGCCACCTCGTCAACCAGGGAGCGCTCATGCTATTCGTGCCGTTCTGCACCGACGAACGGCGCGGCTACCTGCGGGTCCGTTACTGCTGCCAGGCGCGCGCGGTGGAGAACCAGTGCTACGTCGTAACCTCCGGCGTCGTCGGGAACCTGCCCAATGTCGAGCAAATGGACATTCACTACGCCGAAAGCGCGATCCTCACGCCTTCGGATTTCCCCTTCGCGCGTGACGGCGTCGCCGCCGACACCGCGCCGAACACCGAGACCATCGCCATCGCCGACCTTTCGCTCGACGATCTCCTGACCAGTCGCCAGTCCGGCGCGGTGCAGAACCTGAAGGACCGCCGGTTCGACCTGTTCAGGGTCGAATGGCGCGAAAAATAGGGCTAGGGGCCCGGCCATGAATTTCCTTGGGCCGGTCTTCACGATTCTCATCGCGATCTTCACGTTGCAGGCCGGCGTGGGATCGCTGCAGGCGCTCGTTGGCCTAAGGCTCGATGCGCAGGGCATGCCGGCACCGGTCATCGGCCTTGCGGGGACGAGCTATTTCCTCGGCCTCACCATCGGCTCGCTGCGCGTGTTCGGCATCATCGGGCGGGTCGGGCACATCCGCGCCTTTGCCGCTTTCGTCTCGCTCTATTCGGCGAGCGCCCTCGCCTACGCGCTCTTCGATAACGCGTGGTTCTGGATCGCGCTGCGCCTTGTCGATGGCTTTGCCATCGCCGGCGTGTTCGTGTGCCTCGAAAGCTGGCTCAACGACCGGGCCGACCCTGCGAAGCGGGGCACCACGCTCGCCTTCTACATGATGGCGCTCTACGCCGGTCAGGCGCTCAGCCAGGCGCTGCTTGCGCTGGGCACCGACATTGCCTGGCAGCCGTTCGTCGTCGCCTCGCTGCTTCTTTCGCTGGCGATCGGTCCGGTTGCGTTGACCCACATGGCCGAACCGAAGATCGATACGCAGCAGGTTTTCTCGCTGCGTCGGCTCTATGCCGCCTCTCCGCTCGGCGCGGTGGGGACGGTCGTGACCGGCGTCATGCTCGGCGCGTTCTACGCTATGGCCGCGGTTCATGCCCAGCGCATCGGCATGCGCGCGGCCGAGATCGCCGCGCTGATGGCGGGCGTGATCGCTGGCGGCATGGCGCTGCAATGGCCCTTCGGCAGGCTTTCGGACAGGTTCGACAGGCGCACCGTGGTCGTCCTGCTGTTCGGCGCGGTCGCCATTGTCAGCGGCGTTCTGGCCATCGAGGACGATACCGGCCGTTTCGTGCTGCTCGCGGTGCTGTTCGGTGGCGGCGCATTCGCGCTGTATCCGCTGTGCGTCGCCCACACCAACGACCACCTCGAACCGGGCGAGCGAACTGCGGCGAGCGGCGGACTGATCCTGCTCTATTCGGTGGGTGCAGTCGCCGGCCCCGTACTGGGCTCGGTGGCGATGCGGGTTCTCGGGCCGGGCGGGCTCTATGCGCTGATCGGCGCTTTTTCGGCTCTGGCCTTCCTGTTCGGCATCTGGCGACAGGTCACCGCCGCGGCGGTTCCGAACGCCGAGCAGGGTGACTTCCAGGTCCTGCCCCGCACAACCCCGATGGCAGCGGCGCTCGACAGCGAACAGGGATGACGACGCGCAAGCTATTGGCAAACAGGCACGACGCCGATTGCCGCGCGCATCGCCGGGCGCTAATCGCAAGAGCATGATTGCGCCGTCCTTCCACGCCGTAGCCGCCATGCTGCTGGCTGCCGCGATGTTCTACGCGTTCGCGAAGGGCAAGCTGCAGGTCGAGATCATCTCGCTGCTCGTGATCGGTTCGATCGCACTGTTCCTCTACATCGCGCCGCTGCCGGGAGACGACCGGTACGCCGGCCTCGAACTCGCCTTCAGGGGATTCGGGCACTACGCGCTGGTAACGATCTGTTCGCTGATGATCCTCGGGCGAGGGCTCGTGGTGACGGGCGCGCTCGATCCCGCCGCGCGCACGCTCAACAACGTGTGGAAATACAACAAGCAGGTGGGCCTGCTGGTCACGCTCGTGCTGTGCCTGTTCATGAGCATGATCATCAACGACACGCCGGTGCTCGTCCTGATGATCCCGATCATGGCGAAGCTGGCGATGAAGGGCGGGATTCCGGCCTCGAAAACGCTGATCCCGGTCAACTCGGCGATCCTCATCGGCGGCATGGCGACGACGATCGGGACATCGACGAACCTGCTCGTCGTCTCGCTCGCCACCGACCTGGGCATGGATCCCATCGGGGTGTTCCAGTTCACCCCGATCGTCCTTATCGCCGCGCTGTTCGCGCTCCCCTACATGTGGCTCGTGATGCCGCGGCTCTTGCCCGACAACACCGCCACGGTGGCGCAGGAAACGCGCACGTTCATGGCCAAGCTGCGGCTCGATCCGTCCTCGCAGATGCTCGGCAAGAACGAGGGCGAGCTGTCGCTGGTGCTGCCCAAGGACGTGAAATACGTCCTGCCGTCCGAACAGAACGGCGTCATCGGACGGCGCGTCCACCTCGAAGGTCCCTACGAGGCCCTGCAGGAATCGGCGCGCAAGCTCGGTGCCAGCCTCGCTCCGGCGTGGCTCCTGGCCAAGATCCGCAACGACAGCGAGCGTTCGGGCGACGACCTGATCGTCGCGGAAATGATCGTCGCGCCCGACAGCCGCCTGATCGGACTGACCCCGCAGACCGCCGGGCTGGAGGGCGTGGCGCTGCTCGGCATCCACCAGGCGCGCAGGCCGCTGGGAGAGACCCGGCCCGAGCGGATCGACACCGCCATCGCCGAAGGCGACGTGCTGCTGATGATGGGGCTCGACGTCGACCTCAAGGCCTTCGCCAGCAACGAGGGCCTGCTGATGCTCGAGGGCGGGCAGGAAGTCGTACGCTCGGCCAAGGCCCCGCTAGCGGCGGTGATCATGCTCGGCGCCGTCGGGTTGGCCAGCGTGGGCCTGGTGCCGATCGCGATATCGGCGCTTGCCGGCGCGATCCTGATGTTCGCCACAGGGTGCGTCCGCTTCGACAGGGTGGGGCGCGCGCTTTCGGCCAAGGTCATCGTCCTTGTTGCCGCGAGTATCGCGCTCGGCCAGTTCGTCCTCGTCTCGGGCGCCGCCGAGTGGCTGGGACAGCTTCTCGCGATGGGTCTGCGCTACCTGCCCGCGGCGGGCGTGCTGGCAGCCATCATGGTCTTCGTGACGATCCTCACCAATTTCGCGTCGAACACCACCGCAGCCGCCGTGGGTACGCCGATCGCGTTCAGCCTTGCCAATACGCTCGGACTTCCTGCAGAACCGCTGATCCTGGCGGTGCTTTTCGGCTGCAACCTCTGTTATGCGACGCCGGTCGCGTACCAGACCAACATGATGATCATGGCCGAGGGTGACTACAACTTCGGCGATTACCTTCGATCCGGTATTCCGCTCGTAGCGATCATGGTCGTCGCGCTGTCGGTATTGCTGGTGATACACTACGGGATCTGAGCGCGAACCCGGCATTTTCGCTGCCGTTTCGTCGCCATTGCCTTTTGTTAGCCGAAAACCCGGGAATACGGCGCTTGCGGCGGCGACGTCGCTCCGGAACAATTGCGCTTCCCGAAAGGTTACGGACGGCGCATGGATTCATCCGGTATTCTCTCGAAACGCTCATGGCTCGTCGATGCAGCCAACCGCGTCCTGCCCGCCGCCTGGAGCGCCGGCATGCTGCCCAGGCCCGAACTCGACGATGCCCTGCTGCTGGAGAATGCGCGGACGAAAACCGGCCTGTCGGACTTCGGCGACGAGTGGTTCCGCGCACCGCTCAAGGTGCTTGTCGCGGCACTGCGCGAGGAGGCGGACCTCAACAATCTCGGCAGGTTCGGTGCGGCAGGACAGATCGCCAAGATGCTTCGCGACCGGCTTTGGACGCAGGCCTGGCTGTCGGAACAACCGGAAATCGGGCGGCGTTCGCTCGCTCGCCCGGTCTTCGTCGTCGGACCGATGCGTTCGGGCACCACGCGCCTGCACCGCCTGCTCGCCGCCGACGATCGCTTCGCCCACATGCGCATGTTCGAGGCGATCGCACCCGTTCCCGAGCCGGGCCGCCGCCCCGGACGCTTCGACAGGCGCAGGCTGGAAGCCCGCGCCATCCTGGGCGCGGTTCACCGTTTCAATCCGGACACCGCGATCATCCACCCGACAGGCCCCCTGCAACCCGAGGAGGAGCTGGGCCTGCTCGTCGCCTCGTTCTGGGGGATGAAGCACGAGGCGCAGTGGAACGTGCCGGGTTACGGCGCGTGGAGCGTGGGCCGCGACGCGACGCCCGCCTATCGCCACATGGCGCTGCTCCTGAAGCTCGTCGGCTGGATGCGCGGAGACGACGACCGGCGGCCCTGGGTGCTCAAGACCCCGCAGCACATGCTCGACCTGCCGGCGCTGACGAAGGTCTTTCCCGATGCCCGGATAGTCTTCACCCACCGCGACCCGCAATCGGTCGTCGCGTCGAGTTCGTCGCTCGTCTGGAACCAGAAGATCATCCACTCCGACAGCGTCGATCCGCGCACGGTGGGTCGCGAATGGTTCGACAAGACGCACCTCCAGATCGAATCGATGCGCGCCGCACGCCGGCGAATTCCCGAGAGCCGGCGGATCGACGTGAATTACGAGGACGTGGACGCCGACTGGCAATCGGTCATGCGGCGGATTTACCGCTTCCTGGACATGGACATGGCTCCCGCGCTCCCCGCGATGCAGGCCTACGTCCAGCGCACGCACCATAGCTCCAGACTGAAGCGCCATCGCTACAGCCTCGATGCGTTCGGGCTGGACGCAGGGGTCGTAAAGGATCGCTTCGCCGATTATGTCGAGGCTTTCGAGCTTGGCGCGCGGCCATCGCCGCAACCGAGGCCGGTTCGCGCCGTTCCGGGCTCGACCGACTGGACGCCTGCGGCGGCGAGGAGCCGGATACCCGCTCGCATCGCTGCCGCCCGGCGCTAGGCCAATCCGCTTGGCCGCATGAGAACGACATGGCAGGATGGCGCAAGGCGCCTCTGAAGACCTGCCGGAAAGGAGAGCCCGCCCTGCGTATCGACATCGACCGTATCGAAAGCGACCTCGCCGAGATTGCGAAATTCGGCTTCAACGAAGAGGACCGCGGCATCTATCGCCAGGGCTTCACCGAGGCGGACATGGCCGCGCGCGCATGGATGCGCGACCGTTTCGAAGAACTTGGAATGGAACACCAGCTCGACGGGGCCGGCAATGTCATCGGCCGTTACGGACCTTCCGACAGGCCCTCGGTGATCATCGCCTCGCACCTCGACTCGGTTCCCGCAGCCGGGATTTTCGACGGTGTACTCGGTGTCGTCGCCGGCCTCGAGTGCGTGCGCGCGATGAAGGAAGCGGGGCACGAACCCTACTATCCCATCGACGTCATCGGCACGAGCGAGGAAGAAGGACGGTTCGGCGGCATGCTGGGCGCGCAGGCGCTGAGCGGCCAGCTGACCCGCGAATGGCTGGACAGCGCAAGCGACGAGAGCGGATATTCGCTCAAGGACGCGATGCGCGCGGCAGGCCTCGATCCCTACGATGCGCTGCACGCCTATCGCCGCCCGGAATCGATCCGCGCCTTCATCGAAATGCACGTAGAGCAGGGGCCGGTCCTCGACATGGAGCGCACCACCATCGGCATCGTCGAGGGCATCTCGGGCGTGTTCAAGTGGAACGTGCGCCTCAAGGGGAAGGCCGACCACGCGGGCACGGCGCCGATGAACATGCGGTCGGACGCGCTGATGGGCATGGTCGACTTCGCGCACGAGATACAGCGGATCATCGACGAGGAAGGCACCGACAAGTCGCGCATCACCATCGGCCACGTCGCGCTCAAGCCCGGCTTCCCGCACACCGTGCCGGGCGAGGCCGACTTCACCATCGTCGGGCGCGACCTCGACGAGGAGATCATGCGCGGCCTCGCCAACGCCTGCCGGCGTGTGCTGTCCTCGATCGCGCGCAAGCACAAGCTGAAGTTCGAATACGACGAGATGAGCTGGCTGACGCCCGCCATCTGCGACCGCGGGATCGTCGACCTGATCGAGCGCAAGACGAAGGAGCTCGGCTATTCGTACAAGCTCATGCCGTCGGGCGCCGGACATGACGTGCAGTTCTTCTGCGACTACGTGAAGGCGGGCATGTTCTTCGTGCCGAGCGTCAAGGGCGTCAGCCACGCGCCCGACGAATGGACGCACTGGTCCGATTGCGAGATGGGCGCGCAGCTCCTGCTGGAATGCGTGGCCGAACTGTCCTCCAAGGACGCCGAAGTCGCGGCGACCGAGCGCGAGTTGCAGCATTGAGCCTGCTCACGCAGTCGCCATCGACACGGTGAAGACGTTGCGGTTTTCGATGCGCTCGTAGGCCGCGCCTTGCGAAAGCTTGCGTATCAGCCCGATGCCGAGACCGCCGGGTTGCGCTTCGTCGAGACTGGAATAGGGCTTCGGTGCCGAGGCGGAGAGGGGATCGAATGCCGGCCCGTCGTCGGCGAGCGTGATCCTCAGCGATTGCGGTCCGGATTCGACGGCGAGGGTCAGCGCGGTCGCGCCGATGGAATGGCGCACGACGTTGCTGATCATTTCCTCCAGCACGACCTCGATGCGGTTCAATGCGCCTTCGGACGGCATGCGATCGCCCAGCCAGTCGTGCAGGGACAGCCGCGCCCGTTCGAGCGAGTCCATCGTGCACGGCAGGTGCAGGACGAGTTCGTTGCCGCGCTCGTTTCCGGCGGGCGGCACGACACCGCTACCCCTTGACGGCTGCGACCGCCTCGGCCTCGCTGCCGACGACGGGGATGATCTCGGACAGCGCGGTCGTCTCGATCACTTCCATGACCGGCGGCGTCGCGCCGTAGAGCGCCATTTTCGCGCCCCGCCGGTCGAGCGTGCGGCAGGTCGTCAGGAGCATGCGGATGCCGAGCGACGCGATGAACGTCACCTTGGTGAGGTCGACGATTGTCGGCATCGCCTTGGGAGCTATGCCCGCCGTGAACTGCATTTCCATGTTGTTGACGTTCATCGTGTCGAGCCGACCCTCTAGCTCGGCCTTCACGACGCCGCCTTCTTCGCTGATAACTGCGCTCACGCTCACCCCCCTTTTACTCGCTGGCGAATTCAGTCGAACGTCAGGACAACGAGCGAAAAATCATCGTCCAGCGTCTCCGGCCGCGCCCTGTGGCGGACGGCGTCGTAGATTCTGACCGCTTCGTTCACCCCGTCAATAGGCGGCTCGAGCATCAGCTTCACGAAATCCTTGAGGTTCCACTGGTGGTCGTCGGTATCGACGATTTCGTACACCCCGTCGCTGAACATGTAGATCGACGCGCCTTCGGGCACATGCATCGATGCTTCCCTGAAGGTCATTTCCGGCATCGCACCGATGATGACGTTACGCGTACGCATGGGGATCGCGGCAGAGCGGCTCGGCGGCACGAGGTAGGTCGGGTGATGGCCGCCGCTGGCATAGTCAAGCCGGCGCGCCTCGGTATCGTACACTCCGTACCAGGCAGTGAAGTAGAGACCGGCGTGCTCGTCCATCTGGTACATGTTGTTGAGTGCGGCCAGGACTTCGCCGGGTCTGCGCATGTCGGCGCCGGGCAGCGCCTTCTGCCGCAGGTTGTTCATTATCGAAACGGCGTGCATGGCAGCGCTCGCCCCGTGACCGGCGACGTCGATGAGATATCCGACGTATGTCGTGTCCGAAAGCTGGCCGTAGCCGAAGGCATCACCGCCCAGCTTGGCCGAAGGTTCGTAGACCCAGTCGGCGCGGATCGGCGCTTCCCGCGACGGCGGCGGGAGGAGCGACCGGACATAGGCTGTCGCCCGCTGAAGCTCGCGGCTGAAGTCGTCGTTCTTCTCGATCTCGGCGGGTGTGCGCCAGGCGTGCTTGAGCTTGTGGCTGCCGATGGCGAGCATCGAACCGACCGGGAGCATGACGGACCCTTCGACGCGCTTCCCGTCGATGAACGTGCCGTTGGTCGAACCGAGGTCGGTCACGACGACGGCGCCGTCCTTCATCTGGACGCGACAGTGGGAGCGCGAGACCTGGACGTCCGATATGACGATGTCGGCTGGCGGGACACGGCCGATCTCGAGGCCGACCGCACTGATCGCGTAGCGTTCCTCGACGTCGAGGCCGGTCGTCATTTCAAGGCAGTGGATGCGGTCCTGGCCGATCAGGTCCGAAACGTTCGAGCCGAGAATGATCTGCGTCTGATCGGAATCCGCCATGTTTCCGCCCCTGCTTCGCGGGCGCGACCGTGGTGTGAAGGGCACCCGACATTGCCGTGACTATCGCGTCTTGCCGTCGTCTTGACAAGGTCGGCGTCCACAGGGGGAAACGATCCTGCTTGCCATTTGGCCGGTCGGCCCCTACATGCCCGCCAAGACTGGCATCGGCGCACGTTCGCCCGATGCATGACCGGCAGCGTGAGGCCTCGCCCGATGGGCGCGAAGGGCTCGCCGGAAAGTCAGTCGCAAGATTTGTCGAGTGGCTGCCTTATTCACGCGAGGGTTGCGACGGTTCCAACCCCGCTGCACGCCCTTTTCGGGCGCGCATGCCTGTTTTTCGAAAGTATTTCATGACCAAGTTTTCCGAGCTCGGCCTGTCCGAGCCCGTTCTTCGCGCGCTCGGCTCGAAGGGCTATTCCGATCCCACTCCCATCCAGCTCCAGGCGATCCCCGCGCTGTTGCAGGGGCGCGACCTTCTGGGCATCGCGCAGACCGGCACCGGCAAGACCGCCGCGTTCAGCCTGCCTTCGCTGCATCGCCTTGCCGCCGATCCCAAGGCGCGGTCCAACGCCGCCTGTCGCATGCTGGTGCTTTCGCCCACGCGCGAACTCGCGGCGCAGATCGCCGACAACATGCGCGGCTATGCCAAGTACCTCTCGCTGTCGGTGCAGTGCATCTTCGGCGGCGTGCCGGCGGGCAAGCATGCCCGTGCGCTGGCCAAGGGCTGCGACATCCTCGTCGCGACGCCGGGCCGGCTGCTCGACCTGATCGACCAGCGCGCGCTGACGCTGCGCAACGTCGAGATCTTCGTGCTCGACGAGGCCGACCAGATGATGGACCTCGGCTTCATCCGCCCGCTCAAGCGGATCGCGGCGCTGCTGCCCGAAAAGCGTCAGAGCCTGTTCTTCTCGGCAACGATGCCAAAGGCGATCGAGGACCTCGGCAAGCAGTTCATCCGCAACCCGGTCAAGGTCGAGGTGACGCCGCAGGCCGCGACGGCCGAGCGCGTCGACCAGTACGCGACGTTCATCGACCAGCGCGAGAAGCAGGCCCTCCTGACCATCCGCCTGCGCGACGGACTGCGCGACAAGTCGATCGACCGCGCGCTCGTCTTCACCCGGACGAAGCACGGTGCCGACCGCGTCGTGCGGCACCTCGCCCGCGCCAATGTGCGCGCGGTCGCGATTCACGGCAACAAGAGCCAGGCGCAGCGCACCGCCGCGCTCAAGGGTTTCCGCGACGGTTCGACCCCGGTCCTCGTCGCCACCGACATCGCGGCGCGCGGCATCGACGTCGCTGGCGTGAGCCACGTGTTCAATTTCGAGCTTCCCAACGTGCCCGAACAGTACGTCCACCGCATCGGCCGCACCGCGCGCGCCGGCGCGAGCGGCGAGGCCTACAGCTTCGTCGCGCCCGACGAACGGACCTACCTGCGCGACATCGAGCGCCTGACCGGCATCAAGCTCGCCAAGGTCGGGCTGCCCGAGGGCTTCGTGGAAGAGGCGGCCAAGCTTCCGGCGGCTCAGAAGCAGGAGCGCGAAGCGCCCGCATCGCGCGAACGCCGCGACGATCGCGGCGAGCGCCGTGGCGGAGATCGCCGGGGCGAGGGCCAGGCGCGACGCGGCCGCAACCGCAAGGGTCCGCCCAAGCGCGTCGACGGCTCGCATCTGTTCGCGCCTTCGGGTAGCGGCGGTGCGAACGCCGGGGAACGCAAGCGCGACGGCGAAAAGCCGCGTGGCGGCAAGGACGGCCAGCGTCGCCGCAGGAACCCGGCAAACCGCCGCGACCAGCGCGTCCAGACCGTCTAGGACCGGAAGTGGCCGGACAGGCGTCCGGCCCTTTTCCCGTCAAATAAGTTCGTCCATCGCGTGGAGCGCGATGGCATGATTGAGGATGATGTCCTTGCGCGTGTTCTGCGCGTGGTCGTCGGACTTGCGGTATTCCTCGATCGAGGCATTCAGCTTCGCCTCGTCGAAGATGCCGTGGCGCGCGATCTGCTCGCTGTTCAGCCACTTTCCTATCAGCTTGTCGATCTCTGCGGCCTTTGCCTTGTCGGTGTGGGCGGGCGGCGCCATGAAGGCGAACTTCTCGCGCTTGTAGAGCACTTCGGGAAGGACATGCTTCATCGCCTCGCGAACGACCCACTTCTCGATGCCGTCGCGCACGCGCACGTGCGGCGGAATGCGCAGCGCCAGTTCGGCGACGTGGTGATCGAGGAAGGCGGGACGGCTCTCGAGGCTGTTCGCCATGTCGACGCGGTCGCCGCCCCAGTTGAGGATCTGGCCTTCGAGCATCGTCTTGATCCACGAATACTGCACCTTGTCGAGCACGTGCCGTCCGTCGAGCATCGACTTGTCGAGGCTGTAGGCGATCGCCGCGACCGGATCGTAATCGCCAAGCTTCTCCTTGAACTCGTCCGAAAGCAGCGGCTTCACCCGTTCGAGCACCAGCATCCAGGGCTGGATCCAGCTCGGCGTGAAGCCCATCACCTCCTCGAACGCGGGATGGCTGATCTGGCGCTCGGCCAGGACCGATCCCGAGAAGATCGCGTTGCGCTTCTTCATGTCCTCGCCCGCCGCGGATTCCGCGTAGGCGGGATCGTGGAGGAAGTAGTCGGCCTTAAACTGCGCATAGCCGCCGAACAACTCGTCGGAACCTTCGCCCGTGATGACCACCTTGTAGCCGTTCTCGGTGACGTGCTTCGACATCAGCATCTTGGCCACGCCGAGCGTGTTGTAGAATGTCCGCTCCGAGTAATAGACCGCATCCTCGAAGTTCTTGCCGTAGAGGTCGGTCGCCTTGATCCGCAGGATGTCCTGGTCGGCGCCCGCCTTTTCCGCCATCTCGGTGGCGATCGAGGCCTCGTCGTAGCGGTCGTCGTCGAAGCTGATGGTGAAGGCCTTGACCGGCGATTGCTGGATCGCCGCCGCCATGCCCAGGATCGAGCAGGAATCGATGCCGCCCGACAGGTAGCAGGCAACGGGCACGTCGGCCTCGAGGCGGAAGGCGATCGATTCGACCAGCGCCTCGCGCACGCGCTCGATGTGCTCTTCGTCGGGCAGGTCGTCGTGCTCGCCGTCGAGCGGGAATTCGGCGTCCCAGTAGCGCTTTTCCTCGACCTCGAAGTCGTCGCCCTTGCGCGTCACGATCAGCATGTGGCCGGGCCGGATCGCGTGGATGTCCTTCCACAGGGTCATGCCGGGCACCATGACCTGCATCATCTGGTGAAGCTGCGCCCTGGGGCACATCTCGCGCGGCAGGTCGGGGTGCGCGAGCATCGCCTTTATCTCGGAGCCCCAGAAGAAGCCTGCCCCCGACTTGTGGTAGAACAGCGGGCGGATGCCGAAACGGTCGCGCACCATGATGAGCTGCTGCTTTTCGGGATCGAAGATCGTGAAGGCGAACTCGCCGCGCAGGTGCTTCACGAAATCGAGGCCGTGCTTGCGGTAGAGCTTCAGCGCGATCTCGCTGTCTGACCTGGTGGTGAAGTCGAACCCGCCGGTGCGCAGCAGGCCGCGCAGGCGCTTGTAGTCGTAGAACTCGCCGTTGGCGGTCAGGACTAGGCCCCCGGTGCCGTCGCTCTCGACGCCATGGATCGGCTGATCGCCGGAATTCAGGCCGATGATCGACAGCCGGGTGTGGATCATCGCGAGCTTCTCGTCCGCGTCGAAATGGAAGCCGCGACCGTCGGGCCCGCGATGATAGAGCGCATCGGCCATTTTCATCGCGTGCGCTTCGGTCTGTTCGGAATAGCGGGTGGGGCTCCACAGCCCGGCGATGCCACACATCGTTCGTCGGTCCTTCCGGTGTCTTGTCTTCGGCCCGGCAACGCGGACCGCAGGGATATCAGGCCAGGTATTCGGCAGGTACGAGGTCGCGAAGACGCCCGAAGACGGCAAGCAGCAGCGCCTGCCTTATCCAGACGGCGCCGTCGGCCTGGTTGAAGTAGAGATTGTGTTCGGTCTCATCGAGATCAACCGAAAGTTCCTCGCCGCGCGCCAGCGGATGGAGGATGACGGTGTCGTCCTTCAGCTTGCTTTCGGCATTGAGCGAGAACGCATCGCCGAAGAACCGGTACCCGTCGCCTAGGAACGCGATCGCGTTCATGTAGATCACGTCGAGGTATTCGAGGCTTTGCTGCAGGTTCTGCGAGAAATCGATGCTGATCGGGCTCGACTTGACGAGTTCGCGGATATCGTCGCCCAGCGGGTCCGCCATCTCGGAAAAGATGGTGATGTGATTGATGTTCTTGTGGAAGAGCAGGGCGAGCATGAGGAAGCTCTTTACCGTACGCATGTTGCCCGGCGTGCCGATGATGCCGATGTTGAGGCGGAATTTCTCGTCCAGCTCTCCGAAGGCGATTTCGGGCCGCCACTTGAGCAGCGCATACCAGTCGGCCAGCGCCTGCGTCGGGTGTTCGTCCGACCCGTTGCCGCCGTTTATCAGCGGGATGCGAAGGTACTCGCAAAGTTCCTGGATCGCCGACTGCTCGGTGTGGCGCACCGCGACGATGTCGGCGTAGGAGTTGAACATCTGCCCGATGTCGCGCAGCGATTCCCCCTTGGCGACGCCGGTGGTCTTGGCATCGGCGACGCTGATCGTCTTTCCGCCCAGGTGGAGCATCGCACTTTCGAACGAAAGCCGGGTGCGCGTCGAGGGTTCGAAGAACGCGGCGGCCATAATGCGGTCGTTGAGCGCATGGCCGACAGGGAAGCGCTTGAGCTGCATGAGCGCGGCGAGCTTGACCAGCTCGCACATCATCTCCTTGTCGAACAGCGCGGCGGTCAGCACCGACTGGTTGTGCAGCTTGTCGAGCACGTCGAGCTGCAGGCCCGGCGATGCATCGAGCACGCCTTGCGGATCGGGGCAGTTGCCGACCTTGCCTGCCTTGCGGGCGGGATCGGCTTCGTGGGAAACCTGGGAGGCTGGCTGGGTCACCAGATATCTCCTTTCGTCATGTCTCGAATGAGCAGCGCGGCAAGGGCCAGCGCGGCCAGCGCGCACCAGATGAGCGCGCCGTAGATTATGAAGCTGAGGAAACCGGCGGAAAAGATCATGTTGCGTCTCCCAGCCGGGCCCAGTCGTAGCGCGATTTCGAAAACCAGGCGCAGGCGAGCACCCACGCCATCGAAACCGCCGTCGCGATCAGGGTAGCAACGTACCAGCCGATCGCGAAATAGCACACGAGGCCGATCCCCGCGCCAAGCAGCATCCCGCCGACGGCTCCGGTCGTGTTCGCCGAGCGCCAGTAGAGGCCGGTCACGATCGGCCAGATCATCGAACCGACGAGCGGGCCGGCGAAGAACAGCACCGTCGCCAGCGTGCCGACACGCGGCACGCAGACCGCCCAGGTGAAGATGCCGAGCGCCAGCGTCACCCACTGCGCGACCTGCTTGAGGCGTTCGGGCGCGGCATCGTTGTGGAACAGGCGGCGATAGACATCCTCGGTGAGGAGGTCGGATGTCGCCGCGAGCAGGCTGTCGATGCTCGAGGCGAGCGAGCAGAACACGATGATGAAGATCGCGATCGCGCCCGCCATTCCGAGGACGTCTGCGACGACCAGCGGCCCGACCATGTCGGCGGCGGGAACCGGCACGTCCAGCGCGCCCGAGGCAAGCGCGATGAAGCCGGCGGCGACCGGGATCGGGAACCAGATCAGCCCGCCGTAGGCAAAGGCCTTGCCGCCAAGTCCCTTGCGGAATGCGAAGGCGCGGCTCCACCAGACGTTATTGTGGAAGACCTCGCCGAGGCCGAAGAGGAGGTTGTTGAATATCGCCATGATTGCCGCAGGGAACAGAACGTCGAGAAGCGCGGGTCGTTCCTCTACTAGGTTGGCGTGTATCTGCTCGACGGGCACGTGGCTGAGTACCGAAAAGCCGACGATCACGATCCCGACGATGATGATCAGGCTCTGGATGAAATCGGTCCCGATCACCGCCGCAAGCCCGCCGCGCATGGTGTAGATGACGCACACCGCAAGGATCACTGTCATGCCCCAGACGTAGGGGATGCCCGAAAGCGCGTTGAGCAGGATGCCGCCTGCCATCGCCATGCTGACCAGCCACGTAAGCGAGTAGAACAGCGTGAAGACGAGGAATATTCCCCACGCGACGCGGCCGTACCGCAGGCGGAAGAAGTCGCCGCTGGTGTATCCCTCGGGCATTAGGCGGCGGATGCGGCCCGCCATCGGCGCGAACAGGAACAGCCCGAAGCTGGCGGTCGCGTAGGCGAGCATGCCCCACACGCCCAGCTGCAGCGCGAACTGCGGCGCGAGCATCGTGGTGTTCGAGGTTATCCAGGTCGCCGCCGCCGTTGCCGAACCGAGCGCCAGGCCGACGTTGCGGCCGGCCAGCGCATGGTCCTCGAAATTGCGGTTGCGCCGGCCCCAGTAGATGCCGAGGCCGACCCACAGCACGCTGAACAGCGCGAGCAGGA
The DNA here is from genome assembly GCF_013408095.1 of Novosphingobium marinum. Lineage (GTDB taxonomy): Bacteria > Pseudomonadota > Alphaproteobacteria > Sphingomonadales > Sphingomonadaceae > Novosphingobium > Novosphingobium marinum. The sequence goes on from NZ_JACBZF010000007.1 coordinate 80,496, forward strand.
TCCAGCCCAGCGAGGGCGGCAGGATGGCGGCGCTCTCACTCATCGGCTGCGCCGCGGGCAATCACGGCCACGATGGAGAGGAAGACGACCGCGCCCAGCGCGACGAGCCACAGCGCCCGTTCCAGCGACTGGTGTGCAACGCTGAGGCGAAGCGGTTCGGACAGGTTGCCGTCCTCCGAGCGCAGCCGCACGAAATAGTCGCCATCGGCAAGTCCGGAGACGAACGTCGCGTGGTTCATGCCGGCGTAGAGCACTTCCGGCTGCCCGAATCCGGCGTCGCGCGCCATTTCGAGCGTGACCGGTCCGTCGGCTTCCCATTCGATCATGAAGTACCCGGAATCGCTCGTCATGGGGCCATCGGCGGTGAACGCGGGCGCGGCCGTGGCGGCGGGTGCGAGGACGAGCAGCAGCAGGAGCAATACGGCCCGGACAGGGGAGGGCAGGCACCGGCGAGACGAGAAAGCGGCGTTCGGTGGCGAGGCGCCGTGACGGCCTCGCGGAATCTGGGCTTCGCCTGTCCGGATCGTGCGTTTCCTTCGACCGCCCGCGAATGTGCGGGGGTTTCCCTGCTGCAAGAACGCGCGGCCTACCAAATCGGGGCACGATTGCAAGGCGAGCGGCCCCTTTCGCGCCCCTGTCACTGATCACGGTTGCCTTGCCGGTGGCGGGGCAATAAGCGGCGAGGGAAGGGGAGAACACGCACGTGCTCAGTACGATAGGGCTCATCGGCGCGTTGGCGCTGCTCATCTGGATGACCGTGAAGGGGGTGAACATCCTCATCGCCGGACCGGTTGCCGCAGCAGTGGTCGCTGCAACCAGCGGCATCGCATGGCTCCCGCCGCTCGCCGGAGCCGAAGCGCCCGATTACGCAACGTCGTACATGGCCGGTTTCACCGGCTTCTTCGCCGACTGGTTCCTGATGTTCCTGCTCGGTGCGATCTTCGGCGAGGTGATGGGCGCAAGCGGCGCGGCGGCGAGCGTGGCGCAGTGGATCATCGACAAGATCGGCATCCGGCACGCCGTACTGGCGGTGGTCGCGGCCTGCGCGGTGCTGACATATGGCGGCGTCTCGGTCTTCATCGTCGCGTTTTCGGTCTATTCGCTGGCGGTGCACCTGTTCCGGCAGGCGAACCTGCCGCGCCGTTTCATCCCGGCGGCGCTGTGCTTCGGGTCGGTCACCTTCACGATGACGAGCGCGGGCTCGCCCGAAATCCAGAACCTCATCCCCATGCAGTACCTCGGCACGACGGCCTATGCGGGCTGGCAGGTCAGCCTGGTCGTGGCTGTGCTGATGGCGGGCGTCGGATACGTGCTGCTCCAGCGCATGGTGAAGCGCGCGGTGGCGAACGGAGAGCATTTCGAGGCCCGCCCCGGCGATGACGTGGTCGACGAGAACCGCGTCCTGCCGCACCCGCTGCTCTGCCTGCTGCCGCTTGCCGCCGTGCTCGGCGTGTTCATGATCTTCCAGTACCCGCAGGCGCTTGGTCCCTTCTCCTCGATCATGCCCGAGGAGTCGCTCGGCAAGTGGGCGCTGGTCGTCGCGCTCGGTGCGGGCACGGCGATTGCCGTCCTCGTCGGGCGCAAGTCGAAGGGAGCGATGCCCGCCGCGTTCTCGCGCGGCGCGACCGGCGCGGTCGTGGCGATCACCAACACCTGCGCGGTTGTCGGCTTCGGCGCGGTCGCGGCGCTTTCGCCCGCCTTCCAGCAGGCGCTCGAGATGGTGAAGGACCTGCCGGGGGACCCGCTCCTCGGCGCGGCCATCGCGGTGACGGTGATCGCCGGGCTGACCGGTTCGGCGTCGGGCGGGCAGACCATCGCCCTGCCGCTGATCGCGCCCGCCTACCTTGGCGCGGGAGCAGAGCCGGGCGAGCTTCATCGCACCGTCGCCATCGCCAGCGGCGCGCTCGATAGCCTGCCGCACAACGGCTATATCGTCACCACGATCCGCGCGATCTGCGGCGAGACCCACCAGGACGCCTATGGCCCGGTCGGGGTGCTGACCGTGCTGGTACCGCTGGCAGGGCTGGCGCTGGCGCTGGCGCTGTTCATCCTGTTCTGACCCAGACGAAGGCAAACCGGGCGTTAACCCGAAAGTCCTAAGGCATTCCGGCACAATTGCGGGCGCTTCGCCGCGCCCCGGACGGATACATCAAGGACAGGGTTCGCGATGACGGACGCCGTATTCACGCAAGCGGGCCTCGCCGAATTCGGGCGGGTCTATCCCGGGGAGGCCGCGCGGCTCTCTCACCGGCTGCTCGACCACCCCCTGCTGACGCTTTCCGCACTCGAGGAACTTGCCGCAGCGCTTCCCGGGGACAGCGTCGAGTACAATCCGGGCGACCTGCCCGTCGGCATCGCGCCCGAGGATGTGCCCGCCCCGTCGCTCGGCATTGCCGAGACGATCCGCACCATCGCCGACAACGGGTCGTGGATGGTGCTGAAGCGGATCGAGCAGCATCCGCCCTACGCCGAACTGCTCCATGCCCTGCTGGACGAAGTGAAGCCGATCGTCGAGCCGCGCACCGGAGCGATGCTCCAGACCGAGGGGTTCGTCTTCGTCACCTCGCCAGGATCGGTGACGCCGTTCCACTTCGATCCCGAACACAACATCCTGCTGCAGGTGCGGGGCGAGAAGACGATGACCGTGTTTCCCGGCGACGAGACGCTGCTGCGGCCCGAGGTGCACGAGGCCTTCCATCTGGGCAAGCATCACCGCAATATCCCCTGGCGCGACGATTTCCGCCACTTGGGGCGAGAGATCTCGATCGCGCCTGGAGAGGCGATCCACGTTCCGGTCAAGGCACCGCACTTCGTGCGCAACGGCGATGCGGTATCGATCTCGCTTTCGGTCACCTGGCGCTCGGACTGGAGCTTTGCCGAGGCCGACGCGCGGGCCTTCAACCACATGCTGCGGCAGATGGGCCTTTCGCCGCGAAGCCCGGCGGCGTTCCCGTCGCACAACCGGACAAAGTCGCTGGCCTTCCGCGCGATCCGCAAGGCGCGCGCGACGCTCGGGCTCGAAGGTCGGGCCGCATGACCAGGGTCTACATCACCATCGACACCGAATATTCAGCGGGCATGGCGAAGCGGCTGGGGCCGGGTTGCCGTGCCGAGAACTTCAGGCGCTCCATTGCGTGCGAGACGCCATCGGGGAGCGTCGGCGTTCCCTACCAGATGGACGTGTTCGACGATCACGGCCTCAAGGCCGTGTTCTTCGTCGATCCGATGCCTGCGCTGATCTGGGGCGTCGAAGCGATTTCGGACGTCGTCGCCCCCATCGTCGAGCGCGGCCACGACGTGCAATTGCACCTCCACACCGAATGGCTCGAACTTGCAGGGGACTCCAATCCGCTGGGGAACAGGACCGGCCTGAACCTGCGAGATTTTTCGTTCGACGAGCAGTGCGGCCTGATCGAATGGGCACGCGATACTCTCGTCGCTGCCGGAGCGCCTGCGCCGACCGCCTTTCGCGCCGGCAATTACGGTGCAGACGACGATACGCTGCTGGCGCTGGGCGAGCTCGGCCTGACACACGACACCAGTCACTGTCCCGGCATCGCGGGATCGCATTGCGCCATTTCGCTCGGCCCCGAGGATCGCGAGCCTGTCGAACATCGCGGCGTGGTCGAAGTGCCCGTCGGCTGCATAGCAGGTTTCGGAGACCGGCTGCGCCACGCGCAGGTGACCGCGCTCAGTGCCGCCGAAACCCTCGCGGCCATAGGACATGCGCGCGACTGCGGAGCGGGTTCGTTCACTCTTGTATCGCACAGCTTCGAACTGCTCAGTCGTGACCGTGCGCAGGTGAACCAGGTGGTGCGCCGCCGGTTCGCGAAGCTGTGCGCGGGACTTGCCGCCATGCCGGGTGTGCGAACGGCAACCTATGCCGACGATGCCCCGCGACCGGCGCCGGGCAGGGCGACGACGCATTTGCTGCCCTGCAGCCCCTTGCGCACGGGTATGCGCTATGCCGAGCAGGCGGTCTCCAACGCGCTCTACGGGGCCGGGTGATGTTTGCCGCGATAGACAGGCGCTTCGGAACCTGGCGCGGGGCAGTGCGGCTCGGCCTTGCCTACGGAGAAGTCGCGGGCGGCATCGCGTGCGATTTGCGGCCCGAGCCTGAGGCAGTGCGCCGCCTCGTATTCGTATGCCACGGCAACATATGCCGCAGCGCCTATGCCGAGGCGCTGGCGCGGCGGGCGGGGATGGAGACCGCATCGTTCGGTCTTTCGACCACCACCGGCAGGCCCGCCTGGCCGGGAACCGCAGAGGTTGCCGCGCGGCGCGGGCTCTCGCTCGACGGGCATGCGGCCACCGACATGCGCGACTTCCGGGCGAGGCCGGGCGACTACCTGCTGGCGATGGAGACGCGCCACTTGCGCAGGCTTTCCGCCCTGTCGGGCCTGGCGCACCTGCCGCGCGGCCTGCTCGGTGCCTATGCGGGGGTGCCGCACCTGCACGATCCCTTCGGCCTCGACCCGGCCTACATGGAGACCTGCCTCACGCGGATCGAGGAAGCCGTCCGCGCGTTGTGCCGGGCTTTTCCGAACGCCGCCGCAGCCGCTTCCTGACGATGCCGATAAGGTCGCCGAAGAACGGCCCCGGATCGCGCAGCGACCAGACGTAGTATCGCATCCGCGGGTCGAGGAAGTCCGCAACAAAGCGCAAGCCGAACGCAAGGCGGCGCAGGACCGGAAGCTTGCCGTCGCGCAACACGGCGAGAAGGTGCTTCGCGTCGGGAATGACGTAGCGGGCACGGCGCTGCCTGATCTGGTGGGGCGCTGCGTCCTTGCCCTCGACACCGCAGCGCCATGCCTCCCACGCAAAATGCGCGCCGCAGTGGTAGGCAAGCGGCATGCTGCCCCAGAAGCGACCGTTGATCTCCATCAGCCAGTATCGTCCCGTCGCCGGATCGAAGCGGTACTCGACCATCGCCGGGCCTTCCCAGCCGATGCGGCGCAACAGGCGCTCCGACCGCTCCATCTGCGCGGCATGCTCGGCAAGCGGCACCGCTTCGCACAGCGCCGAGACGCCGCCGCTCGGCGGCCATTCGCGCAAGCGGCGATGCTGGAAGACAAGCGTCGCGCGGCCATCGTGCATGTTGAGCATCTGGCCGAGGCCGTGGCCTGCAACCCATGTCTGGACGAGCGGCCATACGCCTAGCGGCGCATAGCGGTCGAGGATGTCGAGCAACGATGGCGCGTCCGCCGCGTACTCGACCTTTTCGAGCGCGATGCCGCCTGCGGCCAGTTGCCGGGATACAGCATTGGGATCGGGCCACTTGATCGCCACCGGATAGTCGAGCGACCGGGCGATCGCGGCGAAATCCTCTCCGGCGGCGGGATGCCAGCCGCGCGGAACGTCGATGCCCGCCTCTGCGGCAAGCGCGAACGTGCGTCGCTTGTCGAGCACGAGGTTGAGCTTCTCGGGATCGGGGCAGAGCGCGCGCGCGCCGCCGAGCCGGGCCTTCAGGCGCGCGAGCTCAATCAGGTGATGCTCGGAAATTGCCATGACGGCGCCGATCCGGTGCGCTGCTACGTACGCGGGCAACCAGTCGGCCAATGGGCCGGGGATCGTTCGGAACCGTGAGGCATGGCGCGACCAGCGACCGAGCGCGTCCTCGCCCTTGCCGAAGGCATGGACCGCGATGCCGCGTTCGCCCAGCTCGCGCATCACCGTCAGCCCGATGGGGCTGTCCGTGCCGATCACGACGATGGGATCGAGGCTGGTCTCGGACATGCGATTTCCGTGCAGGCGAACGTTTCGCCTCCTGCCTAGCGCGGAAACCTTCATGCCGCCCTAATGGCAGCCGGGAACTGTCAGAAGCGGCGCTTTTTCGACGCCTCGATTGCTTCCTGCAGGAGAAGCACTGCAGCGCGGGCAGTCATGTCGCGGCCTTCGGAATAGGCGGCGATGCGGAAATGGAATTCGCGGTGCAGCCGGTGCCCGGCCCTGTCGAGCGAGGCGATGTGGACGTGCAGGTTGCCCTCACCGAAGGGGGCGGGGCCGGGGGCGCTTGCGATGGCCAGCGCGATGTCCGCGCTCGAGTTGCGCAGGACCTTGCGCGCCATCGCCATCGCGACGACGTCGCTGGCCTCGCCAGCCAGCGCGATCTCAGCGGGCGAGAGCCCGGTGATGTCGCCGAGCGATTGCGGACTGAAGGCGACGAACGCCCTGTCGAACACGCTTCTCGATGCAGCGGAACCCGTCAGCAGCGAGGCAATCTGGCCGCCGGTGCAGCATTCTGCGGTCGCGACCCGCAAGTGCGACTGTGCTGCAATTGCAAGAGCGCGCTCGGCAATCGTTTCGATACTGGCGGGGGACGTCTTTTCAACAACTTGAGGAGCAATCGAACGCTGCATGATTTGATTTTTGCTCCCGGGTTCTCAGACGGTTGTGCAACGCAACCCGAAGCGCGAAGGTTCCCCGAAACTTGGCAAAATCCAGATCGTTCTCGAATCAAATTTCGGGAACGTTCGCGCGCAGTTCGTCGAGCCACACGTCGGCAACCGCATCCGAAGGCGCGCGCCAGTCACCGCGCGGGCTGAGCGCGCCGCCGGAACTGACCTTGGGGCCGTTGGGAATGGCCGAGCGCTTGAACTGGCTGAACGCGAAGAAGCGCCAGCAGAAGCTCTCCAGCCACTTGCGGATTTCCGCCAGCGCGTAGGCGTTCCTGTTCGCCTCTGGGAATTCGGCGGGCCAGCTTCCCTCCCCGACGTCGCGCCAGGCATGCCATGCCAGGAAGGCGACTTTCGAGGGTCGCTGGCCGAAGCGCATGATGTGGTGCAGGAAGAAGTCGTTGAGCTCGTAGGGGCCGATCTTGTCCTCGGTGCTCTGGATCTCGCCGTCCTCTCCGACAGGGACCAGTTCGGGCGAAATCTCGGTGCCGAGTATCGATAGCAGCACCGTGTCGGTCGCCTCGTCGAACTGCGCGGTCGTCGTGGTCCAGCGGATGAGGTACTGGATCAGCGTCTTGGGTACGCCCGCGTTGACCGCGTAGTGGCTCATCTGGTCGCCGACGCCGTAGGTGCACCAGCCCAGCGCCAGTTCGGACAAATCGCCGGTTCCGATCACGAACCCCCGATGCTGCCCCGCCAGCCGGAACAGGTAATCGGTGCGCAGGCCGGCCTGCACGTTCTCGAAAGTCGTATCGTAGACAGGCTCGCCATCGGCGAAGGCGTGGCCGATATCCTCGAGCATCCGGGTCGCTGCGGGGCGGATGTCGATTTCCCCGGCGGTGATGCCGAGGGCCTTCATCAGCTTCCACGCGTTCGACTTCGTGCCTTCGGACGTGCCGAAACCGGGCATCGTGTAGCCGCGAATGTGCGTGCGCGGCAGGCCGAGACGGTCGCAGGCCTTGGCCGCGACGATCAGCGCATGGGTCGAATCGAGACCGCCCGAAACTCCGATCACCATCGAATCGCCGCGCGTCGCCTCGTACCGGCGCATCAGCCCCTCGACCTGGATGTTGAACGCCTCGAAGCAGTCCTCGTCGAGCTTGTGGGGGCGGTTCGGCACGAACGGGAAGCGGCGGATCGGGCGGACAAGGCCGATGTCGCCGCTCGCAGGCGCATGGTCGAAGGCGACGGTGCGGAAGCTGTCCTCGGGCCGGCCGTTCGCCTCGGCGGCATCGTTGAAGGTCTGCAGCCGGGTGCGGTCGTTCGAGATGCGCTCGCAGTCGATGTCGGCAAGGCACAGTTCGGGTTCGAGGCTGAAGCGTTCGGACTCGCAGAGCAGGTCGCCCAGCTCGTAGATCATGCCCTGTCCGTCCCAGGCAAGGTCGGTCGTGCTCTCGCCATGGCCCGCCGCCGAATAGACGTAGGCTGCCGCCGCGCGCGAGGATTGCGAGCGGCAGAGCATGTGGCGCTCGTCTGACTTGCCGATGGTTATGTTTGAGGCGGAGAGGTTGCACAGGATCGTCGCCCCGGCGAGCGCGCCCATCGTCGAGGGCGGCACGGCGGCCCAGAAGTCCTCGCAGATCTCGACGAAGAAGCGGAAACCGGGCAGCCGTTCCGACGCGAAGACGAGGTCGCAGCCGAAAGGCGCTTCATGGCCCGCGACCTTTGTCGACAGCCCGCGAATGTTCCGGCCGTGGGCAAACCAGCGCTTTTCGTAGAACTCGCGGTAATTGGGCAGGTAGCTCTTCGGCACGACGCCCAGCAGCCGCCCGTTCGCGATGACGAGCGCGCAGTTGTAGAGCCGGTCCCGGTGCGCGACGGGAGCGCCGACCAGCAGCACCGGCGACAAGCCGGCGCTGGCCTCGACGATTTCCGCGACGGCCCGCTCGCAAGCCTCGATCATCGCGGCCTGCATGTGCAGGTCGTCGATGGCATACGAGGACAGGCACAGTTCCGGATAGACAAGCAGGTCGACGTCGCGCTCGTGCGCGCGGCGCGCTTCCTTCAGGATCGCATCGCGGTTGAAGGCGACGTCGGCGGTGCGCACGTGCGGCGTACTCGCCGCGACCCGCACGAAGCCGTGCCGGTGCATGTCGTAAAAGGGGTGCGCAGAGCCTGCGGTCATTCCCCGACGGCTCCCGCCATCATGTCGAGGGCAACCTCGAGCGCTGCCTTGCGCACACCTTCGCGCCCGATCGATCCGAAATGTTCTTCGCGATGCGTCATCGCGCCACCCTTGCGGCAACACGCGAAATGAACAAGCCCTTCTTCGTCGCCTTCGTCTCCCGGTCCGGCAAAGCCGGTGATCGAAAGCGCGACCTCGGCGCCCGAACGGCGCAGCGCGCCTTCGGCCATGTCGATGGCGATCTCGCGGCTGACCGCGCCGCATCCCTCGACCTTGTCGCGATCGATGTCGAGGAGGTCGCACTTGGCGCTTTTCGAGTAAGCGACGAAGCCGCGCTCGAACACGTGGCTCAGGCCCGGCACATCGGTCAGCAGAGCGGCGAGGAGTCCGCCGGTGCAGCTTTCGGCGGTCGCCAGCATCATTCCTTTCCCGTCGGCGCTCTCGAGCACGAGATGCGCCTTTCTCACGATGCTTTCGGGTATTGCTCCGTCGAGCGTTTCCGCCACTGCCCCTGGCCCTTTCGATGCTTTTGATCGTGCAGGGGACAACGCGCGCCGCGCCCTCGGGGTTTCAAGTGATCTCGGTCACCCAGTCGCGGCGGAGGCGCGGGCCGGCGAGCGCCATAAGAAGTCCTGCCACGAGGTACAGCACGAGCGAGTAGAGCATCGAGTAGCGCAGCGCCTCGTTGCCGTAGATCGGCATGAGGAACTCGGAGAAGGCGCCGAGCGCATAGATGCCGCCGCCAAGGCCGATGAGATTGTTGATCAGCAGGAACAGTGCCGAAGCCGTCGCGCGGGCAGGCGGCGCGACGAGGTGCTGTATCGCCGAAAGCACCGGTCCGAGCCAGATGTAGGCGAGGGCTTGCGGAAGCAGGAAGAGGACGAAGGACAACGCGGTATCCTCCGCGACGATGCCGAGTGCGAACAGCGGGGTCGCGGCGACGAAGGCGATGGCGGGAACGTAGCCGTACCAGGCCTTGTTGCGCGCACCCAGCCGGTCGCCAAGCCAGCCGCCGGCAAGGATGCCCGCGACCCCGCCGAGGAGGAGTAGCGCACCGAAGTATTGCGATGTCTCGACCAGATCGAGGCCGAAGCTGCGCTGCAGGAGGCTGGGCAGCCAGAAGGCGATGCCGTAGCCCAGCATCGAGGACGCTGCCCCTCCGAAGGACAGCAGCCAGAAGGAGGGCTTGCGCGCCAGCAGCCGGGCGGTGGCGGCAAGGCCGTGGTCGGCAAGGCCGGGGGATGCCTGCGCGGGAACGGCGCGCGGCTTGTCCCTCACCAGCGCCTTGAACAGCGGAGCCAGCACGATGCCCGCAAGCCCGACGGTGAAGAACGCGATCCGCCAGTCGACGGTGGCCGCGATGTACCCGCCTGCAAGCACGCCAGCCGCCGAACCCACCGGCACGCCGAGCGCGTATACCGAAAGTGCGCGGGCGCGTTTCTCGCTGGGGAAGTAGTCGCTGATCACCGCGTAGGACGGCGCCACGCCGCCTGCTTCGCCGACACCGACGCCGAGCCTTGCGAAGAATATCTGCCAGAACCCCTGCGCAAGGCCGCACAGCGCGGTGAAGCCGCTCCATACGACGAGGCTGACCGTGATGACCCAGCTGCGGCTCGTCCGGTCCGCCAGCGCCGCCAGCGGTACCGCCAGCGTCGAGTAGAGCAGGGCGAAGGAGATGCCGCCGAGCAGGCCCATCTCGCCATCGGTCAGGTCGAGGTCCGCCTGGATCGGCGCGGCGAGGATCGCGAGGATCTGCCGGTCGATCCAGTTGAAGATGTAGACGGCGAGCAGCATCGCCAGCACGACGCCGGGCCGTGCCGCGGTGTCGCGGGCGGTACCTGTCGCCATCTAGCGCGCGTGCTCGGACAGGAACCGCGTGATCGCCGCGACCGCCTCCGGCTCGTCTAGGATGGGCGCATGTCCCCTCTCCGGCAGGTCGACGAAGGCGAACGGCCCGGCATGCTCGCGTTCCATCCGCGCCACCGTTTCGCGAGAGAGCAGGTCGGACGTCTCTCCGCGCACGAGCAGTACGGGATGGGCGGACATCGCGTTCCACAGCGGCCAGAGGTCGACGGGCGCGACCCCTTCGGGCTCTGCGAAAGCATCGGCTATGCGCGGATCGTACGCGAACTCGATCTCGCCGGCCTCGGTCTCGCGGCAGGTCCTGCGGGCGAAAGCCAGCCAGTCGTCCGCGTCGAGCCCCCTGAGCGCATGCTGGTTGAGCGCGCGGGTCCGTTCGGCGGCCTCGGCCCAGTCGGTCATCGCCCCGCGCGGACCGACGAATTTCGCGATTCGCCCGAGACCGGCGTCGTCGATCTCCGGTCCGATGTCGTTGAGCACGATCGACGGGAACCGCTCGGGCTGCATCGCCACCATGACCATCGACATGAGCCCGCCCATCGACGTCCCGACAAGGTTCGCCGTCTCGATTTCGAGCGACGAGAGCAGCGTGAACATGTCGTGCGAATAGGTGTCGGGTCGATAGTTGGCCGCGTCGGGATCGTTCTGCGACAGGCCGCGCCCGCGCTGGTCGGGCACGATCAGCCGGTACCGTCCCTCGAGGTGCGCGACGAGGGGCTCGAAGTCTGCGCTGTTGCGGGTGAGGCCGTGCATCATCAGCAGGACCGGCCCGTCGCCGGGATAGTCCCGGGCGAACAGGTCGAGCCTGTCGTCGGCGCTTCGAAAGCGGTGTTCCCGATAGGTCATGCGCGTGCCCCCGCCGGCCGGCGGTTAGGATTGCCGACCACGATCAGAACTTGATCGTCGCGCTTACATAGACCTGTCGAGGGTTTCCGTAAAAGGCCGTAAGCGTCCCTTCCGGCCCGAGCGTCGGAATGACGTTGCCCGCACCGTCGTAGACGATCGCGCCGGAAAGCGGATCGGTCTGAACGAAAGTATAGCCCGACGTCTTGTACTGCTTGTCGAGCAGGTTCTTGCCGTGCAGCCCGATCGACCAGCGATCGTTCGGGGCGGTATAGACGATGTTGGCGTCGAGCAGCGCGTAGGACCCCTGGTCGAGGAACGGGTTCGGAATCTCGAACTGGTAGGTCTTGCTCTTGAACGAGACGGTCGTGCCCAGCGACAGGTCGCCGTCGCCCACCGGCGTGAGATAGGCCAGCGTCGCGCTGCCCGACCACTTCGGGGTATTCTGCACCTCGCGGAAATCGGCGACGTCGGTGGGAGTTGCCGCGATGTTGGTGATGTACGTCTTGTACTCGGCATCGATGTAGCCGAGCGATCCGGACAGCGTCAGGCGGTCGCCGGGAGTGGCGAAGTCGCGGGCGAGACGGGCGCTGCCTTCGAGCTCGACACCCTGGATACGCGCCTTGCCGGCATTCGTGATGACGCCGCAGAATGTGGGCAGTCCGTCGACCGTGCAGCCCAGCGAGCCGGGGATCTGCACATCCTTGTAGTCCATGCGGAACGCCGCTGCCGCGATGTAGAGACCGCCGCCGAAGAACGAACCCTTGTATCCGATCTCGTAGCTGTCGACGCTTTCGGGCGCGAAGCTCAGGAAGTCGGCGATCTCGCTGTCCTGCAGGATGCCGTCGCCGTCGAGGTCGGGCGCGCTGGTGCCGACGCCGCGCGGGTCGAAGCCGCCGCCCTTGAAGCCCTTCGAGTAGCTGGCGTAGATGTTCTGGTCGGGCGTCGGCTGGAAGCTGACTGAGGCGCGCGGCGTGAACTTCTTGTACTTCGCGGTACCGTCGAAATCGGTGGCCGGGCCGCCGAACGGCACGCCCGCGCCGCCGAAGACCGGCGACCCGCCGCCGAGGTAGTTCTGCCGCAGGATCTCGGCCCGGCGCTCGTCCCACGTGTAGCGACCGCCGACCGACAGGCTGAGTTGCTCGGTCACGTCGAAGGTGACGTCGCCGAAGACCGCGTAGGTCTCGGTATCGACGTTGGCCTCTGTGAACGCGGTCAGCCCGGCGAAGGTCGTGAAGATGCGGACGTCGAACTGCGTGTCGGCGCGGGCATCGAGGTAGTAGAACCCAAGCAGCGCCTGCAGCGGCCCGCCGTCGTCGTAGAGAAGCTGGAATTCCTGGCTGAGCTGCTCGTTGCGGTAATAGGCCGGCACGTCGAGATCGACGGCGGGAAGCGCGTCGAAGTCGATCGGCGAGGCGCTGTCGTCCTTGCGCCATGCACTGATCGAGCGCAGCGTCACTGCATCGCTCAGTTCGGCCGTGATGTTCATCGAAAGGCCGTAGGCTTCGACTTCCTGCTCGGGATCGAGAAGGCCGCCGCGCGTGTCGTAGACATCGTCGAGCACGGGCGCGCCGGATTGCAGGCCCGTAATCAGGCGATGGCCGCCGCGCGCGTTGCTCTTGTCCTTCGTGTAGTCGCCGGAAATACGCACCAGCACCGGCTCGCCGTAGCCGCCGAATTCGAGCGTGGCGCGGCCTGCCCAGATGTCCTTGTCGTAATTGTCCTGGCCGGTCGTCAGGTTCTCGCCGAAGCCGTCGCGGGTGAGCCGCGCGACCGAACCGCCGACGCGCACGATATCGCCGAGCGGAGCCGAGGCGGTGACGATGCCTTCCATCTGGTCGTAGGTGCCGTACGTCGCCTTGACGCGGACCGATACGTCCTGCGGCAACTGGCGGGTGACGTACTTGACCGCGCCGCCGATGGTGTTGCGACCGTAAAGCGTGCCCTGCGGGCCGCGCAGGACCTCGATCCGCTCGACGTCGTAGATGTCGAGCACGGCGGCCTGCGGGCGGTTAAGGTAGACGTCATCGAGATAGATGCCGACGCCCTGCTCGAAGCCGGAGACCGGATCCTGCTGGCCGATGCCGCGGATGAAGGCGGAAAGCGTGGAGTTGGTGCCGCGCGAAGCCTCGAGCGTGGTGTTGGGCGTGTACTGCGCGATGTCGGTGATATCGACCGCGCCGCGCCGGGTCAGCTCCTCGGCACTGAAAGAGGTGACGGCCACCGGAACGTCGACGAGCCGCTCCTCGCGGCGGCGGGCGGTGACGATGATCTCGCCCTCCATGCCGCCGTCGGCGTAGGCGTCGGTTTCCGCCGGGTCGACGCCGGCAGGGCCTGCATCCTGCGCAAAGGAAGGGGCGCTCAGCGATGCGGCGGCGATGACGACGAGGCTGGAAGCAAGGCGAAGGCGGGCCGTGTTCATCGGGGAATCTCTCCACTGACGTTCTATTCTGGTGTTGCCTCTATTGAAACCTGAACCGTCTTTCAACTTTAATATTTGCCAAGTGCATTTCCGTTGGCTAGCTGATGCAAATGAGCAACGATCGCACGGTTGAGACAGCGGGGCCGGACAAGATCCCGCGTACCGCGCGGGGGCGCGAGACGCTTCGCAAGTTGCTCGATGCCGCCGCCGAGGAATTCGGCGAGAAAGGCTTTCACGACGGATCGATCAGCGGGATCACCCGGCGGGCGGGGACGGCGCTCGGCAGCTTCTACACCTACTTCGATTCGAAGGACGAGATTTTCCGCGCGCTGGTGAAGGACATGAGCGAGCGGGTGAAGACCAGCGCCGGCAAGGCTCAGGTCGACGGGCTGACCTCGCTGGAACGCGAGCGCGCCGCGCTGGCCGGTTTCATGGAATTCGCGCGGGCGCACAAGGAAATCTACCGGATCATCGACGAGGCCGAGTTCGTCGATCCCGAGAGCTATCGCAAGCATTACGAGACCACCGCGCGGCGCATTCGCGAGCGCCTCGAATACGGAGCCGCCAAGGGCGACCTCAAGCCCGGACTGGGCGAGGCGCACGCATGGGCGATCATGGGCATGAACGTGTTCCTGGGACTGCGCTATGCCGTCTGGGCATCCGACGAGGACACCGACCGCGTGGCCGACATCGCCGCCGCGATCCTGGCCGAGGGCATCGGTCCGAAGGGTTAGAGCCGGGTTGCGCCGAGCGCCTCGGAGATTACCGCGTAGACCCGGTCGAGCTGCTCCCCGGTGATCGAATAGGGCGGCATGACGTAGATGGTGTTGCCCAGCGGACGAAGCAGTACGTCGCGCTCGCGGAAAAAGGTCATGAGGCGCGGCGCGATGTCGGCCAGATAGCCCTGCTCGCCCGGCAGGTCGAACGCGGCGACCGAGCCGAGGCAGCGCGGGTTCTCGATCCGATGCGCCTGCCCGAGCGTTTCCAGGGCCGCGCGCTGGCGCTCGCCGAGCCGGGCCACGCGGTCGAGCACCGGTTCCTCGCGCCAGATAGCGAGGTTGGCGTTGGCCGCGGCGCAAGCGATCGGGTTGGCGGTGTAGCTCGAGGAATGGAAGAACATCCGCGCGCGGTCGGTATCGTAGTGCGCCTCGAAGACCGGCTCGCTCGCCATCGTCACAGCCAGCGGCAGCGCGCCGCCGGTCAGACCTTTCGACAGGCACAGGAGATCGGGCACGACGCCTGCCTGCTCGCACGCCAGCAGCGACCCGGTACGGCCCCACCCAGTCATCACTTCGTCGGCGATCAGCAGCGTCCCGTGGCGCGAGCAGATGTCGCGCATCTCGGCCAGCACCCGGGCCGAATAGGCGCGCATTCCCCCGGCGCCGAGAAGCAGCGGCTCGACGATGAACGCCGCCGCCCCGCCAGCGCAGGCATGGTCGAGCGCATCGAGCGCCAATTGCTCGCGTGCGGTCTCCGGAAAGGGAACCGTCGTCACGTCGAACAGCAGCGGCTCGTAAGGCCGGTTGAAGACGCCGCGCGCGCCCACGGACATCGCGCCGATGGTGTCGCCGTGGTAGCTGTGCTCCAGCACCACGATCCGCTCGCGCGCCTCGCCGCGCGCCGACCAGTAGCCCAGCGCCATCTTGAGCGCGACCTCGACACAGGTAGATCCCGAATCTGAGAAGAACACGCGGGTCAGTTCCTGCGGCATCAGCGCGCGCAGGCCGCGTGCCAGCGTCTCGGCGGGCTCGTGAGTCCAGCCCGCGAAGATGAGCTGGTCGAGCCGCTGCGCCTGCTCCGCGATCGCCGCCATGATGCGCGGATGGCAGTGGCCGTGCGTCGTCACCCACCACGAGGAAATCGCATCGATCACCTCGCGCCCGTCCTTCGTGAAGAGCAGCGCGTCCCTGGCGCTCGCGACTTCGGGGACGGGCTCGCGCAGCCCGTGCTGGGTGAAGGGGTGCCAGACGGGCGAGGTCACGCGCCGAAATCCTCCATCCGGAAACCGCGCGAGAAGGCGATGGCGAGCGGTGTGGGTTCGAGCCGTTCGAGCCTGGGCAGGCGGCCCAGCCGCGCGACCTCTCCCATCTCGCAGATCGTCGCCTCGCTGTCCTCGTTCGCGTCCCCGACGAAGGCGATGCCGTGAATCGGGACCGCGCGCGCGCGCAGCGCCTCGATGGTCAGCAGGCTGTGGTTGATCGTGCCGAGCGCGGTGCGTGCGACGATTATCGCCGGCACCTGCCAGTGCGCGAACACGTCGGCGTAGAGCAGCGAGCGCGTCAACGGGACGAGCGCGCCGCCCGCGCCTTCAATCACCAGCGGGCCGTCCGTTTCGGGCAGCGCGAGCCGTTCGGGAACGATGGTCGTCCGGTCGATCTCGGCGGCGAGATGCGGGGAACACGGAGTGTGCAGGACGTAGGATTCGGGCAGTATGCGCCTGTCGGAAAGCCCGGCTAGTCTCGCGACTTCGGCGCTGTCCCCGCGTCCGTCCGCGTCGAGCCCGGCCTGTACCGGCTTCCAGTAGCTGGCCCCGAGAGCGGCGGTGAGGGCAGCGGCGAAGACGGTCTTGCCGACGCCGGTATCGGTTCCGGTGACGACGAAGGCCGGCGCGCTCATCGCGGCGCGCGCCCGTCGCCGGCTTCGAGCACGCATGTGACGACTTCGTAGGTCACTTCGCACCCCGTCGCCTCGAAGTTCGCCATGACGCGCCGCAGTTGCGGAGCGGTCAGCGGGCGATGCGCGCGCGCCGGCGTGCCCGCGCCGATGGCCTTCAGCGCCCGAAGAAAGCCGCGCGCGTTGTCGTGATGCTCGACATAGCGAGAGACGTCGATCCGCGCGTCGGGCAGGGCCCTGCGCCAGGTTTCGACCGCGGGAAGGTCGAGCGCGCCACACGAAAGCCCCTCGCGCGCATGCGCCGCGCGCCACTCGGCGAAACTTCCGCCGCCGAGCGTGGTGAACACGAGACATCCCCCCGGCGCCAGCCACTCGCGCATCCGCAATGCAGCGGCAGGCGTATCGTCGAACCACTGCATCGCAAGGCTCGAGCAGATGAGGTCGAAGCCGGGTTCGGGCGGCATGCCGAATTCCCCATCGAGCACCGCAAATGTCATTCCCGGCCTCTCGCCCAGCCTCTCGCGGCTGCGCTCGACCATTTCGGGCGCGATGTCCGTGACCAGCCAGCGGCTGCCGATACCGCGCCCGACCAGCGCCTCGGTCAGGAAGCCGGTGCCGCAGCCGATCTCGAGCGCGCGGCCGACCGGCACGGTGCACGCCTCGGCGATATGCGCGGCCAGAGCGTCGGCGACGCGGCGCTGGACGCGCGCGTGCCGGTCATATTCGTCGGCGGCACCGAAGGCGCGCTCGACCCTGTTGCGGTAGGCCGCTGTCATCCCATGCGATTCGCAAAGTTCCTGATTTCGCCGGCGCAATAGAGGGGATCGGACACCGGCAGCAAGTGACCCGCGTCCGGCACGACCTTCTTCTCGATCTGCGGCACGCCGGAAAGCGCCGCTTCGCGCATTGCCTCGCTCAGGATGGGATCGCGGCCACCTTCGAGCGCGAGGACGGGAATCCGCAACCCCTGTGCGGTCTTGCGCATGTCGGCATCGCGCAGGGCGATGAAATCGGCGAGCAGCCGGTCGCCGACCGGCTCGGGCATCGGACCTTCGCTGCCGCTGCGCTTGCGGAAGTCGCCGACGAAGCTTGCCGGGTCGGCGCGGCATTGCGCGATCATGCGGCCAAAGGCGCGGCGCGGGACGCCGGGACCGTCGCCGTCGGAAGCGAAGCGGTCGAAACCGTTGATGGCGACAAGGCCCAGCGCGCCTTCGGGCATCGCCTCGATGGCGCGGCAAGTGCCGAAGCTGTGCGCGACGAGGATGCACGCGCTCTCGACCCGAGGCTCACGCGCAGGGCCGAAATAACCCCGGTCGACGACGCGGCAGTCGAACCCGGGCAGCGCCGCGATCACGTCGCGCCAGATGGCGGAATCGAACGCCCAGCCGTGATGGAACAGCAGGATCACAGCGCTTCGGAGGTCGCTTCGAGCAGGCGCTGGATATCCTCGGACCTGTGCGAGGCGCGCAGCGTCATGCGCAGGCGGCTGGTGCCCTTCGGAACCGTTGGCGGGCGGATCGTTCCGGCAAGGAAGCCGCGCCCGGCCAGCGCTTCACCGATGCGCATCGTGGCTTCGACCTCGCCGATCACGGCAGGCACGACCGGGCTGGCCGAACCCCGGGTATCGAGCCCCAGTTTCGCAAGGCCCGCGCGCAGTTGCTCGCCGAGCGCGGCGATGTGCGCCCTTTCGGCGTCCATCCCCGGCACGAGGTCGAGCGCGGCGTCGATGGCGCCGAGCACGGGCGGGGGCGGAGCGGTCGAGTAAACGAAGCCGCTGCCTGCGTTGGAAAGGAGGGCGCAGGTATCGCGCGATGCCGCGACATAGGCTCCGAAGCTGCCCATCGCCTTGCTGAAAGTGCCCATGACGACGTCCGCGCCCGCCGCAAGACCTGCACCGCGCGGGCCGAGGACACCGGTCGCATGCGCCTCGTCGACGATCAGGAAGGCGTCGTGTTCGTCGGCGATGGCGCGCAGCGCGGCGATGTCGGCAAGGTCGCCGTCCATCGAGAACACGCTTTCGGTCATGATTATCCTCGCGGGCGCATCGGCTCCCTTGCCGGAGAGGCGCGCGCGCAGGTCGGCGAGGTCGTTGTGCCGATAGCGCGCCTGCCGGACCCCTGCGGCGGCGCAGCCCGCGTGCATGCTCGCGTGTACCAGCCGGTCGGTGAAGACCATCGCGCCCGGTGCCGCCCTTAGCAGCGCGGGAAGGATCGTGGCGTTCGCCTGCCAGCCCGACGCGAAAAGCAGCGCTGCTTCGGTTCCCTTGAATGCCGCGATCCTCGCTTCGAGATCGAGGTGCGCCGTGCGCGTGCCCGAAACCAGCCGCGATGCGCCCGACCCCGTGCCCAGCCGCGAGGTCCATTCGCGTGCCCGTTCGACCAGCGCCGGATGTGCCGACAGGCCGAGGTAATCGTTGCCCGCGAAGTCGAGCAGCGTCGCGTCGCCGCGCCTCAGCGTGCCGTGCGGCGCGGGATCGGTGGGGACGAGGCGGCGGCGAAGTCCATCGGCCTCCAGCGCCGAGAGGTGCCCGGCTATGCGCTCTTGAAGGCTGCCCATCGCCGCCCGGTCATGCCGGTTCGGCTTGAGTGGCGCAGGCGGGTGCGGCGCAGGATTCCGCGCGCATCGGTTCCTCGCCCGCCAGCGGCTTCAGACCGAGCCTGGCGAAAAGCGCGGCATCGCTGTCGTCGCCCGCGTTCGGCGCGGTGAGCAGCTTGTCGCCGGTGAAGATGGAGTTCGCGCCCGCCAGGAAGCACAGCGCCTGCGTCGCTTCGGACATCGCCTCGCGCCCGGCGGACAGCCGCACCATCGATCGCGGCATCGCGATGCGCGCGGCAGCGACGGTGCGCACGAACTCGATATCGTCGATCTTCGCCAACGGCGTGTCGGCCAGCATGTCGCCCAGCGGCGTGCCCTTGACCGGGACCAGCGCGTTGACCGGCACGCTCTGCGGATGTTCGGGAAGCGTGGCGAGCGCGTGGACGAAGCCGACCCTGTCCTCGCGCGCTTCGCCCATGCCGACGATCCCGCCCGAGCATACGTTGATCCCGGCATCGCGCACGGTGTCGAGCGTATCGAGCCGGTCCTCGAAGCTGCGCGTCGAGATCACTTCGCCATAGCGTTCGGGCGAGGTGTCGATGTTGTGGTTGTAGTAGTCGAGGCCCGCATCCTTGAGCTGCCGCGCCTGCGCGGGCGTCAGCATGCCGAGCGTCATGCAGGTCTCCATGCCCATCCCGGCCACGCCCTGCACGATCTCGACGATCTTCGGCATGTCGCGGTCCTTGGGATTGCGCCAGGCAGCACCCATGCAGAAGCGTTGCGAGCCGGCATCCTTCGCCTGCGCCGCGCGCTGGAGCACCGCCTGCACGTCCATCAGCTTCGTTGCCTCGACCCCGCTGTCGGCGTGGACGGACTGCGAGCAATAGCCACAATCTTCGGGGCAGCCGCCGGTCTTGATCGAAAGCAGCGTGCAAAGCTGCACCTGGTCAGCGGCATGATGCGCGCGGTGGACCGTGGCCGCGCGGAACAGGAGCTCGGTAAACGGCAGGTCGAACAGCGACGCGATTTCCTCGCGCGTCCAGTCGGTGCGCGGGCTATGGGTATCGGAGGAAGGAGCGTCGGTCATCGGGCAATCCGGTCTGGTTCGGTTTCGCGCCGTCCCGTAGACCGGATTTGCGGGATTGATAAGCCCCGTGCGGGCGATCAGCTTACCAGGCGCACGCGGATGTCGCCGGCCATGACCTCGGTGTCGTTCACCATCCCCGGCGGGCAGAAGGTCGATAGGTCGGCGGTGCCGCCGATCTTGATCGTGTTCGCCGCGATGGTGAGGCAGCGACTGGTGACGCCCGCGGTGCCGAGGATTTCGACCCCGCTGACCGGCAGGTAGATCGACCCGTTGAGATAGGTCGAGGAATTGCCGTTGATCTTGTTCTTGGAATTTCCGGACGAGGACGGATCCTCGAACACCAGCATGCCTTCGAGCTTGTCGGCATCGGCGGAAGAGACGCCCTCGGCGATGAGCTCGTTCTTGTCCATCGCAGTCAGGCTGATGCTCGCGCCGCCGTTGATCTTGATTCCCGCGCCGTTCTTCAGGACGAACATCACGCCCGTGCCCGAAAGCGAATACTGCGCGTTCACGTCGATGTCGCCGCCGTCGATGACGTAAATGCCTGGCGCGAGCACGGTGTCGCACGAAAGGTCGAAGTCGCTGTACGTGCCGGGCTGCATCATGCCTGCACTCACCGTCCCGCCGCCGGAGGACTGGACCGAAGTGACGGTGGCAGTGCTCTCGACGACGCTGTCGACCTGCCAGTATAGTTTGTCCTTGCCGCTTCCGCTCGACCCGTCGCTGACCGTCTGCGGGTCGCCGGTCGTCGTCGAGGTGTCGCCGACCTGCGTGCTTGCGGTCGCGCCTCCGGTCTCGGTGTAGACATTGGTATCGACCAGCGTCGTGCTGACCAGCGACATCTGGTTCTTCTTCGGACCTTCGTAGCGCAGGTGGTAGGTGTGCGCGGTCACGTCGTAGGTGGCCGCGTAGGTCGTTTCGCCGCCGCCGTTGCTGCCGCAGCTCAGCGTACGCGAAACCGGATTGCCGGGCGGGGTCAGCCCCGCGAAGGGATTCGACAGGCCGACCGCGTTCTCGATGACGGTCGTGCCGCTGATGCTGTCGAAATAATTGTCGATGCCGCCCGCCGCGATCACCCAGCCGAGGTCGAGCGTGCCGCTGCCGCCACTGACTTCGATGGCGTTCGTTGCGTTCGATAGCGCCGCCACGCCGCATCCGGCATCGACGTCGGGGCCGCCGTTGAACCACACGGCTTTCGAAGCCGACGGGTGGAGCGCGATGAGGCAGCTCGTCCAGGCAGTCCCGTTGCCCTCGAAAGTCGCGCTCGCGCTCGACGAGACGCTGACCGCGCTGCCGGTGATGAAGCTCGAAAAGGGCAGCCGGTCCGATGCCGAGGAGGCGACGGTGATCAGGTTGTCGGTGCCGCCGGCGAAATCGCCGAGCGTGACCGAGGGAGTCGCCGCGATGTGGCGGATCACGCCGGTATTGGCGGCGAACTCCTGCAGCGCGCGGGTCGAATAGTCGTTCTTGGTCGAATCGTCGGCGCGGGCATAGGCCGCCGCGATGGCCGCTTGGTCGACAGCGTACTGAAGCTCGCTTTTCCAGAGGTACCACTGCGCCATGTCGACGCCGAGGCCGGCGCCGCCGATAAGGGCCGGGACGCCGAGCGCGACCATCAGCGTGGCATTGCCGCTGCGCTCGCCGCGAAGCGAGCGCCATACGGTGCCCATCCTGCCGATGTCGATACGCTTGCTGCCCATTGCCCTTTCCGTCCGGCGGAGTTGCTCAGGCAACGGTAATACGCGCAAATTGTATCGAAGCCGTTAACAGGTTTTGGTCAAAAACACCGACAAAGCGCTGTTAAACATGGGGATTATGGTTAACATCGGTTTGCCATCGCACGCCGCATTTCGCCTGCCTTTCGCAGGTCAGGGCGCGCCTTCGAGCACCGCTCCCGCGCTTGCCGCCTCGGCCGCCGCCGCGCGTTCGGCTGCGGCGCGCGCCTCGGCAGCAGCCTTGCGGGCGGCGACGAGGGTCGGTCTTTCGGCGTAGACCCGCAGCGTGGCGACGCCTTCCTCGAAGGTCGGCCCGCGCTCGCCATCGGCTGGCGGGGGAGGGGCGACAACGCGGATGCCGGCCTCGCGCAGGGCCTGGGCCAGCGCGGGAGCACCGCCTTCGGGCGCGATCAGCGTCGCTTTCGACATGCCCCAGCGCTGCAGCGCCCAGACCGCGAGGTCGGCGGAGACCGCGCCTTCGGCTTCTACGCCCGGATCGATCGCGACCCGCAGCGACTGCTGCGCCGGCGGAACGACGCGGACCGCCCATACCTCGTCGGCGTCGGTCGCCTCGCGTTCCACCTCACGGTAGTCGGCAAGCGTCCAGCCGGGGGCGGGGATCGGCTCGACATAGACCATCCGCCCGGCGCGGTTGCTCCAGATCGAGCGGGTCGGAAGGCCGACGCTCGCACGGATCTTGTCTAGCGGCGGGACGTCGGCGGCGATGCCCGCCATGGTGCGTTCCATCGCGGCATCGACCATCGCACGCGTCTGCGACTGGAGATCGGCAGCCAGCACCTGCTGGAGACTGATCGAGACCGGCTCGCCCAGCGCGTTCTCCAGCCGCCTTTCCGCGTCGCGGGTCGCGTTCGCGGCATAGGCGGGCGTGATGACGAGCGCCTCGACCGAAGGTTCGCCGAAAAGCGGGTTGACCACGTCGATCTGGGCGATCCGCGCGCGCCGGTCGTTCGCGGCCTCGAGGATGGCGGCCTGCGCGGCGGTGCGCATCGTCGCCTCTTCCTTCAGACGCATGAGCGTCATCGACAGCGGAATGGCGAGCGCGAGGAACGCGAGCACCAGCGCGGTCACGTAGCGCGGACGCCACTCGAACGCGGTCAGCGGCCGTGCCGCCCCGCTCAGCCGGGCGATCAGTGCGAAGGCGAAGGCGATGGCCGCAAGGTTGGTCGCGAACAGCAGCAGCGCGCCCAGCGCGAAGCCCGCATGAAGCATGCCGACGCCGTAGCCGATCGTGGCGAGCGGCGGCATCAGGGCCGTTGCGATGGCGACCCCGATGGCGGTGCCGCCCTTCTGGATGACCGTCGCGTAGCCGCCCGCGATACCCGAAAACAGCGCAACCGCGAGGTCGAGCAGCGTCGGCTGCGTGCGTGCGAGGATTTCGGGCGTCGCGTTGCGGATCGGGCTCAGCCAGGTGAGGAGCACGCCGGTCAGCACGCCGACGGCGGCGCCGACCAGGACGACGCGCGCTGCCTCGCGAATGCGCTTGCCGTCCACCGAGGCGAAGGCGAAGCCGAGCGCGGCGATCGGGCTCATCAGCGGGGAAATCAGCATCGCCCCGATCACAACCGCGGTCGAGCTCTGCAACAGGCCCAGCGTGGCGATGCCCGCCGAAAGTGCGCTCATCAGCACGTAGCCGCTGGTCAGCTCGCTGTCCTCGTGCACCGTGCGGCGCAGCGCGCGTGCCTGCGAGGGCGAGAGCTCGGGCAGCAGCACCGCATGGGCGATGCGGATGCGGATGTAGCGCATCCACAGCTTGACGCGGTGGAGCGGCCCGCGCGCGGTCGTCTCGCCTTCCGGCTCGGGCGCGCCCGCCGTATCCGCCGCCGGTTGCCGGGGCGGCGAGGGTGGCTCCTGCGAAGGCAGGACGGCGTCGGTCATGCCCCGGACTCCGGGAGGCACACGGCAGGCAGGGCGATATGGGAACGGCGGATCATCGCGGATCGTGTTACCGCGCGAATTAACAAATGCCTAGATTTTCGAGCGACGCTTCCGTCAGGTCCCGATCGCGCCGCGCTTGAACCCGTCGACCTCGCGCATGGCGCTGCGATCGGTATCGGCAGGTTCGCGCGGGATGACGCTCATCGTCGCGTCGGTTTCGAGGATGACCCAGCGAACCTGCGACAGGTCGGTAAGCTGTGCCGCCCTGATCGCGGCGTTGACCTCGGCCTCGGTCACGCGCTCGTTGCGCATCGTTTCGCGGCAGAACTTGCCGTCGGCTACGAGCAGGGCCGGTTCGGCCTTGACGAGGTTGGCGGCAAACTCGCTGCGATATATCAGCTTGGTCAGGATGAATTGCAGCAACAGCAACAGGCCGAAGGCGAAGATGACCTGCAGCGCGGGCACGTCCTTCAGGATAATGCCGGACGCGGCCAGCGACCCGAGCGCGACGGTGACGACCCAGTCGAAGTTGTTCATTTGCGAGGTGGATCGCTTGCCCGAAATGCGGATGAACAGGATGATCGTGAAATAGATCACCGGTGCGCATATCAGCACCCGCAGGTACTTTTCGATTTCGTCGCCGACAAGGGCGCTTTCGATGAGTGTCATGGTCTGCCCGGCCTCCTTGGTTCCGCAACGCATCGGAATGAGGATGGTTCAACAGGAAAGGGCTTGTGGAAAACGCGGTCGATAAATGCAGGGACGAAGCGTGGACAAAACAATGGATGACGACGAAGCGATCCTGATCCTCACCACCGGCGGGACGATCGACAAGCAGTACTTCGACGCGAAAAGCGAATTCCAGATTGCCGACACGATGATTTCGCACCTCCTGGAAGAGGGGCGCGTCAGGCAGTCCTTCCGGATCGAGGAGGCGATGCGCAAGGACAGCCTGGAACTCGACGATGCCGACAGGGCCGCGATCCGCGATCGTATCGGGCGCGCGCCCGAACGGCGCATCGTCGTGACGCACGGGACCGACACGATGACCGAGACCGCGCGCGCCCTAGTCGGACTCGACGCGCGCACCATCGTGCTTGTCGGCGCGCTCGCACCCGCCCGGTTCGCGCAGAGCGATGCCGCGTTCAACCTCGGCATGGCCTTCGCCTGTGCGCAGGTCGCGCGGCCTGGCATCTACATCACGATGAACGGCACCGTGTTCGACGGGCTCAAAGTGCGCAAGGACAGGGAGGCGGGCGCGTTCGTGCGCCTCGACTGACCCTGTACCGTCGGCGGTTCAGCCCAGCGGCTTGCTCGAATCGAAGAACAGCGCCTGGCTGATCGCGGCGCGCACCGTCGCTTCCTGGAAGGGCTTGGTGACGAGGTAGGTCGGCTCGGGCCGCTCGCCGGTCAGCAGCTTCTCGGGATAGGCGGTGATGAAGATCACCGGCACGTCGCCGAACTTGAGCAGGTCCTCGACCGCGTCGATCCCCGAGCTGCCGTCGGCAAGCTGGATATCGGCGAGCACCAGACCGGCACGCTTGTTCTCGAATATCTCGATCGCCTGCGTCCGGGTGGCGGCGGTCCCTACGACATTGTGGCCGAGGTCGGTCACCAGACCTTCGAGCTGCATCGAGATCAGCGGCTCGTCCTCGATGATGAGGACGTCGGTCTTGGTCTCGGATTCGATCTCGGAAATCGCCTGGTTGACCAGCGAGCGGACCTCTTCCAGCGACATGTCGAGGATTTCGGCGGCTTCTTCCTGCGAGAACTCCTCGAGCGTCGTCAGCAGGAGGGCCTGCCGGTGCAGCGGCGTCATCTGCGCAAGGCGCTGCTGGGCTGCCTTCGCGAGCGGGGTGTCGCCGGCGCGCTGGTCCGCTTCCTCGACGTGGCCGGAAGACCAGATGCGGTTGAAGGCGCGGTAAAGCGCCGCGCGGCTCTCGGCGATCTCGGTGCGCAGGGCATCGTCAGCAAGCGCCGCTTCCAGCGTCGCGCGAACGTAGGTGTCACCCGAAGTTTGCGAACCCGTCAGCGCGCGGGCATAGCGCCGAAGGAAGGGGAGTTGGACGCCGATCTGGTCAGCTACCGACATGGACACCTCGATCTGAATTTTTTTGCTGACGGGTGATGTAGCGCAATAACGGCGCTTGCCAACCGTGCTTCGTGGAATTTCGATCCGGTGGCGAAAATTCGGCCCGGCGCTGCTAAATCTTTGTTAAATCGGGCTAGTAACCGGCCCCCGGTCGGGCCTGCGAAAATTCTTTCGAAAAAGATTCACTTTCCGGGAACTCTTTCCGGGCGGTGGTGTTCATCCAGTATCACCACTGGCCCTCCCACCCACCCCACCCCCCGCAACCGGTGGTGATCCGATCCCGAGGCCCCTGCCGCCAAATGGCCGCAGGGGCCTCAAAATTTTTGGGCTGGTCCGATTGCCCTGGCGCGAATGGGTCCGCCTTGAAATCCTCAGCGAAAACCGAAGGCCTGGCGTAGTTTGGCGAGCATGCCGGCGTGGCCCTGCGTGTTGCGTACCGCCTGGACGAGTTCCGCCGCCGCATAGGGCTTGCACAGCACGGTGCCGAGGCTGGCGACGCTTTCGGGTATGCTTTCGGGCGCCCCGGTCGAAAAGACGATACCCGGCGGCTTGGGGCCGAGTTGCAGGGCAAGCTCCGCCAGGCCCCACCCGTCAGCGCGGTCGGCCAGGTTGACATCGAGCACGATCGTGCCGGGCCTGAAATCGGCGAGTTCCCGTGTCGCCTGTGCTATCGTCGGACATGTGCGCACTTCGACAGCGCCGGCAGCCCGCAGGCTGTCGGCAAGGTCGTTTGCGAGCATCGTATCGTCCTCCACGATCAGGACGCGCCCGAGCGACCCGGTTGGTTTTTCGGGAGGGGGCGGGCTGGTGTTGCTGTCGCTTCGATCCATGCGGTCCGGTTTGGGTAAGTAGGTGCCGGCAACGAAGGAAATCGGCGGGCGCCGGTTCCCGTCACAGTCTGATAGCGGCCAAACGCTGCGATGGTCCTGCTGTTCCTTCGGCTCGCCGCATTTCGATGCGCGCCGGACGCCGATCTCAAACCCGCAGGGCACTTTCCGGGAACCAATGCGCGGGGAGTTGCGTTCAAAAGTCAACGTAGCAATTGGAGGGAACCCTATGACGTCGACAGCGGAATCGAAGTCCGAACCTGAAAAAAAGACTATCGAGACGCTCAGCGATGGCGATTTCAAGCGCGCGCTGAATGACGTCGCCCCGCACCTCAGGGCCTTTGCCCGCGCGCTTTGCGGATGCCGCGACCGTGCCGACGACCTCGCGCAGGAAACGATGCTGCGCGCCTGGGCCGCGCGCGACCGCTATGCCGCCGGTACCAATTTCAAGGCGTGGACCTTCACGATCCTGCGCAATCATTTCTACAGCGAAGCCCGCCGCAGCCGTTTTCACGGCGAGTACGACGAGATTGCCGCCGAACGCATCCTGCGCGCTCCCGCTTCGCAGGAAAGCGCCGTCGAGCTTTCCGATGTCCTGCGCGCGCTCTCCACGATTCCCGAAACCTATCGCGAAGCACTGATCCTCGTGGCGGCCGGCAACCTGTCCTACGACGAGATTGCGAACATCTGCGGTATCGCGCTCGGTACGGTGAAGAGCCGCATCTGCCGCGCCCGCGCAATGCTGAGCAAGGCCATCGAGTCCGGACAGCTTCCCGACTCGCGTCACGAATTCGTGCTCGACGGCGATGCGATCAGTTCGTTCTTCGGCGAGCTTACCAAGATCGCCAACGCCGACGCGGAGCAACTCCGCGCGGTGGCATAAGGCTCTTTCGCAATGCCTCATCGTACCAAAGCCAAGATCCTGATCGTCGAGGACGAATTCCTTGTTGCCCTGCAGCTCGAGGACATGCTGCTCGACGCCGGATACGACGTCGTCGGGATCGTGCCGGACAAGGCGTCGATCGCGACAGTCGGTGACGCGCCCGACATTGCCCTTGTCGACCTGAACCTGCGCGACGGACTCTCCGGACCGGAGATCGCGTGCAGGCTTTCTGAATCGCACGGGACATCGATCGTCTATGTCACCGCGAATCCGAACCAGATCGAACGACCTGCGCAGACCGCGGTCGGTGTTGTGCAGAAGCCGTTCTCGCGCGACGTGATACTCGATGTGATCGCCTACGCGGCTGCCGGAGCACAGCCTTCAGGCGCGCTTCCGGCAGAGGTTTTCCCGATAGCCGCGAACGGCTGACAATTCATTTCAGGACAGGCCGCAAGGGGCCGGAACCAACCGCATTCCGGCCCCTTTCGCTTGTGTGCAATCCGCATGCGGGCGGTCGCCGGAACTTCAGCGAGGGCAATCGATGGACAAGGTCATACTCGACGGGATCCAGTATTACGGCGCGGGCGCGGCGACGCTTGCGGCACTGATCATCTCGCTCGACCTTGGCCGCAAATGGACCGGGTATGCATTCGTCATCTTCGTCACCAGCTCGATCGCGCTGATCGCATGGGGCTTTCTCGAGCCGAACAGCGAAGGTATCGGCGTCCAGAACCTGGTGCTGCTGGTGATCAACTGCGTAGGCGTTTACCGCTACCTCATCTCGAAGCATCGCGACGAGCTGGAAAGCTAGCGACCAGCCAGCGAAGGCCTATTCGCCCGTCCCGGCATTCTCGGTCGTCTCGTCGATCTGGTCCAGCGCCGCGCCGACTTCCGCGGTGCTCTTGTCGATGGCCGCATCGCCGGGCATCGCCCGGTCCTCGGCCGAAAGCCAGAAAAATGCGAGGATGGCCAGGATCACGAGACCGACCAGCGCCGCCGCGCCGCCGCGAGCCGACCGGACAGGGCCGGCGGCCCGATGAGAACCGTTTTTCGGATCACCGGGCATGAAAAACTCCGTCGCGCGAACCCGGCAGACGACATTCGCGCTCCCGGCTGGCTGACGTGATCATGTATTCCCCTCCCGTGCGAGCGCCGACCTGGGGACGATAGCCCGGACGACGAGGCCCGTCCGCCGCCAGTCGTATTCGACGCGCCCGCCAAGCTGGCGATGAATACTCATGTCGATGAGGGCCGCACCGAACCCGTTCTCGCTGCTCGGCAGCACCGGCGGGCCGCCGGATTCGCTCCATGTCAGTTCCGCGTCGTCGCCGTTTTCCGACAGCGCGATCTCGACCGTGCCGTCGTCGGCCGACAGGGCGCCGTACTTCGCGGCGTTGGTGGCAAGCTCGTGGAAATACAGTGCCAGCGGCGTGGCCGAACGATCGTCGATCGCGATGTCCTGCCCGGTCATCGTGAAGCGCGCCTCGTCGCGCGCGCCATAGGGCGCGAGCAGCGCCTCGAGCATGCCCTTCAGGCTGGTGTGCGGGTGCGGCTCGAACTCTCCGCGAGCATCGGTGCGCACGTAGTCGTGCGCGCGTCCCAGTGCGAGGATGCGGTCCTGGAGATCGCGGCCGAGATCCCTCGCCTCGGGATGGCGCCGCACGGTCAGGGCGATGAGGCCGCCGATGACCGCGAAGATGTTCTTGATGCGATGGTTCAGCTCGCGCGAGAGGATCGCGAGCAGGTCCGAGGTCTCTTTCTGGTCGTGGATATCGGTGCAGGTGCCGATCCATCGCAATATCTCGCCATCGGGGGCCAGCATCGGGAGTCCGCGTGCGAGTTGCCAGCGATACTGGCCGTCATGGCGGAACAGCCGGTATTCGATTTCGTAGGGCTTGCGGCTCTCAAGCGACTCGGACCAGACACCGGCGGTTTTCTCGGCATCGTCGGGATGAAGGAAACCCAGCCACTTGTGCCCGTAGGAATCCTCCAGCGGCCGGCCTGTAAATTCGCGCCAGCCGCGATTGAGATAGTCCACTTGCCCGTCCGGCGTCGTCGCCCAGACAAGCTGCGGCATGGCATCGGCAAGCGTTTCGAAACGATGCCGGTGGTGTTCGATCTGCCAGCTCTGCTCCTCGGCGAGTTTGCGACTGCGCGCCTCGATCCGCGCCTTCTCGAGGATTGCCATCGCGGCCTCGGCCAGTGTTTCCAGCGTTTCGCACTGCTCGCTGTCGAGCGCCGGGCGAGGCTTCGTGTCGATCACGCAGAACGCGCCGAGCGGCAGGCCTTCCGGGGAACGCAGCGGCTGTCCGGCATAAAAGCGGATGCCCGGCTCCCCGGTGACGAGCGGATTGTCGGCGAAGCGCTCATCGCGCCCGGCGTCGGGAACCGTCATGCACGCTTCCTGCCGCATGGCGTGATCGCAGAAGGACCACGCGCGCGGGGTTTCGGCCAGTTCGGTTCCTGCCCTGCCGACGAACACCTGCCGGTCGGACCCGACCAGGCTGACCAGCCCGACAGGCGCACCGCAGACCGTGGCTGCCAGCCGGGCGAGGCGGTCGAGCTTCTTGCGCACGTCCCCGTCCTCAATGGGATAGGTCTCGAGCGCAGCCAGCCTTTCCGCCTCGGAAAGGCCGTGAGGTTTGGGAGTGTTCAAGCTGTTTTCACCCACGACGGCCCCGCAAGGGCCATTGCCAGTCTAGCGAAGGCCGAAGGGGCAGTAAATCAGACGCGACCGACTTCGTGTTCGCCTGCTTCTTCGGGAGTTATCTTCATCCCGGCCATCATCTTAAGGCTGCCGGTCACGCCGGGTTCGGACGTCCATACCTCGGAATCGTCGATGTCGAAGCGCAGCATGATGACTTCCGGGTTCTCGCGGCCGTTCGGAAACCACGCCTCGACGGCGTTGTTCCAGTGCTTGTCCCAGATCGTACGGTCGGTTTCGCGCGTGAGCTTCCCGGCGATGCAGGCGAAAACATCGTGGCCCTTGGTCATCACCTGGCCCATGGCCCGGCCGCCTGCCGCTATGCGGTTCTTCACGTCGGTAAAGAACCAGATCGTGTGGTGGGCATCCTTGTCGAGCTGCGCGGTCATCGGTTCCGAATGCTCGTTCGAGCCTTCGAGCTTCATCATGATGAACGGACTGTCGGCAAAGGCCTCCCAGAAAGTGTGGCGAACGTCCTTTTCCATGTGTCGTCTCCTTTCAATTCGCTTACCGAATCGAACGCGTGATCCGGTCCGGCGTTCCAAGGAGGCGGCTCGCCTCAGGCGTTCCGGGCGACCTCGTCGGCGAGCCGCAGGTCGGCGACGAGCGACAGGTACGCCTTGTCCGCCGCCTCCCGGTCGGGCTGCCTCAGGATGTAGGCGGGGTGATAGGCGGCAACGGCGCTGCCGTGTTCGAGCGGCACGCGACTGCCGCGCATCGTTCCGACCGCACCGTTCTTGCCCGTCACGCCCCGGATGGCGGTTGCGCCCAGCATCACCATGGCGGGGGGACGGATCAGGTCGATTTCCTGCCCGAGCCACCAGCGGCACGCCTCGATCTCCGATGTTCCGGGTTTCTGGTGGATGCGCCGCTTGCCGCGCATCACGAACTTGAAATGCTTGACCGTGTTGGTGACGTAGACCCGGTCGCGGTCGACCGACGCTTCTGCGAGCGCACGATCGAGCAGCTGGCCGGACGGGCCGACGAAGGGCTTTTGCGCCAGGTCCTCCTCGTCGCCGGGCTGCTCGCCCACGATCATCAGCCGGGCATCGCCGGGGCCTTCGCCGAAAACGCAGCCGTTGGTGCCCTTCCACAGCGGACAGCGGCGGCACCCTTGCGCTTCCTCGCGCAGGCCGGAGAGCGTGGTGGCTCTCTGCTCGGGCGCGGGACGGGATGAAGTCATAGTGGCCTCCCGGGCCTGCGCCCCCGCGATCAGTGGCGCGATCAATTCCGCCTCGGGCAGGTTCTTCCAGTACTTGCGCGGCATCTCGCGCGTCATTGCCGAGACCTTGAGCCGCGCCGGATTGAAGATCGCGCCGTAATAGGCCTTCCACATCTCCTCTAGCCGGTCGCCGTCGGCGGCCTCGGAACGGTCGGCACCCGATGCCTCGGTGAGTGTCTCGCCATCCCAGTGTATCGAGAGTTCGGGCGTGAGGATCGACCAGCGCATGCTGGCGAAGCGGCGGACGAAGAAGCCGGCGTTGGCGCGCACGATATGGTGATCGGGCTCGAACCAGGCGACGAACGCGCCGTCCTCGACTTCGCGAAATCGCACGAAAGCGCGCATCTTGTGAACGTCGCGGCGCACCGCCCTGGCCATCAGCTCGATCCTGCGGACCAGCGGGTCGGCCCGATCCTCGAGCAGGCGAGGCCGGTCCTGCAAGCCCAGAAGCAGGCGATAGAGCAGCGAGAAGCGTTCGGGATCGGAATGCAGGATCGCGGACTTCGCGATCTGCGGAAAGTTGCGCGGCACACGCAGTTCGCGGTGCGGCACATCGGGGAGGGGAGCATTGCCGGCGGCGAAGAGGTCGCCCGCGCCGTCTCCGGCATCCCAGGCGACCTCGTCCGCTCCCAGTCCAGCGCCGGCGAGGCGCCGGGCGGCATCGCGCCACCCTTCGTAGTCGTCCTCACCGGCGAGGCGGACGGCGCGCAAGGGGGGACGCGCGTCCGCTATGGGCATGTCACTCGCGGGCATCGCCCGGCAGTTCGTCCTCGGCCCGTTCGAGTTCGCGCGGCTTGCGGTCCTCGAAAACCTTGGCGATTCGCTTTTCGGCTTCGTCGGTCAGCTGGTCGGCCGCGGCGGGGAACATGTCCTCCTCCTCCTCCTCGATATGATGGAGGTAGCGGTGGCGCATGTCCTTGAACTTCTGCAGCCACGCGCCCGAGCTCATGTCGGTTTCGATCAGCTCGCCGAGGAAATCGTCGATCTCCTTGTGCTCGGATACCGAGTGGCGCGCCTCGTCGCGCAGGTCCGGGCAGCCGAGCATCGTGGCGTAAAGCGATTCCTCCTCGGCAGCGGCGTGCGCCTGCAATTCGCGCCGCAGTTCCTCGAAGAGTTCGCGGCGCTCATCGCTGGCGCCTTCGGTATTGCCGAGCTTTTCGAGAAGATCGCGATGGCGATCGTGGTCGTGCTTGAGATCCTGGAAAATGCGGGCGTCAGCCATTTCGTGTGTACTCCGTTGCTTTGTCCCTAGAACGAAGCCGGGCGCGCCGGGTTTCCGATGCGAATCATTCTCAGGCCGCGAACAGTTCGAGCTGTTTCGCCGGCGGCGACAGCATGCGGCGCAGGTCCGCGCGGTCTGTCAGCAGGGTGGGGCGCCAGTCGGCGGCAACGATGAAGGGCCTGACCCTGGCGACCGACTGGGTGAGCCTCGCCACGTCGTCGAGCCGCAGGATGCGATGGCGACGTGTCGAGAGGATCGTCTTCACCGCCTTCACGCCAAGGCCGGGCACGCGCAGCAGCCGTTCCCTTTCCGCCCGGTTCACGTCCACCGGAAACCCTTCGCGGAACTTGAGCGCCCAGGCGAGCTTGGGATCGATGTCGAGAGGGAGCATCCCGCCGTCGGCGGCGTCGCGGATGTCGTGCGGATCGAAACCGTAGAAGCGGATCAGCCAGTCGGACTGGTAGAGCCGGTGTTCGCGCATCAGCGGAGGCCGCTTCAACGGCAGGACGGCGCTGGCATCGGGGATCGGCGAGAACGCGGAGTAGTAGACGCGCCGCATTCCGTAACTCTGGTAAAGGCCGGCGGCGCGCGTGATGATGTCGCCGTCGGTCGCGGAATCGGCCCCGATGATCATCTGCGTTGACTGACCTGCCGGAGCATATCGCGGCGCCTTGCGATACCGTTTCGAGGCATCGCGCGCATCGACGATCGCCTCCTTCATGCCCGCCATCGACCCGGTAATCCGATCCACCGACTTTTCCGGCGCCAGCCGCTTCAGCCCTGCTTCGGTGGGCATCTCGATATTGATCGAGACACGGTCGGCATAGAGCCCTGCCTGCCGGACAAGGTCGCCATCGGCATCGGGAATGGTCTTGAGGTGGATGTACCCCTTGAACCCGTGCTCCTCGCGCAGCTTGCGCGCGACCTCCACCAGCTGCTCCATCGTGTAGTCGGGCGAGGCGATGATGCCCGAGGAGAGGAACAGCCCCTCGATATAGTTGCGGCGATAGAAACCCAGCGTCAGGTCGACCACTTCGTCGACGGTGAAGCGCGCGCGCCGCACGTTCGAGCTCTTGCGATTGATGCAGTAGTGGCAGTCGAATGTGCAATAGTTCGTCAGCAGGATCTTGAGCAGCGAAATGCACCGTCCGTCGGGGGCGTAGGCATGACATATTCCCATGCCCTCGGTCGAGCCGATGCCGCCTTTCCGGCTGTCGCGCTTCGACGTTCCCGACGATGCGCACGAGGCATCGTACTTGGCCGCATCGGCCAGCACTTCCAGCTTTTCCTTCAGGGACATACGCGCCATTCGTTCGATATATGTTCCCGTTCGTTGCATGTCCAACTTTTTCCCGCCACCAATCGCCCGGCAGAGCGTTTAGCCGGTTCGACCACGCAAAGGAGTTCGATGCGCGCATGAGCGGGCGACTGATGTTCATGGACGATACGGTGCCAGGCATCGTGCGTCGCAAGGTGCGCGGTAACTGGGCCTACTTCGACCCCGAGGGCGCGCGCATCACCGATCGCCAGGAGATCGACCGGCTCAACGCCATCGCTCTGCCACCCGCCTATACCGGGGCATGGTTCGCGCCGCGCGCCAACGCGCATCTGCAGGCAATCGGCTACGATGCGAAGGGGAGGAAGCAGTACCGCTATCACCCCGACTGGAGCGCCGAGCGCGAGATGCGCAAGTTCGAGCTTTGCGCCCCGTTCGGTCGCAAGCTCAAGGCGCTGCGCAAGCGTGTGAAGAAGGACCTGCGCCGCCGCAAGCTGAGCCGCGACCGCGCGATCGCGTCGGTCGTCGCGCTGCTCGATACCGGGCAGATCCGCATCGGCAACGAGTGCTACGCCAAATCGAACAAGAGCTTTGGCGCTACGACCCTGCGGCGGCGGCACGCGATGCTCAGCGGCCGCTCGCTGACGCTGCGGTTTCGCGGCAAGTCGGGCCGCAAGCGCGAGATCGCCTGCGACGATCCGGCGCTGCTGCGCTACGTCCGCCGGGTGCAGGACCTTCCCGGCCAGCACCTGTTCCAGTATCTCGAAGAGGACGGAACCGCATCCGCCGTCACGTCCGACGACGTCAACGCCTACCTGCGCGAAACGATGGGCGAGGATTTCTCGGCGCGCAATTTCAGGACATGGTCGGCCTCCGCGCTTGCATTCGGACTGCTGCACGCAAAGCCGGAGATCACCGTCGGCGCGATGATGGAGGAAGTGGCGGACAGGCTGGGCAATACGCCTGCCGTGGCGCGCAAGGCCTATGTCCACCCCGCCGTGGTCGCAGCGGCCAAGGGAGAGGCGGCGCGCAAGGACATGCCGAAGCGACTGCCGCGCCGCACGCGCACCATGTCGCGAGAGGAACGCGGGCTGCTCGCCTTTCTCGAAAAGCGCACCAAGCGCTGACGGTTCAGCGGCGTCCGAGCTTCTCGATGGCGCTGCGGATGTCCTTCATCGCGTAAGGCTTGGTGATCACCGGGACTTTCGCGAATTCCTCGGGCCGAGACTTCAGTTCGCCGTAGCCGCTCGCGAAGACGAAGCTGATCCCCAGCCGGGCCAGCTTGAACGCGACTTCCTCGCTGGTTTCGCGCCCCAGATTGATGTCGAGCAGCGCGAAACGGATGTCGTTGTCTTCTATCACCTTCAGGGCATCGCGGACCGAACCGGCGACGTGGCAATGGCCGCATCCCAGTTCGCCGAGGATGTCCTCGGCTTCCATCGCGATGATCATGTTGTCCTCTACGATCAGGCAGTCGCCCGAAAGCATCACATCCTTCTCCTGTCCCGGCGCTTGGTGGACCGAACCGCTCTCCTGCGTCCGGTCAGGAAGGGACTGGAAGGCCGCGACGTGATCCGGCGGGAGGACGAAGCGGGCATGGAGCCCCTCGGGATCGAAATCGATGCGCGCCTCTCCGCCCAGCTCGTGCGGGATCGTGCGCTCGATGATCGTCGATCCGAACCCGCGCGATTTCGGTGCCTTCACCGGCGGCCCGTCACGCTCGGTCCAGCTTAGTTCGAGCGCGTCGTCCCGGTTCTTGCCGATTGCCACCTCGACCCTGCCGCCCGAATCCGAGAGCGCGCCGTACTTGGTGCTGTTGGTCATCAGTTCGTGGATGACCAGGGCAAGCTGGGCGAAGGCACCGGGATGGATCAGCGCGTCGGTCCCGGTGATCTCGACCCGGTCCGCCTTGCCGCCAGTATAGGCCTCGCACTCGGTGCGGATAAGCTCGACGAGCGAGGAGGGCGACCAGTCGGACTGCGTCACCTGGTCGTGCGCGCGGGCGAGCGAGTATATGCGGCTGCCCACGATCTCGGCGAACTCGTCGATCGAGTTGCTGCTCGCCTTGCTCTGCGTCACGAGGCTGCGGATGAGGTTGAGGATGTTGCGGACGCGGTGGTTGAGTTCGGCGATCAGGATGTCCTGCCGCTTGCTCGCCCGTTCGCGCTCCTGGTTGACGCTGTCGGTCAGGCGCAGAACCACTTCGAGCAGCGTCACGCGCAGGCTCTCGGCGCTCTCGATCTCGTCACGCGTCCAGTTGACCGAGAAGCCGCGGCGCTCTTCCTTCCAGATGTCGAAGCTCTTGCGCGGGGTCAGCCGGTCGCCGTTGGGGCCGAGTTCTACCGATTTCTCCGGATTGCCCGCCCAGCTTACAGAGTGGACGTGCTCCTTGCGGAACAGCACGATGTAGTCGCGCGGGGTGCGCGATACCGGGATGGCGAGCAGGCCCGCCGCGTCGTCGGCGAAGCGGGCCGCGTCGGGATAGATCGACTGCAGATTGTCACTTGCCCATACAGTGCTTGCCCCGGCGGTGTTGAGGAAGCGGGCGAGCCGCTCGAAGTCCTGCCTCTGCGGAGTGGAGCCTCGCGACATGAATTCGCCGTCGACCCAGCCGACGATGCCGTCGAACGGAATGACGTTGCCGATGCTGCCGGCGAATTCCTCGAAGGCTTCGAGCAGGGTGTCGCCGCCCGCGACGCGGGCCATGATCTCGTCGTGGAGACGCATCGCCGACTGGCGCTGCTTCAGCGCGCCGGCGGTTTCCGCCTGATCGAGAAGGTAGGAGAAGAACTCGCCGAACAGTTCGGCCGCAGTCCGCACCGAGTAGGGCAGGTTGAGCGGCGAATAGTGATGGCATGCCATCAGTCCCCACAGCTCGCCGCGCCGCATGATCGAGACCGACATCGACGCCTTGACACCCATGTTCTTGAGATACTCGATGTGGATCGGCGACACCGCGCGCAAGCCGCACATCGAGAGGTCGAGAGGGTCGCCGCTGGGGTTGAGCTGCGGAAGGATATCGACGGTCGGATCGTCGACGTCCGAGATGATCCGCAGGATATTGCGCGAATAGAGGCGGCGGGCCTGCGCGGGAATGTCCGACGCCGGGAAGTGCAGCCCGTGGAAGCTGTCGACCGAGCCGTTGATGCTCTCCGAAATGACTTCACCCGCGCCGCCGGGCGCGAAGCGGTAGACCATCACGCGGTCGAAGCCGGTCAGCCCGCGAAGCTGCCGCGCGGCGCGGTCGCAAAGCTGCTGGATCGAACTGCCCTGCCGGATGCGGTCGATCATCGGCCGTACGTAGCTGACGTAGTCGCGCCGCCGTCCGGTCTCGCTCGGCTCGGCCTCGAGGATGTAGGTGCGGCCCGAAAGGTGCACCGCGATATCGAACAGCCTGTCGTCGCCGAGCAGGTCGAGCTCGAAGATGCGCTCGACCGAATCAGGCGATCCGAGCATCTGCAGGCGAGAGCGGATTTCGTGCAGGGCGGGGCCGTGCAGCACGTCGAACGCGGGCGTCCCGATCAGGTCGCGGATGTCGCGTGCAAAAAGGTCGGCGCAATTGGCCGAGGCATGGTTGACGATCCAGTCGCTGGAGAACGAAAGCAGGTACCCGAAGCTCTGGATGCGGCCGATGATATGGATCGGCTCCATGTCGCACGTCGACAGGTCGACGGGAGGTCGGTTGTCGGTCATGCGATCAGCCGGCATGCTCGGGTAACGAGCGGACCAGTCCATCCTCGAACAGGGCGAAGACGGAAACGGCGCTGTCGCAAATCGCGGATACTTCGGAAGCGGGAAGGCGTGCACCGCGCATCCAGCCGGCCATCGCGCGCCAAACATTGAGCCCGGCATCGTCGGTCATGTACCGGGAGGCACAGCCGCCGGACTTGCCCCAGAACCGGTCTCGGCGCAGGCTGGCCAGGCCGAGCCGCGAACCGGCGACGACATAGGCGACACCGGCGGGATGAAGGCCTTCAGGAGCGGCTGGCGCGCCCACGCCGGCAACACTCAGCCCCAGGTCGGACAGGTCGTCTCTCAGCATCGCGGGATAATCGGGCACGCCTGTATCGAGTACCGAACCGGCAAACGCTTCGAAGGCGTCGGCCACCGGCAGCAACCCGAGGTAATGGGCATGAAGGAAGCGCGCATAGTCGTCCCGCTCACCGAGATCGAGAGCACCGAAACGGGAATCGAGTTGCTCGTGCGCGGCACCGGTGGCCGCACGAAGCCGGTCGTGAACTGATTCTGGGTTAATCGACTTATCCTTCGAGGCCAAGTTACGTCATTGGCTCGGCGGTTGTCGACCCCCTTCGACTGCCGCCGGGGCACCTTGCTCCGGGTATGGGGACCATAACACAAACGGAGGGCTTGTCTGTTCACCATTGCACACAACAGGGCGTGATGGAACATGTGTCCGTTGCTTCGGTTTACATGCCTGCACCTTAGGCGACGGACCCTTGGCGAATGATCGATGGAAGCAACCTGCTGGAAGCCCTGCGACCCGATGACAGGGCGCTCATCGCTCCGAACCTGACCGCATGCGACTACAAGGCCGGCCAGGTCCTCCAGGAACCGGGAGACAGGGTCGAGCACTGCTTTTTCCCGCGCCACGGCGCGGTGGGATCGTTCACTGTCCCTCTCGATTGCGGGGTGTCGGTCGAAACCGTGATGATCGGACGCGAAGGCGCGCTCGGCGGGATCGTCAGCCACGGCGACGCACCTGCCTACGCGCGGGCCAGCGTCATGCACGAAGGGACGTTCCTTCGCATCTCGCTTCCCGATCTTGAGCGAGCCAAGGAGCAGTCGATCAGCATCCGCTACCTGTTCTCGCGCTATGCGGACTGCCTGATGGCGCAGGTTTTCCAGTCGATCGCCTGCAACGCGATCCACACCATCGAACAGCGCGCGGCCAAGTGGCTTTGTGCCGCCGTCGAGCGCACGGGCCGCAACTCGATCACGATGACCCAGGAGCAGCTTGCCTCGATGATGGGTATCGGCCGTTCCTATGCCAGTCGCGTGATCCAGCGGCTCAAGCGCGACGGCCTGCTCGAAACGCGAAGGGGCGGGCTCGAAGTCCTCGACGCGGAGCGCCTGGGCGGGAGGGCATGCACGTGCAACCAGCACGTGCGGCAGCATTTCCAGACGGTCCTCGCGGGGGTCTACCCGCAGACCTGATTTCCGGCCGAAGAAGCCGCGACCGGTGCGGCGCGCACACCGGCCCGGCTGATACCGGAGCGACCGGACCCGACTGCGCGGCCACGTTCAGGGCGCGGAAATATCGGGTGTGGCGAGTTTCCTTTTCGTCCCATCCGCCCTACATGGCCCGAGATCATGGCCCGCCCGCAGCACAAGACATTCGACAAGAAGAAAAGCGTCGCCGAAAACCGGCGCGCGCGGTTCGACTACCATATCGACGATACGTTCGAAGCGGGCATCGCGCTTACCGGTACCGAGGTGAAGAGCCTGCGCTTCGGCGAGGGGTCGATTGCCGAATCCTATGCCGAGGTTCGGGGCGGCGAGGCCTGGCTGGTCAATTCCAACGTCCCCGAATTCAGTCACGGCAACCGCTTCAACCACGAACCGAAGCGCCCGCGCAAGCTGCTCCTGCACCAGCGGGAGATCGACAGGCTGCAGGGCGCGGTGGAGCGCAAGGGCATGACGATCGTGCCGCTGTCGATCTACTTCAACAGCCGAGGCAGGGCGAAAGTCGAGCTCGCTCTCGCGCGCGGCAAGAATGCCGCCGACAAGCGCGCGACGATCAAGGACCGCGACTGGAAGCGCGACAAGGCGCGCCTCCTTCGCGACCACGGCTGATGGGCGCGCGCCGCCGGATGCAGCGCTGGGCCGAACGGCGCATGCCCAATCGCGAGGAGATGGCGCGCAACAAGTACCTCGCGCCCATCGCCCACCGCTTCCTGTCGCCGGAGCTGTGGCGGTTCACGCGGCGGTCGGTTCCGCGCGGCGTTGCGCTCGGCATCTTCTCGGGCTTCATCATCCCGCTGGGACAGATCTTCCTCGCCGCGTTCCTGGCGCTTCCGGCGCGTGCCAACGTACCCGTCGCGGTGCTGGTCACCTTCATCACAAATCCGTTCACCCTACCGTTCTGGCTGGTCGTCGCCAACCGCGTCGGTCGCTCGTTCCTGCGGATCGACAGGGGGGTCAGCGCCGAGATCGGCAAGCAGGTCAGCAGCGGACAGTGGGAAAGCTTCAGCTGGTTCTTCCAGACCGCCGGGGTCACCGCCGTCGGCTTCGTCATCATGGCGATCGTGGGATCGGCCATCGGCTACCTGATCGCCAGTTTCGCCTGGCGCGGCTGGGTCGGTCGCAAGTGGTCGCGCCAGCAGGCCCGTCGCGTCAACCGGACCGACGCATGAGCGGGGGCGTGAGCGGGCACAATGCGGCAAGGGGCTGGGGCGACTGGGCCCTTGTCGGCATCGCGCTCGCGGCAAGCCTGGCGCTGCTCTACCTGATCACGGGCGAGCCGCTGGTGGTCTGGGGCTTCGGCGCGGGACTGCTCGTGCTCGGCGCGCTTGCCATCGTGCTCGCCACCCGCCGTCCCGAGGAGAGCGAGCCGGAAGCGGCGATGCCCGACTGGTCGGTCACGGTCGCCGCCATCGAGCGGCCCGATGCGGCGGTCGCGATCACCGACCGGGCGAGCCGCCTCGTGTGCGCCAACCGGCTCTACCAGGAGTGGTTTGGGGCCGAGCATGCGCCGCCCCGGCTTCCGGTCGACGAGGCCTCAGGCGAGCGCCTTGCCCGCGCCGCCCGCAATGCCTGGCGCGACGGGCGCGGCAATGCGGACCTCGTCGAGCGCGACGACGCACCGGGCGCCCGCTGGCGGGTCGAGGCGACGCGCAGCGGCCGTGCCGACGATTTCCTCGTCTGGAAGATCGAGACGATCGCCGCATCCGACCCCGTCCGCGATCTCGTCGCGCACATCGACGGCAAGCTGGGCCGCGCGCTGGGCCGGGCGGGGATCTCGGCGGCGGTCGTCGATCCGGACGGCACGATCCGGGCCGCGAGCGCCGCTTTCGCCGAGCGCGCGGGCGGAGACTCGCTCGCCGACATGACGGGCCACGATTTCGTTGCGCTGCTGAGGCAGGAGGAGGGCGACCGCCTCGGCTGGTCGCGCGACGGCGGCGACGGTTCGACGGTTACGCTGTACCACCTGCCGCTCGCCGACCCGGACCTGCCGGGCGAACCCGATCCGGACACGACGCCTTCGCTGATGCTGCTTGCCGACGAGGGCGTAGGGCTGGGCGGCGGCGGGGCGCAGCAGTCGGCGGCGGTCCCGCACCTCGAGGCGCTGCTCGGCCAGTTGCCGCTCGGCCTTGCGATGGCCGACCGCGACGGGCGGCTGCTGTTCGCCAATCCCGCCTTCATGCGCGCCGCCGGCAAGGAGGGCGAGCGCCCGCCTATCTACCCTACCGACCTCGTCGTGCGTGAGGACAAGAGCGCGCTATCCGACGCCATCCGGCGCTTCGGGAGGGGGCCTGCCACGGCGGGGGACATCGCCATCCGCCTTGCCGCGCAGGCCGACGAGCCGGTCTCGCTCAGCCTCGCGGGCGTTCGCGGCCTGGGAGAGGCGGCGGTGCTGCTCGGCCTTACCGATTCCACCGAGGAGACGCGGCTCAAGCGGCAGGTCGCGCAGGCAACGAAGATGCAGGCCGTCGGCCAGCTTGCCGGCGGCGTCGCGCACGATTTCAACAACGTGCTGACCGCGATCCTGGGCACCTGCGACCTCATGCTGCTGCGGCACACGCCGGGGGATTCGGATTACGACGATATCCAGCAGATCCGCGCCAATTCGAACCGCGCCGCCGCGCTGACCCGCCAGCTCCTCGCCTTTTCGCGGCAGCAGACGCTGCGTCCCGAACTGCTGCAGCTTCCCGACGTCATTTCCGAGGTCTCGCACCTGCTCAGGCGGCTGCTGGGCGAGAAGATCAGGCTCGCCGTCTCGCACGACCGCGATCTCGGCCCGGTACGCGCCGATCCGACGCAGCTCGAGCAGGTCATCGTCAACCTTGCGGTGAACGCGCGCGACGCGATGCAGGGTCGCGGCGACGGCAGCGGCAAGCTCACGCTCGCCACGCGCCGCGTCACCGCGACCGACGTGCGCGCGATGCGCAGCGAGATCGTGCCGGCCGGCGAGTACACCGCGCTTATCGTCGAGGACACCGGAGGCGGCATCCCGGCCGAGCATCTGGGCAAGATCTTCGAGCCGTTCTTCACCACCAAGGAGCGCGGCAAGGGCACCGGCCTCGGCCTCTCGACCGTCTACGGCATCGTCAAGCAGTCGGGCGGCTTCATCTTTGCCGACAGCGAGCAGGGGAAGGGCACGACCTTCACGATCTACCTGCCCGTCCACCATCCCTCGCCCGCCGAAGCGCCGGCACCCGCCGCAGCGCCCGCCGCGCCCGAGCCGACCGAGTGGGCCGGCGGCGGCCGCATCCTCCTCGTCGAGGACGAGGACCCGGTGCGCATGGTCGCCGAGCGTGCGCTGACCCGCCAGGGATACCAGGTGCAGACCGCTCGCGACGGCGAGGAGGGGCTGGAGATCGTCGAGGGCGGAGGCGAGTTCGACCTTGTCCTCACCGACGTCGTCATGCCGAGCATGGACGGCCCGGCGATGGCCCGCGCCATTCGCAAGGTCGCGCCCGACCTGCCCGTGCTGTTCATGTCGGGCTATGCCGAGGAACAGCTTCGCCGCGAGATCTCGATCGAGAACATGCACTTCATCGCCAAACCCTTCTCGGTCCAGCAGATCGGCGACAAGGTGGGCGCTGTGCTGCGTTCGACAAGCGGCGATCGCGCCTAGGCGACGCCCGGCCCGCATGACGCGGGCCGATGCGCATCACGAAAGGCGGCTTTTCCAGTCGCCGGGCATCATGCCCGACATCGTGTTGCCCGCCGGCTCGCCCGGCTTCGGCTTGCCGGCGCCCGGCTTTCCGGAGCCC
The DNA here is from genome assembly GCF_013408095.1 of Novosphingobium marinum. Lineage (GTDB taxonomy): Bacteria > Pseudomonadota > Alphaproteobacteria > Sphingomonadales > Sphingomonadaceae > Novosphingobium > Novosphingobium marinum. The sequence continues at coordinate 123,170 of NZ_JACBZF010000007.1, forward strand.
GGCTTGCCGCCTTCGTCCTTGTCCTTCTTGGGCTTGGCGTAGCCGCCCATGTACTGGAAGTACTTCACGTTGTTGCGGTCGGTCTGGTTCCAGACCTCGCCCACCGACTTGTTGCCCTTGCTCTGCGAGGACCCGATGCTGCCGCACCAGCATTTGGGGTAGAGATCCTTGTAGAGCGCACCCTCGACGATCACGACGATGTGCCCGTGCTTCACGCCCTCGCGCGAGTGGTCCTTCGATTCCAGCCCGCACATGACGAAGCGCCCGATCGCGGCCTGCTGCGCTGCCTTCTTGCCGCTGGCAAGGGGCAGCCACTTCGGGTGCGTCGTCATCGTGCGGACCATCTGGTCGGCATTGGCGTAGCGGTCGAAGGTCTCGACGCCCAGCCTGTCGGCCACGTCCTTGGCAAAGCCGGAGCAGTTGTCCTTGTTCGGATAACCCTTCGCCCATTCGGCGTCGAAGGCGTCCTTGCAGGCTTGCAGGATCTCTTGCTTCGTGATCGTCATTCAATCCCCCTCTGGCAGTGGCAATCGGCTGTGGGTGAAACATCGGTCCTTCCCGTCGGGCAGGTCCTCGCACAGGACGACGGCGCCGTCCTCGAAGCGCCAGCGCCGCCCCGACACGTCGATATCGCCGAGCTTCGCGCAGGTGCGGCTGTCGTAGAAGGTGAGCCAGTCGTTCGAACCGGAAAACTCCGCCACGGCGAGCGCCCGGCCCGCGTCGTAGCTCCAGAAGGAATCGCGCTTCCAGTTGCCGCCGCCGATCTCGCACGCGGTTCCCCCGCCGTAAGTCACCCGCGCGGGCGGTTCGGCGAGCACGTCGGCGGGGCTTCCGGGCTGCGGGTTTTCTATCCGCACCGTGACAGCGTCATGTCCGCCGTAATAATAGGCATAACCCGGCGCGTCGGCCTGCAGGGAAATTCTGGAAGGATTCGCCGAAAGCGCGGTTGTGCAGGCTCCGAGAGCCAGGACGGCACCTGAAACCGACAGAAACCGAATGAAATCGCTTCGCGCCATGGTCCCCGTTTGACTTTGCGAATCGAGACGAGAAACGAAAAGATAGGCGTAAACAAGTTCGAGTCTAGCAAAACTGCCCGTGCTGATCCGCGACCGTTCTTCGTAACACTTGTTCTTGTAAGTCTGCGCAGCGAACAGTCTGTCTCGGCATGTAATGCGAGCGGTCGCGGCCTGTTCGTGATATGAAACGCTACCGCTCCGGGCTTGCCGTGGCAACGCAAGGCGGGCGGACACGCGCGCGAAGGAGGCGACGATGCTCGATGCCCTGTCTTCCAGCCGTCCCGGAACTTGCCGGATATTCTTCAATACCTCCGGCAACGTGGGGACCGGCCAGAAGAACGACCCGCTCGACGTGCTGCTCGTGCAGTACGGCTATTTCTGCATGGCGAAGAACCCCAGCCCGCAGATACCGCCCGACGCGCGGGCGATCTACGCGCAGGTAAAGCCAGACGCGCCCTACGGCGGCAGGCCGGACGAACCGCTCAGCCGGGCGATCGTGACGCACCAGAAAGTCCGCGGCACGGTGCAGGACGGCCACGTCAGCCGGATGCGCGGCGGCATCGGCTATTACGGGGACAGGGGGCGCGAAGGCTTCAGGCTGCTCGCGCTGTCGAACAACATGTACGACATGAACAAGGAAGTATGGCCCCGCCTCGACAAGTCGACCACCTGCCCGCCGAGACTGGGGCAGGCGATCCGCGAGATGTTCCGGAACTAGGGAGCAGCCGAGCGCCTCCCCGGGCGACCGTCAATGCGGCGAGGGCGGGGATCGGGCGGCGCGGAGCGAGAGTACGGACAGCGCTCCGGCTTGTGGCAGGGCTGCCTCTCCCGGCCGCCGCAATCGTCACACTAGCGGCATTGCGACTGTCGACCATCCCGAAATTGCTGCCCCGGAAATTCGGGAAGTGGCCGGTTGCGCGCAACGGCCCGAAGCCGGCAGCCCGGATCGTACCGGACTTTAAAGTTCCCCTCTTGTTCCAAAAGAACAAATGCGGTACGCCGGTGACCGTTGACCTTTCGGGTCAGCCGTCTAGGCAGAAGGGGAAGTGATCATGGCTGCACAGCTCAAGCTGATTCAGGAAGGCAAGGAAAACTCGATGGATCGTCAGAAGGCGCTCGAAGCGGCGCTCTCCCAGATAGACCGCGCGTTCGGCAAGGGCTCGGCGATGAAGCTCGGCTCGCGCGAGGCGATCCAGATCGAATCGATCTCGACCGGGTCGCTCGGACTCGACATCGCGCTCGGCATCGGCGGACTGCCGCGCGGCCGCATCGTCGAGATCTACGGGCCCGAAAGCTCGGGCAAGACCACGCTCGCGCTCCACGTCATCGCCGAGGCGCAGAAGGGCGGCGGCACCGTCGCCTTCGTCGATGCCGAGCATGCGCTCGACCCGGTCTATGCCAAGAAGCTGGGCGTCGACATCGACGAGCTGATCGTCTCGCAGCCCGATACCGGCGAGCAGGCGCTCGAGATCACCGACACGCTGGTGCGCTCGAACGCGGTCGACGTGCTCGTCGTCGATTCGGTCGCCGCGCTCGTCCCCCGCGCCGAGATCGAGGGCGAGATGGGCGACAGCCACGTCGGGCTGCAGGCCCGCCTGATGAGCCAAGCTCTGCGCAAGCTCACCGGCTCTATCAACCGCTCGAAGTGCCTCGTGATCTTCATCAACCAGGTGCGCATGAAGATCGGCGTCATGTACGGCAACCCGGAGACCACGACCGGCGGCAACGCGCTGAAGTTCTACGCCTCGGTCCGCCTCGACATCCGCCGTACCGGCCAGATCAAGGACCGCGACGACATCGTTGGAAACACCACACGGGTGAAAGTCGTGAAGAACAAGGTCGCCCCGCCGTTCAAGCAGGTCGAATTCGACATCATGTACGGCGAGGGCATTTCCAAGATCGGCGAGATCCTCGACCTTGGCGTGAAAGCCGGGATCGTCGAGAAGTCGGGTGCATGGTTCAGCTACGATTCGATCCGTATCGGGCAGGGCCGCGAGAACGCGAAGACATACCTCAAGGAAAACCCCGAAGTCTGCGACCGGCTCGAATCGGCAATTCGCCGCCAGACCGAGGGGCTGGCCGAAGAGATGATGACCGGCCCCACCGCAGAGGACGACGAGGACTGATCGGGGTCGGCCCGGAGAAAGGCGTTCGCAGGGCCGGACCTCCCTTTCGGGATTGTGCCGGTCCCGGGCGTCAGCCGGAAATGCGCTCGATCTTCGGTGGCTGCCAATCGCGGGAAAGGACTTCCGGTCGCGGCCGGTAGAGCCGCATCATGAGGTAGAAGCGTCCCGGCGGTGCAGGCAGCCAGTTCGCTTGCGGGTCCGTCGGCCCGGTATGCGATAGTTCGATTGTCACCGAACCGTCGCTGCCACGGATCAGGTCCTTCGTCCGGTCGCCGATCGAATACCGGTCGATGGGATTGGGGACCATGAAGCCGCGGTCGTCGTAGAGCGTGATCGACCAGAACGCATCGACGGGAGGGGTTTCGCCCGCAGCCATCGTGATCCGGTAGCTGTTCCTGCCGTCGAGGAGCCGCCCTTCGCTGTCGACGCGGCCGATGGGATAGACGGCTTCCTCGGGTACGGCGACGAAAATCTGGTCCTTCGCGACTGCGGCGCGCAGTTCGAAGTCCTGTCCGAACCGCGGGCCGTCGTAGTTCGTCGTCCAGCCATTGACCTGCTCGCCCAGTTCCAGCGAGCGGCGGAGCACCAGTTCCTCGCCGGCGCGCAAGCCTTCCCTTGCCGCTTGCAGCCGGTCTCCGGTCAGGGCGAGGGGATCGAAACCGCGTGGTCCGATGCCCAGCCGGCGGGCCGCCTCGATGAATGGCCGATCCTCGTCGCGCACCCGCCAGTCGCGTAGCACCTGGCCGAGTTGCTCGAGGAATTCCAAACCCTCCGGCGCTTCGATCGATGGTTCGTCGAGCGGCGACTGGGGCGACCGGGGCGGAAGGGCATCGCTGCTGGCCAGATAGTCGGCATAGCGGACGAGGCGCATCCGGTCCTGGAGCGAATGGACAGCGGGGTACTCTTCCTCCCCCCGGACCACGGTTCGACCGGCGAGCGAGAAATAGCGCGTCGGCGAGGCTATCGACAGGAAGCCTTGGGGAACGGTGCCCCGGTAGTCGCTACCGTGAATGAAAAGCGGTGGAAGCTGCCCGCCGTGGGTTCGCTGGCCGACGGCTCCGATGGAGGAGGAGTCGGCGAGATTGAGCGAGAAGGTGTAGTAGCGGTCCCCGAAATCGGGAGTCTCGAGCACGAAGGGGCCGTCCTCCATATCGAGACGCGCAAGGCTGTAGAGGGTGTCGTTATTCGGGCCGACGCCGATCTTCGTTTCCGGATTGGCGAGAACCCGTCCATGCGCGAAGCGATTGATGGGAGCGAACAGGCCGGCTGCGGACCCAGGCGCATCCGGGTTCGTCGAGAAGAGCCTGATCCTGGCTGCCTGCACCAGCGGGTAGCCCCATACGTAGACGTCCCTGGCGACTTCCGAAATCTCCGAAGTATCGGCGACGTCGACGGGCACTGCGGTCGGCACCGCCGGCGTCCGGGCGCATGCAGCGAGACCCAGCGACAGGAGAGCCGCGAAAATACTGTTGCGCATCATCGTTGCTCTTTCCTGACCGGTGAAGGGCGCCAGCTTCCGTCGAGCAATTCGCGCCGGGGGCCTTGTGCCCGCAATGCGAGATAGAACGGGCCTTCGGGGACCGGGATGGCATTGGGACCTTCTGCCCGGCGCGAAAGGCGTATCGTGACCGAACCGTCACTGGCAATCTTAAGTCCCTCGGTGTTCGAACCGACAAGGTATTTTCCCTGCGCGTTCGGCACGAGTTCCTGGGTGCGAAGGTCGTAGACGGTGACCGACCAGAAGAACTCGCTCGGCGGCGGACTTTCGAAACGAAGGACGTATTCGTGCCTCGATCCGTCCAGCACCTGCCCCTCGGCATCGCTGAAGGTGGTGAAGGAGAAGTTTTCCAGCCTCACGTTCGCTCCGGTTCCGAGCGAATGAATGCCAGACCTGAACAGATAGTTGTGGCCGTAGCGTCCCGGATCGAAGGTTTCCCGCCACCCGCCTGCATCCGCGCTCTTCTGTCGCTTCACGCGATCGATCACCATCGCCGCGTCGGCCAGGCCCTGGCGAGCGCCGGCAAGGGTGCGCGGATCGTCGAGCGCTTCCGCGACGGACAACGGTCCCCCGACGCCGAGCCCCCTGAAGCGATGGACCAGGGCGCGTTCCGAATTGCGAACGCCTGCATTTTCGACCACCCAGTCGAGCACTGTCAGGAGCGACGTGACGTCAGCGAGCGAGCCGGGCCTGGGGAAGGCGCGCCTCGTTCCGGTCTGGCCCTGCGACCGGATCGCGAATCTGTCCTGCAACGCGCGCGCCACAGGCAGGGCACGATCGTCTTCCGCTTCGATCCGCAACAGGATCCACATGTAGGGCTGCGTCACCCTGAACAGCGTCGTACCGTCCGGGACTTCACCGCCCCAATCGGTTGTCGCGATCAGGAACCTGCCGCCGCTCGTGCCGTGCGTGCGGGCGCTGATGTTCGTGGCGTTGCCGAACATGTCGAGGAAATTGGCCGTAAAATACCGACCGTTGGTGGCAGAGACCTCCAGCAGGACCGGACCGCCGGTCAGGTCAAGATAGGCGTTGGAATAGAGCGTGTCGGCGTTCGGCGTCTTGAATGCCTCGTATCCCGGACCGGCAAGGTTGCGCCCGTGCGCAAAGCGATTGAAGCCGACGAAGCCCGGCGCCGAAGCGTCGATGGCTTGCGCATGCATCTGGCGATAGATCAGGACCGCCGGAAGTCCGAAGACCGCTGCTTCGTGGGCGGCGTGCCTCGCCCATGTCTCGCGTGCCAAGGGGTCTTGCGGAACGACATCCTCGGCAAGCGAACCGAGGAACTGGTCTGCTTCCCGCGCATCGTAGAAGCGAGGCTCCGCCGAAACCGGGACGGCTGCCAGCAGGTACAGGAAGCCGGTTCCGGCAATGAGCGACTTGCGCCATCGGGCGCCGCGGTGCGTGCTTCGGGTTGCAGAAATCGGCTGTCCTCTCGCGATCGGGTTTGCGGTGTTCTGCGGTCCGGCTTCTAGACACTCCCTCCGGCATCGTGAGCGCCCACGGCGAGAGTGCGCGCCATGAAATCGATCATTTCGTCGAGGAGGTCCGAAACAGGCCTGACCTTCAGCCCCCGTTCGCGGCGAAGATCGTGGTCGTTCAGCACGCCGAGTATGCCCATGACGAGCATCGAGTACGGCACGCGCTCGCCCGTCATGCCGACGTCGTCCATGCGCCGTTCCAGTTCTGTCAGGACCTGATTGATGACCAGGTCGCTCCGGTCCATGTCGCTCGCGGGATGCGGGATCATGAAGCGCCCGTAGCGGCTCAGATAATCGAGCAGGACCCGCGCGTAGACATGGTTCCCCTGCTCGTCGACGAGGTCGAGATACGGGACGTAGACAAGTTCGAGGAGTTGGCGAAGCGTCGCATCGCCGACTTCGCCGATCCCGGCCAGCATGGCCTTGCGAGGTTCCTCCATCTGTTCGACCCGATCTTCGAAAATCGCGGCTATCAGGCCTTCCTTCGATCCGAAGTGATACTGAACCGCGGCCACGTTCGACTGGCCCGCCGCTGCCGCGACCATGCGCATCGACGTGCTCTCGATGCCGTTTCGAGCGAAAAGCTGCTCGCCCGCGCGCATGATCCGTTCGCGCGTGATTTCCGCCCGGGAGGGCGGGGAAGTCACCTGCTTTGAAATTCGGGGGGTCATGCGGGATTCTCTTACACGTACGCGGCGAGGTTAAAAGGTCCGAGATGTTTAAAACATCCTAATTAAAGTTACAGGTGTTTTACCACTGCTGTCCGCCTAGTCATCTCGACGAGCCGCCGGATAGCGGCTGGGGAAATTTCATACCCGTGGGAGGGGCAGACAATGCAAGCCAAGCTACAGTCGAAATCCATCCGCCGTGCGTCGCTTTTGCTGAGTGCCGCCTCCGCAGCCCTGCTTGTCACGCCGGCAATGGCGCAGGACGTGCCGCCTCCATCGAACCGCGGTGAAATGAGCGATGCAGGTCCGGCTGCGGGGATCGGCGACATCGTCGTGACGGCCCGTAAGCGTCAGGAAACGACGCAGGACGTGCCTGTCGCCATCACCGCGATCGGCGAGGAAACGATTGAGCGGTACGACCTGACCAGCCTTGAGCGTATCGCTGCATCGACACCGCAGTTCACGGTCGGTCGTGCTGGCACGGGTTCGGGTGCGACGCTTGTCCTTCGCGGTATCGGCTCCAACACGACCTCGATCGGACTCGAACAGTCGGTCGCGGTCGTCGTCGACTCGGTCTATTACGGGCAGGGCCGGACTATCAACGAGGGGTTCTTTGACCTCGGCCAGGTCGAGATCCTGAAGGGTCCGCAGGCGCTGTTCTTCGGCAAGAACGCCACGGCCGGCGTCGTCTCGATGACGACGAAGAATCCTGGCCCGGACTTCGAGGTCATCGTGCGTGGCGGATTCGAGTTTAACGCCGACGAACTGACCGGCGAAGCGATAGTCTCGGGCCCTGTAAGCGACACGCTCGGCGTTCGGGCGGGTGTACGATACAGCAAGCAGTACGAGACGCTATTCCCGAACCGGGGTGAGGCCGAGACCTGGCGCCTCACCGACGTTGCCACTGGCACGACTCGCTTCATTCCGGCGACCATGGCCGACGACGAACCCGGGACGCGCGACTTCCTGGCGCGCGTCACCGTACTGTGGGAGCCGACCAATCAACTGACGGCAACGCTGAAGGCGAGCTACAACAACGTCTGGAACGACAATCCTTTGTCGAACTACGTGATCTACCAGTGCCCGAACGGCGTAAGCCAGCTAAACCCCGCCGTGCCCTGCGGTCGTGATTTCCGCATCTACCAGAGCGGCGGTCCGGAGGAAGTTGGGGCGGACATTCCGTTCGGCTTCGATGACGGTTCGCTCGGCAACGATTACGAAGCCTTCAGCGTCACAGGAACTCTAAACTTCGATGCCGGCGCGTTCGACGTCACAAATGTGACGAACTACAACTGGAACAGGAACATCTTCCGCATCGACGCCAACAGCGTGGCTGCATCGCCTGTTGGACTGTACGCGACCGAAGATACCGATTTCCAGGCATGGTCGAATGAACTGCGCGTTCTTTCCGGGCTCGACGGCCCGTTCAATTTCATGATCGGCGGCCTCTATCAATGGACCAAGCGCGACTATGACGCTTGGACGGCCCAAGCGGGCCTCGAAAACTCGGCTGCGCCGGAGGGATTTCGGTTCGTTGGCAATTCAAAAGATTCGCAGACCAGGGGCGAGACCATCGCGGTGTTCGGGCAGGCAATCTTTAAGCCTATCGAACAGATCGAGATCGCGGGCGGCGTGCGCTACACCCACGAGACGAAGGAAAGCTACTTCCTGCAGCCCTATTCCAACCCGGTTCTGGTCAATCTCGGGGTGTTCTCTCCCGGCGTTGTTCTCAACGCCGATCAGTCCTTCGACAACTGGTCACCCGAAGTCACGGTGACATGGCAACCTAGCGACGAGGTCACGATCTACGGCGCATTCAAGACCGCCTATAAGTCAGGCGGCTTCTCGAACTCCGGCATCTATGGTCCGCGCGCTTCCGTGGACGATTTCACCTTCGGGCCGGAGACGGCCGAAGGGTTCGAGGCCGGCATCAAGACGCAGCTGCTCGACCGTCAGCTTCGCCTCAACCTCGGTGCGTTCTGGTACAAGTATGACGATATCCAGATCGACTTCTTCAATTCGCCGGTCTTCGCCTTCACCACCTACAACGCGGCGAGCGCGATCACGAAGGGAGTCGAAATGGACTTCCAGTTCGCGCCGCGTGCGCTCTACGGCTTCGAGATCCACGGGTCGCTCAACTACAACGAGGCCAAGTACGACGAATTCTCCGATGCGCCGTGCTATACTGGTCAGACCCCCGCCCAGGGCTGTTACACGGTAACGCCCCGGCCGCAGCAGGACTTGGGTGGCACGGTCTTGGCGAACGCGCCGAAATGGACGGGTTCGTTTGGCGGAAGTTATGAGTTGCCGCTGGCGACCAACCTGCTGCTTGGTATCGCAGCTGATGCCAGGTACAAGAGCAGCTACCTCGCATCCGCTTTCGGCCACCCGCTCACGCGTCAGGATGAGTACGTCGTGCTCGATGCGCAAGTCAGGCTTGCAACAGAGGACGACAGGCTTGAACTTGCACTGGTCGGAAAGAATCTGACCAACAAGTTTTATTACAATGGGGCGCAGGACGCCCCGAGTACGGGAGGTGGCACCGGATTAGCGACAGGGTTCGTCGCCGACCAAATTGGTTACATCGCTAGTCCCCGGACGGTGAAGATGCAGATCACGGTGCGGTACTGACCTGGCTGGCGGAACAGCCGGACAGCACACGAGGGAGCCGTCGCCACACCCTTCCGGCGGCGGCTCCTTTTTGCTTTAGAGATACGATGATTTGCGGAGAGTGACGGTGGCGAAAAAGATGCGCATGGCACTTGCGGGTGCGACAATCCTTTCAGGGGCGGCGGCAATCGCGCTGACGGCAGGCTGGGCAGGGGCGCAGGACGCGCCTGAACCGACGACCACCGGCCCGGCATCGGAGTCCCGGACGACAACCACCTATTCCCCCGTTCTGCAGGAGCCGCTGGAGAACAACCTCTACTTCGGCGACCTGCACCTGCACACGAACCTGTCGCCCGACGCGTTCCTC
>NZ_JACBZF010000008.1 GCF_013408095.1 Novosphingobium marinum
GACTACTCGCTCCCTGCTCTTGCGTATCCTCAGCCATCACCACTCAGTGGCTGGCGCCGCCTACCTCGACAAGGCGGCCTGCACGCCACGGTTACATAGCATCTGCATTCCGACAGGCACATTGGTCATTGCGATGGCAACGACGAACATGCAGGCAAAGTAGAACAGGAAATACTTGATCGCCCAACGAACGAATCTCAAAGTCTGCACCCCTTTCGTACATAAGAATACGTCATTGTATTGAGCGAAAAAGGGAATATTCGTTGAGCTGGCTCTCGCATTGCTTGCGTAAGCTGAGGAGCGGCTCATTGCGGACGTTGAATATCGTTTCGTGCGTTCCGCTTGTTGAGGTGGTCCCTTGCTAGGTGCCGCACGACCTCATCTCATCAGGCTCGAAAGAATGGCAACGCCGCCGCTCTCGGATTCACTCGGCATCCGATTTCGCAAGATTGCGCCGACCACTTCCCGAACTCCCTCGATGTCCCCGCTTTCCAAACACTGGTCGCCTTCTTGAACGAGGCGGTCATGGAGATTTTTGTCCAGCGCCGAGTGCCGTTCTTCTGAAAGCGTTTCAAACATGTGCAAAATGAAGCCCGGTTGCTGCACCAAAGCGCGTTGGAAAATCGTTCTTGCTTGCTGCACCAACTGTCGCACTTCAGACCAATTTTTGTTGCTAATTTCCTCCCGCGCTGACCGCAGCAGGGTGTTCAACCGCTCGACCGTCTCGGGATCGAAACTGTCAACTAGGTCCGCAACGCCTTCTTCAATTTGCTCGATCTCTTGCAGCAACACAGCTCGGCGATGTTCCGGCGCCTCTTTGAGGCGAGCCAGTTCTTGCTGCACGTGAAGTGCCTCCTCAGTGACAGCACGTCGCGCTTCTGCATCGCTGGAATTGGACAGAAGTTCATGCTGTCGAGCCACCCTACGCTGCAAGCCATCTAGCTTGGAATCGTCCCCAATCGCGGAGCGCGCATCGTTGATGGCGGCTTGCGCTTGCACCAGCTTTGCTTCGGCTAACGACCCTCCTTCTTCACCATCAAAGCGGTCCTGACCGGCTTGCGGATTGTAGAAGTTTTTCCGTTCCGAATGCACCTGAATTGATGGAATAGAAATTTCACAACGGATGAGACCGTTGTCATCCATTTGCCAATGAATGTTCACCTCGGTGCCTGCCGCAAGGACTTGCCCCGGCTCCAAAATATCATCGGCGGGTATCGCGAATATGCCGATCGCCAAGTTCAGATCAGGGCTGTCAACGCCGTCAGCATGATCGTATAGTTCAACTTCAAATCGATCAGGAGTTCCGCCAACGAGCTTCTCCCGCAATTTGTACGATGTGACGCCCTCTACCGGAAGAGCGGTCCCCTTTTCGATAAGTGGGTGGAGTACATTTCGTCGTTCAGAAGCTGGGCCTTGAGCAACCTTCACCGAAACAGTTCGGGTAGCATGGATCGCCGCAGCTGTTGCCTCGGTACGGACAATTTCAACCAACTGGTCGTCGCATGCCTTTTTGCCGTCAGCTTGCTCGATCTGAACCTTGAAAACATGCTTGCCTGGCTTAGGAAGCGGAAGACTGATGGTCGCCTTTTGATCGAGGGATGCCCATCCGGTGTCGAACCCATTTGGACCGCTGACGTTGAAGCGATACTCCCCGCCGGAAGTATCTGCCTTAATTCGAAGACGTGCATTTTCGTCAGCGGAGCGAGCCGTAAAGTCGAGCTTGGCTGTTAGTTGTCCGCCAGTGGTTGATACAGAGCCACGAGCGGCCTTCCGCTGACCTTTCTCCACACTCCAATCCCGGCTCTCGCTAAAGATTGCTGCGCCTCTGGCCACGGCTGTCATCGGATCGGTCTTATGGTCTGCGGGAATGCCAAGCTCCCGGCTTACAAGATCACGGATCACGGGTGTCTTCGACGGTCCACCGATAAAAACAATGCGGTCAATGTCGTCATTCGAAAGTCCATTTTCCCGGAGCATTTTCCGAGAGATTTCGACCGTTTCGAGGATCCTGTCTTTGATCAACTCCTCGTATCGCAAGCGTGAAATCTCGACCTCGACATAGACGTCATTGCCCTCAAGGTCTTGAGCGCGCGCGTCATCTTCACTCAGGTAGATGACCGCTGTTTCTCGCGTGGAAAGTTCAATCTTTGCCACTTCCGCCTTCATTCTAACGACCGCAAAAAGGCGCTTGAACCGGCTGTCACGAGAAGGGTTCTCAGGCAGTTGGAAGTTCTCAGCGAGCCAAGGTCGGACAACACTATCGATAATTGTCCGGTCGAAATCCCGTCCGCCCAGCATCTTGATGCCTTCATGGGCGATGACGTTCACTGCGCCCCCGCTTGCCTCGACTAAGGCAAGGTCAAAAGTTCCCCCGCCAAGGTCGTATATGAGGAAGCGCCCGTCTCGGCGCGTAGCCCCTTCGAGGGCCGCCATCGCCGCCGCGACAGGCTCCTGCAACAATCCGACTTTTGATAAGCCCGCAGCATGTGCGGCACGAATGGTGGCCTCAGATTGCATCTGATCGAAAGCAGCCGGGATCGTAATGATAGCACCGGCAAATTCATTGCTCCCCGTTTCCGCTTCCACTTGGCGGAGGAGCTGCCGAATGATTTCGGAACTTGCTTCTTCAGGGGTGAGAGACTTGTTTGCACCTTCAAGTTCAATCGCGCTCGACGTGCCCATCAGGCGCTTGAAGCCTTGCGCCACATTGTCGGGTGACAACTCGGCTTGAGCCTGGGCCCGGGTGCCGATTGTCATATGTCCCCTGCGATCGAAGTAGATCGCGCTTGCAAGGACATCCTTGCCATCGTCGGTCTTGAAGAGTCGAAGCCCGCTATCATCGACGCCTACGACTGCCGAATTCGAGGTTCCCAGGTCAATTCCCAGATTCATTGACTTCACTCTCCTTCAACATGACCTGTGCATTTTGAACCACCTTGCCGTGCATGATAACGGCAGGTTCGATCGCCGATTCAACTTCCAATCTCTCTGCATTGCTGAAATCATCCGCGTTGACCGCAATCGCCGGCAATTCCGGTCCGAACTGTGCACCTTCAAATGTTAGAAGTTCGATCCCAAGCACGTCCAGATGGTTCTCTAGGCGGGTCGCTGAGAAGCGAACCTGTGCGCCAGCCCGCTTCCGCCGATCTTCGGGCAGCGATTTCATCATGCGTTCGCACACCTTCAGTAGCTTCCAATAATCTACAGCCAACTCGGCTGCTGTCGGGTTCTCGCCCTCGTTCAAGTCAGTACCCATCGGCCTCTCCATAGGGATTCAAAGGATCGGCCGAGTCATCAGACTCGCTGCTGTCGGTGCCGAAGTTATAGCCATTCGATGTGTCATCATTGTCGGTCCCAATGCCGGGGTAGGTCGGCTGGCGATAGCTCGGGGTTGCATCGCCAGGGCCCACAATTGCCGCTGCATCCGTGTTCAACTGATCTCGAACTTGGTCGATTTCCGACCGGACAGTCGCCATATCTCGATGGTCATATTGAAAACTGCCGCAGCGAGAATTGTAGTCTGTGATTGCCGCATTGAAATTTGACTGCTGCTGAAAACTATCAACCATCGAGCGCGCAGCATCCAATCGCTCGCCTTGCAGAATGCAGTATCGCAACTGAGGAAGGGATAACGTGCCACCGCCGAAGGATGGGGCGATTTCTTCCTGCTCATCCGCCGAGGTGTCGGTTGGAAACGACGGGGCCGCCACCCCGCTATCGGCAGGCATCTCGACAGAATCCGACATTGGTTCGTAACTGTAATCGGGATCGTAGCTTGAGGGCTTGTCATCGCTAAAAACGAGAAATCCAATCACTAAGGCAGCGATGCCGCCCCAGACAAATTGAGACGTCCTTCGCGAACGGATTTTCTCTTCAATAATCTGGTTGATATTTCGCAGATCGGCGACTTCAGACCCTGAAGCGAGCGTAAGCAATTCAGAGCAGATTTCCTTTGCCCTTTTCCATTCGCCGCCCTTCATCGCGCTTTGCAAATGCTGCATTCCAAGATTTTTCGCCAGTTCTCGGTCATCGTCTGCAATCTGCGCATTCACTTCTGGGGAGAACCAGCGGCCATCCGATGCCAGAAATGCGGTGAGCGACTTTGCGTTGAGAATGTCTTGACGCTCGTTGAAAAGCTCCACCGCCAATCCTCGCAGAATTCGGGCACCATCGTCCCGCAGTTCAATGGGAAGGTCAGGCGTCAGGAGGCCATCAAAGCTCTTGCGAATTCTTCCGATCGGGTCAGGGGCGCTAGTGACGAAACCATGTTTCGTTAAGTGCTTGCTCGTCCAATACAGGTCGTTTCGTGCTTCAGCCACCGCATCGACAAGTGGAGCTAGAACCTTGGCCTTGGCGCTATGCTCCAGAATTTCATCGAGCGTTTCGGAATCCTCGCGAAGCTGGGTCTGAGCGGAGGGTAGCTCCGCAAAAATGCTCTCCGCTAGGCGAGTAATGCGGGCTGCGTCAGCGTGACGGGCTTCTTCGTTTGCGAGAGCCAATGAATGTGATCGGACCTTTTCGTAAAGCTCCTGAGAATGCAGTTCGTCAGCACCTTTGGTTTGGCTGGCTAATTGCAGCGGCTGCGCCAGCCTATCCCAGCTTGAAAGCTCGTTCTCAAAGTCACTGAAAGCTTTCTCGGAACCAGAACGAACGAAATCTTGGAGACTCTCCAAACTGCGATCTGCGGCATTCGCAAGAGCGCCACTCGTATGCTGCGTGTAAGACGCCACCAGAGCGGTTGCAAATTTCTCTCCTACCCGATCAGTTGGAATGATTTCGGCTTCGAGGAGATCAGTGAATACAGCGGGGAGGTCTGAATTGCCGTCGAGAAGTCCGATCGTTTTCTCCGCGTGGGCGTGGCGGAGCCGATCGAGGCCTCGCCCAACGTCGGTTTCCGATACGCTGCCGAAGTCGGATATTGAACGAGCCTCGTTAATCTGGAGCCAGATGTCATGGGGAGTTATTCCACTCCAGCAGTCCAGCAAGTTCATTGTGAGTGACCGACACGCAGCAGTGTCCTTGCAGCGACCCATCGCTTCTATGAGCGAGTTTGCTTTCGCAACACCTTGCGTTGATTCCGCAACCTCGAACCATTGCTCGAACGCCTTCGATGTCAGAGCCTTACGCGCTTCTGCCGGACGCAGTTCAAGGAGATAGCCTAATTCAGCGGTCACCCTCTCGTTAGGAGTGAAGAGTGCCTGCCTGGCGAGATTCAGGCGGCGCTCTTCGTTGACGTCATGAGCATCGAGCAAGGCGTCTTCGAACGCTTCATTGACATCTGCCTTCGTTGACCTGGGTGTGACACCAAGGACAACGAACGGATTTTCTCGCAAATCAAACACAAAGAACGTTCCCCCTCAAGGTCGCTCGGGGCCGAACAATGGGAGACCCATTTTCAGTTGTAAAGGCGCGAAAATTTCGTTTGCAGATATGCACATCCATCGACAAAGTCACGACGCTCCCCATTCAATGCGTCTCCGCGCGACTGTGTTACATCGACTGTCTTACTTAATGAGGTTAAGAAATGGGTTGGCTTAGCAAATTATTTGGTCAGTCTGAAAAGTCACCTCCCAGAGAGATTCAGCAAGTCTTCGAGAAGATGCGAAGATTATTGGACGACGATGCGGCCCAAATCGCCATGATTGGCGAGCCTATCGCCTCAATGATCAATAGAGGGCTCGACTGCGACCAGTTGCCCGATAGCAAAGGCCGTTTCGGCTTGGAGGTCACTAACCCGATTCCGGTAAACGGGCCGATCGGAGAATTGGCATATCTCTCGAAGTTGAGAACTTCGAGTGGTGAGCGACTGCTGTTCCATCGCATCGGTTCGCAGGGCACCGTCGATATTTTTGAGGCGGTCGATTTTCGCGGTAGAGAATGGTTCGTCCTGTACCTTGACATGTACCATCCCCGGAAGTCGCGTCTTGCACCTACTGGCCTCTCGCTCAGCGATGAAACAAGCCAATTCACCGGCTTCACCAGCAACTGTCCGGATTTTCCGCGCGGATTTCCTGCTGAGAAGGCCAAGAACTCAGAGAGCGGTCTGAACATGCTCTATGCTCCGCTCCGAACAATCGAGGAGGCCTTGTATCGCTCGAACTTTGATCGGCCCGGTGCCCACATTGAGGAATTACGTAAGAGCAATGCAAAACTGTCATTCAAGCTCTGATCTGGCGGAAACCCAATCACTCAACGATGAGGTGCGCCAAATTCGGTACTGCTGGCGCGGAAAACCGTTGTTGCAATTGCAACTCTCAGCGTTTCGGGCGCACAATCGAGCCGGACGAAAATATTTCTGTACCGAATGCGGCTGAGCAATTTGTCCGCCAAAGTCTCTAACCGTCCATAGACGCTTCAATTCCGGCAAATCGTTGAAGATTTGCCGGATTTGCAACTCGGATTGACCCTTGTGTTGCGTTAGAAAGTTCTCATTATGTTCCATTGAGGGGCTGCCAATGTCAAAGTGAGAACGCCCAATGTCCAACACAGAACGCATCATCCGCTTGAAAACCGTGCTCGACCGCACCGGCCTTTCCCGCTCCACCATCTATCGCAAGATCGCCGAGGGGACTTTCCCGTCACAGGTGAAGATAAGCGTCCACGGCGCAGGCTGGCATGAGTCCGCAATCAATCGCTGGATCGCCGATCCCGCTCACTATCGTGAAGAGGAACCGGCGGAGTGAGCGGCCAACAATCTGTCGAGCCGATCTGCGTCCGGGTGAATGACGCTGCCCGCATGATTGGTGTCGGACGCACAAAGCTCTACGAGCTGATCTCAAATGGCGAACTCGAAACCGTCAAGATCGGCAAGGCAACGCGCATTACGACAGCCAGTTTGCACAGGTTGGTGGAGCGGCATCGGGCATTGAACTGACCAAGCCGCCTATTCCCAATTGGACAGTGTCGGCACGTGCCATTATGTTGCGATCAGGCGCTCTGCGAACCGCCGATTTATTCAGCTTTTCAGTCAGAACGCTGAACCGAACCGCCGTTAAATGAACGAAAATGTGGGGGAGAGTGTGGGGGAAGGTGTGCGTTTGTTCCAAGAACAAGATTGATATCAAAGGGTTATTTTTCCTGTTCGATTCAAGCCCTGCCACCACCGATCCCCTTTCAACAAGGCAAACGCATCTTCGGCTGCCTCTGCGGCATGTTATTGTGGCGAAGTCTAGTTGTTTGAGGTTGCAATAATCTTGTCTTGATCGTCTCGGCTATTCGAGAAGGTCCAGAATCAATTTGCAGCTGGCGGCAAAGTTCGGTCGCTCGGATTGGTTCGAGGACCGTGGCGGACAAAGGTGATGCAACATCTCGCAACAGTGTGAAAGTGCACGTATTGAAGCGGCGGTAACAGTCGATCTTTCGCAAAAATACGTAGTTCAATCAAAACAGATTGTTATTTCGTTGGGCAGGTGCAAATGTGTCGCGCAATCATCTGCAGGCACATGACGTCATCACTCACATGATGTTTCGCCGTCGGCCGATGGGGCGGTGCGGATATGGGCATCCGTGCGCGGTCGGGAGAGGACGGCGTGCTGCGCCTCCTTCCCTGGCGAAAGTCAAACAGGGGAGTTCGAGCCATGCCGCCGAGTGTAACAGTCAACAATGGTCTCACCGTGGCCGCAGGCGGTACCGCGACCATCGGGTCCGGAAACCTTTCCTTTTCGGGCACGCAGTTCGTCACGGTGACCAGCGGGGTGAGCAGCGGTGTCCTGTTTCTCGATGCCAACACGAACGGCGCTCGCGACGGGGGCGAGTCGCTCATCACGACCAATACTCAATTCGACCAGTTCTTCTGGTCGAGCGGGATGGTCGCATACGAGCACAACGGCAACTCTGCGACGTCGGACAGCTTCACGTTTTCGCTTCTGAGCAACGTCCCGTCGGAGACCGTCTCGGGACAGGTGTTCAACATCACCATCGTGCAGTCCAACGCCGCTCCGGTCGTGACCGCGAGCGGCGGAACGACCGCTTTCGTCGAGGGGGCGAACGTCACTTCCACCCCGGTCGTGGTCGACAGCGGCGTCACGGTGACCGACAGCGACGACGCCTCGCTGGCATCGGCGAGCGTCGCGATCACCGGCGGGTTCGTTTCGGGGCAGGATTTCCTTGCCTTTTCGAACACTAGTGCCGCGACATTCGGCAACATCTCGGCGGGCTTCAACATCACCACGGGGGTCCTGACACTCACGTCCGCAGGCGCGACCGCTACCGTCGCCCAGTTCGAGGCGGCGCTGCGTGCGGTGACCTATACCAACAATTCCGACACGCCGAACGAGACGACGCGCACGATCTCGTTCTCGGCGAACGACGGCAGCGATGGCAGCAACGTCTCGACCCAGTCGGTTTCGGTGCAGGCGGTGAACGACGCGCCTACGACGGGCGCACAAGGCCCGTACACGACAGCGGAAGATACGCCGTTCTCGATCACCCTCGCGCAATTGCACGCCAACGATTTCGATCCGGAGGGAGCCCTTAATGGTTTCTATTACGGTGGTCTTTCGAATTTTACTTTGACCCAGGTCGGCAATACAATCACTCTCACGCCGGCACCGAATTTCAACGGAACAACCACATTCGACTATTACGCGCGAGACAGCATCGGAGCGAGCGGCAGCAGAGTTACCGTCCAGATCAACGTCACCCCGGTGCAGGACCCGCCGACCGCGGTCTCTGCGGTCGTGTTCACCACGTCCGAGGATACGGGTACCACGATCGGACTCGGCGCGAGCGATCCGGACGGCGACACGCTGACCTTTTCGCTCAAGACCGGCGCGACACCGACCAAGGGTGTGGTCGTGTTCAACCAGTCTGCCGGAACCTTCGTCTACACCCCGAACCTCAATGCCAACGGAAGCGACAGCTTCACCGTCGAGATCGACGACGGCAACGGCAACGTCATTGAAGTGCCGGTTTCGGCCACCATCGGCGCGGTCAACGACGCGCCGGTCGTCACCGTTCCCGCGACGGCGAGCACGAACGAGGATACCCCGGTCACGATCACCGGTATTTCCTTCTCCGATGTCGACGCGGGCGCCGACACCGTGTTCACGCGGGTCTCCGCCTCGAACGGTGTGCTCTCGCTGGCCCAGACCACGGGGCTGTCGTTTTCGCTTGGCGACGGCACCGACGACGGCGTCATGTACATTCAGGGGACGATCACCGACATAAACGCGGCATTCAGCGGGCTGACCTTCAAGCCCGACGCCGATTTCAACGGGACCTCCCAGATCATCGTTTACATGAGCGACTACGGATCGACCGGATCGGGCGGAACTCAGTTCGACGAGGAAACGATCACTGTCACCGTCAATCCGGTGAACGATCCGCCCATGGCTCTTGCCGCTGCCTACGTGCCACCTGTGAACGAGAACACCGTCTACGGGCCGACCGCGACGTTCAACGGCGTGTCCGATGTCGATGGAGACCCGATTACGATCGTCACGGTGATCGACGAGAACAACGTGTCGTACGCGGTAAGTTCGGGATCGACGGTCACCCTGCCGAGCGGGGCGATCCTGAAGATCATCGATGCGGGCTTTCCCAACAGCTTCACTTACGATGCGTCCGGCCAGCCGGGCGTTGCCGATGCATTCGACGCGCTGACGGCCGGCCAGACGGACACGGACAACTGGAAGTTCGTCTATTCGGACGGGACCGCGACCGTGACGATCCCGGTCATCGCAACCATCACCGGCCAGAACGACGCGCCGATCCTGGGCGACCTCGACGCCGACAGCGTCACCTTCACCGAGGGGGCGTTGCCCGTTTTGCTCGACGCTGGCTCGAACGGCACGGTGGCGGATTTCGACAGCACGAACTTCGACGGTGGAACGCTCACGGTTTCGGTAACTTCGGGCGGTGTCGCATCGGAGGATGGTCTTTCCCTTGTGAACGGGGGAGGGGTGGTCGTCCAGTCCGCCGGGAACGTCTCGGTCAATGGCACGCTGATCGCGACCATCACCGGCGGAACGGGCGGAACCGATCTCGTCATTGCATTCAACGACCAGGCGACCCCGGCCGGCGTACAGGAAGTCGTGCGGGTTCTGGGCTATGCGAACAGTGCAGGCAACGACCCGACCGGCGGCGACCGCACCATCGGGATCGAACTAACCGATGGCGACGGCGGCACGGCAACGGCCTCGACAACGGTTTCCGTCGTCCCTGTGAACGATGCGCCGGAGGTCGATCTCAACGGAGGTGCTGCCGGGACAGGCACTACCGCTGCCTACATCGAGAACGACGTGCCGACCACGATCGCGCCCGACGTGGAGGTGGGCGACGACGACGATACCGGGCTGGTATCGGCGACCGTTTCGATAACCTCGGGCTTCATCGGACAGGATGCGCTGACCATCGGCGGCGCGCAGTCGGGTGCCTCGAACGGCATCGCCTTCAGCTACAACAGCGCCACGGGCGTGCTCAGTCTGACGGGGAGCGCGAGCCTGGCGGACTATCAGGCGGTGCTGGCGTCGGTCGAATTCTCGTCCACGTCCGATGCTCCGGGGACCAGCCGCACCGTGTCGTTCATCGTGAACGATGGCACGGACGACAGCGCGGTCGCCAATGCGACGGTGGCGATCACCGAAATCAACGATGCGCCGCAGGGACAGGATGCCCTGGCGGCCTTCTTCGAGGATGCACGGTTTGCATTTACGGAAGCAGCTTTCGGCTTCACCGATGTTCCGGAACTGGACGCTTTCTCGGGCGTGGTGATCTCGACGCTGCCGACCAGCGGGACGCTGTACATCGATACCGACGGTCTGGGTGGTTCGCCCGGCACGCCGGTAGCCGCGTCGCAGTTCGTCTCCAAGGCCGACATCGATGCGGGATATCTCGTCTACGTTCCGGTCGAGAACGCCAATGGTTCGCAAGGCAACTTCACCTTCCAGGTCGTCGACGACGGCGGTACCCTGAACGGGGGCGTCAACACCGATCCGACGCCGAACACCTTCGACCTGGAAATCGCGGCGCTCAACGATGCTCCCGAAGGCGGCGACAATGAAGTATCGCTGGAGGAGGACGGCCGCTATGCCTTCGCGCAGGCCGACTTCAACTTCTCCGACCCGGTCGAGGGCAATGCCTTCAACAGCGTGATCGTCACCACGCTGGCGACCGACGGCACGCTCTACATCGATAACGACGGCGCAGGCGGTTCGCTGGGAACCGCGGTCACGGCGGGCCAGGAAGTAACCGCAGCACAGCTTGCCGCAGGCGAACTGGTCTTCGTACCCGACGCCGACGAAAACGGCGACGACTACGCGACCTTCACCTTCCAGGTCGTCGACGATGGCGGTGATGACG
Organism: Novosphingobium marinum; assembly: GCF_013408095.1. GTDB lineage: Bacteria > Pseudomonadota > Alphaproteobacteria > Sphingomonadales > Sphingomonadaceae > Novosphingobium > Novosphingobium marinum. The sequence continues at coordinate 11,302 of NZ_JACBZF010000008.1, forward strand.
GCGGTTTCGGAGAAGATACCGACCAGTCGCCGAACACCATTACCATCGACGTCGACGCGGTGAACGATGCACCGGCAATCGGCATCTCGCCCGGCGTGCTGATCACGCAACCCTCCAACGATTTGTCGGACGCTCTGAACATCACGTCGGTCGTCATAGCGACGAATTTCACTGTCCCGTTCGGTCAGTCGCTGGAGAGTTTCACGGTCTACATCGAGGACGCCATACCAAACGATAACGGCGTAATCGATTCGTTCTCGGGCACGCTTTCCTGGGGCATATTCGCCGATGCGGGCGGCACGCCGGGAACGCTTCTTTCATTCGGAACCGATGCGACCCCGGATGTGTCGGACACCGGCGTCCAGAGCACCGCAGGCCCGTACGATCAGAACGTGGCGGTGATCGACCTCGGAAATGTATTCCTGCCGGCCGGGTCCTACTGGATCGCGCTGCACGAAGGTACCTGGGACGACGGTGGCGATGTTTCGGTCGTATTCTGGTCGCTTTCGACACCGGGATCGGGCGCGCCTGTCTTTGCCGATTTCGGCACCTCGCCATATGACTGGCTGGCGCAGCCGTTTGCAGGCGTCGCCTACGAGTTGCGCAGCGCGCAACTCGAAGCGACCGAGCAGGTGGCCAAGGATCTCAAGGGCCTGATCGGCGTTGCCGACGTCGACGCGGGCGGCTCCGACCTCACCGTGACGCTCGAAGTCGACTATGGCATCCTGACCGTCGAGGCGGGCGGCAGCGGCGCGACGGTCGTTTCGGGCTCGGGCACGTCGCAGGTCATCGTGACCGGCACGCTCGCCGAGCTGGAGGCGTTGTTCGCGTCCGACGGGACCAGCGTTGTCTCCTACACCGCCGATACCGATGCGCCGCCCGCGACGGCGACGCTCTCGCTGACCGTCGACGACGGCGGGGCGACCGGGTCCGGCGGCGCGCTGCAGGGCACGGCCAGTGCGCAGATCGCGATCACTGCGGTCAACGACGATCCGACCGCACCGGCGACCAACTCGGTCCTGACCGACGAGGACGCGCCATCCGCCGCGGTGGACATCGGCGCGGACGATCCCGACGGCGACACGCTGACCTATTCGCTTCTCGGCGGGTCGGAGCCGGCGAACGGTACCGTCACGTTCAACCAGGCCGCGGGCACTTTCGTCTACACGCCCGATGGCGACTACAACGGCGCCGACGCGTTCACGATCGTCATCGACGACGGCAACGGCGGCGTTATCGAACAGGACGTCACAGTCGCGGTCACGCCGGTCAACGATGCACCGGTCGTGCCACTGCCGCGCACCTACACGATCGAGGAGGATTCCTCGCTCGGTCCGATCCTTTACAATGCCTACGATCCGGACGGAAACATCCTGGTCTTCAGCATCACGGACGGGCCGTCGCGCGGCACGGTCACGATGGGCGCGTCCTCTTTCGTCTACACGCCGTTCGCCGACGTGAACGGCATCGATTCCTTCGACATCACCGTTTCGGACGGGCAGGGCGGCAGCGCGACGATGGAGATCACCGTCCAGATCGTGCCCGACAACGACGGGCCGACGGTGATACCGGGCGTGCAGACGCTTGTGACGCTGCCCGACACCGCGATCGCCTTCACCGTGGTGGCCGAGGACGTCGACAGCGAAACGCTGACCATCGATCCGGGCGAACCGGAGAACGGGACGATCACCGGCAGCGCCGGCTCCTACGTCTACACGCCCGACGACGGCTTCGTGGGTACCGACCAGATCGACGTCGACGTCTACGACGGCGAAGCGGCGGGCGACACGCAGACGGTCAACTTCATCGTCGTCGATCCGGGCGCTGCCGACCAGTGGCGTCTCTACACGCGCGACGGCTGGCAGGGCGAGGTCGGCGGCAACGGCCGCGTGGTCGGCACCAACGGGTTCCAGGATATCGCGGTGTCGGACGATCCGGGCAACGTCATCTTCGGCGTCTCGTTCAACGGCGGCGGCGACATCATCCGGCTGGAAGGTCCGGCAAGCGACTGGCTGGTCGGGCGATCCGGATCCTCTGCGGTGTTCTTCGACGGCGACACCCGCGTCGAGATACCGGCAGGCCCCACCGGCACGACTATCATGTTCGGTGACGGGATGCGCACGCTCACCGCCAATGCGACGCAGGTGAAGCTGGGCGAGCAGGTGCTGCCGGTCGACACGCTCACCGACATAACCGCGCCGCCTGTTTTCACCGCGCTTCCCGCGGGCGAGATCGATCCCGACGCGGTCGCCGCACTCTACGTCGCGTCGGGCGGAGCGGCGATCATCTCGGGCGATGTCGACATCAACGGTACCAACGACGCCGAAATGGTCACGATCGGATACGGCGAGGCGGAGTTCGACGTGTCGTACAACCGGGGCAACGACTTCATCGTCCTCGACAACCCGGCGCAGCTTCAGGCTTCGCTCAGCGGGTCGCAGGTCGAGATCGAGGGCGGCGGGCTAGACGTGCTGATCCCGTTCGGCCCGGGCGGTACCACGATCGTCCTGTCCGATGGCGTCGAACGGACCCTCGAGGTGGTAGACATGCTCGAGGTCCGGCTTGGCGAGCAGCTGATCACCGACATTCCGGCCAACATCGTCATGTTCGGCTGACGAACGGGCCCGAGCATCGAGCGACGAAGGGGTGACGGCCGGGATGCCGTCGCCCCTTTCTCGTTTCAACGCAACGACGTTTTCGAATCCGGTTCGGGCCGAATTGCAACAGAACTGTCGTCGAAGTGTAAATTCCCTGCAAGAATCTGTCGCCAGCGTGCGGGCTTCCTTGGACCGGATTCTCGGCCGGTCTTCCTGTGCAAAAGAGGGGAATGCTCGTGGCTATCCTGATTCGCATCGTGTCCGCCGACGGCAAGCATCAGATTTCGAAGGTGGTGAAGTCCCTGCCGGCCCGCCTCGCGGTTCCCGAAGGAGCGAAGGTCGAGGCGATCGACCAGGAAACCGGTCGAGAGATCGAGATCGCCAGGGAGCAGGTGCTCGAACTGGCCGGCGAGGGCCGCGACAGCGAAGCGGCGCGCGACGCGCGCGGCGAAGCCGGACTGATCGTCGAGGAGGGCGCAGACTGGGCCCAGACCGAAGCGAACCTTTCCGACCTGGCGGGCGAGGGCGAAAGCCTCGAAGGCGGTCTCGCCACCGCCGCGTTTGCCGAGGCGGGCGCAGAAGCGGCGACCTATTCCTACGGCTTGCAGTCTGGCGACGACTACGGTGACGACGGCGGTCTTTTCGGCGGCTCCAACGCGCTTCTCTTCGGCCTGCTCGGCGCTGCCGCCATCGCGGTCGCAGTCGTCCTCATCACCGATGACGATGACGATGAAGACGACATCGATGGCGGCGACGGCGGCGGTGACGGCGGCGGCGATACCGATGCGCCCGACGCCCCGGCGGGCCTCGACCTTGCCGCCGGCGACGACACCGGCGCATCGGACAGCGACAACGTCACCTCGATCACCAACGGCCTGACCTTCACCGGCACCGCCGAAGCCGGATCGACTGTCGAACTGTTCGACGGCGGCGCCAGCCTCGGCACGACCACGGCGGGCGATGACGGCTCATTCACCATCGACGTCGACCTTGCCGAGGGCGACCACTCGCTCACCGCGACCGCCACCGATGCTGCCGGCAACACCAGCGCCGCCTCGGCTGCGCTCGACGTGACGGTCGACGCAACGGCGGGCGACGCGCCGGCCGGCCTCGATCTCGACACGGCGAGCGACGACGGCGAATTCGACGACGACGACCTCGTCACCGATGGCCAGGGCCTCGTCATCGGCGGCACCGCCGAGCCGGGAACCACGGTCGAACTGTTCAACGGCTCGAACAGCCTGGGAACGACGACTGCCGGCGACGACGGCGTGTTCTCCTTCACCGTAAATCTGCCAGATGGCGCGAACGACCTTACCGCCGTCGCGACCGACACCGCCGGCAACGTTACCGCCGCATCGGCTCCGCTGACGGTTACCGTCGACTCCAGCGCTCCTGCGGCGCCGGTCTCGCTCACGCTCGATCCCGCCGATGACGACGGCGCGAACGACGGCGTCACCGACCAGACCGATGGCCTGACAATCACCGGCACCGCAGAGGCTGGAAGCACGGTCGAACTGTTCGACGGTTCGACCAGCCTGGGCACCACGACCGCCGGCAGCGACGGTTCGTTCAGCTTCGATGTCGATCTCGATCCCGGCACCCGCACGATCACCGCGATCGCGACCGACGCCAACGGCAACGTCGGCGCCGCGTCCGCGCCGCTGACGCTCGACATCGGAAGCGCGCCGCGCCTCGTGAACACGACCGTCGACGGCGACGGCACCGTCGTCACGCTCTACTTCGACGAGCAGCTCGACATGGACAGTGTGCCCGACGCATCCGATTTCAGCGTCGACATGGACGGCGACATCGCAGTCGAGAGCGTGCAGGTGCTTGGCAACCGCGTCGTGCTCAACCTCGAGAGCCCGGTCGATGGCGATGCGACCGTCTCCTACGATGGCGACGCGATCACCGATGCGGCGGGCAACGCGACCGCTGCCTTCGCCGACCTCGCGCTGCAGCAGGGCGTCTCGGTGATGGCCTCGAACGCGGTCGGCCTCGGCCGGACCGAGACGATCGAACTGAACGGGGCGGAAATCAGCGCCTTCGATCCCGAGACCAATCGCATCTTCGTGACCGGTTCGGACGGCGTGCAGGTCATCCAGCTCGATGACAACCTCGGCATGACCCTGCTCGGCGAGATCTCGGTCGGCACGAACAACATCACCAGCGTCGCGGTGTCGAACGGCATCCTCGCTGTCGCGGTCGTCGCCGACGACAAGACGCAGCCGGGTGACGTCTACTTCATCTCGACCAGCGCCGACGTCGGCGAGGCCGCTGTGCTCGGCAGCATCGAGGTCGGCTCGCTGCCCGACATGGTGACTTTCACGCCCGACGGCAGCAAGGTCCTGGTCGCCAACGAGGCCGAACTCGACGAGGACGGCAACGACCCGGTCGGGTCGATCAGCATCATCGACATCTCGAACGGCATCGGCGCAGCCACGGTCGAGACCGCCGGCTTCGAGGCGTTCAACGACCAGATCGATGCGCTCAAGGCCGCCGGTGTCCGCCTCTTCGCCGGCGAGGAGGGCTTCGAGGACACTACTGTCGCGCAGGACCTCGAGCCCGAGTACATCGCGGTCTCGCCCGACGGCACCACCGCGATGGTGACGCTGCAGGAAAACAACGCCGTCGCCATCGTCGACATTGCGACCGCCACGGTCGTCTCGGTCCAGCCGCTCGGCCTCAAGAGCTTCGACGGCCTGCTTGCCGACTTCTCCGACCGCGACGGCGGCATCGACATCGATGCCGGCGCGCTGCAGGACGACATGGCGATGCTCGATGGCCAGAACGGCTACTTCGCCAAGGCCCTCTTCACCGTCGGAGAGACGCTCGACAGTGGCTACACCCCGCCGGGCGTGATGGACGGCATCGGCGCGACGCTGATCGACGAGAACACCGTGCGCGTCTTCGTCAACCACGAACTGGCGGCGGGCGACGGTTATGCCTTCGAACTGGCGAACGGCACCGAACTGACAGGATCGCGCGTCAGCTATTTCGACATCGATAAGACCACGATGGAGATCGTCGACGGCGGCCTTGCCTTCGACACCGTCTACGACTCGGCAGGCAATGTCGTCACCGACAACTCGTTCTCGATCAATCCGGGCGATGCGGGCACCAACGGCTTCGACCGCTTCTGCTCGGCGAGCCTGTTCGAGGCCGACACTTTCGGCGATGGTCGCGGCCTTGCCGACACGATCTTCTTCACCGGCGAGGAAACCGGCGGCAACTTCAATGCCATCGGCGGCGTCGAGTGGGCGCTCGACATCGACAGCGGCGAACTCTGGGCGCTGCCCTCCTTCGGCCACGGCGCGTGGGAAAACGTCACCCAGCTCGATACCGGCACGACCACGCACGTCGCCTTCATCCTGAGCGACGACACCTCGCCCTTCGACGCCGATGGCGACGATGAGCCCGAAGGCGCGCCGCTGTTCCTCTATGTCGGCGAGAAGGACAGCGATCCCGAAGCCGGGTTCCTTGCACGCAACGGCCTCGATGACGGCCAGCTTTTCGTCTGGGTCCCGGACGATGGCGACAACGATCCGTCGAGCTTCTCCGGACAGGGCAGCAGTTCGGCGGGCGAATGGGTGCTCGTCGACAATTCGCGCAACGAGGCGATGGCATCGGACGACGGCTCGACCGGCTTCGACCAGTTCGGCTATCCGACGCAGCGCAACCTCTGGTCGCAGGCCGAGGATCTGGGCGCCTTTGCCTTCTCGCGTCCCGAGGACGTGGCGACCAACCCGGAGAATCCGAGCGAGTTCGTGCTCGCCTCGACCGGAGCGCCGGGCGCGTTCGACGATGCCGACCAGGTCGGCGAGATCTACACCATGGACGTCCAGTTCAGCATCGTCCCCGCTCCGGGGCTGCCGGGCGATCCGGTGACCTACGACATCGGCGCCACCGGCTCGCTCGAAATCCTCTATGATGGCGATGCCGATCCCGACCAGGCGCTGCGCTCGCCCGACAACCTCGAGTGGTCGCCCGACGGCTTCATCTACGTGCAGGAAGACAAGGCCTTCGACGACGTGTTCGAAGCCGGGGATCGCGCCAACACCAACGAGGCGGGGATCGTGCGGATCGATCCGGCCGACGGCTCGGTAGTGCGCATCGCCAACATCGATCGCTCGGTGCTGCTGCCCGAAGGCGCGGTGGACGAGGCGCCCGATGTTCCGGGCCACTGGGAAAGCTCGGGCATCCTCGATGTCTCGGCCCTGTTCGACCGTCCGGCAGGCTCGCTCTTCATCGCCGACGTGCAGGCGCACGGCATCGATGACCAGAACCGCTTCGACGTCGAGGGCGATGCCGCCCGCATCGTGGACGGCGACCTCAAGGAAGGTGGCCAGCTCGTCTTCCTGTTCAACGAGGAAGCGACGACCGACACTTTCCCGACCAGCGGCAACGCGGGCGTGTTCGGCCAGTTCATGCCCGACGCCATCGCGTCGTACACCGGCGCGGACGGCATGACCTACTACGTCATCGCCAACGAGGGAGACGACCGCGACGACTTCCTGCCCGGTTTCCTCGACGGTTTCGAGGAGTCGCAGCGCGTCGACGACCTGACGCTCGACCCGACCGCGTTCCCCAATGCCGATGTTCTGCAGCAGGATGACGAACTGGGCCGCCTCGGCGTCTCCCAGGCTCCCGGCAATGACGGCGATCTCGACGGCGACGGCGATATCGACCGGCTGCTCGCCTACGGCGGCCGCTCGTTCTCGATCCTCGATTCGAACGGCAACATCGTCTTCGACAGCGGATCGCAGATCGAGGAATTCGTCGCGATGGGCGGCCTCTACGACGAGGACACCAACACCGGTGCGTTCGACGACGGGCGTTCGGACAACAAGGGCCCCGAACCCGAAGGCGTTACCACCGGCGTGTTCGGCGATTCGGTCCTCGCCTTCATCGCGCTCGAGCGCGGCGGCGGCGGCGTGATGGTCTACGATGTCACCGACCCGACCGACGTCGTGTTCGTGCAGTACCTGCGCGGCATGGACGACATCAGCCCCGAGGGCCTCGCCTACGTCAGCGCTGCGGACAGCCCGACCGGAGACGCATTCCTCATCGTGGCGAACGAGGAATCGGAAACCTTATCGCTGTTCGAGCTCACCGAGCCCGGCACCTACACTCTCCAGCTTCTCCATTTCGCCGACGCCGAGGCAGGACTCCTCGCCTCGCAGACCGCTCCGAACCTTGCGGCCCTCGTCGACGCGTTCGAGGACGACTACGCCAACACGGTCATTCTCGCGGGCGGCGACAACTTCCTTCCCGGACCGTTCCTGGCCGCGGGAGCCGATCCCTCGATCAACGACGTGCTGCCCGACGGGGACGTGCAGGGCCGGGTGGACATCGCCATCCACAATGCGATCGGCGTGCAGGCGTCGACCATCGGCAACCATGAATTCGACCTTGGCAGTCGCGGCCTCCGGGACGTCATTGGACCCGACGGAGACTACGCCGGAACGATGTTCCCCTATCTTTCCGCCAATCTCGATTTCTCCGGCGACGGCGATCTCAACCGCTTTTTCGAAGAGACGCTCGGCGACGACGACCTCGAATTCGCATCCGATCTCGACAATGCGATCGTGCCATCGGCCGTCATCGAGGAGAACGGCGAACTCATCGGGCTCGTCGGCGCGACGACTCAGGTACTGGCGCGCATCAGTTCGCCTTCGGGGACCGTGGTCGACGGAAACCCGGGCGACGACGACATGGAACTGCTCGCGCAGCAGTTGCAGCCGTACATCGACGACCTGCGCGACCAGGGCGTCGACAAGATCATCGTCATGGCTCACTTGCAGCAGATCGAGAACGAAATCGCGCTCGCGCCGCTGCTCGAAGGCGTTGACATAATCCTCGCGGCGGGTTCGAACACGCGCCTCGGCGATGCCGACGACGAGGCCGTGGCCTTCCCGGGTCACGAAGCCGACTTCGCGGATACCTACCCGATCCTGACGCAGGGCGCCGACGGTGCTCCGACGCTGATCGTCAACACCGACAACGAATATACCTATCTCGGACGCCTTGTTGTCGAGTTCGACGAGAACGGGGAAATCGTGGTCGATCGCCTCGACGATTATTCCACGGTCAACGGCGCTTATGCCTCGACCGAGGCAAACGTCGCCGATGCCTGGGGCACGACTGTCGAGAACCTCGACGCGACGGCCTTTGCCGAGGGCACGAAGGGTAGCGAGGTCCTTCGCCTGACCGACGCGGTCCAGGACATCATCGATGCCAAGAGCGGCAATGTCTTCGGCTTCTCGACGGTTTATCTCGAAGGTGCGCGCGCGATCGTGCGCAGCGAGGAAACGAATCTCGGCAACCTCACCGCAGACGCCAACGCCGACGCGGCGCGCGAAGCACTGGGCCTCGACGACGATGTCGCGGTGGTCGCGATCAAGAACGGCGGCGGCATCCGCTCGCAGATCGGCACGGTATCGGGAACCGGCGACGATGTCGTGTTCGGGCCGAACCCGGACAACGAGATCAGCCAGCTCGACATCGAGAACTCGTTGCGCTTCGACAATGGCCTCGTCGTGTTCGAGGCGACGCCCGAGCAACTTCTGAACCTGCTCAACTCGCCCAACGCCTTCAATCCGGGCAATGGCGGGTTCCTGCAGACGAGCGGCATCCAGGTCAGTTACGATCCGGGAGCCGACGCCGGTATGCGGGTGGTAGACGTGGCGCTGGTCGATGCGAACGGCAACAAGACCGCGATCGTCGACGATGGCGAGGTGCTAGACAGCGCTCCGGACGTGATCAACATGGTCATCCTCGACTTCACCGCCCGGCAGGACGGCGACGGATACCAGGTTGCGGAGAACGGCTCGAACTTCCGCTACATTCTCGAAGACTACTCGCTTTCGGATCCGCTCGGCGTCATCGACAATCCGGATAGCGACGATCCGGACAACATCCTTGTCGACACCAACAGCTTCGACGGCGAAGTGCTTGGCGAACAGGAGGCCCTGGCCGACTACCTCCTCGAAAATTACGGCACGCTCGAAACGGCGTACGACATCGAGGACACCGACCAGGAGTTCGACGAGCGCATCCAGAACATCGAGGTTCGCGAGGATACCGTACTCGACGGCGTCTCCGCTGCGATGGCGGCGATGAGCATCGAGGCGGACGCTGCGGCATTCGTGATAGGCTGACGAAAGCGCAGGCATCCTGAGGCTGCATCAGACGGGGCGTCCGGCTCGAAAAGCCGGGCGCCCTGTCGCCTTCGCGAACGGGAGGAACGGTCCGGTGGCGGTGCCGGCCATTGCGGGGCGGGCCGCGCACGCCTAGATGGTATTGATGCCCGGTGAAATCCTAGACAACCAGGGAAAGGGGGAGGCGAGCTGGAGCTGGCCTCCGATCCATCCCGAATTCCGCCTTTTCGCAGCCATCGGCGCGGGCCTGTGCCTGGTGGCAGCCCTGCTCGGATGGGAGACGCTGGCCTGGCCGCTTGGCGCGCTGACCGTAGGTATCGTCGCGTTCTTCCGCGATCCGCGCCGCGTCACCCCGACCGGAGACCGCTTCATCGTCTCGCCCGCCGACGGCCTCGTGACGCTCATCCAGAAGGTGCCGCCGCCGCGCGAGCTGACCGTCGACGACGGCAGCGGGCGACCGGGCCTCAAGGACGAGCCGGTCACGCGCGTCTCGATCTTCATGAGCGTGTTCGACGTGCACATCAATCGCGCGCCGATCGGCGGGACAGTGCGCCGCGTGGTCTACATCCCCGGAAAGTTCGTCAACGCCGACCTCGACAAGGCGAGCGAGGAGAACGAGCGCCAGCACGTCATGATCGAGCGCGGCGATGGCCTCGTGCTGTGCTTCACGCAGATCGCGGGGCTGGTGGCGCGACGCATCGTGCCGTTCATCAAGCCGGGCGACATGCTCGCATCGGGCCAGCGCGTCGGCCTCATCCGCTTCGGCAGCCGCGTCGACGTCTACCTGCCCGAGGGGACGGAGCCGCGCGTCATCATGGGCCAGAAGGTGACCGCGGGCGAGACCATCCTGGCCGAGATCGGCGAGCAGTTGCAGATCGAGGGTATCTACCAGTGAGCGAGCCGCTTCGCGAACGCCGCCGCCGGATGCAGCCGGGCCTCTCGCTGCGTGCGCTCGTGCCCAATGCCATCACCGCCGCAGCGCTGTGCGTCGGGCTGACCGGCATCCGCTTCGCCATCGCCGGCGAGTTCGAGAAGGCGGTGGGGGCGGTGATCCTTGCAGGCGTGCTCGACGGGATCGACGGACGGGCGGCGCGGCTCCTGAAAGCGCAATCGCGCTTCGGGGCCGAGCTCGACAGCCTTGCCGACGCGATATCCTTCGGCGTCGCCCCGGCGCTCATCGTCTATCTCTGGACGCTGCAGAACCTGCCGAGCGTGGGCTGGTTCGCCTCGCTCGCGTTTGCGATCTGCTGCGTGCTCAGGCTCGCGCGGTTCAACGCCCGTATCGACCTGCCGGACCAGCCGCACAAGCAGGCTGGCTTCCTGACCGGCGTCCCCGCGCCGCTGGGGGCAGGCCTCGCCTTTCTGCCGATGTACCTGTGGATCGCGAGCAGCCGCCCGGAATTCAGCGATCCGATCGCGATCAGCATCTGGATGATCCTCATCGCATTCCTGATGATCTCGAGCCTGCCGACGCTGAGCTGGTCGAAACTGCGGCCGCGCCGAAACATCCGGATCGAGATCATCGCTCTGGTCGGACTGCTCGTCGCGGCGCTCCTCCTCGAGCCGTGGTTTACGCTCGTGGCAATCAGCCTCGTCTACATCGCGCTTATCCCGGTAGGCCTGATCGCCTACGCGCGGGTCAGGCGGCAGCGCGCAGCTGCAAGGCCCGCGCCGGCCGAACCGACCTGACGTCGCCGGCAGTGCCGAATACGGGACGCAGCACGCGCGCCCGCACGGAAGGAACCGAGTATTCGCGCGTCGAAAAGCGAAGCTCGCGTTCGGCAACGGCGCTTGCCACTTCACGGCGCAGCGCCGGGATCGCGTCCGCATAGCGCCTGACAGTCGCAGCGATCGTGCCGCCTGCGAGCAGGGCCGAGCCGACGAACAACACTGCCAGTACCTGATCGATCATGCGTCTTCCCCTTTTTTCCGTCCTGTGCGCCGACCGGTGGAAACCCTGTCGATAACTTGTGGATATGTTCGAATCGGACTATTCTCGCGTCCACAAGTACAATGTTCTCTTTTTGTTCCGTGACGTCAAGCGCTTTCGGGCGTTTTTCACGCAACCACTGGATTTCCGCCACGCTTGGGGCTAAGGGGACGCCGCCTGACGGATTCGGCCCGGCATCGGGGCGCGTGCGCAAGGCAAATCCACATGGGAAGCACTGACATACCGGTGCCGCAGCGGACAGTCCGCACGGTTCCAGCTTCCCAGAGGCATAACCGGAAAGGAACGTACTATGGCGGCTCCCACCGTCACCATGCAGCAATTGATCGAGGCCGGCGCACACTTCGGCCACCAGACCCACCGCTGGAACCCGCGGATGAAGCCGTACATCTTCGGCGCCCGCAACGGTGTTCACATCATCGACCTGTCGCAGACCGTGCCGCTGATGGCGCGCGCGCTCGACTTCGTCTCGGCCACCGTCCAGGCGGGCGGCAAGGTGCTGTTCGTCGGCACCAAGCGCCAGGCACAGCAGCCGATCGCCGAAGCGGCGCGTTCGTGCGGCCAGCACTTCGTGAACCACCGCTGGCTGGGCGGCATGCTCACCAACTGGAAGACGATCTCGCAGTCGATCAAGCGCCTCAAGACGCTTGAGGAAACGCTCGGCGGCGACACGGCGGGCCTTACCAAGAAGGAAGTCCTCCAGCTCACTCGCGAGCGCGACAAGCTCGAGCTTTCGCTCGGCGGTATCCGCGACATGGGAGGCATTCCCGACGTGATGTTCGTGATCGACGCGAACAAGGAAGAACTGGCGATCAAGGAAGCCAACGTGCTCGGCATCCCGGTCGTCGCGGTGCTCGACACCAACGTCGATCCGCAGGGTATCGCCTTCCCGGTTCCGGGCAACGACGATGCCAGCCGCGCCGTGCGCCTCTACTGCGACGCGATCGCGCAGGCCGCAACCAAGGGCGGCACCGCCGCGGTGGTCGATTCGGGTGTCGACGTGGGCGCGATGGACGAGCCGGTGGCCGAGGAAGCCGCGGCCGAGCCCGCCGCCGAGCCGGCCGAGGAAAGCGCTGCCGAGCCCGCACAGGGCTGAACGCGCTCGCCGTTGTCATGAATTCGTAGCGCCCCGGCCTCATTGCGCCGGGGCGCGACCCAACCATTACCAAGAGGAATAGCCAAATGGCCTACACCGCCGCTGACGTGAAGAACCTTCGCGAGCGCACCGGAGCCGGCATGATGGACTGCAAGAAGGCGCTCGAGGAAGCGAACGGCGATTTTGAAGCCGCCGTCGACTCGCTGCGTGCCAAGGGCCTTGCCGCCGCCGCCAAGAAGTCGAGCCGCACCGCCGCCGAAGGCCTCGTCGGCGTTGCCGTCGAAGGCACCAAGGGCGTTGCCGTCGAAGTGAATTCCGAAACCGACTTCGTCGCCAAGAACGACCAGTTCCAGGATTTCGTGCGCAAGACCACGCAGGTCGCGCTCGGCCAGTCCTCCGACGACGTCGAGGCGCTCAAGTCGGCTTCCTATCCCGACGGCGGCACCGTGTCCGACAAGCTGACCGACAACGTCGCGACCATCGGCGAGAACCAGCAGGTGCGCCGCATGAAGACCGTTTCGGTGCCGAACGGCATCGTCGTGCCCTACATGCACAACGCCGCCGCGCCGAACCTCGGCAAGATCGGCGTGCTCGTTGCGCTCGAAAGCGATGCTGGCGCCGATGTGCTCGAGCCGCTCGGCAAGCAGATCGCGATGCACATCGCCGCCGCGTTCCCGCTGGCGCTTTCCGCAGACGACCTCGACCAGGAACTGATCGAGCGCGAGCGCAAGATCGCCGCCGAGAAGGCCGCGGAAAGCGGCAAGCCCGAGAACGTCCAGGAAAAGATGGTCGAAGGCGCGGTCGCCAAGTTCGCCAAGGAAAACGCGCTGCTCAGCCAGGTCTTCGTCATGGACAACAAGACCCCGGTCGCGCAGGTCGTCGAGCAGGCGGGCAAGGAAGCCGGCACCAAGATCGTGCTGACAGACTTCGTTCGTTACCAGCTCGGCGAGGGCATCGAGAAGGAAGAGAGCGACTTCGCCGCCGAAGTCGCCGCCGCTGCCGGCGTCTGATTGCCGCATCGGCCATCACGGCAAACCAGCGGGCCGGGGGAGCGATCCTCCGGCCCGTTTGCTTTTCGTCCCGATGGTTTCGCACATGCCTATGACATGTACGAGTGGCACCGCCGCGGGTCCTGACATATGACATCTGTCACATCATAAATCGGCGAGGCGCGCGTATCGCGGTGACTGTCGCCAACGGGAGCTGGATCAATGAGCGATGATGCGTGGGATCTCGAAGCGGACGTCGTCGTGCTGGGCTCGGGCGGCGCTGCCATGACGGCGGCGATCGCTGCGAAGGATTTCGGGGCGAAGGATGTCGTCATCCTCGAGAAGTCCGGCATGGTCGGCGGCACCACGGCAATGTCGGGCGGCATGCTGTGGATCCCGAACAACCCGTACCAGGTCGAGGCGGGGATCGAGGATAGTGACGAGGACATCGTAGCTTACCTCGACGCGCTTTCGCCCGGACAACTCGATCCGGACAACCTGATGGCATTCATGGAAAGCGGGCCCGAGCTGATCCGCTACCTTCGCGAAAAGACGCCGGTGCGTTTCCATGCCTACGCCGACTTTCCGGACTACCAGCCCTACCTGCCGGGCGCGAAGCCCGACGGTGGCCGCTCGCTGGACAACGACGCGTTTTCCTTCAACCGCCTCGGCAAGTGGGCCGCGCGCGTGAATCCGACCAAGATGGCCTACCCGGTGCGCGGCAGCCTTATGGAAGCGGTCAGCGGAACTCTTGACGAGGCAACGCTCGCCGAACGCGAGGATGGCGATTTCCGGGGCCTCGGCCAGGCGCTCATCGGGGCGCTGTTCCTTGCGGTTCTCGACCGCGAGATCCCTGTCGAGTTCGAGAAGCGAGCCCGCAAGCTCGTCAAGGACGGCGACCGGGTCATGGGTGTCGTCGCCGAAGATGCGAACGGGAAGGATTTCCGGGTCCGCGCCCGGCGCGGTGTCGTCATTGCGACCGGCGGGTTCGAATGGAACGAGAAGCTCGTGCAGACCTTCCTGCGCGGCCCGCTGACCGGGCCCGTAAGCGTGCCGGAGAACGAGGGTGACGGCCTGCTGATGGCAATGGATGCCGGCGCCCAGCTCGGCAACATGCAGCACGCGTTCTGGCAGCAGAGCGTCCTCGAATACGAACCGAAGCATCGCGATGCCAAGCCCAACTACATGCTCGGCTCTGACGAGCGCGCGCGACCGGGCGCGATCCTCGTCAACCGCACGGGCAAGCGCTTCGTCAACGAGGCGGCCAATTACAATGCGATGGGCAAGGCGCTGCACGCCTTCGACGCGGGCACGCACTCGTACGCGAACCTGCCATACTGGCTGATCCTCGACCAGCGCTACAAGGACAAGTACCCGACCTTCACTTCGCCACCGGGCTCGCCGATCCCGCCGTACATGATGCAGGCGGACACGCTGGAGGACCTGGCGCGAATGGCCGGGATCGATCCCGAAGGACTGGCGTCCACGGTCGGGCGCTTCAACGAGATGGTGAGGAACGGACACGACGACGATTTCAATCGCGGCGACAATACCTACGACAATTTCTACATGTGGGGCGATCCCGAGTTCGAACCCCCGTATCGCACGCTGGGCCCTATCGACCGGGCTCCGTACTACGCGGTGAAGATGGAGTCGGGCGCGCTGGGCACCGCCGGCGGGCCCAAGACCAACGACAATGCGCAGGTCCTCGACTGGGAGGGCAAGCCCATCCCCGGACTCTATGCAGCGGGCAACGCCATGGCGGCGGTTCTGGGCGAGGCCTACGGCGGCGCGGGCGGCACGCTCGGCCCCGGACTGACCTTCGGCTACATCGCCGGCAAGCACCTGGGCACACACCTTTCCAATCACTGAGCCGCAACGCTTGCCGGTTCCTGACATGACGTCAGCCTTGCAGCCAGGCCACTCTACGCTTGGCAACGGGGACGCTTGGCTTTAGGCGGGGCCATCCCGCCACACCGAGACCCCGGACCCCCATGAGCCTACCCGAATTCAAGCGCATCCTGCTCAAGCTTTCGGGAGAGGTGCTGATGGGCAACCAGTCCTACGGTATCGATCCCGAATTCGTCGCCAAGCTTGCGCAGGAAGTCAGGGACGCCAAGGACACCGGGCTGGAGATCTGCCTCGTCATCGGCGGCGGCAACATCTTCCGTGGGCTTTCGGCGGCGGCCAAGGGGCTCGACCGCACCACCGGCGACTACATGGGCATGCTGGCGACGGTGATGAACGCGCTCGCCATGCAGAACGCCCTCGAACAGCTCGGCGTCGAGACGCGGGTGCAATCGGCGATCCCGATGGCCTCGGTCTGCGAGCCCTACATTCGCCGCCGGGCCGAACGCCACTTGCAGAAAGGGCGCATCGTCATCTTTGCAGCGGGGACGGGCAACCCGTTCTTCACGACCGATACCGGGGCGGCGCTGCGCGCGGCGGAAATGGGCTGCGACGCGCTCTTCAAGGGCACCAGCGTCGATGGCGTCTACAACGCCGATCCCAAGAAATCACCCGACGCGGAACGGTTCGAAACAATCTCTTACGATACGGTTCTCAGCCGCAACCTCAAGGTGATGGACGCGTCGGCGGTGGCGCTGTGCCGCGAGAACGCGATCCCCATCGTCGTCTTCTCGATCCGGGAACGCGGCAACCTTGCGAAGGTTCTGGAAGGCAAGGGCACCCAGACAATAGTACAGGAGGAAGCCTGATGGCCAAATACGACAAGGCCGATCTCGAAAGGCGCATGCAGGGCGCGGTGGATTCGCTGAAGAGCGATCTTTCCGGCCTGCGCACGGGCCGCGCGAATACGACGCTGCTCGATCCGATCGTGGTCGAGGTCTATGGCGCGCAGATGCCGCTCAACCAGGTGGCGACGGTTTCGGCCCCCGAGCCGCGCATGCTTTCGGTCCAGGTGTGGGACAAGTCGAACATCGGTCCGGTCGAAAAGGCGATCCGCGCCGCAGGACTGGGCCTTAACCCGATCAACGACGGCAACGTGCTGCGCCTGCCGATCCCCGACCTCACCGAGGAACGGCGCAAGGAGCTTGCCAAGCTTGCCGGGCAGTACGCCGAAAAGGCGCGCGTCGCGATCCGCAACGTGCGGCGCGACGGCAACGAGGCGCTCAAGGCCGACGAGGCGAAGAAGGAAATCTCCGAGGACGAGAAGAAGCGCGGCGAGGACGACGTCCAGAAGCTGACCGACGACATGATCAGGAAGGTCGACGACGAGCTGGCGCGCAAGGAAAAGGACATCCTCTCGCAGTGATCGGGGGCGGGTGCCGGGAAACGTGATGGCAGGCGAAGGCGAACCCGCAGGCGCGCGCCACGTCGCGATCATCATGGACGGCAACGGGCGCTGGGCGAAGAAGCGCCGTCTGCCTCGCGCGGTGGGCCACCAGCGCGGCGTCGAGGCGGTTCGCCGGATGGTGCGCGGCGCTGCCGACTTCGGGCTCGAGGCGTTGACCATCTACGCCTTCTCCACCGAGAACTGGCGCCGCCCGGACGAGGAAATCTCCGACCTCATGTCGCTGATGAAGAAATTCATCATGAGTGACCTGGAGGAGTTCGTCGAGAACAATGTCCGGCTGAAAATAATCGGCGATTACAAGGCGTTCGCACCCGATGTTGTCGAACTGATCGAACATGCCCTGGCGCGTACGGCGGACAATACCGGCGTGATGCTCGCCGTCGCGCTCAACTACGGCTCGCAGGACGAGATCGCTCGCGCGGCGGCGAAGGCCGCGGCAATCGGCGCGATCACGCCCGAAGCCATAGAGGCCGCGCTCGACACCGCCGAAATGCCGCCGCTCGACCTGCTTATCCGCACCTCGGGCGAGGTTCGCCTGTCGAACTTCCTGTTGTGGCAGGCAGCTTATGCCGAGCTCTACTTCGTCGACGTGCTCTGGCCAGACTTCACCGCCGATCACCTGAAGGAGGCGCTCGACGCCTTCGCCGCGCGGGAGCGTCGCTATGGTGGACGCTGAAGTCCCGAAAGAGCGCAAGCGCGACCGCATGCGGCGCTACATGCGGGTGCCGCTTTCGGTCCGCACGTCGGACCTTCCCAAGCGCGCTGCCTCCGCCGTGGTGATGCTCGCGGTTTCGGGACTGGCGCTGTGGGTGGGCGGAGCCGTCTGGACGCTGTTCGTCGCGGCCGTGGCGATAGGCGTGTTCTTCGAATGGACGGTGCTGACGTTCCTGTTCACCGACAAGGGCCTGCCGCGCCTCGCATGGCGTGTCTCCGGCATGGTATACTGCGCGATCGCGGCGGTCATGCTGGTATTGCTGCGCGACGGACCGGACGGCCTTTTCGCCATCCTCATGGCGGTCGGAGCAGTGATCGGAACCGACGTCGGAGCCTATTTCGCCGGGCGAACCATCGGCGGTCCGAAGATCGCCCCGCTGATCAGTCCGTCGAAGACCTGGGCCGGGCTGGGCGGCGGGATGCTCGGCGCAACCGTGGTCCTGCTCGCCATCGGAGCGGGCAGGGAAGGCATCGGGCTGTCGGTTCCGCTGCTGATCCTCGCCGGGGTCCTGACCGCCATCGTGGCGCAGGCGGGCGACTTCTTCGAAAGCTGGATGAAACGCCGCGCGGGCGTCAAGGATTCGGGCAAGCTCATTCCGGGCCACGGCGGCCTTTTCGACCGGGTGGACGGACTTCTGGCGGTCCTTTTCGTCCTTGGTGTCATATTCACCGTTTCCCATGTAGTCTGACGGCGATGCACCCGCGTTCCATCTCGATCCTCGGCGCGACCGGTTCGGTCGGCACCTCGACGCTCGACCTCGTGCGGCGCGAGCCCGGGAAGTGGCGCATCGTGGCGCTGACCGCGAATTGCCAGGCCGCCGAACTGGCGATGCTGGCGCGCGAATTCTCGGCCGAGATCGCCGTTGTCGGCGACGAACGCTGCCTTCCGGACCTGCGCGAGGCGCTTACCGGCAGCGGCGTCGAGGCGGCCGGAGGTCCCGCGGCACTCGTCGAGGCGGCGGCGCGCGGCGCGGACCTGACGGTTGCAGCCATCGTCGGCTGTGCCGGACTTGCGCCCACGATGGCCGCGATAGAGCAGGGCGGGACGGTCGCGCTCGCCAACAAGGAAGCGCTCGTGTCGGCGGGCGAAGTCATGACCGCAGCCGTTACGCGTCACGCGGCGACGCTGTTGCCCGTCGATTCCGAGCATAACGCCATCTTCCAGTGCCTCGCGGGCGGCCACATCGACGACGTGCGCTGGATCACGCTCACCGCCAGCGGCGGGCCGTTCCGCGACTGGAGTGCCGAGCGGCTGGCCGCTGCGACACCTGCGGAGGCGGTGAAGCACCCCAACTGGAGCATGGGCGCGAAGATCAGCGTCGATTCCGCCACGATGTTCAACAAGGGCCTCGAACTGATCGAGGCCTTTCACCTGTTTCCCGTGGGCCTCGAGCGGCTCCGCATCATCGTGCACCCGCAGTCTGTGGTGCATTCGATGGTCGAGTATCGCGACGGTTCGACCCTGGCGCAGCTCGGACCTTCCGACATGCGCGTGCCGATCGCGTCCACGCTGGCCTGGCCGGGACGGATGGACACCGCGTGCGAGCCGCTCGACCTTGCTGCGATCGGAGAGCTGACCTTCCGCGCACCCGACGAAGAGCGCTTTCCGGCCACCCGGCTGGCGCGCGAGGCGGCGCAGGCGGGCGGCGCGATGCCCGCCGTGCTCAACGCCGCGAACGAGGTGGCAGTGGCCGCGTTCCTTGCCGGTCAGATCAGGTTCACGCGCATCGCGGCACATGTCGAGGAAATCCTGGCCCGCTTCGCCCCGCCGCCGCCCGCCTCGCTCGAAGAGGTGCTGGCGGTCGATGGCGAGGCGCGCTCCCGTGCCCGGCTGTTGACGGAGTCCGCCTGAGTTGACCGAATCTCCTTCGCTTCTGCTGACGATCATCGCCTTCTTCCTCGTCCTGGGGCCGCTGGTGCTCGTCCACGAACTGGGTCACTACCTCGTCGGTCGCTGGTTCGGCGTGAAGGCCGATGCGTTCTCCATCGGCTTCGGCAAGGAACTTGCCGGCTGGACCGACAGGCGCGGTACCCGCTGGAAGCTGTCCGCGCTGCCGCTCGGCGGATACGTCCAGTTCGCCGGCGACATGAACGCTGCCAGCCAGCCTGCCGCTGCCGACGACGGGCTTTCCGAGGAGGAACGGGCGCAGACTTTCCACACCAAGCCGCTGTGGCAGCGCAGCCTGATCGTGCTGGCCGGACCGCTGACCAACCTCCTGTGCGCCGTCGCGATCTTCGCGGCATTCAACCTCGCTTACGGCAAGGTCGTCGCCTCGCCCGAAATCGCCGAGTTCTCCGAAAGCTCGCCCGCGCAGGAAGCCGGGCTGGAGATCGGCGACCGCATCACCAGCGTCGACGGCAATGCGATCGAGAGCTTCACCGACATTCCCCGGCACGTCCTGCCGTATCCGAACCGCACGGTCTCCGTGACGATCGCGCGCGACGGCGAGACCATGGTCGTGCCGGTGCGCATCGGCGAGGTGATCGATACCGATCGCTTCGGTAACGAATCCCGCATCGGGCGCATCGGCATCGGTGCGGGCGAGATCGAGGTGATCGACGTCGGGCCGGTCGAGGCGGTATCGCTCGGCGTCGAGCAGAGCATCGGCGTCATGAAGCTGATGGCGACCGGCATCGCGCAGATCTTCACCGGCGAACGCTCGATCGAAGAGCTTGGCGGGCCGGTCAAGATCGCGAAATACTCGGGCGAGCAGCTCAGCCTTGGCTGGTCGCAATTCGTTAGTTTTGCGGCGCTGATCTCAATTAACTTGGCATTCATCAACCTGCTGCCAATCCCGGCCCTCGACGGTGGGCACCTGGCTTTCTACGCAGCCGAAGCGGTGCGCCGGAAGCCCCTGGGCCTTCGCAGTCAGGAATGGGCGTTCAGAACGGGTCTGGCCCTCGTGCTTGCCCTGATGCTGATCGTGACGATCAACGATTTGGCGACACTGCCGGTCTTCGGCGGTTAGCCGTGGAGAAGACTTGCCCATAGGACGGTCTGCCTGACTGACTGCTTGATTGGAGGTGCTCCATCGGGCAGAGGGCGGCGATTGTTTGCAGGCGAAGCGCGCGCCGGACGGTGCGCAGGCTTTGCCTTGCGGGACGGATAGGAATTGGCGTGGGGATAATGGGTTCTAGCAAGGTTCGCGGCACGCAGGTGCGGCGCAGTTCGCAGCTGGCGGCGGTGCTGATGGGCACGACCGTGCTTGCGGGCGTTCCGGCGTCTGCCTGGGCGCAGGACGCTGGCGAGGCCGCTCCCGCAACGCCAGCGACCGCTCAGGCGCAGGCAAGCGATGCGGTTCCGCCGCCGCCGCCGCCCGCGAACGACACTATCCGCTCGCTCGCCGTCGTGGGCAGCCAGCGGCTCGAACCGACGACGATCCTGTCCTACATCCGTCTGCGCGCCGGCATGGAATACACCCAGGCCGCCGCCGACCAGGCGCTGAAGGACCTTTACGCCACCGAATTGTTCTCCGACGTCCAGATCCGCAACGACGACGGTCGCGTCGTCATCCAGGTGCAGGAAAACCCGGTGGTCAACCGGATCATCCTCGAAGGCAACAAGCGCATCAAGGACGACAAGATCCTTCCCGAGATCAAGGTCGCCCCGCGCCAGATCTTCACGCGCTCGAAAGTCCGTGCCGACGTTGCGCGCATCATCGAACTCTACAAGCGGCAGGGTCGTTACGCCGCGACCGTCGAGCCCAAGATGGTCATGCTCGACCAGAACCGCGTCGACATCGTGTTCGAGATCACCGAGGGCGACAAGTCGAAGGTGCGCCAGATAAACATCATCGGGAACGAGGAGTTCTCCGACGGCGAACTGCGCGGCGAGATGGTGACCAAGCAGTCGCGCTTCTTCCGCCTGTTCAGTTCCAGCACCAGCTACGATCCGGACCGCCTGGCGTTCGACCAGCAGAAGCTTCGCCAGTTCTACCTGACCGAGGGCTATGCCGATTTCCGTGTCGTCTCCGCCGTCGCCGAGCTGACGCCCGACAAGCGTGACTTCATCATCACTTACGTGGTCGAGGAAGGCGAGCGCTACAAGTTCGGCGATATCGAGGTCGACAGTCAGCTTCGCGACTTCGACAGCGAAGCGCTCGAATCGCAGCTGCCGATGAAGCAGGGCGACTGGTACAACGCCAAGCTCGTCGAGGACACGATCGAGCGGCTGAACGAGACCGCCGGCACTTTCGGCTACGCCTTTGCCGACGTGCGTCCGCGCTACGACCGCAGCAAGGACGACCTGACGATGGGCATCACCTTCGTCATCGGCGAGGCACCGCGCGTCTATGTCGAGCGGATCGACGTCAACGGCAACACTCTGACGCAGGACAAGGTCCTCCGCCGCGAGTTCCGCCTGGCCGAGGGCGACGCGTTCAACTCGCTCGCGGTCAAGCGCTCGTCGAACCGCATCAAGTCGCTCGGCTACTTCCAGGAGAAGTTCGAGATCGAGCAGAAGCCGGGCAGCGCGCCCGACCGCATCGTGCTTGAGGCCAACGTCGAGGAGCGCCCGACGGGCCAGCTCCAGCTTTCGGCGGGCTTTTCCAGCATCGAGCGCTTCATCATCCAGGCATCGATCCAGCAGCGCAACTTCCGCGGGCGCGGCCAGACGGTCGGGCTTTCGGGAAGCTACTCGCGCTATTCGAAGTCGATCGAGGCCAGCTTCACGGAGCCCTACGTCTTCGACCGCAACGTCTCCGCGGGCATCGACGTCTACCGGCGCGACCTCAACAGCTTCAACTACTTCCGCCGGAACCGCAACACGACCTACGAGCAGTCGACCACCGGCTTCCAGGTCCGTGCCGGCCTGCCGCTGACCGAATACCTGACGGCGGTTGCGCGCTACACGCTCAACTACGACGACATCAGCCTCGACCGTGGTACGTTCTTCACCGACCGCATAACGCCGGGCACCGAGCAGTGCGACCCTCTGCTCGCCGGACGTTACCTGTGCGAGGCGATCGGCAAGCGGACGAGTTCGATTCTCGGCATGTCGCTCATCTACGACACGACCGATAACCGTATTCGTCCGACGCGCGGCATGCGCGCATCGATCACCGGGGACTTCGCGGGACTGGGCGGCTCGGTCAAGTTCGCGCGTTTCCGCGCCAACGCGGCCCAGTACTGGCCGATCTTCAACAACTTCATCTTCTCGATTTCGGCGGAGGGCGGCGCGATCAAGTCGCTCGACAACGGCAACACCGCCCCGGGCGTGGACGACGTTCGCCTTACCGACCGCTTCTTCCTCGGCGAGCCGCAGATCCGCGGCTTCGACATTCGCGGCGTCGGCCCGCGCGTGGTGCGCAAGCCTTATGTCGATGCCGACGGGGATCCCGATACGCCGCTGACCATCTCGGAAGACCGCGACCAGTGGACCGACGACGCGCTGGGCGGCAAGTACTACTACATGGCACGCGCAGAGCTCGAGATCCCGCTGGGATCGGGCGCGCGCGAACTGGGGCTGCGGCCGTCGGTCTTCGTCGATGCCGGCGCGGTGTTCGGCATCGCAAATCCGATCCTGCAGGACTATCCGGACGGCGTGTTCATCCCGACGCGCGACAGCGACGGCAACCAGCTCTACACCCAGATCGACGCGGTCAACGACGAGTGCGTCGCGACCAAGACGTCGACCACCACAAACCCCAACAACCCGACGCCGCCGTCGTGCCTCACCGATCCGGCAAACACGCCCATCGGCTCCTCGATCGGCCCGTTCCGCGAGTTCTTCCTCGGAGACACGTGGAAGCCGCGCGTTTCGGTCGGCATCGGCGTGAACTGGAATTCGCCCTTCGGTCCGTTCCGGATCGACTTCGCAAAGGTCCTCCTCAAACGCGAGGGGGATGACACCAAGACATTCACATTCAACGTGGGAACGCAATTCTGATGAAGCACTTCACCAAGACCGCCCTTTTCGCGGGCCTCATGCTGGGCGCGATGTCGCAGCCGGCGCTTGGCCAGTCGACCGGCACCATCGTGCAGGGCATCGCCGTCGCCAACCTCGACGCCGTCGTTGCCAGCTCCAACGCCTACCGCACCGCGCAGCAGCAGCGGCAGACGACCTACAAGCCGCAGATCGACGCCGCCAATGCCAAGCGCCAGCAGCTCCAGACCCAGCTTCAGCCGCTCGCGACCAAGTTCAACCAGGACCGCCAGGCGACGAACCCGAACCAGCAGTCGCTTGCCCAGCAGGCGCAGAACATCCAGCGCATTCAGGAGCAGGGCCAGCAGGAACTTCAGCAGATCCTGCAGCCGGTCGCTCTTTCCGAAGCCTATGTGGCCGAGCAGCTCAACGACCAGCTCGACCAGGCGGTGAAAAACGCCATGGCCAAACGCAACATCTCGCTCGTCCTGACGCCCAGCGCAGTGCTTGCCGCCAACAACCAGGCCTACAATCTCAATCAGGCTATCCTTGACGAGCTGAACACGCTGGTCCCGTCGGTGCAGATCGTTCCGCCGCAGGGCTGGGAACCGCGCGAAGTTCGCGAGGCGCGCGCTGCGCAGGCGCAGGCACAGGGGCAGGCCCCCGCGACGACCGCGCAGCAGCCGCAGGGCCGCTGATCCGGAGCAGATGGGAGAACGGGGCATGAGCGAAGACGCCGGGGCGAAAAGCCTCGACATCACGAAGATACTCGAGGCGCTTCCGCATCGCTATCCGATGCTGCTCGTCGACCGCGTGGTCTCGCTCGTGCCCGACCAGAGCATCCACGCGGTAAAGGCGGTCAGCTTCAACGAATCGTTCTTCCAGGGCCATTTCCCCGGTCGTCCGATCATGCCCGGCGTCCTCCAGATCGAGGCGCTGGCGCAGGCGGCAGGGGTGCTCGCTATCGAGACGCTGGGCCTCGCAGGATCGGGCAAGCTCGTCTATTTTATGGCGATCGAGAACGCCAAGTTCCGCAGTCCCGTCGAACCGGGCGTGCTGCTCGACCTCAAGGTCGACTTCGTCCAGAAGCGCGCGAAGATCTGCAAGTTCCGCGGCGAAGCCTCGATCGAGGGCCGCGTTACCTGCGAGACCGAGTTCACCGCGATGGTCGCCGATCCGCCCAAGGGTTGATCGCGCGCGGTTTCGCGGCTATGGGCGCCGCTTTCCCAAGCAGGCCGGTCGGAACCGGCCATAGCGAGAGTTAGACATCATGAAGGCCGATACCCACCCCGATTACCACATGATCAAGGTGCAGATGACCGACGGCACCACGTTCGAGACGCGCTCCACCTGGGGCAGCGAGGGCGATACGCTCGTGCTCGACGTCGATCCGACGACGCACCCGGCGTGGACCGGCGGCACCCAGCGCGTCAGCGAAGGCGGACGCGTGGCGCAGTTCAACAAGCGTTTCGGCGGTCTCTCGCTCAAAAAGGGCTGATCGGGCCCGAACCGAATGTAGGGAAGGGCGGTGCCTCGCGGCGCCGCCCTTTTCGTTTCAGCTGTCGAAAGACGAATCCATGAGGTCCCGCCATTCCTGGCAATTGGCGGGAACGGCGTGGAGAAATTCCATCCCGGCGGCTCCGTCGCGGACCCAGCGAACGATCGCCTGAAGCGACGAGTCGCGGCCAAGCTCTATCGACACGAAGCGCCCCTCGCGCAGCCAGTCCGCATCGCACTGGATGCAGCATCCGTGCAGCGACACGTCGGCGATGAGGGCGGGTGCACGGTCGCCGCGCACCGAAGAAATCCGCGCTTCCTCGCGCGTGCGATAGCGGGCTTCGCGGCGGCGATCTGCCTCGTCGTCCTCGATTGTGGACTGGAGTCGCGCAAGTGATGCCGTCATTGGCCAGAAGCCCCCGTTGTTGCAGATGCTGCGGTTTCGCGACTGTCGGCATTCGGCGTTAACCCCGGACTTCGCGACAACCTTACCCGCGCGGTAAGCTTTTCGGGCGACCTGCGATCAGCGAAGCGTTTTCGACAGGACGACCAGCGCGGGATCGCCGTCCAAGGGTTCGGGTGAGAAGCCGCTTTCGCGCTCCAGTTCGATCGCGGCGCGGTTGTCGCGATCCTCGATGGCGATGACGCGGCGCACGCCCCGGCGGCGCGCTTCGCCGGCCAGCAGGTCGAGCATCGCCCAGCCGATGCCCTTGCCGCGATAGTCGCCGCGCACCGATATCGCGACTTCGCAGGTATCGAGCGCATTGTCGCAGGCGAGAAGTCCCGATGCGACGAGATCGCCGGTCCGATGTTCGAAGGCGACGAAGCTCTCGCTGCGGAAATGGTCGGTGTGGACCAGCGGATCGATCTGGTCGTGCCCGATGTGATCGGCGGCAGAGAGGAAGCGGAAGCGCCTGTCATCCTCGCTCACGCGCTCGAAGAATGCGGCAAGCGCAGGCTCGTCGCTTTCCGCGGCGCGGCGGATGTTGAGCACGAGGCCCGCGCGGGTTTCGAGGGTCGTGTAGTCCGTCATGGCTGTCGGCCTTCCAGCTGCCTTGCTGCATTGCGTCATACAGCAACTGGCCATCGCCCTCCTTGATTTGCCGCAACGACGGGGAACCTCGCGTTGCCCTGCCGCATTGATGGGGAAACCAACCGGAGAAAATTATGACCCGCGCTTTCATGGCCGCCACGACACTCGCGCTCGGTACGGCGCTTGCCGCCCAACCCGCGCTAGCCGACCATCACGAGACGATGGAGAAGTCCGTCAGTGCCGATATCCTCGACGCGAACGGGCGAAATGTGGGTATGGTCACCCTGGTGCAGACGCCCAACGGCGTGCTGATCAGCGCGACCGCTTCGGGCATGCCGGAGGGCGAACACGGCTTCCACATCCACGAGACCGGTCGCTGCGATGCCGGGCAGGGCTTCTCGACCGCCGGCGGGCACTATGCGCCGCGCGGCGCCGGGCACGGCTTCAAGGAGGCGGGCGGTCCGCACGCGGGCGACATGCCCAACCAGTTCGTCGGATCGGACGGAACACTGCGCGCGCATGTCGTCAACGATCGGATCACTCTGGAAAGCGGCTTCAGTTCGCTGATGGACGCGGACGGATCTGCACTCGTGATCCACGCCGGTGCGGACGACTACATGAGCCAGCCCTCGGGCGATGCCGGCAACCGGCTTGCCTGCGCTGTCCTTGCCGCGCCGAAGTAGGCCGCTTTAGCCCCAGGGCCGTTCGCGGTACCAGCGGGTAATCACGTACTTGAGGCCCTTGCGCACCTTCATCGCGTGGTGCAGCGTGGCGGGGTTTCCCGATCCGTCGGGACGCCGGTTGTTCCACGCGAGCAGCTTGCCGCGCTCGGGCCGTACGGTCTTGTCGATTACCTTGAAACGGGTCGCGCCGCCTGCCGCGACATCGTTCAGGTAGATCATGAACGTCCACGTGCGCTGTCCCGCTACCGAGCAGTACCTTTCGTAATCCGGCCCGTTCGGCTCGAAATAGTCGGTATGCGCCTTGAACTCCTGGCCCACGTCGTAGCGCTGCCCCTGCACGCGTTCGCCGTGGGCCGGATCGATGCCGGAAATTTCGTCCAGCTTTTGGAGCAGCGTGGCGACGGCGGGTTCGTTGTGCTCCAGGTCGCAGGTCTCGCTCGTCCTGAAATAGTCGTCCCCGTTCGGGTCTGCGATCGTGGAGGGACGGCGTTCGGCCTCGATCAGCGCGACGAGAGCGTCGCATTCGGCTTCGTCCAGGAAATCGCGCAGGACGTACAATTCGAGCCGGGGCGAGGGGACCCGCTGCATGCCGGGTACGGACATCAGGCGTTCTGCAGAGGTTTCGCCGGCGTGCTGCATGCCGGGCGCCATAGCGCCGCTGTCGCACCGCGCAATATCGTTCTCGGCGTTCAGCCCCACGGCTTTTCCCGGTACCAGCGCGTGATGACGTATTTCGAGCCTGCGCGCACCTTCATGCCCTGATGAAAGGTGTCGCGATTGCCCGATCCGTCCGGGTGGAGGTTGTTCCAGGCAAGCAGCTTGCCGGTCTCGGGATGGAAGGTTTTCCTGAGCGACCGGAATCGCGTTCCGCCACCGGCCTCGACATCGTTGAGGTAGACCATGAAGGTCCATGTCCGCTGGCCCGCTACGCCGCAGAATTTCTCCCAGTCGGGCCCGTTGCGACCGAACCAGTCGACATGGTTCTGGAATTCCTGTCCGACGAGGTAGCGCTGGCCCTGAATCGGCTCGCCGAGCGCGCGGTCGATGCCGCTGGCCTCACGCAACCGTTGCTCGAGCTCCTCGACAGCGGGTTCGCCGGGATCGAGGTCGCAAGTCTCGCTCGTCCGGAATGTCGGGTCGCCGTCGCTGTTGGCGAGTTCTGACGGGCGGCGCTTCGCCTCGATGAGCGCGACGAGTTCGGCGCAAAGCCCCGCCGGCAGGAAGTCACGCAGCACGAACAGTTCGAGCAGCGGCGAGGGCACCCGCTGCACCCCCGGTATGCCCACGATACGGGCCGTCGGTGATTCGCCGGCTGGAATCATGGGTCGGGATTAGCAGAACACTCGCGAAATAAAATTGCGCACGAAGATCGCCTCGCAAGATTTTGCTTTGCAATCCCGCCCGCCTGTGCGAGACGGCTGCGCCGCGCCAATCGCCGCTTGCAGGCAGGCGCGCCGTTCCCTAACAGCGCGCGTTCCCAGCGCGCTGGCGTGTGTGGCGATCGTAGCTCAGTCGGTTAGAGCGCCGGTTTGTGGTACCGGAGGTCGTGGGTTCGAACCCCATCGGTCGCCCCATTTTTCCCTGAATGCGCGCACCTTAGTCTGGACGGAGCGAAGCGTGGCGGCATTCTGGGCAGAGCCCGATTTCGATGAGCATGAACTCGTACAACTGGTGCACGATCGCGCCAGCGGGCTGACCGCGATCATCGCGATCCATTCCAGCCATCTCGGCCCCGGCGCGGGCGGAACGCGCTTCTGGCATTATGCCGAACCGCACCTCGCCATGCGCGATGCGCTGCGCCTCTCGCGCGGCATGAGCTACAAGAACGCGATGGCGGGGCTGCCGGTCGGCGGTGGCAAGGCGGTGATCCTCGCCGGTCCGGACCGCGAAAAGACGCCCGAAATGCTCGCCGCCTTCGGCGATGCGATCGACGCGATGGGCGGTCGCTACATTACCGCCGAGGACGTCGGCATGACCGAGGCCGACATGGTCGCCATTGCGAAACGCACGCCGCACGTCTCGGGCCTGCCCTCGCAGGATGCCGGCATGGCGGGCGGCGATCCCGGACCGTTCACCGCGCGCGGCATTGCGATGGGCATCAAGGCGGCGGTTGCGCACAAGCTCGGCCGGGACTCGATGGAAGGCGTGCACGTCGCGATCCAGGGTACCGGCAGCGTCGGCGGGGGCGTGGCGCGGATTCTGGCGGCCGAGGGCGCGCGGCTGACGCTTGCCGACATCGACGAAGCGCGCGCGTCTGCGATGGCAGCGGAACTGGGCGGCACGAGCGTTGCGCCGACCACGGTGATGGACGTCGCATGCGACGTTTTCAGCCCCAACGCGCTGGGCGCGATCCTCGACGACGAGGGCGTTGCCCGGATCAACGCACCGATCGTCGCGGGCGGTGCGAACAACCAGCTTGCACGGACCGAGCACGGCGCGAAGCTGGCCGAGCGCGGCATCCTCTACGCGCCCGACTACGTCATCAACGGCGGCGGGATCATCGCGGTGACGCTGGAATACCTGGCGCGCCGTTCGGGCACTCCCTGCGATGTCTCCGAAGTCCATGCCAAGATCGACGAGATTCCGCGGCGGCTCGAAGCGATCTGGCAGGAAGCCGACGCGACCGGAATCTCGCCCGACCGGGTCGCGGACGCCATGGCGCAGCGGATCATCGGCCGTTAATTCGCAAAATCGTACCGGAGCATGCCTGCCTCCCGGTAATGCTTGCTCCCGGCGTCGGGCGCTGCCAAGGAATGGCGCAAACAACGAACGATTTCGGATGCATGGCTTCGCCAATCCCGCGCGCTTCCTGCGCATTGCCCGCTGGCTGACGCCGGTCCTGCTTTTCGGCGGGATCGCGATAACCGCCGTTGCGCTTCTGTGGGGGCTGTTCCGGGTACCGCCCGACCGCCTGATGGGCGAGACCGTGCGCATCCTTTTCGTCCACGTTCCCGCAGCCTGGCTGGGGATGGGCGGCTGGATGACCATCGCGGTCGCAAGCCTGGTCGAGCTCGTCTGGCGCCATCCGCTGGCGGGCATCGCCGCGCGGGCCGCTGCCGTTCCCGGAGCCGCCTTCACCGCGATCTGCTTGCTCACCGGATCGATCTGGGCACGGCCGACCTGGGGCACATGGTGGGTGTGGGACGGCAGGCTGACGAGCTTCCTCGTCCTCCTGTTCCTCTATTTCGGGTACATCGCCCTGTCCGACGCGGCGCAGCGCGACAGCGGTTCCTCGCGCGTCGCGGCGATCTTCGGACTGGTCGGGGCGGTGAACATCCCGATCATCAACCGGTCGGTGGTCTGGTGGAATTCGCTGCACCAGCCCCCCAGCATCACGATGGGCAAGTCCGCTATCGACGCCGCGTTTCTCTGGCCGCTCCTTGCCGCGACACTCGGCTTTTCGATGATCTTCGGAGCGATAATCCTGCTGCGCATGCGCGCTCTCCTTGCCGACATCCAGGCCGACGCGCGCCTTCGCCGCAAGGCTATGCGCGGGACCTCCGGCATGGAGGCGCAGGCCTGATGCGCGAGGCGCTCGACCAGTGGGCCTTCGTCTGGGCCGCCTACGCGATCTCCATCGGCGGCACGGCGCTGACCATCGGCTGGAGCTGGCTCGCCATGCACCGCGCGGAGCGTCGCCGCGAACGGAGCCGGGAGCGCTGATGGCCAGCATCGCCACGTCGCGGATCAAGCCCAAGCACCAGCGCCTCGTGCTGCTGGTCGTCGCGCTGGTCGTGCTCGTCGCGGCGGGTCTCCTCGCCGCGTGGGCGCTGCGCAACCAGGCGTCCTATTTCTACGTGCCGAGCGAGATGCAGGCCGATCCGCCCGAGCCGGGCCGCGCCGTGCGGCTGGGCGGAATGGTCGAGGAAGGCTCGCTAAAGACGCAGGCCGACGGCGTGACCATCGCCTTTGTCGTGGGCGACGGAGACGCCCGCATTCCGGTGCGCTTCAGCGGTATCGTGCCTTCTCTCTTCGTCGAGGGTTCGGGTGTCGTTGCCGAAGGGCGGCTCGGCCCTGACGGGACCTTCCTTGCCGACAACCTGCTCGCCAAGCATGACGAGAACTACGTTCCGCGCGAATTGCAGGAGATGAGCGAGCACCAGACCGAACGGGTGGTGGCCGCGCCGCAATGATCGCCGAATTCGGACTAGCCGCGCTGTGGCTCGCCGCCGCGCTCGCCGCCCTGCAATTGCTCGCGGGGAGCCTGTCGCTGACCAGGGGCGGGGAGGGCTTCGCAGCCATCGTGCGCCCGGCGGCGGTCGTACAGGGACTGCTGGCGCTGGTATCCTTCTTCGCGCTGATGGTGCTGTTCCTGCGTACCGACCTGTCGGTGCAGCTGGTCGCAATGAACTCGCATTCGGCAAAGCCCTTCGTTTTCAAGCTGGCGGGCACCTGGGGCAACCACGAAGGATCGATGCTGCTGTGGGTCATGGTCATGGGGCTCGCCGGCTCCCTGATCGCCCTTATCGAGCGTCGCCTGCCCGAACGGACCATGCTGGCGACGTTGGCGGGGCAGGCGTTCGTCAGCCTCGGCTTCTATGCCTTCCTGCTGTTCTCCTCGAACCCGTTCGAGCGGCTCGACCCCGCGCCGCCGCAGGGCGCTGGCCTCAACCCGCTGCTGCAGGACATCGGCCTCGCGTTCCATCCGCCGACGCTCTACCTCGGTTACGTCGGGTTGTCGGTTGCGTTCAGCTTTGCCATCGGGGCGCTCATCACGCGCGAGGTCGGGCCGGCGTTCGCGCGCGCGATGCGACCCTGGGTGCTCGGCGCGTGGGTGTTCCTCACCGTCGGCATCACCGCCGGATCGTACTGGGCCTACTACGAGCTGGGCTGGGGCGGCTGGTGGTTCTGGGATCCGGTCGAGAACGCTTCGCTCATGCCGTGGCTCGCCGCGACCGCACTCCTCCATTCGGCGAGCGTCCTTGCATCGCGCAACGCACTGCGCGCCTGGACCGTCATGCTGGGCGTCGTTGCGTTCTCGATGTCGATGGTCGGCACGTTCCTCGTGCGATCGGGCATCCTGACGAGCGTCCATGCCTTCGCCGTCGATCCCGAGCGTGGCACGTTCATCCTCGTG
This sequence comes from Novosphingobium marinum, assembly GCF_013408095.1. GTDB lineage: Bacteria > Pseudomonadota > Alphaproteobacteria > Sphingomonadales > Sphingomonadaceae > Novosphingobium > Novosphingobium marinum. The sequence continues at coordinate 43,278 of NZ_JACBZF010000008.1, forward strand.
CTGCTGGCGATCAACATCGGCGGTGCACTCACGCTCTTCGGCCTGCGCGCCGCAACCGTCACCGAAGGCAAGCGGTTCGCCCTCGTCAGCCGCGAGGGCGCGCTTGTTTTCAACAACGTGATGCTGTCCGCGATCCTGGGCATTGTCCTTTTCGGTACGCTCTATCCACTCGTCACCGAAGCCTTCGACACGCGCGTGTCGGTGGGACCACCCTATTTCAATCCGGTGAGCGCGATCTTCTTCGTGCCGATGCTGCTCGTCCTGATGGTCGGGCCCTTGCTGCGCTGGCGGCGAGACAACCTTTCGCGCCTGCGCCGGCGGCTGGTTGTGCCCGGCCTGCTGCTGCTTGCCGCCGTGGCCGCGCTGCTGGCAATCGGCGGGATCGGCGTCCTCCCGTTCATCGGCCTGGCACTAGCCGTTGCGCTGGCTGCCGCGAGCCTGCTGCCGTTGCGGGGCCGGAACCTGCGCCGCACGCCGATTGCGACCTGGGGCATGGTGGCGGCGCACTTCGGAATTGCCGTCGCGCTTTTCGGCGCCGCCAGCGAAAGCGCTTTCACCAAGGAGACGCTCGTCGCGGCCAGAGTGGGCGACGTGACCCAGGTCGGCCCCTGGCAAGTGAGGCTGGACGCCATCGAACCCGTGGCCGGGCCCAACTGGACCGCGATGCGTGCCGGGCTTTCGGTCCGCTACGGCGAGGGCGCGGTTCGCCAGTTGAAGCCGCAGGCGCGCAGTTTCTGGTCGCCGCCGCAGCAGACCGCCGAATCCGCGCTGCTGACACGCTGGAACGGGCAACTCTATGCGGTGCTGGGCGAAGAGGGCGAGGACGGTCGCTGGCAGCTCCGCCTGTGGTGGAAACCGTTCGTGACGCTGATCTGGATCGGCGGCCTGCTGATCGGTCTCGGCGGTGTGCTTGCCATTGTCGCCCATGTGGCGAACGATGTCAGGCGCAGCGTCGCGCGCGAGAAGATCGCGGATCGCCGGATGAGGCAGGGCCGATGACCGGGGCGACTTCCAAGGGGCCGCGCTGGGCGCTCTGGCTGCCGCTGATCGTGTTCGCGGCTTTCGTGGTACTGGTGCTCTTCGGCCTTTTCCGGCCCGCCGACCGCGAAGTGCAAAGCGCGATGATCGGCAAGCCCTTGCCCGAATTCGCGCTCGAACCCGCTGTTGCAGAGCGGCCTGGCCTGTCGAGCGCCGACTTCAGGGGAGAGGGACCGCGCCTCCTCAACGTCTTTGCAAGCTGGTGCATCCCGTGCCGGATCGAGGCACCGCAGCTCGACGCACTGTCGAAGGCGGGCGTCGAGATCCACGGCGTCGCCATCCGCGACACCCGCGAGGACGTCGAGGATTTCCTGTCGCAATACGGGAACCCCTTCGCGCGCATCGGCAAGGACGACCTGAGCGAAGTGCAGCTTGGCATCGGATCTTCGGGCGTTCCCGAGACCTTCGTGGTCGATGCGAACGGCATCATCCGTTACCAGCATATCGGAGTCATCAGGGCAGAGGACATGGATCTTATCATGGCCGAACTGCGGAAGGCGGGCGCATGAAGCTGATCGTCGCGATCCTTTCGCTCGTGTGGACGCCGCTGGCCGTCGCGCAGGACTCGGTGCCGCCCGCGCCATATGCCTACCGCCAGCTCGACGATCCGGCGCTCGAGGCCAAGGCACATGACCTCATGGTCACGCTGCGCTGTCTCAAGTGTCAGAGCCAGTCGATCGCCGATTCCGATGCGCCGATGGCGGGTGACATGCGCAGCCAGGTCCGCCAGCGCATTGCTGCGGGTGAGGAGCCGGAGGCGATCCGGGCGTGGCTCGTCGAGCGCTACGGCGATTACGTAAGCTACTCTCCCCGCGTCACTGCCATGACATGGCCGCTGTTCGCGATCCCGCTCGTGCTGCTGCTCGTTGCCGCGCTCCTGCTGCGCAAGCGGTTCGGCCGGAACGTCAGCGAATGAACTGGGTGCTCGCCATCGCGCTCGCGCTTGCCGCGTTCGTCTTCGCCGCGTTCGTGCTGAAGACGCCGCGCCGCGGATGGGAAGCGCTCGCGGCGGCCCTGCTGCTCGGTATCGCGGGATATGGCCTGCAGGCCAGTCCCGGCCTGCCGGGCTCTCCCACGCCGCCGCCTGCGATCGAACCGGGTGGTGCAGAGGGACTTGTCGAGGCGCGCCGGGCGCTCGTCGGCCGCGAGGGGATGCCGTCGAGCAACTGGCTCGTCGTCGGCGATGCCCTGGTGCGTAACGGCAATTTCGGCGATGCCGCCGGCATGCTGCTCGCGGCGGTAGAGGAGGACCCGGAAGATTACGAGGCGTGGCTCGCGCTGGGCAACGCGCTGACCGCGCATGCCGACGGGACGCTGACCCCGGCGGCGCTCTACGCCTATCGCAAGGCGTCGGAGGCGGCGCCGGCCGCGCCCGGACCGCCGTTCTTCCTCGGCCTCGGCCATGCGCAGGCCGGACAGTTCGACGAGGCGCGCGACCTGTGGGCGGAAGCGCTGAAGCGGACGCCCGAGGACTCTCCGATCCGCCCCGAACTCGAAGCGCGGCTCGCCCGGCTGCTCGAACTCGAAGCGATGATCGAGATGCAACGCAACATGCAGGGCGGGGAACGATAAGCGGCGTTGCCGCATTCGTCGCTTGCTGCTAAGCGCCGACGCCCCGCCGGAAAACCTAACCGGAACGGCGCGGCCAGTGCTGCCAACAGGGTCCAGGAATGAGCGAATCGGTTCACGACGGCGTCGGCAACGCGGCCGACTCGCCTGGCCAGCCGGGTGAGGGACCTGCGATGGACGCAGGGCACGGCCATGCCAGGGGCGGCATCGGAAAAATGGCTCTCGGTGCCATCGGCGTCGTCTTCGGCGACATCGGTACCAGCCCGCTCTACGCCATGCGCGATACGTTCGCCGGGCATCATCCGCTCCCGCTCGACCGTCTGCACGTCTACGGCATCGTCAGCCTGATGTTCTGGTCGATGATGATCATCGTGACCGTGAAATATGTCACTGTCCTGATGCGCGCCGACAACAAGGGGGAGGGCGGCAGTCTCGCGCTCCTTGCGCTGATCAACAAGCAGGCGTCCGCTCCGCGAAAGTGGTCTGCCGGCGTCGTGCTGCTCGGCGTTTTCGCGACCGCGCTGTTCTACGGCGACAGCATGATCACGCCCGCGGTTTCCGTCATGGGAGCCATGGAGGGCCTCGCCGTCTACAATCCGGCGCTGGAGGGCCTGGTCGTCCCGCTCGTCGTCGGTATCCTGATCTTCCTGTTCATGATCCAGAGCCGGGGCACGGCGAAGGTCGCGAACTGGTTCGGCCCGATCACGCTGACCTACTTCGTGACGATCTCGATCCTCGGGATATCGAGCATCATGGCGATGCCCGACGTGCTGCTTTCGCTCAGCCCGCACTACGCCGTGCTGATGTTCATCGCAGACCCCTTCAACGGCTTCCTCGCGATGGGCGCGGCGGTGCTCGCGGTTACCGGCGCGGAGGCGCTCTATGCCGACATGGGGCACTTCGGTCGCAACCCGATCCGCGTGTCTTGGCTGGCGGTCGTCCTGCCGGCGCTCGTCATCAACTACCTCGGGCAGGCATCGCTCCTCATGCGCGACGCGCAGGCGCTCGAAAGCCCGTTCTACCTCCTCGCGCCCGACTGGTTCCAGTGGCCGCTGCTCGTGATCGCGTCGGCGGCTGCGATCATCGCGTCGCAGGCCGTGATTTCGGGCGCATTCTCGGTAACGCAGCAGGCGATCCAGCTTGGCTTCATGCCACGCATGACGATCAAGCACACCAGCCTGAAGGCAGGCCAGATCTACATCCCGGCGATCAACTTCGCGCTGATGACCGCGGTCATCATCCTGGTGCTGATGTTCCAGCGCTCCTCGAACCTGACGGCGGCCTACGGGATTGCGGTCACGGGCGCGATGCTGATCGACACGATCCTCCTGGGCGTCGTGCTGCTCAGCCTGTGGAAGTGGGCGAAGTGGATTGCGATCCCGATGCTGATTCTCTTCTTTGCGCTCGATTTCGCCTATCTCGCGGCGAACCTCACCAAGATACCCGACGGCGGCTATGTTCCGCTCCTGATGGGCATAGTGATCTTCACCATGCTCACCACGTGGTCGAAGGGCCGCGCCCTCATGCGCCAGAACATGGCCGAGGGTACGATCCCCATCGAGGTCTTCGCCAAGAGCGCGCATTCGAGCGCGACGCGCGTTCCCGGGACCGCCATCTTCATGTCTGCGAATGCCGCCGGCGTTCCTTCGGCGCTTCTCCACAACATCAAGCACAACAAGGTCCTGCACGAGCGCGTCGTGATCCTGACCATCGACATCCAGGACGTACCGGCGGTCGATCCGAGCGAGAGGTTCGACGTCGTCGACCTTGGCAACGGATTCTACCGCCTGACCCTGCACTACGGCTTCCTCGAGGAAACCGACGTGCCGAGAGCGCTAAAGGAAATAACCGCATGCGGCGGCGAGCAGTTCGAGATGATGAAGACCAGCTTCTTCCTCTCGCGCCAGACGCTGCTTCCCTCGGCCAAGCCGGGCATGGCGATCTGGCGCGAGAAGCTGTTCTCGTGGATGCTCAGAAACGCTGCGAGCGCGATGGAGTTCTTCCGCCTTCCCACGAACCGGGTGGTCGAACTGGGCAGCCAGCTCGAAATCTAGTATCGTGAAGACATGATGTCTGCCGATGATAATCGCACCCGTGGTTCAGCGTATTCCGTCCGTCCTGCGCTGCCCTGGCGTTTCTTGCTCTGGCTTGCGGCGGGCGCTTTGCTGCTGCTTCCCCTGTTTGCCATGCAGTTCACCACGGAGGTGTCTTGGGATGGCCTCGACTTCGCGGTCTTCGGCGGGATGCTGATCTTTGCGGGCGCGGCGGTCGAGTTCGTAGTGTGGGCGGGCGGCAGCCGTCTTGTCCGCTTGTTCGGCGCAGGCGCGGTCGTGATCGCTTTCGTGGCAATCTGGGCGACGCTTGCGATCGACGCGATCTAGCGCGTCACTCCCCGGTCGGCGGCGTGTGCGCGACCGCTTCGTCCTCGGCCTCTTCCCGGCCCATCCCGTGCCGCATCAGCATCGGAATGTGGAGGAAGGTGAAAAGGAACGTGAGCGGCAGGAACACCCAAAGCTTGGCCGCGAGCCATGCCCCGAAATCAAGGTAGAGGACGAGCCCCTCGTTAAGCGCTGCGAGCACGAGGAAGAACAGTCCCCAGTTGCGCGAAAGCTTGAGCCAGCCTTCGTCCGACAGCCCTTCGAACGCGGCTTCGAGCAGGATCCTGAGCAGCGCCTTGCCGCGCAGCCAACCGGCCAGCAGGACCAGCCCGAACAGCACGTAGATCACCGTGGGCTTGGCCTGGATCACGCGCTGGTCGCCCGTCCAGATCGTGATGCCGCCGAAGATCACGATGAGCCCGGTCGAAAGCCACAGCATCGGCGACACGCGGCCCAGCTTCCACTTCGAAACGATCAGCGCCACGATCGCGGCGGCGACGAATGCGCCGGTGCCCTTGATCACGGCAAGCACCTCGGCGAGCGGATTGGCTTCCGCATCGCCGGGCGAGAAGTACTTGTAGACCAGGAAGAAGACCAGCACCGGGCCGTAATCGACCGCGATGTTGAGCCAGCCGGACCTGGGCTTTTCGACTTCGGGTTCCGTCGTGTCGGCCATCATGCGACTCCCGCGATGACGCGCGCGACGAGGTCGGGGTCGAAGGGTCGCAGGTCGTCCATCGTCTCGCCCACGCCGATGGCGTGGATCGGCAACCCGTACTGTTCGGCTGCGGCCACAAGCACACCGCCGCGTGCGGTGCCGTCGAGCTTGGTCATTATCAGCCCGGTCACTCCGGCGACCTCCCTGAAAATCTCGATCTGCGAAAGCGCGTTCTGGCCGTTGGTGGCATCGAGCACCAGCACGACGTCGTGCGGGGCTTCGGGATTGAGGCGGCCGAGCACTTTCCGGATCTTGGCCAGCTCGTCCATCAGCTCGCGCTTGTTCTGCAACCTGCCTGCGGTGTCGACGATCAGCGCATCGGTGCCGCGATCGGTCGCGCTCTTCACCGCGTCGAACACCACGCTGGCCGGATCGCCACCCTCCGGACCCTTGATGATGGGGACGCCGAGCCGGTCGGCCCAGACACCGAGCTGGCCGATCGCGGCGGCGCGGAAGGTGTCGCCTGCCGCCAGCATCACGGCATAGTCCTGCTCCTGGAACAGGTGCGCCAGCTTGGCGATGGTCGTGGTCTTGCCCGACCCGTTGACGCCAATGACGAGGATCACCTGCGGGCGCGGGAAGGCAACGACGTCCAGCGGCTTTGCCACCGGTCGGAGGATCTCGGCGATCTCGCGCGCGACGGCTTCCTTGACGGCAAGTTCGTCGACTCCCCTCTCGAAGCGTTCGCCGGCAAGGCGCTCGCGGATGCGGGCAGCGGCGCGCGGGCCGAGGTCGGAGAGGATCAGCGCGTCTTCGAGGTCGTCGAGTTGCGCATCGTCGAGCCGGGACTTGCCAACGATGCCGGTGAGGTTCTCCGACAGCCGTTCGGATGTCTTGCGAAAGCCTCCGAAGATTCGCTCGCTCCAGTCGCCGGTCGGCGCGGTTTCGTCGGTCATGCGAGCATTCCTTCGACTATCCTCTCGGGCGTTATGGTCACGATCGCTCCCGGCTGCGTTCCGGGCGGGCAGAGCACGGGCGCGAAGTCCTCGGCGTGGCCCGTCCCGTCGGCCTCGGCGAGCACGCGGAGCGATTGCCCGACATTGTATTCCAGCCATTTGGCGCGCTCGCTCGCCACGGCCTCGCGCAATTTGCGCGCGCGCGCCTTTATCGTTGCCGGATCGACCTGCGGCATTCTTGCTGCGGGCGTGCCGGGCCGGGGCGAATAGGGGAAGACATGCCCGTGCACTATGCCGAGTTCGCGTATGATCGAGAGGTTGTTCGCGTGCATCGTCTCGTCCTCGGTCGGGAACCCGGCGATGATGTCGGCGCCGATGGCGATGCCGGGCCGCGCGGCGCGGAGCCGGGCGACGAGCTCGACGGCATCGGCGCGCGAATGGCGGCGTTTCATGCGCTTCAACACCATGTCGTCACCCGACTGCAGCGAGAGATGAAGGTGCGGCATCAGGCGCGGCTCGAACCCGAGGATGTCGAACAGCTCCCGGTCGATCTCGGCGCCGTCGATCGAGGAGAGGCGAAGGCGTTCGAGCGCGGGAAAGGCTTTCAGGATCGCGCCGACCAGCTTGCCGAGGCGCGGCGCGTTTTCGAGGTCGCCACCCCAGCTGGTGAGGTCGACACCGGTCAGCACGATTTCGCGAATGCCGGCATCGGCATGGCGCGCGATGTCTGCGAGCACGTCGGGAACGGCGCGCGACAGGCTCGGGCCTCGCCCCTGCGGGATGACGCAGAAGGTGCAGGCGTGGTCGCAACCGTTCTGCACCTGGACGAAGGCGCGGGTGTACCGCTTGCCGGCGCGCGCGACCGGTGGCGCGGCGGGGACATTCCATGCGCGCGGGTCGAGCTTCGCGCCGTTCGGTACCAGCCCGTCCACTTCTGGCATCGTCGCGAGCATGTCGCGCTCGACTTCGGCGGCGCATCCGGTGACAAGCAGGCGCGCATCGGGATTGGCGCGGCGGGCACGGCGGATCGCCCGGCGGGTCTGGCGCACCGCCTCCGAAGTTACCGCGCAGCTGTTGACGACCACGAGGTCCCCGGCGCCGCGCAGCATGCCGCGCAGTTCCTCGCTCTCCGATATGTTGAGCCGGCAGCCTAGCGAATGGACCGTGACGCTCATGCGGTCGGCGGATAGTCGTCGGTGTCGAAAATGCCGCGAAAGCTTTCGCTGGCCGGCCCGGTCATCAGTATGCGGTCGTCATTGCCCCATGCGATGCGCAGGGTGCCGCCCGGCAGGGTGACGGTCGCCTCCCGGTCGCAAAGGCTCCGGCGCATCGCGGCGACCGCCGTTGCACATGCCCCGGTGCCGCATGCGCGCGTCAGGCCGACGCCGCGTTCCCAGACGTGCAGCCTGATCGCATCGCGCGCATCGACGGTCGCGACATTGACGTTGACCCGCTCGGGAAACAGCGGATCGTGTTCGATCTCGGGGCCGATTGCCGCAAGGTCCACCGCATCGCAGTCGGCGACGAAGAAAACCGCGTGCGGGTTCCCGACGTTGACCGCAACGGGCGCGTCGAGCCCGTCCCAGCCGACCGGCATGGACAGCGTGTCCATCGCGTAGGCGAGGGGGATTTCCTCCCAGGCGAAGCGCGGCTCGCCCATGTCGACCGAAATGCCGTTTTCCACGGGCGATGCGGCGACGATGCCGCCGCCGGTCTCGATGCGCGCCGGGGCTCCGTGGAGCAGTCCGACCGCCCGTGTGGCATTGCCGCAGGCGCCGACCTCGCTGCCGTCTGCATTGAAGATGCGCATGCGAAAATCCGCGACGTTCGACGTTTCGAGCAGGATCAGCTGGTCGCAGCCGATCCCCGTGCGCCGGTCGGCAAGCGCACTCGCGAGGCGCATGTCTATGACGGGCAGGGGCGCATCGCGTCCGTCGAGGACGACGAAATCGTTGCCGAGACCGTGCATCTTGGTGAAGCCGATACGCATGAAGCGCGGCTCTATGCGCTGGCGGGCCGTGCGTCCAGTGGCGCGAGCCCTGTGGTAATCGCGATCAGGCGATGCGCGCGGCGAGTGCCGGCTGGCTCACCTCCGCATCGAGTGTCCTGGCAATCTTTCGCCCGATCTCCCCGCCGCCGAGCAGGTTGCGCTTCGACAGCGTATCGCGCGCCTCGTTGGCGGTCAGCGGCAGCCCGTAGAGGTACCCCTGGCCCTTGATGTCGCCGTACTGGCGGAGCTTGTCGAGCACGTCCGCAGTCTCGATTCCCTCGACGGTGATCGGGAGGCCGAGGCCCTTGCCGAGCATGGCGATGGCGTGGACGATGGCCTCGCTGTCCTTGTTCTCGACGAGGTTGGTGACGAAGCTGCGGTCGATCTTGATCCGGTCGAACGGCAGGTTGCGAAGCTGCGCGAGCGAGCTGTAGCCGGTGCCGAAATCGTCGAGGCTGACGCGTATGCCCTGGTTCTTGAGGCTGGTGATCAGCGAACGGACGATGGCGACATTCTCGTGCAGGCAGCTCTCGGTAATCTCGATCTCGAGGCGCTCGGGCGGGAAGTTTGCCTCGACCAGCAGCCGCAGCAGCTTCTGCGCGAACCACGGATCGCGAAGCTGAAGGGGCGAAATGTTGACCGCCAGCGAAAGCCTCGGATCCCACGCCTTTGCATCGTCGAGGGCGCGGGCGATGACCTGTTCGGACAATTCGCCGATCGCGCCGATCTCCTCGGCGATGGGAATGAAGATTTCCGGGCTGACGACGCCCAGCTTCGGAGAATGCCAGCGCGCCAGCATCTCGAAGCCGGTGAGTTCCCCGGTCTGGAGGTCGATCTGCTGTTCGTAGTAGGGGACGAATTCGCCGCGCGGGATGCCCTTGCGGATGCCCGCCTCGATCTCCGTACGGAAGCGAAGCTCGTCCTCCATAGGCTCTTCGAACCAGTAGAAGCAGTTACGGCCCTGCTTCTTCGCGTGGTACATGGCTATGTCGGCCATGTGCAGCAGCGTCTGCGAGTCCGCCGGCCGGGTTCCGTCCGGCATGCTTCCGGCCTCGCTGCTGGTAAGGCCGAGCGAGGCGGTGACGCGAACCTCGACCCCGTTCACCGTGACCGGCTCGCAGACCGCCTCGACGATTGTCGTGGCGAGATGGTCGATGGACGCGAGGCGGTTCTTCTCGACCGCGACGACGGTGACGAATTCGTCCCCGCCCAGCCGAGCCAGTACGGATCGCTGCGGCAGCACCGACGCAATGCGCTGGGCGCAGTCCTGCAGGATCTGGTCGCCCGCGCTATGGCCGTTGAAATCGTTAATCTGCTTGAAGTTGTCGAGGTCGATCATGATGATCGCCGCGATCTCTCCGCGGGCCTTTGCTTCGGCGATCAGTCCGTCGGCGGCAGGGCCGATGCTGCGACGGTTGAGGCAACCCGTCAGCGGATCTATCTCGGCGAGGTGGCGCGCCTGTTCTTCGGCCTTTCGGCGCTCCTGCACTTCCTGCGTGAGCTGGCGATAGCGACGCCAGCCGAAGATGATCAGCGCGATATTCAGGAGGAGCGCGTTTACGAGGACCTGGTCGGGGCCGAGGCCGACGCCCGAAAGCGACCGGATGACGTCCGGAACCACTGCGCCGCCGGTGCCGACGAACATGATGATCGCGGCAATTGCGATGCCGAGCGCGATTATGTCGCGCTCTGCATCGCCTATCGCCTGCTTGCCGCTGCCCCCCCTTTTCGAGGTATCGTGCGTCTTCACCAAAACGGTGCCCCCCGTCCGTAGAGGACCGGACGATAGGTTTTCGTTCTGAAATTTCCGTTAAATGCCGGGCAACTCCGGAAACTGGCCGGCTCAGGTCTTGAGGCCGATTTCGCGGAGGCGCTCCTGGAGGTAGTCGTCGGCGGTGATCCTGTCGGGATACCTGTCCGGGTTTTCCGCCGTTATGCACTGCGCCAGCGTCTCGAAGCGGAAATCGCTGCGCAGGTGCAGGAAGAACGGCATCGAGTACCGACTGTGCCGCGCGCGCTCTCCGCTCGGATTGCGGACCCGGTGCGTCGTCGACGGAAGCACGTGATTGGTCAGCCGTTGCAGCATGTCGCCGATGTTGACGACAAGCGCGCCTTCAGGCGGCGACACCTCGATCCAGTCGCCGTCGCGTGCAAGGAGCTCAAGACCGGCTTCCTCGGCCCCGAGAAGCAGCGTGATGAGATTGATGTCCTCGTGCGCGCCGGCCCGGATCGAACCGCCTGCGTCTTCCGGGAGCGGCGGGTAGTGCAGCAGGCGCATAACCGAGTTGCCTTCCTCGACCGCAGGCTCGAACCAGTCGGGCGACAGGCCGAGGTCGCTTGCGATGCGCGACAGGAGGATGTTTCCGACGCGGTCGAACTCGGCATAGAGATCGGTGAACGTCTCCCGAAAGCCTGCGGGCCGGTCGGGCCAGATGTTCGGCGGCATCGTCGGTTCGAGCGGGTTGCCGGGTTCGAGGTCGCGCCCGATGTGCCAGAATTCCTTGAGGTCGCGATGCTCGGCGCCCTTGGCGACCTCGGTCATGAAGGGGGTGTACCCGCGTGCGCCGCCCTGTCCTTCGAGGTGATAGCGCCGTTTCTCATCATCGGGCAGGTCGAAGAATTCCCTTGTCAGCTCCCACCCGCGCGCGACGAGTTCGCCGTCGATCCCGTGATCGCGCACCATTGCAAAGCCGAAGGTGCGAAAGCTCTCGCCGATTTCGGAAGAGAAGCGGTCCGGCTCATCGGCAAGGCTGAGGACGGGGAGGGTGTCGAGATCCATGGTGGCGCAGTCCGGTGTCAGGTCTTATGCGGGCACCTCTATCGGCTTTCGAGGAAGGATGCATGGCCAAATCGACCGGGAACAAGAGCTACTGGCTGATGAAGTCGGAACCCGATGTCTATGGTTGGGACGACCTCGTATCCGAAGGCGAAGGGACATGGGACGGCGTGCGCAACCACCGCGCCGCGAACAACCTGCGCGCGATGAAAATGGGCGACGAAGCCTTCTTCTACCATTCCAATGTCGGTCGCGAGATCGTCGGCATCGTGACGATCAGCGAAGCAGGGATCGTCGACCCCACCGATCCCGAGAGCAAGTGGGTGGCAGTGAAGGTGAAGCCGGTGCGAAAGCTCGCGCGGCCCATCACTCTCAAGGAGATCAAGGCCGACAATTCGCTCGCCGATATCGAGCTGGTTCGCCTTTCGCGCCTCTCGGTAGCGGTCATCCGGCCCGAGGAATGGAAGCGGATCATCGAAATGTCGGAAAAGTAAGGCTTTCTGTCGAAAATACACGGAACGATGGCGGCGCTTCGCTCGTTTCCTTCACGTGTAGCGCGAGGAGTGGCTTCGCGCCCCCGATATGAAGGAGCGAACGACATGGGCGAACTCAAGGACAAATCGAAGGGCCTTGCCAACGAAGCGGCAGGCAACGTGAAACAGGCCGCTGGCAAGGCGACCGATGACCGCGAAACCTATGCCGAAGGCAAGGCGCAGGAGCGCGAGGGCGAAGTCCAGCAGGCGAAGGGCAAGGTCAAGGGAGCGATGGGCGACAGTATCTGACGTTCGCCGACAATCGGATATCCGGAAGGGCCGTCCATGTGGCGGCCCTTTCTTGTGGAAAAGGGCCCGAAAGTTCCCGGCTTTGGGCGTGTTTCGGATAGCTTGTCCCGAAACGGGAAGGTCCACGCGCCGGGTCTGTGCAAAAAGTAAAGGATTCCTTAATTCGGGGGCATGACGAGCAAACGCCGCGCCCTGGTCCTTTCGGACGAAACCGCCCGCCATCCCTTCCTGCGCTCGCTCCCGCAGCACGTGCGCCATGGCATCGCCGATCTGCCCGATGACGAGGAGCGGCACGGCGTGCTCTCCAGGATGAAGCTCTCGTCCGGCGACTGCCGCGACTTCCTTGCGACCTATTGCGCCTCGTTCGTCGCGGTCAGCATCTTCATCGGATGAACCACTTCAGGCGGTCGCTGCCGCCTGTTCCTCGGCCAGGAACAGCAATCGTCCGAGCCAGGCCGAGCCGAGGCAGAACGCGGCGACGACGAGCAATTGCTCGATGATTTCCATGCCCGCCGCCGTCAGCGCCATCGCAGTCAGCGAGCCTGCGACCATCGCGCCCGAATTGACGATGTTGTTCGCCGCGATCGTGCGCGCCGTCTGCGACTTGTCCACGAAGGTCGTCAGGAACGCGTAGAGCGGAACCACGAACATGCCGCCCGCGACGGCTATGCCGAGCAGCGTGAGCAGCAGGGGTATCGCCAGCGGCTGCGACACGAACGCGGCCACATCGAGCAATTCGGCGTTTTCGGGCACCGGCCAGGCCCGGCAGACGAAGTGGAAGAGTACGACAAATACCGCCATCGCGATGACGGAGGCGGGCGCGTGGCGCGCCGACACCGTGCCCTTGAGCATCGCGTTTATGGAGATCGAGCCGATGGCGACCCCCACCGAAAACATTACCAGGAACAGGCTCGCGACCTCCTTGCTGGCCGAAAGCGTGTTCTTTGCAAGTGGCGGAAACTGGATGAACAGCACGGCACCGATCGACCAGAAGAAACTGATCGCCATGATCGCGAGGAACACGCGCCGGTCGTGCATCGTGTTGCGCACGAGGTCTATCGACGAGCGCCAGACGTTGTAGTCGATGCGCCCCTCGCTGGCGGGCGGTGCATCGGGAACCTGCCGCCCCGAGACGTAGCCGACGATGGCGATCAGGAAGACCGCGACCGCCGATGCCTCGACCGAGATCCAGCCCGCCAGGATGGTGCCTGCAAGGATGGCGATGTAGGTCCCGGCCTCGACCAGCCCGGTCCCGGCAAGTACCTCGCGCGGCCTAAGGTGCTGGGGCAGGATCGCGTACTTGATCGGTCCGAAAAAGGTCGAATGCACGCCCATCGCGAACAGCGCCAGCAGCATCAGCGGTATCGCCAGCGTGTCGGTCGCGGTTCCCTGCCATGCAAGGAGGAGGCCGGCGCCGCCGACCAGCATGATGAGGATCTCGCAGAATTTCACGACACGGATGATCTTCGCCTTGTCGCGCATGTCGGCAAGCTGCCCGGCAAGCGCGGACAGGACGAAGAACGGTATGATGAATACAGCGGAAGCAAGCGCGCTGAACCCGGCTTCCTCGGCCTCCGAATTGTAGACGCTGTACACGACGAACAGCACCATCGCGTTCTTGTAGAGGTTATCGTTGAAGGCGCCGAGAAGCTGGGTCACGAAGAGCGGCAGGAAGCGCCTGCGCCGAAGCAAATGCGTCGATGTCGTCATGTCCTCGCCGGTGCGGTCCTGTCTCCCGCGCGAGCCTTAGACGTCGCTGCGGCCCCGACAAGTCCGAAAGAAACTTTTTCGCGTGCGCCATCGCGGCTATGGGGCAGGCGATGTTGTCCCTTCCCAATATCCTGACGCTCTCGCGCATCGTCGCGATTCCCGGCCTGGCGGCACTCCTGTGGTGGCCCGGGTGGCACACCGGCTACCTGATCGCCTTCTTCGTCTATTGCCTGATGGGTATCACCGACTACTTCGACGGCTATCTCGCGCGTTCGAGCGGGGCGGTGTCGAAACTCGGCATCTTCCTCGATCCCATTGCCGACAAGATCATGGTCGCGGCAGTGATACTCGTCCTCACGGCGCAGGGCATCCTGCGCGGACCATACGTGGGCGACATGCACGTGATCGCGGGCCTCATCATCCTGATTCGCGAGATCGCGGTTTCGGGGCTGCGCGAATTTCTCGGCGGTCTGCAGGTGTCGATGCCGGTTTCCCGGCTGGCCAAGTGGAAGACGACGTTCCAGCTGATTTCGCTGGGTGCGCTCATCCTCGGCAACGGGTTGCCCGGTTGGAACATGGAAGTCGGCGCGCTGCTCATCAACGTCCCGCATACGGTCGGCCTTGCGACGTTGTGGGGCGCGGCGGTGCTGACGCTGATCACCGGATGGGATTACCTTCGCGTCGGCCTGCGCCACATGGACTGACAAGCCCTGCGCTCAGCCCTTGCGCAATTCGTCGGCGAGTAATCTGAATTCCTCTCCCCGCGGGCTGCCCTTGCGCCAGATCAGCGCGATCTCGCGGTTGGCGTGCGGCGCGTCCAGCGGGCGCGCAACCACGTTCGTGCCGTTCAGTATCCCGGCGTCGATGGCCATTTCGGGCAGCATCGTGACGCCGAGGCCGTTGTCGACCATCTGGACCAGGGTGTGGAGGCTGGTACCGATCATCGTCGCGCTGGCGCGAAGTTCGGGGCGATTGCAGGCGGCGAGCGCATGGTCCTTCAGGCAATGCCCGTCCTCGAGTAGCAGCAGCCGGTTCTCGTCGATGACGGCGGGCGTGACTTCCTCGGGCACGTCGGACGGCAGGTCGTGCGGGAAAGCCACGAAGAAGGCGTCGAGTTCGATCGTTTCCTGTTCCACCTCGCCCGTCTGGTAGGGCAGGGCGAGCAGCACGCAGTCGGCCCGCCCGTGATTGAGCGAATCGATCGCCGCCTGGCTCGGCTCCTCGCGCAGGAACAGCTTCAGCTTGGGCCGCTCGCGACGCAGCCGTGGCAGCATGCGCGGCAGGAGGAACGGCGCGATCGTCGGGATGACGCTCATTCGCATCTCGCCCGACAGCGGTTTGCCGCTCGACTGAACGAGTTCTGACAGTTCCTCCGTTTCACGCAGGATCCGGTGAGCCTTGGCGACGACTGTCTCGCCGAGCGGAGTGAATCGCACCGCGCGCTTGGTGCGCTCTACCAAAGTGACGCCGAGCAGCGCCTCGAGGTCGCGCAGCCCCGCCGAAAGCGTCGACTGCGACACGAAGGAGGCTTCCGCCGCGCGCCCGAAATGTCCGTGTTCGTGCAGCGCGACCAGATACTGAAGCTGCTTCAGTGTCGGGTGGTAGACGGTCAAGGGCGCGTTGCCTCGCTCAGCGGCCGTTCTCGGCCAGGGTTTCGGGCATGTCGTCTACGTGCGTCATCTTCAGCTTTCCGCCCGCGACGGCGAAGGCGAGTTTGCCTTCGACGAGTTCGACGGCGTCCCGCCCGAACTGCTCGAACCGCCATCCTTCTAGAAGCGGCAGGTTCTTGCGGATACCGGAGGCGAGCGCCTCCAGGTCGTCGCTGCGCGCCAGCAGCCGGGCGGCCACGTCGATCTCTCGCGCGCGGATCTTGAGCAGCAGCTTGAGCAGGTCGGCAACAAGCGCGCCTTCCTTGCCGAGCGGTGCGCCGCGCGGCGCGCGCTGCGGCATCTCGTCGTCGGGAAGGGGCTTCGCGTTCTCGAGCGTGGACATGAGCCGCTTGCCGATCTCGTTGTCCTTCCAGCCGGCGGAAAGCCCGCGGACCTTGGCGAGGTCGGCCTGCTTCTTCGGCGGGTGGCTGGCGATGTCGGCCAAGGTCTCGTCGCGCGCGATGCGACCTCGCGGAATGTTCTTGTCCTGCGCCTCGCGCTCGCGCCAGTCGGCCAGCGCCTTAAGCCTGCCGAGCACGACCGGATTGCGGCCCGGCGCCTTGATCCGCTTCCAGGCCTCGGACGGATCATTGCCGTAGTTGTCCGGATCGGCGAGCTTCTCCATTTCGACATTGAGCCACTCGCCGCGCCCGGTCTTGATCAGCTTCTTGAGGATCCGGGGGAATATCTTCGACAGGTGGGTCACGTCGCCGATGGCGTATTCGATCTGCCGTTCGGTTAGCGGCCTCCGGCTCCAGTCGGTAAAGCGCGCGCCCTTGTCGATGGTCAGGCCCAGCCAGCTTTCGACGAGGTTGGAATAGCCGATCTGTTCGGACTGGCTGACCGCCATCATCGCGATCTGCGTGTCAAAGATCGGATGCGGGGTGCGTCCGGTGAAGTTGTAAACGATCTCCACGTCCTGACCGCCCGCGTGGAAGACCTTGAGGACCTCCTCGTTGTCGGTCAGCAGGTCGAAAAGCGGTTTCAGGTCGATACCCTTGGCCAGCGGATCAATAGCCGCGGCTTCCTCGGTATTGGCGATCTGCACCAAGCACAGTTCGGGCCAGTACGTGTTCTCGCGCATGAATTCGGTGTCGACGGCAACGAATTCGGATTTCGCGAGCCGCGCGCACAGGTCTGCCAGCGCGGCGCTTTCGGTAATCAACGGATGTATCTTCATCGTTCTTTCTGTATGGGCCCGTGCGAGCCCCCGGCTTGACAAATCAGCGGCCATCGCCTGTTAGCCGCGGCTTCCCTAGACCCAACGACGGCCCATTGGAAAGACAGATGCACCCCTTTCGCACACATAATTGCGGCGCTTTGACGGCAAAGGACGTCGGAGAGACCGTTCGACTGTCCGGCTGGGTCCACCGGAAGCGCGATCACGGCGGCGTCCTGTTCGTCGACCTTCGCGATCACTACGGCATCACCCAGATCGTCGCGGACGAGGACAGTCCCGCTCTCGAACTGCTCGATTCGCTGCGCGTCGAAAGCGTCGTGACCATCGACGGCGAAGTGAAGGCGCGCGACGCCGCGACCGTCAATCCGAACCTCCCGACCGGCGAGATCGAGGTCTTTGCGCGTTCGGCCAATGTCCAGTCGAAGGCCGACGAACTGCCCATGCCGGTTGCCGGCGAGCAGGAATATCCCGAGGACATCCGCCTCAAGTACCGCTTCCTCGACCTGCGACGCGAGAGCGTGCATGCCAACATGATGCTGCGCAGCAGCGTCATCGCCTCGCTTCGCCGGCGGATGAACGACCAGGGGTTCACCGAGATCCAGACCCCGATCCTGACCGCGTCGAGCCCCGAGGGTGCGCGCGACTACCTCGTGCCCAGCCGCGTCCATCCGGGCAAATTCTACGCGCTCCCCCAGGCGCCGCAGATGTTCAAGCAGCTGCTGATGGTGGCGGGCTTCGACCGCTACTTCCAGATCGCGCCGTGCTTCCGCGACGAGGATGCCCGGGCCGACCGTTCGCCCGGCGAATTCTACCAGCTCGACTTCGAGATGAGCTTTGTCACGCAGGACGACGTGTTCGACGCCATCGAACCGGTGCTCGCAGGCGTGTTCGAGGAATTCGCCAAGGGCAAGACGGTGACGCCCGCGGGCGAATTTCCGCGCATCCCGTTCGCCGAGGCGATGCTGAAGTACGGCTCCGACAAGCCCGACCTGCGCAACCCGATCGTCATCCGCGACGTCACCGACGAATTTCGCCAGTCGGGCTTCGGCCTGTTCGAGAAGATCGTGGGCGGCGGCGGCGTTGTGCGCGCGATCCCCGCGCCGAACACGGCGGACAAGAGCCGCAAGTTCTTCGACGACATGAACGAGTGGGCGCGATCCGAAGGCCACGCGGGCCTCGGCTACGTAACCCGCAAGGGCGGCGAGTTTGGCGGCCCGATCGCCAAGAACCACGGCCCGGAAAAGATGGCCGCGCTCTACGATGCGCTCGGCCTCGGCCCCGACGACGGCATGTTCTTCGCCGCCGGCAAGGAGCTTCAGGCAGCCAAGCTGGCGGGCGCTGCCCGTACGCGCGTTGCCGAACAGCTCGACCTGATCGAGCAAGGTTGCTTCAGGTTCTGCTGGATCGTCGATTTCCCGATGTTCGAGTACGACGAGGACCTCAAGAAAATCGACTTCAGCCACAACCCGTTCTCGATGCCGCAGGGCGAGATGGAAGCGCTGGAATCGCAGGATCCGCTCAAGATCAAGGCGTGGCAGTACGACATCGTGTGCAATGGCGTGGAACTCAGCTCGGGCGCGATCCGGAACCACCGGCCCGACATCATGTACAAGGCCTTCGAGATCGCCGGATACAGCAAGGAAGAGGTCGACGAGAACTTCTCGGGCATGATCAACGCCTTCAAGTACGGCGCGCCGCCGCACGGCGGATCGGCTCCCGGCGTCGATCGCATCGTGATGCTTCTGGCGGACGAGCCGAACATTCGTGAGGTCGTCGTCTTCCCGATGAACCAGAAAGCCGAGGACCTGATGATGGGCGCGCCCTCGCAAGTGAGCGCCAAGCAGCTACGCGAGCTTCAGATTCGTATCGTCGAGCCACCCAAGAGCCAGTAAAAAGGCGCTAATCGGCGCAAGTTCGACGCTCGGACTTGCCAGCGCCGCTTGCGGTCATTAGGGCGGCAGGCGATATTCCATCCTCCGTTTCAGAAGGGGCATTTTCATGAGCGACACCGCCGAGCGCGTCAAAAAAATCGTCGTCGAACACCTGGGCGTGGAAGCCGACAAGGTTACCGAGGATGCCAGCTTCATCGACGATCTGGGTGCCGACAGCCTCGACATCGTCGAGCTGGTCATGGCGTTCGAGGAAGAGTTCGGCGTCGAGATTCCCGACGATGCTGCCGAGAAGATCAGCACCGTCGCCGACGCGATCAAGTACATCGAAGAAAACAAGGGCTGACCTGACTGCCCATATCTTCCCGTCCGCCCCGAGCAAGTCGAGGGGCGGTTCTTCCCCGAAGGGGGCAGGGACGGGGCTTCGACAGGCTCAGCCCGCCACGGGTTGGGCCTTTCGTGCTTCAACGGGCCGGGAATCTGGAGAATAGCATGCGTCGTGTGGTCGTAACCGGTATGGGTCTCGTCACCCCGCTTGGCGGCGATGTCGAGACGACCTGGAGCAACATCCTTGCAGGCAGGTCCGGCGCCGCGCCCATCACGCGCTTCGATGCCTCGGAGCACAAGTGCCGCATCGCGTGCGAGGTGAAGCCCGCAGATCACGAATTCGGTTTCGATGCGAGCAAGCGCGTCGATCACAAGATCCAGCGCCAGGTCGATCCCTTCATCGTCTACGGCATCGATGCCGCGGGACAGGCGCTCGAGCATGCCGGGCTTACCGAAATGAGCGAGGCCGAGAGGCTCCGCGCCGGTTGCTCTATCGGTGCAGGCATCGGCGGACTCCCCGGCATAGAGAGCGAATCGCTCGTCCTTGCCAACAAGGGACCGGGCCGCGTCTCGCCGCATTTCGTTCACGGACGCCTTATCAACCTCGTTTCCGGTCAGGTA
This sequence comes from Novosphingobium marinum, assembly GCF_013408095.1. Lineage (GTDB taxonomy): Bacteria > Pseudomonadota > Alphaproteobacteria > Sphingomonadales > Sphingomonadaceae > Novosphingobium > Novosphingobium marinum. The sequence goes on from NZ_JACBZF010000008.1 coordinate 62,801, forward strand.
TCGATCAAGTACGGCCTGATGGGGCCGAACCACGCGGTCGTCACCGCCTGTTCGACCGGCGCGCACTCGATCGGCGATGCTGCCCGCATGATCAAGGACGACGATGCCGACGTGATGCTGGCAGGCGGTGCCGAAAGCACGATCTGCCCCATCGGCATCGCCGGTTTCGCGCAGGCACGCGCGCTGTCCACCGCATTCAACGACGAGCCGCAGCGTGCAAGCCGACCCTACGACAAGGCGCGCGACGGCTTCGTCATGGGCGAGGGCGCGGGCGTTGTCGTGCTCGAGGAGTACGAGCGGGCCAAGGCGCGCGGCGCGACGATCTATGCCGAGGTCATCGGCTACGGCCTTTCGGGCGATGCCTACCACGTCACCGCGCCGCACCCCGAAGGCTCGGGCGCGTTCCGCTCGATGGAGATGGCGCTGCGCAAATCCGGCCTTTCCCCGGCCGACATCGATTACATCAACGCCCACGGTACTTCGACACCGCTAGGCGACGAGCTCGAACTCGGCGCAGTCCGCCGCCTGTTCGGCGATGCGATCTCGGGCGTGTCGATGAGTTCGACCAAGTCCGCCATCGGCCACCTACTCGGCGGGGCGGGCGCCGTCGAATCGATCTTCTGCATCCTGGCGATGCGTGACCAGATCGTGCCTCCCACGCTCAATCTCGACGATCCCAGCGACGGCTGCGAGGGTGTCGATCTCGTGCCGCACAAGGCCAAGAAGCGCGAGGTGCGCGCCGTGCTCAACAACTCGTTCGGCTTCGGCGGTACCAACGCCAGCCTCATCATGCGCAAGCCGGAAGACTGACGATGCGGCGCGGCTGCGCGCTGGCCGCGCTGGTCGCGGTCGCGATCCTTGCCGGCGCATGGTTCGTCCTTGGCGGCTGGTTCGGTTCAGGCCCGCTCGAGGAAGAGACGGCGTTCGTCGTGCCGAGCGGGGCAAGTCTCTCGTCGGTGGCCGGCAAGCTGGAGGACGAAGGGGCGATCGCGTCCGCTCGAACCTTCTCGCTGCGCGCCCGCATCTTCGGTGGCGGCGCGCCCATCAAGGCGGGCGAGTTCCTCCTTCCGGCAGGGGCCAGCCCCTCGCAGATACTCTCGATCATCCAGAGCGATGAGATCGTGCAGCGCTTCGTCACCGTGCCCGAGGGAATGCCCTCGATCATGGTGCACGAACGCCTGATGGCACAGCCGCTGCTGACGGGCGATGTGCCGGTGCCGGAGGAAGGCTCCGTCCTGCCGGACAGCTACGCCTTCGAACGCGGCGAACCGCGCGAGGCGGTGCTTCGCCGCATGCAGGCCGCGATGAGTCGCACGGTGCAGGAATTGTGGGCCGCGCGCGCGAAGAACATCGCCGTGTCGACGCCCGACGAGGCGGTGACGCTCGCCTCGATCGTCGAGAAGGAAACCGCGGTACCGTCCGAGCGTCGCATGGTCGCGGGGCTCTATTCCAACCGGGTGAAGAAGGGCATGATGCTGCAGGCTGACCCGACGATCATCTATCCGATCACCAGGGGAAAGCCGCTCGGGCGTCGCATAAGGCAGTCCGAAATCCAGGCTGTTAACGACTACAACACGTACTCGATGGTCGGCCTTCCCAAAGGGCCGATCACCAATCCGGGGCGCGAGTCGATCGCCGCCGTTCTGAATCCCGAGAAGACCGAGGCGCTTTACATGGTCGCCGACGGGAAAGGCGGGCACGTCTTCGCCAGCACGCTCGCCGAGCACAACGAGAACGTCGCCAAGTGGTTCGCCATCCGCCGTGCGCGCGGGGAGATGTAGCCTCCGGAAACAGGTTTCGCCCATGCGCGTTGCATGGCAAACGAAGGAGGCGACCATGCGCAAGCACATACCCGACGTAACCCTGAAAACCCGCGTTCGCGACGAAAGCATTGGCGGATCGAATCCCTTCAGGTGGCAGGACCTGAACGTCAGGGACGAATTCGCCGGCAGGCGCGTCGTCGTCTTCTCGCTTCCCGGCGCCTTCACGCCGACTTGCTCGAACGAGCAGTGCCCGAACTTCGACCGGCTCTACGACGAATTCCGCGAGCTCGGCATCGAGGAGGTCTATTGCGTATCGGTCAACGACGCCTTCGTCATGTACCAGTGGGGCAAGCATCTCGGCCTGAAGAACGTGAAGCTGCTGCCCGACGGTTCAGGGGACTTCACACGGCGGATGGGCATGCTCATCAAGAAGGACCACCTCGGCTTCGGCGAGCGCAGCTGGCGTTATGCGATGGTCGTCGACGACAACGAGGTCGTCGAATGGTTCGAGGAGCCGGGCATCAACGATGTCGGCGCCGACGAGGATCCGTACGGTGCGACCGCGCCCGAACAACTGCTCGCGCGGCTTCAGGAAAAGGAGGCACAGGACGCGTGAGTCCGCCCCCCGGCACTGCGGACGGCAAGCCCCTGCTCGTCACCGCGGAAATGCCGAAGGACATACTGGCTTGGGCCGATGGCTTGCGGCGTGCGCATTTCCCGCCAGAGCGCAACCGGCTGCGCGCGCATGTCACGCTATTTCACGCGCTGCCGCCATCCTCCGAAGGGGAGGTGCGGCGCACTCTTGCCGAGCTTTCGAAAGAGGCCGAGCCGCCGCCCGCGCGGATCGACAGCCTGATGAACCTCGGGCGCGGGACGGCGCTGGCGGTGCACTGTCCCGACGTCGTCGCTCTCCATTCCGAAATGCAGGATCGCTTTCACGGTCTGATGACGCCGCAGGATTCGCAAAAGCTGCGGCTGCACATCACGATCCAGAACAAGGTGACAGGCGACGAGGCGAAGGCGCTGCAGGCGCAACTCGGGCCGAGCCTAGAGCCCGTCGAGTTCCGTTTCCACGGTCTGGGCCTCTACGCTTACGAGGACGGCCTTTGGCGCTTCATGCGCGAGTACCCGTTTCGCGGCTGAGCGCCTCCTACCGCGCGGCGTCGATGGGGAGTTGACCCCGCCCGGAACCCGCCGTAATAGCGCCGCCTGCACCCGGGCCTCTTCCCCGGAGCGGCCTTTCGGGGCGGAGTAGCTCAGCAGGTTAGAGCAGCGGAATCATAATCCGCGTGTCGGGGGTTCGAGTCCCTCCTCCGCTACCAACTTTTGAGGACCCAGCCCTCCACATCTGGCTGGCGGTGTCATCCGGCGAGAGCTAAAATCACCCCGCCAATTCCGATTACGAGTCCAACAGGGCCAATCCACCATTGGTTTCGGTTCCATTTTTGTAGAGCATGCCTGAGCTTCCCCCTTCTGGGTGGTCCAGATTCTGTTTTAGGATTTGGACTGAAGGAGGAATGGAATGGCACGGAAGCACAAGCCGGAAGAGATTA
>NZ_JACBZF010000009.1:0-22500 GCF_013408095.1 Novosphingobium marinum
CTCCGGTTCCGCTTCGCTACACCTGCGGTCAGCCATGGCGCCGGAGACAACTATGCACTAACAATCAAACCGGACCACTCAATGGGGGCCGCTCAGTCGCCATTGTCTGTCACCAGGCCTGCAACGCCCGATAGATCGAGGGCCTGGATCGCGAGGGTTCCACCGGAGTTGCGCTGGGCGTCGTTGCCCAGCAGGTCGATGACTATTGCATCGATCTCGTCGGTTCCTGCGGTATCGTCGCGTGCGGCAAGCACCGGGCCGATCACGAATGGGTCTCCGACAATTTCCTGCACGCTGGCGTCGAAGGTCTTGTCGTAGATCGATAGACGATCCGAAAAGATCGTGATGTCTTCATCAAACAGCGGTCCTGCGCCGATCGTCTTCGTCTTCCCGCTCGAGAGCTTGTAGTCGAGAAGGAAACGGCCCCCGGCGATGGTCAGGTCGACGTCGAAATCGATCCCGGTATCGACTGTCAGCGATCCGCCCAGCAGAAAAGTTGGCGTGACCGCGACGTAGTCGTCGAGCTTGAACGACAGGCTGTCCAGTTCGTCGACGTTCACGGTAACCGAATTCGCGAGCGTCCCGTCGATGTCGATTTCGCGATCGAAATCGAGTCTCACGCTGAGGTCCGGCTTGTAAGTCACGTTCTGGTAGACGTCGAAGTCGGGGCCGAAATCTATGTCGAACAGTTCGACCTTAAGCGTCGCCTTCTTCGACAGGTTGAATTCGATTTCCCCGGGACGCTGCAGCAGGCCGTCGATATCGAGGTCGAGGTCAAGCAGATCGTCCTCGCCATCGGCGACGTAGCGGGTCCCGTCGCGAAGGCCGCCGCTCGCTTCGACAACGGGTATCCCGAAGGTAACGTCGCCAAGACTGAAGCGAGGAAAGCCCTCGGGATGCTCGCCGATGTTGGTGGGGTAGAGATTGCCGATCGTGTATGTGACGCCGAAGCCAGCCGATGGCACGCCGTACTGGACGAGATCGAACTGGACCGTGTCGAAATCGATCGTGTTAAGGCTTTCGAGAACGCTGCCGACTTCCGATCCCAGCGAACTCGAAAGGGCATTGATGACCTGCGGCAGGAAGCTGATGGACAATCCGTCCATGCTGGCAAGTTCGAGGTAGTCGCGCGAATCGATCAGGGAGAAGCTCTTGTCGAGCACCTTGGTCTGCTTGCCGAAAGCCTTGAGGAAGATTTCGGCCGATCCGCCCAGTTCCAGCCCCGCGACGAGGCCGATCGAGGCCTTTACGGTTGGCGAGGTCGATTCAAGTTTTCCGCCGGTCAGGACGTAGCTGCCGCCGAGCGAGAACTCCTGCCCGAAAACGATGTCGTCGGGTATGTCGAGGCTTACATCGACAGGTGTCTGGCTGTCGAAGGTGCCCGGATCGAGTGTGACGGCGCCGCGAAGGCCGAAGGTAAATCCGGCATCGACCGCGATCTCGGCCTTGATCCCCGGAATGCTCTCCTTGATCTTGAAGCCGAGGTCTAGCGTGTCGACCAGATTGAACGATTCCTGCAGCCGGGACGGCCCGTTGCTGCCCCAGATGCTCTCGCCCTCACGCTCGAAATTCAAGGAATAGTCTGTCATGTTCTGCCCCGCGCGCTATTGCTCGCTTCAGGCAAGGAACTGGACAAGATTAACCATTTCCGATGCTTAGGCGAGCAAGCTGTTGCCCGGACCCGCGTAGCTTATCGCCGCATCCGAATCCTGCGCAGAACCTGAGCAGAACCTGAGCAGAACCTGATTTCTTCTGGTTAACGGGTTCTGCGCGCCCGAAGACGGGCACCAGGCGACAATCACTGATGCTTCGCGCAGCACTCCGACCGATCGAGCGCCCGGCCCAACCTTTCGCATGGGGCGTGGTGCCTTTCGGGGACCGGTCAAGGGAATCGGCGCGGGATATCCAAAGTAGCGGTCAAGCCGGCGGCAAGTGGCGGAGACGGAGGGATTCGAACCCTCGGTACCCTGATAGGGTACGGTTCCTTAGCAGGGAACTGGTTTCAGCCACTCACCCACGTCTCCGGATCGCGGCCTGCGAGCGGGCGCGTATAACGGGGGGCGGGGGCGGCGGCAAGGGGCAGGATGCTGGAATTACTGCGCTTCGATCGCTCGCCGTTACCTCTTGGACTCGGTCTGCCGTAAAACGGACTCGCCCTGTCGCCGGTTCATTGCGGGTCAAGGCGCGGTGGATTCTCTTGTGTGCTGGTGGAATGGCGCCCGCAACGGCGTGCCGCGGATCGGAGAGAGTTCATGTCCATGCGAAACCTGGCCCCTGTGCGTCGGACCTTCCTGGCGATCTTCGCGGGCCTGATGGTGGTATCGGCTCCGGCGCTGGCCCAGGTGCAGGAAATCGATCCCGATGCTGCGATCGACGGCGACCTGATGGGCGGCAGCACCGAGTTGCCTCCCGCGACGGCGCCGGCTCAGACCCCGTCCGCCGGGGGCGGTCTCGCGGCGGGCAACGGCACACCTGTCGAAACGTCCCCGTCGCCGGCCGCGAGCGTCGATAACTGGACGACCGACGACGTCGCCGCCCAGGCCGCGCAGGCCGACGCGAACACGGCGACGACGTACCGCAAGGACGACCTGATCGGAGCCGCCGAGGGCGTGTTCGGGAAAGGCGCCGAAGGGCTCGGCGAGATGATCGAGGACCTGCTGCGCAAGCAGGGCGAGCCAAACGGCTACATCGTCGGTCGCGAGGGCGGTGCCGCGTTCGCATTCGGACTGCGCTACGGTTCCGGCACGCTCTATCACAAGGTCGAGGGTACGCGGCCGGTCTACTGGACGGGGCCGTCCGTCGGTCTCGATATCGGCGCGAACGCCGCCAATGCCTTCGTGCTCGTCTACAACCTTTACGACACCGAGGAGCTCTACAAGCGCTTCGGTTCGGGCGAGGGGCAAGCCTATCTCGTCGGCGGGTTCCACGTCAGCTACCTGCGCAAGGGCGACGTGGTGCTCATCCCGGTCCGCATGGGAGCGGGGCTGCGCCTCGGCGCCAACGTCGGCTACATGAAATTCTCGCAGAAACAGCGCTGGCTTCCGTTCTGAGGGCGGAGCGCCTTTTCGCACAACGGCGGCTTGCGCACCGAAGTCGCGCGGAGTAATTCGCGCGCCATGCTTACCAACCTGCAGCAACAGCCCGCCGACGCGCTCCTGGCGCTCATCAAGCTCCACAATGCCGATCCGCGGACCGACAAGATCGACCTCGGGGTGGGCGTCTACCGGACGGGGCAGGGCGACACTCCCGTGTTCGGAGCGATCAAGGCTGCGGAAAAGAAGCTCGCCGAAACGCAGGAATCGAAGGCCTATCTCGGCCCCGAAGGCGACATGGGCTTCGTAGAGGCGCTGATGCCGTACGTGTTCGGCAAGGTGGACCCGACGCTTGGCGGACGCATCGAAGGCATGCAGACGCCGGGCGGCACCGGATCGCTGCGGCTTGCGCTGGCCATGGTGAAGCGGGCAGGCGTGCGCCGCGTCCTGATGGGTACACCGAGCTGGCCGAACCATGCGCAGATCTGCGCCGACCTCGACCTCGAGATGGCAGGTTTCAACCATGCGACGCCCGACGGCACCGCAGACATGGACGCGCTTCGCGAGGTATTGCGAAGTGCCGGCGAAGGCGATGCCATCCTGCTGCACGGCTGCTGCCACAATCCCAGCGGTATCGATTACGAGAACGACGAGTGGGACGAGATCGCGAGGCTTGTTGCCGAGCGCAAGGTCCTGCCGCTGATCGACCTTGCATACCAGGGCCTCGGCCTCGGCATGGATGAGGATGCATACGGGCTGCGGCGCGTACTGGTTGCGGTGCCCGAGGCTCTGGTCGCATACAGCTGCGACAAGAACTTCGGCCTCTATCGCGACCGGGTCGGCGCACTTTACGTGATGATGGGAGAGGAGGCGCAGCTTGCGGCCGCGATGTCCAACGGACATGCGCTGGCGCGGGCAAACTGGTCGCAGCCGCCCGATCATGGTGCGGCCGCGGTTCGCCTCGTGCTCGAGGACGAGGCTCTGGTGCGCGAATGGCTCGACGAGCTCGATACGATGCGCGAACGCATCCGCCAGGTGCGTTCACGGCTGGCCGCCGCCGGCAAGGTAGGCACGCTCGATCTTGCTCCGCTTGGCGGACAGAACGGAATGTTCTCCATCCTCAAACTCGACAAGGAGCAGATCCTCGCGCTTCGCGAAAAGCATGGGGTCTACATGGCCGGTTCGGGCAGGATCAACGTCGCCGGGCTCACGCTGGGCAATATCGACACGTTCGTCGATGCCCTTGAGGAGGTCACGACCGGCTGAGCCCTGCCTAGCTGCGGAGGCTCTGGATCCGCTGGAGGTATCGCGCGAGGACGTCGATCTCCAGGTTCACATCGACACCGGTTTCGAGAGTGCCCAGCGTGGTTACGGCGGAAGTGTGCGGAATGACGTTGACGGAAAAGCGGCACGATCCGTCGTCCTGATCCTCGACCTCGTTCACGGTGAGCGAAACGCCGTCGATCGTGATCGATCCTTTCGGCGCGATGTAGGGAGCGAGGGCGGCTGGCGCCGCAAAAGTCATTTTCCGGGAGTCGCCGACGGGTTCGATAGCAGCGACCGATCCGACACCGTCGACGTGGCCGGTGACGATATGACCGCCCAGTTCCTCTCCGAGGCGAAGCGCACGCTCCAGGTTGAGCCGCCCTCCCTGTTGCCAGCGCCCCTTTGCGGTTCGTGAAACGGTTTCCGATGAAGCGTCGACGGCGAACCACGCATCGCCTTGCGATCCTCCGCGTTCGACCACGGTCAGGCAGACGCCCGAACAGGCGATCGATGCGCCGATATCGATATCCGCCGGGTCGTAGGGGCAGGAAACCACAATGCGCAGGTCGCCGCTCTGGCGGATTTCCTCGATCGTGCCGACGGCGCTGACTATGCCTGTGAACATGGCGTCCGGCTGTAGACTTCGAGCAGGTCGCTGCCAAGCGCCTGGCTGCGCCGAAGTCGCCATTTTCCGTGCGCGGCGGCAAGGTTGTCCAGCCCGAGGTCGGCTATGCAAGGCCGCCCTTCGCCGATCACCACGGGTGCGCGGTAGAGTATGATCGTGTCGACGAGATCGTCTTGCAGGAACGACGCAGCCGTGCCGGCACCGCCTTCCACCAAAAGATACTGAATGTCCGGTAAATCGCGGATCCCGCCGGGCGACGACAAGCCAACAAAGCCATCGGGTGGGGACTTGCCGGTAAGGACGAAGCGCGCGGGACTGCGGTCACCAAGGCCGGGCAGGCGGACATCGAGGCGTGGATCGTCCTGGCGCAGGGTCTCCCCGCCCACGAGTATCGCATCGGACTTCGCTCGCAGAGCATGCGCATGGGCGCGGGCCGGTGCGCCCGTGATCCAGCGGCTTTCTCCGCTGGTGAGGGCAATGCACCCGTCAAGCGAGGTGGCAAGCTTGAGCGTGACTTCGGGCCGCCCTTTGCGCCGTTGCATCAGGTACCCGGCAAGGCTCTTCTTGCAGAGAGCGCTGTCCATAACCGTGACGTCGATCCCCGCGGACTCGATGCGCGCGAAACCGGCTCCAGCGGTGCGTGGGTCGGGGTCTTGGCTGCCTGCCACCACGCGGGCAAGGCCGGACCCGACGATCAGGTCCGCACAGGCCGGTCCCCGCTCGCTGCGGTGCGCGCACGGTTCGAGAGTGACGTAAAGCGTCGCGCCCCTGGCTGCGTTGCCCGCCATCTCGAGAGCGACTGCCTCGGCATGCGGCCTGCCTCCCGGCTGCGTCCAGCCGCGACCGACGACCGTCCCGTTGGCGACGACGATCGCACCAACGGCGGGATTAGGCCGACTTAGAGGGCGGGCACGGCCCGCCAGGCCTGCGGCGGCATCCAGCCAGCGCGCGTCCTCATTCACCGGACAGTGCTTCGGCCCGTGCGGCGGCTGCGGCGCCTGCTTCGGCTTCCGCCTTCTCCTTCGCGGCGCGTTCGGCAGCGGCTTCGCGTTCGATCTTCTCGACGTCCATGCCGCTCATCCGCCCGAGGGTCCGGTAGACGTCGCGCGCGGCTTCGTCACGCTTGGCCTTTTCCGCGGCGAGGCGTTCCTTGCGGCGCTGGTTCGCGAGGTTGGACAGCTGGATCTCCTCGTCGCTGCGATCCGCCGCAAATGTTGTGATATACTCGATCTCCGGTCGGGGCGGCGGCCCCTTCGCCTCTTCCTGCGTCATCAGCGAGAATATGCAGAAGGTTGCGAACGCGGCGAGCACCGCGATCGTCCAGCGGTTTCGGCCTGCCTGTTTCCACACCGTCAGGAAGTCGGCGATGGCTCCCGTCGGGCTTACATCTTTCCAGTAATTCGAGCGTCTGATCAGTGGCATGGCAGGAAAGATAGTGTTTGCCGACGCGCAGCGCCAGTCAAACGATTCAGCCGAACCAAGCGTAGAGCCCGCGTCCCTCGCGCTTCAGCCAGTCGTTTGCCTCGTCGATGTCGCCTTCGAACAGGCGGCCGAGCAGCGCATGGAACTGCGGGCTGTGATCGAAATGCACGAGATGGGCGACCTCATGCGCCACGACCGACCGACGAACCTCGTCGGGAGCCATCACCAGCCGCCAGTTAATGCGAATCGTCCCGTCCGGCGCGCAACTGCCCCAGCGACGTTTTGCGCGGGTAAGCGTCGACTTCGCAATCTCGCGTTCCGCTGCCTCGCAGTAACGCGCCACGTCGCTTGCGACGAGCTGGCGCGCCTCGGCCTCCAGCCAGCGCCGCACGCGGTCGCGGACCGAGTTCTCAGGCCCACCGATTTCGAGCGTGCCATCCAGCAGCTTCGGCTTGCGCGGGAGATCGGGCGAGTGGCGCAGCCGAACGTCGGCGCCACGGACGGGCAGCAGGCAGTCCGACGCGACGACCCGGGGGGGCGGTACTTGAGCCAGTTGCCTCGCGATCCAGTCACGGCGACTTTGCGCGAATTCGATGGCTTCCGAAGTCTGCGTCCATCGCGGAATCGAAATGCGGACCTCGCTTCCATCCGGAGCCAGTCGCATGGTGAGCTGCCGCGCCCGGGCGAGGCGGCGCACCACGATGGGTAGCTTGCGGTCGCCGATTTCGACCGCAGGGTCATCCCGGCTGTCGCGACGAAGCCAGTCGATCACTCGTCGTCTTCCTGCGGCCAGACGATGTGATGCTCGATCGGGCCGGCGTCCTTTTCCGAGATGACCTTGCCGACGACCGACTTGCCCTGGTCATGCACCGCGTCGCGGTCTCCGCTGACCAGATAGTGCCAGCCGGGCAAGGGCTTGCCCTCGTCGCGCATGCGATAGGCGCAGGACTTGGGAAGCCAGCCGTATCCGCCGACTGCATCGCGGGACAGGCGGACGCAATCGGGGACGTAGATCCGCCGCTTGCGATAATTCGTGCACCGCGCGGTCTTCAGGTCCAGCAACTTGCAGGCGACGTTGGTGACGTAGAACTCGCCGGTGTCCTCGTCCTCCAGCTTGTGCAGGCAGCATTTGCCACAGCCGTCGCACAGCGCTTCCCATTCCTCGCGGGTCAACTCGTCGAGGGGGCGTTCCCAGAACCGGTTGCGCGTGACTACTTCACCCATTTCTCGAGTTCCGCAGCGACGGCTTCCGGACCCTGATCGACCGGCAGCATGGCCAGAGGTTCGCCCTGCGGCCCCATGAGGTAGACGATCCGGCTGTGGTCCATCAGGTAACCGCCTGCGCTCTCCTCGCCCTTCGCATAGAACGCGGAAAAGGCCTTCGCAGCCTCCTCAACCTGCTCTTCGGTGCCGGTCAGTCCCAAAAGACGGGGTGAGAATGCGTCGGAAAACTCGCCCACGCGCTCGGGCGTATCGCGGGCGGGGTCGATCGAGATGAAGATCGGCTGCACTTTCGCGGCAAGTTCCGGATTGGCCTGCTCGAACCTGGAGAAACCCTGCATCGTCGCCTGCACGTCCATCGGGCACGCATCGGGGCAGAAGGTGTAGCCGAAGTAGACAACCCGGTACTTGCCCGCGAAGTCCTCCCAGCGGACCGGCTGTTCGTTGCGGTCGACTAGGCTGAAAGGGCCGCCGATGGCAGCGCCTTCCAGCGGCGGGCGCTCGGGCGGCGCGGCTTCCTGTCCGCATGCCGGCAGGGCGAGCGTGAGCGCGAGGAGTGCGATCCTGGGAAAACGAAGCTTCTGGAGGGTCATGGCGCGGCGGTTCATGCTCTGCTAAACGGGCTTTCGCAAGGAGCGACTTGCAAGCACCTGAACGGATTGCATTCGGGTTTAGGGGTCGCGGGAATGATAACAGGAGTTACGATGAAAAGCAGGTTGCGGATCGCCGGGCGGATCGTCCTGCCGCTGCTTGCCGCGGGTATGGTTGCTGCGGTTCCGGCACACGCGCAATTTTCCAAGGGCTACAAGTTCCTCGAAGCGGTCAAGAAAAAGGACGGTGTCGAGGTCGAAGCGGCGCTCAACGAACCGGGTTCGACACTGGTGAATGCAAAGGACGTGACGAGCGGCGAAACCGCATTGCACATCGTCACCGCGCGCCGCGACCCGACCTGGCTGGCCTATCTCATCGGCAAGGGCGCCAACGTCAACGCGCAGGACGTGCGCGGCGTCACCCCTCTGCAACAGGCGATCAACCTTGGCTGGACCGAGGGGGTCGAGATGCTGGTAAGCTATGGAGCCGACCTCGACCAGTCGAACGATGCCGGCGAGACTCCTCTGATCGCGGCTGTTCACCGGCGCAACATCCCGATGCTGCGAGCGCTCCTGAAAGCGGGCGCGGACCCGGACCGTGCCGACAACTCGGGCCGCAGCGCCCGCGACTATGCCGAGCTGACGGGCAGCAGCCAGCTTCTTGCCACGATCGAGACCAACGCAACGACCACCGGCAAGAAAGAAAAGCAGGCGGTCTACGGGCCGACCATGTGACCGCCATGACCGATGCCGACAATCTCACCCTCGACGAACTGCGTGTGGCGCTCGCTCCACGCATCGCCTCGGCCGCGGTGTTCGATGGCTGGACCTCCGAAGCGGTCGCCAATGCCGCCGAGGAGGCAGGGGTCGATCCCGACGTCGCGGCCTATGCGTTTCGCGGTGGGGCGATGGACATGATCGCCGCATGGATCTCCGAAGTCGACGCGCGGATGCAAGGCGCGTTCGATACCGCGGAACTGGCGCAATTGCCGGTGCGCGAACGAATCCGCAAACTCGTGCTGTTCAGGCTCGAGCAGTGCCTCGGCCTCGAAGAATCGCTGAGCCGCGCGATGGCGGTAATGGCGATGCCGCAGAACGCGGGCCGTGCGGTGAAGCTGGGCTGGGCCAGCGCCGACAGCATGTGGCGCCTCGCAGGAGACACATCGCTCGACTACAATTATTACACCAAGCGCGCGATCCTGTCCGGCGTCTACGCTGCGACGGTATCGGTGTTTGCCGACGATTCCAGCGACGGCAAATCCGAGACCAAAGCCTTCCTCGACCGCCGGCTGGAGGGCATCATCCGGTTCGAGAAGTTCAAGGCCCGCGTGCTCAGGCCCGATGCCGAGCGCTTCAGCGTGTCGCGTTTTCTGGGCCGGCTGCGCTACCCGTCCGCCTGACAAATTTCGGGCTTGATCCCGCTCAATGACAGTTCGTCCGCTCGCCGGTTATTGCGAACTAGTTGCAAAAGGCAATGCAATCTGGCAGCGCGGTTAGTGCATGACACTCGATGACATCAATCCCGGACAAGCGGCGCGAATCATGGCCGTCGACTGGTCGCGACTCGTAAGCGAGGAAGCGTTGCGCCTGCGTGCGCTCGGGATCGACGTGGGGGCGCAGATCAGGGTCGCGCATCGCGGTGTTTTCGGTGGCCGCGACCCCCTTGCGATAGAGATCGGCAGGACCACCGTGGCTGTCCGGCGGGCACATGCCGAAGCGGTGGAGGTCGAACAGCTGTGAGCCGTCATCGCAAGGTAGCGCTGGTCGGCAATCCCAACGCGGGAAAGAGTGCGCTTTTCAACGCCCTCACCGGCGCTCGCCAGAAGATCGCGAATTACCCGGGCGTGACCGTCGAGAGGAAAGCGGGCCGCATGGTTCTTCCGAACGGCGAGCCGGTAGAACTGGTCGATCTTCCCGGAAGTTACGGCCTCGACCCCACCAGCCCCGACGAGGAAGTCACGTCACAGGTCGTTCTCGGCGAGTTTCCCGGTGAGCAGGCTCCGGACGTCATCGTTCTCGTCATCGATGCCTCGAATCTCGAACAGCACCTTGTCTTCGCCCAGGAAATCATTGCCTTGGGCAAGCCGGTCGTGGTCGCGCTCAACATGCTCGATCTCGCGGAGCGCGACGGCCTGGCGCTCGACCCGCCGGCGCTGCAGGAAGCGCTTGGAGTGCCCGTGGTTCCGACGGTCGCAGTTCGCCGCCGGGGCCTCGACGACCTCGCTGCGGCCATCGCATCTGTGGAGACACTGGAATACTCGCCGCGCCCGAAGCTCACGCTGACCGAGCGCCGTGTGGAGGCGCAGGCCATCGCGCAAGGCACGATCCTGTCGGAAACCCGGACCCGCCGCCTGCATTCTCGGCTCGACACGGTCCTTCTGCACCCGTGGCTGGGTCCGGTGATCCTCTTCGCCCTGCTTTTCGTGATCTTTCAGGCGGTCTTCGCCTGGGCAACGCCTTTCGCCGACGCGCTTGAAGGCGCCATCGCGGGAGTGAGCGTCTTCGTGCAGGATGTCATGCCATCCGGACTGGTCCGCGATTTCATCACCGAGGGCGTACTGGCCGGCGTCGGTTCGGTCGTCGTGTTCCTGCCGCAGATCGTCATCCTGTTCTTCTTCATCCTCGTGATGGAGGCGTCGGGCTACATGGCCCGAGCCGCATTCCTCATGGACAGGATGATGCAGAGCGTTGGCCTTTCAGGACGCTCGTTCATCCCGCTGCTGTCCAGCTTCGCCTGCGCCATTCCCGGCATCATGGCCACTCGCAGCATCGCGGATCCGCGCGACCGGCTGACCACGATCCTGATCGCGCCGCTGATGACCTGCTCGGCGCGTCTGCCCGTATACGCCGTCATCATTGCCGCCTTCATTCCGAACCGCACTGTCGGCGGCGGGATCGGGCTGCAGGGGCTGGTGCTTTTCGGCCTCTACGTCGCAGGCATCCTGGGGGCCATGATAGTGGCTCTCTTCCTGCGGCGCTCTCTTACGAGCGGCGCGGCGAGCGGGTTCATAATGGAAATGCCCAAGTACCAGTTGCCGCGTCCAGGCGACCTGCTGATCGGGTTGTGGCAGCGGGCGTGGATATTCCTGCGGCGTGCGGGGACGATCATCTTCGTGGTCACCGTCGTGCTCTGGCTGTTGCTGAGCTTCCCCAAGGCCGGACCGGGCGAGAACCAGGTCGACGCGTCGATCGCCGGGCAGCTTGCCAACGGCCTGGCAGTCGTGGTCGAGCCGATCGGCTTCAACCGCGACATGGCGCTGTCGCTTATCCCGGCCATGGCTGCGCGCGAGGTGGCGGTCAGTTCGCTCGCCACGACCTACGCGGTCGAGGCCGAGACCGAGGATGCCGAGGCCGTCGCGTTGGGCGATCAGCTGCGCGCGCGCTGGACGCTGCCGATGGCGCTCGCTTTCCTCGCCTGGTTCGTTTTCGCGCCGCAGTGCATGTCGACCATCGCGGTCACGCGTCGCGAAACGAATGGGTGGAAATGGCCGGCGTTCATGTTGCTCTACCTGTTCGGGCTGGCCTACATCTTCGCGGGAATCACCTACTGGAGCGCGACCGCGCTCGGCTTGTAGCCCGCGAGAGGAAATTTCATGGCAGGCAGCGTCAACAAGGTCATCCTGGTCGGCAACCTGGGTGCGGACCCTGAAATCCGGTCATTCCAGAACGGAGGCCGCGTCGCGAACCTGCGCATCGCTACGTCCGAGCAATGGAAGGACCGCAATACCGGCGAGCGCCAGGAACGGACCGAATGGCATAACGTCGCGATCTTCTCCGAAGGTCTGGTCGGCGTGGTCGAGCGCTATCTGCGCAAGGGCAGCAAGGTCTACATCGAGGGCCAGTTGCAGACCCGCAAGTGGCAGGACCAGTCGGGCAACGACCGCTATACTACCGAGGTTGTCATCCGCGGACTCGGCGGCACGCTGACGATGCTCGACAGTCCCGGCGGCAGCGGAGGCGGCGGAGGTTCACGCAGCGGTGGCGGCTGGAACGACGGTGGGTCCGGGGGCGGCTCCGGCGGCGGCGGATCGCGCGGTGGCGACGACTGGGGCGGCGGCTCTTCGGGCGGCGGTCAGCGCGGCGGCGGGAGCGGCGGTTTCGCCGACGACCTCGACGACGACATTCCGTTCTGAGGTTCAGTCCGGTTTCTTGAGCGCCGCAAGCGCGGCGAAAGGCCCCGAAGAAGCCTCGTCCGAGATACCGGCCTTGCGCCGGGTCTCGTCCGCTTCCGGTCCGGTTGCAAAGGGGTCGATGGCGAGCGCGAGGCTCTGCGCGACCGCCTCGCCTACGTCGAAATGCGTGCCTTCGTATTCGATCTCGTCGCAATCCTCGGCATCGATCTCGATCTCCTCCTCCGGCTCGTACCCGGAGTGTGGCGGCACGAAGCGGAACAGCAGGTCCTCGTCGATAGAGACGGGCAAGTCCTCGGCAGAGACCGCGCAGCTCTGCACGAAGTCGGCGCTTAGCGTGCCCGAAGCGGTCACCCTGCGATCCTTGCGGTGGAGTTCGATTTCGGCCTCCAGCCGGTCTATCCGGACGAGGCCGAACCGTTCGGACAGCGCCACGCGTTCGGCTTCGCTGGCGACGATCGACATTGCCTTGCCTTCAGCCTGGCGCACGTCGACGGGTCGCGAGAGTTCCGGTTCGCTCATCGCCCGATCCTTGCGGCAAGAATGTCTTCGGCAGGGGTTTTATCGAGCTGGCTGGCCAGTTCGAGCGTCCGCCGCGCAGCCGGATGCGGATCGGTCCCCTCGTTCAGCGCGATGTTACGCTCGATGGCGGCCGCGACCGCATCCCCGCCCTTCGGCACCGCATCGCGCAACGCTCCCAGCCTGCCGCCCAGCACGCTCATCAGCTTGCCGACCTGCTTGCCCACCGAAAGGTCGCCCACGCCCGACTGGCGAAGCTGGCCTTCCATGTCGTCGACGAAGAGTTCGGTCAGGCGCACAGACGGTTCGACCAGCGCCTGCTCGCTTTCCATGCGCAGAAGGAAGATCGCCAGCACCAATGTGATCGCATCGAAACGCCCGTTGATCGTGTCGGCAATGCCGCATTCGCGATACCATTCCTTTTCACGCGCGATTTCGACGATCCGGTGCCAAAGGGGGCGAACGTCGGTCATCCCGACCGGGCCTTTTCCGAAAATGCGAGAGAGGATGGACATGACCGTTCCGCCTGAGAGAGCCGCGCCGTTCAGCGGCAATTAAACCGGCTTGCAGCAACTGCCCCGTCGACCGCTATTGCGGCCAGCAGCGCGCAGGCCTAATGCATGCGACGATATATGGGTGACGAAGCGGCTGACAATGGGTGGCGCCGCCTGTCCCCATGCGATCGGAGAGATTTCTATGCCAATGAACGGACGTATGGCCTTGAGCATCGGGGCGGCCCTTGGGCTCGCCGTGCTCGCCGGCGGCTGTTCCTCGATCCGCGATCACCGGGGTTACCTCGTCGACAAGACGCTGGTGGAATCGGTGCAGGCGGGGATCGACAACCGCCTTTCTGTGGAGCGCACGCTCGGCCGTCCGACTTTCGTCAGCCAGTTCGGAAACCAGGACTGGTATTACGTTTCGCGTGAGACGAAGACGCCAGCCTTCCTGCGTCCGCGTGCCTACGACCAGATGGTGCTCCGCGTTCGCTTCGACGAGCAGGGCAATGTTGTCGGCGTCGACCGCAAGGGTATGGAACAGGTCGCCCGGATAGACCCGGAAGGCGATACCACGCCTACTCTCGGTCGCGAGCGCGGGTTCTTGGAAGACCTGTTCGGCAACGTCGGCGCGGTCGGCGGTCCGGGCGGGGCGCAGGTCCCCACCGGTCCGGGTCCGAACGGAAGCTGATCGCGGCGGCTTGAACCTCATGGCCGGGGGCATATATCCCCGGCATGTCTGATCCAGCGGCCAGCCACGGCCTCACCCAGTGGCACGGTACCACCATCATCGGCGTGAAGAGGAACGGCAAGACCGTGCTCGCCGGCGATGGACAGGTGTCGATGGGCAACACCGTCATGAAGCCGAATGCGCGCAAGGTGCGCCGGCTCGGCGATGACGAGAAGGTGATCGCAGGCTTCGCGGGAGCCACCGCAGACGCCTTTACCCTGTTCGAGCGGCTGGAACGCAAGCTGGAGCAGTATCGCGGCCAGCTTACCAGGGCGGCGGTCGAACTCGCCAAGGACTGGCGGACCGACAAGTACCTGCGCAATCTTGAGGCGCTGATGATCGTGGCCGATGTCGACACGATGCTGATCCTTACCGGCAACGGCGATGTGCTCGAACCCGAAGGCGGGATTGCCGCCATCGGATCGGGTGGAAACTATGCGCTGTCGGCCGCGCGCGCGCTCGATCCCTACGAAGACGATGCCGAGAAGATCGCGCGCCGCGCAATGGAAGTCGCTGCCGAAGTGTGCGTTTTTACCAACGACCGGATTACGGTCGAGAGCATCGGCTGACCGAACGGAACACCCATGATCAACAATCTCACTCCCAAGGCCATCGTCGCTGCGCTCGACGAGCACATCGTCGGTCAGTCCGACGCCAAGCGCGCGGTTGCCGTCGCGCTGCGCAATCGCTGGCGGCGCCAGCGCCTGCCCGACGACCTGCGCAACGAAGTGACCCCCAAGAACATCCTGATGATCGGCCCGACCGGCTGCGGCAAGACCGAGATCAGCCGCCGCCTCGCCCGACTGGCAGAGGCGCCGTTCGTGAAAGTCGAGGCAACGAAGTTCACCGAAGTCGGCTATGTCGGGCGCGACGTCGAACAGATCGCCCGCGACCTCGTCGAGGAAGCGATCCGGCTCGAGAAGGACCGTCGCCGCGAGGCTGTGCGCGATGCCGCATCGAAGGCCGCGATGGAACGGCTGCTCAACGCACTCGTCGGCGAGGGCGCATCGGAAGCGACCCGTGAAAGCTTTCGCCAGCGGATCGTCGAGAACGCGATGAACGACACCGAGGTCGAACTGGAAGTCGAGGACCAGCCCAACATGCCGATGGAGATTCCCGGAATGGGCGGATCGGTCGGCATGATCAACCTCTCCGACATCATGGGCAAGGCTTTCGGCGGCCAGAACATGAAGCGACGCAAGCTGCGCGTACCCGATGCTTGGGACAAGCTGGTCGACGAGGAATCGGAAAAGCGCATGGACCAGGACGATGTCGCGCGCGTCGCCCTGCAGAATGCCGAGACCAACGGCATCGTTTTCCTCGACGAGATCGACAAGATCGCGGTTTCGGACGTACGCGGCGGCTCGGTTTCGCGCGAGGGCGTTCAGCGCGACCTGCTGCCGCTCATCGAGGGCACGACCGTGGCCACCAAGTACGGCCCGATGAAGACCGACCACGTCCTGTTCATTGCGTCCGGCGCGTTTCACGTTTCGAAACCCGCGGACATGCTGCCCGAGTTGCAGGGGCGCCTTCCCATTCGGGTGGAACTGAAGGCGCTCGACGAAGAGGACTTCGTGCGCATCCTGTCGGAAACCCGCGCGAACCTCGTCGAGCAGTACCGCGCGCTGATCGGCACCGAAAAGGTCACGCTCGGGATTACCGGGGATGCGGTGCGCGAAGTCGCGAAGATCGCGGCGCAGGTAAACGAGAGCGTCGAGAACATCGGCGCTCGCCGCCTGCAGACGGTCATGGAAAAGCTTCTCGAGGAACTGAGCTTCGAGGCCGAGGAGCACGAGGGCGAAACAATCACCGTCGATGCAGACTACGTTCGCGAGAAGCTCGAGGATCTGGCGCGCGACAGCGACCTTTCGAAGTACATCCTGTGACCGTTTCGTCTCCGCCCGACGGTCGCCCCGTCTATCGCCTGCTTACCGGCAAGGACGATCGCGCCTTTTGCGACCGGGTATCCGAAGCGCTGGCGCAGGGCTGGGTGCTCTACGGCTCGCCCGCGATGGCTTACGATTCGGCAGAAGGCTGCACCAAGGTCGCGCAGGCCGTGATCTGGAAGGATGCGGTTGCCGTCTTCGCGCGATAGCTATTCGCTGTCGGGCGGCTTCGGAACGTCCGGGCGCATTAGCATGTAGGCTCCGTCGACGAGCTGGTTGTAGGCGCCCTCGATATTTAGTTCGCGCCATTCCTCGAAATGCGCGAGGTCGGAGTAGTCCGACAGCGCGACGTCGCGCTTGATCCGGTCGAGCGAATGACCGGCCAGAATCCCGTCACGCACGCCGTCGTGAAGCGCTTCCAGGTAGCCGAGGTACCGGCGCACGTCGTCCTTGTGCCCCATCTCCGCGTGTCCGCCGACGAACCGGTCGAAATCCAGTTCAAGTACCTGGCGTGTCGATTCGATCATGCCGGGCAGGTCGTACCCCTTGAGATTGCGGTAGGGCAGTCGACCGATCACTACCCAGTCGACGATATGGAGTACGTTTTGCGGGCGAAACATCATGCTGATCGATCCGCGCCCGTTGTTCGATCCGTGATAGCGCAGGCGAATTTCCTGGTCCCAGTCCGGCAGCAGGGTCATCCGCTCATCGAAAACCACTGTCGGGACAAGTGTCTGTGCCTTCGTTTCGACGAGGGTGTTTCGAGCCAGCCTTTGCGAAACGACGAGCGTGTCCTCATCCGCCAGCTCGCTCGCGCCGTAAGTATGGTCGGGATGATCATGGCTGTAGATGAGGTGCGATACGGGTTTTCCGGGATACCGCTCTTCAAGTTGACCCTTCAACCAGCGGGCCGCCTCGGCATTGAGCGGGTCGGTGACCACGATGCCGTCCTCGTGGACGAGGAACATCGATCGATAGCTGCCTGATGTCCACCGGTAGAGGTCCTGCGCAACCGGCTCGATCGAGCGCGAGACCTCTTCCTGCGCGGAAGCGGGGGTCGGAGCCGCGCTCACGACCAGGACCGGGGCGAACAGGGCCCACGTTGCGGAATGATGCTGCATCCGCGAAACAACAGCCGGGAGCGAGCCCGGTTCCGAATCCCGATTGGAGACACGGATACCGTCTTAATGCGGTGCGAGCCCGATTTCGACGCCTGTCTTGTCGGTATTGGCGAATCGATCGACGAGGTCTGTGCTCGCCTCGTTGAGGCCGAGGACCTGGACCGAGCGACCGTTGCGGCGCATTCGTTCGACGACCTTGTCCAGTGCGTCGATCGCCGAGATGTCCCAGAAGTGCGCTCTCGATACGTCGATCACCACATGTTCTGCGGGATCGGGCTGCGTGCTTTCGGGACCGAGCGCGCGGACAAAGCGGTCGACCGAGGCAAAGAATATCTGGCCGCTCGCGGTGTAGACCGCGCGGTCTGCCTCGCGCGTGCGGACGACCTCGAACATATTGCGCACCTTGCCGGTGAAGAAGATTCCGGAGAGCAGGACACCGACGAGCACTCCGATGGCAAGGTTATGGGTCGCGACGACGACGACGACGGTCGACAGCATTACGACCGAGGACGGCCACGGATGCTTCGTGAGGTTGGGAATGGAATTCCAGCTGAACGTCCCGATAGACACCATGATCATCACCGCAACGAGTGCGGGCATCGGCACCTGTCCGACAATGGGGCCGAGTGCCGCGAGCAGGATCAGAAGGGTCAGGCCTGCCGTGAAGGTCGAAAGCCGGCCGCGTCCGCCCGAAGTCACGTTGATCACCGACTGGCCGATCATCGCGCAGCCGCCCATGCCGCCGAACAGCGCGGCGACGATGTTGGCCGATCCCTGCCCGGCGCATTCGCGCTGCTTGTTGCTGTCGGTGTGCGTCATGTCGTCGACGATCTGCGCGGTCAGCAGCGATTCGAGAAGTCCAACTGCGGCCATCGTGGCGGAGTACGGCGCGATGATCCGCAGCGTCTCCCAGGTCAGCGGCACGTCGGGCCAGACGAGATAGGGCAGGCCTTCGGGCAGCTCTCCCATGTCGCCCACCGTGTTCACGTCGAGATCCATACCAATGGAAATCGATCCCAGCACGATGATCGCCACGAGGGGGGAGGGCACCGCCGTCGTCAGGCGGGGGAGCAGGTAGATGATGGCCAGCCCTGCCGCGACCATCGCGTAGGTTACCCAGCCCACGCCGGTGAGCTGCGGGATCTGCGCCATGAAGATCAGGATCGCGAGCGCGTTGACGAACCCGGTGATGACCGAGCGCGAGACGAACTGCATCAGCAGATCGAGCCGCAGCAACGCGGCTATTCCCTGGAAAATGCCCATCAGGATCGTCGCCGCGAACAGGTACTCGACCCCGTGATCGCGAACCAGCGGGACCACCACGACCGCCAATGCCGCAGTCGCCGCGGAGATCATGCCCGGCCGCCCCCCGGTGAAGGCAATGACCATCGCGATCGCTATCGATGCGTATAGCCCAACACGCGGATCGACTCCGGCGATGATCGAGAACCCGATGGCCTCGGGAATGAGGGCAAGGGCAACGACGATACCTGCCAGGATTTCGGCGCGCGGGTTGGTCAGCCAGTCGCGCCGCAGCGTGGCGGAAGAGAACATGATCGGGTCCGTGATCTGGTCCGGCCAGCCGTGGCCCACCGGTAAATTGCCTGATTGCGACTTCGCACTTGCAGCAGAGCCAGGCGCGCCAATGCCCTACGCAGGCATGGGGCGCAACCCCCGCATCACCTTGCTTCTATTCCGCCGCCTGCGCCACAGCGTCGTCTTCCGATGCCTGCCGACGCCACATTTCGGCGTACAGCCCTCCTGCCCCGAGAAGCTCCGTGTGGCTGCCGCTTTCCGCGAGCGTGCCTTCGTGCAGGACGAAGATCCTGTCCGAATCGGCGATCGTGGAAAGGCGGTGCGCGATCGAGATACTCGTCCGATCTTCCGAAACGCGGTGAAGCGTTGCCAGGATGTCCTGTTCGGTCCGGGTGTCGAGTGCCGATGTCGCTTCGTCCAGCAGCAGGATCGGCGGATTCTTGACGAGCGTTCGCGCAATGGCGACGCGCTGCTTCTCGCCGCCCGAGAGCTTGAGGCCGCGTTCGCCCACCTCTGTCTCGAAGCCGGCTGGCAGCCGTTCGATCAGCGGCATCAGCGAAGCGCCCCTGGCTGCGGCTTCGATCTCCTCTGCAGAGGCTCCGGCCCGGCCGTACCCGATATTGTATCCGATGGTATCGTTGAAGAGCACCGAATCCTGCGGGACGATTCCGATGGCCGCGCGCAGGCTGGCCTGCGTGACTTCGCGGATGTCCTGCCCGCCGACGAGGATGCGACCGGCCTGCGGATCGTAGAAGCGGAACAGGAGCCGCGCAATCGTCGACTTGCCCGCCCCCGACGGTCCGACGATCGCGACATGGCTGCCCGCCGGGACCTCGAAGCTCAGGCCGTGGAGGATCGTCCGGTCCTTCTCGTAGCCGAAGACGACGTTCTCGAACACGACCGTCGGGGTGCGGACGACGAGCGCCGGAGCGCCCGGCGCGTCGCGCACTTCGACAGCGGTATCGAGAAGCCCGAACATCGCCGCCATGTCGATCAGACCCTGCCGCACGGTCCGGTAGACCGTGCCCAGCATATCGAGAGGGCGAAACAGCTGCATGAGGTAGGTATTCACGAAGACGAGATCGCCCACTGTGAAGGTCCCGCGCTGCCAGCCCCAGACAGTGTAGGCCATGGCCCCGCCCATCAGTACGTTGACGATGACGGCCTGCGCCATGTTGAGAAGGCCAAGCGAGTTCTCGCTCTTGACCGCAGCGGCAGCGTAGGCGCTGGTCGCCTCGGAGTACCGGGCGTGCTCGCGCGCCTCGGCCCCGAAATACTTCACCGTTTCGTAGTTGAGCAGCGAATCGACCGCGCGCGACATCGCCTTGCCGTCCAGCTCGTTCATCTCCATGCGCAGCTTGGTGCGCCATTCGGTGATCCAGCGTGTCGTGAGGGCATAAAGGAAGACCGCTGCCCCGGTCGCGGCGACCAGTCCCCACCCGAAATTGAAGTAGAAGATCACCGCCACCGCGATCAGCTCGATCACCGTGGGCGCAAGGTTGAACAGCAGGAAATAGAGCATGAAGTCGATGCTCTTCGTCCCGCGCTCGACCACTTTCGTGACCTCGCCCGTCCGGCGGCCGAGGTGGAAGCGCAGGCTGAGCTGGTGGAGCCGCGAGAATACGTCTTCCGCCAGCGAGCGGGTCGCTTCCTGGCCGACGCGCTCGAAGGCGATGTTGCGAAGGTTGTCGAACGCGACATGGGCGAAGCGTCCCAGCGCATAGGCCGCAACGAAGGCCAGCGCGACGGTGACCGCGGTCCCGCCGTCGGGAGTCATCGCATCGACGGCGCTCTTGTAGAAGAAGGGCAGCGCCAGCATCGTCGCCTTTGCCGCCACGATAAGCATGACCGCGATCACTATCCGCCGGCGCAGCGCGGGCCTTCCTTCCGGCCACAGGTAGGGCAGGAACCGCCTGAGCGTTTGCCAGCCGTCATGGCGGGCGGTGTCCGGATTGGTCGCGGTGTCGGGGGGCATAGGCCCCTATATCTAGAAACGCGGATTCATAAACTGAAGGGTCGGCGGCAAATCGAACAGGATGCGGCGCTTGGCAAAGTCGATCGCCACGCGGTCGAATGCGCTCAGTTCGCGCACGCCTAGAAAGATCGCCGGGCGATTCTCGAGCCCGATTGCCTCGAATGCCGGCGAATCGGCAAATGCGATGAGAATATTGTCGAGCGTCAGCCGCTGCACCTCCAGCCGCCTTGCGGTGGCGACGTTGGCGGCGATCTGCTGGCCGGTGACGCTATGCAGGCTCGCCTGTTCCTTGTGTATACGGCGCATCATCAGGTCGCGCAGGGCGAAATTGCCGATCGTCGAATCGCTGCCGGTATCGATCACGACGGCGACGTCGATCCCGTCGACCTCGGCATTCGTGACGACGAGCTGGCCGGACTTGCGCCTGGCCGCCACGATGATCTCGTAGCCGCGCGTCCCGCTCTTGCGCGCGTCCTCGATAGCCATGAGGCCGCGTTCGAAATCGAGGAGGATGCGCTGGTCCTGCAGGCTGTCGAGGCCGAGGATCCCATCGGCGCCGATATCGCTCCGGTCGAGAAGGGGGACGTAAAGGTCGCGGTATCGCCGCGTCCCGAGCAGCATCTCGTCGACAGAGACCGCGTCGACCTTGCGACTTCCGGCCACGCCGACAACGGTGGTTCGTCTGGCAGCGGGCAGCGCCAGTCTTTCGGCTACCGACGGGCGATAACGGTGTTCTGCGATCCGGTATCGACGAGGAAGCGATAGGGGCCCTCGTCGGCGAGGCGAACGGGGACGGTCATTCGCTCGTAGCGATCCTGGTCGAACTCGACGATATCCATGTCGCCTGCCTCCTGCGCACCGCTGGCGCCGTGGCTGGCCGGAAATGCGATACTCGCGAACAAGAGCGCGAGCGCGGCGGAAAGGCCTGTCATCGTTTCTCTCCCGTCCCCCTCATTCGGGGGAAGGCATCATACCACGCGCGCGAATGCGAGGGAACGCGGAGACGCAGAGTTAACAGCCCGGTAAGCAGCCGGCGCTATAGCTTGGACAAGCGGCCGGCCCGGCCCACAGCGCAACAGCAACCCGGATATGCCGCAGCCGATGTCCCATTCCCTGAAGACTGTAGCTCGCAGGATCGCGGACGCGGCCGGCTACGACATTACCCACATCACGCGCACAGTGGCCTATCGCGAGGTCGAGAAATGTCTCGATGCCATGCCCTGCGCCGAACTCGATTGCCTGGAAGTCGCAGCCGGCTGGAAGTGGCGCCAGCGCGACTGGAAGAGCTTCACGGAGATGAACTGGCCCGATCACGACATCTGCAAGGACGTGCTCGACCGGCAATTCGACATTGTCATCGCGGACAACGTGTGGGAGCACCTGCTCCATCCCTACCGAGCGACGCGCAACGTGCTTGCTATGCTGAAACCGGGAGGGCTGTTCATCAACATCACGCCGTTCATGATCCGGCACCACCCGATCCCGACCGACTGCACGCGCTGGACCGAACTCGGCATGCGCCATTTCCTCGAGGATGCCGGCTTTGATGCCGACAGGATCGAGACCGGTTCCTGGGGAAATGCCGATGCCGTGAAGGCGAACTTCCACAAGTGGGCACGGACGGGCTGGCGCCGCCGCCTGCCCAACGATCCCGATTTTCCCGTCACCGTCTGGGCTTTCGCCCACGCTCCGGGCTGAACACCATGGGCATCCGGCCCGAGATCGTCGTCGCGATCCTGGCGCACAACGAAGAGCGCCGGATCGGGATCTGCCTTGCCAGCCTTCCGCTCGACGATCCGGCGATTTCCGTCCATGTCGTCGTCAACGGTTCGACCGACCGCACCGCCGAGATTGCCCGCTCTTGCGCGAAGGATCGCGCGACGATCCATGAATGGACGCAAGGCGGCAAGGCCCGAAGCTGGAACCGCTTCGTGCTCGACGATCCTGCTCCCG
>NZ_JACBZF010000009.1:32500-65618 GCF_013408095.1 Novosphingobium marinum
CTGTTCCTGTTCTCTGTCTTCACGATGTTCGCGGTGTTCTCGTTCATGGGTATTTCGACGCCGACTGCCCCGATAACGTCCACGGTCGGCGACGAACTAGCCTCTGTCGACAAGAGGCTGGAAGAAAGGAAGGTTTCGCTGACCGAGGCGATCGAGGATCGGCGCGCCGAAGGCAACGATACGGCCGAGCTGGAAAAGCGTCTCGCCAAGACCGACGAGGAACTGGAAGCGCTTCGCTCGATCCCCGGCATCGCGACCGAGACATCGAACGCCGACAGGATTTCGACGGGCTGGAAGCGGCTCGACAAGGGCATTGTGAAGTGGCGTGAGAACCCGGGCCTGATGCTCTACAAGCTCCAGACGAATGCCTACAAGTTCTCGTGGCTGCTGATCCCGATCTCGCTGCCGTTCATGTGGCTGATATTCGTCTGGCGCCGCCGCTTCGGCTTGTACGATCATGCGGTCTTCATCACCTACTCGATCGCCTTCATGTCGCTGATGATGATCGTCCTGACGGTCGTGAGCGGCTTTGGAATTCCCGGCGGTGTGCTCTATGCCATTTTCGGGATTATCGCGCCCTTCCACATCTACCGGCAGCTGAAGGGCGCTTACGAACTGAGCAGGTTCTCTGCGATCTGGCGGACGGTTGCGCTGATCGCGTTCATCCACACGGTCATCCTCGGCCTGTTCGCGACCGCGCTCTTCATGCTCGGGTTGATGGGATAGCGCAATGCGCGCCGGTCAGCAGGGATATTCCCGGGTGAGGACGGTAAGCCATGCCTTCTGCAAGGTGTTCACCCGCCGCTCGCCCTCGGGCATCCGGCCGAGCATTGCGATGACCTGCTTCGATGACAGGCCCTTCTTCTTCGCCGCGGGCGGAACGCAATAGAGCGGTTCACCCCTGCTGGTCGCTGCTTCGTTGGCCGCGCGCGCTCGCGCGCCTGCGTCCTCGATCTGCTTGACCATCGGTTTAAGCCGCTTGTCGAACATCGCCGCCATGCCGCGCGCCTGGACTGCCTGTGCGTTGGCATAGAATGCCTGGGCATTGACGTCAGAGGGTGAAGCCATCGCAGGCGCAGTCACCGCCGCGCCTGCGAGCATCGTGGCAATGCCGAGCGACCGCATAGAACGCACTCTCGCTTCCAACGTGAACGTCAAGCGCCTTGCGGTGCCGTGTCGCCGCCGGGGAACCGCTTGCCGGCCTTCGGGATCGACGATCCGCGCACCGGTACGGGGCCGCTCGGACCCGACGGAGTGTCGGGACGATCGAGTTCGCCCTTTTCCATCAGTTCCTTGATTTCCTCGCCGGTCAGCGTCTCGTACTCGAGCAGCGCATTCGCCAGCAGGTGCAGCTTGTCGTTCTCGGTCCTGAGGATTTCGTGTGCCTTGGCATGCGCATTGTCGACGAGGCCGCGGATTTCGCTGTCGATCAGCTTCGAGGTCTCGTCCGACATCATCAGCCGCTGCGTGCCGCCCATGCCGAGATAGCCTTCCTGCTGCTCCTCGTACTGGAGCGGGCCGAGCTTGTCGGACATGCCCCACTTGGTGATCATGTTCCGGGCAAGCGAGGTGGCGTACTGGATGTCCGAGGCGGCGCCGCTCGAAACCTTGTCGTGGCCGAAGATCAGTTCCTCTGCGACCCGACCGCCCATCGCGACCGACAGGTTCGCGAGCATCTTGTCACGATGATAGGAATAGCTGTCCCGCTCGGGCAGGCGCATGACCATGCCCAGCGCGCGACCGCGCGGGATGATCGTGGCCTTGTGGATCGGGTCGGAGGCAGGCTCGTTGATCGACACGATCGCATGACCGGCCTCGTGGAAGGCGGTCATCTTCTTCTCGTCCTCGGTCATGACCATCGAGCGGCGCTCCGCGCCCATCATCACCTTGTCCTTTGCGTCCTCGAATTCCTGCATGGCGACGAGGCGCTTGTTGCGGCGGGCGGCCAACAGCGCCGCCTCGTTGACGAGGTTCGCAAGGTCAGCGCCCGAAAAGCCCGGGGTCCCGCGCGCAATGACCCGAGGATTGACGTCGGGTGCGAGCGGTACCTTCTTCATGTGCACGCCGAGAATCTTCTCGCGGCCGTCGATGTCTGGGATCGGCACCACGACCTGGCGGTCGAAACGGCCCGGACGCAGCAGCGCCGGATCGAGCACGTCGGGACGGTTGGTCGCGGCGATGATGATGATGCCCTCGTTCGCCTCGAACCCGTCCATCTCGACGAGAAGCTGGTTGAGCGTCTGTTCGCGCTCGTCGTTCGAGTTGCCGAGGCCATGGCCGCGATGGCGGCCGACTGCGTCGATCTCGTCGATGAAGACGATGCACGGAGCGTTCTTCTTGGCCTGCTCGAACATGTCGCGCACGCGGCTCGCGCCGACGCCGACGAACATCTCGACGAAGTCCGAACCAGAAATGGTGAAGAACGGCACACCCGCCTCGCCCGCGATGGCGCGGGCGAGCAGGGTCTTGCCGGTACCGGGGCTTCCGACGAGCAGCGCGCCCTTCGGAATCTGGCCGCCGAGCTTGGCGAACCGCGAAGGATCCTTCAGGAACTCGACGATTTCCTCGAGCTCTTCACGCGCCTCGTCGATGCCCGCAACGTCGTCGAAGGTGACGCGGCCCTGCCGTTCGGTGAGCAGCTTGGCCTTGGACTTGCCGAAGCCCATCGCGCCCGATCCGCCGCCCTTCTGTACCTGCCGCAGCGCGAAGAACGCGATGCCGAGGATCAGGATGAACGGCAGTGCCTGGATGAGGATGTAAAGCAGCAGGTTCGGCTCTTCGGGGGCCTTGCCCGCGTAGTTGACGTCGTTTTCCTGCAGAAGTTCGGGCAGGCTGGTGTCGTTGGGAATGGGGACCGTGCTGAACGGGTCGCCATTGCGGTACTTCCCGACGATCCGATCCTCGCCGATCTGGACCTCGGACACGGTGCCTTCGGCGACCTTGGCCTTGAAATCCGAATAGGTGATCGATGAGCCGGTTTCGTTCTGGGCCCCGAACATCGAAACCACCATCATGAGGGCAAGGAAGATGCCGCCCCATACGAGCAGGCTCTTCACCCAGGGATTGCCGCTTGGCTGGTCGTCGTTGTTCATGAGCGCGAGAAGTCCTTTCCTGTGCCCCGCAATGTAGGTCCGAACGGCTGAATGGCAAGTTAGCGACGCCGCATGTCCGGCGCGTTCCGGTGTGCATCCAACCTGCCTTTTTTGAGAGCGGCCATCGCGGCGGAAGCGGCTAGAGTTCAGCCGGACAACAGACAGGAAAGACCATGCGCGTCATCGTAGCCGGGTGGATCCGGTTCGCCAGTGCCGAGATTGCCGGAAAAGCCATCCGGGCAGGCGCGGACCTGATCGTCGAAAGCCGCACCGAAACGGGATGCGTTGCCTACAACTGGTCGGTCGATCCGCTCGACGACGGGAAGGCGCACGTGTTCGAGGAATGGGAAAGCGAACAGGACCTGCTGCGCCATCTCCGGCACCGTTCGTACACGCAGATGCGGGACCAGCTGGCGCAGCACGAACTGAGCGACTTCGACATAAAGCTCTATTCGGTCGCGGGCATCGAGCCGGTCTACGACGAGGAGGGACAGGCGAGAACCACGATCTTCGGGGTCTCGCTTTGAGCGCCGCCGCGCGTCACTCGTAGCCGCCAGCCATCGATTCGTCGGCAAGGTCGGAGAAGCGCGTGATGCGCGGCTCGAAGCGCAACCGCACCTTGCCGGTGGCGCCGTGGCGTTGCTTGGCGACGATGAGTTCGGCAAGTCCGTAGACCCGCTCCATCTCGTCGGCCCATTTCGCGTGGTCTTCGTGAACCTTGGCGTCGTCGTTCTCGTTGGGGCGCTTGGGTTCCTTCGCGGCGACGTAGTAGTCCTCGCGGAAGACGAACCAGACCATGTCGGCGTCCTGCTCGATCGAGCCCGATTCGCGCAGGTCGGAGAGCATCGGGCGCTTGTCGTCGCGCTGTTCGACCGCGCGCGACAGCTGCGAAAGCGCGATGACCGGCACGTTGAGCTCCTTGGCGAGCGTCTTGAGGCCGCGGCTGATTTCCGAGATCTCGTTTACGCGGTTGTCGTTCGCACGCTGCGTGCCCTGGAGAAGCTGCAGGTAGTCGACGACGATCAGCCCGATGTCGTGGCGGCGCTTCAGGCGCCGGGCACGGGTGCGCAGCGCCGCGATGGACAGCGCGGGCGTGTCGTCGATGTAAAGCGGCAGCTCGGCGAGGCGCTGGCTCGCGTAGGAAAGCTGCTGGAAATCCTCGCGGCTGATCTTGCCCATGCGCAGGGCTTCGGAACTGATGCCCGACTGCTCGGCAAGGATACGCGTGGCAAGCTGGTCCGCGCTCATCTCGAGGCTGAAAAAAGCCGTCGCGGCGCCGACCGATTCCTCTTTCTCGATCCCGTCGTCGAGATCGCGGCGCAGCCTGTCCGCCGCGTTGAAGGCGATGTTGGTGGCGAGCGAGGTTTTGCCCATGCCTGGCCGTCCGGCGAGGATGATGAGGTCAGAATCGTGCAGGCCGCCGATCTTCTCGTTCACCGTAGTCAGGCCGGTGGTCTTGCCCGCGATGTGGCCGCCCGAATTGAACGCCCGCTCGATCGCGGTGATCGCGGTGCGGGTGGCGATGCCGAAGCTTTGCGCCTCGTTCTGTGTCGCGGCGCCCTCCGCCACCGAATAGAGTGCGGCCTCGGCCTGTTCGACCTGCTGCATGGGCTCGACCGATTCGGACGTATCCATTGCCGATTCGACAAGGTTGCGACCCACCGAGATGAGTTCGCGCAGCAGCGCCAGGTCGTAGATCTGTTCGGCCAGCTCGCGCGGGGCCAGAAGGCCCTGGCCATCGGCGGTCAGCCGCGCGAGATAGCCCACGCCTCCAAGGTCCTTCAGGGCCTCGTCGCTTTCGAAATAGGGCTTGAGCGTGACCGGTGTGACCACCGCCTTGCGATCGAGCAATTGCAGGATGCGCTCGTATATGCGCGCATGGATCGGCTCGAAAAAGTGCTTTGCAGTCAGCTGCTTGGGAAGCTCCTCGATCACCCGGTTGTCGATCAGGACCGCGCCGAGGAAGGCGGCTTCCGCCTCGATGTTGGCGGGCAGGGTGCGGGCGGCGGCTTCGGGCGCCGGGGAGAGGAGGGCTGCTTCTGGCATGAGCCGTCTTTCATGCGCCGACAGCGTGCGGGCGGCAAGCGGGCATCGCCGCCGATGAGGTTCTATTAATCCACAGGCTGTGGATGCGAACGCCGGGCTTGCCCCGCCATGCTGCGATTGCGTAATAGGCATCGGTCATGGCCGACCCGCGCATAGCCCACATAGAGCTCGACGATGCGACGATCATCTGGCGCAATGCCGACATCGAGCAGGAGCGCCGGATCGCGATCTTCGACCTGATCGAGGACAACACCTTCAAGCCCGTCCGCTCGTTCGAGGCGGGGCACGAGGGGCCTTACCATCTTCGCCTGTCGGTGGCCGACGGGCGGCTTGCGCTCGACATCGCTGACGAGACCGGCTCGCACCTCGAATCGCTGATCCTGGGCCTTGCCCGGTTCCGCCGCCCGATCCGCGAATACTTCGCGATCTGCGACAGCTATTACCAGGCGATCCGCAAGGCGAGCGCGCAGGAGATCGAGACGATCGACATGGCAAGGCGCGGCGTCCACAACCAGGCTGCCGAGCTTCTTGTCGAGCGGCTGGAGGGCAAGGTCGATACCGACTTCGATACGGCGCGTCGCCTCTTTACCCTGATCTGCGTCCTGCATATCAGGGGGTGAAGGGGAGCCTTCGGGGGCAAGTCGGGGTCATGGCCAGAAGATCGGGAAACCGGAAGACCGGGAATCGCGCGCGGCTGCGCCTGTTCGCGGCGCTCCTTCTCGTTGCCGTGCTGGCGGCAGGCTATGCATGGTGGCACATGCGCGGCTGGAACCCCGATCGCGGCGATTACGCCGTGCAGGGACTCGAAGTCGGCGCCGAAGACGGCAGGATCGACTGGCGGGCGGCCAGGGCGATCGGGGCCGACTTTGCCTATATCGATGCCAGCGCGAGCGCATTCGCGCGCGATCCGCGCTTCGTAGGAAACCTCGAGGCGGCGAAGAAGGCAGGGGTGCAGGCAGGCGCCGTGCACCGTTACGACCCGTGCCAGCCGGCGGACAAGCAGGCAGCGAATTTCGTCACCGTCGTC
Source organism: Novosphingobium marinum (assembly GCF_013408095.1). GTDB lineage: Bacteria > Pseudomonadota > Alphaproteobacteria > Sphingomonadales > Sphingomonadaceae > Novosphingobium > Novosphingobium marinum. The sequence goes on from NZ_JACBZF010000009.1 coordinate 38,666, forward strand.
CCGCGTGATGCGAAGCTGCTGCCCCCGGCGGTGGAACTCGACCTGCTGGCGGACCAGTGCCCCGTTGCGGTGAGCGACGCAAAGGTGGAAAGCGAGCTGATGACGTTCATCAATCAGCTCGAGACGCACACCGGGAAACCGACGATCCTCAAGGTCACGCCCGCCTTTGAGGAACGTTACGGAATTACCGCGCGGCTCGACCGCAATCTCTGGTTGGTGCGAGACAGGTTCCAGCCCGACTACGCCGGTCGCCCGTGGACGATGTGGACCGCGAATACATCGCTCGCCACCGAGGCTGCCGCCGAGCCGCTTCGCTGGGTGGTGGTGCAGCCGTGAGCAGCGAGCGCAACGACCTCGTCGCGAAAGCGCGTCTCGCCGCGAAGGGAGCCTATGCGCCATACTCGGGCTTCCACGTGGGCGCCGCCCTCGCGTTCGAGGACGGCAGCGTGGTGACAGGCGCCAACGTCGAGAACGCCAGCTATGGCCTCTCGCTGTGCGCCGAGACGGTGGCTGTCTCGAAGGTCCTAAGCGAAGGCGCGCGCGGCAAGCTCGTTGCCGTGGCTGTGGCGGGGGGCAAGCCCGGCGAGCGCACGCCCATAGTCACGCCGTGCGGTCGTTGCCGACAGGTACTGCACGAACTCGCACAGCTTCGCGGGGCCGACCCCGTGATCTGGTGCGCCGGGGACGAAGACGTGCTGGAAATGCGCCTCTCCGAGCTCCTGCCCAACGCGTTCGGACCAGCCGCGCTCGATTGACGCATTGCCGACCTGCAGTAGATGATGCCGGGACGCATTGGCGACGGTGCTAGGCGGTGCTAAACGCCGCTGCGCACATGCTGCAAAAGGGCTCTTGATGGACGAAGGCGACAAGCGCGGCTGGCGCTTCGAGGACGGCGGCTTCCTGGCCCTCGTCCTGTTGGTATCGCTCGCCTTCATCTGGCTTGTGCTACCCTTTTTCGGTGCGATCCTGTGGGGTCTGGTCGCCGCGATCCTGTTCGCCCCGCTCAATCGCTGGCTGGTGCGCCGCATGGGCGGACACGAAAACGTCGCAGCGGCGCTCGTCCTCTTGCTGATCGTCACCTTGGTGATCCTGCCTGCATTCCTGCTCGGCATGAGCCTCGTTCGCGAGGCCGCCTCGCTCTACGTGCGGATCGAGGAGGGCGATCTCGATCTTGCTCAGATCCTCGTGAACCTGCGGGCGGGGCTTCCCGACTGGGCGCGCGGCTGGCTCGACCAGTACGGCCTGACCGACCTCGAGCAGGCGCGCGAAATGGTCGGCAACAGCCTCGCGACGATTCTCCAGGCGATCGGGTCGCGCGCGCTCCTGTTCGGCCAGGGTGCGCTCCGGCTGTTCGCGGCGCTGGGTGTGATGCTCTACCTGACCTTCTTCCTGCTACGCGATGGCGAGCGCCTGGGCGCGCAGGTAAAGACTGCAGTGCCGCTGCGCCAGGACCTGCGCGACGCCCTGGTCGAGCGCTTCATCGTGGTCATCCGAGCAACGATGAAAGGGACGGTGGTCGTTGCCGCGGTACAGGGCTTCGTCGGCGGCATGATTTTCTGGATGCTGGGACTGGAAGGGCCGCTTCTGTGGGGGCTCCTCATGGCTTTCTTCTCGCTCGTCCCGGCAGTGGGAGCAGGCATCGTCTGGCTTCCGGTGGCGATCTACCTGCTGGTCACGGGGTCCTATTTCGAAGGGATCGCGCTGACGCTCTGCGGCTTCTTCATCATCAGCCTGATCGACAATGTCCTGCGCCCGATCCTTGTCGGCAAGGACACGCGTATGCCGGACTTCGTGGTGCTCATCGCCACGCTCTCGGGCCTCGATCTCTTCGGCCTTAACGGCTTCATCGTCGGTCCGATGATCGCCGCGCTGTTCATCTCGGTCTGGAACATCGTTTCGGACTGGCGGCGCAAGCAGGCGGTGCGAAGTCCGGCCTAGCGCTCAGTCCCCCTCCTCGAGCCATTGGAGCAGTGTAGCGAGACAATCGCGGCCCAGCATGGCGCTGCGTTCCGGGCTCCAGCCCTGCTCCGGACTGGGCAGCGGATCGTGATCCTTGAACGGCATTTCCAGCGTCATCGAGACGCAGCCGAACCGCTCGGCGAGCTGATTGGTTGACATCGAGAGGTTGGCCTTGCCCGCCGAAGCGACCGGATAGCCGCGTTTCGTCTGGAAATCGGGGGTCCGGAGATCGAGCAATTCGCGATAGCGCCGGTAGCGTGAAAGCTGCTTGTCCGTGATCGAGGGAATTCCCTCGAACCCGGCCAGGAAAACGCCGGCGATCGCCTCGTCGCCGTGGACGTCCATCGCGAAATCGACGCCGGTTTCGTCCATCGCGTTGCGTAGTGCGAGGACCTCAGGCGATTTCTCGAAAGTCGGGGTATCCCACTCGCGGTTGAGATTGGTTCCCGCCGAATTGGTCCTGAGGTGTCCGAGCCGCGATCCGTCGGGATTGCAGTTCGGCACGATGTGAAGGCGGCATCGCTTTCGCAATGCCCTGCCGACAGGGTCTCCCGGATCGGTCAGGCATTCCAGCGCGCCTTCCATCCACCATTCGGCCATGCTCTCGCCCGGATGTTGTCGGGCATAGAGCCAGACCTGCGTCTCGCCCTCGCCCATTTCGAGGCAGTCCAGCGGCTGGCCGTCGAGCGTCTTGCCGAGGCAGCGATACTCGACGCCGTCCTGCGCAGCCATGTCGGCGACAAGATCGTGATGCCGCTCCATCGAATAGGGCGCGAAATAGGCGAACCATGCAATGTCGCTTTGCGGCGTGTGGCGAATGGTCAGCGTGCCGTTGCCTGCGCCCGCTTCCCACGAGGTGTCCGCCCGGCCCCAGTATTCCCGGTCTTCGGACACGCAGGCCCGGTATCCCGGCCAGCCCGCCGGATAGGCCGACTTGTTGAGATCGACGATCTTCAGGGTCAGCGTCCTGCCCTTCGCGCCCGAGACGCGGAAGTGGAACCACTGGAGGAATTCGGAACTGCGGTCCGGGCGGACCTTCAGGGTGGCTTCGGCGCCCGAGACGGCCTCGACCGCGATGTTGCCGGAATCGAATGCGGAGCAAATGTCTATATCTGTCATCTCACCAGGATAGTTTCGCCCGACTCTCCCGGAAAGCCCCTGAACAGGGCTTCGGCCATTTTCGGCGCGCCGAGTTGCGTGCCGGCGAGCGGCGAGCTGGACTTGACCGCGAAACTCGACCGGCCTTCCCAAAGCGACTGGCCCGTCTGCGCGTCGCGGATCATCACCGAAAGCTGGGTCTCGACCTGCTCGGGGGGAGGGCCGGAGAGGTCGAGGCCGATGCCTACGCCCACGCCCGAGCCATAGCTGCCGGTCGATCCGCCCACTCCCACGGAGACGGGGCCGCGCCTGCTTCCGGGGCGGAATACGCCGCGATCGACGTCGACGTAGGCAATCTGGCCGGCTTCGGAATCCGGACCGACCTCGACATAGCCCAGCCGTACCAGCTCGCGCGACACCGCAGCGGCGAAGGAGCGGAATTCGATGCTGCTTCCGTCCTCGCCTGGTGCGGGGCGCACGGCGATCGTGCCGCGACCGAGGCGCTCCGTCGCGGGCACGTGGAAGCGGGTCACCTCGACCGGCCCGACCGGAGCGACGCAGGCACCGGCAGAAAGCGTTGCGCCAAGCATCGCGGCAAGGATAAGGGGCTTCATGGTCTCCAACCTCCGAAACCGAAACTGGACTCAAGCCGTTAGGGTTGCAAGCATTTCACGGCTGTTAACCGAACCGACGCCGAAAACTGCTAGCGCGCTGCGGACATGAGCCAGAAAGTCCCCGTACTCGTCACCGGCGGCGCCGGATATATCGGCAGCCATGCGGTCCTTGCACTGTGCGACGCCGGATGGCCGGTCGCCGTGGTCGACAACCTGTCGACCGGATTTCGCTTTGCCATACCCGAAGGCGTTCGCCTTTACGAAGGAGACATAGAGGACGGCGCGCTTCTTGCCCGCATCTTCGAGGAGCAGGACACCCGGGCGATCATGCATTTCGCAGGCTCGATCATCGTCCCGGAATCGGTCGAAAATCCGCTGAAGTACTATCACAACAATACCGCCAAGAGCCGCGCTCTGATCGAGGCGACAGTGAACGCGGGCTTGCCGCACTTCATCTTCAGCTCGACCGCCGCGACCTACGGCGTCCCGGAGGTCTCGCCGGTGAGCGAGGAGAGCCCGAAGCAGCCGATCAATCCCTACGGCATGTCGAAGCTGATGACGGAGATCATGCTGGCCGACACGGCGCAAGCGCATCCGCTGAACTTTTGCGCGCTGCGCTATTTCAACGTCGCCGGCGCCGATCCGCAGGCGCGGACCGGGCAGTCCACCGCCGGCGCAACGCACCTCATCAAGGTCGCAGTCGAGGCGGCACTGGGCAAGCGCGACGGCGTTTCGGTGTTCGGCACCGATTACGACACGCCCGACGGGACCGGCGTGCGCGACTACATCCACGTCTCCGACCTTGCCGCCGCGCACGTCCTCGCTCTCGAGGCGCTGATCTCCGAGCCCGATCGGTCGCTGACGTTGAACTGCGGGTATGGGCGAGGGTTTTCGGTCCTCGACGTTCTCGATGCGGTCGACCGCGTGACCAACCGGACCATCGAACGGCGCTTCGAAGGTCGCCGGGCGGGTGATCCGGCCTCGCTGATCTCGGACAACAGCCGCATCAAGGCCACGCTGCCGTGGGAGCCGCAGCACGACGACCTTGAGACGATCGTCGGCCACGCGCTGGCATGGGAACGGCGGCTCGGCGAAATACGCCGCGACGCTTGACTTCGGGCGCTGCGCACACTACCTGCGCGGTTCGAAATCCGGGGCGGCCCAGCGGCCGCCTTTTTGCTTGCCAAAGAGACAGTCATGAAGATTCGCAACAGCCTCAAGTCGCTCAAGGGTCGTCACCGGGACAACCGCGTGATTCGCCGTCGCGGCCGGACCTACGTGATCAACAAGACCAACCGCCGCTTCAAGGCGCGTCAGGGCTGACGATGCCCCGGCTCCTGCAACGCGGGAGCCAACGTCGGACGCTGCAGGTCTCGTGCGTTTTGCGCACGTGCAAAATCCCCGCTTCGGCGGGGATTTCTGCGTTGGCGAGCATTGGACCCATGCAACTGTCATGAGCGATATCGTCGAAGCCGTGGTTTTCGATGTCGGGCGCGTGCTCGTCCAGTGGGACCTGCGCTACCTTTTCGGCAAGCTGATCCCCGACGCGGCTGAGCTGGAATGGTTCCTTGCCAACGTCGTCACCGAGGAATGGCATTTCGAGCATGACGCCGGACGCCAGCTCCACGAGATGGTCGCCGAGCGAAAGTTGCAGTTCCCCGAACACGCGCACCTGATCGACGCTTACGCCACCCGGTTTTCCGAAACGATCCCGGGGCGCGTCCCCGGCACGCACGAGCTGGTCGAGCGGCTGGCGGGCAAGGGCGTTCCGCTTTACGCGATTACCAACTTCGCCGCGCCTTTCTGGGCGGAATATCATCCGACCGAGCCGACGTTCCGGCATTTCGGGCAAATCGTCGTTTCCGGCGAGGAGCGGATCGCGAAGCCCGCTGCGGAGATTTTCCGGCTCGCCGCCAACCGGTTCGGTCACGAACCGCGCTCGATGCTTTTCGTCGACGACAATGCGGCGAATGTGGAGGCGGCGCGGCGGCTCGGCTGGCAGGTGCATCACTTCCGCGATGCCGGGCTGCTCGAGGATGACCTAGGGGCCCGACACTTGATCTAGGTTGGAACATCGGGCGCTCCCGTGCGCTTTTCGCACGTGCAGCGAACCCCTTGGCAACGGCACTTTGATGTTGCACACATGGGGCCGAAACGGGAGCCGCGATGAAATCGGACGAAAGCGCGAACTATGACGAGATGCTCGGTGAAGACGGCAGCATCCGTCCCGCTTACGCCGGTTTCCGGGAATGGTACGACGAACAGGATCCGCGCTGGCTGAAAAAACAGGATGCCGAGGCGGAACGCTTCTTCCGCCGCATCGGCATCACCTTCAACGTCTATGGCGACAATGACGCGGAAGAGCGGTTGATCCCGTTCGACATGATCCCGCGGATCATCACCGCGCGCGAATGGCGCAAGCTGACGCGCGGTATCGAGCAGCGGGTGCGAGCGCTGAACGCCTTCCTGCAGGACCTTTACCACCGGCAGGAGATCATCCGCGCCGGCCGCCTGCCGATGTGGATCATGCGCGAGAATGCCGCGTTCCTGCCGCAGATGGTTGGCTTCACGCCGCCCGGCGGCATCTACACGCACATCGTCGGCATAGATCTCGTCCGCACCGGACCCGAGGAGTTCATGGTGCTCGAGGATAATGCGCGGACGCCGTCGGGCGTCTCGTACATGCTCGAGAATCGCGAGACGATGATGAACATGTTCCCCGAACTGTTCACGCGCATTCCTGTCTGCCCGGTTTCCGACTATCCCCGGCGGCTTGCGCGCTCGCTGCGTGAAAGCGCACCCGATTGCGCGGCGGAGCGCCCCGTCGTCGCGGTGCTGACGCCCGGCATCTACAATTCGGCCTACTTCGAGCATGCCTTCCTCGCCGACCAGATGGGCGCCGAGCTCGTCGAGGGCAGCGACCTGCGTGTCGTCAACGGGCGTGTCTGCATGCGCACGACGACCGGCTACCAGCCGATCGACGTGCTCTATCGCCGGGTCGACGACGAATATCTCGACCCGCTTTCGTTCACGCCCGACAGCGTTCTCGGCATCGCAGGCATCATGGACGTTTACAGGTCCGGCGGGATCACCATCGCCAATGCGCCGGGAACGGGGATCGCCGACGACAAGGCGATCTACTCTTTCATGCCCGACATCGTCGAGTTCTACACCGGCGAGAAACCGTTGCTCCCCAACGTTCCGACCTGGCGATGCAGCGAACCCGATGCGCTGGCCTACGTGCTCGACAACCTCAAGGATCTCGTGGTGAAGGAAGTCCACGGCTCGGGCGGCTACGGCATGCTGATCGGCCCGGCATCCTCGCGCAAGGAGCTGTCGCGCTTCGAGAAGAAGCTGCGCGCCCGGCCGGACAACTACATCGCGCAGCCCACCCTTTCGCTTTCGACGGTGCCGATTTTCACCCGCGCCGGGCTCGCGCCGCGCCATGTCGACTTGCGGCCCTTCGTCCTCGTTTCTCCCAACGGCGTGAACATCACGCCCGGCGGCCTGACCCGTGTTGCCATGCGCAAGGGATCGCTGGTGGTGAATTCGTCGCAGGGCGGCGGCACCAAGGACAGCTGGGTTCTGGAAGACTGATGCTCGGGCGCAACGCAAACGGCGTATTCTGGATGTCCCGCTACCTCGAGCGGGCGGAGAACGTGGCGCGGCTTCTCGATGTCGGTTTCCGGCTCGCGCTGACCCGCGGCCTCGATGCCTCGCAGGAGGAGGAATGGCGTTCGGTCCTGATCACCATCGGGCAGGACGACGACTATTCCGAGAAGTTCGACGACTATTCAGGGCCGCAGGTGTTCAACTACATCCTGCGCGACCGCGAGAATGCGTCGAGCGTGATGCAGATGATCGCAAATGCGCGCAGCAACGCGCGTGCGGTGCGCACCTCGATCACCAACGAGGTGTGGGAAGCGACCAACGAAAGCTTCATGATCCTGCGTGACCAGCTTTCGAGGCCGGTGCGCGAAAGCAACCTCGGCGAAATCCTGACATCGGTCCGGCGGCAGGCGACGCTGGTGCGCGGTGCGATCGAAGGCTCGATGCTCCGCAACGAGGTCTTCAACTTCAGCCGGATCGGCACCTTCATCGAACGCGCCGACAACACCGCGCGCATCCTTGATGTAAAGTACTACGTGCTGTTGCCCTCGGTCGCATGGGTCGGTTCGGACCTCGACAACGCGCAGTGGGACACGCTCTTGCGATCGGTCGCGGGCGACCGTGCCTACCGCTGGCTCAACGCCGGACGGATGGACCCGCGCAGCATCACGCAGTTCCTCGTCCTCGACGGCCAGTTCCCGCGCAGCCTCGTTTTCTGTTACGACAAGATACGCAGCAACATGTCGGGCCTCGCGCTCCAGTACGGGGAAGAGACCGAGGCGCACGAGATCATGCGCGGTGCGGGCGCCCGGCTGCACCAGACGACGATAGACGACATCTTCGACGTCGGGCTGCACCAGTTCATCCAGAATTTTCTCTCAGAGACGACCCGGATCGGCAACGCCATCGCGGCCGACTACCGGTTCATGGAATAGGAGGAGGACGATGCGCCTCTCCATCAGGCACACGACCCGCTACGAGTTCTCGCAGCCGCTGGCGCATGGCCTCCAGCGCCTGCGGCTTCGACCCAAGACGACCCACGGGCAAGACGTGATCGAGTGGGAAACCGACCTCGATGGCGCGGTGCGCGAACTCGAATACGATGACCAGCATCACAATCATGTCGAGCTCATCTCGGTCGAAGCCGGGGTGAAAGCGCTTTCGATCACCAGCACGGGCATTGTCGATACCTCCGACAACGCCGGGATCATCGGTCAGCACGCCGGCCACATGCCGCTCTGGTGCTTCCTCAGGCAAACGAAGCTGACCCGTCCTGGGCCCAGGATGCGCGCGATGGTGCAGGGCCTTGGCACCGACCGCAGCAATTCGCTCGACCTGCTGCATGAATTGTCTCGCCTGATTGCGGAGCAGGTGGCCTACGAGAAGGGCATGACCGACGTCGGCACGCTGGCCGAGACCGCGCTCGAGAAAGGCCACGGCGTCTGCCAGGACCATTCGCACATCTTCATCGGGGCGGGGCGTCTGCTCGACATCCCGATGCGCTACATCGGCGGGTACCTCAAGATGGAGGGCCAGGCCGAGCAGGAAGCAGGACATGGCTGGGCAGAAGCGCACGTCGAAGGGCTCGGCTGGGTCGGCTTCGACGTGTCCAATCAGATCAGCCCCGACGACCGCTACGTGCGCGTGGCGACGGGTTGCGATTATTCCGAAGCCGCGCCGGTGACGGGCATCGCATTCGGCGAGCACGACAGCGCGCTGGAAGTCAGGCTGACCGTCGAGCAGGAGCTGAAAGGCCAGCAACAGCAGCAGCAACAGCAGACGAACGGTCGATAACCGTCGCATGCCGCTTGACGCGCGGCCCTCCATACATCACCGAATTCGCCAGGGAAGGACTGGGGTAGTGAGGGACCGCCGTTGACCTATTGCGTGGGCATGATCCTCGATCGCGGGCTGGTGTTGATGAGCGACACCCGCACGAATTCGGGAGTCGACAACATCTCGGTCTTCCGCAAGATGTTTCACTGGTCGGTGCCGGGCGACCGGATCATCTCGGTCATGACGGCAGGCAACCTGGCGACCACGCAATCCGTCATCAGCCAGCTCGAAGAGCGCAACAAGGCCCCCTCGGAGCGCAACAACTCGCTGCTCGAGGCCGAAACCATGTTCCAGGTGGCGACGATCGTCGGCGGCCTGCTGCGCGAGACCATTGGCACGATGGCGTCCGACAACGGCCAGCGCGCAGCGGCTGGAACCTTCAACGCATCGATGATCGTGGCAGGACAGATCAACGGCATGGAGCCGCGGCTCTTCCTGATCTACCCCGAGGGTAACTTCATCGAGGCCAGCTTCGACACGCCTTTCTTCCAGATCGGCGAGACGAAGTACGGCCGGCCGATCATCATCCGCGCCTACGATCCGACGATGAGCTTCGAGGATGCGGTCAAGCTTCTGATGGTCTCGTTCGACTCGACGCTGAAGGCAAACCTCTCGGTCGGTCTGCCGCTCGACCTGATGGTGGTGGAACGCGACAATTACGAGCCCGTCCATCAGCGCCGGATCTCGGCGAACGATCCCTACTTCCAGGCGATTTCGACCGGATGGGGCGAGGCATTGAAGCAAGCCTTCGATTCGCTGCCCGACTACACCTTCTACAATCCGCGCTCGGAAGCGGCGGAGTAGGATCGCTCAGCGGCAGAAAGAACTGCCGCCGAACTCCAGGTGGAAGTGATCGCGGTGCGCCGCGTTGTAATTCGGCCCGAGCACGGTGCCGAATCGCTTGCACGCGCTCTTGTGCACGATCCTGAGGAAGTCGCGCTCGGTCGGGTCGGCGCTGTTCCAGTCGCCGATGACCGAGATGCGCCGCCCGTCTTCCAGCACGAAGGCCGAAACGTCGATCGCGTTGGCGGTGGCGTGGGCCGACAGGCGGCTCGTGCCAGCGACGGTGCGGCAATTGTAGCTGCCCATCGTCTCGATCCGCGCAAGCGGACTGCCGAGAAGCTGGCGTGCGGCGCGATCCACGCCGAACCGTGCCCAGTTGGCAAAAGTGTTCGCAAGCGGGCAAGTCACCGGGCCGAGGTTCGAGATGCCAAGCACGTCGGTATCGGAACGCAGCGCGGCGAGGCGCACGCTGTTAACAGTCGAACAGCCGCCTCCGAAATACTTGTCGGGTACCGGAGTGAAGGATGCGCGCGTCGCGCCCAGTTCCGCAAGGCACTGCCGCGCTTCGGGCCTCGGCGTGACCACTTGCGTCGACTGGCGCACCTGGCCGCGCTTCGACACTTGAGGAATGTCGATGCAGCCGCCAAGCATGGCCACGAGGGGCAGGATGAGGGCAATCCCTTTCATAGGGGAATGCTCGCATCCGATAGTTAATTTTCCGTTGAGAAACGCCATTTCGGACCCCCTGCCGACAGGCCTCGGGGAACTACGAAGGCGGGCTTTTCGGCCCAATGAACGGATCGGCTTCGGCAGGACGAAGCGACTGCTCCGGCGCGACGAACCGCTTGCTTCGGGCAAGTGACGACGAGCGGTTCCGGTTGACATCGCGGCGCGCATCTCTAGGTGCGGCATCGGGCCACGCGGTCCCAACGCCGCGCGAGCTCTCTGCAAGGAGAGTCTGAAAATGACTGACGTTACGAAACCGGCGCGCCTTCCTGCGCGTCCGCACTTTTCTTCCGGTCCCTGCGCCAAGCCGCCGGGATATTCCCCCGAAAAGCTCGCGACCGAATCGCTCGGCCGCTCGCATCGCTCGAAGATCGGCAAGGCGCGCCTCGCCCATGCCATCGACCTCATGCGCGAAGTCCTGAGGCTGCCCGAAACGCACCGGATCGGCATCGTGCCCGGCTCGGACACCGGCGCGTTCGAGATGGCGATGTGGACGATGCTCGGCGCGCGCCCGGTCACGACGCTTGCCTGGGAAAGCTTCGGCGAAGGCTGGGTGACCGACGCGGTCAAGCAGCTGAGGATCGACCCGACGGTCTTGCGCGCCGACTACGGCGAGATCCCCGACCTTGCGCGGGTGGACTGGTCGAACGACGTCCTGTTCACATGGAACGGCACGACCTCGGGCGTTCGCGTGCCCGATGGAGACTGGATTCCCGCCGACCGCGAGGGGCTTTCCTTCGCCGATGCGACCAGCGGTGTATTCGCCTACGACATTCCGTGGGACAAGATCGATGTGGCGACGTTCTCCTGGCAGAAGGTGCTTGGCGGAGAGGGCGCGCACGGCGTGCTCATCCTCGGCCCGCGCGCCGTGGAGCGCCTCGAAAGCTATACGCCGTCGTGGCCGCTTCCCAAGGTCTTCCGCCTGACCAAGGCCGGCAAGCTCATCGAAGGCATCTTCAAGGGCGAGACGATCAATACCCCTTCGATGCTCGCGGTCGAGGATGCGATCTTCGCACTCGAATGGGCGCAATCGCTCGGCGGCCTCGACGGCTTGCGCGCGCGCTCGGATGCCAATGCGGCAGCTCTCGGCAAGATCGTCGAGGAACGCGACTGGCTGGGTCACCTTGCCGCCGATCCGGCCATCCGCTCGAAGACGAGCGTATGCCTGACCGTCGAAGGCGCGGACACCGACTTCATCAAGTCGTTCGCCAAGCTCCTCGAGGACGAGGGCGCCGCCTGCGACATCGCCGGATATCGCGACGCCCCTCCGGGCCTGCGTATCTGGTGCGGCGCGACCGTGGATACCGCGGACATCGAGGCACTTGGCCCCTGGCTCGACTGGGCCTGGGCGTCGCTCAAGGCCTAGGCCCGGCGTTCCCGGAGCATTCCGACCCGCTTTTTCGCATCGAGTGCCGTCAGCGCGCACCGATGACATGACGTTTCAGAAGGATTGGACACCATGACCAAGCCCAAAGTCCTCATTTCCGACAAGATGGACCCCAATGCCGCCCGCATCTTCGAGGAGCGCGGCTGCGAAGTGGACGTGATCACGGGCAAGTCGCCCGAAGAACTGATGGAGTACATCGGCGACTACGACGGCCTTGCTATCCGGTCGAGCACCAGGGTGACGAGGGAGATTCTCGACGCCGCGAAGAATCTCAAGGTTATCGGGCGCGCCGGTATCGGCGTCGACAACGTCGATATCCAGGCTGCTTCGGCTCAGGGCGTCGTCGTGATGAACACGCCGTTCGGCAACTCCATCACGACCGCCGAGCATGCCATCGCGATGATTATGGCGCTCGCCCGGCAGATTCCCGAGGCAAACGAGCGTACGCAGAAGGGCGAGTGGCCGAAGAGCGCTTTCATGGGCGTGGAAGTGACCGGCAAGACTCTCGGCCTTATCGGCGCGGGCAACATCGGCTCGATCGTTGCCAGCCGCGCGCTCGGTCTTCGCATGAAGGTCGTCGCCTACGATCCGTTCCTGACCCAGGAACGCGCCGTGGAAATGGGCGTGGAGAAGGCCGATCTCGACACCCTGCTCGAGCGCGCGGACTTCATCACGCTGCACACGCCGCTGACCGACCAGACCCGCAATATCCTGAGCCGCGAAAACCTCGCCAAGACAAAGAAGGGCGTGCGTATCGTCAACTGCGCGCGCGGCGGCCTCGTGGACGAGGCGGCGCTCAAGGAACTGCTCGAATCGGGCCACGTGGCGGGTGCCGCGCTCGACGTCTTTGCCGAGGAGCCGGCCAGGGAAAGCCCGCTGTTCGGCACTCCGAACTTCATCTGCACCCCGCACCTGGGTGCCTCGACCACCGAGGCGCAGGTCAACGTGGCGCTGCAAGTCGCCGAGCAGATGGCCGATTACCTGGTGAACGGCGGCGTGACCAATGCGCTCAACGTTCCTTCGCTTTCCGCCGAGGAAGCGCCGAAGCTGCGCCCGTACATGGCGCTGTCGGAAAAGCTCGGAAGCCTCGTCGGACAGCTTGCGCATGGCAATCTCGACAAGATTTCGGTCGAAGTCGAGGGCGCCGCCGCCGAACTGAACATGAAGCCGATCACCGCCGCCGTGCTAGCCGGGTTGATGAAACACTATTCGCAGTCGGTGAACATGGTCAACGCGCCGCATCTTGCGAAAGAGCGCGGCATGGACGTGCGTGAAATCCGGCATGACCGCGAAGGCGTATACCACACGCTCGTGCGGGTCACCGTCGCGACCAGCCAGGGCGACCGCTCGGTAGCAGGCACGCTGTTCGGCAACGAGGCGCCGCGCCTGATCGAGATTTTCGGGATCGGGATCGAGGCGGATCTCGACGGGCACATGCTCTACATCGTCAACGAAGACGCGCCGGGCTTCATCGGCCGTATCGGTTCGCTGCTCGGCGAGAACGGCATCAATATCGGCACTTTCCACCTCGGCCGGCGGCAGGCAGGCGGCGAGGCGGTGCTCCTGCTCTCGCTCGATGCCGCGATCCCCGAAGCCGTGATGAAGGATGCGTGCGACCTGCCCGGCGTGAAGACGGTCAAGCCGCTGACTTTCTGAGGAGTTGCAAATTTCCGCCGGTCCCGCGAAAGCGGCCGGCGGGGGACATGCCATGCCTGACAACGACCGCGACCTTCTGCCCGAGGGGCTTCAGGACCGCCTGCCGCAAGGCGCGGCAGTCTCGGCCCGAGTCCAGCGGGCGATGCTCGACGTCTTTCATTCGCGCGGATACGACCGCGTCCAGCCGCCGATCATCGAGTTCGAGAAATCGATAGCGAGCCGCATGGCGGGGGTGCAGCCGCGCCGCATGTTCCGCTTCGTCGATCCGTCGAGCCTCAGGACGCTCGCGCTTCGCTCCGACATGACCGTGCAGGTCGGGCGCATCGCCTCAACCGGCCTGTCCGAAGCTGCGAGGCCGCTGAGGCTTTGCTATGCGGGCCAGGTGGTGAAAATTCAGGGGGACGGTCTCGATCCGACGCGCGAGCGGCTGCAGGTCGGCGCCGAACTGGTCGGATCGGACACGGTCGCCGCTGCGTCGGAAATCGTGGTGCTGGCGATCGAGGCGCTCAAGGCCGCAGGGGCCGAGGGAATCTCGGTCGACTTCACGCTGCCTGACCTCGTCGATACTCTGGCAGCCTCGGCATTGCCGCTCGAGGGCGATGCGGTCGATGCGGTGCGGCGCGAACTCGATGCGAAGGATGCAGGCGGATTAGTCGAAGTCGGAGGCGAGGCGTACTTGCCCCTGCTTTACGCAGTTGGGCCGCTCGACCGGGCAGTTGCCCGGCTGGCGGAATTCGACACCAGCGGTGCTCTCGCCACGCGTATCGAGGGCCTCAGGGCGATTTCGGACAGGATCGGCAAGGGCGCTCGCGTCACTCTCGATCCTTCGGAGCGGCACGGCTTCGAGTACCAGAGCTGGTTCGGCTTCACCCTCTACGCCGAGGGGCTGGCCGGCGCGGTCGGGCGGGGGGGAACCTATCGGATCCTCGGGCGTGACGAACCCGCGACCGGATTCTCGCTCTATCCGGACCCGCTGATCGATGCTCTCGCGTCGGAGAGCCAGTGCGAAAACGTGCTATACCTGCCTCTCGGCCACGATGTGCTGGCCGCCGAAAGGCTGCGTTCCATCGGATGGCGAACGGTTGCGGCGCTATCGGATGCAGAGGATGCTCGTGCGCTGGGCTGCACCCACCGCCTTCAGGGCAGCGAGGCCGTCCCGGTCTGAAGGTGCGGTCCCGACCCTGCGGGACCGCAACCCGACTCAGATTTCCTCGTCGATCTCGTCGCCGACCGATTCGATGTCCTCGCCGGCACCGTCGATCGTGTTGCAGGCCGATGCGGTGAGGGCGAACACGCCGATGCCGAACATTGTCAGAAGCTTGCGTACCATGATGTCTTTCTCCTTGGTTTCACTTCCATGAACCATGTCAGGCGGAGCATGTTCCTGATCGACGCCGATTTGCAGGCCCGCCAGCCTGTTGCCCTTCGCGCCGCCATCACCTAGGGCGCGCAAGTTTGTTCGAGGAAAGGACGCCAGCTTGGCCAACGTCACGGTGATCGGCGCCCAGTGGGGCGATGAAGGCAAGGGCAAGATCGTCGACTGGCTCGCCAGCCGCGCCGATGCGGTCGTGCGCTTTCAGGGCGGCCACAATGCCGGGCATACGCTCGTCGTCGGAGACCAGACCTACAAGCTCTCGCTCCTGCCTTCAGGCATAGTCACCGGCACGCTGTCGATCATCGGCAATGGCGTTGTGCTCGATCCGTGGGCGCTCAAGGCCGAGGTCGAGAAGCTGCGCGGACAGGGTGTCGAGATCAACGACGACAACTTCGCCGTCGCCGACAACTGCCCGCTGATCCTTCCGGTCCACCGGGAACTCGACGGGCTGCGCGAAGCTGCGGCGGGTTCGGGCAAGATCGGCACGACAGGGCGCGGGATCGGCCCGGCCTACGAGGACAAGGTCGGCCGCCGCGCGATCCGGGTCTGCGACCTGGCCCATCTCGATTCGCTCGAACCGCAGCTTGACAGGCTCTGCGCGCATCACGATGCGCTGCGGGCCGGCTTCGGAGAAAAGCCGGTGGATCGGGACGATCTGATCCGCGAACTCAAGGAAATTGCGCCGTTCGTGCTGCAATTCGCGCAGCCTGTGTGGAAACGCCTGAAGAAGGTGCGCAAGGCGGGCGCGCGCATCCTGTTTGAAGGTGCGCAGGGCGTGCTTCTCGACATCGATCACGGCACCTACCCGTTCGTCACTTCGTCGAACACGGTAAGCGGAACCGCTGCGTCCGGCTCGGGTCTCGGCCCGGCGGCCACCGGCTTCGTGCTCGGCATCGTCAAGGCTTACACCACCCGCGTCGGCTCCGGCCCGTTCCCGACCGAACTTGATGACGAGGACGGTCGCATGCTGGGTGAGCGGGGTCACGAATTCGGCACGGTGACCGGCCGCCAGCGCCGTTGCGGCTGGTTCGACGCGGTGCTCGTCCGCCAGACCTGCGCGATCTCCGGCGTTACGGGCATCGCGCTTACCAAGCTGGACGTGCTCGACGGGTTCGAGACGGTGAAGATCTGCACGGGCTACCGGCTTGGCGGCAAGGTCTACGACTACCTGCCCAGCCATGCCGCCGACCAGGCCGCGGTCGAGCCGATCTACGAGGAGATGGACGGCTGGCGCGAGACGACGGCCGGCGCCCGTTCGTGGGCGGACCTTCCGGCGCAGGCGATCAAGTACATCCAGCGCGTGCAGGAATTGATCGAGACTCCGGTCGCGCTGGTCTCGACGAGTCCCGAACGCGACGATACCATCCTCGTCAGAGACCCTTTCACGGACTGACCGCCATGATCCGCACCTGCCTCGCCCCGCTTGCGCTGCTGCTGGCATCGGGTGCGGCGCATGGGCAGGTTGCGGCGGAAGCGCAGGTCTACGCCGACTTGCCGGTGGTCGATCACGTCGTGGTCGAGAAATCGGCGCGCACCATCACGCTGCGCTCCAACGGTGCACCGGTTCGCATCATCGAGGGAATCCAGTTCGGCGATGCCCCCATCGGCCACAAGCGCTTTCAGGGCGACGAGCGCACGCCCGAGGGGCGCTACCTGATCGACTACGGCAATCCGCAGAGTTCGTACTACCTTTCGCTCCACATCTCGTACCCGAACGAGGCGGACCGCGCCTACGCCCGGTCGCAGGGGCGCAGTCCTGGCGGGGCGATCTTCATCCACGGCCAGCCCAACGGCTATTCGGGACGCGTTCAGGGCGACTGGACCGACGGCTGCATCGCCGTCACCAACGAGGAAATCGAGTATATGTGGCAGACCGTGCCCAACGGGACGGTCATCGATATCCTGCCCTAGAAATCGATTGCGATGCCCTTGTGCACCCAGTCGCCGTAGCGGGTGGGCGAAAGGCCGTCGGGATCGTCGGCTTCGGCCTCATCATTCGGCGCATCGGGTTCGGGCGGTGGTGTATCGCTCCAGTGAGCGGGCTTTTCGAAATCGCCGGGGCGTTCGGTGGCGCGGGGCGTGCCGGATATCGTCTTGTCGCTCATGGCACCAAGATGGGGAGACTGGCGGCGCGATGCAATCGGCGATAAGGCCGGCGCGATGACCGACGTTCCCGGCCTGCCCGTCCGCCGCGCGGCGCTTCGCATGCTCGATGCCGTGCTGCGGCGGGGCGAAACTCTCGATCAGGCGTCGCACGCGGCATTGCGGCAGGTCCGGTCCGGTCCAGACCGCGCGCTCGGCCTCGCCATCGCTTCAGAAGTGCTGCGCTGGAAAGTGGATCTGGACGCGGTGATCGACGGCGCGACGCGGCAGTCGCTTCCCGCCGATGCCAAGCCGCGCATGGTCCTGGCGATCATGCTGGCGCAGGCGATGCGGCTGGGGACGCCCCCGCACGCGGCAATCGCGACAGGGTTGCCGCTGCTGGCGGGAGGGCCGAGGCGGCTGGCGCATGGCGTGTTCTCGACCCTCATGAAGCGCGGCGCGACGCTGCCGGAGGCACCCACCTTGCCCAGGGCGGTCGCCGATCGCTGGGGCGAGCGCGCGTCGGCAATCGCGACAGGCCTAGCAGAGCCGCCACCGCTCGACCTTACCCTGCGCGATCCCGACCGCACCGCCGAATGGGCGACGAAACTTGGCGGTGCATCGCTGATGCCCGGCCACGTGCGGCTGGCGCGGGGCACGGCGGTCGAAAACCTCGAAGGCTTCGACGAAGGCGCATGGTGGGTGCAGGATTTTGCCGCAAGCCTGCCGGCGCGCCTGCTGGGCCCGAGGGCAGGACGCCGCGCGCTCGACCTGTGCGCTGCGCCGGGAGGCAAGACGCTGCAACTGGCCGCTGTCGGCTGGAACGTGACTGCCCTTGATATCTCTAAACGCCGCATGGAACGGCTTCGCGAAAACCTCGCACGGACGGGGCTGGAAGCGACGGCGGTGGTTGCCGACGCGCTCGCATGGGAGCCGCCCGAGCTGTTCGACGCGATCCTGCTCGACGCGCCTTGCACCGCTACGGGCACGTGCCGCCGCCATCCCGATGTGCTCCACCGTATCGGCCTGCGACAGATCGGGGAGATGGCAGAGCTGCAGGCTGCGCTGCTCGCCCGCGCGGTGACATGGCTCAGGCCGGGAGGTCGGCTTGTCTACGCGGTCTGCTCGCTCGAACCCGATGAGGGGGAGGGCCGTGTACAAGACACCGGTCTGTCGCCCGACCCGATCTCCGCCGAGGAACTGCCCCACGGCATCGGACCGACCGCGAGTGGCCACGTCCGCACCGATCCCGGCATGCTGCCCGGGGCAGGCGGTCTCGACGGGTTCTTCGTGGCGCGATTTTTTCGCCCGAACTGACATAAGTGTGCCGCTAGGCCTCAAAAAATAGTAAATCGAGCCCGCCGGTGTGGGGGCGAATAGTGTCGAGCGATAGCGAATTTCATCACGAAGCGAGAAATGCCGGCTCGATTGCTGCAGGACTTGTCCTTGTCATGGCCCTGCTTGCTCTTGTTCTAGGGTGGGGTTTCGGCCTCACGTTCTTCAAGCGTATTCACGACGATTTCGCAGCGATGGTGCCGAGCACCGCCGTTTCGTTCGCGCTTCTAGGTTTCGGACTCCTGGCATGGCTGCGAGCAGGTTCGGCCGGCGCGCGCAGCCTGCTTGCCGGTGCCGCCTCGCTGGTGGCGGTCGTCGCCATCGCGGAGCTCGTGGCGCTCTCCGCAGGGGTCAGGCAGGGGATCGACGCGTTTCTGTGGCCGCAATTGCTCGAGCGACCGGACGATTCCATGGCGGTCGCAACGGCGACCTCGTTCCTGCTCGCCGCCGCCTGCTGCCTTTGCCTGTCGTTGCGGCGCACCCCGGGCTGGGTCTTTCTCGGATCGTCGACGCTGGGGCTCGCATTGTGCTCGGTCGCACTGGTGGCCTATGCGCTCGATACCGAGGCGCTCTACGGGGTCTTCCTGTTTACCGCCATGGCGCTGCACACTGCCGCTGCCTTTGCCGCGCTGTTCCTTGCAATCATGCTGGCGAGCCCGCGAAGCGGATGGATCTGGCACTTTTTCGGGGACGAACAGGGAAGTCGTGGTGCGCGCCGCCTGCTACCCTTCGTGGTCGGCGGACCGTTCCTGCTTTCGGTCGCCTTCTTCGCAGCGACCGAACAGGGGCTGTTCTCGCCGAATTTCCGGCTAAGCGTCATGTCGATCGCGATGATGGTGATCGGCCTCGCCGCCATCCTGCGCAACGCGACGTTGGAGAACCGGGCCGAACGGCGGCTGCGCCAGGCGAATGCCGATCTCGAGGTCGCCCTGGCCGATCGGTCGCTGCTGCTTCGCGAAGTCTATCACCGGGTCAAGAACAACCTGCAGCAGATCAACGCTTTGCTGATGATCGAGCGGAACAAACTGGAGGACGAGAGCGCGAAAGCGGCGTTCCAGGCGATGGCGGGACGCGTCCAGGCCCTTGGCATGGTCCACAAGCTTCTCATCCAGTCCCCGCAACCATCTGAAGTTGACATGCAGACATTCCTCGAGAAGCTTGGCAGCAGCTTCTCGACCGGCCACGGCCTGCGGGCTCGGAACATTGAGCTTGCGGTTGAGGCCAGACCCGATACCGTGCACCTCGACGTGGCGATGGCCATCGGACTACTTGCCAACGAGCTGGTCGCCAATGCGATCAAGCACGCCTTTCCGGAGGGGCACGGCGGAACGATAAGCATACGGTACGGAGACGGAGACGGAGACGGAGAGGGAGAGACCAAAGTGCTTACGATCTCCGACGACGGGGTTGGCTATCCGGCGGAAGGAATGGTGGCGGGCACGGGATCGCGCATCGTCCAGGGGCTGGTCAGCCAGCTGAAGGGAACCATGACGGTGACGAACGGGCGCGGCACCACGGTATCGACGCAATTTCCTGCAACGCTCAGCGAAAACACGCGCTATGTCTGATCGCAAGACGCTGGTTATCGTGGAAGACGATTTCCTGATCGCCGAATACCTGCGCGTCCTGAGCGAGGATATGGGCGCCGAAGTCGTCGGCATGGCGAGCGAGGCAGATCAGGGGCGCGAACTCATTGGCGAAAAGGTGCCCGACTACGTGATCATGGATGTCCGGCTTGGTGGCAAGCGGGACGGCGTCGACATCGCGATCGAGGTCCATGAACGCCACCCGCACATCAAGATCATATTCGTCACGGGGTCGAACGAGCCGCCGACACTCGACCGCATCCAGCAGGATGACCCCCATCGGGTCCTGATCAAGCCGATCAACCCCGGCGACCTTGAAAGCGCGCTCAACTCCTGAACGCCGGGCGCGTCAGTCCGCCTTCGCGTTCTCGCGAAAGCTTCGGCGCAACTTCTGCAGCTTGGGCGGAATGATCGCGAGGCAGTATGGATTACCCTGCCCTTCGCCCTCCCAGTATTCCTGGTGATAATCCTCCGCCGGGTACCACGTGGCGTGCTGCTCGCCGCCTTCGAAGCCTTCGACGGTCGTGACCACCCGGCCGCCGTGCTCCTCGTTCGCGCGGGCGAGCGCGGCCTGCGCCTCGGCCTGCTGGTCGGGTGTCAGCGGAAAGATCGCGCTGCGGTACTGGGTGCCGATGTCGTTGCCCTGCCGGTTGAGCTGCGTCGGATCATGCGTCGCCATGAAGATGTCGAGGATCTGCGCGTAGGACACCGCCTGCGGATCGAACGTCACGCGGATCGCCTCTGCATGGCCAGTCGTTCCGCTGCACACCTGCTTGTAGGTAGGGTTCTCCACTTCGCCGCCGATATAGCCGCTTTCGACTTCTCCGACGCCGATCACGTCCCGGAACACCGCCTCGGTGCACCAGAAGCATCCGCCTGCCAGGATTGCCGTTTCCATCTGTCGCTCCATCTTGCTCGTCGCCGGGTAGATAGGAATGCCATCGGCGGTTGTCATTGCCGCATCGCGATCTAGGATGCGTCGCATGACCACATGGGGAGGTTTTCCGATGCGCCGTATTGCCATAGCCGCCGCTGCCTTTACCGGCCTTTTTGCAACCGGACTCGCGGCACAGGGACCCGCCGAACGTGACGGCTCGACCTGCGAGAGCTGCAAACCGCTCCTCGAACGCGCGCTCGAACATCCTTCGCGCAGCGAGGACCGGGCCCGTGACCAGTACCGCCATCCGGTCGAGACGCTGGAGTTCTTCCGGGTCGAGCCGGGGATGAAAGTGGGCGAGTTCGCTCCCGGCGGCGGCTGGTATTCGCGCGTGATCGGCAATTACCTCGACGAGGACGGAAAGCTGGTCGGTATCTTCTTCGATCCCAGCAAGATGCCCATTCCCGAGGATCGCCGGCAGGGCATCCGGGACAGCGCGGCCAAGTTTGCCGCCGGGGCCGCCGGGTGGACGGGCCTTCCCGAAAGCCGCTTCGCCGGCATGACGACAGAGAAAATCCCCGACGCCGAGAAGGGTACCTTCGACCGCGTCCTCGTCATCCGCATGATGCACAACATGTTCCGCTGGAACACCGCCGACAGCGAGATCGCGGCGATGCGCGAACTGCTGAAGGACGACGGCCTGCTCGGCATCGTGCAGCACCGCGCCAAGGCCGAAGCGCCCTGGTCCTACGCCAACGGCACGAAGGGATACCTGCGGCAGGCCGACGTGGTGAAGTTCATGGAAGTGAACGGCTTCGAGCTTGTCGACAGCGCCGAGATCAACGCCAATCCGGCCGACGATGCCGACTGGCCGGGCGGCGTGTGGACCCTGCCGCCGACGCTCTCGCAGAAAGAGACGGCGCGCGAGCGTTACGAGGCCATCGGCGAGAGCGATCGCATGACGCTTCTGTTCCGCAAGGCACCCTGAACGCGGCGGAGCGTCAGCAGCCGTTAAGCCTGCGAAGAGCTTCCTCCACGGCTCGCCTTTGGTGACCTATTGGAGGAAGTCGATGAGAACATTGATACTTTCCGGCGCAGTGCCCCTGCTCGTCGGCGGATGCGGAAATGCCGCCTACGATGCGCGCGGCGTCGACCACGAAGAGACACTGCTTTCGGTCAGCACCACCGGCGAGGCAGAGTCCCGTCCCGACGAGGCGCAGTTCCAGGCGGGCATCAATACCTGGGCGCGCAATGCGAAAGCGGCAACGGCGGCCAATCACGAGCAGATCGAGGAGATCGTCGCCGCGCTCAAGGAACAGGGGATACCCGAAGACGATATCCAGACGCGCACCGTCAGCGTCCAGCGCATCGACTGGGGCGATCGCAAGGGGCAGTTCCAGGCAAGCAACGTCGTCAATGTCACCGTCCGCAACGTCGACCGCGCGGGCGAGGCGGTGACCGCCGTGACCGACGCTGGCGCAAATCTGATGAGCGGCCCGGACTTGCGCATGGCAGACCCGGAAACGACGGCAAACCTCGCGTATGCGCAGGCGTTCAAGGCCGCCAGGGCGCGCGCCGACGCTTATGCGCAAGCCGCGAACATGGAAATCTCGCGCGTGCTGACCATTCGCGACGCCGGCGGCTCGCAGGGAAGCAGGTACCTGCCCGCCGCGATGCCGCCACCCCCTCCGCCTCCGCCGGCGAGGATGGCCTATCCCCAGGCCATGGTCGAAAGCGTCGCAACCATGGACGCGTCGGGTTCGGGCCGGATCATGCCAGGGCAGACGACATCTGCGGTGGCCATACAGGTGGACTTCGCGCTTCGACCGAAATAATCCGCGAGGCATGACCAGCGTAACCGTTGCCGCGCTCCAGCTTGCGTTAAATCACGACGACGAGAGCGAGAACATCGCCGCCGTCTGCGACCTCGTGGAGGAAGCTGCGGCTCGCGGGGCGCAGATCGTTCTGCCGCCCGAACTCTTCTCAGGCCCCTATTTCTGCAAGGTCGAGGAAGAAGAGATGTTCGCGCTCGCCCGGCCCACGAGCGAGCATCCCTCGGTGATCGCGATGAAGGATCTTGCGAAAAAACTGCAAATCGCCATCCCGACCAGCTTCTTCGAGCGCGACGGGCATCATTACTACAACACCCTCGCGATGATCGGTGACGAAGGCGAAATCATCGGCACCTATCGCAAGAGTCACATCCCGGACGGTCCGGGGTACGAGGAAAAGTACTACTTCCGCCCCGGCAACGACGGTTTCAAGGTGTGGGACGTAGCCGGAACCCGCATCGGCGTGGGCGTGTGCTGGGACCAGTGGTACCCCGAAAGCGCGCGCGTCATGGCCCTGATGGGGGCCGAGCTCCTGTTCTACCCCACCGCGATCGGGTCCGAGCCCTACGACGCCGATCTCGATACCAGCCGGATGTGGCGCCGCGCGATGCTGGGCCACGCGGTCTCGAACTGCATGCCGGTGATCGCCGCCAATCGCATCGGCAACGAGGACGGCCAGGCGTTCTACGGCCATTCCTTCATTACCGACGAGTGGGGCGATTTCCTCGCCGAGTACGGCCGCTCGCAAAGCGGCGCGCTCGTCGCGACCATAGACCTTGCCCGGGCGGCGCGGCACCGCGCTGGCATGGGCTTTTTCCGCGACCGCAGGCCCCAGCTTTACGGACGCATTTGCGAGGATATCTAGCGGGTTCGGCTGGCCGGCCTAGCCCGCAAGGTCCTTCAGGATCACGTACCAGTGGTCGAGCCCGCCGTAGAATGACTCGGTCAGGATCCGCTCGTTAAGACCGTGCGCATACTGGTCCTCGGGTCGCGCCGCGACGCCCGAGATTGCGACCACCGGCATGCCGAGCGTGCGGTAGTGCATGCCGTCTGTCCCGCCCGATTCCATGTAGGGAATGATGGCGACATTTCCGAAGCGCTTTTTCAGGCTTTTCGCGAGCGCTGAGCGAACATCGGGGCGCAGTTCGGAGATCGGGCTTTCGGTCACGTCGGTGTCTAGCGTGAATTGCACGGCATCGTTGGCGATGGCCTGCTTCAGCGCCTCCTCGGTCGCCTCGACGCCGACGCCGGGAAAGATGCGGCAGTTGACGGTAGCCTTGGCCGATTGCGGCAGCGCGTTCTCGGCATGGCCGGCATCGAGCATCGTGGCGATGCAGGTCGTTCCGAGCGTGCCGACATAGGCCGGGTCGGCGCGCAAGGTCGCGATCGCTTCCTCGTCGGTGGGGTCTTCGGCGAATTGCCGCATCGCCGCGCCGAGTTCGCCCGGAACGGTCTTGCCCAGCTCACGAAAATAGCTGCGCGTCAACGGGGTCGCCTGAACCGGAAAGGTATAGTCGCGGACCTTGAGCAGCGCATCGGCAAGCTCGTAGATCGCATTGTCCTTGCGGGGGCGAGAGGAATGGCCGCCGGGGTTGGTGACCGTCAGGATAAAGGTCGCGAAGGTCTTTTCCGCCGCCTGCACCCGCATGGCGAGCGGCGTAAAGTCGGAGGCGAGCGCGATGCCGCCGGCGTCGCTGTTCAGAACGATCCCGGGCTCGACGTTCTCGGCCACCCATTTCGCCTGCGCGCGGGTGGAGACCATCCCGCTTTCCTCGTCTCCCGAGAATGCGAGGTAGATGTCGCGAGACGGCGTCCAGCCTTCCTGCCTGAGCCTGATGAAAGTGCTGACGAGGTTGGTCACACCGTATTTGTTGTCGGTGACGCCGCGTCCGTACAGATAGCCGCCGTCCTCGGTCAGTTCGAAGGGATTGCGTTCCCAGTCCTCCGGCCGGGCGTCTACCACGTCCATGTGCGCAAGCACCACGATCGGCCGCGCTTTCGACCGCGACTTGCCCGGATACCGCACGATCAGGCCCTGCGTGCGCTCGCCGTCGCTGTCGTAATCGGTCGCCATGATGTTCCCGGGCGCGAAGCCGGCCGCTTCGAGACGCTGCGAGAGGTAGGACACAAGCTCCGGCACCTGCGTGTGCCCCTTCGCAGTGCGGAAGGCGATGACGTCGCGATAGAGATCACGCGCCATCTGCTCGTGCTCGGTACGGTCCTGGGCGAAGGCGGGAGCCGCCACCGCGAGCGGCAAGGCCGCCGCCAGAGAGATGAATGTCCGGAAACGGCTGCGGGGCATCCAGGGTCCTTTTCGATTCCAAGTGCGGATTTCGCACGCTAGGCAGCCGCCATGGCCGGAGCAAGCATGCAATCCTACGTCATCGCGCTCGGCTCGAACCGCCGCCATGCGCGGCACGGTAGCCCCGCCGGGGTTTTGCGCGCCGCATGCGCTGCAATGGAAGGCGAGGGCCTTCGTATCCGCACCTCATCCCCGGTCGAGGCGAGCACTCCGCTCGGTCCGTCGCGCCGGCGCTTCGCGAACGCGGCCGTGCTGGTGGAGACGCGGCTCTCGCCTCCCGACGTGCTGTCCCGTCTCAAGGCCATCGAGGCCTGCTTCGGCAGGAGGCCGCGCGGCCGCCGGTGGGGCGAGCGCGTTCTCGACCTCGACATCGTGCTGTGGAGCGGCGGAACCTGGTGCACGCCCCACCTGCGCATTCCGCACCCGCATTTTCGCGAGCGCCAGTTCGTGCTCGGCCCGCTCGCGGCGATCGTCCCCACCTGGCGCGATCCGTTGACCGGTCTTGCCGTGCGCCATCTCCAAGCCCGCTTGACCGCGCCGCGTCCGGACCTTAGTTGACCCAACCTGCGACGCGTCGCGTGGGGCCCTTAGCTCAGTCGGTAGAGCAACTGACTTTTAATCAGTAGGTCGCTGGTTCGAACCCAGCAGGGCTCACCACCTTTTCTTTTATAAAACAGTGCTTTGACGGCGATATTGCCGCAAATGCGGCCCCGTCAGTGGCGGTAAATACCGGATAGGCACCGATATTTAGAGCCAGTCAGGAGTGCCAGCTTTGCTGGTAAATTCCTCACCGTCCTTCCAAACTGTCTCGATTCCTTGATTTTCAAGAAACCCGATATGATCGTCACTAGGGCGGTGCTCAAAGCAAGCGACCCTAACGATATCGCGGCCACCGACCAGCGGTTCGGTTACAAAAGCCTCGTAATACAGGATTTGAGACAAGGCATCCCGGACACGATCGCGCTCGTCTGGTTCTGATCCGTCGAGGGTCTTAACTTCCACCAGAATGGCCCGATCATCATGGGGAGCCAGAATATCGAATGGATCTTCGTATAGCTCGCAACCGGCCTCGACGAGTTTGCCTGCGAGTGCCTTCACAATAAGGTTATGTCGCTTCACGCGATCAGCTCTAGCAGCAATTGCTGCGGCCATTTTCTCGGGATCGAGATCTGGAGGTGGAGCAGGCTCTGATTCCTCGCCAGTGCCCGCCTGGCCTATCGTGTCAGTGGTAACCTTGCGCGGATTGCGCTTCGCTCGAGTTTTCTTCTCCTCATCCTCTGAACTGGCTGCCACGCTCTTGTCTCTTGTGGGCGCAACATGTCCTGGCGTCTGAGCAAGCTTGAATGATTGTCCGGTTTTAATGACGTCACCAAGCTGCTCGGCGAAGCGAGGCAGCATTTTCTTTGCGTTGTTCCAGTTGGACTGCGAAACGCCGATCTGATGTCTAATTTGATCCTCTTCGAGGTCAGATAGCTCCGCGATGCGATCGAGCTCTTCGGGAGAATCGTTTTTGGCCTCAAGCGCGAGGGCGCACTTTGCTCGTGTAATGCCAGGTCGGCGAGCGACCAAGCGCAACAGGACCTGATACGGGTGAGACGTCGCACCGTCCCCATCATGCGTCATGTTCGTTAAAGCGGTCCGCCAAAACGTTCTTTGGTCATCGTCCAGGCGCACATCGGCGTAGCTTGCAGCTTGACTGCCAAGAGGAGTTAATTCGAGCGTTTCGCCAGTCTCGTCGATTAGCCCTAGATGGCGATAGAGTTCCCTCAGTCCACGCGCTGCGGTTTGGTGGCCTTGATTATGAGCGGCCCCCATTGAGTGGTCCGGTTTGATTGTTAGTGCATAGTTGTCTCCGGCGCCATGGCTGACCGCAGGTGTAGCGAAGCGGAACCGGAG
>NZ_JACBZF010000010.1 GCF_013408095.1 Novosphingobium marinum
GCGCTGGGACGAGCTCATGCCATGGAACTGGAAGTCTTCAGAAACGGCTCCAATCGCCCAAGCAGCCTGACCTGCGGTCTTCACGCCACGCTTACACGTGACCGTGCACGAATTAAGTTGCTCCTTCATTATGATTTTCGGATGAGCACCACCCCAGCAATCACAAGCGCGCCGCCAGCCAGAAGCCAGGATTGATCGACAAGCAATGCGCTAGCCACGATCAATGCGGCAGCTAGAGGGCCTTTCAAGGACTGACGCTCATTGCGAAGTCCTGCGAGTTGCTCGATACTGAGCGGATCGAGCTGAACCGGCACATATCCTGACTTTGCGATCGAGTTCGCAGTGGCAAGTATGTCGGGCAAGGACGCCGACAACCCCAGCAGCTGACCGCGAAGTTTCTTCAAACCCGACCGAGCGCTAGCGAGCGAGAACCGCTCGGCGAAAAGCTCCGTCATGATCGGCCGGGTGTCCTCGGCAATGTTATAGTCGGGTGCCAGTGATCGGACGACACCCTCTGCCGTAAGCAAGGTACGCAGAAGAATGGCCAGATCAGGTGGCAGAACCAGTCGATAATCCCGCAACAGGTCGAAAACGCGGGAAAAAATCTGCGAGAACTCGATGCCAGATAGCACGGTTCCCCTGAACTCTCCGATCAACTGATCCAGATCCACCGCGAGCGCATCGCGATCCACCTTCGGCTCCCCCGCCCATGCGAGCAGGACATTCGCGACATCGCTGGTTTTCTCACCAGCAATCGCAAGCACGAGGCGGACGATCTCGTCGCGCCTGGCCTTGGTGAGCGTCCCGACTGATCCGAAGTCGATGAAGCCGACATCCTGCTCGCCGATCAGGAAGACGTTACCCGGATGGGGGTCGCCGTGAAATTCGCCGTTCAGGATGATCATCCGCAGGACAGCGTTGGCATAGCTTTTAGCGAAAGCCGCCACCCGCGGGTCGCCCGATGGGCTGCCCAGCGAAGACGCGGGCCTGCCGTACAGGCGTTCCTGAACGTTCACCCGCAGCCCGGTCAGTTCCCAATGGATGGCCGGGGTCCTGACGCCGATGGTATCGAGATATGCGCCGATCCGCTCGCAGGCTCGGGATTCCGCAGCGAGGTCCATCTCCCAGGCAAGATTGCGGCCGAAGGTCCGCAGAAACTCGACTGGCCGGTAACGCGCGATGTCAGGAGAGCGTGCTTCTGCGATCTCGGCAAGACGCACAAGCAGACGCACATCGGCTTCCATCCGCGCGGCGGTGCCCGGGCGTCGAACCTTCACGATGACCTTGCTACCGTCCCTTAGCTCGGCGGAATAGGTCTGTGCAATCGAGGCGGACGCCAAAGGCTTTTCGTCGAACTGCGCAAAGTCGTTCCGCCAGTCCTCACCCCAGCTTGAAGCAAGTACGGGCTCGATATCTGCGAAGCGCACTGGCGACACCTGATCGTGCAGGGTTGAGAATGCCGTGATCCAGTGTTCGGTGAACAGATCGCTTCGGGTGGCGAGGAGCTGCCCCAGTTTTATGCCGACTGGCCCGATGTCACGGAGGAACGCGACAACTGCGGCCGGGCGAAATTCGCGAGGGTCGATGACATTGTTCGAAGAGGGAATAAACCCGAGGGCTCCGGCGAGATTCTTCGCTCCGTGCCTCATTAGGATTCGGCCAATCTCCGCGGCGCGAGCGATGCTGCCGATAGGCTTTTCCGGGGGCGATGCCATGATTTTATTCAGCCTCGGCACGGTGTTGGTCCAGATTTTCCGATACCCTTTCAAGAATCTGCTGCAGCGTTCGCTTCTCGTCGGCGGCAATGTCGCGCCAAAGCAGATCATGAAGCCTATCCGCGGAGCCTCTCAGTTCGGGCAGCAGATCGTCAAGCTGCTCCGTGAGGATGAGCTGCCACGCTCGCCGATCCGTCTCAGCTCGAAGCCTTTTCATCAGCCCGCGTGCGCAAAGACCTGCAACCGCCTGGCCGATGGTCGCCGATTCCAGTTCCAGTTTCTTGGCGATTTCAGCCTGCGTAAGGGCAGGATCGCGAAGAAGTTGTCCGATGATCCTCCACTGTGTCTGATTGAGACCGATCCTGGCGACCCTCGCATCGTACACTCTGCGCGCGCCGCGACTGATCTCGTCCATAAGATAGAGAATGCGGTCATTATCGGTGATGACCTTCTGCCGACGCTGAGACCGTGACATGGTATCTGGTTTTTCATCCATAGCGCTGTGTAGTCGGATAGCCTCGGATGCCCAAATGCAAACTGCTAAATGCCTTTACTATTTGACTCACGGCTCATAGGGCGCGAGACGCGTTCACCTTTTACTGAGGCTGCCGAAAGAGTCAGATGACCGATAACTCCAACCAACCGGAGCAGGAGGGCACAACCCCAACGAAACCGCAATCGCGGCGTGGCTTGCGCATCGTGCTAATCATCGTTGGTCTTGCCGTGCTGCTTGGCGGGATCTGGTGGTACTACCGGCACGTAACCTACGGACAGTACATGCAGTCGACCGATAACGCCTATGTCGCTGCCGACAGCGTCGTTATCTCTTCCAAGGTAGCGGGATACGTCGAAGAGGTCTTCGTGGGGGAGAACGAGCAGGTTGCTCGCGGCGGAGCCCTCGTACAACTGGATTTGCGGGATTATCAGGCGCAAGCGCAACAGGCGCGCGCGCAGATCGCTGCGACCCTGGCCGGTGCCGACACAATCCGTTCTCAGGTAGCCGAACAGGATGCAGCCATTCGCCAGGCGCGGGCCCAACTCGCCGCCGCGCGCGCAGCACTGGACCTCGCGAACGACCAGGTGGCGCGATATCGGCCCCTTGCCGCGACAGGAGCCGAACCGCGGGAAAAGCTAGACCAGTATGAGGCGCAGGCGCGGCAGGCGCGGGCCGAACTCGCCGCTGCGCAGGCGGCGGTGGCTGCCGCGACCGCTCGCCGGGGGACCCTGTTCGAGCAGATCAGCCAGACCCAGGCGCAGGCGGACGCTGCCCGCGCTCAGCTGGAAACAGCCGACCTTACGGTTGAATCGACCTTGCTGCGCGCCAGCAAGGCCGGCCGCGTCGGCGATCTCTCGGTGAGGGTGGGCCAGTTCGTGCAACCGGGTCAACGTTTGATGACGGTGGTTCCGGTGAGCGCGATCTACGTGACCGCGAACTTCAAAGAAACGCAGGTCGGCCTCATCCGGGCCGGCCAGAGCGTCAGGCTCGAAGTTGACGCCCTGCCAGGCCTTGAGATCGCGGGACGAGTGGTCAGCATATCGCCGGGAACGGGCGCGGAATTTTCCATCCTCCCCCCCGAAAATGCCACCGGCAACTTTACCAAGATCGTTCAACGGATACCCGTCCGCATCGCTATCGATGCTCCCCCTGAAGTGCGGCGTCTGCTCGTTCCCGGCATGTCGGTAGTGGCTACGGTCGACACCCGGAATGCTGCCGGCGAATTGGAAGAGATCTCGAGTCGGACTCAATGACCGAGATACTGGCAGCGCAGGACACTTCGATCGGGCCGGCCGGGAGCCGAAAGAACGCAGACGTGACTGCCTGGGTCGCTGTGGCCGCGGGCGCGCTCGGCGCCATGCTCGCGACGCTGGACATATCAATCGTCAATTCCGCACTCCCCGTCATTCAGGGCGAGATCGGTGCCACAGGCGCCGAAGGCACCTGGATTGCTACGTCATTTCTCGTTGCTGAAATCGTCGTCATTCCGCTGAGCGCTTGGCTGGAACGGCTGTTCGGTCTGCGAACCCTCCTCATCATCGCTGTCAGCGCGTTCACCGCATTTTCGGTGCTATGCGGTGTAGCCACCGACCTTACGACCATGATCATCGGCCGAACGGGCCAGGGCTTCATGGGCGGAGTCCTCATTCCGACCGCAATGACTATTGTGGCTAAACGATTGCCGCCGCACCAACAGCCCATCGGAATGGCCCTGTTCGGCATGACTGTGGTTCTTGGCCCCGTGATGGGGCCATTGATCGGCGGCTGGCTGACCGAGAACCTGAGCTGGCACTATGCCTTTTTCGTCAATGTGCCAGTCTGCGCAATCCTGCTGCTCCTGCTGTTTATCGGGCTGCCTCACGAGAAGCCCAAGTGGGAATATCTCACGGACGCCGATTGGGCTGGCATTCTCGGGCTGATCCTCGGACTGGGCGGTCTGACTGTTGTACTCGAGGAAGGGCACCGTGAAGAATGGTTCGAGTCCTCACTCATTCGCTGGCTAACGGTGGTGACCATTATCGGCTTTGCCTGTTTGATTTACGGACAAGTGAAAGCACGCAAGCCGGTCTTGAAGTTGCAGCTCCTGTTCAATCGACAGTTCGCCAGCGTCGCGATCATGGCTCTCGCCCTGGGCATGGTGATGTATGGTTCAACCTACGTTATCCCCCAGTTCCTCGCGATCATCTCTGACTATAATGCTTTTCAGACGGGACTGGTCATCTTCTGGATGGGTGTCCCGGCCTTTCTCCTGATGCCGGTTCTGCCCCTGATGATCCGCAAGGTGGACATCCGCATTGCCGTCGGCACCGGAATGCTGCTGATGGCGATCAGCTGCTTTGTCAGCACGAGTCTGACCGCGGAATCCGGCGGCGCAGTCTTCACTGAAAGTCAGCTTATCCGCGGGGCCGGAACGATACTTGCGATGATGTTCCTGAATCAGGCAACGGTTGCGTCGGTGGCCAAGGAAGACGCGGGCGATGCCTCGGGCATTTTCAACGCGGCCCGCAATCTCGGTGGCTCTTTCGCTCTTTCGGCTCTGGCATCGTTCCAGGACCAGCGGATCTGGCATCATAGCCGGCGGATGGAAGAGACCCTGAATGCGAACAGCGTTTCGCTACAGGCCTATCTCGAAGGGCTGGCGCGAAACTTCGGCGGCATGGAGGGGGCGATGGCCGTCCTGAGCCGCACCCTCCAACGCGAGGCGTTCATAATGACCTACAATGATGTGTTCCTGGTTATGGGGATTCTGACCCTCGCGACGGTTCCGCTGGTCCTCTTCCTGAGGCCGCTTCCAAAAAATGTCTCCCTTTCGATGCACTGAGCCCTACACGATGCGCCACTTGCTACCTCCGCTTGTCACTATCGCCTTGCTAGCTGGATGCACGGCAGGGCCCGATTATGCAGGCCCCCCGGAAGTTATGTCAGCAGACACGGGCACTCGCTTTGTGCGCGCTGGCAGTGATGTGAGCGCATCTGATCCGGTTGTCGCTCGATGGTGGCTGCTGCTCGGCGATCCCGAGTTGACGCGGCTGGTGGAGGCTGCGCTGTCCGGCAATCCCTCGCTCGCCGCAGCGCAGGCGCGCATTGCTCAGGCACGGGCATCCATCAGGCAAGACCGTGCGGGTCGAATGCCATCGCTTGGGGCACAGGCCACCACCGTGCAGGGCCGGCTTCCTGGTCTCGACCTTCAAGGCGGGGCGCCCCCCCCGTCAGAGCAAACCAATTCCGACGCAGAAACCGATGACTCGCTCAGCTTTTACAATGTGGGCCTTAACGCCAACTGGGAGCTGGAGTTTGCCGGTGGCTCGCGCAGGCGCATTGAGGCCAGCAATGCCCAAGCTGCTGCAACGGTGGCCAATGCAGAGGACGCTAAGGTCCAGTTGAGTGCCCAAGTGGCCAGCACCTACGTCAATTTGCGGGAGGCCCAATTCCGCGCAGAGCAATTTGAGGCGCAGATTTCGTTGCAGGAAGAGATCCTGGCGCTGACATACCAACGCTATCAGCGCGGTGCATTGCCGCTTTTCCCGGTAGGCACCGCGAATGCCGAACTGGAGGTGCTCAAGTCACAACTTGCCGAAGCTGAAGCGGATATCGCAGTCCTGTCTGATGCGCTCGCTATACTGACCGGACAGGTGCCGGGATCAGCTGATGCAGCGCTCACGACTGTGCGCTCCATTCCCATGCCGCCAGAGCAGGTCGCGATTGGCGATCCGGCAAGCCTGGTGGCGCGTCGGCCTGACATAAGGGCGGCCGAACGGTCTCTTGCCGCGTCGACGGCGCGGATCGGGGTGGCCGAGGCGGCGCGGTTCCCGAAATTGTCCTTCACAGGGATCCTGGGCCTCGGCGGATCCTCGTTGGACGACGTTGTCGATGTCGGCGAATTCTCCGCACTCGCGATCCCGCGCCTCCAGTGGAATTTTCTGGATTTCGGCAGGGTAGACGCTGCGATCGACCAAACCGGGGCGGCGCGCAACGAAGCAGTCGCCAATTACCAGCAGACGGTGCTTCTGGCACTGCAAGACGCCGAACGTGCCTTGGCTCGCTTCGGCCAGCAGCGTGTTGCGCTCGCTGCCAGTATGCAAATCAAGAAGCAGGCTGACGTCGCGGCGGACCTGAACCGCCAACGTTTTGCTGCAGGAGCGATCTCGAAGGCTGACCTCAACCGGGCCCTGCGAGAACAGCAGCAGGCCTCAGCAGACCTCGTCCGGGCAAAAGGCGCCCTTACGCTGGCGTGGATTGCGCTGCAGAAGTCGCTGGGCCTTGGGTGGCAAGAGCCTGTTCGAGATCAATAGTCCCGCCGCGCTGATCAATTGATCCGGTTGACGAGAAGTAGGCGCCCCTGCCGCTGGCGACCAACTTGCCGTCGGGCTCGAGAACCCGGGTTTCCGCCACCGAAATCTGTCGCCCGAGCTTCACGATCTGTCCGTGAGCAGTGAGAGGTCCTGAGGTTGCAGAACGGTGGTAATTGACATGCAGATCGGCCGTCGCTCTCGCCGCGACGCCCGCCGCAAGCAGAGTATAAAGCCCGGTGAGGTCGACCAGTGAAGCCAGGATCCCTCCATGCGCCGACCCAATCATAGGGTTCGACACGATCTCTTCGCGCCATGGCATGGTGATCGCGATTCCCTGGTCGGAGCATGTTGCAATCTCCAGCCCAAGCCATCGGTGAAACGGCGCTATATGCAGCATTTCCTGCAAGCGCTCTCGATCGATCATAGCTCCCTCGTCCCCTGTGGCTGAGCCGTATCGCGAGAGTGATGGCGCCCTAGGAAATCGACGATAGCGGCGGAAAAGGCATCGTTCGCATCGCCCACGACCATGTGCGTGGCATCGGCAATATCGGTGTATTCTGCATGGGGGACGAGTTGTCGCAGATGCAAAACGGCCTCTTCGGAAACAAGATCGCTAGAGCCGCCTCGGATGAGGTGAAGCGGAAGCGTGAGATTCGCCGCAGCTTGGCTCAGCATTGCCGATTGACGTTCTTGGCTGTCTGGGTCGCCTTGTCTGGCTGACATTATATTACGGATAAACACAGGGTCCCAGTGCCAATAGAAGCGCCCATCCGGCTTCTGCCTCAGATAGTTTTTCAGACCATCGCTCGCGCCCCGCCTGGGACGATGCGGCATGTAGCGAGCGATCACGTCGGCCGCCTCCTCTGGTGAGGCGAAGCCGCTATCGACATGCTCTTCCATGAAACCAACCACGCGCATCACACCGCTAGGCTCCATGCGCGGGGCAATGTCGACCAATGTGAGTGAAGCAAAGCTACCTGGAGCAAGCTCCCCTGCGGCAATCAGTCCGGCGAGCCCGCCCAGTGAAGCGCCGACCAGCGCTGGCTTCTGGTCCAGGCGCGACGCTGCAGCGACCAGATCCGCCGCGAAGTCGCGCATTTCATAAGCTCCGCATGGCGACCAATCGCTGTCTCCGTGACCGCGCATGTCGAAGGCGATTGCGCGAAAGCCGGCTTGAGCCAGCTCGCTGACCACCCTTCTCCACGCGCGCCGTGTCTGCCCGCCGCCGTGCGCAAGAAGGACGGGTATGGCGTAGGCATCCCCCTCAGCCTCGGCTGTAAGAGAAATTGCGCCTGCGCCCTCAATCGTAAAGGTTTCTCTCGCCATCACTGGATGGTAGGAAAGGCGCGCTAAATAGTAAACCGATTTACTTTGTGGCTCTCGGCTCCGTGTTGGCTGTCCTGCAAGTGCGTTTTAACGACGGCAAAAGTCTATTCCAAGAGGGGTTTCTCCAGACCATTCTCTAATGCACCGGCTTGCGATTCGGTCAGCAGTCGCTGTCCGCTTAATCCGCTCAAAGATATAAAAGCTGCCTTTCCGCTTCCGGCCCCAATTGTGGTCAGGGAGTAGTCTTCTTCCCAACGGCGAGCAGCCGCTCGGGTTTTGCGGGAATACTTTTCTTGATGCCTAATGCCTTCTGGCCGACGATAAAAGCGCGATGGAGGAACACCTCTAGCGATGAGAGCAGTTCGGAAACCTCCTGACTGTCGGGCTCCCAGCCGCGATGCGCAGCCGCATTACCCGCATCCGTAACAACGCCGAGGATGTCCCGCTCAGTTTGCCCGATCCACCCTCCGTTGCGCAGCTCGTTCAGTTTCTCATCAAATGTCTTGGCCGGGTCGATGCCGATGACTTCGGTTGCACGGTCCAGTGCCGTTCTGAGTCCTATCGCCGTGAGGATGTGTGCCTGGTTGTCGTGCGCTACGTACATCTGGCTCAGGATATTGCGCAGCTGGGGGTCAGCCTTTTGCATGGCGTCGAACCATACCGGCTTCGTCTTGGCCTCTGGCTTCGGATAAGTTTGTATCTCCCTCGGATGCTCATACTGCTCCTGCCCCGCCGCATCGTAGTAGTGATCGGTGTCTTCGCTGTTCCAGCTGGAAGTTTCGTAGAAGACCGTCTCGCACCCTTGACATTCGAGCAGAGAGTGGTCGACACCGCCGTTGACCGAATGGCCATATTGCTTGTCCTCCCAGTCCCAAGCCTTGTAGATCGAGCCGTGGATTTCGCAGGTGCGCTCGCCATCGCAGGTGGGACAGTGCCCCTTCTTCGTTGCGTTTGTTGCTGTTGGTGTCGTGGCCATAGAGCCCGATAGCGAGCACTGACGAACTTTTCCAACAGTGTGCGTGTAAGTCGGCGCATCCTAAGTCCGCTTTTTGGGTTTGGCCGCTCTAGAGCCGCCATTCTGCTTCCGGCCCACAGTCAGCCAATGGAGTTCGGTTGCGGAAAGGTCAGGAAGTGCGCCGGTTGCGGACTTTAGCAGTGACAGCAAAAACCTAGAGTAGTTCAGTCACCAGTGTCATCGCTTAGATCTAACCCGGGTGGAGGGGCCAGCGGCATGCGGGGCGGGGCCGTGCGCCACATGAGAGCAACTTCCTCGTCGGTCAGGCCATAGGCGCGCTCGACCATGGCAGCGAGGCTGCGCTCATGGGCCAGCAATTCGATCCGTGCCTGCCGGGCAGGCTCGGCGGTCTCGGCAAACGCTTCGCGCAGCCGACGGAGTTGGGTCGGGGTCAAGCCTTCACGTTTGGGCAGGGCGGCGCGGACCGCTGAGACAAAGCCGTCGCTGTCGAGCTTGCTGGCCTCGGAAAGGGCGGTGCTAGTAACTCTTGGGAACTCGAACCCAAGCCAGTCAGCAATGGCTCGATCCGCTTTTTCCACGATGGCGGTGTTCGTCTTAATGCACTCAACATTATCTTGGAACGCTTCCCGCTTTCCGTGTTCAAGCTGCGGAATTGGGAACTCACGGATATAAGGAATATCAAAAGCGAGCGCCTCATCCTTCTTGTGCGGGAACTTTTTGAATTGGAAATACCAGCCGATCGGTGAGTTGAGGCAGGCGACGATCCATTCATCAACGGTCGGCAGTATCAAAGCTGAGTCATTGACCATGTATTGGCCTTGGTCAGTGCAGACTTGGGCATAGAAAGCGATGCGCCGCAAAAGGACCTTCGGGCGGTCAAAATCCTCAAAGTAGTCGACAGCATCCTGAATCTCATACCAGCGATAACTTCCGGCCTTCCGACCTGGCCATTTCGCATCCTTCTTCGGAGGCTGCCAATTAGCTGGTTTGGGTTCTAGCTGTGTTCGGAAAGACTCGAGATGCCGAAGTACGCTCGGATATTCTTCAATGTCGATACCTCGCCGAGCGAAGATCATCCAGAGCCCGTTCCACTCCGGCAGCCAGCGGCCAATGTCCTGACCGCGCAGGTAGGGCTTGATGATGTCGGCTGCTTTCGGGTCATCGCCAACAAGCTGATCGCGTGTGGCGGTGTCGATCAGAAATGCCTCATTGAAGCCCGTCTTCACGCCGTAAAGCGGACTAGCCCCGGCATATTCCTCAAGCGATACGCCGCGCTCACGAATCTTCTTGAGCAGGGCGGCTACGTCTGGCGGCTCCAGCACCCATGCTTCTTCGGTCAGGTCGGAGCGTTCGGCACGATAGGTCGCGGCGTGGACTGCTGCCGACAGACCCTCACGCGGAACATCGTCACGCGGGATTACCGCAAGATCGTATTGCTCGGGCACAGCGTCTGCATCGGGCTTCTGCACTGCGATGACGCATGGAAAGACGTCGGCATCCGGGAACAAATGGCGCGCGTGGCCGAAATCGGCCAGAAATTCGACCCACACATCCTCGGCGAACATCCGCCGAAGCTTCTCTGCATAGCCAGCCTTCAACCACTTGTTGGTGACGACATAGCCCATTCGCCCGCCGGGCCTGAGCAGCTTGGTCCCCTGTTCGTAGAAATAGACGTAGAGATCGGCGGTGCCGGCATAGGTGTCGAAGGCTTTCGACAGGGCGGGCTTGATCGGGGAGATTTCTTCCTGCCGGACGTAAGGCGGGTTGCCAATGACCGCATCGAACCCGCCTGACCGACCCGAAGAGGACAAGTCGCGCCATACGCCGGGGAAGGCCACTTCCCAGTGGAAGAACCGCTGTTCAGCCGCGATTGCGCGCGCCTCGCGCACTAGGCTGTCTGCCAGCGCGCGGCGGCGATCATCGGGCCTATGGCTCGGCATCAGACTGCCTTGGACCGGCTCTGGTGCATCCAAGCTTAGCTCGGTTCGCGCGTCGGCTGCGAGCACTTCGATTTCACCGCTTGCGATCCGGCTGGGATCGCCGAAGGTTCCTTCGTGGACCAGCTTCATCGCTTCAGCCCGGTCGAACTTGCGTTCGGCTTCGCGCGCCTTGGCGACCGCGCGGTCAATCTTCGCAGATTCCTTTTCGAGCGCGACCCGCGCCTTTTCCGCCTTTGCTTCGTCGGTGCTGTCGGCCAGCGCCTTGCGCATGTCGGCGAGGCGTTTGTCACCATCCTTGCGAATGGCATCAGCCGGTTCGCGGGGTCGGCGGACATTCGTTTCCAGAACGCCCATCAGATCATCCGCCTTTGCCAGATCGAGGATCGCTTCGAGCGGAGCGCTGGCTTCGGAGACGGTGGTGAAGAGGCTTTTCGACTGGTCAACCTGAGCAATGTCGGTGTCGGTCAGCCCTTCGATCTTTTCCATCTCGCGCACGATGTTGGCGAGCGGGGCGAGGTGGCGGTTGGAAATAAGGGCACCGCGTTCTTGCATCCAGTCCATCGTCGGGCGCACCCACGCGCCAAGCACGCTGTTACCGCACCGCAAATGATGGTCGAGGAACGACAACGGCGCACCTACGGTGAAGCTGTGCAACCAGAGCGCGACCTTGGCGAGCTCCACGGCCATCGGGTTGAGATCGACCCCGTGGACGCAGCGCTTGAGTACCATGCGGCGCACGATATGGCGGTCATCCAGCTGGTCTTCGACGATCGGCCAGTAATGCTCCCGCGCGTTGGCGACGATCCCCTCTCGCAACTCGGCAATGAGCTTCACGAGAGGAGAAGTATAATCGCCCTCGGCCATGCTTTCGGCATCGCCGACTGCGGTCAAGACCTTGTCCGAAAGCCAATCGACCAAGCTGACGAGGAAATGCCCGCTTCCCATTGCGGGGTCGACGATGCGGAGCGAAAGCAGTGCCATGGCCGGATCGTGTGCGCGAAGGTCATCACCCTTTGCGCCGCTTGCTAGAGCGGCTTCGAATGCCTCGCGCTTCTCTTCGACGACCGGGCCGACCGTTTTTTCGATGATCAGCGATACGAGCGGTTCTGGTGTGTAATACGAACCCGAGCGGTGCCGTGCCTCGTTGTCCGAGCGCGGTCGGACGGTCCCGGTTTCCTCGATCTCGACACCGTATTCGAGGATCGATTCATAGATCGAGCCGAGCTGCTGAACCGAAAGGTCGCGGTAGTTGATGTAGCGAAGCCGCCCTTCTTCCTCGCGGTGTGAGAGCGGTAATATAGCCTTGGCTAGCGTCTCGTCCGACAGCTTGATGCGACTGAGTAGCGAATTGCCTTCCGCTGCGAACAGGCCGCCGTTGTAGGGCGGAATGCCAAGATCATCGTCGCCTTCGGAAATTGCGCCGAAAATTGTC
Organism: Novosphingobium marinum; assembly: GCF_013408095.1. GTDB lineage: Bacteria > Pseudomonadota > Alphaproteobacteria > Sphingomonadales > Sphingomonadaceae > Novosphingobium > Novosphingobium marinum. The sequence continues at coordinate 12,178 of NZ_JACBZF010000010.1, forward strand.
TCGAGGCGCGACCAGTAGGCAGTGCTGCGGGCGAGCTGTGCTTGCCTTTGCACATGCCGTTCCTTGATCTCCTCTCGAAGACGGGTCAGGCAATAGTCCGCGTAGGGACCGCGCTCGTCGGGGAGCAGATTCCGATCTTCGGCATAAAGCACAAACAATAGACGATAGAGAAGGAACATGGCCGCTTGGCGAACCTGCTCGGCGTAGCCATCATCGAGCGTCTCGGGGCGATCCGGGTCTGCCAACGAGATGGCAGTAATCAGTTCGGGAAAGACGGTTTCGAACACCGTATCTGCCAGATCCTTGCGGACCCTTTCCTCCCACCGGCGCGCATCCTCGATCGCGATCAGGTGAAAGCTGCGGCCCTGCTCGCTCGGACGAAACGCTTCGCGACCAAAAATCAGCACGAACAATCGGAATGCGTAATCTGGATCGATCGGTTCGTCGAGTAGATCCGGTTCGCATCCGGGCAGACCAAAGACCTTGCCCAGGTCAATTTCGAAGAAGTCCTCAGCGACAGAAAGAGCGTTTTGGTAGTAGAGCCGCCAGTGCCGTCCGTTAGTCAGAATGCCCCACGGCATCTTTCCATCTGCCACGACGGCAGCGCGGCGCAGATAATGCATGATTTGGGTCGACGGAACACCCTGGTCGCCTTGCCCTTCGCGATCGAGCGGGCGGTTCCAGCGCTTCGCTTCGACAAGAGCAGCGCCATGACGGAAGCGTTGCCATGGCTCGAGTGTCTTCGCCTTTTCTGCGGCGTCGCCATCGGCGAAAAGCAAGGCATCGGGAACGTCCTTGCGTCCCTTTGTCGTCATGTTCTGTTGAACGGATTTGTGTTGCCAGCCCAGCAATTCGAGCAGCGGATAAATAAGTTGGTCTTCGGTTTCTGCTTCGGTTGGCTTCTTGTGGCCTGAATGTTCATGCAGCAAATGCTGGGCGCTTTCGTAGAGCTGCTCAACTTCACTAATTTCGAGATTCTGCCACTCAGGGGATTCGGTGACCCCTTGCTTCAGCCAATCACGAGTGAACAATGCGCCTTGGAACACTAAGACCCTCCATACCTTGAGTGGAGTAGCCGAACTTACATCGACTTACACCCAAACTGTGATTGTCATGCACAATGAACGACCGCGTCCCACGCCCAAGGTCTGCCTCGAAGCCCAGAGGAAAGGAGCCCGAGCGGGATATGCCACGCCTTGGACCGAAAGCGGACCGTAGCCAGGTGACCCGTTTAGCGATCAGTGCACCGCGCTCGCCGGCTGATCACGGAATTCATCAAGCCACCCGGGATCGAGTGACAGGCGATTCCGGTTCAATTCGATAGCAAACTACTTCCCCCTTGTGTCAGGATGGCCCTACAGTCACCTTCGAGATCTTCGAGCCATTTGAGATAATGACCGCATGCGCCTTGAGAACATTAAGATCCGAAACTTCAGGTTGCTGCGCCGACTCTCAATCGATCTCGCCCAGGACAAAACGACGACCATTTTGGTGGGGCCGAACAATAGCGGGAAAACCTCAGTAATGGAGGCTCTCCGGCTGTTTATCGGGCAAGGAGCCGAGGCTCCTAAAATCTCCTTCCACGACCTCTCTCAGCTTCGCCACCGGGACCTGAAGCGGATCGAGCGAAAGGTTGCGGCTGAAGCTGATCCAGAAAAGAAGATTGAGCTGCTTAGGCGGCTTACACCGCGTATGCGGCTCGATCTGACCTTTTCCTATGGCGAAGATCCCGCCGACCTCGTTGCAGCCACCAAGCTTTTGATGGACCTTACGCCTGGCACAAGCAGAGTGCGCATGCGGATCGACTATCGACTGGAGAACGCGAAAAAGCTTCTCGACGAGTTTGGGGCCAGGCCTCGCAAAGACGTCTCGCTGTGCGACTATCTGAAAGAGACGTTCAGAGATCATTTCAAACGCGTTTTCTTCAAAGTGTCCCCTGACGGCAAAGAAGTGGAACAACTCGAAGACGGCAATTTGCTGAAATCCCTACTGCGCATCGACATCGTGCCCGCTCAGCGGCACGTCGATGACGATGAGGGAAGCCGGTCCGCGAAGCTCTCAAAACTTCTCCACGATCATTACGAACGCTTCTATCGGGTCGATGACGCTGCCGGTTATCAAGCGATCGAAGATGCACTCACGGCGAGCGCAGGCGACCTTACGGGGATGTACGGCAAAGCCTTTGGCCGTTTGACGAAGCGCCTTCAGAGTTTTGGCTATCCGCCAGGCCAAAAAGCGCCGGACCTGAGGGTACGTGCTGAACTGAGCGCAGAAACAATTTACCGTGACAATGCGCGAATATATTATGCCAGCGAACACGCCGAAAAAGAAGGAGTAATGGAGGAGTTCGAGCTGCCCGAAAAATATAACGGGCTCGGCTACAAAAACCTGATTTACATTGTCCTGCAGCTGGAGTCCTTCCGCGCTGCGATCGACGCGACGATGGGCGACAAGCCGCGCGTTCATATAATCGCGATTGAAGAACCCGAGGCGCACCTGCACCCGCAGATGCAGACGGTTTTCATCAGCGAGATTTCGAAGGTTTTGGAAACGGACGGAGGGACGACAGCACAAGTTCTGCTCTCCACACACTCGTCCCACATGATCGCTCATTCTGAGTTCGAGCCCGTGCGCTATTTCCGCAGGGTTGGCCGTCAGGTCGTCATGCAGGACCTTTCGCAGCTACCGCTGCCACCACACAACCCCGACCTTCTCGACTTCCTGCGCCGCTATGTTCGACTGACTCATTGCGATCTGTTTTTCGCGGACAAGGCCATCTTCGTGGAAGGCCAGGTCGAGCGGCTGCTGCTCCCAATGATGATTGAGGAGCAAGCCAAGGTGGCTGGCTGCGAGACGCTCGGAAGTCAGTATGTCAGCATTTCTGAGGTGGGCGGGGGGCACGCCCATAAGTTTAAGCCGATCATCGACTTTCTTGGCATTCCGAGCCTGATCATTACCGACCTGGACTCGGTCGATGACGGAGGAAAAAAATGCCCGGTCGCGACGGGGAAAAGCACTAGCAACGCCTGTCTCCGCAAATGGATTCCCGAGAAGGAAACCGTCGAAGAATTGCAAGCCTGCGATAATGCGGCCAAGACGCAAGGCTGCATTCGGGTTGCCTATCAGGTCACCCAGGACGGGCATTGTGGTCGTTCATTCGAGGAAGCATTCATCTACGCCAACATCACTTGGCTGACTGACAATCATGCCAAGCTCAGCACGACTAAGGCTGCCGTCAAGAAAGCGATAGACGCAGGCCTGACAGCACAAGCGTGGGAGTTGAGCGGCAAGCTCGGGAAGGTCGATTTCGCCCTCGATCTGATGGGCGCACCAGGCTGGGAGATTCCCCTCTATATTCAACAAGGCCTCCAATGGCTGGCCGAGCATCCCGCAAAATGATGACGGAAGCGGACGAAAAAATCCTGGATTGTCTGCACACGCGACAGAGCTTCCTGATCGACGCCGGGGCGGGCTCGGGCAAAACATCGTCCCTCATTCGCGCTCTTGATTTCATTCGAGGACCGGACCGTTCGAGCGTTATCGGGGAAGGCCAGCGTGTGGCCTGCATTACTTTCACGAATGTAGCAAAGAATGAGATCATCGAGCGTACAGAGCACGACCCCTTGTTTGTGGTCTCAACGATCCACGACTTCTTATGGGCCTCGATCAAAAACTTTCAGAAAGAGCTGAGGCCCGCCCTTCTTGCGTTCAATGACCGGTTGCCTGCAAGCAGCCGCAGAAAGCAAGATCAGGAGGAATTGGCAGAAGCTTTAAAGACGGTACCGACGATCGCCTACTCCGATCGCGGCGCAAACTTCTTGGAAGGCCGAATTTTTCACGACGACCTTTTGGGCGTGGCTCACATTATGTTCCACGACCATCCGCTTTTATCGAAAGTGGTCGCCGCTCGATTCCCGTTCATATTTGTAGACGAATACCAGGACACTGATCCGCTGGTTGTCTCCGCCCTGTTGGATCATCTTCTTAAGACAGAGCATCCCCCGCTGATCGGTTTCTTTGGCGACAAGATGCAGAACATCTATTCGGGAGGGGTCGGCGAATTGTCGGCCGATCAGCAGGCACAGCTGGTTCAAATCAAGAAGGAGGAGAACTATCGGTGCTCCAAGGCGGTGATCGACGTTCTCAACAAGGTCCGAACTGACATTCAGCAGGAGCCAGCGGGTGCCAATTTACCGGGGGGCGCGGTGTATGTCAGTCTCACCGGCACGGCTCCGGACGCGGACATTGCCGAACTCGCCGTCCAGAAAGCGCAGGATGTCTTCGGCTGGAGTGTACAGGGCGAGTTGAAGGTTCTATTCCTCACTCACCGCCTTATCGCCCGCAAGGCCGGATATGCCGATCTATTGGCAGCCTTCGCCAGTCGGGGAAGCTTTACGCAAGATAAGTTTCAGAGCGGCGAAGACCCGATTGCAGCCTTCTTCCTTAAAAAAGTCGAGCCATTTATTACTGCTTGGCGTGAAGGGCGGGTGGGGCGCGCTATCAGTTCATTGAAGGAACGCCCGATCCCGATCGCGGGGCCAGCCGAGAAGGCGCGAGTGAAGGCGGCCCTAGATGACCTCATCAAACTAATTGATGCCGGAGGAACGATTGAAGCAATCTTAATGCATCTGCGGGCAGCGCAATTGGTCACACTCCTTGATGACTTGGAAGCGGCCGTGGCAGGCCCTGTGGTGGCTGCCGAGGCAGGATCGCCCGAGGCAGCGCATCAGGCCTTTCTGGATCTTCTTCTGGCGGTGCCCTATCTGGAAGTCAGTCGTTACCGCGCCGTGCTGGAAAACAGCATGCCGTTCTCAACCAAACACGGCGTGAAAGGCGATGAATTTCAGAACGTGATCGTGGTTTTGGATGACGCTGGCGCGAACTGGAACCAATACTCGTTTGGCAAGCTGCTGGCAGGAACCGACACCAGCGAAAGCCGGGAGCGGAGAACCCGCCACCTCTTCTATGTTTGTTGCTCGCGCGCCAAAGACAAGCTGATTGTGGCTGACCTCGGGGTTGGGGCCCAGGCCAAAATCGAGGCGCTTTTCGGGGCCAGCGCGGTAGCCATGTGATCAAGTGGCAGCGCATGTTGGACAGGCCGCTAGTACGAGCCCCAGGTCATCGTTCAACTATGCAGCGATGCGCGTGCCAACCGCGACTTCCGATTCACCAGCAGCGACGGCGTTTTGATCCTGCTCCTGCACTGCGGTCCATCGGCCCGACGGACGACCACTTTTAAGGACGATGCGAGCCATGTCGAAAGGCTACCTAGAGGGCGCAGTACGGACTTATCTGCCTCAAATTACGCTGCCGCTGAGCACTTTGCCCTGTGATCGTTCCTGCACATGTTCGGGTCAGCCCCCGATCTCGATGTGGCGTTCGAGAACGAGCAAGACCGAGAAGCAGCCTGCAACTTCATGGATCTCCTGGAGGCATCGGAGGGCGATGGCGTTAGCTGATTGCAGGAAAGGTCAAGTGAGCCTGCAGACCCACACCCGATACCCATCCGGCTTTAGTCGCGAACAGTCCTGAACCAGGTCAGCTGAGGACGGCAACCCGTTCCTTTCCGGCCGTGTTGGCAGCTGCGCTGCCTGCCCGCACCACCCGTCATGAACAGGTTTCCCTTGGAGCTTTGCCCCTGCGGTGCAGTCCTCCCATGCCCTGCTTCTTCTGGATGTTCGCAAGCCGGAGATGGTCTCCGGTTTAAGGAACTGAAGGACTACCATCATGACCAATATCGCCATCATTACCGGCCGCATCGCCCGCGATCCCGACACCCGCGAGACCAAGGGCGGCACCAATGTCACCGGGATCACTGTCGTCACCGATCGCCCTGCGCGGGACAAGGACGGCAAGACCTACAAGGACGAGAACGGCTACACCGCCAAGGAAAGCGAGTTCCACCGGGTTACCTGCTTCAACGGCCTCGCCAAGACCGTCGGCCAGTACTGTTCCAAGGGCCAGCTGGTCAGTGTTCAGGGCCGCATCCACTACACCCAGTGGGAGGACAAGGACGGGGGCACGCGCTACGGCACCGAGATCCTCGCCGACAAGGTCGACTTCCTCTCGCGCGGCAACGGCAGCGGTGACGATCACGACAACCAGGACGCTCCCGAGATCGACTGAACTCTCACCTCGATCTCGCCTCCCGAAGGGGTCCTGTCCCAGCCGGACAGGGCCCCTTCCTCGCGTATGGAACGCCGAAGAACTTTCAGTAATCGTTTGCAAAAGCGGTGCTACGAAGAGCGCCATGACTGACCAGGCGATCGTTTGCTATCCGGGTGAGGCCGCGACTGCAGCCGAGGTTGTGGCACTTGCAAATGAGTATCGGATCGCGGCCCAGCTTCTCGTGCAGAATGGACGGCCCGGAGAACCCAGGTCGCGGGCGCCGTTTCGCATGGTCGCGATTCATGCGGTCGAGCTTTACCTCAACGCATTCCTTCTCCGATCGGGTCACAGCGCGGGCGAGGTCCGGGGTCTCCAGCACAACCTCGCGGCAAGGGCGGACCTCGCAGTCGAGCTTGGGCTGGTGCTGCGGAAGCGGACGCGGGAACACCTGCATGCCATGTCGCAGTCGCGCGAATTTCTTGTGACGCGATACGTGCCCAGCGGGACCAGCCTATCGGAGATCAACCGCCTGCAGGCGACGCTGACAGAGGTCGCGCAGAAGGTCTCGGGAGCTATCTAGCTTGGGACCGGAGGGGAGGGGCCTGGCTCACGTTCTCCCATTCTGATGGCCGTGCAACAGGCGCGTCAAGGACGGCAGGGTCCCACCATTTTGACTCCCCTTCGCTACGCTACGGTCCGACAAAATCGTTACCCCTACCGCCGCTTCGCGGTCGCCCAAGTGGGCGATCCCTGACCCGCCGGCCGCACGCCCATCCGTCCTGCTCCTGCCGTCAACGGCAGACATCAGGAGGATACAATGGCTTCAATTGCTCGGATCAATTCGAACTCGGATCGCTACTTTGCCGCGCTGGCTATTGCAGAGCGACGGGCACTGCACAGCTTCTTCGATCAACACATCGTCGAGGACAAACGTCTTGGATACTTTGCCCTGGACGAGGGTGACTACAATGCTCTTCCGGCACACCTTGCAGCGCGCGTGGTGCACACAATCCACGGGGCGATGTCAGACGAGTTCTGACCGCACGAACAGGGCAGGGACCGGCAACGGTTCCTGCCCATTTTTTGTTGTTCGCAGGGGCGAGTTGGGTGACCAATTCGCAGAGAGAAGTCTTGAAATCGCAGCGCGATTGGGAATGCATCAAGCATCCGACAGCATCGCGTCTCTCGATGGCCATCTGGTCCCCACCGCAATGCCAGTAGCGTGAGCAATCGTACCCTTTGAGCTTTGGAAGCTGCCCTCGGATCATCAGTGCTTGGGCGTTTAAACCTGGGATTTTGTCATGTGTTTCGAGCCGGTTGCAGAGTCCGGCAGGTTACGGTTCAAAGAGCGCAATTTCCGCCAAGCCAAGGCCAGCTTGTAGCCCAGGGCATTTTTCGACCGAAATCTCGCGTTGTCCCAGCAAACCCCATTTGCTCTCGCTCCGAAAATAATCGCGTAAATTCAATCTATTGAGCGGAACTGGCGAGCTACCGGAGACGTCCGCGCAATTGGGAACTTGACAGGCACACCGGACGCAGTGGTGGAAGTCAGCTTTATGAAACGAAAAGCCTGACGCCAGCTATTCCGCACCCGGCCGTGTGAGGCACTGAGCGAGACTGAAACCCCGCCAAATCGCCTGCACGCATCAGTCTCTTGGGGCTCACAGTGAATTGACAAGATCGCTCTCGATGCCATATGTCGCTCTACAAACGACAGGTGACATATGGCGACAGTGATTGAACGAGAGGATGATGCGATCGTTACCCGAGCGGGCCGCCGGCTTGGGGGCAAATCAACCTTCAAGCGGCCGCTCCGCAATCGTCTCGACGCGCACGAGGTGATCGAAAAGGGTTTCCCCGGCGGAGCACTGATCTTTTTGTCCGAGAACGTTGCCTTGTTGCAGCAGCCCGGCGCTTTCGAGAAGGCGATGGGTATCAGTCTTCGTACCCTGCAGCGTCGAAAAAGGGAGGATTCGCCGAAGCGATTGAGCCTTGAACAAAGCGGACGGGCGTGGAAATTCGCTGAGCTGCTCGAGGAAGCAATCGAGGTGTTCGGAAATCAAGAGGACGCGGAGGCATTCTTCAACCGCCCAGCCTTGGGGCTGAATCAGCGTCTGCCGATCGATCTTCTCAGCACGCCGGCAGGCACGGAGCTAGTCGAAACCCACCTTGAACGACTGAAATATGGCGTATACGCGTGACGCCGCTACCGGGAGGGCTGGGGTCTGAGGACATCCACGCCTGGCGTCTCGACCACGACGATTTCAGAGCGACATGGAATAGCGGCGAAGGCGCTTATCGCGTCGGAGGCCGGTGGAATGCTCCAGGCAAGAGAGTGGTTTACTGCGCGATAGATCCGTCTACCGCTATTCTTGAGGTTGCGGTCCATAAGACCTTCCGCGTGCTTGATACCGTTCCACACGTATTGACTGCGTTGCGCGTTAAGGATCCCTTGACGGTAAAGATCGTGCAACCGGGCGACGTACCCAATCCCAACTGGCTGTCACCAGGGATACCGAGTGCAGGGCAGCAGACGTTCGGCAACGCACTACTCGAGAACCATGCATTCTTGCTGATACCGAGCGCCGTGTCGTCAAAAAGCTGGAACTTGATGTTCGATCCCGTGAAAGCAGCCGGTGCTTATGAACTGGTCGAGCAGGAACGCTTCGCGCTCGATACGCGGCTTCACCCGTGATATGAGAGCGGATCGATTGCGGAGTATTGCCTATCAGTCTGGGCGCATCTAGAAGAGCGAAGCGATAGAAAAACCATGCCGAAAGGTATGGTTATGAAAAATCTACTGGTTGCAATCCTCTTCCTGTCTGTCCCGGCATCCGCGCAGCAAGCGCAATTGCAAACTTTCTCGCCAGAACGCTCGTCCGCGTTTGTAATGCTCATACCGGGTGTTCCATCGGCGGCTTCGCCTTTGAACGATTCCCAGGCTCTGCCATCACGAGCTTCCGCACTCGAGGCCGACTTCGCGAACCTCGACGCGACTATGGAGCCCGGGGCCGAGCCGTCACTCGACCTTGTTCCGGCAGCGACCTTCGTGCCGGATTGGATGAGGGGAGGGCGCCCGAAATTCGACTATAGCGTCTATCGCCGCAGAGCATACTTTCCTGATCCGGATTGCCTCACGAAAGGATACTTTCCTCGGTACGGCATCAGCGCGGACGCCCAATCGCGCCGACGCCTTTATTTTCACGACATCCTTACAGCAGCCTGCGAAGCGGGTGTTCCCGTAAGGCTTTTCGATGCATTGGTTGCGCAAGAGAGCCGGTATCGTCCCCACGCGCGAAGTCATGCAGGCGCGATGGGAATCACGCAACTCATGCCAGGGACCGCGCGCTATCTGAATGTCCGCAACCCTTGGGACGTGCGTGAGAATCTAACTGGTGGCGCGCGTTATCTGCGCGAGCAGCTCGATCGGTTTGGTTCGTGGGAACTTGCGCTGGCGGCTTATAACGCTGGTCCGGGCCGCATTGAGCAGTATGACGGGATCCCGCCTTTCCGGGAGACCCGCAATTATGTGCGAGCGATCATGTCGACGCTTGATGGCGGAGCGGCTCCCGAAGTGCCGTCTCGGCGGTTACTCGCTCCAAACCCGTTCAGGAGGATCCAGCTCGTTACGTTCTCTCGAGCGTCAAAGATCCCAGAAAACTGAGAACCCCACGCTCCAGGCGTAATACAAAGCTACCCCGACGATGACCGGTGCGCCTTTGAGATAGTTGATCTGCCAGCGAAGCCAGATCTTTGGCAGAAGCAGCGTCTTGTCGAGACGGGTGGCGAGGGCGGGACGCCACCTTCCGGTGCGCCAATCGTGTGCGGTTACCAGAACGGCGAGGACAGCGCACATCAGCGCCATGATACCGACGGCAATGTAGAGCGACGTCCAGGCGATGAGAGCTTCTTGCTTCATGACTCCTGGCTACCAGCGTGCCTCTTGCATATGGTGACCGAGCCCGAAGCCGTCCGATCCAGCTCACCGAACATCGCCTCGTTCCGTCCGAACCGCGTATGCTTGAAATTGACATCGCCGTTTTTCGCTTGATTGGCGACGAGGGCTTTCATTTAGACCTCCGCTGCTTTCCGTATTTCATTCTGCGCCAGATCGCTGTTCGGCAATGAGAGCGCTATGTTGCGACATCAGGGGCGCCGGATGCCCAGCAGAGACCAGCCAGGTAGTCCGAGCAACGCTCAACCGTAGGCGAAATCGAAGTCTCCACCGTTGCGTCGGTCTTCGAGCTTGCGGTGGTATTTGGCGATTGCGGAAGACGTGTTTTTTGCAATTCCGTTGCAGAGTTCGTCGCGAATGGTCTCGAAGGTGCCTTCGCAGGCAGCGAGCTCGCCTGGCAGATGGGTGGCCATCGCGATCGCAACGAGAGCCGAGGTCTCGCAGCACGGATCTTCATAGGAAGCTGGGTCCGAGAAACACTGAACTGTGATCGCAGCGCGGATCGGATCGATTTCGAGTCGTGCAGACACGGCATGGAACACAGCGATCGGGAGCGATCCTTCGGCAATGCGTTCGAAGAAACGGTTGCGATGGCTACGTCGGATGACTCCTTCGTTGACCAGCTTCCGCACGCTCACGCCGCGCTTCTGCATCTGATCTCTGATGAGGACCGAATATTCCTCCTGAAGCTGACTGCAGCTTTTTATCTCAGCTCGCTGTGACCCCTCGGACATAGTTCCTCCGATGCCCCGCCCTATGCATACGCATACCTTGGAAGAGGGTAGCGATGTTTGGCAAGTTAAACTTTATCGTTGAGAAATGACGAGCGCGCAGAAAACAACCGTCTCCCGGACACCGCATGGGCCACCGAGACGCTCACTCAAATCAGTCTTTATCTCGTCCAATCTGGCGTTGAGTGGGCGCGAAAGGCGAAGATAGATCCGCACTCGGCCGTCCAGCGGGAGCTGCCCCGCGAAAAGCTTGAGCTGTTCCTTGGTAGGTTTCGGGCGGGAGTTAATGGCCTCAATAATAACGTCTTTCAGGCGCTGAAACTTCAACCTTTCAACCGTGAGGATTCGGATCGCGTCCGCGATTATCGCGAAGGGCTGCTCGCCCATCAGCAACTCATGCACAACCTCGCTGTCGTCTGACATAGAACCTCCTCGCCCCCTCAAATCTTTGTGCGGGCGCGCCCTGTCAGCGGCTCGAAAGGTCAGAGAATCAGATTTTTTGTTTAGATGGGGGAGGTGGCGCTGCATACAGGCCAGCTGGCTCTGTATTCGGGCCATCGTGGGTCCGATTTCTTGCCAGGCAGGCACACTGGCGTAGCCAAATGGCTTCGTTTTTGCACCCGGCCGGGACGAATTTCGATGCCGGGTGGCCATGCAAACGGTGATTCGAAGTCGGGTAAAGCTAAAGATACCGACGCAATAGTTGAGAAATGGTTCCCGATCTCCCCTTCTGGCCTTGGCGCATCGCGCCATTCGTCAAACCAGAAGGGAAAGACAATGAAAGCACTCGACCTCAAGAAGGGCGGCGCGAACCTTGCCGTCGCTTTGGCTGCAGTAGCCGGGATGAGCGTATTCGGAATCGACGCCGCGATGGCCGGTACCGACTCCACGTTCGATACCGCGCTGACGCAGTTCACCAATTTCCTCGAAGGCTCGGGCGGTAAGATCATCACCGTCCTGTCGCTTGCCGGCGGCATCGTGGCGCTTGCCTCCGGTCGCTTTTCGCTTGGCCAGGTCGCGATCCCGGTTGGTGTGGGCGTCGGTGCCGGCACGGGCGTGCCGATCGTCACCTCGACGATTACCGGTACGGTCTGATTTTTCGATCGGACTCTCACCACGGGATGCGGCCTGCTGATTGCCTCGCGATACGCAGCCGCCCCCAAATTGGCGGAGACGACCTTTGGACCAGTATTCAATCCCAAGACACCTCGACGATCCCGAGTTGATCGGGTTCTGGACGCTTGATGAATTCCTCATAATGTTGATTCCATTCGGATGGGGAATTCTAGCGCAGCACATCGTTATCGGACTTTTCTTCAGCGCCGCTGCATGGTTTTTCTATCGCAAATTAAAAGCCGGGCGTTCGATGTATTGGGTCCTGCATTTTGCCTATTGGCATCTGCCGGGTGGGTTCTTTGGTCTGAAGGTCGCTCCGCCTTCTCATCTTCGTGTGATGGCGGGCTGAAATGGAACTCTCTCTTGCTCACGAGGCGTCGCAACGGACGCTGAAACAGCGCAATCTCCTCGCGCTCATCTGTATCGTTCTCGGCATCCTTGTGGTTGTGATGTTCACGGCCGCCTCGACGCGCGATCGGGAGGTCGTCCTTCAGCCGATCCTCCCTAGCGAAATGACGCTGAGCTCCTCGTCGGTCACGCCCGAGTATCTCGAGGCGGTAACGCGCGACACCGCGCAGCTCGCGCTCAATCGCTCGCCTGAAACCCTCCAGTACTGGCTCGACGGGATCGTCGCGATCGCCGCGCCGGAATCGCGCGGCGCGCTCAAAGCCAAGCTGATGGAGATCATGGCCGAGCAGGAAGGCTCGCAGGTCACGCAGTTCGTTACCATCGACTGGATCAGGACCAACCCCGACGAACTCACGAGCCAGGTCGGCGGCGTCCTCCATACGATCGTCGGTTCGCGCGACGTCCGCCGCGAACACAAGGTCTTCGAGTTCCACTGGAAATATACCGGCGTCTCGCTCCGCCTGAAGGGCTTCGGCGTCGTCGTGAAAGAAGGAGAGGAAGAATGAACCCCGTCATTTCTTCGCTCATGATCGTCTCCGGCGGGCTGTTGGCCTCGCGCCTCGACTGCTACCTTACGCGCTTGAGCGGCGCGGCGCTTATCGCAGGCGCGTTCGTCATGTCGGCTGCGCCCGCACTCGCGCAGGAACACATTCTCGCCGTCGACAACGGCGAGGTACGTTGTCAGGCGTCGAAATCAGACCTTACCCGGATCGCGCTCAAGGACGATCAGTTCGTCGCCGTGTCGCGCGTCCAGAGCGGTATCGAGGCAGAGGACTTCTCGATTGTCCACGAACCCACGCGCGGCGACATCTATCTGTCGGTGCCGGGAGGCTACACCAAGCCGAACATTTCCTTCTTCGGCACAACGCAGAAGGGATACGTCTACAAGTTCGACTGTCAGGTGTCGGGTGACGGCGCGTTGCAGGTCTTCGTGGCCAACGCGGATATCGAGCATCCGCAGCCGCAGGCCGAAACGCTGCAAGCTGCTTCGCTCGACGATCGTGCGGTGGGCCTCGTTCGGGCGATGTTCGAACAGCGTCCCGTGACGGGCTTCGAAATCAGCGACGCCGCTCGCGCGCCGGTGAACGTCGGCGACATCAAGGTCCAGCTGGTCAGCGAATATCGCAGCCCGACCATGACGGGCAAGGTTCTTCGGATCGAGAACACCGGAGCCGCTCCCATGACGCTGCAGGAAGAGCTCATCGCCGGCGACGGTGCGATCGCCGTCAGCATTTCAAACCGTGACCTCGCGAGTGGGCAGGCGACTGCCGTCTATGTCGTCGTCCCCACAGGAAGGTAATTGAGATGGATCTCCTGAAGCGCAAACCCAAGGATCTGGATGCCGCCGGATATGACGAGCACGATGAGCTCGACGAGAGGGGTTCGATCGCGGAGAACGACCAGACCCAGAAGCGTCAGAAGATGCTGATGTACGGGCTGGTGGGCCTCATCGCGATCGCGGGGTCGATGTACGTCCTCGATACTGACGATACCATCGAACAGGCGATGGACGACGGTACTGAGACCACGGTTTCGACCGACGCTCTCATGAACCGCCAGCGTGTCGACCAGGAATGGGTCGCCATGTACGAGGGCGAGATCAACTCCCAGGGGCAGCGGCTGAAGGGCGTCGAGGCGCAGGCCGGCCAGATGATGGAGCTTCAGTCGCAGGTCGAGAGCCTGCGCAACGAGAACGCCGCGATGGCCCGCGATGGCCAGCGTGTTCTGGAAGCATACGAGCGCGAGAACGAGCAGCTACGCCAGCAGGCGAGCCGCGGCAACGCCCGACCGAGTGCTCCGGGTCCGGTCGCCGCCGCACAGGCTTTGGGAGTCGCCCCCTCCTCATCGCCTGTCGCGGCGACGCCGCAGCCGCCGCGGCGCGCCAACGATGTGCAGATGGTCTCGTTCACGGCGAATGGCACGGGTTCGCGGATCGACGCTTCCAAGTCGCCCGCCATCTACACAGACTCTCCGAACTACTTGCCTCCCAACTCGATCGCGAAGGCGACGGTGGTCGTCGGGGTCGACGCCACCACCAACACACGCAGCCAGAGCGATCCGCTCCCGGTCCTTCTCCGCATCACCGGACCAGCGCGCTCGGTCTACAGCGAGGGCCGGCTTCTCGCCACTCGCGTACAGGGCTGCATGGTGAACGGCGCGGCTTACGGCGACCTTTCCTCGGAGAAGGTCTACGTAAAGCTCCAGCGCATGACCTGCGCGCAGCCTGGCGGCCGCTTCGCGGTGTCGGAGGTGAAGGGCTTCATCGCCTTCGGCGGCAAGGTCGGCGTTCGCGGCCGGGTGGTCAGCCGCGAAGGGTCTCTGACGACTCAGGCCTTCCTCGCTGGTCTCGTCAGCAGCGCCGGCAGCGCCCTCAACGGCTCGTTCAACGCGCCCATCATCTCGGGGGGTCGCGAAGACCCGGATGCAAGTGAGGTCGGACTGCGCGCTCTTGGCGGCGGTGCCGAACAGGCCGGCACGACCCTCTCCGAATATCTCATCGAGCGCGCGGAGCAATATCAGCCCGTCGTCGAGATGCCCACCGGCGCAAGTGTCGAGGTCGTGTTCCTCGACGGCACCTTCATCAGGAACTGAGAGGCAATCATGCTGAAGAATTTGACCCTCAAGCGGCTCATGCACGGCGATCATAAAGCCTCTCTCGTCCGGACCGTTCAAGCGGTCGGGATCCTTGGCGCGGGAGGCGTTCTTGCCCTCGGAGCCCAGGCTCTCGCGCAGAGTTCCTCGGACTCCGCCGTGCAACAGGCCCTCGCCGAACGCCTGCCCAAAACCGAGATCACGGCGATCGACTGCGAGAAGATCGAGGGCGTATGCGAGGTGCAGGCTCGGCAGAACCTCTTCTACATCGATCACGGCGCTCGCTATCTCATTATCGGCCGCGTCTACGACATGGAGACCAAGCAGGATCTGACGGCGGCGCGGCTGCTCGAGATTAACCCCGACATGCTGATCGGGCGAGGGGGCGGAGAGTCGGCCTCGCCCGGCGCCGACATGCAAGCGACCGCCGCAGGCGATGCCACGCGCGGCTCGATCGACGATCAGATCGACCCTCGCGCATTGGCTGCGTTGCCGCAGAACGGCGCGGTCGTGATGGGCCGGGGGACGAAGACGGTCACCGTCTTCAGCGACTTCCGCTGTGGCTATTGCAAGCGGCTTCACGAGACCCTCGAGACGCTCAACGTGAAAGTCGTCGAGCGCCCAATCTCGGTGCTCGGCACACGCCCGATTTCCGAAGCCGTGATCTGCTCCCCCGACAAGCGCCGTGCCGTGAATCAGGCGTATGATGGCGGGTCGATTACCACCGGATCGGAATGCGACACGTCGGGGCTCGATGCCAACGAAGCTTTCGCGCACCGGCATGGCTTCAATGGAACCCCCGTAATCGTCCGCGAGGATGGTGCCGTCGTTCACGGCTACCGCCCCCGCGAATTCCTCGAAAGCTGGATCCAAGGGAGTGCATCGTGAACAGCAGAGCCATTCTCGCCATCGCCGCGCTTGGCGGCGCGCTCTCGGCCTGCACCACACTGGGCACCAATGTGAGCGGCAGTTTCCGGTGCGATGCTCCCGACGGTGTGTGCGCCCCCTCCACCGTGATCGACGACAACGCGATATCGCGGATCGAGGAAACGAGCTCCACCGATCTGCTCAATCCCACCGGTCCCTACCAGATGGATGACGGGATCGATGCTCCGGTCCACAGCACCGTTCTCGCGTCCGTTCCCATGACGGCGACCAGTGCCCCCAGTTACGAGCTTGCCGTTGTCTTTCCGGGCTACACCGATGCGACGGGCATGATCCACGCACGGCGGACCGTCAGGACCGAGGCCGTCTTGCCCGGTCGCGGTGATGCGATGGACGCGATGGCGATGCGCGGGCGCCATCCCACGCGCAACCAGGGGCTGCTTGCGGCTGCGGAGAGTGCCCCGCCGTTCCTCGCGATCACCCCCGATATCCTCCCGCCCGCGGCTGATCCTACGGCAAAGCCGCAGGAAGTCGCCGTCGCGACAGGGACCGATCCCATCGCGGCGATCGAGGCGCAGGTATCCGAACGCCTTGCAGGCCAGCAGGCGAAGCCGCGGCGGCAGGCCGCATCGTTTCCCGGCGTGGTGGAGTGAACCGCGATGATGAGAGCATTCAGCAACATCGTGGACCTGGTGGTCGGCGACAGCCGGAAACCCGAGCAGAAATCGAACCCGCCGCAGGTGCCGATGCTTTCGCACTATCTGGGCTATCGCTCCTACGACGAAGAAAAGCGGGTCTTCCACCAGGTCCGCTCGAAAGGCTTCATCCTCGAGCTTGCACCGCTGGTCGGGGCCAATGATCGCGTCAACGACATCATAAGCTCGCTGTTCTCGGATATCCTCCTGCCCGGGACCAAATTCAGCGTAACCAATTATTCCTCTCCGCGCGTCGCGGAGAAGCTGCAGGACTGGGCGCTGCCGCGCTTCAGCGCCTCGGGCGTCTTCCAGACCCTTGCCCGACATCGTCTCGACAAGCTCCGCAACGGCGCGTGGTCGACCCTCGCGAGCGACGGCCCTTTCTTCGTCCGCAATTACCGTGTCGTCATGTCGGTCGGCGTCAGTCAAGGCTCCGGGCTGACGACCGATGATCTGGTGACGATGCGCGACGGGATCATTTCGGCGCTGGAATCGATCGACGTTCCAATCAAGCAATTCGAGCCCACCGATCTGATCCGCTTTTTCGACGAGATCCTGGCTCCGTCGACCGGAGCTGGAGACGAGGTTCCGGGTTACAACCGGTTCGATCCAATCAACGAACAATGCGTCCGCCGCGATCTCGTCACGCATGTCGAGAAGGATCGCCTTATCCTTCATGCGCAGTCGCTCCGCCCAACGGGTGCCTCCGTCGAGGGCGTGCCGGAGATGAAGGATTTCGTCCCCGAGCGCTTCGACATAAGGACGATGGCGGTGCGCAATTTCCCCGATCGCTGGGCTCCGTGGGACACGCAGAAGATCATCGGCGATATCTTCAATCCCAAGCTGAACTTGCCGTGCCCGGTCCTCCAGACCGTATGCGGGGTCATCCCCGGGCAGGAGTCTTCGGAAAGCAAGGCGGGATACAAGTTCGCGCGCACGAGCTCGCTGGCGGAGGGAAAGGGCGTCAAGCTCGTCCCGAAGCTTCGCACAGAGGCCGCCGAATGGCAGTTCGTCCAAGACCGTGTGAAGCAGGGCGAAAAGCTGGTCTCATGCTATTATGCGGTTTCGATCCTCGCGCCCAAGGGACGTGGCGAGCCCTGCGAGCGAACGCTCAAGGCGCTCTACAAGGCGAGCGGGTGGGACCTGATCGACGAGACCCATATCCAGCTGCCCGCCTTCATGGCCCATTTCCCGCTCATGCTCGCGGACGGGCTCGATTCCGATTACAAGCGCATGAAGCGGCTGCGCACCATGCGCTCCACGAACGTCGCGGCCATCGCACCGATCCAGGGTGAATATGTCGGCGGCAACATTCCGCATCTGCTGTTTATCGGGCGCCGGGGACAACCGCAATTCTGGTCGCCGTTCCAGAACGGTGCCGGCAACCACAACGTGGCGATCGCGGGCAAGTCGGGTTCGGGGAAATCGGTGCTCCTTCAGGATCTGACGGCGAGCTTCGCCGGCGTCGGCGCGAAGACGATCGTGATCGATGACGGTCGCAGTTTCGAGCACATGGCGAAGGCGCTCGGCGGCACCTTCACCGAATTCAAGCTCTCTTCGGGCATTTCGATCAACCCCTTCCGGATGATCGACCAAGAGCTGGCCCAGGGCGACGACGACTATCTGGTCGACTGCCTCGCCATGTTGAAGTCGATCATTTCGCAGATGGCGCGAAACGAGACCCGACTGAACGACACCGAGCGCGGGCTCATCGACCAGGCCGTCAACGCCGTCTGGGAAGCAGAGGGTCGCGATGGAACGGTGGACCACATCATCGAGGCGCTCAAGCAGCCCGAACATCCCTTCGCCTACGATCTTGCGACCTCGTTGCTGCCGTTCGCCTCGACCGGGACATTCGGTCGCTTCTTCCTCGGCGATGCCAATCTGGACCTGTCGGCCGACCTCACCATCTTCGAGCTTTCCGATCTGGCGACGCGCGAGGAGTTGCGCGGCGTGGTGCTGACATCCGTGATGTTCATCGCTTCGCAGGTGATGCGCCGGATGGACCGCTCGATCCCCAAGCCGCTTATCATCGATGAGGCCTGGCAGATGCTGAAGGGCGGGGCGATGGCAGACTTCGTCGAGACCTATTCGCGCACCTGCCGCAAATACGGCGGTTCGCTCATCACGGCGACGCAATCGATTCACGACTACTACAAGTCGGAGGGGTCGCGCGCCGCGCTCGAGAACTCCGACTGGTTCCTCATCCTTCAGCAGAAGGGCGAGACGATCTCCGATTTCCGCAATTCGGATCGCTTCGAGATGGACAACATGACCGAGGCGCTCTTGCGGTCCTTGAAGCGAAACGGCGTGGACTACTCGGATGTTTTCATCCGGGGCCCCGACACCGAGAGCATCGGGCGGCTCGTTCTCGACCGCTATTCGGCGACCCTCTACTCCTCGAGCCCCGACGTCTTCGCGGACATCGAGGAATACGTCCACCGTGGCTTCCCGATGCACGATGCGATCGAGGCGGTAGCCTTTCCCGAAACCCATCAGATGCTGGAGGCCGCGGAATGAACGCATTTGCACACGCCGGATCCCCGCACACCCGGATCGCACGCGGCCAAGACGCAATGGCCGTTGCGCTCCGCCTGATCGGGTGGTTCGCCACGACGGGCCTCGCGACCCTTGGCGTCGCGACCTTGTTCTTCGTCCTCCTCGGCAGCTTCACCCTTTCTGGGACGATGCTTCAGCTGGACAATTTGACCGCGCGCTTCCTCGCGGCCGACGCGGCTCGACAGGCGCAATTCCAAACGATCGTATTCACGGTCCTCGGCGGCACCTGGGTTCTCATCGCTTTCTTTCGCCGCGCGAGCCTTCGCTCCGTTTTCGAAGTCGCTGGAGGTGACAATGACTGATCTGTTCGAGAATGCCGATCGTGCGGCGACCGGCGAAGTTCGCAGGCCCAAGACAGTGGCTGCCAAACGCGCTTTCGCGGGTCTTTCACCCCGGGAGATCGCGCTGCTCGCTGCCGCCGCCGCCATCTTCATCTGGGGAGCCTGGGTCACCAAGAACCTCGTCTCTGAAGATGGGGGACGCCAGGAGTTCGTGCAGCTTCAGCTGCAAGGCATCATCGGCGAATATCTGCAGGCCCAGGCGCGATCGAGTTCCGACGAACAGACCGCCGCCCAGGAAACGGCCGTTTTCATGGCTACACTCGATCGGACCGTCGCCGGCCTGTCGAAGAGCGGGAAGGTCGTTCTCGTGCACGAGGCTGTGATCGGCGGCGAGGTTCCGGATGTCACCCAGAGCGTAAAGGCGGCTGTCTACGCGAAGGTGCCGCGCCCGCAAATCGCCCAGGCTTCGATCGACATGCAACAAACGCAAGACGCGCGTGTCGAGCAGGAAATGCAGGCGTTCATGGCCGCGAACGGGGGAGGGCAGGGCGGTGTTCAACAATAGAGCCAAGCGGCTGTCGACCAAGGGCAAGCTACTCGCGATCGCCGCGCTTTTCGGCGTCGGAACGGCGGTGACGTCCCTGCAGCAATGGAGCGAGACCCATGCCTTCATGATTAACGCAACGGATTCGCTGCCGAACTGGGCGTTCCTTGTCGAAAGTGGCCGCTTTCCCGACCGCGGGGATTACGTGATATTCCACCCGGGCCATGATCCGGTCACCCAGAAGTATTTCGGCGAAGAGCCTGGCGCCTTCGCCAAGATCGCCTTCGGTCTGCCCGGCGATTTCGTGACCCGCGAAGGCCGCGACGTGCTGGTCAATGGCGAGCGCATCGCATCGATCAAGCCGCTCACCAAACGGGGCGATCCCCTGACCGAAGGTCCTCTCGGCGTCGTTCCGGAAGGCTGCGTGTTCGCGGCCACTCACCACAAGGATGGCTTCGACAGCCGCTATTCGCACATCGGCTTCGTGTGCCGCGACCGCCTCGTTGGAACGGGAGTGGCGATCCTGTGAGGTATCGTCTCGTCATCCTCTCATGCGCCGCCGTCACCGCGGCTGCGACGGCGCCGTCGATGCCGACTGCGCAGGCGCAGGCGCAGGATCATGGCCAGATGGGTCAGACCTGGCCCGTCATCGAGCCCGACCTCCTGTCCGTCATCAAGGCGCGTCTCGATCATGCGCAGGCGACCGGCAAGCTCGACGAGATGAACCAGCAGTTCGCCGCGAAAGTGAAGGATCGCGTCATGCGTCCGGTTCCCGTTCCGGGAATGGCGCGTGCCGAAGAGACGCGTTCGTGGGAATTCGATCCCGCGATCGTGGTCGAGAACGACATTCGCGACCACCAAGGCAATCTGATCGCGGCGCGTGGTCAGCGGGTCAATCCGCTAACGACTTCGGGGCTATCCAAGAAGCTCGTCTTCGTGGACGGCGACGATCCCGCCGAGGTTGAATGGGCGCTCGGGCACGGACCCGATGAACGCGCCAAGATCATTTTCGTCGACGGTTCGCCCTTCGAATCCATGAAAACTCACCAGCGTCGGTTCTACTTCGACCAGGAGGGCAAGCTCACCAGTCATTTCGGCATCACCCGCACGCCCGCGCTCGTCGAGGCAAAGGGCGATCTCCTGCTGGTTACCGAAAAAGCTATCCCCCGGAGGCAATCGTGACGTCCTGGCGCGATATGATCCCGGTTCCGCTGGCCGCTCCGGAAACCAAGGAGCTGCGGGCTGCGCGCTTCCGCGTCATCGCAGCCTGCCTGGTTCTCGCGGTCGCACTTCTGTTCCTTGGCGAGCTTCGCCAGCTGATCGGGTCCGCCGCTCTCCCGAGCCTGGCCGCGGCCTTCACCTTCATGGCCGTTCAGGGCTGGGCATGGGCCAGGCTGAAGAACGCCGCGGACGATGCCTGGCTCTTCAGGGAGACCGACGATGTTGCGTAGGTGGCTTACCGTTGTTGCGGCGCTTGCCGCCCTTGCTCTTGTCGCGCCGGCGTCCGCCCAAGGACTGCCCTCCGGTCCGGGGCGTTGTTCCGGATCGTTTGTCAATCCGATCACGGATGTGTGCTGGGGCTGCATGTTTCCACTTTCGCTCGGATCGCTCAAGATCTGGCCATCCTCGCGCGCCGATACCAAGAATCCGGATCTGCCGATCTGCGCGTGCGGAACGCCCGTGCCGCGCGTCGGGCTTGCGATGGGATTCTGGGAACCCGTGCGCCTTGTCGATGTCTCGACAAAACCGTGGTGCTTTCCAAATCTCGGAGGCATCAAGCTCGACCCTGGCTTCCCGATCGGTAACGGCTATGCGTCGAACTCTTCGCAGATCGGAGGACAATCGCAGAACACCGCCAAATATCACGTTCATTATTACATCTATCCGCTTCTCTATTGGCTGGAGGTCGTAACCGACTTCCTGTGCCTTGAGGCGAGCTCCTTCGACATTGCCTATATGAGCGAGATCGATCCGCTCTGGCAGGACGACGAGCTGACGACGCTGTTAAACCCGGAAGCGGCGCTCTTCACCTCGCCGATCGCGCAGGCCGCGTGTTCGGCCGACTGCATCGCCTCGACCGCCAAACTGCCGATCGACGAGCTGTTCTGGTGTTCGGGTTGCCAAGGGCCGATGTATCCGATGAACGGCAATATCGGAGCCAATGTCGGAATCAAGCAGTCGGCGCGGCTCGCGGCCGAGAGAATGATCTACAAGATGCATCGTCAGGGCCTCGCCTGGGGAACCAGCGGCTCGAAGGCCCTTTGCTCCAAATACATCATGCCGATCCTCAAGAAGAGCCAGTATCGGCTTCAGCAGGTCAACCCCACGCCGATGGTCAGCGGACGCGAAAGCTGCTCGCCGATCGGGGCGACAACCATCCTGCCCAAATCCGGACAGGTTTACCCGGTCAAGGGAGAGGACGTCGGCTTCCTCCTTTGGCGTAAACGCAATTGCTGCGTGCTGTAGGACGGAGGCTCGCCGTGAACCGAAAAATCGCTATGTCGCTCACCGGCTTCAGCCTCATCGGCTGTGTAACGGCGGTCTTCGCGCAGAGCGCTGACGGGTTCGACCCCCAAGCTATCGAGGCGCGCGCGGGAGAGTTCCAAGAGGATGCCCAGGAACTCTTCGACTACGTGACCTCCAATGGCGAGGAACATCAGGAAGAGGCGCAGACGATCGTCAATGAGGGTTACGCTTCGATCGAAGGTCTCGATGTGTCCGATATTGCGGGCGGTGACGGGCCTTTCGACTTCGACGAAATGGTCGCCGGCGCGAAAGCGGGCATGGCCAATCCCGAAGGTGCTCCACTGTTCATCGCATTCGCGAGCCTTTCGATGCCCGAGGAATCTCTCGCGAAGATGATCGAGGACACGACCAAAGCTGGTGGCGTCGTCGTGTTCCGTGGCTTCTCGGCCGGAAACCCGCAGGCGTTCATCACCGGCATCCGCAATGTTGTGGACCAGGCTGGCGCGAGCAACGTCGCGATCGATCCGCGGCTGTTCCGGTCGTTTCGGGTCGACCGGGTACCGACCTACGTCGCGCTTTCGAGCGATTTCGAACCCTGCGACCAGCTCGACTGCGTGACCACGCCGCCTCCGCACGACCGGATCGCCGGCAACGTCAGCGTTGGCTACGTGCTAGAGACCTTCTCGAACGCCAACGGCCCCGGCTCGCCGGTCTCGCGGGTTGCGCTCGCCAACTACAGGTCTGCGCGGTGAACATCCGCGGCCTCGTTCTTGCTTGCGCCGTTCTCGTTGCGACGGGTCAGCTCGCCCATGCCCAGATGACTTCGGCCGATGCGCGCGCAGAGGGCGAGGCGATCGGGGAGGGCGTCCGCGATGCCACCAACGGGTCCATCCTCGCCGATGGTGCGCAAGCGAACGTCCCGACATACGGAGGGACCGATTTTCCATCGCTCGAGTATGCTGACGATGCGGTCGGCCTGACGACGGCCGGCGAAGCGCAGCGCTATCAGCAGGACTATCGCATCGTCGTAGATCCATACCGCAAGGTCGTCGATCCTGCGACGATCGATCTCTCCGCGGCATCCGCCATCGAAAGCGATCCCGACGCCTATCTTGGTCCCGGCGCTAGCCCGGGTGGATCGAGCGGTTCATGCAATCCACTGCCTCCCGGGGGCGGTGGCTCGACCACCTATCTCGAGAGTTGCAACCAGGGCTCGCAGCCTTTCGACGAAGCGCGGACGTGCAGGGCTCTCCTGACAATTCAGACACAGGGTTCCCGGTATTGGGAGTACACCTGCGATGAGGGGTTCGACAGGGATGTCAATCTAGGCGCGCGGCAATGCGCCGCCATTCAAGGCCAGCTCGATGCCGGCGGTTGTCAGGAGATCAACCGGGTCCGGATAGGCCAAGGGTGCCTTCAGTGGTACGACAATGGACGCACTCGCTACTGCTCCGAACCCGGCGACCCAATTTACCGTCTGACCTATTCTTGCCCCGCGCAAACTGCGGTCTCCGGCGGCATTGAGCGGAACACGATTTCGATTGTCAGCGAGTCCGTCGACGAAACACAATGCGAAGCCACGATCGGTGGAGCGACGTGCTCGCTCCAAGGCGAGACCTGCACGGCTCCCAGCGAGACGCGCGTCATCAATGGCTTGCCCGTAACCCGCCCGTGCTGGGAGTGGAGCCGCACGTATCAGTGCCAGGGTTTGCTTCCGGCGAACGACTGTGCTGCGCTCGAGGCACGTCCGGAATGCTCGCTCAGCCATGACGAATGTCTGAGCTACGACGCCGATGGCATCACCTGCAACGTCTATGATCGCTGGTTCCAGTGCACGACACCGGACACGGGCGCGCCTCCGCCGCCTGCCTACGTCTGTGCTGGCGACCTCTACTGCATCGACGGCGAATGCACGAGTGTCACGCGCGAGGCGTCGACCGAGTTCAAGGACGCAATGGTCGCCATGAACGTCCTGGGCGAACTCAGGGACGAGTTCGACCCGAACCAGCTCAAGATCTTCAGCGGCGAGAACCTCAAATGCACGAAGAAGGTGTTCGGGCTGTCCAATTGCTGCAGCGGGAAGGGCGTTCCCCTTCTCACGCCGTGGCTCTGCAACAGCCAGGACCGGGACGTCGACAAGAAGGATGACGCCGGGCTCTGCCATTATGTCGGCACCTACTGCTCGGACAAGATCCTCGGCGTCTGCGTGACGCGCAAGCAATCCTACTGCTGCTACGGGAGCAAGCTGGTCCGCATCCTCAACGAGCAAGGCAAGGCTCAGCTAGGGATGCGATGGGGCAAGGCCAAGGAGCCCGACTGCGAGGGTTTCCTCATTGCCCAGTTCCAGCAGCTCGACCTCAGCCGGATGGATTTCCGCGAGGTTTACGCTGAGTTCGTCGATGCGGCCAAGCTGCCCGACGAGATCGAAATGTCGCTCCAGATCCAGACCAAGATTGAAGACTACTACACTCTGAATGGAGGGACTTGAAGTGTCGGGCGGCGAAGTCATTGCGTTTCAGAAAGGGGATCCGTTCCCAGCTGCCGAGGTGCTCGATCTCGCAATCAGCGTCGCGATCGGACGCAACCTTGCTGCCAGCGAGGAGGAGATGTTCTCGCGCATCCACGACTGGTTCCTGCGGCCAGCATCAAGGGCGGAGCTCGTGGCCGCTATCGGCCGATTGCTCGAACGCGGTTGGATCTCCCGGGCGGGCGAGAGCGCCTTCGATTTCTGCCTCACCGACGCCGGCATCGACGGCGCGACGACCCTGTCCGGCGGAATGATCCGGATGATCGACCGTGGTCGGGGTCACCTCAAGACCGCCTTCCTCCTGCAGATGCTCGACCTCGACAAAGGGAAACGCTCATGAACAAGCTCGCTTTGCTCAGCCTTGCGGCAGTAGTCGCCGCAGCCACGGCCCCCAGTTTGGCGCAGACGGCGGACACGGCGTCCCAGCGCGATGCCTTCTACTGCCACGAGCGCAAGCTCGGGTCGTGGTTCTACTGCAATTCCGAGAAGGTGAAGCGCGAGGCGAAGGAGAGGGAGCAACAGCCCGCCCAAACCGTACCCGCCGTGGAGCGAATGGCGGCGATCACCAAGCAGCTCGACGAACTCAAGGCGCTCGCGATCCTCGAACCGACCTCCGAGAACATCGTCAACTACATCCGCTTTCAGCGTGAGCAGCTCGATCGTGCGTCGACCTTCGCCGATACGTGGAGCAGGTCGATCTGGCAGAACCCCGAGCTCGACTACACACTCGAACGGCCAGTGGGCACCTTGGCCAAGCAGACCTGGCTCACGGACCGCCGCGACCAGCGCGAGGGATCGATGCAGGCGCTCACGCAGCGCTACGGCGTCTTCTACTTCTACTCTTCGAGCTGCTCGGCGTGCCGGACGTTCTCGCCGGTCATGCGCGCGTTGTCCGACAACTACGGCCTCGAAGTGCTGGCTGTATCAATGGACGGTGGTCCGAATGAGCTCTTCCCGAATTACGTGATCGACAGCGGACAGTACCAGCGAATGGGTCTTCAGGGAGGCACCGTGCCGGCGATCGTCCTGTTCGACACGCAAACCAAGCAGCCGATCCCGATCGGCTACGGCGTCATGGCGGCCGACGAAGTCATGCAGCGCATCTTCTACCTCACGCAGATCGAGCCAGGGAGCGATTACTGATGTCTACTCGGACGAGAGGCGGCATCGCCGCCCGTTTCGCAAAACGCGCCGGTGTCGCTCTCTGCGCGGTGGCGACGACAGGCATGGCCGCTGCGCCGGTCAGCGCGCAGGTTGGGGCCGAGCTCAACGATTTCTTCAACGACATGGGTGCGGCGGCCAACGCGACCGGGCCGACCGCCTATCAGGGCCAATCCGCGGGCTATTATTCGGGTGGGAACATCTGGACACGGTTTCCGCAGAAGAGCGTGAACCCGGTCAATCTGCAACTGCCCTCGATCAAGGCGGGTTGCGGCGGCATCGACGTCTTCTCGGGCAGCTTCTCCTTCATCAACACCGACGAGATCGTCGCGATGATGAAGGCGACCGCCAACAATGCGCTCGGCTTCGCCTTCCAGCTCGCCATCAAGTCGATCAGCCCGCAGATCGCCTCGACGATCGAAGAGATGGCGCAGAAGGCTCAGCAGATGAACCAGTTCAACATGAACAGCTGCGAAACCGCTCAAAATCTCGTCGGCGGTTTGTGGGGAAAGTCGGACCGCATGTCGTCGGAGATCTGCAAGTCGATCGGCAACAGCCAGGGGCTCTTTTCGGACTGGGCGAAAGGCCGTCACGAATGCGGGACCGGCGGTCAGCGGGAGTCGACGATCGCTGCGAACAGCGATCCGAACATTCCGTCGGAAAGCTACAACTTCACGTGGGATATGCTGAAGCAGAGCTATCCGAGCTTCTCTCCCCAATTCCGCGAGTACCTCATGACGTTCGTGGGGACCGTCATCTATTATCAGGATGGCGATGGGAGCGGAAGGCGCGGCTACCAGTTCTTCGGGCAAGGCGATCGCGCGCTCCTGACGGCGCTTCTCGACGGCACGAACTCGGTCACGATGCTGAAGTGCGATACGATCGACAAGTGTCTCAATCCGACGACTCAGACCATGTCGGTCGACCAGGCGCAGGCATTGAAGCCTCGCGTCCGTGCGATGATCGAGAGCATGAATGCCAAGATCCGGTCGAACACCGCGCTGACGTCGGACGAGATCGGACTGCTCGGCGCGACCACGATCCCGCTATACAAGATCATTTCGGTCAACGCGGCGGCGACGCTTGGCGGAATGACAGCCAATGACATGAACGATCTGGCCGAGATTGTGTCGATGGATCTGCTCGATGCGCTTGCGCAGCAATATTACGGCTACGCATCGCGGGGAGTCGGGACGTTCCAGAACGCGAACGAGGAAGCGCTGTCGCAATGGCGTGACCAGATCGTCTCCGTGCGCCACGTCCTCGATGGATATTCCCAAGGCATGAACCTGCGCCTCGATCGAACGCAGCACGTCATCCAGCGCGCGGTCTTCCTGGAGGGCACGCTGCGCAACAATCTCTCCCCGCAGATGTCGGCGGCGCTGTCCTTCAGCACGTCGCTGTCGAACCAAGGCGTCCAGTAAGGATCAGGGACCATGATGGAGATCTTCACGATTGGGGGCGGGGAATACATCGTCAACGTCCTCAACGCGGTCTCCGCATGGACGGGGGGAGGGGGCTTCCGTTCGCTTCTCCGGGTCGTGATGGTGATGGGTTTCATATACACGCTTCTGATCGTCGCCTTCAGTTTGAACTGGCGCGCCTGGCTCAACTGGTTCCTGGGTGCGACACTCATTTACGGGGCACTCATCGTTCCGACGACCACCGTGCAGGTCACCGATCGCCTCAATCCCAGTCTGGCACCCTCGACGGTCGGCAACGTCCCGGTTGGTCTGGCCCTCATCGCGTCGGTCAGCTCGACTGCCGGCGACTGGTTGACGCGCACGGCCGAGACCGTCTTCACGATGCCTGGCACCCTGCAGATGTCGAACAACGGTATGATCTATGGAGCGAGGCTCTGGGATCGCACCCGGGACTTCCAGATCCGCGACCCCCGCATCAGCGCCAATCTCGAGGAGTATTTCAAGCAGTGCCTCTTCTATGACATCTTGCTCGGCCATGCGTCTTTCGACACGATCGCGAACTCGAACGACATCCTGACCGATATGGGCCCCGGCTCGCCGGCGCGAGGTATGAAGTGGATCCCTGCCACGGGCACCCCGACGATCGTGACTTGCCAGGCAGGATACACGAGCCTTCAGAGCGGAATTGTCACCTATACCGATGCGCAGCTCGAGGAGGAGGGCCGCAAGCTCTTTCCAGGCCTCACGCCCGCGGCTGCTCGCGCCAAACTGATCGCCGACCTCCCAGTCATCGCCAATCAGTTCCACGGTAGCAGTCAGACCGCGCAACAGATTTTCCATCAACGCTCGCTGGTGAGTGCCTTCCTCGAAGCGCGCGCCAATCTCGGTGCGGCTGATGGCGATACATTCGCCATGCTCCGCGCCGAGGAACAGGCGCGCAACACCTACACGTCGATCACACAGCAAGCGATGACGTGGGTCCCGCTTCTCAACATCGTGCTGACCGTCGTCTTCTATGCGATGTTCCCGGTCCTCTTTCCGCTCTTCCTTCTTCCGCGCACAGGGGTGACCGCGCTGAAAGGTTATTTCACCGGCTTCTTCTATCTGGCCGCATGGGGCCCACTCTATGTGGTCTTGCACATGTTCATCATGGATCGCGCGTCGGACTCGTTGAATGCGACCGCGCCGGGCGGCATCACGATGGCAGGCATGGCCGGTATCGATGCTGTCAACGCCGATACCGCGACGATTGCAGGCTTCCTGATGATGTCGATTCCGTTCCTTGCTGCCGGCATGGCGCGGGGAGCGATGGCCGTATCATCGCAAGCGACGTCGATGCTCGCGCCAGCACAGGCTGCAGCGGAAGCGGCGGCTGTCGAGCGAACGACCGGTAACTATTCCTACGGGAACGAGAGCTACATGAACCTGTCGAGCTCCAACCGGCAAGCCAACCAGTGGAACACCGCGCCTTCGTTCACGGGTGGAGCCGCGGTCCAGTCGATGGTGAATTCGAACGGAACGTTCACCAAAACAATGGCCGATGGTTCGTCGGTCTTCGACACCTCTCCGGGTATGAGCCGCCTTGCGTTCGGCTCGTCGCTCAGTTCTTTCAACAACGCGGAAAGGCAGCAGACGCTTTCGGAGCTGGAGACGGCGCGAAATACATTGACCCAGGAACGTTCGCGCGCAGTTTCTTTTCTTGATCGCACCTCGACCAGGCAAACCAGTGGTGTTCGAAATTCGAGTGGGTCGGAGAGTTCGGCCGGTTATCGTTCTGGCGAGAATATTCAGCGCTTCGATAACCAGTCGGTGGATGCCCGAGACGGCGTCAACGAAAGTGAACGCATCACGACCACTTCCGGGAAGCAGCAGACGCAAACCGATAGGCTGGAAACTAGCCGGGGAGGAAGTATCGGCGTCGGCGCCGGTGGTGGCCGAGGCGGTAGCAATCAACGTGGAGGCGGTGGGCGACCCGGTATCAGCGGCGGAGTACAGGCAGGAGTTTCGGGCCAGGGCGTCTATGTGGACAGTGTCGATCGCGGAGGTCGTCGCGATCAGTCGAATGGCTTCGACTCATCGACATCGGACAACCGCTCGAACGGATCGAATGTTACGCAGGACAGCGGCACATATTCGCAGAGCGGCAGTTTTAACCGAAGCGAAGCATACACCGACAACTCCCATTCTCGTGAGCAGGCGCTCGAACAGATCCGAAGGATTGATGGGCGCATTGCGGAGATCGATGAAACTGCGCTTTCTCTTAGCAGTAACACATCCACGCGGGATGGCGTCGGCGCGATCGTGAACTTCGACATGAGCCAGATCGTGGCAGGTCGTTATCAGGAGAAAGCCGCTGAAATGGGCATTACGGCGCCCAGTCTTGCCCGCACAGACTACTCCCCTCAGGAACAGGCTGCTTACGATCTGGTGGCCCGCGAAATCATCTCCGATTATTACGATCAGCGCGTCGCCCCGTATAAGGATTTGATCCCCCAGAGTGGGTCAATCATCGGAAATGTTTCTGTTCCTGGGGAATTTTCCGAAGCCGACCTTCGTGGGTCCGCGCCGCGTCGTTCACATGGGGGAGCGCGCAACTTGGCAAGTGGCTCGTCCGACGGTTCGATTGGCAAGAGAATCGACGACGGAGGCACCTCGCTAGGACAGCGGCTCGATGCGAATACCCAGCGATATGGTCAGCGCCGACGTGAATTTGATGAGGATCAGAGATCGCCCGATGGATCGGAGGAACGCTTTGACCGGAGATTCTATGATCGGGATCAAAGATGAAACCGAGCCTTTTTAGAGAAACCCGGCCAGCCTACATGCTGGCGAAAGCTACGATCATGAAAAGGATAGCTAAAACGAGAGCGGTCAGAGAGCCAGAGCTTGTTTCGCCAGAACTGTAAGAAGCATCAAAGCCATCATCGAGGAGGATTCGTTCATCTCGCATCGATGCGCCACGCGATGGGTCACCGGTCTTAACGACGTACTCGATCGGTCCGTCATTTGCGTATGGATCAAAGGTTTCCATCATTCGCTCCTGTCTGGGCATAGCATTCTAGGTCATTAAAAACAATAACTGGCGGAATGCTGCGTTCAAATCAGGACGGGCGGTCCGTTACGGAGTCCTTTGATCGAGGTCCTTGCGGGCAATTCCAAACCTGCGCATGGGACAGGGTTGGAAGGCAGTGCACACATTGCATGCTTAATCGAAGATTTGAATCACAGGGCAGGGCGGTGATTCAGTTTCTGCGTTGGATTTGAGGGCTTCGGTGTGAGCAATGTTTTTCCATGGCAAAGCACTTCGAATGCCGCGAGCACTGGCGGGCTGTCGACACCGTGCGCAATATCGCACGCGACTATCAACTCACGGTCACGCTCGACCTGTTTGGCTGGACCGTCGTCGAACGTCACTGGGGTCGCATAGGTTGTAACGGGAAGGGCGCGCGCGACAGCTTTCCGAATTCGGCGTCGGCTCGGCGTTTTGTCGATGCAGCTCGTCGTCGACGCGGAAGCGCCAAGCGCCGGATCGGAGTGGCATATCGGTCCGTTGAAGAAACATAGGCGAGCGACCTTTCACATCCCGTAGCCATGGTTTCAGGCAGTTTGGGAAAATAGGCTTTCCAATCTCCGCATGTACTGTCGCGAATGTATTGCGCAATGCGGAGATTAAGAGAACTGGTCTGCTTTTGAGCGGGATGCCGAAACATTGTCAGCGCGGATACCTCGCAGACTAGACGTCCGAGATCTCGCGGCTGAGGCGTGAGTTCGACCGCAGGTTTGGGCCCTGAGTCCGAGCTAAGGTTTGTAGACTTCGCCAAACACCAAGCTTGGCTTGGCAAAAGCGGAAAGCTTCAAACTGGATTTTGGTTTGAAGGTATGCCAAAACACGAAGCATGACTAAGCGTTCGGACGGCAAGCTAAACCGGCTCCAGCGGGAACTCCCCGAGGGACTCCTGGCCGATGCCGCGTGGATGGAGGCTCACGGCTATTCATCGGCGCTGCGCAGCCAGTATGTCCGCGCTGGCTGGCTCGAAAGTCCGGCGCGGCGGGTCTATCGTCGCTCGCGCGCGCCGTTGACATGGCCGCAGGTGGTTATCTCGCTCCAGACCGTGCTGGACCTGCCGCTGACCGTCGGCGGGCGCACCGCACTCGAACAGCTAGGCTATGCCCATTACCTTTCGGCGGAGATGCGCGAGGTTCACCTCTACGGGCCGAAGCGACCGCCGACATGGCTGGACAGCTTGCCGCTCGACGTAGCCTTCCGCTGGCACAACAGTCTGCGTCTGTTTCCCGGCGATGCCGGCGCGCCGCCGGAACCCAGCCCGGTCATGGTCAGCGCCGCTGGCCTAAGCTTGCCCATCCGCTATGCCAGCAAGGAACGCGCCGTGCTCGAGCTGCTCGACGAGTTGCCCAAGCATGAGAGTTTCCATCAAGTCGATGCCCTGATGGAAGGGCTGAGCGATCTCAGCCCGCGTCGCCTGCAAACCCTGCTGGAGACGTGTGCCAGCGTGAAGGTAAAACGGCTATTCCTGTTCTTCGCGGACCGCCACCGGCATGCCTGGCGATCCCGGCTCGATGTGACCCGTGTCGATCTTGGATCGGGGAAGCGCGTCCTGGTCAGAGGTGGCACGCTCGACCCCGGCTACCACATAACCGTACCGTCCGATCTGGCGGGGTAGCGGGCATCATGGCCTTTCTCGACCCTTACCGGCAACAGGTCGCCCTTCTCATCCGCACCATTCCTTTCGTGGCGCAGGAAGAAGCCTTCGCCCTCAAAGGCGGTACCGCGATCAACCTGTTCGTGCGCGACATGCCGCGCCTGTCGGTGGACATCGACCTGACCTATCTGCCGGTCGAGGATCGCACCAGGTCACTTGCCGCGATCGACGCGGCCATGCTGCGAATAGCGAAACGGATCGAACGCGGAATACCGGATGCGAAGGTCCATGCTTCGCGCTCGGCCGACGAGAAAATCGTCACCAAGCTGGTCGTCCGCGCCGGAGGCGTGCAGATCAAGATTGAGGTGACGCCGGTACTGCGCGGCACCGTCTACGATCCTGCCGTGAAGAGCGTTGTGCCAACAGTCGAAGACGCCTTTGGCTTTGCCGAATTGCAGGTCGTATCCTTCGGCGACCTTTATGCGGGCAAGATCGTCGCGGCGCTCGACCGCCAGCACCCTCGCGATCTTTTCGACGTGCGCGATCTCCTGGCGCACGAAGGTATAGGCGACGAGCTGCGGCGCGCATTCCTTGTCTACGTCATCAGTCACCATCGCCCGATTGGCGAAGTTCTTGCCCCGACACGAAAACCGCTTATGGAGGAATTCGAGCGCGGTTTTGTCGGAATGACGCATGAGCCGATCGCGCTGGCCGATCTTGAAGAAGCGCGCGAGGCGATCATCGCTGCGATGGTTGCCGACATGCCCGATGCGCATCGGCGGTTTCTGGTCGGCTTCAAACGCGGAGAGCCGGACTGGCAACTTCTCGGCATACCGGAAGCTTGGCACCTGTCTGCCGTCCTGTGGAAGCAACGCAATCTGGACCGGCTCCCTGCCAAGAAGCGATGTGAACTGGCGGATGCACTCGAGAAGATGCTGTTTCAATAAAGCTAGTATCGAAACTTCGTTGTCCGGAATCAAACCCTGGTCTTATTGCGGATCGTTTCCCAGAAACCGTGCGGTTGCGCTCGAGTATGCCTGCAGCTTCCTGCCGTATCGCAGCACCGTCGATGCAGAATCCCAGCGCATTGCATTCAAGATCGCGACACCGTCAGCGCCCAACGCGATCAGATCCTGGGTCAAGCCAACCCTCAACGAGTGGGATGATATCAACTTCAGATAGCCCACGTTGTCATCATTTTGTCGCATCGACGGCGAAAGCGCGGCCTCCGCCGCATGCTTTAGGTCCTTGCGGAAAATGTCAGGCCGCGTGGCCCAAGCTCGGATAGCAGGACCCCTGCGATGCTTAATCGAAGATTTGAATCACAGGGCAGGGCGGTGATTCAGTTTCTGCGTTGGATTTGCGGGTTTCGGTGTGAGTAATGTTTATTCATGGCAAAGCACTTCGAATGCCGCGAGCACTGGCGGGCTGTCGATACTGCGCGCAACATCGCACGCGATTATCAGCTCACGGTCACGCTTGACCTGTTTGGCTGGACCGTCGTCGATCGTCACTGGGGTCGCATAGGTTGTAAAGGAAAGGGCGCGCGCGACAGCTTTCCGAATGCGGCGTCGGCGCGGCGTTTTGTCGATGCAGTTCGTCGTCGACGCGAAAGCGCCAAGCACCGGATCGGAGTGGCATATCGGTCGGTTGAAAAGGCTTAAGCGACCGACTTTTCGCATCCGGTCGCTCTGGTTCCATGCGGTTGGCGGAGAATAGACTCCCCAATCTCCACACGAACTGCCGTGAATATATTGGGCGATGCGGAGATTGACGTCTATATTCACCGCAGGAATTGGCAGCGCCTTTGGCTGCCGTTCGGCATCGCCAAGGGCGTCTGCGGAGCCGGATGGAAGGCTTCGGTTTTGATCTCCGCACGGCACGAGGGCGGTCAGGGAAGGTGGGGAACGTCCTACCAGGATGAATCCGAAAACATGGTTAGACGAAAGCTTCGCTTCGATCACGCTGGCAAACATCCCGACATACCCGATTGACAAGTGTTGTCAGATATGACTACATAGGATCATGTCGCGCCCCAACGCTTCGACCGATTTCGTGGATCAAGGCAGCGCGCAAGGATTTCGGGGCGTTCCCGGCCCGTGCGATCGACAAGGCGCTCGATGCGCTGACGATCGTGGCCGATGGCGGGGCGCCGGACATCGCCAAGCCGCTCGCTGGTCTCGGCTCCGGTGTTTGGGAGCTGGCGATCAAGGAGCGCGGCGATGCCTACCGTGTCGTCTACGCCCTGCAACTGGATGACGATATCTGGGTGGTGCATGCCTTCCAGAAGAAGTCGACGTAGGGAATATCGACGCCGCAGCGCGAGATCGACCTCGTGCGCGAGCGGATCAGACGATTGAAGGAGATGCTGGAATGACCGAACAGAAGGACGACATCGAACTGGTGCGCGGGTCAGGCAATGTCTTTGCCGATTTCGACGTGGCCGATGCGAGCCTGCGTCAGCTCCGCGCGATCCTCGCCGCCGAAGTGGTCAAGACGCTCGACAAGGAAAAACTGACCGTCCGCGATGCCGAGGCCCGCACCGGTATTGCGGCGGCCGATTTTTCGCGCATCCGCCAGGTCAAGCTCGACCGCTTCACCGTGGACCGGCTGATGCGCATCCTCGACCGGCTCGACCGCGATGTTCGCGTCAAGGTATCGGTTGCTGCACGGCCCGAGCACCTCGCGGCATGAAGCAACCCGTTCAGTAATTGCAGCGGCCCGCCCGTGGGCGGGCCGCGCAACCAACTTCACCAGTCAGAACAGATCGAGCTTATCGCGCAGCGGATCCCAGAAGCCGATATCGCGCGGCTTCTGGTTTCGGCGCGGCAGCATCGGCATGTCGGCGCCGCATTGCAGCTTCTCGCCCAGAGTGACCGGGCGCACGCCCGGCATGATGATCTGGTCGGGGTCGGGTCCGGCGATGCGGACCGGTGGATTGCGCCTGGTCATGCTCCACCCCTCAATATTCGCTGGCAACCATGATCGTCAGCACTCGACGGGCAGTCGCTAGGTTGGCCGGGTTCTCGCTGCCGAACCGCAAATCGCGGTCGTAGGAATCGATCTTCCAGAACACGGTTTCGGCAAGTTGTGCCGGTCGCATGCTCGTCCAATTTCCATCGCCGCCCTGATAGATCGTTCCGAAATCACGCTCGCCTTACGGATCGTTGTCCGGCACGAAGGCGTCGAAGGTCTCGATCAACTCACGCACCCGAGACCGATCTGCCTCGGGCAAGGCCCGGAATCCCTCTGTCGCCACGGCAACACCGGCCAGCCCGATCGCCTGCCGCGCCCGGTCATTGAGCCGGACAATTTTCTCAGTGCGTGAAAGTGTGCCAGCGGTCATTACGCCGCGCTCCCGCCACTTTCGCAGATGTCGATCAGTTCGCCGAAATCCTTCTGCTCACCCAGTTCCTCGACGAGTTCTGGGAGAAATGGGCAATGCGCTGGTGTCCCAAAGACCAAGGACATCAATGGCTGCTACCGGCGGGTCTACTTGCAGGACGCTTTTCCGGGTCTCTGCATCGACGAGCCCAATGAAGAACACGTCACCAGATGGTTTGCCGAGGTCAACCGGCAGATGGAACCCGGCACTGCTAACAGGGCCTTCGGTCTTCTAAGGCTGACGCTCTTGCGTCAGCGAACTTTACCTGCACTCATACATGCTAACGATAAGTATTTGATTTAACATAAGATGTATTATCGCTCTAGCGGATCAACTCGGCCTGCCTTTCAGCACCCTTCCTGAGAACGCTTGTGCGCGGATTACCGATAAAGGGATTCGCAGCGCCGCCATAATGTGATCGCGCAGCGCCCCCAGCAAGTTGCGCGCAAACTTGACGCGGTTCCCTGCCGCGCTGCCAGACCATTCTCGACGAGAAAACCGGCGCGCCGTTCGAGCGCCTTGCTCATATAAATTGACGATCAGCCTACTGCTTCAGTGACTAACCTTTGTTATCAAAGCAGATTTTTGCGACGAGCGGAGAAACTATCATCGCGGTGCGAGCGTTACCCCGCTGTGACCAAGTCTCTCCTGGTCAATTTCAGTCGGAAAGGAGTTCTCACGATGTCGCATGAAAACGTAAGGAACAGCGATCTGATTGGCAGCGACCGCGTCGAAGGTACCGCAGTGTATGGCTCAGATGGCGACAAGATCGGTACTGTCGAACGTGTCCTGATCGAAAAGCGCGGCGGGCAGGCCCGCGATGTCGAGATTTCGGTTGGAAGCTTCCTTGGTATGGGCGGCGAGTTGCACAGCCTTCCTTGGGAGAAGTTCGACTACAATACCGATCTGGGTGGCTATCAGCTCGACGTGACCGAGGATCAGTTGAAGGGCGCGCCGACCTATAAGGAAAGCGAGCGCGACACCGCTTATGACCGCGACTACCAGACGCGGTCGTACGACTATTGGGCGGTCACACCTTACTGGTGACGGAAGCCACGCACTTCGCGCGCACGCAGTGCCGAGAAGCATATTGAGTGGAGGCAAGGAGCAGATACCATGCCGGCAAAATCGAAAGCCCAGCAAAAGGCCGCAGGAGCAGCTCTGTCCGCGAAGCGCGGCGATA
This sequence comes from Novosphingobium marinum, assembly GCF_013408095.1. Classification (GTDB taxonomy): domain Bacteria; phylum Pseudomonadota; class Alphaproteobacteria; order Sphingomonadales; family Sphingomonadaceae; genus Novosphingobium; species Novosphingobium marinum. The sequence goes on from NZ_JACBZF010000010.1 coordinate 48,859, forward strand.
CCAAGGTGAGCGATCTGCAAGGCGCTTCGAAAGACATGTATGACTCGATGAGCGAGGACGAACTTGAGGATTTCGCCAAGGGCGAGCGCCAGGGGAAACCCGAGCACGCCGACAAGGATGATTGATCGCCGGTATCGCCGTACTGGAGCTTTGTCGATTTAGGCGAACGCTCGGTATGTGATACAAGGAATTGGTTCCGCGCGTCCTGATCCAAGACTCTGTTCGAGAGACTAGAGAGGCTTTAGACAATGGCGGAGGCTCACGCGGTCCGCTTCGATGAAGCATTGGATATGCCGGAAGGCATAATTCTGGACGTCATGCGATGCTGGCGCGATGCCAAGGATCATGGCGAAGCGGTTCAGCCCTACATATACCAGACGCTGGCGCGGCATCGGCTTGAAATTCTCGTCCCGGTTTTTGATAGCCTGATGACTCTTTGCGAAGCGGCTATGAAACGATCCATTGTTGCCGGCGAAGATGGCGATCGAAGCGGCGACGAAACCGCTCTGATCGATATGCTTGTCGCTCCCGAAGACGCGCGAATTTATATCGGCTGCACTCAAGAAGATTGCATTTTGTTGAATTGCGCTTTGCGTTCGACACGCTTGATGATGGAGCAGGCAGTCGCGGGGATATCGACAGGCCGCTCACAGCAATATTAAACCAGAACTGTCGGCGTATGGTCAGCGCCGCTTCCCTTTGAAATCTCTGCCGAAAATTTGCATCTCACATGTCACACGATCCGAAACACTTCCCCTGTCCCGGTATCGCGGTAGAGATCAACCCGCGCCCCATCCCAATGATAATCAAGATGGCGGCCCTGGATCGCATTTGAGGCGAGGTAGGGATAGAAGAGGCCAGCACACTCGCCGCCTTCGCGGCGCACACTTGGATAGGTCACCCCGTTCGACCCGGCTGCCTGTAATTGCCCTCCCAGCGTTTGACTTGCCGAATAGTCATTCGGGTCCGCGGCTTCACTAAATCGTCCCTCATCCGCGCGGAGATCATGGAGCCGCGCATTGATGTCCATCACGACCTCGCGGAATTGCGAAGTCCAGCCTGGTGCTTCGTTCGTGCGCGCCATGAAGCGGCTATGATGATGAATGGTTTCGAGCAGCGCGACCTCGAAGCTGTTGCCCGCATAGAGCACGCCATAGCTGCCGTCACTGAATCGCGTCGGGCGGTCGTGGCTGACATGGGTGAACGGTGCCATAAGATACGTCGCCCCCGGTCCGCCGACACGCCGCTCTTGCGGTACGAGGTCGAGATTGCCGATATTCTCCATCAATCGCGGATTGGTCTTTTGCTCCGCCGATATGAGGAGCGGCCAGTCGGCGGGATCGGCAATATCCTCGAACAGATCGATCGGCGGGTGGATGCTGCGGATGATACGGACCGCGCTTTGCCATTCGATAGTGGAAACCGGGACCGTTTCGGGATCGATCACCACCCGCCACGCTCGGCGTCGAGATAGCGGCGAACCCGCATCAGATCGGTCAGTTCGCCGCCCAGCATGATATCGAGCGCGGAGCGACCCTGGAATGCGCTATTGGGTGCCTTGATCCAGTCATGGGCGCGCCGTGTCTCACGAAACATATAGCGCAGCGCCTTGTGAATACCGATCAGGTTGGACAATCGCGCCTTGCCGTCGCGGTCGATCCGGCCGGGTTCACCGTCCGCTTTCCAGCGGCGGTAAGACCGCACGGGGACGTCGAGCAGTGTGGACGCCTGTTCGTCGGTCACATCCCATTTTCCGAACAGGTTTACCACCGCACGAAACATCGCAGCGGCCTCGTCATCGGTAATCGGCACGGGCCGAAAATCGCGAATTGCGGTGTCGACAGGCTGAAATGCAGTCATCATAATACTCCTATATGGCATCGTATTGGCCATATAGGGCCATTTGGCAACCTATGTCCGTTATTTTAGGGTTCCTGTGGCTTGCATTTCTCCTCGTTCAAATCGCCAGCGATATCCTTACCCGAAGCTGGCTTGGAAGGCGGAGCAGCGGGATTTCAGCAGGCACCGCCGATCCCTGCCGGTCGCCGGGTTCTTCTCCGCCGCTGATCGTTTGAGGGTTGCGAACCCTCCAAAGAGATCTTCGAGACCTGTCGCATAGAATAAGCTGGCTTAGTGTCCGCACGGTTTCCTGTTCGATCGAAACCGGTTGCGCGAGACCCGTGTGGGCTGCTCTCACCTGCCCCGCAACGCCTCTTCCCCCTCGCCGATATACCCGCGGGTCAAAGGCAAAGCCCGCCGATCGCGGCAATACTGAATCTGGTAATTGCACATTCCGCCATTTTCGAAAGCCGCCGTGGCGCCGGCCAGGTAGAAGATCCACATGCGATAGAACCGCGCATCGAACATTACCTCGATCCTCTCGCGGTTGGCTTCGCAATTGGCATACCATGCGCGCAGCGTTCTGGCGTAATGCAGCCGCAGCATTTCGACGTCACTGGCAATGAGACGATATTTTTCGCTCGCCGCTACCGTCTCCGAAAGAGCCGGGATGTAGCCACCGGGAAAGATGTATTTGCGCGTGAAAGCGTCGGTTGTACCCGGTGTGCCGATCCGGCCGATCGTATGGAGCAGCATCACCCCGTCGTCCGCAAGCATATTGGCGCAGCTGCGGAAGAATGTCTCGAATTGCGGGCGTCCGACGTGCTCGAACATGCCCACCGACGATCCGATCGAAACGCTGCCCGCTGGCGGCGAGGTCACGATAGTCGATCAGTTCGAACTTCACGCGATCGGAGACGCCTGCTTCATCGGCGCGTGTACGTGCCAAGCCAAGCTGTTCCTCGCTGAGCGTGATGCCCGTGACGCTCAGATCCATTCTTCGGGCGAGGTAGATCGCCATTCCGCCCCAGCCACAGCCGATATCGAGAACCTCTTGAGGGCATCGCGTGGAAGGTACGCCAGACAACGCTAAGCGAGAACATTTCAAGAACCGCATGATGGCCGTTACCGCCGGAGGTCGCTAAGCCCCA
>NZ_JACBZF010000011.1 GCF_013408095.1 Novosphingobium marinum
TCCGGTTCCGCTTCGCTACACCTGCGGTCAGCCATGGCGCCGGAGACAACTATGCACTAACAATCAAACCGGACCACTCAATGGGGGCCGCTCATGCCCAAGACGGCGTCGACTTTTCTGCAGGAAAGGATTTTTCCGTGCCTCGAAGACCGGATTGTGATCTCGATGCCCGAAAATCGGTATTTCGATCCCGGCATGGGGGAGCGGCTGCTCGCACAGGTCTTTCGGCGCAGCGAAACTGTCTGGAAATATGAAGCAGACGAAGTTTTCCGCGAGCTTTTCGGCAGGGACTGGATTGAAGACAGGCGCGACATCGTCGTTTCCGATGAAGCAATAGGGCGTACGGCTTCGCGCCACGGGCTTCTCAAGGCACATCTTGCCGCTCTGAAGGCGGCGACCGAGGAACGGGGCATTTCGCGGATAAAGCTTCTCTGCCTCGTCAGGCGGCAGGATCACTGGCTCGCGTCCCACTACGCCCAGGTTTCGGACCGCAGCGAGAATCCCGGTCAGTCCGATTTCGAACACCTGATCGACAAGATCGCCGATCCACGCGCCGAGCGGTTCACCTTCGGCGCGCTTCTCGATTACGCTGCCATCGAGCAAGCCGTGTCGGAATCTCTGGGTCCCGAAAGCCTCGTGCTCATCCCGATGGAGTGGATGAACGTACACGAGGCCGCATTCCAAAATGCGATCGCCGGCTTTCTTGAGATCGAGCCCGACGCCCTCGCTTGGGACTGCACGGTTCGCGACAACAAACGTAGCACAGGCCATGATCGATGGCAGCTTCGCAAAGCAGCCGGCGGGATCGGAAGATTGATTGGCAAAGCGGGCTCGAAGCCGGAACAGATCGAACTGAAACCGGAGCTGTCGCGAAGGATTCTCGATATCTACCGCGCGCCGAACCTTGAAACCGAGCGGTTGCGGGGGCTTGATCTTCAGGAGCTCGGCTATCTCCCGTGAACACTTGCCCTTCGGCAAGTTGCTCCGGCGCCGCATGTCCCGGAGGAACCGACCATTGCGTACGGCGTTAGCCAGATGAAGCATCGGAGCGGATGCACCTCGGCGGTTCCCGCGCGATCCGTCCGCAACGCGCCGCCGGGGCGAAACCGCCGCGATCGTGGCCCTTTACAACGACTGTTGGACGACTTTGAAAACCAACCGTAAAACTCATCGAATGCGGCGTTCGTCGTGGCGAGTGCCATGACTGGCCGACCACAAGTCTCGGTTGTGGTGCCGTGCTTCAACGGCGAGAAGTTCCTGCGCGCTACACTTCAGTCGGTGTTGCGCCAGACCGAGGCTCCTCTGGAGATCATCGTTGCCGACAACGGCTCAACCGATGAAAGCCGCCGGGTAGCCTTCGAAACCGACCCATCGGTTGTAGTTCTCGATGTTCCCGAGCGGGGAGCATCGATCGCGCGAATTGCCGGAGCGAAGTTCGCACGCGGCGACGCGATCATGTTCCTCGACGCCGACGATCTCATCGCGCCGGATACGCTCGCGGCGATGGTCGACGTGCTTCAAGACAAGCCCGGTTCCATCGCTCGATGTCCTTGGCGTCGTTATGTCCCAGCATCAGAGGGTTGGCGCGTAATGCCGGCGTCGTGTCCCCCGCATCCGGGAGGCGTCGACGACCTCACGGCCTGGCTTTCCGGCTGGTATCACCCTCCCTGCTCGATCCTTTGGTCGCGGAGCGCCTATCATTCTTCCGGCGGGTGGGACCCCGACATCTCGGTCAACGACGATGGCGACATCGTTATGCGCGCACTCGTCGCGGGCGTCAGACTGGTTCGAAGCGATCTTGGCACCGGATACTACCGGCGATTACCCGAGGACATGGAGTCGCTGTCGTCAAAGCAAAATACGCACGGCGGTGTCCTATCGCGCATACGGGTCCTCGAGAAGATTGCGGCGGACCTCGCCAGCAAGCATGATCTGGACCAATACCGGCATGCGCTGAACCTGGCAGTCGACAGCGTGCTGTCTGACGCCCGAAACTTTTCCGATTTGCTCCAGCGGTGCATTCGCCTGAAAGAGGCGCTCTCCGATGAACTTGTTGGGGCAGATGTCCCCTCCCACGCCAAACCTCATGCCGATGTGGACGCCGAAGCGGTTCAGCACGCTCCTCCGCAATCGAAGGATTTCACCCGGCCAAGTGTGAGCGTGATCATACCGACATATAACCGGGCATCGATCGTCGGGCGCGCTATCGAGAGCGTTCTTGGACAAGACCATGCCAACTTCGAACTGCTCGTCGTGGACGACTGCTCCACCGACGACACCCTCGACATGCTCGAGAAGGTCAGAGACCCGCGGATGAGGATTCTGCGCCAACCCCGGAATGCCGGGGTAGCCGCGGCGCGAAATCGCGGGATGCGGGAGGCCAGGGGCGAGCTAATCGCATTTCTCGATTCCGATGACGAATGGTTGCAGGGAAAGCTTTCCGCCCAGGTAAGGCTCATGGCAGGCAGGCCCGAAATCGGGCTAACCTATACCGGCGTCGAGCACTTTCTGCCCGGCGGGGTCGTCAGTATCGACCTGCCGGGCCATCGCGGCTGGCTGTTCGAAACGCTGCTTGTCAGAAACGTGGTGCATGGAGCCGGATCGAATGCGATGATCCGTCGCGACGTGGTCGAGACGATCGGCTATTTCGACGAGAAGTATCCCGCAATCGAAGACTACGACTTCTGGGTCCGGCTTGCGCGCTTCTTCGCGATCGACGCCGTCGATGCCCCCTTGATCCGTTACTACGACGACACGGATGGCGCCGAGACCGGCGCGGTACGTCGCTCGCGGCACTTCGAGCGAAACATGAAGGCCCGACGGATGTTCTACGACCGGTTCCGCATGGATATGAGAAGGGCCGGTGTCGAAACCGACTTCCTGCTCGACAGCATCCGCCGACACCTCGAATCCCCCGACGGGGACGCCGCCGCTGCTGCCAGTCTGGGTGCGAAGGCACTGAAAGCGAAACCACGCGAATGGCGAGCGATCGCATGGCCAGCGGCCTGTCTTCTACCGCGCTCTGCCAGGTTGGGCGTGCGGGCCGCGTATCGCGTGGCATTCAAGGCTCTCGCAAGGCGACCGGAGACCCGGGGGCTAGGTGCGCACTGACATGTCCGAAAGCGCGCGCGCAAACCGGCTTGTGCATACGCGCCCGAGGACCGGTCGGCACGACCACATGGGCCGTGTGCTTCTCTATTCCCCGGTGGATGCCACTATCGCAGGCGGCGTGCAGACCGTGGTGGGCGCACTTGCCGGAGAACTCGACCGAAATGGGTATTCCCCGGAAACGATCTGGGGAGCGCCTCCCGGTCGCGCCGTGGCGGGCAAGTCGATCCAGCACCTTTTCGCGCGTCCAGATGCCGGACGGCGGACCCACCTGCCTTCGTTGCTAAAAACGGCGCGGATGTTGATCGGTACGCAGACATCGATCGTGAACGTCCATTATCTGACGCCCGCCGCGCACAATTTCCTCTTCCTTCGGCGCATCTTCGGCCACCGGGTAGTGATCAGCGTTCACGGCAGCGATTTGCTGAACCCGGACGGGCAGGAGGCGGAGATGCTGCCTGAGATGCTTTCGCAGGCGGACGCCGTCACAGCGGTTTCTCCGGAACTGCGAGACCGGGCATCGCAACTTGCGAACATACCTGCTGGTTCTATCCGCGTGATCAGCAACGGCATCGACACCGATTTCTGGGCACCCGGCGATGGCGAACGCCCCTCGATCGCGGCCCCGCATTTCGTCGCCGTCGGGCGATTGGAGCCGGTCAAGGGTTTCGATATCCTGCTCGAGGCGATCGCCTCCGCCCGACGGCAGGGCCTGGGCGCCACTGCATCCGTCATCGGCGAAGGCAGCCAGCGCGACAATCTTGTCGAAAAAGCCCGCATCCTTGGCATCTCGGACAGGATTACATTTCCTGGAAGGATGTCGCCCGAAGAAATCAGGGCTGAACTACGTAACGCTTCGGCGTTCGTCCTCTCGTCGAGAAGGGAAGGTCTGCCGCTGTCGGTACTCGAGGCGATGGCTTGTGGGACGCCATGCGTTGCGACCGACGTGGGAGGGGTGGCCGACGCGATTGCGGATGGCGGCATCATCGTCCCGCCGGATAACCCCGATGCGCTGGCCGAAGCGTTTGGCGCGTGCGTCGAGCGTTCGGAACGTCATGCGCAGCTCTCGAGGCGCGCTCGCATCAGGGCTTACGATTTCTCGATCAGGTCGATGGCCGAGGCCTACGGACAGGTCTTTCGCGCGCTCAGCTAACTCGCGACACACGCGCGCCTTCAATCGATATGCAAGCGCGCAAGGGGAACCAACCGCCCTGCCAGTCATTCGACCTGTGCAGCCTCATGACAGACGCGATCTCCTTCATAGTTCCGACATTCAACAGGGCGGAGTTTCTGCATGAATGTCTCGATTCCATTCTTTCCGAGGCGGGACCGGACGACGAGGTGCTGGTCGTCGACGACGGCTCGACCGACCACACAGCCGCGGTTCTTGCCGAATTCGCCCCTCGAGTGAAGTCGATTTCTCTCGAGAATGGCGGGAAGGCGCGCGCATTGAATATCGCCCTTTCCAAGACCGACAAGCCGCTGGTCTGGATCGTGGACGACGACGATGTTCTTGCTCCCGGCGGGCGCACCAGGCTGATGCAGGGATTCGCCTCCCACCGGAGCGTCGACTTCACTTATGGCCGCTACCTGCGCTTTCGGTCCACGAATGGAGAGCGGCAATTCGAACACACGGGCTATTGGAGACCTTGCCGGCCCGACGAGCTCCTTCCAGCTACGCTCGAGGACATGTTCGTCCATCAACCGGGCATGCTGGTACGCAGGACGCTTTACGAGCAAGTAGGTCCCTTCGACGAGGATCTGGACCGGTCGGTGGATTATGAAATGCTGATCCGCCTCGCCCGATGCGCAACCCCGTTCGGTACCGACGAGGTCGTATTCTATCAGCGACAGCACGATGGAGAGCGCGGCTCCGCGTCGATGCGAATCAAGGCCGAGCAACGCGACAAGTCGTGGTTGTCGCACGATGCCGAGATCGTGCGCAAATTGCGGGGCGACCTCGATCTTGCCGAATACCTGCCCGGACGCTCGATCGGGTCCCGCAGGGACCGTCGGCTCGCGCTGATTCAGCGCGCTACGGTCATGATGCGAAAGGGCCTTACCGCGCTCGCATTCGACGATTTTCGCCAAGCAGCCGCTGTTACTGTCGCACGGTTGAACGAAACGGAGACCGAAACCGCCAAGCGAGCCCTCGGCTCCAAATATGGCGCCGAGACGGTCGATCGCGACCGCATGTTTCTCTCCGGGCTGGTCCGCCTAGAGCAGCAGTCCGACGTCGGACGAGAACTGGCGGATGCGATCCGTTCAGGTCTGCTATGGCGGATCAAGCATTCGATCGTGTCCGGCCAGATCGCGCGCGGACTCAGCTATGCGACCGCAGCGGGCAATCTTAAGATCGCATCGTTGCGCAACCGGTTGCGCAGCCACCCGGGCCGAAACTGCTCTGGCCGCAAGACCTAGATTGCCACAATTGCGTTGGCCGAAAGAGTCCGGGGCCAAAAGAGTCCGGCGTTCAGGCTAGGCAGCATCCATGGAGCGACACATCTCGGCTAGCCCGTGTCGCACGGCATCTGCATCGACCTCCATGTCGCGAAAATTTTCGGGTCCGCCACCGACGGGTCTTGTCCCGACAATTCCGTATCGATGGCCCATCGCACAAGCCAGCGCATAGAAATTCGGGTTGGGAAAGCCCAGCCAGGCCATCTCGAACACATGTGTGCCGGACGGGCAGAAGATCATGTTGGTGAGGCCTGCACCATGCGGCGCGGCAAGGGCTTCGGCTTCCGCCATCATTTCGACCTGCGATACGAAGGACACATCTTCCATATCGTACCGCTGGAAGCCTGCCGCTTCGAACAGGGGCCAGACTTCATCCTCGTTCACCAAGCGTCGTACCTTCGCCTTGCGGCGGCTGATGTAGATCCGACGCCCTTTGCCACGGCCTTGCGCGCTGGCTGTCATCCGCTCGCGCACAGGCCTCAGCAACTCGCCGCGGAACCTATCAGTCCCGACGACTGTCAGCGTGCCGACTTTCAGAACCTCGCCCGGCCTGAACCGCTGGTGATCGGCAGGATCAAGTCCGAGCATTTCGAGGGATGCCTGCATCGTCCCGGTCAGCTTTTCCGGCAGAAGAATGCTTGCCGAGCGTCCCTCTCGCGTGAGGAGACTAAGCTTGGGCAGATGGGCCGAAAGCCAGTGCGAATGGTTGTCGTACACGCGTTCGCAGACCCACGTGGCTTGTGCCAGCCTGCGTACCGGTGGTGACGAGCGCATGTGCTCTGCGTGCAGGTTCCGAAACCGGATTTCCCGCATTTCAAGAGACTTTCCATCCTTTGTCAGGATTGCAGGATAGAATTCGCCCTCGCCGTCAATACAGGTGACCACGGTGGCGTCGGGTATGGTGGCGATGAACGTCTCGCCTTTCGGCCGGCTGGGCACATCGCGCATCGAATAGCCCCACCAGCCGGCATCGTCGGGAAGATCCTGCAAGCTACCCACATTGAATGGCAAAGGATTGTCGGCGCGAGCGGCAGGATGGATGACCTCGAACCCTGCTGCTTCGCCTTTCGACCTGACTTCCTCTACGTGCCGCGCCGCAGTGGTGGTCTTGCAGTGTCGATACCCGACGAGCGCGGGCGGCAGCCCGGCATCTACGGCCAGTTCGCAAGCACTACGGGCAACGCGGCGCAAGGGAGCAAGGGTGGCCTTCGGATCGATGCGGGTATGCGATTCCTGGTTTTGCAAGCACTTACCTCAAAGTTGTCGGAGGATCGCTCGCAATTTGAACATGCGGTGCGCACGGCGAAGCGAGCCCTGCCCCAGAAACCATTTCGGTGAACTGATGTTCCGTGCAGCTGCTTGCCCCGCATTGCCGATCCGTAAGGCCGCACTCTGGATATTTCTTTGCCAAGGGGTCAGCGGAAGGCAACGTTCACCTCGTCGCGATGGTCCGTCACGTACCGCAGCAGACCGTACTGGAACATCACCAGTCCCGAGAACTCCAGTGCTTCTTCGATCGCGGTCCAGATACTGTATTCGAAGTGCCTCCCATCGATTTTTTCGTCGAGCAGGGAATTGTACATCTCGATCCCGATCGAGCCGCCGAGGAAAAGCACTGCCGCCAGGCCGAAGCGATAGCGGGACTTGCCGGGAAGCGCGAAATACCAGCGCGCGAGGATCAGGGCCAGCAAGCCGACCGCGGGAATCCCGACCAGCGTCCAGCTATAGTTGAATACCCCGCCAAGATTGCCGGCAGCAGGAACAACGCGCTCGAGCACCTTGCCACTCAATTCGTGAAGCATGGCGACCTCGTCCAGCGACAGGACGATGAAGACGAACGCCAGGAATTGCCAGCTCCGCTTGTACCGGGACGCGGCGTCTGTAGTCGCCGAGAGCAGCAACAGGATCGAGCATGAAAGCAGGAGCATCGACGCAAGGTATGTCGGGATGCTGCTATCGCTGGCGAGCGAGAACCTGGTCGCCACCCGCCGCGATGTTTCGCCGGGTCCGGAAACCAGGAACAGGTCGGCGGCGAAACCAAAAATCCAGACGACGACCACGATCAGGCAGGTAAGCCGCGTTACCTTTCCGCTCACAATCGTGAGATATAGTCGGCCATGATCCTTGTCTCCACTACCGGTGGATCGAAGTCGCGCGTGGTCGTCGCAATAATCGTAGTTGGAAGAACGGATATCCATGCCTCTCTGGCTTGCCCGTAACAGGAGGATCACTTCCTATCACAAAATGAATGCGCTTGCGTCCAACTCCGTTATTGTAACATTTTCGAGGAACAGAGCCTGTTCTCCGCTCAGCCGGATCACAAGATCCCCCCCGAATTGCTCGGTATTCGACATCACTTCTTCGAAATGGGTAAAATCGAAATCCGAAAGGTCGATTTTGTCGTGGTTCCCAGGCTCGAGCGAGAAGTCGAGGATGACATCGTTGCCTTCACCTGCCCGAATACGGAAGATGTCGGCACCTTCCCCACCCCGCAGGGTATCGTTCCCCCGGCCACCGTCCAGAGAATTGAAAGGCGCATCCGAACCCTGAACGAAATTCGCCCGGTCATTTCCCAGCGCGTGCCGGGACCAGAAACCGTTCAGTTGAAGATCCCTTTCGTCTTCCTCCATCCGATAGGACCAGTCGTAAGTCTGGGTGATTTCGAAAGGAAGGCGGACCTCGAAATCGCTCGGCTCGATCCTTTCGAAACCTTCGGACCGCAGCGCGAACGGACCCTCGGGCGGCTGCGAATAGACACGGACGTAATCGACGTCGAACGCTTGCGGAAATGCTTCGGAATCAAGCAGGTTCGCTGCTTCGGTAAGCGCAAGACCGAAAAGGATGAACATCGGCTCGTCGTGATCGGCCAATGTTGGGGAAGACGCTACCTTCGACCCGTCGAGATACCATGTGACCTGGTCTTCGCTCCAGTCGATCCCGTAAGTGTGAAAGTCGTCCGACAGACCCTCGCGAGGAAAGTAGTCGATGAAGGCATCCCCTTCGCCAGAGAAAAGACCTGCCTGAAGCTGTTCGGGATTGCGAACGGCGCGAAAGACATCGATGCCGGGAGGCCAGTCACCGTCAAGGGGATGCAGCGATACGAAAGGCACGAGGCCCTCGCCCTCGGGAACCCTGGCGCGAATTTCGAAATAGCCGTACTGGAAGCCGAATGAGTTGTGCGAACTCAGCAAGCCCGATGAAAAGTCGAACGATTGGTACTCAGGCACGTCATCCGGAATAGGGCCGGCCGAAATCGACAGGATACCGTTTTCAATCGCGAACGGATCAATCCGTCCAGCGGTAAGATCCGAATCGACGTAGATTTGTCGCTCGCCCTCTTCGGGGAAAGTCCGGTCTCCCCAATAATGCGTCGTTTCCCAGAAACCCGCCTGGTCGCCGGAAAAAGAAAGCTCGGTAAAGTCATCTTCGAAAAGAAGGTCGTAGCCTGCAGCTTCCGGCCTGAATTCGAGTGGTCGCGCCTCGGTCGTAATGACCTGCCCGCCAATCTCCAGAGCGTTCGCGTTTTCGGCTACGGCAAGTATCCGAATGTCGTCATGGGCAAACCGGATCGTGATCCCATCCGGGCCGGCGGGAAGTTCCAACCTGATCCCCGGACCCCGCAATACCGCCGACGAGCCCTCCCGGTGCACGGTGAAGTCCTGAGCAGCGCCATCCACGACGATCATGTCGCCACCACGATTGAAGGAGGGGTCGAAGGTTACCTCGCCCTCTTCGATGTAGACCCTCTCTTCACCGGATGTACCGACGATCCTGAATGTCCCGTCGAGTTGAACGGCACCCTGCTCAGCCAGGTAAACCGTCGCGGAGCCAGCAAGAGGGCCTTGCAGTCCGGCTACGGCTTCGACTGGCGCAGAGATCGCTGACACCTCCGCCACGATCTCCTGATTGCCAAGCAGGATCGCGGCTTCGTTCACGTCGTAGCGCAGTGTTCGAGAACCGTCCGCGAAGGCCAGCTCGATGCCTGCATCCCCGACGGGCACGACGATGTTCGTGAGATCCCTGGCCAGGACGACAGAAGAGCCCGAGAGTTTCGCGGTCCATTCGGTTGCCTCTCCTTCGAACCGAAGGGTGTCTCCGCCCCGGTTGAAGGACGCGTCAAGTCTGACTGTGCCGGCGACGAGGGGGAATACCAGATCCTGCGGCGCCGAGGTTCCGACGACCCGTCCCGTGCCACCGAGGGTGCCGACGAAGTTATCCGAAAGGATCGCGCGCCAGGCCCCGTTACTACCTGGACTTTCGTCCGGTTCGGCAGCGGCCAGCGGCTCGATCGCAACCGCCTTCGAAACCAGTCCCGGCAACCTCTCATGATTTTTATAAGGCATTCTAACGAAACGAAAGCAACGTGACGCAGTTCCCGCCAACGCGCGACCATCATTGCACCCAAGACCCCCTGATATCATGGCTTCAGGGTGCCCGCGTCCGCATTCTCCTGCCTCTATAAGGGCGGGCCACCCCGAAATCTCGTGATGGTAGAGCCCTGTTTTATGAGAATGGCATCACACATCGAATTCCGCGTGGTCTTCAAAATGGGCTAACCATCACCTGAAGTACTCGCAAACGACGCAAGTGGGCTCGCATTTCGTGCCCTACCCCCTGTCAGTTATCGAACATCTGGGGAGAGATCGGCAACTGCCATTATCGAGCCGGAAGCGGACTGTCAGGCTTCTTGCTGGGATCGTGACAAACCTGTCGTTCAATCGATCCCTTTGGCGGCCTCGGCGCCATACCGGCACACCCCATTCTAACGCGGGGTATGCGTCTGCAGAAACTCGCGGATCAGTTTTTCCGTTGGTGCCGGACTGGTTGCCTTCGTCCAGTCGCGATCGAGACGGGCATTGGGTACGTGTGTGCTGATTTCCTCGGCGGTGATCATCGGGTGATACGCATCGTCATATGCTGGCAGGATGAGCATCGGGACATCGCAACTTTGCAGGAATTCTCGCGTCACCGAAAATGCAAATTCTTGCTCAAAATCTTTGGCGAACAGGTTCTCGCCCACGGCCATGATATTTTCCATGGATGAGCCCGGTCGCTCGGCAAGAAGTTGCTCAGCATAACCTCTATAGAGTTCCAGGCTTGCTCCGGGATCGTCAGGCCGCACGCCCATGCCGTTCATCACCACGACCGACGTCACGCGCTCGGGGACGAGTTTGCACAGTTCGAGCGCAAAGGTCGCGCCGATGCTGCTGCCCCAGACGTGGAAGGTTTCGAACCCAGCCGCGTCCATTGCCGCAATTTGATCGCGCGCGAAGTCCTCCCAGCCATAGGTCGGCTGAATCGGTGCGAAGGAGCGGCCCATTGCGTTGCGCTGGTCCATCGCCACCATCGTGAAGGTCGATGCAAATTCCACGAGTGGATTGAAGCGGAACGCCGGCTCCATCTTGACATGGCGATACCAGGAATCAATGCGCGAGTTCATGAAGCCGGAAGCTAGCAAAAGCAGCGGATAGCCCCTGCCGCTCACTTCGTAGTAGATCTCCGCATCGCCGTTTTGCGCAAAAGGCATCGTCGTTCCATGGTTGCAAAAAAGGAGCGGCAGGACTCTCGCTATGCCCGTTCAATCGGAAACATCGAGGCAGATCATGAACTTGATGTCCGTGCTGGCGTGGCGAATATCATTCTTCGCCTGATAATCGGGTGAATTATACCAGGCTTTCAGGGTCTCGACATCCTTGAATTCAAGCACACCGAACCGGCTGGCTGGAGCCTCGCCCTCAAGTACTTCGAACGCGTCCGACATGGTACGGACCTTGATGCCGTACTCGTCGATCGTGTGCGCGGTGGCGTCCTGGTATTCGGCGTAACCTTCCGGATTGGTCACGTCGAACGACGTAATCAGGAATGCGGGCATTTCAAATTCTCCATTCTTCAAAGGGTATCGCCAGCCTACTCGACCAGAATAGCGTGCAGATCTTCCGGGCGGTCGACCATGATATTGTGGCCGCATTCGATTTCCCGGAATTCAATGCGTTCGTCGGCCCTTGCCGCATCCCACAGCTCAGTCATTGGGTTTTCCGATCCGGTTCCAGCGACATAGACAAGGCTATCGGCATCGCGCCATGCGCCGGTCAGGCTGGTCTTCTCGGTGAAGGTCCTGAACGGCTGCGCACCCAAGTGGCGGTCCACCCAATCGCTGTCGGCCTGGTCGCGCAACTGGAACTGCGCTGCGGGCGGGGCGGGGACGTATTCGCCGTTGCCGTATTCGCCGTTGCCGTATTCGCGGACAGCCGTCTCGATGCCTTCGCGCACGGCATGGCCCGAGGACAGATCGAGTACGGACATGCCGTCTATCGGCACGAATGCGTCGAGCAGCACGAGCTTGGCAATGCGATCGGGCATCTGGTCGGCGACCTGCCCGACGACAAGCCCGGCATAACTGTGGCCGCAGAGCGTCACGTCGCTCAGCTCATAACTCTCGATAAGCATGGTGATGTCACGCACATGAGTGGTCAGCGAAATGTCGGGGCTCAGCAGGTGCGCGCGATCGCCCAGGCCGGTCAGGCTCGGCGTGAAGACATCGTGGCCCTCGCTGCGCAGCAGCCGGGCACTGCGCTGCCAAACCCAACCGCCATGCCATGCGCCATGCACAAGAATGAATGGTCTGCTCATTCGTGGCCCTTCCTCGGCCTGCTCTCGGGGCGTGGCCCCATGGCGTTGCGGCGCTCAGGCATCGGGTATCGCCAGATCGTAAACCCTTGCGGCCGTCTTCGAGAAGATTGCGTCCTTTTCATCCTCGGAACAGCTGGCAGTGATGCGCTTGTAGGCGTTGGAGAGGCGCACAAAGCTGCCTGAGCGGTTCGTTGGCAGGTCGCTGTTGAACATGCAGCGATCCGCACCGAACAGCTCTATGGCAGTCTCGACATAAGGACGCCATTCGTCCGCCAGTTGTTCGGACGAGAACGCAGGCTCGGCCATGAACGAATTGAACCCGCTGATGTAACTGCCTAGCCCGCCCACCTTCATGACGATGTTCTCGTGTTCAGCGAGGGACGCCATACCGGCGTGCCAGTTCGGGAATTCGTCCTCCCGCTTTCCCGCGAAGCGGCCAATGCCGACCGGAACGGCAAGATGCTCTACCACGATCGGAGTGCTGGGGAATCGCCCCGCGAGGTCGGCCACTTCCATCATTTGCGGGGCCAGCACAAATGCGTCGAAGACCAGCCCCATCGAATCCAGGACGACAAAACCAGCGTGGAGGGCGTAGTGCCGCTGGGTATCGCGAACGGCTTCAGCCCGCCGGAAGATCCACGCGACACCGCCGGCGTCGGGCCTGATCGCCTGCTCAAGACTTACGGACTTGCCGCGCAGATCGACTGGGATCTCGACGACAACCTCAAGCTCACGTCGCTATCGAGCTACCGCGCCGTCGATCATACGATCATTACCAACAACGATGGCCTGCCCTCCCGCTATTCGAACGCGACGCAGATCGATGATGGCCGTCAGTTCAGCCTGGAAATCCGCCTGCTTGGCGATTTCGACAAGCTGCAGCTGATCGTCGGCGGCTATTATTTCCACGAAAAGGCCGAGGCCGTTCTCGAAGTAAACATGTCGGGCTTCATCTTTGGCCTCGATATGGAAGCCATCTTTGGCGTTCCACCAGAAACCTGGATTCAGGGTTACTGGGCCGGGGGCGATGTAAAGACGGACGCAACCGCGCTGTTCGGTCAGGCGTCCTACGAGTTATCGCCCGGCCTTAAGCTCACCGTGGGCGGGCGCTACAGCCACGAGAAGAAGACGGTAGACGAACAGGCACAGTTCGACTTCACCCGCGTCTACGATCCGAATAATCCGATCATTCCGTTCGGGACGCAGATGGATTCGGACACGGCATCGTCGTTCGACCCGAAGATCGCGCTTGAGTACAAGTTCAGCGACAACGTCTTCGCCTATGCATCGTGGTCCAAGGGTTTCAAGAGCGGCGGTTATAACGTCGGCGGTCTGCAGGCTCCGTTTCGTCCGGAAGAGATTACCGACTACGAACTGGGCATCAAGACCGACCTTCTTGACAATCGCCTGCGGATAAATCTGTCGGGTTTCTGGTACGATTACAAAGACCTGCAGGTCAGCGTAATCCGAAACACTGCGCTGTTGACCGAGAACGCGGCGACTGCTGAGCTCAAGGGCATCGAGCTGGAATTTGCCGCCGCGCCCTCGCCGCAGCTGCGGCTTTCAGGTTCGTTCTCGTACCTCGACGGCAAGTACAAGAACTACATCACGGAAAACCCGACCCGACCCGGAGAGCCCGCGCAGAACCTTGCCGGCAACCGGCTCAGCTACAGCCCGCGCTACATTGCGGACGGAGAAATCGCCTATACGGTTCCGGTCGGTGATGACGATCTCACGCTCAGCACGCGGGCAAAATACTCGTCGAAGGTCTATTTCACGCAGTTCAACAACGACCGGATGAGCGAGGACGGACAGGTCGTGGTCGATGCCTTCCTTGATTACGAGTTCAACGATGCCGGGCTGAAGATCGGTGCTTTCGTGAAAAACCTGTTCGACGAGCAGTACTTCGTGACTGCGCTCGAGGGGCCGTTCTGGATCGGCTTCCCGCGCGACGTGGTCTACAATCCGCCGCGCACATTCGGCATCGAAGTCAGGAAGACATTCTGATTGTCGGACCGAAGTCGTTCGCGCCCGGCCAATCTGGCCGGCGCGAGGCCTTCCCGGGCCTGAAGTGGTGAGGAATGGGCAGATGAGCGATGCAACGGGTCGGGGGACGGCAGGCTCGCAAGAGCTCGCTTTCGAGGCGCCGCTAACACTTTATCCATCTCCCACGACCGAGTTCGCCGAAGAGCCGGAATACATCGACGAATCTTTCGGCAAACCAGCGATCCGCAATGTCCTCGTGCCAACACTTACACCAATCTTCCCATCGGGCGGTGACGCTACCGGGGCCGCTGTCATCGTCGCTCCGGGTGGCGGCTTCCAGTTCCTCTTTGCCGAAAGCGAGGGCTACGAAGTCGCCCGCCGCCTTGCCGCACGGGACGTCACCGCTTTCGTGCTCAAGTACCGTGTCGAGCCTTCTCCATCTGACCCGTTGAAAGCAGACCGGATCATTGCCCGGCGGCTGCAATACCTTGGCGATATCGACAAGCGCTTTTCGCTGGTCACCGAGGCTGAAGCGGCAGCGATTGAGGATGGGGCAGCGGCAGTCCGGCTGGTTCGCGAAAACGCTGAGCGCTGGCAGATCGATCCCTCGCGCGTCGGTTTCCTGGGCTTTGCCGCCGGCGGCCTGATCGCTTGCGGACTGACCGACGCTCCGGAGCGATCCCGACCCGATTTTCTCGGCATTATCTATGCTTTTTTGCGCCGCGATATCCCGGCAAGCGCCCCCCCAGCGTTCATCGCGGCGGCGGCAGATGATCACCTGCTGGAGGACAGGCCGATCCGGATGTATCAGGCCTGGCTCGCAGCGAATCGCCCGGCTGAACTGCATCTCTACGAAACAGGCGGACATGACTTCGCCAGCAAGGATTCGGCTCCATGCAGCCGACACTGGATTGACGCGTTTGTTTCATGGATTCGCTCACGGAGGATGGACAATGGCCCTGTCCGATAGGAAGAACACATCTTCGGCATTCCCCGATTGCCGGGAACAGCAGAGGCCAGCGCTTCCGATATGACCGCCACGAATGTGACATATGAGCGCAAGCAAGCCGCCAATGGTCGTGTCGACAAGGCTTCGAACGGTGGGACGCGCGAACATATCGTCGAAGACATCATTCGCAGGCTCTACAGCAACGAACTGGCCCCCGGCCATCGATTGCAGGAGCCGCAACTGGCCGCCGAATACGATGTCAGCCGAGGTCCCATTAGAGAGGCGCTCTACGCGCTTGCAGCTATGGGAGTAGTGGAAATCAAGGCGCAGAAGGGCGCGCAGATCCGGGTCCTGAGCCTTGAGGAAGCAATCGACGCGCTGCTGGTTTCGCAACAATTGGCGGGCTTTGCCGCACGCACTGCCGCCATGGAGGACTATGATACGCCGCAAGGCCACCGCTTCGCGGCTTTCATTGACAGATTGAGCGAATTCCCTGCCGATGCCGATACCAACCAGACATCGGACTTGCGCGAGGAATTCTTCGACGTGCTTACCGCGTTGGCCAACAACAAGGAACTTCGCCGCATTCTCTCGGCTGTGCAGATCCACCTGATCCGCACCCAGTACAATTTCCTTTTGCGTGAAATCGATCCGTTCCGCGTCAGTGACTATCGCCGGATCGGCAGTGCCGTGCTGGCAAAGGAGCCCCGAAAGGCCGAAACTTTAGCGCGCGCGCACATTGAAAGAGCCATCAAGAAACTGCGCGCCTTCGGCGCGCCTGATTGATCGGAATTCATGCCAGCCGTAGACAGGCTGACTGCAAGCGATCCGAATTCCCTTGCTGCAGGCCTTGAAAGCGAACCACGGCTTTCAGACAAGCTCGGATTGAAAGCAACTGATTGGATTTAGGGCGCAAGGTGGTCCAGTTTTAAAGTCAGAGAACCGGCTATTTGTGGCTTGAAAGGAGCTTTGAATAGCACGGAAGAGATACACGCCGGAGCAGATCATCGGGATGTTGCGGGAGGCCGAGGTTCGTCTCCCGCGCGGGAGACGATCGGTGATCGTCCGATCCTTGGGGGTATCGGAAAAGAGCTATTGCCGCTGGCGGCGTGAGTATGGCGGGCAGAAAATCAGCCAGGCGAAGCGGCTCGAGGATTTGGAGAAGGAGAACCAGCGGCTCCGGAAGGCGGTCTCCTACCTGCCACTCGACGCATGGATCCATCGCTGATTTTCCTAGCATTCTTGTAAGATATCGTCGGATTTATTGAAGAGCGTCTGGTGATAGTTTTGATAACAGGGATCATCGCTGGCATTGTTGGGTTCCTCGTAGGCTTTCAAGCCAGCTTCATCCAATCCACCACCCTGTCTCTTGTGTCGGCAGCAATACTGTTAGCGGTCGCGCCGGCCCAAGAACGTGACCGTGCTGGCCGAGTACTATCACTCATCGCTGTCATATCTTGCGGAATGTCAGAGCGACTGGCGCCCTCAAAACTGTACCTCCTAAGCGCAATCTGGGCTGATGATACGCCCGATGGGGAGATCCGGTCCTATCAGAAGCGCTATCCAGCCCCGCCGAACCAGGCGAACGAACCCGCGAAATGCGGCGCTTGATGGCGAAGGGGAAAGATGACGTCGTGACCGCGCGGGTCAATGGCGGTGGAGGAAGTCAGCTGCGAACCGCTATCTTCTTTGGGCAAATTATATACCAGACTGCTCCCAAATTGGGCTGCAATGCTGAAGCTGGTTCATCTAGGCCCCGTCGACAAAAGCTCCGTGGGATTCCAAAAATCGCCACGCGCTGATTCAAGGCTGCTTCTCGCGGGGGCAGACATGAGTATGGGTATCTGATGGACGATGTTCGAGAAGAAATCGGTCCGCTGCTGCCTTCTGAGCGCGGTCGCTAGGCACGGCGAGCAGGCAATGACCGGCGCTTTCTCAATGCATGCTCCACGTCCTGCGGGTGGGCGCTGCCCGCGGACAAAAGAAATGACGGGAACGCTTTCGCGAGACCATGCTGATCCGGGGCATTCTCCCCGATCATCCCGCCGCGCTCGAACTGCAAGGAGCCCGAGCATCCCGACAATCACCTCTGTGTTTCGCAACCATATCAAACGCTGGTTCGACAAGTTCAGCATGCGCCATGTCAAGATCGAGTTGTCCTTTGCCAGCTTGCTCAACCTCGCAAGCTTCCGCGTATGGCCAAGTCTTTCGTTAACAAACCTAGCTTCGCTCGTATCACTAGCGAATGTCGGGGAAAGAGGATATCATCTTCAAAAACATGTCCTCTCCTTTTCTGCTACAGTCGTAGCGATACTCAGCTTCTTTCAAATAGCTTATCACGTTCTCCATTGAGACTCTTTTGTACGTAGTCCGAAAATATCGCTTCAGATATGACCAATAGGAGTCAATTCCGCAGGTGTTGTTACCATTGCCGTCGACCCAAATACCCTTTGAGTGGGTTATACGCGCATGTTGGTATCCGCGTGACGAGAGGGAAGCATAACTTGCGAAGTCATCAGTTATAATATTAACCCGCCTATCAACCAGTTGACATATATTTTCAATTATACTGTCCTTCGATCTGTCTCGCAAGGGAAACGTCATGATGCCTTCTCTGCTCCAAATTCCCATTACAAGAACGCTACTGCTATTACCAGAAATGTCTACCACATTTTTAAGAATGGTTTCATCAATTTGAACTGAATACGACGGATTACTGAATATTCTCGCCTGACCTATTCTTAAGCAGGCAATGTGGCGCCTTATCGAATGACCCAGACGCCAAGCAGCCTTATGGGAGATCGACAAATGCCTTTCCAGAAAATGGGCAGGAGTTCCCCTTGGCATATTCGCGAAAAGCAGCATTGCGTAAAACCAAACACGGGGAGCGATGCGTGAATGATGCAGCATCGTATTAGCCATTGGACGGACCACAACACCACACTGGTAGCATGAAGCGACCTTATGGTTCGATTTCAACCATACTGAATTCGCCACGCCACACCGATTGCAAACCCTATCGACACCAAATTTCGTATCGAGGATGTGATTAAGGCACGAAAGATCGTCAGGAAACCTGCGCACGAACTCCCATATGCTCGTAGCCTCAACCATCGGACTCACGTAATCTGTGGAAATATTGACAGCAAGTCTGATAATATCTTATCAGGATATCCACGCCTGTTGTACCTGAATTCAAATTCACCGAGATATATCTGAATATATTTTCTGTTTATATGCAGATGATTTCTACGTATGGTCCGCTTAAGTGCCAACCAATAACTGGCGAGAGGGTCGGCTCTTGTCGCGAAAAGTATTTGCTCGATTTTCAAATTCCGTATCCGTGAAAGCTTGTGATTTGCTAACAACTCTTCGAGCTTTGCATCCTGGACATAAACGAGCGATCCGTGTTGGATCCTGCTAATCAACTTCGTGATTGTTCCTGCCCTGCGAGCGTAATTCCATGGAACCGATGCGGCTGCATCTCGATCGGCAATCCCCAGCAGCCGTATCCTTCCCTTACCGGGTACGTTGGTGGTCCGGATGCCTCGCAAGAGCGTTTCGTTCATGTAGACAGCTTTACTGCACGCGGGATCACCGAACGTCCGTTCCTGATCGATCGCCGTCATATGTCGTCTGATCTGGTTGCCCACTCGCCAAGCCGCCGACTCGCTTATGCCGAGGTGCCTGGAAAGAAACCTGCCGCCAATTCCCGAAGAGCACGTGGAAAAATGGTAAATAGCGTAAAACCAATATTTAAGGGGAATTTTCGAGTTGTGGAAAAGCGTATTGGCCATGGGCGACAGGGAATGTAAGCAGCAAGAGCTTCTATAGGACCTCACTCCTTTAATGCGATACCAATTTGCGCGGCGCCCGCATTTTGGGCAAGCAGCCTTATCCCCAAATCGAGCTGCAAATAAATGCTCCAGACAAGCCTCATCCTCAGAAAATCTTTCAAGATATTGCAATGCCGATGGCATGGACAAGCTTCTCCTTTTGCGTAAAAACTTCTAGCTGTATGAAACGGTAAGGGAAGAGGAGTACGGGTCCATTTGCGCAGATCTGACCCATTGTCTCAATCGAGTATGGTCGCCGGCAGGGGTACCACGTTGTGAACTGCCGATAAGATCAAAGAAGCGGCAGTTCAGCTCGCACGGCGCGCGCATTCCAACACGCAAGTTCCATGCACGCCGCTTTCCACACCATCCCGCAAACAGACCTGCAACCGCTTCCCCGCGCTGCACTGCCGTATCCGGTCAGGTCAATCAGACCAGCACAGACCGATCCGCTCGCGCCGGTACCACGGGATCGCAAGACCACGACAGACACCTGCCCCGAACGCGGCTGAAATCTTCGTGGACCGAAACCACACAGATCAGACCGGCATGTGCACGAAGACCGTTGCCTCCCGCCCCGCCATGACAAAAGGGCGCAACGCCCATAGCCGCGACATGAGCCAGCAAGACCCGAAACCAGCGTGACCAACCCCCTGCAATCAGAAGGCACCGTAGTCGAGCATGACCTCACCCAAAGAGCTTCGCGAAATCGTGGAAAGATTGTCCAAACTCGCCGAAGACATCGAGACGGAAGTCGGTCAGTTGCGGGCAAGACGCCACGCGCGCGATGCTGCTCCTCAAGGCAAAGCACAGGAACGCGATCCGTACGCGGAGAGACTGAACCTGCTGTCCACAGCCTATGCCGAAAGCCGTTCACGGCAAGTCCGCACGCGATACATAAGACCCCAGCTACTCGGAGAGCCCGCCTGGGATATACTTGTCGACCTCCTTATCAATGAACTGAACGACAAGAGGGTATCCGTCACCAGCGCCTGCATCGCCTCGCAGGTTCCTGCAACCACAGCCTTGCGCTGGCTGACGCTCCTCGAACGCGATAACCTGGTAAAGCGGGAAAAGGCTAACGGCGACAAGCGGCGTCGCTGGATCTCGCTTACGGTCGAGGGGCGTCGCGCAATCACCGAAGCATTGCGTCACTCACCGAACTATCCTGGCAACCGCTGGCCGAGTTGAACCCGACGGACAGAGCGTCCGGAGTCAAGACCGGCGCGAGACGACAGGGACGCGACCGCTCATTTTCCGGTCCCTCGCGCTGTGTTCAGCTTTCGCCTGCAGTAGATTTCCGCCGCTTCGGCGGCCCGGTGCGGCACGAGTTCATACTCGGCCCTCTCGAGCGGCTCGGCATAGGCTCGCTGGCACTGCGCCTGCGGTGCATAAGTCCAGGCATAGAATACGCCTGATGCTCCTCCAATTACGGCAAGCGATGCCAGTATCGGCAATTCTAGCTTTGACAATTGCTGCTCCCTCCGGTTCCGGTCACCCCTGGCGTCAGATTGCGATCATCGCGAATCTCGAATGCCGCTTCCTGCTGGAACATCTGGTTGCCCACGAACATGTCGCCGAACAGACCCTGATACTCGTAAAAGACCTCGGCATACATAACCGCAGTGTTGTTTCGCGCCTGTATCTTCTGGCCCGTCCGGCCCATTCCGTCGAAATCGCCGTCGGTCCCCGTTCCGGCAGGGCCGTACTTCGATTGCTTCTCAAGACCGCCCTTGCACCGTTGCCAATGAATGTACTGCCTCCCCGAGAACGGATGTCGTTCGAGACTGGAAAGGACAATCCTGCCGCTGCCGGCAAGATCGAGGCCTGAACCCTGCTGCATCGCACCGGAGAGCACGGATTCGATTTCCGATTCCGAAACCGTAGGGGTGATGCTGCTGTTGTCTGTCTGTCCCAGGCGCGACGCATTGTCGGCGACCGCCATTGCCACCTGGCTTACCTGCATGTTGACCATCGCCATGTTCGCCACTTCAGCACCGAACATTCCGAGCGTGATGAATATCGGGAGAACGAGTGCGAATTCTATCGTGGCGTTGCCGCCACGACAGCGCAAGAATGCGCGTGAACCCTCACCCAGCCGGGAGCGCTTCAGGGATCCACGCATGTGCCCACATCCGATCCGTAATCGTCCTGATTGGCAAACGGCTGGTTCTTCTTCACCGCAGATGCCGAGACCACGCGCAGTCCGTCATCGCGCGTGGTATAGGGCACCGGGAATACCGGCTTGTAGGTGACCTCAACCCGGTAGACGACGACGTCGTTCGCACCGCCATTGCCGTCTTCCCCGATATCCGGATCCCAGAAACCACTTCCGTTCTCGTCGGTGAAATTCTCATCGTTATCGCAGGTACCGTTGCCATTTGCGTCGTTCCATTGCTCCGGCCGGCCGATATCCGAAAAATCGAAGTAGCTCGATCGGCTGCTCCGGACATCCGCCTTTGGCAGGACATGCCGAATCGCGTTCCTGACCTTGGCATCGGCCGTCGCCGTATTGGCGCCTTCGAGCGATGAGTTGCGAGCTGCCTTCTCGACAGCCCCGCGCAAGACTGCTTGCCCGTATGCATACTGGGCGATGTCCAGAATACCCATGACCATCGACAGGAATACAGGTGCAACGAGTGCAAACTCGACGGCGACAGCGCCGTGCGTTTCGCCAAGGCAGCGCCGAAGCCATTTCGGCGATCTCGTGACCGATGACCGGAAGGCTCTGCGCAAGATCACTGGATGATCCTCAGTTCGCCAACCTGCTTGGCAATCTCCTGGAATGCCTCGTCGAGTTCCTCGGCGTCGTCGGCAGTGAACGAGCTGTTGTCGGATGCACAGGTGCGCAGGTCATTTGACAGACCAGAGGTAAATGCGATGGCCCAGATTCGAATGCCCTTGGCCTTGATTGCACGGCAGATCGCCAGGAAGCGTGATGTGTGGCGGCTCGCCTGGTTGCTATAGCCATTATCAGTGACGCGCCGGTCAAAGTATTCGATCCCGTATGCCGACTGGATCGTATAGCTTGGCTCCATCACGCCATCGGTCATGAAGATGATGTGGCGTGCGACTTCGGCACCGTTGTCGGGATCGGTATTGACGTTGTCGGCAAAGATGCCCTGCGGCGAACTCAGCCGTGCGCCCCACAGCATGCCGATATCGAGATAGGTCGAACCTTCTGCGGTGAGCGAGTTCGCATAGGCATCGAAGGCAGACTCATCCATCTCCGAGAGAAGTCTTGCACGGGCAGGGCAATAGGATGATGCCCGCGTTCCGTTGCTGGTCGTGCTCGTGGTGTAATAGCCGGAACCGTTCCAGCGTCGATAGGCCACTTCGGGCCACATCGGGGCCCACTTGGTGGCGTCGTTCGAAGTATCGGGCGCGCTATCGATATCGAGATCGAATGCCCCTCCCGGCGACATTCCGGACACGGACGAATAGGAGAAGCTCGATGCCGAAACGGTCTGGCGTTCCTCGATGCAGCCTTCCCATATCGAGGATTCCCAGACGGGGTTGCCGGAGTAGTCGCTGCCAGTAAGCGTACTGGCCGTTGAAAAGGTCTTGTACGAGGCGAGGTCGTACGTCACCGGCTTGTATTCCCAGGCAACGAAGGTTCCGCTGCCGTCGGTCGTGTACTCGCCGTCTTGTACGACGTTGCGATATTCGTATCGCCAGCGTGAAATCGCACTGCCATAATAGGTCGAGCAGTCGTAGACGCGTCTGCGTTGCTGCTGGGTTTGCACGGGGTTTCCGCCGGAAGTGCTCTGGCTCGGGCTGCCGTAATCTTCCCAGGATGTCGCCGAACCCGGACATCCCCACGCCCAGGAAGACCAGTTGCCCGAGGAGGTTCCGCCCGAGACGGTCGGCTCCCCCCAGCTTATGAAGATCGCCTGCCTTGACTGGATCGTTCGCGATGCAACCAGATAATCCGGATCGAGGTCCGAAATCAGTTGACCCACGTTGACCGATGAGCTGTACGGAACAAATCCGTAGCGAATTCGCGCGTTCGACCCGCTCGTCGCGCCCGCGAGCGTATCATAGAAGTTCGTCATGGCCGTACGAAGCGCTTCGATGCGGGTGTCGAATGTACCTGACAGGTTGCTGTTCATCGACCCTGTCGTGTCGAGGACCATGACGACATCGCTGTTGCCGACGCCCATGGTCGCCGTACAGGCGACCGCGAAATCGAAGTTGTCGAAGCCGAAGATCTTCATGATTGCCGTATCGACCCGTGCAGTCGCGGTGCCTGCGACGGTATTTCCGTTATCGCTCGAGTCCGATGTGAAACTGACCGAGTCCGCTTCGTAGGCATCTGGATCGAAATTGGTCGCGAAATACGAGTCAGCGACATCTTCGGCATGACTGTCGTAGCCATTGGTTGTGATGGCCCGGCGACCGGCTAGAACCGCAGAATCGCAGGCTGCCTGGAGCCGGTTCTGGGCCCGATAGCCGCGGCTCATGTCGACAGCCCCGCCCATGACAGCGGCCGCCACGAAAATCGCAGCTCCGGCTATCGGAAAAACGTTGCCCCGAATGTCACCGGCTAAACGTCGGGTCAGCCCTTGAGCCATTGTCCCACCTGGTTATTTGTCGACCAGGGACCCGGTTACCCAGCTTGGGTAAAAATAAGGTTAGAGGTGCGCCTTGGATCCACACACGCAAAAAGTTGATGACAAGGATTTAAATACACATGCCAGGAATTCACTATGGTTTATCCTGATCAACTCAATAAATTCCCCGAATTCCAAGTACTTGACCTCTCTCTACTTAACTGACCTGGAGCCTGGATCGGGATGCCGTGGCGCACGGGGGCGCGAACCGAAAATTGCTGAACTGCGGAAAGAAGTCTGCTTGCCAGCCAATGCCTTGCACCGCCCGACAGGTTGTGAGTGCCGGACGCAAGACCGCCGTGGCCCCGGCTCGCCAGTTGCCGGTCCTGTCCGCATGACCACTCCTCGCGGTGCCATTCGAGTGCTTTGGAGCCCGCGCGCGGTCTGAACTATCCATTTGTTCAAGCGATCATAGCCAGCGCCGCTTGGAAATACTTGGACCGGATTCCGACGGCGAAAATTGAAAATGGCACAACTTCGCGGCCGATAGTCAGGCGGCCCGGCCGGATTTTGGGCTCCGAACCGGGCCTGGCCCTGCCGACCCATACAGGGAACGTCAGCACGGCCTGCAATCGAAATAGCCTCGATCACTGATACGGGGAAGCACTCGGTCCTGATATCGACAGCCCTGAGCTTTACTGCTTCCATCACCTTGCGCTTGCTCTGGTGTGCCTGCGCAGACGAGAGGTAGCGGAGCGGACATATCTGAACTCTGACGGAGCACCCATTTCAGGAAGACGGCGACAAATCCCCCCTCAGCTGGCCTGGCTGGCAACCCGATATGGCCTGTTAAACATTTTGTTGTAGCACGAGATCATGCGTGCAACGAAGTACATCGCCGTTCCCCTGATAGTGGTAATCGCCCTGGTCATTGTCTGGGCGGTTCCAACGCTCATGGCACATTGCACCATGTCTCCAACGCCCGGCTTTACATCGTTTCAGGATCGTTCTGCTCCAGAAGCGCTGAAGAACGCCTTTTGCGGGATATCCGGCTTGAACTAGGCATTGCCGATCTTCAAGTTGCCCAGCTGTTCTGCATGATTGGCCCACATGGTTTCACTGGGCTTTCGAAGGCGCTGTTCGACCGGCCCCTTTCTCTCGAGCGCCAATGCGCGACTTCAAGGTAGCGGGCACGAGCGCAAGGAGTAGGTCCTGCACGTCCCTCCTGCGAAAGCGTTGCAGGCTGCTACCTTGATCGAATCTCGCGCCAACAGCAGGGTTTACAAGGAGCGTTTCTGCGCGTGAGGCCCTTGCGATGTGCCCAGAAATGCGGCCTCCATTTGCCCGCTCGCTCGAAGCTACTGCACTTCGCGAGGCCAGACACCCCCCCTCGACGGACGACGCCTTTGCCTTATGCCGCACTTGTGGCCGTAGAGTGGCGGGTCTTGCCTGAGGTAAGTCTGCGCGGTCGATTACCTCTGGTCCTTCAGGACATCAGCGAAACGACAATATCTGGCCGTCGGCAACGAGGATCGGGAGTGGCGTCGGCGCAGGACGAATTAGTCCCGGAAGCTGTTCACGAAGCTTTTCCGAAGATCATGGGATAATCAGTCCTGATCATCCGAAAGCCGGCTCGAACGATACCAGGCAATTTTTGGTTACCCGCACTTAAACGAGCGCCCGACGCGCCGTTTGAATGTGCATGAGTGAACACACATCCTCGCAGCCGCTTGTCGGTACGCTGCTCGCGCGTTTCGGGCTCAGGGCCAGTGCAGCAGAGAAGGCCCTTCCGGGAACCGTTGACGCCGCAAGGGAAAGGCGGCGCGAGATCATGGAGAAGGTGACAAGCTTTCTGCTGGACCAAGATCTCGAGATCAGTTCTACCAACCTGATCATTGCGCATGCGCTTGCCACAGGCATGGAACCCTCGCTCGCGCGCAAGATCGAGGCGCGCAAAGCCGCGGACGAGCCCATCTCCGGGGACTGGCTGCGCGAGCACTCTCAGGTTGTCGAGACGGCTTCAGAGCGAGAGAGCAGGACAGATGCCCTGCTGGGAAAACTGGATCGTGGGATCAACCAGTTTACAGAAACCACGAAATCAGCACGCTCGGCCACCCATGACTATGGCGGCGAACTGGAACAGCATATCGGAAAGCTCGATGCCGCGGCCAAAACCGGCGCGCTGTTTACCGAAATCGCAACTCTCGCAAAGACGATGCTCGAAAGGACCCGTCAGGCCGAGGAAGACATGCGAAGAAGCGAAAGCGAGGCGGCAAATCTCAGACGCAACCTGAAACGAGCGCAGCGCGATGCCGAACTCGATCACCTTACCGGTCTGCCCAATCGTCGCGCGTTTGAAGCCCTGCTCGACCAACAATACCGGGAAGCACGCGCAGCCATCGAGCCGCTCAGCGTCGCGTTCTGCGACATCGATCATTTCAAGCGGATCAACGATACGCACGGACACGACACCGGTGACAGGGTCATTCAGGCGGTCGCGGAATCGCTCTCCAGGACCGCGCATGAAAATTGTCATGTTGCCCGTCATGGAGGCGAGGAATTCGTGATGATATTCAGGAATTACTCAACGCAGGAAGCATGCGCCGCACTTGATGCGGTCCGAGAGCTCACCGCCCAGAAACGCTTCGTCAATCGCAAGACTGATGAGCCGATTGGCTCGGTAACATTCTCGGGCGGGGTGGCGAACATCTTCGGCTACGACAACCCTCGCGATGCCTTGAAGGCCGCTGACGAGGCGCTTTACGAGGCAAAGGTCTCCGGGCGCAACAGGATCGTAATTGCCTCGACCTGAGGCGAGGCATCAGCCTGCCTTCGCGCGGTACAAGCCGACCCAGCTGACAGATTGCCGCACCGGCACGGAACTTCACCGCTAAAGCACTGCCTTGATACGGGTTGCAGAAAAGCGGCTACCGGGACTTCGACACTGCGGTAGAGACATCGTCGGAGAGCTTGTCCCAGTTATCCTGGTTTGCATCCCCCAGACCTGCGATGGCCGAGAAGGCAGCCACGGCGATCAGCGCGGCGATGAAACCGTATTCCACGCTCGCTGCCCCGCGAATATCGAGGCCGAGCCCTGCGGGCTTCTGCTGGCTCGGATCGCGTATCGATAGATCGTGGTTGCTGGTCCTTGCATGCGACACGAACACATCAGGCATGGGATGGGTGAACTCAAGGCCCGCCTTGTCGTCTTCGACCCAGCGCACGATCGCTTCACCGCAAGCTTCACCGCGCCAGCAGATCTGAACGAACTGACCTGCCCGGAACGATGCGCTGCCCGCCGCCAGAGTGCAGTCGTGGCTCGTGACATCCTCGAATTGCGAGGTCTGCGTCCGCGCACGATCAGCCACGCGCTTTTCGCCTACTGTCGTATTCGGCTCGATATCGGTCAATGGCAGTCGTTCAAGAGCCAAAGGTCTCTCCAAATGGAAGCTTGAGCGAGCCCATATCTTCCGGTCTTTTGGTTAATTAAACGTTGGGCCTGGCCATTTTCATCAAAGCGCCCTCGTCTTTACGCCAAATTAACCATGGCGCCCTAAATCTACTACCAAGGTTTTTCCGGACCAGTGAGGTCTCCTGAGCGCCCGGCGGCAAATGCAGCGCGCCGGGCGCTATTTTCGTTGCCTGGTTAACGGTCTGTGAGGCATTTGCCTTTACCACAGCGCGTGCGGCAATTGTGCCGCATGGTACCCTCAGATGGGTCCGGTGTCGGTAAAGGTGCCGGACCCAACTACCTGCAAGATTGTGCTGCTTTTTCATGGTGACGCAGATGGAGCTAACGCCAAGCCTAAGATCAGGCATCGCCCGCCTTTTCGGCAACGGATTTTCCCGCGGCCAAGCCTGCTCCTCGCATGGCCGGATGCGGAATTCGCTCGTTTCAAGCGACGCCAGGAGCACAAGCGAAGTCTCGTTGGAGGCAACCATGGAACGGCTCGAGAACGCGTTCAACCTTTATGAATGTGGGCGTATCTCGCTCGAAAGATTCGAGGGACTGGTCCTTGCCGAGCAACAGGCGCTGGCCCGCGCGCAGTCGATGCATCATGCCATCATGGATGACTGCCAAACAAGCGTAGCCCAGGAGGTTGATCAGGCGCTTGCCGCCGTCAACTGGTGCCTCACCTGGGTGACTGGTCAAGCTGACCATAGCGAGCAACAGCCTCTGCAGTAAGCATCGCTACTTCGGAAGGGTTCCGGGATATATCCCTATTGGATACCCCGTTTGTTCACAGTCACCTCGAGGCACAACCCGGTTCCTGTCGCGCCAGACAGCCAATCGGGACCTTACTTCTCAAGACTGTCGCGATCCAGGTCGCCTGCCGGTAGTGTGATCAGCCAGGGCCCTCACACCGCCGAACTTCAAGCGGGCACGTTTACGTTTGTTGCCTTGCTGCGGCGAGCCTTGGAAGATCATACACAATACTGATGCAATGCTTTGCGGCGGCGCCTGACATCTTCCCAGCGACTCGGGTCGGCTGCCGCCTCTGTTCTAGCATAGCCCTGCACAGGTCACAGCCCTGTTTCAATTTGGGACACGCGATGAAAGGGGATGGCGAAAGTTCGTTAGTTTTCAGTTAGTTTTTCGACCAACTTGATCGATGCTTTGAAGGTAGCCGAAGTCCTCGACTCTTGGAGAAATTCGGCGTAATTCTCAGGTTAACAACGTATTAACCAGTATGTTCGGGGGAACATATGAGAGGGGCTTTCAAGACAGCGACCTGGATGGCGTTTTCGCTCGGGGTCATTGCGTGTCCCGGTATTTCGCAAGCCGACGCGATTTCCGATGCCCGTGAAATCGAACTCGTAGTTCAGGGCAGCATTCGCCAGCAGTGCGCGATCGGTTCGATCGGCGATATGGATTTCGGTAATCTCGAGCGTCGCGGCCTCGGAGCGGAAGCCCGCGTCGCCTTTCACTGCAACATGCCTTTCACGATGATGATCGAAGCGCAGAACGGCGCGCTGGCAAACACGCTCATGCCGAGCGGACAAGGCCCGTATAGTGGTTCGCTGCCCTACTCGCTCAGCGTCGAAATGCCGTTGCGCCACCCGACCAGCCAGACCATCACCCGCAGTTTTTCGAGCCGTCAGCTCCAGGCCGGCGGTTCGATCTCGAGCAATGGTGGTATCGCGACCGACGGCATGCTGCTGTCGGTCGAGCTTGGACAACCCTCGGGTGAAGCCGGATTGCTGGCGGGCGACTATGCCGAGACGATCACGATCACAGTATCGCCCAGTTAACAGGGTTTGGCCGCTTTTTGGTCGCGGCCGAATGAAAGGAAGATCATGGCACCGAATGGCTTCCTGCCCCCCCACGGATCGGTGCAAAACTGTACGTCGTACCCTGTCGCGCTGGCAGGCCGGCAAAAGCCAGGAGTAGCTAACATGAAAACCTTGTTTCGCGGCGCTGTCGCCGCTGTCGCCCTTGTCTCGATGAGCGGTGTCGCTCATGCGCAGACCAACGAACGCCATTATGCGGGTATAATCCCGATTGTGAACATTCCTTATACGAGTACCAACCCGAGCGGCCTCGCACTTCTTGGTCTCGAAGTCGGACTTTTGGCGGGTGTCGGAACCCGTTACACGGCCGAAGCAGATGCGCCCAGCAACACGACGACTGCCACGCCGACGGTTACAGTTGCCTTCAACCTGAGCGGCACGGTAACGAAGGATTGCTCGTTTTATGCAGGTAACAACGCGAATGCCACCAATATCGATTTCGGCGTGATCGGTGTTCGCACTGGCAACAACGAAAATGTCAACGACGCATTTGACATGGTCGGTCCGGCAGAAGCCGAAATCGAATCGCTCACCGCTGGCTGCAACTTCAACAACACGGTTTCGCTTGCCAAGACCAATGGCATCCAGGGCATGGTGAACACCGCCCCCGGTGGCTATGATACCAATGAGTTCCAGGCAAATATTCCTTACGAGGTTGATGCCGCCTGGACCGGTGTTGCGCAGAATGCTGTAACCACGGGTTCCCCGCAGAGCCTTTCGGTTGCTACCAATCAGGGCTCGAACAGCATTGGTCAGGGCGCATGGCGCTCGGCGATGCAGATCGACATCAACGCCCCGGTGGCGCCGCTGGCGCTCGTCGCCGGCACCTATCAGGATACGCTGACGCTGACGCTCAGCGCCATCTGATCCGATGACATGATCCTGGAGAAAGGGGGAAGAGCGATCTTTCCCCTTTTTTCACGAGTCGATGGCATCAAGAGCCCGGATCACTCGGGGCTGGAGAGTACATTTCAATGCAAAGCTGGAAACATCTCGGGCGGGCGATTCTGGCCACGATAGCGAGCCTGAGCCTGTGTGCTCCTGCATCGGCCATGCGCGTTTCGCCGATGGTGATCGAAATGGAATCCCGCGGCAGCGACTCCGTCGCGCGGGTAGAAGTGCAGAACGTGAACGAAGGCAACCTTGCTTTCGAGGCGCGCATCCTGCGCATGGAGATCGACGAATCTGGCAAGATCGTCGAAACACCAGCTGACGACCAGTTCCTTGTCTTCCCCCCGCAAGGTGTATTGCCCGCCGGCGGTCGCCAGGTTGTCCGGTTGCAATGGGTCGGAGACCCGACACTCGCGGCCTCGCAAGCTTACTATGTGTCGATAAACCAGCTCCCTGTGAAACTTGCGCCAGGGACAACCGAAAGCGTCGCGGCGCAGGTACAGGTGCTCTATCACATGCGCGCGCTCGCCGTTGTGGCGCCTCCCGGCGCCAAGCCTGATGTTGAGACAACGCTTGTTCGCTCGGTCCTCGTCGAGTTGCCGACGAAGGAGGGAGAGGAAGCCCGTCCGCCGGTTAATGTGGTCGAGATCAGGCTCAAGAACTCCGGTCGCCGTCACGCCATGATGTCCAATTTTGGGTGGCGGCTCGAAGGTTTCGACGCAAACGGCGACCCCTTGCGCGTCGATGTGTCGGCCGAAGAACTGAACCAGGCAGTCGGAACGGGCTATGTTCCGGCACTCGGCGAGCGCACGTTCCTCCTTCCTGTGTCCGGGTTCGGGCCGCAGCCGATGCGTCTGCTGTTTACCCAGTGAAACGCGGTGTTCTCCTGGGATCCGTCGCAATTGCGGCATTCTGGGCTCCAGAAGCGCTAGCCCAGGTTTCGATTCCCTTGCCACAGAGCTCGGGACCGGCACAGGACAGCGCCCAACTCCCCGTGGACGAGGGTACCACGGTCGTCATTCCCTTGCCGTCGGACACGCCCGCGGAACCACGCGATGCCGGGCCTGCCCCGACGACACCAACGGTTCCCCTGGGGCCTCACGGTCGGCCCGACATCAACCCCTACGAACGCGACATCGACATGACGGTGCCGCTGACCTTCCAGAACCGCAGCCTTGGCGACGTCCCGCTGAAGCTCACGTACGACGACCGCTACCTGATCGAGACCGAAGCGTTCGT
The DNA here is from genome assembly GCF_013408095.1 of Novosphingobium marinum. Classification (GTDB taxonomy): domain Bacteria; phylum Pseudomonadota; class Alphaproteobacteria; order Sphingomonadales; family Sphingomonadaceae; genus Novosphingobium; species Novosphingobium marinum. Next base: position 30,945 of record NZ_JACBZF010000011.1, read on the forward strand.
TCGTCTCATGCGCACTGTTCTCAACGATGACGCTCGAGCAGCTCTTGCCGAACACCTGCAGGGACAGGAATCGTTCAGCCCCGAAGATCTCGTCGGCACAGGCGTTTCGCTTACTTATGATCCCAGCAGCCTGTCGGTGGTGGTGGTCGACGTGGAGCCCGAACAACGCGCAGTCCGCAACCTCTTCGCGCCGCCCCGCGACGATCTTGATGACGTCAATCTCGCACCTGCTCAATTCTCTGGCTATCTCAACCTCAACGTCATCCAGACCTATGTCTGGGAAGCCGACAACACTGATCCGCCGACGATCAACTTAGATGGCGCAATCAGGTGGGGGCGGATTGTCTTCGAGGGCGATGCCCAGCTTGGCGAACGCTTCGGTCTGGAGGGAAGCGGGTATCGCTTCGAACGCAATTATGCTCGTCTTGTTTATGACGAGCCTGAGGACTACCGGCGGTGGCTCCTCGGCGATCTCGATGTCGAGACCCGCGGCCTGCAGTCCTATGTTCGCATGGGAGGTGTAGGCGTCATACGCCAGCAGCGGCGTTTCAATACATTCCGGGCAGCCGTGCTCCAGGCAAATCGGCAGCTTGTCGTGCAGCGTGAATCGACGGTCCGCTTCCTGCGAAACGGGTCGCTCTACCGCGAAATGCGACTGCAGCCTGGTCGTTATGACTTCAGCGCCCTGCCCCTTCTTTCTGGAAGCAACGACGTCCAGATCGAGGTCTATGACAATAGCGGGCGCGTCCAGTCGCTATCGTATCAGCAGTATCTCGATCCCATCGACCTCGACCCCGGCGACTATGAATATGGTGCATTCCTTGGCCCAACCAGCCGCAGGATCGGAGGCGCACCCGACTACAACGGAAAGATCGCCTTCTCCGGCTTCTACAGGAAAGCCTTTTTCAACCGGCCTTCGATCGGGGTCGGGTTGCAACTCAGCGAAGAAGTCCAGATGGCTTCCGGACAGACGCAGTTCGTGCTCGGCAATGGCGGCAGGCTGCTTTTCGATGCGGCGGTCAGCAACTCGCAGCTTGCCGATGTGGGATTTGCAGGCGGCGCGAGTTACGAGCATTTCTTTGACCGCGGCGGCCTTGCGGATACGTTGACGATCCGCGCGGACTATCTATCCAATGATTTTGCTACGTTAGGTAATCCGGAAGCCTTCAATTCCAGTTCGGTGTCATTATCAGCGCAATACACACGACAATTCAGCTTCCGCTTTATCGGCACGCTCAACGGATCTTACCTCAAGGGAAGAGGCGACGTCGAAGACAGCTATCGCCTGGGTGCGACTGGCTACTATCGCCTGAACAGCAGGTGGAGCTTTCGTGCCGGCGTCGATTATACCAGGATCTCATCATCTTTCTCGCGTGGCAGCGGCTTTGGTGCGAATATCGCCCTGGTGTTTCAACCGGACTATCGCCGTCGTGCCGAGGCGCGCTACGAAACCCGCGACAATCTGGCCGAATTGTCCTATACGCAGAGCAGTCTGAACCAGCTAAACAGTCTTGGTTTCGGCGGTCTGGTATCCCGGCAGGATGGTAGCGCACGTGCGCTCGGCTACGTATCCTACGCTGCCAATCGCTTTGATGCTTCGCTAAGCCATTCCACTTTCGGTCCGAGTATCGAGGATCTCGCCGACCTCAATGCGACGACCCTGCGTGTCGGAACTTCGCTTGCCTTTGCAGGAGGTCAATTCGGCATCGGACGGCGGATCAACGACAGTTTCATGCTGCTTCATCCGCACAAGAATTTGAAGGGCAGAAGCGTCGTTGCCGGCCAATCGATCGCCGAGAACGATTACGTAGCCAAGAGCGGTGCACTTGGTGCTGCCGTAAATAATACCCTCGGGTCGTATTTCACCCAATCGGTACAGTATGACGTCGAGAGCCCTCCCCCCGGCTACGACACCGGCCCCGGCGTCGTGCGCGTCCACCCGCCTTACAAGAGCGGGTATGCGCTGCGGGTTGGAACAGATGCATTCGTAAGCGCAATGGGTACACTCATGCTCACTGCCGAAGAACCGGTCTCGCTCATCGGAGGCCGGGTCTCACTGCAGGATGTCGGCGAAGGCGATGATCCCAGGCCCATTCCCTTCTTCACGAACTCGGTCGGACGTTTTGCGATAGCCAATCTGCTTCCCGGGCGCCGATACGTAGTAGAAACCTATGGGCCGAAGGGAACGATCGACAGGAGTTTCGAGTTCGTCGTGCCCGAAGACACCGATGGTCTGGTTGATCTCGGTACCATCCGCCCGGGAAGAAATTGACAGGAGGTGACCATGCTGCGCCAATCACTATTCGCCCTTGCTCTCCTGATCGGTGGACCCGCGACCGCGCAGCCTTTTGGCAGCGGAGCAATACCGGTCTCGTCGGAATGTCTCGTTCGCGTCACCGCGATGCCCGCCACATGGCTCATCGAAGGCTACGATCCCTTCGGAACCGATATCCCTGAGGGGACGTTCAGTGTCGCCTTCACGAACGAGGGAACCTCCGAGTGCCGGTTCAAGCCGGTATTCGAGCTTGATCAGCCGCCGTTTGGGCTCTCGTCTGGCTCGGGCAGGCAGATTGGTTATGCACTTCTGAGCATGCAGGATGCGCAGGACGTCACACCCCGCGCTGGGCGGACGCAGCGCGTGCTATCCCAGTCGACGATTACTCTGGCGCCGGCAGAATCCCGCACGGTCCTGTACAAACTCGTCGTCGACCCGACCGATGTAAGAACCTCGGGAACCTATTCCGAGGACCTCACGATTGTCGCCACTGATGCCTCCATGAAGACATTCGGCGGTGCGAGGCTTGTCGTCGGGCTGAACGTCCTGCCATCGGCCCGTATCGGGTTGGCGGGCGCCTATACGATCGAGAATGGTCGGGCCCTGGTTGATCTTGGCGAGCTTCGTGCCGGAAAGGCACCGACACCCTTGCAGCTTCGCGTAAAAAGTACGGGTCGCTTCGAACTTGTCGTAACATCGCAGAACTCCGGGAAATTGAGGCTCGGCGGGACGAACTGGTTTGTGCCCTACACCATGGCGATTGGAGACCGAACCCTTAACCTCCTTAGTGTGGAGAGGGTTTCAGGAAGCGAGCGAGGCAGCGTGAGCGGCATGATTCAGGAAAGTGCGCTGCCCATAGAATTCACTATTGGCGATGTTTCAAACAGGCGCGCTGGAACGTATTCTGACACTATCCTCATATCGGTGAGCGCGAAGTAAATTCTCATCCTTTGTTAACCTTGCTCATTTAGCTCACACTAAACCAGACGTGACAAACTCCGAACATAGATTCCTGCGCCCTCGCAAAAGGATGACCTATGTTTCGGAAAGCCTGCCTTGGATTAGGAACTGTCGCGCTTTGCTTGGCCCCTGTGACGGCCTCCGCCGCTTCACTTGGCTACAATCTTCGACTGACCATACCGCTCCATTGTACGGTCTGGTTCGATGGCGCGGCCGGTGGCGCACCGGCTGCGGGCGCCGTATCTCTGGGTAGGGTAACGGAGTTTTGCAATTCTCCGGGAGGCTACCAACTCATTCTCACATACTCACCCGGAACGCTCGTCGGGACCACGATCCTCGTTGGTGAAGATGAAGTCCAGCTGGATGGTTCTGGCTATGCCGTGGTCAGCCGGCAGCAGGGTCCTCGTAAGCGCGAGCGAACGATCGCCGCAGTCCTTGGCGCGGACGGGTTTGATACCGACAGGCTGAACCTGCAAATCGTTCCGGTGTGATCGCAAGCCGTCTCAGTGCACGACTGGCGAAGATGGATTCGTAGTCCTGGGTCATTGCTTCCCCCATAGTTGGCAGGTCAGCTTTCCATTTACGACTTCACGATACTCGCCCGGCTCTCGGGTAAAATCAGACCCTGAGACGACATGGAGCCATGGATCGGCCTGATTTCTTAAACAAGCGCAGGTGTACCTCTAGGATCAGCACTAAGTTCTTATCCTGATCAGCCGGAAATCAGGTAGTATGTAAACAGTGTGATCCAGATAAACCCGAGTGCGAAAAGAAGCTTTTGCCTGACCGCCTCACCTCGCGTTTGATGTCGCGACACAGCTACGGGTTCCTCGATTTGAGCGATCGAAGGTCGTACCGGAGCAGGAGTCCGGTTCTGCAGAGCTGACAGATCGTCTGAAAGAGCGTCGTGGGTCTGGGGCTCAGGCAAGATCAGTTCCTTCACTACCGACTTATTCTGTCGACCTAACTCCTAATGGTTAATTTTCTGTACTGATCTTGCTCACGGAACCATCAGGCTAGCTATACTTATCGGTTGGTCTTTCACGATCTGGCTCGGTACGCCCGGACCGTAAAAGGTTCAGCCTGGCCAACAGCCCCCACTTCCGGCTGCTGACTTTGACCCAAAACTGCAGTCATCCGGGTTCGGGGCGCTGGAAATGAGCAGTTTGAAGTGATCTTCCGCTGCTTTGCGGCAGGGTCTGCGGGAAGGTTATACCCAAACGTTTTGCTGAGCATGTTCCAGATAGCGGCTGAGTGCGCTTACCGACTTCCATCCCCCTGCCCGCATGATTGCAGCCGAATCGAAGCCGGCACGCAATAGGTCCTGTGCTGCACCTACGCGCAGGGACTGACTGCTGAAGTTCCGAACGTCCTCGGGAGCCAATCCGGCTGCTGCGACTGCCTCCTTGATAATTAGCTTGACCATCGACGTGCTGAGCCGGCGGTTGATGGGCCTACCCTTGTAGATTGCGCAAAACAGTGGCTCAATGTCGGCCCCTCGCCAATTGACCCAGTCGCTTATCAGCTTGCCGGAACGCACGGAGCTGTATGCGACGCGCCCCATGCCAAATGGGTCTGTCTTGCTGCGGCGAATTATCGCGCGAAGCGTACCGCCAGGTTCATATTCGATATCTTCACTTTGAAGCGCAACCAGCTCAGACCGACGCGCCAACAGGTCGTAACCGAGCGAAATCATCGCACGATTACGCAATCCCCACGGGCTATCCGGCTGAGCGTCGAGGCAGCGTTCAAGGTACTTGCGTGTCATTCCTTTAGCTTGCCGGGGACGACTGAGTTTTGACCGCCGCACGCGCCTCAAAGTTACCTTGACTGTCTCGTCCTGCGTTGGGTCAGGAAAGTTGAGAAGGCGATGGGCCTTTCGGATCGCATAGACGCGTCGTTGCACGGTCGCCGGGGCGACATCTTCGGCCTGCTCTGTCAGGAATCGACAAATCAGGGAGGCTGTCGCAGGAAACGCGCAGCACCCTTCTCCGATGCACCAATCGACGAAAATCTGAGTGTCTCAGATAGGACTTCAGTGTTTGTGGCGCATAGGCGCCCTCAAGACTTTTGAACCCCTCTTCCCATTTGGTGCTGTCCGGTAAGCGGGATTTCAAGTTACTCGACATTAGCGTCGGATGGCATCACGTCGAATTTCGGTCAACGCTGATGCAAAGATCTCGATGGATGACCTGACGCACCCTAGGCTCCGTCAGAAGATTTGGCGAAGTGTTTCATGCAATGCCGGAAAGACGTGTGCTGAAAAATACGTGCTCACTCCCTGACATCCATCATACCCCCTGGCGCCAAGTCCAAAAGATTGCTTGTAGCAGTTTACGAAGCATTGGCCCGTTGGCCCACTGAATGGGAGGTGGACCGAACTCAGCCGCAGGAGACTTAGTGAAGGTTGTGGACACCACTCCCCAAAATTCGTCGTATGGCACGATCTCGCCACCGGTGGAGCCACCTCAGCGCCGACGGTCGCGCCCTACACAAATTGCAAAAACCAATCTAAAAGCATGATATGGTTTGGTATCGTCCGGTCATCTTGGCTGCGCTTACCCCGTTGTTTGCAGCCTTGGGAGCCTGCGATGGAGCCAGTGCGCCCGCCATTGAGATGCTCGAAAGCGAAAGCGAGACACTACCCATCACATGGGCTGAAGGGATGGATGATACGCTGACGGCATTCGGCGATGGGAGCGTTTCCCGCTGTTGGAAAGTACAAACCCGGTTCGACTGCGTGCATGTAAGCGAGTTCGATATCCGTTCGGAGATTGCAGATGCTCCTGTCCGGCGGGAGATGTTCAGATTTTCAGCGAGCGAGTTACCGACGTCGGAAATTGCTTTAAGAGCGCTGCAAGGCAGTGACGGATACAGTTGCCGAATAAGCCATGCCCTCGGAGCAACCTACCTAACCGAGCAAATCGTCAAGAACGGGAAAGTCCTAGAGGAGAAGACCTCGGTCCGGGCCTATGACAAATGGCCCCCAAGCGAAGCTGCTGAAAAGATCGATGCACTGGGCGCATCAGTCCGGCGGCGATACCTGAATTGCGATGCGCTTGATCGCCTCATCGCCCGTCAGGGGCTGGTAATCGTCGATTCTTCCCTGGTCACCTACGAAGGCCTCTTCCTCGTAGGCCCTCCCGTCGACGATGCGTTTGAAGCTGAACGCAATGAACCGGTCAGCTAGGATTGACCGCAGATCAGTTCAGCTCAAGGCAAAGGTCTCCAGCCCGTACTGATCCAGGGATCTTGGAAAGTGATGCCTGGCCACGGCCGGGTGTAACGGCTGTTCAAATTTCACACCCAAGTCGGTGCCAAGCTTCCAGCTGACTTTGCCGGCTAACCCCTCCAGTCCCGGAAACTTGAGGACCAAAGATTGCCCGATTTGAATATCGCGCCTCGTCGTTCTGATTTTGCAGCCGCCACATGAGATGTCAGACATTTCCACGTAGGCGAAGAGGTTCGGGCCCAAGCGGCACTTCACCTGGTGCGTATATACGGTTCGATAGTAATGACGTCGATCTTGCATCGTGGAAATCCGTTTAAGCAACCCCACTCTGATAAACTAAACCCATAGGTTCTTCGCTAATAGACTACGTTAAAGCCGGGTGAAGATTTCGGCCCCGTCTGTTCAATTTTGCAAGATTCTGGCTTGAAATTGGACGAAGTTCAGATTGTTCGATCGGCTTGCCGCGCTCGGTCGCAATGTAATGCGCGTGCTAAGGTAGCACGCCGCGGCTGTTGCGCGCCTGAGAACTCCGAGCAAGGCTGGCGCATAAACCCCGAATTTGATCAACTCTGTTCCCATTGATGTTATGCTTTTGCCGTAACTCTTGCGCGACCCGCGATCAGGATCTAAAGCGATAAAGACTGGTAGTCCCTATTGGATCAGTCAGTTACCCGGAACGCTCCCGAGCTGGATTGCTCGGGAGCGTTTGCAGTTCTCGCTCCGACCAAGGCTTTTTCGCGAGCATGGATGGTGTGCGGCGGGCCCAACGTCAGGATATTCGAACCCGTTACCGCCGAAAAACTCAAGTGCGAGACACGGCTCTCACGAGCAGACAGCTCTTCGGAAGATCGGTGGCGATTTGGGATCATACCACCTGGTGACCAAACACGGTTGTTGGTCGCGCGGAGCGGCAAGCTTGAACACGGCGGGCATCGTACCAAATTTCCTCGCCAGCGTCGGTCTTTTACTTCAGAGCAATGAAGAGGTCATCGCCGGTCGCGATGACCTCAAACCGAGCTTGGCGCTGAGCATTTGGCGGTGCTTGGCTGAATTTCGCCGACAATCGACCTGCAACTGGCGCTAGACCCATACTGGAGCACATGGTGAATGCCTCACGCGAGGAGGATTGCGTCTTGTGAAGGCTTTGCTACCTATGGAGGCGACTGAGGTCCCTCGTAGACAGCAGTCAACCCGGAACGCCCGGTTGTCCTGTGGCAGCGGGGCGTTTTTAATTCCGGGAACACGCGGTAAATTCCTATCCTTCTAAACCGGATGTTAACGGCCTTCGCCCTACTTGAAGCTTGGAACCACGACCCTGCAGCCGTGGTAACCATGTTGGAGAAGGCCCGGCGTAAATTGCGCCGGGCCTTTTTTTGATATCTTTGAGTTCGCTTTCCATGCGCCCGACCCGCTGGCGGCCATACTGGGCTTGTCGCGATCGTCTCCAATGCGACGCATGGCATTCCTCGCCGCGCGCTGGGTGGTTTCATGCTACCGCGCAAAATACGTTATGTTGTGGCCGACGGCCGAATCGTCTTTCCCACGTTCGGACGGCGCGTATTGCTGACGGGCATTTTCAACCTCCTCAACGACTTGTGTCGCTCAATGCCAAACCAGCAATAAGCTCGTGTGAGCAGCAGCCTTGCATGCGCCTGCGATCCCGAATGAAGCAATTCCGCGCATCAGAGAAGAGTGGTCCCCGAGCAAGCGGCCCATCGTATTCGCCGTCAGCGATACAGCCCTTGAATTGCGCCAAACGCGAAATTCGAGCCAATTTGCGATGCCCTTTGCCGGCCCATCGAGTTTACAGAAACCCGTCCCTGCCGACGGCGTGGGTGTCGGTTCTGCACTGAGGACATCCTGTGTTGCGACGGGTGATCGCGCGGTAAACGTATAAATTCCCAAGACCGCGATACACTTCGAGTTTCGCGCAGGATTTAATCATGTTCGGTGCGATCTCGCGTCATCGCTCGACGCGAGGGCTTCGTTCAATAGTCACTTTGCCGCTTACCTGCTCCTTGAATTCGAAGCCGAGACTTCGCACAGGACACAAGCGTCCGCCAGCCGGTGCAGCTTCTGGCCCTGGTCAAGTATATACGGGGGTCGAAGGAGGGCAAAGCGTAAAGGCCATTAGCAGCGCAATCGCTGCTCCTAGGCAGACGGCAAATGCGCTGCGCAGGGCAAGAGGCTGGAAAGCATCGCGAGCCTGAGCCTGTATCTAGGAGAAAGTCTGAGGAGGAGCGGGCCAGATCATCGTACCCATGTCCCTGGGATGATCGATGCGGAATTTGCCAGCGCCCCTCCTCTCGACAAACCATATCTTTACGGTGATCGTGAGTCCATGGGAATATCATGGTATCGGGGCAATTCGACGATTGCACAGTGTGATCAGATACAGTGAGGGGAGACGCAGCTCGCACGCCGTCGTCGGCTCCTGAGCGCGCGGTTGGGTTGGATCGCATCCCCCCTCGATCTGAAGAATATACCGATCATCGGTCTGGCGCCATCGGGATGAATGCGGATGGTGTTTGGCAGCGGGACTACATCGATACGTTTCGTTTCACGAGGCAGTTGACATGTGAGTGCGGAGGCAAAGTCGAGTTGAGCATGTGGGGTAGTGCCAGAAGATTCTCGGCAAGTTTGTCCTACCGCCATGTGAAACATCGGGAGTGATCCGGTTTGGAAAGGAAGCGCTAGATAAGGTTGCGCTCAAGAAGGGGCCACGTGCTGCAGCTCGGCTTTAATCGCTTATCGACCTTGCACTGGACTGCCCGTCGTCACGGTCATAAGATCGCTTCTTGATCCTTTTTTTCCGAGCGAACGATATGGTTCTCCCACCAGGTTCCATATGGCGACCCCATAGCAGTCGCCTTCCTCAAGCGAGCGGTCGATCTCAACGGCGATGTAATCCTTCTCGAACCATATCGCGACCGCCCACAACTTTTCGTAATGGCTAATCGTCAGATTTCTGCGAAATCTTTCGGCATAGATTGACCATTGGACAGCCCCGCGTGATGATGGCGCATTGACTTCAAGTACTTCCCCATAGTGAGGACTGCCATGCTTCGGATTGCCGCCGTTGCCCTCGCAAAAGCCATGGTGACACCTGCCGCAGCGCAAAACATCGAAAGACTCGACAGCTATGAGACTTTGATGAGGGCAGCCGGTGCCGGTCACCGAGGGCGACATCACCGATCGTCCGTACCGTGTGATCGGGACCATCGTTTCAAGCATCAGAAAGGCCACCATATTCAGTCGGGGCGTTTCGCACGACAAAGTATATCGCGAGCTTTGGGAACGAGGCGAAAAGATGGGCGCTGATGCGGTCATCCTCGCCGAGTACGGCGAGTCGAAGCGAACTGCATTCAGTCCTGGTTCGCGTGAGATACGTGGCAAGGCGATCAAGTTTCTGACCGACGAAGAGGTTGCTGCTTTGAGGCGTTGAGGTGGTGGTCGACATCTTTCATGAACGCCACCGCATTGACCAAATCAAGCCCGAAAATCACGCAGATGGTACAGCCAATGCTGCTATCACCGCAGGATCAAGGATGAACTCTGTCTTCTACTTATCGACGGGGACAGACACACGTTCACGCATTGGCCTGTATAGGACCGCTGAATTCTACCGAACCTGTCGACCGGTCCACTCTCCACACCAGTCTTCACCGAACGTCATGGGCCAGCCTTCGTAGTCAGGAGGAAAGCGCCGACACTGCCCAAGATCATTTCCGTCACGGTCCGGGACCTGCTTCCAGAAGCGGCACTCGTGACAATGGCTCGTTCGTTTAGTAGCCATTTCGATCTCCAACTTTCCCTCAGTGACCAAGCTCAACCATTTTGAACCGCTTTATTTTGAGTGACTTATTGCGTTTGCAAGATACCTGACGCGGAAGGTGCTCTGTCCTTCGCTGTCGTCACCAGTGAGGCCTGTTGCGTCTGCTCATCGGTCAAAGATCGAGGTGGCACCGGCGACTCTGCTGGCAAACACCATGGTCGAGGTGACCGCGACCCTGGAGGTCTTTTCGAAGAAGATGATGAAAAGCGCTACTCGACACAGTTCCTTACCTTCAATGATATAGCTGGAACCGGCGTCGTTGTCATTCGTCCCGGCTCACCAGTCACCGCCGAGGTCATCTGCTGCCGCACTTCTCAGATCCGCCATCATTACTGGATCTTAGGCAGGCATGCGGCATGTAAGTAAAGGTTTTGCACCCAAGCCAGACATTACAAGTTGATAGGGGATATTGATCTGTACGAGTGTGGGCACGGACGAATGTAGACCCTTAACAGGACTACGTTCTATTCGCTCCTCCGAGCGCCGGGGTTTCTCTCGACATCGGCTCAATTGTCCTGTTGTGGCCGTCTTTTGTGGATATCAAACAAGTGTTGCTCCGCCGATCTGAGCGAGGCCTGCAAATAGCTGATTGCCTCTGTGAGATCAGCCTCAGTTGCCCGACCGTATTGCGCAGCCTCGAGGGTAGCAGCGGCATGCCTTGCTTTAAGGTAAACTGGCTTTTGGGGCATGGCTTCCAGTTCTCCTCCGATCTGAGGATAGCATGAAAGGGCCGAACGTTTAGAGAATCAAGGCGTTACACCGTCCTAGTCCATCCTCTTTTTGTGAGATAAATGGTGGGTCAGTTTAAGTCACGTCATTCGACCGCCTGTTTCGGCCAAAAAGATCAACTACAGGAAAAAGAGGGGACCTAGACGCGTTTGCTGCGCAGGCTGGAGCTGAACATGGGCTGGAAATCTCACGAAACGGCTGTGTTGCCTGGCTGAACTCGCAAGGGTTAAAGGATTAGTCGTCAACTAGGATAAGCTCCAGAAGACGGTGAAACACGGCGTCGAACTCGGCTTCTGTTCTAAGCGGTAACGACATTTGCAACTCTCGGAGTGCCTGCCGAATGTCTTTTCTCTCTGGAGGTCTTATCGTTACCGAGATTGGTGGCAGGGCCTGTTCAGTTCCCCTCTTCGTTTGCGTCGGCTGAGGAGCTTGAAATGCAGGCGGCTGCCAGCCTGAAATCGTCGTACACATGTGCTCAAGGACGGATGTGTGCAGTGGGTTCTCAAACTCAACACCGACATGCTGTGCTTCGACCCACTTAACCATCGCGGACAGAGGACCGACGTTCCCCACACGCATGCTTAGGTGGCTACCTACATGAAGGTTGCAGAAGCGGTCGAAAAACTTGCAGCCGTGAGTTGATAGGTCGAGCACTACAACATCGCGTGCCACCCCTGTGCCGCTCCGATATCGCCCTTGAAGGCTCACAAGGTGCCGGTATTCGCGCCGTTCCTGGTCCATGGACGGAGAATTTATCAGAACCGAGGAGCAACCGTCAGCGTTTTGATGGATTATGACGCCTAAGCCCCCATATCTCACGGCAGCGAAGCGCTTAAATCATTGGCGTTCATTTGCGGGGGATCCTGTAGCGGCAAAGCGTGATGCTGGCAATGCCGAGGCCGCGCAGCCCCTACATCTGAGGTCGAGGGACTTCAATGCTGCTAGTCAACAGCATTGTCCGCCAAACCATACATGCCGTTCCCAGCCAGGCCAATGATCTGTAAAATCTCTCTCAAAAAACTTATAAAATATTAACTCCGTCTTATCTAAAAGGGGAAGCGGACGCCACTTCTGTAGCCGTGGCGATCCATATGGAGAAGGTCCGGCGCCCCTTGCGGCCGGGCCTTTTTCGTTTTCCGCTAATTAGCCTTTGAGTTGCCCAACTCAACAGCGGCCTTGTTAAGGCTATCTCTATCGTGTCCGAAGCGGCGCATGAGATCCTTCGCCTCGCGTTGGCTGATTCCATGCTTCCGTGCGAAGTACGTGACGTTATAACCAATCCCCGAATAGGTCTTGCCCGAATTGGGGTGTTTTGTGTCGATTGTCGGCATTCTTCAACCTCATCAATGGCTTGATGCTCCGAATGTCATTCGGCCTATGTAGGTCATGTGAACGGACGCTTCGCGTGGGCCGAGGTGAGCCCGGATCGAGGCGAGGCCAAAGAAAGACCCCGCTGTGCGCGGGGCGAAGGGCCGCATGCTTGGGGTGAGTACACTATTGAACTTGCGAACGGTCTATCGGACCAGCGCCACGCGTCAACTCGCTTCATGAGCAGTGAGCATTGCCCATTAAGGAACTGGTAGCGCTATCTTGATTTACGACGTTCGCGCCGCTGCGTTGGCTGGCGTTTATTGAAGATCCGGAACTTTTCGCCCGGCGCCGTGTGGTGCCGGGCATTTTGTAGACACTTCGGCAAGACCTGACAAAAGTTCTCGACAAAGGCGCAACTCTGTGATTCCATTCCCGATATGGAACGCACCCAGCCCCATCCTCATCCCGAAGCATCGCCTCTGCTTCCGATGACCCTTGCGCAGGAGCAGGCTGCAGCGTTCGAGGAGGATCGAAAAAAGGGCTTACGACCCTGGCATCACCTGCGCGTCTGGAAGGTTCCATTCTTCGCCAGCTAACCGAACTTCGCACTGCTGAGAGATTGGCTCGAGCTTGGGGCGATCGCGCTGATGATCGTTATGGTATTGGTTTTGCTGAATAGCTGACACCGTGGAACCAGCCGGAATGATCGTATTAAGAGGCAGCATTGGCCACATGCCTCTGCGCATCTACCCGCAAACCGATATCTTATGAATATGGCGCTTTACCGCTGGCCGTCTCCATCAAATGAAGCCGGCGTACATGTTAGAGCGCCTTTTCTCTGCTTTTCGCCGGGAGCAGCCCAGCGCTTGTCCGATCAGAAGGATTGCGGGGCCGTCACCCAGAGCGGTCTTGCTGGTTAGTCCGAGAAGGTCGAGGCGGGTGTGGAATATCCGCTCGCCGGGCAAGATGGCATTCTCGACCAGTGCCACGGGTGTACCGGCGGAAAGGCCGTGATCGAGCAGACGGACCGCGACTTCCTCCGCTGCAGACTTGCCCATGTAGACAGCAAGCGTCGCTTCTGGATCGGCGAGTGTCGTCCAGTCGATCTCGAGCTTTTCGCGCGCGTCTGACGTGGCGAGGGACGATCGCCGCAAGTCAGTTCAAGCTAAGATACAGCTTCAACATGGCACTTCGAGACCTGGGCCCGGCATTCCATTTTAATGCCAGCCCCGCCTTTCGACGAAGATCAACGTTGCGAGTGCAAATCAGTTGCAATAAGTCATCATCCCTGCGAGTGACGCACATGACACTTGCGATTGATTCGCATTTGCTGATGGGGGAAACATTGCGATCGCTAATTCTGAGTGCCATCCCAGCAGCTTCGGCTGTGACATCTCTAGGTTCCCCGGCCCGTGCGGGAACCACGACCGCTATCTCACAAATCCCGACCAATCTGTCGGTCACCGGCATGTTCGCGCAGGCGGACTGGGTTGTGAAGCTGGTGATGATCGGCCTCATCATCGCTTCGGTAGTCACTTGGACCGTTTTCTTTGCCAAGCAGCTCGAACTGCGCGCAGCACGCCGCAAGGCTGTTGCGCTGCTAGGAACATTAACTGCGGCGCGATCCCTCTCAGATTTTCAGGAGACCGCGGACGATAGCGGGCTTTTTAAACTAGCCCGCGAAGAAATTGCTCAGTCTGCGGACGCCATCGACGACCGCGAGGGATTGAAGGAGCGAATCGTTTCCCGTTTCGACCGCCACGAAGCGCTGGTCGCTCGCAAGATGACGCAGGGCGTCACGATACTCGCGACGATTGGTGCAACTGCTCCTTTCGTTGGTCTTTTTGGCACTGTATGGGGCATCATGAATGCCTTCATAGGCATCGCTGAAAAGCAGACAACTAACCTTGCCGTAGTCGCTCCAGGCATTGCTGAAGCGTTGCTGGCAACTGCTCTCGGGCTTATTGCTGCAATTCCGGCAGTAGTAATCTACAATCACTTTGCGCGCCAGATTGCCGCACATCGCGCGGTGGTCAGCGACAGTGCGGCGGCCCTGTTGAGGCTCGTCTCGCGCGATCTCAGTCGCGGCACGCTGCAAGCCGGGAAAGCTTGAACGATGGCGCTGCGCCTTGCATCGGACAGCGAAGATCTCGCGGTCGCGCACGAGATCAATGTGACGCCTTTCATCGACGTCATGTTGGTGCTGCTGATCATCTTCATGGTCGCTGCGCCGCTGGCGACAGTCGACACCAGGGTCGATCTGCCGATTTCCAATGCGCGGCCCGCACCGCGGCCGGAGCAGCTGGTCTACCTGTCGATCCAGGCAAACGGCTCCATGACCTTGAACGACGAGGAAGTGAGTGCGCAAGCGCTGGGAGCGGCTGTTGCAGAGGCCACCGGCAAAGATCGTGAACAGCGCGTATTCCTGCGTGCCGACAAGACCATCACCTACGACACGATCATGTCGGCGATGAATGCTCTCCGCGCCGCCGGGTATCTCCGGGTTGCGCTGGTTGGCGCTGAAGCAGGGCAGGCACAATGACGCCGGCGCAATTGGTTACCCATAAACGACACTGGACCGTGGCAGCTGGCATTGCGCTCGCTGCTCACGCAGGTGTCATCGTGCTGGCAACATCGGCCTTCATGGGCAGCTACGAACCGTCGACACCCGAACCGGTGATGACGATCGAACTGCCGCCGCTTGCGGCCCCGGCCTCACCTTCTAGCGTTACGCCAGAACAGCCGGTTCAAGCGGATAATGTGCCTCCCGATACTGTTCTGCCACCGATGGACGTGCCGGCGGTGCACGCGCCCCTACCCAGCGATCCCGTGACACTCCCGCCGCCTCCGCCACCGCTCCCTCAGCGCCGCATCGCCGCCGCGCCTGTCTTGGTTGCAGCGCCGCCTGCGAACCCGGTCGCGGTTTTGCAAACCGGGACCGGTACAGGCGCCAGTGCGACATCAGGCGACGACCCGAAAGCAAAGGCCGCCGAAGCGGACTATTTTTCGCTCGTAAGTGCGCATCTCAATCGCAAGAAAAAATACCCGAGCGAAGCCCAGAAGGCGATGCAGCAGGGCATCGTTACTGTCCGTTTCACGGTCAGCCGTGATGGCGGCGTCTCCGGCGTTTCGATCAAACGCGGCAGCGGACACGAGTTGCTCGATCAAGCAACGATCGACCTCATGCAACGCGTCGCGCCACTGCCAAAATTTCCAAAATCGATGACTCGCGACCGCGTCACGCTCTCGCTGCCCATCGATTACTCGCTCAAGACAAGTTGAAAAAGGGGGAACAGGGAATGAAGACCTACACGAGCAATGCGGTGCGCCGACCGCTCAGTTTGAGGAATCGCGGCACCGTTGCGGCTCTAGGCATGGCCGCAACCGTGCTCGCCACGCCGGTAATGGCGCAGAAAGCTGACAAGGAAGTCGAACTCGAAACGCTCAGGATCGAGGATCGCACTGCCGACGTAAATCCGAACGCAGAACCTGGCGCGCCTTACAAGGCTCGCACGTCTGGCGACGAGCGCCTGACCCGCCCGATTGCCGAACTACCGCAAACCATGACTGTGTTGACCGAGGAGCAGATCGAAGATTCCGGGTATACCGATCTTGCTCGCATTCTTGACTCACAGCCCGGCATCACTGTCGGAACCGGCGAGAACGGCAATGCATTTGGCGACCGTTATATCATCCGTGGCCAGGAGGCGCGTAGTGACGTGTTTGTCGATGGCCTGCGCGATCCGGGTATGACGACCCGCGAAAGTTTTGCCGTCGACCAGATCGAAATTTCGAAGGGGCCGAGCAGCACCTTCGCAGGACGCGGCACGGCCGGCGGTGCGATCAACCTGATCACGAAGCAGGCGACGACCGACTACGATTTCATCAAGGCCAGCGTCGGCCTTGGCGAAGATCGCTATGTCCGAACCACGCTTGATGCGAACCTCGTTGCCAGTGACCATTTCGCGGTGCGCGCCAATGTGCTGTATGCGCACACCAACACTCCCGACCGCGCTCCCGCAGATCGCGACCGCAAAGGGCTTGCCATTTCGGGCACCTACATGCCGAGCGATGTGTTCGACATCACACTCGACTACTATGGTTTCCGCGGTGAGGATAACGCCGACCTCGGTGATTTTTTGAGCGGTAGCGCTACCGATGGTGATCGCCGTCCGGTCAATACCCCGGTCTATGCCCAGAAGGAGGACTTCCAGAAATCGGATGTCGACGTCTTTACCGGGCGCCTGCATTGGCAGCTTTCCGACAGCATCCGACTCTCCAACAAGATGCGCTACGGCATGAGCGACAACGGCTATGTCGTGACCGGCGCGCGCGGCACGACTACCGACGCGAGCGATCCCAACGGCGAGTACGACACGATTTCCTTCTCTACCCACCAAGGCTGGCAGGAAGTGGACTACTTCGCCAATCAGGCCAATCTGCACATCGAAAGCGAGATGCTGGGCGGCAAGAACGACCTTATCATCGGTGCGGAATATACTGATCACACAGTCGTCAACGGCGTCTATTCCGTAGACAATACCGGCACGACCAACTGCGTCGTTTCCGGGCGTGGCGGCACCAATCCCAGCTACTGCGGCATCGGGCCCAATGGGCAGGTCGTGAATGGGCTGAACACTCTGCTGGGTCGCCAGATCACCAAGGACCGCTGGGACTCCGACTGGCAGGTGAAAACCGTCTCGCTCTACTTGATGGATACCATCGACCTAACCGAGGGGCTGACGCTGTTTGGCGGTGCGCGCTGGGATCACTTCGATTACACCCTCACCACCCAGAATAATTCGCTAGAACGTACCACTTACGATTATAGCGACAGCTTCTGGAACGCGCAGGCGGGCTTAACCTACGAGGTGGCTGAAGGCGCAATACTCTATGCGTCGTTCGCGACCGCTGCCGATATCAATGGTGGGGAGTCCGATCTTGGAACGAATGCCGGATATGGCGGTCTCGTCATCATCGACGGTGAGTTCCGCGGCGGCAAGCCCGAGCGATCGATCAATTGGGAGCTGGGTACGAAGCTCAACCTGTTTGACGAGAAGTTCCTGCTGACCGCAGCCGTGTTCCAGACCACAAAAAGCGACGTGTTCGAGGCGTCTGGCGGCGGCTACACGCCCGACGGCACGGGCAATACCGGCAAGAACCGCGTACGTGGCTTTGAACTGGGTCTGGCGGGTAACATCACGCCGGAATGGTCGATGCAGGGCGGTTTCACACTCCTCGAAACCGAGATTCTGGAATCAGCCTCGGATCCGCTCAGCGTAGGGAAGACGCTGTCGAATGCGGCCAAGTTTCAGGCATCTTTCATGACCAAGTATCAGATTGGCCCGTTTGCGCTGGGTTTCGCTGTCAAGCACAAGAGCAAGCGCTATGGCGGTCAGCCGGACACCGCGCCCAGCTTCTCGACGCTTGCCGATGGCAGCTTCGTGTATAGCCAGCCGGTACCTGCCTACACAGTGGCTGATCTGTTTGCGGAATACAGGTTCAACAGGAACCTAGATTTCCGCCTGAACGTCAACAATGTAACCAACGAGGATTACTACCTCACAGTCTACCGCAGCGGCTCGTTCCTCTATAAGGGCGACGCACGCCAGATTGTGGGTACATTAAACCTCAGGTTCTGATCAGGGGGGACGGGAGGCGGTCCCTCTCCCCGCCTCCCGGCTACCCGGCACAGAATTGAATGAGATAGGCCCCATGCTGATCGTGATCGACAGACTGCTCAATGCCGAAGAGGTCCGCCAATTTCGCGACCAACTCTCCGATGCGAGCTGGATTGACGGAAACCAGACGGCAGGCAGCCGCTCGCTCGCGGTCAAGCAGAACCTTCAGCTCGATCGGCACGATGCCACCGCGCGCGAGCTTGGCAATCTGATCCTCAATAAGCTGGGCAACCATCCGACCTTCGTTTCTGCCTCTTTGGCGGAGACAATCTGGCCACCGGTGTTCAATCTCTATCAGGATGGCGGTCACTACGGGACCCATTCAGATGCCGCGCTGATGCGCCTGCCCGAAGCCAATTTGACCATTCGCAGCGATCTTTCCGCGACCATATTCCTGACCGAACCTGATGAATATGATGGCGGCGAACTGCTGATCGAAGAGTCCTTCGGCGCCCAGGCAGTGAAGCTGGAAGCGGGCGACATGGTTCTCTATCCCAGCTCCAGCCTTCATCAGGTGACGCCGGTCACGCGCGGGCAACGCATATGCGCGATCACCTGGATGCAAAGCGCAGTCGCCGACACCTCTGCCCGCTCGATGCTGTTCGATATGGACCAGTCGATCCAGTCGCTAAGCATCGGACGGGAAAAGGACGATCCCGATATCGATCGCCTCATCCACGTCTATCACAACCTGCTCAGGCGCTGGGCTAATCCGTGAGGATCGGCCCGGCTCGCATCGTGTTCTGGCTCGCGCTCGCCGTACTGAGCGGCCCCCATTGAGTGGTCCGGTTTGATTGTTAGTGCATAGTTGTCTCCGGCGCCATGGCTGACCGCAGGTGTAGCGAAGCGGAACCGG
>NZ_JACBZF010000012.1 GCF_013408095.1 Novosphingobium marinum
GGCCCTCAATCTGCCGCCGGATAGCCGCGCCGCCTAAGCGTTCGCTGATTGTTCGCCCTTAGCGTTGTTTAGCGTACCATCCACGCTATGCCCTCGACTGGACCAGCTTGCGCAGGTCGTCTAGATTGCGCGCCAGTCGATCCATGCTGTGGACCACGACAGTGTCGCCCTCGCGGGCGAAGGTGAGCATGGCGTCGAGCTGGGGCCGGTTGACGTCCTTGCCCGATGCCTTGTCAGTGAACACGCGGTCGAGCGACTGTCCTTCCAACTGGCGATCGACATTCTGATCGAATGTGCTGACCCGGACGTAACCGATCCTTTGGCCTTTCATCGCCACCCCCTGTGCGATTTTGTCAGGTTGAAATCTATGACACAGCGCAACATACGTCAACAAAATCGCATCCAAACCCTATCCTGACAGAAGTTGGCGCGCCAGCCTGACGTCCGGTTAGGCTATACTCCAGATTGACATAAGGATAAGGGGGTCGATCAAGGGGTCAGTTCCGGCTGAGTGTGGAATCGTACGTTAAGGGCTGGCGAGCGCGCGGATGCCGTGATCGCGGAGATTTCCGCTGGGATCGACATAGCGGTAGAGCGTTACCGGTTTGACGCCGAGCTCCTTGCAAAGTTGGGCGACGCTGGTGTCGCGATTAGCCATCGCGGCCTGGGCCAACCTGATCTGGGCCTTGGTCAGTGCAAATTTCCGACCGCCATGCCTACCACGAGCGCGCGCAGCTTCCAATCCAGCCATTGTGCGTTCGCGGATAAGCTCGCTTTCAAATTCGGCCAGCGTTGCGAATATGCCGAATGACAGGCGGCCTGCCGGGGTTGTTGTATCAATCTGGGCGCCTTGCCCAGTGAGAACCTTAGGGTCCAGACTCATTCACAGCCAAAAGGCTACGGCGGTGGCGAGCGCCACCCCTGACAGGAAGTTGGCGGCGAGCTTGTCGTAACGGGTGGCGATGCGGCGGAAGTCCTTGAGGCGGCAGAAGGCATTTTCAACGAGGTGGCGGTCGCGATATCGCTGCTTGTCATAGCGGATTGTGCGCTTGCGATTGCGCCGACCCGGGATCACCGGAGTGGTGCCTGTGTCGCGCAGCGAACGCCGCAGCCGATCCGCATCGTAGCCCTTGTCACCGAGCAGATAGCGCATCCCGCTGGCGCGTTCGAGAAGGGCGGGAGCTGCGGCCACATCGCTGACGTTGCCCGGCGTCAGCATCAGCGCGAAGGGGCGGCCAACGACATCGGTGAGGGCGTGGATCTTGGTGGTCCAGCCACCGCGCGAGCGCCCGATCGCCTGGATTGAATGCCCCCTTTTCCTCCAAACGCCGAACGCTGCGCCTTGATGTAGGTGCTGTCGATTGCGGTGCTGCGGGTCACGGCCCCGGCATCGACCAGAGCATCGAGCAACTTCAGCCAGAACCCGCGCCGCGACCACCGGTTGAACCGATTGTAAATCGTCGTCGATGGTCCGTATTGCGCCGGACAATCGCACCAGCGGCAACCCACCTTCAGCACATGCAAAATACCCGATATCACCCGCCGATCATCGACCCGCCGCGCGCCGGGCTGGTTCCTCGGCAAATGCGGCTCGATCGCCGCCCATGCTTCATCCGACAACCAGAACAACGAACACGACATGTTCAGGAACCTCCTATCCAGTGGAAAACCCTTGAATCAATGTGTCCGCTGCTTTTCAAGAAGCTGATTGAGTTTAGACCCTAAGGCCGACCCCGCGCTGGTTAAGATCGGCGACGACACGGACGAGATGTTGCAAGCTGCGACCGAGACGGTCGAGCTTCCAGATTACCAGCACATCGTCTTTCCGGAAGGCCTTCAGGCAGGCCTCGAGCCCTGGTCTGTCGTCTCGCTTGCCCGAGGCCCTGTCGGAATAAATTTGCTCATTGTGGACGCCGGCGACGACCAGGGCATCGCGCTGGAGGTCGAGTGATTGACTGCCGTCAGCTTTGGACACGCGAGCGTAGCCGATCAGCATGTTTCACAAACAATCGTTTGAGGTGGCCTGACGGGATCAAGGGATTTCATGTTGAGAGCTTTATCATTTCCCATATCAAATTCATACCATCATAAATGTCTTGATTCGGAGTTTTGATATATGGCGCATCGCGTCGTCCTGACCGAGCGCCAGCGGACAGCGATTTTCTCATTGGCCACCGATGGGCACGGGTTGCTTCGACACTACACTCTGGCGGACGATGACCTCGCCCATATCAAGTCTCGTCGTCGCCCCCGGAATCGGTTCGGCTTCGCTTTGCAGCTCTGTGCGTTCCGCTTTCCAGGACGACTGTTGACATCCGGTGAAGCGATCCCCCGCGAGGTTGTCGAATTCCTCGCTGCCCAACTTGGTGCAAAGCCGGAGGAACTGCTCACCTATGCCGCCCGGGAGGAGACCCGCCGGGAGCACCTCATCGCCCTGCGCCGGATTTACGGCTACAAGATGTTCTCCGGGCGATATGCTCGGGATTTCAAGGAGTGGTTGTGCCGGGAGGCGGAAGAGACGCGGTCCAACGAGGACATCGTCAGGCGATTTGTGGATCGTTGCAGGGAGACCCAGATTATTCTGCCAGCGGTTTCGACGATCGAACGGCTGTGCGCCGATGCATTGGTTGCAGCTGAACGTCGCATCGAGACCCCGCATCGCGCGGTGGATCGACGGCGAGATGCGCAAGCGGATGATCGCCTTACTGACGGAAACGATGCCGGGCAATATCAGCCGGCTCGTATGGCTGCGCAAATTCGAGGTTGGCAATAACTCGGCGGCGGCGAACCGGCTGCTCGACCGTCTCGAGTTCCTTCAGGATCTCAATTTGCCCGCCGCCGTGCTGAAAGGTGTGCCCGTGCACCGGATCTCACGGCTGCGCCGTCAGGGGGAGCGCTACTTCACCGACGGGTTGCGCGACATCACCTCCGACCGGCGCATCGCGATCCTTGCCTGCTGCTGCGTCGAATGGGAAGCCGTCATCGCCGATGCGGTGATCGAGATCCATGATCGGATTGTCGGCAAGACCTGGCGCGAGGCCAAGCAACTCCACGACACCAGGATTGCCGATGCCCGCTCGACCGTGACCGACACCCTCCGGGGCTTCACTGCCCTCGGCACCGCGATGATCACGGCGCGTAATGATGGTGTGCCAATCGAGATCGTGCTCGGCCGGATGCCGGAATGGGGGCAGCTTGATCAACTGGTAGCAACCGCCGCGCAGCTGAGTGCCACCATGGCCGACGAACCTTTGGCGCATGTCGGGATGGGCTATCACCGGTTCCGCCGCTATGCGCCGCGCATGCTGCGCTGCCTCAAAATCAAGTGCGCGCCCGTGGTGAAGCCATTGCTGGAAGCAGCCATCAAAATCCGCGATGCCAAGCCGCCCGGTGCCCCAGACCCGGATTTTTTGCGGCCGGGCTCCAAATGGCGGCGCCACCTCAAGGTTCAGGACAAGGGTGACAATCGCTTCTGGGAAGTTTCGGTCCTGTTCCATCTGCGCGATGCTTTCCGGTCCGGCGACATGTGGCTCGCCCATTCGCGGCGCTACGGCGACATGAAGCAAGTGCTGGTACCGATGGCGGCGGCGCAGCAGGAAATGGCCCAGCTGACGATGCCGCTCGATCCACAAACCTGGCTTGTGGATCGCAAGGCGCGACTGCTGGCGGGGTTGAAGCGTCTCGCCGCCGCCGCGCGCAATGGGACCATACCCCATGGCAGCATCGAGAATGGTACGCTGCGGATCGACCGGCTGACCGCCGATGTGCCCGATGAGGCGAACGAGTTGATCCTGGATCTCTACCGTAGGCTGCCAGCGGCGCGGATCACTGACATCTTGCTCGAGGTCGACGCGGCCACCGGCTTTACCGAGGCGTTCACCCACCTGCGTACCGGCACCCCTTGCGAGGACAGGATCGGCCTGCTCAACGTGCTGCTGGCCGAGGGGCTTAACCTTGGTCTGCGCAAGATGGCGGAAGCCTCGAACACGCACGACTACTGGCAGTTGTCGCGCCTGGCCCGCTGGCATGTGGAGAGCGATGCCATGGATCAGGCGCTCGCGACAGTGGTGGATGCGCAGGGCAAACTGGATATGGCCCGCCACTGGGGGTTAGGCACAACTGCCTCAAGCGATGGCCAGTTCTTCCCCGCCTCCCGGCAAGGTGAGGCGATGAACGCGATCAATGCGAAGTATGGATCTGATCCCGGGACCAAGGCCTACAGCCACGTAAATGACCAGTATGCACCATTTGCTTCGCGCCTGATCCCGGTGACAGCCAGCGAGGCCCCCTATATTCTGAGCGGCTTGCTGGCGAATGAGGCAGGTCGGCAAGTTCGGGAACAATACGCCGACACGACCGGCTACACTGACCGCGTCTTCGGCATGAGCGGGCTGCTCGATCGGCGTCTCGTCCTGCGCATCCGCGATCTTCCTTCCAAGCGGTTCTATGTGTTCGACCCCGCCGCCACGCCGGCAGAATTGCGCAAGTTGGTGGCGGGCAAGAGCAGGGAGGACGTGATTGTTGCCAACTGGCCAGATCTGTTCCGAGCCATCGCGACGGTGAATTCGGGCCGGATCGAACCCCATCAGATGTTGCGCAAGCTCGCCAGCTATCCGCGCCAGCACAACCTTGCCGTGGCCTTGCGCGAGGTCGGTCGCATCGAACGAACGCTGTTCCTCATCGACTGGATTCTCGATGCGGACATGCAGCGCCGTGCCCAAATCGGGCTGAACAAGGGCGAGGCGCACCATGCACTGAAGAACGCGCTGCGGATCGGGCGACAGGGTGAAATCCGGGATCGCACCAGCGAGGGCCAGCACTTCCGCATCGCCGGCCTCAACCTACTCGCTGTCATCGTCATTTACTGGAATACCCTGCATTTGCACGAGGCCGTCGAAGCCCGGCGCCGCGATGGTCTCGACGTTCCGCCCGAGCTGCTCGCTCACATTTCCCCGCTGGGCTGGGCCCATATCCTGCTCACCGTCGAATATCGCTGGCCCAGGGACGCCGAGCCCGTGTAGCAACGGCCAGAGCGCATGGCATGCCGGGAAGAATGATGGTCAACGCGACGCACAAACCGCTGAACGAAAAGGCAATCCGCGCCTTGCTCGACAAGCACGCTTGTCCGATCGGCTACCACCAGCTCCGCACGCGATTGCTGGGTGCCATTGCCAGCCCTGATCCGGACGTTCAGCCCATGACGGTGATCGCCAGCCTCTGGGGTGGAGAATTACCCGAGTTCGACAGCCTTGATGATGCCAATGAACTGCTTGGCGCCCTGGTGATGGCGCTTTGGAATGAATTGGCGGTGCACCAGGACCCCAAAGTACCATTCAGGGCCATGTCTGTTCCGCTGGAGCCGACCGCTGCCAATCTTAGGAATTATGGCATGGTTCGCGGCCAGGAGGCTGAAGGGTTCGTCGAAGGGCTGTTCAACGGGGCGGACGAAGCCGGCTTGCCCGAGCGCGCGCACGAGGCCGTCACGCATCTCGGCGACATCCGTGCCATGATGCTGGGCGTTGCTGACCTCATTGAGCGCACCGCCGGTGAGTCCGAGGATCGCGCCCAAATCAAGGAAACCATCAAGCACTTGCGAACCATGACCGAAATCATGGAAGCCGAAATCCACGCTGCTATTCTGTCTTGCGTTCGCGCGCGGCAGCAAGGCCTGCCCGGTCTTACCGCGCCATGGCCAACCAGGCATTGAGCGCCGGGCAGGCTGCGTGTGTTCTAGCGATTGCGGGCCGGCGCTTTTGCGATGCGACTGAGGCTTGACCAAGAACAACTTGAATTGGTATATACAATGTCATTACCTTTGGAGGCGTTGCGATGAAAGCCGCTGTGTTCACGATGAAGCTGGAGCCTGATCTGCGGGCCGAGTTTATGGCCGAGGCCGAGGCCAGCCATCGACCAGCGTCGCAGGTTGTGCGGGAATTCATGCGGGCATTCATCCAGCAGCAACGCGCGCAGCGCGAGCATGATGCCTTCGTGCAGCGCAAAGTTGAGATCGCACGCGCCTCGGCACAAGACGGTCTTGGCCGATCGAACGAAGAGGTCGAAGCCGCCTTCGCCGCTCGACGTGCTGCCCATTCGTGAAAATCGTCTGGACACCGGAGGCTGAACAGGACCGCGCCGAAATATGGGACTACCTGGTGGCCAGAGATCCTGCCGCCGCCCTTCGGGTCGACCAACCATTCAGCGAAGCCGTTGCCAAACTGGTCGATTTTCCAATGCTTGGCCATACGGGCTTGGTAGCCGGGACACGCGAAATCACCCCACACCGCAGCTATCGCATAATCTATGAGATTGCGGGCGATACGGTCTGGATTTTGGTTGTAATCCATACAGCACGCCAATGGCCCCCGCTGCAGAATTAACGCCCCCCCCGTTATCGTCGCACGATGCGCGACAAGTTCGCCTTAACGTACGATTCCACACTCGACCGGAACTGACCCCAGCCCGTGGAGCCACTGAATCAGGACGATTACGAGCAGCAGAGCAAGCGCCCATCCGATCCGCTTGCCCCATCGTTCGCGCCGCTTTTGTGCATGCCACTGCCGGAAGGCAACCGGATCGCTCGGTTCGATCTCTACGACAATGTCGCGCCAGTTGCGTGGGCGGGGCATGGACCTCCAATCTGACAGCTGAGAGCGGACAAACAGGCTCGCCCGTTCGGGCGGACCTGGCTGACAGGAAACCTTTTCTTTCGGCAAGGCTACCGAATCCCGTCACCAAAGCGAGACGAAAGTTCGAGTTCCTGTTTTCTGCACACCGAATGCGGCAAGCCGTGGCGGTTTTCCTTGTTATAACAATGGGATAGGAGATATCGGGAGTTGCCTTCTGCTGCACCTATTGAAGGCGGAGCACTTTTCTCTCGCATTATTATGGGGTTATTTGGTGCCCTTGGGGGCATCAGTTTCCGTGTTGCAGCCGGGGGCACCTGATCTATAATGGTGATCCGGTACGCGAACCGAGGACCTTAACGAAAAGTGTGACGACAATGAAAAAACCAACCAGCGTTGGCGTGAAGCTGACGAACGTTCTTCTTGATGAAGTTGATAGCCTCGCAGCCAGTAAAGGCACATCTAGGTCCGAGATCATCCGTACCGCGCTTGCCATCGGCTTACCTCAGTTGAAGGCAGGCGTTTCCCCCGACATCGGACGCATCCTCACAATCTTCGAGTACACCCAGCTCGCCTTGTCGCTTATTGTCGATCGCCAATATCCTGAAGACGGGGACGAAATCTTCGACATGGCAGTCCGCAATGTGGAGGCATTTCATAGTTAATATCTTCGTCCCTGTATAAGAGTGCCCTGGCTCTGCCCACTCAGATCAGCTCGGCCCTTTCTCGAAATCCACGCCGAAATTGGACCAGATGCCATCTTCGCTGCGCTCAATGCCATGCTTGTCGCAGAAGCGGCTCCACAGTTCGGCAGTGAGGCGGGGTAGGGGGGCGTTTTCCTCCAAGCGCGAGCGTATGCGGAAGACTTCGGACGTTGGCGCCACATTCTCGGCGCTTGGCAGGCCCCATTCGATATACGTCAGATAAGCATCGCAAACACCAATCAGGAAGTTGGCCATGATCGCGGAATCCATATGTGGCAAGAAATGTGCGAGCATGTCGGCATCCTGACCCACGCACAGATCGCTGAGCGCCGTTCGTAGCGGATCATGCCAGTGGCGGAAATGTTCGCGCCATTGGCCGAACCAGTCGCCAAAGCTGATCGTGCTTACCGGCTTGCCCTTGTCGCGGTGCTGGTCAAGCACTTCCGTTTCGGTCTGTGCTTCCATCTCTATAAGGGCCCGATCAAGCCGTTGGAACAGCCCAGATACGGGTACCTCTCGCAGGAGGAATGCAACCTGTCGGCGCCAGTCAAAACGCGGGATGCCGGCGATGTCGAGCAGCCGGTCCCAATCGCTCCCGTCTTGATAGCGCGCCCAGGCATCTTCGGAGAGATCGGTGATGTTCTCCTTTGCCGAGTAAAGCCGCCCGAGATTGCGGATCGACATCCTTTCGAATGCGATCATCCGGCTGAGATAATCGTCGACCGACGGATCGTTGAACGGATCCTGCCAATTATGTTCGGGCTCGACGAATTCATCGAGGGGCAGTGCACGTGGACACCGGGTGGTCAGGTCCTGATAGAAGTGACGTAGTAGATGTTCGTCGGCCGGTTCGATGCGGGGATCGGGAAGGTCGACCTCGGCCAGCCAACGCGCATCATCAGGCAGTTTGTTGACGTCGAATCGATCAGTTGCCATCGCATAAGCAACGCCATTGAGAAACAACCACAGGAAGCTAACGCCCCAGGGCCGCCGTTCCGAGATATGTTTGACGAGCCAGCGGACCTCGGCATCGCCCTGCATGCCGCGCAGTGCCTCGTTGAGCGGGTCTTCCAGCGTTTCCAACATATCGTCACGATAACCGCGATAGGTGACGGGGAAGTTCCATGCCTCTGGCGCTCTCTCCCCGTAATAGATGGCGTTTTCGTCGCAGGTCGCACGTGCCCGTGCGATTGCGGGGGCGAGCAGGGCGGCGATCGCTTCGGGCGTTTGTCGCCGCACGAGGATCGCGGCGAGCCGCGCCCAAGACAGTGGGCCGATCTCCTGATCGGCCAGCCAGTCCGACCAAATGTTCGGCTTGTCGAGCATCGCGCTGAGACTGGAAGATTTCGTGAATCTGCCCGAGCGGGCGGTGCTGTTGTGGTTTCGGGCCAAACGTGCCTCCATGAATGCGTTGGAGGCGGCCCGAAGCCGGGTGTTCGTAACCCCGCGTTGCCACAAGGCGCCGCCACCTTTAGGCGGACCCTGGACATGCGTGACGGCCACCCGGCCGAAATAACGCTTCGACCGGCGACAACAACAGAGGTTACGACGCCTCACCCGCGGGACTGACCGACGGGCAGGAGGGGTTTAGGCGATTTTCCGTGGCGGGTGAAGTGTCATTGGGTTTTCAATCCGCCGCCAGTACGGCAGCGCTATACGCCGGTTGATTTCATACATCTCGCCAAACACGGGCGAGGGTTATTGTCTGCGATTACAATGACTTAGGGTGATAATAATAGTTATGTTAAATAACGCATATCTCGGCACTTATATTGACCTGATTTCCACTGATCGAATATTGGCGCAAAGCTGCCCGGAGGCAGAGCGTTGATTTCCATATTATAGACGTCACTGCAAAAACTTTTTCTCTGCTGCTTTAACGTCATCTCGACATGACTGAGCAGTTTTATCCTGCATTTTTAGATTTATTAAAAACGCGGGATAAATCAGCGGTGACTGCCATCGTTGCCTACTCCATTCACGCTTTCCCCACGAACCGGACGGCGGCGTAAAGGTCGTTGAATTTCCGCACCTGGTCAGACGCAAAGATCGTCGCTTCGTATTCAGGCAAATCGATCGAGATACGGTCGCCATAGAGCTGCGATGTCGAGGTGGTACGGGATGCCTTTTCGACTTCGCCCTTGGCGGCACCATTCTCCCAGATCGTGTAGAGCAAACCTTTCTTCGTCTCATACCATTCGATGCCGTCGAGCGGCTGCAAGCGCCTGCCTTGTGGTTCGTCGGGTTCATCAACTGGCCCAGACAGCTTTCCCTCCGGGATCACGATCGCCGCCGCGTTCGACGCATTCTCCGAATGTGCTGTGTCGCTGCTCACCGACGGGATGATTTCATCGGTTCGCTCGATCGTGGCGGCTGAACGCAGTTTTTCAAGCCAGGCCAGCAGCTTGCCCATTTCACGTTCGGGATCCTGGTACCAGTCGACGGACCAGATACGGTAAATCTTCCAGTAGAGCCCCTCGAGAACCTGCTGTCGGATGCGATCGCGGTCGCGGACGGTGAAACCCGTGTGATAGGGTGCGCCATCGCATTCGATGCCCGCCAGGAAGACATCTCCGCAATCGGGATGTCGGACGCCGATGTCGATGCGAAAGCGGTTTACGCCCACCTGTGGCACGCACTCGAAACCTTCGAGGCGTAGCCGCTCTGCCACGACCCATTCGAAGTCGTTCTCAGCCTCCCCCACAGTCAATTCGTCCACTGTCGGATGCTGGTTGAGATAGGTCAGATAGGCGTTGAAGGCGCGGATTCCCCGGCTTGACGTCGGAGTAACTTTCACGTCGCCGGGCCGGAGCGAGGTGAAAACCCTGATCGACATTTTCGCGCGCGTGACCAAGACGTTGAGGCGGCGCCACCCGACCTCCTGGTTCATCAGGCCGAAGCGCTGGAGAACATTGCCGTCCTTGTCGGGGCCATAGACGGTAGAAACCAGAATTATATCGCGCTCGTCACCCTGCACATTTTCCAGATTCTTGATGAAGAACTCGTCGACCGTATCGGCAAAATGTTCGACATAGCGGTCGATCACCGGGTGTTCGAGGCGCAGCCGATCGAACTCGACCGCCAGCAATTCCGCCTGCTGGGCATTCATCGCCGCGATGCCCAGCGAATATTGCGGATAATTGCTCATCAGATGCAGCGCCTCTTCCAGAACGGCCTCGGCCTCCTTCTGGTTGATCGATGAGGCGTAGAAGGTGCCCGGCTTGCGATCCGGGACATAGATTACCTTCGCGCCGAGCAGCTCGTCACTGTCACCCGACGGGCTGGGAAAGACGACCAAATCATCGTCATAGAATTCGTGGTTGGAGAATTTGATCAGGCTCTCGTGGCGCGAACGGTAATGCCATTTGAGCCTGCGTTTGCGCCGGAACCGCTGATTGGCGACGTCGAGAATGGATTCCGCATCGGCGTCGACCCCGACGCTGTCATCAGCATCTTCTTCCGGCGTTTTGGATCCGAAGTGATTGCTGGGCGGCAGCTGGTTGGCATCGCCCACCACGACAAATTGCTTTGCTCGCATGATCGAGCTGACCGCAAATTCCGGTCGCATCTGCGAAGCTTCGTCGACCACCAGCAAGTTGAAATCGACCGCACCGGGCTGGATATATTGTGCAGCGCTGGCGGGCGACATCATCCAGACCGGTTTCAGCGTCTGCAATGCAGCGCCGGCGCGATGGATGACGTCGCGCATTGGGGTTCGCGGTCGCTTGAGGCCCAGCTCATTGTTCAGCAATGCCATATCGGTAAAGTCGCCGCGGCGGCCATGCCCGATGCCCCGTTCCGGCTGATCGTCAAGACGGTCTGCCAGTATCGCCATGGCTTCGAGTTCGTGGAGTTCTTTGTCGATCCGGGCAAACTGTTTTCTTGCTTCAGCAAGGTTCAACCCACCCATCCGCTGGAGCATCGCACCATCGGCATGGAGATGGTGTTTCAGAAGCGCGGAAACTACGCGCAATTCATAGGCATCGGCCAGGGACGCCGGATTCAGTTCTCCCTCCATCGCCGCATGGCACAGGCCGTTCAGCCCCCTCTCGTCGAGATCGGCCTTGTCACTCAGCAGCTTGGCGGCCTCCCGCGCGCCATCCTTATCTGCCGCCAACTCTTCGAGCCTTTCACGAATGCACCGCCACAGGGGCAACGCCTCGTGCGCTTCGCCATTATCGAGATTACGCGCATCAATTCCGCTGGAATCGAACAGAAGGGTTCTGGCGGCTTCCCATCGTCTCGCATTTGCCATGAAGGTCTTGCCGATCTCGGCAATTTCACCGGACAGCGCGACCGGCTGCTCGCTCTGCGTCAGGGCAGGAATGATAGCGAGCGGGTCAGACCTGGCCTGCAACTGACCAACCTGCTCCAGCGCCCTGCCCAACCCGTCTAGCGGTGCGGAAATATCTTCGATCCAGTCCAGCACTTCACTGCGGGAAAGCTGCTCGAACTGTTCGCGGCAGGCATCAAAAGTCTCGATCCGGGCAGTCAGGCTGTCGCCCTCACGGATGATGTGCCCGGTATCGTGTGCCCCAAGCGCTTGTAGCAATTCTGTGATCCGCTTCAGCGTATCTCTGCGTCTTTCGATCGCAGCTGTTGCAGCGAGGAAATTAGCCGTCGGCTCAACGACGCCGGCTAATTCTTCCACCACCGGGGTAAACCGGGCGGCCAGTCGACCGGCCTTGTCGCGACCATCACTATCGAGGCCAAGCCATTGATCGAGTGCGGTATCGAGTTGCGCCTCTCCCAGATCGAATCTTGCTTTCCTGAGCGCGAGCCGTGCTTCCTCCAGTGTTGCGAAGTCGGAATCGTGCCCCTTCCAAAGCATCGGTGGGAACAGAGACCGGACCGAACTGCCATCCTGAAACTGATTGACGGACTGCCGGAATTGGGCGGCTTCGCGCAAGGTTTCCACATTCCGCAGCCGCTCTGCGGAATCGCGCAACAGGCGTGCGCTGCGCCGTTTTGCCCGTTTGTATTCCCCTCCAAACATGCGCGCAAAAATCCCGCTGTTCTCAAGCGTATCGGCCAGTTCCTGTAGTTCGGCAGGCTCTGCCTGAAGGGTTTCTTCATGCACGATCTGAGTAAGGTTCTCCTGCGCCTGTACAATGCCTGCGGCTTTTTCGCTCTGCTCCGAAATGGCCAGTTCGCTCAACGGGTCGAGCAAACTACGATCCATAAATGCGCGGGCAGATGCCGGATGGTTAGCCAGGCGCATGCACACCTGCCCCAGAACTGAAACAGCCGAAAGTGGCAGATCATCAGGTAGCCGAAGCAGGGACGCCAAAGAGTCCGCCGCCTCGCGGCCACCTCGCGCTTCGCTGGCAAGCCTGTTTGCGGCAGTGGATTGAGCCCTGGCCTGGCTGACGGTTTCAGGCGGATTATCGAGCAGCGCCATTTGCTCGCCCAGTTGAACGACGGTCGGGCGATCGCAATTCTGCGGGTTGGAGATATCCTCGGCAAGCTTGTCGTACAATCGCCGCCAGCGGACCTGGAGCCCCATTGCGCTGCGTGCATTGTCAGAAACACGAAGCGCCGCGATGGCTTCCAGCTCTGTCACATCGAGGAAGGATTGGAACGTTTCGATCTGATCGACCAGCGGTTTCAGCTCTGCCGATGGGGCCGGGATGTCGAACGGCCCGGCATCCTGAAAGGCTTGCAGATCGCTCAGTAGAGCTAGAGCCGCCTCTCCGGCCTGCTTGGAAAGTCGCAGAGGCTCTGCCTGATCGAATACGGGCAGTGAAGCAGCCGATAGCCAGAGCGTACGCGGACGACCGTCCAGCGATTGCAGCGCTTGCCCGAAGATGTCGAGCTTGCCGCGCATCTGTTCGAGCTCGACCGCGCTGATTGCGGTCGGTGCCGGACAGGCAATATAGTCGGTAAGCTGCTCCTGCAGTGGCGCTGGCACATTCTTGCCAAGATGGATCTGGCACCAGAACAGATCATAGACCGTGCGGTCCAGTTGGCCTGGCCTGTCCTGCAATCTGGCCAGGTAGAGACGCAGCTGTTCGCGTCGCTCCTTGAGTCGGCCGCGCTGCAGTTTAAGGTGGCTCGCGTCGTGCCGGGCCACGCTGGCGAGGCGTTCGCGCAAGCCATCATAGACCTGTGTGCGATTGGCATTCTCGCCATGCAGTTCCAGCACAAGTGGCCCCAGACCGGCTTCGCGCAAACGGTTGGCGACGACCTGGAGTGCCGCCTGCTTCTCCGCCACGAACAGCACTTTCTTGCCCTCCGCTATGGCGTCGGCGATGATGTTGGTGATGGTCTGCGACTTGCCAGTTCCCGGCGGTCCTTCGATCGCCAGATCGGCACCTTCTGCCACTTCGATCAGGGCCGAATGCTGCGAAGCGTCGGCAGGGCTGACGAGAGCCGGTGCGCGCTCGGCCCAATCCGGCTCGTCGATATCATAGGGGTCTGACGGGGATGGTTCGCCATGCATGGGCGCGGCGCCCATCAGGGCGGGCAGCAGGCGATGCTTGCCGAACGCATCGTCCGTCCAGTTTTCCGGGTCGAGATCCTTCCAGAGGATCATTTGCGGAAAGGGCAGAACCGAGAGCGTCACAAAATTACGCAGTTCGAGGTTACGCCCTTCGTCAAGCACAGCTAGCAGGCGGACGAAATAGGATTCCGGCGTTTCCTGTTCGCGCAACTCCGGAGCCTTTAACCCCCAGTGTTCACGCATCTTCTCGATCAGTGCAATATTGACCTGCAGCCCTTCATCATGCGGGCGCAACGTATATTCATATCGCGACCGTTTGACCTCGCGGTGCAATTCTACAGCCTGCAGCAATACCGGCGCATGGTTGGTCGTGCTGCTCTTGTCGTCCTGCCATTCGACAAATCCGCAGGCGAGGTAGAGGGTATGAATGCCGGTTTCCCGGTAGTGCGAACGGTATTTGTCCCAGATCGCCTTGAGGCGCTTCTGCAATTCCTTTTCTGTCAGCAGCACCCGCAACTGATCGTCTTCGTGATGGGCCTCGACATCTTCATCGCTCCAGTCGAGATCGAAGGACGGATTGACCCCGTTTGCCCTCGCCAACGCCTTGATATCCAGCGATTTGCCATAGTCCAGACGAGGCAGGCCAAGCTGCTCGCGAATACGCATCCTGAGGCTGCGTTCGGCGGCCTGCAATGCGTCAGCGTCGTCCTCGTGATCGCCGAGCTTGTCTGTCGCAGCGAGGAATTCCTCATCGATCAGCCGCCCGCGCTCGTAAGCGATACGGAATTCGTCAGTCAGTTCGTCTTTTGGCGTTTCGTCGGCATCGGGAAGTGGTTCGAACTGCATGCCGCTCTTGTGCAGCGCCTCGAAAATCAGATCGGGCCGCTCATCGACAATACGCAGTATGCTGGCGGATCTGCCGCCGTGGCGGAAATTGATGAGCGGGCTCTTGCGCGAAAGATCGATCAGCTTGGCGCGAAGTTTCGCCACTGCCTCTTGCGTGTCATCGATGATCTGGGGGGCAATCTTGTCCTTGGTCCCACTCATCGGGTTGGATGCTCCGGATTGCTTGTCGAATGCGCTGAGCCAGGAGATGACCCGCTCGCGAAGTTGAATTGCTCGGGTAGTTGAACGATGAACCAGCTCCTGATGCAGCAATAGCAATTCGGCCTTGTTAAGCCGATTACGTTCCGCCGCTTCTTCAAGCTCGGCAATCGAGCGATCCATCAGAGGCCGGGTCATGCGGTGCCACCTGCGCGCAAATCGTCGAGAAATTCGCTGCCCGGTTCAATGCCGGTGACCAGCAGACGATCACGCGCACGGGTGCAGGCGACGTAGAGCAGGTGCCGCTCTGTCTCGAATGCGGTTTCCAGTTCCGCGATGTCACCGATGGCTGCCAGGCGCACCGGGTCGGGCAAGACATCCTCATCGCAAGCCATCACGGCAACGGCGCGGAATTCCAGTCCCTTGGCATCATGCATGGTGGCAATGCGGATGCCATCACCGGCACTGGCAGCCTCAATAGCATCGCGGGCGCGGCCGAATTGCCCTTCGCTACGGACGAGAAGGCCGATCTCGCCGCTGGCGATCCACTCGCTCGCGCATTCTTTCAGCCATGCGGCGA
This sequence comes from Novosphingobium marinum, assembly GCF_013408095.1. Taxonomy (GTDB): domain Bacteria; phylum Pseudomonadota; class Alphaproteobacteria; order Sphingomonadales; family Sphingomonadaceae; genus Novosphingobium; species Novosphingobium marinum. Next base: position 15,394 of record NZ_JACBZF010000012.1, read on the forward strand.
CGCAAGAAATTTCGGCCTTCTCGTTACCGAGCAGGCGGATATCGGGCGCCGGACCATCGAATACCGAAACCGTGCCGCGCCGCCCCTCTTCCACGCCGTCCATATCGGTGATCGAGGGGGGCAGCAGCCGATCTGCCATCGCCCTGATCTGGTGCGAGGTACGATAATTCACTTTCAGCGTGTGGCTGCGCCCGCGAATGTCGAGGCCCAGCTTCGCCCAGCTGAACGGTAGGCGGAAGATGCGCTGGCCGATGTCTCCGGCCAAGAATAGGGCGTCGGCCCTCCCCCCGGCGGCTTCGGCGAGGAATCGCACCTGTGCGATGGTCAGATCCTGCGCCTCGTCCACCACGACGTGGTCGAACGGCAGCGCACCGCCGTCACGCAACCACTCTGTCAAACGGCCATAAATCATCGCCCATGTCACCAGCCCACGCTGCGCCAGGCGCTGGCGGACATCGTCGAACACCGCCCAGGCCGCCTCTCGCTGGCGCGGGCCAAGCCGGGTGCGGCGGCCAATGCGCGGTATCGTGGCATAGCTTTCCGCATCGGTGACGCCCCAGGCATCGACCAGCTCGGTCCATTCCTCCAGCAGAAATTGCGGGGTCAACTCGCCGCCCAGTCCTGCCGCCGTAGCCTCGGCGATCATGGCGCGGATCTGGCTAGGGGTGGCGCGCGTAGGTGACCCGAATTGCGCGGTATAGAGTTCCTCCGCAGCCTGATCGAGGGTGCGGACGGTGGTGCGTTCGCTCAGACCGCCCTGCCCTTGCGTCAACAGGCCCAGTTTCCCGGCAAGAGATCGGGCCAGTTCTTCGGAAAAGGTCGTCAGCAAGATGCGGGCCGATTCATCGTCCCGCGCCAGATGCACAGCCCGGTGTAGGGCGACGATGGTCTTTCCGGTCCCCGCCGATCCGGTAACCCGCGTCGGGCCGGTAACCTCGCGACCAACCAGCTCGCGCTGCACGGGATGCAGGAACACCGCCCATTTCTCGAACGGCGCGTCGAGCGCGGCCTGCAATTCTTCAATATTGTCGAGCACACGAAACCGACGCTGGGCGTCGGGATGCGTGAAGGGATCATCGCCCGGCTGTGCAGGCTTGGCTATATGATCCTCCAGCCTGCCGCCTGTGGCGAAATCATAGAGCGCTTCAGCCGCTTCTGCCGGCAGCCGTTCGAAGAGCGTGTCGAGTTCGCTTTCTCCCATCGCCCGGACCGGATCGAGCCAGTCCCGCGGCACACCTACATCGAGCATCTGGTCGTCCGACAATGCCCAGAAGGGCTGGGCTTCCTTCTTTTGAGGCTGACTGGCCCCCTCGGTGTAAACGAGAGGGTCTGCCACTTCCTCACGCTCCACCACTTCGACGATCTGCATCGCCCCGGTGCGCTCGTGGGGAATGAACTTGCGCCGCTCGGCCCAGCGATAGGCATCATCATGGTGGCCGACATAGGCGAGCAGTGAATCGTCGCCGTCACGCCGCAGGATGATACGGATGTCCTGCGACACGCGCGCGGACCAGATGTGCTTGTCCGCAGTGTTCAGCCGCTCCAGGCTAAGACCCGCCCCCTTCGGATCGAGGAAAAGCGCCATGGCCGTGAGATTGGCCTGCTTCTGCTCGTTATGCGTAAGCTTGCCCAGAGAATCTGTGTATGTCGAGGAAAGCTGGAGGGTCACGCTTCTGTATTCACCTCAATCGCAATCAGCTTGTCCTGCAAATCGCCAATCGTGTAGCCCAGCGGCCCGGTGATGCGATCAACCGCCTCCGACATGGTGGTCGTGTTGTAACCGGTGAACTTGTCGAATTCGTCGCGCAGCCCTCGCAATTCCTCTGCGATAGCGCCGAGCAATGCGATCATTTCATCTGCCTGGCCTTCTCGCATAGGACCTCCTATCTCCGCCCGGCAGCCAGCGCGTTTGCCAGCCCTTCCAGATTGGCCACTGCTTCGCGGAACGCATCGAAAGCTCCGGCGCGGTAAAGTGGAGCCTTGCCCCAGCTGGCCCAGTATACCGCATCACCCCGTCTTACTGCCGGGCCCTTGACGATCTCGCGCTCAAATTCCGCAAATTGAGTGATGGCGCTTTCCAGTTCCGTGAGCGGAGGTTCTTCCCAGTTGCGGAAGTCGCCATATCGCGCAGCAGCCTTGAGCGGCATGACGACCTCATCCAAGGTCCAGTCGTCTTTCGTTTCGGCAAAGCGAAGGTCATCCCCTTCAGTCGCCAGTCTTGTTGGCCGATCGAATGCCATCACTCGCGCATTGCGAAACCCATTGTAGGTCATGATCCAGCTATGATCGAAGAACGTCTCTCGCAGGGCATCACGGTCATACTTCAGGAACAGCGGTTGCATCCCTCTAAACCTCCAGCACCTTCATCACCTCGTCGCCGAGGTGGTTGACGACTTTCACCGCCACACGCCCATCGACCGGCCTGGCGAAGGGGCGTGACCGGGTGCGATTGAGCGAATCCCAGGCATCCTGATCCACTTCCGCTTTCAAAGTGGTTTTCAATGCCTTGTAGGGATCACTCGCGCCGGGGAAGTAGGCGTGGCGGACGAAGAAGCTTTCGTAGTTGTAGTCAGTGTCGATGAACCACACGGCGATATCGTCGGCATCGCCGCTTTCGATCTGGCCGCCCTTGTACATGTCGACGCCCAGCACCTCGATGCTGACCATGTCGTCACCCTCGTCGTGGACAGCGATGTCGGGTTCGCCGAAGACGGTGAACAGATTGCCCGCGCCGGTATTGGCGAGGTCCGGCATGTGGAGGTCGGGGTTGATGCGCGCCTGCAGGACGGTGAGCGGGCCCATCTTGGTCAGTTCGCCCGCATGGGCATCGAAGTTGAAGGCGGCAGCGATAAGAAGGTCGAAGCCCGCATCCATAGCTTCGCGCGCGGCGGCGGTGAGGGCAGGGCGCGAGACGGTGCCGTATTCCGGGCCGACGAATACTGCTGCGCGGCGGGTGTCGCCGGCCTCGGTTTCTTCCTCGTCGTGTGCCTCGGTAAGAGATTTCTGGCGCACGGTGCCCTCGGCAATGATGAATTCGCCGGGCCACAGTTTCATGGTTTCGAACACCAGCCTGTCGTCCTTGGCACGCTGCTGGACGCCGGAACGTTTGAGGTTGTCGAGCACCATCTCGGCGAAGTCGGCGCGTTCGCCGCTCTTATTGTTCTTCGCCCTGCCTTCGGCCGCCTCGATCTCGTCGAACAGACTGTCGTCCACGTCCACGGCGGGCACGCGGTGGGGGCTGAGGCTTTCGACCGTGAAGGGGCCGGCCACGCGGACGCGGGACTTGTCCTCGTAAGGCTGGTCGTAGAGGTATTCGGTGTCGGCCTTGGCGGCAATGCTGGCGTCGATTTCCTGCTGGCGTTCGATGCGCAACTTCCACCATTCGGCATGGAGTTTCTCGCATTCGGGATCGTTCCATGGATCGACCGGATGCTCGGGCAGCGTTTCAAGCGTGTAGTCGCGTTCCATCGCCTCGTTGACGGCACCCAGCCATTTGGTGCGGGTCGCCGGGCTGGCGCTTTCGTTGCGGGCCTTATCCAGCGCTTTGGCGGCATCGTCAGGCCACGGCGCGCCGGGTTCGCGCGGCATGGTCCATTCCTCGAACGGCGGCAGGTCGGGATCGGAGCCGTCACGCCCGCGCATGGCGTTGATCTCGGCGCGCAGGGGTTCGAGCTTTTCCTGATACTCCTCCCAGATCGTGTCGATCTCGGCGTTGTTGGCGATGCTCTTGAGCGTGATGTGCGGCACGCGCTTGTAGACGAAGCCCTGGCGGATGCGGCCCTGCGTCGGCGTGTCGCGCGGCGGGGTGCGAGTGACATCGCCTTCCTTCACCTGCCCCTCGCGGCTGTCGGCGAGCAGATACCAGGGATAGCGCGCGCCCATGATCCGCGCACGGGCGAGCGCGAGCGCGACCCGGCTCGTGTCGATCGTGATCCACCGCCGCCCCCACTGCTCGGCAACGTAGGCGGTGGTGCCCGATCCACAGGTGGGATCAAGCACCAGATCGCCGGGATCGGTGGTCATCAGGATGCAGCGTTCGACGACTCGACCCGCTGTTTGAACGATGTAGAGCTTATCCTCGCCGGAGAATCCGGCGATCGCGGTATCATCCCACTGGGTGGTAATTGGAACGACCGGATAATCCTCAACATACCGCTTATAGTTCGGAAGAGAGCCGGTCAGTATCAGCCGATCGGCCTTAATCAGGTTCGCGATGCCAGGCATCGTCGTTTTCCAATTGTGGTTGGACCCACTATGAAAGCTACGACCTTGGTATTCGAACGCGCCGGTTGTGTTGGCCCTCACCCCTTGAGAACGAAGGTTTTGCGCAGATACGACGCTCCATCCGTCCTCTAATCGCGTCCAATCTTGGGTTTCGTCGCGGGTCATGCGACGCCAGACTCCAGTGCCGCGCTCCTCTGCGATGTTGTAGCTCGCAAGCTGGTTTGATTTTTCGCTGAAGAGCTGACGGTATTTGACCTGCGTTAGGTCTTTGGCATACCAAAGGATGAAATCTCCGCTGGTGGGCAGAAGAGAGGCGGAAGTCGCGGTAGTTTTGGCAAAAGCGATTTGTGCGGCAAAGTTCTCCTCGCCGAAAATTTCGTCCAACAGCGCACGGATCCGATGGATGTTTTCGTCTGAAATCTGGACGAAGACGCTGCCGCTCTCGGTCAGGAGGTCGCGGGCCACGGTCAGGCGATCACGCAGATAGGTGAGGTAGGAGTGGATGCCGTCCGCCCAGGTGTCGCGGAAGGCCTTCACCTGCTCGGGCTCGCGGGTCAGGTGGTCGGCCTTGCCGTCCTTCACATCGCGTGAAGTGGTGGACCACTGGAAGTTGGAGTTGAACTTGATGCCATAGGGCGGGTCGATATAGATGCACTGCACCTGGCCCTTCAGCCCCTCGCGCTCGGCCAGCGATGCCATCACCTTCAGCCCGTCGCCCAGGATCATGCGGTTCGACCAGTGCTGGTCGTGCGCGTAGAACTCGGTCCGTGCCTCCGGATCGACACCGTTGAAATCGGCGAAGAGGTCGGGCGCGTCATCGGGTTCGTCGCGCTGGCTGGCGCGTTTCAGATCCTCGATCAGCGCCTTGGGATGGATCTTCTCCTGAATGTAGAGCGGCGGCGCCTCGACCACGAGGTCCGACCAGTCCGCCACATCCTTTCCCCGCCACACCAGCTGCGGATCGAGATCGCGATTGCGCCGCTCGTAGGCGACCTCGATCGGCCGCTTGGTCTCGGCATCGACGAAGGTTTCCAGCTCCGCCGTGGGCGCGTTCTTGCGGGTCGCCTCGTCATGGGTGAGCGTTTCGACGCGGAGGGGTTTTTTGGGTGAGCGGGCCATTAGTTGTCGTCTTTCTTGCGGGCGGCTGTGCTTTTCGGGGCGGGAAGAGCGAGCGCACCCTGCGGATGGGATAGTCTGTCGAGCATGGAAACCAGTGCAGGCGGAGACATTTGCCGGTTCAAATCGGCCAGTTCGCGCACAAGCCGAATACGCGTTTTGAGATTGCCGAGCGCAATTGCATCCGTCTTCTGATCGGTTTCGCGCACCTGCGCGGCTACCAGTTCCGCCTGCGCGAGGATGAGCTGAACTTCAGCCTCCAGCTTCTCGTTTTCCAGCCCCTTCTGGCGGAGGCGCTGGCGGAGGTGTTCCAGTGCATCGGCGCTCATCGAACCGGCAGTTTCACGAACGCTGGCTCCGGTTTTGACATCGATGACTGTATCGAGCAGCTGGTCCATCGCCTTGGCCAGCTTCTTGCGGAATTTGGTCTGCTGCTTCCGGTCTTCCTCGTCGTGATGGTCGACGAGTCGATCAGGATGCGCAATTTGCGCAGTCTTGCGGCCGGATGCGATCTGCGCGCGCACCTCCAGGAAGGTTTCGAGGATGAGATCGGTCGCTTCCAGCGCCGCGTCGGAGTTCAGGACGGTGGCAAGTCGCGCAATGCCGAGCATGGTGTAGACCATGGGGGCATATCTCCGTCCACCGTGGCCGGAACTTGAGGTCACAGATTGTGATCTCAAGTTTTCGAACTCTTCCTCACTCAACCGGAAGCAATGCTTGTCGGTAAATTTTTTCGGATTACGGGATACTGCCTGATTGAGCGCTCCTGTCGTCACGCCGAAATACTCGGCGACGACTGCGTCGAGCATGACGGGTTCGCTGCGAACGACGATTATCGAGGTGGAGGTCATACCTGCCACCCCGACTTGAGATCACAACCCGTGATGTCAAAATCCCTCATGCCGCGCCCTCCCCGCGCCCAAACTGCTCGATCCACTCGGAAATCACCCGCTCAAGCTCGGTCTGCATCGTCCATTTCTCGGTAAATTCGGCGAAGGCCCAGCGGCCACAAGTGCCGAGGTTGTTCACCCCCGGCACCCAGTAGCTGTGCATGGTATCGGCCTTGTCTTTGGCGTCCTCATTGCGGAAGCCCTTGATTTCGACCACGAGGTTAAGCGGATCATCCGGGCCGTTGCCATCGTCGATTTTGAGGATGAAATCGGGGCGATAGCGGCGCGCCTCTCCGCCAGCACGATAAGGCACCTCAAAACCGAGATTGTGGTTCTTCACCCAGGCCAGCACACGCGGATGGCTGTCCGCCACGCGGCAAAATTCCAGCTCCCAGTCGCTGTCGGCGATGGCGTAGTTGACGTGGCAGTTCGGCCCGGTCTCATAGCGATCCTGGCTGGTGTTGAAGCCGACATGCGAAGTCGAGCCTTCGCGGTTGTAGGGATCGAGCATGGCGATAACGCGGTTGCCGCCCTCCTCGCCGCGGGTGATGGCCCGTTTGATCCGCTCGGCAACCCGGTCAGCAATATCGTAATAGAGCAATTGCGCGGGCTGCGTATTGCCCTTGCACACCAGATGCTCGGCCATCCAGCGGCGCACGATCTTGCGCATTTCCATGACCAGCGCGGGGTTGGCCACCTCGCCATCGCCAGTGAAGTGACGCTGCACAATACGATTGGCGAGCTTGAAGACGATCTCCGTCTGCCGTTTGGCGGCCAGGTGATCGAGATTGAAGTCCGCGGTCTCGCCGATGATGCCGGAATTGATCGTCTCGGTCGCACCGACCAGATCGGGGGTGAGTTCCAATGTGGACTCGTCATTGAATTGGGCGCTCAGCGTGTCGCGGGGCAATTCGGTACGGTAGCCCTCCACGCGAGGAAAACGGATTTCGGCATCGTCGCGTTCGGGGCTGATCGCCTCGACCCGGACCATCGGCGGGGGCGGCTTGATATTGGCCTGCACGGCCTGCGCAGTGAAATCGAAGGGGATGCCGAAAATGTCGGCATATTCGACCGCGAACTTCTTCTCCGCATCCGCCTGATAGGAAACGCGGCGCAGCGCGCGACCGATCACCTGTTCGCACAGCAACTGCGTGCCAAAGGCCCGCACGCCCAGAACATGGGTAACGGTGTTCGCGTCCCACCCCTCGGTCAGCATGGAAACCGAAACAACACAGCGGATCGCCTCACCCAGCTGGCCGGGGCGGCCGACCGTGTTCATGACCTCGCGCAGGATGGCGGTATCATCGATCTTCTCCGCCGCAGCGCGATCGCCGGTACGCTGGATCAGCTCGTCCTTGAACCGCTCGATCTCGCTTTCGGCGGCGGATTTGAATTCCGCGCTGATCCCCTCACCACTTTCGATCTGCTGGCTGTCAATCAAAAGCGTGCGCATCTTCGGTAGCGCTACGCCATCAGGGTCGAAGTTGCGGAACAGCTCGCACTTCCCGGCGACCAGCTGACTGCCGCCATCCTTCGTCGGCACTTCGTAACCGGCGATATAGTCGTGCACGAGCTTGCTGGTGGCGGTGTTGTTACAGACCACGATGAAGACCGGCTCGACACCCAGGCCGCTGGCTTTCCATGCATCGAAGGTCTTCACATAGTGGCCGTAAAGCGCGTCGATGGCCGAGAGCAGTTCATTGGGCAGCTTCTGCGGATCGTCGAAGCCCGATTTGCCGCGTCCTTTCTTGGGCAACTTCTTGCCGATATGTTCCCACAGATTGCGGAACATCGGCATTTCGCCCTGCTCGACATTGTCGATGATCGGCACGCGCGGCAGTTTGACGATGCCGCATTCGATAGCGTCCATCAGGCTGAAATCGCTCATCACCCACCCGAACAGCGAGCCTTCGCGATAACCTGAACCCTTGAGGAAGAACGGCGTGGCCGACAGGTCATAGACCATGTTGATGCCCAGCGTGCGCTTCACCGCCTCCAGCCCGCTGATCCACAGTCGCGCGGCCTCGTTATTCTCTTTCGCCTCGGCCTTGTCGTCGCCCTTGAGCTGCTTTTCCTCTTCCTCGGTCAGCGGGCGCTCGCGGTAACAGTGATGCGCCTCGTCATTGAGGACGACCACGTTCTTCATGCCCAGAAGCGGCCCGGCCACCCGGCGCAACATGGAGCCATCGCTTTCGGGCTTTGTTGTTGTCGCCAGCGCTGCCTCTTGAACCTTGTTGAGGCTCATCTCGTCCTTCTTCTTGAAGGAATGGTAATTGGTGATGACGATCTTGGCCTGCCCCAGATCGCGCAGCATGTCTTCGGGCACCATCTGGCGCGTGGGATAATAGCTTTCGGGATCGTTGGGCTGGAGCACCCGCAGGCGATCCTTGATCGTGATGCCGGGTGCGACAATCAGGAAGCCCCTGGTAAACCGCTTCGCATTGGGATGGCGCACGGCATTGAGCGTGTGCCAGGCAATCAGCATCGCCATCACGGTGGTCTTGCCCGCACCCGTCGCCAGCTTGAGCGCGAGACGCATCAATTCGGGGTTGGAGGCCGCGTTCGCCGCCTCAAGATGGGTCCAAAAACGGCGCCCCTGTTGCGATGATTTGGGCGCTACTTCGGTTAGCCAGATAACCGTCTCTACCGCCTCGATCTGGCAGAAGAACGGCGGTAAAGGCATCTCACCCGAACGCCAGTGACGCAGCAGCCGCGCGGTGGTAGGCGTAACCTGCCACTGGCTTTCCGGCAGATTGCGCCAGCTTTCCACGGCGGAACGGATGCCATTGATCGTTTCAGTCGGGTTGTATTCCTGGCCTCCCTCGCCCTTGAGAAAGTCCTCTTGTTCTGGAGAAATCCTTTTTCCGCGCGTCGTTTTGGCCTTTGGGATCGGTGTTGTCAGATCACTGCGCCGTCTCCCGGCTTCGATAACGCCCGTTGGTTGTCCACCCTCGCCCAGCTGCCAGTGCCGGTCAGGCACCGCATAGGGTGAATTAAGGATCGGGGACTCGAAGAAGGCTTCACTGCTCACCTGTTCATCACCTTTTCTATATCCTGCCACTCATGCGCGTGGCTGACGTCATGGTTCGCCATGCCTCGCGTCGCCGCGATGTCCGAATAGAGGAAATCGCGCAGAAAGAAGCTCTTCGACAAACGAGTGCGGCCGAGATCTTCGATGGCTTTGACGGTAGCTGGCTTCTTCATGAGTTTTCTCTTCCATCGGATTGCGACAGTTCCGGTCGCACGTCGCCCAATGCCCCCTGCCCCGCCGCCAGCCTTTCCCGCATCATTTCACGCAGATCCTCCGGAGCGACGATGGCAACATCACCGCCCCAGGTGAACAGGTGCTCGGCCAGTTCGCGCAGTCCGCCGGAGTGGAAGCGTACCAGTAGCTCGCCGCCCTCCTCTTCCTCGAACACCTGCGCCGGATGGAAGCGCCATTCGCGGGCGCGCGGCGCCGCTTCGGGACAAACGCGTAAGACGATATCATGCCCGTCCTCACGCCAGATGCCGAAGCTACGACCCATCCACGCATCGAGGTCCCAATCCTCGGCCGCGCAACCGGGCTGGTTGCTGATGCGCACTGCGCTCATCCGGTCGAGGCGGTAAGGCACCGGTTCGCGCTCGCTGCCGGGTATTTGGCCGATCAGATAGGTGACTGGCCCGTGGATCAGCCCCGCCGGGATCACCCGCCGCCAGCTGGCCTCGCTCGCGCCGTCGCGCAGATAGTCGAACTCGACGCAGGCACCCGCCATGATCGCGCCCTGCACCTGCGCCAGAACCTCGTGCGAAACGGTGAGCGCGGGACCGGCGGGGACGTGGTGGCGCTGAAGTCGCACCAGCGGCTCGAGATCGGGGTCGAGCCGGCGCTTTTCGCGATCATCCAGCGCGCCCTTTACCTTCTCGGCCAGACTTTCCAGCAACGGTGCCTGTGCAGCGCCGGAGCGGCGCGCAGCAGCGGCGGCTTCCTGCACGGCAGCAATTTCGGCAGCGTTGGGGCGGGTGAACACGCGGCGCAGGCTGCCGACGATGCGGAAGCGCTTGCGGCGGTCGTCTGCCAGTTCCTCGAGGTCGAAATGCAAGCGGATCACGTCGCGCAGCCGTTCCGCGGTGCGGCGGTCGGCCCCGATCGTCTCGGCCATCTCGTCCAGCGTCAGCCCGTCGGAGGTATCGTGGAGCGCGTTGACCAGCGTCAGCAGCCGATCCAGCTTTGCCATGCGCGCCATGAATGCACTGCCCTTCTCTCCGTTCGCCCCCTGCGACCGGATTTGTCGCACCATGCATGGAGCAAGTGGGTAAGAAAAGGTTTAAGTCACAGCACTATCCATTTCGGCACAATAATTTCTGCACAACTTGGCGAGGTGCCGAACAATCGCATTTTCTTCGAGCGATGCGTCAATCGTCGCAATAGCAAGCCGCTCACTACCGCCAGCCATGCCGAACGGCTTGCGCATCCCGCATGGCTGGCCCGGCACCTCCGGGTAAAGCAGCATCAGCTCGCGCGTGGGATAGAGCCGCGCATAGGCCATCAGCTGATAGACATCAGCCTGGCTGACCCCATGCTTGCGGTCGAGCGGATCGCGGGCCAGCTTCTTCCACTTGGTGTCGATGATCGCCAGCACCTCGCCGCGACGGCGCAGGATAATGTCGGGCCGGGTACGGAACACCTCGCCGCTCTCCAGATGCTCGCCGGTGAAAGCGCCCAGGCAGGCGCGGTGTCCGCCCTGATCGACCACCTCCACCCCACTGCCCGCCAGCGCCTTACGCATCATGGCGGCGACGTATTTCTCGAACAGGTCGTTCATCGGGAACAACAGCGTCAGCCCCTCGGGCGCGCTGGCCGCATGATGGGTGGCCTGCCAGTCGCGTCGCAGCAACAGCTGGGCGAGGCGGTAGAGGCTTTCCCAGCGGCGATTGGTGCGGTCGATCCGTACTTCTTTCCACGGCAGGCGGTTCACCGGCACGAGCGGGATTTCAGCAAGCACATGACGCAATTCGTCCAGCTTGCGCCGGGTTTCGGGCGAGCGGGCGTGTTTCCCCAGAGTAACGACCGCTGCGGCCATCACCCGCATCAGCGGCTTATCGGCATCGAGCTGGTCGAAACGGCAGGCGAGCCGGTCTGGCCGAACGGCATTGCGGGTGAACTGGCGCGTCACGTCGAGCCGCCCGCGCAGGGCCGGCAGATCGTCCTCGCACTGGCGATAGAGCCGGGGCAGGCCGCGCCGCACCTCGGCCAGCAGTTTGTCGGCAAAGGCGCGGATCAGCACTTCGAGCAGCGTGTGGTTCTGCCGATGGATCGCCGCCTCGCCTCCCAGGTCCAGATCGAGGCCAAGCGCGACATCGAGCATCCGTACCAGGCGGCGGCGGACAGACTGGGCTTGCTCGTCTTCGGCGGCGTCGGGATCGACCTTGGGCAGGATTTCCAGGCTGCACCCCCTGGCTGCCACCATGCCGACCATCTGCCGCGCCACGATCCGGTCGCGGTGATAGACGAGGATGTTGGTCCCGTCGCGATGGGCAAGCGGGTGGCCGCAGGCGGCGGCTTGCAGGGCATCGGCCTGCGCGCGGGTGAACCCGCCCTCCCCCAGCTTCACTTGGCCCCATTCGCGGACGGTGAAATTGCTCACGGCGCGCCAGCCTCCGGATCGGCGGCGTCCGGCGCAGGGGCAACCTTGCCCGACACGAGGCGGTGGTAGGCGCCCTCGTCGAACTCCTTGCGTACGCGCCACGATTTCATCGGATCGCCCTCGCCCAGCGGATCCTCGATGGTCTCGCAAGCCAGGAAATTGCCGCCCCGATCCTTCTCTCCCAGCACGGCGGCGAGTCGGTTCCAGTCGTCGAAGAAATATTCCTGCAGCAGCGGAATGACCTTGTCGCGCATCACGGCATCAACCTGTGCCTTGGTCTCGCAACCGATGAAGAAGGCGTGCCCGATCCGGTGATCGCGATCGACCAGATATTCGATGCGCCTGTTCATCGCGTCCAGCACAGCGGCGAGCGGCAAGCCGGTGTCAGCCTCCGCCTTTTGGAACGCCTCGACCGAGGTATCCGGCGCCATCTCCTCGAACCGGAACCGCCGCCGCAGCGCGGTGTCGAGCAGTGCGATCGAACGGTCAGCGGTGTTCATCGTGCCGATGATGTGGAGATTGGACGGAACCGAGAAGTCATCCCCGGAATAGGGCAATTTGACGCTCAGGGCGTTTTCCTGCCCGGCACGCTTGTCAGGCTCCAGCAGCGTAATCAGTTCCCCGAAGACCTTGGAGACATTGGCGCGGTTGATCTCGTCAATCACGAGCACATAGGGTTCCGGTTCGCCGCTGGTCGCCACGGCATCGCCGCCCGATGCGACAATCTGTTCCAGCGCGTCCCACACCACCTGACGGCTCTGCATCTGATAGGCGGAGACCTGACTCAGCTGCTTGCGGTAAATACGCTCGCGCGGCAGGCTTTCGTCGCTGTGCCACAACCAGCGGACATTCCGGCGATGGTTGTACTCGCCGCCCGGCCCCGGCTCGAACCGGTAGTCGCCGGTGACTTCGGCGATGGCGCGAAACTTCATGTTTCCGTCGGAAATCACGATCAGCGAGCCGATCTCCATATTCGTGCGAAAAGTGTAGATTTGCGACATGTTCGGGTCGTTGCCGTGCGCATCGGGATGATCCTGTCTCCAGCGGCGCTTGATAGCTTCCCAATCATCATATTCCGGAGACGACCAGTCGACATCGCCGCCCCAGCCCAGCACGACGTAGCCCCCGTCCAATGCGCCCTGATAAATCGCGTCGTCTTCGGAGGCCCAGCTGCGCCCCAACGACATCTTGAAGATCTTCCGCGAACCATCGAAGGGCGGAAGATCCTGCGTCAGCGCCCGGCCCCGGTTCTCACCGGCGACCTTGGCCATTTCCTTGAAGACGCCATCTCGGGGGACGAGCGAGAAGCCGGTGCCACCGCCGTCCCCCTGTTCATCGGTTTCGGCCTGTTGCGGCCGCAATCCCTCCACGAAATCCTCATAGCTGAAGTTCTGGTGGAAGGTGACGAAACCGATGCGTCCCTTGCGCGATAGTGAGCGGTAGAGGTCCATCAGCTCATCGCGATCGGCAGGCACAGCCTCCCCGCACAAGCGCACTGCTTCGGCAGCAGTGCGATAGGTCTTGCCAGTGCCTGGCGGGCCATATAGGATAAGATTGGTCGGTTGCGGCATAGCGGGTTTTGCCTTCTCGCTGGCAGGTTGTTCTTCGATTGCTGGTTCAGTCTGGTCGGGCAGGCGCTTCTGGCAGGTCTCCCAGATGAAGCCTTGCACATCCCACAAATGGCGTGGCGCCCAGCCCCATTCCTCGTCCATCACACACATCATCTCGCGCGCCATCGCCGTGACGGTCTGCTGTTCTTCACGCGATAACGGTGCATTCGCGAAGGCGGGGCGGCCAAGTAAGGCACGCGCGGCATTGTCCGTGGGCATCGAGCGGATCGCCAGCACTGTCTCCGGATCGACCAGCGCGCGCAGCATGGTCGGAAACATCCGGCTCTCGGCATAGGGGTTGCTAGGCAGGTCCCCGCGCATGTGAGGCCAAACGATATCGAGAAAAGCCATGATGCCATCCGTGGCATCCTCGGCCCGTGCAAGTCTGCCCGCGGCCGCACTGACCAGTCCCGGTTGCGCTTCCTCCGCATTGTCGACGACCTTCTGGGCTCGCCAGTCGATCAGGTTGCAGAACAACTGCGTGCGCCCCGCCAGCAATTCGATCATCGCTGCGCCTAGTTCCGCATCGGGCCGGTCCTGCATGGCGGCCAACAGGCGCTGGGCCTCATCGATCAAGGCCTGTTTGTAATCGCCCTCGTTGGAAGCGAAACTGGGGGTGTCGGCAAAATTGGTGAAGTCGGGATGGAGGGAGAGAAAGGCTAGTTTCAGCCGTTCGAGAACGGCCATATCCAGACCAATGCCGCCACCCTGAAGAGCAAACCGATAGCGGATGGTCGAGCTCGGCTTATCGCTGCCAATCGGGCTGTGGCGATCCACCAAGCTGACCTTGGCTCGCTCGGCGAACGCCTTGCCCTCAAGCACAGAACAGACCGCAGGCAATGCGTTTTGTAGACCCATTGCACTATGCACATCGCCGGAAATGATCTCAATGGATGCCTCGCCTTTGTGACGGGCTGGTTCGATATAATTCCGGATCACGAAAATGCGGATACGATCCGCCTGACTCTGCGGGGGTGGCGAGGCATTCGGAAGATTCCCACCGACGATTTTCAGACCCAGGCGCGCCAGATGCTCGCGCGCATTCTTCCCATCGCACGTCTCACTGGTCCGGGCCACTTCTCCTGGCATTCGAGCATAGGCCGCCCCAAAGATTGCTTTGGATGGATAGCGACGGCTGCCGACCTCCACTTCGTAGGTAATGTTGCGGTCGGCAAAACCATACTTGTCCATGAAACTGGCACGACCAATGCGGTCGAACTCTTTTATGGTGTCCAGCACCGCATCGACGTCAGGTCTGCTCACTTGCTCCCTTCCTCCGCCACCCAGGCGAGTGTGTTCACGAGCCGCAGGTGATCGACGCTTTTAGCGTCGAGTTCCAGGAACTTCGGGTTGGCCAGCACCAGCGCCAGCGTGCGGGCGCGGCTGATGGCGACGTTGATGCGGTTCTTCGAATAGAAGAATTCGACATGGCGGGGCAGGTCGTCCGGGGTGGAAGTGGCCAGCGATACGATCACAACCTCGGCCTCCTGCCCCTGGAACTTGTCGACCGTGCCGACACGCGCGCCATCCGGCAATGCGGCGGCCAGCGCGTTCACCTGCATATTGTAGGGCGCGACGATCAGGATGTTCTCCAACCCAATCGTGCCGGTTTCGCCCTTCCGGTCCGTGAACTTTGTACCAATCAGGTTTTCAGCCAATTCCTTCACCCGCGCTACTTCGGCATCGCAGCGCTGGCCGCAGCCCGTGTGGTCCATCGCCACGAAACGGATGCCGTTTTCGGCGAGCACGGGATCGTGACCGGGTTTCAGATGCAGGCGCTGGCGCGCGCAATCAGGGTGAGCTGTCAATCGCCCGTCATAGACCGCATCCGAAATGAAACCGCAGATCGACGGATGCATCCGCCAGCTGGTATCAAGCAATATGCCGCAATCGGGTGCGACGGTCGCCTCCCCCTGCAGCAGGTAGTCGAGTGCGGATAGCCCGCTCTCCCCCGGATGCGCGCCCTGAATGGGCTGGGCCAGCTGCATCTGGTCGCCCACCAGCACGATGTTCTTCGCGGCAGACCCCATCGCCAGCAGATGCCCGAGCGATACCTGCCCGGCCTCATCGACAAACAGATAATCGAACTCCTGGTCGAAGCTGTCATCGGCGAAAAGCCAGGCCGTGCCGCCGACCAGATCGGGATGGTAATCATGCACGTCGGACGAGCTTTCCACATCGGTGATGATCCGGCCATTGAGGCGTTGCTCATCATTGCCGCGCGTGCATTTCTTGACGCCGGTGAACGACAGGCCGGTTTCCTCCGCCACCTCTTCCACCTTGGCGAGAAGGTTGTTGATCGCCTTGTGGCTGTTGCTCGATACACCCACACGCTTGCCCGCCGCGATCAGCGAGCAGATGACATGCGCGCTGGTGTAGGTCTTTCCCGTTCCCGGTGGTCCCTGGATGAACAGCGTGGTGCGATCCATAGCCAGGCAACGCAGAGTGGCCGCCTCCACCAGCGTTTCGCCCTCGCGCACCAGTGGTCCGCCCTGCCAATCGAGCAGGCGCGGTTTTTCGCGTTCGATCAGATCGAGCAAGGCGCGATAGGGCTGCTCGCCCTCCACAGCGTCAACCGCCCCGCCCTCTTCATCGATCCCGGCCCAGGCCATCGCCACCCGGCGCACCGCCGCGACAAGGATCGCATTGGGCACGGTCGGCTCGGGAATCAGCGAACCGTCCTGCGGCCAGATGCCCTGCGCGTTGTTCCCGCGCTTGATCTCGACCGTCCCCGCCTCGCAGTCGAGCGCGGTGATCGTGCCGACCCTCTGAATGCTCGGCGCGTGCAGCACGACCGTGCCTTCGCGCAGCTTGGTCTCCTGCGGCGGGAAGCGATAGCTGGAAATGGTGCTGCGCTTTTCCGGGCGCTGCCACACGCCATCGGCATCCGGGTCCGGCACGATGCCACCGATGCATTCGTTGTCCTCTGCCAGCTCGTCGGGTTCACGCTCGCAACGGTCGAACATGGCCCAGAAGGCCGGCTTGTCCGCCCGGCGGTGGAATTGCGTCAGATGGCCGACCAGCGCCCTGGTCTCCTGCGTGGTGGGTGTTGCGCCTGCCTCAATCGCGGCAATCAACCGCGCGGCACGCCGTTCCGCTTCCTCGCGCGCTTCAGCTTTCTCGTCAGGGACAGCGGTGGCGGGGCCAACTTGGCGCCAGGGCAGATCGTCCATCCGCAGTTCGACCAGCCAGTCGCGCAGCGCCTCGGTATTCTCGCAATCGACCTTGTTGTATTCGAGGATTCCGTCGAGGATCTGCTGCTCGCCGCTCGCCTGCCAGCTCTTGTATTCGACAACCGACTGGTCGGCCTTGGTCACATCGCCCTGCCGCGCATCGGCGAAGAAGATCTCCATCGTTTTCAGCGAGAGATTGTCCTCGCTGGTGCGGATCGCCTGCCGCAGCACGCCGTAGAGATCGACGAAACGCCGCTGGCGCAGGAGATTGTCGAGCAGCTCTTCCCGGCTCGCATGAAGCGTGGAGAGGCGACGCAGCGCGGTGATTTCATAGGGCGCGTAGTGATAGACATGCGCGCCGGGGTGCACCTCCAGATGGTCGGCCATCCAGTCCATGGTGCTCTCGAAGGCGGCGCGCTCATCGGCGTGGTTATGACCCCAGCGGAAGCGGAATTCGGGCCGCGAACCATTGCGGTAATGCACGCCCCACAAATAATCGAGCCCGCCTTCCTCCAGCGGATCGCCTTCCAGATCGAAGAACAGGTCGGCCGGCTCGGGCTCAGGGAGATTGGCAAAGCCCCTCCCCTCTTCCAGCGGCAGCGGTTCAACCACCGGAGCCCCACCCTGCCAGCGGGGCATCTGGAGTCGCGCCTGCGCGCGCAACTTGTCGAGCGTTGCCGGGGCCATGCGCGGAATGCGCGCGTCATCGGGCAGAGCGGCGAGCTGCGCCACCGTGGTCACATCGCCAGCGCGCAGCTTCTCGACCTGCGGCTTGCCGATGCCGCAGACGCGCGAAAGGTGGTCTTCGGCTTCCCACACCCCGGCGCAATGGTCACGCCAGGGGCACAGGCCGCAGGCGCCGCAGGGCTCGGGCGACGTGTTCTCTGCCCCGGCATCCACGAAGGCGAGATAGCGCGTGATGGCAGCGCCCAGCACCTTGTCGAAATCGACCAGGCGGAAACTTTCCCGCCGGCCATCGCCCAGCTGCACGTGTACCCGGCGTGGCTCACGGCCCTGAATGGCGGCGATCAGCCGCGCATAGAGGCCCAACTGCACGATATGGCTAGCCTTGGCCGAACGGGCGAGCTTGGTGTCGACCGGCTCATAGGACCATGCGCCAAGGTCCGATGGTTCCTCCACCCGGATCAGGAAATCGGCAAAACCACTCCACGGGGGCTGGAGGAAGGCGGCCTGAAAGATCGCCGGCGCGCCGCCTTCCATCGCTTCGCGCGTCAGCCGGGCGCGGGTCTCCAGCGAGCCGTCACCGGGAATCTCGACCAGACCGCCCTGCCCCGCCAGCTTCTCGCGGTAATCCTCCTCATGCGCGAGGCCCGCCTGCTGGACCAGCTCGCCCATAGCATCGTCCTCGGCCTGCGCGGGCGCAGCAGCAGGATCGCGCAACTTGGCCAGATCAAGCGTGGTCGCGTGGGCACAGCCGAGGTAACGGACGAGGTCGGAAGGCGAATGCAGAATCTGGCTATCATACTGGCGCATAGGGCGAATCTCCTGATGCACCGGTTATGTGTGAGAGCCACGACAGAAACGGTCGTATGTTGGGAATTGTGGGTGAGACGTAACTCACTGCCACATTGAGCGTTGCAACCAATCCGCCGGAAAGCCCATCCCGGCAACGTCACCTGTCGGATGAGTGACAACAAGCGTTTTCACATCTGCCATCCAGGTCGAGTTCGGTGCCACGCTTCGAATGATGTGGCCAATTGTTACCAGAGCATTGTAGAGCTTTGCCGGGGCCTGTGTAGCCGACTGGTCAAGCGTATCCCGTAAATCTATCGGTTTCTGGGCCAGTTTGGGCGGGGCGAGAAACCCCCGATTCCATAACCGACCATGGTGGGCACAGATGTTCCGAATGTCGGTGATATGGCGCGCGAAAGGGACCAGAACAGCCTCTGGCAATCCGAGAGGTCTTGCGATGGCGTTTCGCAATGACCGATCCGCAAGGCCAGAATACCATCGTGATAACTGACCAAAGGAAATCATTTCCGCCACCATCCACACCGGCGGAACCGCAGGCACATCGTATGTATCCCTGTAATGTTTTATATAGGTCTCACGCGAATATCCGACCTCTCCTGCAAGCTTGCCCAAGCTTTGGGAATTATATAGATGACTCCCGAACGCATTAGCCATCTTCCTTCTCGGCTTTCTTGCGCTGGCGCTTCACGCGGCGAGCGACCTTCTTCGCCTGCTGGCCTTTGTCGGGAGGTCGATAGGCCATCACCTTGTCGGTTACAGCGTCGAGGATTTGTTTAATGCGCTCGGTCATTAGTCGGGCCATTCGACACGAAGGCGCTTGCCGCAAACGCCGCACCTATAGTCATCGCAGCACCCTTCCGAGCAGCCGCCGTCATCCTTCATGGATTGACCGCAGCATTGCGGAGCACGGACACTTCCGTCTGCGTTCGTCAGTGATTGCGCCAACAGCGCCTTTTCCAGTTCATTCATGCGATCAACTCCGCGTAGGTGATGCGCCGCCCGATGGCCGCGCTGAACAGCCGCTCAAGGCGCTGCATGGTGTGGTGGCTCACATCGCCATCGCCGAGCCGGAAAGCGAACTCTCCGACATAGCGGTGCAAATGCTTGGGACTGGCGTGGTGATAGACGCCGTGCAGTCCGCGCTTGAGCAGCGCAAACACGCTCTCAATGCCGTTGGTGGTTACATCGCCGCGCACATACTCGCCAGCACCGTGATTGATGCGCTCATGCTTGTAGAGCAGCCCGCCGACGCGGTTGTAGATCGCACTCTCGTCTGTGTGGATGGTCGAGCCGACTTGAACGTGGCGACTGGTGAAGCCGTTGGCATTGCGTCCAGTGACGGTATCCCTAACCTCTGCTTTAACGCGCCCGCTATCGCGTTCGCGCCCAGCGATAACGGCAGTTTTGCCGACACCGCCACGGCCCAACTTGAGCCGCTTGCTTTCGTGCTTCGCGGCCTCTTTACCGCCAATGTAGCATTCGTCGATTTCAACCGTTCCGGCGAGTTCCGTAGGATCGTTGCCGCAAGCCTCGCGGAGCCGTTGCAGCATGAACCACGCGGTCTTTTGCGTGACGCCTATCTGCGCGTGAAGCTGAACGCTGCTGATACCCTTGCGGGCCGTGACGAGCAGATACATCGCGTAAAGCCATTTGTGCAGCGGCACCTTCGAGCGCTCAAAGATGGTTCCGGTGCGGACGGTGAAGTCGAGCAGACAGGCGTTGCAGCGGTAGAAACCGCCTTTGCGCGTCCCGATGCGCTCTGCCTCGCCACAAGCGGGACAGGTGGCCCCGTCAGGCCAGCGCCGCGCCTCGAAATAGGTGCGGGCGCTTTCCTGATCGGGAAACATCTGGAACAGTTCGAACGTCGAGATGGTGGACTTGCTCACTTCAACGGCCCTTCGATCTCGCGGCGAGAGAAGATTTGGATTGAGCCGAGAAAATGATGAGTTCCCTCGACAGCTTTGTGCGCCACGCACTCAAAAAACCCGCAATCACGATGCGGGCGAGCAACGCGAAATTGTGTCACTCCTGCTGCGTGGCGATGGTCAAAAAGTGTTCCGGTCTGCATTTTCTTTCTCCTTCTATCGCAGCGGGTTATCCGCTCGATAAGAAGATAACTACCCTACCTTGTTTCGGGAGTCAAGTATATAATTCCCCAAGCTTTTGTAGAATGCGTCTCGAGCTTTGTAGTGGCTTGGATCCAGGAAACTGTGTCCATCCCCGATGAGAGCCAATTGATGCGCCCAGCTCCCTCGTAGAGCTACCTCCACGTGTTCGCATCCCCGCATGACGATCCGGCGCAGATTGCGGTCCAAGTCATAGAGAGCGGTGACCTGATCGAAGCTCGTGCCCGGCTTGAAGCGAGGGCCCGGCGTTCCCTTGGGATGCTCGAAATATAGCCAGTAGGCGCTCAAGCGGTAATAGCTGACATGGCGCAACCAGTATTCCGCTGCAGCCGGATCGGGAATTGCCATCCCCTCCGTCTGCAAATGTGAAATTTGCTGCGGGATCGTAAGGGTGGGTTTGGTATAGGGTCGGCTCATGCGGGATAATGTCTGCCCGCAAGGCGCTGAAAAGAAAAGACCCGCCCAGTGTGCATACCAAAAGGCAGAGGCCGGGCGGGTGCGATTGAGGTGGATATATCCACCGATTCCCTACAATACAATGAATATTGCACATTGCAGTAGGCAGAACGGTTGACCGCTAAGGCCGCAGACCCTTGCCCATTTGAACCTTTTCGCCTAATCCTGCCGCCAAACAGCTTCAAGGTGGCGATTCATGGCCGATCCGCATTCAATTGTGTCGCATATCGGCGATCTTGCTCAATCGGGTGAGCGAATGATCGAGCGGCTGCGGCGCAAGGCCTTTCTGCCGGAAAGCCGCAAGGGGCTCAATGTCCGCTTCGGCATTGCCGAGGCCGCGCAGTTGCTCGGCTGTTCGACCAATCGCATTCGCATGGCTGAGGATGACGGGCGCCTCCCCCCTCCCCCCGCCGGCGATAATGGCCGCAGGCTCGGTTATACGGTCGAGGACATGCTCCATATGCGCGAGGTGCTGGGCGCCTCCCCTCGCCGCTCGGCGGATGACGAGCCTACCATGATCGCGGTGCAGAATTTCAAGGGCGGCGTCGGCAAGAGCACCGTCACCACCCACCTTGCCCATTATTTCGCCGTGCAGGGATATCGTGTGCTGGTGGTCGACTGCGACAGCCAGGCGACCACCACGACGCTGTTCGGTTTCAACCCGCATTTTAACATCACGCGCGAGGAAACGCTCTACCCCTATCTCTCGATCGACCCGACGCAGGCGGACCTGCTCTATGCGGTGAAGAATACGCCCTGGCCCAATGTCGATCTGATCCCGTCGAACCTCGAACTGTTCGATGTGGAATATGAGCTGGCGGCGGCGGGCGCAGATGGGCAAAGCGTTCTGGCGGCGCGGTTTCGCAAGCTGAAACAAGGGCTTATGGACCTTGCACGCGATTATGACGTGGTCATTCTCGACCCTCCCCCTGCTCTCGGTACAATTTCGCTGGCGGTCATGCAGGCAGCCAATGCGCTGCTGGTACCGCTGGCGGCGACGACACCCGATTTCTGCTCCACCGTGCAATTCCTCTCGATGATGGATCAGGTTCTGGAACAGCTGGTCGAGGCCGGGATTGCGGTCGATTACCAGTTCGTGCGGCTGATCTGCTCCAAGTTCGACGCCAACGATCCCAGCCACGACATGGTACGCGCGATCATGGAACAGAGCTTTGGCCCTTCCCTGTTACCGGTACCGATCCTCGAAAGTGCGGAAATCAGCCATGCCGCGTTGCGGATGATGACCGTCTACGAGCTGGAGAAGCCCATCGGCACACCGCGCACCCACAAGCGCTGCCGCGCCAATCTGGACGAGGCGTTGGGCCAGGTCGAGCAACTCGTCCGCAATGGCTGGGGCCGGGTGGACGAAGTGGACGAGGAGCTGGTGGTCAATGGCTGAGAGAACACTTTCCTACGCACAGGGCCAACAGATAACGGCTTCGATCCTTCGGGAACGGACGGAAGGGAACGGCTGACATGGCCAGAAAACAGAAGGATTATCTGGCGGATTTGCTGGCGGACGATGATGGCGCAGAAGCGCAGGCGCCCTCGCCCGCCCCGGCACCGGCCGAAACAGCGCCTGCAACGCAATCCTCCGAACGCCAGCCACGCGTCCGCAGCACCACCCTGCTGGGCCGGGAAAGCGCCCTCGCCCGCGCCGCTACCGGCGAGGTTCGACAGGTCACGCAATTGCTGCTCGATCCGGCGCGGGTACGCGTATGGCCCGGAAATGCCCGCAGCTACGAGCACCTCACCGAGGAAAGCTGCCGCGAACTGATCGATTCTATCGTGGCGGAAGGCGGGCAGAAAGTCCCCGCCGTAGTGCGCCGGGTGGAAGGCGATCCCGCGTATGATTACGAGGTGATCGCAGGCACTCGGCGGCATTGGTCGATCAGCTGGCTGCGCGCCAATTCCTATCCGGACATGAAATTCGTCGCACAGGTCGCGGATCTGGATGATGAGGCCGCCTTCCGCCTTGCCGATCTGGAAAACCGCGCGCGCAAGGACGTGTCCGACCTCGAACGCGCGCGCAATTATGCCGCCGCGCTCAAGGCACATTACGGCAATCACCTCACCCGCATGGCCGAGCGGCTGAAACTGTCCAAGGGCTGGCTGTCGAAGATGCTCAAGGTGGCCAGCATTCCCGATAGCGTGATCGCCGCTTTCGCCTCGCCCGCAGAGGTGCAGCTGAAGCCCGCCTATCCGCTGGCGCAGGCGCTGGACGACAAGGACCGCGCCCCTGCGATCAAACGGGCCGCAGGTGCCATTGCGAAGGAGCAAGCGGCACTGCGCGAAAGTGGCAAGGCCGCCCTCCCCTCGCCAGAAGTCATTGCCCGCTTGCTTGCTGCCGGTCAGGACAAGACTGCGCCTGAAAAACTCGTGCTGGACGGCGCGCATGGCCGCCCTGCGGTAACGGTGCAAAGCTCCAACCGGCAGGGAGTGACCCTGCGCCTCCACGCGGGCCACGGGCTTTCCAATGAAGACCTGATCAACCGGCTGCGCGATGCGCTCTATCAGCTGGAAGACGAAGGGCGCGGATTGCAGCGGTGACCGCCCTTCCCCAGCCTCTCCACAGATGTTTCGCTGCGCGGTACTCCGCTGCGCTGCGTTTCCCCAGGGAGACACGGCGCGCTCCGCAGGTTGTTTCCCCGGGGAAACGAGAGCGATGAGCCGCGCCCGCCGCCAGTCCGTGTCCGAACAGTTCGACCTGTTCCTGCCCTATCTGGCGGACCTACCCCTGCGCGACCAGCGCGAGATGATGGAGCGGCCCTTCTTCAGCCTGGCCAAGTCCAAGCGGGTCAAGCCGATCGATTACACCAGCCCAGATGGCAAGCTGTGGGTCCACGTCAGCGCCAATCCCGATTATGGTATGGCGACGATCTGGGACGCCGACATCCTGATCTATTGCGCCAGCCAGCTGGCCGACATGGCGCGGCGCGGGGTGAACGATGTGCCGCGCAAGCTGCATATCATGCCCTATGACCTGCTGCGCGCCATCGGCAGACCCACCACGGGCCGCGCCTATGAGCTGCTGGGGCAGGCGCTGGACCGGCTCGTCTCGACCACGATCAAGACCAATATCCGCGCAGAGAACCGGAGGGAGGCGACGTTCAGCTGGCTCGATGGCTGGACACAGCTGGTAGACGAGAAGACCGAGCGCAGCCGTGGCATGACGCTGGAGCTCAGCAACTGGTTCTGGGAAGGGGTGATGATGCAGGGCGGGGTGCTCAGCATCGACCGTGCTTATTTCGACATTACCGGCGGGCGTGAGCGTTGGCTCTACCGCGTGGCACGCAAGCACGCCGGCGGGGCCGGAGAAGGGGGCTTTGCCATTTCCATGCCCGTGCTGTTTGAGAAATCGGGCGCAGAGGGGCAATATCGCCGCTTCAAGTTCGAGATGCTCAAACTGGCCGAAAAGAACGCGCTGCCGGGTTATGCTCTGGCGGTGGAGACCGCCCAGCGTGACGGCGAGCCCATGCTCCGTATGACGCGGGTGGATGGCAAGGACGGCGCGGAAGAGAGCCTTCCGAAGGTCGTCCAGGCCGTTAAGACAGCGAAAGAAGGCGAGGGGGGTGAGGACAAGACTGCACCTGTTTCCCCGGGGAAACGAGCCGCAGGAAAGTACAGCGAAGCGAAACACATCGCTCCTGAACCAGCCAAACCAGAGCCCGTTGCCGATCAGGCTGAGGTGTCGAAACTCCTGCGCTTAGCGGTTGCGGGGTTGAGCGACAAGGCCACGCGCGGCTTCATGACCGACGAAACAATCGAGCATTTGCGTGAGAAATGCCCTGGTTGGGATCTCTATGCCCTCCATGCCGATTTCGAACGCTGGGTCGATGCCGATGCCGCGCGCCTGCCCGCTAATTGGCAGAAAGCCTTTATCGGATGGGTCAAACGCCATCACGAAAAGCACAAGCATGAGCTTCGGGGTTAGGGCTGGGCGCGTGGGCCTGTCAGTAATTTTGTGCGCGAGGCCATATAGATGGAATGGAAAGGACCATCGATATGGCAATCGACAAGGATTTACTGGATCAGCTTCTG
>NZ_JACBZF010000013.1 GCF_013408095.1 Novosphingobium marinum
ATAATCTCTTCCGGCTTGTGCTTCCGTGCCATTCCATTCCTCCTTCAGTCCAAATCCTAAAACAGAATCTGGACCACCCAGAAGGGGGAAGCTCAAGCACCTTGCCGAGAATCTCGACCCGCAGCGCGCGGGCATCGGCGATTGCGCATTCGTGGCGACCGGTCCAGATGATCGCGCTGTTGCGCGTGTCTGCCAGTTCGACGCTGACCGCAAGGCGATCGCCTGACGGTTCTATCGAGCCGGAAACGCAATATGTCACGCCGAGCGCGGCCCTTATCTCGGTCAGATCCTGCATGTGCGACTGAAAGCGGAACGACGAACCGCGCGCGATTACCATAAGCCAGCGCAATGCCGCGAGGCTCGAAATCACTTCGTCGGGAACAGCATGGGCCAGCAGCGCGTACGTACCCGCATCGCCGACAACCTGGAACGGCAGCACCGCTATCGAGGGCTTTTCCCTTGCCGCCGGCTCGATCTCGCCTGCCGCGTCCTGCGTATTTTCTTTAACCGCGAGCGGTTCCACGGAGCCCTTGAGCGTGCCCACGAACTGGAACCCGTTGCCGTAATAGGTTCGGATAAACCGGTGCTCGGCACCGCTGTCGCCGAGCGCCTTGCGCAGGGCCGCTATCCGACCCGTAAGCACCGTGTCCGAAACGGCACGCGCGCCCCACAGATTTTCGACCAGCTCTTCCTTGGAGACCAGCCGATGCCGGTTCTTCAGAAGGTAATCGAGCAGCAAGGCAACCTTGGGCTGCAGGTGCACTGCCACTCCTTCCCGTGAAAGGGTGAAGGCATGGGAATCGAATGCAAAACTGTCGAAGCGATAGATCACGGGTACCACTCATACACGCATTGTCGGCGATGCAACCCGGCATCTGCAAGTCACGGAAAAAGCCGGACTCGCGTGTATCTGTCGTTGTGAGCAATGACCCCGCGACAGGACGGCTCGGGCCGCCGCGCGCCATTCCCTTGCAACCCGCGATCCAGTCGGCAAGGGGCGGAAGGACGACACGCGGCCAAGCCTTCCACCCCGTGCTCTCAAGGTCAGTCGCTCGCTTCGCCGCCCTTCTTCAGATAGGTCATGATCTGAAGGGCGTGTTCGAAGTCGGTGATCGGCGGGGACATCATCCGCGTGCCGGGATAATAGCCTTGCGGGTTCGAGATGAATGCGACGAGGCTGTCATCGTCCCACGTGACCTTCGTCTCTTCCTTCGACATGGCGGCCGAGAAGTTGTATTCCGGAACCGATCCGGAACGCCTGAGGTAAACGCCGTTCAGGTCGGGCCCGATCTCACCGCTCTCGAAACTTCCGAACGAGTGGCAGGCGGCACAATTGCTGGCGTAAAGCTGCTTGGCCTTCGCCGCATCGTATTTGAAATTGAAGAGGATTTGCGTGAACTTTTCCTGGTAGACGCCGCGCTTCCTGAAATCTTCGGGTGAAATTCCGTCGGCATCGACCAGAAACGGTTCGGCGACGCTGGCCATCTGCGATTTGTCCGGCTTCCCGGGCCGGATACGCAGGAGGCGACCGCTCATGGAGTCGGTGATGGCATAGATGTAGCCGTCGGGTCCCTGTTCAACGTCGCGAATGCGCTCGTTGAGGTGATACGCGATGGACTCCTGGAGAACCACTTTTCCTTCGCGAATGCGCATGCGGCGAATCTGGTGCCCCATCAGTTCGCCGGTGAACAGGTCGCCTCTCCATTCGGGAAACTTGTCCCCGTAATACGCCATCAGGCCGGAGGGCGCGGTCGATGGCGACCAAACCCAGGCAGGGTCGGCGATGCCCTGCCCGTCCTGCTTGTCGGACATGGCGCGACCGGAATAGTCGAAGCCCCAGGAAGCCTGAGGCCATCCGTAGTTCGCTCCCGACTTCACCTGGTTCAGCTCGTCGCCGCCCTTCGGGCCGATATCGACCGCCCAGAGCGTACCGTCCTCCAGCCGGGCGATCCCCGCGGGATTGCGAAAGCCCATGGCGTAGATTTCGGGCAGGGCCCCTTCCTCGCCGGCAAAGGGACCGTTGGCCACGGCAGACCCGTCCCGGTTGAGATGGATGATCTTGCCCGACTGCAGGTCCTTGCGCTGGACCATGCCGCGGCTGCCCTGGCCGCCCGATCCTTCACCGACCAGCATCGTCTTGTCGGGCATGAACAGGATGCGAAGGATGTTCGGCCCGCCGGCCGGTGCGCCAACGGCGTTGCGATAGATTTCCCGACCGTCGACGAGTTTGCCGTTCTCGAGCCGGGCCTTGTAGATGTGCCCCATGCGCTCGACTTCGGTGCCGGTCGTATAGGTGAGATAGATATTGCGGTTCTCTGCAAAGTCCGGATCAACCGCGATGTCGAGAAGTCCGTCGAAAATGCTGGTCGTCAGGACTTCGGGCGTGCCTTCCACGGCATCGGGAAGCAACTTGCCGTCACGGATGATACGCAGTTTTCCGACGCGCTCGGTCAGCAGCATGTCACCGTTCGGCAACCAGGCCATCGCCCACGGATTCTCGAGATCCGAGATCACTTCCTCCACCCAGTAGCGAGGGTCGCTGTGGACGGCAGCGCCATCTTCGTCGCCGATTGCGGCAATCCCGGGCGAGGACACAGCGAATGCGAGCCCGCCGACCAGACCAAGCGGCAGCGCAATGCCCGCAAGCAGGCGGTTTCTCTTTGAGGTCAGGGCATTTCCACGCAACGTGATTTCCTCTCGAAACTTATGGTCTAGGCTCCCGCGCGGCCCGTTCGCGAGACCGATCCAGGGGGTAGTTCGAGCCAATGCCGCAAGCCGAACGCCGCGTCCACCTGTACAAATGTAGGCCCGGTATTGCTCACAGTCGGTTGCGAACGCCAAAGCGCCGAGCGGTTTGGGCGTTCTTGCCTGACCATTTCCTGAAGCAATTCGTTCAGGTGCCATTTCCGCGATACGGAGGTGCCTGATCGAGAAGCATGCGGACGCTATTCAGCCGGTTCGCCTGAGTTCGCAGGCGATGCGGAGCCCATGTCGAGCAGGGTCGCGCGCATGGTGCGCAGAACATGCTCCGCCGTTGCCACCTCGTCTTCGGCTAGGCTTTCGATGAGACGGGAATTCAGTTCCTTTGCGATGCGGGTGGATTCGGCGAGCACTTCGAGGCCCCGATCCGTCAGGAAGATGAGCCTCTGACGCCGGTCGGCAGGATCGCCGCGCCTTTCGATCCAGCCGCGCGCCTCCAGCGGCAGCAACTTCTCGCCGAGGGATACCGGGGTCAGCTTCATCAGCCCCGCAAGGTCGCGCTGGCTGACGCCCATGTTCTCGCTTTGGGTTATGTAAATGAGAACCAGCCTTTGCGCCCGGGTTATGCCGAGCGCGCTGAACGCCCTGTCGAAGGCGGCTTTCCGGAACCGGGCGACTTCGTGAACGAGCGGCCCCAAATGATCCCGGATCGGATAGGCTCGAACCCTGCCTGAATCCACGGTGCCTTTCCTCCCCCGCTCAGCCTTCTAGCACTCGCCGCGCGCTCGCCGCGGCATTGGTCACGGTCTGCTGCCTATGGGCCGAGCGCCGGTTCGCAGCCGTCCCGTCAAGCCTGCGCTTAAGTATCCCCTGCACCATCGCCGCGAAACGGAACTGGGCATAGGCGAGGTAATATCGCGCGTGTGGAAGCTCAGTGAGGTCCATCCGTTCGATATACTGTCGAAGGTAGTCGTTCTGCGACGGGATACCGAGTTCCGCTAGATCGAGCCCCTTCAGCGTTGCGACGTTCCCTTGCTCGTCTTGATCGACCCACCATGGCCGCAAATGATGCGCGAAATCCACGAAGGGATCGCCCAGCGTAGCCATTTCCCAGTCGAGAATCCCCGTCACGCGAGGCTCCTTGGGATGGATGACGAGGTTGTGGAGGCCGAAGTCGCCGTGGACCAGGCGAACCGGGCCATCGGATGGCACCTGGATTGCCAGATTTTCCATCAACCAGTGCATGTCCGCATTGTATTCGATCTCGGCGGCGCGATACTGATCGGACCAGCGTTTGAGGTTGCGCGCAGCGTAACCTTCTCCCTTGCCGAGATCGCCGAGCCCGAGTTCGCCGTAATCGCTGGCGTGGATACGCGCGATCCACCGGTTGGCATCGTCAAAGATCGCGGCCCTGTCGGCAGGGCGGACACCGGGGATCGACGGATCGAAGAAGATACGCCCTTCGATGAACTCGACCACGAAGAACTCCGTGCCGACAATGCCTGCGTCATCGCAATAGACGTAGGGTCGGGGCACCGGAAAACCGGCAGGGTGCAGCGCCTCGTAGAGCCTGTATTCGCGGTCGATTGCGTGCGCACTGGGCAGCAGCTTGCCCGGCGGCTTGCGGCGCAGGACGTACTTGCCGCTTTCGGCTTGCAGCAGATAGGTCGGGTTCGATTGCCCGCCCTTGAACTTCGTGGCGCTTACCGGTCCGCTGTAGCCCGCAATCCTGGTCGAGAGGTATCGGTCCAGTTGCTCGAGGTCCAGAACGAGTGCGTCGGGCACCTCTTCGGTCCCCGTATATTCATCCTGAAACTCGGTCACTTTGCGGAACTCGCACCCGGATCGGAGTACTTTTTCAATTCCAGACGCGCAATCGTGCGATTGTGCACCTCTTCGGGTCCGTCTCCCATGCGGATCATGTTCATGCGCGTGAAGGCGTAGCCGAGTCCGAAGTCGTTACACAGACCGGCGGCGCCATGCGCCTGCACCGCCAGATCGGCAACACTTCGTCCGACCCGTACCGCCGCGACCTTGATCTGCGAAATCTCGCTTCGCGCCTGCTTGTTTCCCACCGTGTCCATCAGGTGGGCTGTGTGCTCGACGAGCTGGCGCAACATGTTGATGTCGGTGCGGGCGTTGGCAATGCGATCCTGCCAGAGCGACTGGTCGGCCAGTACTTCGCCGAATGCGGTTCGCGACAGCAATCGGCGGCAGGTCTGTTCAAGCATCCGTTCGCACTGGCCGATGATCCGCATGCAGTGATGGATGCGGCCAGGCCCCAGCCGGCCCTGCGAAATCTCGAAACCGCGACCTTCGCCCAGTATCAGGTTCGACGCGGGCACCCGCACGTTGTCGAAGACGATCTCTGCCTGCCCCTTGGGCTCGTCGTAGAAACCGAATGCGGTGAGCGGCCGGATCAGGCTGATGCCGGGTGTGTCCGGCTCGACCAGGATCTGAGATTGCTGCCGATGGCGCGGCGCATCCGGATTGGTCTTTCCCATCACGATGTAGATTTTCGTGTTCGGATGATACGCGTTGGTGATCCACCACTTGCGTCCGTTGATGACGTAATGATCGCCGTCGCGATCGATGCTGGTCGTGATATTCGTCGCGTCGGAAGAGGCCACCTCCGGCTCGGTCATGCAGAAGGACGAGCGGATTTTGCCATCCAGCAACGGCTGCAGCCAGCGCGCCTTCTGTTCGGGCGTCCCGTAACGATCGAGAACTTCCATGTTCCCGGTGTCCGGCGCCGAGCAATTGAAGACTTCGGAAGCGAACTGGACGCGCCCCATGACTTCGGCAAGGGGGGCATATTCCGCGTTGGTGAGACCGGCACCGTACTCCGAGTGCGGCAGGAAAAGGTTCCAGAGGCCCGCCTCCCTCGCCCTGGCTTTCAACTCCTCCATGATCGGAGGAACATTGAAGCGATCCGCTCCTTGCGCCAGCTGTTGCTCGTAAAGCGCCTCGTTGGGATAGATGTGTTCGTCCATGAACGCATTCAGCGCGTCCATGATCTCCCCGGCCTTGCTGCTTCTTTCCATCGATTACCTTGCTTTCTCGGGTTCAGGGACGACCGCCGTCGACCCGGATCATCGTTCCGGTGGTGAAGCTGCTGTGATCGCTCGCCAGGTAGAGCATGGTGGTGACGATTTCCTCTGGCTCACCGAAGCGCTTCATTACCGCGGGCGTCAGTCTCTCCTTGTCGGCGGGCCAGTGGCGCGAGACATCCGTACGGAAAGAACCGGGCAGCACCGCGTTTACGCGGACCCTCGGGGCAAACTCGGCGGCATGCGCGGTAGTAAGGGCGTTCAGCGCAGCCTTTGCGCCGGAATACGGGGCGAACTCGGGTGCCGGGCGGATAGAGCCGACGCTGCTGACGTTGATGATGCTGCCGCCGTTACCCGCTGCCATCCTGCTGCCGACAAGCGCGCTCAGGCGGAATGGCCCCTTGAAATTCAGCGCCAGGACCGAGTCGACCAGCTTCTCGCTGGTTTCCAGAGAGGACGGGGCGACCGGCGACATGCCTGCATTGTTCACCAGGATGTCGATCCGACCGAATTCGGAACAGGCCCGGTCGACCATCGCATCGATCTGGTCCCATCTTCCCATATGCACGGCGATTGCCAGGGCATTCCTGCCGCGACTTCGGATGTCCGCGCAGACTGCCTCGCAATTTTCGATATTCCGGCTGGCGACAACGACGTCGGCCCCGTGATCGGCGTAGGCCAGCGCGGTGGCGCGCCCCAGTCCGCGACTGCCCCCGGTGATCAAGGCGACCTTCCCGGAAAGATCGAACGGTTTGGATTTCATCTCGCGGCAAGTCCCCGGAATTCTGACGAAGGCACCCGGCAACATCGCGGAGCAGGCGTTTTGATAAGGTACCTTATCAACTTGTCGTCATGACCCCGTCAAGGCTGTTCGGCATTGCCAGCTACAAAAGTCGCTCGATCGGCAGGAGCGACAATGCACGGACCAGGCTGCGGCTCAGAACGTTCGTACCCGGCTCGACCTGCGAAGCTTCAGGAACATCGTCACGCTCGTCGATCCAGACGACCTCGCCGCGTTCGCCGAGCGTCAGCCGGTAGGTCGACTGCGCGATCTCCTCGGTAAACAGCTCGCTCAGGCCGGTTGCGAGACCGCCGTCCTCGACGAGGATGCCGAGCTCGGTGTTGATGCAGGCCGACCTCGGGTCGAAATTGCTCGAACCTACGTAGAATTCCGTGCCGTCGACAGAAATGGCCTTGGCGTGAAGGGTTCCGCCCGGCTCCCGTGCCGACCTCGCAAAGGCAGAGCCGGGACGAACGAATTTCCGGAAGGTCTTGGGCTTGTCGTCGGGCGCGGGCATCTCGAACAATTCGACACCGCCTTCGAGCAGCCGCCGGCGCGTGGGCGCGTAGCCCGCATGCACGATCCCGACATCGGTTGCCGCATAGCAATTGGTCAGCACCCGTATCGACACCCCCGAACGCGCGAGCGCAACAAGGTCGTCGATCCCCCGCGATGTCGGTACGAAGTATCCCGACACAACGTTCAATTCGCGCGAAGGCGTGGCAAGCGTCGGCGGCAGAAGCGACGCGAGGCCGACCTCGGGTTTCGGCTCGGCTTGAGGGTCGGGCAAGGTCTGGACAAGCCGCACGGGTGCCCAGGTCGCATCGAATTCCCCTCGGGAAAGCTCGTCGAAAAGCGGCCGCGCCTTCACGGCATCCAGATACTCCCGCGCCTTTCCCGAACGCGAAACGCGGAGCAACTCGAGCTCATGATTGCCGGTCACACCCGCTCCGTGGATCACATCGTGAGCCAACCGCGCGAGCGGATGGTGCCAGGTACGATCGAACGCTTCGCGAACGTCGTCGACTACCGGGCCGACCGCAATGGCGTCGAGGTCGGCGAACAGCGCGTCCTCGCGCGCGCCGAAATACTCGTCTCCGATATTGCGCCCGCCGACGATGGTCGCGGTGCCGTCGACGGTGAGGCTCTTGGCATGCATCCGGTGGTTCAGCCGCCGCGCATCGAACAGCCAGTTGAGAGTGCGAAAGCGGCGAATTCGGAACGGATTGTAGAGTCTGACTTCGATATTCGGATGCTGGTTAAGATACGCGATGCGCGCATCCATGCGGGGCACGCCAAGATCGTCGAGGAGAAGGCGGATGCTGACGCCGCGGTCGGCGGCGGCCTTCAGCTCGGCGAGCATCAGCAGCCCGCTGAGATCGTCATGCCAGATGTAGTACTGCACATCGAGCGTGCGCTGCGCGGCTCGCGCCATGACCAGTCGCGCAGCGAAGGCGTCGAGGCCGGTGCGCAGCAGGAGGACGCCGGAACTAGCGTCGTCGCCTTGCGTGTTTCCACTTGGCGCGGCATGGCTCCAGAATGTCGACATGTAGCCGGTTGCTAACTCCGTGTACCCGCTGGGCGGGAAGTAACGCGCCGATGCGCCAATTCGTTCGCGCATGGACCGTCAGTGCGATAATCTGACCGGGCAGGACCTGTCTTCAGAGCACCTGCTGAAGATGGCGAGGTCGCTTGCCCGGCGGCATCGAAGAGTGCGCGGCTCACTCGCGATCAGGAAGGGCGAAAGCCACGATGTGCTTCCCCTTCCTGGTTCGCATGGCCGCATGCCCGCCGCTGGCGATCACCACGTACTGCTTGCCGGTGCGGCCGGATCGATAGCTTATGGGATTGGCCTGGCCACCAGCCGGAAGACGCCCTTTCCATAGTTCCTCCCCCGTCCGGATGTCGAATGCCCGGATATAGTCGTCGATCGTCGCAGCGATGAAGACCAGTCCCGTGCTCGTGGTGACGGAGCCGCCCGCGTTGAAGACCCCCATCGGCAGTCCGATCCCCAGTGGTGCAACGTCCTCGGTGGTTCCAAGGGGCCGTTCCCAGAGGACTTTACCCTCCTCCAGATCGACCGCCGCCAGCGTTCCCCAGGGCGGCTCGTGGCAAGGGAAGCCCAGCGGCGAGAGGAAGGCCGATGCCTGGATGGCATATGGCGTCCCGGCCTGTGCGAACACCGTGTAGTCCAGCTGGGCCGGCTCACCGGGAGCCGGTTCCTCGCCATATGGCCTGACGCCCATCGCATCGGCATCGGGTCGCGGTATCAGACGCTGATAATACGGGAGCCCGCTGGTGTTCACGATCATGATGCTGCTTTTCGGGTCGACCGAGACACTGCCCCAGTCGATAACACCGTAAGACCCCGGATGGACGATGGAACCCTGCAGGGTGGATGGCGTGAAGGGTCCGTCGTAGCGCGATGAGCGGAACCGTATGCGACACCATAGCTGGTCGAGCGGCGTCGCCCCCCACATGGAGCTTTCCTTCAGGTCGGCAGGTTCGAACGAGGGAAGTCCGGTGGAATAGGGCTGCACAGGGGATAACCGCTCGCCCTTCGGCCCCGTGGTCGGCACGGGTTTTTCGACGATCGGGCTGAGCGGCTTCCCGGTTTCGCGATCTAGCAGGAAGATCTCGCCCCGTTTCGTCGCGGCAATCAGCGCCTTCACCGGTTGCCCGCCGCGATCCAGATCGACCAGCACGGGCTGCGCACCGACGTCGTAGTCCCACACGTCGTGGTAGACGGTCTGGAACGACCATCGGACCGAGCCGGTCTGCGCATCGAGTGCGACGATAGAGCTCGGATAGCGATCCTGTTCGGCCGAACGTGAGCCGCCGAAGAAGTCGGGGGGCGTATTTCCGGTGGGCAGGTAGACGAGTCCCAATTCGGGATCGGCCGTCCCCAGGCTCCAGACATTGGGCGTATTGAGCGGATAAGTCTCACCTTCTTCCAGAGGACCATAGGCCTCCGGCTGCAGAACGTCCCACGCCCAGAGCAGTTCTCCGGTGCGGGCGTCGAAGCCCCGAACGACGCCTGGCGGCTGACTTGTCGACTGGTTGTCGATGTTGAGTGCGCCCAGAACGGCGACATTGCCGAGCATCGTCGCTGGCGACGTCACGTAGGTCATGCCGGGCGCGAAGTCGCCAAGGCCCTCGCCAAGGTCGACGAAACCCTGCTCTCCGAACGCGGTGCAGGTCTTGCCGGTAATCCGGTCGACCGCGGTCAGCCGATTGTCGACCGTGCCCATCAGCAGGCGTTCGGCGCATGGATCGCCCGGCTGTGCTTTGTCGTCCCTGAAGTAGGCGAGCCCCCTGCAGGCCAGATGCGGCGGCGCGACGAGGTCGACCACCGGGTTGTTTCGCCAGACCTCCTTGCCGGTATCGGCATCCAGGCTGATCACGACATTGTCCGGCGTGCAGAAATAAAGGTAGTCGCCTATCTTTATCGGCGTCACCTGGAAGGTGATGCTCTTCCCCTCGATCTGCTCCCCAAGCACCGTATCGTTCACCTCGAAGGTCCATGCCGGCTCGAGCCCGGCGACGTTCGAGCGGTCGATCTGGTCGATGTCGACGAAGCGCTGGCTATTCCCGTCACCACCGAAGCTTGGCCAGTCGACGCCCGAAAGTCCGTCGCTTGCGCCCGATCCTTCGATCTCGAAAGGTGGAGCGGGGCGAAAGGCCGTCTGCTGGTAGGCAACGAAAAGCAACGCGAAGGCAGCAAGGAACAGGACAGGTCCTGCCGCCTGCTCCGCGCGGGAAAGTCCCAGCCTCCTTGCGACCCAGGGCATGGCGAACCACAGGCCCAGCACTGCCGGAGCAAGGACCCTCGGCATCAGGCTCCACGGCGCCAATCCGGATTCCCAGACCGCCCACGCGATGGTCGAAACAAGAATCGCCACGTACAGCCAGACGGCGGCTCGACGTCTGCGCCAGACGAGAATGCCGGTTGCAATCAATGCCAGGCCGGCCAGCCGATAATAGACCGATCCGCCGATTATCGCCAACCAGGCACCGCCGGCACAAAGCACGGCTCCGATCAGGACGAGTACGATCGCAAATACCCACGGGCGCCGGGAAAAGAAGGACTTGCCCACGGGCCCGTCTCCCTGCCTGTCGACAGCCACCTCTTTCGAATTCCCCATCGATCTCTCCCCTCCGCCATGGGCGCGGCACTACGTCGGACGCGAAGCCCAGACACATGACCGGTGTGCACAGCGCGCCTTGTCAGAATTTCACGTGCTTGGTGTAGCCGCCATCCACAACGACGTTCTCCCCGATCACCCAGCTTGCTCTGGGGCTTGCCAGGAAGGCAACGACGTCGGCGATTTCTTCAGGACGCCCCAGCCGGCCGGATGGCTGGCGAGCAAGCTGCTCGACGTTGTACTCGGGCATCCTTTGTTCGATAAAGTCCCAGGATCCGCCCTCTACGAATGTCGGCCCGGGCGAGACGCAATTCACCCTGATACCCTGCTCCATGTACTGCTGCGCCAGACTGAACATGTAGTTGATCAGCGCTGCCTTCATTGCACCGTAGGCTTGTCCGCTATCGCCGTGAATGTGGTATTCGACCGCCGCGACACTGGAAACCTGCACGAAGCTAGGCGCATC
Source organism: Novosphingobium marinum (assembly GCF_013408095.1). Classification (GTDB taxonomy): domain Bacteria; phylum Pseudomonadota; class Alphaproteobacteria; order Sphingomonadales; family Sphingomonadaceae; genus Novosphingobium; species Novosphingobium marinum. Next base: position 11,143 of record NZ_JACBZF010000013.1, read on the forward strand.
CGACTTCAGAAAGTGCGGATAGGCTGCATTCCAAAGCGCAACCGCAGACATGAGGTCGGTGTTGTAGCTGAGATCCCAGCCCTCGCGCGTGCGCGCCGTACCCCCAAGCGCGCTTGCGCTCGACACCACGATGTCGAGACCGCCCATCTCCCCAGCCGACTGTTCGGCCCAGCGCGTTACCTGGACCTGATCCGAACAATCGACGACGGATCCTCTGACATCGCCAAGCTGCGTCATTGCCGCCAAGGCCTCTTCCAGCCCGTCGCTGGCCAGATCATTGTCGAATTCGTTGGCGGGATTTCTCACTATCGGACGATCGCGACGCAGCTTGCGCCCGCAGATTGCGACGCTGGCGCCTTCGCGCAAAAACCGTTCCGCGATCGCTCTGCCGACGCCTCGGGTCGCTGCGGTCACCAGAACCTTCCGACCGGCCAGTTCGAGATCCATTTTCGTCCTCCCCAATTGCCAGATCCTCATTGCAGGAGGATCACTTAAACGGCACCTAGCCGCCACCCCCGGGGCCGCTCCGCCCTCGCTCCCGGGTCCACTGGTGCATGTGACGAAAAGAAAGGGCTGTCAAAACCGCGTGGGCGAGTATCGTCCAGTCGATCTTGGGCCTTTCGCCCGCGCGTGCGTGCGCCGCAACGAAGGTCGGCTTGCGGGCCATGACGCGAAAGGTGAGCGATACGCCGATGCTTGCCGCTTTCCTTCGCGTGGCGCTTTGGCCACTTACCCCGCATTCGCCAGCATCAGGCAAAAGAATATGCCAGCAGCAGGTGATCAACGGGAGAAAAAATTGTCGAGCGCAAGGATCATGCCTCATATCACAACGGAGGCTCGTCATGCGTTCCAGACTCACACGCAAAAAGAAACTTCTGATCATTTCGGTTGCAGGCGCGATCTGCGCGATTTCGAGTGGGGCATCTGCCCACTCGATCTGGTTTGCCGAGCGAGCCGGTCATACGGCGTTGATCTATGGGGTCGGGGCCGATGATCTCGACGCGGTGAAGCGCCTCGACAAAATCGAGCAGGTGGCCGGCTATGACGATGCGTGGCAGCCCGTGGACATCACCATCGAGCCGAACGGAGTGGTTCCGGTCGTGGACAGCGATGAGCCGGTGAACATGGTCGCTGCGACGATGGACTACGGATCGTGGGCAAAGACGCCCGATGGCAAGTGGCACACCGCGTCGCGCCTCGAACACCCCGATGCGGTCGTAGCGGAACACAACTGGAAATACGCCGTGCATATCAAGAAGCTCGGCGCCAAGCCGGTGCCCCTAATCCCCGGCCACACTCTCCAGCTCGTTCCGGTCGCCAACGTATTCCCGCAATCGATGGGCAATCCGATCGTGCTGCGAGCCATCTACGAAGGAAAGCCGCAGGAGGGGGTCGAAATCCTGACCGACTACGTCAACGATCCCGATCAGTTGCCTCTCGTCACCGGAAGCGACGGGACCATCACTTTCCCGGTTCGCAATCAGGGCCTGAACGTGGTCACCGCGATCTACCGCGCCGAGCCGGACAACCCGGCGGCGTTCGATCATATCGAGCACCGCGCGACGCTGAGTTTCGTGCTTCCCCACAAGCCCGAATAATCCGGAAAAGGATTCTCCAGTCATGAAAAACGTTATTCCAGCGGTGCTGCTTTCCGTCTCCGCGACATTGCTGCCCGCGCAAGCACTCGCTCACGGCAGCGAAGAACCCGAACACGGCGGAGCCGTGCAGATGTCGGGCGAGATCAAGGTCGAGTTCGTGCCTTCGAAGAAGGGCATGACCGTCTACATCTCCGAAGAGGACGAACCTCTGGCCGCATCCGGCTTCAATGCCCGCCTCGTCGTTACGACACCCGCGGGCCAGAAATTGACATCCACCCTTTCCCCCCAGTCCGGAAACCGGTTCGTCGCGCCAGGCGTAACGGCCATTTCGGGCAGCAAGGTCGTGGTCGCCCTGGAAGACAAGGGAAGCGGCGCAAAGTCCTTCGCGACCTTCCGGATGAAATAACGATGACCGGCCGGCCTCGCCTTGGAGACACCTTGCGGTCATTAGTGCTCTTGGCTGCATTCCTGATACTTGCGGCTACCAGCACCGTGCTCAAGGCGCATGGGGTTGACGAAGAGGACAAGGCCTTCATCGAAGCCGCCGCCGGGGTGAACATCATCCCGTACATGTACCTTGGCGCCAAGCACATGGTGACGGGATACGATCACCTGCTGTTCCTGGTGGGCGTCATCTTCTTCCTCTACCGGCTACGAGATGTCGGCGCCTATGTGACGCTGTTCGCGATAGGGCACAGCACGACCCTGCTTCTCGGCACGTTCTTCGACATCCGTGCCAACCCCTACATAGTCGATGCCATCATCGGCCTGTCGGTCGCTTACAAGGCCATCGACAATCTGGACGGGTTCACGACTTGGTTCGGGTTCAGGCCGGATCCTAAGAAGGCGGTACTGGTCTTCGGCTTCTTTCACGGTTTCGGCCTTGCAACGAAGCTGCAGGAACTGACGATGGCGCAGGACGGGCTGCTGGTTAACCTCATTGCATTCAATGTCGGCGTCGAGATCGGTCAGTTCCTGGCGCTCGGACTGATCCTCATCCTCATGAACCTGTGGCGCACTTCGGGAACCTTCCAGCGCAGTGCATTCGCCGCGAACGCGGTCCTCATGTGCGCAGGGTTCGTCCTGGTCGGGTACCAGATGACCGGCTACTTCAGCCAGGGAGCATGAAATGAGCCAGACTTCCTCGAATCTACCCGCCACGGTTTCCGCCTCGCCATCCGCACTTGCAAAGGCATGTGCCGGCGCGCTCGTGGTGGCAGGTGCCGTGACCGTTCTGTTCATCATGCCGGTCGAGGCCGGCGTCGACCCCACGGGTTTCGGAAGTCTTCTTGGCCTCACGCGGATGTCGCAGTCGGAAGGCGAAGACGCCGAAACAATCGCCGGAGCTTCACTTGCCAGTCGGGGCACGCCGACCAAGGAAGTGATCGCGCTGTCGAAGGCTCTCGAAAGCCAGGAGATGACGATCGACCTTCCTCCCCATACCGGCAAGGAGATCAAGGCGCGCATGATCAAAGGGGACGGCTTCGTCTTCGAATGGGCGTCCGAAGGCGGCCCCGTGAAGGTCGACATGCACGGCGAACGGCCCGATGCAGAAGAGGGCGAGTTCACCAGTTACTGGGAAGAGCGCCAGCTCGAAACGGGAGCAGGCAAGTTCGTCGCGCCCTTCGACGGGACGCATGGCTGGTACTGGCGAAACAAGGGGGACACCCCGGTTTCGGTCAAGTTGAAGATATCCGGATTTTACCAGGAACTGTTCGAACCGAAATGATCGGGACGAGAAGGAAATTACGATGGGCAGTATAGCGAACACCGCACCGCCGCAGGGTCTTGCCGAAAGCCCCGTAACCCGCGAGCAGGTGACGACGCGGACCCGCATACTTGCAATCGATGCGCTGCGCGGCCTTGTCATGCTTTTCATGCTTGTCGATCACGTGCGGGAAACGTTCTATCTCCACTTGCAGGTGACAGACCCGGTCGATGCGACGACGACCGATCCGGGCCTGTTTTTCACGCGCCTCCTTTCGACGTTCTGCGCTCCGACATTCGTGGCTCTTACCGGACTTTCCGCGTTTCTGTACGGACAGTCTCACACGAAGGCCGAGGTGTCGGAGTTCCTTTTCAAGCGCGGCCTGTTTCTGCTTCTCCTCGAAGTGACTGTAGTCGGCTTCGCGTGGCCCACGCAGCCCCTTGGCTTCCCGCCGCAGAACTTCTGGCTGCAGGTAATCTGGGCCATCGGCATCAGCATGATCGCGCTTGCCGCACTCATCCATCTGCCACGGTGGGCCCAGTTCGCGGTCGGGCTGGCTATCGTGTGCCTGCACAACTTCCTCGACCCCATCGTGCTGACGCCGGAGTCGCCCTGGTATCCGGCATGGGCCGGAATCCATCAGCGCGCCGTGATCGAACTGGGCGGTGGCTTTATGGCCAAGACGACCTACCCCGTGCTGCCCTGGATCGGCTTGATCGTTCTGGGATACGCCGCCGGCCCCTGGTTTGCCCGCGGGACCGAGCCGACCGAGCGCATCCACCGTCTCGTCATGATCGGAACTTCGCTGGTTCTTGGCTTCCTCGTGATCCGGTACCTGAACTTCTACGGCGACAAGCCGTGGTTCGCGGGCGAAGATTCTCTGCGTACGACGATGAGCTTCCTCGCGCTCACCAAGTATCCGCCCTCGCTCCTCTTCCTGATGCCGACGGTCGGAGTTGGCTGCCTCCTGCTGGCGTTGTTCGAGAAAATCGACGGCAGCGCTTTACTCCCGCACCTCGCCTACTTCGGAGGCGCGCCGATGTTCTTTTACGTGCTGCATCTCTACGCGTTGAAGGTGGTGTATAACGTTGCGGTGATGCTGTACGGAAAGACCAAGGGAGAGGTCTTCGGGGCCGACAATCTCAGCACCGTCTGGATCTGGGTCGCCATTCTAACGCCCGTCCTTTACTTCCCCACTCGATGGTTCGCGACGCTCAAGCAACGCCGGCGTGACATCTGGTGGCTCAAGTACCTCTGATCGCATTCCTCCGCGGAACACGAGCGGCCGGACCCGAAACAGGTCCGGCCATTCTACTAATGTTGTGCTGGCTGGTGGCGATGGAGGTCGGCAGAAAAGTGGGCCGTTGACTTCATTTCATCATATTGCGCCGCGAGCGAACGCAGTTTTGATGAATTATGTGCATCAGTCCCCATAGACTTCGAGGTGCATAAAGAAGGTGCGGGTTTCCGCTCGATGGCCCCGAAAGGCCGGAAAGTGACGCCACGCCCCCGAAAATCAGCAGGACGTGGGAAACTCAATCCGATGGGGGTTAGACATGCACATCCGTAACAAAGCATTTTATGCCGTACTCGCCGCCGGAAGCGCCCTTGCCGGGCTGCCGGGCGTTTCTCTGGCCCAGGACAACAATCCGGGAGAGAATTACGGGGATACGATCACCGTCCTCGGCGAAAGGCAGCAGTATCGCGGCGACGTTCCGCTCGAGGAACTCCCACAGTCCGTGCAGGTGCTCGATAGTGAGCTTCTGACCGAACTGAACATCACGCGCCTGGACAGCGCGCTCGATCTGGCCAGCGGCGTTGCACGCCAGAACAATTTCGGCGGCCTGTGGGACGCGTTCGCAATTCGCGGTTTCGCCGGTGACGAGAATTTCCCTAGCGGTTTCCTCGTCAACGGGTTCAATGGCGGCAGGGGTTACGGCGGTCCGCGCGACGCATCGAACATCGATAGGATCGAAATCCTGAAAGGGCCTAACGGGGCGGTCTTCGGACGCGGCGAGCCGGGCGGAACGATCAATATCATCACCAAGAAGGCCACCACCGACAAATCGTTTGGACACTTTGCGCTGTCTGCAGGCAGCTGGGAGACCTATCGGGTCGAAGGCGATTACAATCTCGCGATTTCCGATACCGTGGCGATCAGGCTGAACGGTGCCGCCCAGAAAGGCGAAAGCTTCCGCGATACGATCGAATCGCAGAAATACGTTGCCACGCCGTCGATCATGTTCGCGCCAAGCTCGGACACGATCATCACCTACGAGATGGAATTCGTCGACCAGGAAGTCCCCTTCGACCGTGGCGTCGTGGCTGTCGACGGGGTCCTGGGCCTAATACCCAATTCCCGTTTTCTCGGAGAGCCGGGAGACGGTCCGACCGAAGTCGACGTGCTCGGCCATCAGGTCCAGCTCAAGCAGTCGCTAGGCGGCCCGTGGGCCTTGCTGGTCGGCTTCGGATATCGCGATACCAGTTTCGAAGGCTACTCGAGCGACGCGGAACTTGCCGGAAGCCGGCAGACGCTCGACGAAACGGGCGTGTTTCTCGCACGGCAGCGGCGTCTGCGCGATTACGACACGACCAACACGGTGGTCCGCGCTGAAGTTTCCGGAAACTTCTATACCGGACCTTTCCAGCACCACATCCTGTTCGGCGGCGACTGGGACAAGTTCGAGATCGAACTCTCGCAGCTTCGCTATCGTCCGCCCGGCGGATACACAGTCGGCATGCCGATTACCGCGGCCAACAACGCGATCAACATTTTCAATCCGGTCTATGGCCAGACCCCGACCCCGACGGCCCAGATCCAGCTTTCGGACGAGACGCAGAAGTCGTTCGGGTTTTATATCCAGGACCAGATCGACATAACCGACCAGTTCAAGCTTCGCATCGGCGGTCGCTACGACAACTTCAAGCAGAGCATCATCAATTTCCTCGGCGACCCGACGACTCCGCTGAAGGCCAAGGAGAGCCGCTTCAGCCCCACGGCGGGGGTTCTTTATCAGATCACCGACAGCTTCAGCCTTTACGGCGCATACGGCACCGGTTTCCGTCCGAACAGCGGCCTCGACGCCTTCGGCCAGGCCTTCGCCCCGGAGACGAGCAAATCCTACGAGATTGGTGCGCGCTTCGTGTCGCCTGACGACATGATAACGGCGACTCTGGCCGCCTATTACATGAAGAAGAACAACATCCTGACATCCGATCCCATCAATGCCGGTTTCAGCATCGCTGCGGGCAAGGCCAGGAGCCGCGGCATCGAGGCCGATATCAACGCCCGCCTCCCGGGCGACATCGCGATCTTCGCGACCTATGCCTATACGGATGCGGAATGGACAAGCTCCGCGCTCGACGTCAGCTTCGGCCTGGACATCCAGCCGGGCGATCCGCTCATCAACATTCCCAAGCACGCGGCAAATCTGCTGGCGACGAAGGAGTTCGATCTGGGCGGCGCGGGCCGGTTCACGATCGGAGCCGGCGTCAATCACGTCAGCAAGCGTCTCGGCGAGACCGGAGTGGTCTTCTATCTCCCCAGCTATACGCTTGTCCGGGCGCTTGCCAGCTACGAGCCTACCGAGGCGGTGAGGATCAGCGTCGACGTGACCAATCTCTTTGACGAGACCTATTATCCGGCGTCCTATCACCGGTATTGGGTTGCCCCCGGGGCACCTCGTGCATTCACGGCGCGCGTAGATTTCTACTTCTAGAGGCCCGTAAAAGGCCCGGGTTCGCGATCGCGCTTCGGTGCATGCGCGTTCCCGGGCCGACCTCGACATGACGAAGGCACGGCTCCTTTCCCTGCACCGCTGGATTGCGCTTGCTCTGGCGCCGCTCATTCTGGTCCAGATCGTGACAGGAACGATCCTGCTCTTGCCCGAAGCGTTCGAGACGAGGGGGTGGCAGCATTCCACGTCCGCGAACCTCGCGCGCGCCGTAGAGCCGAGTCCGAGCAAGCTGATCGATACGGCGCTTTCGAAGGTTTCGGGCGGCACTTTTGCGCGCCTGTTCTTCTCCGGCAAGGATCGCGCCGTCCATCTCGTGCGCATCGACAGCCCCGGGGGACCGCGGTTCGTCGCGATTTCTCCCGTTTCCGGTGGCGTCGTCGATCGGGGCAGCATCTGGCGGTTTCCCTACGAAGCCGCTCTGGAGCTTCACTACAGGCTGATGTCCCCGGTCCTGGGTGCGGCGATCGTCATGGTTGTTGCGGGCGGCTTCCTGCTGCTGATCGTGGCGGGCGTGGCGACATGGTGGCCCGGCGCGCGAAACGTCGCCCGCTCCATCAGAGTCCGTCGCAGCCTCAAGGGGCCGGCCAGGTTGCGAGCATGGCACCGGAGCGTCGGCGCTGCGGCGTCCGTCACTGCCCTGTTCAGTGCGTCGACCGGGTTCCTGCTGGCTTCGACGATTTTCCCCTGGAACGCCTCCGAGCCCGAAGTCCGCTCCATGCGGATCGATCTATCAAGGGTCGATACGCAATTCCGTATTGCAGCCGAACTGGTGCCCGACGGAAGGGCGCGTGACCTCCGGCTGTTTCCCGATGGCTCGATCCAGGTAAATTTCGACGCGCCGCGCCGCAATTCCCGGGCAGTCGACACCGTGGTCGTGCCAGCCGATCCCGCCCAGCCTGCCGATGTCCTGCGCGCGGAAGACAACGACGCGCCATGGGTCACCGTCCTTCCGTTGCATTCCGGTGAGACTTTCGGCCCGCTGGGCAGAGTTGTTCTGCTCGCCGGGTGCGCGGCATTGTTATTTCTTATCGTCAGCGGCCCCCTGGCCTGGTGGCGCAGACGCCGGACGCGAGGTTCAAAATGATTGCACTGGTTCATCATGGCGACGAGAAACGTGGCCGCGCATGGCGGGAGGTTTTCGCGCACGACCTGCCCGATGTCGACTTTCGTTGCTGGCCCGATATCGGCAACGCCAGCGAAGTCCGCTACCTCGTTGCCTGGACGCTCGACGACGAAGTCATGTCGATGCTGCCGAACCTTGAGATCCTGTTCAGTATCGGTGCCGGGATCGACCAGCTCGATATCGGGAAGGTACCGGATCACGTGCGGATCGTGCGCATGATCGAACCGGGCATAACGCAGACGATGGCCGAATACGTCGCCATGGGCGTACTTGCGCTCCACCGCGACCTGCCCCGCTATGTCGATGACCAGCGCAGCGGGCGGTGGTTTCCGCGCAAGACCCTGCTTTGCCGCGAGAGAAGCGTCGGTCTGCTCGGTCTCGGAGAACTGGGCACCGCCGCGCTGGCCGCGCTCGCGCCATTTGGCTTCCGGCTTTCGGGGTGGAGCCGTACGCGGCGGAGCATCGAGGGCGTGGAATGCTACGCCGGCCCGGACGAAATGGACGGGTTCCTGGCGCGGTCCGAAATTCTCGTATGCCTGCTTCCCCTGACGCCCGATACGCGCGGAATCCTGCGCCGCGATCTCTTCGAAAAGCTTCCCCGCGGCGCGTCGCTCCTCAACGCGGCACGGGGTGGTCACCTGATCAACGATGACCTCGTCGATGCGTTGGACAATGGCCGGCTTTCTGCGGCCTTGCTCGACGTCTGCGATCCTGAACCGCTTCCGGAAACCCATCCGTTTCGCGGTCACCCGTCTATTTTCGTCACACCGCACGTGGCGGGCATCACACGTATCGAGACGGCCGTTCACTCGCTCATCGCGAACCTTCAGCGCGAGGCGAGCGGGCTATCCCTTGCCGGCGAAGTCGACAGGAGCAGGGGTTATTGAGGTGCGGCAGACAATGCTGATTATGCGATTGGAAAAGCCTCGAAGGAGAAACGACGATCGGTCAATCGGTACCGACTTGCGCAACCGGAGTGGTCATATCGAACCGTTCTCGTGGCCGGAACGATCAGGGTTATTCAACCGGGAGTGAGGGTATGACGATCAGAGACGGCCATATTTTCCGGCCGAAATACATCAGCTTCGATTGCTATGGCACGCTCATTCGCTTTCGCATGTCCGAGATGGCGCGCGAATTCTTTGGAGACAGGCTGCCGGAACAGCACATGGATCGCATGTGCGAGGATTTCGCTCAATTCCGCTTCGACGAGACGCTGGACGCCTGGAAGCCCTATCGCGAACTGCTGCGCAACGCGGTTCGCCGGACGGCCGAAAAGTGGAAGGTCGAGTATCGCGAGCGAGACGCCGACGCGGTTTACGAGACCGTTCCGACCTGGGGGCCGCATCCCGACGTACCCGGCGGCCTCGCGAAAATCGCCGACAAAATCCCGCTGGTCATCCTGTCCAATGCCATGAACGAACAGATCGGCAGCAACGTCGAGAAGCTCGGGGCGCCGTTTCACCGGGTCTACACCGCAGAAAGCGCGCAGGCGTACAAGCCGCGGATGCAGGCGTTCGAGTACATGTTCGACAAGCTTGGCTGCGGCCCCGAGGAGATGATGCACGTTTCCTCCAGCTTCCGCTACGATCAGAATACCGCCACCGACCTTCGGTTCGGGTGTCGCGTATTCGTGGCGCGGGGACACGAACCGTCGAACGCCAACTATCGAGACGTCGAGATACCGCACATCGGGTGCCTACCTGCGCTCGTGGGCCTCTGAAGGATGATTGCCTCCCGCACCCTTTTGGCCGGCGTGAAGGCGACAGGATGTCTGCGGGAGCATCGGCGAAGGAAGCGAAAAGCGCGCGATATTGTGTCAAAACCATCGGCAAACCGGCAAATCATGCCGGACCTTGCAATCTAGGAGCGACGCAGGCCGGTCGTGCGTTCTGCCCTGTGTGTACCGCTTCAGCTCGGAAGAAATCGTCATGGCGACTATTACGGAAGCAAAGATTGCCCTGCGCGACATGACCTCGGTCGATCTCGAAGGCGCGATCGAATTGTCGCAGGAGCACTCGTGGCCGCATCGGCACGAGGATTGGGAGCTGTATTGGGAGCTTGGCGAGGGATTGGTGGCCACCGCCAACGACAGGATCGTGGGCACCATCATGGCATGGCGATATGGTAACGACTTCGCCTCGCTGGGCATGGTGATCGTCAAGGAGGGGCTCGACAGGAACGCGATCGCGGGGCGTCTCATGGAAGCGATGATGGAACGTCTCGACGGGCGCAGTGTACTCCTGAACGCGACCCAGATCGGCCTGCCGCTATATGCCTCGCTTGGCTTCGTTCCGTGCGGTGTGATCCACCAGCATGAGGGGCCGGCGCCTTCCGTTCCCCTGCCCGAACTGCAACCTCTCGAACGCGTACGGCCGATGGGCCAGGCCGACGAGGCGCTTGCCGAGATGTACAGCAGGGCAAACGGGATGGACCGAGGCTACCTGTTCGATGCCCTTGCGCGCGACGGGAAGACGGTGGTGCTATCGCGCGATCACGAACCTGTCGGTTTCGCCATGTCGCGTCCGTTCGGCCGGGGCCGGTCGATCGCGCCGATCGTCGCTCCGGACCTGGAGGGAGCGAAGGTGCTCGTCAGCCACTGGATGGGCACACGCGCAGGCCGTTTCTGCCGGATCGATGTCGTTGAAGGGCTCGGTCTTTCCCGGTGGCTAGAAACGATGGGACTGCCCAAATACGACAGCATGACCACGATGGTCCGGGGCGCACCTCCGCAGCTTTCGGACGCGCCGCGCATATTCGGGATCGCGACGCAGGCTTTCTGCTGATGCTGAAGGTCGCGGACCGAACTCTGCTGCACGAAGCGGCGCTCATTGACGGTGAGTGGTTCGCAGCCGGATCGAACGCTTTCCCCGTGGACGATCCCGCATCGGGTGATCCCCTCGGCAGTGTTCCCGCGTGCGGAAAGGCGGAAACGCAAAGGGCGATCGAGGCCGCGAAGGCCGCCTGGCCTGCATGGCGTTCACTGACCGCTCACTACCGCGCTGCGCTGCTCGAAACGTGGCACAGGCTCGTGCTGGAAAATGCGGAAGACCTGGCTCGGATCATGACCGCCGAGCAAGGCAAGCCGATTGCCGAAGCTGCAGGTGAAATTCGCTATGCGGCAAGCTTCATCAAGTGGTTCGCGGAAGAAGGCCGGCGGATCGGCGCACGCAACGTCGCGTCTCCGGAAACTGACCGCCGGATCCTTGTCCTGACCGAACCTGTCGGCATCTCGGCGGCGATCACACCGTGGAACTTTCCTGCCGCCATGATCACCCGAAAATGCGCTCCGGCGCTTGCTGCGGGTTGCCCGGTGATCGTGAAGCCATCGGAGATGACGCCGTTCACCGCCCTGGCGCTTGCCGACCTGGCGCTGCGCGCGGGAATACCTTCCGGGGTCTTCCACGTGCTGACCGGGATACCGCAGGAAATCGGTGAAACGATCACTTCCAGCCCCGACGTTCGCAAACTGTCCTTCACCGGCTCCACGCGCGTCGGATCGCTGCTGATGCGCCAGTGCGCCGACACCATCAAACGCCTGAGTCTGGAACTCGGAGGCAATGCGCCGCTCATAGTCTTCGACGATGCCGACCTGGAACTGGCAGCAAATGCTGCGATGGCAAGCAAGTTCCGTAACGCCGGGCAGACTTGCGTTTGCGCCAATCGCATCCTCGTGCATTCCGCTGTTTTCGAAGACTTCGCGGAGCTTCTTGGAAAACGCGTTGCGGCGCTTGTCGTGGCGCCGGGGGACGATCCTGATGCCACTGTCGGCCCGCTCATCAACGATGCCGCCGTGGAAAAAGTACACGCGCACGTGGCAGACGCGCTGGATCGCGGGGGCAAGGTCATCGCGCGTGGCAGCGGGCGCGAGGATGCACGCTTCGTACGCCCCCTCGTCATTGCCGACGCGCATCGCGACATGCGTCTGGCCAACGAGGAAACCTTCGGGCCCGTCGCACCCCTGTTCCGCTTCGAAACCGAGGAGGAGGCGATAGTGCTTGCCAACGATACGCCCTACGGCCTCGCCAGCTATTTCTATACCCGCGACCTCTCGCGCAGCTTCAGGGTCGCCGAAGCCCTCGAGGCGGGAATGGTCGCGCTCAACACCGGATCGATCTCTATGGAAATGGCACCGTTCGGCGGAATGAAGCAATCGGGCCTCGGTCGCGAGGGCGGCACCATGGGGATCGAGGAGTACCTGGAGGTGAAGGCTTTCCACATCGGCGGACTGAACAGTTGAGGCAGATGGCGTGATGTCGAACCGCACCTATCGGATCGCAGTCATCGCCGGGGACGGCATCGGCAAGGTGATGCCCGAGGGCGTTCGGGCGCTGGAGGCGGCGGCGCGGTCGCACGGTTTCGGCCTTGAACTCGACTGGCACGATTTCGCCAGCGCCGATTACTATGTTCGCCACGGCCGGATGATGCCCGAAGACTGGAAGGAAAAGGTCGGCACTGCCGACGCTATATTCTTCGGAGCGGTCGGATGGCCCGAAGTCGTCCCGGACCACATCTCACTTTGGGAATCGCTCCTGCAGTTCCGTCGCGAATACGATCAATACGTAAATCTTCGCCCGGTTCGCCTTATGCCCGGCGTGCCCTGCCCGCTGGCCGGTCGCCAGCCGGGAGACATCGATTTCTGGGTAGTCAGGGAGAATACCGAGGGCGAATACAGCGCCGTCGGAGGCCACATGTTCCCGGGCACCGAGCGAGAGGTCGTAATCCAGGAAACGGTGATGACGCGTCACGGCGTCGACCGCATCGTGCGGTTTGCCTTCGATCTGGCGATGAAGAGGGAAAGGCGCCACGTTACCAGCGCCACCAAGTCGAACGGGATAGCGATCACCATGCCGTTCTGGGACGGCAGGGTCGATGCTATCGCGCAGGAATACCCCGACGTGACGCGGGACAAGTACCACATAGACATCCTGACCGCCCAGTTCGTGCTCAATCCGCAGCGCTTCGATGTCGTCGTCGCCTCCAACCTGTTCGGCGACATCCTGTCCGACCTCGGTCCGGCATGCGCGGGCACGATCGGCATCGCACCGTCGGGAAACATCAATCCCGAACGCGCGCATCCCTCACTATTCGAACCGGTCCACGGTTCGGCGCCGGATATTGCGGGCCAGGGTATCGCGAACCCCGTGGGACAGATCTGGTCCGGAGCCATGATGCTGGAGCACCTGGGCGAGGCGGAGGCCGCTGCCGCGATCATGTCGGCGGTAGAGGATGTTCTGCAGACGCCCGCCGGTCGCACCCGCGATCTGAAAGGTTCGGCCGACACCGTCTCGTGCGGCAAGGCCGTCGCCGCGTCCCTGTGACGGTCCCGGATGTTGCGATGAGCCAGGTCCTGCACGCACCTTCCGCCGGACCGCGCACTTTGCCCAGCCTGTCGACGCTGCCGACCCCTGCGCTCGTGCTCGACAGGGACCGTATGGATCGTAACGTCGCGCGGCTTTCGGCGATCGCCGCGAGACACGACGTGATCCTTCGCCCGCATCTCAAGACGGCCAAATCGGTGGAGGCGGCGCGTCGAATTTTCCCGGACGGGCCGGGCCCCATTACCGTGTCGACGCTCGCCGAAGCCGAGTATTTTGCGCGCGAGGGTGGATATCGGGATATCACCTACGCCGTAGGGCTCGATCCTGCAAAGGTGCCCCGCGCTCTTGCGATCGCCGCATCTGGCGTCGATCTGAAGGTCACGCTCGATAGCGTCGCGCAGGCCGAAGCGCTGGGCAAGGCGGCCCGGGACGCGCCTGCCGTGTGCGCGGCATTCATCGAGATTGACTGTGACGGACATCGTGGCGGTCTGTCGCCCGGCGATCCCCTGCTGATCGTAACGGCGAGCGAATTGGCGGCCGGAGGCGTGCCGCTGGCAGGCGTGCTTACCCATGCAGGCGATTCGTACGGTCTAAGCGATCCCGACGCGCTGGCCGCCGCCGCGGAAGGAGAACGCATTGCCGCCCTGTCTGCCGCACAGGCTTTGCGGACCGCCGGATTCGAATGCCCCATCATCAGCGTCGGATCGACGCCGACTGCCCATTTTGCTCGAAATCTCGACGGCATCACCGAAGTGCGCGCGGGCGTTTTCATGTTTTTCGACCTGGTTATGGCCGGTATCGGCGTCTGCGACATCGACGACCTGGCGCTGACGGTCCTTACCACCGTCATTGGCCGCAAGGCGGAGAAGGACTGGATCCTGGTTGATGCGGGCTGGATGGCCCTGTCGCGCGACCGCGGCACCGCGAGGCAGGACGTCGATCAGGGCTACGGCCTCGTATGCGACCTTCATGGCAGGGTGATCCCCGATCTGATCGTCGACCAGGCCAACCAGGAGCACGGCATCGTCACGATGCGGGCGGGTAGCGCGCGCGCCTTGCCCGATCTCCCGATCGGGACGCGGCTGCGCATCCTTCCAAACCATGCCTGCGCGACCGGAGCACAGCATGACGCCTATCGCGTGGTGGAGGGCGATGGAGACATGGTCATCGCCACGTGGTCACGTATGCGCGGCTGGTAGGGATGGACAGGCCTCGCCCCATCTCCGTTCCCGGTGCTCCGGCTCCCGCCGGTCACTACTCTGCGGGCATGGCGCATGGAGGACTACTGTATGTTTCTGGCCAGCTTGGCGGCCGTCCCGATGGCTCCCACACGTTTGCGGAGCCCTTCGAAGTCCAGGCCGGTGCTGCGATCGACAACATGCTTCGAGTGCTGCGAGCCGAAGGACTGGGGCCGGCCGACCTGGTCAAGGTCACCGTCTATCTCGCAGGCGTGGAGTACTGGCCGCGATTGAACGCCGTCTATGCCGAGAAGCTTGGAAAGGCGAAGCCTGCGCGGGCTGTCGTCCCGGTTCCAGAGCTTCATCACGGCTACCTTGTCGAGATCGAGGCCATTGCCGCTCTCGGAGAGAATTCATGAAGCCCGACGGCGCAGCTTCAAACCCGGGGGGATCGATCGCTCCGACGGACCCCGTTGCCCGGCTGGCCGATGGCGGGCACCTGCAACGCCTCTTCATCGGCGGAGAATGGCGAACGCCCGTTCGCGGGCACGAGATTCCGGTCATCAACCCCGCAACCGAGGATCGGATCGCCACCGTCGCACTCGGCACCCGCGAGGATCTCGATGCCGCGGTCGAGGCCGCCCGTACGGCATTTCCCTCCTGGTCGACCAAGCCCCGCTCAGAACGGAAGGACGTGCTTGACCGGATTCACCGGCTGATCCTCGAGCGAAGCGACCTTTTCGCAACCGCGATTTCGCTCGAGATGGGTTGCGCGATAACCGCTGCCCGTACGGCGCAGGTTCCCTTCGCGGCAGAGCATGTCCGCGTGGCTGCTGAAATCCTTGCGGACTTCCCCTTCGTGGAGATGCGCGGAAGTACTGCGGTTGTGCATGAAGCGGTCGGTGTCTGCGGGCTCATCACTCCGTGGAACTGGCCGCTATACCAGGTCACGGCAAAGGTTGCTCCGGCACTCGCGGCCGGGTGCACGGTCGTGCTCAAACCCAGCGAGCTTTCACCGCTCAGCGCGCTGCTTTTCGCCGAAGTCATGCAGGATGCAGGCGTCCCCGCCGGCGTTTTCAACCTGGTGAGCGGAACCGGCCCCGAGGTCGGCGAGGCCCTGTCGCTGCACCGGGACGTCGACATGATCTCGCTGACCGGTTCGACCCGTGCGGGCATCCTTGTCAGCAAGGCGGCTGCGGACACGGTCAAGCGCGTGGCGCTGGAACTTGGCGGGAAGTCTCCGAACGTGGTGCTTCCCGATGCGGACTTGGCAAAGGCAATCGCGCCCGGCGTCGCGGCGTGCATGCGCAACGTGGGGCAATCATGCAGTGCGCCGACCCGCATGATCGTCCCTCGGCGCTTCCTGGCCGAGGTTGAACGACTGGCCGAGGCGGCGGTCAGGGAAATGATCGTCGGCGACCCGCTCGACGAGGCAACGACGCATGGAAGCATCGCCAATGCCGCGCAGTTCGCGCGCGTGCAGGAGATGATCTCGAAGGGGATCGCGGAAGGAGCGAAGCTGGTTTGCGGCGGCCCCGGCCGTCCGGAGGGACTGGATACAGGGCTCTACGCCCGGCCGACCGTCTTCTCGGAGGTCAGTTCCGGCATGGCGATCGCACAGGAGGAAATCTTCGGTCCGGTACTGTGCCTGATCCCCTACGACACCGTGGACGAGGCCGTCGATATCGCGAACGACACCATCTACGGGCTTGGCGCGCACGTGCAGGGAACGGACCTCGAAGGCGCACGTGCGGTCGCCGCGCGCATTCGCAGCGGGCAAGTGCACCTGAACTATCCGGCCTGGGATCCCCACGCGCCGTTCGGGGGCTTCAAGAGTTCCGGCAACGGTCGCGAGTTCGGTATCGAGGGGCTGAAGGAATTCCTCGAGACGAAGGCGATCCTGGGGTATCAGCCGACCAACTGAGGCCGCGCCTGGACTGGGTTGCGGCCACGGTTTGAAGGCCGGCCTCAAAGCCTCCCCACTTCGACCTTCGACCCGTCGACCAGCCGGCGAAGGGCGAAATGGGTCAGGTCGATGTCGGGCGTTTCGCCGCCGATCATCTGCGATAGGAGGTAGCCGATCCCCGGCCCGACCCCGAACCCGTGTCCTGAACAGCCCGCAGCCAGGAAAAGACCCGATATCGAGTCGATGGGCGAGACCACTGGAACCGCGTCGGGCGTGCAATCGACGAAGGCCCCCCATGCGTGATCGATCTCCATGTCCCTGAGCTGCGGAAAGGTGCTGCGCACGTTTTCCGCGATCGCCCCGAGCAGCCGCTTCATCGGCGGAGGATCGAGCACCCTGTTCGAGGTGAATATCCCGGGATCGTCCGAGAACATTGCCGTCATCGAGTCCGGCCCGTCGAAGAACGAGTCCCCTACCCCGACCTGGACGGCTTTCAGCCGTTGCACGAACTGGGGCATGAATTCACGCGCGAAGCGGATGCCCTTGGGGGTCAGCTCGAGCCGCGCCCGCCCGCTGATCGCCAGCGTATAGCTACCGTCGAGCCGGCGGGTCATCGCAAAGTCCGGTGAATACAGGACCTCGCCGACGTCCGCGACGGGTTTTGTGCGCACGGCCGTTTGCCGGACGCTCGCCTGCGGAAAGGTTACGCCGTGCGGACGAAGGAAACGCGACGCCCACGCTCCGGCTGCGCAGACAACCGCATCCGTGCGTATCGGCCCAAGTTCCGTTTCGACGCCAGCTATCCGGCCATTTGCGCTATCGAGCCCGTAGACCGCGCAGTTCTGGTGGATGCTCGCGCCCAGCGCGCGGGCACCCTCGGCCAGCACCGGCGCCGCCAGTGAAGGCTCCGCCTTGCCGTCCGTCGGAGAGCGAAGCCCCCCCACCCATTTTCGTTGCGTTTCGGGAACGAGACGAGCCGCTTCGGCAGAAGACAGCATGTATGTCTCGACACCGAATTCTTCCGCTACCGGCCGCCATGCGGCCCAGCCATCGAGCATCGCTTCGTCGTCGGTCGCATAGACGAGGCCCGACCGACGAAAGCCGAGATCCTGGCCGATCTCTTCCGCCAGTCCATCCCACAGGCGCATGGAGAGCAGCGAGAGCGGCATTTCGCGCCTGTCGCGGTTTTGTTGCCTGCACCAACCCCATGTCCGGCTCGACTGCTCGCAGGCGATGTAGCCCTTTTCCAGCAGGGCGACCGACAGGCCCCGCCTTGCCAGATAATATGCCGCCGAAGTGCCCACGATCCCCCCGCCGATCACCACGACATCGACCGCCCCGGGAATGGTTTCATCGCTCTGGACGCGCTTGACTACGGGGCTCATTCAGGATCACCTCGTGAGGATTGAAGGAAAAATACCGGCGGCTTTGCGAGATGCTCATGACATCGGCACACTGGTACAATGCGCCGAATTGCCGGGCGTTTGCAGCACAACCGGCTTCATGGGGGATGCCCCGGCCAGTCGGCACGATATGCCGTGAAATAGTGAAGTTGAGGACGAAGTGACGTTATCCGTCGGGAATTTCTGCTGCACAAGCAAGGAAGCCGACTATCCTGACAACATGGAAAATGCGCTCCATCGCCCGCATGAGCCGGTAACGAACCGCTCGCTTTCAGATATGGACAGGGACCACCTGATCCACCCCGTCACATCGTTCAGAGGGCACGAAGCGCACGGCGTCCGCATTCTCGAAAGCGGCGAGGGCATGTGGCTTACCGATATCGACGGCCGCCGCATGATCGACGCTTTCGCGGGGCTCTGGTGCGTGAACGTCGGCTATGGTCACGAAAGCATCGTGGAAGTAGCGGCCGAGCAGATGCGGCGCCTGCCGTACGCCACGGGCTATTTCCATTTCGGGTCCGAACCGGCGATCAGGCTCGCCGAGGAATTGACCTCGCTGGCCCCGGATGGCCTCGACCACGTTTTCTTCACGCTGGGCGGGTGAGCTTCCCCCTTCTGGGTGGTCCAGATTCTGTTTTAGGATTTGGACTGAAGGAGGAATGGAATGGCACGGAAGCACAAGCCGGAAGAGAT
>NZ_JACBZF010000014.1 GCF_013408095.1 Novosphingobium marinum
CCCTCAATCTGCCGCCGGATAGCCGCGCCGCCTAAGCGTTCGCTGATTGTTCGCCCTTAGCGTTGTTTAGCGTACCATCCACGCTATGCCCTCGAAAAGGCTGTCGCCGCCCATCATTTTGGCGATTGATGGGCCTTCCACCAAATCCCGCATGGTTTTGGTGATGGCAGAGTCAGCATCCAGCGTGCTGAGGTAGCTTTTTCCGCCGATCGCCTCGTTGAGCAGCCTGTCCCTTTCGCGCTGCTGTTCCATGAATCTGTTTATGGCGTCATTCATGCGCCCGCAGCCTCTCTGGTAAGTTTCTCGCGGTATTCCCGCAGCACCCGCTGCACGGTCGATCGAGACACACGGAACAGCGAGGCGAGCTGGGCGGGGGAGCCTTGTCCGTTCTCGACGCGCTCGATGATCTCGGCGCGCTGCTGGGGGGAGAGGGCGCGCCTGCGGCCGATATGTTTTCCGGCCTTTCGAGCGTGTGCCAGGCCGTTCATGGTCCGCTCGCGGATCATGGCGCGTTCGAACTCGGCGAACGCGCCAAGGGTCTGCGTCATCAACCGGCCAGCGGGCGTGGTGGTATCGACCGCCTCGGTCAGCGACCGGAACCCGGCCTCGGCCGCCGTGATGGCCTCCAGCGTGAACAGAAGGTCGCGAAGTGAACGGGAAAGCCGGTCGAGCTTCCACACGGTCAGCACGTCGCCGGGCTTCAACGCGGCGATCGCCAGCGCCAGTTCGGGACGATCGGATTTCGCGCCCGATGCTTCTTCCTGGTAGATGATCGAACAGCCCGCGTCGGTCAGCGCGCGGAGCTGCGGGTCCAGGTCTTGGGAGTCCCCTCGGGACACTCTGGCATAGCCGATTTGCACGCGATCTCTTTGACACGGGGTTGTGACACCCGCAACGGCGCGGAAAAGCGTGCTTGTGGATTAGGTGTCAGAACCGTTCGGTTTTGACCCTTAGGGTGGGATCGTCGAGAATCTTGTTTTCAACGATCCCGATCTGAAATTTGCTCAATACTGGCGGCCTTACTCTTAGCCGCCGAGACGAATTCGAATACCGCCGTAAACGGTGCGGCCCGGCGTCCTATACCCAATCACGTCCTGATATCTTGCGTTACCAGCATTCTCCACTCGCCCGAATGCTTCCACATTGTCAGTAAGCCGGAACGCGGCATTCGCGCTTGCAAGCAAATAGTCGTCCAATGTCACTGCCAGTGCTGGGAACTGATCAAAATCGGTATCCCGGCGTCGGCCCACATAGGATAGCGCGCCGCCAATTGTCAGTCGGCCCGAGGTCCAATCGCCGTATAGATTTCCAGCATGCTCGGGCCGCCGCACCTCGCGCACTCTCGCTGTTCCTGCAACCTGCTGATCACGGCTGTCGGTATAGGTATAATTGGCACCGATGCGCAGGCCGGTGGAGGGACTCACCTCTAACGCCGCCTCCATTCCCTGACGCCGACTGCGACCGGTGGAATTCGCTGTCGATGACAGAAAAGTCGCAGAGTCAAAAGTGCCGACGATTTCGTCGCGGAGCCAACTGCGATAGGCTGCGACGCTTGCGGTAACTCGCGTCGAAGTGAACCGTAGTCCGCCTTCAAATCCGTGCGAGCGCTCTGGCGTCAAAGTGGGATTGCCGATGAAGCTACCGGGGAAAAAACCATAGAGATCGTAGAAGGTCGGTTGCGCGATACCTTCGCCGTAATTGCCGTAGGCTGAAAGGGCATCACTCACCCGTACCACGACGCCGGCGCGAAATGTGGTGGCGTCGGCGAAGCGGTTGAAATCATCATGCCTCACCGCAAGGTCGGTAGCAATGCGATCACCGAACCGGCCCAACCATTCGATTACATAGGCGGTGCGCCCACGCGTTTGCCGCTGATCGGTGAAACCACCAAATTGCACATCGCTGGCGGAAAACTGCTCGTCCTCCCGCTCGATACGGGCAATCAGGGTCTGTCCCGCGAACCGGACCGTGCCCTGCCCACCAACGCGGAAGCGACTGCCGCTGGTACGGTTGAGCGGGGTATCGGCGTTGAAGTTGCTGTTTTCGCTATGTAGATATTGTCCATCCGTCTGGATCGAGAAAGGCGCGTCATCAAGGCCGTATCTTGCCCAAGCGCGTAGGCCTCCGGTTCTGGTCGTCGAATTGTCGAGCGTGTCGGCGCGCTGGAATGTAACAGGATCAGTGCCGTCGAATTGAGTTTTTGCATCGATGTAGCGCCCGGCGATACCCAGCTCCCCGTTCTGCCCTGGCCGCGCCACCGCTTTCATGCTCACGGTGTAGTTGGTATAGCCATCCCGGTCGCCGGAGCCCCCGCCCAGCACGTCGATTCCGTCGTCATGCAGATAGGACGCGCTCGCCGAAACACCTGCACGGTCCGAACCGAATGATCCAGAGAGCGCCCCGCGCCGAAAGTCGTGACTGCCGTATTCGCCTGCCGCTACGAACCGGCGCGCGCCGATTGGATCGGGACTTTGAAGCGAAACGACGCCGCCCAAGGCCTCCGACCCATAAAGGGCTGATTGTGGGCCCGTAACGACCTCGACCCGGCTAAACCCCTCGGCAACCAACGTCTCGAAACGCGCTTCGTTACCAGCGGCGACATCGTTGAAGTTGATGCCGTCGATCAAAAGCAGGGTGTGGTTGGCTTCGTTCCCGCGAATGCGAAGTTGGGCTTGTTGGCCTCGTCCGCCGGAAGTCGATACCGCGACGCCAGGCACTAACCTCAGCACGTCGGTGACGAGCGGTAGCGCTAGCGCATCGATCCGCTGCTGGTCAATGACAGTGACGGATTCTGCAACCACCGAAAGCGGCACCGGCTCAAGTGAGGCGGTGACGATAATGTCGGGTGTCGGCGAGGAAGTGGTATCGCCCTCGGTATCGGGCGGACTTGCCGGTGCGGATACGGATGCAGCGGCGGCAGCAAGGAACAACAAATTGGACATCGATCTTTCTCCATGACGGTCGTCACGGAGGATCGCGGCGTGCACAGCGCAGCCGGAGCCACGCGCTTACGGCTGAACCCGGCCGGGCGCGGACGACGGCAAAGGCAGGTTCCCGACTGACGATCTGAAAGATCGTGTCACGGTTGCGGGCACAGCGTCGGAATCGCACCGACTTCCCTTTTCACCGTTCCCCCGAACCGCCCAACGGCGGCACGTGAACGGCACCCTTGCTGTGACGGTCGCTTAGATCAGCGACGAGACATGTCAATGTCAGTTTAGGGTGATCGGTTTAGTAGGATATTGCCTTGGGTCATCCTATCTCATGGTCGAGACGCGTTCATTAGGCTACTCAATCGACATCCCGGCACGCGCTGGTCCAAGTGCCGTCGCCTGATCACCCGAACGCAGCTCGATCGCATCGGCCAGCTTCTCGCGGCTGTCGGTATAGACCGCCGCGTGCTGCCGCGCCCGGCTGATCGCGACATAGGTGCTTCTGGCGTCCACCGTCATCGCGCGGTGGCTTTCCAGATGCGTCATCGAGCGGTCGGCCGTCGCGCCTTGGCTCCCATGCACGGTGCCCACCCACCCGTGGCGAAGATGCCGATCGCGGGTCTGGTCCAGCGAAAGCTGATGCTCTTGGCCGCGCGCGTCGCGCACGGTCATGGCGCGGCGTTCGGCGTCGATCCGCGTCACCTCGCCGGTGAGGCCATTGACCCGGCCCGCCTCGCGGTCGTTGCGCGTGAACTGCACCCGGTCGCCGCGCGCGAACTCGCGTTGTTTCTCGGCATGGGCCTCGGACTGTCCCCGCCCCCACCTGTCGAGCCGCCAGTCGATCGCGCGGCCGTCGCGGTCGCGAAGCGTGATGCGGTTGCTGTCGCGGTCGATGGCATCGACCTTGTAGGCCTGCCCCTTCGTGACGCCCTGGCGCTCGTAGTCGCGCCGGAACGTCACAACGTCGCCCGTCTCGTAGCCGCTCGCCTGACGCGCTTCCTCGCGGGTAAGCCCCCTGTTCTCCAGCGTCGTCATGCGCACGCCGTCGCCGGTGATCGTGCCGTCCTTGCGCAGCTCGGCGCGGATCGCCTCGGTTAACAGCTCGCGTCCCTCGCGCGTGGTGTCCATGACCAGCGTTCCGGCTCGCTCCTTCGGGCTCAATGCGGCGAAGTCGCGGGCCATCGTAGCGCGCCGATCCCCGGCCTCGGGGATCTCGGCGATCAGGCCCCCGCCTTTGTCGAGCGCGGCAAGCGCGCGGGCACCATCGCCCGCGATCGTCGCCTCCACCGCCTCGCGGGTGAGGTCGTTCGACTGCCGCACGATCGCGTCGAGCACATGGGTTTTCATGCCAGCGTCCTGGAGCTGGCCGAACGCGCGGCCCGCCTCCACGCTGCCGAGCTGTTTGACATCGCCCACCAGCACGACGCGGGCACCGGCGCGCTCGGCCATCGACAGCATCTTCGCCATGTCGCGCGCGCTCACCATCGAGGCCTCGTCCACGATCCAGGCCTCGGGCCGCGTCCGGGCTTCCATCACGATGCCCTCGCCGGTCAGCACGGCCCTGGCGACGGTATCGCCCTTCGCATCGATCGCCGCGCCCAGGAGGTCGGCCGCCGCCGCCGTGGGCGCGAACGCGCGGACCTCGAAGCCTTTCTTCCTCATGCCGCTCGCATAGGTCGCGAGCACGGTGGTGGTCTTGGCGGTCCCGGCATAGCCCTGTACGCCGCTCACGCGGTCGGGGCTGGTCAGCAACCCCATCGTCGCGCTCCGCTGTCCCTCGGTCCAGGAATGGCCCTTTGCCTGGCTGAAGAACGCCGCCGTGGTCACGGCGCGCAGCGCCTCCTGCCTGTCCAGCGCGGGCGCGACGCTGCCGCGCCCATCGCCCTCGATGGCGAGCATCCGGCGCTCGGTCGCCACCGCCTCGCGGGTGGTGAACCCGCGTCCCCTCGCCCCCTGGTCGCGGGCGATGAGGTCGCCCGCGCCGCGCGCCCGATCGACCGCGCGCGCGATCTGCGCGGCGCTGGCCAGCCCCCCCGCCCGCTCCCCCGCGTGGCGCTCAAGCGCGGCGGCTCCGAACACCGCCTCGCGCTCGGACAGGTGCCGCGCCGCCGCCTCCACCGCCTCCCGCGCGACGATGGCGGCCCGGTCCTCCATCGCCGGGCCGCGCTCGGCCGTCATCGTCGCGGCGCGTTTTTCGGCCTCGGCGATGGTCGCGGTCCGTTCTTTTTCCCCGAACCCCGCCGCGTCGGCCTGCGCCCGCCAGCCCGGCACGAGCTGCTCGCGGCCCACATCCTGCTTCGCCTCGCGCGTGGCGAGGGTCAGCGTTGCCTTCTCGGCCGCCGTCGCCTCGGCGCGGGTCTTGCCGCGCTCCGCCAGCGCCGCCTCGACCTGGTTGCCGCGCGCGCTGAACTCGCGGATCGCCTTTTCGGGCACCGCCGCCAGCTCGAACATCGATCCCTTGCCCTCGCGAAGCGCGTAACCCAATTCGCGCGCGCCCCGCGCCAGCGCCTGCCGGTAGATCGCGCCCGCGTCGCGGTAGATGCGGAAGAAGGACAGGCTCTCGACGCTGCGCCATTCGCCGCTGCGATCCTGCGTGGCATTGAGGATCACGGAATGGGTATGGAGCTGCGGGTCTTGGGCGCGGCTCGTATTGTGACGGAAGGTGGCGATGGCGAGCTTGCCGGTCTCGACCGTGCGGACCTCGCCGCCGCTTCTGATCCGGGTCGCCGCGCCGTGGCGCTCGATGTAACCAAGCGCGGTCCTGACGGCCCGATCATGCGCAGCGACAAGCCGCCGGTCGCCCGCCACCTCGGCCATGATGGATACGGATTTGGGCGCGCTGAACGTCATGTCCCAACCGGCCCGATGCTGCCGCTCGCCGTCGCGCATGGTGCCCAGCGTCTCGCCGGTGGGCAGCTCGCCCTCCAATCCCTTTTTGAACACGGCGCGGTCCACCTCGCCGGTCAGCCCCAGCGCCTTCGCGCCCTCGCCTTCCCATGCGCTCGGAGCCTCCCCGCCTTCCGAATAATAATCGTCGGCCTCGTAATAGCTCGATGCCTGCGCGGCGCTCGACAGGGCGGCGACGCTCGCGACCATGCTACAGCGCCCCCCCGGCGGTGCGATCATGGTCCGGACCGGCGACGCGGCCCCCGCCCGCCGGGAGGATGGCGGACGGGGAACCGCCCGCCCGCGTCTCGGTGGCGACCGCGAGCGGAACCGTGGGTTCGGCGATATCCGAACGGTCCATGTGGCCGCGCGGGATCGTCACCCTGGCGACCGGCAGGCCGGACAGACGCAGGAATCCGGTGAGCGGAGCAAGATCGCCGATTTCGCTGTCGAGCACCACGGGTTTCGTCTGCCGCATGGTCGATAGCGATCCCCGGTCGCTCAGCTCGTCGCTGTCGAGCGCTGCGCTGGCGCGGTGCTCCTCGACCTCGGACTTGCCCAAGAGCTGGCTCGCCCACGCGGTCGATTCCGGATCGCCAAGCCGCATCACGAGCTGCGTACCCGCCTGCCCGACTATGGTTCCGGCGGCGTGCGGGCCATAGGTTTCGCGAAGCTGTCCGATCGCCTGGAAGGCGATGACGCAGGCCGCGCCGTATTTGCGGCCTTCGGGCAGCAGGGTCAGCAGACTGCCCGCGCGCGGCAGGGCGGGCAGTTCGTCCAGCACCAGCCAAGCGCGCGGCGGGTTCCCAGATGAGCTGTCTGTCGGCCGATCGAGGATCGCCGCCACCGCGCATTCGAGCCAGCATCCGAGCAAAGGGCGCGCGGCATCGATGCTGCGCTTCCTCGACGCGAGGAATATCCACGGCTTCGCGCCCTCGTGACCGGGCAAGCCCTGATAGAACCGATCGAAGCTGAACGGCCGCCGATCGCCCTGCCCGGTGTTGAGTCGCTTCATGATCTTGGAGGCATCGGCAAGGCAGAACAGCACGCTGCTGGTCGCCCGCTCGGCGTCCTCCTGGAACACGCGCGCCGCCTCGGTGCCCCTGGTGAATTCCCGCAGCTCCTTCGCGTCCATCGTGCCGAGCGCATGTTCGAGCGCGGCGATGGTGCCCCTGCCCTCTTCCCACAGGCGGCGGATGACGACGGCCGCGACGATGCGCGCCTGATCATACCAGACATCATCGCCGCCCGATCCGCCCTTGGGCTTGGCGACGATCGCGGCGGCGAGCCGGTCGGCGTCCGCTGGCGAGGATATGTCATCGAACGGGTTCCACGACGCGCAGCGCGCGTCGAAGGGATTGAGGATGATGTCGCCGCGCTCCGGGCGGTAGTAGCGCGCGACATAGCCGCCATCCACGTCATGCACGAAGGCGTGCTCCCCGCGCGCCTCAACCCGGTCCAGCATGGCGAAGATCGCGGTGGTCTTGCCGGTGCCGGTCGCGCCCGCGAACAGGAAATGGCGCGCTTCTTCCCGAACCGGTATGGGCACCCCGCCGATCGTCACCGGGCGCGGCCCCTGGGCGGGCGGAACAAGTCTGGCCAGCGCCTCGGCGCTCACGCGCTCGCTGCCGCGCACCGTGCGGTCCCGCCCGGCGCGCTCGCCTTCCTTCAACCACTCGCGTCGCCGCCAGCGATAGAGGGGCACGCCGATCGCGAGGCCGGTCAGCACCGCGAAGAATCCCATGCGCCACAGAAGCGAATGAAAGCTGCGGGTCGCCGGGCTGTCCTCGGCAAGGATCGCGTCGCGCACCGACACCCGGCTGCGCGCCTCTGCGGATTCGAGATTGCGCGCGAAGGGGTCGGCGAACTCCTTCCACTGCACTTTCGCATAGAGCGCCGCGCCGCGCTGGGTCAGCTCGGGCGCGGTGGTCCATCCCGCGAAGGCGCCCACGCCCGCGCATACCAGGAACAGAATCGCCGCCACCTGCGCGCGGGCACCCCGCCCCGCCCATTGCCGGTTCCTGCTCGCCTGGCCACGGGAGAGAAGTTCGGCGCGGGTGGCCATCAGCCTGTCCGACCATTATCTGGAATCGGAGGCGATGGCGGGATTGGGGGTGGTTCGTATCCTTCTGGCGGCGGTGGTGGAGGAGGCGGGTCAAGGACGCTCTCCTCCGACCTGAAATCGATTCGGCGACCCTTCTCGCCCGATCCATCGACCATCACGATCCGGTCGGGTCCGGTTCGGATCACCACGGGATCGGCGGTCAACATCGTCATGACGGCACCAGGCCCATTGCTCGTCGTGCGAGCCACTGCGGGACAATCGGTTATATCAATCGCGGTAGCCGCCGCGAGCCGCGCGTCGGAGGTCCAGCGGACCGGAACCGGCAGATTGGGACATAGCGACCATGTGACGTAACTGCGCCCGATAGTCACGACTCCCGGATTGTCGCCTATCCCGAACCCCTCTGATCCCCAGCCATCATAAGTCGTCGACATCTGGGGAACCCAGCGACCTTCGATCTCGGCGAACTCCGGTTTGTGGATCTGGCGCCAACGGTCTGGCCGGATAAGCACGAGCTCGCGCTCGCCGCTTCGCAACAGAATGCGGTCCTCGCCGAACTCCTGTACTCGGGGATTGCCGCCGAAGAATGCGAAGAAACGGCCATCGCGTGCTTCGCGAATGTCCCCGCACCCCTGCAAGGTCTGCATACGCGAACCATCGCCCGTGTCCCGAAGAATGCCGTTCCGATCGATGGCGGCGGGATTGCCAGACTGGTTGCAACCCACTTTGTAAGTCAGAAAATCATCGCCGATCTGCACATAGGCGCTTCGCCAAGGTGTCTCATTGCGCCAAGACGGCTCAAAGTCTTCGAACCGCTCAATGAGCCAGAACCCTTCGATTTCTCGCAATGAGGTGATTGGGCGGTTTGTTTCGGGCGACAGCTTCGCGGCATCTTGGCGTTCCGGCGCGCCATTGCAGCTGGAGATCATCACACCGAGGATCAAAACTAGGAAAATTCGGAGCAGCGAATTACGTAAAGCCTTGACCGCGCTGGCAAACCGGCAACCAAATACCAGCACCGCATAAGGAAGGCGGCTAGCGGTCATTGAACTGATCGATACATGCATTGCGCGCCTCCAAGCCGAAGCGACCGCGCTTCTCGTTCCTCGCCATGCAATCAATAACCTCGTCCCAGGCATCATCGTAGGATAGGGATTTGGCCCGCGCGTAATCGAGCACCCAGTCAGGAAAGGGTAGCGCGAACAGCCGCAGCGATTGCGGACTTCCCACGTTGACGATCTCCCCATCGCCACAGGCGGCTCGCAAAGCCCGTGTTTCCTGCGAGCCGGATCGAACTTGGTTCGGCCCGCCCCAAGCACCAACCTCGCCGATCCGATAACGATTATCGCCATGGATCACGGTAGGGTATCCTTCGCCGTCCCTCACCAGTTGAGTGTCATAGCCGAACATAACCAGCGGTCCGGGCTTCCCGTTTTCGTCTTTCAAACGAAAGCAGCCATCGTCTAGAACGATCGTGCCAATGGTAAGGGCGAGAAGCTGAACGATAGGAGCCGATGGCTCTCGCACGAATGCCCGCACTTGGCTTTCCAGCGATGCGTCCAGAAAAGCCGGTGGCTGCTCGGAGGCGAACGTAAAGCGCACCCCGTTGTCCCAAGACCATCCCTGCCCGCTGGCCAATTCGCGGAATGCGGTTTCGGTAATGCCAAGCTCGATGTCGATCCGTCCGGTCGTCGGATCACCAGACAAGGTATACGACGAATCAATCAGTTTGAGCCTGTCGAGCCACAGCTCGCGGCGCACTTCCATGTCAGCCTGGGAAAGCCCTCCCTCGCGCGCGAAGAACCGATCATCTCTCGTATATCGCGCCAGCGTCGCGGCCGCATCTTCTCGGAACCATATCTCGGCACCCAACAGCGGTGCCGGATCGGTCTGCACGCTCTCGTCGCGAACAAGACGCAACTGCACGAAATTGTCCGGCTCGACCCTCGGCAGAAGCTGCATCAGACGCTGCACCTCCTGCTGGAAATCCTCGGGACCATTAGCTTCCGCCCAAGCCCTGGCGCGATCTTCCTCGCTTCCGGTGCTGGTCCGCCGCGCAAAACTGTCGAGCGTTTTGGGCGCGGGCGGTGGGTTCGTCGGCCATGGGGTCGGCGGCGCGGAGTCAATGAAGAGATACTGCGAAGAGCCAACTCTGTGTACTGACGGAGCTGTTTGGGTGGCGCACCCTGCAAGCGAAGCCGTGCACAACAACGAAAAAACTGTTCGAACCACCTCTGTCTTCTTAATACCCATGCGTCATCCCTCCTGCACCTTGGCAAGCTGCCGCGCGAATATCCTGTCCGCGTCCCGCGCGATCTCCGCGCGGTGTTTCTCGGTTTCCCCCGGCCCCGCCAGCGCGGCGGCATAGGCCGCGCCCGCCGCGTAGAGCGCGCGCTGGGTCAGGCGGTCGCTCAAGTCGGCGCGCATGACGATCTGCGAGAGCATGTCGTCCTGCGTCTCATGCCGTTCGATCATCTTCTCGATCGATGCGCGCAAACTCTCGATGGCGTCGCTGTCGAGGCTGGCCGGTGCCGCCTGAACCGGCTCGCCGTCCTGAGGTTCGGCAAGCGCCGCGATGCCCAGCTCCAGCGCGCGCACGGTGGCTTGGTAGAGGGGCAGGCCCGCACTCTCGGCATACGCTTTCAACGCATCCGCCTGCGGCTCCGTCACCCGTCCGGTCAGCATCACCCGCGCCAATCCGCCCTCCCCGGCGGGACCGCACCGTATACGCACCCGCCTACACTCGATCCTCACGCAATTCGCGTAGGTTTCCGTAGCGTTTCCTGATATATCCGGAAAGGGACGGGCTGAACAGCCTACATATCGACCACTCTTTCGGGGGAGCACGCGTGCGTAGGGTGTGGATCAAACTACAGCGAGCTGAAAGCTCGCCCGACAACGCTCCGATACCGGCTTCGGGATCGCCATCATGGCGCTGAGCGGCTTCGCTTCCGGCGCGCTCGTCGCCTCCCCCATCGCGGCCGTGCTGACCTGGCTCGCGGTAACGTATCAACAGCATGTCGATGTGCGGGTGGAACGCGATACGGTCGCGGTGCGCGCCGATCGCGCGGCCTTCGACCAGACCTTCGAGCGCGACTGGGCGGCGCTGTCAGGTGAGCAGCGCGGAACGTGCGACCCGGAAAGCATCGCCGAACTGGCGCGCCTGCGGACTCGGCTCGGGGAACTCGAAGCGAAGCTCGCCGGGTCCAGCGACACGCTCGAAGCCGACGCGGAAGAACTGCGCCAGCTCGTGGCGGAGGAAGCACGATGACGCGCGCTGGCCTCGCTTTCTCGATCCCGGTCGCGCTCATGCTCGCGGGATGCAGCAACAGCGGTCCCTCGGTCTCCGGATCGGCCTCGGAAAGCGCCGGGTCCACTTCCTCGCTCTCCAACCTGTGGGAGCGGGTCCGCTCGCTGGGGTTCGAATCCGGCAAGACCCATGAAATGCCCGCCCTCGGCCTCATGGCGGACGCGTTCATGGCGGACATGCGCGCGCGCGAGCTAAACGACTACGACATCACCGGGGCCGTGTTCGGTCGCGACGCCGATGGATCGATCGCGGCGCTGCCCGATCAGCTCGCCGCCTCTCTCGCTCCCACCCGCGCCAGCCTCGCCGCGCTCGATCAGGCAGAGCTGCGAAAGCGGACCCCGCTCGATGCCGCGCATATGGTCTACGCCGCGCCAGTGCTGCTGGCGCTGTTTTCGCGCAAGGGCTGGGAAGTCCATGCGATCGATGACCGCGAAGTCGATCCCAGGTTCGACACGCCGTTCTTCAACCGCAACCGCCCTCCCCCTCGATACGACGAGGAACTGCACCTGCGCTACATGGAGGCGCTGGCGATTTCGGCGATCTACACCAACGCCGTGTTCGCCGCGATCGACGAACGGCTCGGCACGAACCGCCTCGCCGATCCCGACGAAGCGCGCGCCCGTGTGCTGGCAGCGTTCCAGGCGATGCCGGTGGGAACGCTCAAGACCATGCTCGACGATGCCGCTGATCAGGTCGTCGGCGGACATTTCACCACCGATCTGACCGGCTCGGGCAACATCCATTTTTACCACTCGGGCGCGGGCGATTTCGTCGCCGACGCGCGCGGCCTTACCTGGACCCGCGCAGGCGGCGTGTGGTTCGGAGACACCCGCATCAATGGGCAATCGGTCAACCTGCGCCTCGCTTCCACCGCCAGCCTCACCCAGCGCGAGGCGCAGTCAGGAACGCAGGGCACCGATGCGAACGCGCGGGTCGAAGGGTCCGGCGGCGTCAGCGTGGGGCGGTGACGATGGCTATCGCCGGTCGATCCCCGCCAGTTCCCGCAACAACGGGCCGACATAGAACTCCGCCGCCGCCTCGCTTCCCAGTGCCCACCATGCCGATTGCCGCTTCGGATTGCCGGGTGGATAGCGTCTATCGAACCGGCGCGCCTCGGCCGCCAGCGCCGAAGTCATCTCGGTATCGCCTCGCCAGTCGCGGCCCTGCCAATGCGTCATCCGGCTATCGAGGCTTTCCCAGATTTCAATTTCGTCCTGATTGGCGGTCGAGGCGAGCAGGTCGTGAAGATAGGGAAACCGTTCGCGGGTCATCAGACGATGCACCCGCTCCTCGCCCTCGCCCACCCAAGGGTTCGATTGCGTCAACGGCGGTGGTGGAACGGTTCGTGGAGGTCCGCGCATGATGCGCATTCTCGCCGCGATGCATGGGCATGTCGAGAGTGCGTTCCGCGTGGATCGGGGGCGGTAGTCCCATGCTTGAAAGCCATGATCCCGATTGGGCCGCGAAGTTCGACGATCGCACTGACCGGTTGCGCGAACTCGAACGGCGCATGGGTGATGGCCTGCCCGATCCTGACCTCCTGCGCGAATACGATAACATCGCTGGCGCGCAGCGCCTCGCTTTCGATGCCAGTCATCGGACTGCCCAGGAATATATCGACCTGCATCTCTCCCTGACGCTCAGGGAAGCCGATCTGGACGGTATCTGGGCCTGGTATCCCAGATTGCCCGCTTCGGCCGATCTCGACGCCACACGGGCGGTCGTGCGCGAAGTGAACGGGTGGGTCACGGCGGTGAAACATAACCGGGAAATGCGCGAAGTCTGCCAGCGCGCAGGCATCACGCCCGATCCCACGTCCCTGCGGTCCCTGCCCCGCCTGTCGTGGCGCACGCATTTCGCGAGGCTGCGCTGGCGGCTCGGGCGCGCGAAACGGCTGCGGCGCTACCAGTCGCACCAGGAATCCTGACTGCCCGCCGGATTGGACCAGTCGTTCCAATGATCATGGGTCGAATGGTGCGCATGATCGTCATACGCGCTCCAGACATGATCCTCGTGCGGGCGGTGAAGGTCGGTGCCGTAGGGATTGCCGCCAACGTCCACGCCGCCGGTCATCGGCAGGCCGGTCGCGGGATTGATCTCGACCGGTTCGATCGGCGGCGGCGCTTCCGGCGTGCCCGGGCCGGTGAAAATCCCGGTCAACCAGTCGAACCATGCCATTGTCGCCTCCTCTCGATGATTTCCCTGCGTCGCCTCAACCGATCAACGCATGAACGGCGATATCGCACCGGGATCCGGTCACGATCCCGGTTGCCTTTCTCATCTCCCTATTCGAGCTTCTCAACCCGCGTTGCCGTCTGTTTTGGAGTGCTTCGGATCGGCTCTGGCACCCCTCGGATAGCCTGCGGCCGAAGGCCGCTTGCTACGGTTGTTCTCGGTGCTCCATCGCGGATTCTAGCGCGAACCGTAAACGAAATGACGATAGTGCAGCGCCTGACGTTGGGAGTGAGGCGGTAGGTATTCGCGAAACTAGGCTTTCGTTCCGACGTTGCTTCTTTTCGCGCGAGTGTGCGGTAACCTGCTGCCCTAAGGGGTGTTAATGGGTGTTAGACTCTGTGTTACGCGAATCACCCCTTCCTCTAACCTGTTGAGAACGAGCGCGGAATCAGTTCGTTTCGCAATTGCCGGTGGGTGATATTACGAAAGGTGGTGTGTGAAATTACGATTCTCGGTGGGTGATATTACGAATGTCTTGCCATCTCCGGTGTGTGAAATTACGAATGCCCCGATGGTGGGTGAAACTACGAAGCCGGAACGGACCCCCCTCCTCCCGCTCAGGCACGAGCAGGGAGATTTCTTCGTCTGCGATATCTTCGATGCCGCGCCGAAGGGCGACATGGCCTCGATGGCGCATCCCATCTTCACCCTGTCCACCAAGCCCGACACGAAAAAGCGGCGCTATGAAGCGCCCGATGGCGAAAGCTATGTGGAAATCCGCCCGAACATGATCGGTCTGGCGACGATGCACGATCGCGATGTACTGATCTACTGCATCTCGCAGGTCATGGCGGCGCTCAAGGACGGCAAGCAGGTCCACCGGACCCTTCGTTTCAAGGCTTTCGACCTGCTCGTCGCTACCAACAGGCCGACGGCCGGAACCGGCTATACGGGCTTGAAGGCCGCGCTCGAACGTCTCCAAGGAACCCAAATCGAAACCAACATTACGACCGGCGGTGTCGAACAGATCGACGGTTTCAGCCTGATCGATCGCTACCGGATCGTCCGGGAAACCCGCGACGGCCGAATGCTCGATCTCGAAGTGACGCTCTCGGACTGGACGTTCAACGCGATCGCCGGAAATGATGTCCTGACACTCAACCGCCGTTACTTCCAGCTCCGCAAGCCACTTGAGCGCCGTCTGTATGAATTGGCCCGCAAGCATTGCGGGACGCAGCCAGAATGGAAATGCGGCCTTGAAAAGCTGAAGGCCCGCAGCGGCTCGACCTCCTCGGAAAAAGAGTTTCGCCGCCTCGTCCGCGCGATCTGCAAGGCCGATGAAGAGCATGACCACATGCCGGATTATGCTTTTCGGCTTATGGGAGACGTGCTGACTGTAACCCCCAAGCGGTCTTTTCTCGACCAATACGCCCCTCCCCCCAAACAGGACAGTTTGTCGGGTGCCTACATCATTCCACTGTCACCCGAGACGCTCGAACGCGCTCGCGAGGTCGCGCCAACATGGGACGTGTCGGTTCTGGCGGACGAATGGCGAAGCTATGCGGCTCGCCAGAAGGAACCGCCCAAGAATCCCGATCGGGCGTTTCTCGGCTTCTGCCGGTCATGGTTCGAAAAGCGTGGTCGGAACGGATATTGAGCGTTTACACTTTTGAGTAAATGGTCAATCACCCAAAAACTCAACCCATAGTTCGCGGGTGATCTCGGATATGGTGCGGTTCTCCTCCGCCGCCCTGATCTTGATGCGGCGATAAAGCGAATCCTCGATCTCCGCATTCAGGCGGCGCTTTCTCTCCGACCCTTCCTTGATGTCCTGCATGATGCGCTTGCGCGCCTCATCGCCTCTGCTCGGCCGTTTGGCGGTCAATGCCATGCTATTTCTCCCCGCGTCCGGTATCTGGCATCATGGCGATCAGCTCGTCCGCCAGCGCGTTGATCTCGTCGCGAGCCTTCGCGTTGTCGCCATCGAGCACCGTGCGCCCTTCCGAAGCTGTCTGCGGATAGATTTGGCGCTGGGTGATGGCCGTGCGAAATACCGGCAGCTCGTATTCATCGAGTGCCTTGCGCACATCGTCGCCGAGCCGCGTCCCCTCGATATGACGGGTAATGACGAATGCAGCCTGTGGGCTGCCGTCCGTCACTTCCTGTCGGGCCTTGATGAAGTCCACCAGGTCCGACGCGGCCCATATGTCATAGGGCGATGGCTGAACCGGAATGAGGATGAAGTCGCTCGCCTTGATCGCGGCCGCGATGATGTCTTCGAGCTTCGCGGCTCCATCCAGCACGATATGATCGTAGCTCTCGGTCATGCTCGAAAGCGTCTTGATGTTGTTCGCGCGGTCCAGTGAAACGAGGGGAAGGGGGTTCGCCTCGCTCGCTGCATGCCAGTCGCGCGCGCTACCCTGTGGGTCACTATCGACAATCAGCACTTTGTTGCCGCGAAGATGGAGCGCCTGCGCGAGATTGGTGGTCAGCGTCGTCTTCCCGCTGCCACCCTTTGGATTCAAAACGGATATGACCGCCATGCTACACCTTTGAGTTTTTGCTCAACAGTGTATACGCTCATTCACTCACTTACTCAAATGTGTTTTTTGGCAGCTTCCGACCCTATTCTGTTGAAGAAGTCGCTGCCGGAGCTCGGTGTGGATCGCGGCGGACACCGGGCGAGCGGCGTTGCGATCCCGCTTAGGCGGGCGCGAGGCCCACGATCGGCTTCATCTTGGCCAGCTTGCGGAGGTTTTGGGCCGCGGCGGCGAGGTGGAACTCGTCTTTTGCTCCATTCGGACCGCGTAAGCGCAAGCGGTCGAGCTTGAGGATGCGTTTGAGATGCGCGAACAGCATCTCGACCTTCTTCCGCTGTCGGCGCGAGACGAGATAGGCATCGCTGGTGGCGATATCACGTGCCAGGTCACGCGCGCCTTCGTGAACCGAGCGCATGATCTTGCGTGCTGCCAGTTTCGGCGTGCAACGCTGCTTGAGCGGGCAGGCGCCGCAGTCCTTCTCGCGGGCCCGGTAGCGGATGAAGCCATCGGCGTTGACGCGCGAACGCGGCGTGCTGAAGTTGCGGTTCGATGGGCGCAGTCGGTTGCCGCCAGGGCAGGTATAGCTGTCATCCTCATGATCGAAGGTGAAGGCCGATCGCTCGAAGGTGTCGTCGCGGCGGGCGGACTTGTCGAACACGGGGATATGCGGCTCGATCCCGCGATCCTCGACCAGCCAGGCAAGGTTCGGAGCCGAACCGTATGCGGTATCGGCCACCAGCTTTGCGGGCCACAGGCCGAAGCGGTCTTGCGTGCGCTCGATCATCCGGCGCTGGGCGAGGACCTCGGCCTGCCGGATCGCGGTCGTCGCCTCGACATCGACGATGATCGCATGGTCGAGATCGATCAGATAGTTCGTGCTGTAGGCGTAGAAAGCCGATCCGCGTGTCGCCGCGGTCCAACGCGAGGCGGGGTCAGTGAGATTGATCCGCTTGGGCGTCACCGGGGTCGCTCCGCCGAACGCGGCATCGTCGAGCACATCGAGATACTCGGCGACCGCGCGCCCCGCCACGTCGGGCGGTAGACCTTCCTCGCCCGGCACCGAGCGCTGCCGGTGCACATCGGCCCGGATCAGGCTGGCATCGACCGCGAACCCCTCGGCGCCGACCAGCCCCTCAACCATGCAGCGCTCCACGGTCGTCTCGAACAGCTTGCGCAACAGATCGCTGTCGCGGAACCGCCCGTGCCGGTTCTTCGAGAACGTCGAGTGATCGGGCACCGCGCCATCCAGATCGAGCCGACAGAACCAACGATAGGCGAGGTTGAGATGCACCTCCTCGCACAACCGCCGCTCCGAGCGGATGCCCATGCAATAGCCGACGATTAGCATTCGGATCATCAGCTCGGGGTCGATCGAGGGCCGCCCCATCGCGCTGTAGAACGGCTTCAAATGTTCACGGATACCCGCCAGATCGACGAACCGGTCGATCGCGCGCAAAAGGTGATCGCCCGGCACATGATCCTCAATGCGGAAGCTGTAGAACAGCGCTTCCTGCATCACCGTCCGCTCGCCCATCATCCGCCTGATCTCCACTTGCTGCGCGAGCACTGAATCAGCACTTCACGCCGATCTCAAGTGGGACTTTTTCAACAGAATAGACCCCATTGCGGACGTTTGCATAGTATTTTTCGAGTTCCAAAAGCGGACGCCCGATCGACCCAACCGCGATCATTAATTCCTGTTAGCGGTCAGCGTTGAACTTTCTATCATACGACGATTGTCATGTTCGCCACGAGTAGGCAGGTACGGTGCTTGGAAGCAAGGTGCGACCGCCGACCGGTCGATGACCCATCTCGAAAGCCACCGCGCGATGACGGTGGACGTTAGGAGCACCTATGCCGCAATTTGCCGCGCGTGGCACCATACGGCGATCTATACCGACAGCCACGAGAAGCTGGCCGACGCGATCGAGCTGCGTTCGGGCGAGCGGCAGACGGCGCTGGAACCGGTACGGCGGATGCAATTGGCGCAGGTGGCTGAACCGGTAAGTGGCCGATCAATAGCGCTGTAAGCTATGGCAACTAGCGGTCCGACGTGCAGACTTTCTTTAACGCGCGCCGGACGCCAAAAAATAGAATTCGCATTTCCCCCATCAAATGTTTGTTCAAAAGGTGCTCTGGAACCGCGATCCCTATTTGGAGTTAGGACCAAGTAACCCGACGAAGGAGGTCGTGATGGCCATTCGCTTTAAGCATTTAGCTCTATTTGCCACGTTAATTGGCACCGCAGCGGTGACGGCTCAAGCTCAGGATGGACCAACCAACCTCCCAGCGCCTGAAGGCATCGAAAGGGGCAAGCAGCCCACAGGCGGAAAAAGTTTCCTTGAACGTAAATTCAACCTGTCCGCCTCAGAAGCTCAAAGCAGGCTCGATCGCCAGGCAGAGGCTGAGGCTCTCTCGGTCCAGCTTTCCGAGGCATACTCAGACGCCTTTCTAGGCTTATAAATTCAGCATGAGCCGACCTATAAGGTGGTGCTCAGCATGGCATCTGATCAATTCGACTCCCAAATTAGAAAACTTATTCCAGCACAACTGCGATCTTTCGTTCAAATTAGGCGCTCCCGCTTTGCAGTTGGCGAAGTCGAAACGACACGCACAGCACTCATTCCGCCTCTGGCTATCACCAAGTCCAAGCAGCGGGAATTTTGCACGGGTCCAATAAGAAGGCGGTCAATCCCGTTTTCCCTGATCGAGGTGAACGCCCGTGTGATAATCAAACGTCGGACACTGACTGTTGGTTCGTATACATGCCACTCGACCGTGTGAACGACTTCGCGCCAATGACAATAAACGTCTGGCGAAATGGTACCAGCACGTTCGTCGTTCCATGATTAAAGGGTCGGCTATTTTTCGAGGCACTTGCATCCTCTCAGCAATAGCTTTGCTGACAGGATGCGGCAGCCAGCAGCCATTAATGATGTATTTCAGCGGCGATCCGGAGATGGGTTCCTTCAGTTCATACACCGGCCGTTTGGCTGAGCGCGATGGATGCGTGGTTATCGTGCTTGGCGAAGAAATGCTGAGAGAATCAAAAATTGCAGTTCAAGACGACCAAGTAGCAATTCCTCTCTTTCAACCTGGCTATCGAGTTGAAGAACAGGAACAAGGGTATTCGATTATAGCTGACGATGGCCGCAGAATACCATTCGGTTCAATTGTTACAGGGGAAGGAGGGCCGTACCCAACTGAACCGCTCGACCCTCGTTCTGCTCCGCTTCGTGCCGAAGCGCCTGATACTAGCAGTTGCCCAGGCACCCCTTATCAGATCAACTCAATGCATATCGAAGACCTGACTAGGCTGTAGGAAGAACGGCCAACAGGTCGTTGTCCGTGCTGAGACCCACTCCCCCAAATCAAGGTTGTGCGTGAGACCATTCTTACGTCCGATCAATTTTTAGCGTCGAGCAATGGATTTGTTCAAAATCGACCGGTTCTGACACATCAGGCCGCGTAAGGCTGCGCGCAACTGTCCGAGACGCGAAGCTCATCTTAAAAAATTTTCTGGCTATGAACCTCCTGCAAGTGGTGGTCCTTAGAAGAACGGCGCCCAAGGGTCGCACGACAGTCCGCTTTCGCTAGAAAATGGCTCAAAGCCGACTGTCGCAAAACCACCCCATTCCGGCCGCGCCATGGCGCGGCCGCGCGGGGAGGGCGGGTGGACAAAAGATTTGGCCGCCCCGAAGGGCGGCTTCGCTCCTGCGCCGTCAGGCGGCTTCCCTCCTTTCGGCCGATTGCAGCGAATGAAGGTAGCGCACCGCGCGTTCGGCATGGGCGGCGGCAGACAGGATGGCGCGCCGGTCGTTCTGGAGAACCTTTATCCAGCTCGCGATGTAGCTGGCATGATCCTCGCACGGCTCTAGCGCCAGGCCAAGGTCGGCGGCAAGGAACGCCGATCCCAGCTCCGCGACCAGTTCCTCGCGGGCATAGCCTTCGTCGCCCCAACGCTCGCGCCCGAAACTGCGATCGAGCCGCGATGCGTGCCGAGTCCAGTGAACGGTTTCGTGGCCCCTCGTGGCATAGTAGCCCTCGGCGTCGTGGAACGCTTCGAAGGGGGGTAACTGGATGCGGTCCTCGCCGATCATGTAGAACGCCTGATTGCCGCCATGTGCCACGCGCGCGCCGATGGCCTCGAAATACCGCTCCGCCGCCTCGATGCGCTTGAACGCGGGGGCGGGGGCCTCCACAGGTTCGGGATGGAACCGCTCGGGCAGGCCGTCGATCTGCGCCACGTTGAACACGTGATATGTCTTGAGGAACCGGATTTCGCGGCCTTCGCCCTCCAGCTCCAGACTGCCGTTCGCCTCCTGCTCCGGCTTCTTCGTGGTGCTGCCATAGTAGACGATGGGCGCGCCCTGCTCGCCGCGCCGGACCTGCCCGCCATGGGCCTGCGCCTGCTTGTAGGTCATCCACGTGGGCGAGGCGTAGCCGTTCGCCACCGCTTCCATCCATAGGAGGATAACGTTGATTCCGGCGTAGGGTTCGCCGGTCGATCGAAGCGGGCGCGTCACCCGCCCCGCCAACGTCTCGGCGCTCCATGGTTTCATCCAGGGCCGCACGCCCCGTTCCAGCTCGGCGAGGATGCGGTCGGTGATCCGCGCGTAAGGATCGGCGCGCTTGCTGCTGGTCTGATTGGTCATGTCCCTTGTCTCCTTTTCCGGCGAAGCCGCGGCCTGCGGCCTGCGGCTCTGCCCTCCGGCGAGGATGGGAGGGGGAGGGGGATGCCCAATCGCCGCCTTGGCGCGGGCCAGCGGGCGAAGCCCGCCACACGGGGCGGCTATTTGGCTTCGGGAACGAGAGGGCGACGCCCTTGGCGTTCCCCCCGCACGAAAACGGCGCTGGGAAGCGCCAGGAAGCCGCCCGGGCGGCAAAAACGGGCAACGGCACCCCTGCGACGGCGCGAAGCCGCCGGACGCCCTGCGCGCGCGATCCGTGCGCCAGCGGGCGTCCGGCAATGAGAGAGGCAGGCGTGCCAGCGGGTCAGCTCAAAGATGCCGCGCCCTCAGGAGCGCCAAAGGCGCGGGACAGAGCACGTCCTTCGAATCCTCCCGCTCAATTGGAGTGCCAGCGACGCGCGAGCGATCGTCACCCGAAAGGGGCGAGACGGCGCAAGGCGGCTCGATCGCAGCGAAGCGGAGACAGAGCGCGGTCCCGGCAGGGGCGCGCCCGGCCTGTCACATGGCAACTCCTAGGCTCAACCCTGCCGGAGCAGCCGCACATCTCCGATGAAGCTCTCCAGCGTCTGTAAGTGGGGCTGCACCGATTTGGGGAATTTTTCGGTCAGCGCAGCGGGGATGACGAGCTGCACGCCTGCACCGCTCATCTCGTTGAACTGCGATTCCGAAATGCCCTCCTGCAAGGTCAGCAGGTGCTTCGAAGGGATGCGGTCGGCCTCGTTGAGAATCTGCCGCCAGCGGTCACGGCATGTGGTTTTCACCGCCAGCATGCGGAGCTGGTCGGCCGGGAACGCACTGTCGGCATAGGCTGTCTGCGAGGGAAACAGGAAATCAGGCCGCTTGCCGGACTCGCTTTCCGGCTGATGTGAGAACTGCGTGCCTTCGGCCAGACGCTCCTCAAGGAATATCGCGCGGGCATGAAGCTCGAGCGAACGTCCCGATCTTGCCTTGCGGCGCTGGAGGATGGTCTGCGCCCGCGCGATGAAATCCTCGACGTTCGCGAATCCTGCGGTGATGTGGGGCAGCTCGATCGCTTCCTCCACACTGCGGAATATCTCGAACTCGCAGTCGCGCCGTTTCAGGAGCCGCTGGTCGGGAACGAGGCCGGGCAGGGGGCGCAGCTCGACTGCCCGCTCGACAATCTCGGCCCCGGTCGGAAATTTTGCCAGCCACGCCGGCGGCATGTCTGCTGCTGCAATCCAGCAGCTCGTCTGCGCGGGTGGGGTGAACAGCGAAAGCGTGCCGCCGGTCGCGCCCGGTGGCCATATGACATAGCGGCCCGGCTCCACCGGGCCGATCCGGTCCTCCACAATGTCTTCCTCGGTGCCGTGGCGACATACCCAGACAT
Source organism: Novosphingobium marinum (assembly GCF_013408095.1). Taxonomy (GTDB): domain Bacteria; phylum Pseudomonadota; class Alphaproteobacteria; order Sphingomonadales; family Sphingomonadaceae; genus Novosphingobium; species Novosphingobium marinum. The sequence goes on from NZ_JACBZF010000014.1 coordinate 21,949, forward strand.
GCGCCCCGGTAGCGGCTCCGGCATCATCGAGCGCGAAGGCAAACACCGTCAGCGCGCCCGTGCTGTCGGGATCGAGCAGCGCCGATGACGCGCCGCCGAAATTGGTCAGCCGTGCTTCGTTGCGGCCACCATCCGGGTTCTCGTGGAACCTGTTGTTGTAGTAGACCGCGCGGACCTCGCGGTAATCGGCATGGGAATCGATATAGAGGTCGAACCGCGTATCGGGGTTTTTCACATCCGTCCGGTCGATCGCCGGGAACATGCGGAACAGGAAGTCGCGCGCGATGTAGGGACCGGCCTGGTGGGCACCGTTGGCGAGCGTATCGTTCCCGGAAAGGCGCTTCACATACCATACGAAGCCGTCGCCGGAATGGTCGTCCATCCAGTCCGAAAGGTCAGCCAGCGCCATTGTTGTCTCCCCTGATCTCGGCCTCCCCGGAACTGCCGGAAAGCCACGCGGCCGCATCGTCAAGCGCGGCCTCGTGCTGCTCCGGGGTCTTACCGCGGAATGTGCACTCCCATATGGTCAGCACGCGCCAGTCCGCCGCCCTGAGCGCGGTCCCCGCTGCCCGGTCGCGCTCGATGTTCGCGCCGATCTTCCCGCGCCAGAACTCGGGCCGCGATTTGGGCCAGCGGAAAAACGGGCAGTCATGCCCGTGCCAGAAACAGCCATGCACGAATATGACCGCACGGTAGCGCGGAAAAATGAGGTCGGGCCGTCCGGCAAGGGCGCGGTCGTGCAGCCGGAAGCGGAAGCCCCTGCGGTGAAGCCCGCGCCGCACGGTCATTTCGGGTTTGGTGTCGCGGCCCTTTATCGCTGCCATCATGCGGCTGCGGGTAGCCGCGTCCACCACGTCAGGCGGCAAGCCGCGCCTCCACCGGCTCCGGCGCTGCAATGCCGAGGGCAGGGGCCATGTGCCGCGCCACGGCCTGCACGACCGGGACGGCAACGGCGTTGCCGAACTGACGGTAGGCCTGCGTATCGGAAACCGGGATGATGAAGTCCCCACCGTCCGGCCCGTCGAATCCCATGAGCCGCGCGCATTCGCGGGGGGTGAGGCGGCGCGGATTGCCGCGCGCCCGCTCGACAAGGATCTCGGAACCGTCCTTGTAATAGCGGGCGGAGAGCGTGCGGGTTACGTCGTCGGGGCCGACAAGCCCGAACCCGAAGCCGTTACCCCTCGCGCGGTGCTTCGCGGCATAATCCTGGAGATACTGCCAAAGATGGTCGCTGAGCGAATAACGCGCGCTCACGCGCCCGATATTGCCTTCGGTGAAGGGTTTCTCGGGTGCCTCGCTGCCATCCTCCGGATGGAGGATGCTGCCGACGCGCGGCCCGTGAAGCGGGTCGGGGAGGGGCATGTCGGCGAAGCTGAAATCCGCCGGTTCGCGGAAACCGGCGATGAAGATGCGCTCGCGGTGCTGCGGCACCCATGACCGCGCATCGATCACCTTCCAGTGGATGTCATAGCCCAGCTCGTCGGTCAGGACGCGCCGGATGACCTCGAAGGTCCGGCCTTTGTCGTGGTTCACGAGATTCTTCACGTTCTCCAGCAGGAAAGCGCGGGGACGGTGGTGCGCGATGATCCGCGCCACGTCGAAGAACAGCGTTCCCTGCGCCTCGCAGGCGAAACCGTGCTCGCGGCCGAGCGCGTTCTTCTTCGACACGCCTGCAATCGAGAAGGGCTGGCAGGGGAAACCTGCCAGCAGAAGGTCATGTTCGGGAATGTCGGCTGCCTCGATTCCGGTAATGTCGCCGGAAACCTCGTGATCGTCATGCGGATGGTTGGCGCGGTAGGTCGCCGCGCTGTATTTGTCCCATTCGCTGGTGAATACGCATTTTCCGCCAAGCGGCTCGAAGCCGCGCCTGAGGCCGCCGATCCCCGCGAACAGGTCGATGAAGCGGAAGGCAGGATCGCCCCGCGCCGTTTCGCATGGCCGGTCGGCGATGATCCGTTTGAGGAGTTCGGTGGCGGCTCTGCGGGGAGCTACCTCGCCGTTTTCCCAGCGGTAGACCGTCCGGGGCGAAAACCCGGCCATGTCGGCCAGCGCCTCGATGCTGATGCCCGCCTGCGTGCGGAGCTGGGAAAACGGCGTGGGCGATCTGTTCGTCATCAAAAGTCCCCCTCTGGGTATTTTTTTGACGCAGTGACAGCGATGTTCCCAAATGGCAAGAACAAACCGTGATTCTTGGGTGATAAATTCCTGCTAGGCGCTGCGTTGGATGGCGTTCAGAATGCGACGCGCCTCGATGCCCAAAAGAACTTCGTCGTCCTGTGTCACGATTGCAGCATGACTCGTAACGATGCGGACCGGTGCAATCCGCAACAGGGATTCCTGAACATCGGTTTTGCGGACAAACACTCCGGAGAAGGCCTGCTCCCAATTGTCCTTGCGTTCGAAGATCATCCAGTAGTCGCTGAAGTCCGCATAATCGATCAGGCGGGGGCGGGGTGGGCGCTGCCGCCTGATTTCATCTTCCCGCTTTGCGACCCAGTTTTTCCGCATGTCTCCGGGAATCTGGCTCTTCTCCCAGTTGTCGCCAAAAACGCTGCGCAGGCGGTGCTCGATGAAGTCCCGGACTTGCTGTTCAAGACGCCTTATGGTCCGGAATGCACTTGCAGCACGGTCCTCCTCGTCGCTGCTCTCCGCACCCGGTTCCCGCTCCAGACCCGCGCTCGCGGTTATTTCGTCGAAGGCGTCGGGCGTGAAATCGGCAAGGCCCGGCTCCATCCCGATCTCGCGATAGATGCTGCGTCGCGACTGTATGTCGAGAATGGAAGCGACATCCGGAATGTCGAAGCGCCGCCAGTCGCCAAGACCACCGCGCAAGAGCGTTGAAACCTGCTCCGAAAAGGGATCGGCGCGGGCGACAGCCAAGCCATACTCATGAAGCCGCGCAACGGATGTGGCACTGCCAAACTCGTCTGAAATTCTGGCCCAGTCGGAGGAAACGCCCGTCAGGGCATCTCGAACCTTGGACACGTCCATGAGGCTCGTGGCAGCAACCCTGCTGGCGAGCGCAATGGTGTCATCATGGGCAGGCTGACGGAACTGGCGGTAGAAGTCGCGGGTGCCCCTCTCGACCAGTCCGGCATCGATCCCGAACTCGCCAAACTGGCCGCGCACGAGGTTGCGATCCAGCTCCATCGCGATGCGCCGTGCCTGGTCCAGCACCCCGCTGTCCATTATGCCCGTGGCGGTATTCTGGAGGGCGAAAAGAGGGCATCGCGTGGAAGGTACGCCAGACAACGCTAAGCGAGAACATTTCAAGAACCGCATGATGGCCGTTACCGCCGGAGGTCGCTAAGCCCCA
>NZ_JACBZF010000015.1 GCF_013408095.1 Novosphingobium marinum
TTCGAGGCCAAAACCCAGTTCGCCATCATCTTCGGCGACAGGTTCACGGTCTGATGAACGAAACCGGCCTCGCGCACAAAATTACTGACAGGCCCTGAAAACCAGCCATCCATCGGGCGCATCGTAGGAACTGCACCCTAACCACAGTCGGAAAGGTTCTTCCTTGAGGAGAACCATCCACCCCCAGTCTTCCTCGATCACGCTCGTCGGGAATTCCAAAGTGCCAAATTCCTCTGCAAGGAAAACTGCGAGCTTTGAGCCGTCGATATCGGGATTGATGCCGTTAGCCCCTCCAACGAAGCGGGGTGCTCGAAACTCCAGATGGGTTCGCATAGTTTATCCTACCAGTTTTTCCTGATCGTAGCAGTCAGTTCTTAATAGCAGCTAGAATACCAACTGCCCCCTCAGTCTATCCTCACCTCAACCAGTCCGCCCCGGCCTCGATTACGCCGACAACCGCACTGGCCTGCGCGGCAAGTTCGGGATCGGTGGCGTCCGCCAGTGCGAGAGCCTCCATCCGCGCGTGGATCTCGGGCGAGGTGTAGAAATCATATGCAGCGGTGTTGTCCGGCGCTTCCCAGAAGGGGGTGATCCACACCGCCTCGCGGCCCGGCACATGGTGTTCGCACCAGTCCCGCCAGAACCTGTGCGCCAGCACATCATCGGGAAAAGCCGCGACCTGTTCGAGCAAATCCTCCATCGGCCAACCGCCCAGCCTGAACATACACAGCACATCGTCCAGATTGTCCCCGCCATCCTCGATCTGGAGTGCGAGATACTGGCGCTGAAAGCTGTCCAGCACGCGCCATTCCTCGCCTGACCAGTTGGCGGGATTGCCCGTCTCAAACCGGGCAAGGCTTACCTCCAGACCCACCGTGGCAACGTCATCGCCCACAGCCAGAACTTCGAGGATGCGAGGGAGCAGCCAGCCCCAGGTCGCCTTGCTCGCCCCCTGTCGTTCACAGGCGGCGAAGTACCAGTCAAGCACATAGGCAAGCGGCAGTTCCCTGATCGGCGGATTGAAGAAATCCGCCTCGATCTGCGGGTCCATGCAGCAATTTTCGCAGACGTCCGTGCTGCGCGGTCTGGGATAGGCAAAGACCCGATATACCTGCTCGATCAGATCGAACAGGGGGTGGTCCGCGCCAATCTTGCCGCCTATTTCTTCGGGGCGAGGCACAGCAATTCCACCCCTTCCTCGGCTCTTGCCTGCTCCAGCCATTCGCGCGGGCGTACGCCAACATCCTCTAGCAGGGGGAGGGCGGCGGTGCGGGTCGCGAGGGCCTGTTCGCGCAGGCGAATTTCCGAGACCACAGGCCGCAATTCCCTGCCCGCCCGGGCGCGGTCGAGCAGCCACTCCTGCGATCCGGGCTGTGACCCTTCCTGCATCGCCAAAGGGAGCAGGTCCGCCAAGCCGAGCGAACCTGTCAGCCGGTCGATCCGCTGGTAAGTGTCCTGCTCCACTCGCCGTGCTGTCTCATTCTCGTTACAGGCCAGCAGTGCCGCGATACGCAGGCCCGTTACCAGCGCAAAGGCCTCCAGATGGGGGCGGGCCGCGTCATAGCCCAGCGCCGCGTTGCTGAGAGCATGTTCGGCGCGCCGCTCGGTCATGTCCTGCAAGGCTGCCCCGTCCTGCCAGATGCGCTGGCAATCACGCTCGGCGCGGCCGATATCGGACAGGGACCAGCTATCTTCGTAAAGCGTGGCCAGCCCACGGATATTGCTGAATAGGTCCTGCGTCTCGCGCCGGGTCGCTTCCTCGATCTTCGAAATAACCTGATCGATCTTGTCCTCGACCGAGGCCATGCTGGCTTCGATCCGGTCGAGCCGTTTGGCGATGATGGCAAAGCCTGCCGCCGAAACACCAATACCTGCGGCGGAGAGGGCGAGGTTGACATGGGCCACTTCGGTCAGCGCATCGACAGCCGAGGCGACGCGCTCGATCGCGCGACGGTTGACCTCGTTCTGCACAGCGTTGACGGCAATGTTTGCCACGCCAACCGGGCTGAAATTCGACGCCAACGACTGGGCCAGCGGCGCGGCCTCCTGCAGGTGGTAGACGATCTGCCCGTTCGATGCGTCGCGGATGACCGATCCGAACAGCTTCAGGGAATTGGTGGCAAGGCCCATGCGCGCCTCGTCAGGAATGCCGCGAATGACATGGGGGAGCAGTGCGTCGATCACGGCAGCATCCTTGCCTGTGCGGCGGTTTCGTCGATCAGCAGGATGACCTGCGCCAGTACGGGGCGAGGCTGCCCGCTGCGTCCCATCCAGCGATTGGCCAGATGCGTCCGGGCGGCAGAACGCAACCGGTCATGCAGGATGGTCCGGTCACGCAGGGTTCGGGCGGCGCTGTCTGCTGCCTCGCCAATATTGTCAGAGGCTTTGCGACCCAGCTCGCTGGCACGGCGTAGCAGGAGGGCGGGCCATTTGGGTGACGGCGTGGCCGGAGCGGTCGGTGTTGGCCGGGCTTTCGGCTCGCTCGCATCCTCGGCAATTTGCGGCAGATCGAGCGCGGAGGCGGATTCCGCCAGCGCCTTGCTCAATGCTGCGAACCTTGGCTCCTTCGCGCCGAGGTCTTCGGCGGCTTGCATCAACGTGGTGACCAGCGGGCCGGATGAATGGGCGAGCATTTCCCGGTCAATCGCATCGGCGGCATAGCTGGCCGGATCCCAGATCATGTCCAGCGGCCCTGCCGTGTGAAGATTGCTCTCGAACGCTTCCAGGCTTTCGGCACCGCAAGTGTTCAACAGCTCCGCCGCATCGAGAATGGCCTGGTCGCGCCACGCAGCAATCGCCTGCCGCAACCCAAGCAGTTCCAGATCCATGCAAAAGTCCCTTCGAAATAGCGGCCCCGAATGGAGGCGAAATGCCAAAACGTTGCAAGCGCGAATTGCAGGACGGGTTGGTCCTGCGACCGCTTCTGTCGTGTTGGCGGGCGATAGTGCTGCCGATCGGAAGGAGTGCAAAATGGCGGCAGCGGTGCATGTGATTATTTTGCTGGTGCTGGCGGGTTTCGCCATCACGGTATTCGGCGCAATTGTTGTGTGGTTGGTGCGGTTCGTGATCCGTTTCGTAGCCGCTGCGGGGGTGGCCATCATGGCAATTGTCGTGGCGGTCGGTTTGGGGCTTGAGGAATGGGCAACGGTGTTGCTGGCCCTTGCTGTCTTTGCCCTGACATTCTCGATTTTCGGCCGCCGGGAAGGACCAGAATCCCCACCGGCTGTCTCGCCCGTTTCGCCTCCAGTCCGTTGGGAGTGCCAGCATCGCGCAATCGCCAAAGCGTGGTGTGATATTGCAGATTATTGCCCCGAAATGGCCTCCGAATTGCGACGCGAGGAACAGGCCTGTGCAGCGTTGCTTCGAGCGGCGGATGGCGAGCCGAAATCGCCGGGGATTGACCTTGATCTGATCGAACTCACAACCCTCATCAAACGGCATGTACCGGAACTGGCGAAAGGCCTGCGGGCTTCAGGCGAGGGTGGACAGTTCCACGGGGCCAGACCCGCCCAGGACGCAGCCCGAGTTCTGGTGCTGTTGGGCCGACAGGCGCAAGCGATATTGGACAGGGCAGGGTGGGTCGATGCCGACAATTTCCGGCTGCGGGTGGATCATCTGAACCGCCGCCTTCGGGCGTTTGGCGAGACTGATCGCCACACTGAATCAATGGACTTCCCATGATTCAGAATATGCGTTGGACGCGGTTGCAGAGCGAGATGAAACTGGCCCAGTGAACGATCTCGAAACCGACCGGAATTGGCACTGGCAGGCCGTCGATTCAGAGCGCAATATCGCGCGTGATTATCGGCTGTCATTCTCCCGTGATTTGTTCGGATGGTATGTCGTTGAGCAGGCTTGGGGCCGCATCGGAACGGAGGGTCAGGGGAAGACTCTGGCATTCGCAGATGCGACCGATGCACTGCGCCACATTGCGGCGGTAAATGCGCGCCGAATGAGCGCGAGAAGGCGGCTCGGCGTTGCCTACCGTGAGGTGCCGCAGAGCGGTTGATCGTCTCTCCTTCAAGTCTGACATTGCGGTCCGGCCTGTCGGCCGATTTCCAGGCACAGGCAGCCATTTTCGTTCTACCTGGACGCAAATTCGAACGGAACGATGGCAACGGGCCGTCGCGTTCCTGTTTTCTGCACACCCTACGCGGCAAGCCGCCGTTGATTTGCATGCAATAACAGATGGTTAGACGTTTTGGCGAATTGCTCTCCGCTGCATCTCAGCGGGATAGGCCTGATTTGTTCAGTAATCTCAGGATGTTACGAGGTGCCCTCGGCGGCACCGTTAAATCTCGTTGCAGCGGAGGGCACCCTATAGCCTGGGCGGATTATTTCCCGATCTCACCAGTCTGCCATTCCTTGAAAAACGGCATGAGTTCCGGGGGCAGCCCTGCAGCGAATTCCTCGCCCAATGGATAGTGCGGCATGACTTCGTGCACCGCGTCGAGCAGCGCCTTGCCCTGCGTCCGATCCTTGCGCCGTTTGAGCGGGTCGCGCTTGGCTTGTGCACCCAGCCAGAGCTTGTGCAAAGCGAACCATCGCGGGTCGGGAGCGACGATGCGGGCAGGGGTGCCATCGCGGCAAGGGACGACCTGATCGACCCTGCGGCCCGGCAGCAACCACTCCTGCTCAGGGAGCGGCACAGGCTTGGGGCGATCCGTGCCCGCCAGCGTTTCGGCACGCGACGGAGCGACCAGCAATTCGACTTCGTAAGCGCGTGCATTGCGGGCCTGAAAATCGCGCTCCGAATTGATGGTGAATGTCGGGTCGACCGCCTTCAGCAGATCCCACACCTTTGTGCCGTCTTCCGGCTTCTCAGCGGCCCAGGCCAGGTCAAAATCTTCGGTCTCGTCAGGCACGCCGATGAAGGCTCCGGCGGCCTCCAGCGCGTAGGCTGCCATGGCATTGGTGCCGACCACCAGCAGATGGCTTCCGAGCAGGCTGCGGCGGTCCGCCTCGCGCAGGATCGGGCCGGCATCGGCAGAGAGCATAGGCAGGCGCAATGCGCGGGCAATGCGGCTGCTTTCGGACAGAGTGTCGCGGGCGCCATCGCGGCGCTGTTTGGCAGTGGCTTTGGTGGCGCGGTAGTCATCGAACTGGTGCTGTTTTTCCTCATCCCACGCGCCCAGGCTGGTGCCATTTCCGCTGCGATCGTGGATCTCGTAGAGATAGGTATATTCGCCGATCTTCTTGCGCCGCAGGTCGTAGGGCAGGGCGAATAGTTCCCGCTCCGCTGCAATCCACGCGTCGTAGCGCTGGCGCAGATTGATGAGCGCGCGCGCCTGTTCGTCAGAGAAGGGCTCGATAACCGGCATGCGGGAATTTATCCCGCGTTTATAGAAAATGCAATAATGTGGGATAAATCGCCACGGAGTTCAGTCTCGTGAGGAGGCAGCCTCGGCCTCCGCCACCCGCTTTTCGACCTTGGTTCCGAGCCCGGGGTCAGTTCCGGCTGAGTGTGGAATCGTACGTTAAGGGCTGGCGAGCGCGCGGATGCCGTGATCGCGGAGATTTCCGCTGGGATCGACATAGCGGTAGAGCGTTACCGGTTTGACGCCGAGCTCCTTGCAAAGTTGGGCGACGCTGGTGTCGCGATTAGCCATCGCGGCCTGGGCCAACCTGATCTGGGCCGGCGATATCACCTATGTCTGGACGTTGGAGGGCTGGCTGTACCTCGCCGTCATCCTCGATCTGCATAGCCGCCGTGTCGTGGGCTGGGCGGTCAGTGACAGGATGAAGAAGGACCTGGCGATCCGGGCGCTGGACATGGCGATGCGCCTGCGCAACCCGCCACCTGGCTGCATCTTCCACTCGGACCGTGGCAGCCAATATTGTTCCTATGCTTATCAGAAGAAGCTGCAGGGTTACGGCCTGCGACCATCCATGAGCGGAAAGGGCAACTGCTATGACAACTCCGCCGTCGAGACCTTCTTCAAATCGCTGAAGGCGGAACTGATCTGGCGGCAGAGCTGGCCAACAAGGCGGCAGGCAGAGGCCGCCATTTTCCAGTACATCAACGGATTCTACAACACCCGCAGACGTCATTCATATCTGGGCGGCATCAGCCCATTGGCATTCGAAGCAAAGGTGGCATAATGAGATAGGCGACCGGCGCAAAACCGTTACAAGTCCACAGAAATCCGCTCCGTTGGCGAGCAGAGGCCGCTACGTTGGCAAGCGCCTACACATAGGCGCTGACGGCGGACAGTGGCATACCTCCTGCACTCCGAAACCAGCGGGGACCAAGGGGCATCGAAATACCAGCATCCTTCGCGGCCTCTTCGCTGCTGCGCCCTTGGGCAATAGCTTGCCAGAAGCGACAGCGATTCTCACGCTGTCATGCAGGGGGACGTCCGGGTGATCGCAATTTTCTTCGGATGAACCGCTCCGATGCGCGACAACCTGCCATGTTTACAACCTCCAATTTCTTGGTGTTGCGACGACCGGTTGAATCCGCCCATGGCGCATCTATCGAAATGTTGTTCCTCCGTCGATTGCGATGGACTGCCCGGTCACGAATCCCCCTCCGTCAGAAGCAAGATAGAGGGCTGAGGCAAGCAAATCCTCGGGCGTTTCGTGCCGCTTGATGCATTGCATATTAAGAATTTGAGACTTCTGTTCGGCTGACACCGTTTCACGCTCGACCTCGGTAAATGTTGCGCCTGGCAAAATGGCGTTAACCGTAATGCCGTCTGTGCCAACCTCGCGGGCCATAGCACGGGTCATGCCTACTACGGCAGCCTTGGAAGTCACGTAGTGAAGGTAAAAGGGGCGTCCCATCGTGACGACGCCCGAAGAGATGTTGATGATCCGACCGTGCTTTTGCGCGCGCATTAGGGGCACGCAAGCCTTGGAAACAAGCATGACCCCGTCAACATTGACGCGCATGACAGCGCTCCACTCATCAAACGGGATCTCTTCAAAACCCCGCATCTTCAAGGTTGAGAAGATGGCGGCGTTATTGATCGCGATATCCAGCCGCCCAAATTTGTTTGCGACTGCGGCGACAGCTGCCTCCACAGCAGCGGGATCAGCCACGTCGGCCTGGATTGAAATTGCGGTGCCAGGGCCGCTTTGTTGATCGACTTCGGTGGCGACAGACTGGCCCTTTTCTTCATTCAGTTCAACAATTCCTACCTTGGCACCAGCGGCCGCGAAGCCCTTCGCAAAGACGCGGCCGATACCCTGACCGCCTCCTGTGATAATTGCGACGCGTCCCGCCAGGGATGGGGTTGCTTGCATATCGTTCATCTTGTCCTCTTTCATGATAACACTTTCGGTTTGTTCATATGTGTGACCCGAAGTAAATGGCTACTAGCAGCAGGCGTCAAAATACCGAGCCTATTCGAGGTGTCCCGGCGTCACAATTGCGCCTGCGACGAAATTTGTCACCGCACGATTGAAATCTATAGGATTCTCAATGGTTGGATAATGGCCGCAATTCGGGATAATTGTTACACACGTGTCGGGATAAAGCTGGCTCATGTTGAAAATCATCTGATTGTTGTGTGAATCCTCGGCACCTAACAGCATCATCAAGGGAGTCCGATATTTCGACAGCTTTATCAAAAGTTCCTCAACGGTCCGCTGGTGAAACCGCGGAAAGTGGGTAAATGCTACCGGCGAGGTTTCATCATGCAGGCGCTTGAAGATTGCGAGAAGCTCTGGACTGCCGAGCACGGTTGGCCCCCAGAAGGTTTCTGATTTCAGTCGATCTTCATATACAGCGCGCATTCCACGGTCGCGGGCAAGCGCGATCATCCGCTCGAAATTTCGGACCGTGACCTCGCCAAGTCCGGCATAGGGCTCTTGGTCGCCGCTAGGGCTGGCGATCAAATCGCATGCCGCGAAAACCATCGCGTCCACCCGCTCGGCATGGCGGTTATAGATGTGGGCGGCGGTGCTCACTCCCCAATAGGCCTGCCCTACCAAGCTGAAACGGCCAACTCCGAGATGTTCGAGCAACTGGCTAACGTCGTCAGCAATGTTCGGGAAAGTATAGAACTCGCGGGCAGTGATCTCATCATTATGGTGAGTGGTGAGGCCATGGCCGCGCAGGTCGCAGGCGATCACTCGGAACCGTTCCTGCAATGCGTCGATGTTCTGTTCCAGCGCTGTGATGTTCGACACGGCATTATGCAGCAGAACGAGAACATTTCCGCTGCCACAGTCGATATAATTGATGCTGATGCCGTTGACTTTTAGCGTTGCCACATTTGCCCTCCCACTGCGTTTCGTCGCCGCAACAACGAATTGTCTCACTATAAACTGCTTCTTCTACGGAACGTCTAGTGCGCTCTCCTGACGAGGGAGCCGGTATGAGGTGATGGCATTTCGCTTTCGGTTAGCCAGCGCCACATTCTATCAACCACGCCGCCAGCCAAGGTCTGCCGGGCGGCGATCTCATCCGATTCTAGCAGTCCTCCGGCGGGATCGAAGCCCATTGCGCGCACGTCGCGTTCGATTTTCGCCGCGTCTTCCAGCATAAAGGCAAACGTCGCAGCCTCTTCGAGAGAGGTTCCGACGGTTATGGCGCCGTTGGCCCGCATCACAACGGCCCGGGCATCGCCCAGTGTTACCGCTAGGGCTGCTGCTGCCCCGTCGTCGCGCAGAAGGCGGGGATCGTTCCAGAGCGGAGGACAGGGAGCAAAATAGGCACCAAGTCCGTGGCGCGGCAGCGGCGTGATCCCGCGCGTTGAAAGGGCCATGACAGCTGGCGGCATAATCCGGCAGATGCCTCCGACATCCGGGCGCCGCAGGTAGATTGCCTGATGCGCTCGCACTTCGCCCAGCACACCTTCGGGCAGCGGGCCTTGAACTGGAACGAGAGTGCTAGGCTCATCCTTGATCAACACCATCGGCATCGCCGCGCAAACCAGGAAATGATCGGCATCAACGCGTGCGCTGCAATGGCCGTATGCGTGTACCAGCCCTGCGCGACCGAGCCCCCTTGCCGCGAGGCGGACCTTTTCCTCGATATCCTGGTCAGCCATGATCATCTACAAACCCGTAACCGAGGCAGAGCGATGTAGCCATCCGCATCGCGGCAGTCATGCTGGAGGGCTGGGCGATGCCCTTTCCGGCAATGTCCATGGCCGATCCATGCGGCACCGTGAGATGCACGTAGTTCAGCCCGATATAAATGGTGCAAGCCCCCTCGAACGCGGCAGTCTTCAGGGCAATCTGTCCTTGGTCATGGTACATCGACAGGACAACATCGAAGCGCCCTTCGATCGCCTGCCGAAAGATGGCGTCAGGCGAAATTGGCCCTTCTACGGAAAGGCCGCTGTCCCGCGCCTCCGCCACGGCCGGCGCGATCTCGGCCACCTCCTCGGTGCCCATCGCATGCGGATTGAGACCAGCCACGCCAATCCTCACGGCGGCGACGCCCCAGCGCGCAAATGCCTTGCTGACCAGCGCGAGCAGTTGCGAAACCGCCTCGCGAGTGACGCTTGCAGGCACATCCGAGATGGAGATGTGTTCGGTAATTGGCACAATCCGTAGATTTTGGCTAATTCGAAGCAGATAAGTTCCGGGTGGCTGAAGATCATCGAGGGTATCGACTCCGCCACTGAGCTTGAGCGATGTAGAATCCACCGGCGCCATAATCCAGCCGTCGATCAAGCCATCACGACCAAGCTGCTCCGCGAGCCGAATCCAGGCAAGGACTGCCCGGCCCGAGGCTGCGCTAGGCTGACCGACCTGCCAGATGCCGGGCGCCAAGTTGCCCGGATCAAGGACGGCGATCGCCCCATCGCTGCTAGCTGCTTCATCCGGCCTAGCAATTTGCCGCAACCGAACATTGAGGCCCGATGCCGTTGCGGCCACCCGAATTGCCTCCAAATCCCCGATCAGCAGATGGTGAGCCATGCGACCAAGCGCTCCATCGGCGAGCGCCTTGACGCAGACCTCCGGACCTATGCCTCCTGGATCGCCGATGACCGTAGCGATTATCGGCTTTTCTCGGGACACGCCGCTCATAGCAGGAACGTCACGTTGCGCATGGGCGCGTCGTTGTTCAGCAGATAAACCTTTTTCGCACGAATTTTCCAACCGCCTTCGCGCCGGAAAAGCCGGTACGTCGCGCGACCGAACAGCGCCTCCTGATGCCCGCTTCGCACCTCGCCAAGGATGAAGTTCGAACGCACGAGCACATCCTCGCCGTCGGCCTCCGCGATGATGTTGGAGACGATACGGAGCAATCGCGATTTCGGGTTTTGCGAGTGGATCCGCTTGTCCTTCAATCGGAAGATGCGGTCGGCGAGCTGGTCGTACCGCTCGTAGATGATAGACACTGATTTGTCCGGATCGAGATCCTCACTGTTCGACGGAACCCAGTACAGCGCTTCCGGTGCCCAGAGGTCGAACCATTCGTCGTAGCAGTGGCCATCCATCAGTTCGGCCTCGCGGAATATGAACGCCGCGACATCGGCGTAGAGCGCCGATGTGTGGGTAACGGCCACAGCCGTCGGTGAGCCGGTGAACGCGGCGATCGCGCTACCATTGGGTTTGTCGGCCATGTCAGTGTGCTCCTTCGGATACGGCATCCGGCGGCGACATCATGGCCAGCCACTGCCGCATCTGGCCGCGTTGCGGCACCTCGTCAGTAATATGGCCCACAATCGATCCGTCGCTATCGATCCATTCCCGCTCCATGCCACGAGAGATGTCGATCCACGGCTCGACGCTCGCGTTGAGGCCCAACTGGACCCGCTCGAAAATCTCCGCGTCGTCGGTCGACCCCGATCCCGCCGGGCCGTAGAAGGACTCGTGCTGGCGAAGCCGCAGTGCGTTGATCTCGCGGCTCGCATTCTCGAAGAGCACAGGGAACATGATGACCTCAGTTTCGTCGACACTGATGGGATTTATGATCCGGATCTGATTGTTGATGAGCTGAAGATTGGGAAAGACCCCTAAATGAGGATCGCCCGCCATGGCGATGAGCATATCCGCCCAGTCGGCTTCATGTTCGGCATAGAGGGCTTCGATATATTCCTTTCCGCCATTCGTCTTTTCGAGAATTGCGCGGAACTTCCCCGTGTGCTTCAGCCTGTGCTTGCGGAAGTCGAGCATCGTATGGCCGTGCCCAAAGTCGCGCGTCTCGGAAATGGAATCGAAGCCGAACGGATTATCGCTGTGAGTCGCCCCCAATCCTTCGCCACTTTCCGCATGGCGCTCCCAGGTGGACAGCACGGATGCATGAACATACATGGGGTGATAGCCGTCCATGCCGACCTGCTTCCAGTTTCCCTTATATGTAGTGCGGTTCGATCCGGCCCTGACACTGAGTACGCCGCCCGGGGCAGCGTCGATGAGCAGGTCGATGATCTTGGCGGCGCCACCCAGAAAATCGATGACCGGCGGCACCGAACCGTTCAGCGAGGCGAACACGAAACCGCGATATTGCTCGACCCGTGCGGCCGGGGTGAGCGAATGTTCCGATAGTGCGAAGCTGGCACCATAACCTTCCGGACCGGAAACCGAAATAAGTTCGCCGGTATTGGCGTATGTCCAGCCATGATACCAGCAGCGAAACACCTTGTCTTTGCCAGCATCCTGTTCGCAGACCATCGCGCCGCGATGGCGGCAGCGGTTAAGCAGGACGCGCACTTGTCCATCCTGCCCCCTCACCAAGATGACCGGCTGGCGACCCATCTGCCGCCTGCGATACTCGCCCGGTTCGGCGATCTCGCTCTCGTGGCCGATATAAAGCCAGCCGCCGTGAAAGATGCGCTCCAGCTCCAGCTTGAAGATGGTTTCGTCCGTATACAGGGCAGAATGGATCGAGCCGGGCCGCACCAGTTGCGCCAGCGGATCACCGCGGCTTCCCTCGCCCGGAGTCCGCACCGCATAGGGGGCGCGGTGCGGATCTGACGGAGCGGGTAAATCTGATGGGTGATGCATTTCGCCGTGCTCGGGAGATGTCGAAGGAAGCGGGTGGGTATTCATTTCAATTCTCCTTGGGTTGCCGGATCGTTGCGGAACCAACGAGGACCATCTCCATTAGGCTTTATAATCCTCGCGGATTGATCGTCGTGCGCTCCAGAACAGGAAAGCTGAGAGAGGCGCCAGAAAGCTCACCGTGATGAGCGAGGTTCGCAATCCCGACCCCGCATCATCGCCGAAAAGCGACACCGCTCCATCACTCAATGCCCCGACCAGCAGCGGCCCCAGCCCGACGCTGATCAGGTTCAGGACGAACAGAAACAGGGCAGTGGCGCTGCTGCGAATCTCGCGTGGAGAAACGCTCTGCTGGGTGCTGTGAATTGGTCCCATCCACATCGCGCCAAGCACATTAGGCACCGCCAGCCCGATCAGGGCAAGCACAACGCTGTCCAGGTTAAAGATCAGAATGTAGCAGGGCAGCGACAACATCGCCGCCATAGCGGGGATCGTCACATAGGCGCGCAAGTCGTTTCGCCCCAGGCGATCGGCCAGTGCCCCGCCCAGCCATACCCCGACCGCACCCGCCAGCCCGGTCGACAGACCGAGCGACAACCCAAGGAAACCCGCCGGGCGCAGCCCGAAACTGGCGGCGAGGCTAGCCACCTCCGCGCCGTGATTGCGCATGAAGAACGAGGCGAGGAACGGGGCGAACCCATATCCCACAACTCCTTGGATAGCGGTGGCCATCACGATCAGCCGGTAAGTGCGGATGCTCCATAATTGCCGCAGCGTTGCCAAGAAGCCAAGGCGCGGACCTGAGGACCCGATTGTCGTCTGCGATCGACGGGGCTCGCGAAGGGCAAAGGCGAGGACTGGCGCCATGAGCACACCCGGCAGGCCGGCGACTACGAAGGCGGTGCGCCAGCCATAAACGTCGGCGACTATTCCTCCCATCGCCATGCCCGCAAGAGTGCCTATCGGCACTCCAAGAAAGTAAAGCGAAAGCGCCGAGGCGCGCCGCTCGCGCGGAGAATAGTCGACGATCAGCGAAGTCGCGGCCGGCGTAAGACCCGCCTCGCCCAGCCCCACCCCGACGCGGCCAAGCAAAAGCTGCGGGAAGTTGCGTGCCATGCTGCAGGCGACGGTGAAAGCGCTCCAGGCGAAAATGGAAACGCTAATGATCCTGGGCCGGTCTCCTTTGTCAGCTAGACGGGCAATGGGAATTCCCGCGACAGTGTAGAGCAGCGCGAAGGCAAGCCCGGACATCAACCCGACCTGCCAATCAGCCAGATGCAGTTCGTGCTTGATCGGCTCCGCCAGGATGTTGATCACTTGGCGATCAACGAAGTTGAGCGTGAAGGCGATGGTCAGCAGGAGGATCGCCAATCGCCTGTAACCGATCGGTTGTTCAAACGACGACCCCGCGCCGCTCCGCTCATTCAGGGCAGTTCCGCTCACGCCGCGCGCGGACCAAGCGCGATGTAGATGTTCTTTTCCTGGGTGAACGCCAGCAATTCTTCCAAACACTCCTCGCGCCCGATGCCGGACTGCTTCATCCCTCCAAAAGGCGCGCCGAGAATGTGGCGCGAGGTTTCGTTGATCCAGACATAGCCGGTCTCCACGGCCATCGCCGTGCGGTGGGCGCGATCGAGATCTCGCGTCCAGATCGAACAGGTAAGGCCATAATCTACAGCGTTCACCGCCTCGATCATCGCCGCCTCGTCGGACCACTTCAACACGCCGAGCACCGGGCCGAACACCTCCTCGCGCGCTAGCCGCATGTCGGGGGTAATATCGGCGAACACGGTCGGCTCGACGAACAGTCCGCTCGCCAGGTCGCCCCCTGGCACGCCGCCGCCGCAGATCAGCCGACCGCCCTCCGCCCGGGCCGATTCGATGAAACCCAGCACGCGCTCGTGCTGTCGCTGACTGATGAGCGCGCCCATCGTGGTCGCGGGATTGGACGGATCGCCCGGCTGATAGCGGGCCGCCGCATCGCAGACCCGGGACAGCACCGCATCATGGATGTCGGCGTGAACGAACGCCCGACTGGTCGAGCCGCAGGATTGGCCGCACCAGGCGAAGTTCATGCCGGCAATCATCGCCTTGGCAACTTCATCCGGATCGGCATCGGGATAGGCGATGAGTGCGTTCTTGCCGCCAAGCTCCAGCAGTACCGGTTTCAGCGTCGCGCTGGCCTCGCGCATCACCGCGCGGCCGGCAGCAGCACTTCCGACCAGGCTGATCTTTGCGACCTTGGGATGTGCGGCGAGTGCCGCGCCAGTATCGCTGCCGCCGGTCACGATGTTCAGCACGCCGGGCGGCAGCAGCCCATCGACTAGCTCGGCGAAGCGCAGAGCCGAAAGAGGCGCCTGCTCCGATGGCTTGACGATCACCACGTTACCCGCTGCCAATGGTGCGGCGATCTTTCCCGCGCAGAAGAGGAACGGGTGGTTGAATGCAAGGATTCGGGCCACGACGCCGAAAGGCTGCCGTACCGAGAAGTTGACCGCATTGGGTCCGACCGGGATCGATGCGCCCTTCATTTCAGTGACTAGGCCAGCGAAATAATCGATCAGCGCCGCGCCAACCATGGAATCCGCCGCCAGTTCGCTCACCGGATTGCCGCAATCGAGCGCATCAAGGTCGGCAAGCTCCTTGCCGTTGCGGCGGATGATCGTCGCCATTTCTCGTAGCAGTCGGGCCCGCTCCAGCGGCGGCACTTCGCGCCACACGCGGAACCCGGCGACAGCGGCCGTTACCGCGCGGTCGACATCCTCGCGGGTAGCTTCCGCCACCTCGCCGATCAGATCGCCGCTGGCGGGGTTGTGCGATAACTGCCGCCCGCCCCCAATGGCTTCGTGCCAGCGACCGCCATAGTAAAGTTGATGTATCCGCATGCTCATCGCCGCCCTTCCCAGGCCACCCGCGCCCGATGGACGCGGGCAGCCAAAATACTAGCTTCTCAAAAGTTGAACGTTGCGCCTATGCCGATCCGACGGGGCAGTTCATAACGCAGGTCAGAACCCAGCGCGCCCGGCCGAATTTCCTGGATGACCTTCGCGTTGGTCAGGTTCGAAGTCCAAATGGTGAAGCGAAGGCGTTCATCCGCCGTGGTCCAGCCGATCTCCGTGTTGATGAGGTTGTAGTCGTCCTGCTTCGCGGTATTCAGGAAGTCGAAGTACACCGTCGAGCTGTGATACAGGCTGGCGTTCAAATTCAACGTGCCGGATCCCAGCGGGACTTCGTAGCTCGGGCCGATATTGAATGTCCATCGCGGCGCCCGCGGCAGTTGCTTCCCCGATGCGTCGGCTTGCGTCACGATATTGCCTCCAGTCGGGCGCGGAATGAACACTTGGGCCTGAAGAAATTGATCGTATTCGGCGTGATTGTAGGCAACCGATCCGCGTACCTGGAACTGGCGCGAGGGAGCCAGTGTGACCTCGAGCTCGCCGCCGTAAATGGTGGCAGTGGCCGCGTTTTGAAGAATGTAGCCGGGGCCGGAGGGGTCGCGCGCGGTAACCTGCAGGTTGCTGTACTTGTAGTGGTAGAGGGCCAAATTCGTGCGCAGAAAGCTCGTAAGATCGGCCTTCACGCCGCCCTCCAATGCCTTGATCTTCTCTGGATCCGTGGCGACTGGCGCGGCGCCAACCATGTTGAAAACGCCGCTCTTGAACCCGGTGCTATAAGAGACGTAGATATTGGCGTCATTGTTGATGTTGTATCGTGCTGCGCCTTTATAGGTGACTCGATCGAACGATTTTTTTGCGGTGTCGGGAAACAAAGAAACACCGTTGAAAACTTGGTCGAACTGGCGCTTTTCATGTGTGTAGCGGATGCCGGCAGTAACAAAGAGGTTGGGCACCACTTCATACGTTGCCTCGCCAAAACCGGCGTAGGATTTGGTCTGCAGCTTCGGGTTGAACGTGCGAACCGTCAACGGCAGGCTGGGGTCGGTCCGGCTGTTCAGGATGAAATGCGCGTCGCCGTCAAGGTGAAAGTAATAAACACCCGCAATCCACTGCAGTGGCCCGGGCGCGGAGGACAGCAATCTGACCTCTTGGCTGAAAATCTTGGACTGAATGTTCGGGGCGACGAACGTAGCAAGCAAGATGTTCGACGAGTCTGAATCCGTCTCCTGATGTGTTTTGTTGTTGGCGTAGGCTCCCGTCGTCTCCAGCGAGACACCGCCGAAGTCGAACGATGTCTGCAGCGCAAAGTTGTGGCGGCGTATGCGCAGCAACGGCCGTAGGTCGGCAGAGAGTTGCCAAGGCTTTGTCGGCAGGATCGCGCCGGGAAATGCGCGGCCGGACGTATTATTCTCGTACGGCTGATAAACATTCTCCGAACCCCGGCGGTCGAAAATCTCGCCCGTCAATACGATCTTCGCGTCGTCGTTCGGTTTGAACATTAGTTTGCTACGGACGTCGATCACCCGGTAGCCGCCAGCCTTACCGCCGCGCACCAGATCGTCGACGAAGTCATCCGACTTGCGATAGATGCCCGAGATGTCAGCTGCGATGGTATCGGTCAGCCCGCCTGTAAGGTAGCCGCGGAAGTTATAGTCACCGTCGCCAGTGTCCAACATCGCCACACGACCGGAAAGGCTTCCCTCAAGGTTAAAGCTGGGATCCGGAGTGATGACATTTATCAGACCACCTGTCGCGTTGCGCCCAAAGATCGTGCCCTGTGGGCCGCGCAGCACCTCGATCCTTTCCACCTTCACGAGATCCGTCCAGGTAGAAAATGGATCACCCTGATATACGCCATCGACATAGGTGGCTATGTTAGATTCATCGCCAACCGAGATGCTATTGGAGCCGACACCGCGAATAACCGGGAGAAATACACCTGCGGCACGTCCGCCGAAGAAACCTGGCACGATCTGCGTTAGTCCACGAACGTCTGCCACGCTGGTGCGGTCAAGCGTATCGGGCGTCACAGCGGTCACCGCCACTGGCACATTCTGTAACCTTTCGGCGCGCCGCGTAGCAGTGACAACGATCTCGTCAAGGGTCTCGCGTTGCGCCGACGGCGGATTGCTCCTCGTTGCATTATCGTCTCCGACAGGCGGCTGCAGTTCTTGGGCGACAGCGGAGGTGGTGCCGACGCTAAGAAGAAAGGTCAGCATTGAAGTCGAAGTCATAAGTTTAAACATTATATCCCCCATATAATAAGTGTTTCATAAAGCACTTTATTTTATTTTGGTATTCCCGATTATAGATAGATGTTACAATGGAAAAACAAGATATCGCGGCAGCACCGCTGTATCCGTGACTGCTCGCCGAGACATAAATGTAGCTCGTTCTTCCTCTAGATGGATAACGTCCTCATAGACTCCCGCGGCCAGAAGTTGCGAAATCCCCGTATCATCGGGCGTGAATATCACGGAGAAGTGGGACACCATGTCGACTAGACCGTCCGACCGCCGCGTGGCTCGTACACGCTGCGCGAAATGGCGCGTGCGATAGTCTTGGAACGTACCCGCCCAGATCTCGCCGATAAACGTGCCGCGATCGATCAGGCGATCCCGGCAGTCATCCAGCATCATCGCCACCCGCAGGCCGCGCTCTACATTGTCGCGTGATATGCAGACATAGCTGGCGGCGGGATCGTCGACGAAGGCGTTGAGCCAGCCCGCCATGTCCTTGCAGTCAAGCGCCTCGATATAGACGGACTGGAGCTCGTCGAGGAGGACGAGTTCGTCGAACGACAAGCGGCTCACAGCGCGGCCCTCCGAAAGCCCATGGCCGAGCGGTAGTATTCCCAGTGCGGCAGATTGGCGCTTTCGTCATTCTGCAAGAACTCGAAGCCTAGCCGCATCGGATCGCGCACCCCTTTCTGGAACACGGCGTTGCCTGGAGTGCGGTTACCGATTTGGACTCGGTGGAAGACCGAAGCGTCCTCCATGCTAATGAGTCCGGACGGACCGATCGCGTTCGAACACTGACGGATACGGTGCAGGACCATCTCCTCGTCATCGTCCTCGTGTGCGAAATAGGTGTAATTCACCTCGACCTCGTCGATCGCCACCGGGGTGGCGAAGCGGATGCTAATGACATTCAGGTAGTTCGACGCCACCAACATCGGGAAAAGCGCGAGCACGCTCGACCGTTTTGGCCGGCCTTCGTCGCGGAACTGGATCACCGAGGCATCGCGGATCTTCTTTGTCGGCGGCGGCGTTGTGAGTTCAGTGTCTATGCAGTAATGGCCGCGGCTTGACGTGGCATATTGACGGCCTTCGCCGCCCTGCCAGTTCAGCATCGAGAAGGCTTGGTGCAATAGCGGCGGATGGTACCCGTCATTGTCACCATAGGCTTTCCAATTGGTGAGATAGCGCACCCGCTGATAGCCGATTAGCTTGAGCCGACCATCGCCGCCCATGATGCCCATCAGCGATTCCCTGGCTTCCTGAAGAAAGTCGTCGAGGGGTTCCGTTTCCGCTGACAGCGTTACGAAGATCAAGCCGCCGACGGCTTCCTGGCGCGGCTGCGCGAGAGGGAAGTCCTTCTTGTTGAAATCCGGTGTGAATTCGCGCTGGTTGGGACAGCCGACCAACTCACCCTTACTGTTGAAAAGCCAGCGATGATACGGGCATTCGAATTCGCGCCGATTACCCGCGGGCTTGACCTCGATCTGATTGCTGCGATGCGAGCACGCGTTGTAAAACACCCGTACCTGGTTGTCGTCGCCGCGCATAACGAGCAGCGGCACGTCGGCGAGATTACAGGTCTTAAAGTCGCCCGGATTGGGCACCTCACTTTCATGCGCAACCGGATGCCATTCCGGACCACGGAAAATCCGGTTGATCTCCGCTTCGTATAGATCGGACCGAACAAAGATTTCCTTGGGTATCTCGTTGAACTTGGCCGGCCATACGATGTCCTGCTGATATGCTTGCTGGCTTCCCATCTTTCTACCCTTCTTGTTTCGACGTAATTCCGTAGTCTGCTTAAAGCTGGTCGCAGCGCGCCTGCCACAGATGCGACTGAATCAGCTGGTCAGCTCCTTAATGGCCGGCTTGGCGCCCCACATGCAGAAACTCGTCGGCTCAAAGCCAAATTGGCGTTCGCGGTAAGTTTCCTCGTCTACTTCGTTCACGCCAACTGAATATTCGAACACCATGCCGTCGGGGCCCTCGAAATAAATAAAGCGTGCTCCCGATGTCGGGTGGCGGCCCGGACCGAACACAATCGGTACATTTTGTTTTCGTAACAAAGCGAAGCTGCGCTGCACATCGTCGATCGATTGTACTTGATGATTAATGTGCTGCACGCCTGACCGTGGAGCGGGGATAAGCGCGATGCTGTGATGTATCTGGCTGATCCGTAACAGCGGCAGTTCGCCGACACGGTCGCTCACTCGGGCGTTGCACACCTGAGTCCAGAAATGCTCGTCCCGGATGGGATCGTTACTGAAGAGGCCGACGTGACTGAAACCAGTGATGCCCGCATCACGCGAATAGAACACACGATTCCCAGATACCTCCAGCCCCACCGCAAACTCTATTTGCGCGCCGCCCGCATCCCGAAACCCGATAAAATCCCGCACGCACCGCTGCTCGCACTGCTCTCGGCTGCCACGCCGCACCACATGTCCCATCGCCTCTAACGTAGCGGCGGCACGATCAAGTTCGTCTTCATCGCCAAGTTCGAAGCCGACGATGTTTTCGCCCGGATTGCCCTCTTCGTAGCTTAGCGTCATGGCTCGCTCGTTCGATCGGAAGCCATGGCACCTAACCGTCCGTTCGACCGGTTGCAGTCCAAGAATACGACTGGCAAAATCCGTCGCCGCACCAAGATCGCTGGTTTTCAGCCGCGTGTAGGCGACATCCTTGATATGGATTGTCATGCCGCTCCTCCAAACTCGGGCAAGGTCGATTCCGATCCCCAGATGCAGTGGGACGATGGCGACGCATCGAACTGACGGGGTAGTGCGTTAGGCAGTTGCGGATCGGGTGCCGTAACATAAGAATAGTAGAAGTCTTTTGTCGGCGATTCGAAGGTCAGGAAAACCTCCCCGCTGGACGGTTCCCTGCCTGGCCCACGAACGATCCGAACCTGTCGTTGCTCAAGCAAGTATCTGGATTGCATGATCGAATCGATGCTCTCAACCTCAAAAGTGAGGGCGAGGAAGCTTTCCCGGGCACTCGGGACTAGGGTCAAGCGGTGATGCCGGTCGTCCCAGCCTAGCTGGACTGATTCGCCAACCCAGTCCGCGACTCGAGCACCGAGCACGTCGATCCACACCCTTGCATCGGCTGCAATCGTCCTACTGCCCATCGCTACATGCGAGAGACCAACAATGCCGGCGTCACGGCTTGGAAAGTAGCGTTGGCCACAATTATGCGACCGCACCACCAGTTCGATTGCGTTGCCGCTAAGATCGCGGCAGGCGAGTGCCGACTTGTAGCGTCGCTTCGAACAAAGCGCTTCTGGCACGTCTTCGACCGACCATCCCCGCTCGTGCAGTCGCGGTGCGATTTCGGCAAGCTGCTCAACATATCGCAGCGAGACCCCTATCACCGGTCGGTCAGTTGCCCCAGATGCGTCAAGTTCGAGCGCATAATAACGGTCGTCTGACCGGAACCGTTCGACATTCTCGGTCGCTTCGACAAGCTCCAAGCCGACGATCTCAGATGCAAAGCGCCCATCCGTCGCCAGTGACTGCGAAGAAATGCGCGCAAATCGCAACTGCTCGAGCATGTACCTCTTTGCCTCCCCACTAAACAAACCGTACGTACGGTTTGTTTAGTGGGGAGGCAAGAGGTTTTTGTTGTGGTGGCGATCAACCGTACCGCTGGCGCCTGAGCGTGTCTGCGTAATTGGATAGCAGCTTTAGGACGAGTTCGGTGACGCGTTGCGGATGACTGGACTTCGGGCCAATCTGGCGTCGCACCGCCAATCCGCGAATCACGCTCCACATTACCCAAAGGATGTCCTCGGCGTCGTCCGGGTCGAGCCCTGTCTTCACTAGGCGGGCAATCCAAGCGTTCTCTGCGGCAAGTCGGTACTGGCCGGCAATCTGGCGAACCTCGTCGGCGATACCACCGTTCTTGTATCCGGAGATGACGATGTCGAGAGCCACGAAGAATTCATCGCTATAGAAGAACTTTTCTGCGTCCGCGAAGGCATGTTCGAGCATCTTGTCCTGGCTGGAAAGCTTCGCGATAGCTTCCATCGTGCGATCCAGCGCGCGCGAAAAAACTAGCTCGAGGCTGGCGGTAACAAGCTTGTCCTTGCTCGCGAAATGATGGACCTGAGCACCGCGCGAAACACCGGCATCATCGGCTACGTCCGCCACCCGAAAGCCAGAATAGCTGTGCACTTTGAGCATCTTGATGGAGGAGGTCAGAAGCCGGGCGCGCATTTCTTCACTGCGCTCATCCTGCGTACGCCGCGCATTGTGAGTCGTTTTTTTGGAGGGTTTTGATTTCATATAGTTCTCGTTTAACTGTCCGTTGTCAGAACATTCGGGGTAGATTAGTGAACCGCCCCGGGATTGCCGGAGGCCATTCGGCTTAAGTTATGCGGCGATCGGGGTGTCGTCCAGCATAACGTAGTAGCGCTCCTCCGCTTCGGCAGATGGTATATTGCCAATCCGCGCGAGGAGCCTGCGGTTGTTGAACCAATCCAAGCTTTGTGCGCCAGCCAACAATTTATACCAGCCTGCGCTGAGTCTGACTCATTTGGGGATTCCCAAGGCGGCGAAAGTCTGACTCAATAGCGTCCTGCATCAGAAGGACGCTATAATGGGTCGAGCGATTGGTTTGCGGGAGGATTTTGACGGACCGGCGCTTCGGCGACTGGCACGGAACTCAAAGAGCGCGCCGCAAGCCCGGCGATTGCTGGCACTGGCCCAGATCTACGAGGGTGGTAGCCGGAGCGAGGCAGCGCGGATTGGAGGTGTCACCCTTCAGATCGTCCGCGACTGGGTGATCCGCTTCAATACCCGCGGTCCTGACGGGCTGCTGGACGGCAAGGCCCCAGGCAAGGCATCGATCCTCAACGATGCGCAGCGACGCGCACTGGTCGAGGCGGTCGAGCGCGGGCCTATCCCGGCGATCCATGGCGTCGTGCGCTGGCGGCTGATCGACCTGGCGCATTGGCTGCACGAGGAGTTCGCGGTGTCGCTCGACGAGACTACTGTCAGCCGCGAACTGAAGAAACTGGGCTATGTGAAGCTGACCGCCCGGCCCCGTCACCATGCGCAGAACGGACACGCCATGGAGGCATTCAAAAAGGGGGCTTTGCCTCGGCGGTGGCAGAGATCCGGGCCAACCTCCCGCAGGGCACGCCCATAGAGATCTGGTTCCAGGACGAGGCGCGCGTCGGGCAGAAGAACACCATCACCCGCCGCTGGGCGCAGCGCGGCACGCGGCCGTCTGCCCCCAAGGACCAGCGCACCAAATCAGCCTATATCTTCGGCGCCATCTGCCCCGAGGAGGGCAAGGGTGCCGGACTGGTTCTGCCCTTCTGCAACACCGAAACGATGACGCTGCATCTGGCCGAGATCGCGCTTGCAGTAGCACCCGGCGCGCATGCTGTCGTGCTGATGGATCAGGCCGGTTGGCACATGACAAGCAAGCTCAAGGTGCCTGCCAACATCAGCATCGTCGCGCTGCCGGCCAAATGCCCCGAGCTGAACCCGGTCGAGAACGTCTGGCAGTTCATGCGCGACAATTGGCTCTCCAACCGCATCTTTACCTCTCACGACAACATCGTCGACCATTGCTGCGAGGCCTGGAACAAGCTCGTCGATCAGCCGTGGCGCATTATGACCATCGGCCGCCGCAAATGGGCCCGTAGGTTCTGATCAATGCAGCTTGGTATTAGCGGACATAGTGAGAACATAGGCGTCATGGGGTGTTGCGGAGATACTTGTAGAGGGTTTCGCGGCTGATGCCCAGGTCGCGGGCGATGGTGGCCTTTCGCTCGCCGGCGACGATGCGGCGATGCAGCTCGGCGACCATTTCGTCGGAGAGGGAGCGTTTCCGTCCACGATAGGCGCCGCGTTGCCTGGCGATCGCGATGCCCTCGCGTTGCCGTTCCCGGATCAGGGCACGCTCGAACTCTGCGAACGCACCCATGACCGAGAGCATCAGATTGGCCATCGGGGAATCCTCGCCCGAGAAGGCCAGGCTCTCCTTCACGAACTCGATCCGGATGCCCCTTTTCGTAAGGGACTGGAGGGCATCGCGTGGAAGGTACGCCAGACAACGCTAAGCGAGAACATTTCAAGAACCGCATGATGGCCGTTACCGCCGGAGGTCGCTAAGCCCCA
>NZ_JACBZF010000016.1 GCF_013408095.1 Novosphingobium marinum
CGCTGGGACGAGCTCATGCCATGGAACTGGAAGTCTTCAGAAACGGCTCCAATCGCCCAAGCAGCCTGACCTGCGGTCTTCACGCCACGCTTACGTGGGGAAACCTTGCATCGGGACTTAATCCTCTCGGGATAGTCCCTCCGCAGTCTGGAACGACAATTTATCTAACGCGCTACGGGGTAGATTGATCCATACGCCAGCTGCATCAGCACGCCGAGTTGCGCAATGCCGGACTTGCCGTGGGAAATTATTTGCAAGACTTGATCCTGCCAAGCTGCTAAGCCTTGCCCCATCGCAGTAAGTACCACTTGGCGTCCTGCGACTGAGAGACACGTTGCGCTCCCGCTTTTGGCTGAGGAAACTGACGTGAATTCCCAATATGCCCCAGCTGGACTCATGGCGAAAGTCGTCTTTTGACGCCGTTCCGCAAATCGGCGGTGCGCCTTACGCCAGCCGCCGCGCGCCGCCAGGGCGACACCACGCGATTGGCAATGCAAGTGCTTGGAAAAGAGGCTGCGATTTCATTCATGAACGCGCCAAATGACAAGTTGGGCGGACGGCCGATCGACCTCGTCATCAAAAGCGAAGCGGGACGCGCTCTTGTCGAAGGCGCGCTCGCCGAAATCCAGTATCCAGAAGTGGTTCCTGTCAAGGAATAGCCACGCAGCAGAACGCAGCAAGAGCTGAAACCGGGCGACCGGAAGGGACACATCGCGCTTTTGTGGTGCCTACCTCGACTAAAGGCCTCCGCTCCTTTTAAGGGCGGAGGCCTACCTTAGGGTCGACGAAGTTCTGCGCCAAGATCAGGGGGGCACGTAGGTTGAACGGTCGCTTCGGACCGATCTTCGCGCCAAAGTTCCATGGAACTCGGTTCTGCGCGTCAAGATCGAATTGCGAGGTAGTCATATTCATTCTCCGTGGCCGGGGGTGGCCTCGAAAAATGTCCGCTTACGGGAGTTACGATATCGGATGGTTACGTCTTAAAGTAGGGCGCAAAGCCGCCATGACAGAACATTCCATCCAGCCACCTGGTGAAGCTTCGCCAACCCCACTCTTGCCTCCGCGCCTTGATCGCGCCATTGCCTTGACGACCCCATTCGGCATCCTCGGCATTACGATGACCCCGACCACCTCAGCCCTGTCGCCAATGAGCTGCCGCGCAGCACGCATGCTTCTGAACCTGACCCAACCGGAACTTGCCGAACGCGCCGGCGTGAGCGTCTCGACCCTGCGCCGCTTCGAGGCGGGTACCGGCAAGCCGGGTACCTGGGCGATCCGCCAGCTCGAGGAAGCGCTGGAGCGCGAGGGTATCCTGTTCGTGGGCGCCGGTGCGGAGCCGAGGCTGAAGTAAACGCGGGCTGCTGCTACATCATCCCCGCACTCTCCGCCCCCGTCTACCGCACCAGCAACCGTCGCTCCTGCCGCATCCAGTCGGCCTCGATCGCGCCGGGGGCGGTGAGCGCGGTGCTGTCGATGCCGGCGCACAAGGTGCCCTCGAGGATCGCCTCGAGCACCTTTGGCGATAGGAACGCGAGCCGCACGACGCGCAGGAGGTAGGAACTGGTGACCCCCTCGCGCGCGGCAAGCTCGGTGGGGGTCAGCCTTGCCTTGCACAGCTCGTCCCACCAGCGCCGGGCGCGCAGGACAAGGCGGATCAGCGCCGCGTCGGGCTCGCCCGCGCCGGCCGGAGCGCCCCCTGCCTCGACGAGCTGCACTGCCCGGCCTGTCCGGGTGAGCCGGACATGGGCGATGAGCTCGAGTGTTGCAGGGCCGGCAGGCGTTCGCGGCAGGCCCAGCCTGCGGGCAAGCGCGCTTGTGTCGAGCACAATGGTCACCGCGCGCTCGCCTGTGGTGATGCGCGCGGTGAGCTCGGGCACCAGGGCAGGCTCGCCTGCGTGCAGCGCCGCTGCCTCGCTCGCGCATTGCGCAGTGAGCGCTTTCAGGTCTGCAGGCGCCACGACGAGCCCGGCCCTGTCGGCAAGCGCCAGCGGGTCGGCAAGCGCCTGTGCGATCTCGCGCGCCACCAGTCCCTCGATCTCCGCTGCCGGGATGCGCATGCCATTGCCATCGGCGCTCCGGACCCCGTGCTGGAGACGGCGCGATACGTAGTAGCGGTAGCGCTTGCCCTTCTTCGTCGTATGCGCGGCAACCAGCGGCTCGCCTGCTTCATCGACGAGCCGGCCTGCCAGCACGCTTGCGTTCCCGGCCCGGTGCGGCCGGTGCCGGCCCTTCGCGTTCCTGGCGAGCAGTGCCTGGACCGCCTCCCAGGTGGCGCGCTCGATGATCGCGCGATGGTTGCCGGGATAAACGCGGCCCTTGTGCGCGATGTCGCCTGCATAGACAGGGTTTGCGAGGATCCGGTAGAGATGGCCATGCGAGAACGGGCGCCCGCCATAGGCGCGCCCGGCAGCTGTCCGTCGCCGCGGCGTCGTGATCGCGCGGGCGGCAAGCTCCTCGCACACGAGCCGCACGTTGCCCAGCGCCAGGTAGCGCTCGTAGATCGTGGCCACGATCTTCGCATCTGCCTCGATGATGGCAAGGCTGCGGCCCTTCGGGCGGTAGCCCATCGGCGGCGCGCCGCCCATCCACATGCCGCGGGCCTTGGAGGCAGCGACCTTGTCGCGGATGCGCTCGGCGGTCACCTCGCGCTCGAACTGCGCGAAGCTGAGCAGCATGTTCAGGGTCAGCCGTCCCATGCTCGTTGTCGTGTTGAACGACTGGGTGACAGAGACGAAGCTCGTGCCGGCGGCATCGAAGGCTTCGACCAGCCTTGCAAAATCGAGAAGCGAGCGGGTGAGCCTGTCGATCTTGTAGAGGACGACGATGTCGATCGCGCCCTGCCCGATATCGGCCAGCAGCCGCTTCAGGGCAGGGCGCTCGAGCGTCCCGCCCGAGAGCCCGCCATCGTCGTAGCGGACAGGCAGGAGCTGCCAGCCCTCGCTTGCCTGGCTCGCGACATAGGCGGCGCAGGCCTCGTGCTGGGCATCAAGCGAGTTGAAGTCCTGCTCGAGCCCTTCTTCGCTCGACTTGCGGGTATAGATCGCGCAGCGCACCCTGGTCATGCCGCGCGCTTCTGCTTCCTGAGCCCGAAGAACACAGGGCCCGACCAGCGGCTGCCGGTGATCGCCCGGGCAACCTCGCTCAGCGACCTGTAGGTGCGCCCCTGCCAGACAGGTGCACCGCCATCGTCGATGGTGACGGTATGGAGCGCCCCGTTCCACTCGCGCACGAGCCGCATGCCCGGGCGCGGCAGCGATGCAGCCGTCGCTCCGCCGGCGAGCGCAGCAAGCCGGCGCTCGAGGTGCGAGGGCAGCGGGCCACAGGCTGCGAGCTGAAGTTCATGGGCCAGCGCCAGGCGCAGGAGCTGCGGGCGGACCCTGGGGGCAGGGGTGCCGACAAGCGCTGTCCAGTGTGCGCGCAGCGCAGGTGCATCCATCGCGGGCAGGAGGGCAAGCGCATCGGCAGGATCGGAAGGCAGGGGCAAGAGCGTGGCAGGCGGTTGCTGGCGCGGCATCGGTCAGTCTCCTCGTTCGGGGCTGGACTGGCCGATGCCCCGGGAGCGCGCTGCTTGCGTCCGGGGCGAGCAGGGGCGACAGGGCCCCGCCGGGCAGCGACGACATGCACCCGAACATCGCCGATGTCGACCCCGGGCAGGCAAAAAAGCGATATAAAAGATATACTTGTTGCAAATCCCGAAGATCGATGGATGACGTCGTGACCTTCTCGCGCGCTGCCATCTGTACAGCGCGCCCCGGCAAGGAGGTCTGACCATGCGCACGAGTACAACCCATCCCTTGCAGATCGCGTCTGTCCGTGCCGGCGACGGCATGGGCCGGGTCGGGCTGACGTTCTGCCCCGGCAAGTTCCAGCCCTCTGCCATGACCGGGGGCTGGGAGCGCGATCTTGCGCTCGACATGACCGCGATTGCCCAGTGGGGTGCGGGCACGGTCGTCACGCTTCTCGACCCCTGCGAGATGACCACGCTCGCGGTCGGGGGGCTGGGCGAGGCGGTGAAGCGCCATGGCATGACCTGGCTGCACTTGCCGATCCGCGACGTGAGCGTCCCCGACCGGAGGTTCGAGGAGGCCTGGCAGGTATCGGGCGAGGCCTTGCGTACATCCTTGCGCGCAGGGTTCGATGTCCTTGTCCACTGCAAGGGCGGGCTCGGGCGTGCCGGCATGATCGCGGCCCGGCTCCTTGCAGAACTGGGCATGGCGCCGCGCACGGCGATCGAGGCGGTGCGCGAGGCGCGGCCCGGCGCCATCGAGACCTCGCACCAGGAAGACCATGTTCTCGGCACAGGTCCTGTTGCAGAACCTGTTCCCGATGCATCGCCCCGTGCTGCCGAGGACCGCGCGGTCGCCGCGCTTCTCGGCCTTGCCGCAGGCGATGCGCTTGGCGCGTCCTACGAGTTCAGGCGGCGCGGCAGCTACGTGCCGACAGGGGCGATGACAGGCGGCGGCCCGTTCGGCCTTGCTCCCGGGCAATGGACCGACGATACCGCGATGGCGCTCGCGCTTGCCGAGAGCCTCCTTGACCATCCCGCGCTCGATGCAACCGATCTCATGGAGCGGTTCGCAAGCTGGCGCACGCACGGCACCTACTCGTGCACCGGGACCTGCTTCGATATCGGGATGACCACCGCGCAGGCGATAGCGCGGTACAGGAGGGACGGGGACCCGCTTGCCGGATCGACCGATCCGCACAGCGCCGGCAACGGCAGCCTGATGCGGCTAGCCCCTGTAGCCATCCGCCACTGGCGCGACCGCGCAGCGATGCACGAAGTTGCCGCGCTCCAGAGCCGGACGACACACGGGGCTGCCGAAGCGGTCGATGCCTGCATCGGTTTTTGCGACATGCTCGCCGATGCCATCGCCGGGCGACCGCGCAGCGAGGTGCTGCGTCCCCGGCAGGCACGGCTCGCACCTGCGATCAGCCGGATCATGGCGGGGAGCTGGCAGGGCCGGCACCGCGATACCATCGCCTCGACAGGCTATGTGGTCCACTCGCTCGAGGCAGCGATCTGGTGCACCGCGCGCACCGGCAGTGCGCGCGAAGCGCTCGTCCTTGCCTCAGGGCTGGGCGAGGACACCGACACGGTTGCTGCGATCACCGGGCAGCTGGCAGGCGCCCTCCATGGCACCGCCGCGCTTCCTGCCCAGTGGCTCGATGCCCTCGCCTGGCGCGAGCGCATCGAGGAGACCGCGCGCCGGCTGTTCAGGGCAGGGGCCTGAAGGCGAAGGGGGGCCGGGTTCGTTCGGCAAAGGAATGAGCCGGCAAGATTACGGCTTCGGTGAACCCGACCTGATCCTGTCGATAGGAACCGCATCGCTGGGCAAAGCCTCAGCGTCTAACCGTCTCAGGTTTGCTAGGTGACCACCACCATCCAGTCGGCTCTTTTATGCTTGCCCCGTGGTGGTCGTGACGGGGTCTCGCGCGAATCGCATCCCGGGGGTCATTCGCACATCGATGGACCGGCTTCTCATTCCAGGGTCGTGACACGAGAGAATCGGAGACCAGAACCACAAAGGAAAGGTCCTCGAACATGAACGACATGACACCGCCCCCGGCTCCAGCAGCCGTATCCGCTTCCGATGCTGCCATGATCCATGCCGGACCGGACCATACATCGACATCCTGGCCCGAACTCCTTGTACTGCTCACCCGGGAGATCGAACCGAACGACATCATCGAGCAGATGTGGGTGCGCGACATCGCGGTCCTGACAGGACGCATCAACCAGCTTCGCGCCATTCATGCCGGTCTTCATCGCCACGTGATCTACAGCCTTGCGCGCGAAAAACCCGCTTGCCCCACCGGTGGCGATGCACCCCAATCCGAATTGCCCGAGCGCGACTGGGCACGCAACGAGGATGAGCGGGATAGTCTTCGTGATGTCGTCGAATGCATGGGAAGGTTCGATCTGGTTGATCTGGGCCAGTGTGGCGAGGCGTTCGAGCGCCTCGTAGGGTTCAGCTATGCGACCAGGTTCGAAGCGCTGACCTCGCTCGACGGACTTCTCAAGGAGCTGCTTGCCGAGCGCGACTCGGTGTTCAGCAAGCTTGAGGGACGCCGCCGCCAGAAGGCGAGCGAGGCCAGCAGGCAGGTTGAGATCACGGCGTTGACGAGTTGTGCTTCTACAGATGCTGCCGGGTGCCCGGACGACGCCGATGACTGAGGAAGCCAGGCCTGTCCGCAGCGAGGCTGCCCGTGCTGCAAGTCGTCGCAATGGCAAAAAGGGCAAGGGTCCCAAAACCCCTCTCGGCAAGCTGCGCTCTTCGCGCAATGCATTTCAGCACGGTTTGCGTGCACGGCGGGCGTTGCCACCAGTCCTGCCGGAATGGCTTCGGGAGATCGAAGACGAGCTTGTTGCCATCACAGGTGCCAAAGGACCCGGCCGGCACGAGCATCTCGACAGGGCGCTCACGGCATCGCTCCTCCTGCAGGAGATAGATGCAGTATACGATGCGATGCTTCTGCAGATCGTTGGCGATTTGCAGACGTCGCTTGTCGCACCTGGTATCACCGCGTGCGAGAGCGAGGCGACATCGCCTGAAGATGCACCATCGCGGGCTGTTCGGGCAGAGCCGCTGTCCTCAAGGCTCGCGAAAGAACTGAAGAAGCTCCATCGCTACCGCCGGAGGTTCCGCGGCCAACGTGACAACGCCATCAAAAAGATGGAGGTGACGCGAAAGCGCCTGTCGACGGCGCCGGGCAAAGGGTGAGCACAGGAAAATCGCAGCGAGCAATCTATGAGTGCCTTGGTCTTCCGACCGATCTGCCCCCTTCTGAGTGGTCCAGAATCTCTGTTATTTTGGACGACGAAGGAGGAATGGAATGGCGAGGAAACACAAGCCGGAAGAGATTATCGGCTAGCTTCGTGAGGCCGAGATCGTGCTGGTGCAGGGCGGCGCGGTGGCGGATGCCTGTCGCCGGATCGGTGTGACCGAGCAGACCTATTATCGCTGGCGCAAGGAGTATGGCGGGTTGAAGATGGACCAGGCTCGCCGAATGAAGGACCTGGAGAAAGAGAACCAGCGGCTGCGGCGGGCGGTGTCGGACCTCACACTGGACAAGCTGATCTTGCAGGAGGCTGCCAGGGGAAACTTCTGAGCCCCGTAACGCGTAGGCGCTGTATCGATCACATCAGGGGAATGATGGCTGTCTCCGAACGGCGGGTGTGCCGCGTGCTCGGACAACATCTATCGACCCAGCGCAAGGTGCCGAGCGGGGCGGCGACTGGTCCGACACGGCTAAACCGGCCGCCGATTTCTGTTGGAACGCCTTTCCGGATGTTTGCGTTCTTTGATCGAACCGTGCTTGGCCTTTCTTCGCACCGGTCTCGAGACGCGCCAATCCGCTTCACCGGAGACTCACAGTGAACACGCAGCAAGACGCGCAGCCGCCTCTTCCCGAGCAGAGCCAGAGCCTCCCTGGAACGACCGGCAAAATGATCCCTCAGCCGGACCATGGCGAGGAAAGCTATCGCGGCACCGGCAAGCTGGCGGGCAAGAAGGCCATTATCACGGGCGGCGACAGCGGTATCGGAAGAGCGGTGGCTATCGCATTCGCACGTGAAGGTGCAGATGTGTTGGTTTCATACCTTTCCGAACACGCGGACGCTGAACAGACCGCCCGATGGATCGAAAGAGCCGGTCGCAAGGTGAGTCTTGTGGGCGGAGATATTGGTTCGCCAGGAAAGTGCCGCGAGATTGTTGAGCGTGCTCTCAACGATCTGGGCGGTATCGACATTCTGGTCAACAATGCCGCGCATCAGATGACTTTCGACGACCTGAGCGAAATTTCCGACGAGGAATGGGAGAAGACTTTCAGGACAAATATCCATGCAATGTTCTATCTCTCCAAGGCCGCAGTTCCGCATATGGATGAGGGTGGGACAATCATAAACACCACCTCGGTCAATGCAGATAATCCTAATGAGCATCTGCTGGCCTACGCGGCTACCAAGGGCGCAATCCAGAACTTCACTGCGGGTCTGGCTCAGATGCTAGCTTCCAAGAAAATCCGCGTAAACTGTGTGGCGCCAGGACCCGTCTGGACCCCTCTGATCCCGGCGACGATGCCGGCCGAGCATGTGAGAGAATTCGGAATGAATTATCCAATTGGTCGACCTGCGCAACCTCGGGAACTTGTTCCGCCCTACGTTATGCTAGCATCGGATGAGGCGAGCTATATCTCCGGAGCAACCATTCCCGTTACCGGCGGAAAGCCTTTCATCTGATGCGTGCTTGGGGGAGCGGCCTCGTGGGCCAGCAGTATGCGCCGACAATCGATGAATAGTCGCCAATGCCCGAGCAAGCCGGTCGCGCCGCACAGGGACCAGCCGGGGGGCGGTGCCGGCCTATTGATAATCGACATGATCAATGCGTTCGACTTTTCCGGCGGCAAGAGTCTGCGCTCCGCTGCTGATGAAGCGTCAAAACGGATTATTGCGCTCAGAAAGCGGGCTGATGCGAAGAGCATTCCGGTCATTTACGTCAACGATAATTTCGGCGAGTGGCATTCCGATCGTTCGCAACTGATTGACATGGTGGGTGATCGTGTCACCGACCTGGACATTCTGCCTAGACAACACGACTATTTTGTTCTCAAGCCCCAGTTTTCTGGCTTCTACGCGACAAACCTGCAGGTTCTTTTACCTAAGCTGGGGATAACGAGACTAATCCTGACGGGGGTCGCTACAGATATCTGCGTGTTGTTCACCGCTGCAGATGCTTACATGCGTGACTATGCCCTTTGGGTGCCGCGCGATGCTGTTGCTGCAGACGATTTCTCTCGGCACGAAGCAGCGCTGGAAATTATCGGAAACCGCCTACGTGCAGACATCCGCGCGACAAGCGATCCGGGTTTAAGCGGATGGAACGAAGATCCAAAAGCTAAATGGCTCTCAACCAGTGAATTGAGCGCTATCTGACCTGCGTTAGCCAAATGAGCCGCCCTTGACCGCCGGCCGGTGTCACCAAGACCCGCGCTGACGGTGTGAACTCAGTTCGCCATGAGGCACAGCCCTCTCTTGATTGCAGCATTTCGCGGTAAAAAATTCGACTTGCATGCATACAGAACCATCGGTTTCCATGTGATGGAGCGTCTGGGGAGGAACAGTTGCCGGGTGTCCCGGTGAAACTGCCACTTCACGGCGGCGTTCGTGAATGATCAAACGTACCACCCCTGGCTCCACTACTAGCAGCCCCAAACCCCATGTTTCGTACTGTGTGAGTTGCGGATGCCCTCAGGTAGCGTGTCCTCATTGAATTGCGGGGGCGTTTCATACGGTTGCCCGAAGTACGACCCAGTAGTCATCTTGCGCCCTCTTCGGCGTAAAGCTCCGCCTCTTTGGAAACAAGAATATTTGCAGAAACCAATAGGCTTCACGCCAGGCGGCAACGCCATCATCAGTGGCTGCGTCGCCGAGTACATCCTTGATCGCCGCGAGGAGACTCGAAAAGAAAAGCCTTGCCGGTGCGCTGGCCGAGCGTGAGGGCCGTTTACGGCCGGACCATAAATTAATTGGTCTTCGGAAATAATAACGAAATGATAAAAAGTTGAGACGCAGCCTGATAAGGTAAAAATAAATCGCTCTGCAG
Source organism: Novosphingobium marinum (assembly GCF_013408095.1). Lineage (GTDB taxonomy): Bacteria > Pseudomonadota > Alphaproteobacteria > Sphingomonadales > Sphingomonadaceae > Novosphingobium > Novosphingobium marinum. The sequence continues at coordinate 9,606 of NZ_JACBZF010000016.1, forward strand.
TAATACGTCTCGTGCAAAAAAATTACGTTTGTGTGAGAAATAAAAACCTTCAGGGCGATAGAAATATAACATTCATTAATCCCACAAAAATTTTCGTCTCTGGGACCGGGCGATGCAACGATCTCCATGCCGTCTCGTTTGTAGGGCAAATCTTGCCCACAGGAGAGCGCGCATGCCAAATGAATTTGAGCTGTCAAAAGGCGGAGCGAACCATCAGAAACCTAAGGGCGATGATGATATAATGACCACCGCCCAAGGGCACCCGGTAGCGGACGACCAGAACTGGCTCAGCGCCGGCCCACGGGGGGCGCAGCTGCTCGAAGACCATATTGCACGCGAAAAGATTTTTCATTTCGACCATGAACGCATTCCCGAACGCGTGGTCCACGCACGCGGCTACGGCGTGCATGGACACTTCGAGCTTAAGAAGGCTATTCCCGAATATTCGCGCGCCGCGATCTTCAACGAGGTCGGAGAAAAGACTCCGACTTTCACCCGTTTCTCCACCGTCGCGGGCAACAAGGGTTCACCCGATCTTGCCCGCGACGTGCGCGGCTTCGCCACCAAATTCTATACCAAGGAAGGCAACTGGGATCTCGTCGGCAACAACATCCCGGTATTCTTCATTCAGGACGCGATCAAATTTCCCGACCTGATCCATGCTGCCAAGCCTGCACCGGATCGCGGCTTTCCGCAGGCGCAAACCGCACACGACAACTTCTGGGACTTCGTATCCTTGAGCCCCGAGTCGATGAATATGATTATGTGGATCATGTCGGACCGCACGATCCCGCGCAGTTTTCGCTTTATGGAAGGCTTCGGCGTCCACACATTCCGCCTCGTGAGCGAGAAGGGAGAAAGCCACTTCGTCAAATTCCACTGGAAGCCGAAGCTGGGCCTTCAATCGGTAGTCTGGAACGAAGCGCTGAAGGTGAACGGCATGGACCCGGATTTCCACCGGCGCGACATGTGGGACGCTATAGAGGCGGGCGATTTCCCGCAATGGGATCTCGGAATCCAGGTGTTCGACGAGAACTTTGCCGAGCAATTCGAGTTCGACGTACTCGACGCAACAAAGATCATCCCCGAGGAACGGGTCCCGGTCGAGATCATCGGTACGCTGACGCTGGACGCAAACGTGGACAACTTCTTTGCTGAGACCGAGCAGGTCGCCTTCTGCACGCAGAATATCGTTCCGGGAATCGATCATTCGGACGATCCGCTGCTGCAGGGGCGCAACTTCAGCTATCTCGACACGCAGCTCAAGCGGCTAGGCTCTCCCAACTTCACCCACATTCCGATCAATGCGCCAAAATGTCCGGTAAGGCATTTCCAGCAGGACGGACATATGGCGATGACCAACCCCAAAGGGCGCGCCAATTACGAGCCCAACAGTTGGGGCGATACCAACAACCCGATCGAACAGCGCGGGCCGCGTGCCTGTCCGACACGCGGGTTCGAAAGCTATCGAGCGGAAGTGTCCGGTCCCAAAATGCGTACGCGCAGCGAGACCTTTGCCGATCATTATAGCCAGGCGCGACAATTCTACATTAGCCAAACCCCGGTCGAGCAGACCCACATGGCCAATGCCTTGACCTTTGAACTGTCGAAGTGCGACCGCGCGGACATCCGCGAACGCATGGTAGGCCACTTGCGCCATATTGATGAGGGGCTGGCCCAAGAAGTCGCCGACGGCCTGGGCCTTTTGGAGCTTCCTGACAAGGTACCCGCAGCGCGCGACCCGATCACCGATCTGCCCGAAAGCCCTGCGCTCTCGATCATCAGAAACGGCCCCGGCAGCTTCAGAGGCCGCAAGCTCGGCATTTACATCGCCGAAGGCGGCGATGCCGAGGTAATCAAAGCCCTCAAAAATGCGGCCGAGGGTAATGGCGGCATTGTCGAAATCGTGGCACCTCATATCGGCGGCGCAAAGCTTTCGGATGGCTCCACGATGGCAGCTGACGAAAAAATCGATGGCGGCCCGTCGGTTGCATACGATGCGGTTGCGGTGGTGATGAGCGAACGATCCGCTCGCCGCTACAACACCGACAAGCCAAGCATCGATTTCGTCAACGATGCCTTCGCACACGCAAAATTCGTCGCCTACGTTCCTGCCGTCCAGCCACTATTCGAGACCGCCGGTGTGTGGGATTGGATGGACGACGGATTTGTCGATGTATCGACCGGCAAAGACGCGGCAAATGATTTCATCGGTAGGTGCGGGAGTTTGCGCTTCTGGGATCGCGAAAGCGTGAAGCAGGACTGACGAAAAAGGAGATCACCATGAGCCATCGACGCGAAAGCGTGAACGGCGGGACTCAAGTTGCGCCCGCCACTGGCTTTGGAACGCTGGCTCCTCAAGATACTGGCATTAAGCAAAGTGGAATCACCTGGACAACGAAGTCCGGATTTTCTTCATGGCGTACCTCGCGTCCTTGCGGTTTTTTTGGATACACATGGATCTGCCTGACAGTGTCCTTGATGGCAAAGTATTGATCTACCCGGATTTGCTACGTCAGCTGTGCCAGCTCGGCTGGGGGATATCCGCTATCAGATCGGAGGTAAAATGTCGGCTTTTAGCGCGCCTTCGGTTTCGATGGTGTCCCATCAACGTGCTGCTGTAAGCGGCTGTCTCGCCTGTCGGAGGTAAGATCAGGACCAACAAATTGCTGGAGGATTGCGAGCAGGCGCCGTGTGTCTGTCGGCTTTCCTGCGTTGGGAGCGCCGGCAAGGATGTCACCCCCATATTGCTCCGGTTTGGCGTAGGCAGAGGCAAGCGCAAAGGGGACACCACGCTCCCGTAGGTGGACGGCAACCGGCGTGACGGTTTCGCGCCCGAGATTGACGTCGAGTATTGCCGCGACTGGCAGCTCTTCCTGAAGCAGAGCCAGAGCATCACGAACGGTACCAACCGGTCCCATCACATGCCAGCCGTGCTGCACGAGCGTTTGCTCAAGATTCAACGCGAGCAGAAACTCGTCCTCGACGACCGAGACTTTCTTGGCAGGCACTTCTCAATCTCTAGGAACGACATCCCCCAGCGGAATGACGATCTTCCCCTGCAAACCTGAGCTTCCCCCTTCTGGGTGGTCCAGATTCTGTTTTAGGATTTGGACTGAAGGAGGAATGGAATGGCACGGAAGCACAAGCCGGAAGAGATT
>NZ_JACBZF010000017.1 GCF_013408095.1 Novosphingobium marinum
TCCGGTTCCGCTTCGCTACACCTGCGGTCAGCCATGGCGCCGGAGACAACTATGCACTAACAATCAAACCGGACCACTCAATGGGGGCCGCTCAGCAACTTCGCCTGCTACCGGCACCATACTGTAATGGTCCGATCCTGCCAGAAGCCACCCGACACGGCGGGTACGAACGTTCATGCTGACCGAACATCACAACCACGAGGTCAGAATGAAAATTTTTCGCTTGAGCAATTTGCAGATTGGTCCGATCACTATCATCGCCCATGATGTCCACCATGCAACGAACCTGGTGCTTCGCAGACTCCACGAGGGACTTCGGCATTGGCCACCGGTCTCTTACTCGATTGCGCCTTGGGAACCTCCTGCCGAGATGGCGCCTGATATCCTTCGTAACTTTGCAGTGCGGCACGCCGATGGGCTGGCGCATTTCACCGAAGGTGGATGGGAAGTAATCGGAGATCGGTCGGACGACTAGGTTCAATAAGGTTCAGGCTGAGGGCATGAATGCGGCACATCCTGGCTGGAAGCTCTCTGGTTACCTGTGGTCACCGAACGCAGGATAGCTGTCTTTCGCCGTACGGCCCCATGCGGAATCGGGATTTTTCTTAACTGTCTTAGCGCACCCTCCCGAAAGGGCCCAGGCAATCGGCCCTTGGCTCATCAACCGCGGACGGACACTTTCACAAACAGCCTCGGGCTTCGTCGAAACGCCTTAACTGTAATTGCCGAACTGTGATCCTGAGCCCAACGCCATGCCCGCAACCCTGTAGGCACTTTCTACCTTGATCGGTAAAGGTCGGTAGAGCTGGAGGCTGCGCATCTCGAAAACGCAGCCAGGATAGGGAGCAGCGAGGTGGCGCCCGCCATGTCGGTTTGGCTAGGACTGGCAGACGCGCCGCGAAGTTTCGAACGCCGAACTCGCACCATCCGTACTGAAGGCGATGACCTCCTCGCCATTGCCGTTGACGAGGCGAAGAACCTCTCCAGCGCCGATCTTATCCGCAAAGCTGCTCGGGACATTGTGTCCCTGCGTGATAACCCAAGCCTCGTCCGGTGCGAAGTAATGCATCATGCTCTCGAACCTGCGAACTTCACCCTCAGCCGAGACGATCTCGAAAATGATGGGCTCGCCTTCATCGTCGACCCGGCGGAGAGCAGACCCGCCATAGTCGTATAGCGAAAAGCCGTAGCTATCCCCACCGAGCCGCGCGTTGCACCCACCCGAGAGCGAAGGACCGTCCTGATAAGCGACCTTGATATTGGCGCGCCGATCGCCGGGATATGCCTTCCACGGACCGTTGTCGGGCCTCATTACCGCGCCGGACGGGGCCATTCGATCATTCATCTCGGCGACCTTTTCAAGCCTCACCCAGTGGCCTGAAACCCTGTAAAGCGGGAGCGACCCATCATTTGCGAAGAGGAAAACGCTTTTCTTAAGCAACCGTCTTGCTGCATTCGCATCGGTCCAATCATGCTCCTGCACGAACCGTGCAGGCGTGTATCCACCGCGCGGACAATAAGCCTCTATTAGATATGTATCGTAAGTAACGCCATTGGGGCCTGGCGTGCCACTCTCGATGCCGATCTCCGACCAGCTGCCGCCAAAGCTTCCGCCCTCGAACTCTTCGAGAGTGTGGCTTCCTTTATGAGTAATGGTGCATTCTTCGCCTTGCGGGTTGATAAGGATGTCGCCCCGGATTTCCAGCGTCTGTCCAATAGAAGCGCGTGCGATGTTCGCGTCCGCACCGCTTGATACTCCGGGCGCACCAACATATTCCGTGAGCCGCCAGCGACCATCCGGTCCCTCCACGACGCCGGCTTTGCTCGTGCCATCGTTAGTAGAAGCGTCTGCTGGCGGTGCTTCGCACCCGGCGAGAACAAGACAAATGGCTGAAGCTGCTAGCGACCTCATTAAATAAATCCTTCCGCTCGATCTTAATTTAAGTTATGCATCAGAATATATTAAAATTTCGAACCTATTTCTTGTAATACGCCTATGTTAGTTTCACAATAAGAAACGCTACCCGTGATCAGGACAAACTTCCGCATCACCTCGGATACTTCCCGAACAATTAATAAATATCTTATCGAACCATATATTAAGGTCTACTGCTCAACCATTCCCGTTCCACCACAGACGACACAGGTTCGAGGTCCGCCGACAATTGAACCTGTTTTGGTCAAACCAAAGCTCGATCCGCCTGTAAGGCAAGCACTGCATCTACGCCGCCGCTTTGATCTAGCTTGCCCCTTCGAGGAAGCTACTGGGTCCCGCGCATTTTTAACTCGGCGGTTTTGCCCCTCAAGATACATTTGATGTTGTTGATAGGCGCGTGATTTTTCGAGATGTGTCGGGAAGTACTTACGCTTTACGCATTCTACCGCGCTCGCCATCGCCTTAGATTTAGCTTGGTATTCGCGTGGGAGAATGTGTACACATTGATGAGGGTCGAAAAATCGAAGCCCCGTACGGCTTGGAGCAAGTCCTTCGGTAGGAGCAAATTTTTGGAAAGCGCCATGATATGGCTGCCCATTTGCTTCGCACCATTTGATAAACCGCCAATCGATTTGGCGGGCATCATATTCAGGCCGATTAAAAACAAGGAGAAGCAAATCCAGAAGCGTCATCCGCTTAGTGTATCGCAATTATGAGGAATTGTGACCCCCGGTGCGCCAATCGCCGCCAATGGTTGTATCTCAAGCGCATCGCTGAGCGCTCGGCTCGCTTTCTCCGGCACGCCTGAGTGCACTAATGATGAAGACCGCCGAGGGCCTGCCTTCCTGCAACTTACTCTGGAATCGACGGTCGAATGGTGACTGCAGCTGTCGATCTTGTTTGAGTGTAGGCTTTGGGCGCTGTCACATCAACTTTTTGATGACCGACATCGGGGCGCAAAGCGTTCAGACCGCCTCTGGGTCGAAAACGGAATGTCCTCATAGACGAAGGAACCGGATCTCCTTTCGTCCGATGGCAAGAGGTAATCGTACGACGGATTTAAGAAGCAGCGAATTATTCGGTATGGAATGGGGATGCCTCAGTATCGATGAACGTTCGCATCTGTCGGGAGTGAAGCAGCCGCAAAGCAATAGCAAGTAGACATACCAACCAGAAGATCGCAACGAACGGCGCACTATTGCCGAACGCCAGGCGCGCCAGGAGCGTTGCGGCCATGCCGGCGGGAACACCTACGACGAAGCCCCACCAAGTGGCACGAAGATAGGGCGATGGCTTCCCGGCCCTTTCCCGCTTGTCGAGCCAGATGAAGGTTCCGGTCGCAACCACCACCGCCATCGCAAGGCCGAAGAGTATGTAGGCGATCTTGACCGGCAACCCGCCATAATTGCCAAAATGCAGATTGTAGGTGGATGCTGCCAATTGTTGGCCCACGGTTCCGTCCGCCATGCCTGCCGTGCCGCGAAAGGCGCCTGACCCGGAGAAGGCGTAGTATTCGCCGAAGATCAGGCGCCTAGGGTGTTTGGCAACGATCTGCATATGCTGGCCTGCCGTACCCGGATCGTGCAGAATGACGTAATAGGGATGGGTCTTGGGATATTCCCGTTCCATGAAGGCGAGTGCTGGCACCACGTTCGCTATCGGCGCGGGCGAGGTATCGCCTTCGGGCTCTGCCCCGAAAACCGGAGCGAGCGCAGCCTCGCTGTCGCCGCCGTAGGCGCTTGCGGCTAGGCTCGACCCCGAAATGTAGAAAAGACCGATCATCGCCCCTGTCAGCGCGATGGCCAGTGCAAAGGGTGTGGTCCAAACTGCCAGACGGTTGTGCCAGTCGAGCGTAGCAACATCGTCCCCCCGGCGCGCGCGAAGGCGAAAGGCGTCGCGAAAAATACGCGGATGCGCCACGATGCCGGAGAGCGTCAGCGCCACCAGCATGCTGCCGAAAAGCCCGACGAGCGACATCCCGACGACAGCAGGCAGGTTCAAACGGTAGTGCAGCGCCAGGAGGAATTCGGCCCAGGCGTTCTCTTCCGGCATCGCGATCCGACCCTGTTCATCGACATGGACGGCCTGCGTATCCGTCGTGATCGTGGTGCGCGGGAGATCTTCTGTCGGCAAATGCACATAGAGATGGGTGGCAACTGACCTATCGCGCTCGCTAGCGAGGACGTTCTCGATCCCGCGTTGAACGCTGGCAGGTTCGATAGCGGTCATCTCTGGAGCGTCGCGCTGTTCGAACCTTTGCCATTCTTCATAGAGCACGATCGCCGTGCCTGTTGCGCAAATCAGGTAAAGAGCAGCGCAGCACACCAAGCCAAGAGCCGAATGGGCGGAGATTGCCTTACGAACGGTTTCCTTGGAGAAAGCTTTGGTCATGACAGGCCGCCTTGCAGCGAGAGGAAGGGCGCCGACAGTGCGGCGATGCCAAACACCCAGGCGAATTGCCGGGCGCGGCGCGACATCATCAGCAGCGCGAAAGAGAGAACGGGCCATGCGATCGGAACCGTGGCGAGAACAGCAACGTTGGCGTCCGCCTCCTTGCCACCGGCCATCACGATCAGGGCTCGCACGGCGAGCGCCAGCGATACGCTTGCGATGAGGGCCAGCGGCCCGGTGATGGTAAAGGTCGTCCAGCCGGATCGCCATGCCGGTGAAACCTTTTCGCTACTTTGGTGGCTCGTCCTGACGGTTTTTGCCTGCGCTTTGCGGGCGGGCCTTGTTGCCGCGAATGCCAGCACGAGGGACGCAACGAACGTAGCGACAAGCACGGTGACAGCGACACCCCACTCGCCCGCCGCGCTACCGCCAACGACAAGCGCGGCCAGCAGCGCACCCCAACCGCCGAAATTCAGCGCAGTCGAGCGATGTGGCTTGCCCCAAGAGAGCCGAAGCAAAGCCACGCTGGCAACCGCCAGCGCAGCCGCTATCCAGATCGGAGCGTCGCTTTCCATCAGAAGCTGACGGTCAGCGAGCCGTTGATACTGCGCTTCTCGCCCGGAAAGCAGTCCCCACGGACAAGGCAGACCGCGTAATATTCCTCGTTCGTGACGTTGCGTACGGTCAGCCTGAATTCGAACCGGTCGAAGTCGTAGCCGAGCGACAGGTCGCCCACCGTGCGTCCGTCCACCCGGTAGGTCAGCAGACTGCCGTCGATCGCCGAAAGGCCATTGCTCTCGTTGCCAGCGACATACCGAAGCCCACCGCCAAGGCTGAACCCGTCAAGCGTACCCCGGAAATTGTAGAGGGCAAAAAGCGAGGCCTGCCAGTCGGAGATCGACGTCAGCGCGAAACCGTTCGGATCTTCGGCATCGAGATAGCTGACGTTGGCATCCAACCGCAGTCCGCCGATAAGCGCGTTGCCCTCGAATTCGAATCCGCGAACCTTCGAAACGCCTTCCTGCTGGCTGTTGCCGCCGACAAGCGAGTTCGGGTTTGGCAGGTTGGATACCTCGATATCGAATGCCGACAGCGTGATGAGGGCGTTAATGCCTGTTGGCTGCCATTTGATTCCCGCTTCGTACTGGCGCCCTTCCTGCGGCAGTAGTTGCTGGTTGGTGATCGTGTCGATGCCGACGACCGGCTCAAAACTTTCGGCGTAGCTCACGTAAGGAGAGAAGCCGGCAGGGCCGCGCCATAGCAGGCCGAAGCCGAGGCTGGTCGCATCGTCCTTTTGGGTACCGCCGTTCTCGACCCTGTTATCGACACTGTCGAATCTTACACCAGCATTAGCCACCAGCGAGCCCCAGCTCATCTGGTTCGAAATGTAGAACCCAGTCGAATCTACGTAATTCCGCGGACCGTTGCCCTGAAACTGCCGGACCTCCTCCACGCTAAGCACGTTCTGATATTGTGGATCGAAGGCATTCAGTGTGCCGGCTGCGAATAGGTAGGCCGTGTCAGAATCGGTAAACACGTCCTGCAGCTGCATGCCGACGAGCAGTTCATGCTGGATCGGGCCGGTGGAGAATTCGCCGCGCAGGCGCGCGTCGATGGCGAGTTGTTCGCTACGATTGTCCGCCAGATAGTAGGTCCATGCGCCGTCGCCGTTCTCGTCGATCCGCGGCACGCCATTGCCTCGGAACGCGATCCACGCTTGGCGATAGTCGGCTTGCGATTCTACGTAGCGGCTAACTGCCTCGAACGAAAACGTCTCGCTGAATCGCTGTTCCAGAAGTAGCGTAAGGGCGAAGCTTTGCGTATCGTAAGCGTTGAAGCCGGGCGCGCCGTGATATTCGTAAGGGTCGATTTCTTGACCGGTGACTGACGGAAAAAGCGTCCCAGTCACCGGAAGGAACTGATGGGCGGTGTCCGAACTCTGTTCCGAGTAATTTGCCAGGATCGTCACTTCGGTACCGGTCGCGGGCCGCAAGGTAAGTGCAGGCGCGATGACAAGCTTGTCGTCGTTGACCTGTTCGATCTGCGTATCGGCGGCGCGCAGGATGCCCACGAAACGAAACTGCGCCTGATCTTCCGCGCCAGGGATCGCGATATTGATATCGGTCGCAATCTGCTTGCGATCGAAACTGCCGTATTCCAGCCGTACTTCGCCCTTGGTGACGCCATGCGGACGCTTCGTCACCACGTTGATGATCCCACCGGGAGAACCTGCCCCATACAGCACCGAAGCCGGGCCCTTGAGAACCTCCACTTGCTCGAGCGTATAGATATCTTGCCGGGTGGTATTGTAGAAACCGAACAAATACTGGAGATTGTCGCGATATTCGGGTGCGTCGAGTCCGCGAACCTGCGCGAAATCGCCGCGGGTGGAAAAGCCAAAAGGCTCGGCTGTGACGCCCGCCGAGTAGGTCAGCGCATCGTCCAGCGACTGGGCGCCCTTCTCCTCGAAATCCCGCTCCGTTTCGATTGAAATTGAACGCGCTGTTTCCACAATCGGCGTGTCGGATTTTGTCGCCCCGAAATCCGTAAGCGCGCCGGTTACGACGATCGTCCGTTTGTCCGTTGTATCGGTAGGATCGCCAGTCTGAGCTGAACGATCCTGCGCCGCAGCAGATGATGCGAAAATCAGTGCAAACGAGGCCGTCGTCGCAAGAAGTATCGGTTTCAAAATTTGCTCCCTGAACACGAGTCACCCGACTGCTAGTGCGAGTCATTCGCATTTGCAACGGTATTCTGGAGATTTGTATGGCGCGCTTTGAAGAGCGGATTTGAAGCATGAACGTTGAAATCCGAAAGCCACAGAAATTGGGTGGTCCAGGTTTCTTTGAGCCCGTAAGCGGGACCGCTTTTGGCCTGAGCTATCCGGTCTTGCTATGGCTGGGATTGAGGCGCAAACCGCCCTTGCTCGACTGGATGCGGGCAGCACTTGGCCTTCCCCCCGAGAAGTGGTCCATTTTGAGAGTTAGGATTTCGGCTATTTCGAGCTTGGAAGGAGCTTTGAATGGCACGAGAGAGATATACGCCGGAGCAGATCACCGGGATGCTGCGCGAAGCCGAGGTTCGGTTGTCGCAAGTAGAGAAGATTGGATCGATCTCCCGATCGCTGGGGATATCGGAGCAAAGCTATTACCGCTGGCGGCGTGAATATGGCGGGCTGAAGGTCAGTCAGGCGAAGCGGCTCAAGGATCTGGAGAGAGAGAGAACCAGCAGCTGCGCAAGGCGGTGTCCGACCTGACGCTCGACGCCTTGATCCTAAGGGAGGTTGTCGAGGGAAAGTACTGAGCCCTTCGCGACGTCAGCTGGCCATCGATCATGTACAGGAAGTCATCGGCTCCGAGCGCCGTGCCTGCCGGGTTGCTGGCCATCATCGTTCGACCCAGAGGAAGCCGAGGACGCCGCGTCCAGATGAAAGGTCGCTGACGCAGCGATCATCGATCGGGCCGAGCAGTATAGCTGTTACGGCTATCGCCGGATCACGGCCCTGCTGCGGAATGACGGCTGGGTAGCGAATGCCAAACGGGTCAGACGCATCTGGCGTTGCGAGGTGCTGAAGGTTCCGCAGAAGCAGCCGAAGCGCGGCCGGCTGTGGCTCAATGACGGATCGTGCGTGCGGCTGCGTCCGCAACATCGGGGGCACTTTGTGGAGCTACGACTTCGTCACGGACCGCACCCATGACGGAAATGGGGCAGGTCACCATTCAGAACTCACAGACGATGAGCGTGCCAGCGTACGAGAGAAGCGCGCACAGGGCGTATCGCTAGGGGCACTGGCCAAAGAGTATGGTGTAGGCCGATCAGCTATCCAGCGAGCCGAGCGTGCCGCGATGGCATGACGGTATAAGTCTAACGATTAGTGAGGGAACAGCCGGCGCGCGAGCCAGTGCGGGGGCGGATTAACAAGCCGGCCGCATGGGGGCGGTTAAAGCATATGACCTTCAAAACACTCTGTCAAAGAAGTTTGACACGTCACGAGAGGTAGGCTGGAAACTACCCCATCCAGTTTCCCGGAACCGGTTGTCAAAGCAGGTCAGTTCCTTCGCTGGCACCGTCCGATGATGCGGGAAGCCTCGAGAAATCAAGCCTGCTATCAGCTAGAGCATCGGCGAGACTTTTCGTGTCGAGAACGGCGAGAAAGGATTTCACCGCCTCCTGCAAGATGGGCTGCAAGCCGCATCCGTAGTTAAGTACACAGCTTCCACAGTCCGCAGGCTTTAGCGTAGGTTCGGTCTTTCGGACCACCTCCCCCAAGCTGATACTCTCAGGATCTCGGGCCAGCCAAAATCCGCCGCCGGGTCCGCGCGCTGTGCGCAATAAGCCAAGATTGGCAAGATGGTTGATCACTTTCATCACATGGTTGCGCGATATTCCGTGCTGTTCCGCGACCGCGGAGATCGACAGCCGCTCGCCGTCCCTGGCAGCGGCGTGCAGCAGAATGCGCAAGGCATAGTCGGTATGCAGTGTCAGTCTGATGATCGGCTCCTCATATGATGCCCTCTGTTTACATCTTTTTCCGACGCTGTATAGATGCATCCTCTATGCATCAAAAGGACGTTATATGACTCGCATGCTCTCCGCAGACACCATGGCGACTGTTAAGGCCACCGCTCCCGCACTTCGCGAGCACGGCTTGGATATCACCAAACGGATGTACGCGCGCATGTTCGCCCAAAATCCTGAGGTAAAGATGATGTTCGATCAGGCAGCTCAGGAATCTGGAGAGCAGCCCAAGCGACTGGCGGCGGCCATCATCGCCTACGCCGAGAATGTCGATAAGCTCGAAAACTTGAGTGGTCCGGTTATGCGCATGGCTCGACGTCACGTTGAAACCCACGTCAAGCCTGAGCATTATCCCATCGTCGCTGAAAACCTGCTGGCAGCGATCAAGGACGTGCTCGGCGATGCCGCCAGTGACGAGGTCCTTGAAGCATGGGCTGAGGCGTACTGGTTTCTGGCCGATATCCTCATCGCCAAAGAAGACGAACTGTACGCAGAAGAAGCTGCAGACTGACTGCGGGATCGTCCCATGAGCACGCCCTATAAATCGACTCCCAGGTTCAACGAAGAAACGTTGCCTGACGCCATACGTACCGCGCACAGCACCAAGGCAGGTGTATGGGGTGTGCTAGTGGTAGAGGCGGGCTCCGTAAGATTGATCTTTCACGAACCCAGGCAGGTGCTGACAGTGTCACCCGGTAGCCCGGCGACCATTCCCCCCGAGGCACTTCACCACGTGGAAACCGACGGGCCAATGATAATGTACGTCGATTTCTATCGCGGAAAGCCGTAAACTGGTTTTGGTAAGCGTACTCCATGGGATGCGCCTTGAGCGCAATGCCGCCGATAAGCTGCAATAGGTAAATAGCACAGCAGATCTGGTCGCAGCACGTCGCTGGCAATCACATGTGAAGGACGTCTGTTAAGACACGGCTGGGGGAGAGGAGACTCTTCCCCCTGCTCCGCATTGTAACGGTATGCATACCAAGCACATTACCCAATGCCGAACCGCTGAATCCACCCGCTTTGCAATGGTCGAATCGATATGATCACCGCATCAGCAACACACAGGTGATCAATGAAAATCTTTCGCATCGACAACCTCGAGATCGACCCGCTTACCATCATCGCTGCCAGCAATGAACGCGCGTCGGCCACCTTCACCGAGCGCATGGTCGTGGCCCTTGGTTTCGTCCCCAATGCGAGCTGGGAAGTGGTCGAATGGCGGCCCAGGGGCAACGGGAAATTCCGCTCGCTTTACCGGCTGGGGCAAGGGTTCAAGGAAGGCCTCGCATTCAAGGGTGAAGACGGATGGGAGCTCGCCTCACCGCTATGGGATGATCGAGACGCGTAGCGAACGCCGAGGAAGTCAAAGTCCTAGAAAATGACGCGATACATCATCCGGGTCGTGCCTATCCGCCGGCACCTCTAAATCCGGGGTGGACATAAAACTCCGCAGCAACGACCATGTGAAGCTCGAGCTTTCACTCTCCGCGACGAGATCTCAACACTAGGACGCTGTTCGGCAGACGACTCTCCGCAGAGGAAGCAAATCGAGTGGTTTTTGCTCTCATTCGTGAGACACTCCGAGAATTTCAAAAAAATAAGATCGATGCTGCGAAGCAGCGTCGATCCGTTGGCGAGCTCTGCTCGCCAACATATCCTCGGTGAACCCACACTCCGAAAGGGTTGATATTAAGTCGTTGCTGTGTGCAAGGCTTCTGGCGAAGCCAGCGCCGACAGAAAACTTGAAGGTTTTTCTGACACTAATTTTCGTAGTTTCAAATTCGCCTCCAATCCAAGCTTTTCTGCGACATTCCGCGAGCACCTCGATCCGGGCAACCCATAAGCCTTCCGCATTATGTAGTTGTCCGAAACCGAGAGTTACCTCTTTGCCTTCGTCAATAATGAAGGAGGTGGATCGTCAAGCGCGGAGTGTGCAAAGGCCGGCCAGATCGCGGAACCTCCGTAAGCGTGGCGTGAAGACCGCAGGTCAGGCTGCTTGGGCGATTGGAGCCGTTTCTGAAGACTTCCAGTTCCATGGCATGAGCTCGTCCCAGCG
>NZ_JACBZF010000018.1 GCF_013408095.1 Novosphingobium marinum
ACTGCTATACCTCGTTCTCAATCACGCGGCCGAAGAATGGAAACGGCCGCCGCGCGAGTGGTTCGAGGCCAAAACCCAGTTCGCCATCATCTTCGTGATCAGGAACGGTCTGATGAACGAAACCGGCCTCGCGCACAAAATTACTGACAGGCCCGGGCGCGTCTCGCCGCATCACTCCGCTGACGCTCGCTAACGACCTTCTGGCATAGCTTAAGGAACTGCTGGTGCGACATTGGCCCCTTCGCATGGTTCACCAGGGCACTGCAGATGCGGAAGTCCATGCTGTTCGTGCCAGTATAGTGATCCACGCTGGGATATTGCCCGCGCTGCAAATGCCTCCGCCTGCCACCGGTCAGCGGCAAGTCGTGGTTCAGCCGGTTCCATTCAAGCATGTCTCCAGTGTAGAAATCACGTCCTGCACTGATAAGCACCGCCTTGTGAATGCGCTCACGGTAGGCGTCGATTGCTGGCTTGTTTGGCCTCGCGTCACGCTGACGACAACTCTGCGCCTGTTTCTCCAACCACTCGGCATACCGCGCGCAAGGAACATTGAGCGCACGAACAAAGTCCGGCGCAGGGTAGGGGTGTTCACAGGCCTCGCCACACTTTGGCATCCCTGTCGTGTAGCCCGGCCACGCTTGCCAGACGGTAAAAGGCGCGACGCGTTCCCGAAGTGTCGCGTCCGAGTCGGCCAATCAGGCTCTCGATTCAAAGAGCGCGGCGAATTGAACGATAATTCCGTGCGAGCTGGTGGAACTGATTCAAATCGTGCGGCTGATCTTGCGCGCAATATGGGGTTTCGATCTTTCAGGAACGCATATCCACGCAACATCGCCACTTCGGGAACACACCGCCGATCTTTCGGGAACGGTCCGCTCGAACTTTCGGGAACACATATCCGACACTTCGGGAACGCCGCAAACGCACGACTCGCGGGTTTCAGGGCGTTACAGGGCACGTCCCAGCCTTTAACCTGTCTAACAGATTCATAACCCCTCTAACCTTTGCAGAAGTCTGTATTTATGAAAGAATTGTTTGAAGAGTCTTTGCTACGACCGTTTCTGTCGTAAACACCCGTCAGGATCGGCATATGGACAAATTACCTCTATTGCCCGGCGTTCCTGAAGACCGGGTCCGTGCGATCCTCGAAAAGGCTGGCGGCAACGAGATCGCTTCCGGCAAATTCGCCAGCCCGCAAAGCAGCGCCGCGCTGGCCGTAAACGGCTTTGGCTGGTTTCTCGATCGGCCGGGCGACCTCCCGCCATTTCCGGGTCTGGAGGACTGTGACTGGCCGGCCATCCGCGTCAATGCCGAAGAGCAGATGCGCTTTCCCTGGAGGGGAGGGCGCCACCCCTGGCTCGATGCTGCCGTCGAGACGCAAAACTGCCTGATTGGTGTCGAATCCAAGCGTTACGAGCCCTTCCGCGACCGAAAAGAGGCAAAGCTCTCCGACGCCTATGGCCGCGATGTCTGGGGCGAGGAGATGGCGCAGTGGTGTGCCATGCGTGACCTGCTGCGGGCAGAACCACGCCGCTACCGCTATCTCGATGCGGCGCAGCTGGCGAAACACGCCTTCGGGATCAGCACGCAGGCCCACAGATGCGAGAAAGAGCCGGTTCTGCTGTATCTCTTTGCTGAACCGCCCGATGCCGCCAGCCCTGAAATCTTCGCCGCCCATCGGCACGAAATCACCGACTTCGCCGACCGCGTGAGGGGAGGGCGGGTCCGCTTCGCTTCATGCAGCTGGGCGGAGTGGTTGGATAACTTCGCCGGAGAAGTAGCCGCTCACGGAGAACGGGTGCGGCAAACCTATCGAATCTAACTCGAAGCGCCGTGTTTTTCCGTGAGGCGCTTTAGCCGGACGCGGAGGAGTGCATTGACGGCGCTCTTTACCGCTTCTCCACGGGCATTCAGAAAGATTGCGGAGCCATCATATGGGATGACGGAAACGTGAGCGAGGCGCATTTCTTGCAGCTTGTGACCAACTTCTTGGACGTCGGCATAGGAGGTGTCGAGTTTTCTGGCGATCCCGTCATATCGCCAAGATTTTCCTTTTGAGCAAAGGTTCAAGACGTCGCGCTCAAATGGCGACAATGAGAGAGCGATGTCTGCTGCCTTCTCATCTGAAATTGTCGGCGTTCGGCTCATGTTGACCTCGTATGGCAGGCGCTCGTTGATTTCTCGTTTAATTTTGATCTCTTGGGAAAAAGCCTTCTTAGTACTATCAATTGATCTAGGATTGGTCATGAATCTTGAAGTTGGCAAAGGGTAACATGGTCTGGTCGAAGGAAATTGATGCATCTGCGGTGTGGATCAAGGTTGTCGGTATGCTTCAGCAAAACTGGGCAATCATCCACGAAACCCGAGAGAGCGTGACGGAGATCCTTTTCTTCGATGACGCTTCAAGAATTTTCGACAAGGTAATCTGCCGCGATACTACCACTGCGATCAACGATTTGAAACGAAACAGGTTTTCTGAACAACTAACCGGCTGACGCCGGTAGGTTCATGGCTTAGGGCTGAAGCCGTGTTTATGGGTATGGCGGTCGAGATATCGCATGATGATGTCGTTGGTGATGTTGCCGGACGTGGTCGAGAAGTAGCCGCGTTGCCAGAAGCGCTGTCCCCAGTAGCGCTTGCGGATGTGCTCGAACTCTTGCTGGATCTTGCGCGACGAGCGCCCCTTGGCCCGGCGCACGAAGTCGGAGACCGAGACATGCGGCGGGATTTCAACAAACAAATGTACGTGGTCGCGTGAAAGCGCCCCGTTGATGATCGTCACACCCAATTCGGCACAGACCTGGCGGATGATCTCGCGTACCCGCAGGCGAACCTCGCCATGCAGCACCTTGAACCGGTACTTGGGTGCCCAGACGAGATGGTAGCGATGATGAAAGGTCGTGTGGCAACCGGTCGAATAGCCCATAGCAGGTATCCTCGGGAAAGTGAGACTTCACGCCCTCCAGGCGGTCTCACTTTCCCGAGGATACCTGCTATCGAGCGAGTCCGTGGCTGAAGCCAGTATCCGACTGAAGTCGGAGGGGTTGCTCCCCATGCGTGACGCTAAATATGTCGATGATCCGTCATATGCGGAGTTCATAGCGTTACTCCGTAGTCCGATAGTGATGGATCGGATGCATCGGCGACCAATATACTCCAGCGGTGAATATTGGCACTGATGGCCGCAGGCGACTGGACCACGCAGCAGATCGACGCGGCAGTGGCGGAGTATTTTGCCATGCTGGCCGACGATCTGGCGGGTATCCCCTACAACAAGGCGGCGCATAACCGGCAGTTGCAGGCGCAGACCGGGCGCAGCAAGGGTTCGGTCGAGTTCAAGCACCAGAACATCAGCGCGGTCATGCTGGGGCTCGGCCAGCCCTGGATACCGGGCTACAAACCGGCTGCGAATTTTCAGGCGGCGCTGGTCGATGGCGTGCTGCGCTGGCTTGACCGGCGCGAGGACTGGCTTGCACCCCGCCCGAGCGCAAATGCCGTGCGCGAAACAGGGGCAGGGGGCTGGATCGGATCTCCGGTAGAGGCTCTGCTTGAAATCGGCCCGGTCCCCTCGCAGCGCAATGAGCCGCCGCCGGTCGATCCCGAATTCATGGCGAAGATCGGTCGCAAATACGACGTGGCGACGCGCGATGCGCGCAACCGCGCATTGGGCAAGGCGGGCGAGGAGCGGGTGCTGGCCCATGAACGAGCCCGGTTGCAGCAGGCGGACAGAGCCGACCTTGCCCGGAAAATCCGCTGGACCTCTGTGGAGGATGGCGACGGCTATGGCTATGACATCGCCAGTTTCGAGGCTGACGGAAGTGAACGCCTGCTGGAGGTGAAGACCACCAATGGCTGGGAGCGCACACCCTTCCACCTGACCCGCAACGAGATCACCGTAGCCGAGGACCGGCGCGACCACTGGCATCTGGTGCGTGTGTGGGACTTCGCCCGCACCCCGCGCGCTTTTGAACTGCGCCCGCCGCTGGAGGTGCATGTGGACCTGACCCCAACAAGTTTTCTGGCGGCGCTGCGGTAGGAGTGGCCAGTGCGACACATGAACATCATCGTTGCGTTGTCGATCCTCGCGGCACTGTGCGGATGCAGCGAGGGTAATCAGGTGAACGACAGGGGGACCGGCGGAACAGGCCCCGTCTCATGGGCCAGGGGGCCAAACGACTGCTATTGGGAGCTGCCATCGGATGGCGGCTCGACGCAGCTTGCAGCGTGGGTGCTGGCCGATCTCGACGGGGGCAGCGGGACGGCACTGGCCTTTGCCGATGGCGCGAAGTTTCCCGATGTTCC
Source organism: Novosphingobium marinum (assembly GCF_013408095.1). GTDB lineage: Bacteria > Pseudomonadota > Alphaproteobacteria > Sphingomonadales > Sphingomonadaceae > Novosphingobium > Novosphingobium marinum. The sequence goes on from NZ_JACBZF010000018.1 coordinate 4,303, forward strand.
GATCGGTGATGACCTTGCCGTTCGTCTGATCGCTGACGGCGATCGTTCCCGCAGTTCGATGACGCGGGGCTTTCACCCTGAAGGGCAGGGCGCATACATGCTCAGTGCGATGCTCGGCCCTTCGCAGAGGCTGGTTCTTTCAGGAGCCAGGGAAATTTCGATTGAATACGACGGGCGGATTGTTGGCAGTGTCACCGCCGAGGGATTTCCGACGATCAAGGAACTGGCGGTTTGTGATCGTGGTTAGGGCCCCGACGATTGGCTGCTTTCCTCCAGCGCGGTTCCCGAAGCTGAATTTCAGGATACGACAATATTGTGTTGAAAAAGTCGTGTGGGGCCACGGAGCGACTCGTTATCGGCAATATTGATTCAGAGCATGCGCGTTTTTTGAATCATTGCTGCGCCAGACTGATGGATCAAGCTTCGTTTGTTGCTGATGAAAACTGGCCTCGGAGTTTTTCAACACAATAGACAACATTGCGGACATTAATAAGATGGGCGACAGTGAGCCGGTGGTAAGCTTTCACACTTCAATAGGCTCAAGGTGGATTCCGCCCTTTTCATTTGACGGCTTGTTTCATCGAAAGCTGCTAAATGCGAAGGTAAAGCAATTGCGCGATCAGCCGCTCCATTGGAGTTGGGCAAGGTCCAGCGATTGGCCGCGCCAGCGAATGATTGGCAGCGATTTTCAGCACGCTCGCGAGGGTGGCTTCGGATTCGTCGTCGAAGTTGCAACGGACCGAATTTTTCTGGTTCCACGCGGTTGGGAAGAGCCCGAGTGGGGGCTTGCGAGCTACGACCTTGAACGTGAGCGCTGGCGTGACTTGGGGGATTTTGAGCCGGCCCCAGAACATTGGATATTCCCCGAGGCTAAGGAACGCGCATCGCCATAGTTGTAGCGTCCGCTTCCGACGACTTGTCGCCTCACCTGGAAGCTGCCACCGCGCCTAAATGCCGTGTTGTACTGGGAGACAATAGGGTAGTGTCCGTATAGGGACAAATATCTTGCAAAATCCTATTAAATAGGCCACATACGGCCAATGGAATTGGTAATTCCCGATCAATTGTCCACCCTTGGACAACGCATCAAGGCGCGGCGGGTGGCGTTGGGGCTGACGCAGAAGGCGGCTGCCGAGCGCTCCGGCGTCGCCTATCGTACCTGGCGGCGGATGGAGGGGGAGGGCAAGGCCTCGATCGAGGATCTGGTCCGCGCCGCCATCGCGCTACGCTGCGAGCAGGATCTGGCGCGGCTGTTCCCCGAACCTGCCGCCAGTAGCATGGACGAATTGCTGGAGCGCCAACGGCAGGCTGAACTCATGCGCCGCAAGCGTGGACGGAGAGCGCGGCTATGAAACTCGCGCCCGGAACGCCGCTCGATATCCTGCTGCTGACCGACGAGGGTGCAGAGCCGCAGCCAGTCGGCAGGCTGGCGATAGCGGATGGTGTCGCGCAGTTGGAATGGTCGGCAGAAGCGATTGCGGCAGGGCATGTGCTGGCACCGCTCCACTATCCGCTCGAGACCGGTCTGCACGCCGCCCGTACGCGCGAATTCGGCGGGCTGCATGGATTTCTGGCCGATAGCCTGCCCGATGCCTGGGGCGCCTTGCTGCTTAAGCGGCGTTTGCAGAAATTGGGCCATCGCTACGAAGACCTGAACCCGGTCGACCGGCTCACGCTGGTCGGCAGCCGGGGCAGGGGGGCGCTGACCTTCCGCCCGGCCACGCTGGATGCAGGCGAGGGGGCAGGCGCTATCGACCTCGACCTGCTGGCCGATGAGGCGCGGCAGGTGCTGCTGGGCGAGGAAGGCGAGCTGGACGCCTTGCTGGAGCGGCTTGGCGGCGGATCGGGCGGCGCGCGGCCCAAGGTGCATGTCGGCATCGCTGCTGACGGAAGTCTGCGAGCGGGTGATGAGCTGGCGGGGAAGGGGGGCAACACCTCCACGCAAGAATGGCCAGAGGAATGGATCATCAAGTTCCCCGCTCTCACTGACCCCGCCGACATCGGCCCGGTGGAGGAAGCTTACGCCCGCATGGCGCGCGCAGCGGGTGTGACGATGGCCGAAACGCGGCTGATCCCGTCAATGGGCTGCGCGCATTTCGCCACCCGCCGGTTTGACCGGCTCGCTCCCGGCAAGCGGCTCCACATGGTCAGCCTGGGCGGTGCGGTGGAAGCATCGCCGCATATGCCCAGCCTCGATTACGATGGCTTCCTGCGCGCGGTGCTGGCGATCACCCGCGATGTGCGCGATGTGGAGCAGGCCTTCCGCCGCATGGTGTTCAACGTGCTGGCCCACAATCGTGACGACCATGTGCGCCAGCATGCCTTCCTGATGGACGGGAAGGGCGTCTGGAGCCTCGCCCCCGCCTACGACCTCACATACTCCCACGGGCCGGGCGGAGAGCACTACATGGCAGTGATGGGCGAGGGGCGGGACATAACCCTTTCTCATGTCGAGGCGCTGGGCACCCGGCACGGGATTGCGAGCAAGCGGATCGCGGCAATCGTGGGCGAGGTCCGGTCAGCTCTGGCGGACTGGAACGCCCATGCGGATGATTGCGGCGTCGATCTATCGCGGGCCGAGATCGGTGAAGCACTGGCCCGCCAGGGCCGGGAATTTGTGGGTTGATTGTCGCAGCGATCGCGGCAGATTCTGGCAGAAATGACCTTCGTCAGACGTTTGCAAGCGGGATCACTTCCTTCCAGAATCGTGGTCCGACCACCATTGAAGATCGGTGGCCTCGCCGCGCTCAGTAACAATCTTCTCAAGCAGTTCCGCAGTCTTCTCGATCTCCTGGCGAGTGTCGATCTTGCTGAACCATTTGCGGATCGTAGGCTTGCTTGGTTCAATGAAAACCGGGCCTGTCAGTAATTTTGTGCGCGAGGCCATATAGATGGAATGGAAAGGACCATCGATATGGCAATCGACAAGGATTTACTGGATCAGCTTCT
>NZ_JACBZF010000019.1 GCF_013408095.1 Novosphingobium marinum
GAGGGCATCGCGTGGAAGGTACGCCAGACAACGCTAAGCGAGAACATTTCAAGAACCGCATGATGGCCGTTACCGCCGGAGGTCGCTAAGCCCCAGTTCTTCCCACATCCATGTAAAGTCATAGGTGCCCATCGGATCGGCGGTGCCCGATTTTGCCGCGCCATTTTCGATATATTTGAGCCAGTCGGCTACCTTTACCCGCCCCGCCTTTGTACAGGCCAGAACGCGTGGCGTCTTGTGGCTGAGGGCTGGGACCGGCTCATCGAGCGTTTTCGTATATTCACGGGTCAGCATATCGTGAACGATGCGCTCCATTTCATGCGGTGGAATATCCAGCGCCTCGTCCTGTGGCGTGCGGGCGGCATCGTCGGCCGTAACCTGATCGAGCGTCCGGATTTCGGCCATAGGCGCGCTCACGCAATCACCAAGCCATTCGCCCATCTGGGTAATTGCTCGCTCCGCGCGGGCGGCACTGTTTACCTCGACGATCAGCTTGCGCCCTGCCAGTTCCACATTGGCAAAAACCGGCGTGCCGTCATCCATGGTCGTGACGAAGGCCCGCTTGCCTTTGGTCGCTTGCGGCTTCTTGTTCTTCGTCGCTGGTGCCAGCCAGTTCCAGAAACTGTCGCTGGCAGGTTCCAGCCATTGTGCCGCGTTCAGCCTTCGGATCAGGCTCTTGCCGACCACGCCTTTCGCCAGCGGAAAAACGATACGGTGGAACACCAGGTCATCGCCGTCGGCGTTGACCATATCCGGCGCGCTGCCGGGCATGGCCTTGCCCAGACAGTCGAGCAGCCACATGTTCGTGAACATCGGTCCCGATGCTCCCAGAAGCGCGTCCCGATCGGACGGGTCCAATTCCGCAGTGTCCTGAGTTTCGTCGGCAAGTCGGGAAAATGCCTCGACCACTCGCACGGCGCCCTCAGCGCTGAACGGCAACAGCGCTCCGGAAATGCCATGGCGCCCGTTCACGTCGACAACCCTTGCGGCGATCTTGTCCCAGTTGACCAGGGTCTGGGTTGCACCGTGTTCGCGCACCGTCACCGGAGCAACGTCGCGCAGCAGATCGCGCAAGGTCATCGACTGACCAGGCACGACTTCGCTGACCTCATAGAGCGACATGACCGTATCGCGTAACGCGCGCATATAGGCCTTGTTCGGCGCCTTTTCGTTCCAGCCCCGGCGCTTGAGATAGTCATCGACCAGATTGCGACCGTCGGGTTCCAGTTCCTGCGTAAGCAGATCTTCAAAGGCGCAGCCCCATAGCGGCCCTTGCCAGTGATCGCCAATTATCTCGAATATGGCGTCAGGCTCGAGTCCGGTCGCTTCGCTCGCCGGATCGAGATGCGCGGACAGCATTTCGGCCAATGCCTCATCCCATGGCGCGCGATCCGCATATTTCATCAGGCCGGAAAGATCGTGAGCCGATTTCGATCTGGACATTCAGATGGGCCTTTCCACGCCGAGGCGGCGCATTTCTCGATAGATGGTCGATCGGCCGATGCCGAGTTGTCGTGCTGCTTCTGTCGGCGAGATGCTCGCTTCGACCAGTTTGATGGCGGCATGTACCTTGGACATGTCGAGCGGCTGACGGCCGGGCAACTTGCCTTTGGCGCGCGCGGCGGCGATCCCATCCCTGGTTCGCTCGGAGATCAGTCTCCGCTCGAAATGGGCGATGGCCCCGAACACATGGAAGATGAGTTCGCCGGCGGCCGACGATGTGTCGATCTTTTCCTCAAGACTCAGGAGCGCGATGCCCTGGCCGCGTAGCGTCTCGACCGTGGTGAGCAATTCGGCGAGCGAGCGCCCAAGCCGATCGAGGCGGACCACCGCCAGCGTGTCGCCCTTGCGGGCATAGGCGATCAGTTCGGCCAGACCGGGCCGCTCCATGCTCTTGCCCGACATGACGTCGGTGAACACCTTGATCGCGCCGGCCTCCTCCAGACGCATGGTCTGTCCAGCCACGTCCTGATCGCCGGTGCTGACGCGGGCATAACCCAGAATATCGCCCATCCCGTGCGTCTCCCAAACGGTCGTTCTGTGGACGATCTGAAGGGCGATCGCTTCGCCCCATCCATATCCGTCCACATACTATGTCTCTTTACTCATGGCTGTCCATAGGCCCAGATGACCTTTTGTGGACGGGAATCGGAATGACGAAGCGTAAGCATCAACTCCTGACCGAGAGCGAACGCGATCAGATCCTCGCCATCCCGAGCGAGCGCGACCATCTAGCCCGGCTCTACACCTTCGAGCCTTCGGACATCGAGATCATCGGCGCACGACGGGAGCGACGGAACCAGTTGGGTGTCGCGCTGCAACTCGCGCTCTTGCGGCACCCGGGCATCACACTGGCGCAGTTGATACAGGACAAGGGAGCGATACCCCATGATCTCGCCGCCTTCGTCGCGGAACAACTTGGTCTACACGTAACCGACCTGGCCAACTATGCAGCGCGGGATCAGACGATGACGGACCATGCCCGCGAGCTGGCGATGCGAGCGGGCCTTCGTGGACCAACCCGCGCCGACATTCCCTTCATGATCGAAGCGGCCGCGAAAACGGCATGGGCGACCGACAAGGGGATGACGATAGCGATCGGCGTTGTCACCGCCCTTCGCGAGGCCCGGATTCTACTGCCGTCCATCTCCACCATCGAACGCGCCAGTAGTGCGGGACGCGCGCGTGCCCGCAAGCAGGCTGCCTACGCCCTGATCGCTGATCTTAGCGCCGAACAGGTCCACGCCCTCGACCAGGTCTTTGACGACGCCGGCGGCATGAGCCAACTCGCTTCGCTCAAGACCATTCCCGTTGCGGCCAGGCCCGATCACATCCGCCAGATTCTCGACCGCCTGCGGCAAGTGCGGAAGATCGGCATCTCCCCGGACGTGGCTGGCCGCATCCATGCCGACCGATTTCGGCAATATGTCAGGGAAGGCCGCGCTTCGCCTGCCTATATGATCGAGCGATATATTCCCTCCCGACGGCGCGCTACGCTGGTTGCGTTCCTGCTCGACCTCGAGGAACGACTGACCGATAACGCCTTGGAGATGGCGGACAAGCTGATCGGCAGCATCTTCACCCGCGCGAAGAACGCCCAGGCGCGCAGCTATGCCACCACGTCAAAGAATGTGGCGCGGCTGATGCTGATCTTTCGCAGGACAATCGACGCATTGACCGATGCGGTCGATACCGGCGAAGATCCAATGGAGGCCCTGGACGCATCGGTCGGGTGGAACACCCTCCTGAAGGCGAGGCCAGAAGTGGCGACAATCGCGGAAACCGCCAACCTTGATCCGCTGACGGTAGCGGCCGACCGCTATGCGACGTTGCGCAAGTTCGCCCCCGACCTGCTTGAGGCGCTCCAGTTCAGGGCCGGAAAGGGCAGTGCAAAAACGATCGCCGCCATCGAGATGCTGCGCGACCTCAACAGGTCGGGCAAACGCGATCTGCCTGCCGACGCTCCGATGCCCTTCCGCAAGGAATGGCGGAAAATCGTCGTGGGCGATGACGGCAAGATCAACCGGCGTCTCTGGGAAATCGCGACGATCGCGCATCTGCGCAACAAGCTGCGTTCCGGGGATGTCTGGGTGGAGCGATCGGCAGGATACCGCCGGTTCGACAGCTACCTGCTCAGCGAACCCCAGGCGAAGCCGATCGTGTCGGCTCTCGGTCTGCCACCCACAGCCGGCGAATGGCTCGAACAGCGGGGCCGCGAACTTGACTGGCGGCTTAAGAAATTTGCCCAGCGCCTGAAGCGCGACGCTCTGGAGGGTGTGCGATATCGCGACGACCGCCTCCAGATATCCCCCGTTCGCACGATCGCGACGCCCGACGCCGAAGCGCTGGCCGACCGGCTCGATGCCATGATGCCACGCATCCGCATCACCGAGCTACTGCATGAGGTGGCGCAGGAAACCGGCTTTCTTGCGGCGTTCACCAACCTGCGTACCGGCGAGCCGTGTCCCAATGAAAACGCGCTGCTCGCCACGATCCTCGCCGATGCGACCAATCTCGGCCTGTCGCGCATGGCGGCGGCGAGTCAGGGCGTCACGCGCGATCAGCTCCTCTGGACCCATGACGCCTATATCCGCGACGACAGCTACCGCGCGGCGCTGGCCCTCCTCATCAACGCGCACCACCGCCTGCCATTCTCACGAGTATGGGGCGACGGCACCACGTCCAGTTCCGATGGCCAGTTCTTCAGGGCCGCGAAGCGCGGCGCGTCGGGCGGCGATATCAACGCCCGCTATGGCGTCGATCATGGCTTCAGCTTCTACACCCATAATTCTGATCAGCGCGCGCCCTACCACGTCAAAGTGATCTCGGCCGCGACGCATGAGGCGCCCTATGTCCTCGACGGCCTCACCAGCCACGGCACCGATCTCAGGATCGTCGAGCATTACACCGACACCGGCGGGGCGACCGATCATGTCTTCGCCCTGTGCGCGATGCTGGGATTTCGCTTCTGCCCGCGCCTGCGCGACTTCCCCGACAGGCGGCTCGCGCCGATCGCGCCGGTCACGGCCTATCCGTCCATCACCCCGCTGTTGGGCAAGCGTATCCGCACCGACATCATCGGTGAGCAATGGGAAGACGTGCTGCGCCTCGTAGGGTCGATCAAGGCCGGCCATGTCGCGCCATCGGTCATGCTGCGAAAGCTCGCTGCCTACGAACGGCAGAACCAGCTCGATGTCGCGCTACAGGAAATCGGCAAGATCGAGCGGACGCTGTTCATGCTGGACTGGCTAGAAAATCCCGATCTGCGCCGGCGATGCCATGCCGGTCTCAACAACAGCGAGCAGCGCCATGCCCTGACGCAGGCGATCTACACATTCCGCCAGGGCCGCATCATCGACCGCAGCCACGAGGCGCAGCAATATCGGGCGTCCGGCCTCAATCTGCTCGTCGCCGCGATCGTCTATTGGAACACGATCTACATGGATGCCGCCGCCCAGCATCTACGATCAACATCGGTCGCGGTGCCTGATGATCTACTCGCCCATACGTCCCCAGTAGGTTGGGAGCATATTGCTTTCTCGGGCGATTTCCTCTGGGATCGAGCAGCCGCTTCCGCTGGCCGCAAGGCCCTCAATCTGCCGCCGGATAGCCGCGCCGCCTAAGCGTTCGCTGATTGTTCGCCCTTAGCGTTGTTTAGCGTACCATCCACGCTATGCCCTC
>NZ_JACBZF010000020.1 GCF_013408095.1 Novosphingobium marinum
GTAAGCGTGGCGTGAAGACCGCAGGTCAGGCTGCTTGGGCGATTGGAGCCGTTTCTGAAGACTTCCAGTTCCATGGCATGAGCTCGTCCCAGCGCGAGGCTGGCCAGCCACCTGCGATCTTCTCCATGGCGTCAGCGATGTAAGCTTGCGGCTCGATACCGTTGAGCTTGGCCGTCTCGATGACGGAATAGATCGCGGCAGCGCGTTCGCCGCCAGCCCTGGAGCCGGCAAAGAGCCAGTTTTTCCTGCCTATGGCCACCGAGCGCATTGCGCGCTCGGCGATGTTGTTATCGATCTCGGCCGCGCCCTCGTCGAGATAGCAGGTGAGCGCTGTCCAGCGCTTGCGGCCATAGACCAGCGCCTTGGCCATTGCCGATTTGGGCGATAGGCGGCGCAAGGCATCGTCGATGGCTTTGCGCAGTTCGTCGACTTCTGGCTGGCTGTGCTCCTGCCGGTGTCGGCGGCGAATATCCGGCGGCTCGCCTCGTATCTCCTCTTCGATCCGATAGAGTCTGGTGATCCGTTTAAGAAGATCGGTGGTCAGCGGGGTCGGACTGGTCTGATGGTTCTCGAATATCTTGCGCCGGAAATGCGCCCAGCAGGCGACTTCGCTGATGCGATTACCCCGGTAGAGCTTGTCGTAACCGGCATAGCCGTCCGCCTGAAGCAGCCCGACAAAGTTCTTGAGCTCGCTCTGGGGATGAACGCCGCTGCGTGTCTGGGTGAAGCGGTACCAGACCAGCGCCGGACCGGTCGCACCCGAGGCGCGGTCATCGACGACATAGGTCCACAGCCTGCCTTGAGCGGTCTTCCCCTTGCCGGGCACCAGCATGGGCACGGGGGTGTCGTCTGTGTGAAGCTTGGCGGCCTTCAAGCCCTCTTCGCGGATGCGGGTGACGACAGGATCGAGAAGCGCGGCGGCCTGGCCGGCCCAACGGGCGAGTGTTGATCGATCGATCTCGATCCCCTGGGCGGCCATCATCTCGGCCTGGCGGTAAAGCGGCAGGTGGTGATCGAACTTGTTCACGACCACATGGGCGAGCGTGGCGAAGCTGGCTTTGCCGCGCGCAATCGCCTTAACCGGGGCCTGTGCCTGGACGATCGTCTCGCAGGCCCGGCAGGAATACTTCGGGCGGATGGTGCGAATGACACGCCACTGCACCGGCGCCACGTCGAGCACCTCGTCACTGTCCTGCCCAAGCGCTCGAAGCGCGCCGCCGCAATCCGGACAGGTGCAGTTGCCCGCGTCAGGCTCGATCCGGCGTTCGGTGCGCGGCAGATGAGGGGGAAGGCTGCGGACCGGCGTATCGCGCATGGTCGTGGCTGGCACATCCTTGCGGGCTTCCGCGACTTCCGCTTCGCCCTCCAGTTCCTCGAGCGTCAGTTCGAGCTGCTCGATCTGGCTGGAAAGCTTCTCGCAGGACTGGCCGAAGCTCATCCGCCTGAGCTGGGAAAGCTGGAACCGGAGCGTCTCGATCAACGTGTCACGGGCCGCGAGAGCTGCTTCCAGCTCGGCGATCCGGGCGTTCTTGTCGATGTGAGAAGAAGCTTGCTCTGGCACCTCCATCCTCTAGCGGATCGGGACGCCCAATGCCAGAAAAACCGCACGAAACTGCCGTTTTTATCCCGCCAGAAGCGGGGTCGCGGTGCGCTCCGGACGGCGCCAGTCGATACCTTCCAGCAGCATTGAAAGCTGCGCCGCGGTAAGGCTCACGCTACCGGTCTTCGTCATCGGCCAGACAAAGCGGCCGCGATCCATGCGCTTGGAAAACAGGCACAGTCCCTGGCCATCGTACCACAGCAGCTTGACCAGATCGCCGCGCTTGCCGCGAAAGGCGAACAAGGCGCCGGAATGCGGGCTTTGCTCCAGCACCTGCTGCGCCAGAACAGCGAGACCGTCGAAGCCCTTGCGCATGTCGGTCGCACCGCAAGCGAGGTAAATGCGGGTCGAAGGCGGAAGCGGGATCATCGGGCGAGCACGCCAAGCACCCGCGCCAGCGCATCGGCATCGACTGTCTGATCGACGGTCAGCTTTACTCCGGAAGGAAGCTCGATGCCGATCCGGCCGTTCGGCGGAGATCCCGGTGGCGATGACACTGCGGCCGTAGCTGCCGGCTCGGCCAAGGCGACCTCGGCAAAGCTCGCCCCGGATAGCGCTGGAACCGAGGGTCTTGTGCCGGTCAACTCGCCCGACATCGCCAATCGCCGCCACGTGTACAGCTGTCCGCTGCTCACCTCGTGCCGTTCGCAGGCCGAACGGACCGAGCCATCGGGGCCGAATGCATCGCGCAGCATCGCCAGCTTCTGGTCCACCGTCCAGCGCCGGCGCCCGGAAACGCGTCCAACGACCTCGATACGAGTACTCTTACGACCGCTCGTATGACTACTCGCTCCCTGCTCTTGCGTATCCTCAGCCATCACCACTCAGTGGCTGGCGCCGCCTACCTCGACAAGGCGGCCTGCACGCCACGGTTAC
>NZ_JACBZF010000021.1 GCF_013408095.1 Novosphingobium marinum
CGAAGATGATGGCGAACTGGGTTTTGGCCTCGAACCACTCGCGCGGCGGCCGTTTCCATTCTTCGGCCGCGTGATTGAGAACGAGGTATAGCAGTTTCATCGCCGCCTCGTCACCGGGGAAGTGACCACGGGTACGAACCGCCCTTCGCAGTTTTGAGTTCAGCGCCTCGATCGCATTCGTCGTGTAGATTATCCGCCGGATCGGCGCGCTGAAGGCGAAGAACGGGATCACTTGCTCCCAGTGCCGACGCCAGCTCTGCGAGATAGCCGGATATTTCTGGCCCCACGGACCTTCCTCGAAGGCTTCCAGCGCGGCCAGGCCGGCCTCGGCATTCTCGGCGCGATAGACGCTGCGTAGGGACTGGGCGATGGCCTTGCGGTCTTTCCAGGACGCGAAGCTCATGCTGTTTCGGATCAGATGCACGATGCAGGTTTGAACGACGGTTTCGGGGAAGACCGCGTTGATCGCATCCGGGAAGCCCTTCAGGCCGTCGACAACGGCGATCAGGATATCGGCTACGCCCCGGTTTTTCAGCTCGTTCATGACGCGCATCCAGAACTTGGCGCCTTCGGTTTGCTCTATCCAGATGCCGAGGATTTCCTTGGTTCCATCGGGCAAGATGCCCAGCGCGATGTAGACCGCCTTGTTGCGCACGAAGCCTTCGTCCCTGATCTTGACCCGGATCGCGTCAAAGAACACCAGCGGATAACAGGCATCGAGCGGTCGTCCCTGCCATTCGCTGACCGTTTCCAGCACGGCGTCGGTCACCGTCGATATCAGGTCCGGCGATACGTCGATGCCGTAAAGCTCCTCAAGGTGCCCCCGGATCTCGCGCACCGTCATGCCGCGTGCGTACATCGAGATGATCTTGTCGTCGAAGTCCGGGAAGCGGCGTTGGTATTTGGCGATCAGCTTGGGATCAAACGTACCCGACCGGTCGCGCGGAATGTCCAGCGTCACCTTCGACGAACCGGTCAACATCGTCTTCTTCGAACTGCCATTGCGGCGATTGCCAACCCTGGTTTCCGCTTCCGATTCGAGATGATCGTCCAGTTCGGCAGCGAGCATCCGCTCCGAAAGCGCCTTCTTCAACTCGTCGATCAGCCCGTCCTTGGCAAACAAATCCTGCGGATCACGACCGTCCAGAAGCTGATCCAGTAAATCCTTGTCGATTGCCATATCGATGGTCCTTTCCATTCCATCTATATGGCCTCGCGCACAAAATTACTGACAGGCCC
>NZ_JACBZF010000022.1 GCF_013408095.1 Novosphingobium marinum
ATCAGGATCTTCGCTTCGGCCAAGGTGTAGAAGATCTCCCCGTTGAGTAGCTCATCGCGCAGGCTGCCGTTGAAGGACTCACAGTATCCGTTCTCCCAAGGGCTGCCTGGCGTAATGTACAGCGTCTTTACGCCGATCTTTGCCAGCCATTCCTGCACGGCCCTGGCGATGAACTCGGGACCGTTGTCGGACCTGATGTATGCTGGCGGCCCGCGCATGAGGAACAGTTCGGCAAGGACCTCCAGGACGTCTTCGCTTCGCAATCGCCGCGCCACCGGCAAGGCCAGGCATTCGCGGCTCGCCTCATCGATGATCGACAGGATGCGGAACTTACGACCATCATGCGTGTGACCCTGCACGAAGTCGTAGGACCACACATGCCCCGGATACTCTGGTCGCAAGCGGATACACGACCCATCATTGAGCCAGAGCCGTGAACGCTTCGGTTGCTTCTGCGGAACCTTGAGCCCCTCGCGCCGCCAGATGCGTTCTACCCGCTTGTAGTTCACATGCCAGCCTGCCTCGCGCAGCAAAGCCGTCACCCGGCGGTAGCCGTAGCGGCCATACTGCCTGGCAAGTGCGATGATGTCTTCTGTCAGGGCTTCTTCGTCATCTGCCCCGCGTGGCACCTTGCGCTGCGACGATCGATGCTGGCCGAGCACACGGCACACCCGCCGCTCGGACACAGCCATCATTCCTCTGATGTGATCGATACAGCGCCGACGCCGCGCGGGGCTCAGAAGTTTCCCTTGGCAGCCTCTTGCAGGATCAACTTGTCCAGCGTCAAGTCCGACACTGCCCGGCGCAACCGCTGGTTCTCTTTCTCCAAGTCCTTCATCCGACGGGCCTGGTCCATCTTCATCCCGCCATATTCCTTGCGCCAGCGATAATAGGTCTGCTCAGTAACGCCGATCCGGCGGCAGGCATCCGATACCGCGCCGCCCTGCGCCAACACGATCTCAGCTTCACGCAGCTTGCCGATAATCTCTTCCGGCTTGTGCTTCCGTGCCATTCCATTCCTCCTTCAGTCCAAATCCTAAAACAGAATCTGGACCACCCAGAAGGGGGAAGCTCA